>NZ_BMHM01000014.1 GCF_014640815.1 Vreelandella lutescens | reverse complement strand
TAGGGGAACCTGCGGCTGGATCACCTCCTTAAACGATGCATCATCCCTCGCGGTAAGCGCTCACAATGAATTACCTGATCAGATAGTAGAGCAAACGGTTTACGTACGATCCCCTCTTGGGTCTGTAGCTCAGTTGGTTAGAGCGCACCCCTGATAAGGGTGAGGTCGGCAGTTCAAGTCTGCCCAGACCCACCAAATTTCTGTTGTGTAGCATAAAACGCCCCTCGTATATAACGCTATACGCCGGTGCGTCATTGTCTGTGTCACAGTAATGGAGAACAAGAGGCTGGTTGTATGGCAACGATGGGGCCATAGCTCAGCTGGGAGAGCGCCTGCCTTGCACGCAGGAGGTCAGCGGTTCGATCCCGCTTGGCTCCACCATCATCTTACGGTGTTATCGTAAATGACGTTTGTGATTGTTTCGTGACCATTGATAAGCACGACGTAACGCGTCTTCTTATCACTGTTCATTGAACAGCTGCTCTTTAACAATGTATATCATGCTGACAAGAACGTTTTAAAACGTTCTTACGTAATTGTTTTGTGATACGTCTCAAGCGTATCCGGCAATCGTTATTATTGCGAACCCCAGACTCCTTCGGGTTATAGGGTCAAGCAATTAAGCGCACACGGTGGATGCCTAGGCAGTCAGAGGCGATGAAAGACGTGGT
>NZ_BMHM01000013.1 GCF_014640815.1 Vreelandella lutescens | reverse complement strand
ATGATTTTAAACTGAAGAGTTTGATCATGGCTCAGATTGAACGCTGGCGGCAGGCCTAACACATGCAAGTCGAGCGGTAGCACAGAGAAGCTTGCTTCTTGGGTGACGAGCGGCGGACGGGTGAGTAATGCATAGGAATCTGCCCGATAGTGGGGGATAACCTGGGGAAACCCAGGCTAATACCGCATACGTCCTACGGGAGAAAGGGGGCTTCGGCTCCCGCTATTGGATGAGCCTATGTCGGATTAGCTAGTTGGTGAGGTAAAGGCTCACCAAGGCGACGATCCGTAGCTGGTCTGAGAGGATGATCAGCCACATCGGGACTGAGACACGGCCCGAACTCCTACGGGAGGCAGCAGTGGGGAATATTGGACAATGGGCGCAAGCCTGATCCAGCCATGCCGCGTGTGTGAAGAAGGCCTTCGGGTTGTAAAGCACTTTCAGCGAGGAAGAACGCCTAGCGGTTAATACCCGCTAGGAAAGACATCACTCGCAGAAGAAGCACCGGCTAACTCCGTGCCAGCAGCCGCGGTAATACGGAGGGTGCAAGCGTTAATCGGAATTACTGGGCGTAAAGCGCGCGTAGGTGGCTTGATAAGCCGGTTGTGAAAGCCCCGGGCTCAACCTGGGAACGGCATCCGGAACTGTCAAGCTAGAGTGCAGGAGAGGAAGGTAGAATTCCCGGTGTAGCGGTGAAATGCGTAGAGATCGGGAGGAATACCAGTGGCGAAGGCGGCCTTCTGGACTGACACTGACACTGAGGTGCGAAAGCGTGGGTAGCAAACAGGATTAGATACCCTGGTAGTCCACGCCGTAAACGATGTCGACCAGCCGTTGGGTGCCTAGCGCACTTTGTGGCGAAGTTAACGCGATAAGTCGACCGCCTGGGGAGTACGGCCGCAAGGTTAAAACTCAAATGAATTGACGGGGGCCCGCACAAGCGGTGGAGCATGTGGTTTAATTCGATGCAACGCGAAGAACCTTACCTACTCTTGACATCCTGCGAACTTGTGAGAGATCACTTGGTGCCTTCGGGAACGCAGAGACAGGTGCTGCATGGCTGTCGTCAGCTCGTGTTGTGAAATGTTGGGTTAAGTCCCGTAACGAGCGCAACCCTTGTCCTTATTTGCCAGCACGTAATGGTGGGAACTCTAAGGAGACTGCCGGTGACAAACCGGAGGAAGGTGGGGACGACGTCAAGTCATCATGGCCCTTACGAGTAGGGCTACACACGTGCTACAATGGCCGGTACAAAGGGTTGCCAACTCGCGAGAGTGAGCTAATCCCGAAAAGCCGGTCTCAGTCCGGATCGGAGTCTGCAACTCGACTCCGTGAAGTCGGAATCGCTAGTAATCGTGAATCAGAATGTCACGGTGAATACGTTCCCGGGCCTTGTACACACCGCCCGTCACACCATGGGAGTGGACTGCACCAGAAGTGGTTAGCCTAACGCAAGAGGGCGATCACCACGGTGTGGTTCATGACTGGGGTGAAGTCGTAACAAGGTAGCCGTAGGGGAACCTGCGGCTGGATCACCTCCTTAAACGATGCATCATCCCTCGCGGTAAGCGCTCACAATGAATTACCTGATCAGA
>NZ_BMHM01000012.1 GCF_014640815.1 Vreelandella lutescens | reverse complement strand
GGCCGTAGCGGGTGATAGCCCCGTAGTCGAAAATCTGCGTATGTGAAATCGAGTAGGTCGGGGCACGAGAAACCTTGACTGAAGACGGGGGGACCATCCTCCAAGGCTAAATACTCCTGACTGACCGATAGTGAACCAGTACCGTGAGGGAAAGGCGAAAAGAACCCCGGAGAGGGGAGTGAAATAGATCCTGAAACCGTGTGCGTACAAGCAGTAGGAGCAGACTTGTTCTGTGACTGCGTACCTTTTGTATAATGGGTCAGCGACTTATATTCAGTGGCGAGGTTAACCGTATAGGGGAGCCGTAGGGAAACCGAGTCTTAACTGGGCGACACAGTCGCTGGATATAGACCCGAAACCGAGCGATCTATCCATGAGCAGGGTGAAGGTTGAGTAACATCAACTGGAGGCCCGAACCAGGATCTGTTGAAAAAGATTTGGATGACTTGTGGATCGGAGTGAAAGGCTAATCAAGCTCGGAGATAGCTGGTTCTCCTCGAAAGCTATTTAGGTAGCGCCTCACGTATTACCGCCGGGGGTAGAGCACTGTTTCGGCTAGGGGGTCATCCCGACTTACCAACCCGAGGCAAACTCCGAATACCGGTGAGTATGAGCGTGGGAGACACACGGCGGGTGCTAACGTCCGTCGTGAAAAGGGAAACAACCCAGACCGTCAGCTAAGGTCCCCAAATCCTGGTTAAGTGGGAAACGATGTGGGAAGGCTCAGACAGCTAGGAGGTTGGCTTAGAAGCAGCCATCCTTTAAAGAAAGCGTAATAGCTCACTAGTCGAGTCGGCCTGCGCGGAAGATGTAACGGGGCTAAACCAGGTACCGAAGCTACGGGTTCATCCTATGGATGAGCGGTAGAGGAGCGTCGTGTAAGCCGATGAAGGTGGATTGAGAAGTCTGCTGGAGGTATCACGAGTGCGAATGCTGACATGAGTAACGATAAAGGGAGTGAAAAACTCCCTCGCCGGAAGACCAAGGGTTTCTGTTCGACGCTAATCGGAGCAGAGTGAGTCGGCCCCTAAGGCGAGGCCGAAAGGCGTAGTCGATGGGAAACGGGTCAATATTCCCGTACCGGACATGATTGCGATGGGGGGACGGAGAAGGCTAGGTGAGCCAGGCGTTGGTTGTCCTGGTGAAAGTGAGTAGGCTTGCATCTTAGGTAAATCCGGGATGCTCTAAGGCCGAGACACGAAACGAACGGACCACGGTCCGGAAGTCATTGATGCCACGCTTCCAGGAAAAGCCTCTAAGCTTCAGATCATGTGCGACCGTACCCCAAACCGACACAGGTGGTCAGGGTGAGAATCCCAAGGCGCTTGAGAGAACTCGGGTGAAGGAACTAGGCAAAATGGTGCCGTAACTTCGGGAGAAGGCACGCCGGCGTAGGGTAAGGGAACTTGCTTCCTCAGCCCGAACCGGTCGAAGATACCAGGTGGCTGCAACTGTTTAGTAAAAACACAGCACTCTGCTAACGCGCAAGCGGACGTATAGGGTGTGACGCCTGCCCGGTGCCGGAAGGTTAAATGATGGTGTTAGCCCTCGGGCGAAGCTCTTGATTGAAGCCCCGGTAAACGGCGGCCGTAACTATAACGGTCCTAAGGTAGCGAAATTCCTTGTCGGGTAAGTTCCGACCTGCACGAATGGCGTAATGATGGCCACGCTGTCTCCACCCGAGACTCAGTGAAATTGAAATCGCCGTGAAGATGCGGTGTACCCGCGGCTAGACGGAAAGACCCCGTGAACCTTTACTATAGCTTCACACTGGACGCTGATGTTGCCTGTGTAGGATAGCTGGGAGGCTTTGAACTTCGGACGCCAGTTCGAAGGGAGCCAACCTTGAAATACCAGCCTGGCATCATTGGCGTTCTCACTCAGGTCCGTTATCCGGATCGAGGACAGTGTGTGGTGGGTAGTTTGACTGGGGCGGTCTCCTCCCAAAGAGTAACGGAGGAGCACGAAGGTACCCTCAGCACGGTCGGACATCGTGCAGTGAGTGCAAGAGCATAAGGGTGCTTGACTGCGAGACAGACACGTCGAGCAGGTGCGAAAGCAGGTTCTAGTGATCCGGTGGTTCTGTATGGAAGGGCCATCGCTCAACGGATAAAAGGTACTCCGGGGATAACAGGCTGATACCGCCCAAGAGTTCACATCGACGGCGGTGTTTGGCACCTCGATGTCGGCTCATCACATCCTGGGGCTGAAGTCGGTCCCAAGGGTATGGCTGTTCGCCATTTAAAGTGGTACGCGAGCTGGGTTTAGAACGTCGTGAGACAGTTCGGTCCCTATCTGCCGTGGGCGTTGGATGTTTGAGAAGAGCTGCTCCTAGTACGAGAGGACCGGAGTGGACGACCCTCTGGTGTTCCGGTTGTCACGCCAGTGGCATTGCCGGGTAGCTATGGTCGGACGGGATAACCGCTGAAAGCATCTAAGCGGGAAGCCCCCTTCAAGATGAGACATCCCTGAGACCTAGAGTCTCCTAAAGGGCCCAGCGAGACCAGCTGGTTGATAGGCACGGTGTGGAAGCGCTGCAAGGCGTTGAGCTAACGTGTACTAATGGCCCGTGAGGCTTGACCCTATAACACCCAAGGGGTCTGGTCGCAGTA
>NZ_BMHM01000011.1 GCF_014640815.1 Vreelandella lutescens | reverse complement strand
GCGCGGCGTAAGCGATAGCGCACCCGCGAAGCACCCCGGCAGGGGTGCTGAAGATGGCACCAAAGTTGAATGATTCACGGTGGCCAAATCCAGGCGGCTCATCGCCGCCCCCGCGGGTGCCTCATTCGCTCGTTGCTCTCGCTCATTCGTTACGCCGCGCTACGTGGTTCGACCACACTTAAGGTGACCACCCCGTAGCTCGGTGTAAGCGGAGCGCACCCGCGAAGCACCCCGGTAGGGGTGCCGAAGATGGTACTCAGGTGTGATGATTTACGTTGGCCAAACCCAGGCGGCTCATCGCCGCCCTCGCGGGTGCCTCATTCGCTCGTTACGCCGCGCTACGTGGTTCGACCACACTCAAGGTGGCCACCCCGTAGCGCGGTGTAAGCGGAGCGCACCCGCGAAGCACCCCGGTAGGGGTGCCGAAGGTGGCACCAAAGTTGAATGATTTACGGTGGCCAAATCCAGGCGGCTAATCGCCGCCCCCGCGGGTGCCTCTCTCGCTCGTTGCTCTCGCTCATTCGTTACGCCGCGCTACGTGGTACCACCACACTTAAGGTGGCCACCCCGTAGCGCGGCGTAAGCGATAGCGCACCCGCGAAGCACCCCGACAGGGGTGCCGAAGGCGGCACAGAGATTGAATGATTTACGGTGGCCAAATCCAGGCGGCTAATCGCCGCCCTCGCGGGTGCCTCATTTGCTCGTGCCTCGCAAGATTCGTTACGCCGCGCTACGTGGTTCGACCATACTTAAGGTGGCCACCCCGTGGCGCGGCGTAAGCGATAGCGCACCCGCGAAGCACCCCGGCAGGGGTGCTGAAGATGGCACAGAGATTGAATGATTTACGGTGGCCAAATCCAGGCGGCTAATCGCCGCCCTCGCGGGTGCCTCATTTGCTCGTGCCTCGCAAGATTCGTTACGCCGCGCTACGTGGTTCGACCATACTTAAGGTGGCCACCCCGTGGCGCGGCGTAAGCGATAGCGCACCCGCGAAGCACCCCGGCAGGGGTGCTGAAGATGGCACAGAGATTGAATGATTTACGGTGGCCAAATCCAGGCGGCTAATCGCCGCCCTCGCGGGTGCCTCATTCGCTCGTTGCTCTCGCTCATTCGTTACGCCGCGCTACGTGGTTTTACCACATTTAAGGTGGCCACCCCGTAGCGCGGCGTAAGCGGAGCGCACCCGCGAAGCACCCCGGCAGGGGTGCCGAAGGCGGCACTCAGGTGTGATGATTTACGGTGGCCCAATCCAGGCGGCTCATCGCCGCCCCCGCGGGTGCCTCATTCGCTCGTTGATCTCGCTCATTGGTTACGCCGCGCTACGTGGTTCGACCACACTTAAGGTGGCCACCCCGTAGCGCGGTGTAAGCGGAGCGCACCCGCGAAGCACCCCGTCAGGGGTGCCGAAGGTGGCTTTAAGCGTGAAAGGTAAATAATGCTGTAGTTCTTACAGTAAAGCGGTACGAGGGCTAGGTATCAGAGCAAATCCATCTCGCCACGGCGCTTTTCGTCGCGCAGTTTATCCCGCGCAATGTAAAGAGCAGCGATGGCGCGGGCTTCGTGGAAGTCTTCGCGCAGGAGCAGGGAAGGTAGCTCTTCGATAGCGTGAGTCTCTACAATCAGCGGTTCGGGCTCGTCACCCGGTAAGCGCTTGGGGTAGAGGTCCGTTGCCATTAATACCTGCATGCGGTGGCGCATGTAGTTGGGCGCTAGTGACAGCTCCACCAACGGCTCAATGCGGTGCGCGCCGAAGCCGCACTCTTCCATCAGCTCGCGGTTGGCGGCGGTGATGATGTCTTCGCCTGGGTCGACTAACCCTTTTGGCAAGGTCAGTACATAGTCTTCAAACCCCGCAGCATACTCCCGAATGAGCAGCACATGGTCCGGGTCGGGCATGGCAATAATCATCACCGCACCGCGATCAGCCCCCGTCAAACGCTCAAACTGTCGCTCTTCCCCATTAGAGAAGCGCAAATCCAGTGACTCAATTTGAAATAAACGGCTTTGGGCGACGCGCTGGCGGCCTAAGATTTGCGGCTTGCGCGGGTAGCCAGTTGGCGTATCGCCTGTTGCTGTGTCGTCGCGTGACATCATGCCTCCGTGGCTGCAAAAAACGGGTTACGCTACAATAGCACGCTTACTCTTTAAGACTGGAGCGGCAATGATTGATTGGCGCGAGATCGATACCGTCCTACTCGACATGGACGGCACGCTGCTAGACCTTCACTTCGACAGCCACTTTTGGCTTGAGCATCTGCCGCGGCGCTACGTAGAGCTGCACCAGCTAGACCAAGCCAGCCAGGATGCGCTCAAAGCACGCATTATGGGTGAGCAAGGCACGCTGAACTGGTACAGCCTTGCCTACTGGAGCCGCGAGCTGAACGTAGATATCGTCGCCCTCAAGCGCGAAGTGCAACACCTGATTGGGCTACGCAGCGATGCTTTGGATTTCCTCACATGGCTCAAGCAAGCTCACCCCCGCGTGGTGCTTGCTACGAATGCCGACAGAGCAAGCCTTGCATTAAAACTCCCGCTCACGGGGTTGGAAAACTACCTAGACGCCATCATCTCATCAGAAGACGTGGGGGCTGCGAAAGAGGAGCAAGCCTTCTGGTTTGCACTGCAAGAACGCGAGCCATTCGACCCCACCCGCACCCTGTTTATTGATGACAATGCCCGGGTGCTAGAGAGCGCTCGCGAGTTTGGCATCAAGCATCTGTTAGGGATTAAACAGCCCGACAGCCAGCGCCCCGAAAAAGAGCTACAGGAATTTATCGCCCTAGACCGATTTGCCCAACTGCTACCCGCAGAGTTGCCAGGGCAACGCTCACATATTTGAGTTCACCTACCTGGGCTCACACACATTAGGAGAGCGTGAATGAGTGACAGCGTTCGCTTGGATAAGTGGCTATGGGCAGCGCGGTTTTTTAAAACCCGCGCCCTAGCCAAAAAAGCCATTGAAGGCGGCAAGGTGAATTACGACGGTGCCCGAGTGAAAACCAGTAAAACGGTAGAACTTGGGGCGCTGATTCGCGTACCTCAAGGCTGGGATATCTTCGAGGTGGAAGTTACCGCGCTATCCGACCAGCGCCGAGGTGCCCCAGAAGCGCGTAAGCTTTACGCGGAAACCGAAGAGAGCGCTAAACGTCGTGCCAAAGAAACCGAAGCACGTCGATTAACTAACGAAGCCATGCAGCACCCGCTCAAGCGCCCTGATAAGAAACAGCGGCGCGATATCCAGCGATTCCAGCGCCATCAAGGGGAGTAAGCAGCCGCTTACCCCGTTGCGCTCTCCTATCACCCCTTCTCCTATGGTCCTTTTATGTCTGATCAAATCCAACGTTTCCTGTTTGATGACACCAACGTGCGTGGCGAAATTGTGACGCTCAGCACGGCTTACCACGAAGTGCTGGATCGCCATGCCTACCCGCCAGCGGTGAACCAGCTGTTGGGTGAACTGCTGGCAGCGGTAGCGCTATTAACCGATACCATCAAACTGGATGGCACGCTCAGTATTGAAGTACGTGGTCAAGGGCCGCTAGCGCTACTCATGGCTGAATCTAACCCCGGCGGCGAGCTGCGGGCGATTGCGCGTATTGCTGAAGAGGCGGCACTGCCCAGTGAACACGCAGCCTTCCGCGAGTTAGTCGGGGATGGCCAAATCGTGATTACCCTCGACCCTAAAGAAGGGCACCGCTATCAGGGCATCGTCGCGCTGGATCACGACACCCTGAGCGGCTGTCTTGAAGCATACTTTGGTCAGTCTGAACAGCTGCCTACCCGGCTGTGGCTGGCAGCCGATGGCGAACGGGCGGGCGGGCTGTTGCTCCAGCGTCTGCCAGATGCATCGCAAAACCAAGATGTCGACGCCTGGGAGCGCAGCGTGCACCTGGCCGATACGATCAAAACCGAGGAGCTTCTGGGCTTAGAGCAGCGCGAGGTGCTGTATCGTCTCTATCATGAAGAGACCGTGCGAGTCTTTGAGCCTAAAGCGCTGCGCTTTGGCTGCACCTGTTCACGGGAGCGAATGAGCCACGCGCTGTATACGCTGGGCAAGGAAGAACTGCTGGATATTCTGCGTGAACAGGGCGCAATCGATACACAATGCCACTTTTGTCATACGAAATATCACTACACCGCAGCGGATATTGAAATTTTGTTGGAAGACCCAGGCGCGCCGCCGCCAGTGATTCACTGAATGTGTAGTCGGCGCTTGCCCCACGTGCTTTTTGGGCGGGCGGCTGTACCCCACACCCTGTAACGCTTGACGGCGAAAAGCCAAACAGGTGTTTGAAAAAATACTGCGCTGCAACACAAAATGTAGTGTCATTGTAGTAGTTTAACTACAAGATATTTGGTCAAAGCCCCCGTTTCCCGGGGGCTTTCTTTTTGCCATAATGCGCCGGACTTCAGCGCACCTAGCTAGCTGTGAACACGATGCCAGCCGTTAGGATGATTTCTCAAGGCGTCGGTGACGCCCGGTAAATTAGAGACCCAGGAATCGACATGACCACGACTCAAGCCGCTCCCCAAGCCCACGTTAATCTCAGCAGCGCCGAACTGATCGAGCGCGCCGTGGCCCGTGGTGAAGGCCGCCTGTCCGCCAATGGTGCTCTGGTGGTGAACACCGGCCTGCGCACTGGGCGTTCACCGAAAGATCGTTATATTGTCGATGAGCCCTCCACCCGTGACAGCATTGATTGGGGCAGCGTTAACCGTCCTTTTGATGCTGATAAATTTTCCGCACTGTGGGCGCGTGTGGAAGACCACCTGGGCGGCGGCGAGCACTTTGTCTCTGAATTGCATGTCGGCAGCGATGCTACTCACTACCTGCCGGTACGTGTAACCACTGAAACGGCCTGGCAGAACCTGTTTGGACGCACCATGTTTGTACGCCCTCAGGCCTACAACCAAGCGGCCAAAGAAGAGTGGACCATTCTTAACGCTGCAGGCTTTGAGTGTGACCCGAACCGCGACGGCACCAACTCCGATGGTTGTGTAATCATCAATTTCGCCGAGCGCAAAGTGCTGATCGCTGGCATGCGCTACGCAGGCGAAATGAAAAAAGCCATGTTCTCCGTACAGAACTTCCTGCTGCCCGCTTCTGACGTGCTGCCGATGCACTGTTCGGCCAACGTGGGCGAAGATGGCGAAACCTGCCTGTTCTTCGGCCTCTCTGGCACCGGTAAAACCACGCTGTCTGCTGACCAAGCGCGCTTCTTGATTGGTGATGACGAGCACGCCTGGGGCGACGGCATTGTCTTCAACATGGAAGGCGGCTGCTACGCTAAGTGCATCGACCTTTCTGAGAAGAACGAGCCGGTCATCTGGAACGCGATCAAGTTTGGCACCGTGCTGGAAAACGTCGTACTCGACGACCGCCGCGAGCCGGATTACGCCGACGACAGCCTGACGCAGAACTCTCGTGCTGCCTACCCGCTGGAGCACGTTGAGAAGCGCGTCGCAGAAAACCTAGCAGGCGAGCCGAATGCCATCGTCTTCCTGACCTGCGATATGTCTGGCGTTTTGCCGCCGGTCTCCGTGCTTTCCAAAGAAGCCGCGGCTTACCACTTCCTGTCAGGCTACACCGCGAAAGTCGGCTCCACCGAAATGGGCTCTTCAGAAGGCTTGGCGGCGACGTTCTCTACCTGTTTCGGCGCTCCGTTCTTCCCGCGTCCGGCGCGTGAATACGCCGACCTCCTGATCAAGCGCGTAGCGAAGAAAGATGCCCAGGTTTACCTGGTCAACACTGGCTGGACCGGCGGTGCGTACGGTGAAGGCGGCTCACGCTTCTCTATCCCGACCACTCGCGCCATTATCAGTGCCATTCAGTCAGGCATTCTGCGCGATGTAGAAACTCAGCACATTGAAGGTCTGAACCTCGACGTACCGGTAGCGGTTCCGGGCGTAGACTCCAGCCTGCTCAACCCGCGTGAAACCTGGGCAGACCGTGACGCTTATGACCGTCACCTGCAGGAACTGGCCACCAAGTTCGTGGATAACTTCAAGAAGTTTGAAGGCGTCAACGAAGCGATCATCAAAGCCGGCCCGCAATTGACCTGATACTCGCTGTTTCATCGCAAAAAAGGGAGGGTGCTAAGCACCCTCCCTTTTTGCGTTTAGCCCCAGCACAAGGCCCACTACCGGACGGTACGCTCTTCCATCAACGAAACCCTTCAGCAATATGCTCTGCCAAGCTATCGATGATAGGTGACTGCGTGTTAGAGGTGCGTTGTAGCACGATGGAAGCCTCGGGCAGGGTGGGGTACCCCTCTTGCTTGCCAAGAATCAACATGTCGGGGGTAACCAGGCTCTGCATCCATGCGGAGACTGCCAGCCCAGCACCCACCACTGCCTGTAACGTCGCCAAGCTGGGGCTACTGTAGGCTACGCGATACGTCTTGCCAGCTCGGTCCAAAGCGTTGCAGGCGTGGCGACGACAGAAGCAAGGGGCCTCGAACATGGCCAACGGCACAGTCGCTTGCAGATGGGTGGCGTGGTCGGCGGCTGAGACCCATACGGTAGGCTCACGTCTCAGCAACGTACCGACCTCATCGCCGACCTCGCGTGTCATAATAATTAAATCCAGGCTGTCGGGGGGCTGTTGTGAGAGCACCGACGAGGGTGCGCAGTGTACTTCAACATCCACCAGTGGCCATGCCTGTGAGAACGTCTTCAAAATGCCGGGCAGAAAACGCATGACATAGTCGTCCGGCACCCCTAAGCGCACACGGCCTACCATGTCGGGTTGGCGCAGCAGGGTCAGTGCTTCACCTTGCAGCGAAAGAATCTTGCGCGCATAGCCCAGCAGAGTATGCCCCTCGCTGGTCAGTAGCAGCTGCCGGTTTTGGCGTACGAAAAGGGGGCGCTGAATGACGTCCTCTTCCAGGCGCTTCATCTGCATGCTCACCGCCGATTGCGTGCGGTTGACCACCTGTGCGGCGCTTGTAAAGCCGCCCTGGTCGACAATCGCAACAAATGTACGCAGCAGTTCGTGATCGATAGTAGGTAGCGTGGCCATTAGGTATCAATCTGATTGATGTTGATTATAAGAAGTATTCGTTGGATTGATTTTAGGCCCTCTTTGATACTTCTTCCAACACTCTGAAGGAGATATCGACATGGAGCGCACATTGACTTGCGTGCAAGATTCCCCCCAACAACTCGCTAAACCTAAGTCTCAGAAGCAAAAGCAGGCCGACGGTTTATCGGTATGCCGTACACCCTGGCGTGTCCGATTCGCACGTTGGCGTCAGCTTCGTCGGGAGCGCTATGCGCTCCAGCACTTAAGCGACGACCTGCTCAAAGACATCGGTATTAGCCGCGAAGCGGTTCGCAAAGAGGCTAAGCGTCCCTTTTGGGATGATCGAGGGTGGCGTCGCTAGGACGGGCGGAAAAATACCAGCGACAGTGGAGCTGCCACCCAGGTGTAAGGGTAAAGTTAAGGCATTTGAAGGTGTTAACGAAGCCATCAATGAAACCATCTGCACCGCAGGCGTGCAATTGACATAATTTTTACACCCCAGTGTAAGTTGTCGAACGTACGGACAACTAAGTAGTCAGAAAGGGACAGCGCCACGGCACTGTCCCTTTTTCATATCTGCTTGTTTCTCTTTACTATCCAACCGTTGTCGATGGGAGTTACGCCAATGAAACGTCGTCACTTTTTAGGCTTAGCCGGGTTAACCGGATTAGCGGGTGTGTTGCCGGGTGTCTCATTTGGCTTTCCGCGCCTTGATCTTGAGGCCGCCCCAGATTTAGAAAAACTAGAGCTGAGTGAAGATGAATGGCGCGAGCGCCTATCCGATGAAGCGTTTTACGTACTGCGCCAAGAGGGAACCGAGGCAGCGTTCTCAAGCCCCTTGGATAAGCAATACGATGAAGGCGCATACCACTGCGCAGGCTGCGATTTGCTGCTGTTCACCAGCGCCATGAAGTACGACTCCGGCACCGGCTGGCCGAGCTTTTTTGAGCACGTGGAAGGTCACTTGCTCACTAAACTGGACTTCAAACTGGTGTGGCCGCGCACCGAATACCACTGCGCCCGCTGTGGCGGCCACCAGGGCCACGTGTTTGAAGACGGCCCAGAACCCACCGGGCTGCGTTGGTGTAATAACGGCGTTGCGCTGCGCTTTGTGCCCGCCTAACGGTGGGGGAGAAGGGCAATTCATGCCAGCCTAGGTGGTTTGTGGTACCTTGTCGGCACCTCGAATGCTGCATGAGTTAGTTGCACGTTATGGATGTCAAACAACGCATTACTGCACGCTTAGCCGATGAGCTAAACGTTCGGCCTGAACAGGTCGCCGCAACGGTAGAGCTTCTGGATGGGGGCGCTACCGTTCCTTTTATTGCCCGTTACCGTAAAGAAGTTACTGGCGCGCTGGATGATACGCAGCTTCGCCAGCTTGATGAGCGTCTGCGCTACCTGCGCGAGCTTGAAGAGCGCCGCGAAGCGGTACTTACCGCCATCGATGAGCAGGGCAAGTTGGACCCCGCACTCAAAGCGACCATTCAAGCCGCAGACACCAAGCAGCGCTTGGAAGATTTATACCTCCCCTTCAAGAAAAAGCGCCGCACCAAAGCCCAAATTGCCCGTGAAGCGGGGCTTGAGCCGCTGGCCGATGCACTGTTAGCGAACCCAACGCTTGACCCCGAAAGCGAAGCCGCCCAATACCTGCGTGAAGCCGAAGGGGATATTCCCGCTATTGAAGATGCCAAGGCGGCACTCGATGGCGCCAAGCAGATTTTGATGGAGCGCTTTGCAGAAGACCCCGAGCTGATTGGTCAACTGCGCGAGCGGCTATGGCAAGAAGGCGAGCTGAGTGCCCGCGTCCTGGATGGCAAACAGCAGGAGGGCGCTAAGTTCTCCGACTATTTTGAACACGATGAAAAGCTGGCGAAAGTACCGTCGCACCGGGCGCTGGCCATGTTCCGTGGCCGCAACGAAGGCATCTTGAGCCTAGCGATCCGCTTACCGGGCGAAAATGACGCCCCCATTCACCCCGCTCAAGTGGCGATTGCCAAGCAAGTGGGTATTAGCGATGAAGGTCGCGCGGCGGATAAATGGTTAAGCGAAGTGGTGCGCTGGACCTGGCGCGTGAAGCTTTACACCGCGCTGGAAACCGAACTGCTGGGTCGCCTGCGCGAACACGCCGAGCAAACCGCCATCGACGTATTTGCCGCCAACCTAAAAGACCTGCTACTGGCCGCGCCTGCCGGGCAAAAAGTCACGTTGGCATTAGACCCCGGCCTGCGCACTGGCTGTAAAGTAGCGGTGATCGACGCCACCGGCCAGTTTATTGACCAAGCAACGATCTACCCCCACGCGCCGCAAAACCGCTGGGATGAGTCGCTTAACGTGCTGGCCAAGCTCGTGAAGCAGCACGGCGTGGAGCTGATTGCGGTAGGTAACGGCACCGCCAGCCGCGAAACCGACAAGCTGGCAGGGGAACTGATTAAAGCGCTGGCACCGGAGCACCGTGCCAGCAAGGTGATGGTCTCGGAGGCGGGCGCTTCTGTTTACTCGGCCTCAGAGTACGCTTCCCGCGAGCTGCCCGATCTGGACGTGACGATTCGCGGCGCTGTCTCCATCGCTCGTCGCTTGCAAGATCCCTTGGCCGAGCTGGTGAAGATTGAGCCCAAATCCATTGGTGTGGGCCAGTACCAGCACGATGTTTCCCAAGTGCAGCTCTCACGCAGCCTGGAAGCCGTGATTGAGGATTGTGTTAACGCCGTAGGTGTGGATCTCAACACGGCCTCCAGCGCGCTGCTTTCTCGTGTGGCAGGGTTAAGCGCCGCCATCGCCGAAAATATCGTCGCTCAGCGCAACCTGCAGGGGGCGTTTAAGAGCCGTAAAGAACTGCTCGAAGTGAGCCGCCTTGGCCCGAAAACCTTCGAGCAGTGCGCAGGCTTTTTGCGTATCAGCAATGCCGAGAACCCGCTGGATGCCAGCGCCGTTCACCCGGAGGCGTATACGCTGGTGGAGCGTATCGCCAAGCAGAACAGCCGCGATGTGAAAGGGCTAATTGGCGATAGTGCCACGCTGAGGGCGCTCAAACCCGCCGATTTCGCCGATGAGCGTTTTGGTGTGCCCACCGTGAGCGACATCCTCAAAGAGCTGGATAAGCCCGGCCGTGACCCGCGCCCTGAGTTTAAGGCTGCCGAATTCCGCGAGGGCGTTGAAACCCTCAAAGACCTCAAACTCAGCATGGTGCTGGAAGGCACTGTCACCAACGTGACCCACTTTGGTGCGTTTGTGGATATCGGCGTTCACCAAGATGGCCTCGTGCATATCTCCGCACTATCCGACCGCTTTATTGATGACCCGCGCAGCGTGGTAAAAGCGGGCGATATCGTCACGGTCAAAGTGATGAGCGTGGACATCCCGCGTAAGCGGGTAGGGCTCTCGATGCGCTTAGATGACGAGCCGGAACAGCCTGACGCAACGGGCAGTACGGACTCGGCAGCGCCGCGCAAACCCGCTCGCAGCCAGCGCCAAGGCGGGCAGCGCCAGGGCAGTCAGCAGAGCGAAGCCCCTGCTCCCATGGGTGCGCTTGGCGCTGCTCTAATGAAAGCGAAGCGGGGCAAATAGTCGCGTGTCTTGAATATTTAACCATTGCCGCCATATCCTGCTGTCTATTCTCGATTAGAAAGCAGGGTAATGGTTATGGCGATGCCAGCTGATTTCAACAAGGCCTGCTTAACGCAGGCCTTACTAACAAGGAGTGTTCACCTTGTCTGAACCACTCACTGTGCCATCTTCGCTCACCGCTCAGGTTGAGAGGCTGCTGCCGAGCGCGCGACTAGGGCGTTTAGGGCGTTTGCGTCGCGGGCTAGAGAAAGAGGGGCTGCGGGTCGATGCTAATGGCCATATTGCCCAAACAGCTCACCCTAAAGCGCTGGGGTCAAAGCTGACGCATCCGCATATCACCACCGATTACTCTGAAGCGCTGCTGGAGTACATCACCCCGGTCTACTCTGAGCCCAAAGAGGCATTGGCCTTTTTATCCGACCTGCACACCTTTACCTATCACCACTTGGAAAACGAGTGGATCTGGCCGGGTAGCATGCCCTCGCGGCTTTCAGGTAACGATAGTGTGCCGATTGCGGATTACGGCAGCTCCAACGTGGGCACCATGAAGCATGTCTACCGTAAAGGGCTGGATATGCGCTACGGGCGTATTATGCAGGCCATCGCTGGAGTGCATTACAACGTGTCGCTACCGGAAGATATGTGGCACGCCCTGCGGGAAATGGAAAAAGCCACCAATATTCCCTTTAACGACTACCGTTCGACGCGTTACTTCGGGATGATCCGCCACTTCCGCCGCCATAGCTGGCTGCTGCTTTACCTGTTTGGCGCGTCTCCTGCGATAGACAAAAGCTTCCTGCCCAACGGCCAAGTGCCGGATAAACTGCAGCCGCTCAGCGACGACACCTACTACGCGCCTTATGCCACCACGCTGCGCATGTCGGATCTGGGCTATCAGAACAAGGTGCAGTCGCAGCTTAAAATCTGCTTTAACTCGCTGTCGAACTACGTCAACACGCTGCGCCATGCCATTTCCACTCCCTGGCCGGACTACGAAGCGCTGGGCGTAAGAAATGGAGACGAATGGCAACAGCTGAACGCTAATATCCTGCAGATCGAAAACGAGTACTACAGCGATATTCGGCCCAAGCGCGTAGCCAAGCACAACGAGACGCCAAGCCAAGCGCTGGAAGCCCGCGGCGTCGAGTACATCGAAGTGCGCTGCCTGGACCTTAACCCGTTCGATCCGCTCGGCGTGACCGAAACCCAGATGCGCTTTGTGGATACGTTCCTGATGTGGTGTCTGCTCAGCGACAGCCCCTGGATTTCCGATGAAGAGTGCGACCGCTTAGACGACAACCGCCGTTTAGTGGTGGAGCGTGGCCGTGACCCGGAGCTGCGCCTCACTCGCAACGGAGAATCGGTGACGCTGCCTGAATGGGGCGAGCAAATCTTTGCAGAGATGGCAGAAGTAGCTCGCCTGTTAGATGCGGTTGAAGAAGGGGAGCCCCACGCGGCTGCGCTTAACGAGCTGGCGCCGCGTTTGACAGATCCTTCGCTGACACCATCAGCACAGATGCTGGCGCGCCTGCAGGAAGGTAATGGTTCCTTAAGCGATACGCTGCTGACCATGGCGCAGGCCCAAGCCGACAAGCTAAAAGCCACGCCCATGCTGCGTTCCCGCGAAGCGTTGCTTGCCCAGCTGATCGACACCTCTCATCAGCAGCAGCAAGATATTGAAGCCGCTGACCAAGAGAGCTTTAGCGAGTTTTTAGAGAGCTATTTCACTAAGGCGCGTGAGTCCCGGGCGCTATCTGCACTGCCATCAGAGGATGTTCAATGACAGCGTCAGCTATTCGCCCGGCAGCGCTCGCCGGTGTCGCGTTTTGCGTACTCATGATGTCCGTAGCGCTGAGCTTGGAGCATATCGTTGGTTTAGAACCCTGCCCGCTGTGTATTTTTCAGCGGGTAGCGGTCATTGCTGCGGGCTTGGTGCTGGCCGTCGCCGCCATTCATAACCCCAAGGGTGGCGTAGGCAGAGGCATTTATGGCCTGCTTGGCTTGGCAGCGGTAGGCACCGGTGCGTTTATCGCCGGACGTCATGTATGGCTACAGGGCTTACCGGCAGACGAAGTGCCCAGCTGCGGTCCAGGGCTGGATTACATGATGGATATCTTGCCGATGCAGGATGTCGTTGCCATGGTGCTTACCGGTTCGGGAGAGTGCGCTGAGATCGACTTTATGCTGTTAGGACTCTCGCTTCCCGCATGGACGCTGATTGGCTTCTTAGTGCTCGCATTGGTGCCATTGCGTATTTTATGGCTCGCGGTTAAGCGTTAGGATGGACATTAGGCAGCCGGCCGTTGACCGGTTGCCTAATGTCAGCGTTGACTATTGACGGCGCACTATTCAGTATCAAGGAAACCATACCCGCCAGGATTGACAGAGGTAGAAGGAAAGGCGAGTCTAGCCCTGTTCAAGGCGGCTATCTGCAAGGAGAAAGCCCCATGCTCGAAGATTGCAAAAATGCCCTGGAGCGCTGGGGAGGCGTGCACAGCCTAATTGACCGCTGGCTTGATCAACGCCGTGCGCTGCTGGTGAGCTTTATTGAGCTAAAAGAAGCCTGCGATGCGGAGCTGGAAGCCGTGAGCAAAGCACGTATTGATACCTTCAGCGAACTGCTGATGGACTATATCAGTGCCGGTCACTTTGAGGTTTACCCGCAGCTAGCGGAAGAAGCCAAAGCCTTTGATGACGAAAGCGCGCTGCATATCGCCGCGAAACTGTTAGAGCGTCTGGAAATGTCCACAGCCATGGTGCTGGAGTTTGACGAAGACTTCGCATCCCCCGTGCGCTGCCAGCAAAACCTAGCGCGCCTTCCTGCCTGGATCGACCGTCTCGCCAAAGGCCTTACCCAACGCTTTGCGCTAGAAGACCAGCTCATCGCCCGGCTACACGCAGCCCACAGCCCTCAGCAAATGAAGTCCCCGGCTTAACTATTTTAAAAAGCAGCGCTTATTCGCGCTGCTTTTTTATTGCCAGCGTTTACCCCTAATTACTCCCATCACTCTTGTCCAGCGCCACCTTAGGCACCCCTAGCGGGGTGCTTCGCGGGTGCGCTCCGCTTACGCCGCGCTACGGGTGCCCACTTCAAGTACCGTGATACCTATCAATCGCACATACCCGTAGCGCGGCGTAACGAAAGAGCGAGAGCAACGAGCGAAAGAGGCACCCGCGGAGGCGGCGATTAGCCGCCTGGATTCGGCCACTGTGAATCATTCAATCTCATTGCCACCTTCGGCACCCCTAGCGGGGTGCTTCGCGGGTGCGCTATCGCTTACGCCGCGCTACAGATGAGCCTACTTTAAGTATCGTGCCCCGTAGCGCGGCGTAACGAATCTTGCGAGGCAACGAGCAAATGAGGCACCCGCGGAGGCGGCGACTAGCCGCCTGGATTCGGCCACCTTGAATCCTTAAACCTCATTGCCACCTTCAGCACCCCTGGCTGGGTGCTTCGCGGGTGCGCTATCGCTTACGCCTCGCTACGGGTGCCCACTTCAAGTATCGTGATACCTATCAACACGGGGCAATCGCACATACCCGTAGCGCGGCGTAACGAAAGAGCGAGAGCAACGAGCGAAAGAGGCACCCGCGGGGGCGGCGGATAGCCGCCTGGATGGGGTCAAAGTGAATTATTCAATCTCACTGCCGCCTTCGGCACCCCTAGCGGGGTGCTTCGCGGGTGCGCTCTGCTTACGCCGCGCTACGGGGTGGCCACCTTAAGTATCGTGCCTCCGTAGCGCGGTGTAACGAAAGAGCGAGAGCAACGAGTGAAAGAGGCACCCGCGAGGGCGGCGAGTAGCCGCCTGGGCTGAGCTGTTGCTACGCGGCTAGCCGTTTCTCCTTAACTTGCCACCAATTACCAACATGCAGGGGGTGAGCAGTAGGGTGAGGGCAGTAGCGAAGGTGAGGCCGCCGGCAATCGCGCTGGACATTTGGGTCCACCATTGGGCGGAAGGGGCGTTAAACCCGAGCGCGGGGGCGAAGAGGTTAACGTTCACCCCTAAGACCATCGGCATCAAACCTAGCACCGTGGTAATGGCTGTGAGCAGCACGGGCCGCAGGCGTAAACAGCCTGCTTCCAGTGCCGCTTGCGCGGGTGCCATGCCGTCGGCGCGTAGCTCGTTATAGGTATCGATCAGCACGATATTGTTGTTCACCACAATGCCCGCCAGAGCGATGACCCCCATGCCCACCATGACAATGCCAAACGCTTGGCCGGTGATCAGAAGCCCCATCAACACTCCCGCGGTGGAGAACACAATCGCCGAGAGCACCAGCGCCGCTTGGTAATAGCTATTGAACTGCGTCACCAGAATCAGCGCCATCAAGCCAATCGCAATTAAGAAGGCGCTGACCAAGAACTGCATCGACTCCTGCTGATCCTCCTGTTCACCGGCTACGTTCACCATCAGCCCGTCGGGCAGTTGGTCTTGGCCGGCGTCTAGTAGCGCGCGCAGTCGCTCATCCGCTAAGAAGCCTGGCGTTAAGTCAGCTTCCACCGTAATAGCACGGCGGCCATCAATACGATTGAGCGTGCCCACTTTCGGCGCAGGAGTGATCTCCACAAAGTGCGAAATCGGCACCTGACCCCGTGGGGTGTTAATCGTCAAACGCTCAAGCTGGTCCAATGTACGCCAGTTTTCCGGCAGGCGAACGCGAATATCCACTTCATCGTTCACCGTGGGAGGACGATAAGAGGCGACCTGAAGCCCTGTGGTGAGCAGCTGAACGGCGCTGCCAATCGTGGTGATGTCGGTTCCCATGCGTGCAGCGGCTTCACGATCCACGTTCACCTGCCACTCCACACCCGGCAGGCTACGATTATCTTGAATATCGGTGAATCCGCCCAGTTGGCGCATCATGGCGGTCAGTTGGTCGACCCCCGCATCGGCAACCTCTGGATCCGTCGCGCTGACTTCCAGCACAATCGGTTTACCACCGCCGGGGCCCATCTCCTGCTCTTGGAATTCCAAGGTAATACCCGGGATATCCTGAGTACGCTCGGCCATATCCGCCAGAATAGTGCGGGCAGGGCGGCGCTGGTACCAGTCGATAAACTGGAACTGCAGCATGCCAATCACATCGCTGCCCATCTGCTGGTCGGGCACGGCATAAGAGCGTGCATAAAGGGCTTCCACTTCGCCCAGACCCCCAAGGCGTTGCTCCACGCGCTGCAAAATGGCATCGGTCTCTTCCGCTGAAAAGTCACCACGGGCGCGCACCAGCACCTGAGCGCTATCGGGCTCGACGCTGGGGAAGAAGTCCACGCCATGGTTGAAGCGCGCATAGCCGGTGTACAGCAGGGCAATCAGCAGTACCGCAAATAGCAGTACCCAGGCCGGATGCAGCAGCAGGCGGCTCAATATCCGGCGATACCCGCGGCCCAGCGCCGTGCTTTCATCGATGGGCCCGGTGCCGCTAGCGTGGGAGGTACGGGTGAACAGGCGGCCGAGGGTAGGCAGAAACACCAGCGCCATGGCTAGCGAGGCTAGCAAACACAGAATCACCGTGGCAGGCAGGTACTTCATAAACTGGCCCACGACGCCTGGCCAGAACAGCAGCGGGATGAAAACTGCGAGTGTCGTGGCCGTGGAGGCAATGACCGGCCAGCTCATGCGCGAGGCCGCGTTGAGCCACGCCTGATGCGGTGCTTGGCCTTCGTGCAGGTAACGGTCCGCCAGCTCGCTGACGACGATGGCTCCATCCACCAGCATGCCCGCCACGAGAATCAGCGCAAACAGCACGACGATATTGAGCGTAAAACCAAACGCCCACACCAGCAGAATGCCGGTGAGAAATGCCCCCGGAATCGTCAGCCCCACCAGCAGCGCCATTCGCCAGCCCATCACGGCCACCACCACAATCAATACCAGCACCACGGCGGTCAACACGTTATTGAGCAGCTCCGAGAGCATGTTTTGCACGGTCACGGATTCATCCAAGATAGTCGTCACGCGCAGCTGCTCCGGCAGCAGGCCTTCCGCCTGGGCAAAGGTCGCGCGCACCGCTTCAATGGTAGCGATGATATTGGCCCCGGCGCGCTTGGAGATCTCCAGCACCACGGCGGGCTGGCCATCAATGCGGGCGAACCCTTCGGCCTCTTTATAGGTGGGGTGAATCCAGGCCACGTCGCCAAAGGTGACCACTTGATCACCCTCAACCTTCACCGGCATGTTCATCACATCGTTTAACGACTCGATAATGCCGGGTACTTTGAGCGCCAGCCGCCCCGCGCCGGTGTCCAGGCTGCCTGCTGCCACCAAACGGTTATTGCGAGAAATTTGATTAAACAGGGTATCGAAATCGACGCCATAGCTCTCCAGCACCAGCGGGTCGACAACGATTTCTAAAAGATCCTCCCGCTCCCCCGCAATATCCACTTCGAGCACGTCGGCGATGCCTTCGATTTCCTCTTTCAGCCGCCGGGCAATCGTCATGCGCTCGCGGGTATCCAGCTCGCCGGAGAGGCCGATACTCAGAACGGGAAACTCGGAGACATTCACCTCCATCACCCGAGGTTCTTCGGCTTCATCCGGCAGGCTGCTGCGGGCAATATCCACGCGCTCGCGCACATCGGCAAGCGCGGTGTCTGGGTCAAAACCAGGGTCGAACTCCAGCGTTACCGACCCATGCCCTTCGCTGGACTGCGCGGTGAATTTACGCAGCCCTTCAATGCCCCGCAGCTCCTGCTCCATGGGGCGAACCAACAGCCGCTCGCCATCTTCAGGGCTCACGCCCTCCAGGGCGAGCGCGACGTAAATAATCGGAATCGTAACGTCCGGGTTGGCCTCTTTGGGGATCATCTGCCATGCGGCAGTGCCTGCCAGCAATAGCCCCACCAGTAGCAGCAGGGTGGTACGCGTATGGGTGAGGGCGGCATTAATTAACTGGCGCATGTCCACCTTCCTGGGCAGGCACGGGGGTTACTGCTTCACCAGGACTCACCAAGCCAGCCCCTAACGTAATGAGGGTGACCGGGTCGGGCAGGCCGCTGACATAGGCGCGCTGGGTATCGGCGCTCACCAGCTCAACGGCGGTTTGCACGACACGATCCTCGTCATCCAAATGCTTGATGGCTAACTGGCCGCGCTCATCAAGGCTGAATAACGCAGGCGAGAGGGTATGCACCTGGCGGGGTGGCAATGTGATCGTGAACTCTGCACTGCCTCCCGCTAAGCGCAGTCGCTCGGGGTTATCGAGCGCTACTTCGATATAGAACGTACGGGTCGCTTCTTCTGCGCGGCTGCTGATATAGCTCACTTCGCCAGCGAGCGATCCACCGTTAAGTAGACGGGCCGTCACGGGTAACCCCACGCTTAAGGCACCTATCTGCTGCTGTGACACCCAGGCGGTACCGGTTAGGCGGCGATCATCAATCAAGCGCGCCCACTCTTCGCCAGGCTGTAGTAGGTCACCGAGCTCCACCTGTACGCGGTCTAGTACGCCTTCAAATGGGGCAGTGGGCCGGGTGTCTTGGAGCTGTTTCTCTAGCTGCGCTACTTGGGCAGCGCTGGCGCTGAGCGCGCTCTGTAAGCGCAGTAGCTCCGGTTGGGAAATCAGCTCACGACGGCGCAGGTTCTGGGCACCGGCGTACTCGGCTTCGGCCAGTGCTAGTTCATCTCTGGCCTGCTGTAAACGCTCGGGCAGGGCATCGTTATCCAGCACGAGTAGCGTTTCGCCCTGGCGCACGCTTTCTCCTTGCTCAATCGGCTTCTCTGCGACGTAACCGGCGACGTTGGCACGCAGCACCGTCTCACGCTCAGCGGTGAGCTGGCCCTGTAGCACCTGCTGGGGAATATAAGGCGTGCTCTGCTGAGTGCTTACCTCGACGCGGGGGAGAGCCTCGGCTTGCTCTGCTGTGCTTTCAGTAGGTGAAGATTGAAACTGCTGAAAATCGCCAACGGCCAGCCATACCACTAACGCCAGCACCAGCAGGCTAGCCAGCGCGTAAGAGGGGGGAATTCGTCGCATGGGAAGTCACTGTTCCAAATAGGATGACAAAAGGTACATAGCGCGGTAAGGAAGGTCCCGCAGCCCGTCACACCATAGCGTAACTGGCCGTTTTCAGCGAGTACCAAGCCCGCGCGCGAATGGGTAGTAGTCTCATGTCTGATTGAGTTTTTGAGCGTCTGGGCATACCATCATGGCGCTATTCTTTACCAGGCGAACCTCCATTAGGCGAACCATCAAGGAGCAATGATGAAAGATCCAGTACGTATTGCGATTACCGGCGGTGCCGGCCAGATCAGCTACTCTCTTATTTTCCGTATTGCCGCTGGCGACATGCTAGGGCCGGATCAGCCTGTCATTCTCCAGCTTCTCGAAATTCCTCAAGCGATGGACGCGCTGAACGGCGTCGTGATGGAAGTTAACGACTGTGCGTTCCCGCTGGTGCAAGACATCGTTGCCACCGACGACCCGAACGTTGCCTTTAAAGATGCCGATTTCGCCCTGTTGGTAGGTGCACGTCCGCGTGGCCCGGGTATGGAGCGTAAAGATCTGCTGGAAGCCAACGCCGCGATCTTCTCTGTACAAGGCAAAGCACTGAACGACCACGCTAGCCGTGACGTGAAAGTGCTGGTGGTCGGTAACCCGGCCAACACCAACGCGCTGATTGCTTCTTGCAACGCACCGGACCTGGACGCAGGTCAGTTCACCGCCATGACGCGTCTGGACCACAACCGCGCGCTGACGCAGCTGGCTCAGAAAACTGGCAAGCACGTCACTGACGTCGACAGCATGATCATCTGGGGCAACCACAGTGCCACCCAGTACCCGGATCTGGCCCAGTGCAAAGTAGACGGCAAAGCCGCTTTCGATCTGGTCGAGCGTGACTGGTACGAAAACGACTTCATCCCGACCGTTCAGCAGCGCGGTGCCGCCATCATCAAAGCGCGCGGTGCTTCCTCTGCCGCTTCTGCGGCGTCCTCTGCCATCGACCACATGCGCGATTGGGCGCTGGGTTGCGACGGCATCGTCAGCATGGCGATTCCTTCCGACGGCAGCTATGGCATCGCCGAAGGCATCATCTACTCCTACCCGGTTCGCTGCCAGGGTGGCAAATACGAAATCGTACAAGGTTTCGAGCTGGACGCGTTCAGCAAAGAGAAGATGCAAGCCACCGAGAAAGAACTGCGCGAAGAGCGTGCTGCCGTCGAGCACCTGCTCGGCTAAACGCGCCTGCTAACCGCTTTTAACAAGCGCTTAGTCACGCCAAACCCCGCAAGATTTCTTGCGGGGTTTTTTTGTATCTATTTACTCACCCCGTAGCGCGGTGTAAGCGATAGCGCACCCGCGAAGCACCCCGGGAGGGGTGCCGATGCCGGCAATAGATTGAATGATTCACCGTGGCCCAGCCCAGGCGGCTACTCGCCGCCCCCGCGGGTGGCTCTTTCGCTCGTTGCTCTCGCTCATTCGTTACGCCGCGCTACGTGGTTTCCCAATGCTCAAAGTGGCCACCCCGTAGCGCGGCGTAAGCGGAGCGCACCCGCGAAGCACCCCGGGAGGGGTGCCTGTGGTGGCAATGAGGTTTAATGATTTACGGTGGCCGAATCCAGGCGGCTATACGCCGCCCCGCGGGTGCCTCTTTCGCTCGTTGCTCTCGCTCATTTGTTACGCCGCGCTACGTGGCTTCCCAATGCTCAAAGTGGGCACCCCGTAGCGCGGCGTAAGCGATAGCGCACCCGCGAAGCACCCCGCCAGGGGTACCGAAGGTGCCAATGAGGCTTGATCAATAACCGTGGCTGAATCCAGGCGGCTACTCGCCGCCCCCGCGGGTGCCTCTTTCGCTCGTTGCTCTCGCTCATTCGTTACGCCGCGCTACGTGGTTTCCCAATGCTCAAAATGGCCACCCCGTAGCGCGGTGTAAGCGATAGCGCACCCGCGAAGCACCCCGGGAGGGGTGCCGAAGTCGGCAATAGGTTGGATGAATCGCGGTGGTACTATCGAGGCAGCTGTCGCCATCTCACTAAATGCGTGACACTTACCTTAATCCCGCAGGCTCATAATTCGCCAGTTCCGCTCTTCAGCCACTTGGCGAAGGGTGTCGTCGGGGTCGACAGCGACAGGGTTGTCGACTTTTTCCAGTAAGGGTAGATCGTTATGGGAGTCGCTGTAGAACCACGCGTCATCCATGGTGAGGTCTTGGGCTTCCAGCCACGCTTGCAGGCGGGTAACTTTGCCTTCGCGGTAGCTAGGCACGCCATCTACCTGGCCGGTATAGCGGCCGTCAATCATTTCAGGCTCTACCGCGATTAAATCATCCACGCCCAAGCGCTCGGCAATCGGGCCGGTAATAAAGCGGTTGGTGGCGGTAATAATCAGCAGCGTATCGCCTTTGGTGCGGTGGCGGGCCAGCAGCTCTTCTGCTTTGGGCAGAATATGCGGCTCAATCTTGCTGACCATAAACTGCTGGTGCCACGCGGCTAGCTGCTCCGGCGTGTTATCGGCCAGGGGTTTTAGCGCCAGGGCAAGAAACGCCATCATATCCAGCGTGCCCGCGTTGTAATCGGCCATGAACCGCTCGTTGGCTTCGCGGTACGCCACGGGGTCCACCGCCCCCTGTTCAAGCAAGAACTCACCCCAGGCGTGATCGCTGTCGATGGATAGCAACGTATTGTCCAAATCGAAAATGGCCAGACTCACGGCGCTCCCCTTATGGTTAGTGTTGGTGGTGAATGTTGGACGTTGGTCGTGGGACACAAAGCGCCGGATTATCGCAGAGTCACCTAGGTTTAACCACTTAGCGTTATATTGTATTGATACCGTTGTCTCCCTTGTGGAAAAATGGGGATAACTGAAAATTTATGAAGGTGATGTCCGTGATCGACGCTGACGGCTTTCGCCCCAATGTTGGCATCATCATTGCCAATAGCCAGGGGCAGCTGCTTTGGGCGCGTCGTGTAGGGCAAAATGCGTGGCAGTTTCCCCAGGGAGGCATCAAAGCAAGCGAGACTCCACAACAAGCGCTTTTTCGTGAACTCCACGAAGAGATCGGCCTAACCGCC
This sequence comes from Vreelandella lutescens, assembly GCF_014640815.1. Taxonomy (GTDB): domain Bacteria; phylum Pseudomonadota; class Gammaproteobacteria; order Pseudomonadales; family Halomonadaceae; genus Vreelandella; species Vreelandella lutescens. The sequence continues at coordinate 6,959 of NZ_BMHM01000011.1, read as the reverse complement.
GACGATGTTGATATTGTCGCCTGCACCCGGGGCTGGCTGCGCTACCGTCTGCCACGACGCATGATTCGTACCCACTCACGGCCGGTGTGTATCGGCCAGAAGCAGAAGTGGTTTTTACTCAAAATTCGTTGCCAAGAAAACCGCATTTGTATGACGGCCACGCCCAAGCCGGAATTCGACGGATGGCGATGGGTTAGCTACTGGTACCCGCTTGGGCAAGTAGTGCCGTTTAAACGAGAGGTCTATCGGCGCGCGCTAAGGGAGCTGTCTCCTCGCGTGCAGCGCTTGGCACAAGATGACGAAGGATAACGCGCGCATCACTGCAGAATAAACGCAGTGATAAACAGCCGGACATTCCCTCAGCGAGGCAAATAATAGTGAATAGTAAAACGTCCATGCTTGAGGTGCTGCGACGCGTTATTCAGGAAGTGAATGGCGCACGAAACCTCGACGCCGCGCTGTCGACCATGGTACGCCGCATACGCAAAGCCATGCAGACCGACGTTTGCTCTTTTTATCTTTACGATAAAGAGTTGGAGTCGCTGGTGCTGATGGAAACCATCGGCCTTCGCACTCAGGCCGTTGGCCGCGTAGTGCTGCCATTAGGCGAAGGCTTGGTGGGGCTGGTGGCGAAGCGCAGCGAACCGCTGAATCTGGAAGACGCCCAGTCGCATTCCCATTTCCGCTATTTTGAAGCCACCGGTGAAGAGCGCTACTCAAGCTTCCTTGGGGTGCCCATTATTCACCAGCGCCACATGCTGGGCGTATTGGTGGTGCAGCAGGCAGAAAAGCGGCGCTACGACGACGAAGACGAAGCGTTCTTGGTCACCATGGCTGCCCAGTTAGCGGGTGTGCTGGCGCATGCGTTAGCCACCGGCAACCTCTCCCGCCCAGCACTGCCCGGCGGCCAAGCGATGTTCAAAGGGGTCGCGGCGTCACCCGGTATGGCCATGGGCGAAGCCGTGGTGATTACCCCACCGGCCGACCTTAACAGCGTTCCTGACCTAATCCCCAGCGACCAAGAGTACGAAATTGCTCGCCTAAAAGAGGCCATCGGCAAAACCCGCGATGAGATACGCGCGGCGGCCGAGCGTTTGGTGAACCGGATCTCTTCCCAGGAGCTGGCGCTGTTTGACGTGTACCAGCAAATGCTGGGCGAGGCCGCGCTGTCTGAGGAAGTGGAGAAGCGCATTCGTGAAGGCCAGTGGGCACCGGGGGCGCTGGCAGACGTTGTTCGCCGCCACGTGCAGTATTTAGAGCGGGTAGATGACGACTACCTACGCGAGCGGGCAGCGGATATCCGCGATTTAGGCCGCCGTGTGCTGGCGCACCTGCAAGAAGATACGCCTTCTACACCGGAAACCTACCCGGATAACGCCATTTTAGTCGGTGATGAAATCAGCGTGGCGATGCTGGGCGAAGTGCCCCGCGACAAGCTAAAAGGCTTGGTCTCGGTACGTGGCTCCAGCACGTCCCACGTGGCCATTGTGGCGCGCGCGATGGGCATTCCCACGGTGTTGGGAATGGTCGATCTACCGCTGCCGCGTCTTAACGGCGCGCCTGTGGTGCTAGATGGCCACCGAGGGCGGCTGTTTGTGCGTCCCGCTGCCGAGCTGCAAACCCGCTATGCTAGCCTGATTGCTGAAGAGAAAGTGCTCAGCGAGGTATTGGAGCACGAGCAGGATCTGCCCAGCCAAACGCCAGACGGCCATGAGATGCCGCTGATGGTGAATACTGGTTTAGCGGTGGATGCTTCCGCACTGCTAAAAAGCCGTATTGGCGGGGTAGGGCTCTACCGCACCGAAGTACCGTTTATGATCACCGAGCGCTTCCCCGGTGAAAAAGAGCAGATGCGCATGTACCGCGAGCAGTTAGAGGGTTTCGCGCCGCTGCCCGTGGTGATGCGTACGCTGGATATCGGTGGCGATAAAGACCTACCCTATTTCCCCATCGAAGAAGCCAACCCGTTTCTGGGCTGGCGCGGCATGCGCGTTACTCTTGATCACCCCGAAGTGCTGATGGTGCAGCTGCGCGCCATGCTCAAAGCCTCCCATGATCTGGGCAACCTCTACGTCTTGTTCCCCATGATTACGAATGTGGAAGAGGTGGATGAGGCCATTCGGCTGCTGGACCGCGCTATTTTAGAACTGGGGGAGGAAGGAATTGCGGTGGAGCGGCCCAAGGTTGGGGTGATGATCGAAGTACCCGCTACCATTTACCAGATGGATGCGCTCGCTAAACGCGTGGATTTCTTCTCGGTGGGTAGTAACGACCTTACGCAGTACCTGCTGGCGGTAGACCGTAATAACCCGCGGGTATCTAGCTTGTACGATGCACTACACCCGGCACTGCTGGGCGCGCTACAAGAGCTAGCCCAAGATGCCAAGCGGCTGAATAAGCCCATTTCGCTATGCGGTGAGCTGGCAGGCGACCCGGCAGGTGCGCTGCTGTTAATGGCGATGGGTTTTACCAGTCTCTCGATGAACGCGCCTAGTCTGCCAAAAGTGCGTGCCGCGATTCGTCGAGTCACTCTTGCCGATGCCCAAACGCTGCTAAAAGAGATCATGCTGCTGGATACGCCCGCGCTGGTGCATGAGCATCTGAATCAGCGGCTAGATGAGTGGCAGTTATCGCACCTGCTACCGCCCCGAGACTAGCTAAGCGTTAGCGGCAACACGTCGCTGTTAGTGTGGTTTCACCCGTAAAGCGACCGAGCGGCCCAAAACGCTGCTCGGTCAGTGTGGCGTCGCCTTGATGGTTCAGCGTCAGCCACGTGGTAGCGCGAGTTCCATACTGCTCGCCGACGATAAACGCCGCCGAAAGCTGGCGCTCCAGAGTAATGCCGACGCCCGTATCGGGCAGCTGGTGGTCATCGGCCAGTGCCGGGTTATGTAGCGCTTGGCGAGTATGCTCACGCCAAGTGGCATCACGGCTTGCCTCCAGCGCACCGCGCACCGCCTGCAGTTTCGGCCACGGCGTGTTCAAGCTCGCATTTGAAAGGCCATGCACTCCTGGCAACACGCTGGCAAGATGGACTCCACTGCTGCCCCGGTGCAGGTGCCAGCACTGGTGAGGCGTCGCGACTAACAAATTAAAGCCTGCGTAGTGTTCCGCCTTATCGTTCGCTAATGCATCTAGCCACGCAGCGGGATCGTCGCTTGCCAGTACTCCTGCCACCAATTCGCCACGGCTGGGAGCATTCGAGGGCGTCGAGAGTGCTGTATCCCGCACGTTGGTAAGCGCTGCCACCACGCCGTATCGGTTAGCCGCCAGCCATGTGCCGCCTGCTTCCAGATCTCTGCCGCCCAGCAACGGCACATCGTGCCAACGGCTCAGTGGTGCCGTCGCCCGTGCGTGAAACTCATCACGGTTTCCCGCTAAGCGCAGCGGATAAGCGCTGCCGGGTGCCCAGGTAAACGTCATTAAACACATAAAAAGCCCTTCAACGGCATGAGTTTGGCCTCGCGTTATTGCGCAGTATGGGCTTAGGTAGGACGGCGTGGCATGACAGCTTTGCAGTGTCGACGTACACTAAGCTTAGAAACACTCATGATAACGCGGGCCGCCTATGCGGGGAATTACGCCTCGCACACACCAGGAAATCGCGAATTATGCAACGCTATCAGCGAGAGCACTTCTGGAACGCCATTATTTGGCCAGTTCTCTGGCCACTGCTACTGGTTCAAGCCGCGCTAGTTCTGCTCTGCGTGCTGGTAGGCGCGGTGGTTTGGTTAATGTCGCCCAGCCAAGCTTCCTGGACCACCACGTTGTGGTTAACGCTGACCCTGTTATTAGGCAGCTGCATGAACGTGGGGGCCTTCTTAATGTTGATCAAGGCGCGGGCAAAACATAAAGATGCCCTGTTTGTACAAGGCCTCAATGAACTTGAGCGCCGTATTGATACGCTGCAAACGAACATCGCCCCCGGTGGCCCTTTGCTCGCCGTTGAAGAAAATCAAGAGCGTCCGCTAAAACGGCTAACTCGTGCCAATGATCAGCTGGCGGCCCTTATTATTACTCAGGAGAAGACTGGGCAAGGCGTAGGTGGCGAGGAGCCGCAGAAATCAGATCAGGCGCTGTTGGATGACCTCCATCACCAGCAAAAGCAGCTGAAACACTTGATGGCTGGGCGAGAGCGTGCAAGAGAAGAGTCGCGGCTTAAATCTGGCTACCTAACACTAATGCAGCGGGAAGCCGATAGCCTCTTTGAACACCTGGGTAGCATGCTTACCGACAGTGCGTCGGCTACCTGCCGCCAAAATGTGACCCATGTGCGTGAACGGCTTGCCGATATTCGTTCACTGTTGGCGAATTTTGTTCAACAGAGCGTTAACGAAGCCAATACATACGATATTCCCCCCGCTGATGAACAGCGTGCACGCGTGCTGGTGGTTGATGATGGCCCCGTTAACTTAATGCTGGCGCGGCAAATGCTAGAATCCCAAGGGCTTCAGGTGGAAGGCGTCAGCAGCGGTGAGCAGGCATTAGAGCGGCAGCAATCCACCTTTTACGACTTGGTATTTATGGATATTTTTATGCCCACGCTAGACGGTCTGGAAACGACCCGACGCTGGCGCACATTTGAGCAGCGCAATCATCAGCAACGCAGTGTGATGATTGCGCTGACCGCCAATGCGGATAACGCCGGCCGAGACGCCTGTAAAGCAGCAGGACTAGACGATATCCTTGCTAAACCTTACCAGCCCGATACCTTGCATAGCATGATCAAAAAATGGCTGCCCAACGCTTTGGAGAAGCCCACCGAATGACTTTTGTAGCCATTTTGGCCAGTTACTTACTACTAGGAGCCGCCGCGGGAACCATGGCCGGCCTGTTTGGCGTAGGCGGCGGTATCATCATTGTGCCGGTGCTGGTGTTTGCCTTTGGGCTACAAGGTATCTCTCCTGAGATTACCATGCACCTAGCGGTCGGCACTTCGCTTGCCACCATTGTGATCACAGGCGCTTCTTCCGCCCTGGGCCACTTTCGTAGGGGAAGCGTGCATCGCAAGTGGTTTATGGCACTGCTGCCTGGCTTAATGTTGGGAGCCATTGCGGGCGTATTTATCGCCGGTAATTTATCCGGCACCGTGCTGGGAACGCTCTTTGGAGTGTTCGTACTACTACTCGCCACCAAAATGATCATTGGGCTGACACCAAAACCAGGCACGCTAGCCCCCGGCAAAGCCGCCATGACCGTGGCAGGAGGCGTGGTGGGCGCAATTTCAGCCCTGTTTGGCATTGGCGGCGGCGCCATGACAGTGCCTTGGCTTTCCCGATGCGGTGCCACCATGACACAAGCCGTGGGAACCTCTGCCGCCTGTGGCTTACCAATAGCAGCGGTAGGGGCGGTAACGTTTATCATCGTGGGCTGGGGCAACCCGCTGTTACCGCCGTGGGCAACTGGGTTTGTGATGTGGCCTGCGTTTATTGGCATCGTTGCCACTAGCGTTCCGTTTGCCCGTCTTGGCGTGCGTTTAGCTCATGTTTTGCCTGCTAATGTGCTGCGCTACGGGTTTGCCGCGTTACTCGCGGTGGTGGGCTTACGCTTCATACTGGCGTAATCGCACGCTAATACAGTAGCGTTTCTTCTATTTCATCAGAGAAAGTGAATGATTAACTACCCAACGATAGATCCTGTCGCGATTTCCCTCGGCCCGCTGCAAGTACATTGGTATGGGCTAATGTATGTGGTTGGCTTCGTGGCGGCGTGGTGGCTAGGTTGTAAACGCGCCCCGCGTATTGGTTTAACAAAAGATGATATCGGTGATTTGCTCTTCTACTGTGCGATTGGTGTGGTCGCTGGTGGCCGCCTGGGCTACGCGCTGTTTTACGGATTAGGGCAGTGGACGGCAGACCCGCTCTGGATTTTCCGCGTATGGGATGGCGGCATGAGTTTCCATGGCGGTTTGATCGGCGTACTGCTTGCCGCTTGGCTATTTGCCCGCCGCAAGCAGCTAGCGTTCATCACCTTGACGGACTTCATTGCACCGCTTGTCCCCATTGGCTTAGGGGCAGGGCGTATCGGCAACTTCATTAACCATGAACTGCCAGGAAGCGTGACGTCGTTGCCCTGGGGCATGCCCTTTCCCGGTATGGGGCCAGAACCGCGTCACCCATCGGCACTTTACGAAGCACTGTTAGAAGGGTTAGTCCTGTTCGCCACTCTTTGGTGGGTATCCGCCAAGCCCCGCGCCCGCGGCCTGCTATCCGGCCTTTTCCTGCTGGGATACGGCGTCTTCCGCTTTATGGTCGAATTCGTACGCATGCCCGACGCCCACATCGGCTACCTCGCCTTCGGCTGGTTCACCATGGGCATGCTACTCACGCTCCCCATGATCGCCCTCGGCCTGATCTTTATCGCGTGGTCTCGCAACCAACCCATCGACGCCAAGGTTTAAGATAAGAGTCTCTGCACGCTGTGGTTGCCTCTTTCGCTACGTCACGCTACGGCTTCCCATCCCGCTTGATTTGGGCACCTCGTAGCGCGGCGTAAGCGGAGCGCACCCGCGAAGCACCCCGGTAGGGGTGCCGACTGTGGCACTGAGATGTGATCATGCTCAATGTCCTCATCCAGGCGGCTACTCGCCGCCCCCGCGAAGCACTCCGCTAGGAGTGCCGAAGGTGGCACTGAGGTGTGATGTTTCACGGTGGCCTAATCCAGGCGGCTGCTCGCCGCCCCCGCGGGTGCCTCTTTCGCTCGTTGCTCTCGCTCATTCGTTACGCCGCGCTACGGGTTCATATGGCACTTAAGGTGGGCACCCGTAGCGCGGCGTAAGCGGAGCGCACCCGCGAAGCACTCCGCTAGGAGTGCCGAAGGTGGCACTGAGATGTGATCATGCTCAATGGCCTCATCCAGGCGGCTGCTCGCCGCCCCCGCGGGTGCCTCATTTGCTCGTCCCTCGCAAGATTCGTTACGCCGCGCTACGGGTTCATACACCGCTTGATGTGGGCACCTTG
>NZ_BMHM01000010.1 GCF_014640815.1 Vreelandella lutescens | reverse complement strand
GACAAACCAGAGGTTTTTCAACCTCTTTCACCGCTGGTAACGCTTGGCGTCCCCGGCAGCGGATGCGTACTTTACGGATTCGCTGCCGGGTTGGCAAGAGGGTTTTGTAAAAAAACTCCAATATTGTTCTGATACCTTATAGCGCCGCTTTAACAGCCCTCTATTAAGAGGGCTGGTTAAGAGAAGCAATACCGCTCGACACCAGCGATTCCGAGCTAAGGTCAGCAATGGTTCGCGCTCCTGTCAGCGTCATCGCTACCCTCATCTCTTTCTCAAACAGCTCAAGCAGGTGAGCAACGCCGGCCTCTCCTGCCGTTGCTAATGCATAGATAAACGCACGGCCTATCAGTGCAGTGTCTGCCCCCATCGCAATCATACGCACGACATCTAACCCGCTGCGCACTCCAGAGTCGGCCAAAATCGCCAGATCACCTTTAACAGCATCGGCAATAGCAGGCAGCGCTCGCGCAGTAGAAGGCACACCATCTAACTGCCGACCACCATGATTCGACACCACAATGCCATCGGCACCAAAACGCACGGCATCCCGCGCGTCTTCGGGATCGAGGATACCCTTGATAATCATTGGACCATCCCAGAACTCACGGATCCACTCAAGATCCTTCCAAGAGATCGCGGGGTCAAAGTTATTGCCAAGCCAGGCGATGTAATCCTCAAGCTCTGTGGGCTTACCCCGGTAATCAGACACATTACCCAAATCATGAGGGCGGCCATGAATACCTACATCCCACGCCCATAAAGGATGCATAGCCGCCTGCAGCATGCGCTTCATAGGGCCATTTTTACCGCTCATCCCAGAGTGAGCATCTCGATAGCGCGCACCGGGCACCGGCATGTCGACGGTAAAAATCAGTGTTTTTACCCCCGCTTCTTTCGCTCGCTCCAGCACATGCTTCATAAAGCCACGATCTTTCAACACATAGAGCTGAAACCAGATAGGGCGATCTACGGCAGCAGCCACCTCGGCAATTGGGCACACTGAAACAGTAGATAGTGTAAAAGGTATCCCTTTTTTCGTTGCCGCACGCGCTGCCTGTACTTCACCGCGCCTTGCATACATTCCCGCCAGCCCAACGGGCGCCAGAGCAATGGGCATCGCCAACTTTTCGCCAAACAACTCGGTTTCCAAGGAGAGCGACGACATATCCTTCAATACACGCTGGCGTAGCGCGACATCGCGAAGATCGTCCACATTACGCCGCAGCGTGTGCTCTGCGTATGACCCACCATCGGCATAGTGAAAAAGAAAAGGAGGAAGGCGGCGCTTGGCGGCTTGCCGATAGTCCGTGGATGCTGAAATGATCATGACGAGCCCTATGCAATGGAAGCGTTGTTGTAAGTAGCCATTAATAAGCAGCGATTAAAGAGTAGACGCTAATGAACTCACGACGACGCTAGAATTACACAGGCCGTCACAATATCTACGTTCACAATAAGCAATGTTCGCAAGAAGCAATCTTCGCAAAAAGAAATATTGGTATTACCAATTTACAAGAGTGATTTATCAACGTTAATGAGATGCTCCGAGCGTGTCAAACGAAGATGGCTATTAAAGCACTTTTACGGCCTATACTTTAGTTTAAACCACTTATTGCTTATGGTGATGATCCAACAGCGGCTACATGACGCTTGAGCAAGATAATGAAACGCTCTATTATTGGTCTTACCAATTAAAGGAGCATTTTTCAATGACCTATCCACCGCTCCGTCAGCAGCGTCTCGCCGATGTTATTACCGAGCGCCTGGAAGCCATGATCTTGGAAGGCAGCTTGAAGCCTGGTCAGCGCTTACCGCCCGAAAGAGAGCTTGCCGAGCGCTTTGGCGTTTCGCGACCATCGTTGCGGGAAGCGATTCAAAAACTGGCGGCTCGCGGCCTGCTCACTAGCCGCCAAGGTGGCGGTACGTTTGTGAACGAGACGCTGAATAACGGCTACACCGATCCGTTGCTTGAAATGCTCTCCCGCCATAATGAGTTCCATTTAGACCTGCTGGAATTCCGCGATGCCATGGAGGGAATTTCTGCCTACTACGCCGCCCTGCGTTCCACGCCTGCCGATAAAGCAGTGCTCATCCAGCGCTTTGAAGAGCTCGACGGTGGCTTTGTAGGGGCAAACCCTGCGCAAGAGGCGAAGCTAGACGCAGCGTTCCACCTGGCTATTGCCGAAGCGGCCCACAACGTGCTGCTGTTGCATACGATTCGCGGCATTTTTCATCTGCTAGAGCAGAGCATTGTAGATAACTTGGCCCACTTGTTTGCCAAGCCAGACTCCCGCACCCAACTCATGAAGCAGCATCGTGCGTTACTGGATGCCATTTTAGAGGGCCGCGCTGAAGATGCCCGTGCCAGGGCCCACGAACACTTGGTATACGTGGAAGAGGGGCTGCTTGAGATGGCCAGGGCCGAAACCCGCGCTCAGCGCGCCCTTCGCCGCGCCCAAGGCACAAGCACCAGCCCCGCATGAACAGCCACGTCATCCACTCCGGACGGCGCTGGCGTCGATTATGGCTGATCGCCATTCCGATAGGACTACTGCTGTGTATGTGGCAAGCGGCACAACTTGCCCGCGAGCAGGCGCTATCAAACCTTCAGGATGATGCTGAGAACGAACTGCGCCTTTCAGCGGCCAACTTGAATGGCTACCTGCTGCGCTACGACTACCTGCCGCAAATGCTTGCCACGAGAGAAGGTATACAACGCTTTTTAGACTCTCCCGACAGCCAAGACTCCATGCCGCTCAACTTGCTGTTGGATCGCTTTCGCTTTACTTCGGGCGTGTCCGATGTCTACTTGCTGGATCGAGATGCTGACACAATCGCCGCCAGCAACTGGCATCGCCCCAACACCTTTATTGGCCAGAACTACGCGTTTCGCAGCTACTACTCGGATGCCATCACTGGAGGCCAGGGGCGATTTTTTGGCTTGGGCATCCAGTCGCTGGAGCGAGGCTACTACTTTTCCTCTCCGGTGTGGCTGGATGATACCTCCCCTGATGCTAAGCCTGATGGCGTCATTGTCGTCAAGGTGCTGCTGGATGACGTGGAAGAGAGCTGGGCAGAGCAGGATGCTGAACTCTTCGTCTCAGACAGCGACAATATTATTTTTATGGCCAGCCATCCTAAGCTGCGCATGAATGCCCTCTATCCACTTAGTGACGAGCAGCGCGAAGCGCTGAGGGCGACCCGCCGCTACGCACTGGAGCCACTAACGCCATCAGGCATTCAGTTGGATACTCCCTACGGGCCAGGCAGCTATCTAGTAAGCTTTTCACACGGCCCGCTGAGCGGTGGGCGCTACTTAAGCCTTACTCGCCCCATTCCGGAATTTGGCTGGCAAATGCATATTCTCAAACCGCTAACCCCGGTCATCAACGCCCAGTGGATCGCCGCCCTCATGGCAGGCGGCTTATACGGCGTGGTCGCGCTGGCAGGTGGCATTGGATGGCAGCGTCTGCGCCTGCGTCGTGAGCGCGAGGCCTTTGCCGAGCGTGAACGTCGAACCTTAGCCCGCGTGCGAGACGAGCTTGAAGTCAGCGTCGAGCGCCGTACCCGCGACTTGGTCGCCAGCAACCAGCGCCTTTCTGATGAGATTGAAGAGCGACGGCGCGCAGAGGCCAACTTACGTCAAACACAGGATGAGCTTATTCAAGCGGCGAAGCTTGCGGTGCTTGGACAGTTAGCCGCAGGCATTAATCACGAGCTCAACCAACCCTTAGCAGCGATTCGTGCCTATGCTGAAAACGCTCGGCGCTTTATAGAACTCTCGCGGATTGAGAACGCCGACGCCAATTTGGCACAGATTGTCGAGCTCACCGAGCGAATGGCCGATATTAGCGCTCAGCTACGACAGTTCTCCCGCAAAAGCAGCGAGCGCCAAGAAACCATCTCTGTTCAAGCGTGTATTGAGTACGCGCTACGTCTCTTTCACAGCCGGCTGCGAGATGATGGCATCCGCGTGGTTCAGCAGTGGCCTGACGAGACCCTCTGGGTAGAAGGTGACTTAGTGCGGCTAGAACAAGTCCTCGTTAACTTAATCGGCAATGCCGTGCAGGCGATGAAAGAAGTTAAACAGCCCGTCTTAACCCTAAGTGCCGAGATTCGCCAAGAGCAGGTCATCATTAGCGTGTTGGACAGCGGGCCGGGGATCGCGACCGACCATCTTGGGCATATTTTTGAGCCTTTTTTTACCACCAAAGCACCCGGTAGCGGGTTAGGGCTAGGACTCTCTATTTCCTCGCGTATTATGGAAGACCTCGGCGGCAAGCTGCAGGCAACGAATCACACCACGGGGGGTGCCTGCTTCACCGTCACCTTGCCCCGCTCAACGGCCCCGGAGCCCTCGGTTGCCCGCCTAAAACAGGAGAATCAACCCCATGCATGAGCCGTCGACGCTGCCGGTCATGGTGATCGACGACGAACCGCATCTGCGTATCACCGCCAGCCAAACCCTAGAACTTGCAGGCTATACCCCCCACTGCTTTGAGTCGGCCGAGCAGGCGCTGGCCGCCCTACCGCCAGACTTCCCCGGCGTGATTGTTAGCGACATCCGGATGCCAGGCATGGATGGTATGGCGCTGCTGCATGAGCTGCATAGCCGCGATGCCACCCTGCCAATCATCCTGATTACCGGCCATGGCGATATCTCTACCGCCGTTGAGGCCATGCGGGCAGGTGCATGGGACTTTCTAGAAAAGCCCTTCGCCGGTGACCAACTCTTGGACGTGGTGAGGCGCGGGATCGAAAAGCGCCAGCTGAGCTTAGAGAACCTGCGTTTAAAAGCAGAGCTAGAAGTTCAGCAGGCCGCGCTCGGCCCACGCCTTGTTGGCCGTACCCAGGTCATCTCACGGCTTGCCGCGATGATTCAGCGCATCAGCCAAGTCGAAGCGGACGTGCTGCTCTTTGGCGAAACAGGCACCGGCAAAGATTTAGTCGCTCGGGCGATACACGAGCGTAGTGCGCGGCGTAACAGCCCCTTTATGGCAATTAACTGCGGCGCGGTGCCGGAAAACACCATTGAGTCGGAGCTGTTTGGCCATGAGAAAGGTGCGTTTACGGGAGCAGTGGAGCGGCGCATTGGTAAGTTCGAACACGCCAATGGCGGCACGGTCTTTCTCGATGAAATCGAGTCGATGCCGCTGGCCCTGCAGGTAAAACTGCTGCGCGTGTTGCAAGAGCGCAGCGTCGAGCGCCTCGGTGCCAACGAAGCGGTGCCGCTCAACATACGGGTCATTGCAGCGACGAAGGTAGATCTTAAAGTTGCCGCTGAAGAGGGGCGCTTTCGCGAAGACCTTTACTACCGACTCAACGTCGTGACGCTACCGCTGCCAGCGCTAAGGGAAAGGCGGGAAGATATCCCCCTGCTGTTCCAGCACTTTGCCGTGGTGGCTGCCAACCGCAGTGGCTTAGAAGCGCCCACCCTGGATAGCCATGCGGTAGCGGCGCTGCTGGCCCACGACTGGCCTGGCAATGTTCGCGAGCTGCGTAATCTGGCCGAGCGCTACGTTTTGTTAGGCGCGGCGTTTGATTACCGCCTGGATGTGCTATTGGAAGGCGTGGCGGCCGATACACAAGAACCCACCCTGCCACGTCAGGTGGAGCTGTTTGAAAAGAGTTTAATTAGCCAATCCCTGGCCCGCCACCACGGCCGCGTCACCGATGTCTGCCGCCACTTAGGCATTCCCCGTAAAACGTTTTACGACAAGCTGAAAAAGCACGGCCTTAGTGCAGACGACTACCGCCACAGCAGCGAGCCCTGATGGAACAGCTCTAGCAGTACGTCCCAAGGCGGCACCCATGGGGTCAGCACCAGCAGCGCAATCAGCATCAGTACATTAGAGAGAGGGCGGCGACCATCGCCCAGCTTAAGCGCCGTACCAAACGAGCGCTTAAGCCGCGCCCCTTCCAAGTCAACGCTAAACAGCTCATCTAAGCTCAAGTGAATAAGGAACCCAAACAACACCGCCGCGCCATGGGACCACGCTAACCATGCCGGCTGGGCCAGCAAATGGTAGCTCAGCGCGGCGGTGGCTAACGCGCACAGCATTGCCGCCATCAAAGAATGCCAAATCCCCCGATGAACGGTCAGGCGTGAAAACAGCACGGATGCTAAATAGCGCACCGAAAAATAGATGCCGCCACACGCCACCAGCAGTAGCCCCGGCGTTAACCACGGCTGCAGCAACAGCACCCCCAGCACCAGCGAAGGCACTGATAAGATATTAAAAATCAGCCGGATGGAGCGCGAACGGTCAGCATCAATGTCGGGCAGAATACCGCCAAAGGCGACCAGGGCAATGACCAGCAGCGCTTGAGGGGCCACCCACCACTGGGCCTGCCAGCCAACGTAAGCCATTAGCGTGCCGCCCGCTGCTGCTACCGTTATATGCGTGCGAAAATTAGCCATGTCGCGGCACCCTGGAAAACTGGATAAATTACCAGATTTTCAGTGCGCGCAACATGGCTATGTTAGAAAAAAGAGTGTTAAGGCAATCGCTTAGCGTGCTTCGGTTGCTTCACTGAGAAACTGATCTTTTAACTTCACATAATTGCCTGCGGTGTAGGGAAAGAAAGCACGCTCTTTCTCCTTGAGCGGACGTAGCGCCTTAGCGGGGTTACCCGCATACACATAACCGCTCTCCAGCCGTTTACCCGGCGTTACCACCGTGCCAGCGGCAATAATCACCTCATCCTCGACCACCGCGCCATCCATTACAATCGCGCCCATGCCTACCAAAATACGGCTGCCCAGCGTGCACCCATGCAGGATGGCTTTATGGCCAATAGTGACATCATCGCCAATGGTGAGCGGAAAACCGTCAGGGTTGAAGTCGCTTGCGTGAGTGATATGCAGCACGCTGCCATCTTGAACGCTGGTGCGCGCACCGATGGTAATGCGGTGCATGTCGCCACGGATCACCGTCATTGGCCACACTGAGCAGTCATCGCCTAGCGTGACATTGCCGATGACCACGCTGGCAGGGTCGATATAGACCCGCTCCCCCAGTTGAGGCGACATCCCGTGAAACGTTCGTAGGGCACTGCTCATGGCACTCTCCTTTAAAGAACACAGCGTCTAACACCACGCCTGATGACCGGACTATAGCAACCCACCGAGCAGAACAATAAACGTCAGTGGAATCGACACCCAGCGCACAAGATTGCGCCATACCACATAACCGCCTTCGCCAACGCCCAGCGCCTTCACAACCATCGCTTGCGGCATCACCCAGGCAGCGAAAATAGCAATGAACAAGCCGCCCAAGGGCAAGAAGATATCTGGCGGGATGCTGCTTACCAGTTCAAAAATATTACGTCCAAATAGCGGCCTAAACTCTGCCAACGTAGAGAACGAGAATGCCGAGAGCAGGCCTAATAACCAAACGCTGATCGCCACGACCGCCGTGGAAATACTACGTCGCCAGCCCAACCCCTGCAGCGTCGCGACCATCGGTTCAGCGAGGTTAATCGCCGATGTCCAGGTGGCCAACAACAGCAGCAGGAAAAACACGCTGAGCCAGAGCGAGCCCCACGGCAACTCAGAAAAGGCGATAGGCAACGTGACAAACATTAGCCCCGGGCCATCAGCGGGGTCCATCCCTTGTGCAAACACCACCGAGAAAATCGCAATACCCGCCAGCAGCGCCACGCTAATATCCAGCACCGCTACCGCAAAGGCCGCCTTTGGCAGGCTCTGCTCATCGGGCATATAAGCCCCGTACGCCATCAACGCGCATGCGCCTACTGCCAGCGTGAAGAAGGCATGGCCCATAGCGTGCAGTACGACGTCGGCTGTCACGTCTTCAAAAGAAGGCAAGAAAAGCCACGAAAGTGCCATACCAAAGCCGCTGGTCGTGGTGGCGTAAATGGCCAACAGAAGCAACAGGCCGTACAGCAGCGGCATCAGCAGGTTATTCAGCCGCTCAAGCCCTTTGGCCACCCCAGCGGCCACCACGGTCATGGTCATAAACAAAAACAGCGAATGGTTAAAGATAAGGAGGCCAGGGTTGGCTAAAAACGACTCGAAGCCCGCACCGATCTCGGCGGCACTGGCACCGTCAAAATTACCGTTCACCGAAGCGACCAAAAACTCAATCGACCAGCCCGACACCACTGAGTAAAACGATAAAATACAGAATACGGTGAAGGCACCAAATAGCCCTAACCAGCGCCAATGGCGAGACGCACCCGCCTCTGCCGCAAGCGTACCCAGCGCTTGTATCGGTCCGCGTCGTCCGGCACGCCCAATGAGGATTTCCGCCATCATGACCGGAATACCCAATAGCAGCACAAATGCTACGTAAATCAGCAAAAAGGCGGCACCGCCGTTCTCTCCCGCGACATAGGGAAAGCGCCAAATATTACCCAGCCCAACCGCAGCACCTGTTACCGCCAAGATAAAGGCCCGTTTTGACCCCCAGCGCTCTAGCGTTTCACTCATCTCTTGCTCCTGCTATGGGTGGCACGTATTGGTGACACTCGCTGATTACGGATACTGAAAGGCGGCAAGACTAGCAGGCGCTTACGCCCAGGCCAAACGCTTGCGGCGGGCCAAGTATTGAAACAGCGCCTCACTGCCCGCACTGTGTCATCATCAGCGCACGTTTTTTGTGCGCCCCTAACGTTATTGCTACCGAGGTGCTTATGTCCCGCAACCCGTTGCTAGAAAGCCACGAGCTTCCCCCCTTCGCCGACATTCGTGCCGATCACGTGGTGCCCGCCGTGGAAACGCTGCTTGATGACAGCCGCGAGGCCATCGACCGCCTTGCCCAGCAGGCGACGGCCACGCCCCCTACCTGGGAAAACTTTGCCGCCCCGTTGGAAGCAGTAAACGACCGCCTCTCTCAGGCCTGGTCGCCGGTATCGCACCTCAACGGCACCATGAATACGCCAGAGCTGCGCGAGGCTTACCAGGCCTGCCTGGAAAAACTCTCCGCGTTTGGCACCTGGGTCGGGCAGCATGAAGGGCTATTTAAAGGCTGGCAGGCGCTTAAAGAGAGTGAACGCTGGGCAACGCTAACCGTCGCGCAGCAGCGTACGATTGACAATGCCCTGCGCGATTTCCGCCTGGCCGGGGTAGACCTGCCTGCGGATAAAAAGGCCCGCTATGGCGAGATCCAGTCTCGCCTCTCTACGCTTTCTAACCTGTTTTCTAATAACGTGTTGGACGCTACCCAAGCGTGGCATAAAGACATTCAAGAGCGCGAGGCGCTGGCAGGCGTTCCTGATAGCGCCCTGGAAACCCTTAAAGCCCTAGCAGAAGCGAAAGGCGTTGAGGGTTACCGCATTACGCTGGATTTCCCCAGCTTCTTCCCGATTGTCAGCTACGCCGACAGCCGCGAGCTGCGTGAGGAAGTGTATACCGCCTTTGTGACCCGCGCCTCCAATCAGGGGCCCAACGCGGGCAAGTTCGATAACGCCCCGGTGTTGGAAGAGATTCTGGCCCTGCGCCAGGAACTGTCGCGCCTGCTCGGCTTCGACACCTATGCCGACTACTCGCTGACCACCAAAATGGCGGACTCGCCTACACAGGTGTTGGACTTCTTAGAAGACCTCGCCCGCCGCGCGAAGCCACAAGCGAAGGAGGAGTTTGCCGAGCTGAGTGCCTATGCCCGCGATGAACTTGGCATGGACTCCCTCAAGCCTTGGGATGTCGCCTATGCCAGCGAAAAGCTGCGTGAAGCGCGCTACGATATTTCTCAAGAGCAGCTGCGGCCTTACTTCCCAGCGCCCCGGGTTGTCGACGGTTTATTCCAGGTCGTTGAGCGTCTCTACAACGTTCAAATAGAGCAAGATAAAAGCGCCCCGAGCTACCACGACGACGTCCATTTTTACCGCATCAGCGAGCAGGGCAAACCGATTGCCGGTTTCTACTTGGATCTCTACGCCCGTGAAGGCAAGCGTGGCGGCGCGTGGATGGCCGACTGTCGGGTACGCCGCAAAACCGAGAGCGGTGTGCAACTTCCCGTCGCGTTTCTGACCTGTAACTTCACCGCGCCAGTCGGCAGTAAGCCTGCACTGCTAACGCATGATGAAGTGACCACGCTGTTCCACGAGTTTGGTCATGGCCTGCACCATATGCTGACCAAGCAAGAGGTGGCTGACGTGTCAGGTATCAACGGCGTGGCATGGGATGCGGTTGAACTGCCCAGCCAGTTTATGGAGAACTACTGCTGGGAGCGGGAAGGCCTCGACCTGTTGGCTAAGCATGTGGACACTGGCGAGCCGCTGCCCGACGCGCTTTTTGAACGCCTCCAGGCAGCCAAGAACTTCCAGTCTGCGATGGGCATGATGCGCCAAATTGAGTTTTCCCTGTTTGACGTGCGCCTTCACCACGAGCTGGAAGCCCCCTCGGCCAGCGATGTACAAACCCTGCTGAACGATGTTCGCAGCCAAACCTCCGTCGTCCCTGTGGTCGACTTCAACCGCTTCCAAAATAGTTTCAGCCATATTTTTGCAGGCGGCTACGCGGCGGGCTATTACAGCTATAAATGGGCGGAAGTACTCTCCGCAGATGCCTGGAGTGCGTTTGAAGAAGCCGGTATTTTCGACCCGAGCACTGGCCAACGCTTCCGCGAGGAGATCTTGGAACAGGGTGGCGCTCGTGACGCCGCGGAACTGTTCATTGCCTTCAGGGGCCGAGAGCCCAGCGTAGAACCGCTGCTGCGCCATAGCGGTATTCGCGCCGCCTAAGCTGACTGTTTTTTATCCGGTGCGGCGGCCTCGCCGCCGCACATTGGGAGAGTAGGTATGTCGACCGTTAAACGTTTTATTGCAGGTGTTACCTGCCCTCGCTGTGCTGCCATGGACCGGATTCGCGCCTGGGAGCAAAACAGCATTCGCTACCGTGAATGCGTGAGCTGTGACTTCTTCGAGCAACTGCCTATTGAGGATGAAACCGCTCCCGAACTCACTACCCGCGTTAACCAGGTGCGCGACGAGCAAAAAGTGCAAGATGTGCAGCCCGTACGCATTCTCGATCCAGGTAAAAAGAGGTAACCCTCCTCCACTGCTGCGCCTTCATGGAACCAAAACTGATAAAAGTGTGCGAATAACCGCACACTTGGTCACCCCAATCGTGCGAAAAGCCGGACACTCCACGCCTTTTGTTTTTCAACCAAAGTTGAAGAACAAATTTATAATGCCTTGTTTTCAATAGATAACAACTTACTTGGCACAAGTATCGCTCTGTATAAGCTGCTTAATGATGAAGCACTGGCGGTGTTCACACACGCCAGACGACAATCCCAATAACAGCTTAGGAAATCTCGCCATGCGCAATACGATGCCAAAAACCATCGCTCTGCTCGCAGGCAGCGCGCTACTTGCTGCAGGCACTGCCCATGCGGACCGCTCCGACTGGCCTTCTAACTTCACGGTAGGTACCGCAAGCCAAGGCGGCACCTTCTTCGTTTACGGTTCTGGCTGGGCCAACTTCATTGCTGACGAGCTAGGTGTTTCTGGCGGCGGCGAAGTCACCGGCGGCCCGACCCAAAACCTGGCGCTGGTACACACGGGTGATATGGCCTTCGGCCTGACCACCATGGGCCCTGCATCGGATGCTCTTAAAGGCGAAAGCCCATTAGCACCGGGCATGGTAATGGATAACGTGTGTGCACTGTTCCCGATGTATGAAACACCGTTCTCTATCGCTGCGCTCTCAAGCTCCGGCATCGCCTCTATTTCTGATATTCCTGATGGCGCGCGCATCGGCTTTGGCCCGGCAGCCTCTACGTCCGACACCTACTTCCCCGCTATGCTGGAAACCTTAGGTGTGAACTTCGAGCGCCGTAACGGCGGCTGGTCTGACCTGGGTGGCCAGCTTCAGGATGGCCTGCTGGACGTTGTTGCCTTCGCTGCAGGTATTCCGATTCCTGCCGTTAGCCAGCTTGAAGTACAGACCGATGTGAACATCATCGAGTTTACCGAAGAAGAACTGGCCACCGTGCTAGACGCCTTCCCGGTCGCCGAGTTCACGATTCCGGCCAGCACCTACACCACCCTGGAAGAGGACGCACGCGCCGTCTCCATGTGGAACTTCGCCATTGCGGGCTGTGATCTGCCGGAAGACTTCATCTACGAAGTCACCAAAGTCACCATGGAAAACAATGATCGTATGCGTGACGTACACCGCAGTGCTGAAACCAGCATTCCGGAGAACATCGTGCACAACAACGTTCTGCCCTTCCACCCGGGTGCAGCGCGCTGGTACGAAGAGAACGGTTACGACATCTCTGACGACATGATCAAGTAAGCACTACGCACCATCACGCTGCCCCGTTGCCGACCCTGTCGGGCGGGGCAGCGTTAGCTCTTGCCCCCTTTCTCTGCTTTTGCTGTGAGGGTGACCTCTGATGAGTCACAATACCGACCAAGATCCCAACGGCCTCAAGGATGACGCCTTAGCTGCTTCATCAACGCCAGAATCGATTGCTGATGGCGTCGATGAAGAAGTTGTTGAGAGCAACCGCCGCCTGTTTGTTGGCTGGCAATTCTTTTTATTTGCAGCACTGGCGGTTGCCTATTCAGGCTTCCACCTGTTTTCGCTCAATGTGTACCCCATGGAAACCTGGTCGTTTCGTATCGTACACATCGCCGGTGCGTTGATTTTGGGTTACGGGCTATTTGCCGGTGCCCGTTTTGCTGAAGATGATCAGCAAGCCTCACCCGCTTGGCTAAAATGGGTGAGCTATGCCTTGTTAGCGCCAGCGGTTTATTCGTTGGTGCAAGTATTTTTGATGCAGCAAACCATCAATGGCGGTGCTATGCGCATCGACCCGGCCGTAGAAACGCTGCACTTTGGTTACCCACTCATGGCCACCACCGCAGGCGCGATTGTACTGTCCTGGTTCTACCGTCAGGCACGCCATCGGTTTAATCCTGCCGATTTAGTGCTGATGGTGTGTGCGCTGGCAAGCGCTGGCTACCTGCTGATGGCATTTAATACCAATATGCGCATGTCGACCGGCACATCGTTTGCACCTCCTGGCATCTCCTGGGCTGCGATTGCAGGCTCACTACTGATTCTAGAACTGACTCGCCGCGTGGCAGGCTTGGCACTGGTGGTGATTTCCGCCGTCTTCCTCACCTATGTTTTTGCTGGCCCTTACCTGCCTGGCTTCCTGGGCTACCCTGGTTTGTCCGTGCAGCGCTTCTTTAGTCAGGTCTATACCGATGCAGGTATCCTTGGCCCAACCACGGCGGTTTCCTCCACCTATATTATTCTGTTCATCATTTTTGCCGCTTTCTTACAAGCGTCTAAAGTCGGTGACTACTTCGTCAATTTCGCCTTTGCTGCTGCAGGCCGCACCCGAGGTGGCCCGGCGAAAGTCGCCATCTTCGCCTCTGGCCTGATGGGCATGATTAACGGCACCTCCGCTGGCAACGTGGTCTCCACAGGCTCGCTGACCATTCCGCTGATGAAGAAGGTGGGCTACCCGGCCCGTAGCGCGGGCGCCATTGAAGCTGCCGCTTCTACCGGTGGCCAAATTATGCCGCCGATCATGGGCGCAGGCGCGTTCATCATGGCAGAAGTGACCGGTATTCCTTATACCGAGATCGCCATTGCCGCGATTATTCCCGCCATTCTCTACTTTGCTTCTATCTACTTTATGGTCGACTTTGAAGCCGCCCGTAAAGGCATGCGCGGTATGCGCAAAGATGAGATTCCGCTGTTCTCGAAGCTGGTGAAACAGGTCTACTTGTTCGCGCCGATCATTATTTTGATTGCGGCACTGTTCATGGGCTATTCGGTCATTCGTGCCGGCACCCTGGCAACGGCCTCTGCGGCGGTGGTGAGCTGGCTATCACCCAATAAGATGGGCCTACGTGCGATTCTGAGAGCGCTGCAGCTTGCAGGCACCATGTCGATCCAGATTATTGCCGTGTGTGCCTGTGCGGGCTTGATTGTGGGCGTTATCTCGCTGACCGGCGTTGGCGCTCGCTTCTCTTCGCTGCTGCTTGGCTTGGCGGGCGTCAGCCAGCTGTTGGCGCTGTTCTTTGCGATGTTGATCAGCATCATGCTGGGGATGGGCATGCCCACCACGGCAGCATACGCAGTGGCGGCCTCTGTGGTGGCCCCGGGCTTGATCAATATTGGTATTGAACCGCTGACGGCACACTTCTTCGTGTTCTACTTCGCGGTGGTCTCGGCCATTACGCCGCCGGTAGCCTTGGCGTCTTACGCGGCGGCCGGTATCTCCGGGGACAACCCCATGGGCACGTCGGTGGCATCGTTCAAGATTGGTCTGGCGGCGTTTATCGTCCCGTTCATGTTCTTCTACAGCCCGGCTATGCTGATGGAAGGCACCGCCATGCAGATCCTGCGTGTCGGCCTTACGGCGACGCTTGGCATCGTGCTGCTCTCGGGCATGGTTCAGAAGTGGTTCTTCGGCCCGGTGAACTCACCCCAGCGCTTAGTCATGCTGGTAGGTGCTATGTTCTTGATCTACGGCGGCATCTATACCGACATCGCCGGTCTGGCAATTGCTACAGTGCTGTTTATCATGCAGCGCAAGCTACATGGTGGCAAAGGCAAAGCAACGGCAAGCGCTGCGTAACTCTTACGCTGCACTGCTGATCAGACGCAACAGAAAAGCCGGAATCGAGAGATTCCGGCTTTTTAACGTTAACAACGAGTGCTCACCGTTTATGGCTCAACTTACGTGAGGGCTGTGTCGCTCTTACCCTTTAACCGCCCTCCCAACCCCAGCGTTCGTGTCTCCGGCATCGCGACTGCAAATAACAGCAGTGCTAATCCCGCCACAGCCGCTAGATATAAAAATCCAGCACTGAATGAGCCAGCGGTATCTACCACCCTACCTGCTGTCGTTTGGCTGAGAAAAAATCCAACCATGTGAGCAACATTCATTAACCCTAGCGTCAAACTGTAATGGCCTGAACCTTTGGTTAGATCCGCCACTACCAACACCCAAATCACACCGAATATCCCCGCCCCTACGCCGTCTAGCATCTGAACCGCTAGCAAATACATGGGCGCATCACTCAATGTATACAACACACCTCGAATCGGTAGCGCGACGAGCGCAATCATAAAAACAGGACGTGTGCCCCATATATCCACGTATTTACCGGCAAATTTAGCGATGGGAATCATGACTAACTGCGCCAAAATAATACAAGCGCTCATCCACAAAGATGCGCCCTCGCCATTGGCCTGGGTAGACAACTGCTGCCCCACTAGCGGTAGCATCGCCGCATTGCCAAAGTGGAACAGCATGACAACAGTGGCAAAAATGAGAATGTTCCGGTTTTTTAACAGTGGCAAAAACTTAGCAATGTGAATTTCACCTGCTGAGCCCCGCTCCGCGCCCCGTGCTTGTGCATCATCAACCTCAGATGGCCTGATGGTCATCACCGATACGATGGAGAACAGGCTCCATAGAGAGACCACCCAAAAAATGTATTCGTTGGCGATGAAATAACCCACCGCCCCCGCCAGCAACGCTGCCACGATATTACCGGCATGATTAAATACCTCATTGCGCCCCGTGTGACCCGCGAGTTGACGGTGGCCCACCAACCCTAACGTCAAGGAAGCAATGCCAGGCAAAATAAAGGCAGCCGCCGCTCCAATAGCGATTTGCGCCGGAAGAACGACCCACATAACGGGATAAAGCGCCATTAGCGGACAGGCAATAGCGACCACACCGCAAGCACCCGAGAGAAGAAGACGCTTATTTCTGACGCTATCCATCCATTTGCCAGCCGGTATTTGCGCTAAACCTGTTGCCACCCCCATGGCCCCCATCACCAGGCCAATATCACTGCTAGACCAATTCTGAGACGCCAGCAAAAATATCGCTAAATAGGGGCCGACCCCATCTCGCACATCGGCAAGAAAGAAGTTCATCCAATCCAGGCCGCGTCGACTTTGTACGGTTATGTCCTTCTGCATAGCCATCTCGTGCTGAGTAATGCCCGCTAAGAGCTTAATGATCAGAGTTACTTTTCAATGTTTTGCACACCAGGTTGCAGCACTATGCCAGCAGGTAGCCAAGCCAGAGCCCAGCCACCAACACAGACAGCACCGTGACTGGAATGCCAGCACGCGCAAACTCAAAGAAGCCAAGATCTACTCCCTGGCGCTTAGCGCCTTCGGCCACAATGAGATTCACGACACTGCCAATCAACAGCAAGTTACCGGCCAGGGTCGACATCACTGCCAGTATTACCAGTGTGGATTCAGGCAGTTCTGGGAAAAGTCCTAGCAGCAGTACGACAAACGGCACATTGCCAATGACATTGCTGGCTAGCAGCGACACTCCGGCAAGGCTCCACACATTGCTTGGCAAGCCGCCTTCACCCAACAGGCGGTTCACCAGCGCCCCGGCTTCAGGCAGCGAGGCAACGCTACCGGTGACCACAAACAGCCCGATAAATAACAGCAACAGGTTCCAGTCCACAGCCTCCACGTAACGGCGGCTGGCGACTGTCCGAGACATCATCAGAACAAGTGCAACAGCAAGCGCCGACCACTCTCTTGGCATTCCGGTTGAAAACAGCGCCAGCAAAGCCATCGCTGCCAGCAGCGGCTTATAGCTCAGGCTTTCTGTCACGGGTGTTAACGCCTTGGTGGTCGTTGCTGGCATAACGTTTAATGCCCAACGTCGACGCCATAACAACCAGATCACGCCGTAAGTGATAAGCAGAGCAGCTAACGCGGGCACCAGCGCTTGTAGGCTGTAGCCCCAGAAATCTAACCCGCCAGCTTGCCCAATCAGAATATTCTGCGGATTGCCAATCAGGCTGGCCGCAGACCCCGCGTTACAGGACATGGCAAGCGCCAATAGGAAGGGACGCGGATCCAGACCGCGCTCTAGCAGCGTCTGACACAGTAGTGGCGTCAGTGCAAAGGCGACGATGTCATTCACCAACAACGCTGATAACACGCCTCCCAACACCACAACCCCTAGCAACAAGACACTGGGGCGCTCAGCCTGCGCGGTGATTAAACCCGAAAGCCGCGCATAGACGCCTGAAAAACCAAACTGAGCCGATACCAACATGAGCGCGAACAGCAGGGTAAGCGCGCCTATATCAATGTGGCTGGAGATGTCGTCCAGCAGCACCGTGCCAGAGACCAACAATACGCAGGCAGCTGCCATCGCTATCCATGACCGATCCACCTTCAGTCCCGGTAGCTGCCCGGCAGCCATACCTAGATACGTCATGGCAAACATGATGGTAATCAGCCACATGATGCAAAACTCCTTATCGCCTTAACGCTATTACGCTCTAGGCATTAGCCAAGCAAGAAATGACAACAGGGATTATACGGAGCCAACTTGAACCCAACGTTAATGACACAAGTGTCGTGATTGCCGCCCATAAAAAAACCGGCCTGCATCAAGGATGCAGGCCGGTTTGATCAGCAGGCAAAAGCGTTAGCTGAGGTTATCTACCACCTTCAATACTGGTGCCGCTTGGTTCAGCGTGTAGAAGTGCAGGCCTGGCGCGCCGCCATCCAGCAGGCGCTCGCACAGGCGAGTCACCACATCGGTACCGAAAGCGGCGATAGCCTCGCTGTCATCGCCGTACGCTTCTAGCTGCTTGCGAATCCAGCGGGGAATTTCCGCGCCGCAGGCATCGGAAAACCGCGCTAACTTGGTGTAGTTGGTAATCGGCATAATGCCGGGAATAATCGGCTGCTCAACGCCCAGCGCCCGCGCTTTATCAACGAAGTGGAAGTAGGCATCGGCGGTAAAGAAGTACTGGGTGATGGCCATGTTGGCCCCCGCGTTCATCTTACGGGCGAAGTTTTCTACGTCCTTTTCAAAACTGGGGGCCTGAGGGTGCGACTCAGGGTAAGCGCCCACCGCAATCTCGAAATGATCTCCCGTTTCGTCACGGATGAACTCCACCAGCTCGTTGGCATACCGCAGCTCGCCAATGCTTGCCATGCCAGAGGGCATGTCGCCGCGCAGGGCCACTAGGCTATCCACGCCCTCTTCCCGGTACTGGGCCAGCAGGTCGCGCAGCTGGGCCTTTTCACTGCCGATACAGGAGAGGTGCGGTGCCGTAGTAATGCCACTTTGGCTGACGGTGCGCACGATGTCCCGAGTACGCGCCTGGGTAGAGCCACCCGCGCCGTAGGTAACGGAGAAAAAGCGCGGGTTACGAGCGGCCAGCTCATCACGCACGTGAATTAGCTTCTCCCGGCCTGCGTCAGTGTTGGGCGGAAAGAATTCAAAGCTAATACCTAACGGATGCTCTTGGCTGCTCATGGTTTGTCCTCGCAGTGCGGTAACGTGATCATTATTTGAGGTATTCTCGCTGCTTCGCCGCGCAGCGGCTAATGAAAGATTCCACGGTCGACCTTCAATTCGGCTCATGTTGGCACTACCGCGTCTATCAAGGAGGAGAAATGGACTTAGCACCTAGCGCTTTAATGGGCCCGCTGCTGATGCTGTTAGGGTATGTGGGGCTCGGCTTTATTGCCGCCCAGCGGCTCAACATCGACCCGCGCCCGATTGCCACGCTGCTGGTGTATTTGATTGCGCCGCTGACAATTTTTCGTGCGCTGATGAATGGCGGCCCCACCGCCGAGTATTTGGTGCTGACCTTTGCTATGTTCCTGTTAGTCAGCGGTATGGCACTGGCGGTGCGCTGGGCCACCCAACACCGCTTTGGCCCGCAGGAGGGCGCGCTGCTAGCGTTCTCTTCCGGCACCGGCAACACCGGCTACTTTGGGCTACCGGTGGCACTGATTTTGCTGCCCCCCGAAGGCGTGACGCTGTATCTCTTCTGTATGCTAGGCATCAATTTATACGAGTTCACGGTGGGGTTTTACCTGAGTGCCCGTGGCCACTTCTCGGTACGCCAGAGCCTCGCCAAAATTGCCCGCCTCCCGCTGATTTATGCCTTTTTCTTAGCACTGCTGCTAAACGCGCTCAACGCCACGCTGCCTGAGTCACTGATGAGTTCATTAGCGGTCTTTCCCGCCACCTATACCCTGCTGGGCATGATGATTATTGGCATGACGTTAAGCCAGGTCACGCTCGCCGCGTGGGATGCGCGCTTTGTCGCAACCTGCGTGGGGCTTCGCTATCTGCTCTGGCCGCTGGTCATGCTGGGGGCGGTGCTGGTGCTCCAACAGTTCACGCCGCTGGCACCAGAGCTTGCGATGGCGCTGCTGCTGCTGGGCGTGGTGCCCATGGCCTCTAACGTGGTGGTGGTGGCCATGGAGTTAGGCATTCAGCCACAGAAAGGCGCTTTAGCGGTACTCACCACTACGCTGCTGGCACCGCTGTTGATCCCGCTCTATCTGGGGCTGATGCTGCGCTTAACTGGGCTGGGTTAAAAACCATCAACGCCCGCCTGCTGCAGCTGGCGGGCCATGCGCTGAACGTCTGGGTGGTTGAAGAAGGCGACGAGCGCCTCACCGCGCACTGCGCCAACCCCGGGGGCAGCCTGCCAATCGGTTCGGGAGTACCCCGATAGGGTGTACCAGTCGCCTAGTCGAGCGTCGCCACCGGGCGGCATCCCCAGCGCCGTTAGCCATGTTGCATAAGGCGCTTGGCGCGCTGCATTAAATTGCGCCGCCAGCGCATCGGCGCTGGTTTCTCCAATGCCGTGGGCTTGCTGTAGCTGCTCTGGCGTAAGCTCCAACCAGCCAAGCAGCTCCGTCACCACACCGGCCTCCATCAGCGCCTGCCAAGTGCCTTCGCCAATCCCTCGCATGCCCAGCTGCTCGCTGAGATAGGTTAAGCGGGCCAGCAGCTGGGCGCTGCATTCTGGCGCTAGCTCTGAAGTTAGTTCTGGCGTTAGCCTAAAGCAGCTCAACAGATGGTAGCGCTCGGGCGGTGGGGTGCTTAGGGCGGCCCTTTCGCGGGTTTGCCACACCACGCTGTCTACCTGAGGAATCGTCAGGCCCGCCAACGTCACCGCCACTTGGTCACCAGGGCGCACGTCCCACGCTTGCCAGCGTTCCAGCGAGCCCAGCGATACGCGGCTGATGCGCCGCCCTTCTAGAGTCACCGGGTAGAGCCATAGCAGCGGCGTTACGCGCCCGGTTCGCCCTACCCTAAACTCCACCCCGCGCACCTGGGCTAGCGCCTGCTGAGACGGATACTTCCAGGCCACCGCCCACTCGGGGGGCGATGACGACCAGCTGCGCACGCCAGGGCGCTCAGCCTGTTTTAACACCACGCCGTCGGTGGCAAACGGCAGCGGTCCGTTAAACCAACGTTCGCGCCACTCGGCGGCCGCTTCCTGGCCGTTGATCGAATGAGTGTAGTCGGCCGTATCGAACCCCAGCGCCGTCAGTTGCGCCAGCCGTTCGGTCATCTGCGTCGGGCCATCCGGCCAGTCCCATACGAACAAACCGATGCGGTTCAGCGTCTCTTGGCTTGGGTCGCGCTGCGCCATGGCACCGGCCACGGCGCCACGCGCTCCTGAGTCGGGATGGCGCGACTGCACGTGATTATCCAGCCGCCAGTAGAGCTCGCCTTGTAACACCGCAGAGAGTGGCTCAGGGAGCGATACGGGCACACCGGGCAGTTGCTGAACCCGCGCCGTCCAATCCTGCCCTCGCTCGCCGTCTCCCCGGCTAACGGCTTCGACAAGTTCCCCGCCCTGGTAACGCAGCGTCACCGCGACGCCATCCACCTTGGGCTGAATCCACAGGTCTTCGCGGCGGCTGGTAAAGCGTCGAATGCCGTCCTCATCGGCTTTAGTGAGCCCCGTTTGAGCAGCCGGATGCGTGCGAGTACCGCTGCTGCTCGTGACGCGGGTCAGTGGCCGGTGGGGGGCTGGGGCATCCAGACAGGCTTGCCAGTTTTCCAGCCGTGCCAGCGCCTGATCGTACAGCTCATCGGCAATCAGCGATTCGCCGTCATCATGGTAAGCGCGGTCCCACACTTCGATATGTTCGGCTAGCGCCTGGGTTTCCAGCGCCAGCCGCTCAGCGGGCCAGTCGGGGCACATGTTTGCCTGTGCGGAAAAGGTGACACTCATTAACCAGGCTGCCGCTAGGCCCGCCATTCCGGTGATTCGCCAACCCGGCATACGCATCCTCACGTGGTGAACGGGAGATTTTTCAGCCCTTATTAAAGTTAACTTATATGAAACTGGCAGAGATGCAATGCGTATATGGCCACTCTCAGCGCTGCGTTCGGCACATAAAAAAGCGCCCCCTGGCGTGAACCAGAGGGCGCTTTTCGCTAACCCGTGACGCTCATCGCGCTAGCGGGAAGCTTATAGGCCAGCGTCCTGACGCAGCGCATCCGCTTTGTCGGTTTTTTCCCACGGAAAGGCTGTAAACGTTTCAGTGTGCGTTTCGCCTTTGTCGTCCACCCAGCTGTAGCTGTGCTCGAACGGCTCGCGGCCAAAGTGGCCATAAGCCGCCGTCAGGCGGTACATCGGGTGCAGTAGGTCCAGCATCTTGGTGATCGCGTAAGGGCGCAGATCGAAGTGCTCGCGCACCAGCTTAACGATGCTTGCGTCGTCGATTTTACCGGTACCGAAGGTGTCGATAGACACAGAGGTAGGCTCTGCCACGCCGATGGCGTAGGAGACCTGAATCTCGCACTTATCAGCCAAGCCTGCAGCGACGACGTTTTTCGCTACATAGCGGCCGGCGTACGCGGCGCTGCGGTCTACTTTGGACGGATCTTTGCCCGAGAACGCGCCGCCACCGTGACGAGCCATGCCGCCGTAAGTATCGACGATGATCTTACGACCGGTCAGGCCACAGTCGCCCACCGGGCCGCCAATCACGAACTTGCCGGTCGGATTGATGTGGTACTGGGTGTTGGCGTCCAACCACTCAGCGGGAATCACCTGCTCAATGACTTCACGCTTAATCATTTTGCGCAGGTCTTCTTGATCGATTTCCGGGTCGTGCTGAGTCGACAGGACAATCGCATCCACGCCACACGGTTGACCTTCGGCGTTATAGCGGAAAGTGACCTGGCTCTTGGCATCCGGACGCAGCCACGGCAGCAGGCCGTTTTTACGCAGCTCCGCCTGACGCTCGACCAAACGGTGCGAGTAGTGAATCGGGGCAGGCATAAACGAATCGGTTTCGTTGGTGGCGTAGCCAAACATCAGGCCCTGGTCACCGGCACCTTGATCTTCTGGTTTGGTCCGATCAACGCCCTGAGCAATATCAACACTCTGCTTGCCAATCAGGTTGATCACGCCGCACGTGGCACCGTCGAAGCCCACCTGAGAAGAGGTGTAGCCGATATCGGTAATCACATCACGCACCAGCGTCTCTAGATCCACCCACGCAGACGTGGTGATCTCACCAGCAATAATGGCAACACCCGTCTTCACCATCGTTTCACAGGCAACACGGGCCTGTTTATCCCGGGCGATAATGGCATCTAGCACCGCGTCTGAAATCTGGTCGGCAATCTTATCGGGATGGCCTTCGGAAACGGACTCGGAGGTAAACAGGGAATATTCGCTCATCGCGCACTCGACCCTCTGTATGACGGCTGCATCATTATGACCACAGCATCAGCAGGAAATCATGGCAGGAAGTTCCCTGCCCGTATAAAGAAGCGGCACCATCACTTTCACCACCACTTCGGGAGGCAGAGTCTACACGCTGTTGGAAGTTCTTCCCACAACGTGCCCCTGAGAATTTGCCGCCGCCGGGGAAGTCAGCGACAATAGCGCCTTTATTCTTTCCGTTTTCAGGCGAGGAGCACCCCCATGCCGTCCCGTTTTGAGCTGGCCAATGCCATTCGCGCCCTTTCCATGGATGCTGTTCAGAAGGCCAAATCTGGCCACCCTGGCGCGCCCATGGGTATGGCTGATATTGCCGAGGTGCTGTGGAATGACCACCTCAAGCACAACCCCGAAGACCCTAAGTGGGCTGATCGTGATCGGTTCGTGCTGTCGAATGGCCACGGTTCCATGCTGCTCTACTCGCTTTTACACCTAAGCGGCTACGAGCTTAGCCTGGAGCAGCTGCAAAACTTCCGCCAGCTGCACTCGCCCACCGCAGGCCACCCGGAGTTTGGCTACGCCCCCGGCATCGAAACCACCACCGGGCCGCTGGGCCAAGGCTTTGCTAACGCGGTAGGTTTCGCGATTGCTGAGAAAACGCTGGCCGCGCAGTTCAACCGCCCCGGCCATACCATCGTTGACCACCACACCTGGTGTTTCCTGGGCGATGGCTGCTTGATGGAGGGTATCTCCCACGAAGCGGCGTCCTTGGCAGGCACGCAGCAGCTGGGCAAACTGATTGCCCTTTACGACGACAACGGCATCTCTATCGATGGCGAAGTGGAAGGCTGGTTCACCGACGATACCGCCAAGCGCTTTGAGGCCTACGGCTGGCACGTGGTACCGAACGTCGACGGCCACAAGCCTGAAGAGATCAAGGCGGCCATTGAGCTGGCGAAGAGCCATGACGACAAGCCAAGCCTGATCATCTGCAAAACCATTATCGGTTTTGGTGCCCCCAACAAGCAGGGCAAAGAAGAAGCCCACGGCGCACCGCTGGGTGACGAAGAAGTGGCCCTGGCGCGTAAGCAACTGGGCTGGGAGCACGCGCCCTTCCATATCCCCGAGCCGATTTACTCCGCCTGGGATGCCCGCGACGCCGGTAAGAAGCGCCAGCAAGAGTGGGAAGGCCGCTTCGCTCGCTACACCGAAGCCTTCCCGGAAGAAGCGCGTGAATTCAAACGCCGCATGAAAGCGCAGCTGCCCACTGAGTTGGCGACCGAAGCGCTGATTCAGCAGGCTCAAGAGAAAGGTGAAAGCATTGCCTCGCGTAAAGCGTCGTTTGAAGCGCTGAACGTGATTGGCCCGCAAATGCCGGAACTGCTCGGCGGCAGCGCCGACTTAGCGCCGTCTAACCTGACATTCTGGAAGGGCGCGAAAGCGATCACTCCCGAAGATGCCAGCGGCAACTACCTACACTACGGTGTGCGTGAATTCGGCATGGGCGCGGTGATGAATGGTATCGCCCTGCACGGCGGTTTCGTGCCGTATGGCGCTACCTTCCTAATCTTTATGGAGTACATGCGCAACGCCGTGCGTATGGCGGCGCTGATGGGTCAGCAGGCTATCTACGTGTTTACCCACGACTCCATTGGCCTGGGTGAAGACGGCCCAACGCACCAGCCGATTGAGCAGCTCACCAGCCTGCGCACCACGCCGAACCTGAACACGTGGCGCCCCTGTGACGCCGTGGAGACCGCCGCTTCCTGGGATGCCGCGATTAAGCGCCACTCCGGCCCGACAGCCCTGGTACTCTCGCGCCAGAACCTGCCGCACCAGCCGCGTACCAAGGCACAGCTCGCGTCTATCCAGCGCGGCGGCTATGTGCTGAAAGATAGCGAAGGCACGCCAGAGCTGATCCTGATTGCCACGGGCTCCGAAGTCTCCCTGGCCATGGACGCCGCGGCCGAGCTGGAGCAGCAGGGTAAAGCCGTACGCGTGGTCTCCATGCCTTCGGCATACCGCTTCAACGGCCAAGACGCTGACTACCGTGAAAGCGTTCTGCCCAAAGCCGTGACCAAGCGTATTGCCATCGAAGCAGGCCATGCCGACTACTGGTACAAATACGTTGGCCTAGATGGCCGCGTGATTGGCATGACTACCTTTGGCGAGTCGGCCCCGGCTGGCGAGCTGTTCAAGCACTTCGGCTTTACCGTCGAGAACATTGTTAAACAAGCCAATGAGCTGCTGGTTTAATTCCTCACTCGCGGATCACACAGTGCGGGCATCGCGATGCCCGCGCTAAACGGTCTGTTATGGCTAATTAGCTACTGGTTAATCGGAGAAGTAGTCATTCACTTCTCCGGTTTACCTATCTCTTCTGGGGTGGTGGGCATGCTGCTGCTGTGCGCCACCCTCGCTATGATCGGCAGAGTACCGTCTAGTCTTGCCGCTGCCGCTCAACCGCTGATTGCGCTTCTGGCCATGCTGATCATGCCAGGCGTGGTGGGCGTGTTCTTTATTCTGGATGAACTGGCGGGTCAATGGCTGGCCATTGTGGCCTCCCTGCTCCTCGGCACGCTGCTCAGCGTGTTCACCACGCTATGGTTACTAAAGCGTTTAATGGGGCGCAGCCATGCTGACTAACCTGCTGCCCACCTTAACCGCAACGCCTTTATTTGCCGTGGGCTTAACGCTAGCCGCTTATTTGGTGGGCAGCGCACTTTTCATGCGCCTGAGCAAACCCTCCTGGCTGCCCGCTATTTTGATCGCGGCACTTCTTTTGGCCGCGATACTGGCGCTGCTGGGGGTGCCTTACGCTACCTATCAGCAGGGCGCTACGTGGCTAACCGTGCTGTTAGGCCCCGCCACGGTGGCGCTAGGTATGCCGCTTTATCAGCAACTGCCGCGTATTCGTGAACTATGGCGACCGCTGGCTGCCTGCCTGCCCATTGCCGCCTCCTTAGCTGCTTGCTACGCCTTAGGCATTGCCTGGCTGCTAGGTGCTGGCCCAGACATTTTGGCCTCCATTGCGGCAAAGTCGGTGACCGCGCCGATTGCCATTGGGATTACGGAACAGTTGGGCGGCAGTGTCGCGCTGTTAATGGGCTCGCTGCTGGTGACCGGTGTGCTGACAATCCCCTTCGTTAGCTTGGCCGCTCGAGTGCTACGTATCAACGATGAGCGCATCATCGGTTTTGCGCTGGGGCTTAATGGGCACGCTATCGGTACCGTGCGAGCGTTCGATATTAGCCCTACCGCCGGGGCATTTGCCTCGCTCGGAATGAGCCTCACCGGTATTTTCACCGCGCTGCTGCTACCGCTTGCATGGCGATTAGTGGGTCTGGCTGGGTAAGCAACACCCGTTGAAATGCGCTATCATCGGGCCACTTTTTTCTAAGAGCCGCATCACCACATGGCGAACGCTTCCGCTAAATATCGCATTGCTATCAATGGTTATGGGCGCATTGGCCAGTGCGTGCTGAGAGCGCTGGTGGAGCGCCACCACCCAGAGCTTGAGGTGGTCGCCATTAATGAGCTTTCCGACCTCGCTACTATCACTTACCTCACCCGTTACGACACCACCCACGGGCGCTTCCCGGGCGAAGTGGACAACGATGGCAGCGCGTTACTCGTTAATGGACAGCGCATTCACGTGCTGTGTGAACGCGACCCGACAGCGCTGCCCTGGGGTGAACTGGATATCGACTTGGTGCTGGAGTGCTCGGGAAGCTTCAAGGATCGCGCCACCGCCGAGCAGCACTTAACGGCTGGGGCCAAGCGGCTGCTGTTCTCCCAGCCCGCTGAAAACGATGTGGATGCCACCATCGTGTGGGGCATCAACGAGCATGAGCTCGCTCCCACGCAGCGCATTCTCTCTGCAGCGTCCTGCACCACTAACTGTTTAGTGCCGCTGCTCACCGTGCTGGATGAGGCATTAGGTCTGGAGCACGGCGTCACCACCACGATTCACTCGGCGATGAACGACCAGCCGGTGATCGATGCGTATCATCAAACTGACTTGCGCTTAACCCGCTCCGCCATGCAGTCGATTGTGCCGGTGGATACCGGCTTGGCAGTGGGGATTAGCCGCCTGATGCCAAGCCTGGCCGGGCGCTTTGAGTGCCTGCACGTGCGGGTACCGACGATTAATGTATCTGCCATGGATGCCGCACTCACCGTACGCCGCGACACCAGCGCCGCACAGGTGAACGCGCTGCTCCACAATGCCAGCCAGCAGCGCTTAAAAGGGGTGCTAGGCTATACCGAAGCGCCCATGGCTTCGATTGATTTTAATCATGACCCCCGCTCTGGCATTCTAGACGCCACCCAAACCCGGGTGGCTGGCACACGCTTGATCAAGCTGCTGTGCTGGTTTGATAACGAGTGGGGCTTTGCCAACCGCATGCTGGATATCAGCCAGCGCTTGGCAACGTTTCGCTAACTGATGGGTAGCATCACCTAGCGCTCTTACATTCGCTTGAACACGAGGAAACCGCTCACATGAACGTGCAAAAAATGACCGATCTGCCCCTGGAAGGGCAGCGCGTGCTGATTCGTGAAGACCTGAACGTGCCGATCAAAAACGGCCGTGTTTCCAGCGATGCCCGCCTTCGCGCCGCACTGCCGACCATTCAAGCAGCGGCCAAAGCGGGTGCCAAAGTGATGCTGATGAGCCATCTGGGCCGCCCCACGGAAGGCGAGCCTGCCGAGGAATTCTCCTTAGCTCCCGTGGCCGAGCACCTTGGCGAGCTGCTGGGTAGCCCCGTCAAACTGATCAACGACTACCTCAACACCGCGCCCACGCTCAGCAACGGCGACGTGGTGCTGCTTGAGAACGTACGCTTCAATAACGGCGAGAAGAAAGACGACGAACAGCTGGCCAAGCAGTATGCCGCGCTGTGCGATATCTTCGTGATGGACGCCTTCGGCACTGCCCACCGCGCTCAAGCCTCCACCCACGGCGTGGCCCGCTTTGCGCCCACCGCCTGTGCAGGCCCGCTGCTGGCCCAAGAGCTGGATGCGTTGGAGAAAGCCTTAGCGAACCCGGCGCGGCCGATGGCGGCTATTGTGGGCGGCTCCAAGGTCTCCACGAAGCTCGACGTGCTGACCGCACTCTCCGATAAGTGCGACCAGCTCATTGTCGGCGGCGGGATCGCCAACACCTTTATCGCAGCGGCAGGCTATAATGTGGGCAAATCGCTCTACGAAGCCGACCTGATCGGTCAAGCCAAAGCGCTAATGGAGAAAGTCTCTATTCCGTTGCCCACTGACGTTGTCGTGGCCACGGAGTTCTCTGAATCCGCGGAAGCAGTGGTCAAACCGGTGGATCAGGTCGCTGATAACGAGATGATTCTGGATATCGGCCCGGACACCGCTGCCCACTTGGCCAGCCTGCTGAAGGATGCCGGCACCATTTTGTGGAACGGCCCCGTTGGCGTTTTTGAGATTGATCAATTTGGCAAAGGCACCGAGGTGCTTTCCCATGCCATTGCTGACAGCCGCGCATTTTCTATTGCGGGCGGCGGTGACACCCTCGCTGCGATTGATAAATACGCCATTGCCGACCGCATTTCCTATATTTCCACCGGTGGCGGGGCGTTTTTAGAGTACGTTGAAGGCAAACAGCTACCGGCTGTTGCTGCGCTTGAAGCTGCGGCAAAGCGCGGCTAATACGTAATAATTGAACTTGCACGCTCACTGCACCCGTTCACACTGACAACCTATAAGGTGACCCCATGGCTTTAATTAGCATGCGCCAGATGCTCGACCACGCCGCCGAATATGGCTACGGTATCCCCGCGTTCAACGTCAACAACCTTGAACAGATGCGGGCTATCATGGAAGCGGCCGATGCCACCGACTCCCCGGTAATCGTTCAAGCCTCTGCTGGCGCGCGCAAATACGCGGGCGCGCCCTTCCTGCGCCACCTGATTCTGGCAGCCGTCGAAGAGTTCCCGCATATTCCAGTGGTGATGCACCAGGATCATGGCACCAGCCCTGCGGTATGCCAGCGCTCCATTCAGCTTGGCTTCTCATCCGTCATGATGGACGGCTCGCTGGGTGAAGATGGCAAGACGCCGATGGATTACGACTACAACGTTGACGTCACTCGTCGCGCGGTCGCCATGGCCCACGCTTGTGGCGTCTCTGTAGAAGGCGAGCTGGGCTGCCTGGGCAGCCTGGAGACCGGCATGGCCGGTGAAGAGGACGGCATTGGTGCCGAAGGCAAGCTGGATATGGAACAGCTGCTGACCGACCCCGAAGAAGCCGCTGCATTCGTCAAGGCAACTCAAGTCGACGCTCTGGCGATTGCGATCGGCACCAGCCACGGCGCGTATAAATTCACCAAGCCGCCCACCGGCGATACGCTCTCTATTCAGCGTATCAAAGAGATCCACGCGCGCATTCCAGATACCCACTTGGTCATGCACGGCTCCTCCTCCGTGCCGCAGGAGTGGCTGGAAGTGATCAACCGCTATGGCGGTCAGATTCCGGAAACCTACGGCGTACCGGTTGAGGAAATCGTCGAAGGCATCAAGCACGGCGTGCGCAAGGTGAACATCGACACCGACCTGCGCCTAGCATCCACAGGAGCCGTGCGCCGCTTCATGGCGGAGAATCCGTCTGAATTTGATCCGCGCAAATTCCTGAAAGAAACGGTCACCGCCATGCGTGATCTGTGTATTGCCCGCTACGAAGCCTTTGGCACTGCTGGCAACGCGAGCAAAATCAAGCCGATCAGTCTGGAAGCGATGTTCGAACGCTACGAGCGCGGCGAACTGGCTCCTAAAATTAAATAAGCCGCTAAGCAATTAGCGATACCAAGGCGGCCTTCGGGCCGTCTTTTTTTGTTGCAATGCAGCACAAATAGGCTATTACTAGAGAGCGCCACCCCTCATTTCTTCACCAGGCAGCCCTCACTATGAAACACTCCTCAATACCCCTATTCACACCGCCCACCGCCATATTTGATGTGTGGAAGGTCGGAATGATGGGGATGGAGCTATGGAGCTCGTCGCTATCCACGATCGCCATGCGCCAACAGCTATGGCAAACGCAGCCCTTTTTTAGCCCGTCTATGATGCGTGAAAATCAGCGTATGGTGACTGAAAAAATCGAGGCCAGCATGGAAGCTGGCCTCGTGATGCAAAAAGCATTCATCAGCGCGATGAGTGGTCAATACGCCCCCTGGTGGATTACCAGCCAGAAGGCAATGAAACCTTATCATCGACGCAGTAGCGCCAACTCACGACGCCTTTCCCACTAACGGTTGAAAATTACTCGTTATCGTCGTTGCTCTGATCGTCTTCACCGTTTTCGATGGCATCTTCGGCGCTACCGGTACCACCCGTGCCACCTTCGGTATTCTCGCTCTCAGCATTCGTACTGGCGCTCTCTGTGTCGGTGCTCGTGCTCTCTGTCTCAGTGCTGTTGTTGGCAGCGTCGGTATCGCTGGTATCGGCTTCAGCCGTGTCAGTATCTTCTTCTGCACTAGACGCGTCCGCAGCTGGCATATCAGAAGAGGGCTGCTCATCTCGCTGAACGGCCCCTGCTTTGATGCCATATTTCTCTTCCAGCGCCGCGTCGTCTAGCGCTTGATGCTGCTCGCTGTTGGCGTCAGCCTCTGGCTCAGCCAACACGCTGCCCGCAGAGGTGATCAGCGCAGTGCCAACAACAAATGAGAGTAGCCAAGGGGGGAATCGCATATATATCTCCATTTTATGGTTATTGCGGCGTCGCCTAACCACTATAGCCTTTCTCATCGGGATTCACATAGATTGCCTTGTAAACCGGGCAGTTAACTTCATAGAGAAGCCAACAGGTAGCGGCTGTATACAAGGTAACCGTAAAAAATTATAAAACAGTGTTCACAAAGCCAACAAAATCTC
Source organism: Vreelandella lutescens (assembly GCF_014640815.1). GTDB lineage: Bacteria > Pseudomonadota > Gammaproteobacteria > Pseudomonadales > Halomonadaceae > Vreelandella > Vreelandella lutescens. Next base: position 3,865 of record NZ_BMHM01000010.1, on the reverse strand, counting down.
GTTCAATAGTCGTCTGGTCGGCTTAAACTAACGCGAGTAGCGCTTGTAACGCTGCAAGGAACTCCCATGCCGCTTCCACTTCTGCTGTTTGATTGCGATGGCACCCTCGTTGATAGCGAACCCCTGCTTGCTGAAGAGATGGCCCGCGGCCTGAATACAGTGGGCCTACCGTTTGCCTCCTCTGATTACCTGGGAGAGTTTCGCGGCGCTCGCTTTCGACGTATCGTGGCAGAACTGCAAACCCGCTATGGCGAAGTCGATGCAGACCAACTAAACCGCATGGAGCAAACCATGCGTGCCAATCTGGCCGATCGGCTAGCCAATGAATTAACGACCATCCCTGGTGCTCGGGAGTCACTTGATGCACTCGCACGCTATCCAAGCGCGGTAGTATCGAACGGGCCGGAAACGAAGATTCGCACCGCGCTCAATGCCACTGGGCTGAGCCACTACTTCGATCACCGCTTATTTAGTGGCTATACCGCTAACTGCTGGAAGCCAGAGCCCTGTTTACATCTTCACGCAGCCAGTATCATGGGGTTTGCGGCAAAAGACTGCATTGCGATTGATGACGCCCTCGTCGGTGTTCGCGCCGCACTGCAAGCGGGAATGACAGTGATTCATTTGAATCGCTTTCCCGATGCCGAAGCAACACCGGAAGGCGCTATTATGATTAGCAACATGTACCAACTGCCTGCCGTTGTTGAACAACTGACCCACGAGCGATGGCCGGCCACCATGCCGCATCACTCTACAGAGAAATAGTATGGCTTCATTACGTGATCAGCTCGGTGGCCTGGTTTACTCTACCGAGCATGGCAAAACATGCCCCGACTGCCGTGCCCCTATTGATGACTGCCGCTGTGAAGACACCAGCGAGCAAGCGCGGCTTGCCGCATTAGATGGCATTGTACGCATCCGCCGTGAAACCAGCGGACGCAAAGGCAAGGGAGTGACTACCATCAGCGGTATACCACTGGCTCATGCTGACCTCAAAGCCTTGTCCAAAACACTTAAACAGCGTTGTGGCACGGGTGGCGCAGTCAAAGAGGGCGTGATAGAAATTCAAGGCGATCATCGCGAAACACTGCGGGATGCCTTAACCTCCATGGGTTATCAGGTAAAATTAGCTGGCGGTTGATGCGTCGTCATACAACGCGATGCACGACCTTAAGCTCATAGCTAAAGGGCAAGGCACGACAATGGTTTGGTTGGAATACCTGCTACCGCTCATCTTTTTGTTTCCCATGGCAGCGATGGGCGGCATTGTATTAGCCTTGCGTAGCCTTCACGATGCTCGCGTTCACTCCCCCTTTGACGCGCCGCTGCGCGAGCCGGGCCAGGCACTACGCCATCGCTTGGACCAAGCCTTTTCAAGCCTGTTTCTGAACGGCACTTTAGGTCCCCTGATTAGCCTCGCGCCGCTGGTATATGGCATGGGACGCATGCTGTTTGTGGATAAACAGGATTGGGTCGAGTGGGCGCTGTACGGTTTGCTGAGTACGCTGCTGGTATTAGCATTTTCATTACTGCTAGTGCGTGACTATCAGCGCATTCGCCGCTTAAAACTCGGGCTTGCCTGCGAACTGGCGGTGGGCCAGGAATTGGAGCGCTTAGTAAGGCCTGAGGCACATCCCTATTACGTTTTTCATGACGTGCCTACTGATAGTTTCACCATTGACCATGTCGTCGTGACACCTCATGGCGTGTTTGTGGTGGAAACCCGCGCTAGAACGCTTGCCATTGGCACCGATGGTAAAGAGCTTAACTGCGTGGCCGTTGAGCGTGAGCGGCTGCGGTTCCCCCACTGGCAAGAGCGGCGGCCGCTGCATAAAACGCGGCAAGGCGTTAACTGGCTCAGCCAGTGGCTAGAGCGCCGCTGTGGCGTACCGGTGCCAGTAAAAGGAGTACTGGTGTTACCGGGCTGGGAAATTGATACCAGTGAGGCTGCACCGGATATCCTGGTGGTCAGTGGCGAGCAGCTTGCCAAACAGCTCACCAACATTACGCCAGGGCAGATGAGCGATGCCATCCACGATAAAGTGATTCATATTCTGCTAGAACGAGCACGCCTAATGGAACTCAAGCACCTCCGCCAACCTTCCGTGTAATGTGCAGACTCAGTCGCCGCGTAACCGGCCACCCATCTCTTGGGCAAGATCGACCGCATAGTGGTCGGTCATCCCGCCAATAAAGTCCAGCATTCGCCGGTAGCTGTCATAGAGTGTCCACGAGGGTAGCGGTGTGTTCTCGCCAATTAATGCGAGTACCCGCTGGTGCTTGAAAGAGCTTTGCCCCGTGTGGTGCAACTCATGGGCCGCGCCGATAAAGGCCTCAAGCAGTATGCCTAGCGTTGTGTAAGCACCAATCTCAAGCTTCGCCTTGCGCTCATTTTGGAATATCCGCTCACGAGCCAGCTGCTTGGCCGACTGCACACCCCAGCCTAAATCCGGGTGACACAGCTCTAATAGATCTTCGCTGAGGGTACCGCTGAGTAGCGCCTGCTCATGCTGCACAAATACCGCGCCTACGTCGTTCACCGCTCGCTCCATAGCGGCTCCTCTGAGTAGGGCGATGCGGCGGCGTTGCGAGACATTTTTACGCTGCATCTCGGCATACTCTGGCGGAAACTCACCGGCTATTTGACGCAGAATCTCGACCACTTCCTCATAGCGCAGAATGCCCATCTCCAGGCCATCTTCCAGGTCTAATAAGGCGTAGCAAATATCATCTGCCGCTTCGACAAGCCAGGCCAACGGATGGCGACACCAGCGCTGCTCCCCTTGAGGAAGCAACCCAACCGCATCCGCCACTTCTTTCAACAGCGCTTGCTCTGATTGGTAGCAGCCAAACTTACCCGCTCGACCGCTATAGCGTACCGTCCATGGGTACTTCAATAGTGTGCCGAGCGTAGCAGCCGATAAGCGCATGCCGCCGTTGAACTGGTTGTACTCAATCTGGGTAATCACGCGAAAGCCTTGCGCGTTGCCTTCATAGGTCAACAGGTCTTCGCGCTCGGCCTCTGAAAGGCCCTCCAGCAGGCCACTTCCTTGGGCACGACGAAACCAGTCGCGTATCGCGTACTCACCGGCGTGACCAAAGGGCGGGTTACCGATGTCATGGCCCAGACACGCCGTTTGCACAATAACGCCCAAGTCAGCGGGGGTAATCCATTCAGGGAGGCGGTCACGCAGCAGCTCGCCCACAATCATCCCTAGAGAGCGGCCGACACAGCCAACTTCAAGGGAGTGGGTTAAACGCGTGTGGATGTGGTCATTTTCAGTCAGAGGGTGCACTTGGGTTTTACGCCCCAAGCGTCGGAAAGAGCCGGAAAAGACAATGCGATCATGATCTTTATGAAAGGGGCTACGCCCAATTTCCCGGGTGCTATCTGTTCGTTTATCGTGAAGGCGTCGAGGGGAAAGTAACTGATCCCATTGCATTTGTGTCATAGCGATCCTCCTTGGAGTTCACATTCTGACATAAAAACGCTGATATAAAACGACAGATAGAAAAACAAAAAACCCAGCCTATTGGCTGGGTTCTTTGCAGTATAAGTGCCTGACGATGACCTACTCTCGCATGGGGAGACCCCACACTACCATCGGCGCTAAGCGGTTTCACTTCTGAGTTCGGCAAGGGATCAGGTGGTTCACGCGTGCTATGGTCGTCAGGCGTAACTTGTCATGTACATCATGCTGAACAGGTAATGGATGTTGTGTGATCGTCTCTTGTCAGCAAGCCCCTGTGCTTGCTGCTGCGTATCCGGTTCTCTGAGTGCATTCACACTCCTCGTTATTACTGCGACCAGACCCCTTGGGTGTTATAGGGTCAAGCCTCACGGGCCATTAGTACACGTTAGCTC
>NZ_BMHM01000009.1 GCF_014640815.1 Vreelandella lutescens | reverse complement strand
CCGCGCTACGGGTGCCTACCTCAAGTGCCGTGACACCTATCAACACGGGGCAATTGCACGTACCCGTAGCGCGGGTGCTCACCGTAAGTGCAGCGAACAGGTAGCACTCGCTACGAATATCCCCACACCACAAAGGAGGGGTTTAAGGTTTCGGAGGGGTTTGCGTAGCTGAGCGGCTGCCCTTCTAATGTTTCCACTCGGCCGCCGGCGTAACGTACGACCGCGTGGGCGGCGGCGGTGTCCCAGAGGCTGGTGGGGCCTAAACGCGGGTACACGTCAGCTTTGCCTTCGGCAATCAGGCAGCTTTTTAGCGAACTACCTAAGGGCTGAATGTCGTACGCCCCCAGCTTATCCAGCCAGGCTGATAAGGCAGGGTTTGAATGGGAGCGACTCCCCAGCACACGCCATACCGCTCCTGGTGAGGGTTTGCCCGCCACTTGAATCACGTGGCGCTGCCCTTCAGCGTCGATCCTGAAAGCGCCAACGTCTTCTGCAGCGATATAAGCCGTTCCCAATGCAGGCGCTGTGACGACACCGATAATAGGCACTCCGTGCTCAATCAGCGCAATATTCACCGTGAACTCATCATTACGCTTGATGAACTCTTTGGTGCCGTCCAGCGGATCCACTAGCCAATAACGGCCATCTTGGCCTACCCCTCTAAAGCCCGCCACATCCTCTTCAGATAAGATGGGGTAAGTCAGCGAAAGCGCCTGCAATCCTCGCAGTATCACTCTATGCGCTGCCTGATCAGCTTCTGTCAGCGGGCTGTTGTCCACTTTTACCGTGACATCAAATGCTCGGCCATATACGGCCATAATGGCCCGGTCAGCCTCCTTGGCAATGGCCAGTACCTGTTCCAGTAATGCCTGCATAGCCCCTCCAAAAAGTAAAAAACCGCCCTGTGGGCGGTTTTCAAATACACAGCGTTTAACAGGCTGTTAAACGTCGTAGCCCGCTTCACGGGCGAGCGTCGTGTTGGCCTGTAGCCAGCCTTCAATGTGCCCGCAATCGAAGGTGCGGCCATGCATGCGGAATGCTTGCACGGTTTGGCCTTCTTGCATCAAGCGGTCAATCGCATCGGTTAACTGGATTTCATTGCCTGCGCCCGGCGGCTGGTCGCGCAGTAGCTCCATAATGCGGTACGGCAGTACATAGCGGCCAATCACGGAAAGGCGTGACGGCGCTTCTTCCGGCTTAGGCTTCTCCACCACGCCCCGCATAGTAGCGCTCTCGCCAGCGGCGGGCTCGTCGCAATCCACAATACCGTAACGGTAAACGTCTTCTTGCGGCACCGCTTCAACCATGATTTGGGAAGCATCGTTTGCATTCCAACGCTCTACCATGCTGCCTAAATCACAGGCGGTGCTGCCTAACTGAGGTTTTACCAGCACGTCCGGAAGGATAACGGCAAAGGGCTCGTCTTTATCCAGCAGGTGGGCGGCACAGAAAATCGCGTGTCCCAAACCTTTCGCGTTGGGCTGGCGAACACTGGTCACTTTCAGTTTTTTCGGCGAAATAGCGGAAAGGGTTTCCAGCAGTGCATCTTTACCCTTGCTGGCCAGTGAATGCTCAAGCTCAAAATGAGCATCAAAATGGTCTTCAATGGCCGATTTACCAGCGCGGGTAACCAAAATGATTTCATTGATGCCAGCGGCCAGCGCTTCTTCCACCACGTGCTGAATGAGAGGGCGATCCACCACCGGCACCATCTCTTTAGGAATCGCCTTGCTGATCGGCAGCAGGCGCGTACCAAAACCAGCCACCGGAATAATCGCTTTGCGTACTTGAGTCATTTACCACTTCCTTTTTCGTTACATTGCTGACGCCACTCACTCACTTTACGCAGCAGCTGAGCAGTACCGGGATCTTCTACATTCTGGTGTTCAATCGGCTGGCCCGCCAGGGTTTGATATAAGCTATTGGCTAATTGCTTACCTAGCTCAACACCAGGCTGGTCAAACGGATTGATGTTCCACAATACCGATTGAACAAACACTTTGTGTTCATATAGCGCTAGCAACGCGCCTATCGACCACGCATCTAACGATTTAAGGAGTATAACGGAGTTAGGCTGGTTGCCTCGATACCCTTGAGCCATGTACCCCCGTAACGCGGGTGGTATCGCATCATCTCCTAACGCAAATAGCTGCGACTGCGCTAAACAGTTCGCCAAAGTCAGTGCTTCTTGATCTTTTAAAGACGTGTTCGCATGCTCGAAAGCACTAGCGGTACGTTCTGCCACCGCGACAAAATCGGCGCTAACAGTATGTCCACCCTGATGTAATAACTGATAAAACGCATGCTGCGCGTTTGGCCCTACGTCTCCCCACAAAATAGGGCAAGTCGCATGGTTGATGGAGCGCCCATCCAAACCAACGCTTTTACCGTTCGATTCCATCTCTAACTGCTGCAAGTAAGCAGCCAAGCTTTTAAGGCGACCATCGTAAGGCAGTACCGCGTGCGTAGGAATATTCAAAAATTGACAATTCCAAGCCCCCACCAGGGCCATTAACGCGGGCAGGTTTTCGTCTAATGGAGCGGCGATGAAGTGTTGATCCATCGCATGCGCCCCTTCCAAGAGAGCATCAAAGTGCTCTACCCCAAGCTGCATGGCAACACTCACACCAATCGGAGACCACAACGAAAATCGGCCGCCGATCCACTCTTTGAACTCCAACTGATGCGCCTGGGGAATACCAAACTCAGTCATTTTATCGGGTTTAGATGACACACCCAGCAGTTGATAACGGCGAATGGTCTCCTCTTCCACTTCAAGCGCATCACTGAGCCATAACAGCGCCGTACGGACATTGAATTGAGTATCGGCGGTAGTAAAAGATTTTGACGCAAGCACCAGCAACGTTGTGGCAGGGTTCAATGTTTCCATTAAGGGCAGTAACTGCGACCCATCCATGGTCGAGACATAGTGCACGCCCACTTTGACACTGCTGGGGCGATCAGCCAGTGCCTCACTCACCAATTTGGGGCCTAAATCAGAGCCACCCACGCCAATATGCACAATATCAGTGATGGCTTGGCCAGTGGCACCAAACCATTCACCACTGTGCACACGCTGCACCAAATCTGCCATCTTCATCCGCTGTTGCTGGCAAAAAGTCGCGGCAGCTTCCATCCCCTTAGGCGGTGTAGAGCCCGCAGGCCACCGCGCCGCCATGTGCAGCGCAGGGCGTTTTTCGGAAGGATTCACCTCAGCACCGGCGAAAAATGCGTGGCGCTTCGTTTCCAGCCCACAGCTATGAGCCCACTCCACCAGCAACGAGAGCGTTTCATTGGTTAAGCGCTGCTTGCTGAAATCCAGATGTAGCGTGCCAAAGGTGAAGGCAAGAGACTCTGCCCGACGTTGCGCAGACTCAGTAGTACCTAGCAAATCACTGAGCGATTGAGCCTGTAGGCGCTCAGCATGAACGGCCAGAGCATTCACAGGGGTATAAACACGCTGAGTCGCAGCTGATAACGGTGTGTACATATGTCTTCCTTGATATACGAAAGGTGACGTAACCTACATTTATTAAGCAAGCGTCACGCCAGTCCATATCACTCCAGTGTTAATTACATAGTTTACAACATCATGAAAAACACGCGTAGTACGGCAGAACAAGTTATTGGCAAAATGCCCCCACTCAAGGGAGCCACCGGGAATAATCACACCTCGGTGCCATCACCGGCACTCCTGGCGGAGTGCTTCGCGGGTGCCTATCTTGAGTGCCACGAATCGTTAGAGTGGAGTGCCTGCATTAAGTGCCGTAGAACCACGTAGCGCGGCGTAACGAAAGAGCGAGAGAGGCACCCGCGGGGGCGGCGGGAGCCGCCTGGATTAAGCCACCGTGGATGATCACACCCCGGTACCATCATCGGCACTCCTGGCGGAGTGCTTCGCGGGTGCGCTCCGCTTACGCCGCGCTACGGGTGCCCTCCCTTGAGTGCCGTGAACCATTCGAGCGGCGTGCCTGCCACGTAGCGCGGCGTAACGAAGGAGCGAGAGCAACGAGCGAAAGAGGCACCCGCGGGGGCGGCGGGAGCCGCCTGGATTAAGCCACCGTGGATGATCACACCTCGGTGCCATCATCGGCACTCCTGGCGGAGTGCTTCGTGGGTGCGCTCCCTTGAGTGCCGTGAACCATTCAAGCGGCGTGCCTGCCACGTAGCGCGGCGTAACGAAAGAGCGAGAGCAACGAGCGAAAGAGGCACCCGCGGGGGCGGCGGATAGCCGCCTGGATTAAGCCACCGTGAAGCAGCACACCTCGGTGCCATCATCGGCACTCCTGGCGGAGTGCTTCGCGGGTGCGCTCCGCTTACGCCGCGCTACGGGTGCCCTCCCCTTGAGTGCCGCGAACCATTAGAGCGGCGTGCCTGCCACGTAGCGCGGCGTAACGAAGGAGCGAGAGAGGCACCCGCGGGGGCGGCGGGTAGCCGCCTGGATGATGCCACCGTGAAACATCAAACCTCAGTGCCAACATCGGCACTCCTGGCGGAGTGTTTCGCGGGTGCGCTCCGCTTACGCCGCGCTACGGGTGCCTATCTTGAGTGCCGCGAACCATTAGAGCGGCGTGCCTGCCACGTAGCGCGGCGTAACGAAAGAGCGAGAGCAACGAGCGAGAGAGGCACCCGCAGGGGCGGCGGGTAGCCGCCTGGATGATGCCGCTGTGAATGATCACACCTCAGTGCCAACATCGGCACTCCTGGCGGAGTGCTTCGCGGGTGCGCTCCGCTTACGCCGCGCTACGGGTGCCCTCTCTTGAGTGCCGCGAACCATTAGAGCGGCGCGCCTGCCACGTAGAGCGGCGTAACGAAGAAGCGAGAGAGGCACCCGCGGGGGCGGCGGGTAGCCGCCTGATTAGGCCACCGTGAATCATCACACCTCTATGCCACCTTCGGCACTCCTGGCGGAGTGCTTCGCGGGTGCGCTCCGCTTACGCCGCGCTACGGGTGCCCTCTCTTGAGTGCCGCGAACCATTAGAGCGGCGCGCCTGCCACGTAGAGCGGCGTAACGAAGAAGCGAGAGAGGCACCCGCGGGGGCGGCGGGTAGCCGCCTGATTAGGCCACCGTGAATCATCACACCTCTATGCCACCTTCGGCACTCCTGGCGGAGTGCTTCGCGGGTGCGCTCCGCTTACGCCGCGCTACGGGTGCTCACCTTGAGTGCCGCGAACCATTAGAGCGGAGTGCCTGCCACGTAGCGCGGCGTAACGAAGAAGCGAGAGCAACGAGCGAAAGAGGCACCCGCGGGGGCGGCGGGTAGCCGCCTGGAGTAAGCCACCGTGAAGCATCACACCTCAGTGCCATCATCGGCACTCCTGGCGGAGTGCTTCGCGGGTGCGCTCCGCTTACGCCGCGCTACGGGTGCCCTCTCTTGAGTGCCGCGAACCATTAGAGCGGCGTGCCTGCCACGTAGCGCGGCGTAACGAAGGAGAGAGAGCAACGAGCGAGAGAGGCACCCGCGGGGGCGGCGGGTAGCCGCCTGGATTAGGCCACCGTGAAGCATCAAACCTCGGTGCCATCATCGGCACTCCTAGCGGAGTGCTTCGCGGGTGCGCTCCGCTTACGCCGCGCTACGGGTGCTCACCTTAAGTACCGTGGGGCCACGTAATACGGCTTAACGCGCGGGGTGCCCACTTTGCTACCGCTTTACACCGCGCTACGTGAACTACTTACCCTTTCAACACGCTAGATAACAGTGTGGTGGCGCTTTCAATCAGCTCTTCCAGATGTTGCGGGCCTTTGAAGCTTTCGGCGTACACTTTGTAAAGTGACTCTGTGCCGCTGGGGCGTGCGGCGAACCAGCCGTTTTCGGTGGTGACTTTCAAACCACCAATGGCGGCTTGGTTACCCGGTGCTTTAACCAATACGGCGGTGATGGGGTCTCCGGCCAAGGTGGTATCCGTAATGCTCTCGGCGGTGAGGTTTTTGAACGCGGCTTTCTCTTCCGCGGTGCAGGCGGTATCTACCCGTTTGTAGAACGGCTCGCCAAAGCGTTCAGTGAGAGTTTGGTAATACTCGCTAGGCGTTTTACCGGTCACAGCCATAATCTCAGCGGCTAGCAAGCACAGCGCGATGCCGTCTTTATCGGTCGACCACGCCTCACCTTTTTGGGTGAGTAAGCTCGCGCCAGCGCTCTCCTCGCCGCCAAAAGCCAGCCAGCCTTCGTAGAGGCCATCCACAAACCACTTGAAGCCTACCGGCACCTCAAACAATTCACGGTTGTGCGAAGCCACCACGCGGTCAATCATGGAAGAAGAGACCAGCGTTTTACCGATTTTCAGCGAATCGCTCCACTGCGGGCGATGGCTAATCAGGTAATCCACACACACCGCTAAGAAGTGGTTTGGGTTCATCAGCCCGTTGGCATCCACAATGCCGTGGCGGTCGGCGTCCGGGTCGTTGCCAAAGGCGATATCGAAGCGGTCTTTAATCTTCAGCAGATTCGCCATGGCATCCGCGCTGGAGCAGTCCATGCGGATTTTGCCGTCGTGATCAGGCGGCATAAAGCTGAAGCTGGCATCAATAGTGGTGTTCACGACTTCCAGGTTCAGGCCGAAATGCTCAACAATCGCCTGCCACACGGGCAGCGCCGTGCCGCCCATGGGGTCCACGCCCAGCGTTAAGTTGGCTTTTTGGATTGCCGCCATATCCACCACGTTACCCAGCTGGGCCACATAGTGCGCGGTGAAGTCGTACTCCTGAGCGTAGGCAAGCGCCTCTTCTAACGGTGCTAGTGCGATATCACTCAGCTGGCGAAGCAGGTAAGCATTGGCGCGCAACTCAATCCATTTGGTGGCTTCTGTATCAGCGGGGCCACCGTGGTAAGGGTTGTACTTAATACCGCCATCTTCCGGCGGGTTATGGCTAGGCGTGATAATCAAGCCGTCCGCTTTCATGGCAGGCATGGCATGACGCTGCTGCGCGTTGTGCTGCAGAATCGCGTGGCTGACTAAAGGAGTGGCCGTATAACCATGGCCCTTTTCGACCATTACCGGCACTTTATTCGCCGCCAGCACCCGCAACGCACACTCCCAGGCGGGGCGTGAAAGCGCGTGAGTATCCACCCCAAGGAACAGCGGGCCTTGGTAATCTTCCTCTTTGCGGTAATCCACCACCGCCTGGGTAATAGCGATTATGTGCGCTTCGTTAAACGTGCGCTCGGTGGCACGGCCACGGTGGCCCGAGGTGCCAAAGGCAACTCGCTCTTTCGCCACATTGGCATCTGGGGTTTGGTCAAAAAAAGCCTGAATAATGGCATCCATTCTATTTACTCCCTTCATCAAAATTCTGAAGCTTAATGCTGACGCGCCTGCCAAAAATCGACCGCGTGTTGAGGTGCACCTACGCGCAGCGCATCGGCAGCTGCTTGTTGCGCCATGTTAGCAGTCGCCTCAGGATTATTAAGCAATTGTTGCAGCGCGGCTCGCCACTCATCGGGGGTATCCCCCACCAGCAAGCCATTTTCACCGTGGCGCACTACCTCTGTGTAAGGGTAGCGATTCGAGTAGATGCCCACGCCACCCATCGCCGCGATGTCTAAAAACTTAATAAACGACTTCCCCTCGTTAAAGGGAGTTTGCAATAACGGTGCCAAGCCAATATGCACCCGCCGGCTTGCCTGATAATGGCGAAAATCCTGCCACGGCAATGGGTCTGGCGTTGAGGTGTTGGGCAGAGAAGCGAGTGCCGTAGGCGTATGCTTACCCAACATTACCTCGCACTGAATATCCTGGCGTAGATTGAGCAACGCCCAGAGTGCCGGGGTAATATGCAATAGATCCTGCATGTGCGCGCGCGTGCCATGAAAACCGATTTGCCAAGGGGATTGAACCGAAGGCGGCTCATCGAAATGCTCAAGCCTCGGCAACGAAGCGATTAACGGCGGCGTTAAGACGGATACATGTTGGTGCAAAGCCGAAAAGCGCGCCGCTAATGCATCGCTACAAGCCACTACCTCATCACACAGGGCCAGCAAGGCGGGTTGCCGTTTCGCGATCCCCGCCATACGCTGGCGGTAGGCCGCGGGCAGCGTGGCATCGTCAGCGGCGGCCACAATATCGTCATCAATTAGATACACCACATAACCAAACGCATGGCGATGGCGCGCCAGCCAGCGTAGCCAGCTAGGGGGCAACGACCGGCAGAGCAACAGATTTGCTCCGGCGTAACGATGTAATAAGTCGCTCCCCTTCCACCGAGCTGCGGCAAAGAAACGAGAGGCGATAACACGTTCAATACACACGCCCTGCTGTCGCAGGGAATAGGCCGCCGACTTTAAAAAATAAATATCTTCTGTGGGCTTCGCACCATCACTAAGAACAAGCCAATTGTCAGGGCGCTTCACAGGGCACCTTCAACATAGCGTGCTATTTCTTTCGCTTTTTCTGTAAACCGAAACTTCACATCCTCAACTAACCCAAGCCAATAACTAAACACGGCAAAGCCCAAGCGGAGGTCAATATGGTGAGGCAGGTAACTAAGAGCCTGTGTAAACGGCAGCCCTCTTAAAAAGCAAGCTTCGTCATAGCCCACAGGGAGCATACCCCAGCGATCCCAATCAATGAGTACGGGGTTCTTACGATCTTTCGCACGGCCATGTTTCGCACTCACGTGTTCCGTATCGCTTTTTTCGGTGACAATCACGTTACCAGCGTGAAGATCACCATGCGAAAGCACACAAGGCAGGTGTTTTACGCACCGTCTCAGCTTAAGCATAAAAAGGACATGGCGAACATCGAAGGTCAACAACGACTGCCGTAGTACTAGGCGCTGCAAGTCAACCAGATAGGCCTGCTGTGGATTAATACGGCGTAAAGCAGGGATGGAATGACCATGCAATTGGCCCAATATATCAATAACTTGCTGACGCACCTGCTCACTCAATAGCACCGCAGCAGAAACCGACACCCCATCGACATACTCATACGACAAGCAAGGCTCGGCCCCCCATGTACTAGAAGACGGTAATAATGCGGGAGCTGGCAACGCCAATGGCGTAATCACTTGCTCATAAAAGGCCGACACATCTTGAATATGTGCCGGAGAGGCTGCCAGTTTAACCAAGGTATCCGGGAAATCATCGCCGCGCACGGCAACGGCGGTTAACTCAGCGTTACGCTTGAAGAAAGGTTTAAAGTGACTAGCCCCCGTGCGTTCCAGCAAGCTGGCGAGAGGCGCAAAAGCAGTATGATGATTGGACGGTGCCGCCAACCAAGCGTTCGCGCCTACACGCTGTGGGCTACCCGGCAACGGCTGACCGCCAGAGGTAACTTCAACAATATCTCCCGGCAGTAGGCGTAAAGGGGCGTTAAACCCAACCGTGGTATCAATACCCAAGGAAGTCTGAACATCCTGCCTTTCACGCCAACAAAACGCGTTAAAAAACTCACTGCCATTCACAGAGATACAAACGCATGAAGAGGTCGCGCACCACCCGCGCACGCCCGTCTCATTAACGTTGTCGATAGCACCTTGCGCAAGTGCAGCGTTAGCGGAGCGAAAAATCTTCATGCACCAGCGTTAAATTAGGATTATAAGCAGGATCGCTATCTAACTGTTTACCCCAAACACGGCGCATATAAGCAACTTCACTTAGCCAGCGTGCGCGCTTAGTAGGCGTATCATCAGCGCCGCGTGAAATGGACTCATGATGGTAAAGTTCCGCGAAGGGTGTCCATAAATTACGGTACCCGGCTTCACGTACTTTCAAGCATAAGTCCACATCGTTATAAGCAACGGTAAGATCTTTTTCATTCAAACCATTAACATTGTTAAACACATGCCTACGCAGCAATAAACAAGCAGCAGTCACTGCTGACAAATTTTGAACGACTTTTAAACGACCTGTGTAGCCATCGCTTTCACGAGGGAAAAAGCGATGCGCATGGCCTGCCACATCGCCTAACCCAAGGATGACACCGCCATGCTGCAACATTCCATTAGGATAGTAAAGTTTCGCCCCCACACAACCAATCTCAGAACGGCAAACTTGGCTAACCATCTCCGTCAACCAGTGCTCATTCACTGGCTCAATATCATTATTCACCAAGCCAATAATGCTGCCATGAGCGTTAGCAGCACCAAAATTATTAATGGCTGAATAATTGAAAGGATGATCCCAATGCAGTACACGCACCCGCGGGTCACGCTGCTCTACTTCACGCATATAAGCCAGCGCTTCAGGGCAGTCGCTTTGGTTATCTAATATCAACAGCTCAAAATGGGTATATGCGGTGCGCTCTAAAATAGCATCCACGCAAGGGCGTAGGATATCCACACCGTTGCGAGTAGGTACTAACAAACTCACCAACGGTGCAGGGTTAGGAATCGGCCACTCAATACGTACAGAATGCTCGGTTAATCCTGGATGCACCACCGCTTGTGCACTTGCTACGTGCTGCTTCAACACGCTATCAACTAAGAACACCGCGTCTTTCTGAGATAGTCCATAGTTAAACAGCGCGTTGCGATGGTACAACATCTTTGGCAGATGATAGACAGCACGCGGAGTTCCATGCGTGCTCTTCCACATTAAAAACGTCAGCGCCAGCGCATAATCGACGGCCGCACGATTCGTTAAATGTGACAGTAAATCAGCCTGCTCTGCCTCTAGCTGCCATAGCAACCGGCGCTTATACAGCGCCAAACGGCCAATATAGTTGGTCGACAATAACAGGTCTGGGTTCCAATCAGGCTTGAACGACGGTTTAGAACGCACACCATCGCTACTAATAACATCTTCATCGCCATAAAAAAGCTGTGCGTCTGGATAGTCATTCCACGCATTTGCTAACTGGCTAAGCGCTTCTTTGGCAAGCTGGTCGCCAACACTAATACGCATTACGCCATCGCCATGCGTCTGGATGAACCCCTGATGATCTAATTTGGCATACGTACGGTGATAACTACGAATCATGCTGACACGGCTAGACGAAGGAATATAACGCTCCAACGTGCGTCGCTGTACATCCGTAATATCTGCGGAAAGTACAATAATGACTTCCCAAAAAAAGTAACTTTGCGCTTTTAACGAGTCAATGGTGGCAACAAAGTACTTCTCCCCACGTTGAAAATCTTCATGCGTAACCGGCATCACAAGAGAAAATAGCGGCGCATGATGCAAGCCAGCAATCAGCTGCTGAGCATCACAACTGGTTTCACATTCGGTCGTTTCAATCCAGCGAGCATAATCGTCGTTAATATGCTGTTTGGCGTGCGTTTGGTCATAATCTGCGAGTGCCACTGTACGCCACCAGCAGCCTTTTGCCACCGACGCAACATGCAACTGCCTAATCACCTTGCGGGTACGCAGCCCCTTATAGTCGGGATGATTATTAATCAAACGACGCGCCAAGCGGTTATGTGCAAACCAAGGCGTCAACCATACCCACTGCACGGTAGCGGCGCTTAGCGCTTCAGTAGAAGCACTAAAGGAGAGCGTGATATCGCGAACGCCAACCGGCACCCAAATAATACGTTTCGTGGTTTTACCAGGCCGTAGTGAGACCGAATACTCAACGGTACGACGGCGCGTGTAGAGCGTTAAAGTGGCGGCACCGTGCGCATCGCCTTCTAGCCCATCAAGCTCAATCATATTCCAGCCCGGCCAGGGGCGGTTACCCACGGCTCGGCACTGGGTGGTCTCGTATGCTGGAGTCTCAAGTGCTTGGACTTCCTGCTCAGCGACATCACGCCCCTCAGTGGCATGCTCGCTGTTAACCGCAGGTGGCGCTATTACGTGCAACACCGGCTGACGACGCCAAATGGGCGGCATGTTAATAAAGCGGCCAACTGCCGCCATACACTCTTTTAAACGAACAATATGCTGCCTCATTACCACCTCAAGCTAATTCATTGACAAGGCAACATTTATGCAAATAGCGTACGTGCAGTGTAGTCCCACTGAAGCACGCCAACTGCCTGAAGATACTCATCGGAGGCGATGATACGCTTTTCAAGCACGCCTTCAAACGCCTTCTCATCCAGCTGCGAGCCCTTGTGGCGTATCATTTCGTCCAAGCTGTAAGCCACCGTGGGCACTTGCACAACAAAACGGGCATTTGTTTGTGCGGCTAAATAATCAGGGGAAACCGCAGCCACCAGTGCAGGGTCAACATTGCCAGCACTGTGAGCAAACACCACGCGACGAAAGATTCTGGTGAGATAGTTGAACATGGAGTAGCTGGAAGAAGAGCCAAACAAGAGGCACGTCCCTGGATTCAATGCATCCGGGTACTCCATGACCAGTAAACGTCCAAAATTAGGCAGGCCGTTGTCATAGGTTTTATAACGGGTATGGGTGAACGAACTCAGCACCTCTACTTCAGATACCTGTTTGGGCGTCAGCTTATTGCCCAGGTCGCCCCCCATGGCTCTCACTTTATAGCGATCTTTGGCGAATACCGCTTCGCATGACGCCTTGTCCAGCCCCAAACGTTCGGCTAACGCAAGCGATGCGGATAAAGCACCTTTATGCGTCCAATGGGTATCTGTGGGAATAAAAGCGCCGTCGCCTAGTGCTTTAAGCTCTGAAACGGGGTACACCAATTCCTTAGCGGCTTCTAAAGCCAACACCTGATGCATCGGCCCAGAAGCGCCCTCCTGAAACGGATGGTACAGGGCCCCCATCACACTCTCTTTAGAAGGAGCCACTAACAGAGCCCACGGCTGGCTTTCTGCCGTCACTACAAGCTGGCTTAAGTACTGACGCCACCCTTCAACACCTTCAGGTGTCAGGTGCATTCGGCCGGTGAATTGGTCCACGCTACCATTGGTATCGTTATCCAGAAACAGCCAGCCTTGCTTACCTTCCAACACCTTCAGCGGCTGCGATGCTTCTACGTCTAGCGTATCGACACTCACTTCTTGCAAGGGCCAACGCTGGTCATCTAACGCTAACCATAAACGAAAGGCACCCAGTTTGGGGGGCACAGTAAAACGAAAACCACAGCTACGCTGGGGGTGCTGCTCCGGCGAGACCGACAACACATTCTTAATCACATCCGGACGATCAATATCCAGCGGGTAGCATAGTTCATAGGTAGGCAGCCACTGGGCAATAATACGCACTTGAGACTGCATTTCAGCGAGGCTTTCCGGCAACAGTAACCAGCCCTGCACAACTCTTCCAGAGGGCAGAAACCGAGAACCACGATGCTCAGAGGGGTAATCTAACGACCAACGCTCGATAGGCGCTTGATCGCTGTTTGGCGTAGTGGATGCCCACTCCTTCACCCGGCGTTTTAACCAGCGTGTTAAATCATGTCCGGTAGAGTGCTCATCGGCACTTTCAGGCGTGGCCTGCTGCTTGTCGGAAAGCTGCTGTAACCATTTCATCTTCTGTTTAACCTTAGGCGCGAGTTCAGCGGCCATATAACACGCAGTATCGTTGCGGTCATGGCGCATAAAATAGTCGCGCTGCTTCTGATAGTTAGGCGTGGCGGCACTACCGCGACGCGCCTTACCTAAAATAAATTCTTCTACAGACTTCACAAGATAGTGATTAATACGCGCGCCTTCCCAACAGACCTGCTCGCTTAAGCCAACGCGCACGGCCCCATCAGGAGCACGACGCTCGACCAAGGGCTGCCCTTGACTGTTGATATAATGGCCTCGCTGCAAACGAGCAATATGAGGGTTAAGAAAACGATCGACGTAATCAGGACGCACGATGCTCTTAATATGGTGGTTTGGGCCAAAGCCACGCTCAGCACGTTGTGTGAAACGCTCAATCACTAAGCCATCTTCACGAAATTTCGCACCATTAGAACCAAAGCATGCCCAATTTAACCCCATCGCCCCTACCTCAGGGTCAGCAAAACGCTCACCTAACCACTCTACCAGCCCATCATCTGTAGGTAATAAAAACTCATCTGCATCAATAAACGCAACAAGATCAATCAACTGAGGACACTTAGCGAGCAACTGCTGGTAAGCCGATAACTGAGGTGGCTTATCTTCAGTAGGCACCGAGATCAGCGTCACAATACCTGCTTTTTCTAGCGCCTCCAGCCACGCGAAAGAGCCATCATCACTGGTATTATCAGCGATCAAGAAATGGCTAGCCCCTACCGCCAAGTGGAAAGCGATCCACTCAGGCAGGCTATCTCGCTCATTTTTGACGATGGCCGCCATTGCAAGCTTCAAATAGACCTCTATCTGGGGTGATATCGATGTTATGTATCCGCTGTTAAAGCAGATACGCCCGTTTTCCGATAAGCCCTTGCCAGCGCAGCCACCAGCTCCGCTGAGCTAAAACACGTTTCTGCCCGGCGCTGGGCTGCTTTGCCAAAACGCCGACATTGAGCAGGAGCCATGGCTAATTTCGCCACCTGTTGAGCGGCCGCAAAAGGCTCACCATAAGCCACTAAATGGCCGGTTTCACCCTCGATAATTAACTCCTCAAGCGCCCCCCAACGATAGGCGACAACGGGCCTACCCGCCGCCATCGCCTCCAAAACAGTACGCCCAAAAGACTCTTGAAAGCGCGAGAGGTTCACCACAATATCCAGCTCAGCTAGCGCCTGCTCCGGCCGCTCAACATAACCTGCGAAATGAATATTCGCTGGAGCACGCCCCTGCGCCTGCCGACGAAGGAGCGCTTCTACTTCAGGAGAACGAGCGCCGTACAGCACAACAATAGCAAACGGAGCCAACGACTGAAGGTGCCCCGCCATGGCCTCCAAATCGTCTATTCCCTTTTTAGCCACGTTACTACTGAGCATACCGACACGCACATTACCGACCCGCTCACCCGGCGCAAACTGAACGGGAGGCAACGCCAATAAAGGCGGCATATGAATCGTATTGGGCACCACACACACAGGCACCTCAGAAGGAAGCGCAAACGCTTTCGCCACACACTGTGAGTTCGCCAAGAGGATATCTGCCTGAGCATGCACATGGGAAACCACTTCTTCTGGGGTGGCCCCTAATAGTTCGCACAGCGCCTCATCGTGCTTCGGCAACTCACGTACGTGCACCAAAGCAGGAATACCCGCTCTTTTGGCGGCCACATAAGGTTCATGCAGCACGCTGGTATTACCATGCACCGCTTTCACAGAGTAGCGATGAATCAACGCCTCAAAATGGCTAACAGTCGCCTCTACCGGCGGCTTACCTACTTGCCACCAACCATAAGGGAGAATAGCCAGCGCACAGCAACGCTGCATAATAGCCTGCTCGTAGGCCTCATTATTAGCCTCTGGCAGCGTTACCACGACATTCCAGCGCAACGCGCTAAAGGCTTCTAATACATCTAACAAGCTGCGTTCAGCGCCATAGTGGGTAGCACCCGCCTGATGCGCGCACAGCATAACCGTTGGCTGCTGGGCAAATACCCTTTCGCCTTCCCATACCGGGAGCGGCGCATACCCCAATGCACGCCCTTCGCGTAAAAAATGCGCTAAAGGGTTTTCTGGTTCAGTACACCGCTCAGGATAGCGCCGCCGATAACCAGAGCTAGAGAAATCAGGCCCAGGGTCACGCCCTTCCGCTGCGCCGCTTTCCCAGTAATGACGCAGTGGTTCAACCGGCGTTTGTTGTAAATCGATATACCGGGTTAAGTACCAACCCGGGTCGAACAGCGTCGACTCGCACACACACTCAAAATCTGTGGGGTGCCCATTACGCGGGGCATCCTCACGCAACATGGCTAAAGGAGCGCAAAAAAGGCGCTGCTCCGGGACACGAGGCATATACAGCTCAGTGGCCTCTATGGCCGCCGAATGCCAAGCGCTGGCCATCTGCATATACCGAAACCGGGCTCCTGAAAACTGGCTGACCAAATGCGAGTTGGCGTGCTGGCTTAACGACCCCTCATCCGCCAATCCAAAGGCCAGCGGCACACCAGGCAACACTTCCAGCACACTTCCCGCCCCAAACCCCGCTTCCACTCGTAAACGCCACTCGGTATCCGCATTAACGCTGACCAAATCCCAATAGCCTAAGGTATCGAAGGTCGCCCGGCGCAGCATCAGCGATGACATATTCGGATAGACCCAGCCATACTCATCTAATCGCCAACGGTGAAAATGGAGCGCAGGGGTCACACGTACCCAGTGAGATAAACAGGCCGGAGCATCTGGGTGTGCTATCAATGCCTGAACCTGATGCTGCAATTTCTGTGGATGAGACCAATCATCGCTATCGTGCGTAGTCAAAAATTCGCCGCTTGCGGCAGCCATGCCGGTATTACGCGCCGCGTAAGCACCCTGATTATGGAAATGCCTAACCACCAACAGCTGTACATGCTCAGGCGCTTCCTGCTGTAACGCCTCCACCACACCCACACTGCCGTCTTGGCTGGCATCATCCACCACAATAATTTCCAGGCGCACCTCTTGCTGGGCAAATAGGCTACGCAGCGCCGTCGCAATGGTCAGCTCCGCGTTATACAGCGGCACAACGACACTAATGAGCGGCCCTGAAGCCGCTGCCGCAGTTGGCACAGGAGCCGCCAAGTTATTTAGCCCCAATGGCTGTTCAGGCATTCGTAACGCAAGCGGCGCAAGGCCATGAGTGTGAAACAGCGCATTTAACACCGCTAAAGGCTGCGACTGCGGGCCAGGCGTCAAACGAAGCACATTGCTACGTGCCAGGGCGGTATCTGCCGCGTGAGGAAAATTGGCCTCTAAGAAAGCCAACGCTTGAGGGGCCATCTGCGATAACCGCTGAGTGTTAGGTTCGCGGCAGCATGCATCAATCACCAACAGCGCGGGGCCAGGTTGGTTCAGTTCGATTAAATGCCCACCAGGCATCAGGCTATCAATCACCGCGTCCCAACGACCTTGCCACGCATACCAGCGGGCCAGCGCCCAACGCGCCGTGTGCTGCTCTGGCGTATTCGCATTATCAGCGCTTAACACACTGACCAAACGGGGAAGTACCACACTGCTGGCACCTCGCCAAAGCGCATGGTCCCAGGCGAGCGCACGGTTACGATAAGGCAGCCGCCCTTCGGTTTTACCGTGGTACTGGTAATGCTCCCATGGGTCGATGCCCGCGGCCGCTACATCCGGGTATGCCGAGAGATACCAAGCCGCATCAAAATGAGCAGCCGCCCCCTCAGGCGCAACGTATCTTTTGGCCAACGTAGCGGACTCAGCCACCTTCCGACGACCCAGTTTGCTCCACCATTTCGCCAGAAAAGAGTGCATAGCCACCTATTGATTAGCAAAAAATCGACCGCTTTCCCCATAGAAAAGGCCGTCAAACCAAGGCTTGACGGCCCAACCAATACGAAACAGGGCAGCAGCTTTTATGAGTAAAAACCGGAACCTAGATGCACTATATCACACTCTATAACGCACCTAATATCACGCAAATGCAGCTATCACGCCAATGCATCAAGGTATATTCGTAAATTAATCGCTACCAAACAAGTCACGGGTGTACACCTTTTCCGCAACGTCATGAAGCTCTTCCACCATGCGGTTGGCTAGGATCACATCCGCCTTCTGTTTAAAAGCATCAAAATCGCGCATAACCACCGAACCAAAAAACTTCTCTTTATCCAGCGCAGGCTCATACACCACCACTTCGATGCCTTTCGCCTTCAAGCGCTTCATCACACCCTGCATGGCACTGGCGCGGAAGTTATCGGAACCGGTTTTCATAATCAGGCGATATACACCGACCACTTCCGGGTTCCGGCGCAACACCGACTCCGCAATGAAATCTTTACGTGTGCGGTTAGCTTCCACGATGGCCTGAATCATATTGTTAGGCACATCTTGATAGTTCGCGAGAAGCTGCTTGGTGTCTTTCGGCAAGCAGTAGCCGCCATAGCCAAAGCTAGGGTTGTTGTAATGCTTGCCAATACGCGGGTCTAAGCCAACACCTTCAATAATCTGCTTGGCATCCAACCCATGGCTTTCCGCATAGGTATCCAGCTCATTAAAGTACGCCACACGCATCGCCAGGTAGGTATTCGCAAACAGCTTAATGGCTTCTGCTTCGGTACTGTTGGTCAGCAGCACCTCAACTTCTTGCTTAATTGCGCCCTGCTTCAATAGCTCAGCAAACGTGGCGGCACGCTCAGAGCGCTCACCTACAATAATACGCGAGGGGTAGAGGTTATCGTGCAGTGCCTTGCCTTCACGCAAAAACTCAGGTGAAAACAGCAAATTTTGAGTATTAAATCGCTCAGCGGCTTCCGTGGTGTAACCCACGGGAACCGTCGACTTAATCACCATCACCGCGTCAGGGTTGATCTGCATGACCTGCTGAATAACAGCCTCAACGCTTTTGGTATTGAAGTAGTTGGTTTCCGGATCGTAATCCGTCGGCGTGGCAATAATTACAAACGCAGCGTCTTGATACGCCGTTTCGGCATCCAGGGTTGCCGTAAAATGCAGGTCTTCACGGGCTAAAAACGCTGAAATCTCCGCATCCTCAATCGGAGATACGCGGTTATTCAGCATGCTCACCTTCTCAGGCACGATATCGACCGCGACGACCTCATGGTGCTGGGCCAACAGCATCGCGTTAGAAAGGCCAACATAGCCCGTACCAGCAACTGCAATTTTCATCCTTAACGTTCTCCACCAAGCTCTGTTGCATCGTTTATCGTTGCATCGTTCATCGCCTATGGCGACGGGGTGGCGCGATTGTATCAAAATACGCGCCCTTGAATTCACTACCACGGCACAATTTAATGGCGACCCTCTACATCAACCGTCTTTGTGTTATTTAGCACTCGATTAACCACTGCCTTGCCCAAGCAGGCACCAAGAGCATCAGGCCTGCCCAGCACTGTTAAAAGAAGTACTTCAAAAAAGCACTCATCATCAGCGGCCACTAATTTAAATAAAACACTTCCCACGCTTTACATTGCCGCTTAAAACTAACCTCTCCATTTCGTTCCGCCGAGAGGTAACGGCCACCGCCGTTGAGTGCAATCGCAAGACCTCTTCCATTACGCTTGAATGAGAGCGCCTTGCAGCCATAAGAGTCATTGGTTGAAAACGTATTACGGCTATCTAAAAAAAGCTGCTTTCCGGTCTCACTTAGCATCAGCACCTGCTGCTCTTTATCAAAGCAGACCAACTCATCATCGGCGTCTAAGATAACCTTATCAGGATCACAATGATGAATTTGCTCACTGCTGTGAGAATACAGCAGAACACTCTTATGGTGAGTCACAAGGCATGAAGCAGAAAAACCATCCCCAAGAAAATTCAGATGAGGTAATGTTTCAAGCGCCAGCGGGACGTTATCGCGCAAAAAGCAAAAACGGGAGGCCACTTCATCGTGACTGGAGGGAGTATCCAAACGCGATTTCTTCAATTTTTTTTCAAAGCGCTTGGCAAACACATCGCTACCTGGATGCACCGTTCGCACATACATCGGCGCTAAAGGGTTCACAATGAGTGGGTGCTTTTCATCTACCTTAGTATGATTACCCAGGCTGTAAACAGACAAAATGTTAGGCGGCTGGGCTGGGCGGTAAACCTGTATCAACGACAACCCCATGGCTATTTTAGGACTGTGCCGCTCCGTAAATGTTGAATACGCCCCTTGTTCGTAAATACCCTCGTAACCACGTGCAAATGAAATAGCATGCCCAGCAAACTGGGGCTCAATGTACTTATACAGCTCGGTTTCAAAGTCATCGGCTAACGCGTCATCGTCATCCAGACGCACCGTCGCGTAGCATACCTCCTCACCAAAGGTATTTAATTTTTCCAGCAAGTGCTGCTGCATTTTATGGATCACTCCCCCCTGGCTGGAAAGAGGAACAACATCCATATTGGGGCATTTCTGCTGGGCTAGCAGCAACCGCTGCATATTTTTTTCGGGAAGCGCCTCTGATGTAAACACCAGCACCGTGGTCTTATCTGCAGACATTTTCTGTAAAGACGGCAGCGTGACATTAAAAAAGAGCTCTTCATGCAACGACATACGCGCATCTGAGAAAAGCTCTTGTTTATATTTTTCAAATTCGTTATCGCGCCCAATGACCCAGGCGGCATTATTCTCAGACAACACGCTATAACGAATCATTACAAATGCATGCTTTTTCATTGGTTCTCTCCTTGTCAACGTGCCTGCTGAGTACATCTAGGGCACGCCACTCTGGAAAAACCATTTAAAGCACGATGATGGAGGGTGATAACAAACCATTCATACAGCACCACGCCAACCGTCTTTAAACAGCTTAGACAGAGTGGCGTGGGTTTCTTTTTTATTAAACCGGCTTTATTAGAACAACTATATTGTTTAAGCAACCATTAGCCGGTTAATTATAATTTCTACCTAGACTTAAGTTGTAGCACACCTTGGGGGAGCCGCTCAACCCACAGCACAGAAAATATCTAGCAAACCTATGACTGAGGTACATCAGGCGGGTGAGCAACGACGCTTATATCGTCAAATAACGCGCAATCCGTTTTGTAGCTACCATCGCTACGGCGTGGGGCCCATTCAGGGCTACTACCGCCATGGAACGTACTGAATAAGAGTCGCTGTATGTGACTGGCATCACTTTCACGGTCGCGAAAACGTAACCCAGCATGATCGATCAAACGCTGGTCATCTACCCAAACCGTCACACTTCCATTACTGGCAGAGGCTGGCGTATTTAGAACCACCTGCATACGCACTTGATAGTAACGCCCTGGCTCAAATACAAAACCTTCAGCGCGCTGGGTGTCGCCATAGCGGCCTGCCATATCTTGATGATAAATATACGTTTGCAAGCCACCATCACCACGGAACATCAAACGCGCGCTCCACCCTTCCGGAGTAATGGCATTGCCGCCCGCCACTGGGTTAGCCGGCCCCAGCCCGTGAAGCTTACCGCCACGAGCAAAATCAAAACCATCACAGAACTGCACCCAAAACGAAAGCGAGGATTGTGTGGCCGGTTCAATACGTGGCGACACCACCACACGACGGCTGCCTCGCTCGTATCCTTCATAATCAACCTGTAAGGCGGTACTTCCCTCTAAACCCACACCCGGCACTAGATGAGTCAAAGAATGATCCACTATTGCCTGCCCCACGGGAGATAATGTACTGCTCTCGAAGCGCTCAGTATCATCGTCGGGGCTTGGTGTTGACTCCCAAGGCTGCCATGCCAGTAACAACAAAAAGAGCAGGGTAGCGAAGGTTGTCCAAAGCTTATTCATTCATCATTTGCCTAAACGCTAACGCTAATAAATTTATTGCAATAGCTCACTGGCGCGCTTCTCTTTGAAGAGCGTGTCCCAGTGACCCTCATTTTCCACTACGTTATTGAGCATGTTAGCCCAAAATTCTCGAGGAGCGCTTTTGTGGCCCTTTCCCCAGTCACCTAAATGAACCAGCAGCCTATTATTCATCTGCTTAGAACCGACTTCTTCTGGCACTTTCATTTTTAATGATTTAATGAAAGGCGTGAAATGCCTCACCACATGGTGCTCATCTTGGATATTCTGAAGATAGATAGTGGGGTTTTTAACGCTACCACCATAGTAAGTACGGATATTCATCACCGCCTCACCTACAGCACGAGGATTTTCTTTTACCAGCGCAACGCTCTCTACTCCCAAGCAATTAGATAAAAAACGGTTCACATGAGGTTTGTAGTAATCGAGAATATTCGTTTGCGGATTGGAAGTGATACAGAACGCACCAGGAAACTTCCTAGCGTAATACAAACTAGCCATGCCGCCCGCGGAGCCACCGATAAAAATAACGCTAGACGCTTGTGTCAAAGCAATCACTTTATCAATAATTCTTGGCACAATAGAATTCTGTAAAGAGAAATACTTACTTCCCACATACCAAGCCATATTAATGTCGTCTGCCATATACAAACAGGGGTCATTAATAGAAAGACGGCTTACCTTACCTTTCGGAGCGACGCTTAACCCTGAAAAAATAGGTAGTTTTATGCCTGTGTCTCTTTTTTGCGCACCATTAAAGAAGACTACTAGGGGCTTGCCAACACAAACTTCAACATTCAAATCAATCAGGGCACCTTGTTCAAAAATTGAATAGATACCTGATGTTGATACGTTTGAGTCTTCAAAGCTCGCTAACGTTGTAAACTCTACAGGTTTTCCCCAGCGGTCAAATGAACGCTCATCACCAATACGTTTAATAGCCCAACTCATTACGATGCCTTCTTAACAAAGCAAGATGAAATATGCGAGATGAATATTTTACTGTTACTTTCGGGTTCTGCAGGCTCCATACCATAAGTATTTTGCATAATAGAAGCATCCCACCCAGCGCTACTTGTATCAACAGCGGTAAGCTTCACTTCAGTCATACCGGCAAAACCAACATCACTTGCAAAAAAATTATAAAGCGGCGTTTGCTTTAAAATAAAGCTAAAACGGCCTAGCGATGCTTTTTTACGCTTAGTGTTGATGATTTTCTTTTTTTCACCGGCTTCAATTAACAACGAGCATGATTCAAATTCAGAAATAAACGATATTCCTACTGGCACCCCTGGCACGCTCAGCACAACAGGCTCATTTTTTTTCAGCACGGTTGTTTTTTGCATAAAGCGAGAATTCTCGTAACACTTTATCTCGCCAGAAACTGATGACAGCCCCAAGCGCGGCAAGTCATTATCTAGCAATACTTTTTTATCGTTGAAAAAACCAAGCTCTTTAGCAACCAGAAACTCGGAAACAACCGTTTCAGAGATATATCTTGTAACAAAGGGCGACTGATAATGACTATCATCTAAATAAAAACTATCTAACGCGGCGATGCGCTGTGACTTATGCTTAAGCAGACTGTCAATATCTACTACCAACCCACCATAGCGGTGAGTAATATTTGACATCCCTTCATGCATCTTAGCTTGTTTTTCCCAAAATCTTTCTCTACGACGGCCTAATAAAATGGTGACTAGCATCGCGCTAGGATACTTTTCACTAATTTTATCGAGCAGCGCAGAAAAAGCGTATCCCCATAAGCGCTTATCATTAGAGTGCAAAGGCAGATCGTTAATACCGTATTCTACAAAAACAAGGTCAATGTTTTTTTTACCAAACATAGACAAGTTTTCTAAACCAAACAAACTACCCGTCGCACCTACTGAAATGTTAAAAACGTTTTCTACCTCAACACCCGAAGCACTCAGGCACTGAGGAATGAGCGTTGATAGGCCATCACGAATAACTAAATTACTTCCACCCACAAACAGTATATTCACTTACTGCTCCAATACTCGTTACATTACAATTTGTTTGTAGGCATCAAATTTTTTGCCATCCAGCAAATCTTTCATTAGCCTGTTTTGCGCAGCTTGAAACTCTTCACCTAACACACGATCCCACTCATCGAAGAAACCAGCTGCACCACCTGCATTAAATGTAAATTCACCAAAATACAGCTTATCTTTACCTGCCAAAAAATCAATTCTACTAAATGGGAAAGGTATCTGAAGGCTCAGCCGCTCAACCTGTTCGATATCATGTTGCGAAAATAGAGGAAACGACACTGGGCTACCCGGCTTGTAGCTTCTCTCTATTCTAGCTTCAACAATATTCCCAGTTCTTTCGAAGAACACATCCTCTCTTTTTTTTCCCCAACGAGCGACTTGAAGCACAAGGACGACTTTACCGTAAAAGGTATAGAATTTTACATCATAAGAACACTGCCCCTGACCGTCCAGAACAAGCTGTTCAACCTCCCACTTCATGCCACGGCCTGCCGTATTGGCAATAGCACTTAAAGCATCGCTTAAATTTTTGTATTTTTTCTGTTTGAAGACTTCTAGCACACTACCATCCGGCTGTAGCGCGATACCGAAGACATTTTTAGACTGCGCCCCAAATACAGGCTTAATAACAAAGCTGTCGCCAAAACATGAGTAATCTACATGTACTAACTCTGGTGTCGGAATATTGGTCAAGTACGTTTCAGGTACGCTCACACCTAACGACGTACAGAAAGCTTTGCCACCTGATTTACTATTGATCGCATTTCGGCTACTCACCGTAGAAGCCATTAGGCTACTGTTTATCATTCTCTGAAATTTAAATGACTTCGAGAAAGAATTAACAAAAACAGTTGAAAACGAGTGGGATACAGGAGGTACTAAAGAGTACTCTGATGCCTTAGCCCTAAGATCTCGCAATGCAGAAGAATCCCCGGTACGCACAACTTTCTTAATTTGGGTGTCAATTTTCTTGAACGACTCACGAATATTGGCAATTTCTTCTTCTACAACATCAAAGCATTCACGATTCATTAGCGCACCCAAAGGCGTTATTTTGAACTTAAATGTGCAAGAACTTTCGCCTCTGCACTCAGGTAGCACTCCCCAAGGTACCGATCAAACTCTTTATTAAAAGAGGAAAACTGGCCAGGGCGGGGGGTAAACTCACCAAAGGAAAAAGCGTTTTTACTTTTGATAAAGTCGATACGCATAAACGGCGTGGGGATCGCTTGGCTGACTCGCTTAGCAATTTCCAACTGCTCATTGGTGAATCCACTACCGACAAAACTTCTGCCTTCATAGCGCCCTGTTTCTGCCAAGCGGCCATCGGGTAGCCATTCGCAGTAACGGGTTTCATTGGCGCGTTCCACTTCTAACACAAACCCCACTTCGCCAAAGAAGCAGTAGAACTTGAGGTCTACCGGGGGCAGTGGCTTTCCACCTTCAAAATCACCAATAAACTCCTCCAGCAACCAGGAATCTTTTTTGATGGTGCCCTGCTCTACCATGCCGCTTGCCTTAGCCATGGCATCGCTGACGGTGGGCAGTGTTTCACCAGTGCGTACTTCAAACGCACCACCTTGTTCATCAAAAATAAAGACGCCGTGGCTGGATGAGCCATTTTCAGGCTTAAGCACCGTGGCCGATTTAGGCTCAATGCTGGCAAGCGGCTGGTTGAAGGCAAACGTTTCGGGCCGCTTTACGCCTAGCTCATCAATAAACTGGTAAGCGTAGCGTTTGTTGTTCAGC
The DNA here is from genome assembly GCF_014640815.1 of Vreelandella lutescens. Lineage (GTDB taxonomy): Bacteria > Pseudomonadota > Gammaproteobacteria > Pseudomonadales > Halomonadaceae > Vreelandella > Vreelandella lutescens. The sequence goes on along the minus strand of NZ_BMHM01000009.1, from coordinate 39,692 downwards.
TTCCATTCGGGTTGAAAATTAAACAACTGCCGACGCCGTGTGGCCTGCACCAACAGCTGTTGAAAAGAGGCCACATTGGTAAGGGGCACCTTATGCTGACTCAGCAAGCGGGTAAATTTTTCCGTTAATTCATCGGCACTTAACAGTGCCGATACTTGCTCCAGTACAGCTTGGCGCTCATCAGCAGGTAATTTCTGGGTAGCGGCCACCACCTGATTGGCAATGGCGCGTTTTTGTGCCTTTTCTCGCTGTACCTTTTCTTCTGCTTGGGTAAGCGCTTCTAACAAAGCGCTCACATCCTGCTGGCGTTTACTCACAGAGCTCCCCAATTTTTCAAGCCCATAAAGTCAGGGTACCCATCCAACGGGTACTCGGTTAGGGCTTTATCGGCAGTTTTATAGTGGTTGGCATCAACCGTCTGGCCCATCACAACGGGCTCTACTTTACCCTGTTTCAGCAGCTCGAAGTAGAGGTTGCATAGGGCTTCCGGTGCCTTGTGGAAGCTAGGCCAATGGAACAGCGCCACCTTCTGCTTGGGGTGCTTGCCGATAAATTCAGCCGCTTTCTGGCAATCCTCTAAACGAGAGAAATCGCCTGCAATCACGGTATTAAACGTGAGAGGCTCATCAGAGCGCTCGAACATGCTGCGTGGTGCGGGGAAGGCCCGTTTGGTTTTCGCATCCTGTACGTTCAGATGCTTTTGCGAGGCATGCCACCAAGCACAAATTTCACGGTAGATATGGCGCAAGCCAAAGTAGACTGTACGTACATGCGTTGCCTTCGTACGCGTGAGTGACGACTCTTCATCCAACGCAAATGCCAGCGGCGTATCCGAGTAAATTTTAGCGAACGATTTTTTACCGAACTGGGCCTGCATGCGCCAGATGTATTCGGTGTCGCCGCCAATACGCACGTGGTCCCACTCGCCTACGGTGTCTAACACTTCCTTACGGAACATGAAGGAGGACTGGCTCCAGTGTGTTAGGCAGTTATTGGGGCGCCAGTTTTGCGTAAACGCCAGGTTATCCTGCGCACGAATCCAATGAGCGGAGCAGCCCATGACCTTGGGGTGCTTCTCTAGATACGCTACCTGAGTCGCAATTTTTTGCGGATGCGACCAGTCATCGCTGTCATGGGTGGTGAACAGCTCACCCGTGGCAAATGTGAGGCCGTAATTACGCGCGGCATACGCCCCGCCATTGTGCGGCGGCTGCACAGCTTTTACGCGGGGGTCTTCTTTTGCGAGGGCTTTCAGCACATCGAAGGTGTGGTCGGGTGAGCAGTCATCCACCGCGATAATTTCGATGTTATCGTAGGTTTGCGCCAGCAGCGACTCAATGGCGATACGCACCTGCTCACCCGCGCTATAAATCGGCATGATGATCGAAACTTTTTTCGCACCCTTCACTTTGGGCGCAGGCAAGCCCACCACATTACCAATGGAAAGCGGCTGGGTTTTATCTTTACGGCGAATACCGCTAAACCCATGAATGGCGAAGGCCTGGTTAATCAGCTCAATGCGCCGGGCATCATCATTTAAGGCGTTAGCAAGAGCAAAATGGGCATCGGCATCGTTCGGGTGGCGTTCTACAAAAGGCTTTAACGCCGCATAGGCTTCTTCCGGGCGGCCCAGGGTTAATAAGCAAAAATAGGTCAGGTAGACCGTCTCTTTACGAGATTTGTTGGCCGCCACCAGCTCGCGCATTTTGCCTGCAAACGCCAACGCTTGTTCGATTTCGCCACAAAAATAAAGCCAGCGCGCCGTGTGCCACATCGCCCACCAACGGGAAGCCTCGGTAGCTGCTGGGTCGTTATAGACCACTTCCAGCGCTTTTAACGCCGAAATAGAGTGGCCGTTCCACAGCTGAACCGCGAGGTTAGCCGTGCCATTGGCCTCTTTATCCTTTATCTCATTCCCATTCACTTTACCTTTGTAAAGGTAGTGCAGCAGCGGTACTTCATTCGGCTGCATTTGGGTGCTGTGGCTTTCGAGATAGAAGTCGTTATCAAAGCGCTTGCAGGGGTTCAAACCTAACCGCCAGCCTACCGCTAGGTAGTGCAGCATCGGGTCTACCTTTTTCGGTACCCACACCTCATGCTCTACCAAATACCACTTACCGTTCACTAAACGGGATTTCTTGACCAGCGCAATGTCGTTATCCACTTCCCCAGGGCGAACGATTTCCAGGGCATCGCGCAGCAACTGATCGCACACCTTCTTGTTTTCGATCTTGCGCAGAGAAAGAGCTAAATTCACGTAAATAGGCTTGAAGCCGCTGTAACGATTCAGTGCTTTCACGTAAAAGGAAGCCGCCTGTTCAAAGGCTCCCTGCCGATATAACTCATTTCCTTTTTGAAAATTCATAGGGTCGATCGGGCTCTCTGTGGTCATCATGTTCATGGGCAAGATTCAAAAAAGAAGGGGCACTGTTGCCCCGTTGCAGATACAAAAACTAGACGAAAGTCTTAATAGATTATCATAATAAAGTAGGTCTATTCAGCTCTCATCAATGCTTGATAAAGTGCTTGAACAGATGCTAAACCGAAAAATCGAGCCCTAGTTCTCTCTCAAGCTCAGTCGGCTCATAGTAAGCCTGAGAAGTGCGGCCATCATTATGTTCTAATTCCGCAATTTTCTTTTTTAAACGTGAGTTTTCTTCTAAAAGCTGACTTACCTGCTCTGCAAGCTGGCCCCTGTCTACCGCATGGTGCTCAACGAGTGACTGAATACGCGCAACTAATTCCGCTATTTTAGCGGCCTCCGATTTTTGTTCGGGTGTCGTATTTTTTGCAGTGTCATTTGTTTCGCTCATGGTCCCTTCCTTGAATAGCATAAGATGGAGTGTGATGTGTGAATTACGCCTGTGGCAACGCTTTAGCGATATGCTGTGCGCACCCATCGGCAAGGGAAGCATCGCTGGCTTCCACCATCACGCGAATTAACGGCTCGGTACCCGATTTACGTAACAGCACCCGCCCCCGGTTACCCAATCTCTCTTCGGCGACTTGAACCGCTTGCTGCACGCTGGGGCTGGTTAAGGGGTCTGCCTCGCTAGCCTTGAAGCGTACGTTAACCAATACCTGTGGCAGCTTATGCATGCCCTGCTTCGCCATAAACAGCGTATTACTTTGATTAAGTAACGAGGTAAGCACGCGCAATGAAGCAATAATGGCATCGCCAGTGGAAGCGTGGTCTAGGCTGAGCAGGTGCCCAGAACCTTCCCCCCCTAAGCGCCAACCGGTGGCTTTTAGCTGTTCCATCACGTAGCGGTCGCCTACTTTGGCACGTACAAACGGGATATCTAAGGCGTTTAGGGCCTGCTCTAGCCCTAAATTACTCATTTGTGTGCCCACTACGCCGCCCGTATAACCCGCCTGTTTGGCATCTTTGGCTAATAGGAATAACAGCTCATCGCCATCTACTACGGAGCCGGTATGATCTACCATCATCAGGCGGTCGGCATCGCCATCCAGCGCAATACCCAAATCCGCTTCATGAGCCAGCACCGCCCCACACAGGTTACGCATCGAGGTTGCGCCACACTCTGCGTTGATGTTCACACCGTTAGGCTGGTCGTGAATACTGATCACCTCTGCGCCTAACTCTTTGTACACAGCGGGGGCCACTTTATAGCCTGCACCGTTCGCACAATCGACCACGATCTTAAGGCCCTTCAAGCTTAACGCGCTGGGCAACACGGCTTTGCAGTACTCGATATAACGTCCAGCGGCATCATCAATACGGCGGGCTTTGCCTAACGCTTCCGATTCCACACACTCCATACCGCCTTCCAAGGCAATATGCAGCATGGCTTCAATTTCTTGCTCTTGAACATCGGTCAGCTTAAAGCCGCCCTGGCCGAAAATTTTAATGCCGTTATCGTAAAACGGGTTATGAGACGCACTGATCACCACGCCGGCATCGGCCCGAAACGTAGAGGTAAGGTATGCCACCGCAGGCGTAGGCAGCGGGCCTACCAAGGCAATATTCACACCCGCTGCTGAAAAACCCGCTTCTAGAGCAGACTCCAACATATAACCGCTGGCACGGGTATCTTTCCCGATAAGAACTTCTTTAACGCCTTCAGCACCCAATACCTTACCGGCCGCCCAGCCAAGCTTCATGGCAAAGGCCGGTGTCATCGGAAATTCGCCTACACGGCCGCGAACGCCGTCGGTGCCAAAATAGTGTCGCATGATGTCAAAACCTGAATAGAGGAAGGTGAATGGTGAGTGGTGAGTAGTGAAGAGTGAGTAGCCTGGGAGGGAGCGGGAGTAAATGCGGCAGATGGTGCGAGGGCGGCGATGAGCCGCCCCGATAATGCCACCCCACTAACGCTGGCACCCACGCTATGCCAAGCCTTACTCCACCGTGACGCTCTTGGCCAAATTGCGCGGTTTATCCACATCGGTGCCTTTTACCAGCGCCACGTGATAAGAGAGCAACTGAAGCGCCACCACGTGCAGCACGGGGGAAAGCAAGCCGTAGTGCTCAGGCATTGCCAGTACCTTCACCCCATCCGTTGACCTCACTTTGCTGTCACCATCAGCAAACACGTACAGCTGGCCGCCGCGGGCACTGACTTCCTGCATGTTGGCTTTTAGCTTTTCCAGCATTTCATCGTTGGGTGCCACCACCACCACGGGCATTTCGGCATCGACCAGGGCGAGCGGGCCGTGTTTCAGCTCACCGGCTGGGTAAGCTTCTGCGTGAATGTAAGAGATCTCTTTCAGCTTCAACGCACCTTCCAAGGCAACTGGGAAGTGGCGGCCACGGCCTAAAAACAGCGCATGGTGCTTATTAGCAAACTGCTGTGACCACGCTTGAATGCTAGGTTCTAGCGCTAATACCTTTTCAACGGCAATGGGCAGGTGGCGCAGCTCATCTAAGTAGTCCTTTTCATCTGCCTCTAATAACCGCTGCTTGCCTTTTGCCAGCAGCAGGGTAAGCAAAAATAGCGCGGCCAGCTGAGTGGTAAACGCCTTAGTAGAGGCCACGCCGATTTCTGGCCCGGCACGTGTAATGAAGCGCAGCGCGGTTTCACGCACAATGGCAGATTCCGGCACGTTACAAATCGCCAGCGTATGGGGGTGGCCCAGCGCTTTAGCGTGCTGTAACGCAGCTAAGGTATCAGCGGTTTCACCGGATTGAGAGATCACTACCACCAGCTGGTTCGGGTTGGGCACGCTCACGCGGTAGCGGTATTCGCTGGCAATTTCTACATTGCAGGGAATACCCGCCACTTGTTCTATCCAGTATTTAGCCGTCATGCCCGCATAGCTGGAGGTGCCACACGCCAGGATCAATACAGAATCAACTTGCTCAAACACTCCCTGGGCATCGGCCCCAAAAATGCCGGGGTGCAGCTGCCCTGCCCCGCTGAGCATTTCCAGCGTATTGCCTAGCGCTTGGGGTTGCTCAAACATCTCTTTTTGCATGTAGTGGTTGAACTCACCCAGCTCTACCGCATTGGCAGAAAGGTGAGAGGTGACGACATCGCGCTTAACGGGTTGGCCAACGGCATCTACCACCACCACCGCATCACGGGTTAAGCGGGCAACATCGCCATTTTCCAGGTACATCATTTGCTGCGTGACCGAAAGCAGCGCAGAGGCATCCGACGCGGCGTAGTGGCCCTCTTCCGTTATGCCCAGCATCAGCGGCGACCCTTCACGGGCCACCACGAGGCCATCCGGCTCTTCTTCACTGACGACCGCCAGAGCAAACGCCCCGGTCAAATGCTTGACCGCACATTGAACGGCTGAAAACAGGTTTTCTGCGGGTTCGCCTATTTCACCCTTAAAGCACGCTTGAATAAGGTGAGCGATAGTTTCGGTGTCGGTATCTGACGTAAACACATAGCCCAACGCCTGCAACTGTTCACGCAGGGCTTCGTAGTTTTCGATAATGCCGTTATGCACCACGGCCAAGCCTGCCGAGATATGCGGGTGGGCATTACGCTCTGCGGGCACCCCGTGGGTTGCCCAGCGGGTGTGGGCAATGCCAATAGTACCGGTGAGTGACTGCTGTTCAACGCGGGCCGCCAATTCCGCCACGCGCCCTTTAGCACGCGCCCGCTGTAAGCCATGATTGATGACTGCCAAACCAGCTGAATCGTAACCGCGATACTCCAGCGTCGAGAGCCCTTCTAATAGAAAAGCGATGCTATCCTTTGCGCTTACCGCGCCTACAATGCCACACATGGTATTCTCGTTAATTCAAAATTAGTAATGTAATGCAGAAAATTTGAGGCTTAACAGTTGTCACAAAAATATTGTTCTTTACTTACGTGTTAGTAACCCTAAGCCTTTCTCTAAAGGGAAAAACTCCAAGTTAAAGCCGTAATTCTCAGCCCAATGCTCACAAACATCTTTCTCATCTTGTCGGTTGGCATCATCCATCCACACTTGCGCATTTGGAGAAAGACGATCTATGAAGGCAGGCACCGCGGGGTAACGCGCGTATTGGCACGTATTGCCTGGAGGGCCGTCTACTAAAAGTAAATCCACCCCCTCTATACCCGCCAAATTCAAGGGATACCATTTAGAAATAGGATCAGCACCCGTTGGATTTAGATGCGGCCCTTCCCATACTTCTAAACTACCTACACGCAGCTCCACCCAAGGCGTTAAGTGTTCATCAGCAAGTGTTTCATAGGTTTGGTTAGCGTACTTTTCTAAATGTTCAAAACTATACAACTTGCCAAACCCATTTTGCCGAAGTGCATCTGCAATAACTAATGTTGAAGACCCACTACCTGTTTCAACAATAATTTTTGGCTTATTTTTACGAATCCAAGTATGTAGCTTCAACAAAAAATCAGGAGAGACTGGCCAGCCTCTCAAAGGTGGCAATTGGGCTTTTAAAGAAAGCCTCTTATTTAACCACATGACACTTTCGACTTGTGTATATAAGTTATCAATTGCCTTATGCAAATCAGAGCGCAGATAACTTAATTTTTTATCAGTAGACGAGGAAATGTTTTTTTCTAGAGCGCTAATTAAAGTCGAAAAGTCATCCATTTACACAGCCTTATTATAGTCTAGTAGCCAGTTGGGTTATTGACCTGCCATCGCCAAGCATCTTGACAAATACGTTCAATGTCAAGTTCTGCCTTCCAGCCAAGAACCTTGTTAGCCTTAGTGGGATCCGCGTAGCATGCAGCAACATCCCCTTGCCTTCTGGCAACGATGTCGAAAGGTATACTTTTGCCACTTGCTTTTTCAAAAGCTTTAACAAGCTCTAATACGGAGACGCCTTTTCCTGTACCTAAATTAAAAGAACAGAAATCAGCAGCCTCATTGTTTGATATATACTTCAATGCTGACAAGTGCCCTTTTGCCAAATCGCTAACGTGAATATAGTCTCTAACACCTGTTCCATCGTGAGTATCGTAATCACCTCCAAAAACGCTTAATTCTCGGAGCTTACCAACAGCCACCTGCGAAATATAAGGCATGATATTATTTGGAATATCTTTAGGATTTTCACCTATCAAACCGGACTCATCCGCACCTGCTGGATTAAAATATCTTAGATTAGCGATCTTCCAGTTATCATCAGATTTTGCAACATCGGACAATATTTTTTCGACCATCAATTTTGATTGGCCATAAGGATTAGTGGTTGAAGTAGGAGCAACTTCAGGTATAGGTAACTTTTCAGGTGTACCATATACTGTTGCAGAAGATGAAAAAACAAGCTTTTTAAGCTCATTCGCAACCATCGCTTTCAAGAGACTTATAGTGCCAGTAACATTATTATCATAGTATCTAACTGGAAAAGCATTTGACTCACCAACAGACTTTAAACCTGCAAAATGTATAACAGCATCTGCAGCAGAGCTTTTAATTGCCAAAGTCAAATCGTGAGTATTTCTTACATCACCCTCAATTAAAGATATTTTCCTATTTGTTATTTTTTCAACTCGATCTAAAGACTGTGAACAGCTATTTGAGAAATTATCGAAAACCGTTACATTCCAGCCATTAAGCAAAAGCTCTAAGCAAGTATGGGAACCTATATATCCAGCGCCGCCAGTAACAAAAACATTCATAGCCATATTCCAAAAAAGAATGCCTTTCCTAATATGGAAAGGCAGCAGACTTAAGGGGTGTTGATTTCAGGCAATCCATTCGATGTTAAATAGTTGTTAAAATTTTCAAATAGATAGCCTAGCCTTTCATAAAAAGCCGTGTAATCTATTAAGTCAGCAACATTTCCTTTTTCTATGTACTTAGAAAAATCTTCTATGTTAGCTGAAGGCAATCCATGAAAATCCGTTAATTCTTTGGTACGTGCATCATGCACTAGCCATAAAGCTGGCACCCCAGAAAGAATTGATGCCATATTCACGTGAAAGCGTGTTCCATAAGTATATGACACATGCTCCTTATTAAACTCAAGCCAAGGCTTTACTTGCCTGAAGAGTCTATAATAAGCAAGATAGTATTTCTTTACACTATCATCTTCAATATCTCCAAAATATTTCTTAGCTTTAATACCTTTCCAGTAGTAAGGCAAATCAGGGTTGCTACCATTCAACAATTCGTTATAAAAACTGTGAGTAATTCTAGAAACAGGCTCTATATTGAAGTGCTTTTGGCTGTAAGCATAAGCTAACACTTTCCTCTCATCTTCATTTGCCATATTGGTTAAGCTTACAGCAGGACGGCCATTCTTATTTTCTAAATTTTTCTTTATTTTTGAAAATTCCTCAGGATATGAAAAAAATGACGGACAGCCTGTAACATACACATTATTAATACTAGAAGACTGCTCAATAACTTTTTTAGTAAATTCTCCTCTTACTCCTAAGTAGCGGGATCTTTCACTTAAAAACTCTAGCAACTTTACCGCCTCAACTCCTAGCTTAGCATCTGAAATATCAAAATTCTTTTTCTGAATCCCCAAACCAAAAACAACAACTGGGACATCGTATTGCTCTAAAGACAAACGAAGCCTTTTATATTTTTCCTCATCTGGCTTGTCAATAGAAAGGCTATTAGCAAGAGTAATAATCAAGTGACTGCAATCGCTATTAACAAAGTCCTTAAAGCCAGATTGCTGGCTATACCATTTTTTATAATCTTTGTTATAAACAGCATTGTCAAACATCCTAAGCGGCGCTTGAGCATGGATCATATTACCGGAGTTCTCAGGCTTTTCCACTGGAAACTCTAAAGGCAACTCAGGCAAACAACCAATTACACCAATCTTCTTCATAAACACCTCAGTTTTTTTGATTAAAGTAATATTTTCTACATGCGTCATTTTTCATATCTTGAGGCGAATAATTATAATTATCTACTTTTTGCCTCGCAAGCGAATCATTAACAACTTTGAAATGATTCACTTTTTGAATACCTAGTTTCTTTATTGAAGTGTTTTCGCCATGAAGAACTCGATTGTAAGCAATAACATTCAAATGCTTAAACGGGCCTACTTCACTTAGTTTCAAATACATATCATAGTCAACAGCATTAGTTATTTTCTCATCAAAGCCACTAGTCAAGCTCCAAGCCCTAGCTGTGAACATTCTAAAATGGTGACAGATCATCGCTGACGTAAGCTTTTCTCTAGAATATACTGGCCAATTATAACCCACTTCAATTAATTCACCATCAGCATCCACATTTCTATTTGCAGTATAGACACATGCTAAGTGGCGATTTTTGAAAAACTCTTTCAAACAAAGCTCTACAGCATCAGGTTCTAAATAATCATCCGAATCTAATTGACCTATATAGAAACCTCTACACAAGTTTACCGCTGCATTTGATGCCTTACCAATACCCCCATTAATTTGAGAAACAAAACGCACACGAGGATGATTATTAAAATTCTCTTTTAGAAGTAATAATGTGTTATCTGTGGAACCGTCATCACAAATGCAAACTTCTAAATCAGTAACTGTTTGCTGCAAAGCACTTTCAACACATTTGATAATAGTTTTTTCACAATTATAGGCGGGTATATAAATGGAAACGAGAGGAACTCTGTGTATTTTAGATTCACTAATTGGTGCTAACTTACGATAAAAATAAGGGACTTTTTCTTGTACAATCTTTATTGTTATAGCTTTACCGGCAGCCCTATCGGTTTCATTTTCTCTTCCTGGTGGCTCTTGGTGGTAGGCCATACCACCATGAACAACTTTAAAAAAACACCCTGCTCGGAAAAGACGGTAACCAAACTCATTATCTTCCCCCCCCCAATGAGTAAACTCTTCATCGAACCATCCGATCTTATGAAGCCATTTTTTTGAAAAAGCAACATTGCCACCAGAAAAATACCTAAAAGGGCTATCACAAAGACGAAGATCTTCAGTTTTTTTAAAGTGCTCTAAGCGCCAGTCAACAGAAATATCACCTTTCTTAGAATTTCCAACATCGCTGTTAGTTCTTACTTCTGGCAAGCTCTCTATTAAAGAGCTGTTCCCCAGCACTTCTTTTGCACTGATATCATGAGTATCCACATATTTCCTAGGACCTATTAAAGCAATATCATCGCATTCAATCAAACCATCCACATAACTTTGAACCCAATGAGGACCGGGAGCCATATCACAGTCTAAAATAGAGACAAAATCATATTTTGCCGTTCTCATTCCTAAATTTCTAACTGCGCAGAGTTGATAACCATAATCTCTTTGGCGTACAAACTTAATATCCAACTCATTTTCGTATTTTCTAACTATATCAGTCAAATCCTCACTACTACCATCATCAGCAACAATAACTTCAAATGAGTAATCTGAAACTTGATGCGTTAAACAGGCAAGCGTGATATCAAGAATACGATGACGATTAAAAGTTGGTATGATAATACTTAAACCAACATCAGAGCCAACAACTGCAGAATTAGGCTTATACTTATAATTTAAATACCACTCAAAATCGTTCGGCCCTTCAGGTAATGGTGCCAACAATAAATCTGAAGGCCAGTCGGCTGGAACAGGGTTAACTTTTTTTAAATTATTGATTACTTCTGACTTATGCCCACAAAGCTCTTTATAAAACTTCAGAAACTCTTTCTTTGTTTCTTCTGATATCTCTAGGTCATTATCATTACTAAGCAGAAGCATTGAAATTGGATCTAAATCCACTTCCCTAGACAAACCTGTTTTTTTTAAACAAGCCTCTATATTATATTTAAATAATTTGTCGCCATATTTTTTTGCTGCCATACGGTAATAGCTTAGCGCCCGCACATATTCTTTTTTATTAAAGAGCTTATTGGCTTCAGATATCAAACCTGCTTCGATCATGAGATTATTACTCCTGGCTAATCAATCCCTGCAAGACATAGAGAACTATGACTTATAAAATTTTGTCAAATGCTTACCCAGTGCACTTGAAGCACTTGCGATATATTTCTTTTGATCATAAAAACCTTTGTCCAGTTGATTACTAACACCTTTGATTAGATCAGCAATCTCTTGATTAGAAATCAGTTTTTTCTTAAGACCATTTATTACTTCGTCTTTTTCTATTAAGCTTTTTTCTAACGCAGCATTTCTAGTTTTGATAGCGTCTATTTCAAGGTAGAGCGAATCCTGCTTTTCTCTTAATTCTTTTTTTTCTTCAGTGATGCTTTCAATTTTATTTTTCGACAACAATAAATCTTTTCGTACAGATTTGATTTTTTCCTCAAGCTCAAAGACACGCAAAGAACTTTTCTTTAAATCTAAAAAATAAGGATTCCGCACAAATTTTAAAAGTGGAAAATCAGGATCATTATTAGCGTTTTCACATATCTCAAACCCTTCTTCTTCACACCACGCTATAACTTCAACTAACTCTGGTGTATTTTTATAAAGCTGCATTACTCCTATACGAAGCCACAAGCCATTAACATGCTTATAGTTAGGGCTCTTTTTTATTAGACTCAGAAATGGCCATACCAGTTCCACCTGCTCTATTATAACTGTATGCAAAACTGAGCAATGTTGTTCACTTAGCAGTTCATCAATCCCTAGTAAAGAGTCAGGCGCACTATCGACTAACTTTAACCCAGGATAAAGATCATATAGCCCTGTTGCGGGTTGACTAGCATTAAATTCTGGTAAATTAAATTCATAATACGGTTTCTCACCACTTATTTCAGCTACTTTACTGATTTGTAGTGAAGCATCTGGAAAGAAACCTTGTACTTCCTTCCATTGTTCAACACTAGCAATAGGAGCTACAAAAAAAGCCTGATCAACAGGATTAAGTTCTCCTAGCATAGTGAGCGTTTCAGGCCTAAGGGGGCCTAAGTAGAGTAAATTTTGACTCATGGTAGCTCGCTTTTAGCCGTAGGCAGGTAAAGAAGAGGCGTTGCGCTTAGTGCTGCACAGGGGCAGGCAACTGTTGGCGCGGCTGAGTGGGAAAACGCTCTTCATGCTGGCCATAGCGCAGGTAGTGGAGCAGTGGGTTTTGGCCGGAAATGGCGACATCCGGGTATTCACACAGGTAGAAGTAAGTATCAAATTTGTCGCTGGGGTTGCGCCCTTCAATGGCTCCAAATTTGAGGTAGTGCTCGGCGGGTTCAATCCCTGCGGTTTTTACATCGGGATACTGTTCACAGTACCACTGGGCATCGAAGAAGCCGCTTTCTTTGATCATGGCGAGCTGTTTTGGCAGCGCTCGCTTAAAGGGGCGGCTATAGCGGTAGGCCGCCGCCGCGTTGCGATGCCCGCTTACCCGCAGCCACTGGGTAATGCTTTCGCACTGGTGCTTCATCAACTGCTGTTCTTGCTTAAGCACGTTGATGGTTTTTTGGCGGCTATCCGCCTGTTTTTTAAAGTGATGGGCGTTTTCGGTATTTTTCACCAGCTGCTCTTGAGCCTCATGCAATTGAGCGACCACCAGTGCTTGCTCTTGAAGCAGTTGCTCTTGCTGATGCTGTGCTTTGTGCTGAGCGCTGGCAGCTTTATTTACTGCTTCTTGGTGCGCTTTAGTAAGTGCCCGCTCTTTTTGCTCAGCTTGTTTCACTGCCTCTTTGTGCGCTTTGGTAAGTGCTTGCTCTTTTTGCTCGGCTTGCTTACTTAGCGTTTGGTAGGCGGCTTGCTGTGCTTGTGTTTCTTTTTTCTGCTCTGCTAGGGCTTTTTCAAGCGCTGCTATGGCGCTTTTGTGTTCATCTTTTAGCTGGCTAAGGGCGGTTTTACGCTCTTCCAGTTTGGCTTCTTGGCTTTTGGTTTTCTTTCTTAGCCAGTTGAGCTTAACCTCTTTTTCTTCAAGATCCGTTTGATGTGCTTGGTTGGCTAGGATGTTTTCTTCTAGCGCTTCTTGCACGGTCATTAGTTGTTCTAACAGCGCGGCGTTTTCTTGCTCAATGCTGTGCGTGTGGTCTTGCAGCTTGGCGTGTTCGCTGCTCTGTTTCGCACTGGCTTCTTGGGCTTGCGTTAGCTGTTCGCTCAGGGTGTCTTTTGTTTTTTCGGTTTCAAGCAGCTGGGCGCTTTTTTCTGAGAGGCGTTCTGTCGTTTCTTTTAGCTGTTTCTGGTGCGCTTCGTTATTCGCCTGTACTTCTTTGTGCTGTTGCTGCAGCTTTGTTAGCTGCTCTGTGAGCTTGGCGTTTTCTTGCTGTGCTTGGTTTAGCTCACTGTGTTTGGTATCGCGCTGTTGGTGCTCTTGCGCTAGGTAGTGAAGGCTTTGTTCTACGGCTTCTACGGCGGGCTGCTGCCATGTGGCTACGTGGGCACTGCTGGCTTTTAAATAGCTGTAGGCTTGCTGTAGCAAGCTATCTTCTTGGGTAAGCTGGTGCGCCATTAAACGGTAAATAGGTGCCGCACCGTTCAGCGAGAGCTGAGCTACCAGCGGCAGCGCGGCTGCGGTGGCCGCCTTGGGCACATAGCCTTCTAAAGTCACTTGGCGGCGCTTACGCTTATAGAGCTTTTGAATCAGGGCGGCTTGATGGCTCCACTGCTTGGACAACTCTTTAGGATACTTACCTTCCTGCAAACAAACAGCTAACCAAGCAATGGGATGAGGCCATATCAAGATACATTCGTGTTTATCATTGGCGTTCAACCAACCTTCCAATCCTGATAAATCTTCTTCTGTGAAATCCGATAAAAGCAACTGCCTTGACTCTTCATCGATACTTTCAACATTATCCTCTAATAAATCATTTAAACTAATAAATGATTTATTACCCCCTGCCGAAGAATTCTCTCTGTTATCAAGAAATTTTTCGGTTCCGATATATACGGCTAACGACATGGTCTGGGCAGCTCCATTCACTTCTTTAGTAGTCATTTGGTTTACTTAAAATAGGGCGCTTCGTTCACGCTAAGCCCTTGCGCATCTTTGGCGGAAAGGGCGGGCGGCTGTTGGTTCACGAGTGGCCATGTGATGGCGAGGGCTGGGTCATCCCAACGTACCGAGACTTCATCGCCTGGGGCGTAGTAGTCGGTGCACTTGTATTGGAACTCTGCTTCTTCACTCGTGACATAGAAGCCGTGGGCAAAGCCCGGTGGCACCCATAGCATTTGTTTGTTTTCTGCACTTAAGTGCGCGCCTACCCACTGGCCGAAAGTGGCCGAGCTTTTGCGCATATCCACGGCCACATCGAACACATCACCTTGCGTAACGCGCACAAGCTTGCCTTGGGGGTGTTGGTGTTGGTAGTGCAGCCCACGCAGTATGCCCTGCTTGGATTTGCTGTGGTTGTCTTGCACGAACTGATAGGGGCCGCAGTGTGTTTCAAATTCGCTTTGACGAAAGGTTTCCATGAAGAAACCGCGCTCATCCCCAAACACTTGCGGGGTCAGCAGAACAACATCAGGAATGGCGAGTTTTTCGTATTTCATTAAAGAGCCGTGAATGGTGAATGGTGAATGGTGAGTGGTGAGTGGTGAGTGGTGAGTGGTGAGTGGTTTCCTACTATTCACTATTCACTATTACCTATTCACCATTCACTCATTAAAAATCACTTTTTACCTTTTAAAAGGCGCTGGAGGTATTGGCCGTATTGAGTTTTGGCTAGTGGTTTGGCCAAGTGGGCTAGCTGTTCGCTGGTGATCCAGCCTTGCTGCCAGGCAATTTCTTCTAGGCAGGCAATTTTCAGGCCTTGGCGGTGCTCAATGGTTTGTACGTATTGACTGGCTTCCAAGAGGCTATCGTGGGTGCCGGTGTCTAACCAGGCGAAGCCTCGGCCTAGGCGCTCTACGCGTAAATCGCCCCGCTGTAGGTAGGCGTTATTCACGCTGGTAATTTCTAGCTCGCCACGCTCAGAGGGCTTGACCTGTTTGGCGATCTCGACCACGTCGTTATCGTAGAAGTAGAGCCCAGTGACCGCGTAGGCGGACTTTGGCTTTTTGGGTTTCTCTTCTATTGAGATGGCTTTGCCTGACTCATCAAACTCCACCACGCCAAAGCGTTCAGGGTCTTTGACTAAATAGCCAAATACGGTGGCACCGCTGGTGTGTGCGCTGGCTCGCTTTAGCTGATCAGAGAAGTGCTGGCCGTGGAAGATGTTGTCGCCTAGCACTAGGCATACTGGGCTTTCTCCGATGAAGTGCTCACCAATGATGAATGCCTGGGCTAAGCCATCGGGGTTGGCCTGTTCGGCGTATTCAAAGTGCAGGCCGAAGTCTTCCCCGCTACCCAATAGGTTTTGATATTGGGGCAAATCTTCAGGCGTGGAAATAATGAGAATTTCCCGGATGCCGGCCAGCATGAGCACCGAGATCGGGTAATAGATCATCGGTTTGTCGTAAATAGGCAGCAGTTGCTTGGAAACGCCCCGAGTAATGGGGTGCAGGCGTGTGCCTGAGCCACCGGCAAGAATAATGCCTTTTCTGGGTGTGCTTTGACTCATTGGGGTCTCTTTATTCATTTTTTAGCCACGGATACTCACTGATAGCACGGATGACATTAAAGGAGAAAATTAACAGAATTTTTTCCGTTTTTTCAGTGCTTTCCGTGGCTTAGTAATGTTCCAGATGCTCTTGAAGCGTTAGCGCTAGCTGGCTTTGCCAAGTAGGCAGGGTGATGCCTAATGCCCGCTCTAATTTACTCAGCGCTAAGCGTGAGTTTAACGGGCGCTTGGCGGGTGTTGGGTACTGGGCGGTGGTGATGCCTTGGGTGTTTTCAGGCGTAATGGCAAGCTCTACCTGCCGCTGGGCGGCCTGTTTAAAAATTTCACTGGCGAGGCCGTGCCAGCTGGTTTCGCCCTGCGTGGCTAGATGGTAAACCCCTGATGAAAGGTAAGGGGTGAGGGGTGAATGGCCAGGCGTGAGACGTGAGGCGTGAGGAGTAAAGGCTAACGCGCTGATTTGGGCGATTAGGCGTGCTGGCGTGGGCGCGCCTATTTGGTCGTTGACGATGTTGAGCGTTTCGCGCTTGTGGCCCAGGCGCAGCATGGTTTTCATAAAGTTGTTGCCACGGGCGGCGTATACCCAACTGGTGCGAAAAATCAGGTGGTGCGCACCGCTTTGAGTAACCGCTTCATCCCCTTCTAACTTGGTTTGCCCGTAAATGCTTAGCGGCGCGGTGGGGCTATCTTCCTGCCAGGGGGTTTCGCCGTTGCCGGGGTACACGTAGTCGGTTGAATAGTGCACCAGCGTGATGCCCTGCTTAGCCGCGTATGCCGCTAGCTGTGCGGGTAACTCAGCATTCAGGCGCCTGGCTTGTTCTGGCTCGCTTTCGGCTTTGTCTACCGCGGTGTAGGCGGCGGCATTCAGAATCAGCGCGGGTTGGTGCTGGGCAAGATAATCATCTACGGCTTGAGCATTGGTTAAATCGAGCGCTTGCCGTGTAGGGGCAAGGATAGTGCCCCATGGGGCAAACTGGCGCTGTAGTTCAAAACCTACTTGGCCATTACCGCCGGTGATGAGAATAGTAAATGGTAAATTGTGAGGGGTGAATGGTGAATGGTGAGTGGTAAGTTGTGAGTTGTGAGTGCTGAGTTGTGAGTGGTCAGGGGTCATGGCGCTCACTCCTTATAGGCTGCCGAGGCGTTGGCCTTGGTAGCTGCCGTCTTGTACGCGTTTCCACCAAGTTTCGTTGGCGAGGTACCACTCCACGGTTTTACGCAGGCCAGTTTCGAAGGTTTCTGCTGGCTTCCAGCCGAGTTCGCGTTCGATTTTGCTGGCGTCGATGGCGTAGCGTACGTCGTGGCCTGGGCGGTCTGTTACAAACGTGATTAGTTGTTTGTAAGTGGTGAATGGTGAGTCGTGAGTCGTGAGTGGTGAGTGGTGAGTGGTGTCTTGTGTGCTCTCGTTTGCCTGTAGGGGCACCAGCTCGTCCAGGATGTCACAGATGGTTTCTACGACGTGTAAGTTCGTTTGTTCGTTATGCCCGCCGATGTTGTAGGTCTCGCCTACTTGGCCTTCTACGGCCACTTGGATGAGGGCGCGGGCGTGGTCTTCTACGTAGAGCCAGTCGCGGATTTGTTGCCCGTTGCCGTATACCGGTAGGGGCTTGCCCGCGAGGGCATTCAAGATCATCAGCGGGATGAGCTTTTCCGGAAAATGGTAAGGGCCGTAGTTGTTCGAGCAGTTGGTGACCAGCGTGGGCAGCCCGTAGGTGCGCTGCCAAGCGCGTACTAGGTGGTCTGAGCTTGCCTTGCTGGCGGAGTAAGGCGAGCTGGGTGCGTAGGGTGTTGTCTCTGTGAAGAGATCATCGGTGCCTTCTAAGTCACCGTATACTTCATCAGTGGAGATGTGGTGAAAGCGGAAGGCGTTGGCTTTGGTGGCGTTCGTTGCTTGAAGCGCTTTCCAATAAGCACGGGCGGCTTCCAGCAGTACCGCGGTGCCTACCACGTTGGTTTGGATAAACTCGGCGGGGCCGTCGATGGAACGGTCTACGTGGCTTTCGGCCGCTAGGTGCATCACGATATCGGGCTGGTACCCATCAAACAGCCGCTGCATGGCGGGTGCATCGCAAATATCGGCCTGCACAAAGGTGTAGCGCTCACTGCTTTTTACCATGGCTAGCGATTCTAAATTGCCAGCATAGGTGAGCTTATCGACGTTGATCACTCGGTGTTGAGTGCTATGGATGAGTTCGCGTACGACGGCTGAACCAATAAACCCTGCGCCACCGGTAATTAAAAACGTTTTGCTGTGCATTACTTCCTACTTTTGTGCGTGATGAGCGGCAAACTTAGCGAAGGGTTTCAAGATGCGCGCGGGCTTCTTTGGCCCGGCTGCCTGCGTCTTGCACGGCTTTCTTGGCTTCGGCTATCTCTTTTGTATCGCCCTGCTCTTTTGCATTCGCTAGGCGTTCTTGGGCGGCTTTTAAATCCGCATGGCAGGACTGTAGATACTGACGTGCGCCTTTGGGGTCTTTAGGGAAGTCGGCGCTGCGCTTTTTCTGATCACTATCGACGTGATAAGCGGCGATGGCATCGTTAATATCGTCGTACCAGAAGGCTTGGCCTTTTTTGATGTAGAGCCCTGCTTGGCAGAGGTCTTTCAAAATGCCTTCTGAGTGGGACACCATAATGAGCGATGACACGCCTATTTTTGATTGAAACAGATTTTTGGCTTTTTCTTTAAATGCGCGGTCGCCTACGGCGGTGGCTTCGTCGGAAATATAGACGTCAAAATCAAATGCCAGGGAAAGGCCAAATGAAATACGCGACTTCATGCCCGATGAGTAGGTGCGAATGGGCTCATCAAAGGCGGGGCCTATTTCAGCAAACTCCTCTACAAACTTAATAACGCGCTTTACTTCTTCCGGGCCACTGCCTTGCACACGGGCAACGAATTTGACGTTTTGTCGCCCGGTCATGTTGCCTTGCATTCCACCGGATAGCCCGACTGGCCAGGAAACCCGGCTATGGCGGATCACTTCACCACGCTCTGGTGAATCCATACCGGCGATCAGACGCAACAGTGTGGATTTACCCGCACCGTTAGCACCAATCAAGCCTACGCTGACCCCTTGGGGAATGGTGACGTTGATATCCTTGAGCACCCAATCGCTACCGTGATGGTTGTGGTAGCGCTTATAGAGGTTCTTTATTTCAATCATTTTGGGTTAGTAGCCGATGATGTGTCGATGCGGTTTCTATGCGGAGTGGTGGCGTTATCAGGGCGGCTAGCGCCGCCCTCCGCGGGTGCCTCTTTCGCTCGTTACTCTCGCTCTTTCGTTACGCCGCGCTACGGGGACTGCAAGGTTCTAACGTTGGCTATGTTCCCGTAGCGCGGTGTAAGCGATAGCGCACCCGCGAAGCACCCCGCCAGGGGTGCCGAATATGCCACCGGGGTTTGATCAATCACCGTGGCTCGATCGGGGCGGCTAGCGCCGCCTCCGCGGGTGCCTCTTTCGCTCGTTGCTCTCGCTCTTTCGTTACGCCGCACTACGGGGACTGCAAGGTTCTAACGTTGGCTATGTTCCCGTAGCGCGGTGTAAGCGATAGCGCACCCGCGAAGCACCCCGCCAGGGGTGCCGAATATGCCACCGGGGTTTGATCAATCACCGTGGCTCGATCGGGGCGGCTAGCGCCGCCTCCGCGGGTGCCTCTTTCGCTCGTTGCTCTCGCTCTTTCGTTACGCCGCGCTACGGGGTGGTTGCTGCCATTCGAGGTGTTGCCGCGATTGTTGGTTATGCCGCGAAACGAGGTTGGTGCTACTCACCATTCACCACTTTCACCCCCCTGCCTTTACGTGCGTACATTGCTTCCAACTCACGTTTGAGCGCGCTGCGGGCGGTTTGTTCGCCGTGTACCAAATGAATGGTGTGGGGCCAGCGGCGCATGCGTTTGACGAAGTTGAGCAGGCCTTTTTGGTCGGCGTGGGCGGAGTAGCCGCTGATGGAGGTGACCCCTGCTTTGATGTCAAAGCGCTGGCCGTCTATTTCTACCCAACCACCACGCGGGCCGTATTGCTGAATAGCGCGGCCTGGGGTGCCTGCGCCTTGGTAGCCGACAAACAGAACTTGGTGGCGTTCATCCCCTAGCATGGCTTTTAGGTAGTTCATAATGCGCCCGCCTGCGCACATGCCACTGGCGGCGATCACTACGGCTGGGCGGCCTGTGTTGGCTAAATACGCTACCGTTTGCTCGTGAGCTTCGTGGCTTTCTACGGTGTAGAGGTTATCGAAGTTGAGCGGGTGGCGGCCGCTGCGTAGGCGGCGCTGGGCTTCGTTATCCCAGTAGGGTTTTAGCTGGCGGTATACCTGAGTGAAGCGTGCGGCGAGCGGTGAATCGACGATAATTTCTAGCGCTTGCCATTGGCTTTTGGGTAGACCGCGTTTGGCGTTGCGTCCGGCGTCATAAATGATGCCTTCCAGCTCGTAGAGGAGCTCTTGGGTGCGGCCTATGCTGAAAGCAGGCACCATCACTGTGCCACCGTTAGTGAGTGCTTGCTCGATGGCATGTTTCAGCGTGGCTCGGCGCTGACGGCGGTCAGGGTGGTTTCGGTCGCCGTAGGTGCTTTCGAGTACTAGCTGTTCGCAGCCGTAGGGGGATTTAGGTGCGGGGAGTAGCGGTGCGTAAGGGGCACCTAAATCGCCGCTGAAGATGACCCGTTCCTTTTCACCATTGGGGTGTTGGTGCGCTACTTCTACGTAGCTGGAGCCGAGAATGTGCCCTGCCCGCTTGAGCTTTACTCGCGTGGTGATATTGCCTTCTACCACGGCGTGCCATTTGCCGTAGGGTACGCTGATGATTTGGCTTTCTAGCTGCTGCTGGAAACGCTCAATGAATTGCGCGTTGCGAGTGAAGCCGATTTTTAGCGCGTCTTCGATCACCAGAGGTAATAGCTTGGCCGAGGGAATGGAGCAGATGATTGGCCCTTTGAACCCGGCAGCCAATAGGTAAGGCAAGCGGCCTACGTGGTCGATGTGTACATGGGTGATGACCAGCGCTTTGACGGTGCTGATATCGAATTCGATTTGTAGCTGCTGGAAGGCGTCTTCTGTTGCGTCTTCGCCTTGAAATAGCCCGCAATCGATCAGCAGTGAGTGTTCGCTATCAAGGGTGAGCTGGTGGCAGCTTCCGGTGACGCCTTTGGCTCCACCGTGGTGGGTGATGTTGAGCATTGAATTCCTTTTCGTGCTTTCTTTCAGCGATGAGACGTTGGGCGTGTGGTGGCGTTATCGGGGCGGCTGGTGCCGCCCTCCGCGGGTGCCTCTTTCGCTCGTTGCTCTCGCTCTTTCGTTACGCCGCGCTACGGGATGTTGCCACCATTTGAAGTATTGCCACGATTGATCGTTATGCCGCGAAACGGGGTGGTGTCACGCGTCATAACATTGGCGGTGTTCCCGTAGCGCGGTGTAAGCGGAGCGCACCCGCGAAGCAACGCGTGAGCATTGCCGATGATGGCACCGTGGTTTGCAATGGCACTTTAATATTCGGTGGCTCAATCGGGGCGGCTGGTGCCGCCCTCCGCGGGTGCCTCTTTCGCTCGTTTCTCTCGCTCTTTCGTTACGCCGCGCTACGGGGTGGCGGCATCATTCACCCTTCACCCTTCACCCTTCACCCTTCACCCTTCACCCTTCACCTACAATTCTAATCGCGATGGTCTTTGACGATCATGATGATCATGCTGAGGATGAACGCGAGGAAGATGGTGATGATGGCGAAGACGCTGCTGTTATATAGGCGGTTAGGCTCGGTGGGGTATTCTGGCAGTAGTGGGCTTTGTAGCACGCTGACTTGCTTGAGTTGGCGGGCGGCTTCTAAACGGGTGTTTTCAAGGGCGGCCAGTGCGCTGGAGTAGGTTTCCTGGGCGAACTGGGCTTGTAGCTCTAGGGTTTCGTACTCGGCAGAAACTCGGTTGAGCGAGTTACCGGCGGCTTGTGCTAGGCGATCGCGCTGTTCCACAATCTGGTCGCGTAACGCTGCAATACTGCGCTCTACTTGGCGAAGCTCTGCTGATTGTGAGCTTTGGAAGCTGGCTAGAGCATTGCGCTGGGCTTGTAAACGAGCTAAGTCGCCTTCCAGTGTTGCCACTACTTGGTTGATGCTTTCGACCGTGGCCGTAGGCGATACTAAGCCGTACTCATTCTGAAATTCGAGCAGTTGGGCACGCGTTTCTTCAAAGCGCTCTTCCAGGCGTACCATTTGCTGTTCTAAAAAACGCACCTGTTCATCTGCTAGCCGGTGGCCCATTTCGTTCATGTGGTTTTCGCCAGCATCTAATAGCAGGGCTGCCATGTCTCTTGCAAACTCTGGCGTGTAACCTTGAACGTGGATATTGAGCACCCCAGCGTACTCGTCTAGCTCTACCTCTACTCGGCGCAGGTAGTATTTGTGGAGGTCTTCAATGGGCACATTAGGGTCGCGTAGCTTGGCAAAAAAGTCGCCGTGCTCACTGTAGTGTTGACGAATACCTAACTGCTCATCCAAGAGCCGTAGCATATCGACGGATAACAAATGCTCACGTAGCAACAGCAAGTCGTGCGTATTACCGCCTCCCCCTCCACCTAGTAGCGATGCGAAGCTAATATCTGGCGTGGCTACTTGGGGGCTTTCTAAAACGACAGTTGCTCGGGAGACGTAGCGCTCTTCTGCCCACACAAACCAATAAAACGACACCAACGCTATCGCGATAATGGCGACTGCCCAATGGGGAAATGCTTTTACAAAACGATTAACAGAAGCGTACATGGGTTATTTTGCCTTTAAACGGTCAACAAAGCGCAGGTGCATCACCAGCCCAACTGAGATTAGCGTGAGAGTAAATAGCCAGAAGTAGAGCATGCTTGTGCCATGAACCACTTTGTAGTTTTCAAAAAAACCGAGGCGCAATGTCTCTAACCCATGGGGGATAGGGTTCAGCATTAAGTACTCAAGTAGCCAGTGTGGCAGGCTGTTTAAGGGCATAATGACGCCGGATAGGATAAGCAGCGGCAATGAGAGCATGCGTACTACCTTGCCTATTTCTGGCACGAGCGTTGCCGCTACCGAAGTGACTAACCCGAGCCCCAACCCCAGGCTCCATAGCGAAAGCCATGCGGCCAAGACGCGTAAGGCATTGTCGGGATACATATCCAGCCCAAGCATCAGGCCGCCGCCGATAAAGATGAGAAATACGAAGCTACGCAGTGCGCCCTCTAGAAAATTACGCACTAACACGGGGTCCACTGGCTGCACTTGCCGGTAGGCAAACAGTGATTTATTGGCTTCCACTGCCCCCATACCACGCATCATCCCTTCACGGACTAACGCAAACCCAAGCAAGCCTGCAATTAACCAGGGAATAAACTCTGCGTTGACTACTAAGCGGTCGCCACGGATAAAGCTGCGCACACCAATCATGATGCCCACAAAGGCGACTGGCTCAAACACCATCCAGAACCAGCCCATACGGTCGCCCATGGTGCGTGAGAGGGCTTCGCGCACAAACATGGCGTACCACACACTACGGGTGACTTGCCAGGGGGTGCGCGCCCCTTTCGGGGCGCTGGGTGTGTTGTTCATGAGGCTGTTTCTTTTGAAAAGAACGTAAATGAAGGAGCTGTTGATGATTAGGCTGCCTTGATCAGGGCGGCTGGCGCCGCCTTCGCGGGTGCCTCTTTCGCTCGTTGCTCTCGCTCAGTCGTTACGCCGCGCTACGAGATACTGCTTACACCACTCACCGATCACCATTCACTATTTACCAACCACCCATCACAAATCCACCGCAACACGAGTAGCGACGGCGACTTGGTAGAGGATTTGCGTGAGCGTGGCGGCTAGCTGCAGGTTGTGGGTGGGCGCTTCTGGCATCACGAGAATTTCATCACCCGCGCGTAGTGGGGTATTGCGGGCGTTTTCCACTGCGCCGTTTTGGCGAACCAGCAGGATGTGATCGTCGTCGGCCCGCTGGGTAAACCCGCCTGCGCTCTCAATATAATCGATCACGCTCATGCCGGGGCGATACACCGCTGCTTGGGGTACCAGCACTTCACCGCTGATGAGGATGGAGTCGCTGATTTCAGGAATGGTGATCACATCGCCATCTTGCAGGCGGATATCTGAAATACGGTCGTTGTAGGCGACGACCAAGCGGCCGCTGGGCTCTAGCTCGCGGGCGCGTTGCACGAAGTTTTGGATCAGCTCCGCTTCTTGGGCACGAATCTGCGCTTCTTCATTGGTGCTTGATTCTGCGCTTAGGTAGGTGGTTTCCAGGCGGCGCAGGCTATCTTCCATGGACTGTTGTTGCTGCTGTTTCACGCTTTCACGCTGTAGTGAAATGCTTTCCACGGCGGTCATGTTTTCCGGCACGGGAATGGCATCCAGCAGTTCACTCAGGCGTGCATCGCGGGGTAGCGCAAAGCGTGAAGGGCCGTAGTAGCTGCCTTCTACTTGTACCACGATGGTTTCGCTGCGCTGGTCGGCGCTAAACGCCACTTCATCACCGCTGCGAATGGTTTGGGTGTAGAACTCGTTAATCGGGAAGTATTGCGCCATGGGGCCGTCGGAACGGTCGCCGCGTAGCAGCACATGCGATACGCCGCTTCTGAGGCGTGCAAGCTCTACCAGTTCCGCACCGCTTAGCTGGTTGCCAATCAGCTCGTAGCGGTGCTCACGGTGAACATCACCCACTACGGCAATGGCCGGGCCGCGCTCTTCCACCACAATGGTGTCACCATCCTGAAACTGCGGGCGCGCAATACTGCCGTTGATCAGGAAGTCGTAGAGATCTACTGTGGCCACGGTTTGGTCGTTACGTATCACGCGGATTTGGCGATAGCTGCCTAGGTCTTGGTCGATACCGCCCGCTTGGTCTAGGAAGTAAAGTACCGAGTCGTTGGGTGTGCCTGCAAAGCGGCCAGGGTTTTGCACGTAACCGGTGACAAACACCGCCACGGGCTGCACGCCCTGTACGTTGGTGTATACCTGTACGTTTTCAGGGTACACCGAGGTAATAGCACCACGCACGCGGCTATCGACCTGCTGGCTGTTCTGGCCTTCTACATTGAGCGGGCCAGAACCGGGGATAAAGATGTTGCCTTGGGCATCGACCGGTAGCACGCGGTCAAACTCAAACGCGCCCCAGGCACGCACGGTAATTTGGTCGCCAGGTTTTACTTGGTAATCGGCGTTTAGCCCATCCCCCATGGCACCCCGAAAGCCGCCGGTAAACAGGTTGGCACCAAAGGGTGGCAGCGCGTCGGGGTTCAATTGCGGCTGGTTCGCTACCGGGCCATAGGTGCCGCTACGCCAGTCGGCGCGGGGGTTGTCGTTGACCTGCTCGACGGGCTGCTGGCTAGCTTGATCTTCCGGCAGGATAGTATTGGGCAGGCTAATGCTTTGTGCCCAGCTTGCGCTGCTGGCGGCGGTGCCCAGCAAGGCCAGAGATAGCACCGCTACCGGGCGCGTGAGAGAAAGCCGTTTCATTACGCGTTGTAAACTCATTAATAGCGCCCTTGAGAGGTCCCTTGAGACATAGAGGATGGCGCTGTCAACGACATCGCCCCTTGCTGGCTTTCTGGCAGCAGCATGCGCTGGTTTACCCACCCGTTAGGCGTCGCACAGGTAAGCGCCGTGCGAGCCGCGCCGCTGCCCTGCTCTACTACGCGCAGTTTGCGGCACTCTCTGCCGCTGGCCGCCAGATAGGGGGCCTCGGCGATGACCTCGACGTTATCGCCCCAAGGGCTTTGCACGAGGTTAAGCACGGCTCCGGCAGGCGCTTGGGCGAGAAAGCCGTTCAGGTTTTCGTCTTGCAGCGGCTTGGCGGAGTCGTTGCCAAGCACGTACTGCACCTGCTGCTGGTTGCCGCTGGGGTACGTGGCGCAGCCGCTAACCACGGCAACGCTTAACGCTGCCAGCAGCATGCGAGCTGGCCGCGCTATGAAAAGTGGGGAGTTTGACATGGTGATTTCCAATAAAAAGGCACGCTACCGCCCAGGGATTGTAACGGACGCATTCCCTTGCCCTACGCTGTGCGGATGAAATTTAATTAACCTATGCTATTAAAAAGCACGCAACATTGTAAGGGATTAACCGGCAAGGCTCTACGTTAACAAACCTTGTACAACTGATTAATTCTATTTAGCCAAGAACCCATTGTTGTGATATTAAAATGCCGGCCTCAATGGCCGGCAAAATAATCTTACAAAAACATGAGCTTATACTTTCAACAAACGGGCTTTTCTAACTTTTCATCTGCTGTTCGTTTACGTAAATACCCCATAACACGACAAGCAGGAAGGCATACATCATGACGCCGCTATTGTGTTCCAGAAATACTTGCGACAATCCAAAATCCAAAAAAGTGACTGGCAGCAACACGCCCGCCGTCGCCACGGCTCTTGTGGGTAGGTGATCAGCTTGTAGTTGCCTCGCAAACAGACGCATCGGGACTAAGTATAGTGCTAGCAGAACTATCAGACCTAGCAGGCCACGTTTTGCGAACGCATCAATAAACTCATTATGCGCATGACCGTATTGCGCAGCCTCTGCACTTATCACGCCTGCTGCACCAAACTCTGCCATGGCCTCTGCGTAACCATTGCTGCCCCAGCCTGTCAGTGGCTTTTCTTGGATGAGCAGCGCCGCTCCTCGCCACATCTCGAAACGCGATCCAATCGAGGTCGAACGGTTTTCACCTGATACGTAGAGCGCGATATCGCTAAACGCTTGGTGAACCCTATCCTGCACACCTATCTGCGGAACGGCATACACCGTTGCCCCACCCACCAATACGGTGGCTAATACGGCTATTTTAAGCTTGGCGGAAAGCTGGGTACCGTAGGCGCGATAAAGCACTAACAGTACGATCGGGAATCCTACCCAACCACCACGACTACCTGAAAACAGTGACCCCAGCACGCCACCCACGGCACCTGCCAGTAACAATGCTATCCATAAGCCGCGCTGGCGTTGAACCACCGCCCAACCGAGCCCCGCCATGCACAACACGCCCAATAGCATGCTCAGGTTGCCAAACTGAATAACATGGGTGTGGCCTTGTGCGCGGTCTACGCCTTCTACTAGCTTTTGCCAACCCGCCCAGCCGCACGCTAACAGCGCCCCCGTTGCCGCTCCGCTCCATAAAAACGCAGGTTTTGGAGGGTAGCGCAGCATCCAGAAGAGTGCCGGAATGGCCAGGATAAAGCGGCTTGGCTTATCAAACCCCTTACTGCCTTGCCCATCCCACCATGCCTCGAACATGGTAATGGCCGCATAAGCGAGCAGCACAGCAATAATCGCACCATCCTGCTTGGTGATGACGGGTACGCGCCTAGTGGCGATAAGCCCAAGCCCGGCTAGCAGCAGCAGAACAGCACCCAGTGAGTAACCACTGGGTACCACCAGCGCAATCGCCGCTAACAGAAAAACAGAGGCTCCTGTAAATAGCTGAGGAGCACTGTTGTGTGTATGAGGAGGAGAGGGGGTTGTAGCCAGCATCTCAACAGACTTCCTTTCATGGCCCTGCGGGCAATTCATTTAGGAAGGCGATACTAGCACAAGCGGCAAGCTGGCTTAGCAAGAGTTCGCAGCGCGGGCAGCCTAACGTTGGGCGATGTATTGCTGCCACCGCCAGGTATCTACCATCATTTCATGCAGGTGTTTATTGGCTTGCCAGCCGAGTTCACGCCGAGCCTTTTCCGCGCTGGCCCAAAAGGCCGCAATATCACCGCTTCTGCGCGGTGCAAAACGGTACGGCACCGGCACTTGGGTCGCTTGGGTAAAGGCTTCTATCATTTGCTTGACGGAAACGCCCTGCCCTGTGCCTAAATTGTAGTGTTTTATGCCTGGTTGCAGCAGCGATTTAAGTGCCATTTGGTGGCCTTTGGCGAGATCCACCACATGCAGGTAATCACGAACGCAGGTGCCATCAGGCGTGGGGTAGTCGCTGCCATAAACGAGTAATTCAGGTAACACACCTGCCGCTACCTGACTGATATAAGGCATCAAGTTGTTGGGTATTCCCTGGGGAGACTCGCCAATCATACCGCTAGGGTGAGCACCAATAGGATTGAAATAGCGCAGAATAGTGACCGACCATTCAGGGTCACTACTGCCTAAATCTTCGAGCAGTTTCTCAACCATTGCTTTGGACGAACCATAAGGGCTGGTGCAGCTGCCTCGCCCCATGGTTTCGCAGTACGGCGGGGTTGCCTCTACGCCATATACCGTTGCAGAGGAGCTAAAAATGAGCCGTTTAACATTAGCGCTGGCCATGGCGCGGCAAAGGGCTATGGCACCGTATACATTGGCATCATAGTAGGCGAGTGGGTTAACCACGCTCTCACCAACCGCTTTAAGGCCTGCACAGTGAATCACCGCTTCTATTGCGTGGGTTTGAAAAATGGTCGCCAGTAGCTCTACGTCACGCACATCGCCATGATAAAACGCTACCCGCTGGTGTGTAATTTGCTCAATTCGCTCAACGACTGACACTTCGCTATTCGATAAGTCGTCTAAGATAGCCACGCGGTGACCTGCTTGAAGCAGTTCAACCACCACGTGAGAGCCAATATAACCCGTTCCGCCTGTCACTAAGATCATGATGCACTCCTGCTAGTAGGCATTAGCATTTTTAAAGCCTTTGAACACAGTCATGAAAATGATCTTTAAATCCAGCCACACGGACCAGTTATCAATGTACCAAAGATCGTATTCGACTCTTCGCTGCATTTTTTCGAGCGCTTCAGTTTCGCCCCGTAGGCCATTTACCTGTGCCCAACCGGTGATGCCAGGCTTCACTTTGTGCCTACGCATATAGGACTCCACCAGCTCTTTGTAGTATTCGTTATGCGCCAACGCGTGCGGGCGCGGCCCCACGATGGACATTCGCCCTTGCAGCACATTAAAGAATTGCGGCAATTCATCCAGAGAGGTGCGCCGCAAAAAAGCACCAACGGGGGTTAGGCGATTATCGTTTTTGGTGGCCTGCGTTACGGTTCCACTTTTTTCTTGATGCACTTTCATTGAGCGAAATTTATAAACTTTAAACACTTTCCCATTCGACCCTGCCCGATACTGCTTGAACAATACAGGACCGGGAGACGTTACTTTAATGACCACTGCGATGGCAAAGCACACGGGTAAAATCATCAATGAAATGATGCTGCCAAGCACTATATCTTCAGCCCGCTTGACCAGCCGCGACATGCCGTTAATCGGGGTCACACTGAGGTCAATCGCAAGATGCCCCGCGACTTCGCTCGTGCGGTGATTGAGCAGCCGCATGTCCTTGAAATCAGGAATCAGGCGTATCTCTTCGGTATGGTTACGCAGTGTGTAAAAGAGGCTGTGTACGGTTTCCCCCATTTCGAGTGGAACGCAAATCCATACCTCTGCGGCTCCTGAGCTACTAATGCGCTGAGCAATGCGTTCCAGCTGCTCTTGGGATGGCGTGCCATTTAAACGTTCAACCCCCGCTATTGAGTGCCCTTCCCAAGAGGCAGAGCGCATTCCCCGGGCTACATGAAGTACATTTCCGGAAGGGCCAACCAGAAAAACGGGCCGCCGTGCGCCGCCTCTGATACGTATACGCCGTAGCCCATACTGCACTAGCGCTCGTGCACTGGAAGCCAGTAAAAATGAGAATAATAACGTTAGCCCCACCCATAACCGGGAGTAGCGATCAGAGGCGTGCGCAAAGTAAATAATAGAAGTGACAATGATACCGATCACCACCCACACAAGCATGAGCTTAGAAAGGATGCTAAACGTGGAAGAAATACGCCAGCGCCTGTAACTACCCGTCGAACTGTTAGCCACCACCACTAGGAGCGCCATGCATACCAGCGCTAGTACATAGCGCTCGTGCAGGTGCACCGTGTCAAAACGGATCAGGTAGGCGAGCAACCCTGAAAAAATAACGATAAGAATATCGAGCGCAGGAAAAATAATTTTTGGCGGATAGCGCTCTGAAAAAATGACGCCTCTTTTCTGAACGCCCTTTAATTTACTGTGTGATGGCATCGCTAGGTCTCTTTACTATCTAGTTATATGGCGGCACTGGCACTTCACGCGTGCTGCACTGTACGCTCTCTCTCCTCTCGGAGGGCGGCGCTACTTGGCCCTCGCTCATGAGAGAGGAAGAAGATCATTGAGAGCACGGCAAAAACGCTGTTAAAGGCTGATACAGAGAGAGAAGACGCCAGCAATACCCCTAGAACACAGAGTGTGTCTGCCCAGCTATATCCGCTCTTTCTGAGCGCATAAACGGTAAACACAACGAGAAACAGAAGCCCTGCAACACCATGGTCATATAAGACGCGAATGATGTAGGAGTGCAGAATGACGGAATAGCAGCTCCCATCACCTGAAAAGCTATGCAGGTCGCTCCAATAGGAAAGGTCGTCACAGGTTTGCACCGACAGCGGAGTCAGTGGCTGGGTGCCAAGCATGACATTCCACCACTGCCAATCTTCTGTCTCATTCAAAAAGTAAAGCAAGAAACGCACCCTATCGATAGAGGCTCCACGCTCTAGGAATGAGCGGAACGTTAAAGGTTCTTGCTCTACAACTTCTCCTGTTTCTGGCGTCGTAGCGGAGCCTCGCCCCTCCTCCAATGCTGGCATGCTAGGCGCTTGTACCGCCGGACCACTGCCCCCACCGAGGGAAATATCCATACGGTCGGAAACAATGCCATATGCAAGCACTAGCAAAAGGGGAAAGAGCAGCAGCCACTGCTTTATAAACCCTTTTCCCAGCCGGAAAACACTAAAGAAGTAAACGACTGCAAAGCACAGAAATGCACTGCGTGAGCCAGAGAGAAGAATAATTAGCATGACGGCTGAAAACGACAAGAAGCGCCACCGAATGACAGGAAGCACGAGATACAGCAGTAAGATTAAAAACACTAATTCAAAATTATTTTCTGTAAAAATCCCCGGCCTTTGACTGACCCATGAGTCTAATCCAAGTAGACGCGAATAAGAGTACTTAGCGAGGAAAAGCAGCAATAACACATAGAAGAATTTAGCAACCTGCTCTTTCTTAAACAGCGTTTCGCCAACAAATGAGCATAACAGCGCAACATAGAAAAACGCTTTATAGGCTTGAACATAGTCAAGTATATGAGCGTCATTCATAATAACAGCAATCATAAATGTCACGCCCAGATAAGCACCCGCCAGCAGCATAAATAACCACGACAACCGGCTTTTAGGCGGAAACACCAGTACCGATAGAAGCAGCACCATCAGTTCCATCATAGGCACTGCTGGCAATACATTGTAGTCCCAGGGTGAAAGCACTCCGCCCACACCGAGCCCAACTATCAGCAACATCATTAGCATGGCAACTAATGACTGCCCTC
This sequence comes from Vreelandella lutescens, assembly GCF_014640815.1. GTDB lineage: Bacteria > Pseudomonadota > Gammaproteobacteria > Pseudomonadales > Halomonadaceae > Vreelandella > Vreelandella lutescens. The sequence goes on along the minus strand of NZ_BMHM01000009.1, from coordinate 8,550 downwards.
TTTTACGGTATTGGATAATGTCATTTCCAAACGAGTAACGACGTTGCATTCCTTGCCCCCAAGTGCCTTATCTGCCTTAAGACGTGATGGTCTTGCTATTCGCCGACTATTATTTAAAAAATTTTCTACGAATTTTTTCGCCTATCCCCATCTTCCACCCCTTGCCCCAGTGGTGAATGAGATAAGTATCGCTTTGAATATAGCAGTACATCAGCTGCTTTCGGTTATGAGCCTTCGCATAGGGGTTATAGGGATAAAAAAAGTGCCAGGGCTTAAGGTCAATGTCGCTAGCATCTTGCTCGACACACGCGTTTGCGACTTCCGGCGCTATCAAAAACGGCTTTTTCTGTTCATGACGTGCTTCAATTAACGCCATGGCATTTTTAAAAAAGTGATGCCCTGCCACGCCGCCGATCACCGCCGTATTGAGCCGCCCCTCATCCTCGTACCCCAGGAAGCACTGGCTGTCCAGAAGCGGTTCAAGGGAGCGGACGACTTCCATATCCACGTCAAGGTAGACGCCACCCTGTTCATACAAAGCCGCCATACGTACGTAGTCAGAGAGAAACGCCCACTTTTTATTATCAAGGCAATACTTAATAAATGGGTTGCTATGATCAATCGTGGCTTCGTTCCACTCTATGACTTCAAACTCAGGCATTTTTTCCCGCCACGTCGCCATACACTCTTTGTAGAGCGTCGTCATGGGGTTTCCGCCAAACCAGCAAAAATGTATTTTTTTAGGAATCATAACTTACTCGATTTTGTTGCCGTATTTAATCAGAAAATAGGGGTAATCTTTTAAGTAGCGTTTTAGTAGGCGACGCGGCTCTTTGGCCATACGATAAAGCCAACGAAGATTGAGCTTATCGACCCAGGCGGGGTAATAATCTTGGCCCTTGGCATGCACAAACTGGTCTAGGTACCCACCGCAAGTAAATCCGGTACCTTGCCAGCCTATTTTTCGTAGATCCAACAACAGCCGCTCTTGCTTACCCGCGCCCATTCCCACCACCACGATGTCGCAGCTGGCCGCGCGCTGAAGACTCTGGGTACGCTCTTCATCGTCAACAAAATACCCCGACCGCGTGTACACCAATGTTAGGCTAGGGTATTTTTGCTGCAGCAGCTGAGCTGCCTGATGAATATTCTCCTCCGTGCCGCCAATTAACGACACCGTTAGCCCATTAGCCTGCGCATGCGTGAATACCACGGGTGCTATGGAGGTGTCGTCAAAGCTCGTGCGGATAATTTTTTTCTGCTTGAACAGCCTCACATAGAGAACTACCGCAATCCCATCTGCATAAAAATGGATGCGATCGCACTCCTGCTCGCTTAGTTCCTGTGCAACAACTCCTAATGAAAAGGGGTTAATAAAGCTGTAGTCCATGCCCTCTTTAAGGAGAAATTCCTTTTCAAGCTTAATCATTCGCGCTCACTTTAGTGTTGATTCGCTACGGTTTTTGCGCGACACCACGTATCGCCAGTCGGTCATCATGAAACCGAATTTCTTTTTCACCACGTATACCGCCACGCCGTTTTGCACCAATAGACAAAGCAGCAGCGCATACGCTGCCCCTTCAGCACTGTATCGTGGGATGAGTAACATCGATGCTATGCCGCCCACTATTACTGACCAGATTAGTATATTTCGGGCTGCCTGCTGTTGGTCGGCCATTAAAAGCAGCAATATGACCGAGCCGGTCATCACATTCACCCATTGCCCTATCACTAGAATTCTCACTACACCAACGGCACCGCTGTAGTCACTTCCGAAAAGGGCTAACACAGAGCTTGGCCAGATCATAAAAACGATGGTAGGCAGCAACGCAAAGCAGCTCATTTGAAAAGCACTTTTTTGGGCTAACTGCTTCAGGCCGTCATGATTACCTTCGTGCTGCAGCCTGGAGAAACGAGGCCCTAAAATGCTGTCGTAGACAGTCAGAATGAAGCCAATGATCATGGCTAGGCGCAACCCCAGGCTGAACAGAGCCACATCGCTCTCACTGTGAAAGACACCCAGCACAAGCGCTACTCCCCACTGGGTATAGTAAAAAATAATGCCCACGAGCAGAAAGTCAGGCAGGTGCCGATAAAACCCTTTTGTGAAGCTCACTTCTGGCTTTATCACTAGCGGGCTACGTCGGTAAAATCTAAACACCACCCACAAAGCGATGATTAAGTAAATCAGTAAGATAGCGCCTAGAGAGGTAACTAGATTCAAGGCACTCAGTGCCATGCCCATCACTGTCGATACCAGCACCACTAGGCTGAGCACAATGGAGATGCAACCAATTTCAAATAGGCAAGAGATATTCGCCCTGCCCCACCCTTTCATCAAAAAGTTGCATAAGTAAATCATGCTATATACGGGGGAGAGTAGCGCTGTAACGCGTAGGCTTTCTATGGCTCGGTCTGTTGAGGAGAGCAAGGCGTTTGCTAGTACCGGGGCCGCTAGCCAAAGGACCAAACCGAGCACACTGCCCATGATGAGATTGACGAGCATAGCGTGCTTGTATATCCACGCCACTTCTCGACGATTATTATTAGAGGTAGCGACCCCCATATATTTTAGAGTGGCTCGATCAGTGCCGAGACTTGCAAATACCTGCATGCCAATCATTAGCGATAGGCATAGCATGAAGGCACCAAACGCCTGAATGCTGACGAAGGTTGCCAGTACATAAGAAAGTAAAAACGTGCCTCCAGCCGCTAAGCCTCGGGCACCCAGCGTCGTTAAAAGCTGGCTTTTCAAAACTCTGTTAATCATCCGTGACTCTTAGAAGCAGTCAAATCATTGACTTAATGAGGATATTCAACTCTTATAATGAGAATTATAATCAATCACACCATAAGATATTCGTTTTAACGTGACTATTTACTTAAACGGCGTTCAATTGAGCTGCTTAGCCTAAGGTATAATCATACCTGTATAACTGCTTCTATGCACCGCGTGAGGCGAGAATTCATAAACCTTGCTACTTTCTTGTATGCTTTTTATGACTACCGATGTTCATCATGAGCCCCCGTTACCTGCTGTTTTTTTTGGTAACGAGGGCTTCACATCCGGTTAGAAGTGGTAGCGCGCGCCCGTTAGCCAGTAGGCGTCTTTCAAGCCGCCGTTGTGAGTAATCCCTGGCGCATCGTTCTCTGCCAGCTCCACAAATACGTTAAAGGCACTGGAGAGCTTGTAGTAGCTTCCTGCTGCCCAGGCGTCGCTGCCGCCTTGATTATCTCGGTTGATTCGGTAGTAATCGGCAGTGAATGCCCATGACCCAGTGACATAGGTTGCACCAACCCCCACCGTTTCATAGCCACCACCATATTGGTCATTCTGCCCCTGCCATTCGGTACCCAGCCGCGCGCTCACGCTATCCGTAACTTGATAGCTACCCATCACGCCGTATAGCATTTCACCGTTGCCACCGCCTCGCACCACATCTTCAACAGCACCAACACCTACGCTCAGCGGGCCATGCTGGTAGTGGATCCCCCCCTGGGCAGCCACCACGTTGCCCTCATTTTGCTGCTCAGCGCCGATGAGCCCTCGCTCGCTGTAATGCTTTACCTGCACAAACGTGGTGAAGCCATTTAACTCTGGAGTGTAATAGCCCACTGAGTCGCCACGCGATTGAAGCCCTGTAGAACTAAACTGCAGACCTCGATCTAGGTAAACGTCAAAAGGAGCGGAGACAAATTGATAGTAGAGGCTATCAAAGTTACCCGCCTGAAGCGTTCCGTAGCGCTCGCTTTTAAGACCAAGATAACTTTGCCGAATCTCGTTGAAGCCCTGCGCGGTATTACGCTCATCGCCCGTAAAGCGCCACTCTAAACGCCCGAAGGCGCTGACATCGTCGCTCACTTGCTGACTCACCCGAAAGCCAAGCCTGGAGTAAACGTCTACAAACTCTGCGCTGTTGTTAACCTGCTGGCCTGCCGTATTAACCTTCGGCCCTCCTCCAGCAATCCCCATAGCAATGCGCCCATAGACATCTAGCTGCGCTCCATCCTGCTCATAAAGGGTTGCTGCACTAGCGTTTGTGCTAGCCATTACGACTGTTGTTGCTACAACTGCGACTTGAATAGACCGGTTCATCGGTGCCCCTAGCGGTTAATCGTTACTTTTTAATTGCTTACTTTGCTTAACAAGCTTAAAAGCAATGTTATACTATAACAATTAATTCATTTAGTGAGAAGCTATCTCAACATGAACACCACGAGGAGCTACCGCACTTTTTATAGCTAAAAAATCTATCGTTACAAAATCTATCGTTACAAAATTAATAGTCGCAAAAAACCGGCCCTAGTTAGGGCCGGTTCATTATCTACTGCAGGGGTTACAACTTTAAGCTTGGTTTGACCAAGGCTTAGAAGTGGTAACGAGCGCCTGTCAGGTAGTAAATGTCGTCGCCGTCAGCGTTGACTTCAGAGTCCAGACCGTCAAGAGTGACGTTGATGGACTGCTGGTCAGCTTGGTTCAGCTCGACGAATACGTCGAAGTTGCTAGACACTTTGTAGTAAGAACCCAGCGCCCATGCAGTGCGGTCAGAGTCAGCGCTGCTGTCGTTGCTTACGTCGTAGATGTCAGCAGTGAACGCCCAAGGACCAGTGGTGTAAGTACCACCCAGACCTACTTTGTCAAAGCCGCCGCCCAGAGTATCGCTCTGCTCGCGACCTTCGTAGCCCAGACGTACAGAGAACTGGTCGTTTACAGCGTAAGAACCGATCAGGCCGCCCAGCATTTCGCCGTTACCGCCGCCACGAACTACGTCTTCAACGAAGCCCAGACCTACAGTGAACGGACCTTGCTGGTAACGAACACCACCTTGCGGTGCGATTACGTTGCCTTCGCCACGAACCGGCTCAAGCTCGCCACGCTCGCTGTAGTGCTTCAGCTGCAGGAATGCAGTGAAACCTTGCAGGTCAGGCGTGTAGTAACCGATAGAGTCGCCGCGAGACTGTTTCGGGTGACCAGCGAACTCTAGGCCACGGTCGATGTATACGTCGAACGGCAGAGATACGAACTGGTTGTAGAAGCTGTCGAAGTTACCAGCCTGGAACGTACCGTACTGCTTGCTTTGCAGACCCAGGTAGCTCTGACGAACTTCGTTGAAGCCAGACTGACCGTTGCCGCTCGGACCGGTGCGCTCGTCACCAGTGAAACGCCATTCCAGACGACCGAAAGCAGTCAGGTCAGAAGTAACTTCTTGGCTCATGCGCAGGCCAAGACGAGAGTAAACATCAACGAACTCTTCGCTGTTGTCTACAGCTTCGCCATCGCTGTTGTACTCGGGGCCGCCACCGGCGATACCCATAGCGATACGGCCATAGACGTCCAGTTTGGTGCCGTCTTGGTCATATACGGTAGCTGCTTGAGCGGCAGCGGAGGCGCCCAGGGCACCAACAATAGCAGTCGCTAAAAGTGTCTTTTTCATGATGTAGGTTCCTTAACTAGCTTACTGTTTCGATCGTTATTACTGGCCTTCAAATGAAGCCAGTAAGTGGCTTGCGGGCCATGCTCTTTTTCTCATCCGCCGGTTTTTCCCGGTGGTATGCGACATGTCCTCAACAAAGCCTTGTTATAGTCCAATGCTCGCAGGTCAAACTCTATACTGGGATTCCAGGGAACGCAATAGAAAAAAACAGTGTTTTTTTACGATTTGCGATTTTTTTTGGAACCCTTACCAACGTTCTCGGTCTCAGTGGCCTTCGAACTTCTGCTGCAATCCTTTTAGCTTCTCTTCAAGGCTAAGCGGTTTTCTCTGCTCGCTTTTTTCCGCCACCACGGTTTTTTCAGGATAATGCCGAGGCGGCTGAGGTGCTTTTGCAGGGGCTTCTAGGCTTTTATCAGTCGGCCTTTTAAGTGGCGTTTTAACACGCTCTGTTTTATTGGCATCGGGCTGATCTTTACGCCTTTCGCTGGCATGTTGAGCAGCTTCTTTATCGACTTTCCCCGCTGGCTGGCCGTCTAAATCAACGCGCTCGGCCCCTTCACGCATCGACTTCACGTAGCGGGGCAAATTGACGTAATTTGCCAGCGCGCGCCTAATTAATTTGCCTGACCAAGGTTCACGCTCGGCCAGATCCTGATGAATACCGACCTTCAGTGGCTTGGTGTGCCCTTTAAAGAAGGCTTCTGGGTAGCGTTGATACCACTGCTTTAACAGCGCTTGCGGTGAAGGGGGCGCTTCCGCTGCCTCGACGGCAACGGGCTCATTCAACACGGGCAACTCTGGCTCTGTCACTGCTGGCTCTGTCATTAACGGCTCTTGCAGTGTCTCTTCCTGAGCGAGTGTTGCGCTCTCCTCAATAGGCGGCGGCTCAACTGGTGGCGCTGAAGACTCTGCCGCTATCGCGGCTAATTGTTGTTTCAGCCGCTGGTTTTCCGCGCGCAATGCAGTGAGTTCGGCATTTTTTTGCTCTAGCCGTGTTTCTAAGGTTTCTAGTAGGTGCAGTACGCTGGCGGCCATAACCCCCTCCTTTGACCTAATCAGTCGTTATAGCGCTCGTAAACAACGAAGTCGTAGTTCGGCTGCCCTTCCGCTGGCTGGCCGGGTACGCGCTGAACTTCCTGCCACTCCTCCATGGAGAATTCCGGGAAGTGAGCGTCGCCTTCTACTTCTATATCTACTTCCGTAATGTAGAGCCGCTGAGCAAACGGTAGGGCTTGACGATAAATCTCACCGCCTCCCATTACCATGATTTCTTCTGCGGCTTCGATGGTGGCGTGCTGGTCGGCCAGTTCCAGGGCCGCTGGCAACTCGTGACATACGCGTGTGCCTTCTGCGGTGAAGCGGGTGTCTCGGGTAACCACAATATTGAGTCGATTAGGTAAAGGCTTTCCGATGGAATCGTAGGTTTTGCGGCCCATCACCAGCGGCTTTGCCTGGGTCATGCGTTTAAAAAACTTTAAATCTTCGGGCAGGTACCAGGGTAGCTGGCCCTCTACGCCAATCACGCGATTTTTGGCCATAGCGACAATCATGGCAACCGGCACGAGCGATTCATAGGTGTTGGCTGGCTGACTCATACGGCCACCTTTGCTTTGATGTGTGGATGCGACTCGTACCCTTCAATCTGAATATCGTCAAAGGTGAAGTCAAACAAGCTGGTTACGTGTGGGTTGAGTGCCAGCGTAGGCGGTGCCATAGGCGTGCGGGCTAGCTGCTCTTGGGCTTGCTCAAGGTGATTGCTGTAGAGATGCGCGTCACCTAGGGTGTGCACAAACTCACCGGGCTTTAGGCCAGTGACCTGGGCCACCATGCTCAGCAGCAGCGCGTAGCTTGCAATATTAAACGGCACGCCGAGGAAAATATCTGCACTGCGCTGATAAAGCTGGCATGAGAGACGCCCATCGGCCACGTAAAACTGGAACAAGCAGTGGCACGGCGGCAACTTCATTTCATCTACTTGGCCGGGATTCCAGGCCGATACAATCAAACGACGTGACTGCGGGTTCCTGCGAATTTGCTCAAGCACATTAGCAATTTGATCAACGCTGCCGCCGTTAGGACTCGGCCAGCTACGCCACTGGTAGCCATATACAGGGCCCAGGTTACCGTTTTCATCGGCCCATTCGTCCCAGATGCGTACGCCGTTCTCTTTGAGATACCCAATATTGGTATCTCCTTTTAGGAACCACAGCAGTTCGTGGATGATTGAGCGCAGGTGCAGCTTTTTCGTCGTCAGGAGCGGGAAGCCACGTGACAAGTCAAAGCGCATTTGGTGGCCAAACACCGAACGGGTGCCCGTGCCCGTGCGGTCGCTGCGGTCAACGCCTTGCTCCAGCACGGTACGCATCAGGTCCAGGTAAGGCTGTTCAAGCGCGGGTAACGTTGATGTCATTGCAGGCGTAGGCGTTGTTGCAGTCACAGAAATTCCAGATTAACAGCTAATGTGGGGCTGTATTCTAGGCCTTCGGGTTGTGCAGCGTCTATGGTGTAGCGCACTCAACCCCTCCATGAACGCTTGGTAACGCTTTCCACCCCGCCGCACGGCGTAACGGAAGAGCACAAGAAATCCCATAACGTTGAGTATGATCACACTTCAGCGCCGCCTTCGGCACCGCTGGCGCGGTGCTTCGCGGGTGCGCGGCGTAACGAATCTTGCGAGGGACGAGCAAATGAGGCACCCGCGAAGGCGGCGAGTAGCCGCCTGGATGAGGCCATTGAGCATAATCACATCTCAGTGCCACAGTCGGCACTCCTAGCGGAGTGCTTCGCGGGTGCGCTATCGCTTACGCCGCGCTACAAGGTGCCCACATCAAGCGGTGTATGAACCCGTAGCGCGGCGTAACGAATGAGCGAGAGCAACGAGCGAAAGAGGCACCCGCGAAGGCGGCGATTAGCCGCCTGGATTAGGCCACCGTGAAACATCACACCTCAGCGCCGCCTTCGGCACTCCTAGCGGAGTGCTTCGCGGGTGCGCTCCGCTTACACCGCGCTACAAGGTGCCCACATCAAGCGGCGTATGAACCCGTAGCGCGGCGTAACGAATCTTGCGAGGGACGAGCAAATGAGGCACCCGCGAAGGCGGCGAGTAGCCGCCTGG
>NZ_BMHM01000008.1 GCF_014640815.1 Vreelandella lutescens | reverse complement strand
CTTGATATTTGGTGATTTATCACCCTCATCGGCAAGCGCCCACATGAATTACCTGATCAAATTGTTAAAGAGCGTTTTCGCTGCGCTGGCCCGATGACCTGGACCGTGTTGCCTCAGCGAGGAAGGCGTATTCTACGCACTTCCTGGTGTTTGTCAACCGCTGTTTTCAGCGAGTGAAGCGAGCGACTCAATCTATAACAAGACGGCTCTAACTTCCTGACAAACCAGAGGTTTTTCAACCTCTTTCACCGCTGGTAACGCTTGGCGTCCCCGGCAGCGGATGCGTACTTTACGGATTCACGGCCGGGTTGGCAAGAGCTAATGTGAAAAAGTTTTCAAAAAGTTCAGTGCTTGGGTTTTGCCTTACGCATAACGGCCAGCACCGGCCCTGAGCACACATAAGCAGCAAATAGCAGCAGCAGCATAACAGAGGGCTCTACCGAGATCATGACGAACCCTAGAACCACCGCTAGTAGTACCACAAAAGGCACCGGCTTCTTAAAGTCCAGATCCTTAAAGCTGTAGTAGCGGATATTACTCACCATCAGGATACCGGCTGCGCCCACGACTACTAGCATCAACAATTTGAAACCAAACGCGTCGGCATCAAAGCTGTGAAATGTCCAAACACTGGCTGCGACCAATGCCGCCGCTGATGGGCTGGGCAAACCGATGAACCATTTTTTATCAACGCTGCCAATCTGTACGTTAAAGCGCGCCAAACGTAACGCAGCACAGGCGACATAGAGAAACGCGACGACCCACCCGGTTTTACCGATGTCTTGCAAAATCCAGGTAAAGGCAACGAGCGCAGGTGCCATCCCAAACGAGATCATATCGGCGAGACTGTCGTACTCCGCGCCAAACTCACTCTGTGTATTGGTCATCCGGGCAACACGCCCATCTAACCCATCGAGCACCATGGCGATAAAAATAGCGACCGCTGCGGAAGTGAACTCACCGTTAATCCCGGCGACAACGGCAAAGAAGCCAGAGAAGAGCGCAGACGTCGTAAATAGGTTAGGCAAGAGATAGATACCTTTACGACGAATCTTCTTACCATTTTCGACGGCCTCTTCCACCACTTCGGTTTCGCGCAGAAAAGCGGCCGCCAAGTCTTCATTGCCGACGGGCTCATCACTACTCGATGCTTGCTGAGGTGACTCACCGTTGGTCGAAATATCTGAAGGCGGCGTCTTTGCGTGCTCTTGGTCGCGAGCATCCTGGGTCATAAGTGTCATCCATTTGAAGTGAAGTCACATAAAAAGTGATCTCTTCTCATTCTACACGGTGACGCCCAAGCAGCCAGCCTATTGCCGCGGACAACGAAAAACGCCCCGAGGCATGGAGCTCTCGGGGCGTTAGCAACTCAGTGCAACAATTAGTTTTTAGACTTATCAACCAACTGGTTGGCAGCAATCCACGGCATCATACCGCGCAGCTTGGCACCGACTAATTCGATTTCATGCTCAGCGTTCAGGCGACGACGCGCTGTCATGGATGGGTAGTTGGTGTTGCCTTCCTGGATGAACATCTTGGCGTATTCGCCGGTTTGGATGCGCTTGAGTGCGTTACGCATGGCAGCACGAGACTCATCATTGATGACTTCAGGGCCGGTCACGTACTCACCATACTCTGCGTTATTAGAGATGGAGTAGTTCATGTTGGCGATGCCGCCTTCGTACATCAGGTCAACAATCAGCTTGAGCTCATGCAGACACTCGAAGTAAGCCATTTCCGGCGCGTAGCCAGCTTCTGTCAGCGTCTCAAAACCCGCTTTTACCAGCTCAACCGCGCCGCCACACAGGACCGCTTGCTCGCCGAACAGGTCAGTTTCTGTTTCGTCTTTGAACGTAGTTTCGATAATGCCGCTGCGACCACCGCCTACACCGGCAGCATAAGAGAGCGCCAGCTCTTTGGCACTGCCAGATGCATCCTGATGAATGGCGATCAGGTCAGGAATACCGCCGCCTTTTACGAACTCAGAGCGAACGGTGTGGCCCGGCGCTTTCGGCGCGATCATGATCACGTCGAGGTCTTTGCGCGGCTCAATCTGGTTGTAGTGAATATTGAAGCCGTGGGCGAACGCCAGCGTCGCGCCTTCTTTCAGGTTCGGCTCTACTTCTTGCTCGTAGATAGCCTTTTGGTTTTCGTCCGGCGCCAGAATCATGACCACGTCAGCGGTTTTGCACGCTTCCGTCACGCTCGCCACTTTTAAACCAGCCGCTTCTGCTTTCGCTGCGGAAGAGGAGCCTTTACGCAGCGCCACGGTGACGTCGACACCAGACTCTTTCAAGTTGTTGGCGTGGGCATGCCCTTGAGAGCCGTAACCAACGATAGTGACTTTCTTGGCTTGGATCAGGGACAGGTCGCAATCTTTGTCGTAATAAACGTGCATGGCGAGACTCCAGAAGTCGGTGTTATCAAATTTTTATAGCGTATAGGTCAGCGTTGATGGCCACCCGTGCCGTCTTATGCAGCACTGGGATTCGGCGTTGAGGTCACTCTACGACAGCGCAGCCATTGCGTAAAACGCTATGTTTGCAACATACTATTTCATATTATGAAATTACGCCTAGGATGTCGGTCGTTATGGATTTTCGCCTACTCAAGCACGTGATCACTCTGGCTGACACGCTACATTTTGGCCGCGCCAGCGAGCTTTGCCACATTAGCCCCTCAACGCTCAGCCGCTCTATTCAGCAGGTGGAAACTGAGCTGGGCACTCGCCTGTTTGAGCGGGACAACCGGCACGTGACGCTCACACCTCAAGGCATCACGTTCCAGCACTACGCCCGAGAGACGCTAGAGCAGTGGGAAACGCAAAAGCGCACGCTGGCCGCCACCACGGCTCAGCTCAGTGGTGAAATCAGCATTTACTGCTCTGTGACGGCCAGCTATAGCTTTCTGTATGCGTTATTAAGCGATGTGCGCACACGCCATCCCGGTATTGAATTAAAACTGCATACCGGCGACCCCGCCGATGCGATGTCGAGAGTACTGGAAGGCGCAGACGATATGGCGATTACGCCTCGCCCGCGTATTCCACCTAGCGCGCTGGCCTTCAAATCTTTGACCCGCTCGCCGCTGCTGTTCATCGCCCCCACCGAGCCCCATGCGTGGCTGCCACCTCAGCCAGAGAGCTCTACCGCCGAGCAGTGGCAACACGTGCCGATGATTTTGTCGGAAGCCGGGCTATCCAGGGAGTATGCCAATACGTGGTTTAAAGCGATGGGCATTTCGCCACGCATTTACGCCCAGGTGGCAGGCCATGAAGCGATTGTCAGTATGGTGGGGCTAGGCTTTGGCGTCGGCGTGGTGCCCAAAATTGTGCTTGATAACAGCCCACTAGCAGAACGGGTCCAGGTGCTGAACGTTAAACCTGAGCTACCGCATTACGATGTAGGACTTTGCGTACTCAATCGGCGGCTAAAAAACCCGATCATTGATGCTTTTTGGGCAGCGGTAAACGCGCGCTGACGCGCTGGGTGGCAGGGCATCACGCATAAAAAAGCCGCCCAACAGGGGGCGGCTTTTCACTGGCGCAACGAACAATGACAGCAGTAAAGCGCCGCTTACAGAGACAGCACTTTATCGCCACGGGCAATACCAGACACCCCGGTACGCGCCACTTCTAGAATACCTACTGGCGCCATGGCCTGTAAGAAGGCATCTAACTTCGAAGCGTCGCCGGTAATCTGCACGGTATAGAGGCTCGGCGTCACGTCGACGATCTGCGCCCGGAAGATATCCACCGTGCGCTTCACTTCATCGCGGGCAGCGCCAAGCGCTTTCACCTTCACCAGCATCAGCTCACGCTCAATGTGGTTACCTTCAGTGAGATCCACCAGCTTGACCACATCAATCAGCTTATTGAGGTGCTTGGTGATCTGCTCAATGACGCGGTCGTCGCCCACCGTGGTGACCGTTAGGCGTGACAGCGACGGATCTTCCGTCGGTGCCACGTTCAGCGTTTCGATGTTGAAGTTACGCTGGGAGAACAGTCCGACCACACGTGACAGCGCACCCGGTTCGTTTTCCATCAGAATCGAGATGATATGACGCATCAGGTACGCTCCGTTTTAGACAGCAGCATGTCACGCATAGCACCCAGCGGTACCTGCATCGGATAGACGTGCTCATGGGGGTCGACCTTTACATCCAGGAAGACCAACTCATGCTTGTTGGCAAAAGCACGCTCAAGTGCCGGTTCCAACTCGTCTAGCGTCCTCACGGTGATGGCGGTGAACCCGTACGCCTCAATCAGCATATGGAAGTCAGGCAGCGACTCCATATAAGAGTGCGCATGGCGAGATTTGTAGTTCAAATCCTGCCACTGGCGCACCATGCCGAGCGATGCGTTGTTCAGGTTGACGATTTTGACGCCCACGCCGTACTGCTTACAGGTAGAGAGCTCCTGCATCATCATCTGGAAGCTGCCTTCACCGGTGACACACACCACATCGTCTTCCGGGAAGTTTTGTTTGATGCCCATGGCGGCCGGGAAACCGAAGCCCATCGTGCCTAGCCCGCCCGATGTAATCAGACGATTCGGCTTATCAAACTTGTAGTACTGGGCAGCAAACATCTGGTGCTGGCCAACGTCCGTGGTGACGTACGCTTCGCCGCGGGTGACTCGGCACAGCGCCTCGATCACTTCTTGTGGCTTGAGTACTTCGCCCGGCTTAGAAGGCTCGTAGAGCTTGCCTTCACGCTCGGCGCGCCAGCCGTCAATTTTCTGCCACCAATCGGTGAGCGCTTCAGGATGCGTGATGGCCTGGCCCTGCACCAAGCTAATCATTTCATTAATGACGCTAGAGGCTGGCCCCACAATCGGCACATCGGCGCGCACGGTTTTAGACACCGAGCTTGGGTCCACATCCACGTGAATAATCTTCGCCGTTGGGCAGAACTTCGACGTGTTATTGGTCACTCGGTCATCAAAGCGCGCGCCAATCGCAATAATCAAATCGGCGTGATGCATGGCCATATTAGACTCGTACGAGCCGTGCATCCCCAGCCAACCTAAGCATTGACGGTCGCTTTGCGGATAAGAGCCAATACCCATCAGCGTGGTGGTAATCGGGAAGCCCAACTGCTTCACCAAGTCGGTCAAGCCTTCGCTGGCTTTGCCCGTGACCACCCCGCCGCCGGTATAAAACACCGGGCGCTTGGCTTTTAACATCATCTCAACAGCTTTTTTGATTTGCCCTGTATGGCCGCGGGTAACCGGGTTATACGAACGCAGTTTGACCTTTTTCGGATAAACGTATTCGTAACGCTCGGTGGGAGCCGTCATATCTTTGGGAATATCCACCACCACCGGGCCGGGGCGACCCGTCGATGCCAAGTAGAAGGCTTTTTTCAGCACTTCCGGGATTTCAGACGGATGACGAATCGAGAAGCTGTGCTTCACGATCGGGCGCGTCACACCGACGATATCGGTTTCTTGGAAAGCATCATCACCTATTAGGTGACTCATAACCTGCCCGCATAGCACTACCATAGGAATGGAGTCCATGTAGGCAGTGGCAATGCCGGTGACCGCGTTAGTCGCGCCAGGACCAGAGGTCACCAGCACCACGCCGGGCTTGCCGGAGGCACGGGCATAACCGTCGGCAGCGTGGGTGGCTGCCTGTTCGTGACGCACAAGGATGTGCTTCACCTTGTCCTGACGAAACAGCGCATCATAAATATGCAGCGCTGCGCCACCGGGATAACCATAAATGTACTCAACGCCCTCATCTTGCAAGAAGCGGGCGATCATATCTGCGCCGGAAAGCAGTTCCACTGTGTTTCTCCCCTGGAGGTCTCGAGTGCGAGCCGCAGGACATCCTGCGGGGTCGAGTGCGGCGGTATGCCGCTGCCGGCTCATGCCGGCACCTGATGCCAAACCCTGGCAATATGGCCCGGTTAGGGCCTGCACTCTCATCGGGAACGCTCATTAATGGAAGCATTAATAAGCGCTTCCCTTACACGGCGGTTTGCCATGTCGGGGCGTTGGCCAGGTCAGGCGGTTAGCCCAAGCCCGGAAGTCCTTCGGCGGGTAAAGGCATTTGCCTACCCTTCGCGCGGTGATGAGGGGTTGCCCGTTGATTCCGCGCCCGCAAATCAGGAACCCACAAGATTCCATTAGCGCCCTTAGCCTGTCAACCTCCGATCTGACCAAACGCAACAAAGGTCGCAGTCCGTGCCAAAAAATGCCCTGCCAACGGTGCTGACAGGGCATTTTGTCTATTTCATTGCGCAACTACTGCCGTGGCGCAACGGATTCAGCGTGACGGTGTGATTAGCCAAACACGAGCTTGCCCTCGCTGGCACTAATATGGATCGTATCGCCAGGCGCATACTTGCCCGCTAGCAAATCTTGCGCCAGTGGGTTTTCAATCCGGCTTTGAATCGCCCGCTTCAGTGGCCGCGCGCCAAATACAGGGTCAAAGCCCACCACCGCCAGCTGCGCCATGGCGTCGTCGCTAATCTCCAGTCGCAGGTCGTGCTCGGCCAAGCGACCCTTCAGGCGCTCTAACTGAATACCGGCAATGGCCTGGATCTGCTCTTGGCCAAGTGCGTGGAATACCACGACCTCATCAATACGGTTAATCAGCTCAGGGCGGAAATGGTTCCCGACCACCTCCATGACCGCATTTTTCATCAGCTCGTAGTCGTTATCATCCCCGCCCATGCGCTGAATAATGTCTGAGCCCATGTTAGAGGTCATTACAATCACCGTGTTACGGAAGTCGACCGTTCGGCCCTGACCATCGGTTAAGCGGCCATCTTCCAGCACTTGCAGCAGAATGTTGAACACATCCGGATGCGCTTTTTCCACTTCATCCAGCAGCAGCACCGAGTAGGGCTTACGGCGCACGGCTTCGGTCAAGTAACCGCCCTCTTCATAGCCGACGTAGCCGGGGGGTGCGCCGATCAAACGGGCCACGGAGTGCTTCTCCATAAACTCCGACATATCGATGCGCACCATGGCTTCTTCCGTATCAAATAAGAAGTTGGCCAGCGACTTACACAGCTCGGTTTTGCCCACCCCGGTCGGGCCGAGGAACAGGAACGAGCCATTAGGCCGGTTCGGGTCGGCAAGGCCCGCACGGGAGCGGCGCACCGCGTTAGCCACCGCCTCTACCGCTTCATGCTGGCCAATGACACGCTCATGCAGCGCGTCTTCCATGCGCAACAGCTTGTCCCGCTCGCCTTCTAGCATTTTGGACACAGGAATGCCGGTCCAACGGGAAACCACCTCGGCAATTTCCTCCTCCGTGACATTCGAGCGCAGCAGCTGATGGCTGGCGGTATCCGCCTCCCCCTCGCCTGCCTCGCTGATTTTTTTCTCCAGCGCGGGGATCTTGCCGTACTGAATTTCCGACATGCGGCCTAAATCGCCCTGGCGGCGAGCCTGCTCAAGATCAATACGCGCTTGCTCAAGCTCTGCCTTAAACTGCGCTGCGCCTTGGATACTGGCTTTTTCCGCTTTCCAGATCTCATCCAGGTTGGCGTATTCGCGCTCTAAGTCATGAATTTGATGATTCAGCGCTTCCAAGCGTTTCTTAGTGGCTTCGTCGGTCTCTTTCTTAAGCGCTTCCCGCTCCATTTTGAGCTGGATGAGACGACGGTCCAAGCGGTCCATCTCTTCAGGCTTGGAGTCCAGCTCCATGCGAATCCGCGAGGCCGCTTCATCAATGAGGTCGATGGCCTTATCTGGCAACTGGCGGTCGGTGATGTAACGCGTTGAGAGCTTAGCTGCGGCAATAATGGCCGAGTCAGTAATATCAACGCCGTGGTGAACCTCGTAACGCTCTTTCAAGCCACGCAGGATTGCGACGGTATCCGCTTCAGAGGGCTCATCGACCAGCACTTTTTGAAAGCGACGTTCAAGCGCGGCATCTTTTTCAATGTACTTGCGGTATTCGTCCAGCGTGGTTGCGCCCACGCAGTGCAGCTCGCCACGGGCCAGGGCGGGTTTGAGCATATTGCCCGCATCCATCGCGCCTTCGGCCTTACCGGCACCCACCATGGTATGCAGTTCATCAATAAACAGGATTACCCGGCCCTCTTCTTGCGAGAGCTCTTTAAGCACGGCTTTTAGGCGCTCTTCAAACTCACCACGGAACTTGGCACCCGCTAATAGGGAACCCATATCCAAAGAGAGCACGCGCTTCTCTTTTAAGCCCTCGGGCACTTCGCCGTTGACAATACGCTGGGCCAAGCCTTCGACAATCGCGGTTTTACCCACGCCAGGCTCACCAATTAATACCGGGTTATTTTTGGTACGACGCTGCAATACCTGAATCGTACGGCGGATTTCGTCGTCGCGGCCAATCACCGGATCGAGCTTGCCATCCAACGCGCGCTGGGTCAGATCCATGGTGTATTTGGACAGCGCTTCCCGCTGCTCTTCTGCGTTGGGGTCATCTACCTTAGCGCCACCGCGCAGGCTGTTAATCGCCGCCTCTAAGCTTTTACGACTCAGCCCCGCTTCCTTCATCACCTTGGTCAGGGCGCTGTTCATTTCCAACGCGGCCAGCAGCGCTAGCTCAGAGGCAATGAACTGGTCACCGCGCTTTTGCGCTTCACGGTCGGTTAAATTCATCAGCTTGACGAAGTCACGGGAGGGTTGCACCTCGCCATCAAACTGACTCACTTTAGGAAGGTCATCTAACTGGCGCTGCAGGCCATCACGTAAGCGCGAACTGCTGCCTTCGGCTTTTTCGATCAGCGCTTTAATACCGGTGTCTTTGGTATCCAGCAGGGCCAGCAAAAGATGTGCAGGATCAAGTTGATTGTGGCCACGGCCTACTGCAAGTGACTGTGCTTCCGCCACGGCGGCCTGTAATTTGGCAGTGAATTTATCAAATCGCATGGAGTGCCTCCTGGGGGAGCCGTGCGTTTGGACCCACGGCGCTTCCCGATAACCTGTCGTTGAACGTGCTAAAAACGATTAGCTTGACAAGTTAAATGGCGTCATATCCGCGTATTTCAAGTGGCCTTATTTGATCCAGATCACGCTTGCCATGCGACCCGTGCTGCCGTTGTCTCGGCGGTAGGAGTAAAAACGTGATTCACAGGCAGTACAGAAATGCCCGCCACTGATGTTATCAATCCCCAAGGCCTCTAACCGAAAGCGCGCTAATCGATATAGATCAGCCATGTAGTGACCAAGCCGGTAAGGACTGTGGTCGAACGCTTCAGCAGTATCAGGATGTATCCCGACAAAGGCTCCATACACCTCAGGCCCCACTTCAAATTGAGCGTTAGAAATAGCGGGGCCTAACCACACAAGAATATCGTTAGGGTCGCAGTTCATTGCAGCAACTGTGGCTTCCAGAACGCCGCCTGCCAGCCCCCGCCACCCCGCATGGGCCACAGCCACCTGCGTGCCCTGACGATTGCAGAACAGTACCGGCAAACAATCCGCCGTGAGTACCACACAGGCATACTCGTTGCTGCTTGCTACGGCCGCATCGGCATCAGGCGCGTCGCCCTGATACTCCTGCTGCACTCTCGCCCCATGGGTTTGATTGAGCCACAGCAGCGGTCGCTCATCGCCAATCTCTTTTTGCAGCATACGCCTACACAGCGCTACATGGTCGGCGTTGTCGCCTACATGGGCCGCCGGATTAAACGCAGCAAAATCGTTTTGGCTTGGCCCTGCTTCCCGCGTGGTAACAAAGGCCCGCACGCTGGCTGGGGCGGGCCAATCCGGTAGCAGCAGCGTGGGCCGAAGATGGATAGCATCGCTCATCGCATGGTCTCGTTATCTTCGCGCAGGTAATCCAACAACATAAGCAGGTCGTCGGGCAGATCTACTTGAAATGTCAGCGTCTCGCCACTGACGGGATGCACAAAGCTCAGCTTGCGGGCATGCAGCGCCTGGCGCGGAAACTCACGCAGAATTTCTTTTAGCGGCCCGGCAGCCCCCGGCGGCAGCTTGGCACGACCGCTGTAGAGCGGGTCGCCAATCAGCGGGTAGCGCGCATGGGCCATGTGCACACGAATCTGATGGGTACGCCCGGTTTCAAGCGTACAGCGCACGTGCGTATGGGCACGAAAACGCTCCACCACACGAAAGTGCGTGACCGCGGGTTTACCGGAGACGGTGACGGCTTGGCGCTTACGATCTTTGGGGTGGCGTCCAATCGGCGCGTTGATGGTACTGCCTGCGACGGGCTTACCCATCACCACCGCGTCGTACTGGCGAGACACGCTGCGCGCCTGGAGCTGTTCAACCAACGCGGTTTGAGCGGGCAGCGTTTTGGCCACCATCATCAACCCCGTGGTGTCTTTATCTAAGCGATGCACGATACCGGCTCGTGGCACCTCAGCAAGACGCGGGTGGTGATGCAACAGCGCATTAAGCAGCGTGCCGTCGGGGTTTCCGGCGGCGGGATGAACCACCATACCCGCCGCTTTATTGATGACGATGACGTCTTCATCTTCATAGAAAATATCGAGCGCAATATCTTGGGGCTCAAAACGCGTGTCTTCTTCAATGGTGGCTTTCAGCACCAGCATTTCGTGGCCATGCAGCTTGGCTTTTGGTTTTAACTGGGTACCATCGACGGTGAGTTCACCGGCGTTGATCCACGCTTTCAAGCGCTCGCGGGAGTACTCACTGAACAACTCCGCCGCCACTTGGTCAAAGCGTGCACCGGCTAATGACGCGGGCACCCGCTGCGTGGCTTCAACTATACGAGACATGAATAACCTCTCTAAGACGCAAACAGCCCCACCTAAGTATTGCGCAGCTAAGAAAACTTGCGATACCAACGTGTCGCTAAGCCTGCGTTTTACCTCTAGGTGTTTTATAGTGGGCTAACTGCGACCTATTCTACCATTTCTACTTATGGCCATCGTCGCTTTTCGGTGATTGAGGCTTGTTTGCAACGAGGATGATGATGCGCGTTTTTTCCGCTGCCCACCGCTTTGGCGCCCTAGCCTTGAGCCTTGCCCTGTTAGCAGGCTGCGCCAGCAATGACACCACCCCGGAAGAAGATGATGAGTTTGCGGGTGTACAGGAGCGCGAGCTTTATGAGCTGGCACGCACCGCGCTCGATAGCAACCGCTTCCCGATTGCTATCGAGCGCCTAGAGGCTCTTGATACCCGTTACCCGTTCGGCCCCCATGCTGAGCAAGCCCAGCTAGAGCTGATCTACGCCTATTACGAGAACAGCAATTGGGAAGAAGCTCGCGCTGCCGCCAGCCGCTTTATTCGCCTGCACCCCGACCACCCGCAGGTGGATTACGCCTACTACCTACGTGGGCTTTCTGCTTGGCAGGCGGGTCGCTTCAGCTTGGAGCGTCTGCGTTTGATCGACATCTCCAAGCGCGACCTAGGTGCCTCGCGGGATGCGTATAACGACTTCCGTGAACTGATCCAGCGCTTCCCGCAGAGCCAGTATGCACCGGACGCTCAGCAGCGCATTGTGTATTTGCGTGAGCTATTAGCGCGCCACGAACTTCACGTAGCCGATTATTACTTACGTCGTGGTGCTTTTTTAGCAGCCGTTGAGCGAGGCCGCTGGGTTATCGAAAATTACCCGGAGTCCAATGCCACCCGCGATGCCCTGGCCATTATGGTAGAAGGCTATCAGGGCCTAGGCATGAGTGACCGTTCCAATGAGGTGCTCGCGGTGCTGCGTGAAAATGCGCCTGACCATGAGCAGCTTGATAATGGCCGTTTTAGGCCGAAGCATGGTAGTAGCAACTAACCGTTGAATCAGGCGGCTAGCGGCGATAACGCTTAAGCTGTACAATCTTTCGATTCAGAAAACCACGCTACGGCGTGGTTTTCTCGTTTATGCCTAATAAAAACTTATTTAACAAAAACTTAAGAAAGCCCAAAAACACCAATAATCATACATATATTGTACAAAATTTATATCCGACGCTATGATCCCTCTGCCGAACATAATAAAGCGCCTGCACGGCGCCTAAGGAGCCTATTGCATGACCTCCCTAATGAAACGACTCTCCGGAACGAAAATAAGCACTCGCCTAACGACTGGATTCTCTATTTTGCTGGCACTGCTGGTGCTACTTACCGTCGCGGGGGTATTACAGGTCAATCAAATTGACCGCGGCCTGAGTGAGATTAACGATGTCAACGGCGCTAAGCAGCGTTTGGCCGTCAGCATGCGCGGCAGCGTCCACGACCGCGCTATCGTATTACGCGATATTGTCATTACCTCAGGCGACGGCAATTTAGAGCCTTTAAGCCGTGAAATGACTCGCTTGCTTGAGACCTATGAAACTGCGCGCCGCGAGATGCAATCCCTTAATCAACAGCACCCTGCTTCCGAGCAAGAGCGTCAGATCTTAAGTAGCATTGATGATCAATTCGCCACCACTCTGAATTTATCGCAACAGGTTGTCGCCGCACGCGACATTGATGAGTACGCACGCGCTCAAACAATCATGCTAGAGCAGGCTGGCCCGGCTTACAGCGAGTGGTTGAGCCGCATCAATCAGTTTATTGATCTCCAAGAACAGATTAACGACGCCACCACTGCTGATGCCCGAGCGACCGCTTCTGGCTTTCAGATGCAAATGCTTGGTTTAACGCTATTTGCTCTACTCATTGGCGCGTTCATTGCCATCTTCCTATCTCGCCAACTGCTACGTGAATTAGGGGCAGAACCCTACGAGGTGAAGGCTTTTGCCCAAGCCATCGGCCAAGGCAAGCTCGCCACCAAGGGACGCCTTAAAAAAGGCGATACCCGTAGCATCATGGCTTACCAAGTGGAAATGGCGAAGCATCTACAAGATATCGTGACGCAAGTCCGCGCTTCAGCTGAGGCGGTTGCTTCCAACAGTGAGCAAATTGCAGAAGGCAACAATGACCTCGCCTCTCGCACCGAAGAGCAAGCCAGCGCCCTCGCTGAAACCGCTTCCGCCATGGAAGAACTGAACAGTACGGTGAAGCAGAACGCAGACAACTCCGAGCAAGCGAGCCAAGAAGCCGACAGCGCCTCGAAAACAGCCAGGCGTGGCGGTGAGGCCGTGCATCAGGTGGTTGCCACCATGAACGATCTCAATAAAAGTTCTCAAGAGATCGCAGGCATTATCTCCACCATCGACTCTATTGCTTTCCAAACCAATATCTTAGCGCTTAACGCCTCAGTGGAAGCCGCTCGGGCAGGTGAGCATGGCCGCGGCTTTGCCGTGGTCGCTGAAGAGGTTCGCAAGCTGGCCCAGCGCAGTGCTGACGCCGCCCGGGAAATCAACAATCTGATCAGCAGCAACCTTGAGCGCGTTAACCATGGCAATGAGCGCGCCGAGGAAGCCAGCAAATCCACCGAAGAAATCGTCGAAGCGATACAACGCGTGACCACCATCATGCAAGAGATTAGCAACGCCAGCGCCGAACAGAGCGCCGGGGTACAAGAAGTGGGCCAAGCGGTCACTGAAATGGATCAGGTCACGCAACAGAACGCATCGCTGGTGCATGAAAGCGCCACGGCGGCTAATAACCTGCGCCAAAATGCGCATCAGTTGCTGCACGCAATGGAGGCGTTCAAGCTACCCAACACCTCAACACCGAGCACTCAACACCGCGCGAATCCTGCACCCTCACTACAGCGCCCTAACGCGCCCACAGCGCCTACATTGCCCGCCGCCAAATCCAGCGCGTCTGAACCCGAATGGGAAAGCTTCTAAATAAAACGCCTTATCTGCCGTTAACTATTTAGAAAGGCCGTGGTGTTCTACACCACGGCCCACCGCCTTCCTTAGAGGTTACTATGAAACCTTCGCAAAGCCTGTTCATGGTGTTTCTTTTACCGATCTTGATGGTGGTACTGCCGATACTGCTACTGCTGGGACTAGCCACACAGGTATTCAAAGAGCAGTCGCTACAAAATTATCAATTACAATCCGACGACCTGGACACCCTGGTTCAGATGGCCACGTTTGACCGCCAGTTGGGTGATCTGCATCAGCGTATGACCGAGGTATTCAGCCGCGCTGAAGCGACCAACCTAGGCGCGATGCAGCGCTACTCGGAGTACGGTTTAATCAACCAAGAGCTGTCGCGTATTGGTGAGAGCATCGATCAGCTAGCCTCCTCTCCGCTGATTTTTGACCTCAGCCAAGAGAGCGCCGATACGCTGCAGCGGGCATTTCACGAATATCGTCGATTTGTCAGTATGGCCAATGAATCTGCCACGCTTAACCAGGGCGACCCTGGATTTTATCTTCAAGCAGCCCAGCGCCACTTCACCACGTTTAGCCTGTTCTCTCAGCAGATTTTTGAAGCACTCACACAACGCGCCAGTGACCGGCATCGCGAGTCCTACGCCGATCTCACCCAATCGCGCAACTCCACCCTATGGATGGGGCTGGGGCTATTTGCGCTGCTGATTAGTGCGGCGTTTCTTGCTGCCTGGCGCATCAACCAGCGATTAATGACAGTAGGAGACGCTATTTTAGCGCTCTCTGATAGTCGTCAGGAGCTTCCCGATTTGCATGGGGTAGAGCGTTTAAGCCAGCAGCACAGTGGACCACTTCAGCGCATTGCCCTATCACTGCTCTCGTTTCGCGAAACAGAACAACAGCGCAGGGATGCAGAGCAACAAGTCCATCAGTTAGCTTATTACGATACGCTGACCGACTTACCCAACTGGCGCTTAATGAAGGAGCACTTACAGCACTCCTTGGAAACCAACAGCCAAACCGACACCTTCGGGGCGCTGGTCTATGTGGATGTGGATGAGTTTAAACGCATCAACGATGGTATCGGCCACCTTGCAGGAGACAACCTCCTCAAACAGATGGCTCAGCGGCTGAAAGAACTTGAACAGCAGGGCTGCACCATTGGCCGACTCAGTGGCGATGAGTTCGTAGTGATCATTGACGGGCTGGATAGCGATAAGCTAAAGGCTGCCGAGAAGGCCGAGTTTTTTGCCCAGCAGATTAACCATTCGCTAACGCAGTCTTACTGCCTGGATGGCCAACACCAGTATCTCAATGTCAGCCAAGGGCTGGTGCTGTTTAAAGGTGTCGATGACAGCGTCGATCAACTTTTCCAGTACGCCAACTCTGCCGTTCATCTTGCGAAACGGGATGGTCAAAATAACATCCGTTTTTACGACCCCGCTGTCCAAGCCCAGCTTGAAAGCCGCACAGAGCTCGAACGAGACCTTCGCTTAGCCATTGAGCGGGAAGAGTTTGTGCTGGTGTATCAAATGCAGGTGGATAGCCAAGGTCGCGCTATTGGCGCAGAAGCCCTGATTCGCTGGCAACATGCTACTCGCGGGTTTGTCTCTCCTGGCACCTTCATACCGCTCGCAGAAGAGACCGGACTGATTGTGCCGATCGGCACTTGGGTACTGCATGCCGCCTGTGAACAGCTAGTAATGTGGCAGGCTGCGGCACATACAAAAGACTTGGTACTGGCTGTCAATGTCAGTGCGAAACAGTTTCAGCAGCCGAATTTTGTTGACGAAGTGGCAAACGCCCTGGAATTAAGCGGTGCCTCGCCTCACAAGTTAAAGCTTGAACTCACTGAAAGTACCGTGATCGGAAAAGTGGAAGATACGATCGCCCGCATGCAC
The DNA here is from genome assembly GCF_014640815.1 of Vreelandella lutescens. Taxonomy (GTDB): domain Bacteria; phylum Pseudomonadota; class Gammaproteobacteria; order Pseudomonadales; family Halomonadaceae; genus Vreelandella; species Vreelandella lutescens. The sequence continues at coordinate 67,143 of NZ_BMHM01000008.1, read as the reverse complement.
CAACTTAAGGCGCTAGGTATCAGCTTCGCCATGGACGACTTTGGCACCGGCTACTCCTCACTGCAGTACTTGAAACGTCTGCCGCTGGATCAAATCAAGATTGATCAATCCTTCGTGCGGGACCTTCATCAGGACGAGGATGATATGGCCATTGTCGAAACGATCATTGCCATGGGACGTTCATTGGGCCTGAACGTCATTGCCGAAGGAGTGGAGACCATGGAGCACTGGCGCTATCTCAACGAGCACCAGTGTCATGCTTACCAGGGTTACTACTTCTGCAAGCCAGTGGCAGCGGAAGAGATGGCCAAACACTGCTTGGCCCCTCCTCCCGTGCTGTCATAACCCTGTACCGATGTGTATCCGGGCGCGCTAGTCGCCCGGCTGCCAACCGTTCACGATGGGGTAGCGACGGTCACGCCCGAAGCCTCGCGGCGTGACCCGCACCCCAACAGGGGCTTGGCGGCGCTTGTACTCGCAGCGATCTACCAGCTTCACTACTTTGTAAACGTCCTCTTCATCAAAGCCAGCGGCAATAATCGCTTCGGCGCTCATATCCCCTTCAATGTAGCTGACCAGGATAGCGTCCAGCACGTCATAGTCAGGGAGTGAGTCACTATCCTGCTGATCGGGAGCAAGCTCCGCACTGGGCGGACGCTCAATGACCCGCTCGGGTATCGCGGGAGACTGCGTATTGCGCCAGCGCGCTAAGCGATACACCCAGGTTTTATAGACATCCTTGATGGCGTTATAGCCGCCCACCATGTCGCCATACAGCGTAGCGTAGCCCACCGCCATTTCGCTTTTATTGCCAGTGGTCAGCACCATTAGGCCTTTCTTGTTGGAAATGGCCATCAGCAGCACACCACGGCAGCGCGACTGCAGGTTCTCCTCCGTGGTATCGCGCTCGGTTCCGGCAAAGCTTTCCGCCAAGGTGCCCATAAAGGCTTCCACCATCGGCTCAATGGGCATCACCTCATAGTGCACGCCCAGCAGGTTCGCCTGCTCAGCGGCATCCTGTTTAGAGATATCCGCCGTGTAGTGGTAAGGCATCATCACTGCCTGCACACGCTGCGGCCCTAACGCATCCACCGCAATGGCCAGCGAGAGCGCAGAGTCGATTCCACCAGAGAGCCCCAGCACCACGCCCTGAAACCCGCTTTTATTGACGTAATCACGCAGGCCGGTCACCAGCGCGCAGTAGAGGCTCTCTTCTGGCTCTACATCGGGCTCGATCTCCCCCGCCTGGGGTTCCCAAGTCTCTGCACTGGTTTGCAGCAGTTGCACAGGCATTAAGCCCGCCTGCCAATAGGGGGCGAGGACTTTTAGCTCGCCGTTAGCGTCGACACAGCTAGAGCCACCGTCAAACACCAGCTCATCCTGGCCGCCAATCGTATTGACATAAATAATCGGCCGCTGCACATCTTGGGCACGCAGCGCTAAAAGGCGCAGCCGCTCGGCGGGCTTATCCTGATGGTAAGGCGAAGCATTCAGGCTAATGAGCACTTCAGCCCCTGCCTCGCGGGCCGCTTTAACCGGTGCACCTTCCCATAGGTCTTCACAAATTAGCAGGCCGAGCTTGGCACCTTTATGTTCGTACACCAGCGGCTCAGTGCCAGGCGTGAAATAGCGCTGCTCGTCAAACACTTGATAGTTAGGCAGCGCCTGCTTGGCGTATTCCGCCTCCCACTGGCCGTTATACAGCACGCCTGCCAAGTTATAGCACTTACCTTCGCGCACGCCGGGGTAGCCAATAATTACCAGCACATCGCGGGAGATCTTTTCCGCCATTTTGGCACGCGCTGCCCGCAGCCGGGTTTCCATGGAGGGGCGCAGCAGCAAATCTTCCGGCGGATAGCCAGATAAAAAAAGTTCAGGGAAGACAACGATATCCGCCCCATGCTCAATCCTCGCTTCACGCACAGCCTCAATGGCGCGCGCGGCATTGCCGGGAATATCTCCCACTAGAGGGTCGAGTTGGGCCATTACCAGCGTTAAGTCTTGCATGGGCGTTAAAATCTCTTGAGAATCTTTGGAATACGGTAGCATCTACATCATAGATGCATTGTCCCGCAAGGCGTGCCCAGTGGCAAAGGCCAAGCAGCCACTGACATCTTGCAACCGCGTTTTCCCACTTAGGGAGCAATTGAGGATGAATCTATTGATCATTCGGCTGATTATTTTTGCCGTACTGTTTTACGCAGGCCTGAAACTTTACGGTATTTACCGTCAGCGTAGGCTGACCCACCAACAACAGACACCTCCTCGCCACGAGGGTGGAAAAATGGTGCGCTGCCGTTGGTGTGATGTGCATGTGCCGGAGAGCGAAGCACTGCGCGACGCGGAACAGTGGTTCTGCTGCAGCGCGCACCGCGACCGTTTTCTTCAAGAGCAAGAAGACAACGGCAATCGCTAAGACACGCCTTCTTCGTATTTACGCCAACCGTGTGGCCGTTGGCTGGTAAGGCGTAGCATCCATCAGTGGCTGACGCCCAAGCAACTGATCCACTAACAGGTGCGTTGATGCAGGCGCTAACACCAGACCGTTACGGTAGTGGCCTGCATTGACAAACACGTTCGAAAAATCGGGCAGCGCACCAATAAAAGGAATGCCCTCTGGCGAGCCTGGACGCAGTCCCGCCCAGTGGTATGCCACGGGGTAATCGGCCAGCGCGGGTATCATGTTTTCCGCGCTTTGCTTGAGCGAAGCGAGAGCCTCTTCATCGGTGGTTTTATCAAACCCTGCCTCTTCCAGCGTCGAGCCCACCAACAGCAAGCCGTCACCGCGTGGAATCACGTAGCGGCCATCTTTCAGCACCACGCGCTTTACTAGCCCCGCTGGCGCTTGATAAGCAATCATCTGCCCTTTTACCGGTCGAACCGGCAAGCGCACGTTTAATCCTTCCAACAATTGAGCTGCCCAAGCACCACCGCACACCACCAACTGCTCAGCAAACTGATCACCTTGGCTGGTCGTCACCCCCACCACACGCCCCTGACGCTGAATAACCCCCTGCACGCTGCACTGCTCTAACAGGGTGACACTGGGCATAGCGGCCAAGCGCGCCCGCAACGCTTGGCCTAACCGCGGGTTACGCACGCTGCCTAAGGTAGGCATCCAGAGCGCACTGCCTTCTGGAGCGGCTGCGCCAGGCTCTTTTTGATGTACAAAGGCAGCATCAACGCGCTCCAGCGGCTTACCTAACTGACGCGCCCAATGAAGGGCGGCGTCATCGTCATCAACATTTAAATAGAGCAACCCTTTTTGACGATACTCAGGGTCAATACCGGTCTCTTCCAGCAAGCGCAGGGCTAGCGTGGGGTAAACCCCCTCGGACCAGCGAGAGAGTTGAGAAACCGGCTCACCATATCGCCAAGGGTAGAGCGGCGACACAATACCGCCACCCGCCCAGGAAGCCTCTTTCCCACATATCCCACGCTCCACCAGCGTCACCTGCTGGCCAGCGTCGGCTAGCTGCAGTGCCGTCATCATCCCAATAACGCCACCACCAATAATTAAGAGATTGCTCACAACGATTGTCCGTTTTGGCTTACATAAAAAGCGACAAGTGCCTCTTAGGATAAACATCAGCACTGCGACGTTCACCAGCGCAACGAGCATAACGCTCGCCGACAAGGGGTCAAGCGATGGAGTTCTACTACACCGAAAACAGCCGTTACACGTACTTTCGCAATGGTTTCACGCTGATAGAAATGTTGATAGCGTTGCTGCTCATCACGACCATGATAGCGTGGCTAACCCCCAGCGTTCAGGCGCTTGGCCATCATAGCGTGCTCAATAGCGAAGTGAGCCGCCTACGCTCTGCCTTTGCATTAGCAAGGCATACCGCTATTTCACAGCGCATGAAAGTCACCGTGTGCCCAGCCAGCCCTAGTTTCACAGCGTGCTCTCACACGTGGGGAAACGCGCTGTTAATTATTAAGGGAGACACAGAAAAGGGTATTCATCCAGAAAATATTGTGCGGATATTTCCAGAGCAGATAGGGGCTTACACCACCTACAGCCGTGGCTGGCAAAGAATCAGTTATAACGCATTAGGACACGCCAGTGGCTATAACGGCAGTTTTGATATTTGCGCTACCCGAGAAGAGGGGAAACGGCTAGTGCTCAGCCAACTGGGAAGATTACGTGTGGAGAGCGCACCTATCGGCTGCTAACACAACCGATAGGTACAAGCGCAAAGAGCGTGTTACGCAATACCATCCAGATAGCGCTCAGCGTCCAGCGCCGCCATGCAGCCGCTACCTGCTGAGGTGATCGCCTGACGATAGATATGATCCATCACGTCGCCACAGGCAAAGACACCCGGCACACTCGTGGCCGTGGCATTGCCTTCAATGCCTGATTTCACTTTGATATAGCCGCCGTTCATCTCCAGCTGGCCCTCAAAGATACCGGTATTGGGGCTATGGCCGATGGCAATAAACAGGCCAGGAGCATGAATCTCTTTGGACGAGCCGTCTTTGGTGGACTTGACCCGAACGCCGGTCACACCGGTGTTATCGCCCAGCACTTCCTCGACTTCGTAGAACCACTCCAAAGCAATCTTGCCCGCCTCAGCTTTCTCGAAGAGTTTATCTTGCAGGATTTTTTCCGCGCGCAGCGTATCGCGGCGGTGCACTAAGGTAACCTTCGAGGCGATATTGGAGAGATACAGCGCCTCTTCCACGGCCGTGTTACCGCCACCCACCACAATCACTTCCTGATTACGGTAGAAAAAGCCATCGCAAGTGGCGCAGGCAGAAACGCCCTGGCCCATAAACTGCTGTTCGGTAGGCAGCCCTAAGTAACGTGCGCTCGCCCCCGTCGCAATGATCAACGCATCGCAGGTATAAATACCGCTATCACCTTTTAAGGTGTACGGTTTTTCACCTAAGCTGACCTCGTTGATATGATCAAACAGCACCTCGGTATTAAACCGCTCGGCGTGCTGCTTCATGCGCTCCATCAACTCAGGCCCTTGAACGCCTTCGGCATCGCCTGGCCAGTTATCCACGTCGGTTGTGGTGGTCAATTGGCCACCTGCCTGCATACCGGTAATCAGCAGCGGCTTTAAATTAGCCCGTGCCGCATACACCGCTGCGGTATACCCTGCAGGGCCGGAACCAAGAATAATCAAACGTTCATGACGCGTTTCCATGACACCACCTTTGTCACAATTGAGCAGATAACGTTGCAAGAGAGTCTGCCTGAAATGGCGTCAAGTACAAGCTATTACAAGGGTTAGCCTACGCTATTAGGCGAAGATGGCTTGAAAGGCCAGGGTGAAACACCCATGTGCTATTAATAAGCCATACTGTTGACTCGCCATACCAAAGAAAGCAGTGACCGTCGCGAAACGCCAAGCAATCAGAGGAGAATGGAATGAGCAAGATACCTAACACGCTTCATACCTTAGCGGCAGGAAGCCAAGAGTATCACTACTACAGCCTGCCCACGGCGGCTGAGACGCTAGGCAACATTGACCGACTGCCCAAAACACTCAAAATCCTGCTCGAAAACCAGCTGCGCTTCGCAGACGATGAAAGCGTCGAGCAAGAAGATATGCAGGCGCTGGTCGACTGGCAAAAAGAGGGTAAATCCAGCCGCGAAATCGGCTACCGCCCCGCCCGCGTTTTAATGCAAGATTTTACCGGCGTGCCTGGCGTGGTGGACCTCGCTTCCATGCGCGCGGCAGTGGAAAAACTGGGCGAAGACCCGGCCCGTATCAACCCGCTCTCCCCAGTGGACTTGGTGATTGACCACTCGGTAATGGTCGATAAGTTCGGCAACGCGGCGGCGTTCCAAGAAAACGTCGATATCGAAATGCAGCGCAACGGCGAGCGCTACGAGTTCCTGCGCTGGGGCCAAAAAGCCTTTGATAATTTCAGCGTTGTACCGCCCGGCACCGGCATCTGCCACCAGGTGAACCTCGAGTACTTGGGCCGCACGGTATGGACCAAAGAGGAAGATGGCAAGACCTTTGCCTACCCCGACACACTCGTGGGCACAGACTCCCATACCACCATGATTAACGGCCTGGGCGTACTGGGCTGGGGCGTAGGTGGCATTGAAGCGGAAGCCGCTATGCTGGGTCAGCCGGTCTCCATGCTGATTCCTGAAGTGATTGGCTTCAAGCTGACCGGCAAGCTGCAGGAAGGCATTACCGCCACCGACCTGGTACTCACCGTGACCGAAATGCTGCGCAAAAAAGGCGTGGTCGGTAAATTCGTTGAGTTTTATGGCGACGGCTTGAAAGATCTGCCGCTGGCGGACCGCGCCACCATTGCCAACATGGCCCCCGAATACGGCGCTACCTGCGGCTTCTTCCCAGTAGATGACGAGACCCTCAACTACCTGCGCTTAACAGGCCGCGAAGATAATCACATTGCGCTTGTCGAAGCGTATAGCAAGGCCCAGGGCCTATGGCGTGAACCGGGCGACGAGCCTGTCTTCACGGATACGCTCAGCTTGGATATGAACACGGTAGAAGCCAGCCTAGCCGGCCCTAAACGCCCGCAGGACCGCGTAGCCCTTAAAGATATGGCGAGCGCTTTTAGCAGCTTCATGGAAGAAGATGGCAAGGCGCTGCCTACTACGGAGAAAGGCAAGCTGACCTCCGAAGGTGGTCAAACCGCCGTGGGTATTGAGCGCAGCTACGAGCATGATTTCAAACACAGCGATAGCCAAACGGTCACCATGGGCGAGCAGGACTTTAGCCTAGACCCCGGAGCAGTGGTCATCGCAGCCATTACCTCGTGTACTAACACCTCTAACCCAAGTGTGATGATGGCGGCTGGCCTGCTGGCCCGCAACGCCCGCGAGAAAGGCTTAACCACCAAGCCCTGGGTGAAAACATCGCTGGCCCCCGGCTCCAAAGTCGTCACCGACTACTTGGCTGCTGCCAGTCTCAATGATGACCTAGATGCCCTGGGCTTTAACCTCGTGGGCTACGGCTGCACTACCTGTATCGGTAACTCTGGCCCGCTGCCGGAAGAGATTGAAAAAGCCGTCAACAGTGGCGACCTCACCGTGGCATCGGTGCTCTCTGGCAACCGCAACTTTGAAGGCCGTGTGCACCCGCTGGTCAAAACCAACTGGCTGGCATCACCGCCCTTAGTCGTCGCCTACGCCTTGGCAGGCAATGTTCAGTGCAACTTAACCACCGACCCACTCGGCCACGACAGCGACGGCAACCCGGTTTACCTGAAAGACATCTGGCCTTCGCAGGCAGATATCGCTAGCGCCGTCGAAAAGGTCAACACCGAGATGTTCCGCAAGGAGTACGGCGCGGTCTTTGAAGGCGACGACACATGGAAGGCCATCAAGGTACCAGAAGGCAAAGTCTACGAGTGGCCGGAATCGACCTACATCCAGCACCCGCCTTTCTTTGAAGGCATGCAGCGGGAGCCGGACGCCATTGAAGACGTGAAGAACGCCCGCGTACTGGCGATGCTCGGCGACTCGGTCACCACCGACCACATTTCACCCGCAGGCTCTATCAAGCCAGATAGCCCCGCCGGGCGCTATCTGCAAGAGCACGGCGTGAAACCGGTCGACTTCAACTCCTACGGTTCACGCCGGGGTAACCATGAAGTGATGATGCGCGGCACCTTTGCCAACGTTCGCATTAAAAACGAGATGCTCGACGGCGTTGTTGGCGGTGAAACCCGCCACGTGCCGAGCGGTGAGCAGATGGCGATTTACGATGCCGCCATGAAATACAAAGAGGAAGGCACGCCGCTGGTGGTGATTGCGGGCAAAGAGTACGGCACTGGCTCCTCGCGGGACTGGGCGGCTAAAGGCACGCGCTTACTCGGCGTGCGCGCAGTGATTGCCGAATCCTTCGAGCGTATTCACCGCTCCAACCTGATCGGTATGGGCGTGGTGCCGCTGCAGTTCCCAGAAGGCGAAAGCCGTGAAAGCTTAGGGTTAACGGGGGATGAAGAGATCTCGATTGCCGGTTTAAGCGACTTAAGCCCCGGCGGTACCGTGCAAGTCGTGATCAAAAATAGCGACGGCGAGCGTACCGTTGATGCCAAGTGCCGAATTGATACCGTCAATGAGCTGGCTTACTACCGCCACGGTGGTATCCTCCACTACGTGCTGCGCAAAATGATCGGCGCAGCCTAAAGGAACGACCTATTCATAGGTACTACCTACCAATGCTTGCATCGCCCCCACCCTGGTGGGGGCTTTTTTTTGCTCGCATCAACCGTGATTAGAAAGCACGACGACGGTAGAAACGGTATTCCGGCGACCAGCAGGCAGACTCGATACGCTCACGCAGCACGGTGCCGCTGGTTTTCAATGCAACGCCATTTTGCTGTGCCTGGGCCGCCACCTCAAAGGCAATCGACTTGCTGATATCACGAATCCGCGACAGCGGCGGCAGCAGTGCGCCTTTGCCCTCTTTCACCAGCGGCGCTTCACGGGCCAGCGCCCGCGAGGCGCTCATCAGCATTTCATCGGTGACGCGGTTAGCATTGGCTGCAATCACACCTAGACCGATGCCCGGGAAGATATAAGCATTGTTGCACTGGGCAATCGGATACGTACGGCCGTTATAGACTACCGGTGCGAACGGGCTGCCGGTGGCTACCAGCGCTTGGCCATCTGTCCAGCGAATCACGTCTTCTGGCACTGCTTCTGCCTGCGAGGTGGGGTTGGAGAGCGGCATAATCACCGGATGCTCGCAGCCTGCGTGCATGGTACGCACCACCTGCTCGGTGAAGATGCCGCGCTGGCCGCACACACCAATCAGAATGGTAGGCTTCATGTTAGCAATGGTCTCTTCCAGCCCTTGGCCGTTCCACCCCGCGACTAACGCTGGGTCGTGGGCTAAACGGCGCTGGAAATCACGCTGCCACGCCTGATCCGTGGTCATTAGCCCTTCGCGGTCGACAATAAAGATACGCGCCCGCGCTTCGGCTTCAGTGAGGCCTTCAGCTTCCATCGCGACAACGACCTGCTCGGCAATACCACAGCCTGCAGAGCCGCCGCCCACAAACACCACGCGCTGCTGGGCAATCGTCTCTTCACGGGCCTGACAGGCCGCCATCAGAGTGCCTACCACCACAGACGCCGTGCCCTGCACATCATCATTGAAGCAGCACAGCTCATTCCGGTAGCGCTCCAGCAGCGGTACCGCGTTGGCCTGGGCAAAATCCTCAAACTGCAACAACACGTTGGGCCAACGACGCTTCACAGCGCAGATAAACTCCGCCATAAAGGCGTCGTACTCTTCTTGGCCAACCCGCTCATGACGCCAGCCCATGTACATGGGATCATCTAACAACGCCTGATTGTTGGTGCCTACGTCGATCATGATCGGCAGCGTATACGCCGGGCTAATCCCGCCGCATGCGGTATAAAGCGCCAGCTTCCCGATGGGAATGCCCATCCCGCCAATGCCCTGGTCACCCAAGCCCAAAATACGCTCGCCATCGGTGACAACGATCACTTTGACATTATCTTTGGTGGCGCTACGCAGGATGTCGTCCATATGCTCGCGGTCCGGGTAGCTAATGAACAGCCCCCGGTGATTGCGGTAAATATTGGAAAACTCCTGGCACGCCTGGCCGACCGTGGGCGTGTAGATAATCGGCAGCATCTCTTCCAAATGCTCTGACACAAGCCGGAAATAGAGCGTTTCGTTATCGTCTTGAATGGCGCGCAGATGAATATGGCGCTCTAAGTCGCTATGGCACTGCTGGTACTGGCGATAAACCCGTTCCAACTGGTCGTCAATCGTTTCTACCTTTTGCGGCAATAGCCCTATCAGGTTAAACGCTAGCCGCTCCTCCTGAGTAAACGCGCTGCCTTTGTTCAATAGCGGCATTTCAAGTAAAGAAGGACCGGCGTAAGGAATATATAAGGGGCGTTTACTCGTCGTAGACATAGGCACTCTCTTTTTATGTCAATTGCTGTTGCAATGCAGCAACGCTGGGCGTTGGCGGCGTTTGAGCGTAATGTAACATGCTAGTACGACAAAGGTGGAAGAGACATAAATAATGAGCATAAAAAAAGCGTCTCGGCATTCGCCAAGACGCTTTTAAGAAGCGGTTTAGGTCAGCTTTTTAGCAGCTTTTCGCGACTGGTTTGCGCCCTTCTTCACCCTCAAAGAAGAACGGACGCAGCTTAACGCCCACCATATTGCCGCCAAAGGCAGCGACCATCCACACCCAGCCGTGCAGGCTGCCTGATGCAATACCGCTAAAGTAAGCGCCAATATTGCAGCCAAAGGCTAAGCGCGCGCCGTAACCGAGCATGATGCCGCCAATCACCGCCGCTAATACCGATTTCAGCGGGATACGGAAATTAGGTGCAAAACGCCCCGCCAAGCTCGACGCAGCTAACGCACCCAGCATAATGCCAACGTTCATCACCGTGGTGATGTCACTCCACACGCTAGCTTCTAAAGCGGCCGCATTGCCGGGGGCTTGCCAGTAGCCCCACTGGCTTACATCGCCCCCCACCAGCTCAAAGCTTTTAGCACCCCACAGCGCAAACGCCGAGGTAATCCCCCACGGGCGGCCTGCCAATGCCAGGGTGGCAAAGTTCAGCAGCGCCAGCGCTACCGCACCGGCTACCAGCGGCCACGGGCCCGATAACCAGCGTTCCGTGCCCGGCTTATCCACCATTGGGGCCTGCTCTAGGTGGCCATGGCGGCGCTTTTCCATAATCACTGTAAAGGCGGCAATCACCGCAAATAGCACCAAACTAATGCCGATCCCCCCACCCACACCGGCCACATTGACCAGCGATACCGGTTGAAAAGCAGGTAAGCTTTGCCACCACGTAAAATGAGCAGAACCAATCACCGAACCCACAATAAAGAACACCAGCGTAATCAGCATGCGTGCATTGCCGCCGCCCGCGGTAAACAGCGTGCCCGACGCACAGCCGCCGCCTAGCTGCATACCAATACCAAAGATAAAGGCACCAAACAGCACTGAGATACCGATAGGAGACACAAACCCTGTGACCGGTGTACCAAACAAGGTGCCAGCCCCTAAGGCCGGAAAAAACAGCACCACCGCAATCGCCAGCATCACCATTTGCGCCCGCAGCCCACGCCCACGGCGCTCGGTAATAAAGACCCGCCACGCCGCCGTAAAGCCAAATGCCGCATGGTAAAGCACCATGCCCAGCAGCCCACCCACAATCATCAGCAAGCCGATGTTGGCGCTGAACAGCACGCCAATGATGAGCGCGCCCAGCACAATGGCCGCCGTCGCTATAAGGGGCACACGATAGTTGATCGGTGCCGCTGTTGAGGTTGTCGCCATAACTCACCTTTAAGAAACACCAAAAGCGCCTGATAACAGAAGGCGCTTGGCTAAGTTAGACACACGCTCTAGGAAAGAAGCGTTTGGACAAGAGTGCTTATACCGCCACCCTTATACAGTAATTATAAGCCTAACGTTGGTCGTAGAACGCTGGAAATTCTTTATTCAGCGGTTCTTATGCTTTTAACGAATATTACACAAAGCGCCCAAGACCAACAGCGGAGCGAAGACGGTCCATCGTCACGGCCGCCTCTTCACGTGCGCGCTCGGCCCCCTTCTGAAGCACCGCTTCAATGTGAGCGGGGTCTTCCATCAGTGCGTTGTAGCGCTCACGGGGAGCACTCAGATGGGCATTGAGATATTCAAATACGCGATCCTTTGCTTCCCCCCAGCCAATCCCTTCCGCGTATTGCTGACGCATATTTGCCGTTTCAGAGTCACTCGCGAAGGCTGAGAAAATCTGGAACAGCGTACAGGTGTCTGGGTCTTTGGGCTCACCAGGTTCCAACGAGTTAGTTTTGATTTTACGCACCAGCTTCTGCAGCTTTTTATCACTCACAAACAGCGGGATCGTATTGTTGTAGCTCTTGGACATCTTGCGGCCATCCAAGCCTTTCAACACTTCGACCTTTTCGTTGACCACGGCTTCTGGCTGAGTGAAATATTGGCCTTTGAACAAGTGGTTAAAGCGGCCGGCAATGTCGCGCGCCATTTCGATATGTTGAATCTGATCGCGGCCCACCGGTACTTTATTGGCGTTGAACATCAATATATCGGCAGCCATCAGCACCGGGTAACCAAACAGCCCCATGGTGATGCCTTTATCTGGGTCTTGATCACCTGCTTCTTCGTTCTCAGCCACGGCGGCTTTGTAGGCGTGGGCGCGGTTCATCAGCCCTTTAGCGCATACGCAGGAGAGCATCCACATGAGCTCTGGGATCTCGATAATATCCGACTGACGGTAGAAAATGGCGTTGTCGGTATCCAGGCCAAGCGCCAGCCACGTTGCAGCGATCTCCAAACGGGAAGCTTGAACACGCTTAGGGTCTTGGCACTTGATCAGCGCATGATAGTCGGCAAGGAAATAGAACGATTGAACGTTCGGGTCTTGGCTTGCCTCAATAGCGGGCTTAATAGCACCGACATAGTTACCCAGGTGCGGCGTTCCGGTGGTGGTAATCCCGGTCAGCACACGGGTTTTGGCTGTCTGACTCATGATCTGGATCCAACTGAATAAAGGTCAAAAACGATACGCTATTGTACGCTTATTGCCAAACCACTGCTGTTTTAGTTGCTAATTCAGTTTCTGGCTCAGCGCCTAACCCAGTATCTACCTCAGCCACGTCTTCTAGCCTTACAAACAGTGGCCAGCTTTGTGCGATTACCGTCGCATCATTCACAAGTATCGCGCCCAGCGCCATCACCCACGGTTCGCTTTGGTACATAACGGGAAGATAAAAACAGGCATTTTGAGGGCAATGGTGAGCAACTCGCGTTGCCTTGGGATGGTTAGCGTAGTCATTAAAGCTAACCGATTGAGAGGTATCAATCGTGGGTACTCCCTCCCAATTGAGCACGTCGAATTCCGCTAACCCAGCAGAGGCGGCCATTTCCGCGCGCATTTGTGCCTGAGTGGCGGCACGAAAATTACCTGCTAACCGCTCATCCACCAGTGCCGTTTGCATGCCCATCATCGCCATCACTAAAGCGCTGGCTAGCAGCACCATTACAATGACTAATGCCGCGCCCTGCTGCTTTCTCAAGGGCTGTTTTCTCAATGTCTGCTTTCTCAATACCTGCCTTCTCAACGCTTCGCCCTCCGTGGCTAATCATGCTATGGGGAAAACAGCGCTGCCCGATGGGTTACATAAAAGCCAAGATCACGCCCACCGGGGCCTAATGGCAGGGTAACGAGGCTTTCTGCTCCGTCAGATGTGCCACTCCCAATCGGCTCATCGCGCACGCAGGCTGGCGAGTCAGGAATCGAGAAATTGACTAACGGCTGGGCGCGCGACATATCCTGGAGAGTGCATCGGCATGCCTCTTCCACGCTGTCGCAACGCAGGTGATAAAACGCCTCTCCCGCCTCATCATAAGGGCCATGCTGGCGAAGCGTCTGTGTAATCGTAGACACTGCAAAAATCAGTGCTTCCTGCTGTCGGCTTAATGCATCTACATGGCGGGTGGTTTGCAGCGTGCCCAGAAACAGCTGGCCTGCGCCGATCACGATAAGCAGTCCCATCGCCATGGCGACCATCACTTCGGTTAAGGTAAAGCCGTACTGCCTCTCCATTGGCATTGAACGTCCCTCTCACAGCGTTAAAGCGGCAATAAAAACGGATAGTCGATTGAGATACCACTCTCTTCATGGGGTGTATCAAGATGTACCGATACCGAAAACTGACACCCTGAACGAGTCATCACACTCTTTGCAGCATTGCCACTGGGTATGAGCGGACGCTCTGCGCCTGAAAACCAAGCATCACGCCATTCACTCTCAATCGCGCCAAGCGGGATATCCTGACAGCGTTCAACCTGCTGTACCGCTGCCCAAATACGCTCTTGCGCATCCAAGGCAGCGACGCTGACAAGGGATTGCTGGTAACCGCTATGAGCGCTTTGCATCGCTTTCAATTGCATGGCCGCCACGCTAATGACGCCTAACGATAGAATCACGAGCGCCACGAGTGCCTCAACCAGTGAAAAGCCTTGCTGACGGCCTCTCATTACCAGCACGCCACCGGCATGCGCTCACCGCGGGCGTTGAATTGAATACCGCTGTCACATCCATCGGTTTGGGTCGTGGTTGCTGTCAGAATAAAGCCACCGTCATTACTATCCCCCGCCGCTGCAGTGATCGCGTAATTGCCATCAGGCGACGTCGTGGTAATAGCACAGCCGGTATAGTTGTATTGGCGGGAGTAGCAGCGCTCCATTTCGGAAGCGGCTTGTAGCAAGCCCGCGTGCGCATCGGTACGCAGCGAGCGTTCTACATAGCGGGTATAACTGGGGTAGGCGATGCCAGCGACAATGCCAATAATGGCAACGGCAATCAGCATTTCAATCAGCGTAAAGCCTTGCTGGCGAGTCTCCTGCGCGCCAGCAAGGTGTAATGAGTGGTCAGGCACCGAGTCTGCTCCTGTATCGGTTAAACCATACTTCGAGTATGTCGGAAACCGATACGCATTGCATCACTCACTTACATCTATTCACTCACGCTATTTCACTGGTGCCCGTTTCAGCATATCCATGACCGCAATGATGCTTTACTCACTAACAATCACGCGCTCGCGCAGCTCTCTTGGCATCGAGAACGTAATATTTTCTTCACGCCCCTGCAGCTCGATAGGTGCTTCTGCCCCGAGTGCTTGCAGCTGATCAATGACGCCTTTTACCAGCACTTCGGGGGCACTCGCGCCCGCCGTCACGCCGATGCGGCTAACGCCTGTTAACCAGGAGGACTCAATTTGCTCCGCGTTATCAATTAAATACGCAGGTGTGCCCATCCGTTCCGAGAGCTCACGTAGGCGGTTGGAGTTCGAGCTGTTGGGGCTACCGACGACCAGCACTAAGTCGCTATCTGCTGCCAGTTCTCGCACCGCATCCTGGCGGTTTTGGGTAGCGTAGCAAATATCGTCTTTGCGCGGCCCTTGAATCTCAGGGAATTTATCCCGCAGCGCGTCGATTACCTTAGCGGTGTCATCCATGGAAAGCGTGGTCTGGGTCACGAATGCAAGCGCCGAAGGGTCGTTCACCACCAAGTTGGCCACGTCCTGCTCATCTTCCACCAGATAAATCTTGCCGCCATGGGAGGTATCGTAGCGCCCCATGGTGCCTTCTACTTCCGGGTGGCCTTCGTGGCCAATCAGAATGCACTCTTGTCCACGCTTTGCGTAGCGAAGCACTTCCATGTGCACTTTGGTGACCAGTGGGCAGGTGGCATCAAACACTTTCAGGCCACGCTGCTCGGCATCTTGCTGCACCGCACGAGAAACGCCGTGGGCAGAGAAGATGACGATCACATCGTCGGGCACTTCGTGAAGCTCTTCCACGAAGACAGCACCGCGCTCACGCAGGGTTTCCACCACAAAGCGGTTGTGCACCACTTCATGACGAACGTAAATGGGCGGGCCGAAGACATCCAACGCGCGGTTGACGATATCGATCGCGCGGTCAACACCCGCACAAAACCCGCGCGGGTTGGCTAGCTTGATCTGTACGGGCTGAGATGACTCTGATGACTGCATAAAAGCGCCTTGATGCAACCTGCATCGCTCAGGAAATTAGTGTGTGGTAACCGGCGTGACGTTGAGCACTTCAACCTCAAACGTCAATGTACGCCCTGCCAGCGGATGGTTGAAGTCCACTTCCACGCGGTCACCGTCAATGGTTTTGACCATGCCTGGCAATTCCGTTCCAGCTTTGTCGGCAAACGACATGACCATGCCGATTTCAGGCGCTTCATCGCCAAAGTCTGCCCGCTTTAAGGTCTGAATATTCTGCGGGTTGTGCTGGCCAAATGCGTGCTCGGGGGTAACCTGAAATGACCCGCTTTGGCCTGCCGCCATGCCTTTGATGGGGTGCTCGAAACCCGGCGGCAGGTTGCCATCGCCATACTGAAACGTGGCTGGGGCTTTCTCTTTAGTGGAATCAACCACCGTGCCATCTTCCAGCTTCAGCGTGAAGTGCAGGGTAATTTCCATACCGTCGTCAATTAGGTAATCCATGGTGCCTCACTCATTGGCATGTTAAGAAGAGGGTGACTGCGCGGCTTTTTTACGCCGCCGCTCGCCCATAATCGATTCCCAAATTAAGCCCACGGCCCCCAGGGTAATGCCGATATCCGCCACGTTAAAGGCGGGGTAGTACCAGCCTGCCGCATGGAAGGAGAGAAAATCCACCACGTAACCATGAATTAAGCGGTCATATAGGTTACCCAGTGCGCCACCGATAATGAGCGGCAGGGCAATGGCGAGCAGTTTTTCATCTGCACGAATACGGGACAGCCACACGGTGAGGCCAATGCTGGCACCAATAGCAATCGCCGCAAAGAACCAACGTTGCCAGCCGGGGTGATCTGCTAAAAAGCTAAACGCCGCCCCGGTATTGTGCAGTAGCGTGAGGTTGAAGAACGGCAACACTTCAACCGGCTGTGCATAACTTAAATAGTGGCTGGCCACGTATTTTGTCGCGAGATCTAACACAATGACGGCGACGGCTAGCCATAGCCAGCGCAGTGGCCGCCGCATGGGCGGCCACTGAGAGGCATTCGTTGCTGGGGAAGGATTAGGCATAGTAACGAATCTCACCGCTGCCTTCGGGTAAATTGCTTACACAGCGGCAACACAGGTCAGGGTGCTCGGCAACGCTGCCCACATCCGCCCGATGGTGCCAGCAGCGCTCGCACTTGGCATGTTCACTGGCCCTTACCGCTACTTTCAAACCTTCAAGCTCGGTGCTTTCAGCATTGGCGGCGTCGGCCAGCGGAGCCAAGTGTACTTCGCTGGTGAGTATCACAAAGCGCAGCTCGTCGCCTAGTTTCGCCAGCGTCGCGTGCAGCTCATCATTGACGAACAGCGTCACTTCCGCTGCCAGGCTGCCCTTGATCACTTTGGCGTTACGGGCGTCTTCCAGGCATTTGTTCACCGAGTGCTTCACTTCCAGCACCTGTTCCCAGAACGCGCGGCCCATATCGGCACCTTCATCCAGCGTGGAAAGACCAGTGTAGTAGGTCTCCAGCAGCACGCTATCGCCACGCTCGCCGGGGATATGTTCAAAGATCTCCTCGGCGGTGAAGGAGAGAATCGGCGCGACCCAGCGGCTCAGTGCTTCCACCACGTGATAAAGCGCGGTTTGCGCGCTGCGGCGGGCCAGCGAGTCGGTTTGAGTGGTGTACTGACGATCCTTGATCACGTCCAAGTAGAAGCCGCCCAGCTCCCGCGCGCAGAAACCGTGTACTTGCTGGTACACATCCAGGAAGCGGTACTCCTCGTAGGCGGTTTCGATGCGGTCTTGGAGCTGTGCGGCACGATCCACCACCCACTGATCCAGCGCCAGCATATCTCCAAACGCCACTTGGTCCCGCTTGGGATCAAAGCCGTTCAGGTTGGAAAGCAGGAAGCGCGCGGTGTTGCGGATACGGCGGTACACATCGGCAGTGCGTTTGAGGATTTCATCCGAGACGGCCATTTCGCCGGAGTAGTCGGTAGACGCTACCCACAGGCGCAGGATATCGGCGCCCAGCTTATCCATCACGCTTTGCGGTGCGACCACGTTACCGATGGACTTAGACATCTTGCGGCCCTGGGCATCCACCGTGAAGCCGTGGGTCAACAGCTGACGATACGGGGCATGGCCATCAATCGCCGCGCCGGTGAGCAGTGAAGAGTGGAACCAACCACGGTGCTGATCAGAACCTTCCAGGTACAAGTCGGCGCGCGGGCCACTTTCATGGCCGTGGGGGTGCGAGCCGCGCAGCACGTGGCGGTGGGTAGTGCCCGAGTCGAACCACACGTCCAGCGTATCGGTGACTTTTTCGTAGTCTGCGGCCTCTGCGCCAAGCAGCTCGGAGGGTTCGAGCTTGAACCACGCCTCAATGCCCTCTTGCTCCACGCGCTTGGCGGCTTCTTCCATCAGCGACACGGTGTTCGGGTGCAGCTCACCGGTTTGCTTATGCAGGAAGAACGGAATCGGCACGCCCCAGTTACGCTGGCGAGAGATACACCAATCCGGGCGGTTGGCGATCATGCTGTGCAGGCGCGCTTGCCCCCAAGCAGGAGTAAACTCGGTCGCTTCGATACCGGCCAGCGCACGCTCGCGCAGGGTTTTGCCATCTTTACCCTGAATATCCATACCCACAAACCACTGGGCCGTGGCGCGGTAGATCACCGGCGTTTTGTGACGCCAGCAGTGCATGTAGCTGTGCTTAATAGGCGTATGCGCCATCAGCGCGTTTACGTCACGCAGCTTCTCGATGATGTTCGGGTTG
The DNA here is from genome assembly GCF_014640815.1 of Vreelandella lutescens. Classification (GTDB taxonomy): domain Bacteria; phylum Pseudomonadota; class Gammaproteobacteria; order Pseudomonadales; family Halomonadaceae; genus Vreelandella; species Vreelandella lutescens. The sequence goes on along the minus strand of NZ_BMHM01000008.1, from coordinate 48,863 downwards.
GCTTTCCAAATCATCTGGCCGCCGAAGAACGGCAGGTCATCGGCATAAACGCCGTTGCCCTGCACGGGGTTCAGCATGTCGTCAAAGCTCATGCCGTGCTCACGGCAGGTAACAAAGTCATCCATACCGTAAGAAGGGGCAGAGTGAACGATACCGGTACTGCCGACTTCAGACTCCACGTAATCCGCCAGATAAACCGGCGAGAGGCGGTCGTAGAACGGGTGGCGGAAATTGATCAGGTCCAGGTTTTTGCCCTGAGTCGTCGCTACCACCTCGCCTTGTAAACCAAAACGTTCCAGGCAGCTCTCGACCAGCTCTTCGGCCAGCAGCAGCAGGCGCTCGCCGGTATCCACCAGCGCATAGGTAAAGTCGGGGTGAGCGTTTAACGCCTGGTTGGCAGGAATGGTCCACGGCGTGGTGGTCCAGATCACCACGGCGGCGGGCTTTGACAGTTCGCTTAAGCCAAACGCTGCCGCCAGCTTGTCGGCGTCTTCTACGGGGAAAGCAACGTCGATGGCGTCAGATTTTTTATCAGCGTACTCCACTTCCGCCTCGGCCAGCGCCGAGCCACAGTCGAAACACCAGTTGACCGGCTTCAGGCCTTTGAAGACGTAGCCTGCTTCGACCATATCCGCCAGAGCGCGGATCTCGCCCGCTTCGTTGGCGTAATCCATGGAGCGATACGGGTGATCCCAATCACCGATGATGCCCAGGCGCACAAAATCCACCAACTGGGTTTCGATCTGGGCACCGGCGTACTCACGGCACAGCTCGCGGGCTTTATCGGCCGGAAGGTGCTTGCCGTGGGTGGTCTCTACCTTGTGCTCAATGGGTAGGCCGTGGCAGTCCCAACCCGGCACGTAGGGCGCATCAAAGCCCGCCAGGTTTTTGGACTTAACGATAATATCTTTGAGAATTTTATTAACGGCGTGACCGATATGGATACTGCCGTTGGCGTAGGGAGGGCCATCGTGCAGTACAAACAGCGGCGCACCCGCACGGGCTTCGCGCAGGCGCTGGTACAGGTTCATGTCCTGCCACTGGGAAACGCGCCCTGGCTCCTGCTTCGGCAGCATGCCGCGCATAGGAAAGTCGGTTTCTGGCAGGTTTAGCGTTTGCTTATAGTCCATAGTCCGGTCAGCCGTCGTTAGCATCGGCAGCGTCATCCGCCGAAGTGAAATCAGAAGAAGCGGTCTCACGCCCAAGCGGGGCCGAGGCCAGCGGAAGAGAAGGTGTTACGCCAGTGTCAACGTCCGCAAAATAGCGGCGCGCCCTGGCCTGGTCATGGTTAATTTGTGCTTTCAGCGCATCTAGATCCGCAAATTTTGCTTCCCCACGCAGCCTTGCGCAGGGGTAAACCGTCAGCCGCTGACCATACAGGTCGCCAGAAAAATCCAGCAGGTGCACTTCCAGCGTGGGGCGCTTGGCCCCCACCGTGGGCCGAAAGCCAACATTCGCCACGGCGGGGTAGCGTTCGCCATTCGCCAGTTCGGCCATCACTGCAAACACCCCCCGTAGCGTCAGCGGCTGTGGCAATAGCGGCAGGTTCGCGGTCGGCACACTAATAGTGCGCCCCAACTGCTGGTCGCGTACCACGCGGCCATGCAGCGAATAAGGCCTGCCCAGCAGGCGGGCGGCCACGTCAAAGTTACCGCTGGCCAGCAGCGTACGCACTCGGGTGCTCGATACCCGCTCGTCATCGACTTTAAAGGTGCGGGTGTGTTCCACGCCAAAGCCGTAAGTGCGCCCTACTGTTTCTAGCAAGCTGAAGTCGCCACGGCGATCACAGCCGAAGCGGAAGTCGTCGCCCACCACTAAATGCTTAACGCCCAGCCCATCAATCAGCACCTGATCGATAAACTCGCGCCCGGTGAGGCTGCGCAAGGCATCGTTAAACGGCAGGCAAAGCACCTGCTCGGCACCGTGGTCGCGTAATAGACGCACTTTTTCCCGCAGGCGCGTTAAGCGCGGCGGCGCTTGGTCACCGGCAAAAAACTCGCGGGGCTGAGGCTCAAACACCACCACGGTCAGCGGGACGCTCAGGCGCGCAGCGTGCTCGCGGCACTGCTGTAGAATCGCCTGATGGCCGCGATGCACGCCATCGAAATTACCGATGGTTGCCACGCAGCCACGATGGGACGCTGTCAGATTGTGCAGACCTCGAATGACGTGCATGGCACCTCTTTTTTAAAAGCTTGTTTTAAAAGCGTTTTCCGTTTTAAGGCCGCTAGCCGTTTTCAAAGCGTTTGATTATAACGAACGCGCCGGTCTGGTGCAGGAGAAGATCATCGGCGCTCATCCGCCAGCGCCTTTCTAGCCGTTCATTTTAAAGTGGCGAAACCGCAGCCCAAGCGCCGTTAACCATACAAAGTAGAGCCCTCCGCCCAGCACTACCAGTCCAGCCACCCAGCGAATACGCTGCCATAGCCCAAATTCGAGCCATACTTGCCAATCAGGTGAGACGATCATTAGCGCCACACTCATGAGCACGCTGCCGCCTATTAACTGCACGGCATAGCGCCCCCATCCCGGCTGAAACACCAGCACCTGCTGGCGGTAAAGCAGATACCCCAGCAACCCAGCGTTTAAGAACGCAGAGAGCGCAGTGGCCAACGCCAGGCCCGCGTGGGCGAGTGGCCAAATCAGCATTAGGTTCAGCACCATGTTAGCGACCATGGCGATAATGCCGACTTTCACCGGTGTTTTGGTGTCTTGGCGGGCAAAAAAGCCCGGCGCTAGCACCTTGATCAGCATAAAGGCCACCAGCCCGAAGGCATAGGCGCGCAGGCTCATGGCTGCCATTTGAATGTCGTTATCGGTCATCGCCCCGTAGTGGAACAGGGTAATTAAAAACGGTTCAGCCAGTACCGCCAGCGCTAGGGCTGCGGGCACGCCTAACAGCAACACCACACGAATCGCCCAGTCCAGCATGGCGGAAAAGTGCTCGGTGGACTGCTCAACATGACGCTTGGAGAGCGCAGGCAGAATAATGGTGCCAATCGCCACTCCAAACACGCCAAGCGGCAGCTCTACCAAACGGTCAGAGTAGTAAAGCCATGAGACGCTGCCCGCTGCCAACAGCGATGCCAGCACCGTATCCAACAGCAGGTTGATCTGCGACACCGAGACCCCAAACAGCGCTGGCACCATCAGCTTTAAAATACGCTTCACGCCATCGTGGGCGAAGTTAGGCCATGGCGTCGGCAGCAGCCCCAAGCGCATCAAAAACGGCACTTGAAAAGCGAGCTGGGCCGCCCCCGCAATCAGCACGCCCCAGGCCAGCGCCATGGCAGGCTCTTCCATCAGTGGCATTAAGAATAGCGCCGCGCCGATCAGCGACAGGTTCAGCAGCACCGGGGTAAAGGCAGGCACCGCAAAGCGGTTCCATGTATTCAGCACGCTGCCCGAAAAGGCCGTTAACGAGATCAGCAGCAGGTAGGGAAAGGTGAGCCGCAGCATATCCGCCGTCATGGCCAGCTTTTCGGGGTCGCGGCCAAAACCAGGGGCAAACACCCACACCAGCCAGGGCGCTCCCAGCATTGCCAGAGCGGTGATCAGTGCTAGCAGCGCCGTTAGGCTACCCGCCACCGCATTCAGCAGCTCACGGATCTCCTGCCTGGTGCGCTGGGTGGAGTACTCCGAGAGCACTGGCACAAACGCTTGGTTAAACGCCCCTTCAGCAAACAGGCGACGTAGAAAATTGGGGATTTTAAACGCCACAAAAAAAGCATCCGAGCCGTTACCTGCCCCTAACAACGTGGCCACCACGACATCCCGCACCAACCCCATCACGCGGGAAAGCATTGTCATGGCGCTCACGACTAACCCCGAGCGCATCAGCCCTCGGCGCGGCGGTGGCATATTGGCATGCTGTGGCGTATCGGCGCTCATCACTTATTCCATGCAGGCTAACAAGAGGCGAATACATCGCCGTGGGCGACATTTAGGCACAAAAAAACCGGCCGCAGCCGGTTTTTTTTATGGCGCCTGCCGACTTACGCCGCCAGAGCCTTAATGCGCTTGTTCAAGCGGCTTTTCAGACGTGCAGCTTTCTTCTTAGAAAGAACGTCTTTATCAGCGATGCGGTCGACGACCGGCTGCATGACCTTGAACTCTTCCATTGCCTTGCCATGGTCACCAGTGTTGATCGCTTTGATCACACGCTTGATGTAGGTGCGGACCATGCTGCGCTGGCTGGCTTTCAGGACGCGACGAGTCTCGGCCTGGCGGGCGCGCTTGCGTGCTTGCTTGCTGTTCGCCACAGGTATCTCCTTGGAGAATAAGGGCTGCCTATAAACGGCAACGAATTTACTATGTGTTTGTCGGCTGGCATTTGCCAAATCACGACACTTTCGTAATATCTTTCCACAACAACCGATTGATTTGAAAGCGTTAGTTACGCTGACAAATAGTGTAACGAGCAGTAAAAACGCTGCCCGTTCACGGGTCTTGTCTGAGAGGATGGCGTAGTCTATCACGCGTAGAGCGGGCTTGCTAGCCGTTGTCAATGCTTTCCGTGTGCTCACTTCCAGAGTAATGGCGTGATTATTCTATCAAAGACAGCAGCGCCTGCGGTGTAGCATTCGCCTGAGCCAGCATACTCGTACCGGCTTGTTGCAGAATCTGCGAGCGTACGAGGGACGCACTTTCCAGAGCGTAATCAGTATCTAAGATACGTGACTGAGCCGCAGATAAATTTACTGACTGCTCTGATAAATTATTGATGGCGCTCTCAAAGCGATTTACCAGTGCACCATACTGGCTCCGATAGCCATCTACCTGATTCATCGCTTCTTGGAGCTTGGCCATTGCTTCACGGGCTTTTTCGATTGGATCTAGCTCCACATCTTCCAATCCGAGAGATGTAGAGTCTGAAGGAGTGGGATCAATGGTAATGCTATCCACTGCTTCACCGTATTGAGCTGATACTGCGATTTTCACTGGTGCGCTGTCAGGCAGTGGTGGCGGCGGAACAGGAGTTTCCCAGCTCATTTCTGTAAAGCGGAAGGCACCAGAACCCGTTACAAAAATCAGCAGCGGCTCCGTCACCTCATCAATAGAGATACTCTCCTCTAATGCCCCTGCAGCATTAGAATCTCCAGAGTATGTAATCTCCATTCCGCGAAACGTTGTTGTGCTATCAGTGCCAGGATCTGAAGTGCCTGAATTTAGCTGACCTGTACTGTATATGGCACCTTCCTCAAAGCCAGAGTCTGCTGAGAAAAAAGTGCTATCCACATTAGCTTGATCGATATTGCCCCATACACTTGGCACGCTGGAGTCAAAACTCGCAGGAATTGCACTTCCTGCGACATGCGTGCCATCACGCGTAAAAATCTGAATATCATCATTTGCGCCGTTATCATTTATCGATAATCGAAAGCCAGTAACGCCTTCTGGAATATAACGAAAAGCACGTACGCCAGACATTTCCAACTTATCGATTGCAATCGGCAGATCCACAATACTGGGTGTACTCCCAATAGTGGCAGGAGGCGTTTTCAAAGGAGCAAGCGGCGTCTGCCCAAAGGCCTCTGTACCCAGTGCAATTCGATCAACCTCAGCACGCAAAAGTTTATATTCTGTATTGATAGACGCCCTATCTTCATCTGTTAGCGTACCATTTGATGCCTGTACAGCCAGCTCTCTGGCACGCTGCAGAATATCGTTGATACTGTCCAAACCACCCTCGGCAGTTTGAACTAACGAAATACCATCGTTAATGCCACGTGCAACCGTCGAGTTTGCACGCAAATTAGACTCCATTCGGTTAGCAATCGCCTGACCTGCCGCATCATCTTTAGCGCTGTTGACTCGCAGGCCAGAGGACAGGCGCTGCATTGCAGTATTCATTGTGGACTGTGTGCGCTTCAGATTATTTTGGCCACTGAGTGCATTAACATTGGTATTAATAACAGACATCAACAACATTCCCTTATACGTTGGCTATATTTGCTATCGGCAGGAACACAGAAAACTTAACCAGCATAGAGACGGATGCGCACTTAGGCACAATTTGAAGCAGCCTTGCTGTCATTGACCATCAACTGCAGGCGAAGGAACGCGCTAGAGCCCTCGATCGAAACACCCTGCCCTAGCGCGTTTTAGAAGGTCTTACCCTATAAACGCAAACTGCTCATACGCCTTACGCAACCACACCTTCATACGCTGACGTTCAGCAATGTTCATCAAACGGCGGTCGTTGGCCACCGCCCAAAAACTGCTGTTATTGAAGTCGATTTTTTGCGTAAGCTTGGCATGCAAGCGAGGGAGCTCTATGAGAGTAGCCCCTTGCACACGGGCCTGCTGATACGCCTCTGACTGCGCAAAGCGCTCAAAGCTTTCGCCACGCCCAAGGTTCTGAACGACCACGACATCCACCGGCTGCGACGCGTAACGGGTTAATACCTGAGACAGTAGCGTGACGGAATCTGCGCCATCGTCCATCACGTGCCACCACACGACCTGCATACCCAACTCATCGAGCAGGCCAAACACATCGGTTTCCTCAATCCAGCGATTGATGGGCTGAGCGGACTGCGCGGCCAAGTCGATAATTAAATCGCGATCAGGATGCTCTTCCACAGCCGAGAGCATGCCGTCTAGGCTATCGTCATCGCCTACCACCACCGGAGAGGCGTATTCCTGATAAAAGCGTGAAAACGTGCCGTGGGAGGCATCGCAATCAAACCCCAAAAACGGCCGCTCGTGGTCAATGTAATACTGCGCCAATACTCGCGCCGTCATCGACTTGCCTACACCACCCTTCTCACCGCCAATAAAGTGAACCTTACCCATCCTTGTCTCTCCGCCATCGGGCCCGATGCCCTGTTGGAATTTAGCAGGAAAAAGCGTAAAGCGGTGTTAAAGCTAGCGCTTCAAGGCCAGCAAATCTGCTAAAGAAAGCACATAGACGCACACAACTGCGCTTTTCATGCAATTAACAGAAAAGACTTATGGCAAACTCTCATCATTAGGACGGCTTTCATGCCTTTGCAACAACGCTAAAGTAATAGGGCACTTCAACCACATGACCACATTGGTTGTAACAGGCGGCGCGGGATTCATCGGTAGTGCGGTGATACGCTACTTGATGAAACACACCGACTCGCGCGTGATCAACATCGATAAGCTAACCTACGCTGCCAATTTAGACGCTCTGGACGCTGTGCGTGAGAACGAGCGCCACTATCTAGCACAAGCAGATATCTGTGACCCAGTCGCCCTCCAAACGCTGTTTGCAAAGTATCAACCGAACGCGGTGATGCATCTTGCCGCTGAGAGCCATGTGGATCGCTCCATCAGCGGGCCTGCTGATTTTATTGCCACCAATATTGTGGGCACTTACACGCTCTTAGAGGCTAGCCGTCATTACTGGCAGACATTACCGGACAGCCAACGCAAAGCTTTTCGTTTTCATCACGTCTCCACCGACGAGGTGTATGGGGATTTGTTGCCTGAAGCTCCAGCATTCATTGAAACCACGCCTTATGCTCCCAGCTCTCCATATTCAGCCAGCAAGGCAAGTTCTGACCATCTAGTACGGGCTTGGCACCGTACCTATAACCTACCTGTCGTGGTTACCAACTGTTCCAATAACTACGGCCCCTGGCAGCATCAGGAAAAACTCATTCCCCTCATGATCAGCCAGGCGTTGGCTGGAAAGCCATTACCTGTCTATGGAAACGGCCAGCAGCAAAGAGACTGGCTGTACGTGGAAGATCATGCACGTGCGCTTCACTGCGTGCTTACTTCTGGCCGTGTGGGTGAAACCTACAACATTGGCGGAAGTAATGAACATGCGAATATTGATGTCGTCAATGAGATCTGTGTGATGCTGGACGAGTTAGCACCCCGAACCACGGGCTCCTACGCAGAACAGATCGCTTTCGTAACCGACCGCCCAGGGCATGATCTGCGCTATGCGATTGACCACCAGAAAATCACTCATGAGCTTGGATGGCGTCCACGAGAAAGCTTTAGCAGCGGGTTACGTAAAACTGTGGAATGGGCATTATGTAGACATGAGCAGCCATAACGAGATATGAGTAAAAGTATCCATCGTCGTATGATCATTCAAAACAAAGGATAACCATGAAAGGCATCATTCTGGCAGGTGGGAACGGCTCACGGTTATATCCTATTACCATGGGCGTCTCCAAACAGCTTTTACCCATTTACGATAAGCCGATGATTTACTATCCGCTTTCAGTGCTCATGCTAGCGGGTATACAAGACGTCTTAATCATTACCACGCCGGACGATCAAGCAAGTTTTCAGCGGTTGCTAGGAGACGGTAGCCGTTTTGGTATTCGTCTTTGCTATGCGATACAGCCTAAACCAGAAGGGTTAGCCCAGGCATTTTTGATTGGAGAACGATTTATTGGCAACGATGGTGTGTGCCTAGCCTTGGGCGATAATATTTTTTACGGCCAGGGCTTTACGCAAATGCTCCTTCAAGCGTCTGCTATGAGCAATGGTGCCACTGTATTTGGATACCAGGTAAAAGACCCAGAACGCTTTGGGGTCGTTGAATTTAATTCTCTTAAGCGTGCAGTCAGTTTAGAAGAAAAACCTATCAAGCCTCGCTCCAATTATGCAGTAACAGGGCTATATTTTTATGACAATAGTGTTATTGATATTGCTAAAGGGGTGAAGCCCTCTGAGCGTGGCGAACTGGAAATCACTAGCATTAACCAAGAATACCTTGAACATGGCAATTTACGAGTTGAAGTACTTGGCCGTGGGTTTGCTTGGCTAGACACTGGCACTCATGAGAGTTTACTTGAGGCTGCTCAGTTTGTAGAGACCATTGAAAAACGCCAAGGCTATAAAATTGCATGTCTAGAAGAAATTTCTTTCAAACAGGGCTGGCTAAGCGCACGTGATATAGAGAGGCAAGGCAATCATCTGATCAAAAGTAGCTATGGACAGTACCTACTCGCTTTAATAGAAGGCAGATAAGCTATGAGTCTAATACAGTGGATTGACTTTCAAAGTTTAGGAGACCATAGAGGGCAACTGGTTGCACTTGAGATAGGCCATGAACAAGCAGTGCCGTTTGACATCAAGCGTGTTTACTACATATATCATACAGCACCTGACGTCAGCCGAGGATTTCATGCACATAAAAAACTAAAGCAAGTGGCGATTTGTATTTCTGGAAGCTGTCGCATGGTATTAGACGATGGTAAAACTCGAGAGTCAGTGCAAATGAACGCTCCTACAAAGGGACTTTTAATTGACAGTCTGATGTGGCGAGAAATGCACGACTTTAGTGATGACTGTGTACTTATTATCCTGGCCAGTGAGCACTACGATGAAAAAGACTATATCCGCGACTATAAAGAATTCACAAGGATAAGCCAAAATGCCAATCATACACCCACTAGCTGACGTAGCCAGCATAGACATTGGTCCAGGTACTCGTATTTGGCAATTCAGCGTAGTACTTGAAGGTGCAAAAATCGGCCCCGAATGTAATATTTGTGCTCACACCTTCATAGAAGACGATGTTGTTATTGGTGCCAGAGTCACAATAAAATCTGGCGTATATTTATGGAACGGCACACGTATCGAAGATCAAGTTTTTATTGGTCCTAATGCCACATTTACCAACGATCCATTCCCACGTTCAAAAGCCCATCTTGAGACTTTCAAAGGAGTTACGATTAAACAAGGAGCTAGCATTGGGGCTAATGCAACCCTGCTTCCCGGCATCACTATAGGTGCTCACTCTATGATTGGAGCAGGTGCAGTAGTCACACAAGATGTACCTGAAAATGCGGTAGTCGTCGGCAATCCAGCTAAAATAATAAGGCACCTCAAACAATGATTCCATTCCTTGATCTCAAAAGCATAAACGAACACTATCGCAATGAACTTATCACGGCCTGCACTGATGTCATTGACTCTGGATGGTATATTAATGGCCAACAGTTAAGCGCATTTGAGAAAGAGTTTTCTGAATATTGCGGAAGCAAATATTGCATAGGTGTAGCAAACGGTCTAGATGCCTTAACGCTAACTCTCCGAGCTTGGAAAGAGTTGGGAAAAGTTAAAGAAGGTGATGAAGTAATCGTTCCGGCAAACACATATATTGCAACTGTACTAGCAATTACAGAAAACAACCTCACCCCTATACTGGTTGAACCAGACAAAGCCACTTACAATCTATGCCCGAAAAAAACTGAGCAAGCTATTACCACTAAGACACGAGTTATATTACCTGTTCACTTGTACGGCAAGCTGGCTGACATGCCAGCTATTATAGATATTGCTGAGCGCCATCAGCTATTAGTATTGGAAGATGCTGCCCAAGCACACGGAGCAGGCTTAAATGGCCGTAAAGCAGGAAACTGGGGGGATGCTGCAGGCTTTAGCTTCTACCCTGGAAAAAACCTAGGAGCCTTAGGCGATGCCGGCGCTATCACTACTGATGATGAAGATCTAATAAAAATTTTGCGTGCTCTTGGAAACTACGGTTCACATATAAAATACCACAATGTATATCAAGGGGTAAACAGCAGGCTAGATGAAATTCAGGCGGCCATGCTACGAGTAAAATTACGCTATTTAGACGATGAAATCGTGGCCAGGCGAAAAATCGCACATGCATATCTTACGGGCATCAAGAATCCCCTGATACATTTACCAGAAATCAATAGTGAATCAGCTCTTAGCGACAAATCACATGTCTGGCATCTTTTTGTTATTCGAAACACTCAACGTGAAGCACTACAGAGCCATCTACTTGAAAATGACATCCAAACTTTAATACATTACCCCATACCCATTCACGAGCAACAGGCCTACAGACATTGGAGCAAACCTTCATTCCCGATCACTGAAAGTATTCATAAAGAAGTTATTAGCCTTCCAATAAGCCCTGTTACAAAATCTAATGACATAGAAGAGATTATAAAAACTTGCGACTTGTTCAACAAGGAAGCAAATGCCTAACTGCAACATTGAAAAATTGAGTCTTCCTTATGCCTAAACTTATCATTTTAGGGGCAGGAGCTCCTCATCATGGAAAGCTTCCCGCGGCTCTAAATGAAGCCCGCTCAGGAACATCAATACTACAGTGGCAGCTGGATGCCTGTAGTGTAGATATCAAAGATACTTTATTTGTAGCTGGATATAAATCCAACTCTATCAAAACACGACACCCAGATTTACCAATAGTTGTCAATGAGCATTGGGAAAGTACTGGCAGTGCTACATCGCTATTTACTGCGCCATTTGGTTATGATGAACCATTACTAGTCTGCTATAGCGATGTTCTCTTTCGCTCCTCCATTCCCAAGGCGCTCACAAGCTGTGAGGCAGATATTGCTGTTGCATGGGACAGTGCCTGGAAACACCGCTATGTAGGGCGTAATGCCAATGATCTATTGCACCGCGAGCTTGTCATGGCTAACAAGGGATATTTAACTCGCCTTGGAGAGAATCTACCCGTCGACTGGGCGAATGGTGAATTCATTGGGCTTGTTCGCTTTTCACCAGCAGCACTAAAATTCATATCAACATTTAAAGAATATCCACCTGAAAGCCTGCGCAAAAGTCATTTATCCGAATACATTGAGTACCTCCGCGCTAATGGCCTAAGTATTGCCGGCGTTGACGTAGCCGGGGACTGGGCCGAGTACAATGCACCTCAAGATATCGCTCGGTTTATCTTAGGCACTAAAGCCGAAACCCTCAGCCGTTTAAGGGGCATGATGAGCCATGCCGTTATTCAGGATCAGGAAGCTTTCTCTGTACAAGAGTGGCAAGCTAACCCCAACCTGGTGATACACAATATAGTCGATCACTTTGGCGACCAGCCATTAGTTGTACGCTCAAGCGCGCACAGCGAAGATTCCTTTGACGCTTCTAATGCAGGCGGCTATGACAGCGTCCTCAATGTCTTGCCTGGCCCAGCACTTAAAGATGCGATCCAGCAGGTCATTCTCTCCTACGGTAAGTCTGATAACAGCGACCAAGTGTTAGTTCAGCCGATGGTGAGCAATGTTCAAGTCAGTGGCGTGGCCTTCACTCGTACACTCGTGCATGGGGCACCATGGTATGTCATAAACTATGAAACTAATGGCAATACCGAAGCAATTACTAGTGGTGCCAGTACCGATCACCGGACACTACTGCTACGTCGACAAACTGCAGACACAATCACATTACCAGAGCCTAGGTTAGCAGGCCTAATTAAAGGACTGCTCGAGATCGAAACCTTACTCGAGTACGATGCGCTCGATATCGAATTTGCGATTGATGCTGCAGATACAGTGCACATTCTTCAGGTTCGTCCCATTGCAGTAGATCGAACAGCCAGCAACCTTGATGATAAAACCTGCGACCATTTTTTACAGCAAGCTAAGATGCGATGGAAAACTCTTTCAGCTCTCCCTCCCCATCTACCTGGAAAGGCCGCTCCGATCTATGGCGTAATGCCCGACTGGAACCCAGCCGAGATCATAGGCACTACACCTAGCGCGTTGGCTAAAAGCCTGTATCGTTACCTTATACTGGATGAGACCTGGGCCACTCAGCGAGCTGAATACGGCTATCGCGATGTCCGCCCGGCTCCACTGCTTACGGAGTTTGCCGGACACCCCTACATCGATGTGCGAGCCAGTTTTGCATCATTTATACCCGCGAATGTACCGGAAGCACTGGCAGGCCGCTTGCTTGACTTCACCACCAACTGGCTTCGCCACCACCCAGAGCTTCATGATAAAATAGAGTTTGATGTTGTACCCACTTGCTTAGGCCCTAATTTCAATCGCTGGGAGCAACGGCTGCTTCATGAAGGAGGGTTCAAACCGGAGGAGGTAGGCATCTTAAAGCGTGAGCTTAGTTCCATTACAAGCAATGCCTTTTATCGCTGTCAACGAGATCTGGATTTTATAGAGCAGTTGGAGCAGCGCTTCGAAACTCTTAAGGCAAACACAGCTTTAGCACCACTGGAACGTGCTAGGCTGCTGTTAGGTGACTGCCGTCGCTTAGGAACGCTCCCATTCGCACATTTAGCACGAAGCAGCTTCATAGCAGTAACGCTTCTAAAAGAAGCCGAAGCTACTGGAGCTATCAGTCGTGCTGCCCGAGAAAGCTTTCTTTCAACTATACGTACTGTGAGCCACCAATTCACTGATGACGCTCATGCGACGGCCGTTGGTGAGTTATCGTGGGAAACCTTTATTGATCGCTATGGGCACTTGCGCCCTGGCACCTATGATATTACTTCTCCACGCTACGATGCAGATCCAGAGCGTTATTTACGCCCGCTGGTTGAACAGTCTCAATCAATTCATCATACACCGCAACACCGCGATGCCTGGCAACTAGAGCGAAAGAAGTTCTTTCGTGAAATCAAGTGTATTGGGTTACCTAGCGATCCAGAGGTGGTAGAGCGGTTCTTGCGCCAATCGATTGAAGGTCGAGAATACGCCAAGTTTGCTTTCTCACGTAACCTTTCGGCCGCCCTAGAGGCCTTCGCCCACGCAGGAGATGAAATGGGGCTTAAACGTGAGCAACTAGCTAATCTGCCGCTAGATGCTTTACTAAATCTGGATATGGCCTCATTGAGCCTAGAGGACTCAGTTGAGCATCTATGTAAACAAGCCGATCAAGCACTCCGAAACCGGCGCGTCGCTGCAGCCTGTGAAATGCCCCCTCTTCTCAAGAGTATAGCAGAGCTCGATACTTTTATATTAGGTGCTGATCAGCCAAACTTTATCGGATCAAATAGCGTAACGGCAAGCTGTCTTGATTTAAGCCAGGAATGCACGAGGAATTCTACTAATGTCGCAGACTATATCGTATTAATCCCCCAAGCAGACCCTGGCTATGATTGGTTGTTTGGCCAAAATATTGCAGGCTTAATCACTCTTTACGGTGGGGCTAATTCACATATGGCGATTCGTGCGGCAGAGTTTAGCATACCAGCGGCCATTGGTATCGGTGAAAAGCGTTATCGAGAGTTGTTAAAGGCGCGGGTAATCGAGCTGTCACCCGTTAATGGTTTGCTTAGGGTTGTTCAATGAAACGCGTTGCAATTTCACAACGCAGAGATGCAGATCCGAATTACAGAGAAGTTCGTGACTGTTTAGACATACGCTTTGCAAAGCTGCTTTGGGAGTGGGGCTTTTTGCCACTCCCGCTAGCTAGTGGCGTCTCTAACCCTAGCACTTATCTTCATGCCATGAGCCCAGATGCCATCGTGTTCACAGGAGGTAATGATATTGGTAGCGCTCCTGAGCGGGATGCTTTGGAAACTGCAGCACTTGATTACGCGGCCTACTACCAGTTGCCAGTGTTCGGCATTTGCCGAGGCCTGCAAATGCTTAATCACTACCAGGGAGGGCATTTACGTTCTATATCTGGACACGTTGCCATAGAACATACGATTAGCGGGCCACTTACCCAACACTCGCCAAGAACAGTGAATAGCTACCATAAATACGCTGTTTACCCCGATACACTAGGCAACAACCTACGTGCACTCGCTTGGGTAGAGGATGGCAGCATTGAAGCACTCTGCCATACCACCTTACCGTGGCTTGCTATCATGTGGCACCCAGAACGAGACTCTCAAATTAACGCAGCTGACAAAGCGTTTATTACCATGCTTTTAACAGAAGGACGTCTACCGTGATAGCTATTATCCTTGCTGCTGGTCAGGGCACTCGACTACGCCCACTAACAAATAATAAGCCTAAATGCTTGGTGGAGCTTTCAAAAAAACCGCTATTAGAGCACCAGCTCACCACACTAAAGGAGCTTGGCATACATGACATTCACGTCGTAGCAGGCTATTGTGCCGAACAGCTCAATCGAGCAGATATAACCACCCACTTCAATCCAAACTATGCAAACACAAATATGGTTAGCACGTTATTTTCAGCTGAATCTGTAATGAGCGGTGAAGACGACCTAATCATTAGCTATGGCGATATCGTTTATGAGCCCAAAGTACTGCAGACACTACTGCTATGTGATGCACCGATCTGTTTAGCCGTAGATATAGAGTGGAGACGCTACTGGGCTACCCGCATGGATAATCCATTAGCTGATGCTGAAACACTCAAGATAGTGGATGACAACAGAATTATAGAATTAGGCAAACAGCCACACTCTTATAATGACATTGACGGACAATATATCGGTCTGATCAAAGTCAGAGCCGATTATGTAACACAACTAGCAAAAGCCTGGCGTAATATGGATCAAAATGCCCATTACGATGGCAAGGACTTCCTGAATATGTACATGACAAGCTTTCTTCAGCACTTAATTGACAGTGGGTGGGAAGTCCAGGCAGCCTTAATCGAAAATGGTTGGGCAGAAGTAGACTGTAAAGAAGATCTGCAAGTGGCCACGCAGTTTTGGCAACCACGTGGCTCAACGAGAAACGCAGAATGATAAAAGGGCTTACTTCAAAAACCCTCACTCGGAATTAAATTATCCATAAAATGGTGATTTGCTGCGCACCATAAGAATAGAAATCGTTTTAAGAAGCGGGTGGATAACATAATAGGTTTCACCCTCCTTCTGGTCTTGCACTTGGCCACCAGGCAATTGCTTATGAGTATAATAGTGAGTCAGCACTCGAATCATAACATCAGAGCGGATTATACCATCATAATAGTAATCAATCTCCATATCAGTGGGAGGTAAAGGATAAAGCTCACGAAAAAAAATTTCTCCAGCATCAATACTTGGTGACAGTAAAATAGCAGAAACACCAGCGTTGCCAGATATCATGAAACTGTAATATGTGGTAGTACTGCCTCTAAACTCTGGTAACCACCCAGCATGCATATGAAGAAAAGGGCCGGCAGCGGTTAAAACATCCCTATGCACAATTTCTCCGCCAAAGCCGGAAAACACTACAAGCTCATGACTAAATCTATTTAAAGACTCAATGACGGATTGATTGTTAACACTTCCCGTATCAAGAACCTCGATGTTTTCAGAAAGCATCTGGCAAGTATCTTCTAACGGAACCCGCAAGTCAGGGATAAAAACATCACCAAAGGCATCAGATGCAGGTGGTACGAGCCTTTTTTCAGATTGACCCCACTTTTTCTGAGATGACGATGTCATCAATATAATCTTCCCCATCCGAAACCCATATGCCAATAAGGATTGAGCATAAGCACGCGAACGCATTGTATCTGCAAGTAATAAAGTCACATTGCCAAGCAATTTACCAGAACAATTACTTTCTTGGGCACGGGGTAGATCTAAACTACATTGATGAACATTTTCGTTAATCTTACTGCACAGATAAAATACCAATTCTCGTTCAATGTTAGCCACATACGCGACCCGCCGTCTTTGCTCAACAGTCAATTTTTTTTCAACTGAATATAAAGTATCCAGACATTTTATGAGTGCATTAAGAGCTGGCAACTTTTCAAACTCACGATACGCAGCCACCAACACTTCAGAAAACCTGACATATAAAGAAAGATCTCTATACGTTCCAACTGGTTCGATTTTATTTTTATTAATTTTATAACCTAAATGTAATCGCTTAGAAACTTCAAAACGTTGTATCATCCAGTTGAGCCAATTATAAAAACTATCTGCTTGGTGCTTCTTATTTCGAAACAACTGGTAATTGAGACTTTCAAGGAGAGCAGATGTATCCACATTATTATCAGTGGGGTATGGCGTTTGGGTAGAAGCTGGTGAAGGCAACGAGACATAACTGAGATCAACATCACGTATTAGTACATCCCTGGCCGCTTCCCAGGCCACAAGAAACTGCCTTCCATGATAAGGGGCATATGTATAGCTATGGCGACTCTCCAAATTATCACCATCATCATAAGGATAACGTAAGGAATTCAATTAACCCTCCTTCATGAAAAATAAAAAATTATACAAAGTTCTCGATGCAAAATTTCTTTTTTAAAACTGTAAAAAAACCCTAGTAACTAAGCACATAGGCCCTCAGGCCCACAAAAATACCAAAAAAAAAGGCACCTAAATCCTAAGAATTTCATTGAAGTACAAGCGTCAGAGGAAATTGGCTCTGACGCTTTATAATCACGCGATCATGAACTAAATATAGAACTCTTTAAGTCATCAATTATTTTCCTACTTGAAGATTCAAAAAGCTCACTCTTAAAACTATCTGACAAGAACAGTTTTCTTTTTTCATTCCCTAAGCCATCCCCACTTACAATCGAATCAACAAAACTTGTGATATCTTTAGTTGTTGCTCCATGGTGAGATGCATTATATGCACTTATGCCAAATGGAGTCATGAAGCGCTTCAACTCCACATCTTTATCGACAACAAACAAAACAGGCTTATCTAGCACCAGATATTCTGCAAGAAAAGATACTGAATCATGAATTAAAGCATCTGAAGCTTGGAAAAGTTCGCTGTACTCCCCTTGCTCTAACTGCGTATGTTTCGAGCACTCCCAATATGAGTAATAATTATCAGTGATATCCCTCCCCCAATTTTCTGCTCTATATAATTTTTCTTTCAACAACGGATGTGGCTTAAAAGCCCATTGCACCTGGTCTTTGTAGCGCTCGGAAAGCTCTAACATAAAATCAGACATCTTTACAAAATTAGAGAACGGAAGACTCTCATCTGTATCGCTGATGGTATGATGTGGTGCCCAAATAATTTTCTTTTTTGTAGCCTCCTGTTTTTTCCAAACACAGCCATCATTATTAGTAGCAAGCAGGTCTTCTACCAATGGATAACCAGTCACCACAACATTACTTCCCTTATTGTCGGCATGCAGGCGACTAATACTCAAGCTTTCATTATGAGGCGCATAAATCCTCCAGACTGCATTATGAAAAGCTTGATTGTAATCAGATTTATAATCATTTTCATATTTAGCAACCTGATATGTATATGGCACATAACATGAAAGAAATCTAGTAAATCCTCTATCATAATACTCAGGATGGGTAAGGCCATGCGGATTTGTAAAAAATAACAAATCCGGCTTTAAGCTATCCAAGCTTCTCCACTGTCTTTTATTTTTCATCCAAGAGGAAAAAACTTCATACCCTTTATTTTTAAAATAACTGTATGTCTCTTTCATTTCAGAAAAAGTGAGAGTATCGTTTTTCTTGTTAAGATCAGGGCATACCAAAACAATAGGTTCAAACACTGGGTCACGCAACATTCCCTGGAAGACAGCATCGACCTTCCAAACACTTCTATGAATTGCAAGAAAAACAACGCGAATTTTTTTCTTATTTTTTAATTTCAAAATCTCTCGTTTATGCATCAGACTTATTGGATTTAATTCACGCTCACTTACGGCTTCTTGGTCATTCTCTTTTTTCAGATCTTGGCACGGAACTTTATCACTAGCATTAGAGCGATCTTTGAGTATATCGTATGCTTGTGCAATACAGCTCTCCCACTCTTCTTCTACTTTTTCATTACTATACATATTATTTATGTGCTCACTTTGCCCCCTTGCATAATCTTTATTTTTTCCTTCTATAAACTCCCCCGATGCAACAAAATCACACCCGAAATAGACAAGCTCTTTATTTAATTTCTCATAATAGGGCGTATAGTCTGATATACACAGTGAATTAGACCCCATCATATCAATGGCTCGCCCTGTCAAAGTATCGGAATAGCTAGGTGTCAGGTTTATGTTGTATTTTGACTTATGTAAAAATTCAACTGCATTTTTATAGTTGGTCTTTGGCCAAAAAACACAATACTCTTTACCTTCGAAGGCCCACGCACTTTTATCTCCGCCGATGACATGGACAGGGATATTATGCTTTTTAAAAGCATTCACGATTTTTTTTAGTTCTTTTTCGCGATACAAGTTTCTAAAAAATTTGTCTGTCAAATCGTAGTAAAGCAGAACCAAATCACTCACTGCAAGCTCATGGACCTCAGGAGAGTAGAAGGCATTCTCCTGTCTGCCCTCAACCATTTTTAAGATCTTTCTTTTTTCATCACTAGATAGGCGCGTATCTTTATCTATCTTACTTTTAAGTATCGCTAAATTAGCCGGTATATTATCGTATAGCTTTCCTAGAAATACAGCTCGATTCTCTTTCTCTTCAAACGGAATTACATCTTTCTCGGCTACCTTAGGTGGCACTTTTATTTTATACACTTTTTTAGAAACTGAAACGGCTTCATACTCATCTAATAATTGCATGGACGTTGAACCCATAATAATTTCTTCCGGGGCTCCCTTGCACCGTGACAGCATAAAATCTGCATACGCATGGTCATCAACAATAGAAAATGGCACGATACCAAAAAGATCGAAGAGGTTCCTGTTTTCATTGATATAAGGAGCACTTTTAACGCTCAAATTATAAAAAGAGTGACCTGTAAAAACCAAGTCAGAACTAGTCGCCCTACATATCTCTCTTACTATCTCCTCTTCCCCAGCTAAAGAAGAATATTCTAAAGACAAGCTTTTAGCTGAGTTTCTTACATTTTCGTCAAATAGAGATATCCCATAAATCAAAGGATACCGTATATGAACAAATTTCTTGCCAACTAGCTCCTCTTTTAAAAGTGAAACACTTTTTTTGTCACTCAACATAACTTCTGAGTGACAACCATCTATTTGGCTTGACATTTTTTCTTCACAGGCAAACAGATGCCAGCAATAAGACAGTTTATATTTTAACCCTTTTGGCAAAAGTGCTTCTTTCTCAGCACTTTGAAATATGAAAAACGTTTCCGTTTGATCATTATCCCTATATGGAAAGGAGTTTTCAGATCGATAACATCTAAAACCATTCTCTTTTATCCAATTTTCTATTTCAAATTTATTTGCTTGTTTTTTATGTGTTGCTTTATTAGAGACTTTCACTATCACTAAAATAATGTTTTCTAAATAACGATGCCCATTGTTTAAAATTGTCATCGCATCATTTAGATCATCCAGAACTAGAACATCTATTCCGGGAAGACCTTCTATTGAATCTAGCGCAATTGTGCTAATAGGAAGTGTAGAGAGTACACGGAGGGGGTCATTCTGTTCCATCGTTTGCCGTTCAGCTAATGGCTCTAATGAACCTGTTAGCTCTGGGTCGAGAGTAGCGTACAAGGTTCCATCAGCTCCATCGCCCAGCGTAGCATGTGGATAATGGTGCCATTCTCCAAACTGTTTTAGTTCATCAGCCTGCTTAGTTAATAAACTTCCTGGATCAAAAGTAATGACACTAAAATTGCCTGTCTGCATCCACTCGGTGAATTTTGGATGGCGGGCAAACAATGCGCCATTATCAATTACAGTAATGGGACTTTCCATGTTCCACTCAAACTCAGCTTCCTGCGGTTCTGGCTCGGCTTCTACCTCCACTAACTCAATTACCTGATCTTCATCAGCAAACCAAGCATCTCCCTCTTTATCAAAAGTAAGTGCTTCTGGCGCTTTGCCCTCGCAGTGGCGTTGCCAAATACCGCGCATGGCCTTGGTAAAATGCTTAGCAAATCGTTTGCCATCGCAAATTGGCGATTCTGTTAAGATAGTGCGCAGCGCGGCACGAATAACAGCTAGGTTAGGTAAGTCAGACGCTAGCTCTTTTGCACGCTTGCGGAAATCATCCCAGTTATCCGTTACTAACTCGGGCAAACCGGCATTAGCAAGGTGAGTAGCACTATGGCGACCTGCGAATGTCGGCCCCACACATGTGACTACAGGTACACCCATTGCAAGAGCTTCGCAGGTCGTCAGGCCACCAGAGTATGGCCACGTATCCAGCGCGATATCGATGCGTTGATACGTCGTAAGAAACTGCTCATGCCTAGCAGGTCCCTCCAATATTAGACGACTCTCGTCTATTCCTTGCTCGCTAAAGCGCTTAGCAATCTTTAGCTTGAAATCATCTCCCTCGAACTGAATACCCCTTAACAGTAACTGACTACCTGGTACTTCATTAAGAAGCTGAGCCCACTGTGTAATAAGGGGTGGAGATAGCTTTGCCGGGTTATTCAAGCAGCCAAAGGTAATAAATTGATTACCAAGCGCGGGCAAACTGCTCACCGATGGCATATATTTCGGTAGCTGGTAACAGACATAATCATCCGGCAAACGAATCAGTTTTTCACTGTATAGATGGTCGCTGCCCTGGGGGGTTTCAAAATGATCACTCAAGAAATAGTCAACGGCATCCAGACCGGTTGTATTAATCTGCATGCCTACCCATTTTACAATGAGAGGAGTAGGTTTACTTGAGATGGCTTGGTACCTTGAACCATCCCCACCACCATTCATGTCTAGAAGGATATCGATACCATCAGACTTGATGACGTCACTCAAATACTGATTAGTAACGTTTTCGACAACCCTCCATTTACTGGCTAGAGCGTTCACTTTTTCAGTGATAGAGTCTCGAACTTGATTAGTACTGTAAACAAACAGCTCAAACTCATCGAAAGAGAGATTTTCCAGTACAGGTAATACCATTTGGCCAACGGGGTGAACTCTGAAACCACCTGAGAGCAGCCCTAACCGTATTTTTTTGTTAGGCCGTGCCGATGTGAATGCATCACTTATGCTTTTGAGCTGATACTTTTTTGCCCACTGCAGATGGATCTCTTTTAATTGCTCGGCCGTATTTTCCGGATTATAGTGTTGCGCAATGATTAGATTCGAAAATACCTGACTATTATCTTGCAGGCTCAGCTCTGCTTGAAAATAATGTTCAGCCTCTTTGTATTCTCCTTCGCGCATGGCCAAGCTGCCTAGATGATTATTAACACTCACTTTGCTAGGCACCAACTTTTTAACTTCAAACAATGCTTCTTTGGCCTCGCCAGGTCGCCGTAGATTATCCAAAATACGGCTGCGCCAAAGCAATGTATCCACATTACTTCGATCCAATTGTATTGCCTTGTCGTTAGCCTCCAGTGCTAAGTCATTTTTTCCTTGTACATGATAGGCCTGACTCAGCCATGAAAAAATGGCAGCATTCGTGTCTTGCTGCTTCACTAAACTCAAAAGGGTAGGAATCGCTTCGGATGCTTGTCCACCGAGGACTTGGTATTGTGCACGTTTCAGCTGATATGCACTCGGGACTTGATTCATAATCTTGTCGATTTGCTGCATACAACTAATGGCATCAGCGAATTGCTTCAAACGTGCGTACGTATCAGCCTTAGCAACCCATCCTAGAGCGCTAGAGGGGAACTGCTGGGTTATTGTCTCCGCAATGCTTAATGCTTGTGTCAACTGATTGGCTTTATAAGCTTTATCAAAAGCCGTATTCATACTTGCTAATTTTTGGTTAATAGGGGCTGCTTGTCTATTTTTATTGCTTTGATTTTTTTTTGCTTGCTTGCGTGCCATGACTACCTCGGTAGCGCTCTATGCTTATGGTGAATTTTCACCATAATATCTGAAATGCAGTCACAAAAAAGGCTGGCCAATGGCCAGCCTTCGCTGCTATTTCTTGCTTTAACTGCGTAGCGATTAGCCCAGCAGAGAAAGAACAGACTGAGGAGTCTGGTTGGCCTGGGCCAGCATGGAAGTACCAGCCTGCTGCAGAATCTGCGCACGAGTCAAGTTAGATACTTCAACCGCGTAATCAGCGTCCTGAATACGTGAACGCGCTTCAGATAAATTAGTCACATCCGTCGTTAAGTTCTCAAGTACAGACTCAAAACGGTTGATGGTAGCACCAAGAGTAGCACGGTTGTCATCGATTGACTGGAGAGCATCATCTACAGAGTCAATAGCAGCTTGTGCATTAGAGAAGCTAGAAACGTCTAGAGCATCGACACTAAGGCCAGTAGCAGTAGCATCAACTAAATCAACAGTAAGGTTATCAACATCTGCAGTCGTATTTGCGCCAACTTGAATATTCAGAGTAGTGCCTGAATCATTCAAAAGATTTGTACCGTTAAAGCTAGTTGCTTCGGCAACACGGGTTATTTCTTCAACACGCTGATCAATTTCAAGCTGAATAGAATCGCGGTCTTCGGCAGTGTTGGTATCGTTAGCCGCTTGGGTGGCCAATTCACGGATACGTTGCAGGTTGTCGCTGATTTGGTTCAGACCACCTTCCATGGTTTGCGCCAGAGAAATACCGTCGTTGGTGTTACGCTGAGCTTGCTGCATGCCCGTGATCTGGGCGCTCATACGGTTGGCGATGGCTTGGCCAGCTGCGTCGTCGGCAGCGCTGTTGATACGCAGGCCAGAGGACAGACGCTCTTGCGCCTTAGACAGCATGGCTTGAGAGTTAGACAGGTTGTTCTGGCCGATCAGGGCGGTGATGTTCGTATTGATCACAGACATGGAAGTGCTCCTTGAAGATTAACTGGCCATGAGGCCTGCTTTGCGGCGGTTAACCGCCGTTATTTTAATTAACGGCAGGCTGGCCAGAATCTTTAAAAAAATATGCCTTTTTTTTGTAAAACAATGTAACAAGACTTAGTTATTATTCCGCATCGCATTCAGCATACTGAACTGCTGAGCTAGGTAGGAGCCTGTCGAGTTCATCTGCGCAATCATGCCATCCAATTGAGCAAACTGGGTACGATAGCGGGAAATGTTGCGCTCGATGCTCAGCTCCATTCTGGCTTTACGTTCCGTGAGATTGTCAATGCGCTGCTCTGCGCTGTTCACAGAGGTTTGAATCAGGCCATCGTCGCCGGTGATGGACTTGAGTGTCGCGCTCAACCTGCCAGCAAACCCCTCTTCTGATGACTCACCTGCAAAAAAAGAGGTGAGGGCGTCAGGGTTATTGGAGATTGCCTCGTCTAATTTTGTGTCATCTACCTGAAGACGACCACGCTCATCAACTGTGATACCGAACTGGGCCAAACGTGTAAAGTCGCCACTGCCTTGCGGGTTTGTCACGTCACGGCTTAGCCGCGTTTCAATCGTACGTACGGTGCGGTCGCCTAGAAGCTCGCCCGACGTCTCTCCTTCACCATTGAACGCCGTCATGCGGCCCACAGTAGACTTCATTTCATTGTAGGTGCTGACAAACTCCTTAATCGTTTCCTTTAAAGAGTCTTCATCGCGCTCAATCACAAGGCTAACGGGCGTTTGTGAAGCAGATGTCAGGTCCAGAGTCACGCCTTGAATAGCGCCTTCTACCCGATTGCCACTGCTGGTAATCGCGATACCATTCACTTCCAGAGCGGCATCTTGGCCGGCACGGCGCGTGGCGGTATCCATAGCCAAGCCATCGAGGCCTGAAAAACCAGTAATCGATGCTTCTTTACCTGTTTCTTTTGAGCTCAATGCCAACCGAAACCCAGTGCCATCGTTCACGATGGATGCCGTAACACCCGCTTCTGCATCGGCATTAATCTGGTCTCGCACGCTGGCCAGGGTACTGCCCGCCGCAATATTAATGGTCTTATTGCTTAAGGCCGGTGCATTAGGGTCGAAGGTGCCATTGGTGTAGGTGGCGCCAAAATCTAGCGTTAGCGTGGTATCGGTGGCAGCCAACACTTGATCCATCGTTACGCTGTTAGAAGCTACGCTGCCAGCACGCGCCAACTGTGTCACGTTGATGTCGTAACGCCCAGCGTTGGCCGACTCCGCTGCTGTGGCACTTACCCCTTCTCCAGTTACCGTGCTTTTCTGCTGTTTAAACGTAGAAGCATCGTTCAATGCAGTAATCGATTCTTGCAGACGGCCCATTGCGGACTGCAGACGGCCGTATGCCGAAATTTTGGTTTGTTGGGTATTCTGCTGCTGCGTTAGCGGCGTGAGTTTCTGCCGCTCAGACGCTTGCAGCTGAGTCAGCAGGCCATTCAAATCCAAACCTGAACCAACGCCAAGAGAGGTAATCGTCGCCATGTGGCTCAGCTCCTTTTAATTTTTAAAAAATAGACTGAGTAGGTTATCGGCAGAGTGGGAGAAAACTTTAGCCTAGCCACAGTGGTTAAGCTACAAAAAAGGCCTAGAGAAAACTCTAGGCCTTGATGGGGAAAGTGGACAGCGCTAGTTTTGCCCTATTTGCCCTAACGTCGCAAGCTGCTGAGTCAGGTAAGCGCTGGTCTGGTTCATTTGACCCACCATGCTGTCCATCGCTGCAAATTGTGTTCGATAGCGCTCAATCGTTTGATCGATTCGGCTCTCGGTAGTGGCAAAGCGATCGTTTAAGGATGCCACGCGATTCTCAGAGCTACTCACGGCGTTTTCCAATCGCCCGCTTGGCCCTACAAGCTGCTCAATCGCGGTTGAAATCTGCCCTGCCATGCCACCCTCGCTAGATGCTCCTGCAAAGAAATCCGCCAGTTGATCAGGTTGGTTCGCGATAATGCCGTTCAGTTGGTCATCATCAACCTCTAGGGTGCCGTCCAGCTGCAGCGAGATACCAATATCTGAAAGCATGCTGAAGCCATCACCACTCACGCTACTGCTCAGTGCTTGGCGCAGCGTAGTTTCGACTGCGCGTGTGGCGCTGTCCCCATTAAGCTCTCCTGCACGGTCACTTTCCGGGTTGTAGGCGGTCAGGCTTCCAATCGTATTTTTCAGCGTATTGTAGTCATCTACAAAGGAGGTGATCTGCTCACGAATCGCATCGCTATCTTGGGCAACTGCCACGGTGCTGCTGGCATTGGCTTCGGAAAGCGTGAGCGTTACGCCTTGAATAGCGCCTTCAACTCGGTTGCTAGCACTCACGATATCAATGCCATTGACATTAAACGCGGCATCTTGGCCAGCTTGCACCACTTGGGTATCGCTAGTGGTCACACCAGCGTCCAGAATTTGAGAGAAGTTGGTACTTTGAATACTAGCGGCGGCACCGGTATCGGTAGCGTTAACAGACAGGCGGTAGCCTTCACCATCATTAATGATAGAGGCGCTTAAACGTCCATCGCTTTGTGAGTTAATGGCATCGCGCATATCTTCCAGGGTGCTTCCATCTTCTATCGTAATGGGGTCGATGGTGCCCTCGGCCAGAGAAAAGGTCAGCGACTCCTGGCCAGATACCAGTGCCGTGTCCGGCGCATCCAGGCGCTCCGTCACTAAGCTACCGGCGGTGGCCAACTGAGCCACCTGGATTTCATATTGGCCTGGCTGGGCATCATTACTGCTCACCGCGCTCACTGCGCTGCCTTCCACGCTAGTACCCAGGCTTTCAAACGCCTCGTTTTCATTCAGTGCTTTGGCAGAAGCCTGAAAAGCCGACAAGGCGCTTTGCAGTTGCCCGTAGGCTGAAATTTGCGCCTGTTCTGTTTCAATTTGCTGCTGAATGGGCTCAAGCTTGGCACGCTCGGCCTGCTGGAGCTGCGTCAACAAGCCATTGAGATCTAAGCCAGAGCCGATACCTAACGATGTGATGGAAGCCATAAAAAGTGCCTTTTCTTAATGCGTTTTACTACGCGTTTTAATCACTATCAATCGCTCCTAATGAAGAGGCGAAACATCTCCTAGCGCAGTACGACAATCAACATGCTATCTAATTCAAAACGAACATTTACCTTATAATCTTTCGGCAATATGTATATTAACTTAATCAGTATGACTATATTTTTAGTTTTTATATGTAAAAACAAGTAACAAAAAGAAACATGCAGATGATTTCTTCGCTATTTCATCGCTAAACCATACTCTTCAAAAGCTGCAAAATTTTGACAACCAGAGCTGTATTTTCAACTTCCCCTAGCCTTCACCCCCCCACCTAAATATAGACCTTGGTCTAACGCCCACTCCTGCTTTATAATGCACTGCAGCACACCCATTTTGCTGTGACTGTAGGAGCGTTCCCTCATGCCCGCCGAAGCGTCATCCCCTGCCTCTACTGCTTCTTTCCACGTACAGCGTAGTCTGCGCCATTGCCTGTCTAGCGTGGCAGAACTGTTGTATGAGAGCGGCCATGTACTGGAAACCATCACCCTGGCGCAGCGTGGTTTATCGCGTCAAGAGCTTGCATCGTTGGATCGTCAGCACTCACGCTGGGCACTTTGCCAGCAAATATTAGAAGAGAGTGATGCGGCTAGGTTTAACGAGTATGGCCGCTTTGTGCTGACCACGATGGGCCGCGAACTGATGTTTGATATGTTTGGCCAAGGGGCCGCCGATTGCGCTTAGCCCCTACGTTAGCCCCTGTGTGAGGCATCTGTAGAAAAAACGCCTGCTGGGGGAGCAGGCGTTTTGAAGCGCTAATACCGCATCACGCAATGCGTGTTGTTCATGGTGAAACTTAACGCAGACCTAACAGCGAAAGAATAAACAGAACAACAACGATCAGACCTACGATGTAGATAATGTTACGCATAACGGCACTCCTTGCTTTAGCGTTTCATGGAAATCAAAGGGTTGCTTCCCTTCAATAATCTCTCCTAGCGTAGCAGGCTTTTTCTCAGTTTGCGTAATGACGATGACGTCTGCCTCAGGGGAACCTTCATTTCTCACGCCTATCAGAACCTTACCGATCTCCCTTCCTGGTGCCGTAATGAAAACGACTGCCCTCGTGATGACCTGTGTGATTAGCGGTGTGATGAGTTCCTTTGTGGCTGCCGCTACGTCAGCGTCAGAGCCCTCTCCGGATGCGCTGCAAGCCCTCAATCAACAGGCTCAAGCGCTGGATCGCGTTCATAGCGTCGTGGTGGCTTATGAGGGCAATATCATCCATGAGCATCACCAAGGCGGCCCTGGGGTGGCCACACCTGCCAACGTTAAGTCGTTATCAAAAACGGTGTTGGCTGCAATTACCGGTGCCGCTATTGAGGCAGGCATTGTGGAATCCGTCGATCAACCTCTGGTAGCACTGCTAGATAGCGTACCGAGCGGTGCCGACCCGCAGGTGAACGACATCACGGTGGCGCACTTGCTGGCGCAACAGGCGGGGTTAGAGCGCACATCGGGCAGCAACTACGGCGCGTGGGTGGCCAGCGCCCACTGGGTGAATGATGCGCTTACTCGCCCATTTGTTGACCGTCCGGGTGGGCGAATGCTCTATTCCACCGGTACCAGCCATTTGCTTTCGGCAGCGCTGACTCAGGCCAGCGGTGAAAGCACCCTTGCGCTTGCCCAACGCCTGTTAGGCGAACCGCTAGATATTGCGATCCCCCCATGGCCGCAGGACCCCCAAGGCATCTATTTTGGCGGAAACGATATGCAGCTTTCCCCTCGCGCGCTGATTGCGATTGGGGAGCTGTACCGTAATGACGGCATGGCGGATGGCCAGCGCGTACTGCCTGAAGGCTGGGTGGAGGCGTCATGGACGCCTAGAGGCCAATCACCCTGGACAGGCGACGGCTACGGCTTTGGATGGTTTATAACGACGCTCGCGGGTGAGCAAGCCGTTTATGGAAGAGGGTACGGCGGGCAAGCGCTATATGTGATTCCCGAGCGCGAGATGACGCTGGTGATCACCTCAGACCCAACCCCGCCATCGCCCGGTGGGCAATTTCAGCAACAGCTTAACGCGCTAGTGGCCGATTTATTGGCAGAGGAGTCACGGCGCACGCCATAACTCCGGTTAAGCCTATTCCCCTTTATGCGCCAAACTCATCAAGTAGAGCGCGGCAGCCAGCGCAAGCACCGAGAGCGCTAAGTAAATCGCCTCGAGCGGTGTGCTGAAGCGGATATCCACGACGGCGCGGAAGAATTCGATAATCACGGCCAGGATGACGACACGGGCGATTTTGTCTTTCAACTGATCGAGTGAAGCAACGTTGAAAGGGTGATCGGGATAACGCACCTCTGCCTGGTCAATACGAGAGACAAATAATCGATATACCCCTAACCCAAAAATCAGCAGCACGATGGCAATCAGGTAGATATCTACCGCGATAATGATATCGGGCACCAGGGTATCGTGAATATTGTGAGTATCATCCACCAAATAGTAGTGCAACACATCGCCCACCACTTTGAAGATATCCAGCGTGCCGACGATAAACAGCATCAGCGAGCCTAATAAGCTCGGCACCACCGCCAGCATCACCAAAAAGCGCGAGTTCCACAGCGCGGTTTCAACCCGCCGCTCCCAAGTCGACTGCTCGTGGGGCGGCTTAGGCGCGGGGGGCGAAGAATGGGGTGAAGGCGAATGGCTCATGGTAGGCGCTTGGCTCCTTTACTCAATGCAAGTGCGAAAGTGCCTAGTAAAGCATTAGATCAGGTTGATCACTACTACTGTGAAAGTCACACCGGTTAGCAAGAACCCCAGCGCTAGCATCAAGCCGTCTCTGGCCACCAACCCCAATCCAAACAGCGTGAGTGCAAGCCCGGCACCGTTAGCGCTGAACGGAATAAATTCCATCGGCGGCATGGCTAGGGCCACGAGCAAGCAGGCAATGGCCGTGACCCGAACACCGATATAACCGGTCATCCACGCCAAGCGCACGCCCAGCAAGCCATCGACCCATTTGGCGGGCTTTTTCATGTAGTGCAGCGCTTTATCAAACTTCTGTCGTGATAAAGAGCGGTTAAGCAGCCATTTAGGCAGCCAGAACGTTTCCCGTCCCACCAACAGCTGCGAAGAGGTCAGCAGTACCAGAACGGCCATCAGCGTTGGCATGCCTGGGATATCGCCAATAATCGGCGCCAGCGTTATCAAGCCTGCCAAGAGCAACAGCGGCCCAAACGAGCGTCTCCCTACCGCGTGTACCACATCATCCACACTGACCTGTTCTTTCTCCCGCTCCATCTGCTCCATGGTGTGGATCAGCTCGGTTAAGTTCGTCGCATCCTGCGTATGACTCATGGGCTTTTTGGCGCTCCTTTGCCGTGGTTATTGCGATTGAAAGAGGGCTCTTCCGGTGACTGGTTAAGCTTGCTGCGAATAAAGTCACTGTGGCTAACATGCAAAAGGTCCGCCAGCCGACGAATCCGATGCTCTTCAAGAGGGTCAAGCGTGCCATCGGCCCAGGCCAGCTGCCACATTAAGTCCACAAGCTCCAAGCGCTGCTCGTAGCCGTAGTGCTGCTTGATCAGGCTGACGAACTGGTAGTGATCCACCGCGTCGTCGACTTCCGCCTCTGCCAACGCCATTAACTCGCTGACATCCTGCTCATTGAGCCGGTAGCGCGTCATCAGCATCTGCTTTAGCGCAGCGCGCTCCGCCTCACTGTTATCGTAGTCGGCACGCATCACTTCACAGAGTAGCGCCGCCGACGCTAGCTCTAGGGTTAACGTTTGGTTATCACGCTGTTCAGGCGCGGAAAGCGCCTGTTGGAAGAAAGAGTGAATGGCATCCAGCACGGCGATCTCCTCGTATCAGTGGCCTCCCTAGGACTACACAACGCCCTGGGAGTGCCGTCCAGCACTCCGCGAAGCTTGGCCGTCTACTCTTTGCGCTTGGCGAGCTGCTCTTTAAGCTGTTTAGGCACTTGTTTGATGATCAGCCGGTCCTGAGTTTCGTCATACTCAATACTGGAACCCAGCAGGTGTGAATCAAAGCTGATTGAGACGCCGCCAGAGCGCCCAGTGAAGCGGCGGAACTGACTAATGGTACGTTTGTCCGGTGGGATTTCCGGCGAGAGGCCGTAGTCGGCGTTGCGAATATGGTCGTAAAACGCCTTGGGCTGCTTTTCATCCACGAGCCCGGAGAGCTCTTCCAGCGTCATCGGCTCGCCACGGCGCAGCTGTTCGTTGGCGTAATCGACCAAGGTATCGGTCTTTTCACGGCTGGCGTCGTCGTCCAGGTCCTCTTTTTCGACGTAGTCGCTAAACGCTTTCAGCAGCGTACGGGTTTCGGCGGGGGCATCGATGCCCTCCTCCATGCCCAGCAGCGCCGCTACGCCATCGGCCAGCTTTTTACCGCCCCGATCTTTCAGAAACGAGACGTACTGGGTACTCTCCCCACCGCTCTGCCACTGGGTCAGATTGATACGAGCCGCCAGGGTGAGCTGGCTGGTGTTTAGCTGGGCGGCAGGCACCGCGTGGTGCGCGTCGTTAAAGCCGATACCTTCCCGCTGATGAATAAGGCCCATCAGCAGCGTTTCAGTGTCGCCCTGTTGTAGATGAGCGATGACCAAGTAACCGCCCACCGAGAGCTGACCCTGCAGCGTTTGCGCTAAGCGCTCGGCAATGGCGTTCGCCAGTTGGGCAAAGGTTTGCTCTTCTGCCCGGTACGCCATAAGCCACGCTACCAGCGGCCCGGCCTGTTCGCCTTGCTCAGCAAAGCGCCCCCAGCCTTTCGCTTTGGTGTTGTAGGTATCGTTTAGCGCATTCACCAGGCTTGCCATCACCGCGTCATCGCCGGCAGCTTCCGCTTCCGCAGGCGGGGCAGTGACACTTAAGCGTTCGCCATCGAGAGAGGGCTCAAGGCGGTAAACAGTACTTTGCAGTAGCGGCATAAACAGGCATCACCTTTGAAATGAAACGTCTAGTAAGTCACTTTAACATCAGGGCTTTAAGCGGTAGCCGGTGCGGAAAATCCAGGCGATGGTGGCGAGGCTTGCCGCCAGGAAAAACAAAATCATCGCCACGCTGGCCCCCAAGCTGACATCGCTAATGCCGTAGAAGCTCCAGCGAAAACCGCTGACGAGGTACACCACCGGATTCGCCAGGGTCACGCTCTGCCAAAACGGAGGCAGCATGTCGATGGAGTAAAAGCTGCCGCCCAAGAACGTGAGCGGGGTAATCACCAGCAGCGGCACAAGCTGCAGCTTGTCAAAGCCATCCGCCCAGATGCCAATGATAAAGCCCAGCAGGCTAAAGGTGACGGCGGTCAGCACCAGAAACGTCAGCATCCAGAACGGGTGCGCAATCTCCAGCGGCACAAAGAAGCTGGACGTGCCGAGGATGATCAGCCCCAGCAGTATCGATTTCGAGGCCGCCGCCCCTACGTAGCCCACGACGATTTCCAGATAAGAAATCGGCGCTGACAAAATCTCATAGATGCTGCCAGAGAACTTGGGAAAAAAGATGCCAAACGAGGCGTTCGAGACGCTCTGGGTCAGCAGCATCAGCATAATCAAACCAGGGACGATAAACGCACCGTAGCTCACCCCACCAATCTCGCTGATCCGCGAGCCAATCGCCGCGCCAAACACTACAAAATAGAGCGAAGTGGAGATTACTGGCGAGACAACGCTCTGCAGCAGCGTGCGGCGAGTGCGGGCCATCTCCGCCATATAAATCGCACGAACGGGATAGAGATTCATGAGCGCTCCTTCACCAGGTCAACAAAGATGTCTTCCAATGAGCTCTGCCGGGTGTGTAAATCTTTAAAGCTGATGCCCGCCTGCTCAAGCTGCGTTAACAGGGTAGAGATCCCTCGCCCCTCCTCTTCCTGGCGGCCATCGTAGGTGTACACCAGTTCGAAGCCGTCGGCGGTTAAGCTGAGTTCATCCTGCGCCAGCGAAGGCGGCAATTCTGCCAGCGGGCTGTGGAGCTGCAGGGTGAGCTGCTTGCTGCCCAGCTTTTTCATTAACGCGGCTTTCTCTTCCACCAGCACGATCTCGCCGCGATTAATGACGCCTATGCGGTCGGCCATCTCTTCGGCTTCTTCAATGTAGTGGGTGGTGAGAATGATCGTCACCCCATCGTCGCGTAGCCCGCGCACCACGTTCCACATATCCCGCCGTAACTCGACGTCCACCCCAGCAGTCGGCTCATCCAAAAACAGAATGCGTGGCTCGTGGGAGAGCGCCTTGGCAATCAGCACCCGGCGCTTCATACCACCGGAGAGGGTCATCAAGCGGTTGTGGCGTTTATCCCACAGCGAGAGTGACTTAAGCACTTTTTCGATATGAGCAGGGTTGGGGGACTTACCAAACAAGCCACGGCTGAAGCTCACCGTGTTCCAGACCGTTTCGAACGCTTCATTGGTGAGTTCTTGCGGCACAAGGCCAATCCGCTCGCGGGCTTGGCGGTAGTCGCGCACGCTATCGAAGCCGTCGACGGTAACATGGCCTTCACTGGGGTTAACCAGGCCACATACCACGCTAATCAGCGTGGTTTTACCCGCCCCGTTCGGGCCGAGCAGTGCAAAAATCTCGCCGCGCTGGATGGTTAAATCCACGCGAGTGAGCGCCTGAAAGCCACCTTCGTAGGTTTTATTCAGGCCATCGATGGTAATGATGGGGTCGTTCAAGGCGTGCTCCTTACATCGCGGGCCAGCGCAGAACCAGCGCAGCGCGATGCCAATGGCACCGCGACATCGCTGCCGCGGTGCATGACGGCCTTTAAAAGGTATCAGGCGATGGCTGAAAAGGCGGCGCGCTCAGCCAGCTTCCAGACCTAGGTGCGGCTGGTGATTTCGAGCAAGTGATAACCAAACTGAGTCTGTACCGGCCCGTGAACCTTGTTGAGTTCACCGCTGAAAACGACCTTGTCGAATTCTGGCACCATTTGGCCGGGGCCAAAGCTACCCAGGTCGCCGCCCTGGCGGCCAGAAGGGCAGCTGGAGTGCTGCTTGGCCACGTCCGCGAAATCACGGCCGTTCTCGATCTCTTGTTTCAGTGCGTTGCACTGCTCTTCACTGCTTACCAAAATATGACGGGCGCTGGCACGTGCCATAACGAACTCCTTAATAAAAAAACCCAATACGGTAGGCCAGTTTATCACGCTCGCTGCTAGTCGTGACCCAAGGCACCGCTATAACGCAGCGCTTCGCCCACACTCGCCAGGGCACGTTCATGGGCCTGCGCCGAGAGCGGCCCACGGGTGCACGCCACGATGACCCTGGGGCCATTGGCAGCGTCACCCGCTTGAGTGGCATGCGACGCAATACCGGCATCGCAGCTTCGTCGATGCTGCGTGCCCGTTTTGTGCGCAAAGGTGAATTCGCTGCCCATGCCTTGTTTCAAGCGCCGCTCGCCAGATTTAGTTCTCTGCATGATCGCCAGCAGCGTTTGGCGCTGTTCGGCATTCATATCCTCCATACCACCGTGATGCAGGCTAGCCAGCAGGTCGCCATAGGCGCGCAGCGTGCCCACGTTTTCACCGGTGGCTTCGTAGGCATCGAAGGCGTGGTCGTAGTCGGGCTGCTCGAAGCTTTCTTCGCTCACACCCAGCGTGCGAGCAAGGGCGGCCGAGCGTTGATTAACGCGGTGTTGGCGCAGGGCCATAAAGTCTAGCCCGTTTAGTTGGCGAGCCTCTGGATGCAATTGGCTATAAACGCCTTGGCGCACGCCCACCAGCTTGCTGATGGGACCAAGGTGCTCTGGCTGGCCGTTACTGACGGCCACCATGCGGCGGGCGCGGGCGTTCACGGCAGCCAAGCCAACACGGTCAATCAGCATATCCGTGGCGGTGTTATCACTGACGGTGATCATTTGCTCAAGCAAATAACGAATCGAGATCGGTGTACCGGGGTCGTGCCAGTTGACTGGCCCGGCGCCATCGACAAAGTCGCTGCGTGCCAGCGTAAGACGATCATCCAGAGAGAGCGTGCCAGCTTGGCGTTCAGCCAGTACCTGAGCCGCTACGGGCACTTTAATGAGCGAGGCCAAATACCAGGGGTCGTCTGCCTGCCAGGAGTACGCCTCACCTGTTGCGAGGTTCTGGACATAGACGCCAAGTGCACCGCCAAACACCTCTTCAATGGCGCTTATTCGCGCATCTAAATCGCCTTGCCAAGGGCTCTGCTTATCTACCTCGTAGTACCAGTTCGTACTTGCTACCGCCGCGCTGGCTGGCAATAAAGCGCACAGTAGCGCTGCGGCTAGCCAGTATTGAAGATGTCGCAACCTTACCTCCTACCGCGGCGAGTGGCGGATTATTTGTAACGGGCGATCCAGCGCGTTAGCCAAATCCATAGCGCGGCGCCAAGAATCAACAGCCCACCCACGCCAAGGGCCTGTGGGTAGGTGTACATGCCTTCGCCTTCCAGCAGAAAACGCAGCACCAGAAAAATCATCACAATGTGAAAAATAAACGCTTTGAGCGCATCGCTGCCCACCATCGTTAAAGGCAGCAGGGCCTTAGACGCAGCGGCCCCACCAGCGAGTGCAACGGCTAAAATCACCAGTGCACCACCCACGCTGAACAGCGTAAATTTCAGCCCAGGCGGGTGTTTGCCATCGTTATTAGCCACCGCCAGCATTGCAGCAGAAACATCACCTTCGGCAAAGGCCAAGCCATAGAACCCGGCGACCATCAAGGCCCCTACGCCCACCAGCGCCAGCACCAGCCTGCGCCGTAGTGCTGTATCAAAATAGCAGCGCAGCAAGGCTTCACCGATCAGCAAGCCCACTAATATCAACGGCGCGCGGCTAAGCTGGCCCCAGGTATAATGGTCTTCATGGTCCACCAGCAGTGCTTTTAAGGTGTCGTTACCGCCAAAGCTCAGCCCCTGCAGCCAAGCGGAAAGCGCGGTTAAACCAATAATAAGCGCACACCGACCCCAGAGAGGCGTTCGCGCCCATAGCGGCAGTACCAATGGCACCCACAGCAGGGCAATAGCGTAAAATCCGAGGATTTCTACCCAAATCGCAAAGCGCTGATAAAGCAGCGCATCCAGAATATCGCCAGGAGCGTAATACGGCAGCATCTCGATAACGGTCAGCGCCTTGTACCAAAACCACACCTCCAGCGCCCGCACCCATAATTTTAGCCGTCGTTTTGGCCACTCCTCTGTTTGGGTAGACGCTAAAAACGCCACGGCTAGCGCAATCCCGAAGACCAGTATGAACAGGGAAGAAGAGAACTTAGTGAAAAAATGGACGGGCACCATGCCCCAATCGGGCACGTTGCGTATTCCGATAAGACCACTAACCGTATGGCTGAGAATCATCAGCCCAATCGCTATGCCTCGAGCGAGATCAATCGCCTCAATGCGCCCTTCAGCGCGGGGCAACTGGGGTACTTCTTTCCAGATGAACACGATAGCAACGTCCTTGTCATAGGCGAAATCACGTTTCTTTTACCCTGGTTTCGTATAATAACCATAGCCCATTTACGGTTCGTGCTTTTTTGTCCCTTTAAACGCGCCCATCAGACACAACAATGCCCCGCAACTGGCGGGGCATTGTGTGGCTCATCCTTAAGCCGAGAGAGAAGTTAGTCCTTTAGCGAGTGACAGGTTACCAACCGGACTCATCCTCCTTATCGGTTTCCCACTGCTCTTGCTCTTCTTCCTCTTCTTCATAGGTAAATTCTTGCTCTTCCTCTTCGTACTCAGTAGTCACACCTTCAGTGGTGGAACCTTGCTCCTGCTCAGTGTCGTAAGAGTTAAAAGTACCCTGCTCGTCTTGCATCGTCTCTTCTTGCGGCGTGGCTGGCTGCTCCTCATGCTCTTCCATCGCAAACGCGAGCGGGCTTGCTACCAGACCAAATGATACACCCAGGATACCTAATTTCTTGAGAGCTTCCTTTTTCATAATCTTGCCTCCTTATGGCAACTCTTTCGTTCAATTTAGCGTTAAACATCCAACAACGTTATGTCTTCACGATAGATTCACGATCGATAAGAGCGGCGTGTCGTCCTAACCCTTCGCTCTTACCTAGAGGTTGCAGCGCTCGTACCAACACAGGCCAAAAAGATAAAAAATTATTTAAATTCATAAATTTATAAAAATGAAGACCATGCCAACCCTGTCATATCGCTATCTTTTATTAGCATTTAATTGTTTACCTGTGACACATGAGCCCCAAATATTCACGCCCCGCTATCACACTTTTCATTTTATCTAATTAATATTAACAATGAACGAAGCGTTGGCAGTGTGGGTTGCAAGACCTGAAAGGCTTATTTTAACCCATGATAACTGCTGGTATCTTTTGGTTACCGTTCACTGTATCGAGAAAATAAATGTCTACTCAGCAAGCATCCACGTTTCGTTTAGTGACCCGCAGCGATTTTGATGGTTTGGTATGCGGTGCCCTGCTCAAGCACTTAGGCCTTATTGATGAGATTACCTTTGTGCATCCTAAAGATATGCAGGATGGCAAAATTGCTATTGATGCCAACGACATCACCACCAACCTTCCTTACGTGCCCGGCTGCCACCTAGCATTCGACCACCACCTAAGCGAAACCGTGCGCAATGTTGAGCGAGCCGACAACCACATCATTAATGCAGACGCGCCTTCCGCTGCCCGCGTAGTGTGGGAGTACTACGGCGGCCATGAGGCCTTCCCCGCACGCTGGGACGATATGATGGAAGCCGTCGATAAGGGCGATTCAGCCCAGTTCAACAAAGACGAAATTCTCAACCCGCAGGGCTGGGTACTGCTGAACTTCATCATGGACGCCCGTACGGGCCTGGGGCGCTTCCGCGACTTCCGCATCTCCAACTATCAGCTGATGATGAAGCTGATCGATTACTGCCGCGAGCACACCATCGATGAAATTCTCGCCCTCGACGATGTGCACGAGCGCACCACCCTTTACCGTGAACACGAGCAGTTAGCGAAAGAGCAGATTAAGCGTTGCGCAACGGTGCACGACAACGTGGTGGTGCTGGATCTGCGCAACGAAGAGACCATCTACGCCACCAACCGCTTCGTGATCTACGCCATGTACCCCGACTGCAATATCTCGATTCACGTGATGTGGGGGCTAAAGCAGCAGAACACCGTGCTGGCGATTGGTAAATCGATCCTCAACCGCTCCAGCAACACCAACGTGGGCGAGCTGTGCCTAAGCTACGGCGGCGGCGGTCACCTAAATGCGGGCACCTGCCAAGTGGATAATGACCAGGCGGAGAGCGCGTTGGCGGAGATTGTTAAGAAGATTAATGCGGATGGGTGAGTGGTAGCCGCTCCACTTTCGTACTGCTAGCAACGCTAGCTCCCGCGCCAAACTTCGCCCCTCACCTTATTTATCACGCAAGGGGCGAAGCTCCCACTGGGCTTTCTCAATAGCCCATCACGCTCGGCAGCCCAGTGGCCAGTCCTTAGACTGCTACTGATAGCAAAATCGGTCACCTCTCTATAAACGTTCGCGACACAAACTCGCCACATAAGCGTCATTCAACCGCAACACCTCCATCACATGATTGACCTATTAAGCCCACGGCCAATCTTGGAGGTGCTATGCCACAACAACCGCAAATACGCCTTCAAAGCGTTTCTAAGCACTGGGGTGCGACCACCGCAGTGAACGACATTTCCTTCGATATCCAGCCGGGGCAGTTTGTCATTTTGCTGGGGCCGTCGGGCTGTGGAAAATCCACCACGCTACGCATGATTGCAGGGTTGGAAGAAGCCAGCGGCGGGAAGATCCATATAGGTCAGCAGGATGTGACGCACCTGCCACCGGGCGACCGCGGGCTGAGCATGGTGTTTCAGTCTTATGCGCTATTTCCGCATTTAAGCGTGGCCGACAACATCGTGTTTGGCCTGCGCAGCCGGAAGGTAGCCAAGAGTGAACAACGCGAACGGCTCGCTAAGGTCGCCGAACTGGTCGATCTCACCGATTACCTGCACCGCAAACCAGCCCAACTTTCCGGTGGTCAGCGCCAGCGGGTCGCGCTGGCGCGAGCGATTATCTCAGAGCATCCCATCTGTTTGATGGATGAACCGCTGTCCAATCTGGATGCGCGGCTTCGCAGCGATATGCGCAGGGAAATTAAAGCCCTGCAATCACGACTCAACATGACGGTGGTTTACGTCACTCACGACCAAGTAGAGGCCATGAGCATGGGAGACCGTGTGATCTTGATGCAACAGGGACATATCGTGCAGGACGGCACACCCGACGAGCTTTATAACCAGCCCGCCAGCGCTTTTGCCGCCAGCTTTATTGGCAGCCCAGCCATGAACCTTTTGCCTCTTGTGCTAGGTGAACAGGGGGCCGTTATTGAGGGCGAACCCACGACCCCAGTGGCCCCCATGGAGGCGGCCGGGGGGCAGTTGGGCGTGCGCCCTGAAGATATCGAACTGCGCCCAGCATCCGAGGCAGGCATTCCGGCCCAGGTACTCAGCGATGAGTACTTAGGTGCCGACACTATTGCCCATATCGCCGTCGGCAATCACACCGTGCGCGTTCGTCTAAGCGGTAAGCAAGCGCTCTCTGGTAAGCCCTGCAAACTCTACTGGACGCCAGATAGCGCCCATTTGTTTGATCAACAGGGTCTGCGTCAGCAAGCGTTAGCGCCTCTTGCCTTACCCGCTTCGCATCGAAGCGTACCGCGCCCGCCCGCAGTGGGCTCTTTCCAACACTGACCGCTCTCATCCTGACAACATCACAAACACTTGTGGAGTCTCTCATGCGTTCTCAGTTCTCTTGTGCAATGACAGCCATCGCCGCAGCACTGTTAGGTGCCGGCCACGCCAGCGCTAACAGTGTCGACTTGACGATGTACTACCCTGTTTCCGTGGGCGGCGCACTGACCGAGGTCGTTGACAACTTGGTGGAAGAGTTCGAAAGCGAACACCCAGACATCAACGTAGAAGCCATCTACGCGGGCAACTACGACGACACCCGAGTACGCGCCATGTCCGCCATGGAAGCGGGCGATACGCCTCAGCTATCGGTGCTGTTCTCCATCGACCTGTATGAGCTGATTGAGCAGAACGCCATTGTAGCCTTTGACGACCTCATCGAAACCGAGGAAGAGCAAGCTTGGCTGGAGAGCTTCTACCCCGGCCTGATGGAGAACGGTCAGCTGGATGGCAAAACTTACGGCATCCCCTTCCAGCGCTCCACCATCGTGCTGTTCTGGAACAAAGACGCCTTTGAAGCCGCGGGCCTAGACCCCGAAACGCCCCCTGAAAACTGGGAAGAGATGGCTGAAATGGCCGCCACCGTGCGGGAAGCCTCCAACGGTGAGCAGTGGGGCGTGATGGTGCCTTCCACCGGCTACCCTTACTGGATGTTTCAGGCCTTCGCTTTTCAGAACGGCCATCGCTTGATGAGCGACGATGGTACGGAAGTTTATTTTGACGAACCGGCCGCTGTTGAAGCGTTGGAGTACTGGGTGTCGCTGGCCACCGAGCACAATGCCATGCCCGATGGCACCATCGAGTGGGGTACGCTGCGCCAAAACTTTATCGAGCAGTCTACGGCGATGATGTGGCACACCACGGGTAACCTGACCGCCGTGCGCAACGAGGCCAATTTTGATTTTGGCGTCGCCATGCTGCCCATGAAGACCCAGCGCGGCAGCCCCACCGGTGGCGGCAATTTTTATATCTTTGAAGATGCCAGTGAAGAAGAGCAGCGCGCGGCGATGACCTTCATCCGCTGGATGACCGCCCCCGAGCGTGCCGCCGCGTGGTCGATTGAAACCGGCTATATGGGCGTTAGCCCCGCCGCTTATGACACCGATGCACTGCAGCGCTACGTGGCAGAGTTTGCTCCCGCCGCCGTGGCCCGGGACCAGCTAGAACATGGCACTGCTGAGCTCTCTACCTACCAGGGTGGCCGCGTGCGCCGTGCCTTAGATAACGCCGTGCAGGCCGCGCTGACGGGCCAAATGAGCCCTGCCGAAGCGCTGAGCCAGGCCCAGCGTGAGGCCGATGCGGCGCTGCGCCGCTATGCCCGGTAAGCGCCGATAGGCGGACGTTTCCATGCTCGCCGGGGTTCGCCCCGGCTTTTTCTCATCACGGCGGCCCCATGAACCTGAACGCCCATCGAACGATGCAGCTTTACGGTGCCCTGCTGCTCCTACCGGCGGCGCTGCTGCTCAGCACCTTTGCCTACCTGCCCACGATCACCACCGTGATCAACAGTCTTTTTTTGCCCGGCTTTCGCGGCGAACCCGCCGCCTTTGTCGGGCTCGACAATTATCGCGTGCTGCTGGACGACCCCACGTTCTGGAAGGTAGCCCGCAACAACCTGCTTTACGCACTGGGTACGATTCCCACGTCCATTGCGCTGGCCCTCGGCATGGCGCTATTTGTTAACGGCAAGCTGCCAGGGCGTGGGCTGGTACGCATGGCTTACTTCACACCCACCATTCTGCCCATGATCGCCGCCGCCAATATCTGGATGTTTTTCTATGCCCCGCAGATAGGGCTATTCAACAAGCTGCTTGGCGCGTTAGGTGTTTCTGGCGTGAACTGGCTGGGCGACCCCAGCGTGGCGCTTGGGTCGGTCATCGTGATGTCGGTGTGGAAAGAGGCGGGGTTTTTCATGATCTTCTACCTTGCCGCGCTACAGGCCATCCCCCCGGAGCTTAAGGAAGCTGCTGACCTGGAGGGCACGCGCCGCTGGAGCTTCTTTTGGCGAGTGACGTTTCCCCTGCTGATGCCCACCACGCTGTTCGTGCTGATCAACGCGCTGATCAATGCAGTGCGGGTGGTCGACCACCTGTTCATTCTCACCAAGGGCGGGCCCAATAACGCCACCAACCTGCTGCTGTACTACGTCTATGAGAATGCCTTTTCGTTCTTTGACCGCACCATGGCGGCCACCATCACCGTGGTGATTCTGCTGGTGTTGGCCGTGGTGGCCACGCTGAAGTTCACGATTCTAGATCGCAGGACGCACTACCAATGAATACGCCCGCTACCTACGCGCCCCGCTCACGTTTCTACTACTCACTTCCAGCGCTGGAAACAGTAGCGGCATGGATGCTCGCAGTTATTTGGATTTTTCCACTGCTGTACGCCTTTTGGGCCGCCTTCCACCCCAGCGAATTTATGGTAAATTTCGAGCTGTTCGCCCCGCTCACGCTGGATAACTTCAAGAACGCCTGGGCTCAAGCGCCCTTTGCGCGCTACTACCTCAACACCTTTGCCCTCGTCACGGGCGTTGTCGTTGCACAGTTTGTGGTGTGTACGCTGGCGGCGTTTGCCTTTGCCCGCTTTCCCATTCCCGGTAAGAACCTGCTGTTCATGCTGGTGCTGATTCAGCTGTTCGTGTTTCCCGAAGTGCTGATCGTCGAGAACTACCGTATCGCCAGTGACCTGGGGCTGATCAATACCATCACCGGCATTGGCCTGCCCTACGTGGCCAGCGCCTTCGGCATTTTCCTGCTGCGCCAAACCTTCAAGACCATCCCCCGAGAGCTGGAAGACGCCGCCCGGATTGAAGGCTGCAACTGGCTGGAAATTTTGTGGAAGGTCTACGTGCCGCTGGCCAAGCCCACCTATCTGGCCTACGGGCTGGTGTCGATCAGCCACCACTGGAACAATTTTCTGTGGCCGCTGGTGGTCACCAACTCGGTGGAGAGCCGCCCTCTCACCGTCGGGCTGGGTGTTTTTTCAGCGCCAGAAACAGGCGTTAACTGGGCCACCGTCAGCGCCGCAACGCTGCTGAGTATTGCGCCGTTGCTGGTGGCTTTCCTGCTGTTCCAGCGCCAGTTCGTGCAGTCGTTTTTACGCGCGGGGATTCGCTAGCCCAACGGCAGCGGGTTTTCGTGCGACAATTCTCCTTCACGCACACGACAAGGAGAGCAGCGATGCACGGCGACTCGGCAGCCCTCAAGGTACTGCAGGAGGTCTTTGGCTACGACCACTTTCGTGGCCCGCAGCAGGCCATCATTGAGCATGTGATGGCCGGAGACGATGCGCTGGTGCTGATGCCCACTGGCGGCGGTAAATCGCTTTGCTATCAGATCCCTGCGCTGCTACGTGAAGGCACCGCGATTGTGGTCTCGCCGCTCATCGCGTTGATGCAAGATCAGGTAGCCGCGCTGATTCAGAACGGGGTGCGCGCCGCCTACCTTAACTCCAGCCTCGAGATGCATGAGGCGATGGATGTGGAGAACCGCCTGCGCGCGGGCGAGCTGGATCTTCTCTACGTCGCGCCCGAGCGGCTGGCCACAGCGCGGATGCAGATGCTGCTGGAGCAGACGCGCATTGCGCTGTTCGCCATCGATGAAGCCCACTGCGTTTCCCAATGGGGGCACGATTTCCGCCCCGAGTATCGCCAGCTCTCCCACCTGCATCAGCGCTTTCCTGACGTGCCGCGCATCGCGCTCACCGCCACCGCCGATGTGCCTACGCGGCACGACATCATGGAGCACCTGCAGCTTCAGGATGCAGCGCTCTACAACAACGGCTTCGACCGACCCAACATTCGCTACCATATTGCTGAAAATCAGGGCAATGCCAAGGAGCAACTGCTGAGTTTCATACGCGAGCATCACGACGGCGAAGCGGGCATCGTTTACTGCCTCTCTAGGCGCAAGGTGGAGGAGACCGCCGCTTGGCTAGCGCGACAGGGGCTCACCGCGCTGCCCTACCACGCTGGGCTGCCCGCCGAGCAGCGCCAGCAGCACCAAACCCGCTTTCTAAGAGAAGATGGCGTGGTGATCGTCGCCACCATCGCTTTTGGCATGGGTATCGACAAGCCCGACGTGCGCTTCGTGGCGCACCTCAACCTGCCCAAAAGCATCGAAGCCTACTACCAGGAGACGGGCCGCGCCGGACGCGACGGGCTGCCCGCCGATGCCTGGATGGCCTACGGGCTTCAGGACGTGATCACCCTGCGCCAGATGCAGCAGGACTCCGGTGCCGCCGACCAGCAAAAGCGCATCGAGCAGCAAAAGCTCGACGCCATGCTTGGGCTCTGCGAGATCATTAGCTGTCGCCGTCAGGCGCTGCTCCACTACTTTGGCGATTCATTAGACGAACCCTGCGGCAACTGCGATAACTGCCTCACCCCGCCTGACACCTGGGAGGCCACCGTGGCTGCGCAGAAGGCGCTGTCGTGCGTCTACCGCACCGAACAGCGCTTCGGCGTGACGTATCTGGTGGATGTGCTGCTCGGCAAGCGCAACGAGCGTATCAGCCGCTTTGGCCACGACAGCCTGAGCACGTTCGGCATCGGCCAGGAGCTTACCGCCAGCGAGTGGAAAGCGCTGTTTCGCCAGCTGATCGCCAGCGGCTATTTGAGCGTGGATATGGAGGGCCA
Source organism: Vreelandella lutescens (assembly GCF_014640815.1). GTDB lineage: Bacteria > Pseudomonadota > Gammaproteobacteria > Pseudomonadales > Halomonadaceae > Vreelandella > Vreelandella lutescens. The sequence goes on along the minus strand of NZ_BMHM01000008.1, from coordinate 5,222 downwards.
TGGCGGCATCAAGCTCACCGCCAACGCTAGGCCCATACTGCGCGGCGAGCAGAGCCTCACCCTGCGCAAACCCAGCAAGCCAGCGCGGCGCAGCAGTAAGGGCGCATCCGCTGCCAAGGGCCACGGCGTACTGTGGGAAGCGCTGCGCCAGCATCGCAAGGCGCTTGCCGACGCCCAGGGCGTACCCGCCTACGTGATTTTCAACGACGCCACCCTGGCCGAGCTGGTAGAGCAAAAACCGCAGACGCTGCAGGCGCTGGGCGCCATCTCGGGCATCGGCGCACGCAAGCTAGAAGATTACGGCGAAGGCTTTTTGGCGGTGGTGCTAGCACACCCCGACGAGCCTGCCGCCAGCGTCCCGGTGGGCAGCAGCGCTCTAGAATCTGCCGCGCTACTGCGCCAAGGGCTAACGCCGGAACAAGTCGCCGAGCAGCGCGGGCTGGCCGCCAACACGGTCTACCGCCATTTGAGCGATGCCATTCAAGGCGGCGAACTGGCCCTGGAAGAGGTGGTCAAGCTTGACCCAGCAACCCTAGCTCAGATTCGCGCGGCTTTTGAGCAGTTTCCAGGCCAGGGGCTGAAAGTGGTGTTTGAAGCGCTAGAAGGCCGTATTGATTACCCGGTTCTACACTGCGTTCGGGCGTCTATGACTGCCAAGCGTTAACGCCCACCAAATAATCGTATTTTTTAAAAAATCGCTCATTTGGTGTACTCTCTATTCAAGAGAGGAGAAAGCGATATGGCCATTCAGCACAACACCGCTACCAAGCGCCGTGACATGGGAGCCGCTGCCATGCGCACGTATCCCAACATATCCCGCCGCTGGGGGCTGAAAGAGAGCGAAGCCGCCTTATTACTCGGCGTGCCCGACTCCACTTACCGGCGCTGGAAGCAAACTCCCGAGCAAGCCCGCCTGGATGCCAACCATCTTGAGCGCATGTCGTTGATTCTGGGCATCTACAAGGCGCTGCATATCCTGCTCCCCAATCAGGAGGCCGCCGATAGCTGGCTAAAACGAGCCAACAGCAACCCACTGTTTGCCGGTCACACGCCCATGGAACGCCTGTTAAGTGGTCACGTTTCCGACCTCTATGTCGTTCGGCAGCACTTGGATGCCGCACGTGGAGGGGGCCATGTATGAACTTCCCGCTCAGCAACGTCACATGGCGGCCAAGCTACCGCGTTATCCCTTCGCGCTTCCCTCCGATTGATCTGTTCGAAGGCGTCAATAGCCACACTGACGACTGGGACCTGCTTAACGAACTGGAAGGCGAGACCTCTGCTAGGCTTCGTGAAGAAGCGGGCGCGATCCATCTGGTGCGCGACGGCGACCGCCGTTATGGGCCTGGATGGTCTCCCGTCATGGCGGCGTTTTGCCACTTCTCTGCCTCCGGTTCACGGTTCAGCGATGGCACCTTTGGTGCCTACTACTGCGCACTTACCGAAGCCACCGCCATTGCGGAAACCCTGTACCACGCAGAGCGCTTCATGGGAGAGTCCAACGAGCCGCCCATGATGCTGCAGCAGCGCGTCTATCTCTCCGATGTGATGGGCCAACTGATTGACTTGCGGGGCCACCGCGACGCAGCGCCCCTGCTCGCCCCAGATAGCTGGTCTGCCGGGCAAGCTCTGGGTAGAAACGCCTGGGATCAACAGGCAGATGGCATCGTGTACCCCAGCGTTCGCGACCCCGGCGGCCAGTGCGCGGCCGTGCTAAGGCCCCCGGTACTCTCCGCCACTCGGCAAGGCCGTCATCTCGGGTACGATTGGGACGGTCAGCGAATTCGCCATGTGTACGAGCTGACGCTGCTGGAATGAGCCTGCCGGAACGTTAACGCCATCCTCGCAGATGCTCGCCCTGGGCAATGGCGGCGGCGTCGAACACGCCGGTATCCAGAATCCAGGCGGTGACCAGTGAGGCCGGGGTCACATCAAACGCCGGGTTCCACACCGGTGCATCGCTGGGCGCCCATACCACCTCGCCAAACGCGCCGGCGGCACCGCGCACCTCCGCGCCATCGCGCTGCTCGATGGGAATCGCCGCGCCGGTCGCGCAGGCGGGGTCGACCGTGGTGTAGGGGGCCACCACGTAGAACGGTACCTGATGGTAGTGTGCCGCCACCGCCAGCATGTAAGTGCCCACTTTGTTGGCAAAGTCGCCGTTGGCGCAGATGCGATCCGCCCCCACCATCACCTTATCCACCTTGCCTGCCGCCATCAGGCTGGCCGCCATACTGTCGGTGATTAGCTGGTAGGGAATGCCTAAATCGGCCATTTCCCACGCGGTTAAACGCCCACCCTGGAGCAGCGGACGGGTTTCATCGACATAGACATGCAAATCTACGCCGCGCTGTTTGGCGATGGCCAGCGCGCCAATCGCGGTGCCCACACCGGCCGTGGCCAGCGCGCCGGTGTTGCAGTGGGTTAACACCCGGTCGCCAGATGCCAGCAAGTCAGCGCCCCGCTCGGCCATGCGTTGGCACAGCGCGCGGTCCTCTTCAAACAGCGCTTTGGCACGTTCGGCCAGGGCGTCAGCGCCCTGGGCAAAGCAGGCTTCCATGGCGTCCAGGCAGTACATCAGGTTCACCGCCGTGGGGCGCGTCGCCCGTAAGCGATCGCTGACGGCTTGCCACTCGGATTCGGGATGGCGAGCGGCGTACTGGGCCAGGACAAAGGCGGCGCTCAAACCAATCAGCGGCGCGCCACGAATGGCGAGGTGTTTAACCGCGTGTTGCCACGCGTCGGGAGAGTCGCAGCGCACCCACTCTTCGGCCTGGGGTAGCCGGGTTTGGTCCAAATACTCAAGCGAGTCGGCATACACCCGTAAACTGCGTGACTGTAAATTGACCATGAGGGGCTCCTTGATAATGGGGCAAGCAGAACGGCGGCACGGCTTATCAGGCGCGAAGCTTATCATATAGAATGGCCGCCACTAGACGAGGCGATGCTGACCCGATGAACACCTTACACACCGAACTGCTGGACGCCATTTCCTGGGCGGCGCAGCAAGGCTGGACGCCCGCCACCGGCGGCAACTTTTCTGCGCGTACCGAGGCGGGCTATTTAGTCACCGCCTCCGGGCGGGATAAAACCCGTATCCAAGCGGATGACCTGCTGCTGTGCGACCTGGAAGGCCGCGTACTGGAAGGCAACGGCAAACCCAGCGCTGAAAGCGACTTACACGCCGCGCTGTACCGCTTAGACCCAAGCATCCACTGCGTGCTGCACACTCATACTGTGGCCAGCACCGTTCTGTCGCGCCGCTTTCCCGAAGGCATTGAGCTAAGCGGCTTTGAGATGCAAAAAGCGTTGGCGGGCAACGTGACCCATGACGCGACGATTCGCCTGCCGGTGGTGCCCAACTCCCAGGATATGGAGGAGTTAGCCGAGCACGTTCGCCAGGGCTGGCCGATGCCCTGGGGCTTTTTGGTCGCGGGCCACGGTATTTACGCCGTGGGCGACAGCATTGCCAGCTGCCGCCGCCACCTGGAAGCAATCGAATTCTTACTTGCCTGTGTACTGGAAGAGAGCCGGTGGACCCCATGAGTAACCCAACCGTTCGCGCCATCGTGACCGATATCGAAGGTACCACCACCGATATCAATTTCGTTCACAAAGTGCTGTTCCCCTATGCCTACGCCAAGCTGCCTGACTTTCTGCGCGAAAACGCAGAAGCACCCGCGGTTTCCGAGCAGATCGACGCCGTGCGCGATGTCATACAGGATGCCGATGCCACGCTGGAAGCGGTCATTGCTACGCTGCTGCACTGGATCGACACCGACCAGAAAGTGACGCCACTCAAAGCCCTGCAGGGCATGGTGTGGGCCGACGGCTACCAGCGCGGCGACTTCACCGGCCATTTATACGCAGACGTCGCGCCGGCGCTACGCCAGTGGCAGGCATCAGGCGTGGCGCTGTATGTGTACTCGTCAGGCTCGGTGCAGGCGCAGAAACTGCTGTTCGGCTACAGCGATGAAGGCGATTTAACACCGCTGTTCAGCGGCTACTTCGATACGCACATTGGCCATAAGCGCGAGGCCGTGGCCTATCAGCGCATTGTCGAGGCGCTCGATCTACCTGCAGAGTCGATACTGTTCCTGTCGGATGTGGTCGAAGAGCTGGATGCGGCCAAGCAGGCGGGTATGCAAACCTTACAGCTCGTGCGCGAAGGCACCCAGGCGGGCACTGCACACGCCTGTGTCGACAGCTTTGCTGACATTGCCCTTTAACAGCTACGTTCACCCCTTACCTCTTAGGAGCGTCTTTATGTCCCAACTGAAAGTCTTTGCCGATCAACATCCTAATGATGCGCTGCTGGACACCACGGACGGCGAACAAATTGCCGCTGAGCTGAACCGGGTAGGCGTTCTATTTGAGCGCTGGGCAGCGCCGGGCGAGATTGCCGACGATGCCACCCAGGAAGAGATCCTGGCGCTTTACCAGGAAGATATCGACCGGGTAAAAGCCAAAGGCGGCTACCAAACCGTGGATGTGCTGCACATGGTGCCCACCCACCCGGACAAGGAAGCGATGCGCCAGAAGTTCCTGAACGAGCACCGCCACTATGAAGACGAAGTGCGCTTCTTCGTCAAAGGCCAGGGGCTGTTCTGCCTGCACATCGACGACAAGGTCTATCAGGTGCTCTGCACACGCAACGACCTGATCAGCGTGCCCGCCAACACCCCGCACTGGTTCGACATGGGCCCCGAGCCGGAATTTACCGCGCTGCGCTTCTTCGACAACGTGGAAGGCTGGGTCCCCCATTGGACCGAAAGCGACATCGCCGGAAAGTTTGATCGTTTAGATCAGCTTTGAGCATTGAATGATGAAGGGGTGGTGAAGGGTGAAGAGTGAAGAGTGAAGAGTGAAGAGTGAAGAGTGAAGGGTAAATCGTAGCGCGGCGTAAGCGGAGCGCACCCGCGAAGCACTTCGCTAGAAGTGCCGAAAACGCCACCGAGAGATGATCCTTCACGCTGGCCCATCCAGGCGGCTACCGCCGCCCTCGCGGGTGCCTCATTTGCTCGTGCCGAGCAAGATTCGTTACGCCGCGCTACAAGATTTCGCCGAACTCAAGGCAGAGCATTCGTAGCGCGGCGTAAGCGAAGCGCACCCGCGAAGCACGCTGCCAGGCGTGCCGAAAACGCCACCGAGAGATGATCCTTCACGCTGGCCCCATCCAGGCGGCTGCCGCCGCCCTCGCGGGTGCCTCATTTGCTCGTGCC
>NZ_BMHM01000007.1 GCF_014640815.1 Vreelandella lutescens | reverse complement strand
ACTAATGGCCCGTGAGGCTTGACCCTATAACACCCAAGGGGTCTGGTCGCAGTAATAACGAGGAGTGTGAACGCACTCAGAGAACCGGATACGCAGCAGCAAGCTAAGAGGCTTGCTCGAAAGAGACGATCACAAAACATTAATTACCTGTTCAGCATGATGTACATGACAAGTTACGCCTGACGACCATAGCACGCGTGAACCACCTGATCCCTTGCCGAACTCAGAAGTGAAACCGCTTAGCGCCGATGGTAGTGTGGGGTCTCCCCATGCGAGAGTAGGTCATCGTCAGGCACTTATACTGCAAAGAACCCAGCCAATCGGCTGGGTTTTTTGTTGCGCGCTTGATAAGTGCGCCACCGCGTTCAAGCCCCGTGCATAGCCTGCACGGGGCTTTTTGTTGTGGGCGTCAGACCATAGACCAGCGCAGAAACCGCCGATAAAAAAGCCGCTCAATAAGAGCGGCTAGAGTAGGCAGCTAGCAGTTGCCGTTAGCGGTGGTACTGTTTCTCGCGTTCAGGTTGCCATAGGATAGCATCTACACGTAAGCGGGCGACCTGCTGGTTGGGCAGTGGCCAATCGATAGTATCGCCTACCTTTAGGCCTAACAGGCTAGCTCCAATGGGCGCCATAATAGAGATGGCGTCTTGGGTGTTGGCTAATGAGTGTGGGTAAACCAGTGTACGTACCATCTGCTGATTGCGTGTGAGGTCGGTAAACTGAATTTGGCTATTCATACTCACAACGTTATCTGGGATTTCTTCGGGATCGACGACTTCCCCGCGACTAAGCTCATCTTGTAACAGCTCAGCCACCATTTGATCCTTTTCAGTCGCTGCATCAATCAGGCGCTGCAAGCGATCTGCATCAAGCCGATTAATTAAGAGGGGAGGACGCTGCCCCATGATGCTCTCCTTGGCAAACGCAACCGTCATATACGGAGTGCGCTGTTATACAAATGGTTTTGCATGACATAAAAAAAGCCCTCTCCATAAAGAAAGGACTGTCGAGATATTCAACGGATAGTGTACGACACTTCTGATGAAAAGACGACGCGCTTAGAGAGAGGCACTCATAAAGTGCTATGATGCACGCCGCCACGCGAGCATGGCGTTCTATGCCGCGTTTATTGGTTGCATATTAAGTTTGAGGTGAAAGGTGAGCGATACGGTACCCACGTCATGGCTAGTTTACTGCCGTCCAGGTTTTGAAAGCGATGCGTTGGCAGAGATGCAGCACCATGCGAAGCAGCAAGGCGTTCCCTGCGAGCCGACGCAAGGTGAGGGCTGGGTAAGTTTAGCGCGCCAAGATGGCGAAGCGATTAATGATCTGCATCGTCAAGCAGCCTTCAAACGGCTTATTTTTGCACGGCAAAGCTTGGCGGCACTGCCTGCCTTGACGTTATCTCGGGATGACCGTCTTACAGCGATTTTAGAGCAAGTCAAAGCAAGCCGCTGGAGCTTTGAAGAGATCTGGCATGAAACACCGGATACCAACGATGGCAAAGCGTTGGCAGGCTTAATTAAAGCGCTGACAAAACCGTTGCAGAGTATGTTGAAAAAGCGTGGTGCATTGCGTGGCAAGGCAGGCGCTCGCCGGTTACATATTTTTTGGACCGATGGTGATCGCGTACAGTTAGGGATGAGTTTCCCTGACAATCGAAGCGAGCTAATTAACGGTATTCGTCGGCTGCGCTTTCCCTCTAGGGCACCTAGTCGGTCGACGCTAAAGCTAGAGGAAGCGTGGCACGAGTTTATCCCTCGGGAAGAGTGGGATGATCGTTTATCGGCGCATATGCAAGCGGCGGACCTAGGTGCAGCGCCGGGGGGCTGGACTTGGCAATTGGTGCAACGTGGGATGTATGTGTATGCCATCGACAATGGCCCAATGGATAAACAGTTGATGTCGACTGGGCAAATTGATCACTTACGCGAAGATGGCTTTACCTGGGAGCCGCCCCAGCGTTTGGATTGGCTGGTATGTGATATCGTTGATAAGCCGGTGCGCGTACTCGCGATGGTTGAGCGTTGGCTAACCCGCAAGTGGTGCCGCGAGGCGATTTTTAACCTGAAACTACCCATGAAAAAACGTTGGGATGAAGTGACACGTTGCCTAACAACGTTGGAGGAGTCATTAGCGACAGCGGGGGTGAGCGCTAAAATTAGCTGCCGCCACCTCTACCATGACAGAGAAGAAGTGACGGTACATGTGAGGCTTGCTCACTAATACTGGTTAACACATGCGCTGAACATATGGCTTAGTACCCTGGTTCATAAATGCGGATGGTTTCATCTTCTGTCAGTAGCGGTAAAATGCGCTGCATCGCCATGGCACGCTCTTCGCTGGCGTGCCATTCTTTCCAGGCACGCAGGTCGCGCCATTTGGTAATCATCAAGCGGCGGTCTGTGTGGCCTAGCTCTACCAAGGTTTCACCACCAACGAAGCCCCGGACACCCAGGGAGACACGCATCGCTTCGCGTGCTGCCTGTTCATATTCGTCTTCTAAACCGGGCATAATGCGTCGTTCAATGATGATTTTTATCATAGTGTCTGTTTCCTAGCCGAGAGAGTCGATGACTGTTAATACGGATGACCCCAGCGCGTTTGATGCTGCGTTAGATACCACAGGTCTCTACTGCCCAGAGCCCATTATGCTCATGCACAACAAAGTGCGTGATATGGCGTCTGGCCAAGTGTTGAAAGTAGTGGCAACTGACCCTGCTACTACGCGTGATGTACCAAAGTTTTGCCAGTTTTTAGGCCATGAGCTGCTGGATCAAAATAGCGCGGATGATCAATACATCTACTTTATCCGCTTGGCGTGATTTTGTGGAGTCACAGCAAGGCGCTCACCGACTAAGGGTGAAGCGCCTTGGCTTGAGTCGCTATGGACTATCGCTGCTTGGTACCACCATCATGGCGAGTGCTTCGAGCGTGGCCGGGTCCTCTTCCAGAATCCGATTAGCTATATGGCGTTGGAAGAAGTAAACGGTTTGATGCTGGGAGTGGGCGTCGTAGAGACATTTATCGCCCAGAAGTATTGGGGTCATCGTGGCTTTCTGCTCATCTGCCAGCATCGCTTCTACACTACCGTCGCTGTATAAACGCCAGCCATACACAGGTTTCATTTGCCAAGGCGCATTGGGGTGATGCATGCAGAGTGCATGGGTGCCTAAGGTATCAGGCAGCTGCTGGATCAGGGTAATGTCGCCAGAGGCTTCATACTCAAAATAGCTTGCCGCAGCAGTGAGTTCGTCGTACTTGTGATCTGGAGGAGTGTCGAAGATTTCATCGGTTTCAGGGTCGCGGTATCCAACGAAGAAACCGCTTTCATGACTATCCAGTTCATGACAGGCCGCCAGTGACTCCATCCATGGGACGAGTCCCACCACGTTGCCATCTTCCCTAAGCCCCCAAGCAAGAATAGGGAGGCCATAATAGGTGTCGGGACTCGCAGCGAGCTGGTAGACCATCTCTAATCCATCTAGCTCCGGTGCTAAACGAACTAAACACTTCCGCGCCTGCTGACGCTGACGCACGGTTTCCAGGTCGATGACCTGGGCAGAGCGAGTTGACAGGGGTGCGCCCATGGTGTCCCTCCTTGTACTGCGTGGTCACGACATTGGCAGACAGCGGTGACCGCCTGCCGCTACCTTCACCAATAGCACAGCTTGACCGCTAGGTTAAGCGCAAACGTCATTTTTAATCAGAAGCACAGTGTTTAAACGAGTCTTTTAACGCTTTGTGCTCATCCCATGCCGCTTGAAACTGCTGCCAAGGAGCCTCTGGGTTACTCACGGAAAGCCAGTTGTTTTGATACTCATCAATGGCGGGAGGCGGCGAAAGAGGATGGCTATTGATTAAATGATTGATGCTTTCGAGCCACTGTTGCGACTGCAGCGCCAGAGTCGCGATCCATTCAGGTTCGTCCAATGATAGGCAAGCGTTAGCGTCCGCTTCGCGCTCTAGGAGCCTATTTGCCTCACCGATCCGCTGTTCAGCCAGTAGCAAAGAGCGAAGTACTTCCGCGGTTAAAGGACGCTCCTGCAGCGTTTTGAGATGGTTCTCAAGTGTCGAGGAGTCTTGCTCCCAGGCAAGGCTGAATTGCTGAACCACCATTTGTCTAAGATACTCGATGGCAGCTAGTTGGCTGCTTAAGTCGATAGGTGAGTGTGGGGGAAGAGGGCTACTCGCTCTCGAAAAGCTTTTTTCCCACTCTTCAGAATCAAAGATGGCATTCCAGCTCACCGAGGGTAGCTGTGCTGTTTTTAGCTCGGTTAGCTGCGCTAGGCGTGCGTGGTCATCGTCACTCAAGCTATCCGGTACTTCGCTATTCAAACAGGTACTCAGTCTCTGCCACAGCGTGCGCTCATACAGCCAGTGTTGGCTTGGCGGAGCAACGCGGCCAAGCTGATTGTTGCGTGCCGCAATAAGAGACGTAATTTGGCACTCGCGTAGGGCGTAGATGTTGAGCATGCCATCACGGGTTTCTGGAACGTCGATCAAACGTTGCTGACGTTCAGGAAAGGCACCAATATTGCGGGGCTCCCTGCGTTCAGGAGTGGTGGTGTTAAGCGTGTCTGCCAGCTGTTGGTGATAGGTCGCCCAGGCTTGATCGGCGCTATTATCGCCGCATCCCACCAGAAGCAGGCTAGCCGACGCGGCTAGCCACACACCGTAACGTCGTTTGGGAGGCATGAATTACTCCTGTTGACTGATCTTTTTTAATCGCCAAGCCAGCAATACAGCAGCCGTGCTGAGACCAGCAATCAGCCCAATCCAGTAACCGTGTACACCCATCGGATCAGACAAACCTCCCAAGCCATAGGTTCCTAACCAGTGGCCCCCTCCTAAGCCCACAATCCAATAAGAGAGCACGGTAATGACCATGACAATGCGCGTGTCTTTATAGCCTCGTAAGGCCCCTGCTAAATTCACCTGCAGAGAATCCGACAGCTGAAAAATAACCGCTAGCGCGATAATAGTTAATGCTAATGCCTGAATCTCAGTATTTGATGTGTATAGCGCAATCACCGTTGGGGCCGTAAACCACAATAGCGTGCTGTTGATCGCCGCGACGATTACGCTAATCGTAATGCCATTCCAAGCGACTTTACGCGCCATGGCTAAACGTCGCTGTCCCAGTGTATTACCGACACGAACCGTCAGGGCCATGCTTAACGACATGGGCAGCATAAACAAGATAGTGGTGTAACTGAGGGCGATTTGGTGCGCGCCTACGGTGACTTCCCCAAAGCTGGCTATAAACAGTGCGATTAGCGTAAACAGGGTAACTTCAACAAAAATCGCAACGCCGATAGGCACCCCAACCACTACAAGCTCACGGATACCCGCTAGGTTGGGAGGGGTAAGCTGTTTCCAAAGGGACACGCTGCGATAGGTGCTACCGCGACGTGTATAGAAGGCCATGGCGATGGCCATGGTCCACATGGAGATAGCGGTAGCAATGCCGCAGCCAAAAGCACCCAGCGCAGGGAGCTGCTGCACGCTATCGGGTGTATGCGCGCCAAACAGGCTCACCAACCCTTCGCCGCCGTAAATCAGCACGTAGTTACAGGGAATATTGACAGTAAGGCCGACAAGGCTAATCCACAGGGCCGGGCGCGTATGGTTCATGCCATCAGAAAAGGCTCGTAACGCCTGGAAAAGCGCAATGCCGGGCATACCAAAGGCAACTGCGCTCAAGTAAGCGGCGGACTCACGAGCCACACTAGGGGGCACGCTCATCAACTCGAAAATAGGCGTGACAGCGACCCATAATAAACCTGCAGCGATCAGGCCTAATGCCAAGGCTACCCAAAGGGCTTGATGCACGGCGGGTCGAATATCATGGTTGCGCTGGCCGCCCAGTAAGTGCGCCACAATAGGCGTTAGCCCCATTAGCGTGCCGGTCATAAACAGCATCAGCGGCATCCATAGGCTGGAACCTACCGAGACGGCGGCCAAATCGGTAGCATTGTGCCTACCTGTCATGATGACATCGACCACGCTCATGCCCGCCTGGGCTAGCTGAGCGCCGCAAATAGGCAGAGCCAACGCGACCAGCGTTCGAGTTTCTGGCCAATAGATGGATTTGATATCGCTAGTGAAGCCGCCCAAGGTATGGTTCCCCTTTAGCAAAGAGACCTAAGAAAGGCCGATAGAGTAGCAGGAGTCGCTGCGCTTTGCTGTCTCCTCTTTAGCTGGCTAAGCCACAGCGGGTATACTGCGCGAAATGCATGGGAAAAGTGGCGATATGGTGAGTGACGAGCAAGAGCGTTGGACCCTAGACGATATTATGGCGCTGTTTGATGGCGTCTTTGCAGTGCAGTGCCAGACGCGTTTGGTTAAAGGGGGCGATGAGCCGCTGTATCGTCCGGCCACCGATCAAACGCCTTATCATCAGGTCATTTTTGCGCGTGGTTACTTTGCCAGCGCGCTACATGAAATCAGCCATTGGTGTATTGCGGGCGAAAAACGCCGGCTGTTAGAAGACTATGGCTATTGGTACTTGCCCGATGGCCGTAATGCCCAAGAGCAGCAGGCGTTCGAAAATGCTGAAATTGCGCCTCAGGCGCTGGAACAGCTATTCACCCAGGCCTGCGGGCGTACCTTCCACGTTAGCGTGGATAACCTAGGGGGCGAAGTTGAGGTAGACCGAGATGCCTTTGCGCAGAGAGTCGGTGCCAGGGCGCAGCGCTATTTAGCAGAAGGGTTGCCGCCACGCGCCAATGCTTTTTATATAGCCTTGGCGCGCTACTATCAGCAGGGCAATACGCTGGAACAGGCAATCGCCGCAGGCAGAGCGCTGCTAGAAGCCACTGAGGTTAGCGCTTAATCTTTTTCATTAAGCTGTTGGTGCAGCGAAAGCATCACTTCAATTTCGTGCTCCGGGCGCATCGGCTCTAAGCCCAAGTCGTTAAACATCTCGCTACGCAGGCGATGCCACTCACTAGAACTGAGCTGATCGTACAATACCTGTGCGGGTGCCAGCTCTACAAAGGGGTCCAGACCGTAGGTGTCAAACAAACGCGCCAGCGCGGCCTCATCTTCGCCGTTATCGCTGGTGTAGAGCGTGGCAGAGAAGTGATCGTTCTCTAATTCACGAATCACATCTAGAGGGCTGACGCCTAAGCTCTCTAACTCCTCAATGCTATAAGCGCCCATCACATTGCTATCTTCAGTGATCCAGCTGTCGTCCGGCTGGATCAGCGTTTGTTTGATTCGACCGTCGGGTAACGACCACGCTATAGAGAGCGGCAAGCCATTATCTTCGCCTATTTCAATGGCAATAAAACCAGGATAGTCAGCCACGCAGTTGCTCCTTTTAAGCGTCCGCTTTAATTCGGAAAAAACGCTGGGCGGTGCGAGTGGTCGCCGCGCCAAGCTCGGTATCACTCACGTCATGCCAGCGGGCTATTTCTTTAACAATCCAGGGCAGTAGCGCTGGTTCGTGGCGGCGTCCCTTCAATTTAGCAGGCAAATTGCGGGGCAGTAGGTAAGGGCAGTCGGTTTCCACCATTAGGCGGTCTAGCGGTATATCACGCACCATATCACGCAGGTGATGGCCTCTGCGCTCATCGCATATCCAGCCCGTCAAACCAATATGCAGATCTAAATCAAGATAGCCATGCAGCGTCTCTTGGTCTGCCGTAAAGCAGTGTATAACCGCCTGGCTAATGTCATTTCGCCAACTGCGCAGTATGTCTTGCATTCGCTTGCCGGCATCCCGTTCATGAAGAAATAGCGGCAGGCCGCTCTCTGCTGCCAGGGCCAGCTGCGCCTCGAACGCATGCTCCTGCTGCTCTGGGGTTGAAAAGTTGCGATTAAAATCTAACCCGCACTCGCCAACCGCCACGACCTCCGGCATACGGTAAAGCAGCTGCATTTCTTGGGCGACCGTGTCGTCCCACCCACTGGCATCATGGGGGTGAACGCCCGCCGTTGCGTAGACCCCTGTGTACTGCTGCGCCATCTGCACGGCCTGCTTAGCGTGGGCGACATCGGTGCCGGTCACGATAAGCGTCGTGACATTGGCTGCCCTGGCCCGCGCCAGCACATCACCCAGGTCGCGCTGGAAACTTTCATGGGTCAGGTTCGCGCCAATATCCACTAACGGGGTATCAGGGCGAAATTGCAGTGCTTCGGGTAAAAACGTATCGGCCTCAGTGCTTGCCAAACTGTATTCCTCCGCCATGTGTCATTAACGCTATTGTAACGCTGGCGGCCCACAACCCCTAATGCTCCGGCTGACTGCACCCGATACGAATGGCACGAATTGCAAAAAAACTGGCTTGTTAGGTAAACAGAAGCCGAGTGTTTACTTTTACTATGCAGGTGGTTCATCGAATAAATGCACAGTAAATACTGGCTTAATAACAACAATAGACAGGTATATATCATGCAACTATCACGTCGCTTCGCAATGACAGCACTATCAGCAGCGGTGCTTACGGCGGTCTACGCGCCTCAAGTAACGGCCAATGAAGGCATCTCTGATAATGAGATTCGGATTGGCTATTTGGCTGATATGTCAGGTGTTTACCGTGATCCCATCGGCCCGCTTGGCGAGGATGCCATTCATATGGCGATCGAAGATGTTGGCGGTAGCGTGCAGGGTGCCAATATCGTTGTCTTTAGTGCCGATGACCGAAATAGTCCCGATGTTGGCTCTAGCGTCGTACGTGAGTGGATCGATGAGCGCAACGTCGACATGGTCACAGGTTTGGTGGCGTCATCGGTCACATTAGCGGCAGTCAGTTTGTTGCAAGAGGCCGATAAGCTGGGCTTAGTGAATGGTGCGGTTTCATCCGGTGTTACCAATGAGCACTGCTCGCCCAATCATATCCACTGGGTTTACGACACCTGGGCAATGTCCAATGGTACCGCCAAAGCGATTACGCAAGAGGGCTATAAAAACTGGTACCTACTCAGCGCTGACTACTCGTTTGGGCATGCGCTTGAAGCGGACGTTGAACGTGTAGTGACTGAAAATGGCGGAACCATCGTAGGCCGCGCTCGTCACCCATTCCCCAACAACGATTTCTCATCGTTTATGTTACAAGCGCAAGCCTCTGGCGCGGATGTGATTGCCTTAAACAATGCCGGTGGCGACACCATTAACGCGGTACAAACAGCGGGTGAGTTCGGTATTACGCAGGCCGGTCAGGTGCTGGCAGGTATGGTGCTGTTTAGTACCGATATCCGCAGTATTGGTCTTGAGAATGCGCAAGGGCTGCAGTTTACCAAGGCGTGGTATTACGACCTTAACGAAGAGACGCGTGCCTGGGCAGAGCGGTTTCGTGAGCGCACGGGCAGCATGCCGACCATGGTTCACGCCGGGATCTATTCCAGTACGCGCCACTATCTAGAGGCCATTGCGGCGGTAGGAACCGACGACATACAAACGGTGCGCCAGCAGATGGCAGAGACACCGATTAACGATATTTTTGCCCAGAACGGCTATATCCGTGAAGACGGCCGCATGGTGCATGATATGTATCTCGTCGAAGTGAAAACACCTGAAGAGTCGGCCGATGCAGATGACCTTTTCCGCGTCGTGCGCACTATCCCAGCAGAGGAGGCGTTCCGGCCGCTGTCAGAAAGTGTCTGCCCATTGGTAACGGGTTAATTCATCGCTGAAGCCTTTTAGACGATAACAACAAGGACTTAGCATGACGCTCACCGACTCTATCCATCGTAATACCATTGGCGCTGCGCTTAACCGCAGCGCTCGTAAATACCCCCAGCAGCTTGCGCTGCGCTTTGCCGACCGTTCATGGAGCTATCAAGCCCTCAACGCTGCCGCTAACCGAGTGGCTAACGCTCTTTTGCAGGCGGGGCTTATCCCAGGAGACCGCCTCGCCGTCTATGGCAAAAACTCTGACGCCTATGTGATTGCTTGGCTGGCAGCGGTCAAGGCTGGGCTGGTGCATGTCCCGGTCAACTTTGCCCTGAGTAGTGATGAGCTTGGCTACATTTTGCAGCAGTCAGGCGCTAAGGGAGTACTGAGCGACGCCTCACTTGCTGACAAAGTGCGCGAGGCTACTCAAGCAATCACGTTGACGGTGAATGGCACCTTGCATGCTGTGGAGCCTAGCGGCTTCGACGTATTAGCCAGCGTCGAGTCGTCCCACTCAAGTAATGAGCCCGACGTAGCGCTAGAAGGGAGTAGCCTTGCCCAGCTGCTCTACACCTCGGGCACGACCGCCGCGCCCAAGGCCGCGATGATGAGCCATCAGGCGTTAATGGCAGAGTATATGGCGTGCATGGTGGAGCTGGATATTAAAGGCAGCGAGGCGATGTTGGCCGCATTGCCGCTTTACCACTCCGCGCAAATGCACGTGTTTTTGATGCCCGCGTTACTGCTGGGTGCCCCGGTCATTCTCCTCGAAGCGCCGCTGCCCGACAGCTGCTTAGCCGCGATGGCTCAATACCAAGTTGCTTCTTTTTTTGCGCCACCCACGGTGTGGATCAGTCTTTTACGCCATCCGCAGTTCGACCAGTACGATCTTTCTAGCCTAAAAAAAGCCTATTACGGCGCTTCTATTATGCCGGTGCCGGTACTGGAAGAGATGCAGCGGCGCTTTCCTGGCGTGGGCTTATACAACTGCTACGGCCAGAGCGAAATAGCGCCATTGGCGACTGTTTTACGACCTGAAGAGCATGCGGAGCGCCCAGCATCGGCGGGCCGTCCGATTCTCACGGTAGAAACGCGTATCGTCGATTTAGAGGGAAACGATGTCGCCCCAGGGGAACACGGCGAAATTATTCATCGTTCGCCACAGCTTATGATCGGCTACTGGGATAAACCTGAGATGACCTCAGAAGCTTTTCAGGGAGGGTGGTTCCACTCTGGAGATGTGGGGTATGTCGATGAGGCGGGCTACTTGTATATCGTTGACCGTATTAAAGATGTCATCAATACGGGCGGTGTGTTGGTGGCCAGCCGAGAAGTGGAAGAAGCCCTGTTTAAACACTCGGCAATTTCTGAAGTAGCCGTCGTCGGGCTGCCCGATGATAAATGGATTGAGGCGATTACCGCGGTGGTCGTACTCAAAGAGGGCGAAGATGCCAGCGAAGAGGAGCTGATCCAACACGCTAAGAGCATGATAGCCCCTTATAAAGTACCTAAGCGCGTGGTGTTTACTGACGAATTGCCAAAAAGCACGGCAGGTAAAATTCTAAAACGCCACCTGCGCCAAGAGCTCAAGGAGTCATGATGGACGAGCAGACACACATGCTTTTTCACACCATGATTACCCGCTGCTTAGCACAGGAAGTGGCTCCTTTTTATCAGCAGTGGGAAGACGCTGGGGAAATACCGCGTTCTTTATGGAAGGCGCTAGGCGCCGCGGGGCTGTTAGGCATTGATCTAGATGAAGCGTATGGCGGTTCAGGGGCCGATATTGCGGTGACACAGCTGGCACTGGAGGAGATGTCTCGCCAAGGTTTTGGTGGCCTTGCCAGTGCCTACAACATTCACGCCAATATCGTCATGCCCTATGTGCAGAATCTGGGGTCGCCTGAACAGAAAGAGACATGGCTGCCGCGCATGGCGCAAGGTGATTGCTTAGGAGCGATTGCCATGAGCGAACCCCACGCAGGCAGCGATTTAGCGGCGATGAAAACCCGAGCCACGCGTATAGACGATGGTTGGCTGCTCAACGGTAGCAAACTGTTCATCACCAATGGTCAGGTAGCCGACCTGGTCATCGTGTGCGCGAAAACAGACCCCAACGCTGGCGCAAAAGGGGTTTCGCTGTTTTTAGTGGACACCACGTTGCCCGGCTTTTCTCGTGGTAAGCCGATCAAAAAAATTGGCCAGCACGCTAGCGACACGGCGGAGCTGGCTTTTGATCAACTGAAACTGCCTGCTAATGCGCTATTAGGTGAAGAGGGCGAAGGGTTTCGCTACCTCATGCAAGAGCTGCCTCGGGAGCGTTTAGGCGTGGGTGCCCAAGCTTTGGGGGCAATAGAAGGTGCGCTAGCGCTAACGCTTGAGTACGTCACCCAGCGGGAAGCCTTTGGCCAGCGAATCGCCGACTTTCAAAATACCCGCTTTACGCTGGCGCAGATTAAAGCCCAGCTGGAGATGGCAAGAGCCTATTTTGAACAGTGTGTCGAACGGTATCGACAAGGCACCATGAGTAGCACCGATGCGGCTATTCTGAAATTACAGCTGAGCGAACTGCAGTGCCATGCGATTGATCGCTGCTTGCAGCTGTTTGGTGGCTACGGCTACACCCAGGAGTACCCCATTTCACGCTTTTATCTGGATGCACGGGTACAAACGATTTACGCCGGCAGCTCCGAGATCATGAAAGAGGTGATCGCGCGTTCGCTGCTGGGCAAGACCCTGTGATGCAAGGACCTGTGATGTTAGGGCCGGAGTATTGTTAACAAGGAGCATGTATGCAGCTGGATAGCGTAGTCATTGTGGGCGGTGCACGCACGGCCATTGGCGGGTTTGGTGGGGCGCTGTCATCCTTTGCCCCGCATGAGCTAGGTACCCTTACGGCCATAGAAGCGCTGCGCCGAGCAGGGGTGGAGGGCACGGACATTGATCACTCCGTGTACGGTCATATTATTACCACTGGCCCTGAAGATGCCTACTTGGCCCGTCATATTGCGCTCAATGCAGGTGCTCCCAAAGAAGCCGGTGCCTTTAATGTTAACCGGCTGTGCGGCTCTGGGGTTCAAGCGGTGGTGTCGGCTGCGCAGCAAATTGCCTTAGGCGACAGCCGGCTTGCTTTAGCAGGCGGTGCCGAGACCATGTCCCGTGGTGCCTACGTGTTAGCCCCCCAGGCGCGTAACGGTATTCGTATGGGCGACACAAGCATCCAAGATTTAACCCTGGGGGTGCTTAGCGACCCGTTCGGCAGTGGCCATATGGGGATCACCGCTGAAAATATTGCTCAGCAGTACGGGCTGAGTCGCGAGCAGTTGGATCAGTTCGCCCTCGATAGCCATCAAAAAGCAGCGCGGGCAATATCAGAAGGGCGTTTTGATACACAAATCGTGCCAGTTGAGGTGATGAAAGGTAAGCAAACGCTGACCTTTGCCCGTGATGAGCATGTCCGCGAGGGCGTTGAACTCGGTGATTTAGCGCGTCTAAAACCTGCGTTCAAACGCGACGGCGTGGTCACGGCGGGCAACGCCTCGGGTATTAATGATGGCGCGGCAACGCTGGTCTTGGCTCATGCCGAAGAGGCACAGACGCGGGGGCTGACAGTGCGTGCTCGGCTGCGGGTGGCCACCACGGCGGGTGTGGAGCCATCGCTGATGGGGTTAGGGCCTATTCCCGCAGTTAAGCGCTGCCTTCAGCAGGCAGGGCTTACGATCAACGATATCGATGTGATTGAATCCAATGAAGCGTTCGCTGCCCAAGCGATGGCGGTGGCCTCGACGCTCGGCTTTCCGCTAGAAAAGCTAAATCCTAATGGTGGAGCGGTTGCTCTTGGACATCCTGTGGGGGCAACGGGCGCTATTTTAATCTTGAAGGCGCTGCATGAGCTGGAGCGTATTCAGGGGCGCTATGGGCTTATTACGCTCTGCATTGGCGGTGGGCAGGGTATCGCGCTATTGATCGAGCGTTAAGCCGCCTAGGTATCTAACAACAATCAAAGGTATGTCTTATGTCGACGATAACGCCAAAACTGCTTCCTTCTACGTCCTCTGCCACTAACCCTCCCATGCTGATCAAGGATCTGCTGGAGTCGGGTGTGCGCATGGCGGGCAACAACCAAATTGTGTATCGCGATCAAAGCCGCCACGACTACCGCCGATTTCAAGAGCGGGTCCATCAATTGGCCCACCTGCTGACTTCACAAGGCGTTCAGGCTGGAGACGTGGTGGCCGTGATGGATTGGGACAGTCACCGTTATTTAGAGTGTTTTTTCGCCATCCCCATGATTGGCGCGGTACTGCATACGGTGAACGTACGTTTAGCACCCGAACAGATTCTTTACACCATGGAGCACGCAGAAGACGTTTTTGTGTTGGTGCATGAAGACTTTGTGCCTCTGCTGGAACCGCTGGCGCATCAGCTGCCCAACATTCGCGGTTACCTACTCTGCCAGGAAGCACCACAAGAGGTGGCTACATCGCTACCCCTGGTGGGGGAGTTTGAAGCGTTGCTGGCTGAGCAACCAAGCCACTACGACTTTCCCTCTTTTGATGAAAATGGCGTGGCCACGCTGTTCTACACCACCGGCACAACGGGCAATCCTAAAGGGGTGTTTTTTACCCACCGCCAGCTTGTGTTGCACACGTTAGGTGAAGCCAGCACGTTTCAAGCCCCCGGTTTTGAGCTGCTGAACCGAGATAAGGTGTATATGCCCATTACGCCGATGTTTCACGTGCACGCCTGGGGAGTCCCTTACACGGCTACGCTGTTAGGGGCGACACAGGTGTATCCGGGCAAATACGAGCCCGAGATGCTGGTGAAGCTGCTAGTCAGCGAAAAGGTCGATTTTTCTCACTGCGTGCCAACACTGCTCAATATGGTGGTCAGTGCCGAGGCGATTGCGTCGAAGAAGGTGGATTTAGCTGGCTGGAAGGTTCTGGTAGGCGGCAGCGCACTGACTCAGGCCTTGGCAAGTCGTGCCTGGGCGTTGGGGATCGATACCCGCAGTGCCTACGGTATGTCGGAAACGTGCCCGCTACTCACGGCCGATATTTTACCCAAAGAGGTCGCCGAAGCTGATTTTGAAAGCCAGTTGCCGTGGCGCTGTAAAGCCGGGCTTCCGGTGCCGTTTGTAAGGCTGCAGGTGGTCGATGTTGACGGTCAGCCGCTCCCCCACGATGGCAAAAGCGTCGGGGAAGTGCGTGTCCAAGCCCCGTGGCTAACCCAGGCTTACTATAAAGAAGAAAAGCGTAGCGAGGAGCTGTGGCGGGATGGCTGGCTGCATACCGGAGATGTGGGTTCTCTGGATGAGCACGGTTTCCTGGCGATTAGCGACCGTATTAAAGATGTGATTAAAACCGGCGGCGAGTGGCTGTCCTCATTGGAGCTGGAAAGCTATATCAGCCAGTGCCCGGGTGTTGCCGAAGTGGCGGTGATAGGCGTGGCAGATGATAAGTGGGGAGAGCGCCCGGCCGCGCTGGTGGTGCCAAGCGATCTCAAACAGCCACCTACCGTAGAGGCTATCCAGGGCTTTATGGAACAGTTTGTGGCGCAAGGTAAACTCAACCGTTGGGGCGTTCCTTCTCTGATTCGTATCGTCGATGAAATCCCCAAAACCAGCGTCGGTAAGCTAGATAAAAAGCGCATTCGTACCGAGATATAAGCGCGAACCTCTCACCCTGTCGCCTGTGCTTTACGGTAGGCGGCAGGGGAGTTGCCTGTCCACTGCTTAAAGGCGCGGCTAAAGCAGGCTAAGTCCTCAAAACCAAGCGTTTCTGCGATGGAAGATAGCGTCCGCTGACTGCGCGTTAAGGCTTGAATAGCGTAGTCACGCCGATACTCATCTTTGACCGCTTGAAAGCGCGTACCCTCCAGTTGTAAATGCCTCGATAGTGTCCGAACAGAGACATGCAGCGCCTCGGCGACCTCTTGTACGGTACACGCCGTTGGCAAGTGACGGCTGAGGTGCTCTCTTACCCGGTGGGTGGCTAAGCGGTCTTCAAACGAGACATAAAACCAGTCCGCCGGTGCGCGTTGTAAAAAAGCCCCCAGGTGCTGCTTGGTTTGCCGAATAGGGTGTTCTAAGAGCGACTTGTCGAAGTAAACAGCCGTTTGTGGTTGATCAAACTTCACTTTACCCGGATAAAAATAGAGGTAGTCGGCGCTGTGGGCAGGCTGCGGGTAGCTGCACTCCATTAATACGGGCGGTATTTTGCGAGCAATCATCCAGGAAGCGATGCCGTGGAAAAGTTTTAGCATTAGCTCATGGACTAAAATGCGGCTGCCTTGCAGCGGCGCATGCTCTTCCAGCGCCAGACGCGCCAGGTCGTTTTCAATCGTAAAGCTGTAGCCAAAATCATCCAGCAGTATGCGAAAAAACTGGGTATAGCGATGTAGGGCGACCTGCAGGGTAGGCGCTTCCAGCATACTTAAGCACAGCAGCTTGAGGGTGCCACAGCGTAGCGGGCGTGAGAAAAAACGCGGTGTTTCATCGTCTAGCTCAACGGCCAGCAAGCGGTAGAGCTCAGCGAATTGCTCCACGGTGACGCGCCCATTAGGGGCGCTGAGTAAAAAAGGTGAAATGCCTGCTCGTTCTAAATAGCGGGTGGGTGGCTGCCCCGCAGCGGTTAGGCCACGAAATAACTCATTAACAAAATGCATGGAGACCGTCACTGTCACGGTGATTTCACCTTACCCGCGTTTTTCAACACCGCTTTATTGTTGTTAATTAGCCTATGACGTTAGCACGTTGTTGGGCTTGGCTCTACAAGGGTGCATCGTAATTCGGATGCATGCGTTACACTGTGCGCCTCACGACGAAGGAGGACACTGCGTGACCCTGTTACGACTCGAACAGCTGCAACTCGCTTACGGCACCCAAGTACTGCTTAACCGCGCCGACCTAACGGTTGAAAGAGGCGAGCGGCTGGCGCTGGTCGGGCGCAACGGCACCGGTAAATCCACGCTACTAAAGCTAGTGGCGGGCGATATTCAGGCCGACGACGGCTCCATCTGGCGTGCGCCGGGCTTGAAAATTGGCGTGCTGGCCCAGGAACTGCCTGAATCATCGGGTATGACGATTTTTGATATGGTGGCGCAAGGCCTGCCCGAAGCTGGCGAGCTGCTGTCTGAATATCAGCACCTCATCAACGACCCCGACCCGGATATGAACCGCATGGCGACGCTGCAAACGCGCCTTGAGGCTATTGACGGCTGGTCGTTCCATCAGCGTATCGACGTAGTGCTAACCCGATTGGGCCTGCCGCCAGAAGCCGAGATGAGCGCGCTTTCCGGCGGCTGGCGTCGCCGGGTGGCGCTGGCTCGGGCGTTAGTCTCCGAGCCCGATTTGCTGCTGCTCGATGAGCCGACCAACCACCTGGACCTGGACACCATCGCGTGGCTGGAAGAGCAGCTACTCGCCTTTAACGGCGCGGTACTGCTGATCACCCACGACCGGGCGTTCCTGTCAAAGCTTGCCACCAATATCCTGGAGCTGGATCGCGGTAAGCTGGGCCGTTATCCCGGTGCTTACGCCGAGTACCAAGAGCGCAAGCAGCACGAGCTGGAAGTGGAGTCGCGTGAAAATGCGCTCTTTGATAAAAAATTGGCGCAAGAAGAAGTTTGGATTCGCCAGGGCGTGAAGGCTCGGCGTACCCGTAATGAAGGCCGGGTGCGTGAGCTTGAACAAATGCGCGTGGAGCGCAGCCAGCGCCGCGAGCGTCAAGGCACCGCCAATCTCACCGTGGACAGCGGCGAGCGTACCGGTAAGCGGGTTGTCGAGCTGAAAGGTGTTACGCAGCGCTTTGGTGACGAGGTCATCCTGGGCAATGTGAATCTAGAAGTGATGCGCGGTGATCGTATTGGCTTCCTTGGCCGTAACGGTGCGGGTAAAACCACGCTATTGAAGATTTTACTGGGCGAGCTGGCACCTACCGAAGGCAGCGTGCAGTTAGGCACTAACCTGAAGGTGGCGTATTTCGACCAGCTGCGCGCCGGGTTAGAGCTGGAAAAAACGGTTTACGATAACGTCGCCCAAGGTAGCGACCGGGTCAGCGTGGGTGGTAAAGACCGCCATGTTATGAGCTACCTGCAGGACTTCTTGTTCACCCCAGATCGCGTGCGTCAGCCGGTAAAAGCGCTATCCGGTGGCGAGTCCAACCGCCTGCTGTTGGCCAAGCTGTTTACCCAGCCCGCTAACGTGCTGGTACTTGATGAGCCCACCAACGACCTAGACATGGAAACGTTGGAGCTGCTTGAAGAGCTGCTGCTTGATTTTGATGGCACTCTGCTGCTGGTTTCCCACGACCGAACGTTCATGGATAACGTGGTCACCAGCATGCTGGCCTTTGAAGGCGAAGGGCGCGTGCGTGAATACGTGGGCGGCTATACCGACTGGATTCGCCAGGGCGGTAAATTGCCCCCTGCACCGTGGGAAGGCGCGGCCCGTCAGCAAACCGAGCCCACCAGCGAGGCCGTTAAGAAAGCCGCTCCAGCCCCAGCGGCGGAACCGGCTAAAAAAACCGTTAAGCTCTCTTACAAACTACAGCGTGAGCTGGATGCGCTGCCCGCTGAGATAGAGCGGTTAGAGAGTGACGTGGAAACGCTTGAGCAGGAGATAGGCGACCCGGCGTTTTATCAGCAGGATGCCACAGCGGTAACCGCCAAGTTGCAAGCGCTAGAGAAGGTGCAGCAGGCACTGGAAGTCGCAATGGAGCGTTGGATGGAGCTTGAGGCGATGGCCAACGGTGAATAACCCGTCGCATTAGCTACCAAAGGCCCCGAGAGGGGCCTTTGGCGTTAGGTGTTCTACTCGTCGCTTTTTTCGCCTTTTTTACCTACACGAACGGCTAACACGTCGCACTGAGCACCATGTAACACGCCCGTAGACGTGGAGCCGAGCAGTAGCGCAAAACCGTGGCGACCATGAGAGCCGACCACGATCAGGTCAACATTATGCTCATCAGCAAAACGGTGAATTTCGGTATCTGGCATACCCACCACCACGTGCTGATCGGCGGCCTCTATATGAGGTGCGGCAATTTCAGCTAAACGCTTCTTCGCGTGGTCATCTAGCTGATCTTGAATACTGGTAAGGTCCATGGGGATATCGCCACCGTAGGCGAAACCCAGCGGTTCCAGGGTATGCATGATGGAGATTTTGGCACCATTGTTGCGTTCAGCAATGGCGACCGCACGCTCAAGAATTTTGTGTGAATCTTTGGTGAGGTCAACGGCAACCAGGATATGGCGATAGCTCATGGCGTATCTCCTTGACGGTGTGCAACAAAGAAAGCCTTTGTTAGATACTTTTACTCTAGGCTGGCAGCTGCATCTTAACAACGACCTAGATCATGGTTTTTTGAAATCACCAATTCAGTTTGACGAAAGAGGGTGGATGCTGCAATGGAATGGTTAATCATCATTTTTATTCTGATGTTTGTGATTACGCCGGTGATGTGGCTGAAACCAAGCCCACGCCAAAAACGGCAAATGGCACTGCGTTCAAGTGCAGCGAAGCAGGGGGTGACCGTCAAAATGGCAAAACCACCTCTGCACCATTTTCGAGGGACGATGCCGTCCTATCGCTGGCGTTATGCGCAAGACACGCCTGGCCCCGATTTCATGTTGGTGAGAGACTCTAACGCCAGCGAGGCACTAGCGCCTTATCATGCTGGCTGGCGCTGGCGCATTGCACCGCTAAGGCCGTTACCGGAAGCGGCGAGTATTCACCTGCAAACGCTGCTAGAACGTCTGCCTCAAGATGCGTTAGTGCTGGAGTCAAGTGAATACGCGCTAACGCTGTGGTGGTGGGAATCGCAAACCGCCGAACGCTTTACCACCTATTTGGCGGATATTGAGCCACTGAAAGCGGCGCTGAGCGGGCTGTCTGACCGGCCACCTGCAAAATCGCTGGGTGCAGGCGGCGCAGTATAGAAAGAAGAAAAGCGCGAGCTTCTCTTAAGCCGTGGGGCCGTCCTGGTCCCTGGCTTGGATGGTTAATCCGTTAGCTTCGATAAGGGCAAGCCACTTATCCAGCTGGTCTAAATCCTGCTCACTAAGGCCTGCCAGCATCTCCTGGCGGGCGGCAAGCACAACGCTGTCGATCTGCTCTAGCAATGGCATGGCCGCTGGGGTGAGATAGATGCGCTTGCTGCGACGGTCGTTGTCGCAAGCGCGACGCTCGACTAATCCCTGCTCTTCGAGCTGGCCCAAGGTGCGCACGAGTGATGGTGCTTCAACGCCAATCGCTCGGGCCAGATCGCACTGTGGGTTACCTTCACCGAGTTTCCATAGGTGGTACAGCGTCACCCAGCGGGTTTGGGTCAAGCCCAGCGGTGCTAACCGGCGGTCAAGAATCGAACGCCACAGGTGTGGCAAACGAGCAATACGAAAACCAATAGTTGATGCCATAGGTAACTAACTACCAAAAAGTGTAAGTAGGCGAATTGTCATAAGCCACGCCGCTGAATGCAAGGCGTTATGCTACTCGGGCTCAGATGCATCGCTTTGAGTGCTGCCTTTCCCAGGGATAAAGCGGCGTAAATTAAGCCCGCTCAACCCGCTAGGCTGAATAGTGCTGTCTGCGACGGTTGCTTGTTCAGCATCTTCTGATACGGTAAACCGAATCAGCCCCAGCCGCTGGCCACCGTCTGTCATAATATCGACCCGCCACTCCCCCGACGGGTCCTGCGGGAAATTTCGCTTGTGGCTCCATGCACGGTAACCCTGTTCACGTCCGCCATTAATCGCCAGCGCCACAATGTCCATCTCTACGCCATTATGATGCCACGCATGGTAGATAGTTTCGCTTAACCCACGGGGTGCGCGAATGGCGGTATATACATACAGACCGTTACTGCGGATGGCCTCTGGCGTCAGCGCCATGGTGCCTTGAGGCGTGCGTTGCTGCGTATCAAAAGCGGGAGATAGCGCCGTGCTGGTCATCCACAGACTCGCTGGCGGCACCCAAACGCGGCCCATCCAAGCGGCATAGGCCAATACCACGGTTAAGGCAAAAAAGCCGACCCAACGAGCGAGTGAGCGTTTTTTTAACAAATGCCAAAAGCTTGGTAGGGCTACCAGCACGGTTAATACCAGTGCCAACAGCAGGCTCTGTGCCGTGGTGAGATGCAGCATGATCGGCAGAATGACCAGTAGCACTAAAAAGACGCACTGGGCATGAAACATAAAATAGAGGCTGCGCCATCGCCCTGCGAGCTTGTAATAGAGCGGGTCAACAATCGACCAGATCGCCATGCCTATTACCAGCAGCGCAAAAAGTGCCTGTCCGCTGTTCCAAACGGTCGTTACCAGGATAAATGGCAAGGTAAAAAAGAGCGTTTCCTGGTGAATCATCTGCGCAATAAAGGCGGTGACGCCCTTAGGCAGCGTCGGGTGGCCGCGGTGGGCTAGCCAGCGCCCAATCAAACTCTCAGAGAGCAGCAATAGCCAGGCAAACAGCAGCCCCAGGGCCAACGCCGCGCCTAGCCACTGTTGGCGGTCTACTAGGAAAAAACTGCCTAAACCCGCTGCAAACGCCATGGGCGGCCATAGCCAGCTCCAGGGCTTTAAGCGCTCCACGACTCTTTCCACGCGCGCTTGCAGCGCAGCCATTCGGGCGGAAGTGAAGAGTGTACCCATAGCGTTAAAAACTCATTAATGAAACGTATATGATCGTTGGGATGGCGAGTAAAGTCGATGTGATACGTCATCTTGCCTTAAAAATGCGCAAGAAACGTGGGCATTGTGTGTGTTCTATATTTGCCGAGTGGGTTAGCCAAAAGTCAGGGCTTGACGTACTCGAGTAACTCAACCAAGCTAAGGCAATCAAACGACCGTATGAAATGCGTGGCGGGCACGCTAATACCGTGCCAGCCCGAACTTGTGGAGAGAGCGCGGATGATCTATCAAGGCAATGCCATCACGGTGGAGCGTCGGGACACCCAAGGTGGCAATGACATCGCAATGCTCACTTTCGATTTGAAAGATGAGTCCGTCAACAAGCTATCCAGCGCCGTTGTGGCAGAGCTGGGCGATGCGGTAAAAGCGATTCAGGCCGAAAGCGGCTTGAAAGGGCTCATGATCCGCAGTGGTAAAGACGCCTTTATCGTCGGTGCTGATATCACCGAATTCCACAGCCTATTCGACAAAGGCGAAGAGTATCTGGTGGAGATGAACCTCAAGGTTCATGACATCTTTAATGCCATCGAAGACCTGCCTTTCCCTACCGTGACGGCGATCAACGGCTTGGCGCTCGGCGGCGGTTGCGAAGTTCTGCTGACCACCGATTTCCGCGTGATGAGCGAGAAGGCCAAGATTGGCCTGCCGGAAACCAAACTGGGCATTCTGCCGGGTTGGGGCGGCTGCGTGCGTCTGCCGCGCCTGATTGGTGCCGATAATGCCGTTGAGTGGATTGCCGGTGGTACTGAAAACCGCGCCGATGCGGCACTTAAAGTGGGTGCTGTGGATGCGGCTGTTGCCCATGAGCTGCTAGAAGAAGCGGCGCTGGATATTCTTGACCGCGCCAACGCAGGCGAGCTGGACTACCAAGCCCGTCGGGAAGAGAAAAAATCACCACTGAAGCTCAATGCCATTGAGCAGATGATGGCGTTTGAGACCGCCAAAGGGTTCGTGGCTGGCAAAGCGGGCCCTCACTACCCCGCGCCGGTTGAAGCGATCAAGGTGATTCAAAAGGGCGCTGGCGAAGCCCGCGCCCGCGCGCAGGCCATCGAAGCAAAATCCTTCGCCAAGCTGGCGCTGAGCAGCGTTGCCTTCAACTTGGTAGGCCTGTTCATTAACGACCAAGTCGTTAAAAAGAAAGGCAGCAAGTACGAGAAACAGGCACAGCCGGTGAAACAAACCGCCGTGTTGGGCGCTGGTATTATGGGCGGCGGTATCGCCTACCAAAGCGCCAGCAAAGGCACGCCTATCTTGATGAAAGATATCAAGGACGACGCCATCGAGCTCGGCCTGAAAGAGGCGCGCAAGCTGTTCTCTAAACAGGTAGAGCGGAAAAAGCTCACCACCGAGCAGATGGCCGAGAAACTCTCTAACATCCGTCCGACGCTCTCTTACGGCGATTTCGGTAACGTCGATTTGGTCGTCGAAGCGGTGGTCGAGAACCCCAACGTCAAAGACGCCGTGTTGACCGAAGTGGAAGGCATGGTGGGTGAGAACACGATTCTGACCTCCAACACCTCGACCATTTCGATCAACCGTCTGGCCAAGAACTTAAAACGCCCGGAAAACTTCTGCGGTATGCACTTCTTTAACCCGGTGCACCGTATGCCGCTGGTGGAAGTCATTCGCGGTGAGAAGACCTCCGAGGCAGCCGTGGCCGCCACCGTGGCTTACGCCCGCGCCATGGGTAAAACACCGATTGTTGTTAACGACTGCCCAGGGTTTCTGGTCAACCGCGTACTGTTCCCTTATTTCGGTGGCTTTAGCTTCCTGGTTGAGCAGGGCGCCGACTTCCAGCGTGTTGACAAGGTAATGGAGAAGTTTGGCTGGCCCATGGGGCCCGCGTACCTGCTGGATGTGGTCGGTCTGGATACCGCCGTTCACGCCAATGAAGTGATGGCGGAGGGCTTCCCGGATCGCATGGCACGTGAAGGCAAAACCGCCATTCAGGTGATGTACGACAACAAGCGCCTGGGCCAGAAAAACGATAAAGGCTTCTACGCCTACGAAGAAGATAAGAAGGGTAAGCCGAAGAAAGTCAGCGACGAGCAGGCTTACGCGCTAGTGAAAGAGGTGGTGAAAGAGCAGAAAGAGTTTTCGGATGAAGACATCATTGCTCGCATGATGGTCCCGCTATGTCTGGAAACCGTACGCTGCCTGGAAGATGGCATTGTCGAGACGCCAGCAGAAGCCGATATGGCGCTGATCTACGGCATTGGCTTCCCTCCCTTCCGCGGTGGTGCGCTGCGTTACATCGACGCGCTGGGCGTGGCTGAGTTTGTCGCGCTGGCCGACCGTTTGGCAGAAGAGCTGGGGCCGCTTTACGCACCCACCGAGAAGCTGCGTGCCATGGCACAGAATAACGAGCAGTTCTACGCTGGCACCACGGCAAGCGCTCAGGCCTAAGTCACCACCCACAGGAGAAATAAGATGAGTTTGAATCCGAGAGATATCGTGGTGGTTGACGGTGTTCGTACCGCCATGGCGAAAGCGAAAAATGGCGCTTTCCGCAACGTCCGTGCTGAAAACCTTTCCGCTGCTGTGATGCAGGCGCTGTTTACCCGTAACCCCAACTTAGACCCGTCGGAAGTAGACGATGTGATCTGGGGCTGCGTTAACCAGACGCTGGAACAGTCCATGAACATCGCCCGCAACGCGGCGATCATGACCGGCATTCCGCGCTCTGTGCCTGCGCAAACGGTCAACCGCCTGTGCGGCTCTTCAATGACCGCGCTGCATATCGCCGCTGCGAACATCAAGGCGGGCATGGGTGACTTCTATGTGATCGGCGGTGTGGAGCACATGGAGCACGTTCCCATGGCCCACGGGGTCGATGTAAACCCTGCAGCGAGCAAGTACGCTGCCAAAGCGGCCATGATGATGGGCCTGACGGCCGAGCTGCTGGGTAAAATGCACGGCATCTCCCGTGAAGATCAGGACAAGTTTGGCGTGCGTTCGCATCAGCGTGCTCAAGCGGCTATGGAGAAAGGCTACTTCGATAACGAGATTATCGGTGTAGAAGGCCATGATCAGCGCGGCTTTAGAATGATGTTCAAAAACGACGAAGTCATCCGCGCCGACGCCAGTCTTGAGTCCATGGCGAACCTGAAGCCCGTGTTTGACCCTCGTAACGGTACCGTTACTGCAGGTACTTCCTCGGCGCTGTCGGTGGGTGCATCTGCCATGGCGGTCATGAGCTACGAGCGCGCCCAAGCGCTGGGGCTGGAGCCGATTGCTAAAGTGCTCTCGACCGGTGTGGCGGGGTGTGATGCCTCCATCATGGGCTATGGCCCGGTGCCCGCGTCTAAAAAAGCACTAAAAGCGGCAGGCTTGTCCGCTGCGGATATTCAAACCGTCGAGCTGAACGAGGCGTTTGCCGCTCAAGGCCTGCCGGTGCTGAAGGACCTTGGTTTCCTGGATGCCATGGACGAAAAAGTGAACCTAAACGGCGGCGCGATTGCGCTGGGCCACCCGCTGGGCTGCTCCGGTTCGCGTATCTGCACTACACTTTTAAACGTGATGCAGCAGCGCGACACCACGCTGGGCTTAGCCACCATGTGTATCGGTATGGGGCAGGGCGTTGCAACGGTGTTTGAGCGTCTGAAGTAATACGCTCGACCTGCTTTTCAAAAGCAACAAAAACGGCACCTTCGTGGTGCCGTTTTTCGTTTTAAAGCACTTTAAAACAGACCTTTAAAACAGCCCGTTATCCAGCCCGGCGGCCATGGTCATGCCCAGCTCTTCGGCTTGGTCGATAAACGCTTCCTGCCACTCACCGCGTAATGTCAGCGGGGCTTGTACCCAGCGCCAGCGTAGCCCGGTAATAATACTTTCCACCGCGCGTTGAGTGCCTGTGCCATCGTGCCCTGCGCGAATATAAAGCGCGCAGGGCAGGCCTTGCTTCTCTGCTAATACGCGGTAGTAACTGCGGTCGAAAAAGTCCTTAAGAGCGCCGCTCATGTACCCGAGGTTTTCGGTCGTTCCCAGCACAATGCCATCGCAGGCAAGGATGTCCGCTGGCCCCGCCTCGAACGGTGTCTTGACGGTGCACTCCACCGCCTCGATATCCTCGTGCTTGGCACCGCGCAGAACGGCACCGCATAGCGCCTGGGTATTGACGGATGGGGTATGGGCGACGATTAATAGGCGTTTCATGGGCAGGTCTTCAGGGCAATTGGCGGTGAGGGCAAGAGATGCCACACTGTTAGCACTTCATGACACAGCCTAGCGGCCCGACAGCAAGTGAATCAAACGCTTTTAAAAAGCGTGCAAGATGAGGTGTTCAGTGGTGAACGATCAACAAGGGAATCGCGTCATGCGTCAGCAGGCCAACCATTTAGGGATAGTCAGTATTTTGGCAGTTACCCTGCTACTAGCTGGGTGTGCAGGGCAATCCAGTGCGCCCACTACCCGTGCACCCACGAGTAGTGGGGCCGCTCCTGCGGCGAGCAGTACGCAAGAGCCTACTGCACCCACCTCTCATCAGCCTGCTAGGGCAGGGCAAGCACAGGATTGGCGGCCGCCTCTGCTCACCAGTCCGGAGGAAGAGGCGGCCTACTACGTAAGCCGGTTAGCCGACCGCCGGTTTGTGGGTCAATATGGCGGCTTTGATAACCCAAGACCCTGGTATATCGCTGCCGAGCGCCTGGGTGAAATAGGCATGCCTGCCGTTCCGCTGCTGTTTGCAAGGCTCAACACCAATGACCCATATGAACTCATGCTGGCGCTCTACGCGCTACAGTTAGCCACACAAGACCCGCTTGTGACCTTCCAAACCGGTGGGGAAGCCGTTCAACTGCCAACGGTGCTTGACCCGAGTGCGAATGCGGAAAATCGACGCATCGCTCAGCAGTGGTGGGAGCGCCATGCAGCACAGTTGGAGTTGCGCTAATACATTCGCTACATTGACCTTGCCACGTATCTAGTCGATTAGGAGAGCTCTATGGCATTTGCACTATCTACCATGCAAGTCACCAGCACAGCCTTTGGCAACCACCAAGCGATTCCTGCCAAGCACACGGGTGAAGGCGACGATGTTTCCCCTGCACTCGCTTGGCAAGGAGCACCGGAAGGCACCAAAGGGTTTGCAGTGATTTGCCACGACCCTGACGCTCCGCTGGTGAAAGAGGGCAGCTACGGGTTTGTGCACTGGGTGCTCTACAACCTGCCGGGGGATGTGACGTCGCTGGATGAAAACACCACGCTAGGCACGTTGGGTATGGCTGATTTTGGTAAACCTGGCTACGGCGGGCCCATGCCCCCAGAAGGCCACGGCAGCCACCTTTACTATTTCTGGGTGCTGGCGCTGGATGAACAAACAACGCTACCTGAAGGGCTGACGCTGCCTGAATTGTTGAGCGCCGTTGAGCCTCACTTGTTAGGTATGAACCGTCTCGTCGGCACCTACGAGCGCGCCTGATTTACCTCCCCAGGCTGGAGCATTCTGCTCAAGCCGTGTAGGCTCCATCGCTTTCTACGCCCTGCGTATTTGTCTGCTGCGATGGAGCCTTTATGAGTGACCTGCCTAATTGTCCTGCCTGTGCCTCTGAGTTTACCTACGATGATGGCATTCAATATGTCTGCCCAGAGTGCGGTAATGAGTGGTCGAAGAGCGGTGAGCCTAGTGATGCAGAGGCGGGGTCAGGTATTCGCGACGCAAACGGCAATATGCTTGCCGATGGTGACACCGTGACGGTGATCAAAGACCTTAAAGTCAAAGGCAGCTCATCCGTCGTGAAGGTGGGCACCAAAGTAAAGAATATCCGCTTAGTGGATGGCGACCATGATATCGATTGCAAAGTCGACGGTATTGGCCCCATGAAGTTGAAATCGATATTCGTCAAAAAAGCTTAATCCAAAGCGCCTGCGATTCATCCGCGGGCGTTTTTTTGTCTGGTGGTCGGCGTCATAGCTTTCCTAAATGATAATGATTGGCTTTTTTGATGTTATCAGCTGCGAACGTGCCAGGAAATCACGCTATTTGATAAGGATTTTGCAGAAGGGCTTCACATCAAATTTATACAGGACTAAAATGGTACCCAATTAACGGGTAAGCCAACGGCTCACCCTCATGTGATGGAAAACGGGAGTGACTATGCTCAAGCTTTCTCGGCTGACAGATTATGCCGCTGTGGTGATGGCGCAAATTGCCCGTCACCACCAGGCGTCGCATACAGCGGCTGATTTAGCGGAGGCGGTTCAATTGCCACATCCCACGGTGAGCAAAACGCTTAAAATGTTGGTGAAGGCGGGGCTTTTGGAATCTCAGCGCGGTGTGCAAGGCGGTTACCGTTTGGCGCGGCCGGCCTCCCAGATAACCGCCGCCGACATTATCAGTGCGATTGAAGGGCCGGTCGCCATGACCGAGTGCAGCCAAGCAGAGGGTGAGTGTGAACTCGCCGCTACCTGTGGGGTGGCCGATAACTGGCAGCGTGTATCGCTGGCCATTCGTACGCTGCTTGAAAGCGTGACGCTTGCTCACTTGGCAGACACCGCGCCCATCAAGCTACCCGTACAGTTACCGATTCAAAGTATTAGCCTGTCAGCGGCATCAGCTTAAGCCGCCAGGCCACATTAATTCTATTGACGGCGAGCTGACCTCGCCACCCAACTGCCCGGAGGGTATCACCATGGCAAGCGAAGAAATGGAACAGTTGGTTCGTCGCGAGTACAAAGATGGCTTTGTAACCGATATTGAAAGCGACACACTGCCACCTGGCCTGGATGAAAACACCATCGCCTTTATCTCGAAAAAGAAAGGCGAGCCGGAGTGGATGCTGGAGTGGCGTCTAGATGCTTACCGTCAGTGGTTAAAGATGGAAGAGCCGTCCTGGGCACACCTCAACTATCCGCCGATCAATTATCAAGAGATCTCCTACTACAGCGCCCCTAAGCGCCCAGAAGATCGCCCGCAAAGCCTGGATGAAGTTGATCCCAAGCTGCTGGAAACCTACGAAAAACTGGGTATTCCGCTGCATGAGCGTGCCGCGCTCGCTGGTGTCGCTGTTGATGCGGTGTTCGACTCCGTGTCGGTTGCCACCACGTTCAAAAAAGAGCTGGCGGAAGCGGGCGTTATCTTCTGCTCCATCTCCGAGGCTATCCGCGATTACCCGGATCTCATTAAGCAGTACCTGGGTACTGTGGTGCCGGTAGCGGATAACTACTTCGCTGCGCTGAATTCTGCCGTGTTCACCGATGGTTCGTTCGTCTTTGTACCGGAAGGCGTCAAGTGCCCGATGGAGCTGTCGACTTACTTCCGCATCAACGCGGCGAACACCGGCCAGTTTGAGCGTACGCTGGTGATCTGTGAAGACCGCGCTCAGGTCTCTTACCTGGAAGGCTGCACCGCGCCCATGCGCGATGAGAACCAGCTGCACGCGGCGGTCGTCGAACTGGTGGCGCTGGATGATGCCTACATCAAATACTCCACCGTGCAGAACTGGTACCCGGGTGACGAAGAGGGTAAGGGAGGTATTTACAACTTTGTGACCAAGCGTGGTGACTGCCGCGGTGAGCGTTCGCGCATCAGCTGGACACAGGTAGAAACCGGTTCGGCGATTACTTGGAAATACCCCTCTTGCATGTTGCGCGGCAAAGACAGCATCGGTGAGTTCTACTCTGTGGCGGTGACGAATGGTCGCCAGCAGGCGGACACCGGCACCAAGATGATCCACATTGGTGAAGGCACGCGCTCCTATATCGTTGCCAAAGGTATTTCAGCGGGTAAGAGCGACCAGTCTTACCGTGGCTTGGTCAAAATTGGGCCGCGTGCCAAGGGCGCCCGTAACTTTACCCAGTGCGATTCGCTGCTGATTGGCGACAAGTGTGGTGCCCACACATTCCCCTATCAGGAAATTGGCAACAGCACCGCGACCATTGAGCACGAAGCCACCACCTCTAAAATCGGTGAAGATCAGCTCTTCTACTGCCAGAGCCGCGGTATCTCAGAAGAAGATGCGGTCAGCATGATTGTGAATGGCTTCTGTAAAGATGTTTTCCAAGAGCTGCCGATGGAGTTCGCGGTGGAAGCGGAAGCACTGCTCAATGTCACTCTAGAAGGCGCGGTGGGCTAACCGCTCCGGCACCCAACTTATTTTTAGGGCGTCGCGCTCGCGACCCGCAAGTATTTAAAAGGCGATCACTATGTTGCAAGTTAACGATTTACACGTCACCGTCGAAGGCAAAGAGATTCTGAAAGGCCTGACGCTCACCATTAATGCCGGTGAAGTGCACGCCATCATGGGCCCCAACGGCGCGGGTAAATCCACTTTGTCAGCGGTTATCGCTGGTAAAGATGGTTACGAAGTGACTCAAGGCAGCATCACGTTTGAAGGCCAGGACGTGCTGGAAATGGAAATCGAAGAGCGGGCCCAGGCGGGCTTGTTGCTGGGCTTCCAGTACCCGGTAGAAATCCCCGGGGTGAAAAACATCTACCTGCTGAAGTCTGCGCTTAACGCTCAGCGCGTTGCGCGTGGTGAGGGCGAAATGCCTGCGCCGGAATTCATGAAGCTTGTTAAAGAAAAGCTCGGCTTTATGAAAATGGACGCCAGCTTCCTGCAGCGCGCAGTGAACGAAGGCTTCTCCGGCGGCGAGAAAAAGCGTAACGAAATTCTTCAGATGCTGGTGCTACAGCCGAAGCTGGCCATGCTGGATGAGATCGACTCCGGCCTTGATATCGATGCCATGAAAGTCGTTGCCGATGGCGTGAACAGCCTGCGTGCTGAAGAGCGTGCCATTCTGCTGGTCACCCACTACCAGCGCCTGCTGGACTACATCGTGCCAGACAAAGTCCACGTTCTGGTCGATGGCCGTATTGTTAAAACCGGCGATGCCGAGCTTGCCAAAGAGCTTGAGGCCAATGGTTACGAAGGCATTGAGGAGTCTGTGGCATGAGCGATACGCAAACGTTTTTGGACACGCTAGCCACGCGTAGCCAACAGCGCGCTGGCGAGCCTACTTGGATTGCTGCCCGCCGCCAGGCGGGGGCCGCTCGTTTTGATGCGATGGGCTTCCCCACTCGCCGCGACGAAGAGTGGAAGTACACCGACGTGCGTGCCATTGCCAAGGGTAATTTTGCCCTGGCAGATAACGCGGAGTTCTCCCAAGCGCAGGCGGCTGCCATTACGCTGCCGCTGGATGCTTATCGTCTGACGTTCGTGGATGGCGTTTTTTCTGCGGCGCTGTCTAATGTAGATGCCCTGCCGGATAGCGTGCAGGTGATGCCACTCTCTAAAGCGCTGACGGATAACCATGAGGCCGTGGGCGGCCCGCTGGGGCGTTTAACCGGCGTCGATTTCTCCACATTCGCCGCGTTAAACACTGCCTTTATGGAAGAGGGCGCTGTGGTACGCATTGCACCGGGTACGGTGGTTGAAAAGCCCATCTTGCTGCAGTTCCTGTCTCGTGCGGGCACGCCGGTGATGAGCCATCCGCGCATTCTGGTTGAAGCCGCTGGGCGTAGCGAAGCTACCCTCATTGAGCACTACGTGGGTGAGGCGGATGCCGCCAACTTTACCAACGTCGTGGCAGAGCTGATGCTCGACCGTGGGGCTATTTTGAACCACTACAAGCTCCAGGAAGCGCCGATTGGCGACCTGCACGTAGCGAGCATTCACGTCGAGCAGAATCGCGACAGCCGCTACACCTCGTACAACCTGAATCTGGGTGGCGCGCTGGTGCGCAACGACCTGATCAGTGACTTGAACGGTCAGGGTGCTGAGACTAACTTCTATGGCCTGTTCTTTGGCCAGGGTCGCCAGCACGTGGATAACCACACTAAGGTGAACCACAACGCGCCGCTGACGTTCTCGAACGAGAACTACAAAGGTATTCTGGATGACCGCGCTCACGGTGTCTTCAACGGCAAAGTGTACGTAAAGCGCGACAGTCAGAAGATTGAAGGCTTCCAGAGCAACCAGAACCTGCTGCTGTCGGATCGCGCGCAAATCGACGCGAAGCCAGAACTTGAAATCTACGCCGACGACGTGAAGTGCTCCCACGGCACCACGACCGGTCAGCTGGACGAAGACGCGATCTATGCGCTGCGTACCCGGGGTATCGACGAAGCCACTGCCCGTGGCCTGTTGACCCTCGCCTTCGCCGGTGAAGTGCTTGAAAAAGTGGCGCTGGATGCCATTGCCGAGCGCGTTGAGCTGGCGGTAGCCGGTAAGCTACCTGAGCGTTTCAATCTCGCCGGACTGGTTGAAGCGGCGGCTGCGCTCAACGATTAATCAAGGAGTCATCGATGCCCCATAGCGTGATTGAGAAGCCTGCCGAGCGCAGCGTTGCGGCGTATGACGTTGAAGCGCTGCGCCGCGACTTTCCGATTTTGAATCGTGAGGTTCACGGCAAGCCGCTGGTGTATTTGGATAATGCCGCCACCAGCCAAACGCCGCAGCAGGTGATTGAGGTGTTTAGCGATTACTACTCGCGCTACAACGCCAATATTCACCGTGGCCTGCATACGCTCGCCGATGAAGCGACGGCTGCCTTTGAAGCCACGCGCCATCGTGTTAAAGCGTTTCTCAATGCCGAAGATGCCCGCCAAATCATCTTCACGCGGGGCACCACTGAAGCGATCAATTTAGTGGCTCAAAGTTGGGGCCGTAGCCAGCTGAGCGCCGGGGACGAAGTGCTGATCTCGATGTTGGAGCACCACTCCAACATCGTTCCCTGGCAACTGCTGGCGGCTGAACGTGGTTTCACGATCAAGGTCATTCCGGTGGATGCGCACGGTGCGCTCGATATGCAGGCGTATCGTGAGCTCTTGAGTGAGCGCACGAAGCTGGTCGCGGTGAATCACGTCTCTAACGCATTGGGCACGATTAATCCCGTGAAAGAGATGGCGGCGCTGGCGCATCAGCACGGCGCGCTCATCTTGGTGGATGGTGCCCAGGCCACGCCGCATCAGCAGGTGGACGTTCAATCCATCGATGCTGATTTCTACGCGTTTTCAGGCCATAAAGTGTACGGCCCGACAGGCGTCGGCGTGCTGTATGGCAAGCAGGCGTTGTTAGAGGCCATGCCGCCTTGGCAGGGTGGCGGTGAGATGATCAAAACCGTCTCCTTTGATGTAGGCACCACCTTTGCGGGTATTCCGCATAAGTTTGAAGCGGGCACCCCGGCCATTGCTGAAGTGATTGCCCTGGGCCGCGCGCTTGAATGGATGGAAGGCGTCGGCGTTGAGGCGATTGGTGCGTGGGAAGCCGTGTTGTTAAAGCATGCGACTCAAGCGGTGAGTGGCATCGAGGGCCTGCGGATACTGGGCACCGCGCCGCATAAAGCGGGCGTGCTCTCCTTCGTTGTTGAAGGCGCTCACTCACAGGATATTGGCCTGCTGATTGACCAGTTGGGTGTGGCAATTCGTACGGGGCACCACTGCGCCCAGCCGCTGCTGCATCACTTTGGCGTTGAGGCAACCTGCCGCGCATCGTTTGCTGCGTACAATACCCTTGATGAAGTAGACACGTTTGTGGCAGCGCTCAACCGCGTGATTGGAATGGTACGCTAAGGACATCTATGGATATCGAGCAAATTGCGAGTCTTGAGCGCGGTCAAAAACTCCCGCTCCAGCGGGATGTAGAGGCCATCGCGATTCCGTTTGGTAAAACGGACACGCTGACGGAAGACAGTATTGTCAGCGTGATGCAAGCCAAGGGTAGCTCGGTCAGTGTCGGTTTTGAGGGGCGTCTATACCTGATTGAAGGGCGTAACCTTGATGCATTGGGGCTTGAATCCTTGCCGCGTCCGACACTGTCAGAAAGTGCCAGCGAAGAAGAGATTGAGCAGTTTGTCTGGGATCAGCTGCGCACCTGCTTTGACCCGGAAATTCCGGTGAATATCGTCGATTTAGGGCTGGTGTACGGCTGCCGGATTGAGCGCTTGATTAGTGGCGAGCGCATGGTCACTATCCGTATGACGCTGACCGCGCCAGGCTGTGGTATGGGCGACGTGATTGCGGCTGACGCGCGCAATAAGATTTTGGGAGCACCGCAAATCAATAAGGTGCATACCGAAATTGTCTTTAGCCCGCCCTGGAGTCGTGACATGATGAGCGACGAAGCCAAGCTTGAGCTCGGCATGTTCTAACCCCTGCTGGGGAGCTGGATGCACAGCCTGTTATTACGTTGGATAAAGCGTTTACTAATGTCGCTAGGAGCTTTGCTGCTGCTGGCGACATTGCTGTTTATAGCCGGTAATTTATGGGTGCTTGCGAGCACCTCGCGCTATATCGACGGTCATTGGGCGCAGTGTCGGCCGACAGATGTGGCGATTGTCTTCGGAACCTCTCACTGGACGCGCAGTGGTCTGCGTAACCCTCACTTTCATGCCCGCATGCGAACGTCTGCCCGGCTCGTTGCCGACCAGCGTGTGCAGCACCTGCTCATCTCAGGCGATAATCGCACGCAAGCTTATAACGAGCCACGTGCCATGTGGCGTGACCTGTATCGTCGAGGGGTGCCTGCAGAGCAGCTGACAATGGATTTTGCCGGTTTCAGCACCTATGACACGATGGTGCGTGCCCGAGATGTGTTTCAGTTGGATGAAGCGCTGTTGGTTACCCAAAGCTGGCATTTGCCTCGAGCAATCTTTATTGGTCGGGCGCTGGGTATGGATGTGACAGGCTGTATCGCGGAAGAGCAGCCTGCGGCAGACGAGTGGCGGCTTAGGATGCGTGAATGGGTCGCGCGCATTGCCACGCTAGGGGATCTCTACCTATGGGGGAGGGAGCCTTACTTTCTGGGCCCCGCTGAGCCTATCAGGCTACATCGTCAAGAGAGTGATCGTAATGCGGGGGATAGTGAGAGCAGCGAAGAAGGCACACTGGAAACGACCGTCAATGTCGACGCTGCTCTGTTGTTGCTGCAGGTAAGGCAGCAAGCTGTTGTAGAAACTGAAGGGGAAGAACGTGAGCGTTTATCCCCTAGCAACAGTGACCAGAATTAACGCCGGGGTTTACGCTTTTGTAAGCTATACAGCTCACGAATCAACTTGCGGCAGCCTTGCATGCACTCGTCCACGACGGGTTCGATGGGGTCGGGCAGTGGATGAGTGAACAGGGTAGAGAGGGCTTGCATTAATACACGCTCTTGTTCCAACAGCTCGTTAATTAAGACCTGACTATCGTTACCAACAAAGCTTTTTAAACGGCTCCAAAGCCATAAAAAGTCATCCCGCTCAACGTCAGCATCCCGAGGCAGCATTTTCAAATGTGCACGGGCAAGCTCCTGCAACTGACGCATCTGCTTCAATCGCTCAGTATAATGCGGTTTCAGTGCATCACGCAGCGAGGGGCGCAGGCGTTCGATATTGTCCTGGAAATAATCAATGCTATCGGCCAGCGCTTCCAGAACGCTGTCCATCGCCACTTGGCGATTGTCGAGAAACATGAGCGTCTACCTCCTTCGGTGACGCAGATTGTGGGGGTGGCAGCGTTGATTTGCCACCCCTAATGCGGATTATTTTTACATTTACCCGTTAGCCTTTAGGCTTGGGGGGGGCTTTGCGCGCAGGGACAGCGTTCTTTTCAATATGCTCAATGATCATGCCTGCGATATCTTTACCCGTGGCGTTCTCAATGCCCTGTAAACCTGGCGATGAGTTGACTTCCATAATCACCGGGCCGTGGTTAGAGCGCAGCAAATCAACGCCCGCTACGCTGAGTCCCATGGCTTTCGCTGCACGAATAGCCGTGGAGCGCTCTTCCGGCGTAATACGGATCACGCTGGCAGTACCGCCACGGTGGAGGTTCGAGCGGAACTCGCCATCGGCAGCCTGACGCTTCATAGAGGCCACGACTTTATCGCCAATCACAAAGCAGCGGATGTCGGCGCCGCGGGCTTCTGTGATGTACTCCTGGACCATGATATTGGCCTTCATGCCCATAAAGGCTTGAATCACAGACTCGGCTGCTTGGTTGGTTTCTGCCAGCACTACGCCAATGCCTTGGGTGCCTTCAAGCAATTTAATGACCAGCGGCGCGCCTTTCACCATGGTGATCAGGTCGGGAATATCATCAGGGGAGTGGGCAAAACCGGTAATCGGCAAGCCTAACCCTTTACGCGACAGCAGCTGCAAAGAGCGCAGTTTGTCCCGGGAGCGAGTGATCGCAACCGAGTCGTTAATGACATAGGTGCCCATCATTTCAAACTGGCGCAGCACCGCACAGCCATAGAAAGTCACCGATGCGCCAATACGTGGAATCACCGCATCAAATGGCTCAATCTCTGCGCCTTTGTAGTGAATAGAGGGGTGGTGTGATGCGATGCTCATGTAGCAGCGCAGCGTATCTACCACGCGGGCGGTATGGCCACGCTGTTCGGCGGCTTCTACCAGTCGGCGCGTCGAGTAGAGGTTACGATTACGAGAAAGTAGCGCAATATGCATGCAGGGCTCCGGGCCAAAAAGGGTCGTCGTTTAAATGTGTTTAAGGCTCGCCGTGCAAAAATGCAGCGCCGGGGGCTACCAGCAAGCGGCGCATAGCCCGCCTGCCAAGCAGCATCGCGTGACGCATATTGCTACGGTCGGTCAAGGTGAGTTCAACCGGAAAATTCAGTTCGCCCAGTAGCATCGGGGTGCGAATGACATAGCGCCACTCGCTGTGCCCGTTCGAGCTGGTGACGCGCCGGCGGTCATGCAAATGCAGGCGATAGCGGTGAGCAGGGCTTTCTGGCCCGCCGCTATGGGTCAGAAAGCTCACCCACAGCTGCCCGTCGGCATCTTCATGGGTTTCAATTTCTTCGGCGTGAAGCGCCGATGTGCGCGCGCCCGTATCGGCTTTGCAGCAAAGGTGAAGCCCTAGCTCAGGTAACGTCACCATTTCACGGCGGCCGATGACAGCTTTGGCCTGATAGGGTAATTCCTTCACAGCGCACTCCTGACGGTATAAGAGAAACAAGACATAGTGATGACGGTTCCCGCTAGCCCTTTGGGTGGGGCTGCATGGACGACAAACGTACTTGAATGGCTGAGCCTGCCGCGGCATCACGCAGGGTCAGCATAACGGGTAGGCGCAGTCGAGGAATCAACGCAATATCCCGCACAACGGCGGCAAAGTGGCTGCGCTCATCCTCTGCCAACCGTTGTAAAAATAGTGGTAAGCGCTCGGCATCTTCCAGTAACGGCCAGCCGCGACCGGCGATGGCAGCCATTAAATCGGGTCCGCAGGCAGCAGGGTCGTTTAGCAAGTTGGTGTACCAGTCGCCAGCCAATGCCGCAGGAGAACTGCCGACTGCTCGCACGCAGGCACACAGTGTCTCTAAATCACCGCGACTAGCAGCCTGCTCGCCTCGTGCCCGCAATGCCTCTACCAGAGCTTCAGAAAGCGCCTGATGTTCAAGACAGTAGCAGAGCGAGTGAAGAACGCTTGTTGGCAGATCGGCAAGACGCATTGCCAGCGCATCGGCTGTCGGTGTGTCTAAACGGACGACATAATCTGCAATGCCCTGCAGCCCAAGCGCTTGCCAGTCGATTTCCTGTTGGCTGCTTAAGTAAGCTTCTACAGGCTCTAGATGCTGGCTGGCGGGCAAACCACTGGAATGGGTAGCTCGAGCATTGAGCATAGCCTGAAAGGTAATATCAGGCGTAAAGGCCAGCGGATTATCCTTCATTAAATGGTCTACGTCTGCTGTTTCTGTGCCGCTGAGCGCATTTGGGTCGGACGCCGCCGCATTGCGCCCTAGCGTTTCAAGCAAACGGTTGATAAAACCATCTCGTTGAGCGGGCGACAGCATGCCCTGCTCATCCAGCGGTAGTGCTAAAAACCAGATAGCAGGCTCTTCCATTGCCCCCAGGCGAAAGACGATGCCCAGGCGTGCTTGGCCTTGCCAAGGTTCTGGCCAGGCCTGTTCAGCGTTTTCAAACGCGCGCAACGTTTCCCTGGAGCAGGCAGTGACTCTGCGCCCCATATGGTAAAGCGACACCTCAGCGCCGCTGCGTGTAAAAAACTCATCAAGGGTGTTAATTGGTTGCATGACATCCTTCCGCATTTCAAGCCTGCACTCTACCTTGCTGCTTTGCCACTGTCAGCCGCAACCGCTGATTAATCCATGCTTTATTGCCTAAGTGGTTAAAAATTGAGCAACTTTGCGTAAGCCACGTGAGACTAGCGGTGGCGACACCTTTCCATAGTTTATCCACAGCCTCTTGCAGGTTTTCTGTGAATCGGTGAATAACTTCATTGAGCACGCCTGTGAGTGGCAACTTACCCACAGAGTTGGGATAATGAACGCTCACTATGACCAATCAATAAGGTGTTTATGAGCGTCCATCAACAGCTTCAAACCGCGCTTCTTGAGCTTGAAGCCGCCATGAAGGCCGCCGATCTGTGGCGTACGCCCACCCCGGAAGCGGCTGCTTTTGCCAGCCAGCAGCCTTTTTGTATCGATACGATGTCGTTGCCCCAGTGGGTGCGCTACGTTTTTGTTGCCCGTCTGAATGCGCTCATTGATGCGGACGCTGAGCTGCCCGCCAAATGTGACGTTGCCCCCGCGATGGCGGCGTATTTGATGCAGGAGAAAGTGCGAGCAAGCGACCAGCTGCTGGTAGTGAGAGCCGTGGAGCGCGTCGACAAGTTGGTTACCGAGAATTAATCAACGCCGTTGAGGTGTGGCCATACAACAATGCCCAGGGCGTGAGCACTGGGCATTGTTGTATGAGCGAGAGTAAGGGCTAAGAATAGTAGGGGTTAAGAGTAGGGGCTAGAAGCGGTAACTCAAGCCTGCCATGACGATCAAAGGGTCAATCGCAACGGTGCCAGCGGCTGCACCATTGATCGTGGCATCGGTATCAATATCTAAATACCAAGCAGCGGCATTAAGTGCCCAGCGGTCATCAATCAGTAAATCAACGCCCACCTGGGCGGCGGCACCCCAGGAGTCGTCTAGCTCAAGTTCGCCAATGGCTAAGCTCTCATCAGAAAAACGGGTGTAATTAATACCCGCGCCCACATAGGGTTGTACTTGTGAGGCAGTGCCGCCGAGGGGGTAGTACTGCAGTGTTAAGGTGGGCGGCAGGTGCTTTGTTGAGGCTAAGTTGTCACCGTTGAGCGCTATGTCATGTTCAAAAGGGAGGGCAGCCAGCAGTTCGACACCCACTTTGTCATGGAAGCGGTAGCCCAGGGTGAAAGCGAAGTCGGTTTTATCCTGAACGTCTACCGCGAAGGCACCGCCTGCTAGCGAGCCGTTGTCGCTTTTCGGTGCCACTTTGGCAACGCCCACGCGGGTAAAGAAATCGCCTGCGCCATAAGCAATGGCTTGGCTGCTGGCTGCCAAGGTGGCAGCGGCAAGCCCAGTGGCGAGTAGGGTGGGTAGTGATAAAAGGCGCATAGCGTCGCTCCTGACCGATAACGTGATGGGAAAAGGTTGCAGTGAACAACCATGCATCCAGTGTACCGAGCCAAAGAGTGGGCATTATTGACCTGGGGCAATAGGTGGTAGCCCTGCGATTCAGATGATTAGAAAACACGAGGAAGGCCGCGCATAAAAAAGGGCTCAGCGGTATTTCTCCGCTGAGCCCTTTGCATCACGCCGTTGTATTACGCTTCTTTGCGGTCAATATGCTTATATTCACCCGCGTCGGCGGTCATGCTGCTCACGACCAGAATGGCAATGAAGGAAGCGATGAAGCCAGGGA
This sequence comes from Vreelandella lutescens, assembly GCF_014640815.1. GTDB lineage: Bacteria > Pseudomonadota > Gammaproteobacteria > Pseudomonadales > Halomonadaceae > Vreelandella > Vreelandella lutescens. The sequence continues at coordinate 54,734 of NZ_BMHM01000007.1, read as the reverse complement.
TGATTTCGTAAATGCCTGGTCCACCCATGAAGGAGCCATTCCAGCCCAGGGTGATCCAGATCATCACGGTAACAGCACCGACTACCATACCGGCTAGCGCGCCAGCACCGTTGGTGCGCGGCCACATCAGCGACAAGATGATCAGCGGGCCGAAGGCAGCGCCAAAGCCTGCCCAGGCGTTACTGACCAGTCCCAGCACCTGGGAGTTTTCGTCAGAGGCAATAAAGGCTGCCACAATACCGACCAGCACTACGCATACGCGGCCTACCGCTACACACTGCTGCTCGGTGGCATTTTTGTGCAAAAACAAGCGGTAGAAATCTTCTGTCAGCGATGAGGAAGACACTAGCAGCTGGCTAGAGATGGTGCTCATGATGGCGGCCAGCAAGGCTGCATACAGGAAGCCGGTAATCAACGGATGGAAGAGCAGGTTGGCCAGAATGATAAAGATGGTTTCTGGATCCTGAACGTCAAGGCCATTGCGTACAGCGAAGGCCCGACCTGCTAAGCCTAGAGACACCGCCCCAATGAGTGATACCAGCATCCAGCCCATGCCAATGTTGCGCGCCATGGGTACATCCTTCTGCGAACGGATGGCCATAAAACGCACAATGATATGCGGCTGGCCAAAATAGCCAAGGCCCCATGTGACCGCTGACAGCCAGCCGATAAAGGTCAAGCCCGTTGTCCAGGAGAGCAGGGTGGGGTCAACGCTATTAAGCGTTTCGGAAGCTTGAGAGAAACCGCCGCCGCCTTCACCAAACAGCACGACTGCTGGCATGATGATCAGTGCCAGCATCATGATGCAGCCCTGCACGAAGTCGGTCATGCTCACGGCCAAAAAGCCGCCCACCACGGTGTAGATAAGTACGACACCCAAGGTGATGATAACGCCCATGGCGTAGTTGCTCATATCGCCAAAGTTATAGACGCCGGTGAACGCACTTTCAAACAGCTTGCCGCCCGCGACGAGGCCTGACGCGGTATAGACCGCGAAAAAGATGACGATCACGATCGCTGAGACCGTGCGAAGCGACAGCGCACGAGTCGGGAAGCGGTTAGCCAAAAAGGCCGGAATGGTAATGGCATTGCCGTAGTGAATGGTTTGTTCACGTAGGCGCGGTGCCACTAACAGCCAGTTAAAGAATGCACCTACCAGTAGACCAATACCGATCCAGGCAGATCCTAGGCCAGAGACGAACATCGCCCCCGGTAAGCCGAGCAACAGCCAGCCGCTCATATCCGACGCACCCGCTGAAAGAGCGGCTACTTGTGGGCTGAGGGTACGGCCACCCAGCATGTAGTCTTCGGAAGAAGACGTTGATTTGCGCATGGCATAAACGCCAATGGCGATCATGAGCGCAAAGTAACCAAATAAGCTAATCCAAACACCTGTAGCCATGAAACTTCTCCAGTTTGTTAGTACGGGCTACGCTACGTACAAAAGCGTCTGCGCTTGCTGACTTTTTTGTACAAGGCGAGCTCCGACAGGCTCTGCGCTGGCCGGTCTGCAGCGACCATGCGCAGCCTTGTTGTTGTTAACCCTGAGTCTTTATTCCACCGGCTGTGCGAGCGAAGTATCGCTAGTAAAGCCGTTAGAGAAGTAGTGGGTACGTGTGTGTGCAATGTTCCCTGTGCCCAAGTTGCGGCCTAAACAGGCCGCAAGTGTCAGGGCGATTGCTCTATTATTGTCAACCATGAGACGGTTCCTTTTCAGGAGTTCAGGTTAGTTGTGTTGATGAGCCGTTCACTCATCCCCTAGCGCCAGAAGCGACGCGTTGCCACCCAGAGCGGCGGTGTTGTTAGTAATCGTTTTTTCGGTCACAAACCGCTGCAGGTAGTGCGGCCCACCTGCTTTAGGACCGGTGCCAGATAAGCCTTGTCCACCAAACGGTTGAACGCCAACAACGGCACCGATGATATTACGGTTGATATACACATTGCCTACTCGAATTTTCTGCGCTATTTCAGCGGCAAAGGATTCGTTACGGCTATGCACCCCAAACGTCAGGCCATAACCCCGGCCGTTAATATCGTTGATGACCTTGTCAAGTTCGCGGGCTTTGAAGCGCACAATGTGTAACACCGGGCCAAACTGCTCGCGCGTCAGGGCATCAATGCTGTCGATGGTAAAGGCGACCGGCGGTACGAAGGTACCGTGCTGGGTGTGCTCGGCAGACATCGGCGTTTCGGCTACTAAGCGGTTCTCGCCTTTCAGCTTCTCGATATGCGCCATCAAGCCTTTGCGTGCGTCTTCATCAATGACGGGCCCCACGTCGGTACCCAGATCGCGGGGGTCGCCAATGCGCAGCTCGCTCATGGCTCCCTTGAGAATTTCAATCACGCGGTCGGCAACGTCATCTTGAAGGTAAAGCACCCGCAGCGCAGAGCAGCGCTGGCCAGCACTTTGGAACGCTGACTGAATGACATCAACCACGACCTGCTCGGGTAGGGCCGTGGAGTCCACGATCATCGCGTTCATGCCGCCGGTTTCCGCAATCAGCGTTGGCAGCGGCGCGTTATCGCGAGCGGCGAGGGCACGGTTAATGATTTGCGCTGTGTCGGTACCGCCGGTAAACACGACGCCTGTGATGCGCGGGTCAGAGGTCAGTACGCTACCGACAGTGGGGCCGTCACCCGGCAGCAGCTGCACCACATCACGGGGCATGCCCGCTTCATACAGCAGCTCAATGACGCGGTGAGCGACAATCGAGGTCTGTTCGGCAGGCTTCGCCAGTACCGTGTTACCTGCGACGGCGGCGGCAACAATCTGACCGCAGAAGATGGCTACCGGGAAGTTCCAAGGGCTAATGGCGGCAAAAACACCTTTACCGCCCATCATTAAACGGTTGGATTCACCGGTGGGGCCAGGCAGCTCAATCGGCTCGCCAAACGACTCTTCTGCGCGCATGGCGTAGTAACGGCAGAAGTCGACCGCTTCTTTGATTTCATCGACGCCATCGGTGAGCAGCTTGCCGCCTTCGCGAGAGCAGAGCGTCATCAGCTCCGCCATGTGCTCTTCCATTAAATCGCCTAACCGGCGCAGAATCGCTGCGCGCTCGGCAACCGGCGTGGCGTCCCAGCGGGGGAAGGCTTCCCAGGCAGCGTCGAGGGCTTTAGCTGCTTGCTCTTTGCTGGTCCACTGTACGCTACCAACAGTTTGGCGACGGTCAAAGGGCGAGGTGACACTATGCGTATTGGCGCTGTCATCAGCCACATCGAAGGCCAGCAGCGGTTTGGTGGGGTATTGCTTGTCCATAAACCCGCCCATCTTGTCCATCAGCGGGTAGTAGTGACTGCGGATGTTTAAGTTAACCCCACGGGAGTTACGGCGTTTCGGGCCATAAATGTCTTTAGGCAGCGGAATACGCTTGTTGTAGAACGTTTTTTGCTGGCGCAGAGTATCGATGGGGTGCTGGCACAGTGACTCTACCGGCACGTCTGGGTCGACAATCTGGTGAACGAAGGAGGAGTTAGCGCCGTTTTCCAGCAGGCGACGTACCAAGTAGGGGAGTAGATCCTTGTGGGCACCCACCGGGGCGTAAATACGGCAGTAAGTGCCTTTGGGAGCGCGCTCAAGGGCCGCGTCATAAAGCGCTTCGCCCATACCGTGCAGGCGCTGGAATTCAAACGGGCGGCTGTCGTGGTTCGCCAGTTCCAAAATGGTGGTGACGGTGTGAGCGTTGTGCGTGGCAAACTGCGGGAAGATCCGGCCACGGGTGTCGTCAGACAGCAGGAACTGCGCGCAGGCCAAGTAAGCCACATCGGTACACGCCTTGCGGGTATAGACCGGATAGCCATCGATACCCAGCTGCTGAGACTCTTTGATTTCGCTATCCCAGTACGCACCTTTTACTAGGCGTAGCGGGATTTCATCGCCCTGTTCATCGGCTAAACGATTGAGGTAGTGCAGTACCGGCAGCGCGCGCTTGGAGTACGCCTGAACGACCAAGCCAAAGTGGCCCCAACCCTTGACCGCGTCGCTTTGGTAAATCGCACGGAAGACTTCCAAAGAAAGCTCTAGGCGGTCCACTTCTTCCGCATCGATGGTAACGGCTACATCCAGCTCACGCGCTTTGGTGACCAGTTGAATAACGGTGTCTACCAGCTCCGCTAGCACTTGTTCGCGGCGGCCAAACTCATAGCGGGGGTGCAGGGCAGAGAGCTTGATAGAGACTGACGGCGCGGGGGTTTTGTCGCCCAGCGATTTGCACGCTTTGCCCACTTGCTCAATCGCACGAGCGTAGTCGTCAAAGTAGCGTTTGGCATCGGCGCGGGTGCGTGCGGCTTCGCCTAGCATGTCGTAAGAGTAGGTGTAGCCTTTGTTGAACAGCGGCTTGGAACGTTTCAGGGCTTCGTTGATATCACGGCCAAGCACGAACTGCTTACCCATGATTTTCATTGCTTCCATCATCGCACGGCGAATCACTGGCTCGCCCATACGATTAACCATGCGGTTAATAAAGTGAGCGGGCTGGCCCTCTTTAGGGTGGTCAAGCTTCAGCACGCGGCCGGTCATTAACAGGCCCCAGGTAGAGGCGTTGACCATCCACGATTCACTTTTACCCACGTGTGACTGCCAGTCGGCGGGGCCCAGCTTATCTTCGATTAAAGCATCGGCAGTGGCTTTATCTGGAATGCGCAGCATGGCTTCTGCGAGGCACATCAGCATCAGGCCTTCATGGGTATCCAGGCTGTACTGCTGCAGCAGCTCGTCGATGGTATCAACGGCGGTATCCATATTGCGCACGTCGCGCACCAGGGCTGCCGTGTTGGCCTCAATGCGCGAAAAATCGTCGTGATCAGCGTCCAGCAGTTTGATCAGTTCACTGACGTAAGTGTCTTCATTGACGATATAGTGTTCGCTAACACGCTGCATCAGCGTATCAAGGTCGGTTTGCCAGGTGGCAGAATCACGCATTTGTTTAGCATTGAGCATTGAGGCCCCCGTAAGACAGGTCTGAAACGAGCAACTTGAACGAATAGCTGAGTCAGCTAACGTTAAAAAAGTGATGGCAGGGCAAGTGCCCAGGCTGACGTTTGAATGTAGAGCTAGCCGTCGTTAGGTGTATGTCGTTTCCATGGCAAAACGTGTCAATTTCACGGCAAGCTATTGCTAATTACGACTTTAGTAGAGTTAAGAAGGCACCGCTAGCGGCAAACGGGAAGACTTTTTTACGTATCTTCGTTAGCGCGGCACTATTGAGATGAGAGCACGCCAGCACCCACGGGGGATGTGGCCGAGGATAACGCCGTTGAATGAGGCGTTGAACGACTGTTGGCATCTAACGAGGGGGTCACAAAGCCTTGGCGAAGCTGACGCGGTGAAGCCCCGTAACTGCGGCGAAATGCGTGAGACAGCGCGCTCTGATTGGCAAACCCGGTTTGAATCGCAATATCGGTCAGCGGTAAGCGGCTCTGCATCACTAGTTGGCGCGCTGCGTGCAGCCGTTGCCTGCGCACATACTGCCAGGGCGAGAGCCCGGTTTGCGCTCTAAAGCGTTCAGAAAAGTGTGCTTCACTTAGGCAAGCAAGCTTGGCTAGGTCCGCCACGCGCAGCTCATCGGCTAAGTGGCGGCGGATGAAGCGATCAATTTGAGTCAGGTCGATACGCCGTTGGGCTGTGCATCCTGATGCGCCCAAGCGCGCTTTTAATGAGCCTAATAGCGTGGCTGCTAAACGGTCTTGTTGGAAAGACGTCGTCGAGTTGTCAAATCCGCGGGCCAGTTCGCTTTCGACAAACGTCAAGTAGTGGCGTAGCGGGCTGTCTAAAGCAAAGAAACGCGGCGCATCAAAGAGTGCGACCAACTCCCGATGTTCACCCGTTAGGGCCGGAGCATCTTCTGGAAGGTCTAAAATAAGCTGGCGGTTATGACCATTTCCAGAGTAGTAGTGCTCATGGTTGGCTGGCACGATGCAGCCAGAAAAGGCGTTCACCCGGCCTCCAAGCCCCTCAATTTCAAACTCAGAAGAGCCACAGAGCGTAATCACAATTTGATGAAAATCATGGGAGTGATGCTTGGTAGCGCTTTCCAAGGGGATTTGACGAATAGTGCTTGGCATAGGGTTCTCCTCGTCGCTGCTGCTCTGTCAGCGCTGACGAAGCGCTGTGTGGGCCGCTAGATGGTCGCGCAGTGCTTTTAACTCTGCATAACCCTCTTGGTTGAGTAGCGGCTTGCCTTGAGCAATCTGCCAGCGTCGCCCATGAGTATCCATAAGATGCGAGGCACGACGGCGGACGTTGTCTAAATACTCATCATGACGAATAGGGTAGCCAATCAGTGTGTTCCACTCCGTCTCGCTGACCTTACTCTCCAGGGCTTTATCAAACAGCGAAATCAGATCCTTGGGTTCCGTGCGGTAGCGCGGTGTTCCTGCGCTCATGAGCACTAACAGCACGGCTCCCATTACCAGCACACAGACGCCAAACACCAGTAAGTAAAGTGCCATGTAAAGCTCCCAGCCGCATCAGGTTAGACGCCCGTTTACACGTCTATTGGAGAGTGGCTGTCTAGTATACGCCTGAGCCCGCAAAGACGAAAATTTTAACCTTTTGCGAACTTTTTCTGTGCGGAGTGTCTGAGAGTGTACAGGCAACATCGCGATAGCAGTCGCTAATAGTGTTGTTCTGGCTATTGTTTTCGATCCCTTGCTTCCGCTGCTTTTTCAAGCAGCGGTTTTTTTTGCCCGTGTGTTGAGCAGGTAAAGGGGGTTAATGGCGGCGGATGGTGAGCAGTGCTATCAAAATATCGCGCCGGGTGACGATACCCACCAGGCGCTGCTGTTCTACGACAGGGTAAATTTTGGGCTTAGCCCCCAGCATTTCTTGGGCCAAATCGGTAATGCTCTTATTAGGGGACGTTGTCAGGACATCTTGACGCATCAGCTCTCTGACGAGCGGTGCTTCGTCGTCATGATAGATGCTGTCCAGCACGCGACCCAAGACATCTTGTTCAGAGATAAAGCCAATTAAGCGGTCAGCCATATCCACCACTGGCGCACCCGGTAATCGGTGTAGGGCGAGCCCTTGCGCAAGGGTAGTGATGGATGTTTCTCCAGAAACACGGTAGCAGTCGCGGGACATAATATCGCGCACGGTATCCGGGATTTTTTTATTCATTGGAGCGCTCCTTAGCATGGTCGACAGGCCACAGCCGATTCTCTTACTGTAGGTGATTTAACTGACCCTGCTCTGCCCCCATACTGACGTTATTCAACGCTTTTCTGCTTTTTTAAACTCGCCTCAAACGTTGAGAGGAACCGTAATGGACGCTCGTGAATATTTAAATCGTAAAGGCGTGGGCATAGAACGAGACCCTGACAGGCCGAATACGCTAGAAGAGAAAGCCTGGGAGCGTGCTCGTGGCTCTGGTCATCAACGCCCTAAATCAGGAACACCCCACGATTGGGAAGATTGGGAACGCCACCACGATGACTTGGCAGAGGGCGCAGAGACCCTAGAGCAAAAAATAGACAAAGAAGCCCATCGCAAGGCGCTAGAGCGCGAAAAAGCCCAGGCTGCCCAGGCGAAGGCTGCCGTTGAACACTATACGCCACCGCCAATACAGGCTGACACCGCAGTGAATGCTGCAGAAGCAGAAGAAGTAACAGCCGTAGAAGACAAGACACCGTCATCTTCAAGGGCAGCTACAGAGCTTGCGGCAGAACCCGACACGCTTAAGCTCGCTTATCGCGCATTGGCCGTATTGCTGCCGCCTTTAGCGGTGGGCTTAACCGAAGGCGGTGCTCAGCGCGTGCTCATCAGTGCTGTATTAACGCTAATCGGCTGGTTACCCGGCGTTATTTACGCGTTCATTTGGCTGAAAAAACGCTAAAGGCCATCGGAGACGTTTGGCCCATTGGCAGAGGGCGTTAAAGGCGTATAATTCCCGTCAACTATCTTATTTCCTGAGGTTTACTGATGGGCTACTTGGTCGGCGTCACGGCGCTCTGGGCGTTCTCCTTCTCTTTAATTGGTGTTTATTTGGCGGGGCAGGTAGACAGTTACTTTGCCGTGCTGGTGCGCGTTACGTTAGCGATGCTAGTGTTTCTGCCTTTTTTACGTCCAAGCCTGCTGCGCGGGAAGCAGCGGCTGGCATTGATGGCACTGGGTGCGATTCAGTTAGGCGTCATGTACACCTTCTTTTATCACTCGTTTTTACTGCTCTCTGTGCCGGAAGTGCTGCTATTTACCATCTTTACACCCGTGTATATCGCGCTGCTTGATGACCTGATGTTTAAACGTTTCACGCCTATTTATCTTATCACCGCCATTTTGGCGGTGATTGGTGCTGGGGTGATTCGCTATGACGGGATTGATAGCGGCTTTTGGTTAGGCTTTATGGTCGTGCAGGGCGCTAACCTGTGCTTTGCCATCGGCCAAGTCGGCTACCGGCGTCTCGCGGCAGACCTACCGCCCACCTTGGCATGGCATAGTGTTTTTGGCTGGTTCTTTATTGGTGCCATGCTGGTGGCGTTGCCCGCGTTCTTGCTGTTTGGTAACAGCGCTGCGTTACCCTCCACGTCGGTGCAGTGGGGCGTGCTTGCGTGGCTGGGGCTGGTCGCCTCCGGCGTGGGTTATTTCGCCTGGAACCAAGGAGCGACTAAGGTGGATGCGGGCACCTTGGCCATTATGAATAATGCGCTGGTGCCAGCGGGTTTGGTGGTGAACCTAGTGATTTGGAACCGCGATGCGGATATAGGGAAACTCCTGCTGGGGGCGGCCATTATGGGCGCGTCGCTTTGGTTGAACCATTGGTGGCTGCAACGCCGTAAGGCGGCGGTCGCCTAAGTTAAGCCGCTGATTTTTACCGGCGCGTTAGGCTCAGCTCTACCGCGCCGGGTGATTTGCTCGATACCGCCTTCCTCTCCATAATGTGGGCTAACGCTAGCGAGAGTCGCCCATGTCTAACAATTCATCGCCAGGCTCCACCTCCGGCAGCCTTCGTCAACCAGCCAAGCCTTTCAAGACGATTGGCTTGATTGGCCGCTTAGGCAGCGACAAAGTTGTCGACTCGCTCAAACGATTGGTTCGTTATTTAACGGAACATGACTACAAGGTCCTCATTGAAGACCGCACCGCCACTGCGCTGCCCCAGCACGGATTGCCTGAAGCAAGTCGCCGAATGCTAGGCGAACTGTGTGATTTGGTGATTGTGGTGGGAGGGGATGGCAGCCTGTTAGGTGCTGCTCGTACGCTATGCCGCAGCGGTACGCTTATTTTAGGCGTTAACCGTGGGCGGCTGGGGTTTTTGACCGATATCTCTCCTGATGAACTAGAGACCCGGGTCGGTGAAGTATTGGCCGGGGAGTTTGAGGTTGAAGAGCGCTTTTTGCTAGATGCAGTGCTTTATCGCAATGGGGTCGCCGTAGGCAGTGGCGATGCGCTGAACGAAGTCGTTGTGCATCCTGGTAAAGCGGTGCGCATGATTGAGTTTGAGCTGTTTATAGATGGGCAGTTTGTCTATAGCCAGCGCAGCGATGGGCTAATTGTGGCCACCCCCACCGGCTCCACGGCCTATGCGCTCTCTGGTGGTGGGCCGATTATGCACCCTAAGCTGGATGTAGTGACGCTGGTGCCCATGTTCCCGCATACGCTCTCTAGTCGCCCCATTGTGATTGATGCGGCCAGCGAAATACGTATTCATATCGGCGAAACCAACCAGACCTACCCTCATATTAGTTGTGATGGACAAACCCGAGCGGTCGCTAAACCAGATGATGTGCTCGTCATTACCCGTAAGCCGGAGCGCGTTCAGCTTGTGCACCCTATAGGGCACAACTTCTACGATGTGCTGCGCAGTAAACTCGGCTGGAGCCATCGGCTAGGGGATTGATATGGAGGGGTATGATTTAATTGGTGATATTCATGGCTGCGGCGCTACTTTAGCCGCGCTGCTGGAAAAATTAGGCTATCACCAGCGAGGAGGTGTTTATCGCCACCCGCGACGCAAAGTGATTTTTTTAGGCGACCTGATTGATCGCGGGCCGCGTATTCGCTTAGCCGTCACCATCGCACGGCGTATGGTGGAGGCGGGCGAAGCGCATATTGTGATGGGTAACCACGAGTATAATGCGCTGGCCTATACCCATCCTGCGCCCGCTGGCAGTGGAAAGCGCTGGCTGCGAGAACATACACCACGCCACAACCGCATTATTCAAGATACGCTCGATCAGTACCGTGACCATACCAACGAGTGGGAAGATACGCTGGCCTGGTTTAAGACTATCCCACTCTTTTTAGAGCTGGACGGCATTCGAGTGGTACATGCCTGCTGGGATGATGCGCTGATAGGACAGCTCAAACAGCGTGCGCCAACTGCGCAGATGGATAATCAGTTTTTGGTGGAATCCACCGATCCCACCTCCGAAGCCTATCGAATCCTTGATCGACTCACTCGGGGCCCCCACATCCCGTTACCGAAAGGTGTGGCCATTCACTCTGGAGATGGCTTTACGCGGCAAAGCTTTCGTGCCCATTTTTGGTCAGCGAACCCGCAACAGTGGGGCGATGTTGTCTTTCAGCCGGATAACCTACCCGGTGATTTAGAAACGCGCCCACTCACGGACGTTGAGCGTCAGCGGCTTAGTTATTACGGCCCGGAGCAGCCACCGCTATTTATTGGCCACTACTGGTGCGAAGGAATTCCTGCCCTGCCCGCCGTTAATATTGCTTGTTTGGATTATAGCGCCGTTAAGTTTGGCCGCTTAGTGGCTTACCGTTGGAGTGGAGAGGCTCAGCTTAACGCCGATCATTTCGTCTGGATTCAAGTACCTAAAGAGGAGCGCGCGCTTCCAAAGCCGTGGGAAATTGACTTTGACTAAATGCGTTTCGATAAAATTACATATGGTTACATAATTTTTGCAAAACTGCTGAACTAACCCTGTTGCCGGCTATCAGAGTAAGTGTTCCCTTGAATGATCCCTTGCTTTTATCCGGCGGCCCCCTCCGCCGGATTTTTTTGTTTATCCGTTGGCAAAACGGCGCTTACGCGCACTACCACGTGGTGCGATATAACGTGGCGCACCCAAACTTGGATAAAAGGGAGATGCCATGCATCCAGTCATGCTCTTGCCCACGGGCGCAGATACGCAGTCACTGCGCAAAGCATTATGGCACTACCGCATTGGCCACCGGATCACTGACGAAACGGACGGCCAGCTGCTCTGGGTGGCCGACCCTCGTCAGCATGACGAATTACGTGCTTTGGTTGGCCGCTGGGAGCGCGGTGAGCCATTGATTCTCGATGAAGCTAGGCCCCAACGGCCTCGCGCAAGCCACAGCCTTGCTGCCAACCTACGCCGAGTGCCAGTGACGGCGCTCATGATAGTGATTAGTGTGGGTGTGTTTGCGTTAACCGGTGTTTTTGGTGATCTGTTAATCGTGGCACTGACCATCGTGCCGGTGGGGATTGCTGGCGGCCAGTTGGTGTATGGCTCGCTGGCAGACACCGTGATGGGAGGGCAGGTGTGGCGGCTGTTATCGCCTGCATTTCTACATTTCGGTTGGATGCACCTGATCTTCAACCTGATGTGGGTGTGGTACTTCGGGCAGCAAATCGAGCTGCGTCAAGGCAGTAAAATGATGCTGCTGCTACTTTTGGTGGCCGGTATTGGCGCGAACGTTGCTCAATATGTTACTGGCACGGTGCTATTTGGTGGTATGTCTGGCGTAGTGTATGCGCTGTTAGCGCACGTGTGGCTGATGTCGCGTCGCGCCCCGCAGAGCGGCTTCTTTGTGCCACAAATGCTGGTGATTTTTATGCTGGGGTGGATGGTCTTCACCATGACCGATATTGCTGGCACGGTCGGATTTGGCAATGTTGCTAACGAAGCCCACTTGGGCGGGCTGCTCGTGGGGCTTGCCACAGGCTGGTATTATTCTTCCAAACGCCGCAAAGCCTAATGCCACTAATTGAAAAGCAGCCAACGTGAGAGGTGCTAACCGTGAGCGATATGACCTTCGATAAAATGATCAATCAGATGACGCCTGCCATTTACGAAAGCCTGAAGCAGGCAGTCTCGCTGCGTAAATGGCCCGATGGCCGACGCCTAACGCCGGAGCAAACCGAGCTGTGCTTAGAAGCGGTCATGCGCTATGAAGCCGAGAACAATGTGCCTGAAGAGAGCCGCGTCGGATATTTAGAGCGGCGCACCTGTGGGGCCGGTGCAACGGGAGCTGGCGTTAGCCCTGAAATGGCGGGCCTGGCCCGGGATGCGACGCGTGACTGATTTGTTTTCGCCAACGTTAACCCCGGTGAAAGGTTGTCTGCAAAAAATGGCGACAGCGCTGCCCAGCCGCCAAGAGGGTCAGGTGGTTTACCATCTGCGCGCCGGCGAGCATCGGGTGGAGCTGAATGCACGTATTGGCTCACCGATGCGCCTCTTATGGAGCGGTGCCATTGCCTGCACACACTGTGGGCGGGCAACCAAAAAGAGCTTTGCGCAAGGCTATTGCTACCCGTGTTTTAAGCGCTTGGCTCAGTGCGATACCTGCATCATGAAGCCTGAGACGTGCCACTACTACCAAGGCACCTGCCGCGAGCCAGAGTGGGGAGAAACCCACTGTTTTCAGCCCCATATCGTCTATCTTGCCAACTCTTCGGGGCTGAAGGTGGGCATCACCCGCAAAACGCAGATGCCTACCCGCTGGTTGGACCAGGGCGCTATTCAGGCGTTGCCCATTCTGGAGGTCAATACGCGGCAGCAGTCAGGCATGGTCGAAATGTTGTTCAAGGAGCAGGTCGCCGACCGCACCAACTGGCGGGCCATGCTGAAAGGCGATGTGGCCACACTGGACCTCTGTGCTGAGCGCGACCGTCTATTGAGCGCACTGGCCGATGGGCTGGCGCAGCTGCGCCAGGTGCACGGTGAGGATGCCATTCGTGAACTGGATGAAACGCCTCACCACTTCCACTACCCAGTAGAGACGTTTCCACGCAAAGTGGTGTCGCACAATTTTGATAAGCAACCACAGGTAGAGGGTATCTTGCAGGGCGTGAAAGGGCAGTACTTGATACTGGATACCGGCGTGATAAATCTTCGTAAATTCACGGGTTACGAGATTATCGTTAGCTAAACGCCTAGCCAGAGTGGCCAGTGTTGTCTAAGGTTAACGGAGTTATTTCTCCCCCTGCCCAATGCAACGCAAGGAAGCCGCAATGCCCTGGCTAAAATTGCTTCATATTGCCGCACTGGTTATCTGGTGCGGTTCGCTGCTTTACTTACCTGCGCTGCTGAGTCACGCCCTTCAGCTGCGCAAGGACGCTGGTTTTGCGCAGGGTTCACCGCCCATGCCGCGCTACTTCTACAACTCCGTTGCCACCCCTGCCGCGCTACTGGCCATTGCGTCGGGCACGCTACTGTTTCTGCTCCACGGGCTAATGGGTGGCTGGCTGATCTTCAAGCTGGCCGCGGTGGTGGCTATGGTGGCCGCTCACGGCTGTTTTGGCTGGCTGATTCTGCGTCTGGAAATGGGCATCTATCGCGGTGTGAAACCCGCCAACCTGCTGGCGTTGCTGCTGGCAGTGGCGGGTATTCTGGCCGTGCTGGGCTTCGTGCTGGCCAAACCACTTGATTGGAGTTAGCCGATGCCCATGCGCAGGTGGTTAGTCGACATCCACGCCCACGGCGTGCTCGTAAACCAGTTGGCCGCCCAGCCAGCCGGCCAGCGCAATCAACCCCCCCGTAAGCAGCGATACCGCCAACCCCCAGGGCAGGATTGCTTCGGGTTCGTTGAAGCGCAGCAGCCAGTTGAACGACGCCAGCGAAAGCATCACCACCGCCACGATGGCGTGGCTCCAACCGGTAATCAGGCGTCGTATGCGCGACACCGTCACCAGATCGATGATGCCGGCTATCGAGGCGATCCAGCCGCCAAAGGCGCCGACGCCCGCCAGCCACAGGCCGCTGCGTATCCAGAAGGGGTCCTCGGTATACCAGTAGGCAAAGTCGCTTGCTACCAGGGCCATCAGGGCAGCAACAGGGAAGTGAATCATCACGGGGTGCAGCGGGTGGCCAGCCAAAGAGGCTCGGCTTTTGATCGAACGTTGGGGAGTTGGCGCCATGGTCACTTCCTGTGGGCAGACTAAAGGGAAACAGCAGATGAGGGAACGTAACAGCAATATAGCCTCGCCCAACATTCAACGCGCAACGGGTCGGCGGGTCAACCGAATAGCCGTTTTGGCGGTGCTGGGGCTGGCCTTGTTGACCGCCGGCTGTGCGGGCGATAAGTCCATTCTAGACCCCGCTGGGCAAGCTGCACGAGATGTTGCCTTGATTTGGTGGATCATGTTGACCTTCAGTGCCGTGGTGCTGACGGTGCTCACGGGGCTTTGGCTGTTTGCCTTCAGGCCCAGGGACGTCACCCGCACGCCTTCTCAGGAGCGGCGGGTGGCTCGCCACTGGATTCTGGGGGGCGGTATCCTGCTGCCCGTGGTCAGCATCGTGGCGCTGCTCGCCTTTGGTGTGCCTGCCGGTCAGCGCATGCTGGCCATTGGCGAACCCGGCGAGGTGATCGAAGTCATCGGCCATCAGTGGTGGTTCGAAGTGCGCTATCCCAATGCCGAAGGCGGCGAGGTAGTCACCGCCAACCATCTGGTGATGCCGGTCGGCGAGCCAGTGGATTTCCACGTCACCAGCGCCGATGTCATCCATGGGTTCTGGATTCCGCGCCTGGGTGGCAAGGTTGACATGATTCCCGGCCGGGAAAACCGCATTCGTCTGCAGGCAGACATTCCCGCCGTCTTTGGTGCCCAGTGCGCCGAGCTGTGTGGCGTGGCGCATGCCCATATGCATCTATTCGTCGAAGCCTTGCCCCGGGAAGAGTATGACGCCTGGCTGGCCGAGCGGCAGCGAGACGCTCTGGCAACAATGGCGACGGCCAATGCTACCGATGACGAGGCGCGCAGCGCGTTCATGACCCACTGTGCCAGCTGCCATTCGGTGGCCGGGGTCAGTGATGGCACGCTGGGGCCCGACCTTTCCGACGTGGGCAGCCGAGCAACGCTGGGCGCTGGCGTGATGGCCATGGACGATGGCGCCATCAGCCAATGGCTGCACCATCATCAGACGTTGAAGCCCGGTAACCTGATGCCGTCCCACGCTGATATCGACACGGACACCCTGGACAGCCTGGGTGCTTGGTTGGAGACCTTGAACCCATGAGTAGCGTTAGCCAAAAAGCCATTGAGCAGGACCCGCAGCAGTTGCATGAAGACCTGCACGATATTTGGGGTAATCCCAAAGGGTGGAAGGCACTGACTATCGTCAACCATACGACGCTGGGCCTGCGCTTCATGATCACCGGGATGGTGTTTTTCCTGATCGGCGGCATCCTGGCCATGCTGGTGCGTACCCAGCTGGCCATGCCCGATCAGGACTTCATGTCGCCGGATATCTACAATCAGGTCACGACCATGCATGGCACGGTCATGATGTTCCTGTTCGCCATTCCCATGCTGGAGGGGTTGGCGATCTACATGATCCCCAAGATGATCGGCGCACGGGACCTAGTGTGCCCCCGGCTCACCTCGCTGGGCTACTGGTGTTACCTGTTTGGCGGCATCATTCTGACCTCCAGCCTTATTCTGGAAATGGCTCCTTCCAGTGGCTGGTTCATGTATACGCCGCTCAGTAGCAGTGAGTTCTCCCCTGACCTTGGCCCTGATTTCTGGCTGTTGGGTATTACTTTCGTGGAAATCTCGGCACTTTCTGCCGGGGTGGAAATCGTCGTCTCTATCTTGCGCACACGTACACAGGGCATGGCGCTGCATAAAATGCCGCTGTTTGCTTGGTACATCCTCGCCATGGCGCTGATGATCGTGGTGGGCTTCCCGCCGCTGATTCTGGCCAGTGTCATGCTGGAGCTGGAGCGCGCCGTCGGCATGCCGTTTTTTGAAGTCGCTGGCGGAGGTGACCCGATCCTATGGCAGCATTTGTTCTGGCTGTTCGGGCACCCTGAGGTCTACATCATTTTCCTGCCTGCGGCGGGGATCATCTCGACGCTGATTCCTGTCTTTGCCGGAAGGCCCATCGTGGGCTATGGCTGGGTAGTCTTTGCCATTATTGTCACGGGGTTCATCAGCTTCGGCCTGTGGGTTCACCACATGTTCACGGTGGGCATTCCCCAGCTGGCGCAGGCCTTCTTCTCGGCGGCCAGTATGCTGGTGGCGGTGCCCACGGCCATTCAGGTGTTCGTGTGGCTGGCCACGCTATGGCTGGGCAAGCCTAAAATGAAGCTGCCCATGTTGTGGGTGCTGGGCTTTCTGATCATCTTTGTCTGCGGTGGTTTAACCGGCGTCATGCTGGCGCTGGTGCCGTTCAACTGGCAGGTTCACGATACCCACTTCGTGGTGGCGCACATGCACTACGTGCTGGTGGGGGGCATGTTCTTCCCGCTGATTGCCGGGCTCTACTATTGGCTGCCGCTGTTTTCCGGACGCATGCCCTCTGAGAATTTGGGCCGCTGGGGTTTTTGGCTGACATTTTTGGGCTTCAACGGCACCTTCTTGATCATGCACTGGACCGGGCTTCTGGGGATGCCGCGCCGCGTCTACACCTACGACACCGGCATGGGCTGGGATATCTATAACCTGCTTTCGTCGGTCAGCAGTTTTGTCATGTCTGCAGGTATTGCCATGGTGCTGCTGGATATTGCGTTACATTTCCGCTTTGGCAAACCCGCCAAGCAGAACCCCTGGAACGCCGATACGCTGGAGTGGGCCAACACCATGCCACCCAGTGCTTACAACTTCGTCAGCCTGCCCAAGATCGAAACCCGTCACCCCTTGTGGGATGACCCGAACCTACCTGTCACCATGGCGGAAGGGAAGCACTCGCTGGCGGTCGCCACCCACGGGCGGCGTGAGATGTGGGGCACCGACCCTATCTCCGGCAAGGTGCGTGAAATCATTCACCTGCCGGGTAACTCCTGGTGGCCTCTGTTTGCTGCCATGGCGCTGGCGGTGGTGTGTATCAGCCTGCTGGTGCGGGTCTATGCGCTGGCCGGTGTCTTCGTGCTGATTGCCGGGGTGTTCCTGCTGCGCTGGTCCTGGGAGAACGGCGCGCACCCTAAGGCCGCGCCGGATGCCAATGTGTCGCCCGGTGACCCGCCGCTGCACTCTCGCACCATGGATGGCCCGGGTGTGTGGGCCATGGGCACTTTTTTGATTGCCAACGGCTCGTTCTTTCTTTCTTACCTGTTCGGCTGGTTCTACCTGTGGACCGTCTCCCCGGAGTGGAGCATGCCTGACGTGTCGCCGCTCTCGCTGTCGGGCCTTGTGGCCGCAGGCTTGGCCATCACGGCAGGCTATATGGTGATGGTTAAGCTGATCCGTGGGCTGCGCCGCCAGCAGGATGCCGGGCTTGCCAGCGGCTTTTATCTAGCCGGTACGCTGGGGGCCGTGCAGGTCGCCCTGACCACCTGGGTGATGCTGGCCGCCGATTTGGCCCCCACCGAGACCACCCACGATGCCGTGCTGCTGTTGGGTCTGATTTATGCCCTGTTCCACGGCGGGCTTGCGGTCGTACTGACGGTCATGCAGGCGCTGCGGGTGCGCTATGGCTACGTGGGCGCCCATGCGCCGTTCGAACCTGCTGTGGTGGTACAGCTGTGGCGCTACAACGCCGTGGTCTTCTGGATCCTGGTGGGCTCGCTCGCTGTGTTGCCCCGCGTGATAGGAGGTTAATGCCATGTCACCTTTACTCGAGCGCTTGAGGTTGACGCATCCTATCCACTTCGTGGTGGGCTTGACCGTGTGGTGCATTTGGTTCATCGCCGTTTATGGAGGCCACGCCGTGGCCTGTGAGGTGGCGGCCCCTGCTACGGAGCGTGGCGTGTTCACGCTGCTCAATGGCTGGATGCTGCTGCTGAGTATTGTCACAACCGCTCTGCTGGCGGCGCTTACCTGGTGGTGCTGGCAAGCTGGCCAGCTCCACCAGGGGCGCGCACGTTTCAATGCCGTGGTCTCGGCGGGGCTGTATCTGTTCTCGGCGCTCAGCGTCGTGTTCGTGGCGCTGCCGATCATAGGCATTCCGCCTTGCGTGTAACGTGGCCTTGAGCGACGCATCGACCGCGCATGCGGCCCAACCTGACGGCCCGGAAGCACCGCTGTATACGCTGCACGGCATGTGGTGCACCAGCTGTGCGCTGGCGGTGGAAGGCGCGCTGAGGCAGCAGCCAGGCGTGCGGGACGTTAGCGTTCACTACCCGACTGCCACCGTGTGGGTGAAGGGTGAACCTGAGGCGACGGCGCTGGAAGCGCTGTCGCCCAAAGTGGCGAGGCTGGGCTATCGCCTAGCGCCGCTGGAAGACCTGCAGGACGCCCATGCTCGGCTGGAGCAGGAAAGCCGTTATTTGACTCTGCGCTTGATCGTCGGCTCGGTGTTTGGCATGTGGACCATGCTGGCCTCGCTGCTGATCTACGCTGGGGCCATGCCCACGGCCGCGCTGGAGAGCGTGCTGGCCTGGGTGTCGGGTGCCTTTGCGATACCCGTGGTGAGCTATGCCGGGCTGCCTTTTTACCGGGCGGGCTGGCGCACATTGCGGGCAAGGCGGCCCGGCATGGACGTGCTGGTGAGCCTGGGCGTCCTGGGGGCCGTGGTGGTATCGCTGAGCCTTCTGTGGCGTGGCTCGGTAGAGGTCTATTTCGATACGGCGGTGATGCTGATCGTTCTGCTATTAGTAGGGCGTCTGGTCGAAACGCTGTGCCGTCAGCGTGGTTTGAAAGCCTTCGACGCGCTGGCGCTGCCCGATACGTCGGTGTGGATACTGCATCAGGGGCAGGCCCAGGAAACCGCCATCGAGGAGGTCACGCTGGGCCAGCGCATCGCCGTGGCACCGGGCGACGTGTTGCCGCTGGATGGCACTCTGGACACCGACGGCTGGCTGGACACCGCCACGCTTTCCGGTGAAAGCCAGCCGCGCTTCGTGCGCGCCGGGCAGCCAGCGTATGCAGGCTGTCGCTTTATCGGAAGTGGCGGGCAGGGCGGCTCGCTGGAACTGACCGTGACCGCCACGGCGGGCCAGCGGCGAATGGACAAGCTGTGTGACCAGATGCGTCGCTTTCAAACGCAAAAAGGCGAGCTGCACACACTGGCCGAGCGGTTTGCCGCCTGGCTGAGCCCCGCAGCGCTGGTGTTGGCGGCATTGACCCTCCCAATTGCCTGGCTGATGGGCGTGGGGTGGGACGAGGCGAGCGTGCGCGCGCTCTCGGTGCTGGTAGTGGCCTGCCCCTGCGCCGTGGGCCTGGCCGTGCCGCTGGCAAGCCTGGCGGGCAGTAGCCAGGCCACCCAGCAGGGTATTGCGCTGCGCGACCCTGCCGCGCTGGAAGTGTTGGCCAAGGTGCGCTCGGTGGCGTTCGACAAGACCGGCACCTTGACCCAAGGGCAGCATCGCGTATTGCATGCGATGCTGCGTGATGGGGAAGACGAGGAACCGTTCCGCCAACAGCTGGCCGTGGCGGTCAGGCAGAGTGAGCATCCGCTGGCGAACGGACTGCGCCACTGGGCAAGCGGTGCCTCGCAGGCTCAGGTGGAGGTGCATGAAACGCCGGGGGCCGGGCAAACCGTCACCTTCGCCGATGGCCACACCTGGTGGCTGGGCAGCGCAGCGTGGCTAGCCCAGCAGGGCAACGAGATTCCTGGCGATGCACAGCACCCGGCGTATGGCTTTGCGTCTGAGGTGTTGGTGGCCGATGAACAAGGATGGCTGGCCACCCTGTACCTGGCCGACCAGCCTGTGCCGGATGCTCAGGCCACGCTTGCCCAGTTACAGGGTGCCGGTTACGTGTTGGCGCTGATCAGCGGAGATCGCCAGGGCCCCGTGCAGTGGCTGGGCCAGCGCGTTGGGCTACCGCGGGAAGCTTGCTATGCCCAGCGCTCCCCCGAGGCCAAGGCACGTTTGCTAGAGGCGCTGCCATCACCCACGCTGTACGTGGGCGATGGGGTCAACGACACGCTGAGCCTCGCGGCGGCGGCGGTGGGTGTGGCCCCGCTGCACGCCAGCGACGCTGCCCGGGAAGGGGCTGCTGCTCAGCTGCTATCACCTGGTATTGCGGGTGTCGCCAGGCTGTTGAGCGTTGCCCAGCGAACCCGTCGCATCATGGTACAAAACCTGCTGCTATCGGCGCTCTATAACACGCTGGCGCTGGGGTTGGTGGTCACCATGGCTATTCCCCCGCTGGTCGCCGTGCTGGCCATGGCCGCTAGCTCCCTTAGCGTCACACTCAACGCAGCGAGGCTGACCTGGGCCGAACCTGCTGCATCATGGCCTACTCACGATAGCCCAACGCCTCACCCAGCCGCTGAGCATGTTGCGTCACCCAGCGTGGGTCAATCGCGCCCCACTGCTTGATCACGTAGTGGCCGATGTTATGGCGCTCGCCGTCGCCTTTCTCGAACACGCACTCAATATCCAATTCCCCCAGCGATGTAATGGTGTCCTGGGCGGTGCGCCTTGGCATGCCGGTGGCGTCAATCAGGGCGGGCACGCTGGCCACGCCTTGGTCAATCAAGTAAGCCACATATAAACGGCGATAAAAGCTGGATTTTGTTTTGCTGAGCGACATAGAGAGGGCGTCTTCTTAGAGGGTTTGTATTCCAGCAGTCTAATCAAATAAATCCCTCTGTGCCCGGGGCGGGCGAAAATCGCGGGTATTCAGCCCCTGCTCTGTGCGGGGTTGCATGTTCCACTGGCGGCTAGCACGCTGAAACCGCTGCGCGATTAAGTCAGCAAATACCCCTTCTCCGCGAAAGCGCTTACCAAAGGCCGCATCGTAGGTTTTACCGCCCCGACACTGACGCATCAAGCTCATCACCTTGGCAGCGCGCTCGGGGTAGTGAGCCTCTAGCCACGCTTCAAACAGCGGCGCGACCTCGTGGGGCAGCCGCAGCAGCATCCAGGTCGCGGTGCGCGCCCCGGCACGGCTGGCGGCTTCCAGAATACGTTCGATCTCATGGTCGGTCAGGCCAGGAATAATCGGTGATATCAGCGTGCCCACCGGTATTCCTGCCGTATTCAGCTCACGAATCACTTTCAAGCGTGCCTGAGGCGATGCCGCACGGGGTTCCAGCGTGCGTTTTAGGCTGGCGTCTAGGCTGGTTAAGCTCACAAATACCCGCACCAATCGATGTTCTGCCATTTCTGCCAGTAGATCGATATCCCGCAAAATCAGCGTACTTTTCGTCACTAACGTCACCGGGTGGCGGCAAGCCAGCAGTAATTCCAGCAAACGACGGGTGGTTTGGTAGGTGGCTTCTAGCGGCTGGTAACAGTCAGTATTGCCGGAGAGGTTAATGGGGCGACAAACGTATTGGGGGTGGCAAAGCTCCTCTTTTAAATGCTCCACCAGCCCGCGGCGGGCGATCAATTTGGTTTCAAAATCCAGCCCTGGCGACAAATCCCAATAGGCGTGGGAGGGGCGCGCATAGCAGTAGACACAGCCATGCTCACAGCCGCGATAGGGATTAAGCGAACGATCAAAAGGTAAATCTGGCGAATTGTTCCAAGAGAGTGCGCTTTTACTGGCTTCCTCGCGTACTTCTGTTGCCAGTGAGGTAGAGGCTTCTTCCTGCCACCAGCCGTCATCCTCCGCCACGCTGCGGGTAGGGGCAAAGCGGTTATGCGGGTCGTAGGTTGCACCGCGCCCTTTATGCACGGTAGCGCGAGAGGGATCCAGTGATGTCATCTGCTACCTCGTACGTAGTATCAAGATATATGTTCATAAATACAGTATATGAGGTTTGCACAGTACCGCAACCAAGCGGGCAGTACAGCCACGACAGCGCTAATGGTATGTTGGGAAAAGAGGGAAGACTTACTCGGATGATTTCAGGGGAGGGCAGGTATGTCCGCGACGACGAATCAGCGTGCGGCACTGATCATTATCGACATGCAGCAGGGCATGGCGACTGTAGAGGCAGGAGAGCGCAATAACCGGCATGCAGAAGCCAACATTCAGCGGCTGCTAGCCACTTGGCGGCAAAGCCAGCAGCCAGTGGTTCATGTGCGTCATCTCTCTCGCTCACCCGAATCGCCCTTTTGGCCTGGGCAGAGCGGCGTGCTGTTCCAGCCTGCGCTTGAGCCACTCGCCACCGAGCCTATCGTCGATAAAAACGTCCCCGATGCGTTTACGCACTCGGGGTTAGAGCGCTGGCTACACGCCCGTAGCATCCATCAGCTGGTCATTGTGGGCGTCAGTACCAGTAACTCGGTTGAAGCCACCGTGCGTTCGGCGGGGAATTTAGGCTTCGATACTTATATGGTGAGCGATGCCACCTTCACGTTCGCAAAACGAGATTACGCCGGTACCTATCGCACTGCCGACGAGGTGCATGCGATGTCGCTGGCGAATTTAGACGGGGAGTATGCGGAGGTTGTGAGTACAGAAGAGGCATTGGCCCTTCTGTAGATCGTTTTACCACTCTCCGCTCTTGACCAACGACGTTGCCTCAACCGTTGGATTGTAGATATAGCACCAAACATCGCCATACTGTGTTGCCAACACAGTCCTGTCGTACATCCCTTCTGCGGGGGAATGATGCAGGTAATCTTCTAGCTCATCCAGCCGCGCTAGCTGTTCAGCGTTAATGGCATACACCTCCACAGTAACGCCTGTAGAAGGCATGAGCTTAGCGCCTGGGTAGGGGCCAAGGTCGTAAAGCGTGATCTCTGTTAAACGGTCTTGGCCCAACATGTCAGCGCCGTTTAACCAATGATGATTGCGATGGCCGTGCTTTAATGTGCCGTATACCGCTACTCGCGGGCAGCGTTGGATGGCTTGGTGAAGGTGTTTCATTCGGTTGCTCATCTTGATTATCGAGTGTCTTGCAAGAGGGTGACGTTACCAGAGCGCCGCTTTCTTGCACTGTTTTACAATGTGGTGGCGCTGTTGTTGCAAGCGTAACCAAGCATGATCGGGTAATCCTGCCTCTAGCAGTGCTTGCTGCATCTCTTTTGAGCTGGCAAATCGAAGCAGTAACTCTTGTAGATGTTTAATCTCTCGCTTGATGAACGGATAGCTAAGCTGGCTCTGCTCAGCTAGCAGTTTCCAGTCACGAGATAAAAGCTGCATGGCGTTATTTTGGTTGCCGATAGAGAATGCCAGCCTCGGGTCATACCCTAAAACAACGGTACCTACCAAATCGTAAGCGGGAGCAATACGCCATTTGCCTTTTGCGTCTTGTAGTAGTGATACGTTTTTTGCGTGGCCATCACTATTACCCACTAGCACGTTAAAAATTTGCCAGCGGAGTAGCTGTTGTAATGAGTGTGCAGGAGGCTTACATACATCACGTAACAGCTGAAAACAGTCGGCTAGAGTTGGTCCACCGTGCTCTTGATACTTTTGCGTACGTGACATACCCATTGCTTGGCATAAATCTTCCTGGTGGATGCGCTGTAGTGAGTCGTTTACCCATGCTCTATCGTAACGCTCTACAACCAGTAGGGGATGCCGCCCTGCATAACGTACTGAGGTGGAGGGACACTCAATACCGACGAGCGTTGCCAGCGTGTTGAGGTAGAGTTCGTTAAAAATAACGTGGTCGCGCCCATCTACTGCAAACTTAACGATATGTGAGGAAGGAGCAGTGCCTTGAGGCAAATAAAAAGTCTCATCACGCCAGATGACGGGTATTTTGTCCTGTGCGCCCGCCAGTGAAAGACGTGGCTTGGGTGCTTGTTGTGACTCTGCAAATAGCGCATAGCGTTGCTTAAAAGCCGCCCACTCATTAAGCCTTTCTTGTGAAAGGGGCGTATCACAATCCTGGCGATTAGAAGGTTCTGGTGTTTGATGAGGCGGCAGGATCGATAGTGCTCCAGCGCAATCCCCACCAATAGCGGCAAGCAGAGAGAAGTCGTCATCAGGAATGCCTAGTTGGCGAATAATAGCAGCGCGCGCCTGCTCTTCAGGCAGCAAGTTGCCAAACCAGTGATGGGCGGTCAGCGTTTCGGGCAGCCATGTTCGTTGGCTTAAAGGAAGGCTATTGGAAATTGCTTGTCCGCTAGCTTGCCACTCCTCGTCATATTCAAAGCCCATGAGACGGCCATCTAAACCGCGCCAGAGAGTGCCTACTCGCTGATGGTTTTGCCAAACGATAAGTTGATCAGCTGTCATAGATCACTATCCATTGGCTGGGCGAGAAGCTCAATGCCAAGTGTTTCTAACACGCGTAATACTCTTCCTATGCCACATGTATCACGGCCGTTTTCTAGTTCACTTAAAAAACGGATGCTGACACCGCAAAGTCCAGCCACCGTCTCTAGTGTCAGGTGTTGGCGTTTGCGGGCTTGACGAATTAACAAGCCGAGACTCTTGGCGGATTCAATCGAGTGAAGGGGCGTTTCCGTCGTTGCTGGCAGGGTACGCATACGCGCTCCATTTTCCCCATAAGGAAAATTTCAGGATTAAAACAGATATACTAGCTGATCTTTCCCTATAGGGAAAATAATGCGTAGGACGATCGAAAAGAGAGGTCTTTATCCCTATAGGGAAATAATGAGCAGGTAGATGTTTGCTACTCACCCGCCGAGTTTTGAAGTGAAGCTAGGGAAGCCAAGGTGCAAAAAAGGTACCCCCACAGCAGTGGGGGCTCCGACTAGCTAATATTGCGTTAATCTAACGCTTCTTCCGCACCGGTTTTTTATCACTGCTCGCTGGCTCTGAATGTTGGGTTTGATGCGCCGTGCTGGGAAAGTGGGCGCGCACCAGTTCCAGAAGCCCCTGGGTGGAAGCGTCGAAGTCGGCGGCGTTGGCGTCGATGCGCTCGCTGATTTCACCGGCGATGCGCTTGCCTAGCTGCACGCCCCACTGGTCGAACGAGTTGATGTTCCAAATCACGCCCTGCACGAACACTTTGTGCTCGTAGAGCGCAATCAGTGCGCCCAGGTTTTTCGGCGTTAGCTCGTCGAGCAGTAGGGTGCTGGAGGGGCGGTTGCCGGGGCAGCTGTAGGGGTCGAGCTGGCTAAGCTCTTTGCTGTCGCCTTGGCTGCCTTCCATAAAGGCGTTGGCTTGGGCCAGCATGTTGGTGAGCAAGGCGAAGTGGTGGTCTTCCACACCCGGTTCCGGCTTGAGCGAGGCGATAAAATCGATCGGCACATAGCGGGTGCCCTGGTGCAGCAGCTGGAAGAAGGCGTGCTGGCCGTTGGAGCCGGTTTGGCCCCACACAATCGGGCCGGTTTTGTAGTTCACCGGGTGGCCGAAAATATCCACCGACTTGCCGTTAGACTCCATATCCAATTGCTGCAGGAAAGAGGGCAACTGGTTGAGCGCTTGGTCGTAGGGCACGATGGCCTGAGTTTCTGCGCCGATAAAGTTGATGTACCAGATGCCGATCAGCGCCATGAGGACCGGCATGTTTTGAGCGAAAGGCGCTTCGATAAAGTGGCGGTCCATCTCATGGGCGCCTTCCAGCAGCTCGATAAAGCCTTCAAAGCCAATCGAGAGCGCAATGGGCAAACCGATGGAAGACCACATGGAGTAGCGGCCGCCCACCCAGGCCCAAAACTCGAACACATTCTCTTCGCGAATGCCGAACTCCATCGCCGCTTTGCGGTTAGTAGAAGCGGCAATAAAGTGCGCGCCCACATCCGCGTCTTCTCCGGCGTTTTCCAGGAACCAGCGCCGCGCGGTCTTGGCGTTGAGCAGGGTTTCCTGGGTGGAGAAGGTTTTGGTAGAGACGATAAACAGCGTGGTGGCAGGGTCTAACCGCGACAGCACTTTCTGAATATGGGTGCCATCCACGTTAGAAACAAAGTGGAAGTGCAGCTCCGGGTGGCGGTATTTCAACAGCGCACGCACTGCCATGTTGGGGCCAAGGTCCGAGCCGCCAATGCCGATGTTGACTACGTCTTTAATGCGCTGGCCGTTATAGCCTTTCCACTCGCCGCTACGCACCGCTTCCGAGAACAGCTTGATCTGCTCGCGGGTGCGGGTGATTTCTGGCATCACGTCTTCGCCGTCCACATACACCGGCTCGTCGCCCAAATGGCGCAGGGCGGTGTGGAGCACCGGGCGGTTCTCGGTCACGTTGATAATATCGCCCGAGAACATCTGAGCGCGGCGCTGCACCAGGGCGGAGTGGTCGGCTAGCTCAATCAGCTTGGCCAGCACTTCATCCGATACCTGATGCTTGGAGTAATCCAGAAAGAGGCCGCCGACGCGCAGGCTCATTTTTTCAAAGCGCTGTGGGTCACTCGTAAAATAGTCACGAATGCGGTCGTTGGCGGTTTTATCGCGCAGGCGTTCTAGGGCCTGCCAGGTAACGCTGCGAGTGAGTTGAAACATAACGGGCGGTCCTATTGTTTTTACATCGTTATCACTGACGAGGGTCAGGGCACTGCCCCTTTCGTCGCTGTTATTTATGTAAAAATACTACATATTGAGCTGCTTGAAACAATAATCAGCGATTAATGGCAAGAAAATTAGTTAATAAAACAGCGAGGTGGTAGGCAGCTCAGAGTGGCTGCCCAGCAAAAGCAAAAGGGCGAGATTGCCTCGCCCTTAGTGTGCAGCGTTTAGCTGGCAACGGCTACTTGGGCAGCACCACGTTTGATAAACGCGTAGCCCAAGCCGGTGATCAAAGAGCCCACAATGATCGCGCCGAGATAGAGCAGGGCAGGCGTGATGGCATTGGGGATCAGGAGCACAAAGATGCCGCCATGAGGGGCCATGAGCTGGGCGCCAATCAGCATAGAGAGCGCACCGGTCACGGCACCCCCAGCAATACAAGCAGGAATCACGCGTAGCGGGTCTTTCGCTGCAAAGGGAATCGCCCCTTCACTGATAAAGCACAGGCCCAGCACAAACGAGGCTTTGCCAGCTTCCCGCTCGGGGGCAGAAAACTTGTTGCGGGCTACAAAGCTGGCAATGCCCATGCCAATGGCCGGTACCATGCCCGCTGCCATAATAGCCGCCATGGGCGCATAGGTTTGTGATGCCAGCAGGCCCACGCCAAAGGTGTAAGCCGCTTTGTTCACTGGGCCACCTAGGTCAAAGCACATCATGGCACCCAGTAGAATCCCCAGCAGCACCGCATTGGTAGACCCCATAGAGGAGAGGAAGCCAGTCAGGGCGGCCATAATGGCAGCCACGGGTTCCCCAATCACGTAGATCATGGTCAGGCCTGTGACTAGGCTGGCCACAAAGGGAATAATCAGAATGGGCTTGAGGGATTCGATGCTCGCGGGCAGCTTAACGTACCGAGTCACGGCCAGTGCCACGTAGCCGGCCAAGAAGCCGGCCAAAATACCGCCGATAAAACCAGCATCAATATTGGCGGCCAGCATGCCGCCAATCATACCGGGAGCGATACCGGGGCGGTCGGCAATGGAGTAGGCGATGTAGCCCGCCAGCACGGGAATCATCAGGGCAAACGCGGTACCACCACCAATTTGCATCAGCGCGGCGGCAAGCGTTCCCTCTTCCTGGAACGCTTCGATACCAAACACGAACGAGAGGGCAATTAACAAGCCGCCCGCCACCACCATGGGCAGCATAAAGGAAACGCCGGTTAGCAGGTGTTTATAGACGCCTTTCTCTTTCATGCCTTTCTTGGCCGATGCGCCATTGGCAGCGCTAGTGCCATCCTCCACTACAGCGTCGGTAAAGGCGGCTTCAAGCGTCGGGCGCGGCTTTTTTAGGGCGTTACTGGTAGACGTACGATAAATACGCTTACCCGCAAAACGAGAGGGGTCCACTTCGATATCGCAGGCCAATACGACTACGTCAGCGGCGGCGATCTCATCTTCAGTGAGTTTGTTTTGCGCACCCACCGAACCCTGGGTTTCCACGCGAATTTGGTGGCCCATCGCTTTGCCCGCTTCGGCTAGCGCTTCTGCGGCCATAAAGGTGTGGGCAACGCCGGTGGGGCAGGCGGTGACGGCAACAATCTTTTTAACGCCTGCGCTGCTTGCCGGGGTAGCCGCTGTGGCTGCCGGAGCGCTGAAAATCGGCGCTTCCCGCTTGGCCTGGCTTAAAAAGGCGCTGGGGTCGGGCAGGGCGCTGGCAATGGGGGCCTGGAACAGCCGCTTACCTTCGAAACGTTCTGGAGCGGGCACGTGGTCGGCGGCTACAACGATCAAGTCGGCGTTAGCAATCTGCTCGGCGCTGGCGGCTTGCAGCGGCGCAATCTCGCCGTGCATTTCCACATGAACGTTCCAGCCTAGCCGAGTGGCGGCTTGTTCTAAGCGCTTGGCGGCCAGGAAAGTGGTCGCCATGCCGCTGGGGCAGGCGGTAATCAGGATTAGGTTCATCGCGTGGCTCCCTCGGTGTGGGTGTCGTCAAGACGCCGTACCCGGGTCTGTTGTTGGAGTGAGTCAAAATCATCGGCGTGGGAAGTGCCCACACCAACATGGCGTACCGCTTCGGAAGACAGCGCCGTCGCGAAGCGAAGCGTTTCTTCAGGCGAGTGTTGGCTTAGCAGCCCATGGAGCATGCCCGCCACAAAGGTGTCACCCGCGCAAACGGTATTGGTGGCGGTGACGGTGGGTGGCGTGGATTGCCAAGTACCGTGCTGGCTCACCCATAGAACGCCTTCTGCACCTGCTGAAATTAGCGCGTGTTCGATACCGCTGGCGTGCAGCCGTTTGGCGGCAGCTTGGCGCTGCTGGTCGCTATCAAGCGCGCTGCCCGCCCAGTCGGCCAGCTCGGTTTCGTTCGGTTTCACGGCAGCAGGCTGCGCGGCAATCGCCGTGAGCAGCGCCGGGCCGCTGGTGTCTACCCAGAGTGGTACTCTGAAACCTTTTACGAAGGTGAGCAGCTCGCCAAAGGTGGGCTGGTCGATGCCGGGAGGCAGGCTGCCTGCGACCACCACGGCTTGAGGCGGCGCGCTACTTTCAAACAGGCCGCTGAGCGTGGTACGTAAAGCAGCCAGGTGGGAAGCTTCGATGGGCATGCCGGGGCCGTTGATATCGGTCACGCGGCCGCTCTGCTCGGCGAGTTTTGCGTTGATGCGCGTATTGCCCGGCACCCGTACAAAGGCATCTTCAACGCCGTAACGGGGGAAGGCGAGGCTGAAAGGAGCGTCATTCTCTTCGCCTAAAAAGCCGCTCACGATCACCTCGTGGCCCAGGCTTGCCAATACCCGCGCGACGTTCACCCCTTTACCTGCGGCTTCCAGCTGCGCGCCGGTGGGGCGGTTGACGTGCCCCAGCGTCAGCGCATCCAGGTTGAAAGCGAGATCCAGCGCTGGGTTCAGCGTAATGCAGACCACACGTGCCATTAGCTGGCCTCCAGAGCATCGCGGACTTCGTCGCTGGTGGCTTTGCTCAGCGCTAGCTGGGCGCTGGCCTGGGCTTGGGCAAGATCAAACTCGCGCAGGCGGGCTTTGACCAGCGGGATTTGGCGTGCGCTCACCGAGAGTTCATCGACACCTAAGCCCACTAGAACCGGCACGGCCATGGCATCAGAAGCCAGCTCGCCACACACACCGACCCATTTGCCTTGTGCGTGGGCGGCTTCGACGGTCATTTGAATCAACCGCAGTACCGCCGGGTGCAGGCCATCGGCTTGGGCAGAAAGCTCCGGGTGGCCGCGATCAATCGCGAGGGTGTACTGCGTTAAGTCGTTGGTACCCACTGAGAAGAAGTCGACTTCGGCGGCCAACGTGGGCGCTAACAAGGCGCTGGAAGGCACCTCAATCATCACGCCAAGCTGTACGTCAGTGGCTCGCTGCTGGGGGGCGATCTCTTTGAGCAGACGGTCATAGATCGCCTTCGCCGCGCGGAACTCGGCCACGTCTTTAACCATCGGCAGCATGATGCGCAACGGTTTACCCACGGCGGCCATCAGCAGGGCGCGAATCTGGGTTTCCAGTACTTCTGGTTGGGTCAGCGCTAAGCGAATACCGCGCAGGCCCAGGAAGGGGTTGTCCTCCTGGGGTACCGGCCAGTAGGGCAGCGGCTTGTCGCCGCCCACGTCCAGGGTGCGGGCGACGAGCGGGCGACCATTAAGCGCATCGGTGGCTTCACGGTATTCGGCGATTTGCGTAGCGAGATCCGGAGCGCTGGAGTAGGCCATGAACAAGAACTCGGTGCGCAGCAGGCCGACCCCTTCCGCACCGCGCTCTACCGCATCGGCGGCGTGGGCGGTGTTGCCGAGGTTGGCAGCCACTTCCACCTTGTGGCCGTCGCGGGTTTGCGCTTGCTCAAAGCGCAGCTCCCAGGCATCCGCTTCTCGCTGCTGCTGGTCGAGCAGCTGCTGTTCGGCTCGGCGCAGGCGCTCCTCGGAAGGTTGCGAGGTCACGCGGCCGCGTTCGCCATCCAGAATCATCATGCCGCCGTTATGCAGCGCCATCACTGCTTCACCGGCACCGACCACGGCAGGAATGCCCAGCGCACGGGCCAAGATGGCGCTGTGGGCGGTTGCACCGCCGCGAACAGTCAGCAGGCCGCGCACGCGGGAGGTGTCCAGGCGGGCCACATCAGAGGGGCCGATATCGTCCATTACCAGAATATAGGGATGGTCGGGCGGCTCGGGCAGGGTAACGTCGCAAAGCACGCCGAGCACGCGGCGGCCGACATCTCGCAGGTCGGCAGCGCGTTCGGCCAGCAGCCGGTCTGCCAGCATCTCTTGAGCGTGGGCGGCGGTGTCGATGGCTTCCCACCAGCCTGCTTCCGCCGAGCGCCCTTCGCGGATGGCGTCAATCGCCGCCTGGTGCAATTCGGGGTCGTCGAGCATCTCTTCATGCATGGAGAGAATGTCGGCTACTTCGCCGCCAGGGGCGTTGTGTACCAGCGCCTGCAGCTGGGCAGCACCCTCTTTGAGAGCGGCCTCTAAGCGTGCGATCTCTTGGGTGGGGTCGCTGGCATGCTCCGGGTAATCAAACTGCATCGGGCGAATAACAAATACCGGGGCAATCGCTAACCCTGGGGAGGCCGCCACGCCGGTGTGCGGCTTGTCGGCGGCCAGCGGCTCCACGGCAGGCTTGCTGGCGTTGGCGGCGGGCGTTGCATCGCGGCCACCGTCGAACGGGGTGACTTTTTCACCCAAGCCCTCTTCAACGGCGGCGGCAATGGCATCTAGCGCGGCGCTTGCCTGTTCGCCCTCGGCAGAGAAGATCAGCCACTGGCCGCGGCGTGCACCCAAACCAATCACTTTGGTCAGGCTGGCGGCGGATACCGTGGTGGCGCTGCCTTCTTCCAGGCGCACGTTGATCGGCATGGGCTGGGCACGGGCGATCTGTACCAGCTGTTTGGCCGGGCGAGCATGCAGGCCGTGAGGATTTAATACGCGCACGCGACGGGTTTGGGTGCTGGCGGTTTCGCCAGCCAGGGCCGCCAGGAGCTGGGCGCTGTTTTTGCCGACAAAGCTCTCGCTTTCACCGTTTTCTAGTACCGCCATGAGCTGCTCAAGCAGCGGCCTGTGGGCATCGCCGCTGGCGGCGAGGCAGAACAGCGCATGAACCGGATGGCCGCTATGCTCAAGCGAGGTGTCGGCGGGCGTCGCCACGCCCAGCGCGGGCTGGTTCACCCCTTGGGCGTGGCTGGCAAGCCATAGGCCTTTGCCCAGCCACTGGGGCTGGGCGCTGGCGACTGCACCGATAAAACCATTATCCACGCAGCCGCTTTGGCGCAGCCGCGCTGCCGCCGCCAGGGCCAGTTCCTGCGGGTCCCGGGCGGGAAAGTTAACACATAGCGTATCGGCATCCAGGCGCGGCGCTAATGACGGCTTCGAGAGCAGGCGGGCGACATCGGCGGCGGAGCTGGCGCTGGCCAGCTCAGTGGCTACGCCGTCGCGGTCAAGAACATGGGTCAGCTGGCGCAGAATGTCCAAGTGCTCGTCGTTTTGTGCCGCAATGGTGACCAGCACATGAACGGTATTGCCGTCGTGCCACTGTACCCCTTCAGGAAACTGCAGCACCCGCACGCCGGTGCGCTTAACGTGGTGGCGGCTTTCTGGGGTGCCGTGGGGAATCGCAATCGCGTTACCGAGGTAGGTAGAGGACTGCGCTTCGCGGGCGTGGAGGCCTTCGCGGTACTCGGCCGCCACCAAGCCAGCATCCGCCAGCGCGTTGGCGGCGCTATCGAGCGCAGCTTGCCAGTGGTCCGCATGGCGGTCGAGCAAGATGTCATCGGGGCCGAGTGTCAACATAGGGTTCTCCTGTAAACGCGGTCAGGCAACAGCAACGTCTGCGATTGGCGGCGAACATGCGCGCATAAAACGTTAGTCGTAGATCGTTGTGGTTAGCTGGATGAATCGTGTCACCTGTGTATAGTTGGCTATGCTGAATCGATTCACTTTTAGACACAAGGGTTGTCTTTTTAGACTTTGGTCTGAAGAGGGTAAAACGGCTGCTAAACTGCCGTCTTCATTTAGGGAGAAACCAGCATGACACTTGCCGATATTGCCCGGCTTGCCGGGGTTTCGCGCACCACGGCAAGCTATGTAATCAACGGCCAGGCTGAACAGCGGCGCATTAGTTCAGCCACCATCGACAAAGTCATGGCCGTGGTGCGTCAGCACCGTTATCACATTGACCCTCAGGCCGCTGCGCTGCGCCGTGGTGCTAGCCGCTTAATTGGCCTGATCGTGCCGGATTTGGAAAACATCAGCTATGCGCGCCTCGCTAAACGCTTGGAGCGCGGTGCTCGCGAGCGCGGCTACCAGCTGCTGGTGGTGAGTTCCGATGACTGCGCAGACAGCGAGCGCACGCTGGCCCTAGCGCTGCGGGCCCAGCGCTGCGAAGTGCTGATTACCGCCAGCTGCCTGCCAGAAAACGACACCTTTTACGCAGATTTAGCCGATGAAGGGTGGAGCGTGGTGGGCATGGACCGCGGCCTGACGCCCGAGCGCTTTGCCAGCGTGGTGAGCAATGATCATGAAGCGGCTTATGCGCTAACACGTTCGGTGATGGCGAATTCAACGCGATGCATTGCCTGGCTAGACGCCATGCCCGAACTCTCGGTTAGCCGAGAGCGCCGGGCGGGATTTTTTGCCGCGCTGGATGGGCTGGGAGTTGAGGCAGCCACTTTTAGTGGCGAGCGTTATGAGCGTGACGTAGGCGTTGAACTGGCTAAACAAGCCTTGGCGGTGGGTGAGGTTGATGCGTTGGTCACGGCCTCCTATGCGCTCATGGAGGGTGTGTTTGATGAGCTGCTCGCCCAGGGCGGGCTGCCAGAGACGCTGCGGTTAGCCACCTTTGGTGACCACCGCCTGTTAGATTTTTTGCCCCAGCCGGTCAATTCTGCGTTGCAGGATTATGACCGCATCGCAGAATTAACGCTGCAGTGCGCGCTGGGTGCGATGAACGGAAGCTACCAGTGCGGGCAGCAGGTGGTGGCGCGTCACCTGCGTACCCGCTAAGCGCAAGGCGCGCCCGGTTATACCGTGCGGGCCTGTGCCCAGGCGTTCGCGTCTGGAATCGACATATCGTAGCGCTCGCTTAAATAGGGCGAGGAGAGCAGAAAGTCGGCGCTAGCCGCATTACATGCCACCGGTACGTTCCATAGCGCCGCTAAACGCAGCAGCGCTTTTACATCCGGGTCGTGGGGCTGCGGTGCAAAGGGGTCCCAGAAGAAAATCAGCACGTCGAGCTGCTGCTCGGCAAGACGCGCCCCAATCTGCTGGTCGCCGCCCAGCGGCCCGCTCATTAAGCCTTCTACTTCTAGCCCCAGGGCGGTCTTCAGCCGCCCTGCGGTGGTGCCCGTACCAATCAGCGTGTGCTGGCTCAGCGTGTCTTGCCAGCGCGTCGCCCACTCCAGCATCTCGGTTTTTTTGCCATCGTGGGCAATCAGCGCAATACGCTTACGCGGTTGCAGCGTGCGCACGGCTTGGCGGGGTGGGTGGGCATCGTTCATGGCATGGCTCTCCTGGTCATTCGCTTATTATTGATAGTGCGGCGAGGCGGTTATTTACTCGGCGTCAACGGCCAGTACTTTCATGGTATTGGTGCCGCCGTGGGCATTCATATGGTCGCCGCGAGTAAGAATGACATGCTCACCTGGGTGTGCCAATCCATAGGCCTTCAGCAGTTTGATGGCTTCATGGTTCACCTCGGTGGGCTCCATGTGCGTGGTATCAAACGGAATCGAGACCACACCGCGATAGAGTGCCATACGGCGTTGGGCGATAGGGCTGTGGGCCAAGCCAACAATCGGCAAGCCTGAACGAATGCGCGAGGCAATCAGCGGCGTGTAGCCGGTGGAGGTCATGCAGGCAATAGCGCGCACGCCGGTCAGGTGGTTGGCAGCGTACATGGCAGAAAGTGCGATGGTTTCATCGATCCGCTCGAAGCCTTCATGAATACGGTGGCCGGAGGCTTGGGCGATGCGCTCGCGCTCGGCACCCAGGCAGACGCGGTTCATAGCCTCAACGGTTTCCACAGGATAGTCGCCCGCAGCGGTTTCGGCAGAGAGCATGACGGCATCGGTGGCGTCGAGAACGGCGTTAGCCACGTCGAACACTTCCGCACGGGTAGGTAGCGGCGACTCGATCATCGACTCCATCATCTGCGTAGCCGTAATCACCGCGCGATTCAGTGAGCGAGCATGCTTGATAATGCGCTTTTGTGTGCCAATCAGCGCTTCATCACCAATCTCTACGCCCAGGTCGCCACGGGCGACCATCACCGCTTCAGACGCTTCAATAATGGCGTCTAAGGTTTCATCGTTGGCTACGGCTTCTGCACGCTCCAGTTTGGCGACCAAGCCAATCTCTTTGCCTTCCTCGCCCAGTAGTGCGCGGGCTTCTTGCATATCGGCGGCGTGGCGTGGGAAGGAGACGGCTAAATAGTCCACGCCAATCTCAATGGCTGTTTTCAGGTCTTGCTTATCTTTATCGGTAAGCGCCGGTGCCGACAGGCCGCCGCCCTGTTTGTTGATGCCCTTATTGTTAGACAGCTTGCCACCCACGTGAACTTGGGTGTGCACTTCCTGCCCCACAATAGAGGTGACATCTAGCACTACGCGGCCATCGTCTAGCAGCAGCCGGTCACCGGGGGCAACGTCATCCACTAGCGCTTTATAGTCGCAGCCAACCCGCTCGGCGGTGCCGCTATTGGCATCCATTGCCATATCGAGCACAAACGCTTGCCCGATGTCTAAGTGGATGGCGCCTTCCTTAAAGCGGGAAATACGAATTTTGGGGCCTTGCAGGTCGCCGAGTGCCGCGACGCTGCGGCCTAAGCGCTGAGCGATCTCGCGCACCTCGGTCAGGCGGCGACGATGATCATCAGCGGAGCCGTGAGAGAAGTTCAGCCGCACCACGTCCACGCCTGCCTTAAGCATGGCTTCCAACACCCCAGGGCGGTCACTGGCAGGGCCAAGCGTGGCGACGATTTTGGTACGACGGAGGGGAGTGGGGGGAGCTGTGCGTGTCATGGTGGTGACTCCTGATGAGCAGCATGGGCTGAACAAAGCCCGGAAAAAAAGGGCCGATGAATCTTTGATTAAGTATTGGACTACGATAGCCTTTATATAGTAATTTTACTACATATTGGATAGTTATTAGCCTTTAGGGGCGGTTATGGCAGGTTAAAATCGGCCTATAGGTGCTTAAATACGTATTTTTAGTAATTTTTTTACTGGATACGCCATCTACGACCACTGCTTGATTGAGGTGCTACCATGACAATAAGAGTTGCCATTAACGGATTTGGACGGATTGGCCGTAACGTACTGCGCGCGCTGTACGAGAACGGCTACCGTGATCGCGTTCAGGTAGTTGCGATCAACGATCTGGGCGACCCTTCGCTAAACTCGCATCTGTTGCGTCATGACACGGTTCACGGTCACTTCCCGTTCGCGGTTGAACACGATGCAGAGAGCATCAGCGTGGATGGGGATCGTATTGCGATCTCTTCTGAGCGCGATCCGGCCAACTTGCCTTGGGCCTCTATGAACATTGACCTCGTCATGGAGTGTACCGGCCTGTTTACCAAGCGAGATGCGGCGGCCAAGCATATCGCTGCGGGCGCTAAGCGCGTGCTGATTTCTGCGCCCAGCCCGGATGCGGATGCCACCATCGTTTACGGTGTGAATGACGACATTCTGACCGCTGAGCACACCGTGGTATCGAATGCTTCGTGCACCACCAACTGCTTAGCCCCTGTTGCCAAAGCGCTGAACGATGCGGTCGGTATCGAGAATGGCCTAATGACCACCGTTCACGCTTACACTAACGACCAGAACCTGTCGGACGTTTATCACACAGACCCCTACCGTGCGCGTAGTGCTACCCACTCCATGATTCCGACCAAAACCGGCGCGGCGGCAGCCGTAGGCTTGGTATTGCCGGAGCTGGCGGGCAAGTTTGACGGCTTGGCCGTGCGCGTGCCGGTGATTAACGTTTCCCTGGTGGATCTAACCTTCACCGCGGGTCGTGACACCACCAAAGAAGAGATCAACGCGATTGTCGAGAAAGCGGCCGCGAACTCTCCGGTGCTGGCTGTTAACGCCCAGCCGCTGGTGTCTATCGACTTCAATCACGATGCGCACTCGTCCATCTTTGACGCCAACCACACCCGTGTAAACGGTCGTCTGGTGAAAATCATGGCGTGGTACGACAACGAGTGGGGCTTCTCCAACCGTATGTTAGATACCGCCATCGCGATGCAGAAAACCGCTAAATAACCCCTGCCACCATAGGGGCGGCTCTTTAAGGGCAGGTATCACCCAGCAGCAGCTCGGTTTTGAGCAGCTGCTGGGTTTTTGGTATTCGGCCCAAAATCATTTTGGCCGCTACGCGTCCTTTACCTGCGCTGTCCTGGCGTACGGTGGTTAAGCGTGGTGCCCGGTACTGCCCTTCGGCAATGCCGTCAAAGCCGGTAATTCGTAACTCCCCTGGGACGTGAATGCCGCGTTGCTCTGCTAGCGTTAGCGCGGTGAGCGCAATTCGGTCTGACATGCATAGCAAAAGGTCAGGGCGCTGCTCAGCGGGTAGGTCGATGATTTCGGTAATCACCGGCGAGCACACATCAAACACATTCTCTTCAATATTCCATAGCGGAATCGCGTCGGTATCAAAGCCATGCTCGGTGAGCGCCGCGTGAAACCCGGCTAGGCGCGCACGGCTAATGGTGCTGCTGTCCGGCAGCATCGTGTGCTCTTTGGTTACCCGGCCATTGCAGTGCTCTTTGGTTAAGCGCAGGTTGATAATGGCAGGCCGAAGAGGGCGCTGTTTAAGCGCATGGGTTGCCATCGCGTAGCTGGCGTCGCGGTCATCGATATGCACTGTAGGGCAGCCGTCAATATCAAAATCCACCGACACCAGCGGGCGCTGTGAAGGAAGCTCATTCAACAGCTTATTGTTGGGCATGAGCCCGTAAACGATAAAGCCATCGGCAATATTAGCTGAACCAGGTGGCTGGGAGGCGTGACCTCGACCGGGTAACAGCAGCATGGTGTGCCCGTGGGCATCGAGTACTTCGGCCACGCCAGAGAGAAACTCGCTGGCCACGGCATCGTTCAAGCTGTAGGTCAGGCTTTCGGCCAGAATTACCGCCACAATGCTAGACCGACCGGTGCGCAGGCTGCGGGCTTTGGCATCGGGGCCGCTATATCCTAGCCGCTTGGCTTCTTTGAGAATGCGGTCGCGCAGCAGCGGGGAGAGCTGGTCGGGGCGGTTGAAAGCGTTGGAAATCGTCGCGGTAGAGACGCCGAGTTCGAGCGCAAGGTCCTTTAGGGTCATTCGGCGAGGGGCGGTCACGGTGCTTCCTAAACAGGTGAAGAACGTTGGCAGAGAGAGTGCGTGCCTGCCTTATTTTATAGCGCAGGCTAATTATTTAATTGTCGCGCACAAGAATAACGGCCTTGGTGGTATGCCGACTACCCTCATCGTAAAGGTTGTCTCAACCGCCAAGGCCGCGCTGGGTCGTTCTTTGACTACTTACGCTGCTGAACGAGCATCTGAGAGCATGAGAGCAGCACCGCTCTCGTCAAAGAGGTGCACGTGCTCGGTATCCGGCACAAGCGATACCTGCTGGCCCTCTTTCCACTGGCTGGGGGCTTCGCTGCGGTGAATCAGTAGCGTTTTGCCCTCTTTCGGCTCTAGGTAAACGTATACCTCGTTGCCCAGGTACTCAACGTTCACGATATCAAAGCAGTTGTCACCCTGCGGCGCTTCCAAGCGCAGGTGCTCTGGGCGCACGCCGAGCGTCAGCGAGCTGCCTTGGGAGTAGCCATCGGCTGCTTGGGGCAGGGTTACGTCACCTAATCCTGCGACATTAACGCGACAGCCGTCAGTGGCACCGTTAAGCAGTTTGGCAGGCAGGAAATTCATGGTGGGCGAGCCAATAAAGCCTGCCACGAACTTAGTAGCCGGGCGTTGGTAGAGCTCGTGAGGGCTGCCTACCTGCTCAACATGGCCGCGGTTAAGTACCACGATTTTATCTGCCAGCGTCATGGCCTCTACCTGATCGTGGGTCACGTAAATCATGGTAGAACCAAGGCGGTTATGCAGACGGGCAATTTCGTTGCGCATCTGCACGCGCAGCGACGCGTCCAGGTTAGAGAGCGGCTCATCAAATAGCAGAATACGCGGCTCGCGGGCCATAGCGCGGCCCATGGCTACCCGCTGGCGCTGACCACCTGAAAGCGCTTTGGGTTTGCGGTGTAAGAGCTCTTCCAACTGGAGGATTTTAGCCGTGCTCATCACCCGCTCGTGGACAGTTTCTTTGTTGGTTTTAGCCAGCTTCAGGCCAAACGCCATGTTGTCGTAAACGGTCATGTGCGGGTAGAGCGCGTAGGACTGAAATACCATCCCCACGCCGCGTTCCCGAGGCGGTAACTCATTGACCACGGTGCCGCCAATGTTCAAATCGCCGTCGCTGATGGACTCCAGCCCGGCAATCAGACGCAGCAGGGTCGATTTACCGCAGCCGGAAGGGCCGACAAATACTACAAACTCGCCGTCGCCAATGGAGAGATCGACGTCTTTAATAATGTGATCTCGGCCAAATACCTTGTTGACCTTTTCAAGCGTAACACTTGCCATGGTAACTCCTTGCCGGCCTCAAGAGCGTCGCGGGCCGGCTATCGTTATTAACTGTTGTAGGCGGCTTTAGGCGACCTGCATAAAGGCGGCTTGATAAGCAGGCAGCGTGAGCGTGCTGCCATCTCGCGTAGCGGTAAAGTTGGCCACTGAGTGGTCACTGGCAACGTTAACCGGCAGCGTAGTGTGCTGCTCTTGCCCTGTCAGGTTGAAAACGCACAGTAGCGTTTCGTCGCCTTTTTGACGGGTGAAACCAAGCAGATCTTCACCCACATCCACCAGCGTTAAGTCACCATCAAACAGCGCTGGGTGGCTGCTGCGAAACGCCAGTAGAGCACGCACGCTATTGAGTGTGGCGTTGGGGTCGTCTTGCTGGCGGCTAACGGCCAAATCCAAATGGCGAGCTTCCATCGGCAGCCACGGCTCTACTGGGGAGAAGCCGCCTTGATCGACGTCGGTCCACGGCATGGGCGTGCGGCAGCCGTCACGGCCTTTGAATTCGGGCCACAGCACTTTGCCGTAGGGATCTTGAATGCGTTCAAAAGGAACATCGGCTTCTGGAAGGCCCAGCTCTTCACCCTGATAAAGGCACACGCTACCGCGTAGTGAGAACAGCATGGCCAGCATCACTTTCGGGTAGGCGTGGGGATCCTCTTCAGAGCCCCAGCGGGTCGCGCTGCGCACCACATCGTGGTTAGAGGTTGCCCAGCAGGGCCAAGCGTCGCCCGCCAAGCGCTGGAAGCGCTCAATCACTTCGCGCAGGTAACTGGCGGAGTGGGGCATGTTGAGCAAATCGAAGGTATACGCCATGTGCAGCTTATCGCCACCGGCGGTGTACTCGGCCATGCGCTCCAGCGGGTTGTCATCACCGATCTCACCTACCGTGGTGGTGCCGGGGTACTCATCCATCAGCGCGCGCAGGTCTTTCAGGAAGTCGAGGTTTTCCGGGCGGCTGAGGTCGTAGACGTGGCGCTGCCAGGTGTAAGGGTTCGCTTCCGGAGCGCCCAGGGTTTTGGCTTCGCCTTTGGGTACCGGCGGGTTGTCCCGCAGCTCGGCATCGTGGAAGTAGAAGTTGACCGTATCCAAGCGAAAGCCGTCGACGCCCAAATCCAGCCAGAAACGCATGTTGTCGAGCTGCGCCTGACGCGCTTCCGGGTTATGGAAGTTCACATCCGGCTGGCTG
The DNA here is from genome assembly GCF_014640815.1 of Vreelandella lutescens. Classification (GTDB taxonomy): domain Bacteria; phylum Pseudomonadota; class Gammaproteobacteria; order Pseudomonadales; family Halomonadaceae; genus Vreelandella; species Vreelandella lutescens. Next base: position 14,624 of record NZ_BMHM01000007.1, on the reverse strand, counting down.
GTCAGGAAGTTGTGCAGGTAGTACTGCTGGCGGCGGGAGTCGAAGGTCCACGCTGAACCACCAAAAATCGACAGCCAGTTGTTGGGCGGCGTGCCGTCGGGTTTCGGGTCGGCCCATACAAACCAGTCGGCTTTCGGATTGGTGCGATCCTGGCGGCTCTCTTGAAACCAGGGGTGCTGATCGGAAGTGTGGCTAATCACCTGATCAATCATCACCTTCAGGCCCAGCGAGTGAGCTTTTTCCAGCAGCGCTTTGAAATCGTCCAGCGTGCCAAACATAGGGTCAACGTCGCAGTAATTGCTAACGTCGTAGCCGAAATCGAGCATCGGCGAGGTGAAGAAGGGCGATAGCCAAATACCGTCGACGTTCAACGACGCGACGTAATCCAGTTTCTCAGTGATGCCGTTCAGGTCGCCCACACCGTCGCCGCGGCTGTCTAAGAAGCTGCGCGGATAAATTTGATAAATAACGCCGCCGCGCCACCACATCATAGTGTCTTGCATGACTCATTCCTTAAAAAAGTGGCTGACGGATACACATCAGCCCATCAATATATTCGTTGCGTGGGTTAGCCTTTGACGGCACCCGCGGTCAGGCCCGACACAATGCGGCGCTGGAAAATAATCACCAAAATTACCAGTGGAACGGTGACCACCACGGAGGCGGCCATGATCGGCCCCCAGGGCAGCTCGTAGGCACTACCGCCAGACAGCAGCGCGATGGCAACCGGCACCGTACGCTGGGCATCGGTCAACGTGAACGTCAGGGCAAACAGAAACTCGTTCCAGGCAGCGATAAACGCCAGCAGCCCGGTGGTCGCCATGGCAGGCCACATCAGCGGCAGAAACACCTTGGTGATAGTGACCCAGGGCGTTGCGCCATCCATGATGGCGGCCTCTTCCAGCTCCATGGGCAGCTGCTTCATAAAGGTGGTGAGTACCCAGACCGTGAAGGGCAGGGTAAAGATGGTGTAGCTGAGAATCAGGCCCGCCGGGTTGTTGTAAAGATTCAGCGCGCGGATGACTTCAAACAACCCGGAAAGCACCGCCACCTGCGGGAACATCGAAACGCCCAGAATGACCAGCAGCACGGTAGAGCGGCCGCGAAAGCGTACCCGCCCTAGCGCATAAGAGGCGGTAATGCCTAACAGCAAAGCGATGAACACCACGCTGAACGCGACGATGATCGAGTTAAAAATCGCTCGCACAAAGCTCGATTGGCTGAAGATTTGCGCGTAGTTATCCAGGTTCCAGGTAGAGGGCCATAGCTCCACGCGGAACAGGTCACTGGAGGGTTTTACGGAGGTGATTACCGCGTAGTAAAACGGGAACACCGCATACACCATGATGACCGCGATAAGGGCCCAAAAACCAACGCGTTTAGCGATTTTGGCTAACTGACGACTATTCATCAGTCACCTCCCAATTGGATCTGTTTGCGGCCAAGGTAAAGGTACGCAATGGTGGCCAGGGCGATGATCAAGAACAGCAGCGTAGAGGCTGCGCTGCCGTAGCCGACATCCTGGAATTCCACCAACTGCTGGCGTGCATACACCGACATCGACATCGTGCTGGTGGAGTTGGAGGTCAAGACATAAATCACGTCGAACACCCGCAGGGCGTCCAGCAAGCGAAAGATCACCGCGACCATCAAAGCAGGGGTGATAAGCGGTAGGGTGACTTTGAAGAACACGCGTACCGGATGAATGCCATCCACTTCAGCGGCTTCGTAGCAATCTTTAGGCAGCATCTGGAGAGCGGCCAATACCAGCAGGGCAACGAACGGAATCGTCTTCCATACATCCACCATGATGACCGCCCACATCGAGTAGGTGGCGCTGGCGGTCCAGGCAATGGGGCTATCAATAATGCCAGCCACCATGAGGAGGTGGTTAATGATGCCGAACTGATCATTAAGCATCCATGCCCACATTTGGGCAGAAACAATCGTGGGGATTGCCCAGGGGATCAGTACCGCCGCACGAACAATCACGCGGCCTTTAAATTCAGCATTCAAAATAAGGGCGACAATGACACCGAAAACGACTTCTAAGGAAACCGATACCACTGCAAAGTAGACCGTGTTCCATACCGACTGCCACCACACTGAGTCGGCTAACACGCCAAACCAGCGGCCATCGTCGTAAACCAGATAGTTTTCAAAGCCAATCAGGTTCGCTGAGCCTAAGTCGGACAGCGACGCATCGGTAAAGCTAAGAAAGAAGGTCCGCATTAGCGGCCAGCCCGCCACCAGCGTTAAGGCAATGAGCATTGGAGCTAAAAATAGCCATGCCGCTTTAACCCGTTGGCGACGTACTTTGGTGCCACGCTGCCGCCGCACAGGCGGCATGGCGGCACGCGCCCCGAGGGGCGCGTCTTGGTGAGAGTGGTGAGAAGAGCTCGACATAGGTGTCTCCGCGTTTACCAGTTGCGACGCTTCAGGCGCAGCAGTTCGCCTTCAAGGTCGGCGACGGCTTGAGCGCCATCTTTAGTGCCGGACAGCACGTCATGGGAGGTGCTGAAGAAAGCGTTGCTGACGCGGCCATAAGCATCTCCCGTGGGGGCAGAGGGGCGTGCCACCGCATTCGTGAAGGTATCGTAGAGCGTGCCGAAGAAAGGCACGGCATCGAGCACTTCCTGATCTTGGTAGAGCGCATCAATGGTCGGGTTATAAGAGGCCTGAATAGCACGACGCTTCTGCTCTTCTTCGCCGGTCAGGTAAGCGACCAAGTCAGCGGCAATCTCGGGGTGTTCGCTGTAGCGAGAAACGGCCAGGTTCCAGCCGCCCAGGCCTGCAGCGCTTTGGCCCTCTTCACCGCCCGCTGGCAGTTGAATGACGCCGACCTTGCCACGTACATCACTGTCGTCGCTTTGTGCCAGCGACCACGCGTAGGGCCAGTTACGCATAAAGACCGCATTGCCGCCTTGGAAAACACCGCGGGCTTCTTCCTCGGTGTAGTTCAACACGCCTTCTGGGGAGATATCGCCAATCCAAGAAGCGGCGAGATCCAGCGCTTGTGCGGCGCGTTCGTTATTGATGGTCACTTCACCGTCGTTATCTACCACGGTGCCGCCGCCAAAGCTTGCAACCCACTCAAGAGCGTTAACGGTCAAGCCTTCGTAGGCGCGCCCCTGGAAAACAAAGCCCTGCATGCGGTCGTTGCCTGCTTCACGCTCGGCGTTTTGAATCTCGCGGGCAATCTCGGTGAGCTCTTGCCAGGTGCTGGGTGCCTCGTGACCGTGCTTTTCAAGCAAGTCTTCGCGGTAGTAAAGCACGCCCGCATCGGTAAACCAGGGCATGGCGACCAAGCGGTCATCAATGGTGTTGTTGGTGACGATGGTGTCGAAGTGACCAGCTGCTGCCTCTTCGCCGAGCACCTCACGCAGGTCGAGCAGGTGGTTGGCGAGCAGGCCCGGCCATACCACGTCAATTTGCATCACATCGATATCGCTGGAGTTAGCAGAAAGAATTTGTTGGTAGAGCGAGAGGCGCTCAGTAGACGAGTTAGGCGTTGAAACCACATCAACACTGTGGCCAGTTTTCTCTTCCCAAGCCCGTACGCCTTCTTGGCAAAGGGTTAACTCTGCGCCCACCGCGCCACAAGAAATAGTCAGTTCAGCCGCTTGGGCAGACCCAGTGGCGCTGGCAATACTGGCCAAAGCAATGGCGGACGTGAGTAGTGTCTTTTTCATAACGGCGTTCCTCGGCGTTTTTTTGTTGTGAGTGATGGGGTATCAAAGCGCTAATGGCGCCTACTTAAACGATTAAGTACGATGCCAGTTAGCCGTCTGTTGGCGTGAAGTTCAATAGCGACTTTTGTCTAACGTGTTTGATTGCGTTTTTTCTAAGATAAAGAAGGCTTTAGACATTGGTCGATAATTAGCAAAAGCTTGTTGGTTTACTAGCTCTTAATCGATTAAGTTTCACCTGTCACTCTCCTTGCAGGCGAAACGTAAGTTGCTTTGCAACACTCATTGTAAAACCCAAGGGAACAGGGCTTTGCCGGTTGAAGGTCTTGGGATTGTTAGGCGAGTGAAGTCACTGACACGGGTGGCAGTTCTGAAACGCTTGATGTTAACCATACGGAACTTACTTCAGATGGTTAAAAGAGGGTTCAGACGTACAGTACAAAAAACAATAGGATTCAACTCTAGGGTTTAAAAACAATGCACAAAATGACATTCAAGACACCATTAGCCATTGCCGTTGCAACTGCCAGTCTCGGTTTATGCGGTGCTGCCAACGCCAACATGACCATGGAAGAGCGCTTTGCCGAGCTGGAAGCACGCATCGCGGCCGCTGAGCAGCGCGCTGATGCGGCTGAGCGTCGTGCGGAGCTGGCTGAGCAAACCAGTACTGCCCCAGCGTCCAGCGCGCCAGCAGCCGTGACGAGCGACGCTGAGATTGAAGAGCGCCTAGCGCGCGTCGAACGTCAAGCCAGCGGTGAAGAAGGCTTCTCGTTTAACGTCTACGCCCGCTCTGGCCTGTTAATCGGCGAAGATGGCAAAAGCGCCCCAGGTGGTCCGTACCTAACACCGGCAGGTGGCAACGGTGGTGCCGTGGGTCGTTTGGGTAACGAGCCCGATACCTACTCTGAAGCTATTTTGAACTACCGCATGCAGTTTGATAACGGTGCTAAAGCCCGTTACACCACCATGTTGGCTCACGGCACTAACTCCAGTAACGATTGGGTAGGCGATGACACCAATCTAAACGTGCGCCAGGTGTATGCAGAATTCAGTGACCTGCCCAGCTTTACCGGGGCGTTTGAAAACGCATCCATCTGGGCCGGTAAGCGCTTTGACCGCAACAACTTCGACATCCACTGGCTCGACAGCGATGTGGTCTTCCTGGCCGGTACCGGTGGCGGTGTGTACGACGTACAGCTGGCGGATAACTGGAAAACTAACTTCTCGCTCTATGGCCGCAGCTTCAGCGAATTCCCGATTGTTAACCGCGAAAACCCCGGTTTAGACGGCGGAGATAGCAATACAGACAACCTGGTTCTAACCTCCAATAACTACTTCGGTAACTGGCAGGTCATGGTCAACGGTATGTCCGCTGCTGATAACGAGGAGCGCGATATTGGCGTAGGCCAAACGGCTGCTGATACTGGCTGGCACACCATGGTGGCTTACCACGGTGATAGCTTCTTCGGTATGGGCGAAGGTAACTTCAAAGCCGCCGTGCTGCATGGCCAAGGCTTAGGGGCTGAAGTGAAAGCCCTGGGTAGCAACGGCGATCTTACTGACGACGCCACGGCCACGCGTTTAGCCATTTATGGTACTACCTACATTGCTCCGCAATGGCGTATTGCCCCTGCTATTTTGGCAGAAACCAGCGACGATCGTTTTGCTAACGGTGACAGCTACGACTGGGCAACTCTGAACATTCGTTTAGCGAATGAGATTAACCAGAACTTTGAAATGCAGTATGAAGCCAGCTATCAGTGGATGGACTTTGAACCGCAGGGCTATGATGGCCGTAACGCTGTCGATGGCGATTACATGAAGTTCACCATCGCGCCGACCTTCAAGCCAGACGTGGGTGGTTTCTGGAAGCGTCCTGAAATTCGTCTGTTCACTACCTACAGCGATTGGGACGACAGCCTGAACAGCTACGGTGCTAGCTCGCTGGGTAGCGATGGCTTCACCGGTGGTGAGTTCACCTTTGGTGTCCAAACTGAGGTATGGTTCTAAGGGCGAGCTGCTCACTAGCAAGGCTGTTTTGATCTCGGTTTGCACTAACTATGTGTTTTGCCAATGCTGATTGCCCGCGATTCGTCGCGGGCTTTTTATTAGCAGTAAAGCAAGAGGAGGGGCCATGCCGCTGCTTCAGGAAAAGCTAAAAGCACCTGCGCTGCCGCTGAGTGTGGTGGCAAGGCCGCGTTTGAACGACTATTTCGCCCTCAATGAGCGGGTGCGTTTGTTAGTTGTGCAAGCGCCTGCTGGCTATGGCAAGACCACGCTGCTTGCCGAGCGCCTGCCTGCGTTGGAGCAAGAGGCAGCATGGTTAAGACTAGATCAGCGCGATAACCAGCCTGCGCGTTTTCTGAACTACTGGCAGGCAGCGATCAGTACGCTGTTGGGCGATCAAGCGACGCTGTCGCCGTTGTCCGACGCGGCAGACTGCGTTGAGCAACTAGAGCGCTGGCTGGGCGAGCTGCCCGAGCAGCATACTGCCTGCCGGCTGGTGGTCGATGAGTTTGAGCACCTGACGCATCCGGATATATTAGCCGGGCTTGCGCACTGGCTGCGCCACCAGCCGCGCTGGCTAACCCTCACTCTCACCAGCCGTTCACGACCTGCGTTGGGGCTTGCCAGCCTACGCTTACGCGGTGAGCTTGAAGAGATTGATTTGCGCGCGCTGGCGTTCGATAGCGAAGAAGCTCATACCCTGTGTGCAGAGCAACTTAGTTTTCCGCCGACTCGGGTAAGCCTAGAGAGAGCGCTGCGCAGAAGCAGTGGCTGGGTAATGGCGCTGAATTGGCTGGTAGAGCGCACCACCACACGGGCGGGGTTCGATGCCTTGGTGGAACGGTTAAATGGTGGGCATCCCGATTTTGTGGCGTGGTTTGATGAACTGCTGGCCCAGGTATTGCCGCCAGATGAGCGTGAACTGATGCTACAGCTGGGCGTGCTAGAGCGATTCTCGCCGGAGCTAATGGCGCGCTTATTAGAAGGTGAGCGCCTGACGCAGCGGTTTGAGGCCTTTGAGCAGGCGGGGCTGTTTATTGAACGCCCTGACCCTCACGCCCAGTGGTACCGCTTTCAGCGATTGTTTGGCGAGTACCTGCGCCATCGACGCCACGAGCTTAGCCTTGCTACCCAGCGCACGCTACACCAGCGCGCCAGTCAGGCGTGGCTGGCACTTAACGACCCGGTGATGGCGCTGCGCCAGGCTATTCTTGCCGAAACGCCTGACGATGTGGCCAGCCTGCTGGTATCGCAGGGGCCTGCGCTGTTGGCAAGCGGTGCCTATGCACTCGTAGCCCAAGGCCTTGCGCTGCAGGGAGAGCCTCAGATCTCAACATGCCCAGAGCTTGCGTTGCTCTACGGCTGGGTATCCCACGCGCAGTTTCAGTTTGATGTCACCGCGAGGGTGATTAGCTGGATCGAAGCGCAGCTGCAGGTGCCTGAATGGCAAGTATTGAGGGCGGAGTTTGCCACCCTGAGAGCGCAACTGGCGATCAATCAAGGCAACGCTGAACTCGCTGCTCCGCTCGCTGAGCAGGCACTAGCCGTGCCCGCCCGCTATTTAGCCTCTACGCCACTCACCGCGACGTCCATCCTGAGCGAGGCGCGCTTTGTGCTGGGCTATTTAGAGGAATCACTGCAGCGAGTGCGCGAAGTGGAGCGACAGGCCCGTCAGCGTGACGACCACCAGCGGCTGCTTTGGTCGTTTTGCCATCAGTCGGAGACCCTGGTCGCCCAAGGGCGCTTACAGGCCGCCTACGATATTCAGGAGCGCGCTTTTGCTCACTTAGAGCGCGCAGAGCTTGAACACCTGCCCGTGGCGGAGTTTCTTTACCGGATTCGCAGCCAAGTGCTCTGGGAGTGGCACCGCTTGGACGAAGCCGAGCAGGCCGCGCTGAAAGGCATCGCCGTGCTAGATAATCAAGGCGAGCGTTGGACGTTGCAGTGCCATATCCAACTGGCTAAAATCGCCCAAAGTCGTGGCGATCAGGCCCAGTGCGCCGACCATATTCGGCGGCTGCGTAAAATTCTGGCCGAAGGCGATTACCATATCGACTGGGTCGCCAATGCCCACGCGACGCTGCTTTCCTGGTGGCACTCTACTCAAGACTTAGACGCAGTGGAGCGCTGGCGTCAGGAAGCGCCTGCCCCGATGACCTCAGGGGCGACCAACCATTTCGCCCAGTGTAACGTGCGCAACCACGCCCGAGCGCTCACGCTGTTGGGCCGCTTTGGTGAAGCCCGCACGCTATTAGAGGCGCTTGAAGTGCACACCCAGCGGTTAGGCCTGGTGACCGACGCCAACCGCAATCAGCTCTGCCTTGCCGCCGTGGCGTGGCACGAAGGAAGCAAAGAGCACGCGCGCCAGCATATGCAGCAAGCGCTGAGCCTCGCGTCTCGTACGGCGCTGGTAGGCAGCTTCTTACGCTTGGGTAAACCTCTGGGGGAGCTACTCAATGGGTTGCTCACGAGCGGTATGTTGACCGGCTTAGAGCAGGCGAGGGCAGAACGGCTGTTGGCGCTGGCGGGCCGACAAAAAGACTTTGGCAGCGCCCGGCGCTTAATGCTGGATGAAACGGTGATTGCCGATATTGTTTCCCGGCCCGATGTGCCAGAGCTTATCCGCACCTCGCCGCTGACCCGCCGCGAATGGCAGATTCTTGGGTTGATTCACGCTGGGCTCTCTAATGAGCAGATCGCCGAGCAGCTCTCAGTGGCACCCACCACCATCAAAACCCATATCCGCAGCCTTTACCAAAAGCAGAACATTCGCCGCCGGGATGAAGCGATTGCCCTGGCCGGTCAGCTGTTAGCACACATACAGGGGGAGTAGTTCTTGCAAATTAGTTCTTGAAAGGTAGTTCTTGAAAGAGCCATACGGCGCTTGGCCGTCTCTAGACTGCTTTCTTACACCTCCTCCTCGCGTCTACGCCTAACGCTCCCCCCGGGGGAGGATTTTATCTCGCCGCGCAGCCTGCATCATGCCAACCATCGTTGATTAAAACGTCGGCAATAATAAAGATAAGGACTCACCATGATGCAGACACCGTCTACTTCTCACTACATCGGCAGCCAAGGTGCCGACTGGTGGCGCGGGGCCGTGATTTACCAAATTTATCCCCGTAGCTTTATGGATAGCCATAGCGATGGCACGGGTGAAGGGGTGGGTGATTTAAAGGGTGTGATTGAGAAGCTCGACTACATCGCCTCACTGAACGTCGATGCGATTTGGCTCTCACCGTTTTTCACTTCACCCATGAAAGACTTTGGCTACGACATCAGCAACTACCGCGATGTCGACCCGATGTTCGGTACGCTGGAAGACTTCGACCGCCTAGTCGAAGCGGCCCATGCGCGAGGCCTGAAGGTGACGATTGATCAGGTGATGTCCCACTCCTCAGACCAGCACGCCTGGTTTGAAGAGAGCCGCCAAAGCTGCGATAACCCTAAAGCCGACTGGTACGTGTGGGCCGACCCCAAGCCCGACGGCGCGCCGCCCACCAACTGGCAGTCGGTGTTTGGCGGCAGCGCCTGGCAGTGGGATACCCGCCGCTGCCAGTACTACCTGCACAACTTCCTGGCCAGCCAGCCGGACCTCAACTTCCGCACCCCAGCGGTGGTAGACGCCATGCTGGAAGAAGTGCGCTTTTGGTTAGAGCGCGGTGTAGACGGCTTCCGGCTGGACGCGGTGAATTTTTGCACCCACGGCGAGTTAAAAGATAACCCGCCGCGTCAGGAAATCACCGAGAGCTTTCTTGGCGTTCGCCCCGACAACCCCTACGGCTATCAGCTTCATCAATACGATAAAACCCAGCCGGAAAATCTGGTGTTTCTAGAGCGTCTGCGAGCGCTGCTGGATGAGTACCCCGGCACCACCAGCGTGGGCGAAGTGGGCGACGACGACGCCCTGGGCGTGATGGCGGAGTACTCCCAGGGTGGCAAGCGCCTGCACATGTGCTACTCGTTCAACCTGCTGACCGATAAAGCTGACCCCGGCTACCTGCACGAAACGCTCACCGAAATGGAAGCGCGCATTGGCGATGGCTGGCCCTGCTGGGCGCTGGGCAACCATGATGTGACGCGGCTGGCAACCCGCTGGCAGGCGGAAGGGCAGCTCGATAAGCTACGTCTGTATATGGTGTTTTTGCTCAGCCAGCGGGGCAGCGTGTGCCTCTATCAAGGCGAAGAGCTGGGCCTACCCGAAGCGCAGCTGACCTTTGAGCAGCTCGTTGACCCGGCCGGCATTACCTTCTGGCCCGCCTATAAAGGCCGTGATGGCTGCCGCACCCCACACCCCTGGCAAGCAGATGCCCCCCATGCAGGCTTTAGCCGCGCAACGCCTTGGCTGCCGGTGCCCGATTCCCACGCAAGCCTGGCGGTGGACCAACAAGAGCAGGATGCCGATTCGCTGCTTAACGCCTACCGTGCGTTTTTAGCGTTTCGGCGCACCCAGCCCGCGCTGGTTAAAGGTGACATGCGCTACCACCCGGTGCGCGATGACGTGCTCTGTTTTGAACGCACCTATCAACAAACGCGCTTGTTGGTAGCACTCAACTTTAGCGACCAGCCTATCACTCGTGCAGCTCCCGAGAGTGCAGCAGCATTAGCCGCTGCGCCTGCGTGGCTAAACGGTGAATGGCAGGCCGGTACGCTGACGCTGCCGCCGTTTGGGGTGGCCATTGCTCGCTGCCCGCAAGCACAGGAGGATGCGCCATGGGACGTTTAACCCTTAGCGGTATTGGTAAATCTTTTGGCGGTGTTGAGATTTCACGGGATATCGATCTCACCATTGAAGATGGCGAATTCGTCGTATTTGTTGGCCCCTCTGGCTGCGGTAAATCCACGCTGTTGCGCATGATTGCAGGGCTCGAGGATATTACCGAAGGGGATATGCAGTTAGATGGCCAGCGGATCAACGAGATTCCGCCCCAGGAACGGGACATCGGCATGGTGTTTCAATCCTACGCGCTCTATCCGCATATGAGCGTGGCCGAGAATATGGCGTTTGGCCTGAAGCTGGCGCGTACCGACAAAGCGGAAATTCGCCGCCGCGTGCAGCACGCCGCTGAAATGCTGCATTTGACAGAGCTTCTGGAGCGCAAGCCCAAAGACCTCTCCGGCGGCCAGCGCCAGCGGGTGGCCATTGGCCGCACGCTGGTGAAAGAGCCCGCTGTATTTCTGTTCGACGAGCCGCTCTCTAACTTGGATGCCGCGCTGCGCGTGGATATGCGGGTACAGATCGCCGCGCTGCATAAGCGCTTAAACGCCACCATGATTTATGTCACCCATGATCAGATCGAGGCGATGACCCTGGCGGATCGCATCGTGCTGCTCTCCAAGGGGCGCATTGCCCAGGTAGGCGCACCGCTATCGCTGTATCACTTTCCCAATACTCTGGAAGTGGCGGAGTTTATTGGCTCGCCGCGTATCAATACGCTGCCGGTGACGGTGGTCGACCCCGGCGAGCGCCAAACCGTGGTGCGCCTGCATAGCGGTGAAACGCTGGCAGTGGCGGTGAATGGCCAAAAGCTTCAAGCAGGCGATAGCGCTACGCTGGGCCTGCGCGCCGAAGATTTCGTCGCCCCAGAGCACGCGGATGCAACGCTGAGCGCGACGCTCATGGTGGCTGAAAAGCTGGGCTATGAAACCCTTGCCCACTGGCAGGTGGCGGGCATCGAGGCTCCCTTAACCCAACGCTTGGACGGCTTAACCCGGCTGGAAGAGAGGCAAGATTCCCGCTTGGGAATCGCGGGCCAGCGCTGCCATCTGTTTGACTCCAATGGCAACGCCTGCCCACGCCAAATCACGGTCGATGGTGTGAGCCGATAACGTTTTTAAATTTTTTTTAAAAAGAGTGCATCCAATCGGTCTCCTTGTGTGTATCCCCTATACAGCCACAGAAAAAGTGGTTGATACACAACCCAAGGAGACTGACATGACTATTCAACATCTAACGCGTGCTACCCTCGCTGCGACTCTGATTGCATCTTTCAGTCAAGCGGCGCTGGCCGATGTGCCTGCCGACATTCAAGTGCCCGATGGCCACAGCGTTGCTCTTGAAACGGTAGGGGTAGGCGCGATTACCTACATGTGTGAAGCCAAGGACGATGGTAGCCTGGGTTGGGTATTTAAAGGCCCTCACGCCGCGCTGAATGACCGCGAAGGCAATCAAGTAGGCAGCTACTACGGCCCGCCCGCTACCTGGGAAGCGCTGGACGGCTCTAAAGTGACTGCGACTCAGCTGGCCGTGTCACCTAACGGCGACGGCAACATTCCGCTGCAGCTAGTAGAAGCCAATCCAGCGGAAGGCGAGGGTGCCATGAATGGTGTGTCCTACATTCAGCGCCTGGATACTCAGGGCGGCGTTGCGCCTAACGTTGACTGTGGCACCGATAACGAAGGCGCCACCGCTGTGGTCACATATCAAGCTGACTATATCTTCTGGACCGCTAACTAAGCGTCCGTCAAATACTGACATTTGTTAAGTTCAGTAAGGCTAGGGACTCGTATCAAGGCTCCCTAGCCGCTATGCTAACTGGCAGTGCGACGACAGATATCGGCGCGTGACCAGGGAGTGAAGATGTGTCTGATAGTGATATGTCTGAAACAGGTAAGGTTCATAATATTAGCGCTGAGAGTGACGGCTCAAGGCCTACCCATGAATTCGATTACGCCGATGCGTTAGCCCGCTGTGCACGGGGTGAGCATGCAGCCCTTCACCAGCTCTATCAGTATGAAGGTTCCAAGCTGCTTGGCGTTGTTTACCGTATCGTAAAAGACCGTGGCATGGCCGAAGATATTGTCCACGATGCCTGCCTTAATATTTGGCAGCGTGCTGATAGTTTTGATCCTCACAAAGGGGCTGCCCGTACTTGGATTTTCAGCATTGCTCGCCACTTGGCGCTTAATGCGATCCGCGGGCGAGACCGCGAAGTGAGCGTTGACCTGAATGCCCCCCATGAACTCGATGACGACGACACCTTTCAACAGGCGTCGCGGGTGACGGATGCCTTTGATTGGCAAACCGGTCAGCGGATGGATGAGTGTTTGCAGCAGTTGGAAACCGAACGCCGTAACTGCGTGCTGCATGCTTATGTGGATGGCTTGAGCCACGCAGAGATTGCGGCTCACACCGGCGCGCCGCTAGGCACGGTAAAAGCCTGGATCAAGCGCAGCCTGCTTCGCTTACGGGAGTGCATGGCATGAGCCCTTCAAACAAACCCGATGATCTTCATGCGCTAGCGGGGGAGTACGTGCTGGGCACGTTGCCCATCGCTGAACGTGAAGCCTTTGAGGCGCGTTTAGCCAACGACCCCGAGCTACAAAAGGCAGTCGCCGCCTGGGAAGAACGCTTCTTTCCCTACACTGCGATAGTTGATCCCGTTACGCCCTCTGACTACCTCTGGCCGCGCATTGAGCGCAGCTTAAAAGCATCTGCTGCCGGTGCTCCGGCATCCGCGCCCACACGTGCTCCCAGGCCGAATGCACCGCGCCGCCGCTTAGTGCACAGCCTGCCGTTTTGGCGAGGGGTTGCTGGAGTGGGCTTAGCCGCTGCGCTAGCAATGGGCGTGATGCTGACAAACGTTGCCAATACGCCCGCCACGCCGGAGTACATGGTGGTGTTGTTAGCGCCGCAAACCCAATCGGCAGGGTGGGTGGTTCAAGCTGCCAACCGCCAGGAGATTCAGCTCATTCCGCTGGGCACCTTTGAAGTGCCAGAAGGCAAGGCGCTTGAGTTCTGGACCAAAGCCGATGATTGGCAAGCACCTGTCTCGCTAGGCTTGGTAGAACCAGGGCAGCCTCTGCGCCTGCGCTTAGATCAGCTTCCCCCGCTTGAGGATAACCAGCTGTTTGAGCTCACCTTGGAAGATGACTCCGGGTCGCCTACGGGTCTCCCCACCGGGCCTATAGAATTTATTGGCCGCGCGGTAGAGATTTAACGCCGCCACCGTGGTGGTGGGGCGTTTGTCACAACAGCGTTTGCTAAAAGAAGGTTAAACCGACTTGGAACAGACGCTCCACATCGCGAATTCGCCGCTTATCAATCAGGAACAGAATCAGGTGGTCGCCGCTTTCCACACGCACATCGCCGTGGGCAATCATCACCTCTTTACCTCGTACAATGGCACCGATGGTAGTGCCTTCAGGTAAGCCAATCTCATCGATGGTGCGTCCTACGACTTTTGATGACTGCTTATCCCCGTGGGCGATGGCCTCAATGGCTTCTGCCGCCCCCCGGCGCAGCGAGTGTACGTTGACGATATCGCCCCGGCGAACGTGAGTCAGCAGGCTGCCGATGGTGGCCTGCTGGGGGGAAATCGCAATATCGATATCGCCACCCTGGACCAAATCCACATAGGCAGCGTTGTTGATGAGGGTAAGCACCTTTTTCGCCCCCAGCCGTTTCGCCAGCAGCGACGACATAATATTCACTTCGTCGTCGTTGGTGAGCGCACAGAAGATATCGCAATCTTCAATGTTCTCCTCTTCCAGCAGCCGTTTGCTGGTGGCGCTGCCGTGGAGCACGACGGTGCGGTCTAGCCGCTCGGAAAGCGCGGTGCAACGCTCCAGGCTGTGCTCGATGATCTTGACCTGATGGCTGTGTTCTAAGTGTTCCGCCAGCCGCTCGCCAATGTTACCGCCCCCGGCAATCACCACCCGGCGAAAATCCCGCTCGACCTTGCGCAGCTCGCTCATCACCGCGCGAATATCCCGCCGGGCGGCCAGGAAAAACACCTCGTCGTCCGCTTCAATCACCGTGTCGCCACGGGGAATGATGGGCCGGTTGCGGCGGTAAATCGCCGCCACGCGGGTTTCCACGTTCGGCATATGCTTGCCCAAAAACGCCAAATCCTGCCCCACTAGCGGGCCGCCGTAGAAAGCTTTGACCGCCACCAGCTGCACCAACCCACCGGCAAACTCCAGCAC
>NZ_BMHM01000006.1 GCF_014640815.1 Vreelandella lutescens | reverse complement strand
GTGCGCTTGCCTTGATATTTGGTGATTTATCACCCTCATCGGCAAGCGCCCACATGAATTACCTGATCAAATTGTTAAAGAGCTGTTCGAAGGGCGTTGCCGTTCGATGTGTGGCGTATTCTACGCATTTAAATCAGCGCGTCAACACCTTTTTTCTAATCAATGCTTTGCTCGCAAAAACCTCAATAAAAAGCCGCCGACAAATTGTCGGCGGCGGTATTTTAAGAGGCAGCCAGCCGCTTTAGAAGCTCTTGGCGTCGATCATCACTCACAAAGGCTTCTTCAATGGCATTACGGTTCAACAGGCGAAAGGTATCTGCCTCCCAACCAAAGGCTTGGGCACAGGCTATATGATTCTCCAATAACCCACCGCCAAAGTAAGCGGGGTCATCTGAGCTAATCGTAACCTTGAGCCCTTCAGACAGCAGCTGCGGCAACGGGTGATCGCGCAACTGATCAACCACTTTTAAGCTGACATTGGAAAGTGGGCATACGGTAAGCACAGTTTGGTGATCACGCAGGCGCTTCACCACGTCAGCACTTTCCAGACAGCGCACGCCATGATCAATCCGTTGAACATCGAGAAGATCTAGCGCTTCTGCGATGTACTCGGCGGGCCCCTCTTCACCGGCATGGGCCACACGCACTAGCCCAAGCTCTTTGGCACGCGCGAATAGCTGTTGAAATTTGGCAGGCGGATTACCCAACTCTGCACTATCCAGGCCAATAGCATCTAAGAATTTCCAGTACGGTGCCGCTTGCTCAAGAACATGCAGGGCTTCCTCAGCGTGTCGGTCGCGCAGAAACGCCATAATCATTCCAACCGTTAAGTCCAGCGAAGACTCGGCCTCTTCTTTCGCTCTCAGCAGGCCTGCCATGACGACCTCTAACGGTATACCGCGCTGGAGATGTGCCTGAGGATCGAAATGCATATCAATATGCAGAACACCCTCTTCACGGGCGCGCTGAAAATAGTCCATAGCAAGGTCATAGAAGTCCTGCTCCGTGCGCAGAACATTCATGCCTTGGTAGTAAAGATTTAAAAACCCTTGAAGATCTTCAAAATCATAAGCGGCTTTGGCCTCCTCAACAGTCGCATAAGGGAGAGCGATACCATTACGAGCGGCAAGAGCAAACATCAGCTCAGGTTCCAGCGAGCCTTCAATATGCAAGTGGAGCTCGACTTTTGGAAGATGGCGTAAAAACTCGTTCATGCGGTGCTCCTGCTTGCGTTTCAATTAGCTGTCAGCAGTAGTATCTGTAATTAATCGCCCCCCATCAAGGTGCCACTGACAGTCCACATTGGGCAGCAGAGAAACGTCATCTATCTGATGAAGAAGGAAAATAGCCGTTCGCCCCGACAACCACTGATCAAGAGACATCGCCAAATGCCTAGCGGTCTCAGCATCCACGCCCGCAAAGGGCTCATCCAAGAGCACAACCTTAGGGTCACGCAGCATTAATCTTGCTAAGGCAACCCTTCTGGCCTGCCCCCCTGAGAGTTGCTGACCTTTCTCCCCCACATGGGTAGACAACTGCTTGGGCTGCTGCTGCACCCAGTGCGACAACGCCACGCTGGATAACGCCTGCCATAGCTCTTCCTCTGTTGCAGAGGGCTTAGCGATGCGTAGATTCTCCTCAAGCGTTCCATCAAACAGATCCGTTTGCTGGGTGAGGAGTGCAAAGTGATCAGCACGACTTTCCGGTGATATATGCCAAGGAGAAATACCCGCCACGCGTATGGCTCCCTGTGTCGGTGCAATCCTTCCCATCACCAAACCCGCCAAAGTCGACTTACCTGACCCAGACACTCCGGTAATAACAGCGCGCGCTTGTGAAGGCAACGTCGCCTGAAGATTAATCAGCGCAGGGGCAACACTTTCAGGATAGGTGTAGGACACTTGATCGAATTGGAGGGAGAGCCCTTCCGTATTTTCCGGTAGCTCGACAACGTCAAAAACAGGCTGGTTGACCTTCAGCGCATTTAAACGCTGAGCCGCCCCATAGCTTAAGCCAAGCTTTAAAAAAGCCGCCGGAAGCAGCACCAACACTTCGTTAATACCCAGCACGGCAATCACCGCCATTACTAAAATAGGCCCCACCACCTGCTCAGCAGATAAAGCCATACTTCCTATCCATAGCGTGGCGATCAATAAACAACCGGTCACCCCAGATAAGAAAGCATTACCCATGGCAGCCTTCACTGCTAAGCGCCGCTGGTTATTGAAGGCTAGCGCTTCATGTTGCTCGACTTTTTGGCGATGCCAGCCTTGGGTTTGGTAGCTGAGTAATTCAGCAGAGGCTTGAACCTGATCAAGCACTAATCGGCGCAACTCTTCTTGATCGCTCACTTGCTGATAGCTATTAGCAAACCCCAGCCAGCCATAGCCGAAGGTAACCACGGCCCAGAGAAGCGTGAGCACAACCGCCACAACTGCCCCAACTACGGGTAGCCAAATAGCAATAAAAGCGGATACCCCAAGAATCGTTAACAGCGCAGCTACGGGAGGAATAAGTAGCCGCAAATAGAGGTTATCTAGGTTATCGATATCTGAGGTAAGCCGGCTTAGCCATTCACTTGCACGACGTCGTTTGAGAGAGGCGTCATCTAAGCGGGTTAAGTCGCCAAACACGCGGTGCCGTAAGTCGGCCAAAAGCGTCAACACCGTATTATGATTGTACAAACGCTCCACATACCGTGCGACGGTTCTTAGCAACGCAAAGAACCGAATGCCCCCACCGGGCACATACACATCTAGAGAGGAAGGCAACCCTGCCGCCAGAGCCACTCCCGCAAGGGCACATGCAACAATGAACCAACCGGAGAGGCCTAACAGTGACAAACCTGCCAGCAATGTCACCCACACCAGTAAGGTACCTACTAAAAACTGCTGACGACGGCGCAGCAGCAGCTTGAGCCAAGGGGCAAGATCGCGATAGAACTGCTTCATATAGCCACCTCAACAAGCTGGCCTGAGCGACACTCGAAATGACGATTAGCCGCGGCTACAACGGCCGGATGATGCGTGGCCATCACCAACGTGCGCCCTTCTTTTGCCCACTCAAGTAGCGCCTTTATTACAACGCTCTCTGTTGCAGCATCAAGACTCGCCGTCGGCTCATCCAAAATAACAAGCTGAGCTTTGCTGAGATAGACACGCGCTAGCGCAAGGCGCTGCACCTGCCCGCCAGAAAGCCCGACACCACGCTCGCCAATCGTCGTTTCAAGCCCTTGGGGCAAGCTAGATAACAATTCAGTAAGACCAGCACGCTGCAGCGCCCACGTGAGCGTATCAACGTCCGCTTCTGGGGCGGCAATGTGAAGGTTATCGGCCAGCGTTCCTTGAAGGATGCAGGGAGCTTGATCCAACCAAGCAACAGGCGCTGCCACATCAACGCGACATTCGCCATGGCTCGGCGCCATAAACCCTGCCAACAGTGCCAAGAGTGACGACTTTCCACTACCCGATTCGCCCGTAATCGCCACCACGTCCCCCGCATTAATCGACACATTCATATCGCTTAATACGGCTGCACGCTCAGCGTAGTTAATAGCCACCTGGTCTAATTCAATTAGAGCCTGAGCTGACCTCGGTAACGCAGGCTCGGACGCAACGACACTGGTCTCATTGAGGATAGCGACCACACTCTCTGCCGCCCCTAACGCTGCAGCACGATCATGATAATGCTGAGAAAGCGTTCTTAACGGCTGAAAGAATTCAGGCGCCAGCAACAGCACCGCCAACCCGCTGAACAGCGTTAATTCTGGCGATGGGCCGTAGTCGATATAGCCAAGCAGACCAAAACCAACGTACATGGCGACAACGGCGATGGCCACAGAGGCAAAAAACTCTAAGACGGCCGATGATAAAAAGGCTAAACGCAGCGTCCGCATACTTAATCTGCGGTAATGATCTGTTGCATACCACACATCTTGCTGAGCAGCTTTGGTATGCCCAAACAGTTGCAGTGTTGTCATGCCGCGCACGCGGTCAATGAAGTGAGCAGAAAGGCGCGATACCGCCATAAACTGATCCCGATTAAGGCGTTCAGCCCCCATGCCCACTAGCGCCATAAACAGCGGAATCAACGGAGCAGAAAGCAACAGAAAAATCGCGGCTAAATAATCAAACCAGCCCACAACGCAAAGGATCAGCAGCGGCAAAGCCACCACGATTCTCAACTGGGGGTAAAAACGTGCGAAGTAGCCATCTAACGCTTCAATATGCTCCACAGACTGGGTGGCCAGCGCACCGCTCTGTTGGCGTGTCAGCCACACAGGGCCGAGTGCAGCCATTTTATCAAGTAGCACCTGCCTGGCATATTGACGGATACGAAGGCTTGCTTGAGCGCTGCAAGACTCCTGCAGCGCTTGGAAGAGAGAGCGCAGTAGCACAACCGCTACTAGGCCAATAAAGACGGGAACAAGTGACGAGGGAGAGCGGCCGACGATCACTAACTGATCTATCAACCAAGCCAAACCCACCACCAATATGGCGGTTTGCCCACCGGCTAACACTCCCCAAATCGCCGCCCACATCAGCGTCCGCCGCTCACGTTTTGCGAGCTGAGCAAGCCAGTGGCGCGGCGTCATGGTCACCATCGTCTCTGCTGCTGGAAGATGGTTCGCCATACCGTTAGTGGTACCCCTCTCCAACACGCACTTTTCCGCGGAATACCCAGTAGGTCCATGCGGTGTAAGCCAAAATAATAGGAATAACAAACAGCACGCCAATCAGAAGAAAAAGCTGTGATTCAGGCGCTGATGCCGCATCCCATAGCGTGTAGTTAGGCGGCACAATGACCGGCCACTTACTGACAATTAAGCCTAAGTAAGTAAATACGTAGATACCAATGGTTGCCACGAAAGGGATGCCCTCGTCACGGCGCTTCACAGAGCGGTAGACCATAAAGGCTGAGAAGAGCGCGAGCGCCGGGAACACCCAGATCAGCTGGAGATTGCCGAACCAGCGCTCCCAAACCATGGGGTTAACAAAGGGGGTCCAGATGCTGATGATCGCGAAAACCACCAGCACCAGCGCCAGGAGCATAGGAGTGATTTTGTAAGCCCAGTCCTGAACATGCCCCTCTGATTTCAGTATTAGCCACGTCGCACCCAATAGTGCATAGCCAGCCATTAAGCCAAGCCCGGTCAGCACAGAGAATGGCGTTAGCCAATCGAAAGCCCCCCCTACGTATGCAAAATTCTCTACTCGGAAACCTTGGATGTAAGCCCCGACAACAGCGCCTTGTGCAAAAGCGGCCACACCCGACCCCCAGCTAAATGCACGGTTCCACCAACGACGGTTACGACGGGATTTAAAGCGGAACTCGAATGCGACGCCCCGAAAAATCAATCCCGCCAACATCAAAAAGACGCCTATATAGAGGGCAGGTAAGAAAACGGAGTAGACCAAAGGGAACGCACCCAATAGCCCGGCACCTCCCAATACCAACCATGTTTCATTACCGTCCCAAACGGGAGCCACTGAGTTCATCATCACGTCTCGGGAGTCTTCATCGGGGGCAAAGGGGAAAAGAATCCCCAAGCCCAGATCAAAGCCATCCATCAGGACGTACATCATAATGCCGAAGCCGATGATACCCGCCCAAATTAGCGTTAAATCAAACATTTCCATGTTTAGCTCCTCACCGGGTCAACGTCATCATCAAAAGGGGTGTGCGCTGCAGAGAGCGGACGCATGGGGCGCTTAAAGTTCTCGCCAGTGGTTTCCCTTTCTTCTTCGGGCAACATACCGTTGCGCACTACGCGGGTTAAATAATAGATACCGGCGTAAAACACCACTGAGTAGACCGCCACGTAGCCAATTAGCGTAAACAGCGCCATTGGCCCTGTCAGGGACGGAGTCAATCCCTCTGCATGGGTCATCATGCCGTATACCAGCCAAGGTGCACGGCCAGATTCAGTGACAATCCACCCCGCTAAAACCGCTACAAATGGCATCGGAATCATGTACACCAACGCTTTTAAATAGGCGTTATGTTCATACACCTTGCCTTTACGACGCATCAATAAACCCACGAATGCGGTCGCAATCATCAACAGCCCAATGCCTACCATGACCCGGAACGCCCAAAATACAATGATCACTGGCGGCTGCTCTTCCGGAGCAACTTCACTGATACCGGGAATCACACCATCCGGAGAGTGGGTCAAGATGATACTAGCGAGGTTAGGAATACCAATTTCAAAGTGGTTGGTTTGTGCTTCTTGGTCAGGAATTGCAAACAGTAATAGCGGGACATTGCCAGAAGTCTCCCAGTGCCCCTCCATGGCCGCTACCTTAGTTGGCTGGTGCTCAAGGGTGTTCAAACCGTGGAAATCGCCGACCACTGCCTGGGCGGGCGCCAAGAACAGCAGTAACCATAAACACATAGAGAGCGCACGACGATTCGCCTCAGGGTCACGACCACGCAGCAGAAACCAAGCGCTAACACCTGCTACCACAAAGCCGCCGGTCAAAAACGACGCCATAGCCATGTGTGCAAAGCGATACGGGAAAGAGGGGTTAAAGATAGCCTGTGTCCAAGAAAGCACATGGAAGCGATTATCGATGAGCTCGACACCTGCTGGTGTGTGCATCCAGCTATTGGCGGATAGGATCCAGAACGAAGAGATAAACGTGCCCACTGCCACCATAATCGCCGCAAACAAGTGCACTCCCTGAGGGACCTTGCCACGACCAAATAACAGCACACCAAGGAACGCTGCTTCCAAGAAGAACGCTGTAACAACCTCATAACTCAACACCGGCCCAAGAAAGTTGGAGGCGGCTTGAGAGAAGTTGCTCCAATTCGTACCAAATTGGAAGGACATCACAATGCCAGAGACCACCCCCATCCCGAAAACAACGGCGAACACTTTTGTCCAGAATAGGGAAAGTCGATCCCACGCAGGGTTATTGGTCTTAAAATACAAGCCATGAAGCAACGCGATGTAAGACGCGAGCCCGATGGTGAACACAGGAAAAATTGCATGAAACGATACAACGAAAGCGAACTGTATTCGCGATAGTACGAGGGGGTCGAGTTCCATCACACTCTCCTAAGACCTGAGTTAATATCCCGTCAATGGGTGTCACAAGCTTAGTTGAGCCTTAATGGCGCTGCATTTTAGTTATAAGCACTAAGCTTATTCTTTACATGTGTTGTAGTTTAACGCTTCGACTACGGTTATACAGCCATAGTTTGCCTGAAAAGCTGTGTCGCATTGACGCACACTCATCAGACAAACCCTTTCGCTCTGCAATCAGCCTCTAGGACATCACCACAATACTGACCATGTAGCCGGTGTAGGCGATAAACATAGAGAACAGCACACCGCCTTCAACGCGGTTGATACGGCGTGGGCGACCACGCCAAGAGAATGCAAACAGCACCATCATCAGCGTCATAAATGTCATGACGCTCCAGTCCCGCACTAACACCTCTCGACCAGCTTCAATGGGGGCAATCACGCCTGCCAGCCCCACAACCGCCATGCTATTAAATAGATTAGAGCCCACAACATTACCTAACACCATATCGTGCTCATTACGACGCAACGCACTGATGGAGGATGCCAGCTCCGGCAAAGAGGTGCCTACGGCGACCACCGTGAGACCAATAATTAAGTCGCTAACCCCAAACGCCACTGCGATTTCAACAGCCCCCCACACTAGCAGTCGGGAACTTGCGATGAGCAGAACCAAGCCAATCACCGTCCACATAATGGACTTGCCACGAGACATCGGTTTGCTATCAAGGCTCTCGGTTACTTCGGCGGTTAGCGGGTCATCCTGCTGCCCACGAGAGCGAATAATGCTCACCGTAATGAACACCACAAGCCCTAGTAATAGAAGAACAGCCTCGACTCGAGACACCCACCCATCCCACAACATGAATCCTGTTATTAACATCACCACCACGAGTAACGGCATTTCCTTGCGGATAACGCTCGAATGCACTGCGAGTGGAGCCATCAGTGCTATGAACCCTAGCACCAAGCCAATATTGGCAATATTAGAGCCGTAAGCATTACCCACCGCCAAACCAGGGTTGCCTTGCATTGCCGCCAGCACCGACACCATCATTTCTGGCGCTGAAGTACCAAAACCAATCACCAACATACCAATTAAAAGCGGCGATAACCCCAGCCAACGGGAGGTAGCCGCGGCACCATCAATAAATTTTTCGGCACTCCATATGAGCAGGACAAGTCCCACGACTACAGCAATAAAGGCAAGTAACATTTCAGTTCCCTAATGTCATAATGTTAGGCACTATCGCGGCTGCATCCTTGTCCAAGACCGGTGTTCGGTCAAGTGCTGTTTACAAGTGGTTAGCAGATTACTTAGTCTGACACAGACGGTGTCCCATCGTATGCATTCTGTACAGAGAGCTTGCTGTTGCCCCATCACCCCTTTTTAAAGCGACCATCGCTGCCAGTTAACACCCCCCAGGTTGACTGCTTACCTCCCGAAACTCGCACCCAGCGAAGGCGTTTGCGCGCATGTCATGAGTGCGACTGGGTTTCGGCGCTACCGCCGCTTAATTCTGGTGAAAAAGCCTCCTGCCCTCGCTGCGACCACGTGCTTGTCAAGCGCCACCGCTACCCCGCCCAGCGCAGCATGGCACTGGCCTTGGCTTCCTTGGTAGCGCTTATCGTCGCGATATCATTTCCTTTTGTGAGCTTCAGCGTTAGCGGTGTTGGCAATCGCATTGATTTATCGCAAACCGCCACTGCTCTGATTACTTTTCATCAGCCGATGGTGGCCATCGCCGTTATGATGACCATCATTGTTCTACCTGCCGTGTATTTGATAGGCGTTGTGTGGCTCCAGTTTGGCTTATTACGCTCACGCCCCATGCCGCTTAGCCGGGATATTGCACGCTCACTGGCACATTTAACGCCATGGATGATGGCCGATGTATTCATCATTGGGGCCTTGGTGAGCCTCATCAAAATAGCGGGTATAGCGCAGATTGACCTAGGCATCTCTTTTTGGGCATTTTGCCTGTTTGCCATTCTGCTATTGATGACAGTCCAATCTATTGATGCAGACTGGATGTGGTTCTCTTTAGAGGGCGAACCCCTTGCTCCTGAAGGCACGCTTACCGGCACCACCGCAGCAAGCCAAGATGTGACGGGCTGCCCCACCTGCGGCTTGGTTAACCGCATGCATGATGATAAAGCGCGATGCACTCGCTGCCATGAAAAACTACATAAGCGGCTACCGCACAGCCTACAGAGAACCTGGGCGCTTCTTTTTGCAGCCTGCATTATGTACATACCCGCTAACTTATATCCCATTATGACAACCACCAGCCTTGGCAGCTCATCGGCGTCAACGATTGTTGGTGGCGTGGTGCAGCTCATGCAGATGGGATCCTGGCCTGTCGCGGCGGTCATCTTTATCGCCAGCGTCATCGTCCCGGTTGGCAAACTGGTGGCGCTTGCATGGCTATGTTTGATGATTAAACGCAGCAATGAACTCAATGCCCAAAGCCGTACACGACTCTATCGATTAACGGAATTTATTGGACGCTGGTCCATGGTTGACGTATTTGTCGTAGCCATTTTGGTCGCTCTTATTCGTGCTGGGTCATTAATGTCGATCACTCCAGGCCCCGCTGCGCTAGCCTTTGGGGCCGTAGTGGTACTCACCATGCTGGCAGCCATGACGTTTGACCCACGCTTAATATGGGATACCCACGCCCCACGCCCTATTCGCCGTAAAGCGGCCACCAAGGAACCTGTTGATGGCTAACGATGCAACGCCTCAGAATACGCCCAGCAATGAAAATAGCGAGTTACATAAAGCGAAATCTTCGCCGCAAACGCGACTATCCCCTATCTGGATAGTCCCATTAGTCGCTGTCATTATCGGCATGTGGCTGGTGTACGACAATTACTCAAGCAGAGGCACTCTGGTAACGCTCACCATGAGCAGTGCAGAAGGCATTGAAGCCGGCAGTACGCTTATTCGCAGCCGAAATGTTGAAATTGGCCGGGTGCAGAGCGTCCGCTTATCAGATGACCTTTCTCATGCCGTCATGGTGGCCCGCATTCAACCCGAAGCCGAAGCCATGCTCAGAGAAGACAGCCGTTTTTGGGTGGTGAAACCACGCATTGGTCGTGAGGGCATTAGTGGCTTGGGCACCGTTTTATCGGGCGCTTATATTCAGTTAGAGCCTGGGCAATCTGACGAGCCACAGCGAGAGTTTGAAGTAAGCGATGTGCCGCCGGTTGCACCGGCAGGTCAAGCGGGATTACAGATCAACCTTGTCAGCCAACTTGGCAACTCACTGCGGATAGGCGACCCTGTTTCCTACCAGGGCTACACGGTTGGCCGAGTAGAAGACACCCGCTTTGATGCAGAAACCCGCACTATGCATCACCAAGTGTTTATTGAAGAGCCTTACGCTCAACTGGTCACCGACAGCACACGCTTTTGGACCGCCAGCGGCATTGACTTCCGCCTGGACGCGGATGGCGTGCGAGTTAACGTAGAATCACTAGAAGCACTTCTGGGCGGCGGCGTTACCTTCGGCGTTCCCGAAGATCTCCCCATGGGCAAACCGGTGGGCGCCAACACACGCTTTAACCTTTATGCCGATGAGGATACTGCTAGGGAGGGTACGTTTAACCGCTACCTTGAATATGTTTTATTAGTCGATGACACCGTACGAGGCCTATCACGAGGCGCACCGGTTGAGTTTCGCGGCGTTCGTATCGGGACAGTAGCAGCCGTGCCCTGGAACTTCACGGCACCACAACCCGACTCGCGGGCGCGGTTTGCCATCCCGGTACTGATTCGCATCGAACCACAGCGCTTAGGCATCGAAAACACCGATATCGATTTGGAAGAGTGGGACAATCGCTTTAAGCGCATGTTCGGCTTAGGCCTTCGAGCATCACTCAAAAATGGCAGCCTGCTGACGGGCGCTCTGTTTGTAGACCTTAACTTCCAACGTGATCTTGCCGATGAGTATATCGCTGAGACGTTCTCAGAGCGCACCGTTTTCCCGACCGTAGCCGGCGGCTTCGCCCAGATTCAGGCTCAGGTCACCAGCCTATTGGAAAAGCTTAATGCGTTAGAGGTGGAGCCACTGCTAGCAGGCTTAGACCGCAACTTACAGGCATCAGAAAGCGTGTTGAACGAAGTCCGAGAAGTCAGCACCTCTATTAATCAATTGCTCAGTGACCCAGAAACACAGGCAATCGGAGGAAACCTCAATGGAACGCTTGAAGAACTACGTAACACGCTTCAAGGGGTGTCGCCCTCCTCACCCGCCTACCAAGAGCTGACTGGGGCGATCGAACGTCTGGATCGGCTAATGCGCGACCTGCAGCCGCTGACTCGCACGTTAAAAGAGAATCCACGTGCACTGTTGTTTGACAACTTAGATGTGCAGGATCCGATTCCACGCGCTCCCCGTTAAAAAGGAATAACCCTTATGTCACGTCGATTACCGTTATCACTGCTAATAATGAGTGTGTGCCTATTGCTTTCCGCCTGCGCCAGTAGCGTTTCGCCTCCTGCACGCTATATGCTCCCTGCCAGCCCAGCGGTGAGTACACAGAGTAACGCGCAGGCAACTCTGCAAGTGCGCGCACCTCGCCTAGCCCACTATTTAGATGTGGACGGCATCGTCATGCAGTTAGACGACATCACGTTAAACGAAGCGCGTGAGCATCAGTGGGCAGAAGGTCTTGGTCGCCAGCTTGAACGCGCATTAAGAGCGGGACTGGCAGCGCAGCTACCGAATGTACAAGTGGTGCGGGCAGAGGGTAACAACCCTGATGCCCTTACCTTATCGATGGAAATTGACCAGTTTCAAGGCCGCTACGATGGCGTAGCGGTAGCCAGCGGCCAATGGCAACTTAGGGGTGCCGATGGCGAAATGCTTGCCATCAAACGTTTCACAGCAGAAACCACGCTTGAACAGGATGGCTACCCTGCCCTTGTGCGCTCCTTAGGGGCTAGCTGGGAAGATGTGGCGGCACAAATTGTCCAGCAGCTTCGTCTAGGCGGGTATTTCTAACTCACCGGGCGATCTCTAGAGGACAGCGCTGGTGTGAGACTTTCGTGTTACACTCTGCGTTATAACATTATTGTCAGCACTACCCTGTCACCCCTTCGTCACGCCTGTATGGCGTGACAAGACGTATAAATGCCCGTCGCGGCACAGCGTGTTATCTGGCAAACTTCGCTGCCGCGACGGTGTACCAATCCTCGCTTTTTGAACATTACGCCTAGTGACGCCGCCAAGCTAGTGGCGACGATTGCTATGCGACTGCGGAGAACGCATGAGCTTTTCTGATCTTGGTCTGCACGACGATTTATTACGCGCCGTAACCGCGCAGGGCTATACACAGCCTACCCCTATTCAACAACAGGCCATTCCCGTCGTTCTTGAGGGTCGCGACCTTCTTGCCAGCGCACAAACCGGCACCGGTAAAACCGCAGGTTTCACGCTACCGATGCTACAGCGCCTTGCAACTGGCAAACGCCCAGGCAAGCGCCAAGTTCGCGCCTTAGTACTGACGCCCACCCGTGAACTGGCGGCCCAAGTAGGCGAAAGCGTAGCAGCTTACGGCCAGCATCTATCTCTGCGTTCTCACATTATTTTCGGCGGCGTGGGCCAACAACCGCAGGTGGATGCACTCAGAGCAGGCCTGGATGTACTCGTAGCAACTCCTGGCCGCTTGCTCGACCTTCATCAACAGGGCCATGTAGACCTGTCCGCCATTGAAATCCTGGTGCTGGATGAAGCAGACCGCATGCTGGACATGGGCTTTATTCACGACATCAAACGGTTATTGCGCCTATTCCCCAAACAGCGGCAAAACCTGCTGTTTTCAGCGACCTTCTCCAATGAAATTCAAACGCTGGCACAGCAACTGCTGAATAATCCTGCGCTGATCGAAGTGGCTCCACGTAACACAACCGCCGAGAAGATAGAGCAAGCTATTTACCGTGTAGATCGTGATAAGAAGCGTGATTTACTTGCCCACCTGATCCTACGCCACAACTGGTTTCAGGTGTTGGTATTTACCCGCACTAAACATGGCGCTAACCGGTTAGCTGAACAGCTCTCCAAGCAGGATATTCCTGCCATGGCGATTCACGGCAATAAAAGCCAAGGGGCACGCACGCGGGCACTGGGCGCTTTCAAAAGCGGCGACCTGCAGGTGCTGGTGGCTACCGATATCGCAGCGCGCGGGTTGGATATCAACGAACTACCCCACGTTGTGAATTTCGACCTACCTAACGTAGCGGAAGATTACGTTCACCGTATTGGTCGTACGGGTCGTGCAGGCAGCAATGGCGAAGCGGTGTCTCTAGTATGCGTTGATGAGCATGGCCTGCTCAAAAACATCGAGCGCCTGATTAATCAAACGCTGCCAAAACACATTGAACCAGGCTTTGAGCCTGACCCCAATGCCAAGCCAGAGCCCATTGAGAATGGCCGCCGCGGCCAGCGTCAGCCCAGGGCGAACCGCAAGCCTGACAGCCAAGCCGCGAATGCAGGCGGCGAGCGCCGCCGCAGCCGCCGCCGCTAGCCCGAACGTCCGGAATATGCGAAGGTATCGCCTCGCCTATTCCGGCGGTTTTGCTGAATCAATTCATGGAGTGACTATGGCGTCTTCACAACTCATGGCAGATTATCGCCAATGGCTGACTTTTCAGCGTCAGGAGCAACTCAGCCGCGAGCATCAAGGTATCTCTCAACGCCTAGAGGACGCCCGCGCCTCAGCCAACCAGGTCCTGCAGGCCTATCGCAGCATGGCTGAAAAAGCATCCAACGAGGGTGCTTGCTATCGCACGCTATTTTTACGGGAGCGAGATAACGCTTCACTTCCCTGTGAAGGCTGGCTGTTCGTGCGTCGTGTGCTCAGCGAAGGCAACAGCACACGCGTGCGGGTAACGCTGCTGGAAACCTTTACGCTAGAAGATGGCATCATTGCGCTGGGGGATAAGCCAGCCAGTAAACTGACGCTAGAAATTTACGACAAACTGGATATCAATAAAGGCATGCGCACCCAAGTGCGGGTAGATTGCCTGGATGCTCCGCAAGATTATCACTTTATTACTCTGCTGGATGCGGTACGCGGGGACCTTCGTCCCTACTTAAAATAAGCGCCGCACCATGGTCTCACGCCACGCTTGTCGCTTTATTTTATTGATGTTTATGGTAGGGCTAAATTTACGCCCTGCCATGTCGTCGGTTGCCCCTCTCCTTAGCCGATTGCAAGAAAATGCAGGGCTTTCCGCCTCAGCCGCTGGTCTTTTAACCACGCTTCCCGTGCTTTTCCTAGGCTTAACTGCTCCCTTAGCCCCTATGATTGGTCGCCGGGTAGGAAGTGAACGCGCCTTAAGCGCAGCGCTACTACTACTGGCGAGCGGTTTGCTGTTACGGGTCTTGCCTTTCCCAGGCCTGCTTTACATAGGCACAGCCATGGCCGGAAGTGCTATTGGTCTAGCCGGCACCCTGCTTCCCGCCTTGGTAAAGCGAGAAGTGCCTCAAAATGCGGATTTACTCACTGGTCTATATACCATGGCACTCTGCATGGGAGGTGCGCTCGGAGCCGGATTCAGCGTGCCGCTTATGCACTGGCTTGGCGACTGGCAAGCTAGCTTAGTGAGCTGGTCTCTGCTGGCACTGGCGACACTCATCGTATGGGCAAGCTATTCGCCATCGCATCCATCATCGCTCTCCCCTCCCGCTGGCCTACCCATTGTGTCGCTACTGGGGAAACCGCTAACTTGGCAAGTGATGCTGTTCATGGGCATTCAATCCTCGATGGCCTATATCGTTTTCGGTTGGTTGCCTACGCTACTGATTGAGCGAGGGTACAGTGAATCCAGCGCAGGATGGACCATGGCAATCTCCATTATGTGTCAGCTTGTCTCGGCGCTAAGCGCCCCTTGGCTTGCTCGTATACATAACGATCAGCGACCCGCCTTACTCTTAGTGCTGGCATGTACGGCGTTGGGGCTTGCCTTGCTCCTTGCGGCTCCATTGGCATGGCAATGGCCCGGCGCGGTGCTGCTGGGTCTTGGGCAAGGCGGAAGCTTCAGTCTGGCATTAAGCTTGTTAGTTCTAAGAACGGCAAATGAGCGCCTTGCGGGTCAGCTGTCAGGCTTAGTACAAGGGGGCGGCTATACCCTAGCCGCGCTTGGCCCGTTCGGCGTTGGCCTAATGCTACAAGCAGGTGCAACGACCCAGCACATTGCTTGGCTACTGATTAGCCTGATAGGTATTTGCTGCGGATTTGCGCTTTTCGCAGGGCGCAAACGGCAGCTGGATGACCAAAGCGGCCAGCTACGCGTGCTTCACCGATAACGTACACCCCACCGATAACAACGTTTTGCTTTCAACAGGACACCCCATGAGCCAAGCTCCTCTACTTGCAGATGCGCAACACAGCCAAGAGCGGCTACTGGTGATTTATACGGGCGGCACCATAGGCATGCAGCACCATGTTAACGGGCTAGCGCCTGCCGGTGATTTTGCTCCCCGCTTGGCCCGTGCGCTTCATCAACTCCCTGTTCGGCTTCAGCAAGCCCTTCCTGCCTACGATCTCATTAGCTATGCGCCTCTCATTGATTCCAGCGCTGCGACTCCGCTCACATGGCAGCAGTTAGCGGCCGACATCGCCGAGCGTTTTGCCAATTATCGTGGCTTTGTAGTGATTCATGGCACCGACACGCTGAGCTGGACCGCTGCCAGCCTGGCGTATCAACTGCAGGGATTGGACAGGCCGGTTGTCCTGACAGGCGCCATGGCACCGCTGGAGGCCTCTGATAGCGATGCGCTGGAAAATCTATACGGTGCACTGCGATTCGCGGCCAACTCAGAACTGCAAGAAGTCGCTATCTATTTTGCTGGCCGCTTGCTACGGGGCACCCGCGCGATCAAACAGCACAGCGAAGCCGTCGAAGCATTTTCCTCCCCCAGCTATCCGCTGCTGGGAGAGCGCGTTGGCGACGACTTTATCCTCTACCCCAGCCGAGGTTTAGCTTACCAGCAGCGAGGCGCACCGCGCTTTGAACTACTGGACTATCAACCCCTTGCTAATGGCGAGGTGGTGCGAATCACGTTGTGGCCAGGCATAGCACCCTGGCAGTTAGCATCCTGGCTTAGTCACTCTGATGTGAAGGGCGCACTGCTACAGCTTTGGGGGGCAGGCAATTTACCAGACAACCCGGCATTGCTGGCAGTGATTGCCAAGGCAAGTGGTGAAGGGAAACTGATCGCCGCCATCAGCCAATGCCCACAGGGAAGTGTGCATATGGGCGCTTATGCGGCAGGCCACGGACTCGCCGATGCCGGTGTACTGTCTGGTGATGATATGACCCCTGAGGCCGCCTATACCAAACTCGTGCACCTTATTGCGCAACCTATCTCTTTAGAAGACCAGCGCAGACGTTTTTTAACAGCGCTGGTGGGAGAGCGTTAAATTATCTAGCCGGTCACAGACTGGCATAGTGGCTTATTCCCGCTATGGTTAAACAACGTACTTAACGTGTAATGACCACTGACAGGATAGGAAGCCACTTATGGATCAACCGGTACATCACTTTAGCGAACTCTTTGAGCAGCTAGGTTTGCGCTCGGATGCTGAATCCATTGAGCGTTTTATTCAACGGCATTCACCGCTGCCCAAAGAGATGCCGCTCGCGGATGCACCCTGCTGGAATGAAGGCCAAGCAGATTTCCTTAGAGAAGCCGTAGAGGAGGACGCCGACTGGGCTGAAGTCGTCGATCATCTGGATGCCTCCATGCACAAAGCAACGTAACCCGCTAAGAGGAAGACTGACGCGCCGTCTCCAAACGGCGCCGATACCATGCTCCTGCTAACAGTAGTAGCGTGAGCGCCAGTAACGGCAACATTACATCAGCTTGCAACGCGTCCTCCTCTTCTATCGCCTCCAAGGCACCGTAAATGGCGCTGCTGTACACTGCCCACTTGACGGATAGGCCAAGTAAAGCGGCCAGCAGATAGCGACCTAAATCAATCTGCCCTAGCCCTGCCGCAAAATTAATAACGGAGTGGGGAAATCCGGGCAATACCCGCATGGCACATTGAGTAAGAAGATCGCTGCGTGCTTTCAGGGTCTCCATTACTTTGAGAGTTAACCCTTTGGGCTCCCAGCGCTCGCCTACTTGCGCTGCCAATAAGTAGGCCCCCCAAGCACCGGCAACACTACTAACAGTAAGCATTAGCGTCGCCACTAGCGGTGGATAAAACGGGGCAATCAGCCACAAACCGATACTGCCAGGGAGTCCGATCGCAAGCGTTAACGCCATCGCCCCCATCACGGATACAATAACGACCGGGTGATGAGACATGGTGGCCGCCCAGCGCTTAAATGCCATTAAATCGGGCGAGTACCACAGCCACACATAGGCCACCATGGCGAGTACGGCAAAACCCGCCGCCCAGCGCCAGGAATAGAGAGAGAATTTAGGCATTCAGACGCGCTTCAACACGTTCAAGAATTTGTCGACTGACCTTACCCACTAACGGTTTCGCCGCTTTATTGACGGCTTTCTCCATTAAGCGATTACGAATATCGTACTGCAAAGTCAGCGCTACTTCGGTACCTTCTGGCACTTCTCGCAACTGGTAACGTCCTTGATTTTTGACACCCTCAAGAGACTCCCAGGCAAGCACATGCGGGGGGGTAATTTCGGTAACCGCCACGTCAAATGCCCAATCCATACCCACTGCTCTCACGTGCCAGCGGTATCGGTTTTCTCCAAGGCTGTCGATGGAACGGATAAGATCAGAGTAATCAGCAAAATCCTCCACTCGACGCAATAGTTCGAATACACGCTCTGGGGAAGCCCTGACGATTTCGCTATGTTTTATAGTGGCCATAAGTAGTCCCTTAACGGCTAGAACCAATAGCTTAACATGGCGAACAGCCGCCTACACACCGAATGAAAAACGCGTGCTGTTGTGGCTGACGCTGGTCAGATCTACGGGTATTGCGTAAACTGCCGCCCTTCCGGACCGGACCCCGGAACATTGCGCTGCTCTTCATATGCGCACGCCATAAATTCTCCGACAATGAGTACCCTTTATGTTATCTACCGCACCCACTGGCGCAGCGGCGCCCACCACCGTCGTCATTTACTCCGGTGGCATGGACTCCTTTACTGTTTTGCACCGAGCAATTAAAGAGGGGGTAAATGTTCATGCGCTCTCATTCGACTATGGGCAGAGGCATCGACGTGAGCTCGATACCGCGCGACAAGTCTGTGAAACCCTGCAAATCCCCCATCAAGTGGTCGATATCCGAGCTATCCATAGCTTGATCGATAATTCCGCGCTTACCAACAGCGCTATCGACATGCCTACCGGTGACTATGGTGCCGACAATCTCAGCACTACCGTGGTGCCCAATCGCAATATGATTTTGCTGTCACTGGCAATTGCCAAAGCGGTCAATATTGGCGCAGCGCGTGTGGATTATGGTGCCCACGGCGGCGATCACATCCTGTACCCCGACTGCCGCCCTGAGTTTGTTGAGGCCATGAATCACGTGGCGGGAATTGCCAACTTTGAGCCAGTAGCTCTCCATGCTCCTTACCTACGTGCCAGCAAAGCAGAGATTTTGCGCGAGGGGCTTGCTATGGGACTGGACTACCGCCATACCTGGACCTGCTATGAAGGCCGCGAGCTTGCCTGTGGCCAGTGCGGGAGCTGTCGAGAGCGGCTGGCTGCGTTCGCGGCCAACAATAGCGTTGATCCGCTCGAGTATGCGACTGACACCTCAAAGGTGAACAGCTGA
This sequence comes from Vreelandella lutescens, assembly GCF_014640815.1. GTDB lineage: Bacteria > Pseudomonadota > Gammaproteobacteria > Pseudomonadales > Halomonadaceae > Vreelandella > Vreelandella lutescens. The sequence continues at coordinate 234,304 of NZ_BMHM01000006.1, read as the reverse complement.
TGTATCACGTTAAGGAAGCCTTCTACACTCTCCAGGGTGAGGGCGCTCAGGCAGGTCGGGCAAGCGTATTCTGCCGTTTTACCGGCTGCAATCTTTGGTCCGGCAGAGAAGCCGACCGCGCGAGCGCAAAATGCACGTTTTGCGATACCGATTTTATCGGCACAGATGGCATCAACGGAGGGCGCTTTGCCACCGCGCAAGCGCTCGCGAACCACATTAAAGCACTCTGGCCACACAAGGCCCAACATGCCGTCCCGTATGTGGTGTTTACCGGTGGCGAACCGCTGCTGCAACTCGATACCGCGCTGATCGCCATGCTACACAGCGAAGGCTTTGAGGTAGCCGTGGAAACCAATGGGACAGTCCCCGCCCCTGCAGGTATTGATTGGCTCTGCGTAAGCCCTAAAAGCAGCAACCCACTGGTGATTACCCATGGCGATGAGCTAAAACTGGTCTTCCCCCAAGCCGATGCGCCACCAGAGCAGTTTGCTAACCTCGCCTTTAGCCACTTTTTCTTACAACCTATGGATCGCAGTGCCATCGCGCCATCGAGCATTGCCAGCGACAGTGAGTCAACGGTCAAAGCCGCCACCGCTTACTGCATGGCCAATCCTCAGTGGCGACTGTCACTGCAAACGCACAAAATCGCAGGATTTGAGTAATGGCACTATTTGTAAATCACCTGACCCATATTGATGTATCGCTGTGGTGTTCTACCCGAGGACTCGTTGGCTGCAGTTGGCAGGTAGATGCCCTGTTGGAAGGCGAGCTAGGCGATGACGGGATGCTGTTTGACTTCGGCGAAGTGAAGCCCTGGATTAAGCGTACGCTGGATAGCGGCTTGGATCACACGTTGTTAGTGCCCACACAGGCGCCCGGTGTCGAGGTCAGTGAATGTGATGAGGGTGTCTGTGTACGCACTACCCACCCCTATGTTATGGAAGTTCGCGGCCCCGCACAGGCATTCACGCTACTGCCCTGGGAATCGATCACCCTGGAGCGGGTAACTCAACACCTCAGCGCTCAGCTCACCGAACAGCGGCCAACTAATGTGGAACGTGTAACGCTCACGTTGAGTGATGAACAGATTAACGGCGCTGCTTATGGCTATAGCCATGGCTTAAAACGCCACCTCGGCAACTGCCAACGTATTGCCCACGGGCACCGTTCACGCCTGCATATCTTCCAACAACAGGAGAGGCAAGCAGGGCTGGAACAGCAGTGGGGAGCCTGGCTGGACAATCGCTATCTGCTGGAAGAAGCCGACATAGCAGAGCAAACAGCGTCACGGCTTATCTGCCGTTATGAAGCAGCCCAAGGGCACTTCTCAATCTCACTACCGGCTGAGCGCTGCAGTGTGCTGCCCACCCCCACCACCGTCGAAAACATTGCACGGTGGCTCGCCGAACAGATTGCCAAACAAACGGGCACTGCAACGTGTGTACATGCCTTTGAAGGAATCAATAAGGGCGCCACTGCCTTGGCTAACCCATGAGTGAACTAATTACCAGTGACAGCAACGCCGCCTGCCGAGCAGGCTGCGGTGCTTGCTGTATCGCACCTTCCATTACGTCACCAATTCCGGGCATGCCCGAGGGAAAACGAGCAGGCGTACGCTGTGTTCAACTAGATGCCAACAACCTCTGCCTACTGTTTGGCAGCCCGCTGCGACCAGCCGTCTGCCAACAATTCGACTATGACCTAAGCGTATGTGGCGAGCACCGGGAAGAGGCGCTCGCCACACTGTCATGGCTGGAAGCAAGTACATGCTAAGCCTTTAGGCTTCGTTTTCGACACTCATTGAATGCGGTAAACGACGATCTAGCAGGCTCACCCAGCGAACCAACACGGGGGCATCGCTGTGACTCACCTCGCTAAGCAGCCGACTGAATGTCTCCTTAGCGTGTTGGTCATTAGGCGAGATGCGCGTAAGCCAAAGCTCCAGAGCGGCTAATTCCTGATGGCGATTACCATGTTCACGCGACTGCAGGATCGCCATCTCAGCCAGCGCTTTCACCTCACCCGCAGGATGGCCTAACAAATCGCGCACTCTAGCAAGCTGGGTCGCAAGCTCCGGTAAAAATAGCGTCGTGCGCTCTCGGGCAATCACTAGGCACTGATCCAGATACTCCTCAGCGGCCTTCAACTCACCCAATTCAATGCAGGCATCTGAGTACCACAGAACAGGGCGCTGAAAGCGATCGCGGCCATTGAGCTCGGCCATCTGATCCAGACTATCTCTTAACTGAACCAACCCAGCAGGATCCCCCGCTATCGCTTTCTGCCAGCCCAGCACTCCTTGAGCAGAGATTTGCCAAAGCTGCAGATCAGGCGTGCCTGTCATAGCGGCCGCTCGCTCAGCGTGGCGTGCCGCCAGATGCACATGGCCCAACTGCCGGTAGAGCGCTGCGGCAAACATCAACGCCATGGCAAGCGTTCCCGGATGACCAATTTTCTCAGCAAGACGAATAGCAGATGAGACGTGCCGCTCAGCGCGCTGGTAATCGCCACGCAAACAGAGCGCCCACCCCTGAAAACAAGCCGCTGTTACCTGAGGATGATCCGAGAATGGCAGCCACTCGATCATCATTTGGGCATTTAACGGATCAATCTCATCTAAGTGGTCATGGGCTTGCTGGATCCGCCCGGCCCAGTATTCGCAGTGCGCCCTGGCATAGTCAGCTAAACGGCGGTAACGAGGGTCTTCTAAGCGCTCAGCGATATCAGCCAAAGTAGAGGCTAATGCAAACGCATCAGCATGGGCATAGCGCTGACTTCGACCTACCCAAAGGCCCCATTTGACGAGGAAAATTTGTTCTAAATCTTCCGGGTCTTCTGGCGTATCGCCACCGGATTGACGCAGCAGCTCTCGTGCACGCACAAAACTTTCGTGAGCAGTTGGCGAGCCGTGTCCTTCGAGCGCAAAGGCCGCCTGCCCGCGCACCGTTAGGAGGCTCACCTCACGCTCTACTTCATGCTCAACATGGCGCAAGCTTGCTAAACCAAAATCGGCCATGCGCAGCGCCGTCCGGTTGGCACTGACTTTTAGCGCCTCCCGTGCAGAAAGCTCAAAATAGCGGGCACCACGCGCATAATGGCCACTGCGGCGCAGATGGGTCGCAAAATCGCCGGGATGACGACTGATCCAAACGGGGAAACGCTCCTCAATTAGGGTCACTACCTGCTGATGCAGCTTGACGCGTACATCACGTGGGCACGAGAGATACGCTGCTTCTTGCAATAGTTGGTGGCTAAACTGATATTCATGCTCACCACTCTCTTTGTCGACCGGCTCAATAATTTCCAGCAGACGCATATGCTCCACGGCTTGAGAAAGGCGCACTTTTTCCCAACCGCTACATTCAGCCAAGAAATCGAGGCGAAAGCGCTTACCCAGTACGGCAGCAATATGCGCAATCTCGCGATCTCCCTCCAGTTGATCAATACGGCTGGCCAGCAGGCCAAGCAGCCCCTTGGGAAGCTCTTCAAACTGAACACTACGACCTTCCCGACGATCCATATCTAGTCGACGGCAGATCTCCTGCATATACAGCGGAACGCCGTCACAGCGTTCAATAATCTGATTGCGCAACCGAGGACTCAAATGCATTCGGTAACGACGCGACAGCTGAGAGAGCAGACGTGACGACTGCAACGCATCTAGCTTACTCAGGGTAATCTGCTGATCCCAATGTAACTTCACTGGCAGCGCTTCGCGCCCATGGTGGCTTGCAACGAGCATAAAAGCTGTGTTGATGGGTAATCGCGCCTGCAGGCCAGCCAGCACCTTAAAGGAGGGCTCATCCAACCACTGCAGATCGTCCACCATCAACACTAATGTTTGCGCGCCAGCCCTTTGATCAATCAGGCGATGTAACAACTTAACTACCAGCTCTACCGCTTCACCGTTTTGGGTTAGCTGAGTAATTTCTTGCACATCTCTCACCCCCAATGCCTCTTCCAGCAACTGCTGACGCGCTTCATCTAGGCCTACATCGCCTAACGATGCTTGCAGCTCATGCAGCGCTTCTTGAGTGGGGCTGGTGCCGAAGTGCCACGCCAACAAAGAGCGGGCAACTCCATAGGGTTCTAGCACTGATAAGCGTGTCGTTGGCTGCCAGCAAATAGCCGCATCTCGGCTCAGCTCAAGCTGACGAAAACCAACCATTAAGGCTGATTTCCCCATGCCTGAGGCACCGCGAACCATCACACTTTGCCGCAGACCAATGCCTGCCCGCGCCAGCGCATCACGTAGAGTGCGCAGAGAGGTTTCTCGGCCTACCAAACTTGGCGGCAACGCATCTCGCCCACCTTCATTCTGGCCCAACACCAGGGCGCGTAAACGCACTCGGCCATCGCTGGCCACTAGGCGGGATACCAGTCGCGGCTGCAGATCCAGCGCGGGCGGCATGTGCTGACTGGCCTCTTGAGAAATCACCAGCTCGCTGCCTTCAGCAGCGCTCATTAACTCAAGAGAGACCTGTGTGACTTGACCCAGCGGGTCAGCGAGCTGGCGTTCGGGTAGGTAAACCACACGCCCACTATTTAAGCCGGCCGCCAGCTCAAAAGAAGGGGCCTCCCCTTCTCCAGCCCAGTGACGCTGGGACTCTTGGGGCAAGGCTTGGCGGCAGTGCTCATACAGGGCCACCAGCTCTGCCAGCTGGTGTGCCGGGCCATGGGTGCCAAAGCAGGCAAGGCCAAGCCCCCCCGTGGCACCCGGCAGCCAAAACCCACCTAAATGGTGGCACTGCTGCTCCAGCCAACGCAAAAGCTCTAGCTGAAGGGCAAGGCAGTTGCGGGTAGCCGCACGATCTTGCCAGTCGCCTTTTAAACGCAGGCGTATAGCCATGACCGACAGCTGGCGTAGCTCAATCTCATCTTCACGCAAGGGCTTACTGTCGGTAGCCAACGCACGGGAAAACGCCCCTTGTGGTGACATAGCACGGGGATCATGATGGCCATCAGACCAGTAGCTCGCCAGTTGCAAAAAGCTGGGTTCTGGCTGCTGACCCGATAGTGCTAGCAGTTGCAGGTAGCTGTTGTACTGCTCATGAGCAGCGGCCATTTGACTCTTTTCAGCCAACTGACGAACCAACCGCTCGTGAAAAGGACCATAGCCTGAAAAGCGGCTAACCAAGCCCTCCAGCATGTCGTCAGGCGTATCGTCATGAGCCTCAAGCACTTGCTCTGCAAAACGTATCACGCGCTGACGCCACTCGTTGCGCACTTGCACCAACCAGCGCTGAAATTCGCTACAGTTCGCTAACTGTAACTCTTCGATTAAATCCCCCCGATAGCACGACATCACCGCTTCGAGGGTGTCTAAATCTTTTGGGCCTTCAAGAAGCTGTTGTAAATCATGTAGATCCACCTGCCAATGAGCCGGCAGGTGGAACGCAATGGTCTGCCGCGATACGTTGAGCACCTGATCAGCATTGTCGCCCATCGACTGGCGCAAGCAGTGCAACGCATGGCGTAAGTTGGTGCGACCAGAGGAGAGCCCTTGGTCGGGCCAAAGTAGCTCAGCCAGTGCTGCACGGTTGACCGGCTGGCGATGCAGCAAAAGATACACCAACAGGGCTTTAACTTTGTCGTAACTGAAGTGAGTTAGTACATCCTCCCCCTGAGTTAAGGAGAAGTGACCAAACAAGGTCAGTTGGTCTGTCTGTTGAGCATCGCGCATGATACACATCCTGCCTTGGCTAGCGGCGGCTTAGGCGGGCACGCCGCTATGGAAACGAAAAGCCGTATCGGGAGTTGTAATCAGCTCCGCTTCACGTGCGATAAAGAAGGCAATACGGTCATCAATCGACTCAGCGGTCTGTTGACGCGCCAACAGCAGATAATCCTCAAAATGACGCCCTTCTGACTTCACCAACGTGCGGTAAAATTTCGCAAGCTCTTCATCTAAATAAGGAATAAGGCGAGCAAAGCGTTCGCAGCTACGCGCTTCAATCAACCCGCCAATAATCAGCACATCAATGAGGCGTTCAGGATCATTACTACGCAGATGCTGGCGCAGCCCTTCGGCATAGCGGGAAGCCGTGAGATGGCGATAAGCGACGCCGCGCTTCTCCATGAGCCCCACCACTTGCTCAAAATGAAGCAGCTCCTCACGCGCCAGCTGCGACATTTTACTCAGCAAAAGTGGCTGATCCACATAGCGGTAGAGCAAACTCATGGCCGTGGACGCCGCTTTTTTTTCGCACTGCGCGTGGTCAACCAGCAGCGTTTCAGGATTGGCAAGTGCCCACTGCAGCCACGCATCGGGCGTGGGACAAGCAAGGAATTGATGCAGACTTTCTGGTAACAAATCATCCGCTTGAAGGGAGTGACCTGCTGTTTCAAGTGCTATTAATTGTATAGACATAATACCGCTACCAAGCGTTTATCTCACTATTGTACAACACATAAACGCCAATGGCGTTTGTTCCCTAGCGATCCGAAGGCCGCTTATTAAATAGCGCACCCTAATTCTCATATAGCATATCGCTAATATATAAGCTCGGTTTATTTGGTGCTCCACACACCCCCTAAACCTCTGCACTGCGTTACTTAATAACGAATTGATCGTATGACTATGGTAACGCGGCATAACAATAATCACACCCGCGCTTACCTCAAAATACCCCTACAGGTAAAAAACTTTCAGATTTTTGGCACATTAACTAAAAAAAGCTGCTTGAAAGGAGCTCGCTATCAGCGCCTCAGCATAAAGTACAAGCAAGCACTTAACTTGGCTTCTTAACATTGTCGACAGTTTCCCGTAGAATCCGACCCATCCACCAGACGCTGTTTGTCAAGCGTATGTCACGTGGCCGAACGCCTCACCTACACGGTATTGGGAGACGTTCATCACCACTGATACGTCATGATTCATTCGTCATAACTAAGAAGATGAGAGGGCCCCAACGTGCTTGAAGCTTACCGCCAACATGTCGAGGAACGCGCCACAGAGGGCGTCCCACCTAAGCCCCTGACCGCTGAGCAAGTCGCCGCCTTAATTGAGCTATTGAAAGCGCCGCCAGCGGGTGAAGAGGAATTCATCCTAGACCTGATCACCAACCGCGTTCCCCCCGGTGTTGATGAGGCCGCCTATGTAAAAGCTGGCTTTTTAACTGCACTTGCCAAAGGAGAGGCTAGCTCTCCTCTAATCGATAAAATTCATGCTGTAAAACTCTTAGGCACCATGCAGGGCGGTTACAACATCGTCTCTATGGTAGAGCTGCTGGATAATGAAGAGCTAGCACGCGAAGCAGGCGAGCAGTTGAAGCACACCCTGCTGATGTTTGATGCTTTCCACGATGTTGAAGAGCGCGCCAAGAAAGGCAACGCTGTCGCTAAAGACGTTATTCAATCCTGGGCGGATGCCGAGTGGTTCCTCTCCAAGCCTGCCTTGGAAGAAAAGATCACTCTGACCGTTTTCAAGGTGCCCGGCGAAACTAACACCGACGATCTCTCCCCTGCTCCGGATGCCTGGTCACGCCCTGACATTCCGCTGCATGCTAATGCGATGCTCAAGAACGAGCGCGAAGGGATTGAGCCGGAAGTACAAGGCACCACAGGTCCTCTCAAGCAAATCGAAGCAGTAAAAGCGAAAGGCTTCCCCGTTGCTTATGTAGGCGACGTAGTAGGCACCGGCTCTTCACGTAAATCAGCGACTAACTCTGTCCTGTGGTTCTTCGGTGACGATATTCCTTACGTTCCGAACAAGCGCGCGGGTGGTTTCTGCTTTGGTGGCAAAATCGCCCCGATCTTTTTCAACACCATGGAAGATTCGGGTGCGTTGCCGGTAGAAATGGATGTTTCCAAGCTGGATATGGGTGACGTGATCGACGTTTACCCCTATGAAGGCAAAGTGTGTAAGCACGGTACCGATGAAGTACTGACCACTTTCGAGCTGAAAACCCAGCTGATTCTTGACGAAGTACGCGCCGGTGGCCGTATTCCGCTGATCATTGGTCGTGGCCTGACCGGTAAAGCCCGTGAGTCACTTGGCTTAGCGCCTTCTGACGTGTTCCGCCTGCCTGATCAACCCGTTGATACCGGCAAAGGCTTCACGCTGGCACAGAAAATGGTAGGTAAAGCGTGTGGTTTGGACGGTGTTCGTCCAGGCATGTACTGCGAGCCGAAAATGACCACCGTCGGCTCGCAAGACACCACAGGCCCCATGACCCGTGACGAGCTGAAAGACCTTGCCTGCTTGGGATTCCAAGCCGATCTGGTGATGCAGTCTTTCTGCCATACGGCGGCTTACCCGAAGCCGGTGGACGTGGACACTCACCACACTCTGCCTGACTTCATTATGAACCGTGGCGGTGTATCGCTGCGTCCTGGTGACGGTATTATTCACAGCTGGCTGAACCGTATGCTGCTGCCGGATACCGTTGGCACGGGCGGTGACTCCCACACCCGCTTCCCGCTGGGCATCTCCTTCCCTGCTGGTTCTGGCTTGGTGGCGTTCGCTGCCGCAACGGGCGTTATGCCGCTGGACATGCCGGAATCCGTACTGGTGCGCTTTAAGGGCAAGCGCCAGCCGGGCGTTACCCTGCGCGACTTGGTTCACGCCATTCCGCTGTACGCGATCAAACAAGGTCTGCTGACGGTTGAGAAATCAGGCAAGAAAAACGCCTTCTCTGGCCGTGTACTAGAAATTGAAGGCCTGGAAGACCTGACTGTTGAACAGGCATTTGAACTCTCCGATGCTTCCGCCGAGCGTAGCGCGGCTGGCTGTACGATTACGCTGTCTGAAGAGAGTGTCACCGAGTACCTGAAATCCAACATCACACTGCTGAAGTGGATGATTGCCAACGGTTACGGCGATGAGCGCACCATTAGCCGTCGTATCGAAGGCATGGAAGCATGGCTGGCTGATCCGAGCCTAATGCGTGCAGACAAAGACGCTGAGTATGCCGAAGTCATTGAGATCGACCTCTCTGACATCAAAGAGCCGGTACTCTGCGCCCCGAACGACCCGGATGACGCTCGCTTACTGTCCGACGTTGCCGGTGAGAAAATCGACGAAGTGTTTATCGGTTCGTGCATGACCAACATTGGTCACTTCCGCGCGGCAGGTAAATTGCTTGAAAAACAGCCTGCGGGCAGCCTGAAAACCCGTCTGTGGCTCGCACCACCGACTAAAATGGACCAGCACCAGCTGACCGAAGAGGGTTACTACGGCATCTATGGCCGTGCAGGTGCCCGCATGGAAATGCCGGGATGCTCTCTGTGTATGGGTAACCAGGCACGCGTTGCCGCTAAGAGCACCGTTGTGTCTACGTCTACACGTAACTTCCCGAACCGCCTAGGCGATGGTGCCAATGTTTACCTCGCCTCAGCAGAGCTGGCAGCGGTTGCTGCTGTAGAAGGCCGCCTGCCTACCGTTGATGAATATCAGCGCTACATGGGTGAGTTTGACGCCATGGCAGGTGAGATCTATCGTTACATGAACTTCCACGAGATCGAGGAGTATCAAAAAATCGCCTCGAACGTGATTCCGGTCGCCCAAGAGGTCTAACCACCTGTGGCACCGACACATCGCCGATGCTCGCAACATCGCAGCCAGGGAACCCCCTCGCTGAGCCGATGACAGAACGCCCCTTCCTCATGAGGTAGGGGCGTTTTTTATGATGCTTTGAACCCAGGAGCTGATAATGACGACAACAACTCAAGTGGTCACCCCCGATCTCTGCGACGCCTACCCTGGGGTAGATGTATTGGAGCCGCTCTTCGCCAATTTCGGTGGAGTCGACAGCTTTTACGGCCCCATTCGTACGGTTAAGTGCTTTGAAGATAACTCAATGGTGAAGCAAGCCGTGGCTGAGCCCGGCGAAGGTGCAGTGCTTGTCGTGGATGCTGGCGGCTCTCATCGCTGTGCGATGTTAGGCGATATGTTGGCAGAGCAAGCGGCACAAAATGGCTGGGCAGGCGTTGTGATGTACGGCTGTGTAAGAGACGTCGACATTTTGGCAACGCTACCATTGGGTGTGCAGGCACTGGGCAGCCACCCCAGAAAAAGCGAAAAACATGGAGAAGGTCAGCGCGATATTGCCGTTACCTTTGCCGGCGTGACCCTACGCGTAGGCCAATGGCTTTATGCTGATAACAACGGCATTATTGTTGCCGAGCAGCCACTCAAGCTCTCTTAATCTGACTTGCCAGGGGTGGCAGATAGTGCCACCCTAAGGCTTCACTTTGACACGCTTGTGACCATGCAGCCGCTCACTCAATTAGGCGACGCCCTTCTTCGCACGCTTCGCGACCACCTCCGCCCACTCATTGCTTATCACCTGCTGTTTACCTTACTGGCCTCTGCGCTATTGGTGCCAGCCGTTGCCTGGCTGTCGCAACGATTTCTGGCTCAGCTAAACCGTACTGTCGTGACAACGGATGCACTGGTCGCGCTTCTCTTTAGCCCATTAGGGCTATTGGTAATGCTGATGGGCCTGGGGGTGACGTTTCTACTCATCTACTGGCAACAGGCTGGCATGCTGCAAGTGGCTGTTCGCCCTAAAGACAACCACTACCGGCTGGCACTAGAGGCACTCTGGTTAAGCACCCGACGGCTCCCTTCCCTCGCGATACTGGTGATACTTCAAGTGGGGGCTCACTTATTGCTGCTTGCCCCCTTCATGGCAGCCCTCGCTTGGCTATACGATATATGGCTTAGTGGTATCGACCCCTACTATTTACAGCGCATCCGCCCGCCTGTCCTGTGGTATTTTTTGGCCTGCGCGATACCACTGGTCGTTGTATGGATGACCTTAGCGGCGTGGCTCTATCTACGCTGGCTGTTGGCTCTTCCGCTTGTGGCCTTAGAGTTCTGCTCACCGTATCGAGCACTGAAACAAAGCGTTCATTTAACGCGCGGCTGGCATCGCTCTATCGGCGCAGCCGTACTAACGCTACTGCTGGTCATTATCAGCTTACCGATTATCACCACCTGGCTATTTGATACGCTAGTCACCCCCTTATTGTGGTGGCTACCCGAGCACAATGCCGTACTGATTCCAGCAATGCTGGCCTACTTGACCGGCTATGTTCTGGTAACACTCACCATCACTTTCTTGGGTATCGCGACTAACGCCCTGTTGTCCGCATGCCTCTATCTACAGCTTGCTCATCATGAGCCACGCCCAGAGCCTCGTTCACAAGATGCCCACCCAGGACGTATGGCTTGGGCGATTGAGCTGAGCGTACTGCTATTGGCTGGGCTACAGGCCTGGTGGATTCTTAACAGTTTTGAGATACGCGATAACGTCGCCATCATTGCTCATCGCGGAAGCTCCATGGTAGCCCCTGAAAACACCCTTGCCGCCGTCTCCCAAGCGTTAGAAGACGGCGCCGATGCGGTAGAGCTAGATGTGCGGCTTAGTGCAGATAATCACGTCATGCTCTATCACGACCGCACCCTGGCACGTCTCACTGGCGATCCCCGCGAGTTTGGCGACCTTACCCGTGAAGAACTCAGTACATTTGATGTGGGCAGCTGGTTTGGCGACGCCTTTCAGCAGGAGCGCATAGCAGGGTTGGATGAAGCATTGTCCACTGTACGTGGACGCGCATCGCTGATGATTGATATGAAAGCACTGCCTGGACAAGAGCAAGCGTTGGCACAAGCGGTCATTGATGAACTTGAGATTGAAAACGACATTCGCTATCGCTGCTGGGCCACTCAGCAAGAGGCATTAACAGCTGTCACGGCCTGTGGCTTCCCTCATACGTTGATGGAAATGCGTATAGCCACCATGTCACCACAACTGGTTCAATACATTAAACAGCAAGCACCTGAGCTGCGCGTCACACTATTGGCCCAGCTCATACTGCCAGGCACGCTTGACAGACGTCAGTTCGATGCTTTGGGCCTTCGTCATAATAGAATAAGTTCGCAAGAGGTGACGTTGGCAGCGCTTTTTGGTTATGAGATTCATGCTTGGACAGTCAATGACCGAGCGCGCATGTCTGCGCTGATTGATCTTGGTGTGGATGCCATCATCACCGACTATCCTGATCGCTTGTACGAACTGATAGAAGACCGCCGTGCGCTAAGCGACGGCGGTCTGATGCTGGTAAAGCTTCGTAACTGGTTACGTCAGTAGTCTAAACAACGTTATTCCCCCATCACAACACCTTCTCTGCGGGGGTCGGCACCACCAAACAGTGTGCCGTCCTCTCGCTTACGAATCGCTTGAAGACCGCTGGTGAGCTCACGTTCGCTGACAGTGTGGCCACGCGCACGAAGTGATTCGATGGTCGATTCGGGAAAACGCCCCTCTTCCAGATAAACATCGCCGCCTAACGTAATCGCATGAGGCAGGTTCAGCGCCTCCTGTGCGTTCAACCCCCAGTCTCGCATGGCTGCCAGTGTACGGGCGGTGTAGTGAATGATCGCGGCACCCCCTGGCGAGCCAAGGCTAGCCACCAAGGCACCTGTTTCCTGATCAAATACCAGCGTAGGGCTCATACTGGAGCGTGGCCGTTTACCAGGCTCCACGCGATTCGCCACCGGCTGACCATCAATTTCAGGGGCAAAGGAAAAATCCGTCAGCTCATTATTCAACAAATAGCCACCGGGAAGACCAGTCCCGCCATCTGCCAAAATTCGCGACCCAAAGGCTTGCTCAATGGTAGTGGTCATCGCAAGCGCATTACCATCCGCATCCACAATGCTGATATGGCTGGTACCGTATTCAGGCTGCTCGGGTTGGCTAGCGAAACTGACCGCTAACTCACCTGGGTTACCCGGCTCAGCATTTTCGCCCATGCTCTCTTCCCCCATCAGCTCACTGCGCTGACCCAAGTAGGCAGGTGAAAGCATCAGCGACCAATCCCCTCCCGGGGCCTCTACAAAATCTGGATCCGCGATATACCGGCCACGATCAGCAAAGGCTAGCCGCGAGGCTTCTAAAAACTGATGCAGCCAGCCACTGCTCGACACACCATTTTCCAATGGCGCTTCAAGCAAGGGCCGTTGATCAAGCATACCAAGAATTTGCATGACAGTTAGGTGGCCAGAGGACGGCGGTGGAAAGCCACACACTTCCCATTGCTGCCATGGCGTGCACAAAGGCTCACGCTCCACGGACTGATAGCCAGTGATATCATCCAGCGTCATGTCGCCAGGACGTTCAGGATGTGATTGGACACGCTCGACGAGATCTTGCGCAATGTTGCCTTCATAAAAGGCAGCACTGCCTTCATCTGCGATACGACGTAAAATCGCGGCTAACGCGGGATTTTTGAGTGTCTCACCCACGTCTATCGGCTCGCCATCGGCGGAGTAGTAAAAATCACGGGCCAGATCGTTTGCTCGCAGCGCATCGTCGTTTGCAAGGCTAGTATGCAAGCGTTGACTCACTGCAAATCCCTCTTCAGCCAGTGTAATAGCAGGTGCAAACAGTGCTTTCCAGTCCAACTGGCCATGTTCGGCATGGGCTTGCTCTAGCATTCGCACCGTGCCGGGCACACCCACCGACAAGCCACTGGCGACCGCCTCCATAAAAGGCAGCGGCTCGCCGTCTTCCATAAATAGCTCACCCATGACGGCCGCGGGTGCGGTTTCACGACCATCATAAGCCTGCACATTCGCACCATCAAAGTGCATCAAAAATGCGCCTCCACCAATACCGCTGGATTGAGGCTCTACCAGAGTTAAGACCATTTGTACGGCCACCGCCGCATCAATGGCATTCCCCCCGGCTTTAAGCACTTGGTAACCCGCATCTGTCGCCAGTGGATTGGCCGCAGCCACGGCAAAAGAGTCTACCGCCCATCCGGGCTTCTCCTCAAACCCTGATCCTACTTCCGGTGTGATCGAGGGCGTTTCATAACTAAACCCCCAACTCACCATTGGCACCAGCAGTAACCCCGTGAGTGAGAGTGCCCTTTTTGGCAGCATAACTTTTCTCCTTAAGCCATAGCGCTGGCATGAACGCTCAAGGCGAACTCGCCCCGTCGATGTTCAAACAACAGCTTAGCCTATAAAACGACTGCGCCCGGCACAATGGCCGGGCGCAAAATAGCGAACACGCTGTTTATATTTACCGTGGCTTAAGCGATAGTTTCACCCGCCAGCATAAACCACGTTTCCAGAACGGCATCAGGGTTGAGTGATACAGAATCAATGCCTTGTTCCATTAGCCACTTGGCTAGATCTGGATGGTCTGAAGGCCCTTGACCGCAAATACCCACATACTTACCTTTCGCTTTGCACGCCTTAATGGCCATCGCCAGCAGCTTTTTGACGGCGGGGTTACGCTCATCAAATAAGTGCGCAACGATTCCGGAGTCCCGATCCAAACCTAGGGTTAGCTGCGTTAGATCGTTAGAACCAATCGAGAAACCATCAAAATACTCAAGGAACTCATCGGCCAATAGCGCATTGGCAGGCAGCTCGCACATCATGATCACTTTCAAACCATCAGGATTTTCATCCCCGCCGCGCTTCAAACCATTGACGTCGAGCAAATTCACCACTTCGCGTGCTTCGTCGGTGGTGCGTACAAAAGGCACCATAATCTCCACGTTCGTAAAGCCCATCTCATCACGAACGCGCTTCAGCGCACGGCACTCCAGCTCAAAACAGGGGCGGAAAGCTTCGGAAATGTAGCGAGACGCACCACGGAAACCCAGCATCGGGTTCTCTTCACCCGGCTCATAAAGCTTGCCACCAATCAGGTTTTCGTACTCGTTCGATTTGAAATCCGATAGACGAACAATCACGCGCTGGGGATAGAAGGCTGCCGCCAGCGTAGAGATACCCTCTACCAACTTATCCACGTAGAAACTGACCGGGTCGGCATAGCCTGCGGTGCGCAAATCAATGACCTGCTGAAGCTCAGCGGGCAGCGTATCGTACTCAAGCAGCGCTTTCGGGTGCACGCCGATCATGCGATTGATAATGAACTCAAGACGCGCCAAGCCCACGCCTGCATGCGGAAGGCTTGCAAAACCAAACGCACGGTCAGGGTTACCCACGTTCATCATGATTTTGAAAGGGATTTCTGGCATGGAATCCACGCTAGAAACATTGCAATCAAATGCCAGCAAGCCTTCGTAAACGTGTCCGGTATCACCTTCCGCACAGGAAACCGTGACATCAATTCCTTCTTGCAACTGAGTCGTCGCATCACCACAGCCCACTACTGCAGGAATACCCAGTTCGCGGGCAATAATTGCTGCGTGGCAGGTACGTCCGCCACGGTTAGTCACAATAGCGGAGGCGCGTTTCATGATGGGCTCCCAATCAGGATCCGTCATGTCAGTGACCAAGATATCGCCTTCTTGAATCTTATCCATTTCGTCAGGGCTGAGAACGATTTTCACGGCCCCTCGGCCGATACGCTGACCAATGGCACGGCCCGTAATCAGGGTGCGGCCCTTCTCACGCAGTTGGAAGCGCTCAAGCTTACCGCCCTCCTGCTGAGATACCACGGTTTCAGGCCGCGCTTGAACGATGTACAGCTTGCCATCATCACCATCCAAGGCCCACTCGATATCCATAGGGCGCTGGTAGTGCTGCTCAATGGTAACGGCTTGACGAGCAAGCTCCATCACCTGCTCATCGTTAATGCAGAATCGGCCGCGATCTTTGAAGGGCACATCAACGGTTTCAACCGATTTACCGGCGCTGGCATCTTGGCCATACACCATTTTGATCAGCTTAGAACCCAGCGTGCGGCGCAGTACAGCCGGGCGGCCTGCCGCCAGCGTAGGTTTGTGCACATAGAACTCGTCAGGGTTCACCGCACCTTGAACGACGGTTTCACCAAGCCCCCAAGATGCGGTCACAAATACCGCATCTCGGTAGCCAGACTCTGTATCGAGGGTAAACATCACGCCGGATGCGCCGGTTTCAGAACGCACCATCTTCTGAACACCTGCTGACAGCGCTACGTTTTCATGGGCGTAGCCACGGTGTACGCGGTAAGAAATGGCGCGGTCATTAAACAAAGAGGCGAATACTTCATGCACCGCATGCTTAATATTGGCGAAACCTTCAATGTTCAAGAACGTTTCTTGCTGCCCGGCGAAAGAGGCATCGGGAAGATCTTCCGCCGTCGCCGAGCTGCGCACGGCCACTTTAAGGCTTGGGTGCTGGGTCTGAAGCTGCTCGTAGGCATCGCCCAGCGCGGCTTCAAAAGCAGGCGGCAGCGGCGTGTCGATGATCCACTGACGAATCATTTTGCCTGCATCGGCCAACGCCTTCACGTCATCCACGTCTAGCCGGGCTAACGTGTCGTTAATGCGGTCGTTAAGGCCTTCGTGGGAGAGAAACTCGCGGTACGCGTGGGCGGTGGTTGCGAAGCCACCAGGCACCGTGACGCCAACGCCAGATAAATTGGAAATCATTTCGCCAAGCGAGGCGTTTTTACCACCCACGCGTTCGACGTCTGCCATACCTAGCTGATCGAACCACAGAATGTACTCTTCCACGCAACCCCCTCGCTTTCAGACTTTGTTGCAACCCATTAGGGCGACACTGTTAGACGCTGTCACCCTAGCACTGCGCATCTCTATTCGCCATTGGTCTAACAGCGAAGGGAGTGGAGGATTTTTACAACAACGCCCCGATATGAGCGATTTATGTAGTGATGGCTGAGCGTTGTGCTCATCGTTAGCACAGCACACAATAGCGGTTTCAGGCACATGTCTACACACAGCAGACGGGCGGAGCAGAATATGAAACGAACGGCATTTTTTATTTCGGATGGCACCGGTATTACCGCCGAAAGCCTGGGGCGCAGCCTATTAGCTCAGTTCAGCGACGTTGAGATCAACATGCTGACCAAACCGTACATCGATACAGTGGAAAAGGCGCAAGCGCTAGCTGAAATTATTGAATCGACGGCCGCCCGCGACGGCTACCGTCCGATCATTATCGATACCATTGTGGATCAGCAGATCCGTAACGTTATCCGTCAGGCATCGGGCTTTAAAGTCGACATTTTCTCAACGTTTTTGGAGCCTCTTGAACAGGAGCTGGAAACGCATTCGTCCTATAGTGTCGGCCGCACCCACTCAATTGGTAGCGACGACGTCTACATGGACCGTATCCACTCAGTTCACTTTGCACTTGATAATGATGATGGAGCGCGCACCCACCAGTACGATAAAGCCGATATTATCTTGGTGGGCGTTTCACGCTGTGGTAAGACCCCTACATCACTCTATCTGGCGCTTCAGTTTGGCATCCGCGCGGCCAATTATCCGCTTACCGAAGATGACCTAGATGAAGATGGCCATCTAAAGCTACCCAAAGCGCTCGCTCCCCATCGACATAAGCTCTTTGGCCTTACGATTGACGCGCGCAGACTATCGGCGATTCGCAATGAGCGCCGCCCAAATAGTCGCTACAGTTCGATGGATCAATGCTTACAAGAAGTAGAACAGGCGGAAGCACTGTATCGACAAATGCATATTCCGTTTATTGATACGACACGCTTTTCCGTGGAAGAAATATCAACCCGTATGATTGCGGAAACAGGCTTAGCGAGACGCTTCTCACCTCGCTAAGCCATTCTTTCGCTTACATGCCCTTGGGAGCAAAAATCCCAGGGGCGTTACGCCAATAGCCTTTGTAATCCATACCAAACCCAAATACGTAGCGGTCGGCCACTTCCAAGCTGCAGTAATCTGCTTTTAACCCAGGTACAGCTTTGCGGTCGTGCTGTTTGTCGACCAACACTGCAGTGGTCACGCTGGCTGCTTGGGCCTCTTTGCAGTATTCCAAAATAGCCGCCAGGGTGGCACCTTCATCTAAGATATCGTCCACAATCACGACGTGCCGGCCAGCCATGGGCACTTCGGGAGAAACACGCCAGAAAAGCTCGCCGCCACGCAGTTCGTTACGGTAGCGGGTAGCGTGCAGGTAATCCACTTCCAGCGGGAAGCCAAGACGCGTTAGCAGGTGCCCAGTGGTTATAAGCCCACCGTTCATGACGCAGTAAAACACTGGCAGCTTGTCGCCCAAGTCTCGCGTGATCTCTTCCGCCATGCGATCCAACGCCCGCTCCACCTGCTCTTGCGAGATCAGGCAGTCGGCGTTATCCATTAACTCACGCATGGAATCCAGCGATTCAAGCGTTTCTTTATCCAACTTGGACATGCAACTTCTCCACAAAAAGATCTAATAAGATAACGGTATAAAAAGTTAACTAGCCATCGCTTCGAGTTTTGCGTGGGTGCGCCGCCAGCGACCAAGCGCTGCCAATGCATCAAGCTCTGGCCGTGCGCGCCCATAGCGCAGTTTGGCAGGGCGCTTATTCAGCACGCCTTGGCAGGCTTCGACCACCTCAAGAGCAGCAGCTCGGTCATTGCAGATCAGCAGCATATCGCAGCCAGCGGCGAGCGCTGCCTTAGCACGCTCAGCCGGGCCGCCTGCCTCATGGGCACCTGCCATGCTTAAATCATCCGAAAAAATACACCCTTTGAAACCCAACGATTCGCGCAACATACCCAGCCAGTTAGGTGAAAAACCCGCAGGGCGGGTATCAAAGGCGGAATAGATCACATGAGCAGGCATGACACCGTTCAACACACCCGCCAACTCGCGAAACGGCACTAAGTCACGAGCTTTCAGCTCGGCCAGCGGGCGTTCATCAACTGGCAGCGCCACATGCGAATCCGCTGCAACGCCACCATGGCCAGGAAAGTGCTTACCCACCGCGGCCATCCCGGCCTCGTGTAATCCATCAATAAAGGCGTGGCCCAACTGAGCGACATGCGCGGGGTTGCTGCTGAAGCTGCGCTCACCAATCACGCTGGAAATGCCGCTCTCCACATCCAACACAGGCGCAAAACTAATGTCCAAACCACAGGCAGCCATTTCCATACCCAACAGCCACCCTGTGTCTTTTGCTAGGGTAAGCCCAGCCACCGGGTCGCTGTCGAACAGATCACCAATACGCGCCATGGCAGGTATCTTGGTGACCCCTTGTTTAATACGCTGAACTCGCCCGCCCTCTTGATCAATACCCAGCAGCAGGTCGCCACGTACGCGGCGAATACTGCTGCAGAGCGTGCGCACTTGGTAGGCATCTTCTACGTTGCGGGCGAACAAAATAACGCCACCCACCGCAGGGTCTTTGAGCAATCGCTTTTCAGCACTGGATAATTGCGGCCCTTCTAGGTCAAGCATAACCGGGCCAATGGGTTGCGTCATGGTGATGAGTCCGACAAAAAGGGTGCCATACTAGACTAACCGCTTAGCGTGTCAAAATTCTGGCAGGATGCCTGGTCCGTGGGCTTAATGCAGCCAGACCGGCGTACCGGGCTGTGCGTGGTCAAATAAATAGTGCAAATCGTGATTACGTAGGCGTATACAGCCGTGTGAGGCGGCAACCCCCATAGGCTGATCTTCTGGTGTTCCGTGCAAATAAATATAGCGCCGCTGAGAGTCCACATTAGCACCACGATTAACGCCGCGCTCTAGCCCGCAAATCCACATAATGCGAGTAAGAATCCAATCTCGCTTTGGAAAGCGCGCAGCCAGTTCAGGTGAAAATACTTCTTCGGTCCAGCGGCGGCCACGAAACACCGCATTATCGGGCAAGCCTTTACCGATAGAGGCACGCACATAGTGCCAACCCAACGGCGTCTGTCCGCTGCCCTCTTGCTGCCCTACCCCTGCAAGCCCTGTAGAGACCTTACACTCATAGCTCACTTCTTCTCCCTGCCAGCAGCGCAGCCGCTGCTGCTGTGTATCCACTTCAATCCATAGCGCGTGAGAAGGCGGTAGTTCAGCTAGCCTGGGCGTTTCCATGATGTCCCTCTTCAACGGCAGACGGTAACGGAGCGCTCATCGCCGCCACCACCACAGGTCGCAGACGCCTGATGAGATCACGCACCGTCACTTGCTCTTGATAATCTTTAGCGGCGATATCGCGCAGGGCATCCAGCCCCGAGAGCGTAAAAATCACCGTACCTAACATAAAGTGTAGCCGCCAAAAACGCTCAGCGTCCGGCAGCTCAGGCGTTGCTTTTCGCACAAGCTCAGTGAACCGGGTAAACACATCACCATACTGCTGCTGAATGTAACGACGCAGATGCCCCTGCGCCTGGCTGTACGCCAGCCCCAATAGGCGCATAAAGACTTTCAGGCTATTGCGCTCTGCAGGCACCGCCAGCACGGTGGTGGCCATTGTTTCTAAGAGCACCTCCAGAGGGATGGGCTTTCCTTGGTAGCGCGCCTCCAACTCATCGAGAGCCGTATGAAAACGGGCGGAAAATGGGTCAAGGTAGCGGGCAAAGACGGCTTGAATCAGCGCCTTTTTAGAACCAAAGTGGTAGTTCACAGCGGCTAGATTGACCCGCGCTTTACTGGTGATATTGCGCAGCGACGTTTCGGCAAAGCCTCGCTCTGCAAATAGCACCTCTGCAGTATCTAAAATACGCGTAACCGTATCCGATTGGGCCATGGCGCCCTCCAAAAAACAGGTGTTTAAAACATGGCTGAATACTATGCCATAACCCCTGCTGGCTCAATCTCTTATCCAAAAGGCATCAAGGGTTAGCCGATGTATGAGGGCCTGTCCAAGTTGAGTGCAACTCGGCATGTACTGGATAGAGCAACATACTGTATACTTAAACACATACTGATTAAGCCGACATGTAGCTACTGTCTTTTCACTGTTTTGGAGTTTGGTATGTCGCGTCCACTGACAGCTCGCCAACAGCACGTTTTTGATTTTATTGTGAAGACCATGGGTGAGCTCGGCTACCCGCCCACCCGCGCTGAAATTGCTAAAGCGCTGGGGTTTCGCTCTCCTAATGCAGCAGAAGAGCATCTGCGTGCACTGGAGCGCAAAGGCGCTATCCGAATTATCCGTAACACCTCACGGGGCATTCGCCTGCCTAACCAGGAGCCGCAAGAGCTAACGGAAACGCCGGTAGCAGCGCCAGCCACCACCACTGATTCATTGCCACATGGGCTTCCTGTGATCGGTGAAGTCGCCGCTGGCAGCCCCATTCTGGCGGCCGAGCATATTGATCGTTATTGCCCACTGCCGGCGGAATATTTCACCCCTAAAGCTGACTACCTGCTGCGCGTGCGCGGCCTCTCGATGAAAGACGTGGGTATATTGGAAGGCGACCTTCTAGCCGTGCATCGCACCGACCGGGTACGTGACGGGCAAATTGTCGTTGCGCGCTTGGAAGATGAAGTGACGGTCAAGCGTTTTAAACGCCAGGGCCATCAAGTGACGCTGCTTGCTGAAAACGCTGATTTCGCCCCTATTGAAATCGATTTACGCACTCAGCAGCTCGATATTGAAGGGGTGGGCGTGGGTGTTATTCGTGGTGGCAACGGGCAGGCACTGGGCTAGTAGCCCACCCCAAATGCTACTGCATGTCGATATAGCGATGATCATTAAAGGTGGCCACCCACCCCGGGTGGTACACCAAGAGAATGCTCAGCAGCATGCCAGTAATGAACGCTTCTGACGGCATCAACAGTGGCAAAAAGCGCGCATACTCTTGAGCAAGGTAGACCGCTTCAGGGTCAGTGCCTGCCAACATAATCAGCGACACCGCTGCAAGCCCTCCTCCCAACGTGGCCAACGCCGCTCCGAAAAACCCGCAAGCAAAGAGAAACACCATCAGGTTATCGGGCAAACGACGGTCAACAATGCGCCATACCACACCCGTAATGAGCGCAGGTACAATGCCGGTCACCAGCACGTTAGCCCCTAACAACGCCCACTCGTTTCTACCCACTAACACCATAGCAATGTTGATCATTACATTACTGATCAACGCCAGCGGCATTTTAAACACCAGCGTCATCAGCACTGTGAACACCAAGTGCAGTGTTAGCCAATCGACGGCTTGAGCACGCAGCTGCCACATCAGCAGAACCGCCAAGGTGGCCGCCATCCAGCGATGCTGTAACGCAGTATCATCAAGCAGCGGCTGCCAGGGGCGCAGGCATAGGCACCAAACAATTACACCTAGTGAAAGTAGCCATGTAAGGACTAATGCCCACGGTGCTAATACGCTTTGTGCAAATGACATAGCGCCCCCAGTAGTCGCTTAGCTGAAGACAACCGTCTTGTTACCATGAATCAAGACTCGGTCTTCCAGGTGCCAACGCAGCCCTCGGGCCAATACCGCTTTTTCCACATCCCGGCCAAAACGCACTAAATCAGTAGGCGTATGGCAGTGGCTGACGCGATGAATATCTTGCTCAATGATAGGGCCTGCATCCAGCTCTTCCGTCACATAGTGACACGTCGCGCCAATCAGCTTCACGCCCCGCTCATACGCTTGATGATACGGCTTGGCACCGGCAAAGGAAGGCAAAAAGCTATGATGAATGTTAATCACCCGACCTGCATAACGCTCACACAGTGACGGCGGTAAGATCTGCATATAGCGGGCCAGCACCACACAGTCTGCTCGAGCCGCATCAATTTGCTGCTGTACCTGATCAAATGCCTGCTGCTTATTAGCAGGGTCTACCGGTACGTGATGGTAAGGGATGCCGTACCATTCGGTCAGTGAGCGCATATCGTCGTGGTTAGAGATCACCCCAACAATATCGCAATCCAACTCACCTGCCTGCCAGCGGTAGAGAAGATCGACCAAGCAGTGAGACTCACGAGACACCATCAGCACCACGCGGCGACGCTTTTGGGTATCCACCAACGACCACTGCATATCAAACTCCGCCGCTACGGGCTCAAACGATGTACGCAGCGCTTCCGCCGACATGCCCAGCGAATCCGCCAGAATCTCGTAACGCATAAAAAAACGGCCAGTCTCTAAATCAGAGTGCTGGCTGGCTTCCGTAATGGAGCCACCTTGTTGAGCAATAAAGCTTGAGACACGCGCCACAATGCCCACTTGGTCTGGGCAGGAAACAACTAAACGGTAATAATGAGACATAACAGACACTCTTAACGTATTTAACGGCACGCTCGCCAAGCACCTGCCACCCGGCAGGTAACCCACTTTAGCGGCCGTAGTGTAACGTAAGCACGCTGAGGAAGCACCGTGGTCAGGTGCCGCGATGATTGTTACCCGCCCCCCGCATCCCGTATAGTTAAGGAATTACTTTTTAGGCTTTTCATAACTGATGCATCCATCACGCGTTCAACTTCGTCCCCGTCGTCGCCCGCCCCTGCGCCTGCTACCGCTAGGTGGATGTGGTGAAATTGGAATGAACCTTACGCTGTATGGATACGACGATCAGTGGATCGCCGTGGATTGCGGCATGATGATTCGCCAAGACCTGCCCAACTCCCCGCTCCAGGTACCCAATACGGATACCTTAGAGGCGCTGAAGATTACTCCCAAAGCACTGTTCATTACCCATGGTCATGAAGATCACATTGGGGCAGTAGCATGGCTGTGGCCAAAATGGGGTTGCCCCATCTTTGCCACTCCCCTGGCAGCAGGGCTATTACGTTACAAATTTGCCGAGCATCAGCTCAGCAGCGCAGCGATCGAAGTGATTGAGCCGGGCGATGCCTTAGAGATTGGCCCCTTCACGTTGCGCTACTTAAATGTGCCCCACTCTATTCCTGAAAGCTGCTCCATTATGATGCAGGCAGGCGACTATCGCGTGCTGCATACCGGCGACTGGAAACTCGACCCCACCCCGTTGATCGGCCCCCCCATCAATGCGGCTCACTTTAGAGCATTGGCTCCGGTGGACCTGCTGGTGGGCGACTCCACAAATGCCCCCATGCCAGGGCAGTCTGGCAGTGAAGGGGATGTCGCCAAGGCGCTCGCTAGTACGTTAAAAGCGTGCACAGGCCGTGTGGTGGTGTCCTGCTTTGCCAGCAACCTGGCTCGCGTACTGGCGATTGGCTTAGCGGCACAAGCGTGTGGTCGCAGGGTAAGCCTAATGGGGCGTTCAATGGAACGCATGGTGAGCGTTGCCAGAGGGCTTGGTTACCTAGATGACTTTCCGCCGCTGGTGCCCTCTCATGACTTGGGCTATCTGCCTCCCGAAGAAGTGGTGATTATTGCTACCGGCAGCCAGGGTGAGCCGCGCGCGGCGCTTCAGCGCCTAGCACAACGCCGACACCCCTTTGTGGATTTAGAGCCCGGTGATAGCGTGATTTTTTCGGCCAAGGCCATCCCAGGCAATGAGCGCCCGATTGAGCAGCTTAAAAAACGTTTGTTGCAATTAGGTGTCACGCTGTTCGATGAAATGAACCACCCAGAGCTACACGCCACGGGCCACCCCGCTCAAGAAGAGCTCAAAAAGCTCTACCAGTGGGTCAGGCCCAAAAGGCTGCTGCCAGTACATGGAGAAGCACGCCATCAGGAGGCACATCAAGCACTGGCGGAAGAGATGGGTATCAGCGCCCCGTTAGCACCCGTTAACGGCGATATGCTGGTCTTAGACCATCAGGGGCTGCGCTGCGAAGCGCGCTATCCGCAACCACCCTGCATTGTTAATCAAAATAACGTAGTGCCCCACCCAGGCTTAGAAAGCAGCCATCCCACTGCTCGCCGCGGAAGTCTGTTCCTGGCGCTACCGGTAGCCGCCACAGAGACAGGCTGGTGCCGTATTGGTCGACTCATGCTTGATGCAAGTGGCGCAAGCCCGATGGATGAGGATAGCTTTAGCGAGTGGCTAGATGAGCAGCTAGAAGAGATTGAGGCTGACACCCTGGCTGATTTGCGTCACGCGCTTCAGCCAAGGTTAGTGCACTGGCTAGCCAACCACTTACAGCATATGCCAGAAGTGCATTTGCAGATTATGGCCGCCGAGATGCCGACCATTGAAGAGCTAAACGACGAACCCTAGCTGATGCTACCAGCGAGCAGCATCCTGCTGGTCGGTATGGCGCTCTTTTACCCAGTAAGCCCCTTGCTTAGAGTGCTCTTTTTTCCAGAACGGCGCTTGGGTTTTCAAATAATCCATAATGAAATCACAGGCCTCAAACGCATCGCGGCGGTGTGCACTGGCCACCAACACCCTGACGATAGGATCTCCGGGCGATAAATCGCCCACTCGGTGGATAATCCGCACTGCCTGCAGTGACCAACGTTTCCAAGCCTGCTCGGCAATATCGGTCAACGTGCGCTCCGTCATCCCTGGATAGTGCTCAAGCGTTAAGCCTGTCACATCCGGCGTCTCATTAAAGTCTCGCACTAAACCGGTAAACGTCACGATGGCACCTATGTCAGTGCGCTTGCGCAGCGCACTCTCGTAGCCATAGGCCATAGAGAAGGGTGCGGTTTGCACCTCCACGGCGACATCGGCCACTGAAGCTTCATTCGCTGCCACGGATTACCCTCCCGTCACCGGTGGAAAAAAGGCCACTTCGTCATCATCAGTGAGTCGCGCGCTATCATTGGCCATCACCTGATTAATCGCGCATAGGGTACGCTGATCAGAGAGTACTGAAAAACGCGGGTCCTGCGCACTCAGCGCGGCCTTAAGCCCAGCCACATCGCGGCTAAGCAGCTTATCTAAACCAATCGCCAAATCGCTTTCACCTACTCGCTCACGCAGCTCGGCCAAAAATTTGACGCGTACACAGGGCGAAGAGCAGCGCTCTCCCAGGCTGACTTCGCCTGCCGCGCCCTCTCCCGTTACAATGGGTGCCGTGGTCTCACGACGATAATCACCGCGCTGACCACCCTGCTTGCTATCCAACTGAATAGCCTCAATGCGCATCTCTTTATCGACGGCTTTACACATATCGTAAAGCGTCAGGCAAGCCACCGAGACGGCAGTGAGCGCTTCCATCTCGACGCCCGTTCGACCGCTCAAACGACACATGGCCGATACATCGACCCAACCGTTGTCGTGATCAATCGCAAACTCCACCGACACTTTGGAAAGCGCCAGCGAATGACACAAGGGAATCAGCTCATGGGTACGCTTGGCCGCTTGAATGCCAGCAATCCGTGCCGTTGCCAACACATCACCTTTAGGCAGTGCGCCATCGCTTAGCAGTTGCAGCGTGTTGGGATGCATCACAATTCGCCCAGAGGCTACGGCTTCACGCCGGGTCTCACGCTTATCGCCGACATCAACCATATTCGCTTCGCCGTGCGCATTCAGGTGGGTTAACTGCATGGTGTCACCTTTTTATCATCACGCCAGGGTGCGGCGTTGTTGGTCAGCCCACTCACTTATCCAGCGAGCAATCTGTTCACAATCATTTAAATCCAAGCGGGCCACCGATGGCTGAAGAGCCACCGGCGGCTCCGCGGTAAGCGCAGCCGCCTGCGCCCACTCATCGCATAAGATAGCCGGATCGCCTATTCCGTCTCGGTAAAGCACCAGTTTGGGAATAGGCCATGCTTTGAAACCTTCCACAATCACCAAATCAGGGTGATGCGGCGCCATTAGCGTCAGCAAATAGGCTAAATCAGGCTCTTCCTGCTCTGGTGTTTCTTGCATCAGTGCAAAACGTTGGCGCGATGCAATGAGCATAGGAGCCGCCCCGGCGCGGCGCAGCTTATAGCTGTCTTTGCCGGGTTGGTCGACATCAAATTGATGGTGAGCATGCTTAATCACCGCCACCGACAGCCCACTTTCGCGCAGCCGCGGTAACAGTTGCTCCAGCAGCGTGGTTTTACCCGTTCCACTCCAGGCAGCCACCCCCAATACGGGAAACGGGCAGCGTAAGGCCTCACTCATAAATCACCATGTGTACCACGGGTTACTCACCCTCTTTTTCGGCTGGTAATATCCAGTTTAACGCAATGCCGACTAACGCGGCCAAGCTAACGCCCTGCAGCGTGAACTGACCGCCGCCAAACTGCATACCGCCAATCCCAAACACCAGAATAAGCGACACGACGACTAAGTTACGCGCAGCAGTGAGCGACTGCCCCGCACGCACCAGCGTGTTCATCCCCACCACGGCAATAGAGCCGAATAGCAGCGTCATAATCCCGCCCATAACCGGCCCAGGGATTGTCTGCAGCAGCGCGCCCAACTTGCCTACAAAGGCCAGAATGATGGCAATAACGGCAGCCACCACCATATATTTTGGGTTGAAGGCTTTGGTTAGGGTAACGGCACCGGTGACTTCGGAGTAAGTGGTATTGGGCGGCCCACCAAACAGAGCCGCGACCGTCGTCGCTAGACCATCACCCAGCAGTGTGCGGTGCAAGCCGGGCTTTTCTAAATAATTCTTCCGCGTCACCGAGCCAATCGCCACCATATCGCCAATGTGCTCAACGGCAGGAGCAATCGCCACCGGAATCATAAACAGGATCGCCGCCCAGTGAAAACTCGGTGCGGTAAAGCTTGGAACAGAGAGCCACGCCGCCTCACGCACAGCAGTGAAGTCCACCACGCCCATCACCAACGCCAACGCATACCCCGTCGCAATACCGCCAATAATCGGCACCAAGCGCAGCAGTCCACGACCAAAGACCGCGAGTACTAACGTCACTAACAGGCTTGCCATGGAGAGGAAAATCGCCTGCCCATAGCCAATGTTGTCGCTGGTTTCACCCGTGGCCATGCTCACTGCCACCGGCGCTAGCGCCAAACCAATCACCATAATGACCGGCCCTACTACCACGGGTGGTAACAGGCGGTGCAGCCACGCCGTCCCCTTCAAGCGCACGGCCTGAGAAATAGCGACATAGACAAGGCCCGCCGCCATCAGGCCACCTAGCGTCGCTGAGACACCAAAGCTGGCAATGGAGCCTTGGATGGGGGCAATAAATGCAAAGGAAGAGGCTAAAAATACCGGCACCGTTTGTTTGGTGATGCCATGAAAGACCAGCGTGCCAACCCCTGCGGTAAATAGCGCAACGCTGGGGTCTAGCCCGGTTAATAGCGGAACCAAAACAAGCGCACCAAACGCCACAAACAGCATTTGCGCACCGGTTAGCAGCACTTTAGGCCAAGACTCTTGACCAGCATTGTTCGTCATCACACCACTCCTGAAGGGTCTGTTATTCGTAACGGAGGCAAAAAAAGGCCCCCAACGCGAAGCGTAAGGGGCCTTTTAAGGCGGAGCGCTTAACGCGTCCCGAAAATCTTATCGCCGGCATCTCCCAAGCCGGGGACGATGTAGCCATTTTCATCGAGTCGGTCATCTACCGACGCGGTGTAAATCTCTACATCAGGATAAGCATCTTGCACCCGTTTAATCCCTTCAGGGGCAGCAACTAAAACAATTACTTTCATGTGTTCACAGCCGCGCTCACGCAGCATATCCAGCGTGGCTACCATCGAACCACCGGTGGCCAGCATCGGGTCAATCACAATCGCCATACGCTCTTCGATATCGTTGGCGAATTTAGCGAAGTAAGGTACCGGTTGAAGCGTTTCCTCATCCCGATAAAGACCCACCACGCTGACACGCGCACTGGGAATCAGATCTGTAACGCCTTCCAGCATGCCTAACCCTGCACGAAGGATAGGCACAATCGTCACCTTTTTACCCTTCAAACGACGGGTCGCGATGGGCTCGCCATTCCATCCTTGAATCTCATGATCCTCAAGCTCAAGCCCTTTGGTTGCTTCGTAGGTCAGAAGCTTAGCCACTTCACCTGCCAGTTCACGAAAGCTCTTAGTGCTCAGATCCGCTTCGCGCATCAGTCCCAGCTTATGTTGAACAAGCGGATGGTTAATGGCGTAG
Organism: Vreelandella lutescens; assembly: GCF_014640815.1. Classification (GTDB taxonomy): domain Bacteria; phylum Pseudomonadota; class Gammaproteobacteria; order Pseudomonadales; family Halomonadaceae; genus Vreelandella; species Vreelandella lutescens. The sequence continues at coordinate 205,733 of NZ_BMHM01000006.1, read as the reverse complement.
ACACTCATGGGACTTCCTCACTGCAGGGGATTCAGGATGACGACCTAGGTCGCATCAACAGGCTTACAAAATTGCGCGCCATTCTACCTGCAACTGACCATTAGGTTAAGGGGTTTCCGGCAATTGCCACTCAATTGGCTCCCGGCCGTGCTCTTGAAGGAATTGATTAGCCCGGGAAAAGTGGTGATTACCAAAGAAACCGCGATGCGCCGACAGCGGCGATGGGTGCGGTGATTCCAGCACCAAATGGCGCGTAGTATCAATCAACGCTTTTTTCTGGCGGGCATGGCTGCCCCACAGCAAAAAGACGCAGGGCTGCGCATGCTGGCTGACGGTTTCAATCGCTTGGTCGGTAAAATGCTCCCACCCTTTACCACGATGGGACGCTGCGTTTCCCTGCTCAACGGTAAGCGCGGTGTTCAGCAGCAATACACCCTGCGTCGCCCAAGCTTCTAAAAAACCATGGCGCACCGGGGTGAAGCCCACATCACTCACCAACTCTTTATAGATATTGACGAGTGAAGGCGGCACCTGAATACCAGGCTGTACTGAGAAACAGAGCCCATGAGCCTGGCGAGGCCCGTGGTAAGGGTCTTGACCCAGAATCACCACTTTCACCGAGGAGAGCGGCGTTAACTCAAAGGCGCGAAACCAATTAGAAGAGTGCGGGTAGATAACCTTTTTAGCCGCTTTTTCCTCGGCCAAAAAAGCTTTCAAGGCTGACATATAGTCAGCCTGAAACTCTTGCCCCAGCCACTGATTCCAGTCATCGGGTAGCGGGTTAGCCATATTACTTCACTTCTTCATTTGGTCCGCAAGCGGCTCAACGTAGGCAATGCCCATATCCCAAGGGAACTGGATCCAGCACTGCTGGGCAACTTCGGTTAAGTATTGATCCACCAACGGGCGGCCCTCTGGCTTAGCGTAAATGGTCACAAAATGTGCCTTGGGCATCATTTCGCGCACGGCGCGCGCCGTTTTACCCGTGTCGACGAGGTCATCCACTAGCAACCAACCCTCACCGTCGTGATCCACCCCTTTCATAATATCCAGACCACCTTGATCCATATGGTCATAGCTTTTGATACAGATCGTATCAATCAAACGGATATTAAGTTCACGAGCAATCAGTGCCGCCGGGATCAGGCCGCCACGGGTAATGGCCACGATGCCTTTAAAGTCACGCTCAATTAACAGGTGGCACAGTTGTCGCACGTCACGGTGGATTTGATCCCAAGAGACGGTGAAGTGTTGATGGTAGCGTTCGCTGCTCATGGGATGTTACTCGTCTTCGTTAAAGGAACAGACCGCGAATACACTGTAGCCAGCATCGCGAATTTTTTGAGAACCACCCAGTTCAGGTAGATCAATAATAGTGGCGGTTTCGACGACTTGCCCACCGCAACGCTGAATCAGATTTGCGGCAGCCAGCATCGTGCCGCCAGTGGCAATCAGGTCATCCATCAGCAAGATACGGTCGCCTTCCTGGAACGCATCAGAATGCAGCTCAACTTCCGAGTGGCCATACTCTAGCGTGTAAGTTTCGCTAATGGTTTTAAACGGCAGCTTGCCCTTCTTGCGAACCGGCACAAAGCTGCAGCCCAATTCATACGCCAGCGGTGCGCCAATAATAAAGCCACGGGCGTCAATGGCCGCGATGGCATCCAAGTTCATTTCCTGGTAGCGGTGCACAAAGCTATCAATTAGCTTGCGAAAGGCAGCGCTGTTCTGCAGCAAAGGGGTAATGTCACGAAAATTCACCCCCTGCTCTGGCCAGTCAGGAACCGTGCGAATAACGGACTTAATGTAATCGCCGTAGATGCTCATCGCGTCTCTCATTGATTAGTCAAAGGTCGGGTGATTAACCCAGGAATAAGAATTTCGCTGCAAATAGCAGCGCCAGTACCACGACTGCCGGATTCAGGTCTTCAAAACGACCCGACAGCGTTTTAATCGCCACGTAGCTGATAAAGCCCAGCGCAATACCTTCAGCAATAGAGAAGGTCAACGGCATCGCCAAAGCAGCAATCAGCACCGGAGCAGCGTCAGTGGGGTCTTCCCAGTTCGCATGCGCCAGGCTTCCCGCCATCAGTACCGCCACATACAGAAGGGCACCGGCCGTTGCGTAGGCTGGGATAGAACCTGCCAGCGGCGCGAAAAACAGGCTGATCAAAAACAGCACGCCAACCACAACCGCCGTGAGACCTGTACGCCCACCGGAAGCAATGCCGGCTGTCGATTCGATATAGCTCGTCGTTGTAGAGGTACCCAGCGCGGCACCGGCCATTGAGGCGGTACTATCGGCCATCATGGCGCGACCAATGCGCGGCAGCTTGCCATCTTCATCCAACAGCTTGCCACGATGCGCGACACCTACCAGTGTTCCAGAGGTATCGAACAGGTCGACAAACAGGAACGCAAAGATAACGCTGAGCATGGCGACATCAAGGGCGCCCATTAAATCCATTGCCATGAACGTGGGGGCAATGGAAGGCGGCATAGACATGATGCCACCGTACTGGTTGTGCCCCAGCACCATGGCCAGCACGGTGATACCGACAATACCGATCATAACGGCACCAGTAACACGCAGGTAAGCCAGCGCGGTAATCACAAAGAAGCCCAGCAGCGCGTAGAGCGGCGCAGGCTCCGATAGGTCACCCAGGGCAACGAAAGTCGCCGGGTTGGCTACCACAATACCGGCGTTTTTCAGTGCAATCATGGCGAGGAAAAGACCAATACCCGCCGCAATGCCTAACCGTAAAGAGAGCGGAATCGAGTTGATAATCCACTCACGAATTTTGAAAATACTCAGCAGGAAGAAGGTCAAACCGGAGAAGAAGACAGCCCCTAGCGCCGCTTCCCAGGTGTAGCCCATCCCCAATACAACGCCATAGGTGAAAAAGGCGTTCAAGCCCATACCCGGTGCCTGCGCTATCGGGTAATTGGCCCATAATCCCATCACAAAACAACCAATCGCCGCTGCTAAACACGTAGCGACAAACACGGCACCATAATCCATCCCCGCTTCCGAGAGAATGCTCGGGTTAACGAAGATAATGTAGGCCATGGTTAGAAACGTCGTGACCCCTGCGATCACTTCAGTTTTTACGTTGGTCTTCTGCTCTGCGAGCTTGAAATAGTTGTCCAGAAATTTCATGTAGTTTTTATCCTTCGCGCTTACGCCGAATGCGTCCCTTGGTGCGAGAAAAGCCGCACATACTACCGAAAGGCACTGCGTGATGCGAGTGCCTCTAGTGCAGCTGGCTATGGTGAGGGGTTACCCTCACCTAGGGTATTACTTACTGTTCTGATATTGGCTTGGTAACGATGTCAACGACGACCGACCCACTACTCTTAGCAAACTTTAGGCCATGAGCTAACCGATTGGTCAACAAAAAGCCAAATATTGCCCCTAGGGGCGAGCCGCCAACACCCTCTCCACCGTTTCTACAATCACTTGGGTCTGGGGATCAATTTCGATATTAACTTCGTCTTCTACTAACCGACTACCCAGCACCGTACGTGATAGCGTTTCAGGGATGAGATTAACACTGAACTCTACGCCCGCCCCATCAGCAGATGGGCGTACATCTCCCACGGTCAGGCTGATGCCGTCAACGCCAATGTAGCCCTTCTCAAACACAAATTTCGCCACTCTTTCTGGTAAGGCAAACCAGATCCGACGATTATTAGGCGCATCTTCAATGGCGACCACCTTTGCCATACAAATAATATGGCCGGACATAGAATGCCCACCAATCTCATCACCAAAACGGGCAGCGCGCTCTATATTGACGCATTGCCCAGGTGATATTGCACCAAGATTGGTCAGGCGAAGCGTTTCACGCATCAGATCAAAACTAACGCGCTCGCCATCAATAGCCGTGACCGTTAGGCAAACGCCGTTATGCGCTACGGAGGCACCAATCTCCAACCCGCTGCGCATGCCCTCAGGCAAAGCGATAACATGGGTGCGGAAATCCTCAAGCTCGTGCACCTCAACAACTTCAGCGATACCTTGAACGATGCCCGTAAACATTGGCACTTCCTCTGTTTCAGTGAGTGGGATGGCCTTGACCATCAAAGCTCGCGCAAGCTTACTACTAATGACCCAATCTTGTGCAGTCAGAGGTATCCAATGTACGTATTGGTCATAGTTTTTTGCTTTTAATAGTCATACAACTGGCGCCCCGACAGATACAAAACCCAATAATGGTGCCAAAAAAAGAAAATAATTCTGTTTATGAACTTAAAAACATGAAATAGAACGCATTTAATTGACAATCCACCGGCCACTCTTTAGACTTTCGCCGCAAATGTAATGACGCCGATTTGTACCCAGATTGCGGGCGTCCACCTGGCCTTTGGCGGGGTGAAGTGCAGCTAAAAGGGTGTGTCCAGCGTTGATGGCCACCCGCAAGGGTGGCCTTTTTTTGTTCCCCGCCCTACGCTTGCCCCCTCGCACTCCGTCTTCGGCCTACCATTAAGGCAGACGCTATGATTGAACTTAGCAACGTTAGTAAAACTTATGGCAGCGGCGACAATGCCGTGCATGCTCTTCAGAATGTTAATTTAACGATTCCCAAAGGCACGATACACGGGGTGATTGGCCTGTCCGGTGCGGGCAAGTCAACACTCATTCGCTGTGTCAATCTACTTGAGCGGCCCACAAGTGGCAGTGTGGTCGTTGACGGCCAGGAAATGACCGGCCTGACGCGCTCCGAGCTCAACCATGCTCGCCACCGTATCGGCATGATCTTTCAGCACTTCAACCTGCTCACCACGCGCAACGTATTTGACAATATCGCCCTCCCCCTAGAACTGATGGGCGAAAAGCGCAGCGATATTCAAAATCGCGTCTTACCGCTGCTAGATATGGTGGGCCTCTCGGATAAAGCAAACCAATATCCGGCACAGCTCTCCGGCGGCCAAAAACAGCGCGTCGCGATTGCTCGCGCCCTTGCCAGCAAGCCCAACGTGCTGCTGTGCGACGAAGCCACTTCTGCGCTTGACCCGCAAACCACCAGCTCCATTCTCGAACTACTCAGAGACATCAACCATCAGCTTGGCATCACCATTTTGCTGATTACCCACGAAATGGAAGTAGTGAAATCTATTTGCCACCGCGTCAGCCTGATCTCCGATGGAAAACTGGTAGAAGATGCAGAGGTGGGCGACTTCTTCACCGCGCCCAACACACAGCTGGGCCGCGACTTTTTGAACGACTTTTTGCAGCTCAGTCCGCCTAAAGAGTTATTAGAGCGCTTAGAAGAGCTTCCAGGCGAGCACACGCATCCGGTGGTTCGACTCACATTCTCCGGCGATGCCGTTTCCACACCGCTCATTTCTCGCCTAGCTCGAGAGTGCAGCGTTGATGTGAGCATTCTGCAGGCCAAGGTTGAGTCTATTCAGGACCGTACACTAGGCCTGATGATCGCCGAACTGCTGGGTAGCCATGAACAGACCCAGCAAGCCATGTCCTATTTAGAAGCGCATCAATTACAGGTGGAGGTACTCGGCCATGTCCAGCGCAATGTTTGATCTCATTTTACAGGCCACGCTGGAAACCCTTTACATGGTGGCCGTATCGGGTGTGATTGCCACCCTATTGGGCCTGCCGCTGGGCGTCATGCTTTACGTGACTCGCCCGCGGCAAATCATGGCAATGCCCGTTCTCAACCAGGCACTGGGTGTCATCACCAACATTGGACGCTCCATTCCGTTCATCATTTTGATGGTCGCCATCATTCCTTTCACTCGCATGCTGGTGGGCACCTCCATCGGCATTAATGCCGCGTCGGTACCGCTAACGATTGCCGCCATTCCCTTCGTGGCCCGCCTTATCGAGGGCGCGCTGAACGAGATTTCTCCGGGACTGATCGAGTCTGCGCAATCCATGGGGGCGACACCTTGGCAAATCATTACCAAGGTACTGATTCCTGAAGCGCGCGGCGGCATCATCACGGGCCTCACCATCACGCTCGTCACCTTAGTGAGTTACTCGGCCATGGCGGGCGCCGTGGGCGGCGGCGGACTGGGCGACCTGGGCATTCGTTACGGCTACAACCGCTTCAATCCCGAGATCATGCTGATCACCGTAGTGATCCTAGTCGTACTGGTACAAGGGTTTCAAAGCCTTGGTGACTATTTAGTGCGCAAAAGCGATCGTAAATAGCCATAGCCATCGTCTTTCATCGGCATAGCCAAATATAACGAAAACGCATTAGACTTGTGTTTCTTATTACCGCATCATTGCACCATGATTCACAACGACACTGGAGTAACGCCATGCAAAAAATCATTATCGGCAGCCTGACCGCCCTCGCGCTCGCTATTAACGTTGCTAACGCCGAAACCCGCACCATTAAGATGGGCACCGTGGCGGGCCCTGAAACGGAAGTCATGGAAGTCGCTGCGCGCATTGCAAAAGAAGAGTTCGACCTGAATGTCGAAATCATCGAGTTCACTGACTACGTAACGCCGAACGCCGCCCTGGCCGATGGCAGCCTGGATGCCAACGCTTACCAGCACGAGCCCTACATGCAGGCGATGGTTAATGACCGCGGCTACGATTTCGCCATTGCCGGTTACACCTTCGTCTACCCTATCGGCGCTTACTCTGAAAAGTACGACAGTATTGATGAGCTGCCTGACGGCGCGCAAATCGCACTGCCCAACGACCCTTCTAACGAAGGTCGTGCACTGATTCTGATGCACAACGAAGGCCTGATCACGCTGAACGATCCGACCTTCCTGGAAGCCACGCCGATTGATATCGCGGAAAACCCGCGCGGTTTCCGCTTCCGTGAAATTGAAGCAGCTCAGCTTCCCCGCGTGCTTCCCGACGTAGATATGGCCTTCATCAACAACACCTTTGCTCAGCCAGCAGGCTTAAGCCTTGATGATGCACTGATCAAAGAAGGTCCCGAGTCCCCTTACGTGAACCTGATTGCCGTGCGTGGTGGCGATGAAGAGCGTGAAGAGATTCGCCAACTGGTAGATGCCTATCAGCGCGACGAAGTCATTGCAAAAGCCGAAGAGCTGTTCAAAGGCGCAGCGGTACCGGGCTGGATCGAAGAGTAATCTTTCTCACCGCTCGTTTAAGCACCACCTTAAGATAGTAGTATCAGGCCAGCCGAAAGGCTGGCCTGATGCGTTGGTTACCAAAGGAGAGGGTATGTCGACGATTAATTACACGCTGCTCAACCGCCAGCTCGAAGCCCTGCTGGATACCCGTGACTGGCTTACCAATAGCGCTCAAACCTGCGCATTTATTCAGCAGGAGCTGAGCGAGCTGAACTGGGTGGGGTTTTACCTTCAGCGTGAAGCACAGGTGCTCTGCCTTGGCCCTTTCCAAGGCAAGCCTGCCTGCCACCCCATCCCGTTTAGCAAAGGGGTATGTGGCGCTGCTGCACGCGAGCAAGCCACCCAAAGAGTCGACGATGTGCACGCCGTCGCAGACCACATCGCCTGCGATGCAAACTCAAACTCTGAACTGGTGGTGCCCATCGTGACAGATGGCTTTGTCTGGGGCGTGCTGGATATCGACAGCCCGCAACATGCACGCTTTAGCCAAGAAGACCAAGCCGGTATCGAGGCGCTTGTTGCCACGTTTATGCGCCAGACAGACCTACCCCGCTTTCTTTGATTCAAGGTCGCTTTGATTCAAGGCCGGGAAAGTCAGCCACGCATAAAAAAGCCCCGCTCATTGAGCGGGGCTTTAAGATTCTGGTAGGACCAGGCGGATTTGAACCGCCGACCTCCACGATGTCAACGTGGCGCTCTAACCAACTGAGCTATGGTCCTAAAAAGGTCTGCACATAAATGTATTGGTAGGACCAGGCGGATTTGAACCGCCGACCTCCACGATGTCAACGTGGCGCTCTAACCAACTGAGCTATGGTCCTGCTGTGCAACGGATGCGTATTCTACGGCTTCATAGCTGAATTGCAAGTAGTTTTTATGCCTGCACCGCTGACAACGAACCACCTAACTGCTTCTATAAATAATATCGACACTTATCAACCCTAACGGCTAAGCTGCACATAGATTAATAAAGATAGCCTGTTAAATAAGGAGGTAAGTTTTGCTAGGGCCTTTGCTAGGATGCATTGCCGTTTTATTGCTACTATCCACACTCATTGCTCGCGTCAAACTACGCTGGTGGTGGGTGCGTAGCTTTGAATTTCCTCGCCTGCAAATTGCCTCACTCGCAGGCATCTGCACGTTAGCCAGCTTAGTGCTGCTTGAACCAGGTCAATGGCAAACAGCAGCAGCGTCCATCTCACTGCTTGCTCTCCTGCTGCAGCTGCGTCATATCCTTCCGTGGACGCGCCTCTGGCCCGTGCAAGTGAAGCCATCAAACAAGGCTCCTAGCGACCAAAAAATCACGTTACTGATTGCCAATGTTCTGACTCCAAATCGTAAAGCCGATAACCTGATCAGCATGATTGAGCATTACCAGCCCGATATTGTGATCACGTTGGAGTCAGATCAATGGTGGCAGGAGCAACTAGATCAAGCATTAGAGGATAAGTGGTCACACAGCGTCAAAATCCCGCTGGATAATCTATACGGCATGCATATGTACTCGCGACTGGCGCTTAGCGAGACAGAGGTGAAGTGGCTGATCCAGGATGACATCCCTTCGATACACACCTTCGTCACTCTAAAAAGCGGCGATAAAATACGCTTATACGCCCTACATCCTCGCCCGCCAGCGCCCAGCGAAAGTGAGAAATCGCTTTGGCGAGACGCAGAACTGCTATTAGTGGGCAAAGAGATCCACCGACACCCTTCGCCTACGCTGGTGGCCGGGGATCTAAACGATGTTGCCTGGTCACGCACTACCCGTCGCTTTTGTCGCATCAGTGGCATGCTTGACCCTCGCCGCGGACGCGGTCTATTTAGCACGTTTCATGCCCACTACCCAGTGCTGCGCTGGCCGCTAGATCACGTTTTCGTAAGCGAGCACTTTACGCTGGATAGCATGCAGCGCTTAGACGCCTTTGGCTCTGACCATTTTCCTATTCTGGCCACTCTTTGCTACCGCCCCTCCCGCCAGAACGAGCACGACACGCCCGAAGCCAGCCAAGAGGAGCGTCAGGAAGCCAACGAAACTATTGAGAAAGGCAAAACAGAAAAACAGCAGACATAGCTATTTTACTATCGTTACAAACGGGGCTATTCAGGCACTCCTCCCTGCGTTAACACAGCAGGGTCGAGCAGCCGCTCGAGGGTAGCACGATCAAGCTCGGTCTCCTCCTCCGCCACGTCGATAATCGGCCGTCCAGCTTGGTAGGCTTTTTTAGCGATCGCGGCGGCGGCGTTATAACCAATCACGCCGTTAAGTGCGGTCACTAAAATCGGATTTCGCGCCAGCGGGCCCTGTAGGTTATCTTCTCGCACCTTAAACGTACCGATGGCACGTTCGGCCAAAAGCTTGGCGGTATTGCTCATCAACGTAATCGAGGTCAGGAGATTAGAGGCCACCAGCGGTAACATCACGTTCAGCTGAAAATTTCCACTCTGACCTGCCACCGTGATCGCTGTATCTAACCCCATGACCTGTGCCGCCGCCTGCGACGCCGACTCAGGAATTACCGGGTTTACTTTGCCTGGCATAATAGAACTGCCCGGCTGAAGCGCTTCAAGCTCAATTTCACCAAGCCCTGCAAGCGGCCCAGAATTCATCCAGCGCAGGTCGTTGGCAATCTTCATTACCACACAGGCTAAACCTTTCAACTGTCCGGATAACTCTACCGCAGCGTCTTGCGAAGCCAAGCTGGCAAAAAAGCTATCATTAGGGACGAAAGAGAGCCCCGTCTGCTGGCTAAGATCCTTCGCCATTAAATCAGCAAAGCCCTCTGGTGTATTAATTCCTGTTCCTACTGCGGTGCCGCCTTGGGCAAGGCGACATAGACGCGTCATCGCACTGTCAAAGCGCTCAATGGCTTGCGCCACCTGGCTAGACCATGCCCCTAACTCTTGATCCATACGCAGCGGCATAGCGTCCATCAGATGAGTACGCCCTGTTTTAACCACATGGCTTAGCTCATCCGCACGGCGGTCAATGGTCGCTTGCAGTGAGACTAATGCAGGCCTCAGTGACTCATTTACGGCGATAGCAGCGGAGAGATGAATCGCGGTGGGAATAACGTCGTTACTCGATTGCCCCATATTCACGTGGTCGTTGGGCGCTACCTCTACGCCATCACGGCTAGCTAACGTCGCTAGCACCTCATTCACGTTCATATTGGTCGACGTGCCTGACCCCGTCTGGAAGACATCAATGGGGAACTGGTCATCGAACTGGCCATCGATTACCGCCTGCGCAGCTTTTTCGATAGCCTTTGCCCGCTCAGCATCTAAAAGACCCAACTGGTGATTGCTACGGGCAGCCGCTAGCTTAATGCGTGCCACGGCATGGACAAATGCCAACGGCATTGGCGTGCCCGAGACAGGAAAATTGTTAATGGCACGCTGGGTTTGGGCACCGTAAAGCGCCGTTGCTGGCACTTCGAGCTCACCCATGCTATCCCGCTCAATACGCGTTTCCATGCTGTACTCCTGTTGAGTCGGTGGCATTAACGCTAACACCACTTCATTGATAACGATTCTCTCTTCACTTTAGCCTAGACGCCTCGGTAGATAAGGTAAACCTACTGGGCAACTTAAGAGGACGGTGCAAGGTTTATTTTGCTCAAATTGTTGCACTGCACAAAACGGCTTGCTATGCTGCAATGCAAGATAACCCAGATCAGTCACGGTGCATTCCTTAACTCGCCGTCGCTGATTAAAGAATCGTCTTGGGCTCACACTTAGCAGCCCACAGACCTTAGCAATGGCACAGGAGTGTTCACTATGCGTACTTTTAACACTAACGAAATGACCCAGCAGTTCGACAATCTGTTTATGGCTCCAGCACGCGCTTACATGAGCTTAAGCATTGATTACTCTGAAAAGCTGCTGAACGCTCAGCTAGACGCCAATAAAGCTTACGTCGATACCGGCATTGCACAAATGCGCCAGCTGATGAGCGTTAAAGACGCTGACGGCCTGCGTAGCTACATGGAAGGCCAGCAGAAAGTGGCAAAAGAACTGGCTGAGCGTGTAAAAGGCGACGCCGACAAAGTCGTATCGCTTCAGCAGGACTTTATGCAAAAGAGCCAGAAGCTGACTGAAGAGAATGTTAAGCAAGCCCAAGCGGCGGCTAGCAAAATGAGCAAAACTGCCTAATACGTTGCGATGACCGCCATCGCGGTCAATGCACGTCAATGTGGTTTGAAAACGCCCCTGCCAGTTAACTGGCAGGGGCGTTTTACCAATTAAGAGCGGACTTGACGAAGGGAATCGTCAGTTTCCGTTTGGCCGAGAGCGATGCTTGATCCAACGTCTCCAACGCTCGGCAGAGTTCACCAAGCTCTCTAGGGCCACGATGCATAATATAGCGGCCAACGTCATCAGGCAGCTGCATTCCACGCACATTGGCGCGCAGCTTCAGAGCCGCTAGGCGATCATTATCGTCCATCGGGTGTAAATGAAACGTCACCCCCCAAGCAAGACGAGACGCCAGGTCTGGCAGCACGACGTCTAAATGGCGCGGCGGCTTGTTTGCCGCAATCAGCAGCGCCTTACCCGCATCCCTCAAGCGATTAAACGCGTGAAACAGCGCCTCCTCCCAGCGCTTGCGCCCGATGACGTACTCCAAATCATCAATGGCCACCAAGTCAAGCCGTTCAATATCCTCTAGCATCAAAGGCGGGAAATGGCCTAAATCTGCCAACGGTAAGTAAAGTGCACGCCTGTCTTGATCAGACGCTGCGTGACAAGCTGCTTGCAAGAGATGACTACGCCCACTGCCCGGCGCACCCCAGAGATAAAGAAACGGCTCTGAGTCAGGCGCGAGCTGATGGCTTAAATGGTCTACCAAGGAGGCATTAGCGCTGGATGCATAGTAATTATTAAACGTAGCATCATCGCGCAACCCCACCCCCAGGGGTAGCTGTGCCGGTACTCGGCTCATGATGACTCCCTTTTGTCGTCGTGACCCAGCTCATCATGCTGTATTGGCTGTTCTAATGATTCTAACTGCGCATCATATAGCGCACTGTTTTTATAACGATCTTTTACTTCCCGCAGTAGCACCATAATCACCGCCGCCGCTGGAAGCGCCAACAAAACACCTGTTAAACCAAAAAGATGCCCCCCGGCCAATACGGCAAAAATCACCGCCACCGGGTGTAAGCCAATTTTATCGCCTAACAGCTTCGGCTGCAGCACGACGCTTTCCGCGACTTGACCCAAACCAAATACAGCTACGACGCCTAGCAGCGCCCACCACGTATCAAACTGAAATAGCGCCACGACAACGGCAATGACCAGCCCAACGATAAACCCCAAAAAAGGCACAATGCTCACTAGCCCTGAGAGCACACCAATCAGCAGGCCAAAGTTAAGCCCCAGCAACGTTAACCCGACCGCATAAATAACGCCCAGACACAACATCACTAACAGCTGGCCGCGCAAGAACGAGGCTAATACTTCATCACAGCGCCGCGCTAGGCGAAATGTATCGTCTGCCCACTGTCGCGGCACTAAGTTGCCCAGGTTGCTGAGCATATGGTTCCAGTCTAGCAGCAGATAAAACGTCACTACTGGAATCAACGCCACATAAGTCACCCAAGAGGCAAACGCCATTCCCGAGCGGCCAATTTGCCCTAAGGCCTGGGCGACATAGCTGCCCGCGTCACGCCAGTTTTCTACCAGGGTTTCCCGTACGTTACTTAGCTCGGCGGCAAGATCATACCCTGTCCACTCTTGCACTTGAGGTGCCAACACACCTTCTACCCAGTTGAGTACGCCTGGCAACGCCTCCCCCAATTGCTTAATCTGCTGAACCACCAATGGAATTAAAATCAGCAAACTCAATGCCAAGACAAGCGTCAAAACTAAAAATACACTGCTGACCGCCCAGGTGCGCTTCATTCCCAAGCGCTGGAAGTAGTTGGTCAACGGGTCAGCCAAATATGCCAATATCAACCCGGCAATAAAGGGCATCAAAACGGCATCAAGCAAATACACTGTGCCAACCAGCGCAAAAAGTAGCGCTATTCCCCACCATGAATTTCTCATTCCACGCTCCTTGCTGGATATACGGTCAGCGGTAATGCTTGAATAGTAACAAAAGTTGCCCACAGCGCACCTGATAACGCGTCACATCGATGCGACTTACGTCGCTGAGTGATACAATCGCAGCCCGTTATTGCTCCGGCACTGGCTTACTCGCCAGCACAATCGCATTGCAGCATTGCATAGGCTTCACAGGACCTGTCATGACCGAGACTTCTCCATCCCAGGCTACTCCCTCTATCAGCTACAAAGACGCAGGCGTCGACATTGATGCCGGCAACGCCCTTGTTGACCGCATCAAGCACGTTGCCAAGCGCACGTCACGCCCTGAAGTGATGGGTGGCCTTGGCGGTTTCGGCGCGCTGTGCGAGCTTCCCGCTGGTTACAAACAGCCCGTGCTTGTCTCAGGCACCGATGGCGTTGGCACCAAACTGCGCTTGGCGATGGATCTTGGCAAGCATGACACTATCGGCATCGACCTGGTAGCTATGTGTGTCAATGACTTGATTGTGGCTGGTGCTGAACCGCTGCTGTTCCTGGACTACTACGCCACCGGCAAACTGGATGTAGATATTGCCGCGGACGTGGTCACAGGCATTGGCGCAGGCTGCGAGCTGGCAGGCTGTGCGCTGGTAGGCGGCGAAACCGCTGAAATGCCCGGCATGTATGAAGGTAGCGACTACGACCTGGCTGGCTTTTGTGTAGGTGTTGTAGAGAAGTCCGAGATACTAGATGGCAGCAAGGTCGCCAAAGGCGATGTTCTGCTTGGTCTAGCCTCTTCTGGTCCTCACTCTAACGGCTACTCGTTGATTCGCAAAATCTTGGAAGTTAGCAACGCATCGCTTGAAGAAACCGTTGATGGTCAGTCTTTGGGTGATGCCTTAATGGCCCCCACACGCATTTACGTGAAGTCGCTGCTCTCGATGATGCGCGGTACCGATATTCCCGTGCACGCCCTGTCGCACATCACTGGCGGCGGTCTGTTGGAAAATATCCCCCGCGTTTTGCCAGACACCTTGGCAGCACACATTGATCTCACCAGCTGGCAGCGTCCTGAAGTGTTTAACTGGCTGCAGGCCAAAGGCAACGTCAACGAAACCGAAATGCACCGCGTGCTGAACTGCGGTATTGGCATGGTCATCGTGGTGCCCGCAGATCAGGCAGATAATGCCAAGGCACATCTTGAGGCTCAGGGCGAGACCGTTTACCAGATTGGCCAGATTATTCAGCGCCAGGACGAGGCGGTTGTCCTCGACCACGCCCAAGCGAGCCACAACGCATGAGCAGTACCGACTACAGCAGCGACACCCTAAACGGCATGACGCCTGATCCAGTGGGCGCACGCCGCGTGGTGGTATTGATCTCTGGCAGCGGTAGTAATCTACAGGCACTCATTGATGCTCAGCAGCATGACCGTCTAGGCGGTGAGATCGTCGCGGTGATCTCCAACGAGCCAGACGCTTATGGCTTGAAGCGTGCCCATGAAGCTGGCATTGAAGCGGTCGTACTTCCCCATCGTGAATACGACAGCCGCGACGCGTACGACGGCGCGCTGATCAAAGTGATTGAGCGTCACGAGCCGGACGTCATTATCCTGGCTGGCTTTATGCGCATTCTCACGCCGCGTTTCGTGCAGCGCTTCCTGGGGCGGATGCTCAACATTCACCCCTCCCTGCTGCCCGCTTATCAAGGCCTCAATACCCACGCCCGTGCGCTAGCCGACGGTGCCTCACACCACGGCTGCAGCGTACACTTCGTCACTGAAGAGTTAGATGGCGGCCCAGTGGTACTGCAAGCGGAGCTTCAGGTCAGCGCAGATGACACCGTAGAGACATTGAAAGAGAAGGTGCACGCGCGGGAGCATCTGATTTTCCCGATTGCGGTGCAGTGGTTCTTGGAAGGACGCCTGCAATATACCGCAGAGACTGCCACCATGGACGGGCACCCGCTTCCGCCGTACGGCATGCGCCTCTCACATGCTGATGCTGCCGAAGAGCTAGATGAAGAGATCGACGACGCCTGATTCCACAGCGCCGCTAAACAAAAAAGCCTTGCCGCAGCGATGCGGCAAGGCTTTTTTAGTAGCCAGGGCGTATTAGGTGCGCGGCAACGTCACGCCACGTTGGCCCATGTACTTACCGCCCCGATCTTTATAAGAGGTTTCACACACCTCATCCGACTCCAGGAAAAGCATCTGGGCGACACCTTCATGGGCATAGATCTTCGCGGGCAGGTTGGTAGTGTTGGAGAACTCCAGCGTCACGTGCCCTTCCCACTCAGGCTCCAGCGGCGTTACGTTGACGATAATACCGCAACGCGCGTAGGTAGACTTACCAAGACAAATGGTCAGCACATTGCGCGGGATGCGGAAATACTCCACCGTCCGCGCCAGCGCAAAGGAGTTTGGCGGAATAATACAGACATCGCCCTTCACGTCGACAAAGCTTTTTGCGTCGAAGGCTTTAGGGTCCACAATCGCCGAGTGAATGTTGGTAAACACCTTAAACTCATCGGCGCAGCGCACATCATAGCCATAGCTGGACGTGCCGTAGGAGATCACCCGCTGATCGTTCACATAGCGCACCTGCTCTGCCTCGAACGGCTCGATCATGGCATCGCTTTGCGCCATCCGGCGAATCCACTTGTCTGATTTAATGCTCATCGGTTACTTCATCACTCGCTAAAAGAAATCGTAGGGCCGCCGCTTTGGCTAGCACTGACAGACTGCGCCACTTTGCTGGCAATCTCGGCAAAGGTCCGGCTGACCGAGCTGTCGGGCTCGGAAATAACGCTTGGGCGTCCAGAATCAGCCAGCTCACGAATCGAGAGGGTCAGCGGTAAACGCCCTAGTACGGTAGTGTCGTATTCGTCAGCGATGCGATCCCCACCACCGGTGCCAAAAATCGCGGCTTCATGGCCACATTTTTCACAGTGGTACAGGCTCATGTTTTCCACCACGCCCAGCACCGGAACGTTCACTTTACGGAACATTTCAATGCCTTTACGGGCATCCAACAGCGCGATGTCCTGAGGAGTAGTGACAATCACAGCACCGGCCACCGGTACTTTTTGTGCCAGTGTCAGCTGTATATCACCCGTGCCTGGCGGCATATCAATCAACAGAAAATCCAAGTTGTCCCACTGCGTTTGGGTCAGCATTTGCTGAAACGCACCTACCACCATCGGGCCACGCCATACCATGGCATCTCGCGTATTCACCATGAATGCCATCGACATGGCTTGAATACCGTGAGCTTCCAACGGCAGAAACTTATTATCCGCAGCGGCCTGGGGGCGAACACCCTCTTTCACACCCAGCATTTGCGCTTGGCTAGGGCCATAGATATCCGCATCCAGAACGCCTACGCGATAGCCTTGGGCAGAAAGCGCCAGTGCTAAATTAACGGTAACGGTGGATTTACCCACACCGCCTTTACCGGATGCCACTGCCACAATATGTTTTACACCATCCATTAATGGCACTCCCGTTGTTTGCTTATCGTGAACATGGCGTGAATGATACTCCTCACCGACCTATTTCTAAACCAACAAACAAAAGCGGATGTGGGAAATCCCACATCCGCTCAAGGAGTCAGCCTCTCAGCAAAGGCATCGCACCAGGATTAATTGCTGCTTTGCTGACTTTCTTCACCTGCTTGGGCTTCTTCGCTATCTGAACTGTTCTCTTCGCTTGAACTGTCCTCACCTGAGTTTCCTTCCTGCTCGCCTGTCAGGTTAGGCACTTCGCCTGTCGCGGGGTCTTCAACATGAAGGCGTTCATCCAGCGTAGAAAGCTCATCACGCCACTCGCTTAGCTGCGTTTCTAAACGGCCCAGCTGCTCTTGACGCGACTCAATATCGCTTTCTACGTTGGCCACTTCTTCACGACCAATATCCAGCGCAACCATCAAGTCGTCCATTTCAGTGCGGACCTGATCCAGGCTCTGCTGCTCTTCTTCACGCAACTGAGATAGCGAGTCCACCTCAGACTGCAGCGAATCCCGTTCGCCCATCACGCTATCACGCTCTTCTTGGAGAGATTGCAGCCCACTCTCTTGATTAGCGATCTCTTCTTCAAGCGTGGCCAAGCGCTCGTTGGCATCACTGACCTGGGTCTCAAGCTCGCTGAGTTCAGTTTCCGCAGTGCCTAACTCTTCAACGGCTTGCTGACGCTGCTCTTCAGCCTCTTGACGCGCCGATTCAGCCTGCTGACGAGCATCCTCGGCACTCTGGCGAGCATCTTCAACTTGCTGCAATGAAGCCGCGGCCTCGTCACGCTCGCCCACTACTTGATCACGCTCTTCCCTAAGAGACTGCAGCTCGCTTTCGATGCTGGCCAGCTGCTCTTCCAGTGCGGTGACCTCTTGTTGAAGCGTCTCACGCTGGCTTTCCAGCTCTTCAAGACGCGACTGAACGCTGCTGACATCGCCCTGGGCAGACTCAAGGCTTGCAGCCGCCTCAGCTTGCTGCTGCTCTAAAGAGGCCATTTCCTCGCGCATGGCCGTCAAATCTGCCTCTGCCTGCTCGACTTCCGATAGGCGCTGGCTGAGCTGGGCGTTCTCTTGTTCGGTGCTGGCAAGCTGCCCTTCCAGTGTTTCAACACGTTCTTGGTGGGTGCCTGAATTAGATTGCGCCATAATGGCCCAAATCACAGCAATGGCGGCGATACCGGCAATCCCTTTGACCCGGTTATCCTGGAAGAGCGTTTTCATATCCGGCTTATGAGCTGGCGTGTTCGGGTCTGAATGGTTAACGTCTGACATGCTGCGTCCCTCTTTTCGCTTGGCTGCTGGTATCAGCAGCGTTAGTGACAAGTAGCACGATGGTGATCAAATCGTCGTTTTATGAATCTTATCGTTACTAGCATACACAGCGCGGCTCATAACGCCACCCGACATAACACTCAAAATACCTACCCGTTCGTTAAACGCGCATGCTTGCCATCAGAAAATCCCATCGTGGTGCCATGATCTGCCTCAAACCATGAAAGCGTTTGATGTAGCGACACAACGCTGCCAATAATCAATAAGGTAGGCGGCTTAATATCGCCGCTATAGAAGCCTTCAGGGAGTTCCTTGAGCGAGCCGACATGCGTGCGCTGCCGTTGCGTTGTTCCCTGCTCGATAAGCGCTAACGGAGTCGACTCGCTCAACCCATGCGCCATAAGCCCGTCACAAATTAAGCTCAGATTGCTGAGTCCCATATAAAACACGAGCGTCTGACCTGACTGGGCCAACGCAGGCCAGTCCAAACGCAGTTGTCCATGCTGAAGGTGCCCCGTCACAAACCGCACCGACTGCGCATGGTCACGATGGGTGAGCGGAATCCCCGCATAAGCGGCACAGCCAGAGGCAGCCGTAATGCCAGGAATAACTTCCACAGGGATATGCGCCGCCACGAGCGCTTCAAGCTCTTCCCCACCACGGCCAAAAATAAAAGGATCGCCGCCTTTTAAACGAATGACCTGCTTACCCTGCTTAGCCCACTCCACCAGCGATTGGTTGATCTCCTCTTGGGGCACGCTGTGAGAGGAGCGCGCTTTACCGACGTAATAGCGCTCAGACTCAGCAGGCAACAGTGCCAAAATTTCATCGCTGACCAAGCGGTCATACAGCACTACCTCTGCTTTCAATAGCCGCTTATACGCTTTCAACGTTAATAGGTCTGGGTCTCCAGGGCCTGCGCCAATCAAACTGACACGCCCTAGAGGATGCTGATGGGCCTCATGCGCTTCTGCCTCGGCATTAACCGTGTGTGATTGCTGCGTATCCAAAGCCACCACCAGTAGGAATAAAATCTAACGTTATTTCAGAAAAGAATTAAAAACGACATTCTCTCAACTATTCGCCATTTTCACGCTAATGCGGCAAAAAAGGAATATACAGAGGTTTTTTAATTACCAAAAAATATTAAAAAACGCGAAATTGTCAGTAAAAGCTTACATATTGTTTACGCTTTTACCGCTAATCTTCACGGCTAACTTACAACAGGCATAAAAATTGGAGATTCACGCATGCCCGTGAATGACGTATCCGTACCTCCTGTAGCCATTCCACAGAGTGCCGATAGCTTAGTGCCCCATATTCCCGGGGTCATTTTTCAGTTCTACCGCTCCCATAGTGGTCATATGAACTTCCCTTACCTTGAGGGTGGGGGCATCGCACTTGCTTATGTTGACAGACAGCAGCTCGCAAAAGACGCCAGTTTGCTGCTAGAGCAGCTCACCGGCAGTGATCACCCGAAAGTGATGTCAGCGATCGAACGTTCTGCACGCTGGATGCTGCCGCTCAATACGCGTTTTCGTCTCCCTTTTCCTAAAGAAAAACCGCATTGGATCGCCGTGAGCGCCAACCCTGAACCCATCGAATCTGGGGTACGCTGGAATGGTCTTATGCTGGATATTACGGACCAGGTCATTGAAGAGCAGCGGCTGCGCAAACTATGCGATACCGACCCGCTGACCAGCTTGCCCAATCGTCGCAAGCTGATGGTGCAGTTAACCCACCTAACGTCTCTTAGCACCCGCCATGGCACGCCGCTTTCCATCATGATGATCGACATCGATCACTTCAAACAGCTCAATGACCGTTGGGGCCATCTACAAGGGGATAGCGTCTTAAAACAGCTCGCTACCGTGACGCAGTCTCTGTTGCGCTGTGAAGATATGGTGGCTCGCCTGGGGGGTGAGGAGTTTATGGTAGTGCTGCCGCTTACCTCGCTGCAGCAATGCCATAAGCTTGCCGACCGCTTGCGTCAAACTATTGCAGAGCACGATTTCGGCATGGGCCAAGGCAATGTCACCCTGAGCATTGGCGTGGCAGAGTATCGCTGCGGTGAACCCATGGTGAGCCTGATTGAACGCGCCGATCGAGCGCTATATAGCGCAAAGGATGTTGGTCGGGACTGCGTCTGCCTTCTACCCTGAAGAGTGGATCTACCCATGAGGTGACACCATGACATCACTGGCTCATTGCGAATGCGAACCCTGTAGCGGCAATGCCATACCGCTCTCTTATGAGGCATGCCAACCTCATCTTAAGGCACTTCCAGAGTGGCAGATTACCGAGCACGATGGCATCATGAAGCTATCGAGACAGTTCACGTTTCGTAACTTTGCCGATGCGCTAGCGTTTAGCCAGCGGGTGGGCGATGTCGCAGAGCAGGCAGGCCACCACCCTGTATTGGTGACCGAATGGGGCAAAACCACCGTCACCTGGTGGTCCCATGAAATTCGCGGCCTGCATCTTAATGATTTCATTCTTGCCGCCAGAACCGACGAGGTAGCCGAATAAATGTTTGAGCAAATTGAGCGAGTCCCTGGAGACGCCATTCTCGGGCTGATCGAAGCTTTCAAAAAAGATACCAACCCGCAGAAAGTAGATCTTGGTGTTGGCGTATATCGCGACGCCGCTGGCAACACGCCGGTCATGCGTGCCGTCAAGGAAGCAGAAGCTCGCCTGCTCAAGAATGAAACCACCAAAACCTATATTGGTTCTCACGGTGCTCCAGCCTACGGCGAAGCCGTTCTTCCTATGGTACTGGGCGCCAACTCCCCAGTGCTGAGTGCTAAGCGCGCCAGCGCTACTCAATCGCCGGGCGGTACGGGCGCGCTGCGTCTGGCAGCTGATTTTGTGGCCAGCCAACTACCGGGTAAAGGCATTTGGGTCAGCGACCCAACTTGGCCGAACCACCACGGCATCTTCACCTCCGCTGGTATTGAGCTGCACAAGTACCCTTACGTCGATGCCGACAACCGCCTTGATTTTGATGGCATGCTGGCCGCGTTGAAAAAGATTCCAGAAGGCGATGTGGTAGTGCTGCACGCCTGCTGCCACAACCCGACGGGCTTTGATCTTTCTCAGCAGCAGTGGCAAGAAGTGATGGCGGTATTGAAAGAGCGCCAACTGCTGCCACTCATCGACTTTGCTTACCAAGGTTTCGGTGAAGGCCTCGACGAAGACGCCTATGGCGTTCGCCTGCTGGCCGAGAACCTGGATGAAGTGATCATCACCAGCTCCTGCTCTAAGAACTTTGGCATTTACTGCGAGCGTACAGGCTGTTTGATTCTGGTCGCCAAAGACGCTGAGCAGATGGAGAACGTTCGCTCGCAAGTGGCGATTGTGGCGCGTGAGAACTACTCCAACCCGCCTGCTCACGGCGGCGCGATTGTCAGCGAGATCCTTCACGACGCTGAACTCTCAGCGATGTGGCGCGAAGAGCTGACCGAAATGCGCGACCGTATTAATACGCTACGTCGTGACTTCGTTGATGCACTGAAGCCCTACGGCTTGGATGAGAAGTATGCCTGTGTTGCCGAGCAGCGCGGTATGTTCTCCTACACGGGCCTAACACCTGAACAGGTTGATCGTCTGCGCGATGAGTTTGGCATCTACATGGTGCGCTCTGGCCGCGCGAACGTAGCAGGCTTCTCCCATGAGAATCTACCCTACCTAGCCAAAGCGATTGCTGCTGTTAACGACTAACCAGCATCGTTTGACCCTCACGCCCAGGCAAATGCCTGGGCGTTTTTGTTAGTGACGAAATTCTGATGAAAAACCCATAACCTTATCAACCCCTTGGCCAAGGTTGTGTACAATTGCGCGTTCGCCGCCAGAGCCTGGGGCGCCCGTGCGGCGTCCGTTGCAAAGCAACGCTTGACCGATTAGTCAAACTTTCGGCACACTCAGCGTAGCCTTGTATACAACACACCATAACCAAGAGGCATAACATGGCGGCTGCCGGCACTCACTACCCCTGGTACAAAAAAGAAGACACCGACGCATTCTTTGCGCTCTTTCAAAACAATATCGCTAACTTCGTCATCATCGCGATTACGATGTTAGGCATGGGGTTTCCCACCTCGATTGTTTATGGCCAGGTGCTTCCCGGCGCGGCAGTGGCCGTGATGGCAGGTAACTTCTACTACGCCTGGAGCGCCGCTAGGTTAGCGCGTAAAGAGAACCGCAGCGACGTTACCGCCCTCTCCTACGGCATCTCTACCCCCGTCATGTTTGTGTTTCTATTTGGCGTCCTGTTACCTGCCAAACAGCTAACGGGGGATGCGGAGCTAGCCTGGAAAGTCGCCGTGGCAGCCTGCTTTATCAGCGGTGCCATTGAAGCGGTCATCAGCGTCATTGGCCGCTGGGTGCAATACCACCTGCCACGCGCCGCGATGCTCGGGGCGGTGGCTGGCGTCGCGCTGACGTTTATTGCCGGTGAGATGCTGTTCAAAACCCTGGAAATGCCGGTGGTCGGCCTGCTGGTGCTGGGTATTATTATTGTTGGCTTGGTGGCCCGGGTCAGCATGCCGTTCAAACTGCCCACGTCGCTGTTTGCCATCGTGGTCGGCACCGCCATGGCCTACCTAATCGGCGATGCAGGCAGCGAGCGCTTTAGCGATGCCTTCACCCACCTGGGTTTCTACCCATTGCTGCCCAACCTCGCCTGGTATGAGGGCCTTGGCCTGCTGTTTACCGGCATGCTGGCGGTACTGACGGTGGTGCTGCCGATTACGCTTTATAACGCCATTGAAACTATGAACAACGTAGAGGCAATGGAAGCCGCCGGCGATAAGTACGACGTGCGTGAATGCCAAGCGGTGGATGGTGCAGGCACCATGATCGGCGCGCTGTTTGGTGGCGTGTTCCCCACCACGGTCTATATCGCCACGGTGGGCGCGAAATGGATGGGGGCGGGTCGCGGTTACAGCCTGCTCAACGGTGCCGTCTACGCGTTGGCCACCATGTTCGGGCTGATTGCGGCACTGGCAGCCATTATTCCGGTTTCTGTCGTCGCCCCCATTCTGGTGTTTGTGGGCATGTCGATGATTGCTACAGCGTTTCAGGCCAACGATACCCGTTACTACCCCGCCATTGCGCTGGCGATGCTGCCCTACTTTGCCAACTATGTGATGACCCGCTTTAACCGAGGCGCAGGCGACGTTGTCAGCGACATCTCCAGCGCGATTGTGGTGATGGGGCAAGGCGCTATGTTTATGGCCATTTTCTTGGGTGCCATGACGGTGTCTGTGATTGATCACCAATTCCGACGGGCAGCCGCGTTTGCTGTGATAGCCGCGGGCTTCTCGTTTGTCGGCTTAATGCACGCGCCCAAACTCGCTTTTAACGCCGCGCCGGAATTTGTGATGGGCTACTTAGCCATGGCCTTACTGTTTGTGTACTTCTCTTTTCAAGAAGCACCCCATAAACGCTAAGTTAGCGTGACGCTCCCGCCTGCCGATGCGGGCGGGAGAGAATACGTTTCAGCACCACCCACGCCGTTAGGCCGGCCAGCAGGTTGCCAATCGCCGCGCCTGCGGCCAAGCCGGTCCAGCCAAAGAGCTGCGACCCAAGCCATAAACAAGGCAAGTAGCAGATAAATAGCCGTGCACTGGAAAGCAGCATTGCCCTAAGCGGCCACCCCAGCGCGTTACCCGCCGATACCACCAACATACAGACACCAAGTGCTGCATAGCTTGGCAGCATAAAGCGAATCAGCAGCGCGAGCTCACTCTGCACCTCTGGATTGCCCGCCAAGGCCATGGCCACCCACGGTGACGCTAGCGCCAGCAGCACGCCGAGACTGAGCTGCCAGATCACCGCCACTTTTAATGCTAGGCGCATAAGCTGTTGAATTTGCCCCCAATCTCCCGCGCCATAACAGCGCCCCAGCCAAGGGGGTAGTGACATAGTCATGGCAAGAATCACCATCAGAGATAGCGTCTCAAGCCGGCTCGCTAACCCCCACGCGGCTACCTGGGTGTCGCCTAAGCCCGCCACTGCGGCAATAGCAAGCATTGCCGCCAGCGGTGGCATCAATTGGCTGACCATCGCAGGCGCTGCAATACCTGTAAAAGGTCGCCATGAGCGCACTGCTTCTTGCCCAATATCAACCATCGTCGCCCACTGACAGCGACGCAATTTAGCCCCTGTTAGCAACAACCCAACGGAAAACGCCACGGCAGTCGCCCACGCGGCTCCCGGAAGTCCCCAGCCTTCCCAGCTACCCACTCCAAAAATAAACAGCGGGTCGAGCGCTAGGTTGATCAGACTACTGAGCACCATCATCTTGCCGGGCATACGTGTATCACCGTGGGCACGAAAGACGCTATACATAAAGTAGAGCAGCGCCCCCAGCCAAGCAGAAAATAGCTGAGGCCCCCAGTAGGCGCGAATATACGTTAGCGCTGTCTCATCCGCTCCCAGCAGTTGAAAGAGCGGCACCTGAAGCAGCCATAACACCACTGCTAACACGGCAATTACTGCCCCTCCAGCAATCAGCACCAAACTAGAGAGCCGCTTGGCTCTCGCCTGCTCTCCTGCTCCTAACGCTCTGGAAATCAGCGCGGCGATGGCAATGCCCATCCCCACCTGTATACCAATGATTAAAAACGACAGAGGAAAGGTAAACGACTGAGCCGCCAGCGGCGCAGTACCTAAACGTGCGATAAACGCACTGTCCACAAGCTGAAAACCCAATAGCGCCAGCACGCCAATGGCCATCGGCCACGTTTGACGCCATAGGGTTATCGCCAACTCGCGTTGTTGCATGACAGCTGCCAAAAACGGACTCCTTAGCCTCATGAATACCAGGGACGTTAAACGCAAAAACGCCACCACCCGTTAAGGTGGCGGCGTTCTTATAGACAATCGCTTACTGGCGAATGCCTTCAAACGTCACGTACAGCTCAACTTCGTGCATCACTTCCGGGAAATCGCTCATATCAATGCCGAAATCGCCGAGGGTCAGCATGGTGCTGCCTTCAAAACCGGCACGGTAATTACCCCAGGGGTCTTCACCTTCACCCATCATAGTAACCGGCATTTCGATCTCTTGAGTTTGGCCATGCAGCGTTAATTCACCCGTCACAACGCCTTCATTATCACCGGTAGACTCAAAGCCGGTAGACGTAAACGTTGCGGTAGGGAATTCGCTAGCATTCAAAAAATCACCGCTAAGGATATGACGGTCGCGCTCAGCATGATTACTGGTCAGGCTGTCAATTTGGACTTCCATCTCAACGGAAGAAGCATCCAGATCGTCAGCATCGTAAGAGAACTGACCGTCAAACTCTTCAAAGCTGCCCAGAATATAGGAGAAGCCCAGGTGATTAATTTTAAATTGTACAAAGGCATGCTGGCCTTCAATATCAATTTGGTAATCTGCTGCCTGTGCCTGGCTTAAAGGAACCAGCGCTGCTGCTGCTACGGCTGCTGCCATTACGCTTTTCTTCATCATTACGTCCATCTCCTTTCTTTCCTTTATGGGCACTGTCAGGTGTCAACACCTCACAGCGTTCAAAAAATTAGTGGGGCGTGTGACTGTGGCGAGGGTTGACCATACGTTTAAGTGTAGGGTGACGGTGCTTGAAGTGATGCACCAACGCAGCCAAGGCATGCCCGCCTGCCAACACCATTAACACGATTGCGCTGTACCAATGCACATCGCCCGCAAGGCTCGCTTGGTTAGGTAGCCCGTGCAATACAGCAGGCATTTCAAACCACCCAAACACGCTAATACCACGGCCATTTGCGGTAGAAATTAGATAGCCGGTGGTCAACACAAGAAGTAACAAAACATAGAGCGCGATATGACCTAGGTGGGCTGCAACACGCTCCAGGCGTCCGCCCTCCGCTTCTGGGGTTGGTTGCACCAAGCGCCACACCAAGCGGGCAAACGTCGCCAGTAATAATAGAATACCGATAGAACGATGAATCCAGGGCGCTTGGTTATACCACGGGTCATAGTAACCCAACCCTGTCATCCACCAGCCAAGTATAAAGAGGCCGATAATCGTCAGCGCGCTAAGCCAATGCAATAGAATACTAATGACACCCCAACCACGGCGTGTGTTCCGCAACATCCTTGATTCCCCGTATAAAAACCGCATCGCTAGCGGCTAACTGCCTTATATGAGTAAAAGCATACCGCTTCATTGAGCAAAACTCTGCTGAAAAAAGCAGAATACTTCGTTCGTAAAAACCATTGAATATTCAGCTAACGATGGATGTATTGACTCAAACCGAGATCGCCGTCTTCAACACCCATCATTCGATAAAAACGAAAGAAAAAGGCAATTTTAATCAATTTTACTATTTATTTAGCGCGCTTAATATTAGCGCACGTTCTGACACAACCTGTCATCACGACCTAAGACACCTTCATTTGTAATCGTTAAAAGAGAGTACCCATCATGAAAAAGTTAACCTTTATTTCTGCCATCGCCATGACCTTGACCTCTACCGCTGTGCTAGCCGAACAAGGTTCTGCTGAGCTGAATGAGATCGTTCATGCAAACTCGTCTGCCAACCCAAGCATTGAGAGTTTGCACATGTCTCCTGCCGACTTGACGCTTATCAACGGCGACGCTGCCAAAAACAGCGTCATCGAGCCTAGCTCTGAAGCGCATCACGCAAACAGCAACGACGACCAAATTGCGCAGTTCGACCTGCCGCATCGCAACGCCTCCTAAAACAGAGCGGCGCTGCTGCCCAACGCAGCAGCGCTGAGCGTCGTAGATGCCAAAAAACCCACCTCGCGGTGGGTTTTTTGTTGGCTTAAATCATAGAGACTTACTGAGCAGCCAGCGCATCCAGGCCACGTGCCAAGTCACGTTGAATGTCTTCCTGACTTTCAAGCCCAACGGCCACACGAATCAAACCAGGCGAAATGCCTGCGGCTTCTTTCTGTGCATCCGAAAGTCGCCCATGTGTGGTGGTGGCTGGATGAGTAATGGTGGTTTTCACATCACCTAAATTACCGGTAATCGAGAGCATGCGGGTGGCATCTATCACCTGCCAAGCGCCCTCTTGCCCACCTTTCACCTCAAAGCCCAGCACAGCGCCAAAGCCCTGCTGCTGCTGTTTGGCCAGCGCGTGCTGCGGATGAGCTTCCAACCCGCTGTAGTAAACGCGCGTCACGGCGGGATGCTGGTCAAGCCAATGGGCAAGCGTGAAAGCATTCTCACAGTGCGCTTTCATACGCAGCGAAAGGGTTTCTAACCCTTTAGTGAAAATCCACGCGTTAAACGGGCTCATGCAGGGGCCACAGGTACGCACCACACCAAAGACTTCTTCCAGCACATCATGTTTGCCCACCACCGCGCCGCCAACCGCGCGCCCCTGGCCATCCAGGTACTTCGTGGCGGAGTGAATCACCAAGTCCGCCCCCAGTGCGATCGGCTTTTGCAGTGCAGGCGTTAGAAAGCAGTTATCAATGGCCAATAGTGCGCCGCTACGCTTGGCGAGTGCCGCCAACGCAGCAATATCCGCCACTTCAGACAGCGGGTTTGACGGCGTTTCTGCAAACATCAGCTTGGTATTGGGGCTCATCGCCTCTTCCCAAGCCGCCATGTTAGAAAGCTCTACATAGCGGGTGGTAATACCAAACTTGCCGAGGTATTTATCAAACAGACTTACCGTAGAACCAAACAGCGAACGCGATGCAACGATCTCATCTCCCGATGACAGCAGCGCCAGTGCCGTCGACAAAATTGCCGCCATACCAGAGCTGGTTGCTACACAGCGCTCGCCGCCTTCGAGTGCCGCTAAGCGGCGCTCAAAGGTATGAACCGTCGGGTTGGTAAAGCGTGAATAGACGTTACCTGGCTCCTTGCCACCAAACTTGCGCGCCGCCTCAGCCGCACTTTCGTACACAAAGCTTGATGTGGGAAAAATGGGTTCCGAGTGCTCTTGCTCAAACGTGCGGTGATGACCCGCCCGAATCGCAAGCGTCTCAAGCGACCATTCATCCTGATGGCTGTCTTCGTGCATGTCAGAGCCCCTTATTCCAAACGCTATTTCAAAATGCTGATGCAAACACCCTATCGCTCATAGCGTATCTATCACGCCTGCGAGCCTTTCGGGCCGCAGGCGGATACTCGCTTAGTCGTCTAGGTCGTCGTCTTGATTATGCATGTCGACCAGCGCATGATCACCGGCACTTTGATCCTTGGCGGCATCGTTACGGCTGGCTTCTAAGACAGCCAGATAAGCGTCGTCGATATCGCCGGTCACATAGTTGCCATCAAAGACGGAACAGTCAAAGGCTTCCATTTCTGGATTCACTTCACGGCATGCGTCTTTTAGATCTTCGAGATCTTGATAGAAGATACGGTCAGCACCAATTAACTGCCCCACTTCTTCTTCAGTACGCCCATGAGCAATCAGCTCCGTGGCGGCTGGCATATCAATACCGTACACGTTGGGGTAGCGTACCGGCGGCGCAGCAGAAGCAAAATAGACCTTACGCGCACCGGCATCGCGAGCCATCTGAATAATTTGTTTGCAGGTGGTACCACGCACGATGGAGTCATCCACCAGCAGTACATTCTTACCCTTAAACTCAACATCAATGGCGTTCAGCTTTTGGCGTACTGATTTTTTACGCTGGGTTTGTCCCGGCATAATAAAGGTACGGCCAATGTAGCGGTTCTTCATGAACCCTTCGCGATAGGTCACCCCAAGGTGCTGGGCCATCTCCAGAGCGGAGGTCCGCGAGGTATCGGGAATAGGGATGACCACATCGATATCGTGGTCCGGCCACTCGCTTAAAATGCGGTCGCCCAGCTTACGGCCCATTTGCATCCGCGTGCCGTACACATAGGCACCGTCTAAGATGGAGTCAGGGCGAGCAAGGTAGACATGCTCAAAAATGCACGAACGCAGCTGCGGGCGATCAGCGCACACCTGGGTATGAATCTGGCCCTGCATATCAACGAAAATCGCTTCGCCCGGCGATAAATCACGCTCCAGCTCAAAGCCGCCGACATCCAGTGCCACGGATTCAGAAGCAATCATCACATCTTGGCCATCACCATCCTGGCGGGTACCAAACACCACCGGACGAATACCGTGCGGGTCACGGAAGGCCACCATACCAAACCCGTTAATGATCGCGACCGCCGCGTAGCCGCCTTTGCAGCGCCGGTGCACTCTACGAACTGCGTCGAAAATGTCTTCCGCTTCCAGATGAAGACCCTGCTTACCCAGCTCGTGGGCAAACACGTTGAGCAGCACTTCAGAATCTGAGCTGGTATTGATGTGGCGAAGGTCAGTGGAGAACAGCTCCTGCTTCAACTGCTCAGAGTTGGTTAGGTTGCCGTTGTGAGCCAGCGCGATACCGTAAGGCGAGTTAACGTAGAAAGGCTGTGATTCTGCCTCGCTGGAAGAGCCAGCAGTCGGGTAGCGAACGTGACCAATACCTAGATTGCCTTTCAAGCGCGCCATGTGACGAGTATGGAAGACGTCGCGCACTAAACCGTTACTCTTGCGCAGTAGGAAGCGTCCCTCGCTCCAAGTCATCATCCCGGCAGCGTCCTGGCCCCGATGCTGAAGTACGGTCAGGGCATCGTAGATTCCCTGATTTACCGCCTGCTTGGCCAGAAGGCCCACTATACCGCACATTCCAGTTACCTCGCTTTAATACCATGACTTACTGACGCAAGCCCGTACGTTCATCAAACTGACAAGCACTGGTGCTGGAAGCAGCACCAGCGGAGAATTTACTCGCAGGCCCTCTCATTCCACCACAGGGGCACTGCTTTGGGGGAGCGTCGACTGCGGGCGACGCAGCTCAGGAATCGAAATATCACGCAGCGAATCCGGCGGCGTGGGTAACTCCCGCTCCCATTGGTCTAACTGGCTCACCGCCCAATCACGAAGCTCAATAAACGTGGGCCGCAGGGAAGCCTGCTGCCAAGCCTGGAGCTCAGCCAGTGGCGTCAGGGTGATCAATACGGTGGCGACTAATAGAATCACCGCTCCCCGCGCCAACCCAAAAGCCGCCCCTGCAAAGCGGTTTAACAAACCCATGCCAACCCATTCAACGGCCGCATGTACAATCCGGATGACAATGCCGCATAACAAGATGACGGCGAAAATAACCAGTGCAAACGCCAACACCAACCGAGCGTCAAAGCTATCAATAAAGCCGCTCATTAGCTCCGCCACGGGCTCAGCCAGAACACGCGCCACCATGAGTGCAACAACCCATGCCGCTAAACCCAACGATTCGCGGACAAAGCCTCGAACAAAGCCCGCTAGCATCGAAAGCGACAGCACCGCTAAAAACAGCGCATCAATCCACGTTAGCGCCATTATTAATCCCTTACCCGAACAAGCAAGCCCTGGACATTGATTCGCTGTTTTATCAACGCCATAGCGGCTTCACCATCTTCCGACGTAGCGTAAGGGCCGACTAAGACAGTGGTCAGGTTATTATCGCGGGCACGCTGAAACACGCTAAATCCTTCGCCGCTGAGCTGGTCGCTAATACGCTGGGCATTGTCGGCATCCCCAAAGCTGCCCACTTGAACCGCCCACTCGCCTTGCTGCTGAGTGGCAGGCGCTGAAGAGCTCGCGCTATTACGGCTTTCGTTAGCAGCTACCAATGCAGCGATGGGATCTTCTCGAGGTGGCGATGCAGGTTCCGGATTGGGCCGTGCAGGCGCTTGTTGAGCGGGCTCTGCGGCTGCGCTTGAAGACGAGCCATTAGATGGCGCTACTTGACCCGTTTGGGGCGCACGCGGCATCTCTTCAATCGGCTCATCTAGCGCCTCATCCGTCAGCACAGGCGCCGATGATACGGGTGTCTCGATGGTATCAGGCATTTCTGGTACAGGAACCTCCTGGCGCACCACATCCACAGGCTGTTCAATGACAAACGTGGGCTGGGGCCGCTCCTCGCGCGGTGCGGGGTCACTCATTAGCCAAGGGACCACAATGGCTAAGAGTGCGAGCAGGATCACAATGCCACTAATGCGTTCCGTTTTACCGTATTTCATATCCCTCTCCATCAAGCTTAGCGGGCCCGGGGCGTTGCTTGCGGCAGCGGCATGGCCAATAACTCAGCCACCGTGAAAAACGAGCCGGTTGCCAGAACGCGATCTTCAGGTGCTAGTTGCTTGGCCAGCTTGGCAGCCCCTGCGGCAGGGGAGTCGGCGCAATAATACACGTGTCCGCCCAGCGACGTAATACGTTCGGCTAACTCTGCTGCAGAACGGCCGCGTTCTCCCTCCAGGGTAACGCACACCCAGTCAGTGATGCTGGGTAAAAGTGCCTGAATCACGCCATCGGCATCTTTATCGTTCAACATACCAATCAGCGCCCACTGGCGACCGCCTTTCGGCGGAACCGGTAAACGACGTGCAACATACTGTGCCGCGTGCGGGTTATGCCCTACATCTAGGCACCACTGCCCTACCCACTGCATACGCCCAGAAAGCGTCACCGTGCGCAACGCTTTACATACGGTCGTTAATTGCAAAGAAACACCGGCCAGGGCCAACGCTTGAAGGGCCGTAGCAGCGTTATCAATAGGCAAACCAGGGTCCGGCAAGCCATCCAAAGAGAGCGTACTGCCATCCATAGCCAGACCATGCCAACACCAGGGGGTGCCGAGCGTATCGCCCGCACTATGACTAAACGCAGAGCCCAGCGCATAGCTGTGGGCGGCAATCGCGATTGCCGATTCCAATACGCTGGGAGGAAGCGTTTGGCTGCCTAACACAGCCGGTTTCAGAGGACGAAAAATACCCGCTTTCTCGCGACCAATCTGCTCAAGATCAGTGCCTAGAAAATTGGCATGATCCAGCGCAATCGTAGTGACGATCGCTACATCTGCATCAATAATATTCACTGCATCAAGGCGGCCACCCAGGCCCACCTCAAGGACAGCAATATCCAAGGAGGCATTCGCTAAACACCACAGGGCGCACAGCGTGCCAGCTTCAAAATACGTCAGGCTGATAGACGGCTCTTGCAGGCGTGCATTTTCAACCTGCTGAAAACCCTCTACCAAGCGCTGGTCGCTGGCCTCACGACCATCAATCGTGACGCGCTCGTTGTAGCGTAACAAGTGAGGAGAGGTATAGGTGCCCGAACGCCACCCATGAGCACGGGCGATAGCATCTATCATGGCAAGGGTTGACCCCTTGCCATTGGTGCCTGCTACCGTGATGACCTGTTTCGCAAGGGGGCGTTCTAACAGCCCCATCCGTTTCGCCACCAGGGAAACACGCTCCAGCCCCATATCAATCCCTACAGGATGCAGGGTTTCAAGGTGATGCAGCCATTCAGCTAAGGTATTAGGCATTGCGTGAAGCGTCATCGCTCGCCGCGTGACGAGGCTCAGCATGAGCAGACTGCTTTGCAGAGTCTGCTAGCTGCTCTTCATTCACGACGGGCTCAACCACATTGGCTTCCTCAACGCTTTCGACATCTACAGGCACTACCGCCTGGTGAGTCAGCTTCCGCAAGACACTGCCCACACGAGCACGCATTTCGTGACGATGAACAATCATATCTACCGTGCCATGCTCCAGCAGAAACTCGCTGCGCTGGAAACCTTCAGGCAGGGTTTCACGAACGGTTTGTTCAATTACCCGAGGGCCGGCAAAACCAATCAGTGCATTAGGCTCAGCAATGTTCAAATCACCCAGCATCGCCAGAGAGGCTGACACACCGCCAAAGACCGGATCGGTTAGCACCGAAATGTACGGAACGCCCGCCTGCTTTAATTTCTCAAGCGCGGCCGATGTTTTCGCCATCTGCATCAGCGAGAACAACGCTTCCTGCATTCGCGCCCCACCTGAGGCGGCAAAGCACACCAGCGGGATCCCTTCTTCAAGAGAAATAGTGGCAGCACGAACAAATTTCTCGCCGACCACTGCGCCCATAGAGCCACCCATAAAGGTGAACTCAAACGCGACGGCGACAACAGGCAGACCATCGAGCTCGCCACGCATGGCCACCAGCGCATCTTTCTCGCCAGTCTCTTTTTGCGCGGCCGTCAGGCGGTCTTTGTACTTCTTGGAGTCGCGGAATTTGAGGCGGTCGTTCGGCTCAATCTCCGCCGCGATCTCTTCGCGCCCTTGTTTATCCAGGAACCAGTCCAAGCGCTTGCGGGCCGTTAAGCGTAAGTGGTGCTCACACTTGGGGCATACGCTGTGATGCTTCTCTAATTCAGGCAGATAGAGAACGGCTTCACACTTGGGACATTTACGCCAGAGACCATCGGGCACGCTGGCACGACGGTCTTTACGCTGGATACGCCCCATGGAGGGCACGATCTTGTCTAACCAGCTCATATCAAAAAGGCTTCCGTGTACGTCAAGGCTTGGCAACGCCAAGCCTGATGAGTGTCGTCAATTAATTCAGTGTAGACGATGAGGGAACGCGCTTAGGCGTCCATCGCAGTGCGCATTTCAGCTAACACGCTTTTTAGCTGCCCGGCAATGGTTTCAGGCGCATCGACGCTATCGGCAATGCGGTTCACCAATGCACTGCCAACAATCACGCCGTCGGCCACTTTTGCCACTTCGGCAGCGGTCACGCCATCGCGAATACCAAAACCAACGCATAGCGGCAAATCGGTCATATCGCGCAGTGGCGCAAGGTGCTCGGCAACATCCTCAGCGTTCAATGTGGCCGCACCGGTGACACCTTTTAACGAAACATAGTAAAGGTAGCCCTCACCGTGGGCACATATTGTAGCGGCACGGGCATGGGAAGTGGTAGGCGCAACGAGGAAAATCGCTGCCAAGCCGCGTGCTTTCAGCAGCGGGCCGAACTCATCGGCCTCTTCTGGCGGCATATCCACGACCAGCACGCCATCAACTCCGACCTTGGCCGCTTGGTCAGCGAACACCTCATAACCAATACGCTCAATGGGGTTTAAGTACCCCATTAAGACAACGGGCGTAGTGGTGTCGGCTTGACGAAACTCTGCCACCATCTCCAGCAGGTCGACCAAACGGGTGCCCTGCTTCAACGCTCGCTCACAGGCTTTCTGAATCACCGGGCCATCGGCCATGGGGTCTGAAAACGGCACGCCGAGCTCAATCACATCAGCACCAGCTTCCACCAGGGCATGCATAAAGCCAACGGTGTACTGGGGCGCTGGGTCACCCGCCGTGATGTAAGGAATCAGGGCTTTACGGCCCTGCTGCTTTAATTCTGAAAAACGCTGGTCAATACGATTCATGCTAGCCCTTAAAACTCGATGCCGTCGATTTTCGCAACGGTCATGATGTCTTTATCACCACGACCCGAGAGGTTCACCACAATATGCTGATCCGGGCGCATGGTGGGTGCCAGCACCTTAGCATGGGCCAAGGCATGGGCAGACTCCAGGGCGGGCATAATGCCTTCCATGTGAGTCAGCTCACGGAACGCTTCCAGCACTTCTTTATCGTTCGCGGCAACGTAGTTCACACGGCCCACGTCTTTCCAGAGCGCGTGCTCAGGACCCACGCCGGGGTAATCCAGGCCTGCTGAGATAGAGTGCGTGTCCGACACCTGCCCTGCTTCATCCGACATCAGGTAGGTACGGTTACCGTGCAACACACCGCGCGGTGCATTGGAGGTCAGTGGCGCTGCGTGACGGCCTGTCTCGACACCATCACCACCGGCTTCAACGCCGTACATCGCCACCGCGTCATCTTCTACAAACGGGTAGAAAAGTCCCAGCGCGTTAGAGCCACCGCCTACACAGGCCACTAGCGCATCCGGCAAGCGGCCGATTTGCTCAAGCGACTGGCGGCGGGCTTCGCGCCCCACCACGGCATTAAAATCACGCACCAGTTGCGGGTACGGGTGCGGGCCAGCAACGGTGCCGATGATGTAGAAGGTGTTATCGACGTTGGTGACCCAGTCACGCAGCGCCTCGTTCATGGCATCTTTGAGCGTACGCGTGCCGGATTCCACCGGAATCACGCGGGCACCCAGCAGTCGCATACGGTAAACATTGAGCTTCTGGCGCTGCACATCGGCAGCGCCCATATAGACATCGCACTCAAGTCCCAAACGGGCAGCGACAGTGGCCGTAGCAACGCCATGCTGGCCAGCACCGGTTTCCGCGATGACCCGCGGCTTGCCGGTCTTTTTCGCCAACAGTGCCTGGCCGATGGTGTTATTCACCTTGTGAGCGCCAGTGTGGTTAAGGTCTTCACGCTTCAACCAAATTTGCGCACCGCCCAAGGAGTCTGACCAGCGCTTAGCATGGTACAGCGGAGACGGACGGCCCACGTAGTAAGCCAAGTCACGATCAAATTCAGCCTGAAAGTCCGGATCATCACGCAAACTCAGGTAAATCTGCTCTAACTCTTCTAGGGCAAAGCTTAGGGTTTCTGACACAAACCGGCCGCCGTAGGGGCCATAATGACCACGGGCATCCGGCATTCGGGTCAGGTCGCTGAACTTGGTTTCAGTTACTGAGACAGTCACAGGCATACCTCACAAGATCGCCAGAAAAGGCAAAAAATGAATGAACAAACGTTTGGCGCGCTCACAGTGAGCGTGAACGATGCGCCGAAATCTGAGTGCACGCAGGAGGCGTTTAACGCGTATTGGCCTGCGCCACATGACGAACAAAAGCGGTCATCAAAGACGACTCTTTAACGCCGGGGGATGCCTCAATACCACCTGAAACATCAACAGCATACGGCGCAACTTGAGCAACCGCAGCGGCAATATTATCGGCCGTCAACCCACCCGCCAGGATAACAGGTTTTTCAAACGATGCGGGGATTCTAGACCAATCAAAGGTCTCGCCAGTTCCCCCTGGC
This sequence comes from Vreelandella lutescens, assembly GCF_014640815.1. Classification (GTDB taxonomy): domain Bacteria; phylum Pseudomonadota; class Gammaproteobacteria; order Pseudomonadales; family Halomonadaceae; genus Vreelandella; species Vreelandella lutescens. Next base: position 170,035 of record NZ_BMHM01000006.1, on the reverse strand, counting down.
ACCCCAGGGCGGTAAGCGTCTAACAGCAGCGCTTGAGCCGCTGCATACTCACTTGCCGCCTGATGCAGATCGAGGTCGTCACGCATGCGCAGCGCCTTGATCCAGGGCCGCCCAAACTGCTGACAAAACGCCGCCGATTCGTCGCCATGAAACTGAATAAGATCCAGGTGAGGCAGGCACTGCTCAATCAGCTCAGCGGGTTGATTCACAAATAGCCCCACCCGCGTCACAAACGCAGGCACCTGCGCGGCAAGCACCTGCAAAGCCTCAGGCGTAATGCTGCGGCTACTTTTTGGCCACATGACAAAACCGAGCGCATCAACACCCAACGCCACCGCGTGGGCAATATCTTCAGGGCGGGTAAGCCCGCAAAATTTAATGCGCGTGCGCGCCATTAGCAGGCTCATGAAGAGGCCTCCTGCTGCGTGGGGCTAGTCTGATGGGAGCTAGCCTGCTTGGAGAACGTCAGCCGCCGTCTGGCCGCGACGCGCGGGCTGTCGGGCAGCACGCGTTCGCCAGTCCACTCGCCGGTGAACGCGAGCAGGTTCGGGCCAAGGGGCTCTTTGGGTAGTTCAAAGCGCTCATCGTAGATGGAGTCGACAAAATGCAGGCCGCAGGCAGGCGCTGTCACATCGCCTTTACGGCGATTTTTCAGCGCCAGCAGACGTTCGATATGCCCTTCGTCCTGCACGCCTCGGCCGACGCTTGCCAACGCACCGGCAATGTTGCGAATCATATGGTGCAAAAAGGCGTTGCCCTGAATATCTATCACCACCAGCGGGCCGTAGCGCTTTACTTCCACGAAGTGCATTTGCCGCCAGGGCGTTTTCGACTGGCAACCCGCCGCGCGAAAGCTGCTGAAATCATGCTCGCCAACCAGTGCCTGAGCGGCACGATGCATGGCATCTGCATCTAACGGGTCACGGCACCAGGTGACGTTAGCGCGCTCTAAGACCGGGCGACTGATCTGGTTCAGAAAAATATAGCGATAGCGGCGACCTAATGCGCCAAGGCGCGAGTGAAAATCATCCGAGACAGGCTTCACCCAGCGCACGGCCACATCTCTGGGCAGGTTGGTATTGGCGCCAAAGATCCAGGCCTTTTCGGTACGCTGTACTGGCGGGTCGAAGTGAATCACTTGGCGGGTGGCGTGAACGCCGGAATCCGTTCGCCCGCTGGCATGAATACGCACCGGCGCGCCTGCCACTTTGGCTAGCGCATCCTCAATGGCCTGCTGTACAGAGGCGGCATGCTTTAAACGCTGAAAGCCGCAAAAGCGAGAGCCATCGTACTCAATGCCCATCGCCAAGCGGCCTGCCAGCGGTTGTGTCTCATCAAAGTGGTAGAACAGGGTCATCGAGCCACGTCATTTAGAGAATTTTGAAGGTTCGCTATTATCCCGACGTCGCGGCTCGAATGCCACCTCTTCAATTTCCCACTCCTCTTCCGGTACGCGTCTTGAGCGTGCCGCCCCGCTCTCTTGTTGCGGATGCCACTCAGACTGGCCGGCTGCCGACACGTCCTCATTATCCAAATCGTTGGTTAACGAGGGGGGATGGTAGTCAATATAGTGGGCTCGGTCCTCCTCCTGCACAGGCTTAGGCTCTGGCAGCGCAGTCTCATCGTCACTATCGGCTAGAGCAGCGCGCGCTCCCTCATCAACCGGCTCTGGCGTTTCTAAAAAAGCCGCGTTAAGCGCTGCTTCGTCATCATCGGTGCCGGGAGGCGCATGATCTACGAGTTTTTCATCTTCGTAAAACCATTCATCATCCAAGTCATCAGGGCTAGCGTCTTGATGCTTTTCGTTATGCGCCGCGCTGGATGGCGTTTCGTCCTCCATCAAGCTAAATGCCAAGTCACTTTTGGGAGCTTCTCTCTCCTCAAACGCGGGCTGTTCATCAGCAGGCTCTTTAGCAACGGGCTCTTCGGTGTCATATAGAGATGTGCCCGTTTGGCTAGGCTCCTCCACGGCCTCTTCGTAAGGCGGTGTATAGAGCGCCTCTTCAGGTGAGGCAACCTGAGAGACAGACTCTGTTTCAGGAGCGGCAGCCACACTCGGCTCCGAGCGCTTGGGCGGGGGTACGTCAGCAGCAAACCCGGCTGGAGCAGGCGCATTCTCCCATTGACGCTCGCGGCGTTTACGCGACCACACCAGAGCACCTAACAACAGCGCCAGCGCAGCGCTGGCCAACGGCCACTGATACTGCTCTAAACGCTCAACAACGCCTGGGCCTGAAGAAGCGCTGACCGGCGCATTAACCGCTGTGGGTGTATTCGACGCGCTGCGGGCCTCAGCAACCCGGGATTCAGCGGCAGCAAGCGCCCGCTGAGTCTCCTGCTGAGAAGCATTCAGCGCCTGAGTGAGCGAGGCGACTTCCTGGCGCAGCGCCGCCATCTCGGCACGCATGGCTTCGCGCTCATCCAGTACGGCTTGCAGCATGGCCTGACTTTCCAGCAGCTGTTCAGCAAGATCATTGAGCGTCAAACCGGCCAGCTCACCCTCTTCTACGGTTGCGGCAGGCGCACTTTCAACTGGCGAAGGGTCAGCAGGCGCTGACTCTGGTGGCTGTGCAGGCTCAGTGGCATCGGTCGACGGCTGCACAGCCGGGGTTGCGCGAGACGTCTGGCGCATCGATTGAATCGATTGCGCCGCCTGTGCGGGCGAGCGCGCCATTAACTGCTCACGGTTAGGCACGTTTAAGGTCTGCCCTGCCCGCATATCATCCACGTTACCGGTGGGGAATGCCGCTGGGTTGGCATCGACCAACGCCACCATCATCTGCTGCACCGTCACATCCGCTGGCTTGATACGCGCTGCCACACCCCACAGCGTATCGCCGCTGGCGACATAAGCAATATCACGAGGAGCACTGGATGAAGGCGCTACCGCAGAAGCAGGCGATGCGACTGGCGCTGCTGTCGTCGTAGTTGTGATAGTCACGGGAGTTGCGAGAGTCGCGGGAGCGGCGGGTGATGCGACATAATCTGGCGGATCAAACAGCAGCGTGAGCGCCTCCGTGCGCCGGCCCTCTGGCGTTGTAATCGTCACCAATAAATCCAGCCACGGTTCATTCACCGCTTGCTCAGAGCGCAGCACTAATCGCGCCCCTGAAGGCAAGCGCTGTAGCTCAGCACGCACGCTCGCGGCCAGCGGCGTCCACTCCAGGCCAAGCGCGTTAAAAGATGCTTGATTGGCGATCTCTACACGCACATCGTCCAGCGTCATATCGGCAACATCAACCAATGGCACGGTGGCGTCTAGTGGCGCTTGCAGCGGTGAATTCACGGTGGCCTGCCCCAACCCAACGGCTAAGGCCAACGGGCTAGCGGCGCTCAGCGGCAGCCACAACAACCATGCCAGCTTTTTTTTCATGTAGGCCCCTACTGCCTGCGATTTCCTGCCACGTGGCAACACCTGCGGTATGTTGCAACGAAGTATGTTAGTTCGTTCTTATCATAACGTATTTAACATGAAGGTATGTTCAACGCACACGTTTGCATGAAGACACGGCTTAGAAACATAAGTCATCGACAAAAAAAGGGGAAGCTGCGAACAGCTTCCCCTTTTTATTTAGCACTTAGCTTATTTAACACTTAGCGCTGATGAACGCGCGACGTACTTACGTGCGCTTACTGCTCGCGCAGAATTTTCAGCATACGCTTGAGCGGCTCAGCGGCACCCCACAGCAGCTGGTCACCCACGCTGAACGCTGAAAGGTATTCACCGCCCATTTTCAGCTTACGCAGGCGGCCTACCGGCACTTGCAGCGTGCCAGTGGCAGCCGCAGGCGTTAGGCCCGCAATGGTGGCATCTTTATCGTTGGGGATCAGCTTGACCCACTCGTTATGCTTGGCAATACGATCTTCAATCTCATCCAGCGGCACATCTTGCTTCAGCTTGATGGTGAACGCCTGGCTGTGAGAGCGCATTGCACCAATACGTACGCAGAGGCCATCGATGGGAATCGGGTTGTTCTCAAGGCCCAGAATCTTGTTGGTCTCGACGCTGCCCTTCCACTCTTCACGGCTCTGACCACTGTCCAGCTTGGTGTCAATCCACGGCAACAGGCTGCCTGCCAGCGGCGCAGCGAAGTTGTCAGTGGGGAAATCACCGCTGCGCATAGCCGCCGTCACTTTGCGGTCGATGTCCAGAATCGCGCTAGCCGGGTCGGCCAGTTCGCTGGAAACGCTGTCACGCAGCTGGCCCATCTGGTTGAGCAGCTCACGCATGTGCTTGGCACCGGAGCCAGACGCCGCCTGGTACGTCATGGAGGTCATCCACTCAACCATATCGGCTTCAAACAGGCCACCTAATCCCATCAGCATCAGGCTGACGGTGCAGTTGCCGCCGACGAACGTTTTCGCACCTTTGGCAAGCTGAGCGTCGATAACGTTGCGATTCACCGGGTCTAGCACGATGGTCGCTTCATCTTCCATACGCAGGGTGCTGGCGGCATCGATCCAGTAGCCTTTCCAGCCAGCGGCGCGCAGATCTTTGTAAACAGGCTTGGTGTAGTCACCGCCTTGGCAGGTCATCACCACATCTAGCGCTTTCAGCGCCTCGATATCGTACGCATCTTTCAGCGGAGGCACGTCCACGCCGATATCGGGGCCAGGCTGGCCGACTTGAGAAGTGGTGAAAAAGATCGGCTCAATGCCGTTAAAATCACCATCTTCCTGCATGCGCTGCATCAGCACCGAGCCAACCATGCCACGCCATCCCACGAAACCGACTTTCAACATGTGAAGTCCTCCAACTAAGAATGAGACCTATATTATACACAAATATCAGACACGACGTCGGCCACCCCTGAGGGCAGCCGACCTGTACCGTTCAAACGAGCATTGAAGCGAATCAAATAGTTAGCAAGCTTTCTTTGTTACTCAGCGCGTGCAAAGGCGGCGAGTACCGCATCGCCCATCTCCACCGTCGAGACACGGCGCGTGCCTTCAGAAGCGATATCGGCGGTGCGCAGGCCCTCATCCAACACACTGCCTACGGCGGCTTCAATACGCTCGGCCATCGCTGTTTCATTCAGCGAGTAGCGCAGCATCATCGCCACAGAAAGCATCATGGCCAGCGGGTTAGCAATATTTTGGCCCGCGATATCCGGCGCACTGCCGTGGCAAGGCTCGTACATGCCCTGCCCACTCTCGTTGAGTGAGGCCGACGGCAGCATACCAATAGAGCCTGTCAGCATGGCGGCAGCGTCAGAAAGAATATCGCCAAACATATTGCCGGTCACCACCACATCAAACTGCTTGGGTGCGCGTACCAGCTGCATGGCGGCGTTATCCACGTACATGTGAGAGAGCTCAACGTCCGGGTACTCCGGCGCTAAGCGCTCCATGACTTCACGCCACAGAATGGTGACTTCCAGTACGTTGGCTTTATCTACCGAGCAGAGCTTTTTGCCTCGCTTTTGAGCCATTTCAAAGGCAACACGGCCAATGCGCTCAATTTCGCTTTCGGAGTAGATGTAAGTGTTGAAACCTACGCGCTCGCCGTTACGCACTTCGATACCGCGCGGCTGACCGAAGTAGATGCCGCCGGTGAGCTCACGCACGATCATGATATCCAGCCCGGCCACCAGCTCAGGCTTCAGGCTGGAAGCGCTGGCTAGCTGCGGGTAGAGCATGGCCGGGCGCAGGTTGCCGAACAGGCCAAGGTTCTTACGCAGCCCCAACAGGCCCTTTTCCGGACGCTTGGAGAGGTCTTCGAGTTTATCCCACTTAGGGCCACCCACCGCGCCGAGCAGAATGGCGCTGGCGGCTTTGGCCTTTTCCAGGGTTTCAGCGGGCAGCGGCTCGCCGTGAACATCATAGGCACAGCCGCCCACCAAGCCCTCTTCTACTTCAATATCCAATCCCGCTTCTTGGCAGGCTTTCAACAAACGCGCCGCCTGGGCCGCGATTTCTGGGCCGATACCATCACCGGGCAGCAGTAACACTTTATGAGTCATGCTCAATCCTTAGCACTGATAATTGAATACTTACGCAGGCTGGCGGAACAGCCAAGGGCGCTGCTGGCGGTGCTTCGCTTCAAAGCTGCGAATGGCCTCTTCGTCTTGCAGAGTGATGCCGATATCGTCCAGGCCGTTGAGCAGGCAGTGCTTGCGGAACTCATCCACGTCAAACTCAAGAATCTCGCCACTGGGCGTAATCACCCGCTGGTGCTCAAGATCCACATCGAGCTGATAGCCTTCATTGGCTTCCACTTCGGCAAACAGGCGATCCACTTCTTCTTCCGCCAGCGTGACCAGCAGAATGCCGTTTTTAAACGCGTTGTTGTAGAAAATATCGGCAAAGCTAGGCGCAATCACGACTTTAAAACCGAAATCTTCCAGCGCCCAAGGGGCGTGTTCACGGGAACTACCGCAGCCGAAGTTACGACGCGCCAGCAGCACTTGCGCACCCTGGTAGCGCGGCTGGTTCAACACGAACTCATTGTTCAACGGGCGCTGGGAGCAGTCCTGGCCCGGCTGGCCTTCGTCTAAGTAGCGCAGCTCATCAAACAGATTCACGCCGAAACCGGTACGTTTGATGGACTTCAAAAACTGTTTCGGAATGATCAAGTCGGTATCGACATTAGCGCGATCTAACGGCGCGACCACGCCTTCAAAACGTTCAAACTTTTTCATGGCTTAGGCCTCCTGCGCGTGTGTGGCGTCGTTAGCGGGTAAAGTGCGTACATCGACAAAATGACCGGCAATCGCCGCCGCCGCTGCCATGGCAGGACTCACCAAGTGAGTACGACCGCCATAGCCTTGGCGCCCCTCGAAGTTACGGTTAGAGGTGGACGCACAGTGCTCGCCTGCGCCCAGCTTGTCGGCGTTCATGGCCAAACACATGGAGCAGCCCGGCTCGCGCCACTCAAAGCCCGCTTCAATGAAAATCTTGTCCAAGCCTTCCGCTTCCGCTTGGCGCTTCACCAAACCAGAACCCGGCACCACCATGGCCAGCTTGATGGAATCGGCCACTTTATTGCCCTTGGCCACTTTTGCCGCTTCACGCAGGTCTTCAATACGCGAGTTGGTGCAGGAGCCGATAAAGACTTTATCCAGCCTGATATCAGTAATTTTCTGATTCGCCTGCAGGCCCATGTACTCCAGCGCGCGGGCGTGGCTGCGCTGCACGGTTTCATCTAAGGCAGCTTTCGGGTCGGGCACTTGGCCTGAAATACCGGTGACCATTTCCGGACTAGTGCCCCAGCTTACCTGCGGCTCAATCTCTTCGGCTTTCAGCGTTACCACTTTATCGAAGTGGGCATCTGCATCGGACACCAGCTGACGCCAATCCGCGACAGCGGCTTCCCACTGCTGGGCGGTCGGTGCGAACGGACGCTCGCCTAAATAGTTAATGGTGGTGTCGTCTACTGCGATCAGGCCCACGCGGGCACCGGCTTCAATCGCCATGTTGCACACGGTCATACGGCCTTCCATGGAGAGCGACTCGATGGCGCTGCCCGCAAACTCGATGGCGTAGCCTGTGCCGCCGGCGGTGCCAATCTTGCCGATAATCGCCAGCACTACGTCTTTGGCGGTGACGCCCAGGCCAAGCTCACCCTCGACGCGCACCTGCATGTTCTTCATCTTCTGCGCCAGCAAGCACTGAGTGGCTAATACATGCTCCACTTCCGAGGTGCCGATACCGTGAGCCAAGGCACCAAATGCGCCGTGGGTGGCGGTGTGGGAGTCGCCGCATACCACGGTCATACCGGGTAGAGTCGCACCCTGCTCAGGGCCAACCACGTGCACAATGCCTTGGCGCGGGTCGTTGATTTTGAACTCTTCGATACCGTACTCAAGGCAGTTATCGTCCAGAGTCTGCACCTGAATCAGCGACACCGGGTCTTTAATGCCGCTGTTGCCTTCAGCGCGCTCTTTTACCGTAGTGGGCACGTTGTGGTCGGGCGTTGCCAGGTTGGCATCCAAACGCCAGGGCTTACGATTCGCCAAACGCAGGCCTTCAAACGCCTGAGGCGAGGTTACTTCGTGGAGCAGCTGGCGGTCGATATAAATAAGCGCGGTGCCGTCGTCACGCTGTTTCACCAAGTGCTGGTTCCAGAGTTTGTCGTAAAGCGTTTGACCTGACATGTGGCTCTCCTGGGCGGTGCCCTGCTAGTTCGGTGTAGCAGCCTCTGCGTGCTGCTTAAATGACAATGGCAAGGAGTGTTACGCGACTCGCGCATAAAAGCAATTCATGTTATTCATACTTTAGATTCCAAACTGGAATAGCAACCAGGGAGTTGCCTGTGGATACCCAAAGCCTGCAAGCCTTTCTCGCCGTGGCAGACACCCAAAGCTTCTCGCGTGCCGCCGAGCAGTTACACCTTACTCAGCCTGCGGTGAGCAAACGCATTGCTACGCTGGAAGATTTGCTGGGCACCCGGCTATTCGACCGTATAGGCAGGCGTATCGCGCTGACAGAAGCGGGCAGCGTGCTGCTGCCTAAAGCCCAGCGCATTCTGTTTACGGTGGAGGACAGCCGCCGGGCACTGGCCAACCTTTCTGGCCAAGTGGGCGGTAAACTGACGCTCGCCACCAGCCACCATATTGGGCTGCATCGGCTGCCGCCGCTGTTAAAGCAGTACACCCAGCGTCACCCAGAAGTCGTGCTGGATCTTCATTTTCTGGATTCTGAACTGGCCTACCAAGGCGTGATGGACGGCACGCTGGAAATGGCCATTGTGACCCTCGCCCCCCACCCCGTTGAACAGCTGCAGGTCGTGGAGCTATGGCGTGACCGGCTGTGCTTCGTGTGCGCCAAGGACCACCCGCTGGCCCAACGCAGCCGCGCTGATAACAAGCCCCTAAGTCTAGCCGAACTGTGTGAGGTGAATTGCGTCTTGCCGGGTGCCAAAACCTTTACCCGCACGCTGATTGGCCAGCGCTTTGAAGAGGCAGGGCTGACATTGCCAGTCAGCATGTCTACTAATTATTTAGAAACGCTCAAAATGATGTGTGGCGTGGGGCTAGGCTGGAGTCTGTTACCTGAAAAAATGCTCGACAGCGACTTAATAGAACTGCCGGTAAACACAGCACCCATTCACCGCCCACTGGGGTATTTAGTGCATCACAACCGCACGCTCTCCAACGCCGCCCATAAAATGATTGAAGAACTAGAAGCAACACTTGACCTATAACATCACAAAGGCACCGTCATGGTGAGCCGTTTTTATTAGCAAACAGAATGAACACAGCGCTTTAAGCCGCTTCTTATTTGACTTAAATCAAAAATATTGAGGAAGTTATTAAACGCAACTGTTTTACACCTTCCAATATACATCATCGGCCTAAGCTTGCCGCTCATCACATTAAGATAGTTCCCCTCCCCCCTTATGATGGCGATATTCCTCTATAGATTCACGTTTTAGGCGGCTATTTAACCAAACACCTTTCTATACACTGGAAGATACATTTTATTACAAAGCGCCGACTTTTCTTCCATGGAAGGAATTCCACTATGCAGCACCGCTCCCTTTTGCCCATGTGTGTGATTGTCTGTTTAACCGCAGGCACCGCACAAGGGCAGACCACAACCGACGCTCAACGCGAAGCGCTGGTGATTCAGGCACGTCAGGGAGCCTTAGCCACTTCCATTACCGGGCTCACCACGCTGTATCAACAAACCAACAACGCGCTAGTGCGGGAAGACTTAATCGCATTACTGGTACGTGCAGGACGCCACCAAGAGGCCCTCTTAGTGTGCGCTGCCTGTCAAACCGATAGCTACAGCAATAATGAACTGGCGAATTTAGCGGGGGCTGCTCGCAGTAACGGCGAACTGGATAAAGCGCTTGCCATGTTTCAAACCCTTACTTACCGAGACCCCAGCAACGCCCAAGGATGGCTGGGCCAAGCGCTAGTGCATACCGATAAAGGCAGTTACACCCTCGCAGAGATCGCCCTTCAACAGCATGAGCAAGTGGCTGGCGTTACCACCGCTGGGCTTGAAGCCAAGGGCTATTTGGCCGCGAAAACAGGTAACGCCATGCAGGAGTTAGCGACACGCCAACGGCTGCTAGAACAAACCCCCACTAACACCAGCGAGCTACAGGCGTTGTATCGTCTTGCGGTGGGCTTGGGTGCCAGCACGGCGGCTAGCCGCCTAATGCAGAGTAACCCAGAGGTATTCAGCGCCAGCGACCGTCTCTGGTTGACCTATTACGAAGGGGTCACTGATATACGCCTGGGCAACCATACCGACCAACCGGCAAGAATCACCCGGGGCCTGGCCCAGCTCGACAGCGTCATCAGCAACCCTGACGCCCCTCAAGAGCTGGTGACGATTGCCGAGTACGACAAAGTCGTCGCCCTGGCCGAATTGCGGCGTTTCTCGGAAGCCGAAGCCCTTGCCGTTCGCTTAGAAGCGCAACATGGACAGTTGCCCAGCTATGTACTGCGCGCCCGAGCCCACGCCCTGAACGGCATGGGCCGACCGTTTGAGGCCGCCGCGCTCTACGAAACCCTGATTCAGCAATCTCCCGCGCAGGCCACTAACCCCGACGACCCGCTGAATGAAGGCTTATTCTACAGCTATACCGACGCCCAGCGCTTTCGTGAAGCGGATGCATTGCTCACCGAGTGGCGCAGCAGCGAGCCCGAACAGCGTCTGGATTTTACCCGCACGCTGCGCATCGAAAACCCCAACTACCAAAAAGTGCTGCTGCTGGAAGTGCTGCTGGATGCATGGCGCGGGCGCGCCAGCGAGGCTAGCGAGCAGCTCGCCGCCTATCAGGCCCAAGCCCCCGCCGACCCCTATTTATGGCTGATTAAAGGCGATATTGAACGGGACAGAGGCTGGCCCAGAAAAGCGGAGGCGTCTTACCAGCAAGCGCTCACCATGCTGCCCCTGGAACGCCAGGAGGTAGCGCAACACGGTGTACTGTTGGCCCGCTTACAGCGCGGCCAGTGGCGTGGCACCACTCATGAGATCGCCCAGGCGCTGGCCGAGGCCAGGCCCAGCGCCTCACGTGACGACATGGCGCGGGAGTGGCGCGAGCAGCGTGCGCCGCAATTAAGCAGTTCTTTTGCGCGCAGCAAAGGCCAGGGTAGCGGCACTCAAGCATCGCGAGAGTGGCAGTACGAAGTGCTGCTGGAAGGGCCACGTAATAGCAGCGGCTCCCGCGCCTTTGCCCAGCGCATTGGCCAATTTGGTGAGTTTGAAGAGGAGAGCCTCTACGCCGCCTACAACATCGCAGGCTACGAATGGAACCTGCACCCAGCCACCGTCACACTGGCGGCAGGCCAAGGCGCGCAGCTCAATGAGGACTTTCTCGCCCTAGCCGAGCTGCAATACGCCCCTACCGATCACTTGACCACCACCCTAGGCATCGAAATTAACACCAGCGACACCCCGCTGCGTGCCTTGCAAGATGGCGTCAACGCTGACCGCTACCGCGCTGAGGTGGCCTACCGCCACGATGAACGCGGCGCGGGGGCTATTGGCGTCATGGCCACTGATTTTGACGACAGCAACCTGCGCCAATCGGTATACGGCTACTGGAATCAAACCCTTTACCACCTGGACCGCTGGCAGATCAACGGCGAAGTACGCGGTTCCGCATCGCGCAACGATGAGGTAGACGCCAGCTACTTCAACCCCCGCCGCGATGCCAGCCTGGGCGGTGAATTAACGCTCAACTACGAGACCCCACTCAACTACCGGCGGTCGTTTACGCAATCCTTCTCTCTCGGTTCAGGGCGCTATTGGCAGGAAGATGAGGATAGCGAGAACACCTGGTCGATCGGTTATCAGCACCGCTGGGAACTGGCCCCCACCGTGAATTTTGAGTACGGCATTCGACGTGAGCGCGCCGTGTATGACGGCGTTCCAGAGTACGACAACGTGTTTTCAGCCGGCTTTGTATGGAGATTTTTATGACACCCTGGCGCGTCTTGGTGATGAGCGCAGTACTGCTGATGCTCGTCAACGTTGAGCCTGCCCAAGCGGCACGCTCTCCAGGCGATTACGTGGTGATTAGCTACCACGATGTGGTGGATTCAAGCGTCACGCCCGAGCTGGATATCTACTCCCAAACCATTACTCGCAGCCGATTGGTTGAACACTTTAACCTGATCGCCTTAGGCGGCTACCAGCCCGTCAGCCTGCAGCAAATTATCGATGCCAAAGCGGGCGGTACCCCGCTGCCCGACAAAGCCGTACTGCTCACCTTCGATGACGGCTACCGCAGTTTCTACGACATTGTTTTTCCGCTGCTCAAGCTCTACGACTTTCCCGCCGTGCAAGCCGTGGTAGGCAGCTGGCTAGACGTTCCCTCAGGCGGGCGCGTGCCCTATGGCAGCATCACCCTGCCCCGCGAACGCTTTCTTAGCTGGGAACAGGTAAAAGAGCTGGATGCCTCGCCGCTGGTAGAAATCGCTTCCCACTCTTACAACCTTCACTACGGAGTGGTGGGCAACCCCATGGGCAACGAACAGGCCGCGGCGGTCACCAGCATTTGGGACGCCCGCACAGGTTATGAAAGCGAAGCCGCCTACCTGGAACGCATTCGCCAGGATATGGCGCGAACGCAGCAACGTTTTCAGGAAGAGGTCGGCCAAAGCCCCCGCATGATGGTGTGGCCCTACGGTGCCTACAGCGAAGCCACGCTGAATATCGCCGCAGAATATGGCATGGAGTACACCTTCAGCCTGCTAAGCGCGCCGAACCAGCTCAGCGACCCCATGCGCAGCATCAACCGCTACCTGATCGACCAAGAGACCACACTGGAAACCATCGAAGAGATTCTGGCCAACCGGATCTGGGAGCCAACGGCACTGCGCATTGTGCACGTCGACCTGGATTACGTTTACGACCCGGACCCCATTCAGCAAGAGCAAAACCTCGACCGCCTGATTGAACGTATTTCGCGCTATGGCATGACCACCGTTTACCTTCAAGCCTATGCCGACCCGGACGGCAACGGCGTGGCCGATGCGCTCTACTTCCCCAACCGCCACCTGCCGGTACGGGCGGATCTCTTCAACCGGGTGGCTTGGCAGCTAAAGAAGCGCGCTGGAGTGAAGGTATACGCCTGGATGCCGGTGCTGGCGTTTGATCTAGGCAGCGGCTACCAGTACGTAACCGATGTGAGAACCGGCCAGGAATCCCCAGATAGCTACCGAAGGCTCTCCCCCTATGTGGAAGCGAACCGCCGCACCATCGTCGAGATTTACCAAGACCTAGGCCGCCTGACCAAGTTTGATGGCCTGCTGTTTCACGACGACGCCTTCTTCACGGATTTTGAAGATGCCAGCCCCGAGGCCCTCGCCGCCTACGGGCGCGCCGCGCTGCCCAGCGATATCAACGCCATCCGCAGCGATGAACAGCTCATGACCACCTGGACCCGCTTTAAAACAGAGCAGCTCACCCACTTCACCCAGGAGCTGGCCCAGGCCGCTAACTACTACCGCCAAGCAGACAACAAAGCCTTCACGACTTCCCGCAACATTTACGCCGTCACGATAATGGAGCCAGAAAGCCAGCGCTGGTTTGCGCAAGACATCCAAAACTTTGCCACGGGCTACGACTTCGTGGCGGTGATGGCCATGCCCTATATGGAAGAGGCCGACCACCCGGATGAGTGGCTAAGAAGCCTCGCCCGCCGCTCGCTCGCCCAAGTGAGCGCCGACCAGCTGGTATTCGAGCTACAGGCACAAGACTGGCACACCCAAACGCCGATCCCCAGCGAAGAGATGGCCCAGTGGGTGCGCATTCTGCGCGAAGAAGGCATTCAGCATATTGGCTATTACCCGGATGACTTCCACTCCAACCATCCTGATATCAACGTGATGCGACCGGTGTTTTCGGTGGGGCGTCGCTTTAGGGCTACCCCATGAACCTACTCGACTATCTGGCCATGTTTACCCTGGGCTACCCAAGCTTGATGGCGACCATTTGGATATGCGGCGGCATCTACTTCTACGTGCACTGGGAGCGCAAGCAAGCCTGGCCCGCCACCTTCACATGGGGAGACGACGCCCCCACCGTGACGGTACTGCTGCCCTGCTATAACGAAGAGGCCAACGTGGATGAAACCCTCCACCACCTCTTCAAGCAGAACTACCCGCACATGGAAGTGATCGCCGTGAACGATGGCAGTAAAGACGGCACTGCCGAAAAGCTGGCCGCATTGGCCCAACAATACCCCGGCTTAACGGTGCTCAACCAAGCCAACCAGGGCAAAGCCAGCGCCATGAACAACGGCCTTAGCCAAGCCACCGGCGAGATCATCGTCGGCATTGATGGCGACGCGATTCTCGATTACGACGCCATTGGCTACATGGTGAACCACTTCCTGAGCAGCCCTATGGTGAGCGGCGTGACCGGCAACCCACGGGTACGCACCCGCTCTACCGCGATTGGCAAAATTCAGACGGGGGAGTTTTCCGCCATTATCGGCCTGATCAAACGCGCCCAGCGTATTTACGGCATGGTATTTACCATTTCCGGGGTGATCTGCGCGTTTCGGAGGAAAGCCTTAGAGGAGATTGGCGGCTGGAACACCGACATGATTACCGAAGATATCGACGTCAGCTGGCGGTTACAGCTCAAAGGCGGCCAAGTGCGCTACGAACCCCGAGCCATGTGCTGGGTGCTGATGCCAGAAACCATACGTGGGCTCTACAAACAGCGCCTGCGCTGGGCACAAGGCGGCGGCGAGGTGTTCTTGCGCTACTTTTCGCAAACCATTCGCTGGAAAAATCGCCGCTTCTGGGTGCTGATGCTGGAGTACATCGTCAGCGTGGTGTGGTGCTACTCGGTCATCACGCTCATCGCGGCGTGGTTGGTCTCTTATTTTCTGCTGCCGGTGGCGTGGCCTATCAGCACGCGCATGCTCTCCTACTTCGGCAGCCTGCTCATCGCCATCAGCTTTATTCAATTTACCGTCAGCTTCTATATCGACAGCCGCTACGACAAAACCATCTACCGCTGCGTGTATTGGAGCATTTGGTACCCGTTTGCCTACTGGGTACTCAACATGGTGACCGTTGTGATCGCCTTCCCCAAAGCCATGATGCGCCAACAAGGAAGGCTCGCTACCTGGACAAGTCCTGACCGAGGGGAACAATTCAATGAGCAATAAACTAATGTCCGTCGTGATCGAAAACCCCTACCAAAAAAGCTGGGGATACCGCTCGAGGGATGCACTCATCACCCTAACCTCACTCGGCCTATGGGGCCTGGTGCTTGCGAAGCTCTACCTGTTTTTTATTCTGGGCGATGCCGTGCTGACCCATCTCGCGGAATCGATGATGCTGAAAATCGTGCTGATCGGCTTCGTCGTCACGTTCCTGACGTTTCACTGCTGGGCGCTGTTCAACCAACACCGCCACAGCCGCTTTTTAAAACGCCAGCGGCACCACTTCCAACAGCCCACACCCGCTCTAGAGCACGACAACCAAACCCAGCTAGAACGCGCCTTCGCCACCGACCACACCCTGCGCGAACGCGAACACATCGGCACCCCCCGCCAAGCCACCAACTAACCCCCACCCCTTCAGGCACCACCGACTGAAGGGGTGCACCTCACTCAACATCTAAAGCTTTAAAGGAAGATAGTGAGAACCCTATGCAAAGCTATGCAATAGCACCGTGGGAGGGCGCTTCAGCGCGCGACGATTCAAGCACACAAAGCTAGACCTAGCGGAGAAAACCAACATGTAGCGCGTGGTAACGAGCGACTAGCGAGGCACCCGCGAGGCCGCGCCACCGAAAGCAATCCTCGCTTTAAAGCGGATGCATCTCCCCATTCGACAACACAAACGAAGCCCTCTCACCCACACCACCCAACGCCGCATCAATCATCGCCGCCGCCACATACCGCACCTCAATCGGCCGCACCGAACGCGGCAACCAACGCGCCGCCGGGGCCAGCAATACACTCGCCCACTTCTCCGCCAACCGCCCATCCTCCGGCCGCCCCAATAACAGCGAAGGCCGAGCAAAAAACACGCAGGGCAACCCCAGCGCCTGAATATCTCGCTCCACCTCACCTTTCACACGGTTATAAAACACCGAAGAGCGCGCATTCGCCCCGTGCGCCGTCACCACACCCAATGGATTCACCCCCGCCGTTTTACACGCCCGCGCAAACGCCAGCACCAACCCATAATCCACACGGCGAAACGCCTCTTTACTCCCCGCCTGCTTCTTCGTGGTACCCAACGCCACGAAGGCCACGGCACCTGCGGGCATACACTCGGCGGCCTGGGCTTCTAACTGGTCAAAATCGAGCAGCGCAGGCTGGATTTTGGAAACGATAGCGCTGGGAAATTCACGGGAAAGATCCAGCTCACGGCGGGTAACGACGATGACGTTTTCCACATCACCCCGCTGGGTAAGCTGAGTAACAAGCTGCTGGCCGATAGCGCCAGTGGCACCAAGAACAATGGCGGTGGGCATGGGTGAACATTTCCTTATGATGTTAATGGCATAAACACAGGATCATAACGGCACTGGCAGGCATAGAATGAAGTTGTAGCGCGTGGTAACGAGCGATTAGCGAGGCACCCGCGAGGCCTCGCCACCTCGATAAATAGCATGCAAGCGCTTACCACCCCCACCAACGCCATAAGGCTCGCATCGCCCGCCAGATACTACCCAGCATAGAGGGAAACAGGTGAGGGAAAACCAACGCCAACACCAAAAAGGTGACGATACAACCGATGAAGTAGCGACTGCTCAAAAAGCCACCCCAATACATCAGTTGGCTGTTGGCCCACACCCACAGAAGAACAGCCGTGGGCACGGAAAAGAATAGCGAAACGAACAGGCTGATGAGCCTGGATTCGAGGGGGCCGCCTTGGTCGTGTTGTTTTGACATTGATCGCCCACCATCATGCACATCACAGGGCTTTCATGATGGCGTGCCGGAAAATGTATCCGCGTGACGCGTTGGATTATGTGTTGGTACCCAAGAACCGCAACTTCACCTCTGCTGACGGCACCATGCAAACATCTTTCTTACCAAAAAGCGTATAACGATTCCGAGCAAATAACTTATAAGCCGCGTCTCTGATCGGCCTGGGCACAACCTTAAATGCATAACAGAGCCGCCACGGCCCTTTCAGGTCTTTGGCTATCTCAAGGGCGGCATCGGAAAGAACGAAACACTCACCATCTTTGATAAGCACTAAGGTATCCATTCCCACATCGGGCACGTTGAAACGCTCCGTTAGCTCCTGCGCCAGCTCGCTCTGCATCGGGGTGAATGCAAAGGTTCCCTCTGGGTCTCGCTGGATGATGAAATTCACTGCGCCGTTGCAGAAGTTGCAAACACCATCGAATATGACGATATATCGATTATCCATAGGCTCCTAGAGGAAGATAATGGTTCGCTTGAGGTGCGTCGCCAACCTTACGCTATGTTCCATGACGCACCATCGCAATCCGCTGTGCCGGGTCGGGCAGCGTTGCCTGCTGTTCTTGCAAGATAGCGCGAAGCTGCGCGCCGCACTCTTCTTCCCGGAGCCTCACAAAACCATGCTTTTCGTAAAAGGCCTTGTTCCATGGCAAATGCGCATAGGTGGTAAGCCAGAGGGGGCTGTGATCACTCCATGCAATAGCATAATGAATCAGCATGCTACCTATTCCTTGCTGCATGCAGCCTGTGAGTACGGCAAGCTGATCCAAATAAGGCGATCCATCCACGTAGCCAAGTACCATAAATCCAATTGGCGTATCACATCTATCAACGGCCACTAAGGCGAGTCCCCGTTGAATGGCTAGAGCCCACCGTTGCTTTTCGGATACAACGAAAGGGTGTCCCTGCTCGATATCGATGTCGAGTCCAGCACGAACGAACAGCTGGCTCGCATCATCGTCGATGGCTACCAGCGCCTCCAGCTCATTATCGTGAGCTGTTCGCAGTGTTACTCCGTTCATGTTGGCGCTCCTTGACGATTCCAGCTCCTATTGAATGAGAAAGGTTAGCTAAAATGCCTAGTCGTTTCATGAGGAAACTTTGCCCGTAACGATCTGGCCAGTACTTTGTTGAGCTGGCGTAGCGGTCGGTGAGAACCACAGCACCGTCATCATGCCCACCATTACCAGTACCACGCCCGACACACGCCCAAGGCTGACCTCTCTGACAGGCAAGTTCATCCAACCGAAGTAGTCCAGCAGTAGCGATACGATCAATTGCCCTGCAATTACACACACCATAAAGCTGGTGGCCCCCACCCGCGGCACCAGTATCAGCGCCGACGACACGTAGATAGCGCCTGATACGCCGCCCAGCCATGCCCAAACGGGAAGGTGCCAGATACGCCCCAGATCAGGCGCCGGTGCCTGCATAAACAAAACGATGGGTGTCACAACGGCAATGCTAACGACCAAAGAGACCAGCGTCGCCCAAAGAGGGTGGCCTAGCGCTCGGCCCAATTCCGCGTTACTACCGGCTTGAAATGGCACCAAGGCGCCTGCGACGAGCGCGACTGCTGCCAACGCTACCACGGTGAGAGATGAATTCATGACAAGACTCCTAATGCGTCTGAAAGGGTCTTTTATCTTGTATAATTCATTTTATTAATTGAAATTCCATTTTTTATTTTTCACTATTCGAACTATGAATAATTTAAGACGCATCGATCTCAATCTGTTAGTTACGCTACAAGCGCTACTGACCGAAAAGCACGTCTCGCGAGCGGCACTGCGATTACATAAAAGCCAGCCCGCCGTCAGCCATGCACTCGCCCACCTGCGTACCATTTTTGACGACCCGCTGCTGGTACGACGAGCAGGCAAACTGGAACTCACTTCCCGCGCCAGCGAGCTGCTACCGGCATTGACGGGAGCACTGCATCAAGTGGGCGCGCTGCTTGATCAGCCTGCCTTCGACCCTGCTCGGACGAAGCGGCTATTTAGGCTCGCCATGTCGGACTATGGCTCTCGGGTCATACTGCCGGGGCTGGTAAAGCGCTTGCGTTCCGACGCCCCGGGGATCGATCTTCAAGTCACGCAAGGCAGCCGCACCTCGATGATGGCAGGTGTGCATGATGGGGAGATCGACTTGGCGTTTGGAGTATTCCCATCACAGCTTGCCGATGAATTACGCACCCAAACGCTCTTCATCGAGCACTTCGTAAGTGCGGCGGATAAACACACCCTGCCCAATACTGGCAGCCTGGATAAAGATGCGTGGCTCTCGCGGCCACATGTACTGGTCGCTCTGCAAAGCAACGAAGCCGGTGAGATAGAACACGCCCTGCAGCGAGAAGGCGTCACCCGCAGGATAGCGATGACCCTGCCCCACTGGGGCATCGCTAGCAGTTTAGTGACCAACACGGACTTGATATTGACCGCTGCACGGCGCAGCTTCGATCTATTTCTGGAGGACTCACCGCTGCAGCTTTTCGCCCCTCCCTTTGCCATTGACCCGTTTGCCTACGAGATGGTCTGGCACTCACGGCGGGAGAGCGATGCCGGGCACAACTGGCTGAGGGAAACGGTTGTTGAGATGCTGCGAGACAGCGCGTGATTTGGGGGCATCAGCTCGCGACGGTGATACGCACCACCCAGGTCAATACCCTTGTAGCGCGTGGTAACGAGCGATTAGCGAGGCACCCGCGAGGCCGCGCCACCGAGCAGCTCTACATGCTAAAAACTGTGATGTGCGGTGCGATCAAACACACTATCACCAGCTCGGTTCAAGTGCTTAGCAACCCAGCACGCCACAACGTAAGTACCACTTCGACTTGCTGGTTATGCTGTTTCGGTGCCCCTTGAACGACAATTCCCCAAAGTTGTTTTCTTGGCAAATCGGCCAATTGCGGTTTTTCGTGAAGAATCTTAAGCAAGTCAATCGCGTACTTTTTGTTGGAAACGGAGGTCGTGTATTTACCAGCTTCGATTCCCTCGACATAACCTTCTTCACACAACCCCAAAAATGCAGAACGCGGGCAGCCTTTAACACGAGCAGCACACTGATCAGGAAACATAGCGGCTGCGGCCAAGTTCCAAGCTTCTACAGGAGAGATACCTTTCCCTGCTAAACGAACAGCCTGTAAGGCAACATCGCCATATTTAGCCATTTTTCGCCTCCCTAACTCGAATCATCATGTAGCGCGTGGTAACGAGCGGTCAGCGAGGCACCCGCGAGGCCGTGCCACCTTAATAGATAGCATGCAAACGCTTACCACCCCCACCAACGCCTTGTTGAAACAAACACCCGCGTACAGGCTAAGTGTCGATACCTACAAACCGCGACTTCACCTCTGCTAACGGCACCATGCAAACATCTTTCTGACCAAAGAGCTTATAGCGATTCCGAGCGAATAACTTGTAAACCGCGTCTCTAATCGGCCTTGGCACAACCTTGAATGCATAACAGAACCGCCACGGTCCTTTCAGGTCTTTGGCTATCTCAAGGGCCGCATCTGAAAGGACGTAACACTCACCGTGTTTGATAAGCACTAAGGTGTCCATTCCCACATCGGGCGCGTTAAAGCGCTGCGTTAGCTCCTGCGCCAACTCGCTCTGCATCGGGGTGAATGCAAAGGTTCCCTCTGGGCCTCGCTTTATGATGAAATTCACTGCGCCGTTGCAGAAGTTGCAAACACCATCGAATATGACGATATGGGGGTTGTTCATAGGCTCCCTCATTTTTTACGCATCATACACAGTGATGTACCACTTAGGTTTGATACGCCCAAAGTCGCGACGAATGTTGGTTTTCAACGCTTTTTTAGAATCCAGAACCGTTGCCACGCCGCTTCCACGCACAAAAACAACCCAATGCCAGAAAGGCCTACCCTGCTCTAGCCGCCACTTAATCGCCATCAGCGCCTTGTCGGGCAGCTCCTCCCAGGATTTGAATGGTGCTTCCTTTGACGATACGGAAATATCAAACTCTTTTAACAGCCTGCGAACGTGGGCAGTCTCAGACCATAGCGAGGTATCTGCGGCCTCTATGCCTATGGCATTGGCCTCACGTTTCGCCTGCGCATAGCTGATACCGGCGAGAGCGGCACACGCGGCAATACCACAGCCGCTGATTTCTTCTTGGATGACGGGTTGCATGAGGGTAACAAAACGCTCTTATTCGGTTGGAAACGAAGCTTACAATTAACTGGAAAATTTCATTGAGTTCATGGTGATAATTTCGCAGGAAAAAATCTGCTGGCAGCTAGGCTTTAAACAATCAGCAAGCAAATACTGCGTGGTACTGCGCTTGGTTATGTGGCTGAAAAATTACGAAAGCCTGCTCATTATCCAGAGCGCAAAAGTAATAGAGTCAATAACCCGACTACGCTACACCAGAAACCTGTATTCCGCGCCTTGTAATCTTCGAAATATACTACTTGCGAAGAAGATGGATACATCCCCAAGGTAAAAATCTTACAGATCGGCCAGCCAACCCAGTAACAAATGGTTCCGAAGAAGATCTCTGCGAGAATATATCCAATACCTCGGAGAAATCCTTTCCCTATTTCTTCAAATAGATTATCCATACGTTTCCTCTGAGATCTTCTTTTGACGCTTTCCATACACTCACGCTACCCCCATAAATCAGCGTTAGATATCTGCTAGTAACGCACTCATCAGTATTTTTGTATACGAAGCAACTTGCTGGGGGTATTAACCATTTGCTTCTCAAGACATCCACACTTTCAGGCTCAAATTTAAAGTATGCTTTATTTCGCACCTCCATGATACCTAGCCAGCTTGTCTCATCTATTGGATTGATTGACACTCCGAAGCCCTAGCTATTCACTAAAAATATTTAATACCGCACCTACGGCTCATCAATTATCAGGATAGGAATGCTTTCCGAAACACTGAACCTTACCCCTAGGCCTTTAGACAGATATGCGTCCGCTTCTAAGCAATAGTCACATAAAACTTTCACTTTAACTGGCAGTGAAGCTGACTTTATTTTCTCAATATTAACCATATCTTCAGGAATACCAAAAAAATCATTTGGACGACCCCAAAACGCTATGAATGCACCGCTGGAGTCCCGCACTTTTAAATAAGCATTCTGACCCATTAAAGGAGACGTATCCCTCGCTATCTCCAATATTGTAAACTCATAGCATTCCATGACGTAACCAACCTCCATAGCTCCGCGCTAAGAGTGTGACTCATAGCTTGGTGGCTTAATCGTCTCGGGCGGAAACCACCTCCCACGCTATACCTAACCTCTATTCACTGCCAGCGGAACAGCCGTTTCCACACTTTCACTCACGGCGAGCCAACAGCAGACCTACTCCCGCGCTACCCAATAACCCTGCACACACTCTATTGAAAAGGCGTCGCATGGTCGGACGCGAGAACCAGCAGGGTCGACAAACTGAGGCAGGAACGCGGTAAAGATCAGGATGGCTTTGGGGTTGCCAACTGCCAGTAAGAACTCCTGCCTCGCCAGTTGAAACAAGTTCTTGCCGCCCAGCGCCTCACTACCGCCTTCTGCTGGGTCTGCGATCCAGAGCTGATACGCCAGCCAGAAGAGATACAGCCCACCGGCTATTTTGACGGCAAAAAACACCTTTTCGGAAGCATGCAGCACGGCGGCCAATCCGGTAGCGGCTAATGTGATCATGCACACAAAGGCCACCAACCGCCCAATACCGGCATAGCAGGCCACCCGTATGCCGTATCGCTTGGCATTCGCCATGGAAAGCAGATTGTTGGGGCCGGGGGTCATGTTCAGGGCAAAGCATGCGGGTATAAATAACAGGAGCGTCATCAAGGTCATGCCGGTTCCCACCTTAGTAAGTAAATAGGGTCAATGCTCGGCAGCAGGCTCATCTGCTTGCGCCGTGGGCTGGTTGCTGACACCAAACGGAATATGGACAGAGGGCACAACTGCACTGGCGGACTGTAAATGGCCGGATTGATCATCGAAGAAGATGTGCGGCTTCAACACGCCCAGTACCCTGCCCTTCTCAATGCCACCGAGGAAGAACGCATCGTTGGCCATGACGCCCCAGCTTTTCAGAGTTTTTAAAGCGCGTTCGTGGGAAGGCGCATTGCGGGCCGTGACAATCGACACGCGTATGCGGTTTTCGTACTCGGGATGCTGCTGCTTGTGAGCTTCTTCCGCCGACTGGATTCTTGAAATACGCACCAACAGCTCTTTCAGCGGCCCGGGGTGGTGCGGCTGCATTACATTCTTGACTTCATGATCATGGAAGGCCGTAAGCCCTGATGCTTGCATTACCGACTCGGATTCGTCGCCAGCTAGCACGCCATCAAAGTCAAAAGCGGTACGCAGCGTCTTGTCTTCTTCATCATCGTCAAACATGGAATCCAGCACCTGACCCGCCGGGTGCCCACAGCCAATGGCGGCTTCAACGTCTGGCTTGTGACCAGATAGGAACAACGCAATGTTTAACGCGGGAATGTACTCATACGGCGAACGCCCCTGCATAAATATTGCACGCGTAATGCCTAGCCCATAGTGCTCGATGGTTTTCATGACGCGCAAGCCGGTATCCGGGTCGTTGCGTGACAGCAGCACCACTTCCACTAACGGGTCTTCCGGGCTGGGGCTTAAGTCGTTCAACGCCAGCAGCCGCTTGATAAACGGAAACGCGATGCCCTTCGGAAGCGGAACATCAAGATTCTTTTCCTGATATTTACGGTACTGCTCCTCTCCCTCGCTGCGAAAGACGGCATCGGATTCGTTCAGATCAAAGACTGCACTGGAGGCAACGCCAATCACTAGGCGATTATCGAGTTCGTAGGGCATGCGTTTCCTTTGTGGGTGGTTGGCTGTTTTGTGGGGTTCGGTACTTAGCTTTCTGGGCCCTCATAAAGCAGTTGGGATAGCTCGACTCGGGCTTATTTTCACCATCTTCACACACGAAACAGCGCACATGTGAATACCCTCGCTTACCCTGCAACGCCGTTCGCTTGATCACCTGCGCAGTATCGTGCGATTCATTTTCACATGCTACAAATTCACCTTTGCCTACAGGCTGCGCTCCGTGAATTCGCCCCTGATATTGATGAGCAATTCTCCGAGATACGAATTTGATGCACTTTGTCGCCCGAATGGCTAAATATGAACTTCAACCTTACCCGCTCCGGCAGCATGACCAACTTCAAGCAGACAGCGCTCTTCTACTTCAGACAGACCGCCTTCCGTCATAGCCTGCGGATAAATTAGGAGCTTCGGCTTTCGTTTGAAGATACCTTTAGCGCCAACCTTGGCCAAGCCTTCCTTCATACACTCGACGGCTGGCATAAACGTACCGATCAGCAGCCTTGTGGTGGTGAAAGGCTGTTTTGGCTGGACTACAACCGTATTTTCATTTGCAGTGAACACAATACGATTTTTAAAAACTTCCGCTTTGACTTCCATTTTCTTTTGACATCCTTTGAAAGATATTTTCTGGCTTTTATTGATCAGAACTTTGAACCCGAAACCAGACAAATTCTCTCAGCACCAGATAAAAAGGGATACGACGGCGTGACTCGCCACTACGAACGATAAACAAGCCACTTAACCTGGCTTCAGGCTTGGCTTACACACCAGTTTGTGGGCGCTCAGCGCCGGAAAGACGGTCGCCGTCAAATCGTTGGCTAGAAGAAATTGGTCGGTTGATATAGCTGACCATATTTACGGCACCTACCGATACATGACTCAGCCCACAATTATCGTGCGGGAACCGTGTTTTATGGGGCAAAGCCAGCATACTGTTTAATAATTCGCGAAGCATGTGCCCGTGTGTTACCACCAATAACCTGGAATGAGGCTGGGTGTCGATTAGCTTTTTTGCCTGTACCACACGCTTCATGAATGCCCCTGGTGACTCATTTTCATGGGGGTACTCATGACCAGACACGTGCCGGAAATAATTGGGCTCCTCTCGAGCGGGAGTCTCAGTCAACACTAACTGCCCCTCAGCTAAACAAGAGTGAATCTCAATCTCTATTTTGGCAACCTCAGCAAAAGGTTGAATGGTTTGCAGGGCTCTCGGATACGGAGAGCATAAAATGCGCTCGATCTCTAATTCCAAGAGGCTTCCTATAATGCTTTGTGCCTGATAGTGCCCATGCTGTGTGAGCGCGTCACCGCTTCCTGTTGCCAACGCACCATCGCGGTTCGTTTCTGTTTCTGCGTGTCTCAAGAGGAATACATCCACACTTTATTCCTTCTAACGCCTGCAGCACGCTCAGCCTTGTAGTGGAGGCACAGCCACAACGAAAAGGCCGTCGCTGTGCCTGCGATTGTTAGGCAATCGCACAGGCAAAACTTGCCACCAACAAAAGCGCCTGAACAAACAGAATGCCCAAGCATGAGTTTTCAAACCACTTAACCCTTTTATTTCTTGCCAAAGAAAGTGAAATATCTTTCTCTTTCTTTTCAGAAGTAAGGTCATCTGGGTTTCCAGAAACAACCTCGCCGATACGAAAGTAAGTTAGCTTCATTGCGACATAGTTGTAGGTAAGCAAGGCTATCGAAACTAGCGCTAACACAACTACCAGCAACTTCAGATATGAAACTTGATCTCCAGAAACCATTGTCGCCGCTGCGAGTATCAAGCCATTTACTGTGAGCAGCGCATTCCATAGGCCATAGCTAGCCTGAATATAGCGATCGATCACTTGCTGGATTCGTACTTCATACTTATCGGTCATATTTTGCCTAACGCCCACATTTGCGGCTGGTTTGGAGCGCAGCGGAAAACCAGTCCGACAACATGCGCTTGTTAGATTTCACCCGCACGGATCTACGGAAATAAAAAGAAAGCTCAAGCCTACCTCGACTGACCGTCATGAGAAATCATAGCTTCCTTTCAGTGTAATGGGTGGACCGTAGGGATTCCTCGTTCTATACACGACCTATGTGCCAGCGCTATAACTTCGCCCCTCTCTAAAATCAAAGTCACCAGTATCCTGCGAAAAGTGTTTTTGACTAATGTAGTGTGGATGGTCAGTGGCCACCAATAGGTACCCAGCATCGACAAAGACTCCGTAGCGCTCCAGATTATGGATGTCCTTGAAGACATCGTATCGGTTGTTCGGCTCTCGATGATACGCCTTCTTAAAGCACCTCAGCTCGATCGCGCAAGAATGCTTCTCCCCGCTTTTTATGTTTTCTAGAGAAAACCAAATGTCAATCTTCGCTCTCTCGCTTTTACTCTTCACGAAAGTTCCACTGCTCAGCGTGACATTCTTCTCGAGTTCAATAATAAATCGCTCTTCTGGTGTCTCTTCGTATAGCTCACCAAGCGTTTTCAGTATCGAGGCAAGCTGTAGCTGCAAAGAGGCTTCGTTAGATGTCTCAATGCGCTGTCCAGTGATCTTTCCGCATAGGCGATTATAGGCTATTTCGACAATCTGCTTGATACGCTCTTCATGATTCATGCGACTCAGTCCCAGCGAAATCTAACGCCCTGCTCACCGAGCAAATTTTGTTGACGGCTTTTTTGGAACAAAAAAGGTGACACTAAAATTTGTCCGGTGCAGCCGCTTGCTATACCTTTATGGCAATGTGCCTAAGCTCTCATAACCTAACAATGCGGAAGGACTAAAAGACTCAAAACCCCATCTTGGCAGCCTTCTGCGGTCTTTTTTATAAGACTCTATAAGCTCAGACAAATCGCTAGGTGACTCAATCCCTAAAAGGACTTTAACTCTATCAAAGTATTTTTCTGACTTTGCGCGAGCAAATATTTCAAAGGAACTACCATAATGACCTAAATAAAGGAGTGTTTCAGGCCACCAACGGCTATAGTCACCGCTTGCAGATATCTCAGCACGCATAAAAGCGACAAAGTCCGCTTGCATTAAAAACCTGAAGTCCAAACCAGTTCCATGACACCGCTCTTTCAACAGATCTGCTCGCAGTGACATCCTTCTTGTTTCTAACCGCTTATTCCTATGCTCAAGCGACTCCATATACTGCCGGATATTTTCGAATCCAATCATGGTATCTCTACCATATTCAGAACGACCACCAACAAAATACTGCTGCAATAACAGTGGCGCTGCTAGCTCGAAACGCTCGTACTTTAGAAAAACAGCAAGCGTGTATAGAAAAATTTCGTGAACCAAAAACTTATAGTTATCGAATTCCCAGCGATTATAGGAGGTTATATGTCCCGGCCTATCCATATATGGTATTAGGCTTTCAATAAACCGGTGAATTCGTTCAGCAAACTCAGGTATTGGTTTGTATTGAGCGACCGCTATCAATAGTTGAACATACTCGTTTCTAGAAGGTATAAATGATTCTATGTTGGTTACAATTGCATCATCAATTTCACCTTCTACATTATGAACACGAAAACGCTCAAGATTTTCCGAGAACAATTGCAAGTACTCATCGAAGCAGCCCGAAGCTGTAGATTTATCGTTCTTTATGGCGTCCATAGAACGCTTAAAAGCAGATGATGTGCCAAGTGAGATAGACTCATTTTCTTCTAAAAAATTTGGCTTATTTCCAACCTTTGGCTTTACATAAAGTGGCTTGTTGTAAATCCATCTTAGTAATTTTTCAAAATTATCTGCATATCCATCCGGTTCGCTGAGATCAATATAAATTCTGGACTTATAGTAAGTTGGCAAGTGTGCCTTGCCATTTTCATCTCTCTCCGTAACTATAACGACGAACTTACCTTGTTCTTGCTGTTCATATACTTCACGGGAAATAATCTGTGTCTCTGTGCCTACGCCGCCGCTTCTTCCATCTGCTTTTTCTGCATAAGTCCTATCTGAAATTATTGCGACTTTATTAATTTCCGGGTCAGTTACCATCTTTTCCATGAAAGCATAAGCGTCATGACCTTCCTTTAGATCCCACTTATCTAAAATGACATCCACACCCGATTCAGTCAGCTCGGTTGCAATCTGAAGAACAAGTTGTTCATGATCGTGATTTGACCAACTATAAGATATAAATAACTTTGGATTACTCAATTCTTCGTTCCTTAGTGATTAGGTATAACGCCGCCATCACGCGCTTGTCGCGTGCATGGCATTGTTAGAAGACTGGTAATCAGTGACCACTCGCTGACTCAAGTTCCGCATCTGAGAGCCCTGATCCTGGACGATATTCACTAGCAAACCTGTCGAAATCATTGAGTGTTTTAGCCGTCTTACCGATTGTACTCATACCTTCATCAGACATTGCTGGCCAATCGGGTACGAGCCTATGGAGTAGCGCGAGCGCCATTAGCGCCGAATTCAATGGATACTGAATGAGGCCTAGAATTGAGTTTTGATACCGCTTCAAGATATCGTTAATTACAATCGAGTCACGGTTTGGATTAAAGGTAAATTCCTTTTCTTCCTCATCTACAAAGCAAAAAACTGAAGGCGATGCCGGGTGCGTCAACTGGCACAACTCAGAATAAAGTTCAGACAGTCCAGAAACACCAAAGTTTTCCAAGCATCGGATATATTCTGAGTTGGACCTATTCCGGTGGTGCGGTGGCGGCTCTTCTCCTTTATCCCAACGCTTGGCATAAGCGTAATGGATAAGGAGGTTCTCCAGGCTTTCAAAATTTATAAATCCGCCCTGAAGGTCCTTGGGATAATTGAGTGCAATATGCATATACTTACATGAAGACTCTAAAGTCGGAAAAAGATGCTGCAGCATATGAAAGGAATCAGAAGATGATTCCAGCAGGCCTCGCAATGAGCTAGAAAAAGCTAGTGCATTGCCGTCTTCAACTGAACGGATAGTGGACGCAAGCCAGCGGGATGTCCTTGCCAATGAAGTGATGCATGCCAAGTGCGACCTCTCAAGTATCCCGAGGACATATACAGATTGCACATCTTGAAACAATTCAACCGCACTATTAGGATGAAATGCGTAAGGGTTTGGCTCAAGAAACATAGCCTTATACTTGATACCGGATGAATCCCGGATAATTCTATCAATATGCGGACGGTAAGCTTCGTCTATATTTTTTAGTTCCATATCGTTCCTAGATTAGCCGGAAAACGGAGCCGGTAGGCCTTCTAACAGCGATTATATAGCCCACCACATAACCCCAATAACTGGGCGGTCACAGCCATTGATGTTATACAGCCTAAAAAAAACCTAAGCCATTGATTTTAAAAAACACACCCTTAGATCAGGCTACATATCCCCTATTATCGTGCCCGCTCGTTTTGCCTGTTTAATCATACTCTATTCATAAAATTTGCTTAGGTCACCTATCTTGCGAAAATTTTTGCGCGCTTTGGGTGGCTCAATCGGCACCGCGTTGCGGTGCTTCGCGGGTGCCTCACTTCGTTCGTTACGCCGCGCTACGGGATCGGTGGCTTTTTCGATGTTTGGGTGGCTTTATCATCGCGCGCTGAAGCGCCCACCCACTCCTTCCGTCTCTCACATCTATCATCTACCACACCTTCACTCTGTCACCTCCCTCATCTGCCATCAATCACACTTGTCATCTCACTTACCCCTTCACTTGTTGCTACTAGCCTTCTCTTGCAAACCCGATTAGCCTGCTAACTCAACCAGTAAGGGATTGAGATGCAAGAGACAACGACGCGGCAGCGCTTGGCGGGGGTGTTGGTGCTGCTGGGGCTTTTGATGCAGATAGTGGGCTTTACCGGGGCGGTGCCGACCGCGCAGGCGGTGAGCTATTTGCTGTGGGCGGCGGTGGCGCTGCTGTGGCGGGATATTCCCAAGCGTTCGCGCATTCAGGCGGGGGTGTTGATTGCCCTTGGCGTGGTAATGCTGTTGGTGGCGCAAGTGGTGTATGGCGCGGCGGTTAACTGGCCTGCCATGCTGCAAGGCAACGTGTTTGTGGCCACCATGCTGGTGGGCGTGAGCTTTATTTCGCTGATTGGCACCCAAGGCAATAAGCGCCCGCCGGGTAAGCGGGTAACGGGGGCAGATGGCGTGCTGCGCACCTGGTTAGGAGTGCATTTTCTTGGCACGATTTTGAATCTTTCCACGGTGTTTATGGTGGGCGACCGCTTGGCTCGCCGTGCGCCGTTAACCACGCCGCAGCTATTGGCGCTGAACCGTGGGCTTTCTAGCGCTGCCCTTTGGTCGCCCTTCTTTGCTTCTATGGCGGTGGTGATTGCCCTGGTGCCGTCTGTGCAGTATGCCCAGATTGCAGTGGTGGGCTTTCCGATTGCCATGCTCTCAGGGCTATTGACCACGCTGGAGTTGCGGCGGCGGTTTGATTTAACCGAGGTGGATGGCTTTTCGCTTTCGCCCCGCAGCCTGCTCATGCCTGCGGGCATGGCGGCGTTGGTGATGCTGTTTCACTTCTGGATCACGCCGTCGCTCACTATCGTCAGCATCATTACCTTTTTACTGCCGGGGGTGGCGTTGTTAAGCAACCTGCAGGAAGGCCCGCGCTTTACCCTGCGGCGTATTCGCCAGCACACCGTTACCCGCCTGCCCGCCATGCGTGGGGAAATTTCGCTGTTTTTAGCGGCGGGGTTATTAACATTAGGGCTTTCGACGCTGGTAGCTGCCGCTGCGGGCGATGAGTGGACGCTGTTTGCCCGCTTTGGCACATGGCAGGCCATGGCCAGCTTTGCCGCCATTACGCTCAGCGCGCTGGTGGGGCTACACCCGATTATTGGCGTTTCCGTGCTGGCGTCTATTTTGGATTTAAGCGGTGGCGAGCAAACGCTATTCGCCTTTGTGGCGTTAAGCGCCTGGGCGGTGGGCACCAGTGTGGGGCCGCTTTCCGGTATTAACCTTTCCTTGCAGGGGCGTTATGGGGTGAGCGGTTATCGCATGATGAAAGATAACCTGCCCTACGCGGCGATGATGAGCCTGCTCTCGCTGGGCGCGATCGCAGGCTTAAGCGCTTGGCTAGGTTAAAAAATTAGGTTTCGATGATTTTATTAGGGAAGCGGTAGAAGTAGCGGTGGCCGCACTGGTGGCAGGGTTCTAGCCGGGCTACTTCATTGAACATGACCTGGGCATCGCAGTGGGTGCAGGCCATTAAACCGGGGGCGGCGATTTCGCCTTCGCAGTAGTCGGCGCGGGCGGCTTCTAAGTCATCTTCGAAGCGTTCGCGATCTACCACGCTGCGGTCGGCAATCGAAAGCAGCGATTCCGCCACTCGGCGGGAGAGCTGATCAATATCAATGCCTAGCCAGCTGGCGACCTGCTTGCCGGTATCGGCCATATAGTAGCGCATGTCTTTTAAGTCGCGCTCTACCCAGGCGCGCAGCAGGGCCAACTCGTCTTTGGTGTACTCTTCAAGCTCTGCTTCAAAGGCAACGGCGTCGTCCAAATCCTTTTGCAGGTTATCCCAGGTGAGCTCGTTGGCGCCGCCTTGCATGCGTTCCAACAGGCGCTCGTAGCCTTCGCGAAGGCGGTGATCGTTATGTTTTTCCATGGGTCCTCTCCTTTTGTTGCCACAGGTGCTGCCTATCATCGGCTAGCCGTTCAAGGATACACCTGCATAGGATACAATCGACGTTACTTATCTGACAGTCGTCATCTACTATTCACTTTGCGCCCTTTTTGGGCGAATGACCCCAAGGCATTGAAAACACCGATGGACGCACATTACAGCCCCCGTGATATCGAACGTGATGCTCAGCAGTACTGGGACAAGCACCAGTGCTTTAAAGCCGTAGAAGACGCTAACCGCGAAAAGTTCTACTGCCTATCCATGTTCCCCTACCCCAGCGGCAAGCTGCACATGGGCCACGTGCGTAATTACACTATCGGCGACGTTGTCTCACGTTTCCAGCGCATGCAGGGTAAAAATGTCATGCAGCCCATGGGTTGGGATGCGTTCGGGATGCCGGCGGAGAATGCCGCGATTCAAAACCAGGTGCCGCCCGCTAAGTGGACCTACCAAAACATCGATTATATGCGCAACCAGTTGAAGGCATTGGGCTTTGCCTACGACTGGAGCCGCGAATTCGCCACCTGCGACACCAGCTACTACCGCTGGGAGCAGTGGTTCTTCACCAAGCTGGTAGAAAAAGGCTTGGTGTACAAGAAGATGTCCACGGTGAACTGGGACCCGGTCGACCAAACCGTACTCGCCAACGAGCAGGTCATCGACGGCTGCGGCTGGCGTTCCGGCGCGCCGGTAGAGCGCAAAGAGATCCCGCTGTGGTTCTTGAAGATTACCGACTACGCCGATGAGCTGCTGGCGGATTTAGATAACGTCGAGTGGCCCGAGCAGGTCAAAACCATGCAGCGCAACTGGATTGGTAAATCCCGTGGCGTCGAGCTGAGCTTTGATATTAAAGCCGCCGATGGCAGCGCCTGCGAGTCGCTGGCGGTATACACCACCCGCCCGGATACGCTGATGGGTGTGACCTACGTGGCCGTGGCCGCTGGTCACCCGCTGGCCAAACAGGCCGCCGAGCAGAGCAGCGAGCTGGCGGCGTTCTGTGAAGAGTGCGCCAAAGGCGGCACCTCTGAAGCGGAAATGGCCACCAAAGAGAAGCTGGGCATAGCCACGGGCCATAAAGCCATTCACCCGTTAAGCGGTGAAGAGGTGCCGGTATTCGTGGCTAACTTCGTACTGATGGAGTTCGGCACCGGTGCGGTCATGGCCGTACCTGCCCACGACCAGCGCGACTGGGAGTTTGCCACCAAGTACGGCGTTGAGCTGAAGCCGGTAGTGGCCGACGAGCACGGCAACACGCCGGATATCTCGGAAGGCGCTTACACCGAGCACGGCACGCTGATTCATTCCGGCGAGTTCGATGGCTTGGAATTCCAGGCGGCGTTTGATGCCATTGCCGCCAAGCTGGCCGAGCTGGGCCGTGGCGAAGTAAAAACCAACTACCGCCTGCGTGACTGGGGTATTGCCCGCCAACGTTATTGGGGCGCGCCGATTCCGGTGAAGTACGGCCCGGAAGGCCAAACCGTACCGCTCTCTGATGACGAGCTGCCCGTCGCGCTGCCCATGGAAGTCACCGTGGATGCCTCCGGTTCGCCGCTTAAGAAGATGCCCGAGTTCTCCGAGCTGGGCGATGGCTGGGTGCGTGAAACCGACACCTTCGATACCTTTATGGAGTCCTCCTGGTACTTCGCCCGCTTCTGCTGTGCGGATAACCACGAAGCGATGCTGGATGAGCGCGCCAACTACTGGCTGCCGGTGGACCTCTACATTGGCGGTATTGAGCACGCGATTCTGCACCTGCTCTACGCCCGCTTCTTCCACAAGCTGCTGCGCGATTTCGGAATGGTCGATTCTGACGAGCCGTTCCAGCAGCTGCTCACCCAAGGCATGGTGATCGCCGAAACCTTCTACCGCATTAAAGATAACGGCGGTAAAGAGTGGTTTAACCCCGCCGATGTGGAAGTGAAGCGCGACGAGAAAGGCCGCCCGCTGAGCGCCATTTTGATGAGCGACGGCCAGCCCGTTGAAATGGGCGGCATCGAGAAGATGTCCAAGTCGAAGAACAATGGCGTTGACCCACAGTCGATGATCGACAAGTTCGGTGCCGACACCGTGCGCCTGTTTATGATGTTTGCCGCGCCCCCCGAGCAGTCGCTGGAGTGGTCAGATTCTGGCGTTGAAGGCGCGCACCGCTTTATGAAGCGCGTGTGGCGTCAGGTGAACGAGCATCTGGAAGCGGGCACTCCAGGCACATTGAACGTCGATGCACTCAACGACGACCAAAAAGCACTGCGCCGCAAAACCCACGAAACGATTAAGAAAGCCAGCGACGATATTGGCCGCCGCACCACCTTCAACACCGCCATTGCCGCTGTGATGGAGCTTTCTAACGCTGTCGCCAAGTTCGACGATACGTCAGAACTGGGCCTCGCGGTTAGCCGTGAAGCGCTGGAAGCTTGCGTGCTGCTGCTGGCCCCGATCACCCCACACCTGTGTCACACCCTGTGGCAGCAGTTGGGCCATGAGCAGCCCGCTATTGAAGCCCAGTGGCCGAAAGTTGACGAAGCCGCCCTCACCCGCGACAGCATCGAGCTGGTGGTACAGGTGAACGGTAAACTGCGCGCTCGCCTGGAAGCCCCGGCCAGTGCCGACAAAGCCGCCATCGAGCAGTTGGCGATGGAAAACGAAAACGTCCAGCGCCATTTGGAAGGCAAAACGGTACGTAAAGTGATCGTGGTGCCCGGCAAGCTGGTTAACATTGTGGTGAGTGGATGAAGCCAGCCCAACCCATAACGCGCCGCCGTTTCCTCACGCTTAGCATCGCCGCCTCGGCGGCGGTGCTGCTCAGCGGCTGCGGGTTCCGCCTGCGCGGTACGGATTCAATGCCGCGCCTGCCCGCACTCGCGTTGGAAGGTAACGATAACAGCGCCCTCGCCAAGCAGCTTCGTACTCGGCTGCTGCAGTTAGGCACCGAGGTAGAGAGCGGCGCGCCCTGGCGCGTGACTCTCGGCACGCCTTCGCTACAGGAGCGGCGCATTGGCACCGATGGCCGCGCTAGCCGCGAACACGAGCTAACGCTTAGCACCACGCTCTCGGTTCAGCAGCGGGAAACCAACGCTTACGCTCTTAATAGCGAGACGCTAACCACTAGCACGCGGATTCGCGTGAGCGATGATGACTTGCTGAACCGGGAAACGCTGTTCCAAGAGGCAGAGCAAACGCTCACCCGCCAGTTGGCTCAGCGTATTGTGGAACGCCTGGCTAACCTTGAGGCGTTGCGGTGAAGGTATTTGCCGACCAGTTACCCGCTGCCCTGGCCAAAAAAATGCCTAAAGCGGTGATTGTGGCAGGCGACGAGCCGCTACAGCACCGCGATGCCTGCGATGCGGTGCGCGCCGCCGCCCGCCAAGCAGGTATAGAAGAGCGCGAAGTGCTGGATGTAGAGCCCAACTTTGCCTGGGGGCGGCTTTTGGAAACCGCTAGCAACCTCTCTCTGTTTGCGAACAGCAAGCTGTTAGAGCTACGCTTAGGCACCCAAAAGTTAGGTCAAGAAGGCAGTAAGGCGCTCGCTCAATACGCGGAAATGATGGATGGCAGCGATGACCTGCTGCTGGTCAGCATGGGCAAGGTAGATGCCAAGCAGCAGAAAAGCGCCTGGTTCAAAGCACTAGATAAACAGGGAATCTTTGTTCCCGTATGGCCGGTCGATGCCTCACGACTTGGCTACTGGCTTCGCGACAGGGCGTCTCTGCATGGCCTGCAGATTGATCTAGAAGCAGCACGGCTGCTGGGTGAACGCACCGAAGGCAACCTGCTAGCGGCTGATCAAGAGCTGCAAAAGCTAGCGTTGATCTACCCGGCCAATACGCGGCTCAACGTCGAGCATATTGCCCAAGGCGTGGAGGACAGCACCCGCTTTGATGTCTTCAACCTGGCAGATGCCTGCTTGAAGGGCGAGCCCAGCCGCGCCTCGCGTATCGTTAACGGCCTAAAAAGCGAAGGGGTAGAAGCGCCGATTGTGCTGTGGGCGCTCACCCGAGAGCTGCGCACGCTCCTGTCGCTGCATCAGCATTTGGATCAGGGTCAAAGCTTTGAGCACGCCTGCAAAACCCAAAAGCCGATGATTTTTGATAAGCGCCGGCCTGCGTATCAAAAAGCCATTAGCCGCCTTTCCATGAAGCGTTTACACAAACTGCTGTTAATGGCCCAGCGCTTGGATTTAGCGGTGAAAGGTGCTTCCGCCGTGCCGCTTTGGCCAGGGTTACACGATCTCGCCATGACCATGGCAGGTGCGAAAGGCATCCTTGCAGAAACGCCCTGGACCTATCGCATTAGTGCAAATAATTAGCACTTTGCATTTTTGGCTTAAAACCGCTGCTGTTTGTTTCTATACTATTCAACAGGCTACTAACGGCCTGCTCCCCCGATAAGTCTAAGGATGAAGACGATGAAAACAGTGCGTGCTTACCTCTCGACCCTTTTGATTGCTGCGTTAGTGCTTGCCAGTCTGCCCGTTGTGGCGGCTCCTACCGCCCCGCAAGGCATGGATCTGGTATCAACGCAGTCTGTTTTAGCAGGCGACCGTGCCGGTGCGGACCGCGAGCGTATCAATGACATTCTCGCCCGTGCCGATGTGCAAGATCAGCTGCTAAAGCAGGGTGTGAATCCTGACGACGTTGAAGCGCGTGTCGCGGCCCTAAGCGATGCCGAAGCCCAGCAAATGGCGGAACAGCTTGAGCAACTGCCTGCCGGTGCCGGCGTGATTGGCGCGCTGTTTGCGGTGTTTGTGATTCTGCTGATAACGGATATCCTCGGCCTGACCGATGTTTACCCGTTCACACGCTAATTCATCCGCGATGATGAACCGTTATGTTAACGCCCGCACTGCGGGCGTTTTACTGTTGAGCCTGCTGATACTGCTGTTAACCGGATGCGCACGAAGCCCGGTACTGCTTGAGAGCACCAAGGCAAGCCTTGCACCACAAACCGAGCTCACCGAGGTGCCGTTTTTCGCCCAAACGGAGTACCAGTGCGGCCCGGCCACCCTGGCCATGGTGCTTAATCACGAAGGCGTAGAGGCTAGCGTAGACGAGCTGATTCCTCAGGTATTCTTGCCAGGGCGTGACGGCAGCGTGCAGCCGGAAATGCTGGCCACCGTGCGCCGCTACGAACGGCTAGCGATTCCCATCCGCGGCACTATGGACGCGCTACTCACGCATTTGGAAGCAGGCGACCCGGTGGTGGTAATGCAGAATCTTGCCCTGCCCGCTTTTCCCATGTGGCACTACGCGGTGGCGATTGGCTTTGACTTGCCTAACGAGACGCTGATACTGCGCAGCGGTGAGATCGAGCGGCATACCCTGTCGTTTAGCCGTTTTGATGCTACCTGGGCACGCTCTGAGCGCTGGGGATTTGTGGTTAGCGAGCCGGGCAGCCTTCCAGAGGGCGTGACCGCCCGCAATGCGCTAGAAGCGATTAGCGCCTTTGAAGAGCAGCATGGGCCTGCAAAAGCGCTCAGCAGCTGGCAAGCCTTTGGCGAACGCTTCCCCGCCAACCCGTTGGGGCAGTTCGCGTTAGGCAATGCGCTTTACGCAGCGGAACAACCCCAGGCAGCGTTAGATGCGTTTGAAACCGCTACTCAGCTAGACCCGACCATGGGGGCCGCATGGCTTAACCTAGCCATCTTGCAGCTTCAGCAAGAGAATAGCGCCGCCAGGGAATCACTACGCCAAGCCGCTTCATTAGAAGGTGAATGGCAGCCACGCGCCCAGCAGCTGTTGGAATCGCTATAGAGGGCATGGCTAACGGAAGGTGATGGTAAAAGCACGAAGGGGGCATAGCGCCCCCTTTTAGTGGCCGCTTAAAAAACGCGGTTTAAGCCATTTTGCGCCGCCACCCGATAGGCTTCCGCCATGGTGGGGTAGTTGAAGGTGGTGTTCACGAAGTACTTCAGGGTATTCGCTTCGCCCTTCTGCTGCATAATCGCCTGGCCGATGTGCAGGATCTCGGAGGCTTGGTCACCAAAGCAGTGGATGCCTAGAATCTCTAACGTATCCTGATGGAACAGGATTTTCAGCATGCCCACCGTATCGCCGGTGATCTGGGCGCGAGCGGTGTCTTTAAAGAACGCTTTGCCCACCTCGTAGGGTACTTTGGCCTCTGTTAGCTCGCGCTCATTGGGGCCAAAGGAGCTGATTTCGGGAATGGTGTAGATACCGGTCGGAACATCGCTGACGAAGCGGTACTCTTTTTCCAGCAGCTCGTTGCAGGAGTTTAAGCCTTGGTCATAAGCGGCACTGGCCAAGCTTGGCCAACCAATGACATCGCCCGCCGCGTAAATATGCGGAATCGTCGTGCGGTAGTGCTCATCTACGCTTAACTGGCCTCGGCCATTGGCTTCCATACCGATATTCTCAAGCCCTAAGCTATCGGTGTTGCCGGTACGTCCGTTGGCCCATAAGAAGGCATCGGCGCGAATTTTCTTACCAGACTTCAAGCGCACCACCACGCCCGCTTCATCGCCTTCCACACTGGCGTACTCTTCGTTGTGACGAATCAGCACGCCGTGCTTACGCAGGTGGTAAGAGAGCGCATCGCTGATCTCGTCGTCCAGGAATGACAGCAGGCTATCCCGGTTGTTGATCAGGTCTACTTTAACGCCTAAGCCCGAGAAGATAGACGCATACTCACAGCCGATAACCCCGGCCCCAAAGATCACCAGCGTACGCGGGGTATGGGAAAGGCTTAGGATGGTGTCGGAGCAGTAGATACGTGGGTGGCGGAAGTTGATATCCGCAGGGCGATAAGGACGCGAACCGGTGGCAATAACGATTTTCTTGGCCACCAGCTCTTCCATACCTTCTTGACGGTCACGCACTACCACGGTGTGCTCGTCTTTAAAGCGGGCGACACCGTGGAACAGGTCAATGCGGTTACGCGCATAAAAAGTGGTGCGCATTTCAACCTGTTTGTCGATGGTACCGCGCGAGCGCTCCATGACTTTCGGGAAGGAGAACCAGCGGGGCTCACCGATATCGCGGAACATGCGGTTGGTATTGAACGCCATGATCTGCTTTACCTGATGGCGCAACGCTTTTGACGGAATGGTGCCCCAGTGGGTGCAGTTACCCCCTACCTGGGCCTGCTTCTCAATAATCGCCACCCGCATACCATGTTTCGCAGCATTAATGGCTGCACTTTCTCCGGCGGGGCCGGTACCGATCACCACGACATCGTAATTATGAACCGCCATACGGTTTGGATCTCCTTGTTCCCTGTCATCATGCGCTCATTAGCGCATACGTAAACGCCCGCGGTTAAGCGAGCGTTTGAGGTTATTCCACGCGTAGCATCAGCGATTAGCGGCGCGTTGCGTCGTAACCTAAGTCGGCACCACGGCTTTCATCACTGCGACGGCGAACGCTGCCGCGTTTGCGGTTCTCTTCTTCGCATACTTCGTCTTTACCGCCGCAGATATCGCAGCCGTCTTTCATACCGATCTGATTAAGCCCGCCGCAGGAGCCTGCAATCGGTTTGCGCCCCATCAGTACGCCAACGGCCATCGCACCCATTATCAGTGCCATAAACCCGAATACCAGTAGCCAAATTGCCATGTTGTCCTCCCAGCATTGCATCAAGTGCTACACTTCCCGACAACGGTCATGCCGATAAGTGCCTCAATATTTAACGCCCATTGTACCCCAGCCGTCTCAAAATGATTAGGCGTAGCGTACTTTTTCAGCGCAGATGCCATAAAACAAACGGGGCTAGCCCAAAGGCTAGCCCCGTTACTAACGTGTGCGTGAACGCACCATTAGCCGCCGAAGTCATCCAGCAGGATGTTTTCGGGTTCAACGCCCATATCAAGCAACAGCTTAATTACAGAGGCGTTCATCATGGGCGGTCCACACATGTAGAACTCACAATCTTCAGGCGCCGGGTGGTCCTTCAGATAGTTTTCGTACAACACGTTGTGGATGAAGCCTGTCGGCCCTTCCCAGTTGTCTTCCGGCTGCGGGTCGGAGAGTGCCAAGTGCCACTCAAAGTTCGGGAACTCTTCCGCCAGCTGGTCGTACTCTTCGTTGTAGAACGTCTCACGCCAGGAGCGTGCACCGTACCAGAACGAAATTTTACGCGTCGACTGCAGACGCTTGAGCTGGTCGAAGATATGGCTACGCATCGGGGCCATACCTGCACCACCACCGATGAAGACCATTTCGGCATCGGTGTCGCGTGCAAAGAACTCACCAAACGGCCCCATCACGGTCACTTTGTCACCCGGCTTCAAGCTGAAGACGTAGGTAGACATCAGGCCAGGCGGATGGCTAGTACCGGGAGGTGGCGTTGCGATACGAATGTTGAACTTGAGGAGGCCTTTCTCTTCCGGAT
The DNA here is from genome assembly GCF_014640815.1 of Vreelandella lutescens. GTDB lineage: Bacteria > Pseudomonadota > Gammaproteobacteria > Pseudomonadales > Halomonadaceae > Vreelandella > Vreelandella lutescens. The sequence continues at coordinate 130,391 of NZ_BMHM01000006.1, read as the reverse complement.
AGTTCGCCATGGAGTAGGCGCGGATGACTTCCTCGTTGTTCTTGTGGGAAATATCGAACAGACCAAACTTTTCCCAGTCGCCACGGTACTCTTCTTCGATATCGAAATCAGAGAACTTGACGTCGTAGGGCGGCGCAACCAGCTGAACATAACCACCAGCGCGGAAGGCAACTTCTTCGCCTTCGGGCAGCTTTAGGTTCAGCTCTTTGATAAAGGTCGCTACGTTCGGGTTGGCCGTTACTTCGGTTTCCCACTTCTTCACGCCGAAGACTTCTTCCGGTACTTCTACTTTCATGTCCTGTTTCACAGGAACCTGACAAGAGAGGCGCCAGCCTTCTTTCTTCTCACGCATGGTGAAGTGCGACTCTTCGGTCGGCAGGATAGAACCGCCGCCCTCTTCCACTCGGCACTTGCACTGGGCGCAAGAACCACCGCCACCGCAAGCTGAAGAGAGGAAAATACCGTTGGCCGCCAGGGTGTTCAGAAGCTTGCCGCCGGCCTGGGTCTTCAGGGTGTGCTCGGGGTCGCCGTTGACTTCAATCGTCACGTCCCCGCTACTCACTAGCTTGCTGCGCGCTGCCAGAATGATCGCCGTTAAGCTAATAACGATGACCGTGAACATGACAACACCGAGCAAGATGACAGATGTATCAACCATGTCGGTTTCCTATTGCTGAAGGTTTTCTGTAACTCGGCAGCCTAGACTGCCGAGAAAACCGGCTCCGATTAAAGCTGAATGCCAGAGAAGGACATAAAGCCCAGAGACATCAAGCCAACGGTGATAAACGTAATACCAAGGCCCTGCAGACCGCCCGGCACGTCACTATACTTCAGTTTCTCACGGATACCTGCCAGAGCCGTAATAGCCAGCGCCCAGCCAACACCCGAGCCAAAGCCGTAAATAACGGATTCGCCGAAGTTATAGTTACGCTCCACCATAAACAGTACGCCACCTAAAATAGCGCAGTTTACGGTGATTAGCGGTAGGAATACGCCCAGTGCGTTGTAAAGCGCCGGTACGTATTTATCCAGGAACATTTCCAGAATCTGAACCAGCGCAGCAATAACGCCGATGTAAGAAAGCAGACCCAGGAAAGAGAGGTCGATATTTTCGGCACCACTGATACCCGTCCAGGTCAGTGCACCCTCTGCCAGTAGCAGATTGAAAACGAGGTTGTTCACCGGTACGGAAATGGTCAGTACCACGATAACCGCAATACCGAGACCGAACGCCGCCGATACCTTTTTGGATACCGCCAGGAACGTACACATGCCCAAGAAGAAGGCGAGTGCCAAGTTCTCAACAAATACCGAAGCAACGAAAAGGCTTAGATAGTGTTCCATGTTACACAGCCTCCTTCGGCTTGGTGTTGTGCTTCATCTTGAACTCGTTGTCTTCTACCTGCTCGGGGTTGAAAGAGCGGATCGCCCAAATCAACAGACCGATAATAAAGAAGGCGGAAGGCGGCAGGAGCAGCAAGCCATTCGGCACGTACCAGCCACCGTTTTGCACGGTAGGCAGCACAGTGAAACCAAATACGCTACCCGCGCCCAGCAGTTCGCGGAAGAAGCCCACAACCATCAGGACAAAACCATAGCCTAAACCGTTACCGATACCGTCCAGGAATGACATACCCGGTGAGTTGGTCATGGCAAAACCTTCTGCACGACCCATAACGATACAGTTCGTAATGATCAGACCCACGAAAACCGACAGCTGCTTAGACATTTCATAAGCATAAGCTTTGAGGATCTGGTCAACCACGATTACCAGCGAGGCAATGATGGTCATCTGAACAATGATACGAATCGAGGACGGAATGTGGTTCCGAATCAGCGATACGAACAGGTTCGAGAATGCCGTTACAAAGATAACCGCCAGCGTCATGACCAGCGATACGCTCATGCTGGTAGTGACGGCGAGCGCAGAACAGATACCCAGTATCTGTAGTGCGATGGGGTTATTCTTGAAGATCGGCGCCGTTAAGACGCTTTTCGCATTTACATCCGCCATGATCAGGCCCCCTCAACGTCGTCGAAGTCAGTGTCATTGTCTTCGGCGTCTTCTGGCTCGGTGCCGCTGCGGAACTTAGCCAGATAAGGACCAAATGCTTCTTCACTAAACCAGAAGTGAATCATATTGGTCACGCCGTTACTGGTCAGGGTCGCACCGGAAAGCGCATCGACTTCGTGTTCGTTACTGGCACCGCCTTTGGTCAGGTGAAGAGCCGGTGAGAGGTTGCCCTCTTCATCGTAAATCTCTTTACCTTCCCATTGAGCCTGCCAACGCGGGTTATTCACTTCACCACCTAGTCCCGGCGTTTCCGCATGGTCGTAGTACGTGATACTGACCACGGTATTACCGTCACCTTCAACCGCGAGGAACCCCATCATGCGTCCCCACAGGCCTTGGCCACGGATCGGCAGAACGATCTGCTCAGGGGAATCGGGGTCACCGATTAGATAAACGGTTGCGAAGTTTTCAACCCGAGAAAGACCAGCAATGTCACGGTCTCCCGACAGGGTACGACCAGTGGCCGGGTCGCGTGCTGCTTCAAAACCATCGAAGGTGTCCGGATCAAACTGATCCGCATACTCGCCAGTTTCGAGCTCGACAACGCGGGCAGTGATCTGCTCACGGAAAGCTTCTTCAACATCCATACCGGGCTCGTAAAGACGCGCCACGTTCAGGATGTTGGTTTTACGGTCCAGTTCCTGATTGAGCTGCTGCGCTGGGCGCAGTGCTACGGCCGCCGTCGAGACGATGACCGAACACACAATACACAGCGAGAAAGCGACAATCAGAACTTTCTTGATGGAGTTGTTACCTTGTGCCATTAGGCTGTCTCCTCGGCCGGTACGCCAGTACGCTTGAGACGGCGCTTAACATTGGCCTGGACAAAGATATGGTCGATCAGCGGCGCAAACAGGTTGGCGAACAGAATCGCCAGCATGATGCCTTCCGGGAATGCCGGGTTAACCACTCGGATCAGTACCGTCATCACACCGATGAGCGCACCGAACACCAAGCGGCCTTGGTTGGTCATGGCAGCAGACACGGGGTCAGTCGCCATAAATACCATACCAAAGGCAAAGCCACCGATGACGAGGTGCCAGTACCAAGGCATCGCGAACATGGGGTTGGTGTCAGAGCCAATCAGGTTAAACAACGTACTGGTGATCACCATGCCCAGGAAAACGCCTAGCATGATTCGCCAGTTGGCAATCTTGGTCCACAACAGCACCGCAGCACCGATCAGGATAGCCAGCGTTGACACCTCGCCAACAGAGCCCGGTACGAAGCCAAGGAAGGCATCCCACCAGCTGTAGACACTTGTCAGCGCGGACATGCCGTCCTGGAACGCCATGGAAAGCGCAGTGGCACCGGTGTAGCCATCAGCAGCTACCCATACTGCGTCACCGGAAATTTGCGCCGGATACGCGAAGTAGAGGAAAGCACGACCGGTCAAAGCGGGGTTCAGGAAGTTTTTACCCGTACCACCGAAGATCTCTTTACCGATCACCACACCAAAGGTGATACCGAGCGCAACCTGCCATAGCGGAATCGTCGCTGGCAGAATCAGCGCGAACAGTACGGAAGTAACGAAGAAACCTTCGTTCACTTCGTGACCGCGCTTGATAGCGAACATCACTTCCCAGAAACCACCCACGACGAAGGTCACGAGGTAGATAGGCAGGAAGTACGTCGCGCCGAGTACAAAGTTCGCCCATAGGCTGCTGGGATCATGCCCACCCGCAAGGGTCATCATGATGGCTTCACGCCAGCCATTCATGGAGGCATAGCCTGCATCAATAGCGGTGTTCGCCTGCCAGCCTGCGTTCCACATACCGAAGAACATGGCCGGGAAGGTACACATCCACACGGTGATCATGATGCGCTTTAGATCAATGCCATCACGAATATGGGAGGTGGTTTTAGCAACGCTGGGGGGTGAGTAGAAAATGGTATCTACCGCTTCGTAAAGCGGATAGAACTTCTCGTACTTGCCACCTTTATGGAAGTGCGGCTCGAGATTATCGAGTGTTTGTCGAATACCCATCATCAGGCCTCTTTCTCGATCATGGTGAGATTGTCACGCAGGATAGGGCCGTACTCATATTTGCCGGGGCAAACATAGGTACACAGCGCCAGATCCTCTTCGTCCAGCTCAAGACACCCAAGCTGCATGGCAACCTCAATGTCGCCCACAATCAGCGAACGCAGCAGTTGCGTTGGCATAACATCCAGTGGCATGACGCGCTCGTAATTACCTACCGGCACCATCGCTCGCTCGGAGCCATTGGTAGACGTAGTCGGCGCGTAATTGCTCAGGCCTTTAAACTTGGAAAGGTAAATGCCCATGATGGAGTGGCGGTTTGCACCGGGAGAGAGCCAGCCCATAAAGGTGCGTTTGTTACCCTCTTCCAGCAAACTCACTTGGTTATGGAAACGACCCAAGTAAGTCAGCTTGCCCTCAGCGGCAGAACCAGAAAAGACGGAACCAGAAATCACGCGGGTGTCATCCGGTTTGATGATCTCACCTGCCAAGAGTTCCTGAGTGCTCGCCCCCACACGGGTACGCAGAATGCGCGGTTTTTCAGCACGAGGGCCGCCTACCGCGACAATCCGACTCATGTCCAGCTTGCCGTCTACAAACAGCTTGCCAAAGGCAATCACGTCCTGATAACCGATGTGCCACACTTTCTTATGCAGCGCCACAGGTGAAAGGTAGTGAATATGCGTGCCCACGAGGCCAGCAGGATGCGGCCCAGCGAAGGTTTCGGTTTTCACACCGCTAACATCACTGCCCGGGATCGAAGCATTTGCACCAGTACACAGAAAAACGTTGCCCTCGGTCAGGCGGGTTAGCACCTTGAGGCCGTCTTCAAATGCCTGAGCATTTTCATTGATGATAAAGGCAGGGTCAGCGCTTAAAGGATGGGTATCCACAGCGGTGACAAAGATATCAGCAGGAACGCCGTCAATAGCAGGCGTACGTGAGAAAGGACGGGTGCGCAGGGCAGTCCAGAGTCCTGACTCAACAAGCTGATCAACAACAGTTTGACGATCAAGCTGTCCTAAAGTGCCACGATCATGAGAAGCAAATGTCATCGCTTCTTCATTTTCATCGACTTTAATAACGACAGACAGTAAGCGTCGTTTTTCGCCACGGTTAATAGCGACTACTTCACCACCAGCGGGCGCGGTGAAGCGCACGCCGTCAATTTTCTTGTCGGTGAAGAGTAGCTGGCCTAGTTTGACCTTGTCCCCTTCCTGAACTTCCATCGTTGGCTTCATGCCAACGTAGTCAGTGCCCAGGATTGCCACGTGACGCACAGGCTGCGCATCTTCAATACGCTGCTCGGGCGCTCCCGTGATGGGGAGATCCAGGCCTTTTTTGACTTCGATCATAGTCTCGCCCAGTTGATGGATCGGATATACGAAGGTAAGGGGTTCGAATGCTTATTTTCTGCTCAGCGAATTGTTATTTTCTGCTCAGATTGTTACCAGTCAGGCCCAAGCAAGCTTGAACCACCCCGAAAAATCTATCGTATTATAAAGACAAGCGCGTCCAATGACCACATCCCTGATGGCCTCCAAAAGTGCTATATGCCCTTCTAGGCCATTTGTTTCTGATACAGAAAACGCCACCCGAAGGTGGCGTTTGTCAAAAATACGCGGCCAACACCCTAAATTAGCAACTTATAGGCATAGGCCGGTACCGGGCTTAGTGGGGTAACTTTAAAAAATGCACGTTAGACATATGCTGCAGAATACGAATAACCTGACAGCTGTAGCCAAACTCGTTGTCGTACCAGACGTACACGACGGCATGATTGCCGTTAGCGATAGTGGCTTTGGCATCGACAATCCCTGCGTGGCGATTGCCAACGAAGTCAGAAGAGACCACCTCTGCAGAGTCCACAAAATCGATCTGCTTTTGGTAGGCGGAATCAATGGACATACGGCGCAGGTAATCGTTTAGCGCTGCTGCATCAGTGCCTTTATCCAACGTCAGATTCAGGATCGCCATCGACACATTTGGCGTCGGCACGCGAATCGCATTACCTGTCAGCTTGCCCTCTAGCTCGGGCAGTGCTTTAGCGACCGCTTTAGCCGCGCCCGTCTCAGTCAATACCATGTTGAGCGCCGCGCTACGGCCACGACGATCGCCTTTGTGGTAGTTATCAATCAGGTTTTGGTCGTTGGTGTATGCATGAACGGTTTCCACATGCCCAGTGACCACACCGTACTCATCGTTCAGCACTTTCAGTACGGGCACTATCGCGTTGGTGGTGCACGAAGCCGCCGATACGATGCGGTCATTATCACCAATCGTTTCGTGGTTAATGCCGAACACGATATTTTTGATGTCGCCTTTACCCGGCGCCGTGAGCAACGCCTTCGCGGCACCCTTGCACTCCAAGTGCTGCCCCAGACCCGCTTCATCGCGCCAAATACCGGTATTGTCCACAATCACGGCGTTATGGATATCGTAGGCGGTGTAATCAATCTCGCTTGGGGAGTCTGCGTAAATGACCTGAACCACATTGCCATTAATTGTCAGAGTGCGCGCGTCAGCATCGACGGTGATGGTGCCATCAAACGGACCATGAACCGAATCGCGACGCAGTAGGCTGGCGCGTTTTTCAAGATCTTTGGCCACATCGCCGCGCCCCCGCACCACGATGGCACGCAAACGCAGCAGATTGCCGCCACCGGCTTTTTCCACCATGACACGCGCCAGCAGCCGGCCGATACGACCAAAACCATAAAGAACAACGTCCTGAGGCTCACCTTTACTGCCTTCCGGCTGATAGCCGTCGATGATCTCGCTAAGTTCGCGGCGCAAAAATGCGTCCAGATCACCGCCGCCCTGACGCTTGAAGCTGACTGACAGCTTACCCACGTCAACATGAGCAGGCCCCAGATTCATCTCGCTCATCGCTTTCACAATGGGGAAGGTATCTTCCACCGACAGCTCTGTGCCTTCAATTTTGCGCACAAAACGATGATCTTTAAGAATACGAATGACCGACCGCTTGATCAGGGAACGTCCGAACATGGTGGCTACAACATTATTCTGACGATACAGCTGCCCCACCAGTGGGATCATCTGCTCAGCCAGAGCTTCATTGTGTTGCCATTCCTGAAAAACGTTTTCGAGAGCTTGCTGACTCACGTGCGGCCTCATTGAGTTATGAACGGGGATAAGGGGCATTATCCTGGGCTTATTAGAGTGCCGCAATGAATGGATAGTCGCACAACATGTAGGGGTATTACAGAAAATGGGCATTGACTACAAACTGTAATGATGCAGCCCTACAGCCAGCCAAAGGCAGCTTAGATCGAAAGACTCTGCGCGAAAGGGCTGATCGTGTATGATCCAGGTTCCGTTTCAGCGCAAAACGATACCTTTATTATGCCCTCTTTTTCTCTGCTCGAACCGCCTCAGCCGCAAGGGATTCGCGACACGCTCTATTTGCAAGCGCCGCCGGGCAGTGCGACTGCCCTGGCGCTAGCCCAGGTAGCGTCAAGCGCGCCGTTACTGGTGATCACCCCCAACACCGCCAGCGCTCAGCGTCTGGAGCAAGACCTCGCCTTTTATAGCAGCGTGCCAGTCCTCCCCTTCCCTGACTGGGAAACGCTGCCTTACGATAGCTTTTCGCCCCACCAGGATATTATTTCTGCCCGGCTGAGAACGCTACGCCTTCTGCAAGATGGCGTACGCGGCATCGTCCTCGTGCCGATCAATACGTTAATGCAGCGGCTACCGCCGGTCTCTTATATCGCTGGGCGCGTAATGACGCTCAAAGCAGGGGCCACGCTCAACCGCGAGACATTTCGCGAATCACTCTCCCGCGCAGGCTATCGCGCCGTAGAGACCGTGTATGAACCCGGCGAGTACGCCATGCGCGGCGCTATCATCGACCTGTTTGCCATGGGCATGGACGAGCCGATCCGCATCGATTTGTTTGACGATGAGATCGATACGCTGCGCCATTTCGACCCAGGCAGTCAGCGCTCTACTGATAAAGTCGACACCATTGAATTACTGCCCGCACACGAGTACTCACTTAGCCGCAGCGCCATTGCCTGCTTTCGCGAGCAATTTGAGACACTGTTCGATGTCGACCCGCGCCAGTGCCCTCTCTATAACGATGCCCTCAAGGCAATCCCATCGCCTGGGCTTGAGCAATATTTACCGCTCTTTTTTGATGATACCGCCTCGCTGTTTGAGCATGTTACCGACGACACGCGTATCGCATTGCTGCCTGGCGTCTTCCAAGCCGCCGAACAGCACTGGCAGTCGATTGAGTCGCGCTATGAGAATTTAGGCGTCGACCCCACGCGGCCACTACTGCCACCCCATCGCGCCTTCTTTCCAGTCAACGAGGTGTTTTCAGCCATTAAGGCGCGACCACGCCTTGAGCTCACCGACGACGACAGCCAACGCCATGCGCTCACGCCCCTGGCGCAAGCGCTGCCACCACTGGCAATTAATGCGCGCGCCAAACAGCCGCTAAGCGAGCTAAAGCACTTTTTAGACAATCACGCCAACACCCGCGTGCTCTTTATTGCTGAATCACGCGGGCGCAGAGAAGCCTTAGAGGAAGTACTTGCGCCGCTTAAACTTTCGCTTCCTCACTGCGATAGCTTTCAGGCCTTTTTAGCAGGCAAAGAGCGCATCGCCATCACAGAAAGCCTGGTGGGTAGCGGCTTGTGGCTCACCGAGCCAGACGTGGCGGTGATTAGCGAGACCGAGCTCTTTGGCGATGTTGTACGCCAAAGCCGTCGGCGGGAAAAAGCCACTGATGATAACGAACTGGCGGTCCGTCATCTTTCCGAACTAAAGGCAGGCGCGCCGGTGGTGCACCAAGCCCACGGCGTAGGCCGCTACCTGGGCTTGGAGACGCTGGAGGCTGGCGGCCAGGCCAACGAATTCCTAGCGCTCTCTTACGCTGACGGTGCCAAGCTGTATGTGCCAGTAGACAGCCTGCACCTCATTTCACGCTATAGCGGTGCTGACGACGAGCTGGCTCCGCTGCATAAACTAGGCTCAGACCAGTGGGAGAAAGCCCGACGCAAAGCTGCGGAGAAAATTCGCGACACCGCGGCTGAGCTGCTGGACATCTACGCCCGTCGAGAAGCTCAGGAGGGGGTGGTCTATGACACCCCAGGGGATGAATACGTCCGTTTTGCTTCCAGCTTCCCGTTCGAGGAAACGCCCGACCAACAGGCCGCTATTGAGGCCGTGATTGGCGACATGGTATCTCCTCAGCCGATGGACCGTGTGGTGTGTGGTGATGTTGGCTTTGGTAAGACCGAAGTCGCCATGCGCGCTGCGTTCTTAGCGGTACAATCGGGCAGGCAGGTTGTGGTGCTGGTACCCACCACGCTGCTAGCTCGCCAGCACTTTGAAAACTTCCGCGACCGCTTTGCCGACACCGCTGTGAATATCAGCCTGATCTCGCGCTTTACTGGCGGCAAAGAGATGACGCAAACCCTAGAAGGCATTAAGAGCGGCCAAACCGATATCGTCATCGGCACCCATAAGCTGCTCTCAAAAAGCGTTGAGCTGCCCAAAATGGGGCTACTAATTATCGATGAGGAGCACCGCTTCGGTGTGGCTCAAAAGGAGAAGCTGAAAACCCTACGGGCAGAAATCGACATCCTTACGCTCACCGCCACGCCCATTCCGCGTACGCTGAATATGGCCATGAGCGGCATCCGCGACCTTTCCATCATCGCCACCCCGCCCGCACGACGCCTATCGGTCAAAACCTTTGTACAGCAGCGCGACAACAGCGTGATTAAAGAAGCGCTGCTGCGGGAGATTTTACGCGGTGGTCAGGTATACTTCCTGCACAACGAAGTGAAAACCATCGAGAACGCGGCGGAACAAATTCGTGAGCTAGTCCCTGAAGCTCGCGTAGCGGTCGCCCACGGCCAGCTCCCCGAGCGCAGCCTTGAGCGCGTGATGTCGGACTTCTACCACCGTCGATTTAACGTACTGGTGTGCTCAACGATCATTGAAACCGGGATTGACGTCCCCAGCGCCAATACCATTTTAATCGAGCGCGCCGATAAATTTGGCCTTGCCCAACTGCATCAGCTGCGCGGCCGCGTGGGGCGTAGCCACCATCAAGCCTATGCTTACCTGCTCACGCCCACGCCCAAAGCCATGACCCGAGACGCCGTAAAACGGCTTGAAGCCATTAGCGCCTCAGACGACCTTGGCGCAGGCTTTACCCTGGCAAGCCACGATATGGAAATTCGCGGTGCCGGTGAACTCCTTGGCGACGAGCAGAGCGGCCAAATGGAAACCATTGGCTACACCCTTTATATGGAAATGCTCGACCGAGCAGTGAAGGCGATACGGGCAGGCAAAACGCCCAACATTGACGCGCCCTTCAATACAGGCGTCGAAATTAGCCTGAATCTGCCTGCACTGATTCCCGATGATTATATTCACGATGTGCAACAGCGCTTAGTGATGTATAAACGCATCGCCAATACACAGTCTGATGCCGAACTGAAAGAACTGCAGGTTGAGCTCATTGACCGTTTTGGCCTGCTGCCGCAGCCACTGAAAAACCTGATGCGCCAAACGAAGCTACGTCATAGGGCAGAACAGCTCGGCGTTGCCCGTATGGAGGCAGGCGAGCAGCGCGGCCGCGTAATCTTCGACAGCACCACTCAGGTGGACCCGCTGACGCTGGTTACCCTGATTCAAAAATCTCCACAGCACTACCGTTTAGACGGTTCCGACACCTTACGATTTGAATTTCCAATGGAAACGGTCGAACAGCGTTTTGAAAAGCTTGAAGCACTGTTAACGACTCTTAATCAAAAAGTAGCGGCGGCGTGAACCTTGGGGCAAACTTGCTACTAGGCAGCATACACTGGGGGCAGCACACACCGGTAACGCATCGCTGCCCATCACCATGCTTACCAGCAGTGCATACATTGATTAGGATCGACCATGAACATTCGTAAGAACATTACCCTTTGGGGACCTACCAGCCTGGCAGTTCTGCTGGCAGCGAGCCTTGCGGGCCCAGTCTATGCACAGCCATCGGCGGAGCAAGCCGAACAGGCCGAGACCGCTGTCGCCCTCACGGATGACGCCACTGCCAGCGCAGAACAAGCTGCCGATGTGCGTGAATTGCCACGCGGACACTTCCGACTGCCCGAGCACGGCGACATTATTGGTGAGTACTACACCGTCACCGTAGACAACCCTGAAGAGACGCTCATCGACATCGCTCGTCGCCATAATATTGGTTACGAAGAGATTCGCATGGCTAACCCCGACGTCAGCTTGTGGGTACCGGGTGAAGGCACTGAAGTGGTTATTCCCGCACGCTATATTTTGCCGCCCGCCCCCCGTGAAGGCGTTGTCGTCAATCTTTCCGAGCTGCGTCTCTACTACTACCCCGCCGACAACCCAGGTATCGTTGAAACCTACCCTGTCAGCGTTGGTCGTGAAGAATTTGCCACCCCGGTAGGCATTACACGCACAACGATAAAAGTGAAAGACCCCGCCTGGGCACCGCCAGCCTCCATGCGTCGCGAAGCAGCGGCACGCGGTGAACCAGCACCAGCGATTGTTCCGGCCGGGCCAGACAACCCGCTGGGTCGTCATGCGATCCTGCTGGCCATGCCTAGCTATCTGATTCACGGCACGAATCGCCCTGACGGTGTAGGCATGCGTGCCAGCCGGGGTTGCATTCGCATGTACCCTGAAGATATTGAATCGCTCTACGAGCGCCTGCCTAGCGGTACTCAGGTCAACCTGATGGACGCGCCCTTTAAAGCGGGCTGGGCGGCAGACGGCACGCTGTTCGTGCAGTCCTATCCCCAGCTGGAAGAGAACGTCGGTGACTTTGAGCCGCTTCTGAACGCCATTGAGCAGGTAACTGCGCTAGCGGAAGATCAAGCTGACGTTGACTACGAACAGGTCAAGCGCGCCGTAGAAGCGCCAGATGGCCGCTTTGTGGCACTGTACGGCCCGCAGGCTCCAGCACCTGAGCCCACGCCTGAACCACAGCCCACACAGCGCCTGGAAGGCATTCTGGAAGGTGTTGAGCTTTCTACCGCCGTAAATGTCGAAGGCGATGCATAGTCGTTGGAAACATAGCCGCTAAAAGCATCAAGCAATAAAAAACCCCGCCGAGGCGGGGTTTTTTACATCTACAGCAACCACTGAGTACTTAACGAACTCGGTGGCCCAAGCAGAATTACTTCTGCATGGAACGCTGGAACATGCGGTTCATTTCTTCACGGTTTTGCTCAGACATCTGCAGAGCAGCTTGCGCGTCGCGCTGAGCTTGGTTTGCAGTGTTCAGAGCTTGTGAAGCCATGCTGCGTGCTTCTGCGGCATCAGCCTGTGCAGATTCAGCAGTCATGCGAACTTCTTCCAGAGCGCTGGTAGAAGCACAACCAGCCAGGATTGCCAGAGAAGCGGCAGCAGCGGTCATCTTCAGAGCAGTTTTAAAAGTCATAATGTTCTCCTTGAGTCTTCCTTGGGTACTACGTTAAGGGTACGACAAAAAGTAAGGCTAAAGTGTTAGCTTAAATTTGTCTACCTGCGATGCAGGTTCTTTACAGCGACTTGTACCAGGGTTACGTACCAGGGCACGCAAGTCAAACGCTGTTTTATAATAGACAACAGCGCTTGTCTATAGCCACATGCACAAAACCTAGAACTTCCTTCAGCCACACAAGCCTAGCGGATCACTACGCGAGTGCCAACATCTACTAATGCGGCTACGCGTTCAATTTCTTCATTGGTCACTGCCACGCACCCTTGGGTCCAGTGGTAGCTGCCGTGAATCTCTGGATCGCCGCCTCCGATCCCGTGAAGCCCAATGGCTCCACCCAACGCAGTATTTTGCGGTGGCGAACCATAGCGACGATAGTGATCAAAGTAAGCCTCGTAATCCGCTTGGGAATAGATGCCTGCTTCGAGCGCCATGCGCGCGTGAGGTGGCGTAGGATAATCGATACTAATGAAGATATGCCACTGGCTTTCGTAATTAAATCGATTAATTCTGAATTCACCCAATGGGGTCACGTTATCACCCCGCACCCGCTGGGTTTTGGCGCCACCCCGCCCTAACGAAATCGGGGCAATCCTTTCGATAAGCGCATTACCACGAAATATGCTCAGCGTGGCTTCTTTATCGTCTACTAACACCCACAGCTCATTGCTGTGGCGCGGCACAGGAGCCCGTGAAAGCAGCGTGGCAACAAGGTCTGGCGGTGCATAGTTATCAACCGGACGGGTGGTCGCAGCGCTAGCCACAGCAGGCCAACTCAGCGCCATCGCTAAAAATCGGCGGCGGTTCACAGGCATCATTATTGCTCTCAAAAAACGGGCCAGCACGGCTGACCAACACTACGTGAATGACGGCTGTTATACCCTATTCATGCGGCAATTGTCAGCGTCTACACTTACCAATTTGCGCTAGAAAACCCACGCCATACGTTAGCCAACTCTTTTTTAACGCAGATTAAATCGCCACCTAACATGCCGCCTGCCAAACAGCTCACCACTCCTGGCTGGTCTCACGCAGCGAGGCTATATCACGCTTAGCCGCCTGAAGATTCTCTAGCAATTGCTCGGCTAGCGTTAACTGGCTCCCTACGGCAATCATGCCAGGGTTGTGCACGCTGCGACGCGCGGCACCCTCACTACTGTGCAGCTTCTCTAACTGGCTCACCAGCCAGTAAAGCCAGCTTTCCGGCTGCTGCATGGCATCGCGCAAGCGCTGCAGCTCTGCCACATCCGGCCCGTCGCTGGCGAGCAGTGCTCGCCAGTCGTGATTCGTTAATCGCGCGTGCTCGGTGACCTCTTGCAGCAGAGAGCCAAGTGCCAGTTCAAACAGCGCCAGCCCGCTCTCTTCAATGGCCATTTGGCGCGCAGGGGCGTGCTCATCATCGCCTACTGGCAAGCCCACTAGCAGTTCAGCCTGATACAGTAATTGATTCGTTCGCGAACGAGGGCTCACTTACGCTTATCCTCCACGTGCCATTTGCCGCCTTCAAAGGTCGCTTTCCAGCCCGTTGCTTTACCCTCTTCATCCGTCATCACGTACTGCTCTTTGTTTTTGCGTGAGTAACGAATCTGCGCCGGCCGACCATCCGGGTCTTCACTGGGCGCTTTGAGAATAAAGTGATACTTCTCAGGTAGCTCGTCAGCATGCGCCTTTAATTCTTTAACCAACGGCGGGCGAGTCTCACGGTTTTTGGGGAACTTGCTGGCAGCCAGGAACAGGCCACTTGCGCCATCCCGCAACACATAATGGTCCTCGACTTTTTGGCAGGCTAGCTCAGGCATCGGGATCGGGTCCATCTTTGGCGGTGCCACTTCGCCACTGCGCAGCAGCTTACGGGTGTTTTTGCACTCGCTGTTGGTGCAACCAAAGTATTTGCCAAAGCGCCCGGATTTGAGCTGCATTTCAGAGCCGCACTTATCACACTCAATGACTGGGCCGTCGTAGCCTTTAATCTTGAACTTGCCGCTCTCGATCTCATAACCGTCACAGTCTGGGCTATTGCCACAGATGTGTAGCTTACGGGTTTCATCAATCAGGTAATTATCCATCGCCGTACCGCATTTCTGACAGCGACGCTTGGCACGCAGCGCGTTGGTTTCCGCCTCTTCGCCCGCGTCTTCCGCTACGGCCTCTTCACCCGGAATAAGGTCAATGGTGGTTTTGCAACGCTCTTTTGGCGGCAAGTTGTAGCCGCTGCAGCCTAAGAACACACCGGTAGAGGCGGTTCTGATCTGCATTTTACGACCACAGCTGGGGCAGTCGATATCGGTAGGCACCGGCTGATTAGGACGCATGCCCTCATCGCTTTCCGCCTTCATCAGTTCCGCACGGAACTCTTCATAGAAAGCATCCAGCAGCGCCTGCCAGTTACGCTCTCCCTCCGCCACCTCATCAAGGCTATCCTCCATGCGCGCAGTAAAGGAGTAGTCCATCAAATCAGCGAAGGACTCTTTTAGGCGCTCGGTGACGATATCGCCCAATTTTTCTGCATAGAAGCGACGGCTCTCCAGCTTCACGTAGCCACGGTCTTGAATGGTAGAGATGATCGAAGCGTAGGTGGAGGGGCGACCAATACCCTGCTTCTCCAGCTCCTTGACCAAACTGGCTTCGGTATAGCGCGCAGGCGGCTTGGTAAAGTGCTGTTGAGGGTCGAGCTTTTCGAGCCCCATGGCCGTGCCTTTGGGCAGGTCCGGCAAGCTTTGATCTTCATTTTTACCCGTAGGCTTCATTACCCGGGTATAACCGTCAAACTTCAACACACGCCCTTTAGCACGCAAGTCGTAGCCATCTACCTCAACGCTTAGCGTGCTAGAAAGGTATTCAGCAGGTGTCATCTGACACGCCACGAATTGCCGCCAAATAAGCTCGTAGAGGCGTTCCGCATCGCGCTCCATACCGGCAAGGTCGGTGGCCTTACGCTCGACGCTAGAGGGCCGGATGGCTTCGTGTGCTTCCTGAGCGCTCTCTTTGCTGCTATAGCGATTAGGGGCTTCTGGCAAGTAGCGCTCACCATACTCATCACCAATAAACGAACGGACACTCTCCACCGCGTCTTTAGACAGGTTGGTCGAGTCAGTACGCATATAGGTGATATAGCCCGCCTCATAGAGACGCTGGGCCATGGTCATGGTTTTCTTGACCGAGAACCCTAACCGACCACTGGCTGCCTGCTGCAGCGTTGAGGTGATGAACGGCGCCGTAGGCTTAGAGCTGGTGGGCTTATCTTCCCGCCCAGTAATCGAGAGTTTGGCTTTACGCAGCTGAGCAATGCGCTCCATCGTCTCTTTTTCAGAGGTCGGCCGGAACGGCTTGCCGTCCTGACGGGCCAGGGCAAAACGCACCAGTTCACCATCAGGAGAGACGAGGTCTGCGTGTACGTCCCAAAACTCTTCGGGAATAAAGGCCCGAATCTCGCGTTCGCGCTCAACAATCAAACGCACCGCAACAGACTGTACACGCCCGGCAGACAGCCCCCGCGCCACCTTGGCCCACAGCAGTGGCGACAGCATAAAGCCCACCACGCGGTCTAAAAAGCGTCGTGCCTGCTGCGCTTCAACCCGAGGAATGTTCAACACGCCGGGCGCTTTAAACGCATCCTGGATGGCATTTTTGGTAATTTCGTTAAACACCACGCGTTTATAGCGGCTGTCGTCGCCACCAATGGTTTCGCGCAGGTGCCAAGCAATGGCTTCCCCCTCGCGGTCCAAATCCGTTGCGAGGTAAACGGCGTCTGCCTTTTCAGCGAGCTTCTTTAATTCAGCAACGACTTTCTCTTTGCCCGGAAGCACTTCATAACGTGCTTCCCAGCCGTTATCAGGATCAATGCCCATACGCCGAATGAGCTGGTCGTGGGCCTTACGCTTTTTATACTCTGCCTTCTCTTCCGCCGACATCTTACGCGTTGCCGCGGCTTGGCGAGCGCGCTCCTTTGGGTCGGAGGCTGCCTTACCTGAGCCGCTGGTCGGCAGGTCACGGATGTGACCCACGCTCGACTTGACGATGAAATCGTTGCCGAGATACTTATTAATCGTCTTCGCTTTCGCAGGCGATTCGACGATGACCAGTGACTTGCCCATAGTGCTCCACTTTCTTATTGCCCAGGCGCTATCGCCCATGCTCTGAATACGTTGCCGCCCGAAAGATTACTTGGCGACCATGAGAAAAATGCGCCTACCCTACCCCAGCCCTTGATGAAGCGCCAGTATCAAGCCTAACAAGGAAAGTATGCCCAATGCTGCCAGCGGCCAGTGAGCAACACCTCGTGGTGGGAGAAGCATGTTTTTGCAAGGGGGTAGCTAGACACTAGACTGCCGCTTGGCACACGGCAACCCAAATAGCCGCTTCGCAATAAAAACGCCCCCACTATTCAGTGAGGGCGTAGAGGGCGCAGCAAGCCAACTTACCGTTTACGTGGCGTGCTTCGGCGCTGCCCAGAAGAACGGCTTGCAGGTTTTTTCTCTGGTGGCGTCGGCGCTGCCTCTGAGGCTTTTGGAGCACTCTCGCCAGCTGATTTAGCCGACACTGTCGCGCTTTTCTCTGCTGTTAATGCCGGTACCGGCGCTTTAGCAGCAGGCGTTGACGCCGCTTCAGGCGCAGGGGGCGCTACGACGTTTGGACGCGCCTTATCAAACAGTGCTTTCACTTGGTCAAAGCGTTCTGCAGCATGAGCTGACAACTCACCGCTGGCCGCAAAGACATGCTCAAGGTGCTTGAGATAACCGTCAATATCGTCGTTGCTTTGCCCTTTTAGCAAGGTAGGCAATGAGCCAAGCGCCTGCTCACGATCAAGCTTCAAAATAAAGAATTGCTCTCTCACCAAACGCTTAAACTCGCTCAGCGGGGTACCGGGCTCTAACTCTGCCCGTGAAGCACGCAGGCGTTTGAAATTACGCTCATCCGTCGCTGGCGCACCGCCCAGCACGTAGATCACTGAACGCATCACGGCTTCGTGGTGCCCACCCTGGGCAATTTTATGGCGCAGCTCATTTTGGCGGTTTTCAATAAACCGACGGTGCTCAGGCTCTGCGCCTGGGCGGCGGCGGTGTACATGGGCATCGCCATACAAGCCAACGGCCGCCTGGAGCAGTGGTTGACCATAGACATCCATAAACAGGCGCTCGGTTGAGCTATCACGCAGGTCGCGCCACGCATCCAGGCTGGCCACAATCTGGTCAGACGCCATGCTCTCTAACGCTTTGAACATGTTGTCCTGATCGACCGGCTTGCGATGACGACGCACGTAGTCCGCCATGACCGGCAGCGGAACCGTTAGCGGGTTGCGGTCAGACATCAGCTTGTAGCCGAGACGAATGGGGTGCATACGACGAATCCAGCGCGCCGCTTCGGGGGTCATGGTCGCATGCAGCCACGGCTGAATATACAGACGATAAAGCCCTAGGTTAATTTCCGAGATACGCGCCACTGTGGCGAAGCGACGGTCATCTTCTGGCTTGTGCATGACGTCACGGTCCAGCTCTTCAAAGTTACGCGGCGTAAACTCAAGCAGGTAGTCACGCTCAATCAGCTCAGCATCAGGGTGCTCGTCGGCATGGGAAATGGTTGTTTCGTAAAGCCCAGGCGGCATGACATCGATGTAATCCATGTTCGCCGTAAACTCAGAATGCTCTTTACGTGACACACTTCCAGACACGAAAATTCCCAAGTGCCCGGTTGTGTCGTGTTGGCAATAGATGATCGTTTGCTCGTTGGCGACGATATCCTCTTCACCTTCGTAGAGATCACGAATCCACCCCAGCGCCTGAGGCGGCGGCGTAATATCGTCACCCCGTGAGCAGAACACCACCACAGGCGAACGCACGTTGCGCAGGTCAATACGCCGACCATCACGCGTGACTAGCTGTGCCGTAGAGAGTCGGTTGCCAACAAACAGATTATCGACGATGTACTGAATCTCTTCGCCGCCTAATACCACGTGACCACCCCACCAGCGCTCAAACTCTAAATAGCGCTTGGTTTCGGTATCCACATTGTCATAAAGGTGATACTGCTTTTTCCAGTAGGTATTGGCCGGGTTAAGGCGTTCAAAGTTTTGAACTAACCAAGCACCATCAAACAGGCCGTTACCGATGTCGGTGGTCATCGCAGTGACCCAGCTACCCCCCGTCATGCCACCGGTGTAACGCATCGGCGCTTTGCCATGCTCACCCGCCCAGTAGGAAAGCGGCGCGCCTGCGATCAAAATCGGGCCAAAGACATCAGGCTCAAGGGCAGCAGCCATCATGATTTGCCAACCTGCCTGGCAGTTACCCACCACCATCGGCTTTTCGGTGGTTTCTGGGTGCAGCGCGATCACGTGGCGCAAAAAGGCGACTTCAGCCTCGACCACGTCTTCAACGGTTTGGCCCGGCTCGGGGAAGGGTAAAAAGCCAATAAAGTAGCAGGGATGGCCCGCTTTTAGAGCTACCCCAAGTTCGCTATCAGGCTTGAAACCACCAATGCCAGGACCATGCCCCGCTCGCGGGTCGACCACGACAAAAGGCCGTTTCTGAGGATCAATCTGGGTATTTTTAGGCGGCAGTACGCGCAGAAGTTCATAATTCGTTGGGTTCGGCAGAGTACGTCCATCGACCAGTACTTCTGTTTCAAAACCGAGCACATTGGGTTTTGTTTGCTCCATGTGCTCAAGGTATTGATTGCCGCGTTCACGCATCACATCCCAATATAGAATGTTGCGTTCTACGCTATCACGCCAGTAGTTCACGGCGGCACGCCCGAACCCAAAAGGGTCCATCATGCTTGCGAGAGCGTCACCGCCAGGCGTAGACGCCAGCAGAGGATTAGCAAGAAAGTTCATAGAGTCTCCCGTTGGGTTGATGCGTGGCACCAATCCCGAAGCAATGATGCTGCAATGCAATATAGTTTAGGCCACTCCTTGCCCAACGTCGATGATTACCACTCTCTTTTCAGTAGCCGCCCCATTGTTCGCAAGGCGCTCTATTAATATACCGCCAAGCTTTCAAGGCGATAGCTTTAAATCGGTGTTAGCATTTCGTCACTAATGCTAAACCTTGTACAGCAGGCCTGTAACTGCGCCTAATGCGCAAGGAAGTTTACCCTGAGGTGGTTATGTCATCCCCTACGCTGCTCAACCGCTTAACCTTTCGACAGCTACAGGTGTTTCAAGCGGTGCACCGCCAGCGCTCTTACTCACGAGCCGCTGAGCAGTTAGGCCTGACACAACCGGCAGTGAGCGCGCAAATTCGCCAACTTGAGCAGGCCCTAGGCCAACCATTATTCAAGTATGCGGGCAAAACACTTCATACACTGCCAGCCGCGGACACCCTCGCACTATCAACGCGGGAAATTTTTGGTCAGCTCTCGCGGCTACAAATGAGCCTCTCTGATATTAACGGCAAAATCAGCGGCAAGTTGAGTATCGCCGCTGTCTCTTCAGCCCAGTACGTGGTGCCCTACCTGCTGGCGAAATTTCGCGCCCGCTACCCGGATGTGCAGTTGCGCTTAAAAGTGTGTAACCGCAGCCAAGCACTGGAGCGGCTGGCTGAACAGCAGGACGACGTGGTAATCATGGCGATGGTGCCAGAGGACGACGGCTTGGTAGTCATGCCCATTCTTGAGAATGAGCTGGTGGCGGTGGTCTGGCCTGAGCACCCATTGCTGAGCATGACAGAACCCACGCTGGCTGATTTCGCACGCCATTTTGTCCTCATGCGCGAACCAGGCTCTGGGGTGCGCAGTGCCTTTGAACAACTTGCCGTTGACCAGGAAGTAGGCTTACCCCACCGCATTGAGCTAGGCACCAATGAAGCGATCAAACAAGGGGTAATGGCCCACTTGGGCGTCGCTGTTTTGCCTCGGCTGGCCGTGCAGCGAGAGTTAGAACAGGGCTTGCTGGCCACCCTAGCACTGCCCAGCTTCCCCATTCGTCGCGCTTGGTGCACGGTGTATCGTCGCGACCACTTTCCTACCCCGGTAGCTGAACTCTTTTTGCGCTTTATTCGTGAGCATCTAAGCGAGCTTCAGCGTCATTTCCAAGCGCCCGGCAGCCCGCTGCCTAGCCATGGAGTGTCGTGCTTACCAGCGCTCTCTTTAGAACATGATCACTAAGGGTTGACGGTGTCTTGTTGAAGGGCAGATATGTTACATTATCTACAACCTATGTATCAGTTAGCGTTACTCAGGGCATGGCAGACAGTCGCGTCGCGGCACCATTAGGCAGAGATATATTGCTTCGCGTGCCGCTTGATTGCTCCGTTTGCCCGCCGCACAGTAGAGAGGCTCTCTCCTATGAGCAACACCCCTTCCCAGCGCGTGCCTAGCGGCGAAAAATTCCGTAATGAACACGGCATGACAGTGATTAAAGACGGCATGAAGCAGCGCAAAGCGCAGGCGGACGCCCCTTCACTTGAGCGCAAACCAAAATGGCTGCGTGCGCAAATTCCCGGCGGCGAACGTTTTGAAGCCGTTAAGAAAAACGTGGCTACCCACCGACTCAGCACCGTTTGCGCGGAATCTCACTGCCCCAATATGGGCGAGTGCTGGAGCAACGGTACCGCCACTATCATGTTGATGGGCTCGGTGTGTACACGCGCTTGCCGTTTCTGCGCGGTAGACACCGGCAACCCGAAAGGTTGGCTGGACCACGAAGAGCCAGAGAACACTGCCAAATCCGTTGAGCTGATGGGCCTTCGCTATATCGTCTTGACCTCTGTTGACCGCGACGATCTAGACGATGGTGGTGCCACTCACTACGCCAACTGTATTCGTGCCATCAAAGCGCGTACGCCAGACGTGGTAGTGGAAGCGCTAACGCCAGACTTCGATGGTGACAAAGCCGCGATTGAGCGCGTTGTTGATTCAGGACTTCAAGTCTTTGCTCAGAACGTGGAAACCGTTGAGCGCTTGACCAGCAAAGTACGCGACCCCCGAGCAGGTTATCGCAAAACGCTGGATGTGCTGGCACACGCCAAGCAGTATCGCCCTGACATCATCACTAAAACCAGCTTGATGCTGGGGCTGGGTGAAACGGACGAAGAGATTCTGCAAACGTTTGATGATCTGCGTGAGATTGGCGTAGACATCGTGACGCTAGGCCAGTATCTGCGCCCCACCAAGAACCACTTGGCCGTTGAACGCTGGGTAAGCCCGGAAGAGTTTGATCGCTATCGCGTACTGGGACTTGAGAAAGGCTTTATGGAAGTACCATCTGGCCCATTGGTTCGCTCTAGCTACCGAGCAGACCGCGTCTTTGAGAAAAACAATCTAGGCCTTGCAGCACCGGCCGCCATTCCAGGCCAAGAAGAGCCAGACGCCAACCGTATTCCCGCGTTTAACGTCGGTTAAGCCGGCCTTTTGCCTGCATGGTGAGACTCACCATGCAGGCAATAATACTTCTGCTTAAACCGTCGTTAAGCGGCGATTCAACTGGGTTGCTAACGCAGACGCCAATCGCTCACCGACATCGTGATCCGTTGAGAGCGTGGCCACATCAGCAAGCCGCGTGACCTGCATACCTGCATAGCCACAAGGGTTAATGCGCGCAAAGGGCGACAAATCCCCATTCACATTCAGCGCCACACCGTGGTAGCTGGCACCGCGGCGAATACGCAGCCCTAACGAGGCAATTTTGGCCTCTCCTTGAGGGGTGTTGACATAAACACCTGGCGCGTCTGGCTTGGCCCAAGCGCTAACATCATACTCAGCCAATACCGCAATCACCGCATTTTCAATCGCACTGACCAGGTCGCGCACCCCTATTTTGCCGCGCCGCACATCTAACAAGGGATAGAGCACCACCTGCCCAGGGCCATGGTAGGTGACTTGCCCACCCCGGTCAGTGTTTACGACCGGAATATCGCCCGGCATGAGTAGATGCTCTGGCTTACCCGCCTGCCCCTGTGTGAACACCGGATCATGCTCGACAAGCCAAAACTGATCAGAGGTCGTCTCGTCTCGGCGATCAGTGAGATCACGCATGGCTTCCCACACGGGCAGGTAGGGGCGATGGCCCAGGCGATGCAGCTCTATCGGGGCATCATGGCTCATGCTTACACCACCATGTGAACACGGCCTGTTGCTTTCAGCTCATCAAACAGCTCGCTAATCTGCTGTTCGCCGGTAGCAATAATGGTGACGCGTACCGACTGAAAACGGCCATTGCGGCTATCGACAACCTGTAGCGTGGATTCGTCAAAATCTGGAGCGTGTTTGATGATGACCTGGCACACTGCCGCAGGAAAATCGTCAGCGGCATCCCCTACTACTTTTAACGGGTAGTCGCAGGGAAACGTAATTTTGGGTGGCTCTTGAGCCGCAGGTTGCCGTAAATCGCGCAGCCCTTGTTTAGCGCCTTTTTTCATAGTTCGCCTTTCAATCAACGGGTGAATCGTTTGATAACCAGTCTGGTATACATAAAGCCCAACACCCGACAATACAAGACGTATCGCCGAGCGTTAGGCCCTATTACCGAGCGTTTTTATAACATCAGCTGGTGAAGCTACTGACCAGGTTGCTAAAGAAGCGCTGAACCTGATCAAACAAACGCTTAAACAATCCGCCTTCTTCAATATTCTCCAGGGCTACCAACGGGCGCTCACCGACCATCTCTTCACCCAGATATACTTCTAACGTGCCCACGTTATCACCTACGGCAACAGGGGCTTGAAGGTCAGCATCCAGGTTAAGGCGGGCGCGTAGCTCTTCGTTACGGTTGCGGGGCAGCGTCATAAAGACTTCTTGGTCAACGCCCACACGCAGTTCGTTAGTGTCACCACCCCATACACGAGGTGTGGCCAATACAGCACCGCGCTCATAGAGCTTCATGGTTTCATAAAAGCGAAAACCATAGCTCAGCAGTTTCTGGGTTTCCTGGGCACGTGCCTCTTCTGAGCTGGTGCCCATCACGACTGAAATAAGACGCATGCCGTCTCGCTGAGCAGATGACACCAAGCAGTATCCTGCTTCGGTTGTCCAGCCAGTCTTCAAACCATCAACGGAAGGGTCGCGCCACAACAGGCGGTTACGGTTAGGTTGGTCAATATTGCCGAATGAAAAGTTACGCTGGGAATAGATCGCGTAGTGTTCAGGATAATCATTGATGATGTGCTGGGAAAGGATCGCCATGTCATGCGCAGTGGAGTAATGACGATCTCCTGGCAGGCCCGTGGCGTTCTGAAAGTTAGTGTTTTGCATCCCTAAACGCGTGGCATGCTGGTTCATCAGATCAGCAAAGGGGGCTTCACCACCGGCTAAGTGTTCTGCCATCGCGACACTGGCATCATTACCAGAAACAATAATAATGCCGTGCAACAGATCATCGACTGACACCCGGTCCCCGACTTCGATAAACATTTTCGAGCCGCCAGTGCGCCAGGCATTTTCACTGACATTCACCATATCCGTTAGATTAATGGTGCCACGGTCCAGCTCGCGCTCCACCAAATAAGCGGTCATGAGCTTTGTCAAACTTGCTGGCGGCAGGCGCTCGTCGGAATTATGCTCGGCAAGAATTCGCCCGCTGTTGGCATCCATCAAAATCCATGAACTGGCCGCCAACTGAGGGGGGGCTGGAATAATCGTTTGCGGCTGAGGAATCACCTGCGCCATGGCGGGTGAAACGGAGGCCATCATGACCGCAAACAGGCACAGCTTGGCGGTGCGGCAAATTGACATCAATACATTCATCACAAACTTCTCACTAACAAAGAAAATGGCGGCGCGTTAAACGCCACTCGGGCACCTGCTAAGAGGCATTATCTCACGACAAACACTTGGGGAAAGCCTGCACGGCGTAGCTCTGCACGCGCCTGTACCTCTTGACCAGGGCTGACAGGACCCACCTGAACACGATGAACATCCGCCTCGCTTTTAATGCGCACACCATGCGGCAATTCGCCCGTTAAACGCTGCTGAAGCTGCTGAGCTCCTTCAACACTGCCAAGCGCGGCAATTTGTAGATAAATAACATCGCCTGACGGTTGAGACGCAGGAGCTGATGGCGACGAGGCGGCGCGTGATGCGGTAGCAGCTTCTCGCGGCGCGGCTGCAGGCATCGCGGAAGCTGCTTGGGTGGCACTGCTGCTGCCTCCTCGCTCTGCCAACCATTGCGCTGGATCGATCGCCTCGACCCGTACCGCACCGGTGCCGTTATCTAAAATGCCTAGACGCGCAGCGGCGGCATAAGAGAGGTCAATTTCGCGGTCACTGTGGAACGGGCCACGGTCATTAACGCGCACAATGACTGAACGGCCATTGCTCACACTGGTCACTCGGGCAAAGGTAGGTAACGGTAGCGACCGGTGAGCAGCAGACATTTTGTACATGTCATAAATTTCACCGTTGGACGTGGCGTAACCATGAAATTTCTCGCCGTACCAAGAAGCCGTTCCCTGGCGTGCATAGCCGCGTGAATCCGGCAGCACATGATAGGTCTCTCCCCACACTTCATAAGTCGAGCGGTTGCCCGCTCTTGAGGGTGGCTCGATGCGTGGCTCGGCATCTGGCACGGTGCTCACATCAGGCGGCTCGACCGGATAGGCATCGCCTGTCATCGCGTAACGCTCACCGCTGGCTGCTGCCGGTGCAGCAGGCGCAGGGCTAGAGCTTGCACCACCTACCTCGCCACCCGCTACCCGCTGTGGCGATGGCTGACTGGCACACCCGCTCACCATCGCCGCCAATAGCAGGGAGCCGCTTAAGTAGCGCATATTGATTCGCAGTTTAGTCATGCTCAGCCTCAGCTTGCTGCTTAATGGCCTCTGCCAGCTCGGCAACCGCCATGGCATAGAGGTGGCTATGGTTATAGCGGGTAATTACATAAAAGTTGTATTCACCCAGGCGGTAGCGTTCATTGCCATCAGCATACTCTAGCACCAGTGGCACCACGGGGGTGTCAGGAGTCAGGGAAGCTTGCGTCACCACGCCTTGCTCCGCCGCTTCAGCTGCCGTGGTGGTAGGCCGCACTGTTTGGTTAAAGGTCAGCGCATCCGGACGAGAATCGGGACCTTCAGCCTCGTGATAGATGAACCCATCACGCTGCCAGCCGTGTTCGGCAAAATAATTGGCGACGCTACCAATAGCGTCCACTGGGTTATTCCATAGATCGCGCTTGTCGTCGTCATCAAAATCAACCGCATACGCCTGATAGCTGGTGGGAATAAATTGCGGGTATCCCATAGCGCCAGCGTAGGAGCCGTACAGCGAACTGGGCGCTACGTCCTGCTGATAAGCAATGGTCAGAAAAGCAGCTAGCTCTCCCCGAAAGAAGTCACCGCGCGCCGGGTGATGAAACGCCAGCGTCGCCAGCGAATCTAACACCTTGTGGCGACCTTTATGACGGCCATAGTAGGTTTCAACGCCGATAATAGCCGTGATGACCTCAGGCGGCACACCGTATACTGACTCTGCACGAGCGAGCGTATCCGCATGCTCGCGCATAAACGCAGCACCCTCTTCAATACGCTGCTCGGTCATGAAAATAGCGCGATACTCAAACCAGCGCAGCCGCCGCTCAGCGGCACCCGCCATCGCATCCAGTACTTCCTGGCGATAGCTTGCCTGAGCCAGCGCCTGCTCAAGCCACTCACTCGGCACACCCTGCTGGGCTAACTCTTCGACCAGCTGTTGGGTCTGCGGATTGTCTTGAGGATCAAAACTCATCTCTTCCTCTGCCAATACCGCAGGGGCCGAACACGCTACTAGCATGGCAATTGCGTAACCACCTGCTTTTCTTCGCGCCCTGTTCATTCGCTCACCACTCCTGTGAATACGTACCACCACGGCCTCAACCATTAACGTGGCAATAACCGCCGATGGGCGTGTATGGACATGAGAATACCGAACCCCGCGAGCAAGGTCACGCTAGAGGTCCCGCCAAAACTCACCAGGGGTAACGGCACGCCGACCACCGGTAAAATTCCACTCACCATGCCCACATTGACAAATACATAAATAAAAAACGTCAAAATAATACTGCCAGCAAATAGCCGCCCAAACGTATCTTGCGATGAGGCAGCCAGCCATAAGCCTCGACCAACAATCATCACATACAGGGTCAGCAGCACTAGCATTCCTACTAAACCAAACTCCTCCCCCAATACGGCAATAATAAAGTCGGTATGCCGCTCGGGAAGAAACTCAAGCTGAGACTGTGTCCCTTCAAGCCACCCTTTGCCCCATAGTCCGCCGCTGCCAATAGCGGTGGTAGATTGAATAATGTTCCACCCTGACCCAAGCGGGTCGCTATCGGGGTCTAAAAACGTCAGCACCCGCTGGCGCTGGTAATTGTGCATATTCATCCACAGAACGGGCAAGCCGGCCGCGCCGAGTGCCGCCACTAAACCGATGAGCTTCCAGGAAAGCCCTGCCAGCAGCACCACAATCACCGCGGCACAAGCCACCAGAAGCGAGGTGCCCAGGTCTGGCTGAATCGCCGTCAACACCACCGGCACGCCAATGATCACGGCACACACGGCGATATCCCGCAGGCGAGGCGGTAACTGGCAGCGATTTAGGTAGGCAGCAACCATCAGAGGTACCGCTAGCTTCATCATTTCAGAGGGCTGAAACCGGATGACCCCTGGAATTTCTAGCCAGCGCTTGGCCCCCATCCCAACATCGCCTGCAATTTCGACCGCCACTAGCATCGCCAGCCCCACGCCATAAGCCAGAGGTGCCCAGCGAAGAAAAGTGGAAGGAGAAAATTGGGCGATAATCAGCATGCCAGAAAGCGCAATACCAAAGCGCATGGCTTGGGCGATAACAGCATCAATGCGCTGTCCAGAGGCACTATAAAGCACCAGTAAGCCGCCCCCCATGAGGACTAACAACATCCCCAACAGCCAGGGGTCAAGATGAATACGTTCCCAAATACTTTTACGCCGCGCAATCCCGCTATCTGGCGGCCGAACGGGGTAACGGCGTAGCGAGCGGGTAATCCTTTGCCAAGGCATCGTTAGTTGCCCTCCACGTTGGCAGTATCCGCTTCTAGCACCTCTTTGACTTCGTCAACTTCAGGGGCCTCATCTTCTAACAACCAAGCATCTGTCATTGCGCGGGCCAAATGGGCCGCGTGAGTACTCCCCCCTCCGGCATTTTCCACAATCACAGAGACCGCAATTTGCGGATCTTCAATGGGAGCAAACGCCATAAAGAGCGCGTGGTCACGTAGCCGCTCTTCTAGCTCATCAGCGTTATAGCGCTGATCTTGGCCCAGCGAAAACACCTGTGCCGTGCCCGATTTACCGCCCATCCGGTACTCAAGTCCTACGCCGGTGCGACGAGCCGTGCCCTCGCTCCCGTTGAGAACCTTTTCCATACCGCTGTAGACACGATTCCACCAATTATCGTTGGCGAGCTGAATATCAGGCAGCGTATCGGGCAAGTCTTCGGGCACGGGGTCTTCGCCAATACGCAGCGCAAGGCGCGGTTTTACCCAGTGACCGCGGTTCGCCAGAGCAGCCGTGGCGCTGGCCAACTGCAAAGGCGTGACCTGCCAGTAGCCTTGACCAATGCCCACTGAGAGCGTTTCACCTGGGTACCACGGCTGGTTGAAGCGGGCACGCTTCCAGTCCCGAGAAGGCATGAGACCGGTACTTTCACCCTGCACATCGTGAGCTACCCGCTGGCCAAAGCCAAAGTTGGTCATCTGCTCATGGAGCTTATCGATTCCTAAGTCATGGGCTAACGAGTAGTAATACGTGTTGTTAGAGACGGCTATGGAGCGCTCCATATCGACACGACCATGCCCCCAACGTAGCCAGTTTCGGTAGCGCCGGGAGTCATTAGGCAACTGATAGAAACCGGGGTCACTGATCGTGCTGTCGGGGGTGATCACACCCTCGACTAAGCCGGCCAACGCGAGAAATGGCTTGATGGTAGAACCCGGTGGATAGTGACCGCGAATAGCACGGTTAAACAACGGCAGATCGATGTCCTCCTGCAACGCTCGGTAAGAGGCCACATCGATACCGGTCACAAACTGATTACTGTCAAAGCCAGGCGTTGACACCATCGCTAAAATTTCGCCGGTATCTGGCACGATGGCAACAATAGAGCCGCGCCGGCCATCGAGCAGCTCATAGGCCAGCATTTGCAGGGAGCGATCAAGCGTTAACGTTAAGTTAGCGCCCGGCACCGGATCGGTTCGGCCAAGCTCACGCAGCACGCGACCACGGGCGTTGGTTTCCACTTTGCGTAGGCCTGCTTCGCCGTGCAGCTCGGTTTCGTAGAAACGCTCAACCCCGGTCTTACCAATAAAATGCGTACCCGCGTAGCGTCCGGTATCTAGGGTTTCGAGCTCTTCGGCGTTAATGCGCCCCACGTAGCCTAACGCATGGGCCATCACTTCAGCATCCGGGTAATAGCGCAGCAGTTGGGCTTCTACTTCAACCCCCGGTAACTGGTGGCGATTCACCGCTAGCCGCGCGATCTGCTCTTCACTGAGATCACTCATCAGCAGCGCTGGTTGGAAGGGGCGCTGGCGCTGACGAGAGCGTATTTGGAACGCCTCAATCTCTTCTTCGGGTAGTTCTAATAAATCTACCAGCAGGGCCAGCGTGTCATCTAAATCATCAACACGCTCGCGTACGAGGGTAAGGTTGTAGGTAGGACGATTTTCTGCCAACAGCGCACCGTTGCGGTCGTAGATGAGCCCGCGGTTAGGCGGAAGCGGCTCAACACGAACCCGATTCTTTTCAGAGCGTGTGCTGTATAAGTCGTGCTGTACGATTTGCAAGTAGCCAAGACGGCTGACTAGCAAACTCGTCAGCACCACCACCACCAAGACGGCAAGCAGCGCCCTGACACGGAAAATACGTAGCTCTTGCTCAGGATTTTTTAGCGTGTCACGGCGCTGGGGCATGGCAACAGACGACTCTCAAGGCAAACAATAAAGGCGGCAGCCCGGTGGGAGTAACACGTAATATACCGGGAGATAATCAGCCGGGTGACAATTCACTAGCGGTGATAAGGGTGACCCACTAACAATGTCCAAGCGCGATATAACTGCTCTGCCAACATAATTCGTACAAGCGGGTGCGGTAGTGTAAGCGGCGAGAGTGACCAAGCTTTATCCGCCATGGCAGACAGCGCCGGCTCTAAGCCATCCGGGCCACCCACCAACAGCACTACGTCACGCCCTTCCGTCCGCCAAGCATTCGCTTCTTGGGCTAGCTGTTCCGTGGTCCAGGGCTTGCCCTTGACTTCCAGTGCCACCACAATTTCATCACCACGCAGCTTTTCACGAATGCGCTGCGCTTCCTGCGCGCGAGCTTTCGCGATGTCAGCATTTTTGCCGCGCTGACCTAGCGCAATTTCTTCGATTTCCAGCGTGAAGTCCCGAGGGAGCCGCTTGCGGTAGGTTTCAACACCTTGTTCCACCCATGCTGGCATTTTCGTGCCTACCGCTAACAGCCGAATCCTCATGACATCGTGGCTCGCTCTTCAAACTTTTTCAGCGACTCACTGATGGCACCCGCATCGTTTGGCAGATCCGCCCACAGGCGTTCCAGGTCATACAATGCACGGGCTTCAGGAAGCATGATGTGAACCACTACATCGCCTAGGTCAACCAGGACCCAATCGGCGTTGTCACCGCCTTCAACACCGCGGAGGTGTAGGCCGGAGGCCTTGGCTTTTTCGACAACATTTTGAGCAAGTGCGGCCACATGACGGGTAGAAGTACCGCTCGCTATCAGCATGAGGTCGGTCACTTCGGTTAATTTGGCAACGTCGAGTTGGGTAATATCGCGTGCTTTGAGCTCTTCTAGCGCGTCAATCGCTAGGTTTTTCAGTGTATCGATGTGCATAACTCCTGAAGACAACCCCTTGTGGTGGTATCGAGTGTCGTTTCTAACGTCGGTATTTCGAGTGGCGTCAGCCTGTAAGCGGGCCATTGTAACGGCTTCTTTCACGACTGCCAGCGCTATTCGCTGGATTGATAAAGCCCTTGATGAAAAATAGCTTGCTCAACAGCCTCCGGGACCAGATAACGCACGCTTTTACCGTCACTTAGACGCTGGCGAATATACGTAGCTGAGATCGTCATTAATGATGGCAACTCCAACATGAGTAGGCTTCCCCGCGCATGCTGCATCATGGTAGCCACACTATCGACTGCACGATCGCCCACCAGTTCCTTTAATGAGCACGGCCAAGGAGATTGATAACCTGGGCGAGCAATGACTACCAAGTGCGCCAACTCAAACAGCTGCTCGGCTCGATCCCACTGCGCCAAACGCAAAAAAGCATCAAAGCCAATCACCATCACTAACGGCACTTTCTCGCCATACTGCTGGCGGAGCTCCGCCAGCGTATCCACGCTATATGAAGGACCTTTGCGATGCAGCTCACGATCATCTGCCAACAATCCTGGCGTATCGCCAATCCCTGCGGTTAATAGCGCCAAGCGCTGGGCAGCCGATACCTGCGGCATGTCTCGTAAGGGCGGCTGCGGTGCGGGCACCATATGCAGCGTATCGAGCCCCAACACTTCGCGCACTTCCATGGCGCTGCGCAGATGGCCGTTATGTACGGGATCAAACGTCCCGCCTAGCATGCCTATTCGCAGGGGCTTAGCAGGGCTTGGCGTATCACTCATTGTCTAACCTGACCATCACCAAATACGATGTATTTTTGCGTCGTCAAACCCTCTAGCCCGACCGGGCCACGGGCGTGGAGCTTATCGGTGGAAATCCCAATTTCAGCGCCTAACCCATACTCAAACCCATCTGCAAAGCGGGTCGAGGCATTCACAATCACCGAGCTTGAATCCACCTCCGCCATAAAGCGCCGCGCTAGCGAGTAGTCTTGGGTCACAATGGCATCGGTATGGTGAGAGCCAAAGCGTTCGATGTGCTCAATGGCCTCTTCCATCCCATCGACAATTTTAATCGCCAGAATGGGCGCCAAGTACTCCGCGTGCCAATCATCCTCTGTAGCCGGAACCGCCTGAAGAAGCAGCGCTAGCGTTCGCTCACAACCACGCAGCTCAACTTCATGCTCGGCATAGGCGCGGGCAAGCTCTGGCAGCAAAATATCGGCAATCGGGGCATCAACCAGCAGCGTTTCCATGGTGTTGCAGGTGCCATAGCGGTGCGTTTTGGCATTAACGGCAATCGCTAACGCTTTGGCAGGGTCCGCGGTGGTATCGATGTAGACGTGACATACGCCGTCCAAATGCTTGATAACCGGCACTTTTGCCTCGCGAGAAATTCGCTCAATCAACGACTTACCGCCACGTGGAATAATCACGTCAATATAAGCAGGCATACTGATCATTTCACCCACGGCGGCGCGATCAGTCGTGGCTACCACCTGCACACTGCCCGCGGGCAGGCCAGCATCGGCAAGCCCTGCCTGAAGGCAGCGGCTAAGTGCTGCGTTTGAGGCGCTGGCTTCAGAACCTCCCCGCAAGACACACGCATTACCTGACTTTAGACACAAGCTAGCCGCCTCAATGGTCACATTGGGGCGCGACTCGTAAATAATGCCAATCACCCCCAGCGGCACACGCATTTTACCCACTTGGATACCGCTAGGGCGGTAGCTCATGCCATCAATTTCACCCACCGGGTCAGGCAGCGCCGCCACTTGGCGCAGCCCTTCAATCATTGCATCGATGCGCTGGTCATTGAGCGCTAGGCGGTCGAGCAGCGCGCTATCTAGCCCATTTTCTCTTCCGCGCTGCATGTCTTCAGCATTGGCTTGTAAGATATCGCGGCGAGCGGCGTCTAACTGTTGCGCCATGGCCGCCAGCGCTTGATTTTTCACCTGTGTATCGGCGCGACGCAGCGCACTGGCAGCAGCACGGGCACTCTGCCCGAGCGTTTGCATATACGCGGGTACATCCCCTGCAGCCAGATGGTGTTGGGCGTCTTGTTGGAATGCATCAGAACCGCGCATACGATCTCCCTATGTCTTGAGCGTTGCCAAGTAAGTAGGCGTGTAATACACCAAATGAACATTATACTGAGTGAATAAAAGGATGAGGCCAAGCAATGCGTTATGCTACTGCTCACGAGGCCATTCGCCATCAGGTAGATAGTAAG
Source organism: Vreelandella lutescens (assembly GCF_014640815.1). Classification (GTDB taxonomy): domain Bacteria; phylum Pseudomonadota; class Gammaproteobacteria; order Pseudomonadales; family Halomonadaceae; genus Vreelandella; species Vreelandella lutescens. Next base: position 97,800 of record NZ_BMHM01000006.1, on the reverse strand, counting down.
CCACCATGCAAAGTAAATACAAAATCAGCCTGCTAAGAGCCAACCTGCTCGCCGCTGCCGTGGCTTTATGCTTCTGGACGCCCACCGCCGCTCCTGGCGCCGCGCTACTGCTATGGCTTTCCATTGGATGGCTCTTAATTACTGCGCTGGCATTAGACTTCAGCCACCGACGCTCACGGGGCTTACCCTGGCAAATGCTAGCGGGTACGCTACTGCTTGGCCTCATTGCTGTTGAACCTGAACGACACGCGCTGCTGATTTGGGCTTGGGGCGCGGTATTTATGCTACCCCAACACCGCTGGGCCGCTGTTTTCAACGGCTGCGCCGCGTTTGCCAGCTGTTTAATCATTGCGCCGCTCATGTCGCTCCCCGAATGGTTGATGCTGACATTGGCGCTGGCAACGCTGAGCTTGTTGGCGATGGCACGCACCCATCAGCTACTCAATATGAACGGCACCATTCGCCAACGGCTGCGTTTAATCCCCGGCTTAAACCTTTGGGCTGGAGAGCAATTGCTGCGTGATTTGACCCGCGAACAAACGCGCTCTGAGCGGGAGGCGATTTATGCTGAGGTGCTGGTCATTCAGGTCAGACGGCATCAGCTGTGGCCGGTAGCGCAGAAGCTGTGCGAGATCACCTACGATTTTGAAAACGTCTATCGTCTCAACAGCACTACGCTGGCAACTCTCATGCTATCGCGCACCCCAGGCGACGCAGCGAAACGGCGCTCTTTGCTGCTGGCTGCATTACCAGATAATGCGCAGACGGAACATAAACCGCTAATGGATATCGAGCTTGAATTGCTAACACTGGAAGCACTGAGCCGTTATCCCACCTCCCCACTACGTGAGGCTTCATGAACGCGCGCTCCTCACCTAAGCAGTTAATGACGCTGGCTTATAGCGCCAGCATCGGGATGATCGCCGCTTACACCCTCTGGCTATATGCCCTGGGGAGCTATCGAGAACTGTTAGTTCCGCTGTTTGTCACCCTGATACTGCTAGTGTGTTTGCTCATGCATCTGGGCCCAGGCGTTCAGCCTGCCCTACCTCGCGTCCTTCTTTTAGCGAGCACCTATGTTGTGGTGTTATCCGCTGTTTATGTAGCACCAGAGGCCTCCTCTCTTTGGCTGGGCCTGCCTATCGCTGCCACTTTTTTGCTACTACCGCTGTGGGTGGCATTGGCGGTCAATGGCGCTTGTCTGTTAGCGTGGTGGTGGATCGCGCCTTTTGCCGCAAGCGCCCCGCTATCGATTGGCTACACCGCACTGGCATTACTGCTCGCACTACCCCCATGGGAGCATGCTCGGCGTCGTGCGCTACTTCGCGCGACCGACCCTAACGACAGTGACTGCAATGCTTATCATATCGATACGCTCAAAGAGCGGCTGAATAACGAGTTCCAGCGCGCCGCCATGCTGAACAAACGCCTAGCCGTACTCGTGCTGCATTTACCGCAGCTAGACATGGCGGAAGAGCAGTTTGGGCATCGTGCACAAACAGCGCTATTAGGGGCCCTGTGCAGCGAGGTAAATAGTCGCTGCCGAGATCACGACATCTTGGGGCGCGCAGGCAACGCAACCTTCTGGCTAGTATTACCAGATACCAGCGAAAGCGGTGCCTTATTGGTACGAGAACGGTTACAGCGAGCCCTATCACGCTGCGTGCTGGTGGAAACCGGCCAGTTGGAAGCGCGTATCACCACCTGTCTTCCGCAGCGTAAAGAGAGTTTTGGGCGTTATATGCAGCGCTTGGAGGCGCGCGCCGACGCTATTGCACACGTTTAACTTCACTGCGGATGGAATCGCCCTTGGCCATTGCCGACAGCCTGTTATCTCTTTCACTCTCCCCTGCACTGCTGCTCTTACTGATTCTGGGCATTGCGCTGGTGGAGTCGCTCGCCCTAGTGGGTCTGCTTGTACCGGGAGTTGTACTCATCACTGCCGCGGCCTCTATGGCAGGGCATCAAATGATCGCGCTGCCGTGGCTGATAGGGGCCGCGTTTATTGGGGCAGTATTAGGCGACAGCCTTAGCTATTATTTAGGCTATCGTCACCGCGACACTGTGGTGAACCGCTGGCCACTCTCGATGCATCCTGAATGGCTGGGTCGGGGGGCGCGCTTTTTCGAGCGTTACGGCATTTATTCGGTGTTTTTTGGCCGTTTTGTGGGTCCGGTACGCCCGATCATTCCGCTAATAGCCGGCATGATGCAGATGCCCTCACGCACCTTCCTACTGGCGAATGTCATATCGGCCGCGCTCTGGGCACCGGCTTACGTACTGCCAGGCTACTTGCTAGGTCATACTTGGCAACAGCGCCTCGACCTGCCTGCCAACGTCGAAATGGCCGTGCTAATGCTGGCTGCCAGCATCGTAGTGCTGGCAATCATATTTTCTTGGGGGCGTGCGCAGGTAGGCCGACACGGACGGATATATTTTGCGATTGCTCGCGTAGCCAGGCGCATTCCTGCCATGCGCCGCCCTTGGCTGGCTATGAGCAGAAGCGGCGAAGTACCCATCGCCTCCCTGTTTTTATGCATCATCGCGCTCACCGCGGCATCAGCATGGACACTGATCGTAATGCAGCACTCAAGCCCGCTGCTGATGGATCTTCAGGCACAAAGACTCTTCTCTTGGCTGGCAACTCCCTGGCTCATCGACGCCAGCCTGTTACTTGCCAAAGTGGGTGATAAGGCGGGCGTCATGACACTGGTGATGCCTTGGGTGGTGTGGCTACTGTGGATTAAACGCACGGATCTACTTGCCCACGGCGCGCTGGCACTGGGGGGCATTGGCGCTCTCAATACGCTGGGCAAAGCTGTATTTGCGAGAGCCAGGCCAGAAACGCCGGATTATCTGTTGGGGTCTTTTTCTTACCCAAGTGCACATACATCGACATGGGTCGTAGTGATCGGGATTGCCGCAGCGTTTATCGCGTCACGACTGCCCCGGCAGCGGCGGATGTGGGTCTATTGGTCAGCCATCCTCGTCACCATACCGATGGCACTGTCGCGCTTAGCACTCGGCGTTCATTGGCTAAGCGACCTGATTGGCGGAGCGCTGTTGGGCCTAGTGGTGTGTGCACTGATTCAAATCAACTGGCAACGGCGCTACCGAACGCCGCTGCCGACTATCCCTTGGGTTCGCCTTCTACTGGGGTCACTGCTACTCATCAGCTTGCGGGTGGGGCTGTTCCCGCCCGTTTAACAGCGCAACACCGCTAACCCAGTGCCAGCCACGCACCCACGCCTATCATCAGCGTCCCTGCAATGCGGTTCAGCAGCCTGACATTACCACTTTTACCCAACAGCTTACGCAGCGTTTTTCCGCCGGTGGCATACACCAACATACTGGCAAATTCGATGGTAAGAATGATGGCGATCAGCATACTGAGCTGCGGTGCAAGCGGCCTGCTGCTGTCTAAAAATGGCGGTAGCAACACCATAAAAAATGCCCAGCCTTTTGGGTTTGCCACGGCAGTGACTAGCCCTTGGATGGCCAGTTGTAACCGCCCGGCAGCGGGCCCGGTATCCAATTCGCTAGGAATCGCCATACGCCCCCGTGAGCGCCACATCATGATGCCCAGATAAGCCAAGTAAGCGCCGCCTATCCACTTAAACGCGATAAACAGCTCTGGCTGACGAAGCATCAAGGCGGCCACCCCCGCACCGGCGGCGGCCGCTACAAAGCCAACGCCAATCAGCTCGCCTACCATCATCCACAGCGTGCGCTTCACCCCTTGGGTCATGCCTAACACCATGGCAAGCGTCATACACATGCCGGGAGTTAATGAAACAAACAGAAACGTGGGTACAAACACCGAGAGCGTTGCCCATGACATCATGTCTAACTTTCCTTGTTCTCCGCATCGTTGGATGCATGTGTTGAGTTCTGTTCTTCGCCCCAACGGGGCATTAGGCGATGGGCAATACCCAACTGATTGAGAATTCTCGCCACAATAAAGTCGATCAGGTCATCCATGCTTTGTGGGCGATGGTAGAACCCGGGGGCCGCAGGCAAAATGACCACCCCCAGGCGGCTAAGCGCCAGCATGTGTTCCAAGTGAATAGGAGAAAACGGGCTTTCTCTGGGCACCATCACCAGCGTGCGGCGCTCTTTTATAGCTACGTCTGCCGCACGTTCAATCAGATTATTGCTGGCACCGGTCGCGACGGCAGAGAGCGTGCCCGTTGAGCAAGGGCAGATCACCATGGCCGACGGCGCGCCGGAACCAGACGCCACGGGAGCCATCCAATCTTCTCGACCAAAACAGCGAATCTGCCCCGGCTGGGCACCGCTTTTTTCGGTCAGCGCATCGACTAAGCGCTGAGGCTGAGCAGGCAGCGACACGTCAGTTTCCGTAGCAATGACCATATGAGCCGCTTTGGAAATCATTACCCACACTTCGTGCCCGGCTTCTACCAGTACATCGATGAGTCGTAGGCCATACTGCGCGCCGGAAGCCCCGGTTAAGGCAACGGTTACAGGTGGTTTAAACATCGTCACTTCGTCTGCTCCCGCTTAGTTAATGCCTCGAGCAATCGCTCGTGCACTGCTTCAAAACCACCGTTAGACATCACCACAATACGATCCAGCGGTGACGCTTGCATGACCACCGCATCCACCAGTGCATCAATGTCGCTAAATAGCGCTGCTCGCTCACCCTGCTCCTTGACCAGCGACTCCATCGACCAAGCTACCCCCTCTGGCTGGAACCAGAACACCGCGTCCGCTTCGGCCACGCTGTCATTTAAGCGCTCGCGGAGTGCACCTAAACGCATGGTGTTAGAGCGAGGCTCAATCACTGCCAGCAAACGACCTTTCGTGGTGGCTGCGCGCAGACCTTGCAGCGTGGCGGCAATGGCGGTCGGGTGGTGGGCAAAATCATCAATCACCTGAATGCCATTGACCTCTCCCCTTATTTCTTGGCGGCGGCGTGGCGTTTTAAAACGCGCCAACGCGGCACATGCCCGCGCCAAATTCACTCCACATAGCCGCGCGGCGGCTAGCGCAGCTAACGCGTTGCGAGCGTTATGCTCGCCCGTTAGCGACCACTCCACCACGCCATCCTCTTCGCCCTGATCACCTATGAACAAGACTTGGAAACGGCTGGCATCTGCCCTCTCCAAGCGCAGCTGCCACTGACTGCCTTCATCGGTACCAAAGTAAGCAACCGGTGACCATGCGCCCATGCTCAGCACACGCTCAAGCGCGGGCTGCTGATCGGCGACCAGCAAATGCCCTTGACTAGGCACAATACGCACCAAGTGATGGAACTGACGTTCAATCGCGGCGAGATCTGGAAAAATATCAGCATGATCAAACTCAAGGTTGTTCATCACTGCGATATTCGGGCGGTAGTGAACAAATTTGGAGCGCTTATCGAAAAAGGCCGTGTCGTACTCATCGGCCTCCACGACAAAGGGCGCATCAGCGCCGCCCAAACGTGCGGAAATACCAAAATTACGCGGCACACCACCAATCAGAAAACCAGGGGCCAGCCCTGCACTCTCCAGCAGCCACGCCAGTAAACTAGCGGTGGTGGTTTTGCCATGGGTGCCCGCCACCGCAATCACCTTGCGACCCGGCAGCACATAGTCGGCGAGCCACTGAGCCCCAGAGGTGTAGCGCATACCACTGTTGAGCAACGCCTCAACCTCAGGATTCCCCCGTGAGAGCGCATTGCCTACCACCACTAAATCAATGTTAGCTGCGAGGTTGGCTTCCCGATAGCCCTCCATCAACGTAATACCCGCTTCCGCTAGTTGCGTGCTCATCGGTGGATACACATTGGCATCGGAGCCGCTTACCTCATGCCCCAACTCCCGTGCGAGCAGCGCAAGACTCCCCATAAAAGTGCCACAGATGCCAATAATATGCAGACGCATGGGCTAAGCGCTCCTCCCCTAATGATTTCAATAAGCTGAATAGATCACATCAACCAATAAATGACCGTTGAGATTAGCACGCTGAGCAGTGTGGCTCATCTGGTTCACTGCGTAACAAAGCATCACTGGGTCAGAAAGTGACAATTCTGCCGATTTATTGCAGGATGCGCGCACCTTTTCTTAATCACTACCCTGACCACCCCGTCACTACACTCGCCACAACACATCGCCGCAACGTAGTGTCGTGAAAGGAGCTAACCATGCGCATCTTAATTCGTTACTTTTTTCGGGGCGTTCGCCTTCTGCTAGCCCCCGTTATGCTGATTTCCGAGAAGCTATCCACGCCTAAAGCCGTTGAACGCACTCCTGAAGAACAGGCGCAGGTTGATGCCGCATGCCAACAGCTTGCGCTTTACCAGTTCCGAACCTGCCCTTTTTGTATCAAAGTGCGCAAAGAAATTGCGCGCCTGGGGCTTAATATCGAGCTTCGCGATGCCCAGTTGGATCCGGCCCACAAACAGGCACTGCTGGAAGGGGGCGGAAAAGTGAAAGTGCCCTGCTTAAAAATCACCGATGACGCCGGGCAGGTGAGCTGGCTATATGAATCAGATGAGATCAATCGCTGGCTTCACCAACGTTTTGGAGCCTAATCAAAGCAACATATGCTGCCTAAAATTCGACCTTTTGCGCGGTAATATCGAAGTGAACGCTAAGCGGCACGCCTTCCAAAGCGCTGGGGGATGACTCCAGCGTGTGCTGAAGCGCCAGCTGCCCCTCAATCTGGCCTACCACATGGAGGTCACGTCCGGCTTGCTTCACATGACTCAAGGTGACCAACACATTGCCGCCCTCAGACGTATAAAGAGGCGGCATCGTCGTTTCGCCCATTAACTGCACCACCTTAGCGTCAACAAGCACCCCTTGTTCCAGAGTTAAGCTCATCGCTAACGCCTCTTGGGCACTCCACTCAACAGGGTCAATAAAGCCCGTGACCTCGACGTGCAGCTGGTCGCCTACCTCCATAAACGATGCGTTTGAATCGTCACCTTGGCGTAATACGAACCAGGCATACTCATCCTCACCCAAGGTACCCACCATATCCGCCGCTTCATCAGCGCTTACCAGCAATGAACACCCTGCGATGAGACTGACAGCCAGCCAGCTAACACATTGTTTCAACATAGTCTGTTATGCCTTGTCTATTTAGTTAGGTGTTAATCGTATTCGCACACCGCTTAACTATCGACTTTTGTCTAATACTCTATTCTGCAACGTCCGCCGTTAGCCCCATCATTCAGCAGATGAATGATGCCAGTCATTATTTCGATTGTATGACGCTGCCACCTCTCTCTATGTTGTCAGCATAGCTTACGAGCTGACCGTGTCTGTTTTACTGATCAGCGCAGCGTGGGAAATCGCTTTAAAAAGTGCTGCGACGACACCTCCTCAGTAAAATTGAACAATAAACAACATGCATGGGAACAACTATGACGCTCAAGAAGACGCTACTGGCCTCTGTGATTGGTGCTGCTGTGGCAGCCACTGCAATGCTGCCGATGACCGCAAGCGCTGAAACGCTTCGTATCGGTTACTCCGCTGACCCTGAAACTCTTGACCTCCATGAGCAGCTCTCTGGCGGCGTACTGCGCTTTTCGCACCTCGCCTTTGACCCGCTGGTTCGCTGGACAAAAGACTTTCAGTTCGAGCCGCGCCTAGCCACCGAGTGGGAGCAGGTCGACGAAACCACCATGCGCATGACGCTGCGTGAAGGCGTTACCTTCCACTCAGGCAACCCCTTTACCGCCAAAGACGTCGTATGGACCATTGAGCGTCTGAAAGAGAGCCCCGACTATCGCGCTATTTTTGAGCCGGTAGCCAGTGTCGAAGCGGTTGACGACTTCACCGTTGAAATCACCACCACTGAGCCCTATCCGCTGCTGCTTAACCTGGCTACCTATATCTTCCCGATGGATAGCGAGTTTTACACCGGCGAAACAGAAGACGGCAACGACAAAGCAGAAATCGTCAAAGCCGGTAACTCCTTCGCTTCACGCAACGTATCAGGCACCGGTCCGTTTATCGTCACCGACCGCCGCCAGGGTGTGCGCGTAGACTTCCAACGTTTTGAAGATTACTGGGACACTGAAAGCGAAGGCAACGTGTCTGAAATCGTCCTGACGCCGATTGCAGAAAACGCTTCTCGTGTCGCGGCTCTGCTATCTGGCGGCGTCGACTTCATTGATGCCGTTCCCCCCAACGATTTGGACCGGGTGCGTGACGCTCAGGGTGCCAATCTGATTGAGATCCCCGGCACTCGCATCATCGGCTTCCAGCTGAACGAAGAGCGTGTAGAAGCCTTCCAAGATGTACGCGTGCGTCAAGCAGTCGATCTGGCCATTAACCAGGAAGGTATCGCTGACCGCTTAATGCGCGGCTTTGCAACGCCTGCTGGCCAGTTCTCTCCTGAGGGCTACTCTGGCCACAACCCGGACCTCGTCCCCCGCTATGACCTTGAGCGTGCCCAAGCGTTGATGGCAGAAGCTGGCTACGAAGAAGGCTTCAGCGTGGATATGATCGCGCCGAACAACCGCTACGTGAACGATGCGCAAATCGCTCAAGCGGTGGCCAACATGCTGGCGCGTATCAATATCAACGTGAATCTGCGCACCATGCCGCTGGCCCAGTACTGGCCCGAGTACGATACGCGTCAGTCAGACATCGCAATGATCGGTTGGCACGCTGATACTGAAGATACCGCTAACTTCTTCCAGTACCTCTCGTTCTGTATCGACACCGAAACCGGTGCGGGTCAGTACAACTACGGCAGCTACTGCAACGAAGAGATCGATGCGCTGGTGACGGCAGCCGACGGCGAAACAGATCTCGAAAAACGCAATGAAATGCTGCGTGAAGCAGAAGCCATGCTGTACGAAGATGTAGGCTACATCATGCTGCATTGGCAAAACCTTGCCTATGGTGCTGCTGAGGGCATCGACATTGAGCCCGTGGTCAATGCCACCGACTTCCCATACCTCGGCGACCTAGTGATCTCTCGCTAAGCGCTAACAATCGACAGGCACACGTTGCAAGGATGCTTCGCTCACCAGGCCACTGGTGGGCGAAGCGTTTTATGGGCACCACCCCTGCAGCGCCCCTGCCACGACCCTACTATTAAACCTATGACATAGGTGGCGTACGCCATGATTGCTTTTTTAATCAAGCGGCTGATGCACGCAATATTGGTGATGTTTGTCATCAGTGTACTGGCCTTCGCCATTCAGGATAACCTGGGTGACCCTGTACAACAGATGGTCGGACAGTCGGTCCCCGAAAGCGAGCGTGAAGCGATTCGTGAGCGCTTAGGCTTAAACGACCCCTTTCTGGTGCAGTATGCCCGCTTTGCCAAGAATGCCGTGCAAGGTGATTTTGGCTACTCCTACTTCTATCGTGAACCCGCGCTCGAGGTAATCGCGCGTCATTTACCCGCCACGCTAGAGCTGGTATTTGCGGCAACGCTCATCATTGTGCTCTTTTCAGTGCCCATAGGTGTGTACAGTGCGATTAAACCGCGCTCTCCTGTGTCGCGCTTTTTCATGGGCGCTTCGATTATTGGTATCTCTATTCCCGTCTTTTTAACGGCCATTCTGCTTATCCAGGTGTTTTCGATTGGGGTCACCGTCTCCCTATTTCCCGAAAGCACAGGCTGGGGCGCATGGCTCAATGGCGTTCTCTCAACTGAAGGCAACATGCCGTCATTTGGGCGCGGCTATGATCTGGTGCATGTCATGGGCCACTGGGACACTAACCTCATCACCTGGGATGGCTTAAAACATCTCGTGCTGCCAGCCGTCTCGCTTGCCTCCATCATGCTGCCGCTATTTATTCGTTTGATCCGTGCGGAAATGATGGAAGTCTTGCAGTCCGAGTACGTGAAGTACGCCCGCGCCAAAGGGATTTCCATGCGTCGGGTCTATTTTGTTCACGCGCTGAAAAACACCATGCTGCCGGTGATTACCGTGGGCGGTGTTCAAATTGGCACTATGGTGGCCTACACCATCCTGACAGAAACCGTTTTCCAATGGCCGGGCATGGGGCTGATGTTCCTAGATGCCATCAACCGTGCCGATATCCCGCTGATTGTTACTTATTTGATGATTGTCGGCGTCATTTTCGTGGTCACGAATACCATCGTGGATTTGATCTACGGCTTTGTGAACCCCACTGTAAAACTGACTGGTAAGCCCGCATGACAACGTCCACACCTGCTAAAGCACCCAGCCGCTGGGAGCGCCTGCGCGACTCCTTTTTGTGGTACAGCTTCAAACGTGACCGCACCGCTCAGCTGTGCCTTGCGGTCTTTATTTGTTTGGTTATCGCTGCCTTCTCAGCGCCCTTATTAGCGCCTACCGACCCTTACGATCTCCGCCAAATCGACATTCTAGCCTCGGAACTACCGCCGTTCTGGATTGCGGGTGCCGATGAGATGTACACCCTCGGCACCGATGCTCAAGGGCGCGACTTGCTGTCGATTATTCTCTACGGCACGCGGGTATCGCTGCTGATTGGCTTTGGCGCCGTCGCGCTGCAAGCGTTACTCGGCGTTACCTTCGGCCTGATGGCAGGCTACCTGGGCGGCCGCGTTGACGCCTTTCTCATGCGCTTAGCGGATATCCAGCTGTCGTTTTCCACCTTGATGGTGGCGATTGTGGTCGGCGCGGTAGTAAAAGCCACCATGGGCAGCGCGTTTTACAGCCAGTACGCGGTGCTGATGCTGATTTTAATTATCGGCCTCGCCGAGTGGCCCCAGTATGCCCGCACAGTGCGTGCGTCTGTTCTGGCCGAGAAAAACAAAGAGTACGTGGATGCCGCCCGCGTTATGGGGCTGCGCAGCCGGCGCATTATGTTCCGCCACGTGCTGCCGAACACGCTTTCGCCAATCTTTGTTATCTCCACGGTGCAGATTGCCAACGCCATCATTTCTGAAGCGGCGCTGTCATTTCTGGGCTTGGGCATGCCAGAAACGCATCCCTCGTTGGGCTCGCTGATTAAAGCAGGCTTTGACTATATTCAGTCAGGCTCTTGGTGGATCACGCTGATCCCTGGTGCGGTGCTGATAGTGCTGGTGCTGTCAATCAATCTTCTGGGCGACTGGCTGCGCGATGTCATGAACCCACGACTCTATAAAGGCTGAGGACACCATGGCACTTCTTGAAGTCTCTCAACTCGATGTCCGCTTTGCTTTACGTCAAGGCGAAGTGCGCGCCCTGCGCGATGTTAACTTCACCCTGGAACGCGGGGAGCGTTTGGGCATTGTGGGCGAGTCTGGCGCGGGTAAATCTGTCGCCGCCTTCTCGCTTTTGAACTTAATCGCCAAGCCCGGCTTTATTGCTGGGGGCAGCATTAAATTTGAAGGTAAAACACTCAACACCATGTCAGAGCGGGGCCTGCGCAAAGTGCGTGGCAACCGCATATCGATGATCTTTCAAGATCCGATGATGACCCTGAACCCAGTGCTCTCCATCGGAGAACAGATGGTGGAGTGCTTAAAGGCACACCGTCGTATCTCTACCAAAGAAGCGCGCGGCATCGCTTTGGATAAGCTGCGCCAGGTGCAGATCCCATCGCCCGAAAAGCGCTTGGATCAGTACCCCCACGAGCTATCTGGCGGTATGCGCCAGCGTATTATCATCGCCATTGCCCTACTGCTCGACCCGGACATTATTATCGCCGACGAGCCCACCACGGCACTGGACGTGACGATTCAGGCTGAAATCATGGCGCTGTTGTTGGAGCTGTGTGAGCAGCACAACGTAGGCTTGATTCTGATCACCCATGACCTGGGTGTGGTCAGCCAAGTGACGCAGCGCATGCTGGTCATGTACGCCGGACGCGTCATTGAGCAAGGCCCTACGCGGGAAATCATCAATGACCCCCAGCACCCCTACACCCAGGGCTTAATTAACGCGCTGCCGCAAATGGCAACGCCGGGCGAAAAGCTCAACCAGATCCGGGGCAGCATGCCGTCGCTCTCTAACCTGCCCAGCGGCTGCGCGTTTCATCCACGCTGCGACTTTATCAACCGTGCCGACGGCCAGCCCCGCCCTGCGTGTACCCAACAAGTACCCGACTTTGTTGACTCCGGTAACTGCCGCGTTGCCTGCCATATGGTGGCGGAAATGCTTGAGGACCGCCGCTTGAAGGAGGAGAGCCTATGAACGCTCAGGCTGAAACCATCGCCGTTACCCCGACGCAAAATGAGGAGAGCAACGAATCGCTGTTACAGATTCGTGGCCTGAAAAAACGCTTCTCGCTGTCCGGTGATTTTTTAGAACAGCTGCGCTTCAAAGGCGGCAAGCTGGTTCGCCATCAAGAGTATGTGCACGCGATTAATGGCGTGAACCTGGATATCAAACGCGGCGAAGCACTCTGCGTAGTGGGTGAGTCTGGCTGCGGCAAGTCCACCGTCGCACGCACGGTCATGGGTCTGATCTCCCCCTCTGAAGGTGAGATTCGTTACGACGGCCAGCGTATCGATAACCTCAGCTCGAAGCAGCTGCTGCCCTACCGCAAGCGCATGCAGATGATTTTTCAGAACCCCTATGCGTCGCTTAACCCGCGCATGACGATTCAGCAAACCCTGGAAGAGCCGCTGCGCTTGCACCACCCGGACTGGAGCCGCCAGCAGATCCTCGACAAAGTAGAGGAAGTGATGCGCTCGGTGGGCATCGACCCAGACTGGGGCAAACGCTTTGGTCACGAGTTCTCTGGCGGCCAGCGCCAGCGGATTGCGATTGCACGCGCGCTCGCAGTAGACCCTGAATTTATCGTGGCAGATGAGCCCATCTCAGCACTGGACGTATCGATTCAGGCCCAGGTGCTCAACCTGCTGATGGACGCTCAGCGGGATCGTAACCTCACCTACTTGTTTATCACCCACGATTTAGCGGTGGTAGAGCACTTTGGTACCCGCGTGGCGGTCATGTATCTGGGCACGGTATGTGAGGTCGCCACGACGGCAACGCTGTTTGCCAAACCCCGCCACCCCTATACCCAGGCGCTGCTGTCGGCCATTCCTCGCTTGGAAGATGACCGTCCTCAGCATATTCGCCTGACAGGTGAGGTGCCAACACCCGTGAACCTGCCCAGCGGCTGCGTATTTCATGGCCGTTGCCCCTATGCGAATGCCCGTTGTAAACAGGAGATCCCGGCGCTTAAAACCCAGGATGACGGTACCCGCGTTGCGTGTCACGCTGTTGAGGAAGGTCGCCTATGAGCGCGGCCCACTCAACCGCCACACGTGTGAGCGCTTTGCGAGGTAAGGCATGGAAATTCGCTGGCTAGAAGACTTTATTGCCCTGGCCAGAACGCGACACTTCTCCCGTGCTGCTGATGAACAGCATGTGACTCAGCCTACTTTTTCCCGGCGCATTAAGTTGTTAGAGGAAGAGATGGGGGTTACGTTGATTAATCGGCAAACGCTACCGCTGTCGTTAACGCCTGCGGGGGAGGAGTTTTTAACGCTTTGCGAACAAGTCACCGACCGGGTTCGCTTAACGCGTGATCGCGTTCGTGAAATCAGCGCCGGGCAGCAGCGCCGCATTATGGTGGCAGCTCCACAGAGTTTGCTGGCGCACTTTTTGCCTGAATGGCTTGCCAGCACTGGCTGGCAAGCACGCGTACAGCCCTACCTGCGCGCTACAGGCTGGGTGGCCAACGACTATTTTCAGGCACTGGCCCGGGCAGAGTGCGATTTAGCCATTTGCTACTGGCCGATTGGTCGCTGTGATCTGGATATTGATACCAGCGCCTGCACGTACCGAGTGATTGGCCATGAGCGATTAATTCCCGTTACGGGGCTAACAGCGGATGGTAGCCCCTGCGCATTGTTGCCAGGGGCACGCCAGCAGCCAACGCCGTGGCTGGCCTACCCCAAGCGAGGGCTTTTAGGCTCAGCCGTGAAAGCGCACCTAGCACGTTTACCGCAAAGCACGTACCTCACAGCCCAAAGTGAGAACCTCTACGCGGCGGGCATTAAAGAGCTGGTAATGCTGGGCTACGGCATGAGCTGGCTGCCCGAACGCAATGTGGCCGCTGAATTAACCAACGGCACGCTGGTGAGGGCTGGCGACAGCCGCTGGGATGTGCCGATGGAACTGCGGCTCTATCGCCACCAAAGCCAGCACCATGCCGAGTTAGACAGCCTGTGGAGCGAGCTTACACCGCCCCGACTTTGAAAGGACCCTTACATGTCAGCAACGCTTTACCAACAGCAGCGCGAGCATATCGCGGCGCTGAACCTTGCTTACCAAGAGTGCCTGGCTGCCCACCAGTTGGACAGCCTGGCCATTTACAGCGGTCATGCACGCAACCATTTCGCGGATGACCACGCCACGAGCTTTCAGTCTTATGGTCACTTTATCCACTGGGTGGGGATGGCAGACGTTCAACATAGCTGGCTGGTGATTCAACCCAATCAACGCCCTCAGCTTTACCTGTATGCCCCCGCAGACTTTTGGCACCTGCCCACTCAGCTACCGGAAGAGCCCTGGGTAGCTGAGTTTGATGTCCACCTGTGCAGCGACAAGATCACCCCGCCCCTGTCGGGTCGGGCCGCCATTATTGGCGATGTAATAGGGCTGGAGAGCGCTGAGCAACTGGCGAAAGCCGCCACATTGCATCCTGACGCGCTAGTGCGCGAGCTAGACGAACTGCGGATGGTAAAATCCGCTTATGAAATCACCTGCCTACGGGAAGCCAATCGCTTGGCCGTAGCAGGGCACCAAGCGGCCAATGCAGCTTTTATCGGCGCGGCTGCCGAACTGGATATTCAGTTAGCCTATTTAGGAGCCAGCCGTCAGCGTGAGTCGGAAGTGCCCTATCAAAATATCATCGGGCTCAACCAGCACGCAGGCGTTTTACACTACCAGCGTTATGATCTGTCAGCCCCCAAGCAGCGTTACAGCCTACTGGTAGATGCGGGCAGACGCTTTCGCGGCTACTGTGCCGATATCACCCGCACCTATGCAGGCCCAGATGCCCCTGGCGAATTTGGCGACTTAATTACCGCCATGCACGGCCTAAAAGATGCGCTCATCGCGCATATAGGCCCTGGCGTCGAGTTCCTCTCACTGCATGAACAGATGCACCGCAGCTTAGCCGATATTCTAGTGGCTCATGGAATTTATGAAGGCAGCGCTGAAAGCGCTGTTGAAGAGGGAATCACGCGGGCTTTCTGCCCACATGGGCTGGGGCACTCTCTAGGCATTCAAGTGCACGACGTGGCGGGCTTAATGCACCCAGACGGCACGCCCTCTCCAGCGCCTAAGACTCACCCTGCCCTGCGGCTCACCCGCACGCTGCGCCCCGGCATGGTCGTTACTATTGAACCAGGGCTCTACTTTATTCCCATGTTGCTAGCACCGCTTCGCAACAAAGCGCTGCCGATTAATTGGGGGTTGGTCGATACACTAGCCGTGTGCGGCGGCATTCGCATTGAAGACAATATTTTGGTCACCGAAAACGGTGCGGATAACCTGACGCAGTAGGGTATTGCATATAAAAACGCCCGGCTACGCGTTCGTAGCCGGGCGTTTATTTATCAAGCCGATATTAGAAACGGTAAGTGATACCGCCGCCAATCGTGACAGGCTCAATGTCGACTTCGCCAATGGTTGCGCCGCCAGAGTTAATATCTGCATTGACGTCGGCATAGCTAACATAGCCGTTCAGCATGATGTTGTTGGTGACTGCCAAATCAACGCCTGCCTGGCCAATCACACCGTAGCTCTCATCGATGCTCAGGCCTGTTGGTTCGCCAGAGAAGCGAGTGTAATTCAAGCCTAGGCCAACGTAAGGCTGCACTTTAGAATCCAGCCCGCCCATCGGGTAGTAGTTCACCAGCAGATTGACCGGCAAACGATCAACGCTGCCTGCGCTACCACCAGGAGTCGTATTTAAATCGTGCTCGAATTTTTCAGAGCTGTTGAGTTCAACGCCAAATTGGTCGCTGAACAGGTAACCCGCACCGAACGTAAAACCGCGTGCGCTTTGTACGTTGAGGTCTGCACCACCAACGTCGCCATTACCTGAGCCCGTATCCGTTTGGGCAACACCACCGCGAACAAAGACATCGCCTGCTTCATAGGCCATGACCGCTTGGCTAGCCATAACAGCGCTGGCGGAAACAATGGCGGCGGTGATCAATTTCATTTTGCTCATCAGGGTCATCCTCTTGCGTCTTGCTTGGGATTGGTGCTGGTCAACACCAGCTTACCTATACAATATATAGTATACGAACACTGTTTCCAAATTTCCTGTGAAATTTTATTATAAGTTTTGTTTTCCTGATAGCTTTTGTTAACCAGCTCTTCGAGGCTGCCTGCTGTCTGAATCAATCCACCGTCAGGTAACTAACAGGCATAAAAAAAGTCCCCCGAAGGGGACCCAGGTGGAGCACGCCAGCTCACTCGGTGTGTCGACGGGCAGCGCCGCGGCGACATAGCAAAGAAGGGAGAGCATTAGCTGTCGAATCCATCATGACGCGAATGACTCTATTCATTTGCTTCTTACCTTTTATATTGCGATCAGCGTGCCACAAATAATTTTTTAAATTAAAAACAATGCTTTAGAGGAAAACAACAATAAGAAAGCATTGAATTCACCGGTCATACCTCCAAAAGCGCACCAGCACTGAGCATTTTCACCTACATTGCCTCATAAAGAATCATTCAGCGGCCATAGCAAGGCGGAATTACTGGCACACTTGATTTCGGCCACCGCGCTTAGCACGATAAAGCGCCTCATCTGCCAACACTAATAGACGGTCATGGTCGTGTTCAGCGACATCGATGCTGCACACCATGCCCGCTGAGAGCGTACAGGCGAACTCCTGGTCTCCTTGGCTGAAGCGTAGCCGAGAAAAGTATTCTCGAATATCCTCTAGCCGCTTACGGCCATCGTCTGCGCTGCAGTGAGGCAAGACCACTAAAAACTCCTCGCCCCCATAGCGGCCAATCATATCCGTTTGCCGCAATCGCTGGCGCAACAGGGTCGCCACAGAGGCGATAACCACATCGCCCGTTGCATGACCGTAGGTATCGTTCACCGATTTGAAGTGATCAATATCTACCATGGCGACCACGACGGAGTAACGTTGACGGTAGCCACGGCTAATTTCGTTAATCGCAGCACTTTTGATGCTGGCGTGCTTTAACAGGCCCGTTAAGCTGTCTTTGTTGAGTAATGCCGACAGCGTGCGTGAGCGCGCCACTCGCACGCGTATCGAAGCCACTAACTGAGCGGCCAAAATGGGCTTGGTAAGGAAGTCGTCTGCGCCGTGACTTAAGGCATCTACCTGTTTGCCTAAATCCATCTCGGCAGATAAGAAGACAATGGGCAGGCTGCTCCACTCGTCGTACTGCCTAACCACTGAGGCCAAATCGGGGCCGTCGTAATCAGGCATATGCACGTCCATCAACAGCAATTCCGGCCTAAACGAACTCAGCTGGTCAATAATGTGGCGCGGATTATCCAGAATGCGTACTTCCATCCCTGCCGCTTCCAGCACCAGCTGATAGTAGGCAGCCAGCTGCTGATCGTCATCGACCACCAGAATGCGCGCAGGAGGAGATTGCCGCTCTTGGAGCAGCTGCTCAAGTCGATTCACCAGCTGTGGAATATTTAATGGCTTTAAAAAATAGCCATGAGCGTTCAATTGCGCGGCACGCATACGAGCATCAAAGGTGTCGCAGTCGCTGATAAACAGCAGAGGGCACGACAATGCTTGAAGAGGCGAAAGATGCCCCACACCAGCCATCGCATCCACAATTAAGATATCGGGCGACGTGTCTTCCATGTGCTGACACGCCTCCGGCACCGAATTGAAGAGGCGCACGTCATAGCTGAAGTTTGTTAACTGCTCGCGGATATGCCTGCCGAGGTTTGCGTCCTCTTCAATCAACCATATCGTTACGGTGGAGCCATCCATTTCCTGAGGCGTCTCAATCGTAGGCGCACTTTGCAAGCTAGGGATCAACTCTACCTGCATCGACTGCAGTTGACTGCTCACGACGTTAACCAGCTGCAGGTCTATCTCTTGGTCGCTCTCTTCCAGCCAGCGCTTTAGGCCCCCTTCCAAGATACGTGCTTGGCTACCAATTGCATCAAACCCAAAGGTGCCCGCTGACCCGGCTAGTTTATGCAATCGCCGATAAACATCCGTCAGCATCTCGCGAGACGCCTGCTGCTCGGCAACGGGACTGTCGCCTGCTGCCATGAGCTGTGCTCGCAGGGTCTGCTGCATGGCGTTGAGAACTTGGCACAAAGAGGCAAGTTCTTTCTGCAGATTTTGTTGATAGGTCTGTTTTAACAGCGACAGCTTGTGCTCTAACGAGTGTTGATCACGATTTACCACACGCCTGCTCCCAAAGAGTGCGAACTTGATTGGCCAGCGTCATGGGGTCAAACGGCTTGGCAATCACACTTTCAGCACCTAGTGCAATGAGTTGGTCCACCTCGTGGGGCTGCACTTTAGCGGTCATAAACGCGACGGGTATTTTCTCAAGACTAGGCAGTTGTCGCAGCGCCATTAAAGTGGATGGCCCATCCATACCGGGCATCATCACATCCAGAAGAATCATATCCGGTGCATAAGCCACTGCCTCTTCCAATGCCTGCTCCCCCGAGGAGCACACTTTGACATTAAAACCACCGACCACTTCCAGCGCAAGCGCTGCTACCGTTTGGATATCAGGGTCATCTTCGACATACAGAATACGCTCTAAACTGCTCATCCGTTTTCCACCGTCTGCGCCAGTTGGGTTCGTTGTTGAATAGCCACAAGCAGCTGCGCTGGGCTAATGCGCGATTTTAGAAAAACAGTCTCAACACGATGTTGATCTGCTTCACTGATTGATTGACCAGAAAGAATAATAATCCGAGCGCGTGGCTGTGCGTGACGAATCTGCTCTAACAGTTCCCACCCTTCTCCATCCGGCAGGCCAATATCAAGAATAATGGCGTCATAACGGCGGTAGGATAATAAGCGCCGCGCCATGGCAACACTCACTGCATGCTCACACTCTGCATGTTCACTGAGCATGGCGCGAATAACCGCGTGCAGGTCAGGATCGTCCTCAATATGCAGCAGCGTTAAGCGCTCTTGATGTGCCTGTATTTGCTCGCCAAGCAGCGCCAGCAGGTGCTGAGTTTGAATAGGTTTAGCCAACCATGCGATGTCTTCTAGATGGCCTTCCAGCGCCACCTTGCCACGCTCTACACTGCCTGTAACAACCAACACTGGCGTATGCTTGGAGGCGCGCTGCTCCCGGAGGGCATGGATCACGTCAAACCCACTCATATCCGGCAAACCAATATCTACCGTAATAGCGTCATAACGTTGGTTAGCCAGCTTCTTTAGCGCCATGGCGCCATTCAGCGCTGAATCCACTTCATACCCCGCCTGGGACAACGTTTCATACAGCACTCGTACTACCGAAGGATCATCTTCTATGACGAGCACTCGCCCACCTTCAGCACCTTGCTCCTGATGATCGCCCACGGTGTCTGATGGGTGTAAGGGTAGCGAGAACCAGAAACAGCTCCCCTCGCCTTCATGAGAGGTAAAGCCCATGGAGCCTTCCATGTGCTCGATAAGCTCTCGGGTAATCGCTAAGCCAAGCCCAGTCCCCCCTTTTGCCCGAGAATCAGAAGCATCTACCTGCGCAAATTTACTAAAAATATGTGCTTTGAAATGCTCAGGTATACCCGGGCCATCATCTTTTACGCTGACGGTAATCGATTGCGCCTGCTTCTCAACGGTAATATGTACCTCTCCACCCTCTGGTGAAAACTTCACCGCGTTAGAGAGTAAGTTCGCCATGACCTGCTGCAAGCGCTGCCCATCTACCCGCACCTGGCTGTCCGAGTAAGGGTTATCAAGATGTAAGCTCACACGGCGTTCATGGCGGTAATGACGGTTCTCCTCAATGGCACTTTCCAGCAAGCGCTGTAACGGCTGCCACTGCATATCAAAGGCCAGTTTACCGGCGGCAATTTTCTCGATATCCAACAAGTCATTGATGAGGTGCGTCAGCCGCTGGCTATTTTTATGGGCAATATTCACCATTCGCATCACTGTATCGGGAACGCTGCCTAGCGCTCCCGCGGATACCATACCTAATGCCCCGGAGATAGACGTCAAGGGCGTTCGTAGCTCGTGGCTAACGGTGGCAATGAACTCATTTTTCATTTGCTCTATCCGCTTCGACTCAGAGATATCCTCAGCAATGCCTAAATAGCCAGTAATATTCCATTGCTGATCCCTAATGGCCGTCACCACCAATTTAATCGGGATACGTTCACCTGAGCGGGTAATATAGAACCACTCTTTTGCATCGCGCTTATCCATCACGGCGCGATGAGTAAACACTTCAAAAGGCGTTAGCGTATAGCCAACACTTTGGTTCAGTTGAATCAGCCGTTGCTCTACTTCATCCGCATCATGGAACAGCATGGGGGTATGTAACCCAACAATCTCACTGGCCTGATAGCCGAGAATATTTTCAGCTCCCTTGTTGAAGAGCTTAATCACCCCTTGGGTATCGGTGGCAATGATCGCAAAGTCGGAAGCGGCATCCATCACTGAACTTAACAGGTCATTGCTACTGGCGAGCGCTTTGGTGCGCTGCTCCACTTCTCTCTCTAAGTTACCCTGAGTGTGATGAAGACGCTTAAACGAATCGCTTAGCTCAATACTCATCGCCCCCAGCAAGTCGGATAGCTGTTGAAATTCGACAATGCGGCTACTGGGCAGCGTCGGCGTTTTGCCGTTAGCAATACTGTCACTCAGTGTGCGGCCTTTTCTCCCCAACCGAAGCAGCGGCTGGGTGATCATGCGGCTTAATAGCTCTGCGATCAAAATACCAAAGCCCAACACCGCCGCTAACATCGCAAATAGCACCGTACGGTAGGATTCCATGGCGCGCACCGTGGGGAGCGCCGGCGTCTCCAGCACCACTTGGTCTACGCCTGCCACGTTTTGCGCTGGCATTCGTAACGTATACTGCCCTTGCCCAAAGCGCACAGCGGGGTTGTCCAAACCGCCTGGGAGCCACATCATTGTGCGCTCATTAACCTCTATCAACTCGTCGCCGGGTGAGAGGGTTAATGAGTTAAGGCTACCGACTTGACCAAGCAGGTTACCCTCCGCATCTAAGAGGCCAATACTGACATTATTGCCTCCGCGTACGCGCCCAATGTGGTAGGTATAGCGCTGGTCGGCATCTGGCTCGGATAGCCGGCCAATCAGCTCGCTACCCAGGGATGACAGCGTTTGATCCACAAAGCGCTCTTGGCCCTGACGCATGGCGTGGCCTTCATAAAGAATCAGCGGGATGCCCGTCATGAGTGTAACCGACAGCAGAGCACAAAAAAGGAGGTGTTTCAGGGTTAAAAGAGCGCCCGCCTTGGGCAGCCATGCACGCTTAGACAGGCCACAGACAATAATAATGGCACTCGCGATCACCGCATTCAAAACACCGTTGATGGCTTGCTTTAGGTATACCAGCAGCGTTAACTCCTGGCTCCAATCTAACCAATAGGGAAAAAGGAGAAAGTCAATCGGTGCAGCAATTGCCACCCAATAAAGCGAGCTGGCAACAATTAGATTTTTAACTTTATGATGATAAAGCCACGAGACAACGATGGCTTCTAAAACAAACACAATAACGGTGACCGGGTTTTCCCAAAAGACATAGGTATAAAGCCCAGACGCTAACCCTACCAACACCGCAGGCCAAGTGCCCAACCAGGCGATGGCCAACATGACGGCTACCGAGCCAAAGACAAAATAGACGTTAAAAAGCACCGAGAGCTGCAGCATATTTCCTGCAACACCTGCGATCAACAGGAGGGCAAGCAGCAACCCACCGTACATGCGAGCTCCGCCAGGCAGCGTGGTTCGGTCAAGGCGCAACACGATAGGCTCCCTCTACATAGGGGAATACAACATAAAACGTACTGCCTTCACCTTCGACAGAGTTAAACCCAATGGTACCGCCCATTTGTTCTGAAATGGCTTTGCTAATAGAAAGTCCCAACCCCGTTCCTCCCTTAACGCGTCGATCACTGGCATCCGCTTGCGAAAATTTCTGAAAAATTCTCGCCCTAAACTCTTCCGGAATACCGCAGCCCATATCCTTTACATTAATGCGTACACTCTTATCACATTCATCGCAAAAAATAACGACTTCACTATTCAATGAAGAAAATTTAGCTGCATTCGAAAGTAGGTTGGCCATGACCTGCTGAAACCGAAGAGCATCAACGTTAATAAAACGTTCAGCAGAGAGCGGGGTTAAGCGAAGTTTGACACCATACTGCTCAGCGTAAGGCTGATTTTCCTGAAGCGCCGCATTGAGCAACAGGCCTAGCTCTCTAGGGCGGCAAATAAAATTTAATTGTCCTGCCAACAGTTTTTCAATATCCAGAAGATCATTGATCAGTAAAACCAGTCGATCGCTGTTTTTCAGTGCCATCGATAGCATCTGGCGGGTTTGCCCAGACAGCTCACCTGTGGCCCCCCCCAGCACTAGCTTTAGACCTCCGGTAACCGCCGTAAGCGGCGTGCGAAGCTCATGGCTCACCGTAGAAACGAACTCATTTTTGAGCGCATCCACCTGCTGCCGCTCCAGGGCAGCACCAATCCAACGGCTCAATAGCTTTAAAAAGAGGGTGTCAGTTTCAGCAAAAGGCTGAGGTCGAGGCATCGCTGAAGAGAAGCTCACTGTCCCAAATAGCTGCCCACCCAGTTGGATAGCGCAACCGATATAGGCTTCCAGACCAAAGGTGTCGTAACACGGGTGGTGTCTCACATCGGAATTGCCCGCATTATGCACCGCCAGCATTCCGTTGTGCTTGAGCGTCATATCACAGTAGGTATTGGCTAACGGCAGGCACTGACCGGCGCTAATCGTGACATCCGAAGGTGCAGTGACAGACACCACCTCAAAAATACCTTTATTGATGCGGCTAATAATCCCAATTTGTAGCTGCAGAAAGCGGCATCCCAAGGCGAGAGACGCCTGCAGCTGTTGATCCAAATTTAAGTGGCTCGACGTGCTAATGTCGTTTAACGAAGCCAGTGCCTCTACCAATAAACGCTGGCGATTTTCATTCTCTGCTAAACGACGTTGGGCTTCATTCACCCTTGCAAGCTCGCTCTCAAGCCCACTACGTTTAATTTCATCCTCTGCACAGGCGCCTAAATCCTTTAATGCTTGGCGTTGATGCTGAGTTAAACGTCTCGGCTTTGAGTCGATAATGCATAACGTACCCACGCGAAAGCCGTCGGCGGTCGTGAGCGGCACTCCTGCATAAAAACGAATGCCACGACGTGCCGTCACTAACACATTAGCTTCAAATCGGGAGTCTTGGCTGGCATCTTCAATTTCAAAAATACCCTCGCCCTGAATGGCATGGGCACAAAACGATTCTTGGCGACAGGTTTGCGTCAACGAAAATCCTTGGCGCGACTTGAACCACTGGCGCTCCTCGTCGACTAACGAAACAAGCGCAATATCGACGTCAAAAAGACGCGTGGCAAGTCGAGTGATCCGGTCAAAGCGCTCCTCAGGTGGCGTATCCAAAATAGCTAAGCTGCGTAACGCCATCAGGCGCGCTTGCTCACTCTCCACCATGGCAAAAACCTCAAGGTATGTAATAGCCAATATCATCCATCGGGCGTAGCGCCGCTAAGCTCGTTTAGTTAATGTCAATGTATGCATTAATTCAGCCGCTGTCGTTAGCTGTATCGATATTTCACATTTGCAGCAGCGAGTAGCGCTAGACACTCTCTCATTACGGTGGAAAACCCCATGTCCCCATCTCGCGTTTACTACATCACCGGCGGTGCCCAAGGCATTGGTCTTGGCATTGCCCAGGCCTTGCTCGCCGACGGCCACCGTGTCGCCATGACCGATATTGATGAGGAAGCCCTTAGCGCCGCCGCTGAAAGACTGCCCCACCCAGACCATCTATTAACACTCCCATCAGACGTCAGTGACGAGACGCAAGTGGCCAATAGCCTGGCAAAAACAGTCGATCACTTTGGCCGCCTAGATGGCATCGTGCATAACGCGGGCATTGCCGACCCCTTTCATGGCTCGGTAGAGCAGCTGTCATTGGAAACATGGCAGGCCTACTTAAACACTAATCTCACTGGTACCTTTTTGTGCGCCAAACATGGGGCACCTTATTTACGCCCTCACGGCGGCAGCATCGTGCTGATGGCGTCTTCCCGCGCGCTTCAATCGGAGCCAGATACCGAGGCCTATGCCGCCAGCAAAGGTGGCATTGTGGCACTCACTCATGCACTGGCGGTGAGTCTTGGCCCTGATATCCGCGTCAATGCCATTAGCCCAGGCTGGATTGAAGTCGGCGACTGGCAAAAACCCAACCGCCAGCAGCCGGTGGAGCACCGTGATATCGACCGCGAACAGCACCCGGTCGGTCGCGTGGGCACTCCCGAAGACATTGCCGCGCTCACCCGCTTTCTGCTCTCTAAAGAATCTGGCTTTATTACCGGTCAGAACTTTGTCGCCGACGGCGGAATGACGCGCAAAATGATCTATGCCGAGTAGCGGCACCGCCCACCAAAAAAAACCATTAAAAAAGGCCATCCGTAGATGGCCTTTGCATGACTCGAAAGGCGAGCCTAAGGCGTGACGATAATCTTCACCTGTGCCTTATCGCTCAGCAGGGCTTCAAAGCCCTCCTCTACAATATCCGCCAGCGGAATGCGTTGAGTGACCATATCCTCGGCGCGGAAGTAGCCCCGCTGCATCAGCGCCATCACCGCCGGATACACATGGCGATAGGCAATAATGCCTTTCATGGTGCGCTCTTTGATTACCAAGTCGTTGGGGTGAAAACTGGCTTCTCCCTCCCAAATACTCACCACCACTACTTCGCCCCCTTCGTGGGTGCTGTGCAGCGCTTGATTGAGCACGGCGGGAATGCCCGTCACTTCAAATGCCACGTCCACCCCGCCACCGCTCAAGGCGTGTAGCTTTTCCACTGCGTCTTCTTGCTGTGGGTCGACAACGATGGCTCCTAGCGCTTCGGCTTTGGCCTTACGAGAAGGCGCAACTTCCACCGCATAAATCTGTGCAGCACCGGCGGCTTTGAGCGCTTCGATGGTCATTAAGCCAATCGGCCCAGCACCAAATACCACGGCACTGTCCCCGGCTTTTAGGCAGCTCTGGCGCACCGCATGCAGGGCTACCGCCGCAGGCTCGACCAGCGCCCCCTGTTCAAAGCTGAGGTCATCCGGCAGTTTGTGCACCATGTGCTCACCCATCACGGTGAACTCAGAGAATCCGCCGCCACCGCCGGAGAGGCCGTGAAAGCCGAGCAGCGGCGTCAGGTTGTAGCGCTCCATCTGATAAGCGCCATCCTTATTAGGTGACAGAATCGGCTCAATGGCCACACGGTCGCCTACCTTCACCCGCGTCACTTTCTCGCCGACCTCTACCACCTCGCCCGCAAACTCATGGCCCATAATAATCGGTGCCTGTTCGCCGCTAATGGGGTGCGGTTTGCCTACCGGAATAAAAATCGGCCCGGCGGCATACTCGTGTAAATCGCTGCCGCAAATACCGCAGGCGGCGACTTTCACCTTTACCTCATGGGGGTCGTTGATGGTAGGTACCGGCACGTGTTCAACGCGCAGATCTTTGGCGGCATACCATACCGCGGCCTGCATCTGTTGCTGATTCGTTGACTGACTCATGGGTTTCCCTTCCTGTGTTTATGCCACGTGGTGAACCGGCTGCAGCCCATAGACAGGCGTTGGTAGCCCTTCCATGCGCGCCTTCAACTGCAGCGCCAAATAGTGCGAGTAGTGCCGAGACTGGTGCAGGTTGCCGCCATGGAACCACAGCGCTTCCTGCTGGGTAGGCTTCCACATATTGCGCAGCTCGCCCTCCCAAGGGCCGGGGTCTTTGGTGGTGTCAGAGCCTAAGCCCCAGCATTTACCCACTTTATCGGCCACTTCCTGGGAGATAAGCCGCGCCGCCCAGCCGTTCATCGAGCCATAGCCGGTGGCGTACACAATGAGGTCTGCCGGTAGCTCGCTACCATCGGTCAAGGTAATGGAGTGGGGATTAATACGCTCAATACCGACACCGCTACGCAGCTTGATATCGCCATTGGCGACCAGATCGCAGGCCCCCACATCGATGTAGTAACCCGAGCCACGGCGCAGGTACTTCAAAAACAGGCCAGACTCATCGTCACCGAAATCGAGCATAAATCCCGCGTCTTCGAGCTTTTGGTAAAACTCGGCATCGCGCTGTTTAATCGCCTCAAACGCCGGACGTTGGAAGTCAGGCAGCACCTTGTAAGGAATGGAAGCAAAGATCAGATCGGCTTTTTCGTGGGTCAGCCCGCCTGCCACCGCCTCTTCCGAATAAAGCGGCCCCAGCACTTCTTCCATCAATGAATCCGATTTAACGATATGGGTCGAGGAGCGCTGGAGCATGGTGACATCGGCATCGTGCTCCCAGAGCGCGGCAGCAATATCGTGAGCCGAGTTATTCGAACCAATAATCACGCATTTTTTGCCCGCGTAAGCATCCGGCCCTGGGTGCTGGCTGGAGTGCTGCTGCTCGCCCTGGAAGCTCTCCGCGCCTGCAAACTTGGGTACGTTAGGCATACCGGACATCCCCGTAGCCATCACCAGCTGTTTCGGGCGTAGTGTGATCTCTTCGCCGTTGCGCTTCACGTTCACGACCCACTCGCCTGCGGCTTCATCGAAGCGTGCATTGTCGCAGGTCGTGGAACTCCAATAATTGAGCTCCATCACCTTTGTGTACATTTCCAGCCAGTCGCCCACTTTGTCTTTCGGGGCAAACACCGGCCAGTTCTCCGGGAAGGGAATATAAGGCAGGTGGTCGTACCATACCGGGTCGTGCAGGCAGAGGGATTTATAGCGCTTGCGCCAGGAATCACCCGCGCGTTCGTTGCGCTCGATGATGATGGTGGGCACGCCCATCTGCTTTAGCCGCGCCCCCAGGCCAATACCGCCTTGGCCACCGCCTATCACCACACAGTAAGGCTGCTTTGTGTAACCAAGCTCGGCTTCCTCGCGTTCACGGGATTCCAGCCAAGTTTCACGCTGTTTGTTAGCACCGTGCTCGGCCCCTTTGGGGCGGTGTTGGTTACGGGGTTCAGGGAAGTCATCCAGCGCCTGCATGGTGGTCAGCAGCGTCCAGCACTTGCCGCTCTTCAAGCGCACATAGCCTTTTCCGCTGGCAATGGCTGTTTTAAACGTGAACCACGCCTCAACGGTATCACCGTTTTCGCTGGCCTCCCCGTCAAGCTGCCACTGGGTAGGCTGAGTATTGGCCAGCGTGGCATCGAGCATGGCCTGGATTTCCTCCTTGCCTTCGCAGGTTTTTAGATTCCAGGTAAACGCCAGAAAGTCGCGCCAGTAGCACTCGTCGTTGAATAGCGTCAGCACGCGCTGACTATCCCGTGCCTGCAGCGCTTCATCAAAATCATGAAGCCATGCGTTGACGGTGCTGGTAGCGCTGGATGGGGTACTTACCTCTGTGTGAGTCATCGCGGGTACTCCAAGGTCGTTGTTATTGTTGAACTGTCGATAAGACACTCAACCCTAAGCACCCGCCGTGCCAAATTCTCAAAACCGGTAATAAATGTCTGAAAAACATAAGCAATTAAGCATCTTCGTATCGCTATCAAACAGCGCAAACCGCGTACACCTGTCACGCCCTGTGTACGGCGAACGTTACAGGTGTAACGCACGACTAACGGCGTAATACAGCCTCGTTGACACCCACTACAAAGCGCATAGGCTGGAAGTACAACAATAATCGTGTGTGGATTCGCCATGCCAACGCCATCACTACCACCGACACGCTTGGCCTCCGTGCAGCGCCAGCATATCGAGCACATCTTCCAGCTCGGTGAAGGGCTGGATGCGCCGCAGCTTCCGGCGCAGGCCACCATCCGCCGCTCTTGGCTGCGCTGCCTCAACGAGTACCAACTCGACCCCACGCAGCCACGCCCTGCCCGGGTGGTTCCTCAACAAACCCTGATCGAGCACCGGGAATCCGTTGATGAGCTGCTGCACGTTGCCCGCGCCGGGGTCGATCAGCTCTACGGGCAAATCGCCCAGCTCGGCTACGTGCTGCTACTCACCGACCATCGCGGCATTACCGTCGAGTTTCGCGGCAACCCCAACCAAGACCAGCAGCTACGCAAAGCGGGCCTCTATTTAGGTGCCGACTGGGACGAGCGCTTCGCAGGCACCTGTGCCGTAGGTACCTGCCTGCACGACCGCCAAGCGATCATTTGCCACCGCCAGGAGCACTTCGACGCCACGCATATCTCACTCACCTGCACCGCCGCCCCCATCGCCGACCCGCAGGGCAACGTGATGGCCGTGCTGGATATCTCGGCGCTGCAATCACCCACTCAACATGAGAGCCAGAACTTCAGCCTCTCGCTGGTCACCCTCTACGCCCGCATGATTGAAGATGCCTACTTCCTGCAGCGCTACCGCGACTGCCTAATGGTGCGCTTAGATACCTCGCGAGAGTTTGTGCATGTGAACGGGCGGGGGCTTATCGCCATTGAAGAGAACGGCCAGGTGATTGCCGCCAATGCCGTCGGCCGCGAACTGATCAGTGCGCACCAACAGCGCTGGCCGCCGTGGTCTGCCCACCACGCGCCGATGCTCAGCGAGCTGTTTGAGTGCGAAATTGCCGATGTGCTGAGCATCAACAGCGCAACCAACGACCAGCTCAGGGCGTTTCGCGCCCGCGCCAGCAACGCCATCTACTTTATTAGCCTGCTGGAGCCGCGCAGGCCGCGCATCGCACCACTCGGTAAGCCCGCCTCTTCGCTGCCAACAGCGCTAGAACGGCTGGGGGCCGACGACCCCGCCATACGTAAAGTGCAGAAGCTGGCCGAACGGCTGTGTAACGAAGCCAGTGTGAACGTGCTGATCAGCGGCGAAACCGGCACCGGCAAAGAAGTGGTTGCCCGTGCGCTGCACGACAGCGGCAACCGTGCCAAAGGCCCCTTTATTGCGGTGAACTGTGCGGCGATTCCCGAAGCACTGATCGAAAGCGAGCTGTTCGGCTATGAACCCGGCGCGTTTACCGGCGGGCGGGCAAAAGGTATGCGTGGGCTGATCCCCCAGGCCCACGGCGGCACGCTGTTTTTAGATGAGATCGGCGATATGCCGCTGGCCCTGCAAACCCGTCTTCTGCGGGTACTGGCCGAGCGGGAAGTCATGCCGCTAGGGGCAAACAAACCCGAAAAAGTCGATATCCGGGTGATTACCGCCACCCACCGCCACATCGACACCATGATTGCACAAGGAGAGTTTCGTGAGGACCTCTACTACCGCTTAAACGGCGCCCAACTGCGCTTACCGCCGCTGCGCGAACGGGCCGATAAGCTCTATGTGATTCGCCAAGTGTTCAGCGATGTGGTGAGCGAGCGCGGCGCAAGCTCCGCCCCTCGGCTGCGGGCCGACGCCATCAGTGCGCTGCTCGCCTACGCCTGGCCCGGCAATATTCGTCAGTTGAAAAACGCCCTGGCGTTTGCACTCGCCACCGCCGAGAGTGATGAAATCACCGTGTACGACCTGCCTGAACAGTGCCTCAGCCAGCGCATTACTCGTACACCTGCGATAACCGCGACTGAAAGCGAGGCCGCCGATAGCCATCTCGTGACACGGCTGCAGCAACACCACTGGAACATTAGCGCCGTGGCCCGCGAGCTGGGGGTTTCACGACCAACGGTGTATCGGCAAATGCAGCGCCAGGGCATCGTGCCGCCGAATAAGGCCTGACAGCGGACGGCGCTTGGCCTGGGCGGCTAGCCTCACGTACACTTGTTTGAATCTGATACTCACCACGCTTCCAATAAGCCGAGGCCCACTATGGCGTTTGACTCCACTTCTTCGTATATCGCAACCAATGCGCTTAAACAGGCGGTGAATGCTGCCGTGGTGCTTGAGCGCCCGCTGCTCATCAAAGGCGAGCCGGGCACCGGCAAAACCTTATTAGCAGAAGAGCTGGCAGAATCCCTCGGCACCAAGCTGATCACTTGGCACATCAAATCCAGCACCAAAGCCGCCCAAGGGCTGTATGAGTACGATGCGGTGAGCCGCCTGCGGGACTCCCAATTGGGCGTAGAAGGTGTTGAGAACGTCGCTAACTACATTAAGCCCGGCAAACTGTGGGAAGCATTTACCGCCGATGAGCGGGTGGTACTGCTGATTGATGAGATCGACAAAGCAGATATCGAATTCCCCAACGACCTGCTCCAAGAGTTGGACCGTATGGAGTTCCACGTCTACGAAACCGGTGAAACCATCCGCGCCGAAAAGCGCCCGATCATCGTCATCACCTCCAACAACGAAAAAGAACTACCGGATGCTTTTCTGCGCCGCTGCTTTTTCCACTATATCGAATTCCCCGACCGCGAGACCATGCAGGCGATTGTGGATGTTCACTTCCCGAACATCGCCCCGAAACTGGTCAGCGAAGCATTGGAAGTTTTCTTTGACCTGCGCAGCGCTCCAGGGCTGAAGAAAAAGCCCTCAACCTCAGAGCTGGTCGACTGGCTCAAGCTGCTGATGGCCGATGAGCTGGCGCAAGAAGCGCTCTACCATCGCGACCCCGCCAAAGCACTGCCGCCCATGGCCGGTGCGCTGGTCAAAAACGAGCAGGACACCCACCTGCTTGAACGCCTGGCCTTTATGATGCGTCGCCAGAAGAACAGCGGGCGCTAAGCCATGTTTATCGGCTTATTTGAAACCCTCAAACGCGCGGGCGTACCTGTGTCACTGCGGGAGCTGTTGGACCTTCACGCCGTGGTCGAGCGGGGCGTGGTGTTTGCCGATATGGAGGCGTTTTATCAGGTGGCGCGCACGGTCATGGTCAAAGATGAGCGCCACTTTGACCGCTTCGATCGCGCCTTTGCCGCTTGGTTTAAAGGCCTTGAGGACATGGACGCCGCCATCGAAGCGCTGATTCCCGATGAGTGGCTACGCCAGGAGTTTGAAAAACAGCTCACCGA
Organism: Vreelandella lutescens; assembly: GCF_014640815.1. Taxonomy (GTDB): domain Bacteria; phylum Pseudomonadota; class Gammaproteobacteria; order Pseudomonadales; family Halomonadaceae; genus Vreelandella; species Vreelandella lutescens. The sequence continues at coordinate 66,796 of NZ_BMHM01000006.1, read as the reverse complement.
CGAAGAGAAGGCCAAGATTGAGTCCTTGGGTGGCTTAGAGGAACTCATCGAGACCTTTAAAAAACGCCTGGAGGAGCAGAAGGAGCGCCACGCGGGCGGCAATAAGTGGATTGGTACCGGCGGCACTAGCCCGTTTGGGGCTTACGGCTACAACCCAGAGGGCATTCGCATCGGGCAGGATGGTTCCCGCCATCGGCGCGCTACCAAGGTGTGGGATGAACGGCGCTTTCGGGATTACGATGACTCGCTGGAGCTGGGCACCCGCAATATCAAAATGGCCCTGCGGCGGCTGCGCAAATTCGCTCGCCAAGGGGCGTTAGAAGAGTTCGACGTGGATAGCACCATCCGTGAAACCGCCAAGGATGCCGGGCTGCTCAACGTGCAGATGCGCCCAGAGCGCCACAACGCGGTGAAGGTGCTGCTGTTTCTGGACGTAGGCGGCTCGATGGATGACCACATTCGCGTCTGTGAAGAGCTATTCTCGGCGGCCCGCTCTGAGTTTAAGCACCTGGAGCACTTCTACTTTCATAACTGCCTGTATGAAGGCGTGTGGAGAAACAACCAGCGCCGTGGCAACGAACGCATCCCTACCATGGATGTGCTGCACACCTACGGCGCCGATTACCAAGTGGTGATCGTAGGTGACGCCGCCATGTCCCCTTACGAGGTCACGCACCGCGGCGGAAGCGTCGAGCACTTTAACGATGAAGCTGGCGGCGTGTGGCTCAAACGCTTGGCCGAGAAATTCCCCCGTTTGGCCTGGCTTAACCCAATGCCTCCCAGGGCGTGGGAGTACACCTACTCCACCCAGTTGATCCGCGAGCTCATCGACGACCGTATGTACCCGATGACGCTGGAAGGCCTGGAAACCGCCATGCGCGAATTGGCGAAGTAGCGTTGGCCTAGGCAGCAACAGCAGCAACAAAAACGGCGCACCCAGTGGGTGCGCCGTTGCGCATATTGCAACGCCTAAATGGCTAAGCCATGCGCGTCATAATGCTGTGGTTGGTCAGCCTGCGGTGCAATACCGCCATCGCGATATGGCCTACCACCAAGGCTAACAGCGCCCAACCCAGCTCGCCGTGTAACAAACCGCCTAAGTTAGTCATCCACTCGATGCGCTCGCCACCGCCCGCCATTAGATTAATGCCCAACACATCCAGCGCACGGCCCGAGCCGTACTGGCGAATCAGCGCAATCGCGGGCACGGCGATCATCAAACCGTAAAGCGCCAAGTGGCCAAGCTTCGCCATCACGCTCACCGCTGGCGGACGCCGTGAAGCATTCATCACCGCCCAAACAGCGCGAATCACAACGAGCGCCATTAACACAACGCCCACTTGGCTATGGGTACCCCAAAGGAAGCCGTCAATCGCCGTATCTTCTAAAAACACTCTGGCGGCAGCACTGCTAAATTGCCACACAAACAGCAGTGCCATTCCCCAATGTAATGCCCGACTCACCAGTCCGTAACGCGTAGAGCTGTCCATCACTGTTAGTGCCATCTGTTGTTCCTCTTAATCAACGTTAAAATGATGGCACTATTTTACCCAGCACAGCTCACCAGATCATGACAACAGCGTGGAAGTTGGTTGCAAAAAATGGAACACCGCGTTGCCTTAAAGCGTCGCAGGCACGCTATTGATCCCGGTTAAAAAAGCCTCTTTAGCTTGAGTAAACGCGGCTGCATCGTGTTTAAAGCGACGCAAAATCAGCGCTTCATCCAGTGCTAACGTGGGCGATAGCGCCTCGACGCTTTTGGCAGGATGGCGGGGCGACAGGCCAATATATTGGCCGTTATCCGCCGCTAGCCAGCGTTTAAAGCCACACTGCTGATAGAACGTTTTCTCTTTTTCATCCTGAACATCAATACGCAGCGGTGCTTTAAGGCTTAACTCACTGAGTAAACGCGCTTTCGCGCCCTCTGCAAACTCACAGGCGTGGGTAACGGTCATGCCCTGGCCCGCTTCATCAAGCACCAGCAGGGCTAGCGCCAGCGGCTTGCCCACACCGTCCACACCTGCCAAAAGGCGCGCGCCTTCTTGGGCAAACAGCACATTTTTAGTACCGGTAAACACCACCAGCGGCGTTAGGCCTGCCTGCTGGCCATACACCTCAGCACACAGCTTGGCCAAACACGCATCACGCGGCTCACTCTGACTTACATGGACTACCTTCATAACGCTCTCTCGTTGCGTTCGTTCACCCCGCCACTTCCCTACCTGACAACAAGCACTGGCGAGCTATAAAAGCCCGCCAGCGTAGAGCAAAGCGCTAGGAGACACCAGTCCGGTGATGAATTGAACCCTGTTAAGCGGCCAGAGTCAGAGAGTGGCAAGGCATTTCTCATTGCCAAGGAGAGCACATGACACAGTTCATCAACGACCCTACCCTGCCAAAACCCAGTTTTCCGGGTAGCCATATGGTGGTTGACGATCACTATATCTTTATTTCTGGCCTGACAGTCGCAGATCTTTCTAACGGCAACGCCTCCCGTGGCGATGTCAAAGAAGAGACCCGATTAGTGATGCGCGAACTGGAGCGTATGCTGGTGCAAGAAGGTAGCCGTCTAGCGGACGTGGTTCGCGTGGATGTGCACCTCACTGACCTAAAACAGATCAATGCGCTAGACAGCATCTACGCCGAATTTTTTGAACCGGGCCACTACCCAGCGCGCACCTGTACTGAATCACCCAACATTTGCGGTGGCAGTTCCGTGGAAATCACGCTGATGGCAAAGCGCGTCAAGCAATAACACTTCTTGTTTTGTTGGTCTTACTTGAACACAAAAAGCCACTTGAGTGGCTTTTTGTGCGTTTGTCTTAGGGCGCGCCGCTTTACAGTCCCGCTAACATTCCTGTGGGATAGGTCAGCGTTAGCAGGTTCGCCATCCCCATCAGGAAAAGCGTGACGCACGCCGCCAACCCTACCGCCGCCACGGGCTTCATCCGTGCCACCACCAATAAGAACCCTAGGCAAAATACCGCAGCGGCAAATAGGAAGCCCAGTACCATCACACTGCCTATCAATGCGAAGAAACCGGCGACCCAGAGCAACTGCTGGCTCAATGTCTGCGTTTGCCACTTCATCGGCTTGATAACCGTTCTGATAATTTCCAACACGCACGCCGCTACAATGATGGCAATCGCAAGCCTAGGCATGATGCCGCCCAGCATGGAAAGATCCGCAAACGCCCACCACATGTACCCCGCCACTGCTAACAGGCTACCCAGCAGCGCGACATCGATCACGCCCAGTGCCAGCGGAGCCACTTCCTCCTGACGCTCATGGGTCGTGGGCTCATCTGCTTGACGGCGCTTTTTCAAGTAGCTGCGTAACGGCGGAAGTAGCAGTGATGCCGCAATCAGAGCACCAATGATCAGCACGCCAGGTCGCATAAAGGCCTCTGCCCCCTGAAACTGGGCAGCTTGATAGAAGTACGCTTCGGCACCGGGCGCGAGTACAAAGCCAATTAAGAAGGCAGGACGAGACCAGTTTGCCTGCTTAAACAGCACGCCAATCGCGCCAATGATGCCGAGGGCCAAGAGATCCCCCAGCGAACGCGTGGCTTGGTAGGCCGCAAAGAGAATCAAGATGGTAATTAGCGGCGCTAAAATCACGAAGGGCACACGGGTTAAGCTGGCGACCGGGCGCGCCAAACCCAAACAGAGCGCAGCGCCTAAAATATTCGCCAGGGCTAACGACCAAATAATGGTGTAGGTCAGATCAAGGTTGGTTTCTAACATACTGACACCGGGCTGAAGGCCCAGCAGAAGCAGACCACCTAAAAACACCGCCGCCGTGCCCGAACCGGGAATACCGAACAGCAGCGTGGGCACCATCGCCCCGCAGGCACAGGCGTTGTTAGCCGACTCCGGCGCAATCACACCGCGAATATCGCCTTTACCGAACTGGGATTTATCCTTGGCGCTCTGTACCGCATGGCCGTAGGTGAGCCAATCCACCACGGAGCCCGCCAAACCAGGAATCGTACCCATCAAGCTGCCAATGCCCGCACAGCGAGCTACCAGCCCAGGCCGCTTGGCCACATCCTTGACGCCCTCTTTCCAGCCTTTGCCCAATTGGCAGGGCTGCTCGGCAATCGCGCCGCGTTTCACTAATAAATCAATGATTTCAGGCAGTGCGAAAATACCTAGCCCCACCACCACTAACGGCAACCCGTCGTAGAGGTAGTCAATTTCAAACGGCAGCCGAAACTCGCCAGTGGCCGGTGCCATACCAATGGTACCCACCAGCAAGCCAACGCCGCAGGCGGCAATGCCTTTAAAGACATCTTTACCAGACAGCACCGCCACCATGGAAAGCCCCAGCAGCGTCAACATAAACAGCTCTGAGGAAGAGAACGAGAGTACAACAGGCCGAGCAATAAGGATAAAGGCCGTCAGCACCAGCGCACCGATAAGCCCACCGATCATGGACGACAAAAACGCGCTCGAGAGCGCTCGTGCCGCCTGCCCTTTTTTTGCCAATGCAAAGCCATCCACCACGGTGGCCTGGGAAGCGCTAGAACCTGGGATACCAAGCAGTACAGAGGCAAACGTATCGCCCGTGGGGATCACCGCCACTAAGCCCATCAGCATGCCCAGAGCAACGGAAGGCTCCATGCCATAAAGAAACGGTAACAGCAGCGACATACCGGCAATGCCGCCAAGCCCTGGGATGATGCCCACGATTAAACCGATGAGGACACCCATCACCATGTACAGCATATGGGGAACAGTAAACAACTGCCCCAAACTGGAAAATAAGACATCTATCATTGTCTTGGCTCTTATGTTGTTTAATGTAAGGGAGCCCAAAGGCACTGCTTGAGCCGTGCCTTTTTAATGTTTACTGGCGTGTTAAATACGAGCACCGTGCTGCTCTAGCAGCCACTCGACCAGCCACTGGCGTGTGGCATCATCCAGCGACATGGCATCCTGCAGATGCTGCTCAACCACTTCACCGACCACCGGTGTGTAGGGGCCAAGCTGGGCCATGGCGGCTTCTTTAAACGCTTCCGTATCGACAAAACGGCGCGCCGCGTCGCGATACTCCTGAATCAGCGCTTCTGGCGCATCGTTTGGCAGTAAGATCAATTTTTGCAGCGTAAACCCGGAGGCAAAGAACTTACGATACGCCTCGGCACCAGGGCCGCTGGGCGCTTCACCATGCAGGGTTTCGTACACTTCATTGAAGGTCGGCAGGTCAGGGAAAGCAGGGTCACGCACGATCTCGCCACTGTCGTTAAGCACGCCCAGGGAAAAAAGCGGCACCGCTCGCCCGCTCTCTACCAGAGGCTCTACGCTGCTGAAATAGGCTGAAGTGGTTTGGAAGTCGATATCGGCCTCGCCGCGCTCGAAGGCTAACCGCCCTTCTCCACGGCTGCGCATGCCCGAAACGGCTTGGACATCGGCCCCCAGCAAATCAAGCGCAATCAGTACTGGTAGCTCCAGCCCGGTATGGCTCTGCACGGCAAACTTAACGCGCTGGTTGGTTACCGCATTCAGCACCTCCTCTGCGCTATTGCCCAGGCCAGGCTGGGCGTACACCACGCCGCCGGTGGGCGTCGCTAGAATCGGTGTCCAATCTTCATAGCTATAGCGAACCCGGCGGTCTTGCAGCATGGCAGGGTACTGAGTGGAGGCAGAGGTACCTATCCACTGGCTGCCATCCGAGTCCGCTCGCATAGCGAACAGGTTACTGCCATTGATAGAGCCGCCGCCGGGCACGTTATCGATGACCAGCGTCGGGTTGCCTTGAATATTCTCGCTCATCCAGGTGGTGAAGAAGCGCGCCCATACGTCGGTTCCTCCGCCTACACCAAAGGGAATGGTCCAGCGAATGGTGTCAGGCACGCTCACATCGTCAGCTTGAGCATTCACACTGATAGCGCCTAGCGTGGAACAAGCAGCGACCAGTAGCGCTTTCTTGAACGTTTTAAACGGAGTGTTCTTCAGGGTGGTCATGGCGATACTCCTGTTATTGATTATTGTCGGTTAGTTATTTTGGTAGCGTTATTTAATCAACGGTTTCGATGGCGTGGTTACCCGCTACCTTTAAAGGGGTCGCGTAAAAAATTTGCCCGCTCATAATTTTGCGAGCGGTTCGAATAAGCGACACGCGCGCTAGGTCAAAAGCATTCTGCTGGCGATATTCGGCCGTTAGCTCAATAGAACCAGAAGGATGCTCTAATGTAATCTGTGATAACAGCTGCCCGGCAGAAAGCTTCTGAGTGCTTATGGCCATGTGGTTGGCCACCGAGCCGGGCACGTTAATCGCCGCCGCCACGGCCATTGCCCCTGTCACGGCAATCGCTTTATGGCAGCGATGGGGCACAAAATAGCGCACATTCAGCGTGTGCGATGCCGCTTCAGCCTCTGAAATCAGTACCACCTTGGGCAGCACGCTCTGGCTCACATCGCCCATTCCCATCCGTCGCCCTGCTTCACGGCGTAGGGTTTCTAAGCGGGTTAACAAGGCCGCGTTATTATCCAACTCCGCAGGCGCTTCGTGGCCAGTTAGCCCCACCGACTCCGCGCGCAGCAGCATAATGGGGGTGGCGGCATCAATACAGCTCACCTCGACACCTTCGATCTCATCACAGGCGTTTCCCGTGGGTAACAGCTGGCCCGTTTTACTGCCCATGATGTCTAAAAAGCTGAGTTGGATACCCGCCGCACTGCCAGGTACGCCGCTAATAGTAACGCTGCCTTCGTACTGCACCTGCTTACCCGGCGTGGGTACATGGCACTCAATCAGCCGCTGGGTGTTCAGGTTATGCACCTTCACCACGGTCGTACCGTCCTGCGGTTCCACCAACCCTGTTTCGATAGCGTAGGGCCCAACGGCAGAGAGCATGTTGCCGCAGTTCGGATTGAAATCGACGCGCTTGTTCACTACGTCCACTTGAGCAAACAGGTAGTCAACGTCGGCATCCGGGTGTGACGAGCGCTCTACAATGGCCACTTTGCTGGTGAGCGGGTCGCCGCCCCCAATACCATCGATCTGTAGCGCATGCCCGGAGCCCATCAAGCTGAGCAGAATATCAGCCTGCTGGGCCTGATCACTGGGCAGGTCTTTCATGCGAATAAAGGGGCCTCGAGAGGTGCCGCCCCGCATAATGACACAAGGAATGCTGTTCATATCGCTCCGCCATAGTTCGCGATGACTGTATGAACGGAGAATGTCAGCCAATGTTTAATGTCTCAAATGCAAATATGGATTGCTATAAATCCGTTTTGTGCATTAATGTGTTTTGGTTATGAATCCAACTTTTTAGCGCAACAATCCTATGCTGCATAGACTCGAATTTCTTGACCTCCAGGCCTTCATTTTGGTCGCTGAATTGGGCACCTTTCATGAGGCGGCCCAGCGCCTGCATCTGTCGCAGCCAGCGCTCACTCGGCGCATCCAAAAACTCGAAGAACTCCTTGAAGTTGAATTACTTGAGCGAACCACACGGCGTACTCGGCTAACGCCGATTGGGGCCGATTTTCTGCCCCGTGCCAGGCGCATGCTAGAGGAGTACGAGTCTTCCATCTTAGGGATTCGCGAGCTCGTTACCCACCAAAAAGGCACGGTGACGATTGCCTGCCTGCCCACGGCGGCCTTCTACTTTTTGCCTAGTGTCATTCGCGTGTTTAGCGAGGCGTGGCCGGGCATCCGCATCCGGATTTTGGATGTCAGCGCTAACGAGGGGCTAGAAAAAGTCATTAATGGCGAGGCGGATTTCGGCATCAACATGATCAGCGCGCAAAGCTCGGAGGTGCGCTTTACGCCGCTGCTGCGAGATCCATTTGTGCTGGCACTGCGCTCAGACCACCCGCTTGCCAGCAAAAAGCAGATTGAGTGGAGCGATTTAGAGGATGTGCGGCTCATCACCGTGAGCCGCGATAGTGGCAACCGCACGCTGCTGGATAACGCGCTTTCAGCAGAGGGTATCCACCTCAACAGCTTTTACGAGGTGCAGCACCTTTCTACTTCGTTGGGGCTGGTGGAGTCGGGCCTTGGCGTGGCTATTTTGCCGCGCATGACCATGCCCGGTCCGGATCACGACACGCTCTGCTCTCGCGACTTACCCGAGCCACGCATTCAGCGCTCGATTGGATTGGTACGCAGCAACTCGCACAGCTTATCCAGCACGGCGCAGCTGTTTATTGATCTTCTGTTAGAGCACTGGGGCAAAGAGGCTGTTTAGCAGCGCGTGCAGACGCAATGAGCGCCAGGATCGCGTCGATATCCAGGTGCGCTTCTAGCGTATCGGCCAAGCGCTCCAAGGCTTGTTCGCGGTGGGCGTTGTAATCGACGTTGACTGCCTTGGATAAGCCAAGCTTGGTGAGTAGCGCTTGGCAGGCTTCTGGGTGGTCAAACAGGCCGTGTAGGTAAGTGCCCATCACTTGGCCATCCTCGCTGATGGCCCCATCCAAGTGGGTGCCGAGATCGAATAGCGGCTTGTTCAGGGCGGGGCCTTCGCTAACGCCGTTATGGATCTCGTATGCCTTTACCTTTGCTTCTTCCCCCACCAACATGCCGCTCACGTTGCGCAGCTGCTTGCCCACTACCATGCGTGTCGTCAGCGGTAACAGCCCCAATCCGGCGGTCTTTCCGGGCGCGCCTTCCAGCCCGTCGGGGTCATCCACCCACTCCCCCAGCATTTGAAAGCCGCCGCAGATACCCAGCACTTTGCCGCCGTAGCGCAGGTGGCGAGTAATCGCCGCATCCCAGCCCTGGCGCTTTAACCAGGCTAAGTCGCTGGCGGTGCTTTTACTGCCGGGAAGTACGATCACATCAGCGGGAGGAATAGGCTGATCGGGGCCGATAAAACTAAGCGATACCTGCGGATGCAGGCGCAGCGGGTCGAAATCGGTGTGGTTACTGATGCGCGGCAGTGCGGGCACGATGACCTTGAGCGTTTGGCTCGCTTTTTCCGCCTGCACGGTGCCGATGCTATCTTCGGCATCCAGCAGCAGCCCTTGCAGATACGGCAGCGTGCCCAGCACCGGCTTTTGGGTGCGCGCTTCCAACCACTCTAGCCCTGGCTCTAACAGCGCAATATCGCCCCGAAAACGGTTGATGATAAAGCCTTTGGTTCGGGCCTGCTCACTGTCACTCAGTAGCGCAAGCGTGCCGACCAGCTGAGCAAACACGCCGCCACGGTCAATATCGCCTACCAGCAGCACCGGGCAGTCAGCGGCCTCGGCAAACCCCATGTTGGCAATATCGCCTTTGCGCAGGTTGATTTCCGCCGGGCTGCCCGCCCCTTCAGCAATAATCACATCAAACCGCTGCTCTAGGGCTTGCCACGCCGCCATCACGCTCTCGTGGGCGGTGCGTTTGAAGGCGTGGTAGTCCAGCGCGTCCATGTGGCCGTACACCTTGCCGCGCAGAATCACCTGGGCACCCCGGTCGGTTTCTGGCTTTAGCAGTACCGGGTTCATATCGCTATGGGGAATAACGCCCGCCGCTTGGGCCTGTAGCGCGGTGGAGCGGCCAATCTCGCCGCCATCGCTGGTCACCGCACTGTTCAGCGCCATGTTTTGCGGCTTAAACGGGGCCACCGAGATACCCCGGCGCTTGAGAACACGGCAAAGTCCCGCCACCACGGTGCTTTTACCCGCATCCGAGGTGGTGCCTTGAATCATCAGTGTGGTCATCGCAAATCAATTACCAAGCGTAGGTGTAGTTCACCATGGCCGCTGAGTCGCTAGGTGCGTCAGCATCGTGGCCCGGCTCTCGGGTATGTAGCAGGTTGAACTGCCACTGGCTGCGCTCACTGGCCGCGAACCCATAGCCCAATTCGATATCGAGCTGACGACCAGACGGCTCTAGAGACGCGCTTCGCGTTTCACGCACCACGCTGCCATCCAGGCGGCGTCCTACGGGCACATCGAAGCTCGCCGTGGCGCTGTCTATGCGCAGCGGCTGGCGCAGGGTGAGCGCCCAACGCTCGGCGCGCTCGCCTTCCCCTTGCCACTGTAGCCCCAGCGCCATTTGCTGGGCGCGCATGCCGTTCACGCTGGTCAGCAGGCCGCTACCCGATGCGCTGCCCTGCCCCTGCTCAAATTCGGCAAAACCGCGAAAGCCATCCATCTGGGCCTGCAAGCTAACGCCCGTAAAACGCATCTGATTATCGTCGCCCAAACCTAGCGCGCCGTTGCCGTTAGCGCCCAATAGCCCCTGCTGCTCGGTCAGCTGGCCGACATAGCTGTCGATACTCAGCCCTGGGGCGATTTGCCATGCCAAACCTACGTCTGAGCGCTGCGCTTGATAGTCGCTGGCCGCATCGTCGGCCACATCACCGGCCCAATGGGAGGCCGTCATGCTGAGCCTCTCACCCAGCGCATAGCGGGTTTCTACGCCATCAACGCGCTCGAAGGCATTGGTCAACGCTGACCCTGCTTGAAACGAGATCATCGGCATCACGCCTAATTCGGCGTAGCTGCCCATGGGGCTGGGCTGGTCGCCCGAAAAGCGAAAGGCGCTGAGCTGCGCATTGCCAAAGGTGCCGTCGAAACGGCTGGCCAACAGCTCACCGTAGGCCGTGCTGCTGGTGGAGAAACGATAGTTGCCCTCGACCGCCGTCTGGGTGGTGGCGTGCGATGGGGAGGCGCTTGCCATCTGCTGCATCTGATCGCGAAGCTGCGTGGCCCGCGCGGAGCGGGGCTGCGTATTGCGCCCTAAATCAATGGCGTAATCTCGGCCCAGCGCGTCAAACGCCACCACGTTCTCTAACACTCCGGACGCTGCGACCGCATCGCCATAGGCATCGGAAAGCTGCAGGTAAGAGACATCGGCTAGCGCACCGCCATCGGCCACACGCTGGCTTTGGCTAACGACCAGATCGCCTTCCGGGGCCAGGGCTGCGTCAATATCAGCAATGCCTTGGCCCAAGTAGAACGCGCCGCAGTTCAACGTGCCGCTCGCGCCGCAGTTATTCTGCTGAAACAGAGCACTCTCCTGGCTTGCCGTATCTAACAGCCGCTGGCTTGCCTGCTGAGCCGTTAAATGAGGCCATTGGCCGACGATACCCGCCGCATACTCGGAAATGCGTGCGGCGGAAATCGAGGTGCCCCGCGCACCCACGCCGCGGTTCGCGAATTCGGTGCCGATCGAGCGCGCCTGCAGCTGAGCATCGTCTCCGGGGTAGCTGCTCAACGGGTGAATATCACCATTGGCCGTCGTGCCGACGGCAATCAGCATCATCTCGTAAAGCCCAGGCTGGCTGGTGTAGATCGGCTTGCCTTGCGTATCGATAGCGCTGCCCGTATTGCCAGCACTCACCACGTAAATTGCACCCTTGCCGCCGTTAGCGTCGACGACGCGCTGATACGAGGTGCCCGAAGATACGCCATTGAACGCGAGCCGAGGATCACTGGCTTCCAAACGGCGGGAGAAGCTGGCGTTGATAACCCGCGCCCCGCGGTTAGCGGCTTCACCAATGGCATAATCCAGAGCGTTATTTAACGTCGCCCCCTGGCTATCTTCTATTTTTAAGAGATCCAGGCGGGCATTGCCCAACGTGCCGCCCGTGATGGTAGAAGTGACGGCATTGCCGTGCCACTCATCCACGCCGCTAACGTCGGCGGAGCCGGTGTACACGTCCAAGCGGTCAATCACCCGTTCGCTATTGGTGATAGTGGCAACATCGAACGCGCTATCGGCCACCGCCACTCTCACCAAACCCGGCTCAAGCGGTGTGGGGGTTTGGCTGGCCCCCACACCTGGGGAAGAGCCGCTAGGAGTATGCACGCCCTGGCTGCTATCACCCCCACCACCGCCGCTGGAACCACATCCTGATAATGACAGAGTGCCCAGCGCTATCCCTACCGCTAGGAAGAGAGGGCGCCGTTCAAACATTGCGGCGGCCCTGCGTATCGGTATGGCGTTGCATAGAGTGGCTCGCTTGCACTAATGGCGTTGGAAAACTGATCTAGAAATTCAGTTATAAAACCCAGTTAAAAAACTAGGAAAGGCAACGGCATTAAATACTGAGGAAAGCCCCCTCGCAAGTCGCATGGCGCTAATCTCACAGACCGTGAGTTTCTCCCCAATATGCCAGCAGACAGTCTGAGCATTTTCCGCTAGGGTAGCGGCTCCCGCCACCAAACGAATATGCCTGATATGCAAGAGATACTGAACGAGATAGTCGCCGAGCTAGCGCAGGAATCCGAGCGCGGCAAAGTGGCTGATTACATCCCCCAGCTTGCCCACGTGGACCCCAGCCAATTCGCCATCAGCCTGGCCACGGTAGAGGGCGATCGTTTCTCGGCGGGCTGCGCGACCACACCCTTCTCGATTCAGAGTATTTCCAAGGTATTTACTTTGACTATTGCGCTGGGCAAATGGGGCGATGGACTGTGGTCGAAAGTAGGCCGCGAGCCTTCTGGCGACCCGTTCAACTCCATCGTTCAGCTAGAGCATGAGGGCGGCAAACCGCGTAACCCGTTCATCAATGCCGGGGCCATTGCGGTGGTGGATGCCATTATGATGGGCCACGAGCCCAAAGAGACCCTGGCGGAAATTTTGAGCTTTGTGCGCTACATCGCCGACGACAACAGCATCTGTTTTGATCATCAAGTTGCCGCATCGGAAATGGAGCACAAACACCGCAACGCCTCGCTGGCCCACTTTATGAAGGCCTTCGGGCGGCTGCGACACGATGTTGATAAAGTGCTGGGCACCTACTTCCACCAGTGCGCCATCGCCATGAGCAGCGACCAGCTTGCCCACGCCGGGCTGTTTTTAGCTTCCGATGGGGTCAACCGTCCTAGCAACCTGCGGGTGGTGTCGCCTCAGCGAGCGCGGCGTATCAACTCGCTGATGATGATGTGCGGCCACTACGACGCCTCGGGGGAGTTCGCCTTTCGCGTGGGTCTACCGGGCAAAAGCGGCGTGGGCGGCGGCATTTTAGCCATCGCGCCAGGGCGTGGTTCGCTGGCGGTGTGGTCGCCTGGGTTAGATCGCTATGGCAACAGCCTGCTAGGGGCGCGGGCGCTGGAGATGTTCGTGCAACGCACCGGCTGGTCTGTGTTTGGTCACTAGGCTTGGGCACTAGCTCCGAGCGCTCTCTTGCGATTCAAGGTGCTGAGCGGCTTCCCAGGCCTGCACTTGGCGTTTCACCTCTAACCCCCAGCGGTAGCCGCCTAGCGCACCGCTTTGCTGAATCACCCGGTGGCAAGGAATCCACAGCGCCACCGGATTTGCGCCTACCGCGTTCCCCACCGCCCGTGACGATTTCGGTGCCCCCAGTAGCTGGGCAATATGCGAGTAGCTAGCTAGCTGGCCATCAGGAATCAGCAGCAGCGCGCGCCACACGTTCAGCTGAAAATTAGTGCCACGCACATGCAACGAGAGCGCCCCAGGTGCAGCGTTGTTCTTTGGCTCGAACAGTGCTTCAACCGCATAACGGGTGGCGTCTGGCTGGTGGCGCAACGTGCTGCGCGGCCACTCGGCGGCCAGCAGAGCGAGAATATCCGCCTCAGGTGTAGCTGCCAGAAAGCCCATCCGGCAAATGCCCCTCGGCGTGGTGGCCACCAGCACCTCGCCAAACGGCGTGGGGTGAATGCCATAAGCAATCTCCACGCCCTCCCCTTGGCGCTTGAACTCCCCAGGTGTCACCGCTTCCAGCGTGACAAAATGATCGTAAAGCCGCGAGCCGCCGCTGAGCCCCAGCGCTTGGGCGGTATCGGTAAGGCTCTGGGCAGAGGCAATCAACTGCTTACCCCTCGCCAGCGTCAACGCCTGTAAAAAGCGCTTTGGGCTAACGCCTGCGTAGCGACAAAACAGCCGCTGAAAATGGAACGCACTTAAGTGCACCTGCGCCGCGACCGTGTCTAAACTGGGCTGCTGGGCAGCATTCGCCACCATAAAGGCCATGGCTTTTTCGATGCGGGCGTAGTCGTTCATTGCTTCTATCTCACAGGGAAAGTGACGGGATCGCGTGCATGCTCATTCAAGCTTACCCAGCTAAAGCGCCAAACCCCACCCGAATCTTGCGCACTGTTCTTTCGCTCCTTCTTTCGTGCCTTCTTGCGCACTGTTCTCACACCCTACACATGGCAATAAATCACCAACAGGGGATGACCCAACTCCCGCTGTAACAGCTCCGTTTGCTGGGCGCTCACCGCTCCCGTTCTTGGGTTAATCGCCGTGAGCGAAAAACGCGAGAAGCCTTGCATAAAGGAGTAGTCGAGCTGGTTCACGCTGGCGACATTTCCACAGCACGGCAGCGTTTGTGGCGTTAGCCCGAACCCGCGTTCCAGGTCGTAATCCTGCTCCATCAGATGATGCCATTGAGGAATCGTCAGCTCCTGCCCACACACGTGGCAGCGCACGTACTCAAAATTACTGCCGCAGTCATGAAACTGCACGTACTCAGTTACCGCCGCCTCAATCGCCTCTGCCTCCGGCATCCACTGCCATAACGCCGCTTTCGCACTGGATACCTGCTGCTCAGTGGGCAGGTAGTGGGGGTCTGCTGGAATGAAAACGATATGGTGATCACTCATCTAAGAAGATCCATAAAATGTGAAAGAAGCATAATTAACAGCCAACCAGCACCAAAATGGCACTATTAAACGGCGTTCTATACCAAAACAGCGCCCGCTCACAACCAAGCACGCTACATAGTCTACGCTGGACAATACCCCGTCACACGCACAGTATGGGCCGCCGAAAGGATCGGCACTGCCATTTATGTCAGGAGGACACCATGGCCAGTCATACCCCAAAACACCGGGACGCGGTGAAACTATTCGCACGCTTAGGCTACGCCTCGCGAGGCGTGGTGTATTTACTGGTAGGCGGCCTAGCGGCGCTGGCGGCTTTTGGCCAAGGCGGCCAAACCGAAGGCAGCCGCGGGGCGCTTGAAAGCGTATTAACCGCCCCTTTCGGCAAAAGTCTGCTGAGCATTATTGCCCTTGGGTTAGTGGGCTATGCCATGTGGCGTACCCTACAAGCGCTTCAAGACACCGACCACCACGGCAGCGGCATAAAAGGATTAGCGATTCGTGGGGGCCTACTGGTCAGCGCCGTGACTCACACGCTCCTGGCCTTTTTTGCAGCTAATTTGGTTGTGCATTTAGGCAGTTCAAGTGGTTCTGGCAACGGCTCTCAAGATGCGGCGAGTTGGTTAATGCAACAACCGTTAGGGCGCTGGCTGGTCGCGGCGGTAGGGGCTGTGCTGATAGGTGCAGGTATCGCTCATGCCATTAAAGGCTGGAAAGCAAAATTTGACCGCCACTTCTCCATGCCTCCCAAGGTGCAGCGCTGGGCTTACCCCGTATGTCGCTTTGGCCTGGCAGTGCGTGGCTTAGTCTTTGCGATTGTGGGCAGCTTCTTTATCATAGCCGCGTACCAGTACAACCCTAGCCAAGCAGGCGGCACAGCAGAAGCTTTGAACGCCTTGAGAAACCAAGCGTTCGGACAGTGGCTGCTGGCGTTTGTGGCCATCGGGTTATTCGCGTTTGGTATTTATAGCCTTCTCACTGCTGCCTACCGGCGCATTAACCCTTCCGTATAGCGGTCTCGACTCATGGCCTTTACATCAAAGCGAACCAAACAGTGGTTTGAGCGTATAAACGGCTCAAAAAACATGCTGTGGCTGCTCGCCATCCTCTCTTTTCTTGAAACCATTATTCTCCCGATTCCCATTGAGCTGGTATTGATTCCGCTCATGGCGGTGAACCGGCAGCGGATCTGGGCGATTGCCACCGCCACCACGCTGGGCTGCTTAGTGGCATCCATCGTTGGCTATGGCGTGGGCATGGTGCTGTACCAATCTGTGGGTACTTGGTTTATCGAATTTATGGGGATGGAACAGAGCTACCAAGCTTTCCAAGGCTTCTTTGACCAATACGGCTTCGCCGCCATTTTAGCGATTGGTATTTTGCCGATTCCGTTTCAGGTGGCGATGATTACCGCGGGGCTTTCCGGCTACCCTATTGTGCTCTTCGTATTGGCCGCATTGATTGCCCGTGGGCTGCGCTACTTTGGCCTTGCTTGGCTGGTTCACCGCTTTGGTCACCGAGTGGAAAGCATGTGGAAACGTCATGCGCTAAAAACCAGCCTGGCACTAGGTAGCGTGGTGCTGCTGTTAGTGCTGGGGATGCAGGCGCTGGCGGGGCTAGTTGTTTAATTGTTGTTTAATACCGCGGCACCGCAAATCACCTCCCCAAAACAAGGCACTATGGGGTGTTAGCGTACTTCTTCCCACCAACGAGAAAATGACTGTTCGCGCTGATCAAGGTACATAGGCTGGCCAATGGTAGGTGTCCAAAGTGCATACTCCTGCCCTTGGCTGGCATCCGCAAGGCGCACAAAGGGGTCATCCCAAGCATGTGGAGAGAGAGAAAATCGCCCAACGTGTTTAGGCGTCATCGCCCGAGCTTGCAAGTCATTAGCGGCCTGTACCGCCTGTTCGGGGTTCATATGGATATTTGCCCACCGCAGGTCATACTGCCCAGCATCCAGTGTCACCCAGTCAAACGGGCCGTAAGCCTGCCCCAATTCTGAAAAGTGCGGGCCATAGCCCGTATCGCCACTGAAAAATAGCCGAGTCTCTGACGATAACAGCGCAAAGCCTACCCACAATGTTTGATTGCGTTTGAACGTCCGTCCTGAATAGTGGCGCGCAGGAGTCACTACGATATCTAACTCCGGCAGTATCTCGATACGCTCGTACCAATCCGCTTCGATCACCCGGCTCATGTCATACCCCCACCGCTCAAGGTGTGCCCCGATGCCCAATCCAGTGATCACTTGCTGAACGTTGGGTTCGAGCGCCAGCATGCTGGGGTAATCAAGATGATCATAATGGTCATGGGTAATCAGTAATATATCGATGGGCGGCAACTCCTCAGCGGTGTAGAGATGAGTGCCTTCAAACGCTACGTTAGTCCTTGGTACAAGTGAGGCATTGGCGCTAAATACGGGGTCAATCAGGATACGTTGGCCTGCCAGCTGCACAAAATACGAAGAGTGCCCCAGCCAAATCACTTGGTCTTCTCTGCTATCCAACGCGTGTAAATCAACTTTCTCAGTAGGCAGAGCTGCACCGGGATGAGTGCTTTCTGAACCGTTCAGAATATTTTCCAACATCATGGAAAAGCGTGACTGGTCGGTGGTCAACATGGGCGTTTCGATGAGGTTATGGAATTCGCGATCACGATAGTTCGGCGACGCCTGAATGGTGGCAAATCGCTCCCCCTCGGGTTGTTGACCAAAGACCGGATGCTGCAAATACGCTGCGCCACTCGCTACCAGTAACACGCCCACCGCTAATACCATCAGCAATAATCGTTTAATTGTCATGTCGTTCCTGAGCAAAAAGAAAGCGCCCTCCTGGCATCATCCCAGGATAAGCGCTTAGTGATTGGCGTCACTGCACCATGAAAATAAAGTTTTACGACAGGTGTTCCGTAAAGAAGGAGGTGAGTTTATCAAAGGGAATCAAGTCGACCCTATCGTACAGGTCAACATGACCCGCACCTTCAACCCATACTAACTCTTTCGGCGCCATGGCACGTTGATAAGCATCTTCACTAAATTCTCGTGAATGTGCCTGATCACCACTAATGAACAGCATGGGACGGGGTGAGATAGTCTCAATATCGTTAAAAGGATAGAAGTTCATAAATTTAACGTTACTGGTCAGCGTGGGGTGTGTGGTCAGCTGCGGGGTACTACTGGCAGGAGTGTACTCACCGCGAGGAGTGCGGTAAAAATCATAAAACTCACGCTGAATGGGATGGGTATCGGCAGTGAGTTCATGCACGGTTCCGCTAGTATACTCAGTTGCACTGCCTTCAAATTCAGCCCAACGCTGTTGCGCTGCCGCTGCAATCAGCTCTTTGCGCTGCGCGAGGCTTTGTGACTGATTCAAAGCATGCCGGTTAGCAGCCCCCATGTCATACATACTCACGGTGGCAATGGCTTTCATACGAGGGTCAATCTTCGCTGCGCTAATCACGAAACTACCGCTGCCACACACCCCAATCGCTCCAATTCGCTCACGATCAACAGCAGCGTGTGTGCCGAGATAATCAACGGCAGCGCTAAATGCTTCTGCGTATACATCCGGCGACACAATTTGGCGTGCCTGCCCTTCACTTTCCCCCCAAAACGGAAGGTCGATGGCGAGTGTTGCAAAGCCCTGCTCAGCCATTTTGGTCGCGTATAAGTTAGCACTTTGCTCTTTTACTGCGCCCATTGGGTGCCCCACCACGATGGCAGGCAGCCTGGAAGACGCATCAGCATGGATAGGCAAGAATAAATTACCCGCCACATTGAGACGGTAAAGGCTAGGAAACGCCACTTTCTGCATCGTTACCAGATCGCTGGTGTAGAAATTGTTGGCCCCATTAGACATATCTTGCGCTCCTACAAAGGGTGAATAAAGACTGGACGCCATACCCAGTGGAGCCACACCAGCCCCCAGATACTGAAGGAACTGACGACGGTCGATTTCAATCCGTGCGGTGCTTGCAGGTTCATGCTCATTCATAGTGACAACCTCTTAGTGAAGTACTTGGAGCTACCTTAGCGTGAGTGGCAGCTACGTCAGTGATGCGGCTGTTGCATGGAAAAAGTGATCGACACACGCCCCTCTCCTAGAGCGTCAGTAAGGCCCGAGGTATCCACGATTTTTCCCAGAGGGGTATAAGAATAGGAGGAGTTAAATGTTGAATAGAAAACGACCAGCGTATCGGTGCCATACAGCATTACATCGCCGTTATTAATCACGCCCGGGCGAACTGAATCCGTTGGCAGAGGCTTTGGCAACTGGGCATATTTTTCATTACGGTGTAAATCAGACATATCCAGCGTTAACGGCAGCTGTTCCATCAAAGCGCGGTTAGTGGGGGTATCGTTTAGCTGGATATCAAAGTGACGGCCATTAATGTTCATTCGCATATAGGGCTCCTTTATACGTAGCGATGTATTTAGAGATAAATCTACCGAGTGGGCCCTAGCGCGCTCAGAGTTCCTTTCAGCGACACTTTCAGAAGAAAATTCTTCCGCATGGCTCGCACTGATGAAACACATCAGCACAAGCAGCCATCCACATCGTTTAAATACGCTCATAACGACCTCTTGCTTATCCAACGGGCTAATGAACGTCCGCAGCCGTTTCACGAGCTGTACGCCACGTGAATAACGCGGATATTAATAACAGTGCCGCACTTCCCAAGAAGACACTTTGAAAACCACGAGCATCTAACAGCAAGCCACCCACCGTGGAGCCAAGCGCAATCGACAGCTGAATGACAGCCACCATTAAGCCACCACCCGCTTCCGCATTTTCTGGGAATGTTTTAGGTACCCATGCCCACCAGCCAACGGGGGCGGCGGTAGCCACTAATCCCCAAGCGCCCAGTAAAGCCATGGCAACGGCTGCTTGTTCTCCAAAGAGGATGAGGCATATCGCAATTACCGACATCACCACAGGTATACCCATCAGCGTTTGATAAAAGCCTCTTTTAAGAACGGCGTTAATAAAAACAGTACCAACAACGCCAGCTATCCCAATCACCAAAAGAGCAAAAGGAAGTGCCGAAATGCCCACCTGTGCAACAACTTCTAAAAACGGCCGAACATAAGTAAACAGCGTAAACTGCCCCATAAAAAAGCAGCCGACAGCAAGCATGCCCATCAGCACGGCACGCTTTTTTAGTAACTTAAAGACGTTTAATGCGCTGCCCATCCCACCAGAACGCTTTTCCACAGGCATAGAAGGCAAGCTTATCCATTGCCAAATAAAGGTAATAACGGCGATAGGAACCAAACAGAAGAAAGCACCGCGCCAACCCACCAATGCCCCTAAATACGCCCCCAGTGGCGCAGCGACCACCATCGCTAACGCATTACCGCCATTAAAAATGGCTAAGGCGCGGGGTACCCGGTGTAAAGGGACTAATCGCATGGCAATGGCAGCGGACATAGACCAAAAGCCACCCACCACCACACCAATCAGCGCGCGACCCACCATGTAAGTGAAGTAGTTAGGGGCCATCGCCACCATGGCGCCCGATACACCCATCGTGGCGGTTAAACCTAATAACAACGTTTTGCGATTCAAGCTTCCCGCTAACACGGAAATAAATAGGCTGGTGAAAACAGCAAACGCCCCTGAGATAGCAATACCCTGCCCCGCTAATCCCTCAGTGATGCGCAAGTTGTCAGCAATAGGTGTGAGCAAGCTAACAGGCATGAATTCTGAAGCGATAAGCGAAAACACACACAGCGTCATCGCGAATACACCGCTCCAATAAGCAGGGCTGCTGCCCTCGTTCACCCTGCTGATGGTGGTTGCCAAGCGTTCGGCGTCACTGGCTAATAGGTCCTGTTGCACATCCGCCTCCATCAGCGTGTGGTTTTGCGCATAAACGCCTACAAAGCCACTTCATTGGCTAAGGTTTGGATTTTCACAGGACGATAAGGGGTTGACTAGCTAATCAATTCTTATTGAAGATATAAGAACAGCTAATCAATAAGCGGGGCATAAAAATGGCAAAGCGCAACTTCAATGACTTACAAGCATTTGTGATGGTTGCACGAGAAGGCAGCTTCACCCGCGCTGCCACGCGTCTCGGCGTCACTCAATCCGCGCTTAGCCAAACGATTCGTAACCTAGAAAATCAGCTCGATATTCGCCTTTTAGCCCGTACCACGCGCAGTGTCACGCCAACGCAAGCGGGAGAACGGTTACTGGCAAGCGTGGGGCAGCATTTCGATGACATCGAAGCTGAATTAAGCTTGCTCACAGAGTTTCGTGATAAACCCGTGGGAACAGTACGGATTACTTGCGGAGATCACGTGTTAAGAAACGTGTTACTTCCAAAACTGACACCGCTGTTGCGGCAGTACCCTGATATTCACATGGAGTTTGACGTGAACTATGGGTTTCGCGACATAGTAGCCGATCGCTTTGACGCGGGAGTGCGCCTAGGCGACACCATAGATAAAGATATGATTGCCGTACCGATCAGCACTGAGCTTCGTATGGCAGCGGTAGCCTCGCCGGCCTATTTTAAACGCAACTCACGCCCCCAAAGCCCCCACGACCTCATCCACCATAACTGTATTAATCAGCGTTTTCCCTCTAGCGGAGGGCTTTACGTGTGGGAATTCGAGCACCAGGGGCAAGAGCTGAACGTGCGCGTAGAGGGGCAGCTGGTGCTAAACACATCAACGGCCATCGTGGATGCTGCCGTAAAAGGGCTAGGTATTGCCTTCTTACCTGAAGACGAATTTTCTCCTCATCTTCAAGAGGGCCGTTTAGAACGCGTACTCGGAGAGTGGTGTGAGCCCTTCGCCGGTTACTATCTTTATTATCCCAGCAGACGCCAGCCCACTACGGCCTTTTCCATGGTGCTGAATGCACTGCGCATATAGCGACGCGGGTTACTGCACGTAATACCCACTCACCCTCCACGTGCCCTCTTCCAGATGTGGCGTTACTACTTCAACCACGCGCTGGTTATTCGTGAACTGAGTTTGAAAGGTGAACTCTTTGTAGTCGTTACGGGGAGCACCCGGCATCGAGGTGTACTGCGACATACGGATACGCCGCCGCGACTCGACGTTGCCTAAATCATTGCGGGCCAGCGTTACCACCCGCTGCAACATGGTGGGGGAAAGCGGTGTTTTCAGCAGCGGCGACGACTTCTCCCACGCCTGTTCATACTCACCTTGATCAATCGCTGCCAACCACGCCAGTGCAGCCGCTTCAGCTGCCTCAGTGGTTGACGCCTGCGCGTGGGAGGCCAACGCCAGAAGCATAGCGGAGAGAAATAGGGCAAGGGGTTTTGGCATAGCAGCCTCGTGTGGTAATTAAAAAAATTCGTGCGACTTAAGTAGTTATCGGGTCTTCGCACACTTTCTTTAATGACATTAGCCCTAAAGCGCTCGCCGTACTGTGAAAGAGTGCAAATTCACTCAGTCAGCCGCCGCATCATAAAACAGCTATTCGGATCTAGTTGATAACTACCAAACGGCCCGCAGTACTCAAACCCAAACTTGGCGTATAGCCGCCGTGCAGGCTCAAAAAAAGCCATTGACCCGGTCTCCAAGCTCACCGTGTGATAGCCCCGCGAGCGCGCCTCCTCCAACAAATGCGCCAATAGCTTAGCGGCGACGCCCTGCTGGCGTGAGGCTTTCGTGGTGCGCATGGATTTCAGCTCCGCTTGGCCGTTGCCCAGCGCTTTTAACGCCGCACAACCTAACAGCACGCCGTCCCGCCGAGCACAGTAGAACGTAATCTCTGGCGCTTTGAGCGCCGTCACATCAAGCGCATGAATACTTTCAGGTGGCGATGTGGCGTGCATATCGGCCATGTGCTCTTCCAAAAGCGTAATCACGTCCTGCTCTTCCAATGTCTCAACGCGTATTTGCATACGTGGCTCCCCTGCCCTCGCTTCTCAAACCCCAACCGCTCGTTTACTATGCGCCACCCAATTTATTTCAGCCCTCACCATTAGGCCACTATGTCCGTCAACGCACTCTACACCGACCTTTCTGGCTACTACGATTTGATGTGCGTCGACATCGACTACCAGGCCCAAAGCAACGCCATTCATCGTCTGCACCAAATTTTTGGTAACGAAGGCAAACGCCATCTGGACTTAGCCTGCGGCACCGGCCCTCACGTGCGTCATTTTCTGGATGCTGGCTACACCAGCAGCGGGTTGGATATTAACCAGCCGATGCTGGATATCGCTGCCCAACGCTGCCCAGAGGCGCACTTCTCACTGCAGGATATGAGCAGCTTTGAGGTCGACGAACCTCTGGATCTCATCACCTGCTTTCTTTACTCCATCCACTACAGCGATGGACTAGAGAAGCTAGGCGCCTGCATTGCCAGCGCCCACCGCGCCTTAAACGAGGGCGGCGTGCTCTGCTTTAACGGGGTGGATAAGCAGTGCATTAATAACGATCTGTTCGTTAAGCACACGGCTAAACAGGCAGACGCCGCGTTCACCTTTCGCTCAGGGTGGCACTACAGCGGGCAAGGCGCGCGCCAGTCGTTACGGCTGAGCATTGAGAAAACAGAGGCAGGCGCAACGCAGGTGTGGAACGACGAGCACCCCATGGTGGCGGTCAGCTTTAGCGAACTTATCGCCCTGCTGGAGCCGACCTTCGAGGTGCACGTGTTTGAGCATGATTACCAGACCATCACGCCCTGGGATAACGTCTCAGGCAATGCGATCTTCGTGTGTGTGAAGCGCGAGGGCCTTGCTTAGCCTTTATCGTTCGGGCGCAGCTGAAGCTGAATGCCCATCAGGAAATTGCGCAGCATTTGGTCTTTACACTCACGGTAGTTCTTATGGCTCGGCTTGCGGAAAAACGCGCTGAGCTCATGATGGCTTAACGGCAGCCCCACCTGCTCAAACACTTCCAGCACATCGTCGGCCTTCATGTTCAGCGCAATACGCAGCTTCTGGAACACCATGTTGTTGTTCAGCTGCGATTCTGGCGCAGGCTGCGGGCCTTCACGCTTGCCGCGCTTAAAGCTGATAAAACCGTTCAAGAACGCAGCCAGCTCGCGGTTCTTCATCGTGACGAAGGCGTCGTCTTCGTCTTTCTTCAGCCACGCGGTGACCTGCGGCTGGGTAACGGGCACTTCTGCCAGCGCGAAAATATCCACGATGGTGTTGTCTTTTAAATCAAAGGTGTAGCGGATACGGCGAAAAATATCGTTATTGGTCAAAATCAGGTTCCTAACCGGTAGTTAATGTTGCCAGCAGCTCATCAATTTCTGCTTTGAGTTCGTTATCTTCAATAGTGTGGGCACTGGCCTGGGCCTGCTGCAAGCGCTCAATCGCCGCCTGGGTGTCGCCCAGCTCCACTTGCAGCGCCGCCATGGAAAAACCAATCGAGGCAATGTGGTCGTTCGACTGCTTGGCCACCGCTTTATCCAGCGCTTTTTGGTAGATGGGCAGCGCGTCTTCTAGCTCTTCGGTGAAGTCAGCCAGGGTTTCCCACTGCTCTGGGTGGTCTTTCTCGGTGTTCTCGTGCTCGGTGCAGATCGCCTGCAGCTCGGCATACAGCGCTTCAAAGGTGGCGCGATCATCTTTGGCAGCGGCCTTCATCAGCTTTTCGGCGAGTTCGTACACTGCCTTGTAAATTTTGGTGTTAATCATGGACCACTACCCCTATTGCTCAGTAACAGATGACGCAAAACAGACTCATAACAAACCCAGCACGCGTGAGCTTCTGGGTGAATGGGGGGATTATACCTTGTGGGGATGGGGGTACGGGGGAAAGGTTGGATGGAAATAAACGCGTATTCGAGCAACGAACGGTTGATTTTACGCTATGCTGCACCACTTTTTATTTTCGACACCCCTTACGACACTCTGTCAGAGCTTCTCATGCCCTTTTCAAAACTAGGCTTATCCAGCCCTCTCGTTCAGGCGATTACCGAACTCGGTTACAAAACGCCAACGCCCATCCAAGAACAAGCGATTCCTGCCATTCTGTCGGGCAAAGATTTAATCGCCACCGCACAAACCGGCACGGGCAAAACCGCTGCCTTTGTGCTGCCGCTGCTGGAACAGTTCAGCAAAGCAGCAGAACCGCTGCGCGGTAAACGCATCCGTGCGCTGATCCTTGTGCCCACCCGCGAACTGGCGGTTCAGGTGGAAGCCAGCGTGGCGCAATACGCCAAGCATACCCCGCTCACCTCAATGGCCGCGTATGGCGGTGTAGATACCGCGCCGCAAAAAGAGCGCTTAATCGAAGGGGTGGATATTCTGGTCGCCACACCGGGCAGGCTGCTGGATTTGGCGCATCAGCGCGCGCTCCACTTTGATGAACTGCAAGTCATGGTGCTGGACGAAGCAGACAGAATGGTCGATATGGGCTTTGTCGATGATATCCACAAAATCATCGTGCGCCTGCCGGAGAACCGACAGAATCTACTGTTCACGGCCACCATGACCAACGACGTGCGCGCCATCGCCCACGCGTTTTCAGACAGCAAAATGACCGATATGGCGGCGGACATCTCCATTACGCCTAACGTCCGCGCCGCCGCCACCATCAAACAGTGGCTGATCACGGTCGATAAAGACACCAAGTCCGCCCTGTTAAGCCACCTAATCACCGAGCAAGCGTGGGATCAGGCGCTGATTTTTGTCGAGAAAAAACACAGCGCGGCCAAGCTGGTGGCTCAGCTGGAAAAACGCGGCATCCAAGCGGATTCCATCCATGGCGGCAGAAGCCAGGCCATGCGCGAAAAGGTGTTGGATCAGTTCAAATCGGGTGAACTGAAGTACCTGGTGGCCACAGGCGTCGCCGCTCGGGGGTTGGATATTGGCGAACTCAGCCGCGTGGTGAATTACGATTTACCCTTCCAGCCAGAAGAGTACATCCACCGCATTGGCCGCACCGGCCGAGCGGGTGCCTCCGGTGAAGCCATCTCGCTGGTCGATATCAGCGACTTTAAAAACCTGTGTGCGATTGAAAGGCGCTTGAAAAACACGATTGAGCGCAAAGAAGTGGAAGGCTTCCCGGTCAAAAAAGCCGTGCCCGCGTCTAACCTGAACCACGTTAAAAAAAGTAGCCGTTAAGCGTTCACCAAGAAGCTCACCTTTAAGAATACAAGGGTGAGCTTCACCTCTACTCAGTGGGCGAAAAAGCATCCAACAGCTCGGCATTCGTGGGGTATTTCTCCAACAGCGCCAGCAGCTTCTGCGCGCCTTCTATGGGCTTAAGCGGTGTTAACGCTCTGCGCAGTGTCCTTACTTTTTCAATATCTTTCGCATCGATCAACAGCTCTTCTCGGCGGGTACTGCTTTTGGCAATATCAATCGACGGGAAAATTCGTTGATTCGCCACGTCCCGTGATAGCACCAGTTCCATATTGCCTGTGCCTTTGAACTCCTCAAAAATCACCTGATCCATACGGCTTCCCGTATCCACCAGCACGGTGGCCAGAATGGTGAGCGAGCCGCCGTTTTCAATCTTTCGTGCCGCGCCAAACAGCTTGCGAGGGATTTCCATCGCCCGGGCATCCAACCCACCCGACATCGTGCGCCCATTGCCCCGCTGCTCCGCATTATGAACCCGCGAAAGCCTGGTGAGTGAATCGATCACGATCATCACATCGTGCCCCTCGCCTGCCTGCTGTCGCGCTTTATCTAGCAATTGATCGGCCATCCGCACATGGTTCGCGTAGCTTTCATCGGACGACGAAGCATGCACTTCAGCCGACACGCTGCGCTTAAAGTCGGTCACTTCTTCCGGACGCTCATCAATCAGCAAGGCATACAGCTTTATATCCGGGTAAGCCTCTGCCACGGCTTGGCAGATATGCTTTAACAGCGTCGTTTTGCCAGAACCGGGCGGTGCCACAATCAAGCCCCGCTGCCCCATGCCAATGGGCGTGATCAAATCCATCGCCCGCACGGTGCGCGGTTGATCGCTAGGCGCTAAATACAGGCGTGGGGAAGGATGAATGGCGGTGCCGTTTAGGAAGCGTGTTATGGGGTCGGTGGTGGTTGGGTCTTCGACGTCGTTGGTGGGTTTGGGCTCTGGTGGCCTTTTGGTTTTGAGGCTTAGGGTTTTGCGGGTCATGGGTTGGGGCCGTCTAGTCAAAGTGTGGATTCGTGGTTGGCCGCGTACGTGGTTAATCAACGGCGGATGTAAAACGTAGGCATGGTTTTCAACGACCTTTCCAACAGTACATAGCGCCTTTTCGAGCTGCTGAATATCTACCGACGCTAGCGCAATACGGATGGCATGGGGAACTGAGCTGCCGTCGAAAAGGGCGCAGCGGTAGACACACTGATGCGCTGTTGTTAGTTATGCATTATTCGTAGTGGCTCCAGAGCCTCAGAACTTTCACCACCCGTTCCTCTTCCAGTACTTGGTAAACCAGACGATGTTGAATATTGATGCGGCGTGAATAGGCCCCCGAGAGATCCCCAATGAGTTTCTCGAACGGAGGCGGCTTGCGGTAAGGGTCCTCTGCAATCAGCGCCAACAATTCCTGGGCTTTTGGTTTGAGGCCGCTGGAGGCCAGTTTCTTTGCATCTTTCTGAGCTTGCTTGGTGTAAACCAACTTCCATGTCACCAGTCCAGCTCCTCATCGCACTCATCCACGGGGGTATCCATTCCCTCACGAATAGACTCCCGCATACCCGGTACGGAGAGCAGGTAAAGTGTTTCCTGAATGGCAGACCAGTCTTCTTCGGAAACCAGGACGGCTTTGTTCCGCTTACCCATGATGACGATGGGTTGGTGGGACTCGGCGGTCTCGTCGATCAGCCGATATAGGTTGCTACGCGCCTCAGTAGCTGTGATTCCGGTCATGACGCACCTTTTGTGTGTACAGCTTTTTACTAAATGTACGCTTTTCGGTACGTACGTCAAGACGTACCCTTGTACAGCGCTGCGAGCGCCAGCGAGTAAATTTTCCGTAGCAGCGCTTTGTTATATTTCATTTCCCTTTCGCTCTCGAGATCACACCCATCATGGAGTGAGAAAATTGTCCAATTTCTGCTTTTTCATCGAGCTTATCGGAAATATATTTACCTGTTGCAGCAGCCCCACCTAGGGGAAGCAATGCACCTAAGAAAGGAGCAAGAACTGGAAACATCGTTACAGCCAGTGTGCCACCAGCAATTAAAGCTGTGTATTTATGTTTGGCTTGATATTTATCATTAAGTGATGAAATCTGTTTCTCATGTTTCGATATAGCTCTTTCAATGTGAGAGCATATTTCGGCAGCAACATACCCTAAATCTTCGAGATTGGTATTCGGCAAGCTGTTAACTAAATCTCTTAGTTCTCTTCTAAATTCAACATTCTCATCGGTCTTCCTCAATGCCACGAGCTGCGCGTCTTTGATATTGGCTAAATAATCAAGCCTTTTAGACGTAAGGGACTGTAAAATTGCTGAGGTAGATGGATCAAATGAAACAACTTCACCAACAGATGCATTTTTCATACTTGCGATAAGTTGGTAATAATGCGCCTGTGCGTTTACACACAGAAATGGGTGGCTTCTTAGCTCATCAGCATTTTCCAGTAAATGGTAGTTTGGCATAACACGCTCAAAAATCGCGTTGGTCACAACGCTAGCATCACCTTTCGAAAACAGCTTATTACACCAATCTTCTGATCTCCATTGCCTCATTTCTGACTTGTAATTTTCTAACTCTACTTTTAGAGGCTCCCCAGGCTCAGACCCGGGTGAGACAAAAAGCCTTGCACCTTCAATTTTTTCATAGTATAGATCCGGGTATTTTGCAGCAAACTCCAAAATATCTTGAGGGTGCGCTATACCTGGGTCTACATAATGTGAAAATACATCGGTTATAAGCTGAATGCTATTTTCTTGCGTTTGCTGATCATATTCTTCAAGTGACTTCTCAAAACTTGGAAACACAAAAAATGGCGGGAGATCAAATTCATCTCCTTTTAGATCACACAAATGCAATATGAAAAATGCCATCTGAAGCGGGATAACATGACTGAATTTTTCTTCGTCTCGTTTTTTCTCTAGCCATGGCATTACAGGATCTGGAATTAAAACCGTATCGGAATATAGAAGTGATTTGCGTGTAGCATTTAACTGTGTTTCTAAGAAACGACTGCTTCCACCCAAATTCAATTTACATGCATCTAGTTTCTTAGCTGCGCTAAAGGCTTTTCCACCTTCCTCTGAATATAGTTTTTTAAGTTCTGTTTCGAGAGTTGAAAATGCCACCATAGCACTTTCAGTTCTGCTAGAGTTTTCTCTTAAAGTAACAGCCATTCTTTGAATAGATTCCGGAAAGCTATCCAGCGGTGAAAAGTCACGTGGTAGACATCCTGTCACGCTGAGGAAAAACTCAGTCAATATCTCAAAGTATCTATCTTGATAGATAATTAAGTCGTGTAATTCCTGCTGACTCACTTAAGTACTCCGATTGAAATATAACGCCCAATTCAGCGGACAAATTTTGCGCAGCGAAATTTTTTCCGCTGCAATTGTTGGTTAGTTGCTATTCCACATTGTCTGGCGGAAATATCTCTATCATCATTGAGTTGTCAGGGGCGTTTGAAACTCCAAACTTTCGTCCAACCACACCAAATGTTTGCAGCGTGCATGGCTCAATCTTACTGAAGCCCATACGTTGCAGTATGGGATAAATCTGGTTCGCGAGATTTGTTGTCTCTTTGCACCCCGGATAGCCCAGTGTAATGTGAGAGCGATTTATTTTTTCTGAGTATGCTTTGGAAAACTTCTCAATCTCTTGACTTAGAAATTCTACGTCTTCCTGTGTTACCTCACGTTGCTTTAAGCCAGTGTACTTATCACCAATCTCTCCATAGTTCTGCCCCGTATTGATATTCTTACCATTGATGTTCGGAGTTGGAGCTTCTGCTTGTTCTTTTCGGGCAGGCTGAGGTGAGATAGCATTCACCTCAAACCATAAAAATTTGGCGTGTCTTCCTTTAGCTCTATCGATGTTGTATTGAACAAAGAAAGTCAAAAGCAGGGTTGCTATCAACACAAATAAACCAACCACTAGCCATTGAAGAGTTTGGCTTGTTAACAGTAATTCAATGACTTTATCCATATTTCTCTCTGTTGAAGTATTGGGCAACTAACAGTAATTATACGCCTTTCCACATAATACTATTGAACACGCCAGCATGATTATTGGTATTACATCGCCACTCAACAACGCATAAACTACTGTTTCTAATAGACTATGCCTGACACATGGCAGCATATCCAAAATTCGCGTGCCCGCTGGTTTTTACGATTCAATCATACTCTAATCATAAATTTTGCTTAGGTCACGCAGATTTTAGGGGGAATTGTGTTGGATTAAGGGGCGGATGGTTTAGTGAGTGCGTCACTTGAGGTGGGTGCTTGCTTATGGCGTGGTGGATGGGCGGCTAGTCGCCGCCTTCGCGGGTGCCTTCTTCGCTCGTTGCTCTCGCTCAGTCGTTACGCCGCGCTACGGGATTGGGCTATGTGGCTTTATCATCGCGAGCTGAAGCTCCCTTTCACAGGTGGCCACATTTAGTTTTTCGAGTGTGTTGAGCTTGGTGACTTGATCGTTGCGAGCTGAAGCTCCCTCCCACAATTTCAGGTTGCCACCAAGCATGGCCATAGCCATAGCCATAGCGCAGGGTAATGAGGGTTCGATTATCGTCCCCTCACCATTCACAATTCACTAACCGCCCCTCTCCTTTAAAGCTCAATCCCTTTCTGGGCTTTGATGCCTTGGTCTTTGAAGGCGTGTTTGACCACTTTCATTTCGGTGACGGTGTCGGCGAGGTCTATGAGTTGTTGGGGGGCGTAGCGGCCGGTGACGATGGCGTGCTGCATTTCGGGGCGGGCTTGTAGGTCGTCGAGGACTTGGTCTAGGTCGAGATACTCGTAGCGTAGGGCGATGTTGAGTTCGTCGAGCAGTACCATGTGGTAGCGGTCGTCTTGGAGCATGCGCTTGGCTTGCTCCCAGGCGGCGTTGGCGGCGGCGACGTCGCGTTCGCGGTCTTGGGTGTCCCAGGTGTAGCCTTCGCCCATCACGTGGTAGTCCACATTGGGCAGGTTGCGGAAGAAGGCTTCTTCGCCGGTGCTGAACGCGCCCTTGATGAACTGCACCACGCCGACCTTCATGCCGTGGCCAAGGGCGCGGGCGAGCATGCCAAAACCAGAGCTGCTTTTGCCTTTGCCGGGGCCGGTGAGCACCAGCAAGATGCCCTGCTCTTTATCGGCGCGGGCAATGCGCTCGTTCATGATTTTTTGCTTGGCCGCCATGCGCTGGGCATGGCGTTCGGGGGTTTTGGCATTTTCGCGCATGGGGTCTCCTAGGGGTTTCTTACGCTTTCAGCACGTAGCGCAGGGTTTCCACAACCTGATCGGTGGTGGTGCACCAGGCTTGCGCTTGGGCGTCGACTTCTTTCAGCGGGTGAACAATCTCTTCGCTGTGCAGCGTGATGTAGGGCTTGGCCAGTGCCGCGCAGTAGCCTGCGTCAAAGGCAGCGTTCCACTGTTTGTACTTGTCACCAAAGCGCACCACTACTAAATCCGCCTGTTCGATCATCGTGCGGGTGCGGATGGCGTTCACTTTGGAGGACTGGTGGTCGCGCCAGAAGCCGTTCTCCGGTTTGCCCAGGTGGTCGCCTGCGGCATCAGAGGCGTCGTGGTCGGTTACGGGTGCGGTAAACACCACATCCAGGCCTGCCGCTTCTGCGCCGCGTTGGATCTCTTCACGCCAGTCAGTGTGAATCTCGCCGGAAAGGTATACGTAAAAGCTCATGGTAGCTCCTTTAGGGTTGGGGAGTGTCTCGCCGCTCTATGATAGCCCACTGCTGCTTTATGGAAAAACCTTCCATATTTTTAGGCCGGTCGCTGCGCTGTCCCCTATCTATAACTACGCTAGGCTCTGTCTGAAAAGTCGGCGAGCGAAGGTCAGACAAGGCAAAAATCGGCGAAAAGACAGAGTTTACATGTTGTAAATGAGTACTTTGAGCCGATTTTTAACGCCGTATGGCCGAGCGCAGCCAGTTTTCAGACAGAGCCTATCGCTTGGCCGGTGAATATATCCGCCACCAGCCTGGGCGCTGA
Organism: Vreelandella lutescens; assembly: GCF_014640815.1. Lineage (GTDB taxonomy): Bacteria > Pseudomonadota > Gammaproteobacteria > Pseudomonadales > Halomonadaceae > Vreelandella > Vreelandella lutescens. The sequence continues at coordinate 35,220 of NZ_BMHM01000006.1, read as the reverse complement.
GGGAAAGTAGCCATGGAAGTAGCTAGCTACCAGCGCACCATCACGATAAATCGGCTCGGCTTCGCTGCCTGCCAATTTGCGGGTGCGGGCCAGCGGTTGCATGGAGGTTTCCAGCAGCGAGTGGTGGTAGGTGTGGCCACGCAGTTCGCCGCTTTGGGTGTGTAGGCTTTGCAGCCCAAGTGCTGTCAGCTTACCGGCCATTTTGGCGGTGCCAGGCAGCAGCCCTAACATGGCGTGGGCGCTGCCTTCGCCGTCGACCAGCTGCTCTACGCAGCTCATTAACCCGCCGCACTCGGCCAGTATCGGTTTGCTTGCCCGGTGGTGGGCGCTGATCGCCTCGCGCATCGGCTGGTTGGCGCTGAAGCGGGCGGCGTGCAGTTCTGGGTAGCCGCCGGGCAGCCAGAGCGCGTCACATTCTGGCAGCGTAGAATCGTTAAGCGGTGAGAAGAAGTGCAGCGTCGCGCCCATCTCTTCTAACACATCGAGATTGGCACGGTAGATAAACGCGAAGGCGTCGTCTTTGGCGATAGCAATGCGCACGCCGCGCAAATAGTCCGGTGCAGGCGTGGGGGCGTCAGCGCTTAGCGTTACTTCTTTGGGCAAGCGGCCTAACCCGGCGTCTTCTAACACTTTGGCGGCGGCGTCTAGCTGGGCATCCAGGCCGCTCAGCTCGCTGGCTTGCACCAGGCCCAAGTGGCGGTCGGGGATTTTCATGGCGTCATTACAGGGAATCGCGCCCAGCAGCGTAATGCCTTCCGGCATGCTCTCATTCAGCAGCTTGCCGTGGCCGGGGCTGCCGACGCGGTTGGCGATCACCTCGTGAATGGCGAGGTCGGGGTGGTAGTTGGCCAAGCCCTGGGCCACTGCGCCAAAGGTTTGCGCCATGCCCCAGGCGTCGATCACCGGCAGCGCGGGGATGCCCGCCAGAATGGCTAAGTCCGCGCTGGAGGGCGAGCCATCAAACAGCCCCATAGAGCCTTCCACCAAAATCACGTCAGCTTCCTGGGCGGCTTTGGCTAAGCGCCAGCGGCACTCGTGCTCACCGGTCATCCAGGGGTGAAGCTGATACACCGGCTGGCCGGAGGCGACCTCTTGCACCATGGGGTCTAGGTAGTCGGGGCCGTGCTTGAATACCCGCACGGTGCGCCCGGCGTTACGGTGCAGCCGCGCCAGCGCCGCCGTCACCATGGATTTGCCCTGGCCGGAACCGGGGGCGCTGATGAGCGCTGCGTGTGCTTTACCTTGCAACATGTTGCTTCCTTAAATCACTCATGGTCGGTAAGGGGTGCCTGGATGGGCACAAACACCGGCGCGCCATCTACTTCTACCGTGGCAAGCCGCTGGCGGTAGAGCCGCTCTAGGGCGCTGGGCACCAGCATGGTGTCGCGCGGGCCCCAGCAGGCTTCGCCGCTGGGGTAAAGCAGCAGAATGTGGTCGCACCAGCGGGCGGCTAAATTCAAATCGTGCAGGCACATCATCACCGCGCTGCCCTGGGCTGCCTGCTCGGCCATTAGCGCCATTACTGCGCTTTGGTGGTGTAAATCCAGGTGGTTGGTGGGTTCGTCCGCCAGCCAAATGTTGGGCGCTTGGGTGAGCACCGTCGCCATCGCCACCCGCTGGCGTTCACCGCCGGAAAGCGTGCTGACTAAGCGGTGGCGAAGATGAGCCACATCCAGTGCTTCCAGGGCGGCCTCGGCGCGGGCGTAGTCGTCAGCGCCTTCCATTTGCCACAGGGAAAGGTACGGGTGGCGGCCAATCAGCGCGGTCTCTAGCACCGTGGCGGGAAAGCCGTCTAGCCGCTCTTGAAACACCAGCCCTAGCTGCTGCGCCACTTGCCGCCTACGCAGCTGGCTAAGCGGTTTATTGCCAAGACACACCTGCCCGGAACGGGGGGCGTTCAACCCCGCCAGCGTATGCAGCAGCGTGGTTTTGCCCGCTCCGTTGGTGCCAAGCACGCCCCATACTTGCCCTGGCTCGATGGTGAGGTTCAGCGCCGTGCCTGCGCTGCGCCCCGGCACGTTGATGATCAGGTCTTGAGTCGCCAAGCGGGTCATCAGCGGCTCCGGTAGAGCAAAAAGAGGAAGGTGGGCACGCCCAGCAGCGCGGTAATCACGCCTACGGGGAGCTGCTCGGGGGCAATCATGGTGCGCGCCAAGGTGTCGGCCAGTACCAGCAGCGTGCCGCCTGCCAGGGCGCAGGCGGGCAGAATCAGCCGCTGGTCGTTGCCCAGCAACAGGCGCAGCATATGGGGCACTACCAGCCCCACAAACCCAATACTGCCTGCGGTGGTGACGGCGGCGGCAGTTAAGAGGCTGGCGGCAATGTAGATGCCCCACTCCAGTGGGCGAACATCTACACCAAGGGCGGCGGCCTGCTGGGGGCCACGGGCCAGCACGTTGAGGCTGCGTCCTAGCGGTATGAGTAGCACGCAGGTGGCTATTAATAGCAGCAGCGGCGGCCACGGTGTGCGGGCGTAAGATAAATCCCCCATCAGCCAGTAGAGCATGCCCGGCAGCCGCTCGGCGGGGCTTAGCGCCAGCATCAGGGTAATCACCGCGCCCCACCCCGCTGCCACGACTACGCCGGTCAGCAAAAGCCGAGAAGGCGTCCAGCCGCCGCTGCCGTGGGCTAAGCCAAACACTAAAAACGTGGAGAACAGCGCGCCTAAAAACGCCGAACCGGAAATGAGCACACCGCCCACGCCTGCCAGCATGGCTGCCAGTGCACCAATCGATGCCCCACCGGAAAGCCCCAGCACGTAGGGGTCCGCCAGCGGGTTGCGTAGCAGCACCTGCATTAAGGCACCGGCCACCGCCAGCAGCCCGCCTACCGCAAAGGCGGAAAGCGCCCGTGGCAGGCGAAGTTCAATCACCATGGTGCGCGCCAGCGCATCGCCTTGGCCCTGTACCACCGCCCAGAGCTGCGCTGCGGAGAGCTGCGCGCTACCTACCGCCAGGGAAAACAGCATGGCGGCCACGGCGATCAGCGCCAGCAGGCCTAGGGGTTGCCACAGGCGCGCCACCATTAAGAGGCCCCGCGCTTTTGGCGGGCTTGTTCAAGCTTTTCACACAGAATCTGCGCGCCTTCCATTAGGCGCGGCGTAGGCCGCTGAATTAAAGAAGGCGGTACAAAATAGAGGTTATCGGCCGCGACGGCGGCAAGATTGGGGTACTGCTCCCAGTGAGTGAGCCAGTCGCGGTTCTCCTCCCCCATGCCACCGGCAATAATGGCTTCGGGGTTGGCCGCCAGTACGGCTTCATCATCTAAACGCGGCACCAGCCGGTGCTGATCACCAAACACGTTGTCGCCACCGCACAGCTGCACCACTTGGCCGATCAGGTGTTCGTCACTGACGCCCATCAGCGGCTCGTCCCACACTTGATAAAACGTGGGTACCGGGTCGCGTTCGCTGTAGCGGGCGGTCAGCGCGGCCATGCCGTCTCTAAACTCGCTAGCCGCCTGCCGCCCTGTTGGTTCAGTTCCCGCTAAACGGGCAAGCCGCTCGATGGTGTCGGCCACTGCCTCGACGCTGCGCGGCTCGATGTAGAACACCGGCATGCCCAGCGCTTCGAGGGTTTCCATCTGCTCGGCGGGGTTACCCGTTACCCAGCCGATGACTAAATCCGGGGCAAGCCCGACCAGGGCTTCTAAATCAATTCGCGTATGGCTACCCACCGAGGCCACGTCTTGGGCTTCCGGCGGGTAGTCGCTGTAACTCACCACGGCCACCACCTGATCCCCAGCGCCCGCGGCGTAGGTGAGTTCCGTCGCACCGGGTGAAAGCGTGGCTATGCGATTAGCAGCATTGTGCAGGCAGACTTCACGGTCACGGTCGTCTACCGCACAGCGTGAGTGATCATGGGCCTGCACACCTAAGGTTATAAGCGAAAACGCGAGGCCCAGGGCCCCGCGTATTAGTCCATGCGTCTTATTGGCCAAAGTGAACACTCAAGAATCCTGCCCGGCCTGCGTTGATGTAATCAGCACCATCGAACGAGCGCGTGGTGATGTAGTCTTGGTCTAGCACGTTCTCTAACGTTACCCGAGCGCTCCACAAGGGCGCAAACTGCCAGCCGGTACGCAGGTTCACCAAGCCGTAGCCACTCAGGCGGTCTTCATTGGCGGCGTCGCGGTAGCGGTGGTTTTGCGCCACCCAAGAGCCACCCACCGACCAGTCGCCCAGCTCGCGGTCTACGTCTAGGCGCAGACTTTGCGAGGCGCGGTTTTGCAGGCGCATGCCGGTCAGGCGGTTTTCAGGGTCGGTATAGGTGATTGCGGCGGCCAGCGTCCACTCGTTCACTTCGATGCCCGTGCTCAGCTCAGCGCCGCGAATACGGCTTTCAGGCACGTTAAACTGTAGCCCTTGGCCCGCAATCAGGTTGTCGATATCGGTTTGGTAAATCGCCGCATCCCAAAACCAATCGGCATACTGGCCGCGCACACCCGCTTCGATAGTTTTGGACGTTTCTGATTCCAAATCTGGGTTACCAAACCCAGGGAAGTAGAGCTGGTTGTAGGTGGGCGCGTTAAACGCCGTGCCGTAGTTGGCGCGCAGCGTGTGGTGGCCGTCTAGCTCATAGCCCACCCCTAAGCTTCCGGTGACTTCTTCACCGTAAGACTCGTTATCATCAAACCGCAGGCTGCCTTGTAGCAAAAAGGGCGAGAAATCCAGCAGCGCCTGAGTAAAGACAGCGGCGTTGCTGCGGCTGGTTTCATCGTAGGCGGTGGTGCTGTCTACGCGGTCTTCGCTGTACTCCGCCCCGGCCACTAGCTCGTGGGCACCGGCGGTGAGGGTATTTTCCCAGCGGGCGGTGCGAATTTTGGTGTTAAAAGAGGAGTCGCCAAACTCGGCGACGTTATCGCTCTCATCCCGCGCTTCGCTGAGCGTTAGCCGGCTGCGCCAGTTGTCGGCCAACGGCAGTTCGCCATACACACCGGCCACTTGCTGTACAAAATCGTTTTCCCCACCGTCGTACTCGTTGAACCCACGGCTGCGGAGTGCCAGTACGCCCGCTTCAGCGCCGTTATCAAAGGTGTGCGATACCCGCGCCAGCGCGGAGGTATTGTCGTATCCCTTATCATCGCCATCTCGGCGCACCGGCTGTCCGTCGGTATTGAAGTGGCTACCAGAGAAACTGTAGCGCGTACCGCCCTCTTTCCCGCTAATCCCTGCGCTAAGCCGTTGGGTGTTGAACGAACCACCGCCTGCGGAAATGCGGGGCTGGGGGCCATCTTCTTGGCCTTCAGGGGTAAACAGCTGAATCACACCGCCTATTGCGTCGGCACCGTAGAGGCTGCCACGGGGGCCGCGCACAATTTCAGCCCGCTCGAACATGCGGGGTTCCAGCGACTGCCACGCCGCGCCGCCACTCGTGGCAGAGCGAAGGCGAATGCCGTCAATCAACAGGACGTTTTGGGTGCTGCCGGTGCCGCGAATAAACACGCTGCCATTTTTGCCAAAGCTGCCGTTGCTGGAAACGTCAACGCCCGGCTGGCCGCGCAGCAGGTCGGTAATACTGACGGGGTCTTGGCGGCGCAGGGCAGCCTCGTCAATCACCGTGACCGATGAAAGGCTTTGGTTGGCCGTGCGAGGGGCCAGCGTGGCCGTTACAACGACAGGGTTTAAAGCGTTGGTAGCATTTGAGGCATTATTAGAGGCATTCGCCGCCTGTGCCTGAACCGCCATGGGCAGTGCTGCCATGGCAAAGGCCGCCAGCGAAGCGGTGGTGCGGAAACGATATAACATGGTGGGGTCCCTTGCTCACTGTGCTCACCCGCACAGCGTGTTTTTGTGACCGGGCAGGGGCACACGCAAGGGAAACAGACAGCCATGAGCTGCCTATCTATCACCCTGCGTATGCCCTCCGCATACCGGTAATCCGTGGCTTCTTAAAGCCGTCACTCTTAGGCCGGTCTCCGGGCTGACGAGCGAAAGGGGCGGCTTACCATAAGCGCCGTGCCTTTCCGAACGACCACCTTCCCATGCAGTTGCACAGTGGCGTCTCTAGCCGTTCTTATCTCGATCACCGTTGCGGGGGCAGCGTTGGATTCATCCTCAAAGGGTCACCAACTTCCCGTTTAACTGATGGCATTCGCGCCACCAGCACCTGAGAGTGCGCGTAAACTAGCAACTTGCTGTCAGCAGGTCAATTTTACCGCTCGCCTCGGCGGCTAGCCTTTGAGTGCTTGCACTAACCCGTGGCGCACGTACCACACCTGGATTGCCTGGGCGGCAGCATCCTGCGTGAACCAGCCGCTTAAATCCCGCAGGCGACGCTGGTCACGGGCCATGGGCACCAGCCCTCGGCCTAGCTCGCTGGTAATCATCACCAGCGCAACGTTATTCGATGTTGCAGCCTGATGAAGGCGAGGAAAGTCTTCTCGCCACTGGGCACGCCATTCGTCAATGCTGAGATCCGAATCAAGCGTTGCCATTAGCCACTCAAACACCCCGTGCACCACCAGCGGTGTGTTGGGCAGCATCACTTGGGCCACTTCCTGAAGGCGCTGGCCGGGCGCTAAGCGCCACCAAAGCGCGCCGGGAAAGCGCTGTTTTACGACGTCGCGCTTTCCTGCGCAGGCACCGCCGATGAATAGTTGCATTGCCACCCTCCTTTTCCATCCGACCCTGCCTGATAGGCAAGCTGCCAACGTCGCCCCTGGGCTTGGTGCACAATGCCCTCCCAAAAATCGAGGGTTTCAAAGCGCCGACGCAGCTCCCGAATCACCCCGCCGTGGGTAACCACCAACACTTTTTGATAGCCGTGCGCCTGGCTGTGAGCCGCCACATCGTCAAGCCACGCATCCAAACGCTCGCGCAGCTGGCCAGACGACTCACCGCCGGGAATCTGCAGCTCACCGACGCTGTCGATCCAGGCGCGATAGTGCGGAAGCTCCTTGAGCTCATCGTAAACCTTGCCTTCGTACTCGCCAAAATCCAGCTCCCGCAGGCGCGGTTCGGCATACACCGGCACGCCCGGTTTGGCGGCTTGAGACCACGCTAAAGTTTCCTGGCAGCGGCCCAGATCGCTTGCGTAAATCGCATCGAAACGCTCTTCCGCCAGCGCAACGCGCAGCGCTAGCAAGCCCTCTTCTGCATCCGGAAACAGCAGCGGAATGTCTCGCTGGCCCTGGTAGCGGCGCTCTAGGTTCCAGGCGGTAATGCCGTGACGAACTGCCACCAGCTCCACATTAAGATCAGTAGCCAAAGCTCTCCTCCTTCAATCGTGGCACCGACCATATCGCCGTTGATGCCGTTAAATAGACGCAGCAGCGCCCACCTTACCAGCGCCACCCATAGCGCCACCGCTATTAGCCACACGCCCAGTGCGGGAAATACCAGCGCCAGCAACAATAGCGGCACTAATGCGAATAACACATCGCGGAGGCCAAGCGACTGCTGCCAGCTCCAAGCCAAACCACGAGGGTGAGCACAGGGGGTGAGAATGAGTAGCGCCACGCCTGCCCATCGCCCTAGTGCTGGTACTATCACTAGCCACCACAGCGGGGCGCTGTAATGAAGCAGCGCCCACAGCAGCACGCCTTTCCAGGCCAGCAAAAACAGCAGCGCCAGCATCGCGAAGCTGCCGGTTTGCGGGTCTTTCATGATTTCCCAGCGTCGCTCTAACGGCTGGTTGCTACCCAGCGCGTCGGCAAGGTCCATCACGCCATCCAGGTGCAGGCCACCAGAGATAGCGACCCACAGGCTAAGCAGCAAAAGCGCGGTAATGGGCGCAGGCGTTGCGAGCTGTTCTAGCAGCAGCGCGCTACCGGCCAGCAGCGCGCCGATCAGCAGGCCCACCAGCGGGTAGGCACGAATGGCCCAGCGGCGGGTTTCTGGTGTCCAGGGGCAGGCGACCGGAATCGGTAAGCGGGTTAAGAATTGCAGAGCGAGCAGAGCGCCATACATGACGTTTTTCACGAGTTCGCGACCGCCTTCCACTCAATAGGCTGGCCCGCCACAACCTCAATCACGCTGTCGGCTTCATTGGCCAACCAGCGGTGCAGCCGTTGCAGGAACTCCACATAGCGCAGCGTAACCGGATCGTTGGGTAACGGCGCTTCGTTAAGGTCATTGGAGACAATCACAAGGGTTATCTTCCGCGCTCTGGCGTCTTGCACACAGCGCACCAGAAGCGAGAAGCCTTCATGAGAGGAAAACGGTTCGCTCTCATCCTCTTCCCCGTTAAACATCACTTGGCTGGCCCAGAGGGTCAAACAGTCCAGTAGCACGGCGTGGCTATCCGGCACTTGAGCGATCGCCTGGTCAATGGCCAGCGGTACTTCCAGCGTTACCCACTGCGTCGATGCCTGTGGCGGCGACCTTTCTGCCTGATGGCGCGCTACCCGTTCGGCCATTTCACCATCATAGACACTAGCGGTGGCCACATAGAAGCAAGGCTGACCGTTGGCGGCTTGCAGTACACACTGTTCAGCAACGTGGCTTTTACCGGAGCGCGCGCCCCCACTAACAAACACAATCATGTAACACCTTTAACAACCGATCATTTGCTGAGCTATCGCGCACTGCCAGCCGCAGCCAGCCACCGTTTAGGCCTGAAAAGCTATAGGTATGCCGCGCCAGCATACCTTGATGAAGCAAGCGTTCAAGCAGCATCAGACTAGAAATACCGCTCTGGCACAGCTCGGCTCCAGGCCGCACCAGAAAAAAGCAGCTATGGCTAGGCACCACGTCAAGCCCCATAGCAGCGAGCGCTCGCCCCATGCGCGGCTGCTCATTAGCAAGCCACTGCTGGGTACGCTGAGCAAAGGCCATATCGTCCAGTAGCGGGGCTACCAGCCGGGCGGCGAGTTGATTCACGCTCCAGGGCGGCTGATAACGCGCCAAGCTGGCAATGTGCTCGGCGCGGGCCAGCACATACCCCAGGCGCAACCCGGGCAGAGTGTAAAATTTGGTCATAGAGCGCAGCAGCACCAGCTGCGGATGGCGGGCCAGTAGCGGCGTCAGCGGCTTGGCGTCTATGGCTAAGTCAATAAAGGCTTCATCTACCACCAGCGTTGCCGTGGAAGCCATACACGCGAGTATATTCTCGATGTCAGCAATGGAAACCAGCGTGCCGGTGGGGTTGTTGGGGCGGCATAAAAACACCACGTCCGCCTTGGCGGCACTGGCCTGTAGCTCCCCTGCATCCACTTCGAACGCGGGGCCGACAAGGGCGTGCTCTGTGACCGTTAGCCGATGCACCGCGCAGGCGCTGGCATACTCGCCAAATGTGGGTGTCACAATCAGTGCGCGCTGGCCAGCGTGATGGGCAGCGGCGAGAAAAATTGCTTCTGCCCCGCCGTTGGTGAGCAGTACCTGATCCGCACTCACGCCCTCTTGCGCGGCAATGGCCTGCCGAGCGGCGTGGTAACTTGGCTCTGGGTATTGATCTAGCTGGTGAATGCGTTCCGCCAGAAAATGGGCGACCCAGCTTGGCGGGCCGTGGGGGTTTAGGTTCGCGCTGAAATCATCCAGCGGGTGGTCGGCGGGCAGCCCGAAGCGCTGAAGCAGCGCAGCGGCTTGGCCGCCATGGCTGGGCCAGTCGTTCACGCTCTCTAGGGCGGTGTTGCCCGTCATATCGGTGTCTGTATCTACGGCTATACCCATGCAACCCCCGCCATTAGCACACTCATTAGCAGGAAAAACAGCAGCCACGCCCCATGCATGAGCCAAACGGTGGTCTCGATATGCCTCACCTGCAACGCTTCATGCGGCGTGCCGAGCGTCGTTCGATGAGACACTACCCCCTGATAATAATTGGTACCGCCGAGCTGAACGCCAAGCAAATTCGCCACCATGGCCTCCGGCCAGCCAGCGTTGGGGCTTGGGTGGCGGGGGGCCTGCTGGCGCGTGGCGCTTAGCGCGCCCTGCCAGCGTAGCTTTACCCCTTTCATGCTGAGCAAAACCCCTGCTATCCATAAACAGACCGTCGTCAGCCGTGCAGGCAGCCAGTTAGCCACATCATCCAGTTTTGCCGATGCGTAGCCAAAGTCGTTAAAGCGTTCGTTACGGTAGCCCACCATCGAATCCAGGGTATTCACCGCCTTGTACGCTAGCGCTAACGGTGCCCCGCCAATAAGCGCAAAAAACAGCGGAGCCGTGATGCCGTCCACGGTATTTTCTGCCACGGTTTCCACTGCGCCACGGGTGATGTCTGCTTCCTCTAGACGTTGCGTATCGCGTCCTACAATCATTGCCAGCGCCTGGCGTGCGGCGGGCAAGTCGCCTTTGCTAAGCGGTGCTGCCACCGCACGGGCCGCATCGCCCAAGCCTTTTATGGCAAGCGTGGTGGAAAGCAGCCACAGCTCGGCTATCAGCGCCAACCCGGGGTGAAGCCTGGCAAGCACTAAAAGAAGCAGCCAGCTCACCCACCACACGCCACCCACCACCATGACAGTTAAAAAAGCACCGCTTAGCCGACGCTGCTGCGCCGTGCCCCGATTCCACAGCCGCTCATAGCTGCTAATCATCCGCCCAATGATCACCACAGGATGTGGCAACCCGCGCGGGTCGCCCACTATTAGGTCAATGAGAATGGCAACGGCGACGAGGATGACCACGGCAGGCATCACATCAGTCAATAAACTCATACGGCGTTACTGCTCACACCGGCCTGAGTAAAGGTGGCCATCTCCTTCAGCATGGCGGCGGCCGCCTGCACCAGCGGGAACGCCAGCGCTGCGCCGCTGCCTTCACCCAAACGCATGCCCAGCGCCAGCAGCGGCTCGGCTTGAAGCGCCTCTAGCACAGTCGCGTGGCCCGGCTCTTCAGAACGATGGCCGAACACCAAATAGCCACGCACGTCTGGGCACAGTCGGCAGGCCGTCAGCGCAGCCACGGTGGCAATAAAGCCATCCACAATGGCGGGTAGCCGATGGGCGGCAGCGGCTAAATAGGCACCTGCCATGGCGGCGATTTCCAGGCCACCGAGTTTACTCAGCACATCTAACGGGTCGTTGCTATCGGCTTGGCGGGCGTGAAGCGCCTGCTCAATCACCGCCACTTTATGCGCCTGCTGGGCGCTGTTAATGCCGGTTCCTGCCCCTACCACGGTTGCGACTGGCGCGTGGGTGAACGCCGCCAATATCGCGCTGCTGGCGGTGGTGTTGGCAATGCCCATTTCTCCGACGATGATGCTTTTCGCGCCCTTGTCGGCCAAGCGCTCTACCGCATCGGCACCAACACCAATAGCACGCAGGGCTTCCTCTCGGCTCATAGCGTCTTCCTGCACCATATTGGCGGTACCGGCGCGCACCTTGGCATCGACCACGCCCGGCAATGAAAGCGGTGACGCCACGCCCACATCAATTACTTCTACCTGTGCGCCAATTTGGCGGGCGAAGACGTTAATGGCCGCCCCACCGTGAGCAAAGTTAGCCACCATTTGCGCGGTCACTTCTTGAGGAAATGCGGACACCCCTTCTACTGCTACGCCGTGGTCGGCGGCAAATACCGCCACGCCCGGAGGCGAAACGAAAGGAGCGGCTTGGCCAGTGATGGCGCTAAGCTGAATGGCCAGCGCTTCGAGCCGACCCAAACTACCGGGGGGCTTGGTGAGCGTATCGATATAAGCACGGCTGCGCTCAGCGGCGGCGGTGTCCACCGCATTGATGCGTGCCAGCAGTATTTGAAGCCGCTGTTCAGCGGTCGGCTCGTTAACCATCGCAATTCTCCACAGGCTGATGGCGCAGGATAGTAGCAAAAGCATGGCTGCTATACTTGTGCTTTAGCCGCTTAACAGGCGCTTGCGCGCCGTTTTTTATCACATTCATCAAAGCATCACGCGCGACGGCGATAGTGGTTGCCCATCAGGGTAATAAAACTACAACTTAAGCTATAAATAGCGTTTTTATTGCCGTAAAGTCTCTTATATCGACGCCATAATATGTAAAATAACTACAAGATTGACTCACCGTCTCTACACACGCAGAGGTCTCTATGCCTGGTTCAACACCCGCTACACTTAATCCTACGGTTGCTAAGGTTACCCAACGCATTCGTGAACGCTCTGCCGAGCGCCGCGCCCTCTACGAGCGCCGCATGGCCGACCAGCACAAGCGTGGCGTTCACCGCTCCGAGCTCTCTTGCGGTAACTTGGCCCACGGCTTTGCTGCCTGTAGCGCCCAGGAGAAAGACTCCCTGAAGCTGATGAACAGCGCCAACCTAGGGATTATTTCTTCGTACAACGACATGCTCTCGGCCCACCAGCCGTTTGAAACCTTCCCGGAAACCATCAAAGCGGCCGCCCGCGCCATGGGCTCTACCGCGCAGTTTGCCGGTGGCGTGCCCGCCATGTGCGATGGCGTAACCCAAGGCCAGCCGGGCATGGAGCTCTCGCTGTTCTCACGCGATGTGATTGCCATGGCCACCGCCGTGGGTCTTTCACATAACATGTTCGATGCCGCTATTTACCTCGGCGTGTGTGACAAAATCGTCCCTGGCCTGTTTATCGGTGCCGCTCGCTTTGGCCATCTGCCCGCCATGTTCGTACCCGCTGGCCCAATGCCCAGCGGCCTGCCGAACAAAGAGAAAGCGCGCATTCGCCAGCTCTACGCTGAAGGCAAAGTGGGCCGCGAGGAGCTGCTGCAAGCGGAGTCCGACTCCTACCACAGCCCCGGCACCTGCACCTTCTACGGCACCGCTAACTCCAACCAGCTGATGATGGAAGTGATGGGCCTGCACCTGCCGGGCACCTCGTTCGTGAACCCTGGCACCGAGATGCGCGAAGCGCTAACCCGCTACGCCACCGAACAGGCCATTCGCAACACCGAGCCCGGCGGCGAGTACCGTCCGTTCTACAAACAGATCGACGAGCGCGCCATCGTTAACGCCGTCGTGGGCCTGCTAGCCTCTGGCGGCTCTACTAACCACACTCTGCACCTGATTGCCATGGCGGCTGCAGCGGGCATCACGCTGAACTGGGACGATTTCACCGATCTTTCAGCGGTCACGCCCAGCATCATGAAGGTCTACCCCAACGGACAGGCGGATATTAACCACTTCCAGGCAGCGGGCGGCATGAGCTACCTGTTCCGCGAACTGCTGGGCGCGGGCCTGCTCCACGGTGATATCCCCACCGTGTTTGGTACCGATCTCACCGCCTACACCCAAGAGCCCTTCCTGGAAGATGGCAAAGTGGTATGGCGTGAAGGTCCGGAAAACAGCCTGGACGAAGAAGTGCTGCGCCCGGTCGCGACACCCTTCGCTGCCACTGGCGGCCTCACCGTCATGAAAGGCAACCTGGGCCGTGGCGTCATCAAGGTTTCGGCGGTAGCCGAAGAGCACCGTGTAGTAGAAGCGCCGGTGAAGATCTTCGAAGACCAGAACGAAATGAAAGCGGCGTTTGAGTCGGGCGACCTGGACCGCGACGTGATTGTGGTGGTTCGCTTCCAAGGCCCCAAAGCCAACGGCATGCCCGAACTGCACAAACTCACCCCCTTCCTGGGCGTACTCCAGGACCGTGGCTTCAAGGTCGCACTGGTCACCGATGGCCGTATGTCCGGCGCATCAGGTAAAGTGCCCGCCTCTATCCACATGAGCCCGGAAGCGCTGGACGGTGGCCCGCTGGCCAAACTGCGCGATGGTGACGTGGTGCGCCTGGATGCCAACACCGGCACCCTGGAAGCCAAAGTGGATGCGGCCACCTGGGCCGACCGCGAGCGCGTGGTGGCGAACCTTGACCACTACCACGTTGGCCTGGGCCGCGAGCTGTTCTCGGGCTTCCGCCACTTGGCAATGCGCGGTGAAGAGGGCGCGGGCTCGTTGGGCGGCTTCGAAGCCGACGACCTCGCCCGCCAAGAAGGCCAGATTTTGCAAGAGGACGCCTGATGCGACCGGCATTAATCGGCGATATCGGCGGCACGAATGCTCGCCTGGCGTTGGTAACGCCGGGCGAAGTCACGCCCCACGATATTCTTAATCTGCCCTGCGCCGACTACCCCGGCGTGATCGAAGCGATTCAGGACTATTTAGCCCGGGTAGGCGCAACGGGCGATAACGCCCCGCAAGAAGCCTGCTTGGCCTTCGCCTGCCCGGTGCACGCCGAGCGGGTGAAAATGACCAACAACCATTGGGACTTTATGAAAAGCGACGTTCAGCAGGCGCTGAATCTATCGCTGTTTAAAGTCATCAATGACTTCACCGCCCAGGCGCTGGGCGTGCCCCACGTGGGCGCAGATAACCTGGTGGAAGTGCAGCCTGGCGAAGCCCAGTCGCACTCGACCCGCTTGGTCATTGGCCCCGGCACGGGGCTAGGCGTGGCCGGAGTGTTCCCCGGCCAGCACGCCTGGATTCCGCTGCCCACCGAGGGCGGCCACGTCACCTTTGCGCCTACCGACACCACTGAACGCGCGCTGCTGGACGTGTTCTTACAGCGCCACCAGCGAGTGAGTGTGGAGCGCATCCTTTGCGGGCAAGGGCTGTTAGAGCTGTACCAAGCCCACTGCACCCTGGAAGGCCAAGCGCCGCGCTGCGAGACCCCCGCCGAGGTGACCCAAGCGGCTAACCAGGGCGATGCCCTGGCAACGGCTACCCTGCTGCGCTTTTTGAAAATTCTCGGCGACGTGTGCGGGGATGCCACGCTGACCATGGGCGCACGTGGCGGCGTCTATCTCTGCGGCGGCATTCTGCCCCGCTTATTAGAGTGGCTGCCTAAGTGCGAACTGCGCTCAAGCTTTGTTAACAAAGGGCGCATGGGCGCGTACAACGCCGATATTCCGGTGTGGATTGTGACTCACCCGTGGACCGGCCTGCTGGGTGCCGCCGAAGCGCTGCATAACGAAGAAGTCTTTTAACGGATTGGAACACGCCATGGCTGCTGTAACGTTCAACGTGCCGTTTGTACTCGGCATGATGCGCCTGCATGAAGCGCAAGAGATGCACCAAGCGAGCCATTTGGCCGACTGGATCGAAGCCCGCCTGGAGCAAGGCCTGCACTGGTTCGACCATGCCGACATTTACGGCAACGGAGCATGCGAAACACTCTTTGGCCAAGCGCTGCGCGCCCGCCCGGCGCTGGCTAAGCGGCTGAATGTCGTCACCAAAGCCAGCATCGCCAACGACAACCCGGCACCCGGTTCCGGCAAAGTAAAGCACTATAATGCCAGCCCGGACTACCTCAGCCGCGCCATTGACAATGCGCTAGGCCGCTTGGGCGTCGAACGCCTTGACCACTTTCTGATTCACCGCCCGGACCTGCTGATGGATGCCGCTGCCACGGGGCGCGCGCTGGATGATGCCATCGAGGCAGGCAAAATTGGCGCGGCGGGTATTTCTAACCACCTGCCCAGCCAGTGGCGCAGACTGCAACGGCATATGCACCACCCGCTTCAGGCCAATCAGATCGAACTCTCCATTGCCCATAGCGCGCCGCTGTTTGACGGCAGCTTTGACGACCTGGGTGCCGATGGCCATGCGCCCATGGCGTGGTCGCCGCTGGCGGGCGGCCAACTGATGCAGGGCGAGGTGAGCCGCGTGCTGAACCGTTTAGCAGGCGAGCTGAACAGCACCCCCGGCGCGCTGGCGCTGGCATGGCTGCGCACACTGCCCGGCCGCCCGGCACCGGTGGTAGGCAGCGTGAAACCGGAGCGTATCGCCGATATGCTGAACGGCCCAGAAACGCTGCCCAGAGAAGCCTGGTACGAACTGCTGGAGGCCGCCCGCGGCCACTGCGTCGCTTAGGCTCGCCACCTACCCAACATTGATGCTAATAACGATAAGGAAAGACCTATGACGCCGGTGATTGCTTTCGGTGAAGCTTTGATTGATATGCTCTCTAGCCGCCTGGGTGATGACACGGGACCAGAGACATTCACCCCCTACGCAGGCGGCGCGCCCGCCAACGTGGCGGTGGCCTGCGCGCAGCTCAACGTGCCCAGCCAGTTTTTGGGTATGGTGGGTGACGATACGTTTGGGCACTTTCTAATTCGTGAGCTAAAAAGCCACGGCGTGGATACCCAGGGCGTCGTGCTTACCAAAGAAGCCCGCACGGCGCTGGCGTTTGTTTCCCGCGACAGCAGCGGCGAGCGCACCTTCGATTTCTACCGCCCACCGGCCGCCGACCTGCTCTACCGCCTTGAGCATCTGCCCCACGGCGTGTTCGAACAGCCCGCCATTGTGCACCTGTGCAGCAACAGCCTGACCGACCCAGAGATTGCCGAGACCACTCTCGCGATTGCCGCCATGGCCAAGCGCGCAGGCTGCCTTGTGAGCGTGGACGCCAACCTACGCCACAACCTATGGACAGAGGGAGCTGCGGACACTTGGCTGGTCACCGATCTGATCGACAGCGCCGAGCTGGTGAAAGTATCTCTCGAAGAGCTGGACTACCTGCGCGGCGACCACCCACAAGACGCGTGGCTGGCCGAGCGCATGGCCGCAGGGGTGAAGGTGATTGTGATTACTGACGGCCCCAATAACGTGGTGCTCAAAGGCATTGGCATTGACCAAACCGTGACGCCGCCCAGCGTCACGGCGGTGGATACCACCGCCGGTGGCGATGCTTTCATTGGCGGCCTACTCGCGGAGCTTTCAAGCTACGGCATCAGCGCGAGCTGGCACCAGGACAGCGCGTTTCTCACTCGCGCGGTAGACATCGCCTGCCGCTGCGGTGCCCACGCGGTCACCCGCCCCGGTGCGTATGCCGCACTGCCCACCCACGCTGATATTGAAGCCCTGCGCAGTTCGGCAGCCTAGCGCTCAGCGTCGTCGAGTTCGCTACTCGACGACGCTTTGGATGGCCCCTTCCGCCACATCCACCCGCCCACTGATCACTTCCAGCGTGACCGGTTGACGGCGATGATCGACAAAGCTCACCTGGGTGATGCTGCGCTGCTCGGTGGCTCCTTCGATCAACATTTCCAGCGTGCCGTGATCGCACCACCACCTCACCGTCACCGTTAACCCATCGACGCTTCCGGCCACGTGATCGCAGGCAAAGTGCTCATCAAAGGCGGCCTGACCGTTACTCCCCTGCCGCTCGTAGTGAAGCGACGTTTCCGCGTCACCTGCCGTTAACCATAGCCGCTGCTGATAGCCCTGCTGCAGCGATAGCGCCAGCCTCGTGCCCGCTTTCAGCCCCAGCGTCAGCTGGCCGTAAACCGCCGCCCCATCTGGCAAGGCAATACAGTGCTCACCCGCTGTTTGCAACGAACGAGGCGAAATGCGGCTTGGGGCGCTGAGCGATTGAACCGCTTCATGAGTGAAGCGCTGATGTAACCGCACTCCACGAGCAGTCGCGTGCAGCGTAAATTCTCGCGGCAGGCTCATGGTGCCTCGCCAGCCCGTTTCGGGGGCATGATTGGCGTACTGCCAGTTGTTCAACCACGCCAGCGCAAGCTGCCGACCGGGCGTGTTTGACCAGCTTTGTACCGCGTAAAAATCCCGCCCTTCGTCCATCATCAGTAACGTACTGGGGGCGTTGTCATTGGTGAAACGCTGGCCGTCAAACTCGCCGATAAAGTACTGGGTAAACGAGCCAAACGGGTTATCCGGCGTTGCGCCAATGCCCACCACCAGCACCCACCGCGAGGCAGGCTCGTCCGGGCCAGCGCCCTCCACCGGCAGTTCAAACAGATCCGGGCACTCCCAGGGGTGCTGAGTATGCGCGCCCTCGCCTTCGCCAAAGGCGCTGGCAAACTGCCACTCCAGCAGGTTGTGGGAGGTATAGAAGTGAATCTCCTGCCCACAGGCCAGCGCCATCACCCAGCACTGGCTAGGGCTATGCCATACCACTTTAGGGTCGCGGAAATCTTTAAATCCAGGCGGCGGCAGAATGGGGTTACGCTCATAGCGCTGCCAGGTACGGCCCTTGTCGCGGCTATACGCCAAGCACTGGGACTGCTGGTAATCTTCTGGGTCATCAGAAAGCACCCGGTGGCAAGTGTAAAACGCCAGCAGCCCCGGCTGGCCGTCAAACAGCCCCGTGACATCGTGCTCATCCACCACGGCGCTACCCGAAAAGCAGGCACCCTCCTCGTTCGGCGCCAGCGCAATGGGCAAATGCTGCCAGTGGCACAGGTCACGGCTGACCGCATGCCCCCAGTGCATTGGCCCCCAGACAGTGCTGAACGGGTGGAATTGATAAAACAGATGGTACTCGCCTTCAAAAAACACCAGCCCATTGGGGTCGTTCATCCACCCCATCGGCGGCGCAAAATGCACCGCCGGGCGTTGGGGCTCAAAATCCGCTAACGTCATGCTTAAACCTTAACTTAATCGTTTAAGTTAGCGTATCACGACTGTTAGCAAACGGAAGCACCCCCTTTAGGCGTAGACACAAAAAAGCCCGAGCATGGCAATATGCTCGGGCAAACGTCTTGCTCACACGACCCGACATCAGTGAGGCAAGTAACGAGAGTGCTCGGTACGGTATTTTACATTAGTGGTGGAAACGCTCCGCGGCTTGGCGGGCCAGTTCGCGGATGCCGTCCCAATCTTCGGCATCGACCATCGCTTTCGGCGTCAGCCAGGAGCCGCCAACGCACATCACGTTGGGCAGTGAGAGGTAGGAGTCCGCGTTATCCACGGTGATGCCGCCAGTGGGGCAAAAACGCGCTTCAGGAATGGGTGCGCCAAACGCTTTGATCGCTTTGGCACCGCCGCTGGATTCCGCGGGGAAGAACTTAAAGCGGCGGTAACCGTACTGCCAGCCGGTCATCAGCTCAGAGATGGTAGACACGCCCGGCAGCATGGGCACCGTGCTCTCTACGCCATAGCGGTAAAGCGCCTCGGTGGCACCGGGCGTGACCACGAAATCAGCGCCGACTTGCTCGGCTTGGCGATATTGCGCGGGCGTCAGCACGGTGCCTACGCCAATGCTGGCACCCGGCAGCGCTTCTTTCATGCGCTTGATGGCTTCCAGGGCACAGTCGGTGCGTAGGGTAATTTCCAGCACGGTCAGGCCGCCCTCGACCAGGGCACGGCCCAGAGGCACGGCGTCTTCAAGGCGCTCGATGGTAATCACCGGAATCACTTCTGCTTTTAAGCAGATGCTGTCTAGCTCGGCGGTGCGCGTTGAAGGTAGCTGTTTATCGATGGTCATGAGTGAGTCTCCAAGCAAATTGTTATTGGCGAAAGTGTAGCGTTAGGGCGCCCAGTAGATCGCCAGCGGGCAAGATAAGAAGGCGCGGATGGGCAGTGTACGAACATCGTCACCACTCATGGCATTCGCCAATACGGCACGCTTATCGTCGCCGGTAATATGTAGAATATGACGCTTTGCCTGATGCAGGCGGTCCGCCGAGAAGGTAATGCGCGGCTGCGGCTGGCTGGGAGTACGCACGGCCACTAGCGGTTCATCGGTGGAAAGCGCCAGGCCTAGCTCTTGGCTATCGGGGAACAGCGAAGCCGTGTGGCCATCGCCACCCATGCCTAAAATCACCACGCTCGCTGGCCAAGCAAGCCCGGCGGTGGCTTCTGCCACGGCTGCCACGCCCTCTTCCGGCGTACCGGCGTCAGAGGTTAGCGGCACAAACGTAGCCGCGGCGGCGGGGCCTTGCAGCAGGTTCTCGCGCACCAGCTTGGCATTGCTGTCGCTGCTTTGCTCATCCACCCAGCGCTCGTCGGCCAGGGTGATATCTACCCGCGCCCACTCCAGCGGCTTTTGCGCCAGCGCTTTGAAAAACGGCACGGGCGTTGAGCCACCGGAGACCACCAGCAGTGCACGCGCTTGGTGGGAAAGATCGTCGGCCAGGGCTTGGTAAACGGCTTCTGCTAGCTGCTCGGCGAGCGCTTGTCGTGTGTTGCTCATCTTAATAGTCCTCGTACCAGCTGCGGCCATCCTGAGTAATCATGGCAATGGAGGCGACCGGCCCCCAAGAGCCCGCCGGGTAGCGGCGCGGCGGGGTTTCGCGTGACTTCCAGCCGCTGATCAACTGATCGCACCAGCGCCACGCGTGTTCGACTTCGTCCCGACGCACAAACAGGTACTGCTGGCCTTTCATAACTTCCAGCAGCAGACGCTCGTAGGCATCGGGGATACGTGATTTCGGGAAGGCGCTGTTGAAATCCAGGTGCAGCGGGCCAGGGCGCAGGCGCATGCCTTTATCCAGGCCGCTGTCTTTGGTGAGTACCTGAAGGGCAATGCCCTCTTCCGGCTGCAGGCGAATAATCAGCTTGTTAGAAGCGATGCCGCGCTGGTCCGGGTCGAAGATGTAGTGCGGTTGCTGGCGGAAATGGATGACAATTTGCGACAGCTTCTCGGGCATCCGTTTGCCAGTACGCAGGTAAAACGGCACACCCGCCCAGCGCCAGTTGGCCACTTCGGTTTTCATGGCCACAAAAGTTTCAGTCTGGCTTTGGGTGTTGGCACCCTCTTCATCCAGGTAGCCCGGCACTGCCTGGCCGTCGCTGGTGCCCGCAATGTACTGGCCGCGAACCACATCGCGCCCAAGCGCTTCACCGGTGAAGGGTTTCAGCGCCTTGAGTACTTTTACCTTCTCATCACGAATGGCATCGGCGTCCAGATTTGAGGGCGGGTCCATGGCGATCAAGCACAGCAGTTGCAGCAGATGGTTCTGCACCATATCGCGCAGCTGACCCGCATCGTCAAAGTAGCCCCAGCGGCCTTCGATGCCGACTTTTTCGGCCACGGTAATCTCGACGTGGGAGATGTGGTTCTGGTTCCACTGGGTGCCGAACAGCGGATTGGCAAACCGCAGGGCGATCAGGTTTTGAACCGTCTCTTTGCCCAGGTAGTGGTCGATACGGTAAATGCGCGACTCGGGGAAAACAGCACCAATGGCATCGTTGATCTGCTCGGAAGAGGCCAAATCATAACCAATCGGCTTTTCAACAATGACGCGGGTGTCGTCATCCAGGCTGTTGCTTGCCTGCAGGTTGTGGCAGATATCGCCATAGATGCGCGCCGCGACGGACAGATACACCACCATGGGCTGCTTGGAGCCTTCGCGCCACTGGCGAATGGCGTCGTAACCTTCTGCGGTGGCGAAGTCGAGCTTGAGATACTCTAAACGGTTTAAGAACCGCTCCAAGCTCTCTTTATCCTGCTCATCTTTTTTCAGGCGCTTTTGCAGCGCTCCGCTAACCAATTGACGGAACGCGGCAGTGTCGTGCTCCTGGCGCGCCAGCCCCATGATCCGCGTGCTTTCGGGCATTAAGCCTTCGCGGTCAAGATGATACAGCGCAGGAAACAGCTTGCGCATAGCAAGGTCGCCTAGCGCCCCGAATAGCGCTAAATCGATCGCGTGATTGGGGTCGCCCAGCGGGGCATGTGACTGGCTCATCTCAGCTCCTATTTATAATTAGATCATCTAATGTAGTTAGATTACCTAAAATCTATCTGATGCGAGGCATTATACGCAATATTTCATGTAATTTTACTACAAAATATTGTCTGCTGCCGCCCTTTCAAGATGCTGTTTGCCTACAAATTGGCCTCTCCTTCTACCTTTACTCTACGCCCCTGGGATACGCCACCCCTACTCCCCCTGAGGAGGAGGTGACCTTGCGCCGAATTAGCGACGCTGGCAGGGAACAAAGCACGTCAGTTTAGAGCGTGCACGACAACAACAATGTCCAAATGAGGTATGCACATCATGGCAATGGTTCGCCCATTTTTCACGCCGCTGCTCGCCGCTACGTTAGCAGCCACCGCAACACTCCCCGCCTTCGCCTTTGAAGATGACCGCTTAACCATCTGGATGGGTGACAATAAAGGCCAAGAAGGCATCCGCGCAGTCGCCGATCAATTCCTCGAAGATACCGGCATTGAAGTAGAGGTGGTGTTTCCCGACAACCTGACCGACCGCTTCCAACAGGCGGCTGGCAGCGGCCAAGGGCCGGATATTGTCATTTGGGCTCACGACCGGATGGGTGAATGGGCGCAGAGCGGCCTGCTCAAACCGCTCGCCCCCAGCAACAGCTTCCGCGAAGCCTTTTACGACTTCACCTGGGACGCCGCACTGTGGAATGGCGAAACCTACGGCTACCCTATTTCGGTGGAATCTCTCGGCCTGATCTACAACAAAGCGCTGGTAGAAACGCCCCCCGAAAGCTTTGCCGAACTGATGGAACTGGACGCCACGCTGGCCCAAGACGGCAAAAAAGCCATTTTATTTGATTACAGCGAGCCCTATTACGGCTGGACACTGCTGGCGGCCAACGGCGGCTACCCGTTCAAACAAACCGATAGCGGCTATGACGTGAGTGATATTGGCGTCAACAATGAAGGCGCACTGCAAGGCGCAGAGCTACTGGTCGAGCTGATCGAAAGCGATGTACTCCCCCGTGGCACCGACTACAACCTTATGGACACCCGCTTTAACCGGGGCGAAGTGGCGACCATGATCAGCGGCCCTTGGGCATGGCCTAACCTGGAGCGCAGCGGCATTGATTACGGCGTGGCGCTGCTACCTAAGGTAGGCGATGAGCACGCGAAACCGATGTTTGGTGTGATGACCGCCATGATCAACTCCGCCACCCCCAACGACTTTCTGGCCGTTGAGTTTTTAGAGAACTACCTGCTCAGCGAAGAGGGGATGCGCACCTTTAACAGCGACGGTTCGCTAGGCGCGGTGGCCCATATCGATTACCAAGCCGAGCTGGCGGACAACCCCAATATTGCCGCCACGCTAGAAAACGCCGAAGTAGGCATGCCAATGCCTAACATTCCTGAAATGGGAGCCTTCTGGGCGGCCATGGAGCCCGCGCTGCAGAACATTGGCAGCGGACGCCAATCGCCTCAAGAAGCGCTGGATGCTGCTGCACGGCGCATGCGTCAGTAGCCTTCATTTTCCCTCTCTGCCCGGCTGCATGAGCAGTTGGGCAGCCTTCAGGAAGCCATCATGTATACCACCAACGCGTCTCGTGGCCTTCCCCGCCATCGCTCTCGCTATCTTACTGAACGCTACACCCGCTGGGCAATGCGTGGCGTGATTGCTGTTTTGGTGATCGCGCTACTCTGGTTAGTCTTGGCCTTTCATTTAAACGGCCAGTGGATGTTCGCCCTGCTGTTTTTAGTGCTAGGCGGCTCGCTGGGCGTGGTGTTTACCAAACGCACGCTGATGAGCCACCGCTATATTTTTCCGGCAGTGGCAGGCCTCGGGGTCTTTGTTATTTTCCCTCTGATTTACACTTTCGGCATCAGCTTTAGTAACTACAGCTCTACCAACCTGCTGTCAGAGGAGCGGGTGCGCGACCAGCTGATGAGCCAGACCTATCAGGAGGACGATGCGGCGTACAATCTCGCCCTCTATGCAGAAGGCGGTTTGGTGCGTTTGCTGCTTGAAAACGAGACGCAACGATGGATGTCGTCTCCGTTGAATCTCGACAATCAAGAAACTCGCCAGCTAGGTCTTCAAGCCGCTAGTTCGGCACCTGCCTCTGAAGCACTGCCCATGCGCGAGGTGATTCAAGCCCGTAGTGCGTTACAGGGGTTGCGGTTAATCACCCCCGACGGTATCGAGCTGCGCATGGCGGGCATTCGCCAGTTTGCGCCCATGCTTGATCGCTATGAAGCGCTGGATGATGGCTCACTTTATGACCGCCGAGACGATCGTGTCCTGACACCAGATCACACTATCGGCTTCTTCGTTGCGGATAACGGCGAGCAAATCACCCCTGGCTGGCCGGTCAATGTGGGCTTCTCCAACTACACCCAGATTTTTACCGACCCGGATATTCGCGGCCCGTTCATGCAAATTTTTGTGTGGACCTTCGTGTTTGCCGCCCTCACCGTGGTGTTTACCTTGGCGGTTGGCTTTGTGCTGGCCTCCCTTTTGCAGTGGGACCAACTTAGGGGTAAAGCGGTTTACCGGACGCTGTTGATTCTGCCCTATGCAGTGCCTGCGTTTATCTCGATTTTGATTTTTAAAGGCATGTTCAACCAGCACTTTGGCGAGGTGAACATGATTCTGGACACACTATTCGGGGTACGCCCCGAGTGGTTTACCGACCCCTGGCTTGCCCGCAGCATGCTGCTGATTGTGAATACGTGGTTAGGCTACCCCTACATGCTGCTGCTCTGCATGGGCTTGATTCAAGCGATCCCCCAGGATTTATACGAAGCCTCGGCAGTGGATGGCGGCGGCCCGCTCACCAACCTGTTTAAAATCACCCTGCCGCTGATTATCAAGCCGTTAACGCCGCTGCTGATTGCCGCCTTTGCGTTCAACTTCAACAACTTTGTGCTGATTGCACTGCTCACCGGCGGCAACCCAGATATTTTGGGTGCCAGCACCCCGGCGGGCACCACCGACCTTCTGGTGAGTTATACCTACCGCATTGCCTTTCAGGATGCCGGGCAGAACTTTGGCCTAGCGGC
The DNA here is from genome assembly GCF_014640815.1 of Vreelandella lutescens. Classification (GTDB taxonomy): domain Bacteria; phylum Pseudomonadota; class Gammaproteobacteria; order Pseudomonadales; family Halomonadaceae; genus Vreelandella; species Vreelandella lutescens. Next base: position 10,936 of record NZ_BMHM01000006.1, on the reverse strand, counting down.
CGCGATTGCCACGCTGATTTTCCTGCTGGTAGCGGGCATGTCGTTACTTAATTTGCGCCTTTCCAAAGTGAAGGTTTAGGAGGTTACTGATGGCGATGGTTCAACCCCGCTCCGTTGGCGTACGCCGCCTGGGGGCACACCTGGCACTCATCTGTTTTGTATCGCTGATTGTGTTTCCGCTGCTGCTAGTGATCTCAATTTCATTTCGCGAGGGCAACTTTGCCACCGGCAGCCTAATTCCGGAGAATTTCTCGCTGGAGCACTGGTCGCTAGCGCTGGGCATCCCCTGGGAGCGGACAGACGGCACCATTGTGCAACCGCCCTTCCCCGTGCTGCTGTGGCTGTGGAACTCCATCAAGGTGGCCGTGGTGTCGTCGGTGCTGATTTTGATGCTGGCCACCACCAGCGCCTATGCCTTTGCCCGCATGCGCTTTAAAGGCAAAGAGCCACTGCTCAAAGGCATGCTGATTTTTCAAATGTTCCCGGCGGTGCTCTCGCTGGTGGCGCTTTACGCTCTGTTTGACCGATTGGGGCAGTTTGTTGGCTGGCTGGGGATCAATACCCACGGCGCGCTGATTGTGGCATCGCTCGGCGCGGTGGCGCTGCATATCTGGACGATTAAGGGCTATTTCGAATCCATCGATGGCTCGCTGGAAGAGGCTGCCATGGTGGATGGTGCCAGCACCTGGCAGGCGTTCCGCTATATCTTGCTGCCGCTCTCTATCCCAATCTTAATGGTGGTGTTCATTCTGGCGTTTGTGATGAGCATTATGGAGTACCCCATGGCATCGGTGCTGCTGGTAGATGAGCACAAACTGACACTCGCCGTGGGCGCGCAGCAGTACCTGGCCGACCACAACCAGCGCTGGGGCAATTTTGCCGCCGCCGCCGTACTCTCCGGTCTACCGATTACCGTGGCGTTTTTGATCTGCCAACGCTGGATTATTGGCGGTTTAACTGCAGGGGGTGTGAAAGGGTAAAAGCGTGCTTCGCTAGCCTATTTCCTCGCTTGAGCAGCTTGCTCATACCCGGTGCTTGATAGCGCCGGTTTTTTTATTAGTCATGCCATTTTTTAGGTAAATTTTACGGACATTTTCCTATTGGCATGGTGAGATAGCGCTATAAAGACTAGGGCAATTTAGAAAGACCTACTTAGAGCGGACCTACTCAGAGCGGATTTATATGGCCACGTTTCCAAGCGCGCGTTATTACCGAGATACTTACCGAAACTGGGCACAAATTTTTAAAATCATGTCGGTATTGTGGCTGGTGCTGGCAATATTCATGACGCTACCCTTGCTAGTATTGGTCATTGAAAAAGATCCGGATGCGCCTGCTTTTGCCGTCTCACTTCTGATTATTTTAAGCGCGACGTTAACTACCTGGGGGCTTACTCGCCATGTATCGCTCGAACTCAAACCTTGGCAGATGTTTATTCTCACGGCGGGCAGTTGGACCAGCATTAGTTGCTTTGCCAGCCTGCCGCTGATATTGGGTGCCCCCCAGCTGAGTTTTACTAACGCAGTGTTTGAGTCGGTTTCCGCCATTACGACCACCGGTTCTACCGTATTGGTCGGCATCGAAAACCTCTCTGACGGGTTAAAGCTGTGGCGTGGACTGATGCAGTGGATGGGAGGTATCGGCATTATCGTGATGGGCATTGCCATTTTGCCATTTCTGAAAGTGGGCGGTATGCGCCTATTCCATACTGAGTCTTCTGACTGGTCTGATAAGGTTATGCCCCGCACTGGCGGCATTGCTAAAGCCACGCTATCTATCTATGTCATCTTAACGCTTGCCGCCATGCTCAGTTACTGGCTGGGCGGCATGCTGCCGTTGGATGCCATTGTGCATGGCATGACCTCACTGGCGACCGGTGGCTTTGCTAACTCGGACGCCTCCTTTGGTGCGTATTCCGAACAACCTTGGCTGCTGTGGATGGGCAGCTTTTTTATGCTCAGCGGTGCGCTACCGTTTGTTTTATACATTCGCTTTATTCGCTCCTCCCGCAGTGCACTGTGGAAAGACCAACAGGTGCGCGGTCTGCTTAAGCTGCTGCTAGCGGCCATTGTGATATTAAGCGCTTGGCGAGTATTTCAAGGCGACAACTGGTTTGTCTCGCTTACCCACGTCACCTTTAACGTTGTTTCGGTTGTCACCACTACCGGTTATGCATCAGACGACTACACGCTGTGGGGCACCCTGCCAATTGCCGCCTTTTTCTACCTCACTTTTATTGGCGGCTGTAGCGGCTCTACCAGTGGGGGTATGAAAATATTCCGCTTTCAAATCGCCATGCTGATGTTGCGTAACCAGCTGCGCTACCTGATTCACGCGAACGGCATCTTTACCACTCGCTATAATCAGCAGCCGGTCACTAGCGATATCTCCCGCAGCGTCGTGGCCTTTTCGTTCTTCTTTTTTATTACCATTGCTGTGTTGGCGTTAGGACTTGCCGCGCTGGGCTTAGACTTGGTCACAGCGCTTTCTGGTGCCGCCACTGCGGTGGCTAACGTAGGCCCTGGCCTTGGCGATACCATTGGCCCGTCAGGCAACTTTGCCACACTGCCCGATGCGGCCAAGTGGCTTTTATGTGTAGGCATGCTAATGGGCCGCTTGGAGATTTTGACCGTAGTGGTGCTAATGACACCCATGTTCTGGCGGCGTTAACCACCGCTTGGTGGCGTCAGAATGTTTCTGCAGGCCGAGCGCAGGCTTCCACCAGTAACCGATAGCCAACGCCGGCCTCTGTTTGAAGCAGGGCCGGTGTTTGTGGGTCATCGGCTAGTTTTTGACGCAAGCGACTCACCACAATACGCAGATAGTGAGTGTCATCGGTATGCGTTGGGCCCCATACCTCTTTAAGCAGCTGCGTTTGCGTGACCACTCGCCCGGCGTAGCGGCAAAGCTTCGCCAGTACGGCAAACTCTTTACGGGTTAAATGAATCTCCTGCTCATGCACCAAGACACGCCTCAATTCCACATCGATGGTGACATTAGCGCTCATAAAGTAGCTGGCACTCTCTTCACCTTTGACCTTTTGGGCAATGCGCAGCACTGCCCTAATACGCGCCAGTAGCTCCTGGATACCAAACGGTTTAGTGACATAGTCGTTAGCACCATTATCCAGCGAGCGTACTTTCTCCTCTTCCCTGTCGCGTACAGATACCACAATAATCGGTACGGCACTCTGCTCACGAATCCCACGCAGTACGTCATGCCCATCCATATCAGGCAAGCCTAAATCGAGCAGCACGACATCTGGCGATTGGGTGTAAGCCGCTGCTAGTGCTTGCTCGCCATTTTCTGCCTCAATGACGCCGTAGCCCTGCGAAGCAAGGCTAATGCGCAAAAATCGGCGAATCTGCTGCTCATCATCAACGATCAAAATGCGCCCTTTCCCCTCACTCTTCATCCATCCTCCTGATATCTGCTCCTAATAGTGGCAGCGTTATAATGATCGCTGTTCCCTTTCCACTCGTTCCCACATTGGCGGTAATGGTGCCACCATGAGCGCCGATCATGCCGCGACAAATTGCCAAACCCAGCCCACTACCATGGGCGCTGCGGTCACCGTCACCGCCGCTGTAAAACATATCAAATACCTGCTCACGCAGTTCTGGCGAGATACCAGGGCCCTCATCTTCAACGCGAATAACCAGCACGTTGGGTTCCTCGTCTCTTACGTGTACGTTAATTAATAGCTCACCATTAGGTGGCGAAAAGCGCTGAGCATTATCCAGAACGTTCACCAGCGCTTGCTCCACCAGTGCAGGATGCACGTATAGTAGCGGCAAGTTGGTCGGCCACTGCTTGCGAACCACCACGTGCTTGAGCGATTGACCCAGTCGTTTAAGCGCCGAATTAATCACGTCATCAAACGAGACCCAATCGCGCTCAATCTTGAGTGTGCCATGGCCTAGACGAGTCATATCTAACAAGTTTTGGATGTAGCGATTGAGCCGTTCGCTTTCAGACAAAATACCGTCCAGTAGCTCACGCTGGTCGCTATCACTGAGCTGTGGTTTTAACTCGATTAACGAACTGGTGGAGCCAATAATTGAGGCAAGCGGGGTGCGTAAATCATGGGATACGGAGGAAAGCAGCGCAGAACGCAAACGCTCATTCTCCTCTGAGACCCGCGTGGTGTTCAGCTCTGCTACTAACCGTGTTCGTTCTAGCGCCATGCTGAGCTGACGCGCCAACGTATCAATTAATGCTTCACTTTCGTGTGTCAGCGCATTCGGGCTAGCAGATAGCTTGAGTGCCAGCATCCCCACTTTTTCTCCTTGTACCGCGAGCGGTAGTAAGCGCCACGCCTGTTGGCTTAATGTTTGAGTGCCCTGACCGCTGGGTTTTTGGTGTTGCCAACTCCATACCGCTGCCTGCTTAGCGGTCATGTTCAGACGCTCGGCATCCGGCAGTGCGTAGACCACACGCACCTCGCTAGCGCTTTCCGCCGCTTCAATAAAGATAACGGGGACTTCAAAACACTGCACCAAGGTATCGACACCCACTTTGGCGGCACTGGCACTGTCGGTGGCAATTGAGAGCTGCTCGGCGTAGCGCAGCAGAAGTTGTGTCTGATCGCGGCTAGACCGCAGTGCAACTAAGCGCTGGCGTCCACGACCCGCTAATTGCCCCACCACTAGCGCTACCAAAAAGAAGAATACCACCGTCAACAGCTGCCCCCGCTCCACCATGGCAAAGGTCAAACGTGGCTCTGTAAAGAAGAAGTTAAAGATCAAAAAACTCGCAACGGCACTGAACATCGCCATTGCGGTGCCCGCCCAGACAGCGCTGAAAAGCACGGCGGCTAAAAATACCAGTGATAGATTGGCAAGCTCCAGCCAGGGCTCTAAAAGGTGGGCGATTCCTAATGAGGCCATCACCGCCAAGCTGGTAGCGAGTAGCTGGGGTGGACGCACTCTCCAGCTAGGCTGCCGCTTACGCCTACCTTGCTTCACGCTGCTCTGAGCCACTACCACGATATCAAAGACATCGGTATGCGCGATCAAGCGTTGGGCAAGCGGCCGCGACCACGGCCACCAGCGGCGCTTGCCGTCGCGACCCACCATAATTGTGGTGGCATTAATCGAGCGGGCGTAGTTGAGCACTTCACCTAACTGGCTATGCCCCTGCAAGCGAAGTGAATCGCCTCCCAGCCGGGTCACTAGGCTAAATATCTTCTCAATCGTAAGCTGCTGCTCCGGCGAGGCAACACCTTTATCCACATAGACCGCCCGCCATACGGCCAAACGCCTCTCGGCCATTCGATGGGCTGCACGCACGAGGGACACATCGTCTTCACTACCGGTAACAACCACCAACAGGTGGGGCCTTACCGGCCAAGGGCCTGCCCTACCGCTGGCATCCATGGCCACTTTTACATCGGCATCTACCCGCTCGGCCATTGTCTGAATCGCCAGCTCGCGCAGCGCGTTAAGGTTCGACTCGTTAAAGTAGCCCTCCATGGCGGCGCGTGCCTGCTCAGGGATATACACCTTGCCGCGCCTTAAGCGTTCGAGCAGCTCCTCCGGGGTTAAGTCCACCAGCGATACATCTCGGGCGCGCTCTAGCAGTGCATCGGGAACGGTTTCGCGCATGCGAATGCCGGTAATCCGGGCCACATCGTCGTTGAGGCTTTCCAAATGCTGGACGTTCACCGTTGTCCAGACATCGATCCCCGCATCCAGCAACTCTTCGATATCCTGATAACGCCGTGGATGTCGGCTGCCGGGGATATTGCGATGGGCTAACTCGTCTACCAGCAGAATGGTGGGCTTCCGCTCTAGGGCCGCATCGATATCGAATTCATAAAACGTTCGGCCATGGTGCTGTAAAGGCGCTAGTGGAATACGTGACAGCCCCTCACAGAGAGCTTCGGTGTCGGCGCGGCCGTGGGACTCCACCACGCCAATCACGATATCATCACCCTCCTCTGCCCGCTCCCGGGCCGTGCGAAGCATGGTGTAGGTTTTGCCAACGCCAGGGGCGGCTCCCAAAAATACACGCAAACAGCCGCGCGCCTCTCGGCGCGCGGCTTTTAGCAATGCATTGGGATCGGGTCGCTGATCCGCTGAATACATTTAGCTACTCCACAGGGATGACAGACGACGTGGTGGTGGCGACGGGAAAACGCTCATCCAAACTCACATTCAACCGCAATACGTTGACCACTGGCGACCCCAGCCAGCCCGTGTTTTCAAGCGCTTGGTCGATCAGTTCAGTGACGCTAGCTTCGTCGATTTCACGCGCCTGCGCTACCCTTGCGACCTGTAATTCCGCGGCTGGTAACAAGATATGTGGGTCAACCCCAGAGCCCGAAGCGGTGATCAGATCAACCGGGATTTGATCGACGCTGACACCTTCCCGCTGGGCAATCGCCTGGGCATCGGCTTGGGCACGCTCACGAAGCGCCTCATTGCTAGGCGCCAGGTTAGAGCCCGATACTCCGCCCGCATCGTTACCCGCCGCTGACGGGCGACCGATAAAGTATTCATCGCTGACAAAGGTTTGCGACACCAGGCTTGACCCTATCACCCGACCATCGGCGTCACGAACCAAACTGCCTTGCGACTGCTCAGGAAACAACCAGCCACCGACCGTTGTCGTCGCTAAGGGGTACACCAGCCCAAGCAGAACGGCCATCACCACCATAAAGCGCAACGCACTGCCCCAAGTGGCTTTTGCCTCAAACGTTGGTGTCTGCTGCTCTTCTTCATTAATCGCCGTGGGATCTTTAATACCTATATTCATGACGCTTCTCCTAGATAAACAGCGCAATCAGCATGTCGAGCAGCTTGATGGCGGGGAACGGTAGCAGCAGCCCACCAAGACCGTAGATCAGCAGATTGCGGCGCAATAGTATCGTCGCCGATGCAGCCTTTACGGACACGCCACGCAGCGCGAAGGGAATAAGGGCGGGGATAATCAACGCATTGAACAGCACGGCTGCCAGCACCGCCGTGGTGGGCGAATGCAGGTTCATTACATCCAGCACGCCCAGCGCCGGGAAACTTGCCGCAAAGAGGGCCGGTAGAATCACGAAGTACTTAGCGACATCGTTCGCCAAAGAGAACGTGGTCAGTGCGCCTCGGGTCACCAGCAGCTGCTTACCAATTTCCACCGCACTGATAAGCTTGCCGGGGTCGGAGTCCAGATCGACCATATTGGCCGCTTCGCGGGCGGCTTGGGTGCCGGAATTCATGGCCAGACCAAGGTCAGCCTGGGCCAGCGCCGGAGCGTCATTGGTACCATCACCCACCATGGCCACAAGTCGGCCACTGGCCTGCTCTTCGCGAATCAGCGCCAGCTTACGCTCAGGCGTGGCTTCGGCGATGTAGTCGTCGACACCGGCCGTGGCGGCTATCGCCGAGGCGGTAACCGGGTTGTCACCGGTGATCATCACGGTTTTGATACCCATAGCGCGCAGCTCGGCAAACTTCTCCGCGATACCGCTTTTAATCACGTCAGACAGCGCTACCACACCCAGAATCTGATGGTTTTCCGCAACTGCAATGGGGGTGGCACCATCGCGGGATATACGCTCAATGACCTGGTGATAGTCGCTGGGAATAACGCCACCCTGCGCCTTTACCCACTCGGCGATGGCATTGGGGGCACCTTTACGTAGCTTTTTACCGCTGGTTAGATCCACCCCTGAAAGCCGGGTTTCAGCACTGAAGGCTTCAAAAGTTGCGCCATCCGCTTCTTCGCTAAGCTGCACATCCACACCCTGCTCAGTGGCCAGCGTCACAATCGAACGGCCTTCAGGCGTAGGGTCTTCCAGAGAGGTTAAAAACGCTACATCGCGTACCCGTTGACGCGGCACCTGCTGGCAGGGGGCGAACTCCGTCGCGCGGCGGTCGCCCAGGGTAATGGTGCCGGTTTTATCCAGCAACAGCGTGTCGATGCTACCGGCGATCTCTACTGCCTTGCCTGATTTGGCGACCAGATTGGCACGCATCGCGCGCTCCATACCGGCAATGCCGATGGCAGGCAAAAGACCGCCAATGGTGGTGGGAATCAAGCACACTAGTAGCGCTACCAGCATGACCGTTGAGGTTTCTACCCCAACGAAAGCGGCCATGGGTACCAGCGTCACCACTACGATCAGGAATACCAGGGTCAGCATCGCCAACAGCACCGAAAGCGCCAGCTCGGAAGGCGTTTTCTGACGGCTGGCACCCTCTACCAAGGCAATCATACGATCCAGCAGGGACTCACCGGGGTTGGCGCTGACTTCAATAATCAGCTGATCTGAGAGCACTTTAGTGCCCGCGCTGACGCCGCTGTTATCGGTGCCCGCTTCACGCAGCACCGGCGCGGACTCACCGGTTACCGCCGACTCGTTAATAGATGCGGCACCCTCGACGATATCGCCATCTGCCGGAATCAGCTCACCCGCCACCACCTTTACTCGGTCGCCTTTACGCAGTGAGTCGGCGGTCACGGCGCTGGTGGTGCCGTCAGCATTTAGCTTAGCCGCCTTGAGCTCCCCTTTGGTTTTGCGCAGTGCGCCAGCATGGGCCTTACCCCGGGACTCCGCCAGTGACTCCGCACCGGTGGCAAACAGCACGGTGGCAAGCAGCAGTAGCGCAATGGAGAGCGCAAAGCCGCCGTTTTCGCCCTGGGCGAAAGCAATCGGCGTTAGCCCGAAACACACCACGGTACCAATGGCGACCACCGCCATAACCGGGTTGCGCGCCAGTAGATGGGGCGCAAGCCCTTTCAGCGCGCCGGTGACGACTTGGCCAATAGGCAGCGAACGACGCGGCTGTTTAGCAAGCTCTGTATGTGACATCTCTTTTCTCCTAGAAGCCTTGCACGACGGATTCTGCAATCGGGCCAAGCACTAATGCCGGTAAGAAGCCAAGCAGGTTAACAATCACAATCACCCCTGCGGTTAAGCCCATAAAGGCGGGGCTATCCATGGGCAGGGTGCCGCGCCCCGCCGGTGCCGTGCGCTTAGCGGCCAACCAACCGGCAACCGCTAATGGCACTAGCATGGGTAAGAAGCGGCCAATCAATAGGGCGACCACGCAGGCGATATTCCACCAGGTTGTGTCATCGCCCAGCCCTTCAAAACCAGAGCCGTTATTGGCAAACGCGGAGGTAAATTCGTAAAGCACTTGGGATAAACCGTGAAACCCTGGGTTTGAATTGGCGGCCGCGTTTGGCATCGCCACGGTCAGCGCGCTCAACCCCAGGATGACCAGCGGCTGAGCCAGAATCGCCAGTGAAATCCAGCGCATCTCGCGGGTTTCTAACGGTTTGCCAAAAAGCTCGGGCGACCTACCTACCATCAGTGAGCCAACAAAGGCCGCCAACATCAGGTATAGGAAGAAACCAATCAGCCCAACGCCAACGCCACCAAACGTCACGTTCACGAACATATCCATCAGCAGCATCATGCCGCCCATGGGATTGAAGCTATCGTGCATAGCGTTGACTGAGCCGTTTGACGTTTGTGTCGTCCAACTGCCCCATAGAGCGGAAAGGTCAGTGCCAAAACGCAGCTCCTTGCCTTCCAAGTTGGCCCCCGGCTGGGAGAGTTCGATCAAAGCAGCATTAGGCATGCGTTCTGAATAGACCACCACCGAGGTGGAGATCAGTGAGAACGCAATCATCACGGCGCCAATGCCCATCATTAGTCGGCGTCGACCGCTGATCAGAGCAATGGCAATCAGCAGTGCCACAGGGATAAGCGTCAGTGAAGCGGTTTCGATAACATTCGCCAGCGGCGTGGGGTTTTCCAGCGGCACGCTTGAGTTGGGCCCGTACCAGCCACCTCCATTGGTACCCAACTGCTTGATCGCCACCATGGACGCCACTGGGCCTAGGGGAATCGTCTGAACTTCTTCCACCTGAGGATCCAGCATCTCTACCTGATGAGCGGCCTGATAACTGGCCGGCACGCCCTGCCATGTGAGCAACAGTGCGACTACCGCTGCCAGTGGCAACATAACCCGTACCACGGTGCGGGTAAGGTCGTGGTAGTAGTTACCAACGCCGTTTAACACCTTGGCAGGTTTAGCGACTAACAAAGTGCGGGCAATCGCGACCAACACTGCGAGCCCCGTGGCGGGGGTTAAGAACTGCAGTGTGACAATGGCAAAGGTTTGGCTTAAATGTGAAAGCTGCGCCTGGCCAGAGTAGTGCTGCTGGTTAGTGTTGGTAGCAAAGGACACCGCTGTATGCAGCGCCGTGTCCCACGGCATACCGGGGATGCCGTCCGGGTTGAGTGGCAGTAGGCCCTGGCACATAAAGACCAGCCAAGCCAGCAGTATCAAGCCCACATGCAGCTTAAGGATGGCTAACGCGTACACTTGCCACGTCATGGCATGTTGACTGTTAACGCCCGCCAACCGGTAGATAGGCTTTTCAATCACGCCAAACAGCGTATCGAGCCGGTTCGTCTGTGTGCTTAATGCAAAAGCAATATAGATACCCAAGGGCACACTAAGCAGAGCCACTACGGCGTAAATAGCGATCATATCGTTCATGACGATCTCCTAAAAACGCTCGGGACAGATGAGCGCGTAAAAAAGATACGCCGCTGTGCCGGTCGCGATAATTAGCAATGCAATATTCATGGAAGTGCCTCCTTTGATTGGCACCCTGAGCTTAGAGATTGCAGGCGTAAAAATTCGATGGCGTTTAAAGCGTTAGCCGTCAAAAAGATGTAAAAAAAAGCCTTTTTCGTCGGCTAAAAGGAGGTCTGAAACGCTCTACTATCGACAGATTCACCTTAGATAGGTGAGTATCTGTATTCATATGTCGCCGGAGTGGCCTAACTACCTATGAAAATTATCATTCTTGGCGCAGGCCAAGTGGGTGCCACGCTGGCCGAGCACCTCGCCCGCGAGGAGAACGACATCACCGTCGTCGATACCGACGGCGCAAAACTGCGCGAACTGCACACCAAGCTGGA
>NZ_BMHM01000005.1 GCF_014640815.1 Vreelandella lutescens | reverse complement strand
ACTAATGGCCCGTGAGGCTTGACCCTATAACACCCAAGGGGTCTGGTCGCAGTAATAACGAGGAGTGTGAACGCACTCAGAGAGCCGGATACGCAGCAGCAAGCCCAGGCGCTTGCTGACAAGAGACGATCACACAACACGTTACACGATTCAGCATGATATGCATTACTCGTTACGCCTGACGACCATAGCACGCGTGAACCACCTGATCCCTTGCCGAACTCAGAAGTGAAACCGCTTAGCGCCGATGGTAGTGTGGGGTCTCCCCATGCGAGAGTAGGTCATCGTCAGGCACTTATACCGCAAAGAACCCAGCCAATCGGCTGGGTTTTTTGTTGCGCGCTTGATAAGTGCGCCACCGCGTTCAAGCCCAAGCCCCGTGCATAGCCTGCACGGGGCTTTTTGTTAGGCGTTTACCAAGGGATCGGTTCGCCTGCCCAGTCCCAGAAGCTTCCTGTATCGTTGGGTGTGCGCTTAGCCATCACCTCTAGGAGCTGTGCCGCAACAAACTCGGGGGTGAATAGCTTTTCGGTGGGAACGCGAGCTTGAAAAGGCTTGGAAAGGGCGGTGTCTGTAGTGCCAGGGTGTAGGCACAGCACGATTGACTGCTTATTGAGCCTAGTCAGCTCAATAGCTGCCGTTTTCATCAGCATGTTATGCGCAGCTTTACTGGCGCGGTAGCTATACCAGCCGCCATATCCGTTATCCGTGATCGATCCTACACGAGCCGACAGGCTGGCAATAATAGTAGGGTGCTTGCCTTGTAGCGAAGGCTTGATGGCGGCAAGTAGGAGCGCAGGGGCTGCCGCATTGATATGCATCACTTGGGCAAAGGAGTCTTCATCGAGCTGCTCTAAACGCTTTTCCGGCTGCACACCTTGAGATTCATCATGCAGCACCCCTATGGCATTAAAAAGTAAATGCACAGGGCGTCCATTTAGCATTTCACTCAGCGTGTTGCGCCCTGTAGTTGTTGTAATATCAGCTGTTACGGCGTCGAGCTTCGGGTGCTTAAAGGTGACGGGGGAGCGGCTTACCGCAATGACATGTCCTGCCTGGGAGTCCGATAGCAGCCTTTGCAGCACGGCATGGCCAATTCCACCATGAGCGCCTATGACGACAGCTGTAAAATTTTCTGGGAGATGGGGCAGCATAAAAACTCCAATGGTGAACGGGATTGTTCTCATTGAAGCTCTTTGTATAGTATTTGTCTATGATTGCTTGCTAGGCTGAGGCGTTAATGCGACCTGGTTGGGCGCTATTACGACCATTGGGTTTGTAGAGCGTTTTTTCAGCGATCTGTCGAATATAATCCAGCATTTCTTGGTTATGCTTCATGCGTAGCGATAGCATTTGTCCCGTCAATGCATTCATCCTTGAGACGCGCTCGCTTTTTTCCAGCAGGCTTTCCCAGGTAGAGAGACAATCCGCGTCTGTGGCTGCCTGCTTCGCACCAGGAGCCCCTTCAGGATAGCCAAGTTTAGCTTGCACGCCACGGCGTAAAACTTCCATGCGTTCAAGCTCTTCTAGCAACGCCTGCTTCTTGCTGGCAATAGCGGTTAATGCATCGCCATCAATACTACCTTTCGTCAGCTGCTCTTGCTCATCGGAAAGCAGGGCAACTAAGTCTTCAAGGCGCTGCAACTGGCTAGAAAGTAGACGTGATAGGCTCATAATAGGATTTACAGATCTTTCAAGTTGGCAATTAGGCCATCCGCAATACGGTCGGCACGTACCTCAAGACGTCCTTCGCGAATAGCATCGCGAATTTCTTGTACCTTAGCCATATCGATATCCTGGCTGCTATCGATACTGGATTGGCTGAGTTGGGTCGCCTCACGGGTATTATTGCCCGTTTCCAGTGGCTTGGCTCCACCGACCTTGGGTGCATCATCACGCTGCTGCGCGGGAGTATTGCGAAGCAGCGGATTTAGGTTGTCAATTTTCACGTTGTTGGCCTCATCGTCAACGTTGGGGCGCCGCGCGCTGTATTACTCTTTATCGGCCTTATTTATAAAGACTTTAGGCGATAGGCTAAAAATCCACCACTAATGTGCCTCGGTTGATCACCCGAGCATTCATGATTTCTCGTGGGCCAAAACGTACCCGTATAGTTTGACCTTGCGCGCCATCTTCCAGCGCTTCACCTTCTCGAGAAACACGAAATCCCGCGCCTTCAGCTATGACCGTCACGCGCTGTCCGCGTTCCACAAGGCTTGGAGCTTGCAAAAAGTGCGCTTGAAAGGTGCTGCCACTACGGATGGGGCGTTGAGCAACGTTACCAATCACGTCATCTTCATTCGTCAGAGCTTGGGAAGATAAATCGCTTAAATTACCTTCTCGCTGGGTCAGCATCGCTGCCGTTATCAGCGTGCCGCGCTCGATATCTTGACTAGCCACGATATAGCGACCAATGACGTCCACTTGAGCTTGTAGATAGCGAGTTTGGCGTCCTGCCTCACCACATCGGACCCCTACGGAGACGCGTCCAATGGGTGCTTGGTTCGCATTGGGTAAGAAGGGGCTAGGGTGTAGGCAAGCTGGCAAATGTGGAGAGGGTGGTGCGATATCAATCACCACTTCTTGCCCCAGCGCTTGCGTTTCCTGATAGAGAAATTGCTGAACGGCGTCAACCAGCGCTTGGTCGGTCGTTTGTGCCCACAGCGGCTGAGCGGCGCCTAGAAATAAAAGGACTAACAAGGAGTAAAAAACTGCTGAGCAGCGTGCAGCAACGTGCAGCAAGTGGCGCATGGAAAAATCGCTCAGTTTAGAAGAACAGATGATAAACATCAGCACGGCAGTGTAATGCAAAAGCACCCTACGCATCATCGGAAATGCTGGTGTAAACAGTAGCTGTTCCATGCTTTAAGGTGAAAGGAGCGAGCATATTATTCATCATCAACAATTTCCGATTTATTTTTGCCTCACAGCGAGCGAGGGTCGGCATGATTGATCAGCTTGAATCTGCCTTTAACTTTCACCAGCAGGCGCTAGGGTTGCGGCAGCAACGACATCAAGTGTTGGCCGCCAACATCGCCAATGCAGACACGCCTAACTATAAAGCGCGGGACATTGACTTTGCCAGCGAGTTAAAGAAAGCCGTGGACGGCGGCCAAACTCAGCAGCAAGGCGGTGGCCTAGCGTTAGCGCGTACTTCTGACAGTCATTTGGCGGGAGAAGGGCCTGCCTGGCGTGGGGCGGGAAATGCAGATTTGCTGTATCGGATCCCAGATCAGCCGAGCCTAGACGGTAATACTGTCGATATGGATCGAGAGCGGACACAGTTCGCCGACAACGCTGTGCGCTACCAAGCCGCGCTCACCATTATGAACAGTCGTATTCAAGGTCTGAAAAATGCGATGCAGCCTGAATAACCTAGTAATAGGAGAAGAATAAGCTATGTCGATGTTTTCAGCGTTTGATATTGCCGGCTCTGCCATGAGCGCCCAGGCGCAGCGAATGAACGTAACGGCGAGCAACATGGCGAATGCCGATAGCGTTGCTGGGCCTGACGGCGAAACCTATCGCGCAAAGCATGTCATGTTTGAAACCCAAGCCCAGACTAACCGTTATGGCGTGGGAGGCGTTCGAGTCACAGAAATTGTTGAGGATGATTCGCCGCTGCGCTTGGAGTATATGCCGAATCATCCCGCTGCTGACGAAGAGGGCTACGTTGCCAAACCCAACGTCGAGCCGGTGCACGAAATGGTCAATATGATTTCAGCGTCACGCTCTTATCAGGCCAGCGTAGAAGTCTTTAATACAACCAAGCAAATGATGGTTCAAACGCTATCGCTCGGTGAGGGCTAACGATGAATATTGATACCAGTGTCATTAGTACAGTGAATGGTAGTAGTACGAGTGGTACAACGCCGAGGCAGTCTCAGGAGCTGCGTGAAAGTTTTTTGACATTATTAATTACGCAATTACAGAATCAAGATCCATTGAACCCAATGGAAAATGCGGAAATGACATCCCAGCTTGCTCAAATTAACACTGTCAGCGGGATTGAAGAGTTAAACACAACGCTGAAAGGCATTACCCAGCAAATGGACGCAGCGCAAACGCTCCAGGCAGCTGGGTTGATCGATAAAGCTGTATTGGTACCAGGTAATAACGTGATGGTTAGTGTCGATCCTGAAAATGGTTCTTACGCCACCCCGTTTGGTATTGAACTAGACTCTCCTGCCGAGAAGGTTGAGGTCACTGTGACTAGTCAAGCGGGTGAGGTGGTTTATACCAACAACCTAGGCCGTGTAGCTGCAGGCGTAGAATCGTTTAGTTGGGGTGGGATTACCAACGGTGGTGAATCTGTCCCAGCTGGAGCTTATCGAGTAAATTTCAAAGCAACTGATTCCGAGGGTGAGCTCCTTGAGGCTCGCCCCCTTAATTATGCGCTAGTGCAAGGTGTTACCCCAGGAACGGGCGGTAGTGATGTTCGTTTAGATCTTGGTGCTATTTTTGGTCAAGTCTCTATTGACCAAGTGAAACAAATTCTTTAACCATTTTTTTGAGGACACATTATGTCTTTCACTACCGCCATTTCTGGTATTAACGCTCAAGCAGAAAAGCTAAATGTTGCAGGGAACAATATTGCTAACTCCCAGACAGTTGGCTATAAGAGCTCAAGCGTACGCTTTGCCGATGTATTTGCTGCCTCACAAGGAATTGGGGTGCGCGTTTCCGATTCGCGCCAAGACTTTACTCAGGGAAGTATTGAGAATACTGGACGTAACTTAGATTTAGCCGTAGCCGGCGATGGTTTTTACCGTCTTGAGCGTCCTTCAGGTGAAGTGGGCTACTCGCGTAATGGTGAGTTCAGCTTAACGGCCGATGGTTTCATTGTGAATGCCCAAGGTGATCGGTTAACTGGCTATGGCCTAGATGAAAACGTTGATCAGGAAGCAGTAAGGTTAGGCGAGTCTTTGCCTTTTCCGTTCACTGATATCGTAGTGGGAGGGGCTCCTCAGGTGCTGCAAGTGCCGGCAGATGATTTGCCTGCTCGCCAAACATCAGAGGTGAATGGTATCTACAACCTAGATGCACGCGTACGGCCAGGCGAAGAATTGTCTCGTGCCAGCTTCCGTATTAATGACTCTGCAGGGGAAGTAGAAAACCTAGACGTCAACTATCACTTTAGCAATAACTATACAGTATTCGACTCTTTAGGTAATGCTAGCCAAGTGACTACCTACTTTGAGAAGATTAATGATAATACATGGCTCTCAACAATAGCAGTTAATGGTCAAATTCAAGGTGAAAGCACAGCGGACAACCAGTTCACACCGCAAGCTTTTTTGCTTAATTTTAATTCGAATGGTCAGCTTTTAACAAAATCCGATGTAGTAGCTGCTGGCGTTGCACCACAACAAGGTAGTGATTTTGAGGCGTTAGCCGATAGCGCTGTTTTGGGTGTGACGCGTGTGTCTAATGATTTTGTGTTTCAAAGTGCTGGAGATGGTCAGACCCTAACGCGCACTAATAATGCCTTAGGTGGTAATGCAGTGACAGGTACTGGTGCGCCAGCTGGTGGAGGGAACCCATTCATTACAGATGGTGCCGCAGTCTTTAGTGGTAATACAACCAATATTACTATCCCTGGTGTTCAGGGTGCTACCGATCCATTTACATTTGAATTTAATTTCGCTGGCAGTTCGCAGTTTGCAAATGCCTCCCAGCAAAATGAATTGAATCAGGATGGTTATACGTCTGGCTCGCTGGCAGGTATTACCGTGACGGAAGATGGTGTCATTGTACGTAACTTCACCAATGATCAGTCTCGTCCTGCCGGTCAGATTTCTCTGGCTAGCTTCCGTAATAACGAAGGTCTTGAGCCGCTAGGTAATAACCTGTGGGCAGCAACGAACAGTTCTGGCTTGGCGAACTTAGGTGTGCCAGGAACAGGCCGTTTCGGAGCAATTCAAGCTGGAGCCATTGAAGCTTCAAACGTTGAGTTGGCTAAAGAGCTTGTAGATACCATTGTTGCTCAGCGTGCTTATCAGGCGAACTCGAATACCATTAGCACCCAGGATGAGCTCCTGCAGACGATTATTAACCTTTAATAGTCGCTAATAGATCAAGGAGTAAGCGTCTTGGATCGCATGCTATACACCGCCATGAGCGGCGCTAAACACTCGATGGATCAACAGTCGGTAGTCAGTAACAACCTATCGAATGTATCTACCGCTGGCTTTCGCGCCCAGCTGCAAGCCGTGCGTTCTGTCCCTATCCAAGGGGATGGCGCACTAGCTACCCGGGTGTCCGCCGTCGCGACCACGCCGGGTACCGATTTCTCACAGGGTCCCATCGAGCGTACTGGTCGTATGCTGGATGTCGCCATGCAGGGAAATGCCTGGATGGCGGTGTTAGCTGACGATGGCTCTGAGACCTATACCCGTCGTGGTGATTTGCAGCTTGATAGTGACGGTGTTCTGTTGAGTGTAGGCCGCCCTGTAATGGGAGACGCCGGACCAATCGCAGTTCCACAGGGCGCGCAAATTTCATTTGGGGCCGATGGTACGATCAGTGCCATTCCTCAAGGGGAAGGCCCTGAGGCGATGGTAGATGTTGGCCGTATCAAGCTCGTCACACCCGATGAGCAGGGTTTAGAGCGCGGTGACGATGGGCTATTCAGAGCGCCGCCTGGTGAAGACGGAGCACCAGGCGCGCTTCAGGCTGATGAAGATGCGCGTTTGGTCAGCGGTGCGCTAGAAGGCAGTAACGTGAGTGCTGTCGATGCCATGGTCTCGATGATTGATGTGGCGCGTCGCTACGATATGCAAATGAAAATGCTGAGTTCGGCCGACGAGAACGCTCAACGTGCCAACAGCATTCTATCTATTCAGGGCTAATCGTAGCCACTTAGCCAAGGAAACCTACGTATGATTAAGTCTTTGTGGACTGCCAAGACGGGCTTAGAGTCTCAGCAAACCAAATTAGATGTTATTTCAAATAACTTAGCGAACGTTAGTACGAATGGCTTTAAACGGTCGCGTCCTGTCTTTGAAGACCTGCTCTACCAGAATATGCGTCAGCCGGGTGCTCAGAACAACATCCAAGACCGCCTGCCTTCCGGTATGCAAATTGGTACGGGCGTACGAGCGGTTGCGACGGAACGCCTACATACCCAAGGCGGTTTAGAAGAGACGGGCAATTCCCGCGATTTGGCGATTAACGGCGAAGGCTTTTTTCAAGTCCTGCTGCCAGATGGCACGATTGGATATACCCGCGATGGTAGTTTTCAGTTAAATGAAAACGGCCAAATGGTGACGGCTAACGGTTATCCGCTAGAGCCCGCCATTTTTGTTCCTGCTAACGCGCTGTCAGTCACCATTGGCGAAGATGGCACGGTGAGCGTTCGCCAGCCAGGTATCGCGCAAGATGCGGATATTGGACAAATTAACGTGGCGTCCTTTATTAATCCGGCGGGTTTAGAGAGCGTTGGTGGCAACCTCTATCTTGAAACAGGTGCCTCGGGCGCACCTAACCAGAACGCGCCAGGTAATAACGGCGCTGGTCGTCTGTTTCAAGGCTATGTAGAGACCTCGAACGTTAACGTGGTTGAAGAAATGGTCAATTTGATCCAAACGCAGCGTGCTTATGAAATTAACAGCCGCGCGGTCTCTACCAGTGACGAAATGCTAGCGCGGTTGAGTCAGCTCTAATGTCATTGTTCGTCAGAGCCAACTAACAGGGCGCGACATGTTGGAATTAAACAGACTTTTACGCCGCTGCATGCTCGCTGGCTTAGTACTGGTTGTTTTGATCACCGCGGGGTGTGCACAAATTCCGCGTGCTTCGGTGGTCGGCGAACAAGAGCAAATTACGATTATTGATCGGCCACCACCGGTACCGAACGGCTCCATCTATCAGGCGCGTCGTGGCTATCAACCGCTGTTTGAAGACCGTCGTCCACGGACGATAGGGGATATTCTCACCATCGTCCTTGATGAAGAAGTGAGTGCTAGCAAAAATGCGCAGTCCAACGCGAATCGCTCGGGAAGTTCAAGTTTAGAGCTAGCGCAACTGCCAGATGTGCTTGATGCATTAGCAGAATTTGGCTTTGATGTCTCCGGAGCGAGCGATTTTGCGGGCGGAGGTGGTTCGCAAGCCAATAATACCTTTACGGGAACGATTACCGTGTCGGTGTTAGAAGTGATGAATAACGGCAACCTACGCGTGCGCGGTGAAAAGCAAATTGCGATCAATCAGGGGACGGAATTTATTCGTTTCTCGGGCGTGGTAAACCCTCGTACTATTACCGCACAAAATACGGTGCCTTCCACCCAGGTAGCCGATGCGCGGATTGAGTACGTTGGCGACGGTTATATTAACGAAGCGCAGCATATGGGATGGCTGCAGCGCTTTTTCCTGAATGTGTCGCCGTTCTAGGCGTGTGAACAAGCTCGACAACAGAGGCCTGGTAAAATGGCTATGCAGTGGACAGGGTATCAACGTCTTAAAATAATCGCGCGTTTCGCAGTTTTGATCATGCTCTGTTTAGTGATGTTGCCTGCCCATGCGGAGCGAGTTCGCGAGCTAGCGGGTTTCGCAGGCGTGCGTGATAACCAACTGGTGGGTTATGGCTTGGTGGTGGGTTTAGATGGAAGTGGCGACCAAACAACCCAAGCCCCGTTTACTAGCCAGAGTTTGACCAATATGTTGTCGCAGCTTGGGGTCACCGTTCCGCCCGGCACAAACCTGCAGCTGCGTAACGTCGCTGCTGTGATGGTCACAGCAGATCTACCTCCGTTTTCCCGTCCTGGCCAGCGTTTGGATATCGTCGTTTCCTCAATTGCCAACGCCAGCAGCCTGCGTGGTGGCACGCTGTTGATGACACCACTCAAAGGTGCCGACGGTGATACCTATGCCATTGCTCAAGGCAATATGCTGGTGGGCGGTGCTGGAGCGCAGGCTGGGGGCAGTAGCGTACAAATCAACCAGCAGGCGTCGGGACGTATTCCTAATGGGGCGCTCGTTGAGCGCGAAGTGCCGCTCAATCTAGGGGGCAATGGCGGCATGCTGGAGCTGCAGCTTAATGATGCTGATTTCGGCACCGTACAGCGTATGGTAACGGCCATTAATAGCGAGTTTGGTCAGTCAGTTGCCTATGCGCGCAATGGGCGTGTTATCGCCTTGGACGGGCCTATGGATGCCAATGAGCGGGTCAACTTCATGGCGCGTGTTGAGAACGTGCAGGTGACTCCCATGGAAGCGCCTGCCAAGGTGGTGCTCAATGCACGCACGGGTTCCGTGGTGATGAATAGCGCGGTCACTCTGCGCCGAGCGGCAGTCGCTCACGGGAACCTTTCGATCATGATTGACACCCAGTTTGGCGTGAGCCAACCCAATCCTTTGGGTCAGGGTGAAACCGTCGTTGTGCCCGATGCGGATATCAATATTGAGCAGCAGGAAGCCTATCTACAGATTGTGGAAGGTGCCGACCTGGCTGACGTAGTGAATGCCCTGAATGCTCTAGGAGCAACGCCACAGGATTTAATGTCGATTCTTGAAGCCTTGAGAGCGTCTGGCTCTCTGCGTGCTGAATTGGAGATCATCTGATGAGCATGGGCGATATGACCAGCCAGTTTGCGCTGGATATGAACGGCTTTCAGCGGTTGCAGCATAACGCTCGTGTGGATCCTGAAGCGGGTGTCCAAGGGGCGGCTCAGCAGTTTGAAGCACTCTTTATCCAGATGATGGTAAAGAGCATGCGTGATGCGACGCCTACTTCTGGCCTGTTGGATAGCCGTGACACAACGTTTTACCAGTCCATGCTAGACCAGCAGTGGTCGCAAGTGATGGCTTCCCGTGGGATTGGTTTAGCCGATGCGCTGGTAGAACAGCTCCAACGCCAGGGTGCGGTTGGGCAAGTCGCCAATCCTGATCAGGAGCTGCAAGCGTTGATTGCGGGCATTCCTCGGGGTACCCCTCGCGTGCTGGATAACCCCTTACAGCCTTCCAGTGGCTCATCGCCTACTCAGCCTGGCAGCGGTCGTTTTTACGATGAGTTAGATGCCATTCGCCAGCAAGAGACAAGCAGCGCACCTGCCGCCATAGCGGAAGCCCCGCGCCCTGCGGCGTCCTCTCATGACCATGTGAATCGCTTCATGCAGACACTAGCGGCGCCTGCGCAGGCCGCAAGTGCCGCCACCGGCGTGCCTGCTGAGCTCATTTTGGCTCAGGCAGCCTTGGAGACGGGCTGGGGGCGGCATGAGATAGCGACCCAGCAGGGGCATAACAGCTACAACGTGTTTGGTATTAAAGCGGGCAGCCAATGGCAAGGTAAAACAACTGATATTGTGACCCACGAGTATGTGAATGGTCGTCGTACTCAAATCGTCGATACATTCCGAGTGTATGACTCTTTCGAACATGCCTTTACCGATTATGCCAACCTGATCGGCAATAACCCCCGTTATGCTGGCGTTGTGCAAGCAGCCAATGCTGAGCAAGCCGCGCGTGAATTACAGCGTGGCGGCTATGCCACTGACCCCCGCTATGCCGATAAATTGGTATCAGTGATGAATACCATGGGGCCGTTAAGCACGCAGGGCAATCTGCTGGCGGATTCTCGCTAGGTCACACTTAAGTTTTGCTGCGCACTGCCGATAAGTAGAAAATCGGCCTAAGGAATTGAACCATGAGCATGTTTTCGATCGGCTTAAGCGGCCTTAACGCTGCGCAGAATGCCCTCAATACGACGAGTAACAATATTAGCAACGTCTATACACCGAGCTATAATCGCGAGCTAACGCAGCTGGGCGAAGGGCGCGTTGGTGGGGGCGTCCGCGTCAATGATATCGAACGCCAGTTCAATACCTATGTGGCCAACCAGCTCAATAACGCGAAGACACAGTCCAGCGCGCTGGAGACCTACTACAGTCAAGTCTCACAGATTGATAACCTGCTGGCCGACCGTGACGCAGGGCTGTCTCCGCTTATGCAAACGTTCTTTTCTTCGTTGGAAGACCTAGCCAGTTCTCCGTCAGATCCAGCAGCGCGCCAAGGTGTACTGGGGACTGCAAATACGCTCAGCGCTCAGTTCCGCTCGTTTGATGGTTATCTGCAGGATATGCAGAGCAATATTAATGGCCAAATACGTGATGAGGTTGTACAAATTAATAACTCGATTGAGCAAGTAGCAACGCTAAATCGTGAAATTTCATTGGCAAGAGCTCGCACTGGAGAAGCTCCCAACGGCTTACTCAATCAGCGAGATTTTTTGGTTTCAGAGCTTAATGAACGACTAGACATCAAGCTTAATGTTCAAGATGGGAAAACATACAATATTAGTCTTCCAAATGGCCAGCCTTTAGTTACCGGTGCAAGCTCGTTTAAGCTTGAGGCCATTCAGTCAGACTATGATCCACAACGCTTAGTTGTTGGGTATAGAGATAGTAGTAATAATGTTGCTCAGCTCGATGAGTCCACTGTTAAGGGAGGCGCTCTTGGTGGTCTCATGCTATTTCGTTCAGAGACACTCGATAAAACTCAGAATCAAATTGGGCAGCTTGCCGTCTCTTTGTCTATCGCGTTCAATGAACAACATAAACAAGGAATGGATCTTGATGGTCTGCAGGGAGAAGACTTTTTCCGTGTAAATCCCTTGCAAGTTACTTATCAGACAGAAGGCGCTCCCGCAGTGGAAATGAACTATGTAGCGGATAACATAGATCAATTGCGTCCGACAGACTATACCATACGTTTTGAAGGAGGAGAGCCTTCGGTAACGCGTAGGGATAGTAGTGAAAAAGTTGATATTGGTAGTGGTTGGGATGCTGCCAATAATACACTTGTATTTGGCGGGATTTCGATGGTATTTGGCAGTACACCACAAAATGGTGATCGCTTTGAAATTCAGCCTTTGCGCCGTGCTGCTAGTGGTATTGACGTCGATATAAATGATTTGGATAAAATTGCCGCAGGACAGCCTCTTAACCCTGAAGACGATCCCGCAGATTGGATTGCGGCAGGGGCTGGTGACAACCGCAATGCGCTTGCGCTCCAAGAGCTGCAAAGCAGGAGTATTGTTGGTGGTAATGCCTCAGTTAGTGGTGCTTATGGGGTGATAGTTAGTGATGTTGGTAATCGCACCAACATTACCCAGGTGAATTTAGATGCTCGTCAAGGGCTAACGGATCAGCTGCGCGCTGTCCAGCAATCTGAGTCTGGTGTGAGCCTAGACGAAGAAGCGGCTAACTTGATCCGTTATCAACAGTTTTACCAAGCGAATGCCCGTGTAATTGATACGGCGGGAACGATTATGGATACCATTTTGAACCTGCGGAATTAATAGGAGCTTAGGCGATGCGTATTAGTACGGTCACTATGTATGAGCAGAGTACGGCTTCCATTAACCGTCAGCAAAGCGACTTTCTAAAAGTTAGTCAACAAATTGCGAGTGGACGGCGTGTGGTCAATCCTTCCGATGATCCACAAGCGGCATCGCGTGCGGTGGGTGTTGATCAATCTAAAGCGATTACTCAACAGTACGAAGACTCTCGGGTATCTGCTCGTAACTCCTTGGCACAAACTGAAAGTATTTTAAACAGTATCAGTGATGCAGTGACCAGTGCCAAAACTCTGTTGATACAGGCATCCAGTGACACGCTCAGCGATGTTGACCGTGAATCCATTGCCAGTGAGCTGAAAGGTGTTTACGAGACGATGATCGGCCAAGCTAATGCTACCGATGGTAATGGCCGCTACATCTTTGGTGGTTATAAAGACGACGCGCCCCCCTTCGTTAAGTCAGCCACAGGAAACGTTGAATATAACGGTGATACCAATTCGCGCTTGCAACGCGTGGATGCCTCTCGCTTGATGCCAGTCACCGAAAACGGGGCAACGATTTTTCAAGGTGTGCCTAGTGGTGCTGGCTATATCTCAGAAGCGAATGTAGCCAATCAAGGTAACGTCACGTTCAGCGGTCCACAAGTCACCAATGTCAACGACCCTGATTATGGCGAGAGTTTCCGTGTACTGTTTGGCGAAGATGGTGACGGCAACCCCACTTACAGCGTCGAGCAGTTCGATAGCGATGGTGGTACTTGGCAGCCTGTCGCAGGTCTTAACGATCAACCTTACGACGTTGCTGGTGAACAGCTCAGTTTCGGAGGAGTGAACCTGTCACTTAAAGGCACTCCAGCAGTAGGTGATGAAATTCTGGTGGCTCAATCCGGTAGCGAGCAGCGTCCCGCTGACCTGTTTCGTACCATGGAAGCCGCTATCCGTGTATTAGAGACGCCGGCGGAAAGTGCTGCTCAAAAGGCTGCATTGCGTAATACGTTGAACACGTCTATGCGTGATTTAGACAATGCGCTTGATAATGTCCTGACTGTACGTGCCTCTGCTGGTGCTAAACTCAATGAGCTGGATGTGATTGACGCGGTCGGTAACAACCGGATGCTCAACTATGAGCAGACGCTGTCAGACCTAGTGGACTTGGACTATGTTGATGCTATTTCAGAGTACAGTCTGCGCCAAGTTGGACTCCAAGCTGCTCAAAAAGCGTTTGTCGATATTAAAGGCATGTCGCTGTTCGACTTTATGTAATGGCGTAATGCGTAGCATGGATGTTGGGATGCCTCGGCCATTGTGCCGAGGCATTTTAGTTTAGGGGTGCCATGGTTTCGATAAGGCTCTGGGTAAAGCCTATTGCTTGGCTAAACAGCTGTTGTAGAAAGCTGCCAATGTCACTCATTAAGACCATCAGCAGTGCCAGCCCAACGATTAGCGAGGTAGGAAAACCGATGTTAAAGACGGTGAGCTGCGGCGCGGAGCGGTTAAGTATGCCCAGTGATAGGCTGATGATGAGTAGCGAAGCGACCAGCGGGAGAGCAAGCAGCATGCCCGATGCGAAGATGGTGCCTGCGTAGCGCGCGAGTAGTTCAAAGGCATTTGGGTTCAAGGTGCCAATGCCAATGGGCAGGGTTTGAAAGCTCATTACCAGCGTCTCTAAGACCATCAGGTGGCCATTAAAGGCCAGAAACATGAGCAGAGTGACCATATAGAGAATACGGGACAGCACCATAATGTTGGTGCCACTGGAGAGGTCAAAGAAGCTGGCGAACGCAAGACCCATCTGTAGGCCAATAAATTCACCAGCGGCTTGCACAACGGCAAATACGATGTGCATGACTAGTCCAATCGCAATGCCGATCAGCATTTGTTCAATGATAATGCCAAGCCCGGCCCATGACATGAGCGGTACATTAGGCATGGGAGGGAGAACCGGCGCAATGACAATGGCAATCACCGCAGCAAGCGCTACTTTTGCTTGATTGGGAATGCTGGAATGGCCCCACAGTGGGGTGGCCGTCATAAAAGCCGTAATGCGTACAAAGGGCCAGAAAAATGCGACAAGCCAACCCTGGAGCTGCGCAAACGTAACCTCAACCACCGGCTACATTACCATCGCAGGAATATTGGTAAAAAGCCGCGTCGTGAAATCAGTAATGAGACCGATCAGCCAGGGCCCTGCTAATACCAGTACGGCGAAGACCGCCAAAATTTTTGGGATAAACGTGAGCGTCATTTCATTAATTTGGGTGGCGGCCTGAAACAGGCTAATGATAAGACCTGTAAACAGCGCAGCTAACAGCATGGGGCCAGCCAAAAAAAGCGTAACACGCATCCCTTGATAAGCGATGCTCATCACCATTTCAGGTGTCATGATTGATGCTCCTCGCCGCGCCCCGCGACCTTAAATCATATAAAAACTTTCTGCTAACGAGCCAATAATCAGCTGCCAGCCATCTACCAGCACAAAGAGCATAAGCTTAAACGGTAGCGAAATCGTCACTGGAGGAACCATCATCATACCCAACGCCATCAGGGTACTGGCCACGACAAGGTCAATAATGAGAAAGGGTATAAAGATGGTAAAGCCAATTTGAAAGGCCGTTTTGAGTTCGCTCGTCACAAAAGAGGGTAGCAAGACGCGCATAGGGAGATCTTCAGGGCCCTGCATCGGTCCGACGTCCGCTAAACGGACAAAGAGTGCTAAATCCGGTTCTCGTGTCTGAGCCAGCATAAATTCGCGGAAGGGCAGCTGGGCACGTAGTAGGAACTCCTCAAAATTAATCACTTCATCGGTCAGCGGCACCCAGGCGGTGTCATATACCTGGTTGAGCACGGGCGACATAATAAAAAACGTTAAAAAAAGCGCAATACCCAATAACACTTGGTTAGGAGGGGTGGCCTGAGTACCCATCGCTGTTCTCAGTAAGCTGAGCACAATAATGATGCGTGTAAAACTGGTCATCATGAGTAGCATCGCGGGCAAGAAAGCCAGCGAGCTTAAGAACAGCAATGTCTGTAACGAGAGAGACCACTGCTGGCCGCCGCCCTCCGTTGGCTGAGAGATTAAGCCAGGTAGCTGCTGAGCGTCGGCAGGCAAGGCCAGGAGGCAACAGGCGATGAGAATACTCATCAGCCACCATTGACGCGAGGTGGGCCAGGCAAAATGCTGAGCGTATGTCATGATGATTGCTGGGAGTCTGAAGAGGGATTGTCGCTTTTGCCACGGCTCTTGGCCAGTGCGCTGGCTAACCGCTGAGAAAAGCGAGTCGGTGGGCCTTGGGGGATAGGCGTGCGGTCAGTAGGCGCAGGACGCTCGTGCAGTTTACTGATGCGGCCACCGCTGACGCCCAACACAAGCCAGGTGTCTTCCACTTCGACTACAACAATGCGCTCACGCGTGCCGACAGCGGTGGTACCAACAATGCGCAGGCGTGCACCATGGTCAACACGGTGCTGCTGCCAGCGTTTGAGCAGCGATGTGCATAGCAAAATAATCGCAATCACCAGCGCCAGTGCGGCAGCGGTTTTGCCTATGGCTGCCATACCGATTAATGCATCGCCGCCGCCTAACGCATCAAGAGGGGCTTGTGCACTGGAAGTCGCAACGCTCATCGATTTAATTTATGGATGCGCTCAGAAGGCGTAATAATCTCGGTAATACGGATGCCGTATTTATCCTCGATTACCACCACTTCCCCTTGGGCAATCAAATAGCCATTGATAAGGATATCCATTGGCTCGCCGGCTAGCCCCTCCAGCTCAATGACAGAGCCTTGCGCCAGTTCTAATAGCTGTTTGATGGTGAGTTTTGTACGGCCTAATTCAACGGTCAGCTTGACCGGAATATCCATAATCATCTCAAGATCACGGGAAGGCGCGTTACTTTGCTCTGCACTTAGAGGGCGAAATACTTCGTCACTGGCGGACTTCGCTTTGGGCGCTTCTGGGGCAGGCTCCTGCTCAGCCTCGGTTTGCTCAGCAGCCTCCTGTTCAGCCATGGCGGCCGCCCAGGGATCCTCTTCATCGCTGGCGGCATCAGCGTCAGATGACGGCTCTTCTTGTTCAGACATGGCTTCCGCCCAATCGTCATCAGAGACATGTTGATCGGGTTTGTTAGGGTCAGTCATGCTTTGGGTTCCTTGGCTTTCTGTCGCGTTGAACCTTTAATAAAGTCCTTGGACGATACGTTATTCATAGCAGCATGGTCGATCGTACGCAGTACGCGTAAAGCGCGTTGCTGTCGCTGACTGCCATACTCACACTCCATGACGGGAACACCGTCAACGCGTGCGGTGATAGTGTTAGGAATGTCCATAGGCAAGACATCCCCTTTCTTCAATCCCATAACGTGTGCAATGCGGCTAGGAATTTGCGCAAACTCGGCCACCAGTTCCACTTCAGACTGGCGTAGCTCGCTGGCCATACGTCGTGACCAGGAACCGTCACTATCGTGGTTGCTGTCGTTAATGGGGTTAACCAGTAAGTCGCGCAGCGGCTCAATCATGGCGTACGGCATGCAGATCTGAAAGCTACTGGTTAGATTGCCAACTTCAATGTTGAACTTAGTGTTAACCACAATCTCGTTGGGAGAGTTGGTAATGTTGGCAAATTTCGACTGTACTTCAGAGCGTAGGAAGTTTACCTCTAGCGGATACACCACCTTCCAAGCCTCTTGATAAGCATCAATGGCGAGGTTGAGCAGGCGTTGAATAATGCGCTGCTCAGTGTTGGTGAATTCGCGCCCATCTGACTTGGTCACAAAGCGCCCGTCGCCGCCAAACAGGTTATCAACCACCATGAAGACTAAATTAGGTGGGAACACCACTAGGGCGGAGCCCCGCAGAGGTTTCATCGACACAATATTGAGGTTGGTCGGCACCGGGACGTTACGCGAGAAGTTGCTGAAGCTTTGATAGCTCACGGACTCTACGGTGATGTCGGAACTGCGTCGAATTAGGTTGAATAATCCGTTACGAAAATAACGCGCAAAACGCTCATTAATAAAATCAAGCGCGTGCAGGCGCTCACGTATGACCCGATGTTGCGTAGAGGGGTCATAGGGTCGAATGCGCGACTCATCTTTTGACTGAGATGACGCCGCTGATGGCTCATCATCTCCACTGACGCCTTTTAGTAGGGCGTCAATTTCTTCCTGGGACAGTAGATCGTCCTGCGACATGAACGGCTCCAGTTCCCTAGGTTATTGCACAATAAATTCGGTAAACAGCACTTCCCGAAGGTCGAGTGGGGGCTGATTTTCAGTAAGAGGGACACTCAAGCGATTGATGATGGCTTGCGCAAGCGCCTCTTTTCCTTCAGTGGACGTCAGCTCATTGGCTTGTTTCCCTGAAAGCAGAATCAACAGACGGCTGCGTACTTGGGGCATGTGCTCTTCAATAATGGTTTTACTCTGCTCATTGCCCACGCGAAGCGTGATGCCCGTATACAGCAGCCGCGAACCGTAACGATCATCCGCTAAGTTAACGGTAAACGGTTCAATACGGGTGAAGACCGGTGGCGTATGTGCAACGGTTTGCTGTTGAACGTCGCCGCCGGTGCTGCCATCGCGCTGGTCGAGGACCAGATAGATAGCCGCTGCCGCTCCTGCCGAGGAGAGCAGAACGAGAATAATCATTATCCAAAGCAGTTTTTTTGATCCGCCGCTTGATTCTGCCATTGTTGTTCCTATGATGTTCACGCATGACGCTAGCCAAGCATTATGCCTAACGCGGGTGATGGTGAAGAAACGAACAGGCTTCCTTGGAGAGCCTATCTTTTGGTTTAGCTAGTTAATCTGGTGAAGATCACTAACATCATAACCACGCGCAGAGCGCGGCTTAAGCATAAAGGTCTACCCGACCATCTAGCGCCACAGGCACTCCTTCCACCGGTGCCTCTGTTTCGCCTTCCAGCCCATTACCCTCTCCTAGTGAGGCAGTGCCGGTGTTCTGTTGGGCGAATGTTTGTTCATTAGAAGCATTTTGCTCACCAACTGAGGTGTCTCCAAGCGAAATACCCTGTTCCGCCAGTGCTTCGCGAAGCTGAGGAATAGCCTGCTCAATGACTTGGCGAACTTGTGCATGTGCCGATAGGAACTGTGCTTGTGCACCGTGCTCTGTCATTTTCAGCGAAATAGAAAGAGGGCCAAGTTCAGCCGGGTGCAGTTTTAGCTGAATATGTTGTTCACCGCCCCGCTGGGCAACGTGAACGAGCTGCTGGCCGAGTTGCGATGGCCAAGCAGGGTGAGAAACCGGTGTGCCAATGGAGGAGGTAGGTGCTGTACCTGTTGCAGCCGCGACAGCGGGTGTGCCATTAGCATTAGGCAAGTTGAACGCTAGGTCGTTACCACTGCCTAGACGCGCTGCCGTTTCCCCAGAGCTGCCACTCACCACCAGTGCGCCTGCCATCGCATCACTGCTGATGCGAACGTTAGGAGCGTTAGACACGAGTGTTTGGGATGATGGGGTCAGCGTGCTTGATGCTGACGGCTGGCTATCTGTTGCCGCATTAACCGCTTGATTGCCATGCAATAGAGAGGCGAGCTGTTGGTTAAGTGTTTCAAGGCGCTGCGGAGACCCCTGCTGCCCCGCGTTACCTGTTAGCTGCTGATATGCACCCACCAGCGCAACGGCATCTTGTTGGCTAATTGCTAACTGCTCGGCAATCGCGGCAATAGACGTTGTTTCTGCTGTGTTGGATATTTGTAGAGTTGACGTACCCGTAAATGCTGCAACTAATGAGAGCCGGCTGGAGATTTCGTCTAGCGCAGAGAGCGGCGTTTCAGAGGTATTGCTGATTGCTTCGGGCAACGTTGCCAACTCCTCCGCAGAGGATTGCTCCGCCATTTGCAGTTGAGCAAACAGCTGTGCAAGTGTTTCTTGATTGAGTTCAATATTCAGGGATTTAAGTTGTGATGACAGGTCGCTGGGAGTGAGAGTATTAAAAGCAGCCATTGCCTCAACCTGTAAAGCATTTGACTGATTGGCAACACTGTTTGTCCATGTGCTGAGTAACTTAAGTGCATCTTGTTGACTAATTGCGAGCTGTTCCGCAATAGTAAAACTAGCCATTATTTCTGGAGAAAAAACTGTCGTTTGGAGTGGTGCCTCGGTAGAGGTAGTAGCTAATGAGGATTGACCAGAGGCGTCGCTCAGTGCTGAAGGCAGCGTATTAGGGGCGTTGTTCATCGCCACTACTTGGTCCGAAAGGAGTTGCTCAGTTATTTCCGAGTGGACAAAAAGTGGTAGAGGGACTGGCTGATCCGTCTCAGAACCCAAGGAGTATAATTGCGATATCAAGTTGATGCTGGAAGTGTTGTTGGAAGCAGTCATTGTATCTGGCTCAGCCTCCAGGGCATACAGTTGACTATTAACGCTGTTTTTCCATGAGTCAATTGATGCTACTGCACCTTGTTTGATAATTGTTAAGTGCTCGGAGGCATGGGTAACAGATGAGTTCTTGGAAACGGTTGTAAGTGCTTGGGAAGCGCTGTCTGAAAAGACGGAAGCTGTAGTGGACTTTCTTGGGATGGAATCTAAAGCTGGGCGTAACAGGTCAGATGAGCTGCTGATTGCTCCGGGCAGTGCTGCCAGCTGCTCCGCTGAGGGTTGCTCCGCCATTTGCAGTTGAGCAAACAGCTGTGCAAGTGCTTCTTGGTTCAACTCAATGCCCAGCGACTCTAATAAGGAGGCAAACTCGTTGAGAGCTGCGTCACTGGTAGCAGGCGCTGTACGTGACGTGACTTCATGTGAAAGGCGCGGTTGCCCTTCATTGGCTTGTAGCATGGCTTGCCGGAATAGCCCATTAGAAATACCTTGAGCCCCTGTCGCCTGCGAGGCGGGTGCGTCACTACCCTGGCTGGGGTTCGCAGAAAGTAACAATTGAATATTCATAGATACGTTTCCTGGAGCGACGCTAAAGGGGTTTATCAGACTGCTGACGAGCTAAACGATTAGTCACTAGGTCGTCGCTCGCTTTTTGCTCATGACGTGCTTGGCGGCGGTGCTCCTCTAATAACCGGCGCGAAGCCAGTGTATCGTAAGAGGAGAGTTTGCGCTGCTCCTGCTGCCAGTGTTGCTGACTCTGTTGAACCCGCGCTTGCTGTGCGGTGAGAGCCTGTCTGGCGCGACTAAGCGCGGCATCCAGTGAGGCTAAGAATTGCTGGTAGTTGTACATGGTAGCGGGGTCAATGCCGTCACGCATGGCTTGCTGCAAACGCTCAGCATACTCAACCCGATAACGGTTGAGCGATTGCAGCTGTGCTTCGGTCTGCTGCTGAGTTTGGCGCTCTTGGGCCAGCAACTTTCCGGCTTGGTCGCGAGCGTCACGGGCGAGACCTGTCAGCATATCGAGCTGTTGATAACTCATTTAGCCTCCCACTACCGTGTGCAGGGCCTGGCGTGACTCCTCAAGCGTTGCACACTCGTCAATATTTTGTTGAAGGAATCGCTCCAGTTCTGGAAAGCGATTGACGGCCTCGTCCAGCCGCGGGTCATGCCCAGGGCTGTAGGCACCTACGCTAATCAAGTCACGGTTGCGTTGATAGCGAGAAAAAATTTGTTTAAAGGTGCGTGCTTTCTGCTGCTGCTCCGGCGTGACGATGGCGGTCATGGCGCGACTAATAGAAGCTTCTATATCGATGGCGGGGTAGTGTCCGGCTTCTGCCAGCGTTCGTGACAACACGATATGACCATCCAAAATAGCCCTGGCGGAGTCAGCGATGGGGTCCTGCTGGTCATCGCCTTCCGTTAGTACGGTATAAAAGGCGGTAATCGAACCGCCGCCTCGTTCTGCGTTACCCGCCCGCTCCACCAGCCCAGGCAGCTTGGCGAACACGGAGGGTGGATATCCTTTGGTAGCGGGCGGTTCACCAATCGCAAGAGCGATCTCCCGCTGAGCCATAGCGTAGCGCGTCAAAGAGTCCATAATGAGCAGCACATTGCGCCCGGCATCGCGGAAGCCTTCGGCAATACGGGTGGCGTAGGCGGCACCTTGTAGACGTTGCAACGGCGACGTATCCGCAGGTGCGGCGACCACCACTGCGCGTCGTCGTCCTTCTGGCCCTAAAATGTTGTCAATGAAGTCCTGTACTTCACGGCCACGCTCGCCAATCAAGCCAACCACAATCACATCGGCCTGGGTGTAACGAGCCATCATGCCAAGTAGGACGGATTTGCCGACACCTGAACCGGCAAAAAGGCCCATTCGCTGGCCACGGCCTACGCTCAGTAGGGCATTGATGGCGCGTATACCGACATCAATTTGCGACTCAATGGGGGCCCGTGAGAGTGGGTTGAGCGGCCTGGACTGAAGCGTAGTGCGTGGGGATTCGTCAATGCTCTCGCGATCATCCAAGGGGTTGCCGTTACCATCCAGTACGCGGCCAAGCAGCTCATCCCCGATTGGAAAGCGGCGAGCGCTATGGCCATTGCCATCCACCAGAGGCGTTACCCGTGCTCCAGGCATTAAGCCGGAAATCTCTTCAAGCGGCATAAGATAGAGTTTGTCGCCAGAGAAACCGACCACTTCCGCTTCGGCATGTTTATCGCTGTCGTTTAAACGGCCATCGACGCCGGGTAGCTCGATTTGGCAAGCGCTGCCGACGGCCACTCTTAGGCCAACCACTTCAATCACCATACCCGTTGCACGTACTACGCGTCCGCTACTACGAAAACGAGGCAGTCGCCCCACGCGCTGTGTGGTGCGTTGCAAGGCTTTTTGCCAGCGGTGTTGATGAGGGCAGGTGAAGTGGTTCATCGCGTTAACCTGAGGAGGGTGCGCTGTGGCGTTTGCGGAGCTGGGCTTGGACACTTTGCCAGCGACTTTCAAACGTCGCATCCAGCTCGCCCTGAGCGCTCGTCAAGCGGCAGCCGCCACGGGCCAACTGGTCATCGGGTTGCAGTGTCCAGTTAGCCGCTTCTAGCTCACTTCCCAAGTGCTCTGATACCTTTTCGTGGTCGGTAGGGTTAAGCCATAGGCGCTGCTTTCCTACGAGTGGCGGTTCGGTATGCAGCAGCTCTCTAACAATCGCTAAAATATGGTCTGGGTGCGCTTCCAGCGCTTCGCCCGCTAATTGCTTGCCGGTGGCCAGGGCAAGCTCTGCTAGATCGTGCGCGATGGTGTCGTCAAGGCGCTCAAGCGCCTCTGAAAACTGCTTGGCAAGCGCCGCTAACGGCGTCACGCTCTGGCGAATCTGCTCGTTCAACTCTTGCGCTGCATGCTCACGGCCTTCGCTAAGGCCTTGCGCATAGCCTTCATCATGGCCCCGTGTTAACCCTGCCTGGTAGCCCTCTTCTTCAGCGGATTGACGAATACGCTCATATATTTCTTGCTGCTCTTTTTCTTCCCGAGCGCGTGCCTCTTCCGCAGCGCGCTGAGCAGCTTCTACTTTGCGCTGATGCTCTGTAGGGGCGGGCGAGCGACTCGATGGCTTTGCACTGTTTGCCGTGGTCAGCTCATCCATTTGCCAGCGCCGCCAGTCACCGTGACGGTCAAACTCGGGAGAGTGAGTATTAGACATACTCGTCGTCTCCGCCCGCTAGGACGATTTCGCCAGAGTCTGCTAAGCGGCGCACAATTTGTAGAATGGCTTTTTGCTCTGTTTCCACTTGAGAGACACGGATGGGGCCTCGGGCCTCCATATCTTCGCGAACCAAATCGGCGGCACGCTGAGACATGTTGCGCAGGAATTTGTCCACCAGCGCATCTTGAGCACCTTTGAGCGCCACCACCAGCGAATTGGTTTCCACTTCCTGAAGCACCATCTGGATCGCACGGTTGTCCAGGTCGAGCAGATTCTCGAACAGGAACATTTCGTCGATGATCTTTTGTGCAAGATCCTCGCTGTGAGAGCGAACGGTCTCGATGGCCACTTCTTCTTGGGACGAGTTCATCAAGTTGAGGATTTCGGCCGCTGTTCTCACGCCGCCCATTTTGCTGCGCTTGAGGTTTTGGCCGTCCAACATGCTGGTGAGTACCTCGGTGAGCTCCTGCAAAGCGGCGGGCTGTACGCCGCTAAAGGTGGCAATCCGAAGGACAACATCATTACGCAGTTTTTCTTCAAACAGCTCAAGGATATCAGCGGCCTGATGGCGATCCAGGTGGACTAATATCGTGGCAATAATCTGCGGGTGCTCATCGCGAATCAGCTCAGAGACCATGGATGCTTCCATGAGGTTGAGCGCATCGATACCGGAGTTCTCGCCCGTGGTCTCGAGAATATCTTCGATCAAGCTGGTCGCGCGCTCGCTGCCCAATGCTTTGGTCAGTACCGAACGAATGTGCTCGCTAGAGTTGAGGTTGAGTGCCACAAACTCTTCCGTTTCACGGTGGAACGCTTCGAGGACGGCCTTCATATCTTCATGGGAGATTTGATGAAGCCGTGCCATTTCGGTACTGATTTCTTGCACTTCGCTGGCGCTGAGAAACTTGAAAATTTCGGCGGCGCTGTCTTCGTCCAGTGCCAGCAGAAGAATGGCGCTTTTACGTGCGCCGCTCATTTCAGCAATGCTAGTCATTGGCGTTCATCCAGCTGCGAATGATCATGGCGACCATACGGGGGTCTTCCTGTGCCATTTCTCGCAGGTCGTTAAGATTATGTTCATAGAGCGACGTTTTACGACGGCGCTTGGGCTTATTGCTGTAGGTGTCGTCATCATCAGCTTCACCTTCGCCCTCTTGCTCATCCTCTTCACCGCCCACACTGGTATTCAGCATGCCGCCCGGCGTTGTGGCTGCCATGATGGGAGGCTGAGTGTAGCGCTTGATCAGCGGGCGCAAGATCAGCAGGTAAAGTAGCAGAGCGGCCAATGCTACGAGTAAGTAGCGGCCTAGCGTCGCGCCCAGAGCTAGGTTATCGGGATGCTGCCACCAAACAGGCTCAATGCGAGCGTCATCGTCGCCGGCAAAGGGCGTATTAACGACCTCTACTTGATCGCCGCGCAGCTCCGAGAACCCCATCGCCTGCTGTACTAAACGCTCAATTTGGGCAATCTCTTCAGCACTTAGCGCTACCTGCTCAACATCGCCCTCTTCATTGGTGATGTTGCGGAAGTTGACTACGACCGCTGCTGATAGGCGCTGCACTTGTCCAAGTCGGTGTTGAATATGCTCAATGCTGCGGTCAACCTCGTAATTCACCACATCTTCTTGGCGCAGATTACGCAGCGCGCCTGGCTCCGCTACAGCGTCACCGTCACCCTCTTCAGCATCTGGCTGATTGATCGGGGAGGGGGCGACGCCCGGAGGAGTATTGCTAAGGGCGCCGGGAATGCCGGTCGCTAGAGGGTCTTCGCCATCATAAGAGAGGCTAAGCTGGCGGCTGCGGACCGCTGACTCATTGGGTGCCTGATTCGGATTGTAGCGCTCAGATGTTTGCTCACGACGAGAAAAGTCAATTTGTGCCGCCACTTGAGCACGCACATTATTGCTCCCCACGATGGGCGAAAGAATGTTCTCAATACGCTGTTGGTAAGAGCGCTCCACTTCAGTGATGTACGCTAACTGTGTGCCATCGAGGTCATTTCCTCGGCTACTGTTAGCGGTGAGCAGCCGGCCATTTTGATCAACGACGGTGACATCTTCGATGGCAAGCTCAGGGACGCTGCTGGAGACCATATGCACAATGGCGCTGACCTGGCCTTCACCAAGAACGCGGCCGGGTAACAGGGTCAGCACGACAGAAGCTTTGGCCGGTTCACGGTCACGAATAAAGACCGATGGTTTTGCCATTGAAAGATGCACACGCACGCTTTCTACCGGCCCGAGTGACTCGATAGAACGAGCCAGTTCACCCTCGAGGCCACGCTGGAAATTGACCTGCTCAGCAAACTGGCTGATACCAAACGCCTGGGTTTCCATCAGCTCAAGGCCAAGATTGCCACCTTGTGGAAGGCCTTGTTCGGCAAGCTGAAGTCTCAGGGTGTGGACCTGATCACTGGGAACCAGCAGTGCTTGACCGCCTTGACCAAACTGGTAGGGAACGCCGCGGCTGTCCAGTTCAGCGATGATTCTACCGCCGTCAGCTTCGCTTAGATTGCTATAGAGAACACGGTAGTCGGGGCTGCTCGCCCACATGAAAAGTGCCGCCACAATGGCGATAGACGCCGCAGCTGCTACCAACACAACCACAAGCGGGTTGCCGCGCAGCTGTTTCATAGTGCGCTCAAGTGCCGATGGGTTGCTGGGGTCGTTCTCTACTGCTCCGCTGCGCGGGGCACTTTGTGTCGTGCTATTTTGACGGCCTGCCGTAGCACCAGTTTCGCTCATGCGTCCCTCCATAAGGGCAGGCAAAACGGGTGTCGACCAAGGCGCATCACCAAAGAAGGCATAGGCTATATCCGTCAATCGCGGTTATCCGCTGAAAGGATGAAGCGGAATTGTGATGAACGCCATTATCCGGGGGTGCGTCGACCATAAATGAACGAAAAGCTTGGCTTTTCACACGCATTTGTACGTATGACGCTTTTCGTACTAATGGTAGGCTTTCAGCATTAAATGATTTCTTGCGAATTGAGGCATGCGTATGAGTTCACCTTCCATACAGTCTGCGTTGCAGCAGATGCAGGGGCTCGCTGCTCAGGCAGCTCAGCCCATTAAGGGCGAGCAAGTCTCCACGGCGGTCGGGCAGTCTGGTTTCGGTAGTGAGCTGCAGGCCTCTATTCAGCGCATCAACCGTTTGCAGCAAGCGTCAAATGCTAAGGCGATGGCATTTCAGGCGGGAGAGCCGAATATCGAGCTTAACGACGTCATGGTCGATATGCAGAAAGCGAGCGTTGCCTTTCAGATGGGAATGCAGGTGCGGAACCGGTTGGTGACCGCTTACCGAGACGTTATGAATATGCAGGTTTAAGGCATAAAACGATCATCAGGACGCTGTGTCGACATGCTTGAAGGCAAGAGCGGCTTGAGCGTACTTCTCTGCGCTGAGCCGCATTCGCCAGCCATATTATGCCTCAAGCGAGATCAGCTTTCCTTGCAGCGCTTCAAGTTGTTCTGCCATTAGTAGCACTTCTTCTGCCGGTATTTGGCGTATGACATCGCCTGTCTCTCGGTCGATCACCCGCGTGATGATGCGAGTAGACTCCTCACTAATATCAAATTCGAGCCCACGAGGCCTCATGACATCGTTGATACGCTGTATCGGTTCAACCAGTGCCTCTCTTGTCGCTTGCTTAGCCTCGGTGACTTCATCTTCGCCTGTGGGGGGAGCCGCGGGTAAAGGGTCGGTTGGTCGTATAAGGCGCTCCTGCGATAGGGCAGGAGTAGCGAGTGAGGTGGTTAGGTCAATAGAGAATGGGCTCATATATAACGTTCCTCTTATTCATAAGCCCGAAGGGGCTGGGTAACGTAGCTGCAGGGAGGCAGTGAGGCCGTTTGGTAATGAGCCTCTTTTAAAGTCTATCGGCGCGGTTGTCACAAACTTTATCCTTTTTACTATAGACGAAAAGAAAAGTGTTATTAGTCCTATGGCGGGCATACGGCTGGATAAAAGCTTCTGTTATGCTCTGCTGCTTTGTGATGAGCGTTAACGCATAACGCGTTTGGGGAAAGCGAGGCACGCATGGAAGTTCAGCAAGATGAGTACGAGAGCGTCACCAGCCCGGCGGCAATTAGCTCTCTTCTAAATACCATGATAGAGAGCGGTGGGGTGTCTCTTTGCCTCGCTACCCCTGATGCGCGACCTGAGCCCATTGTGCTGATGGAGCAGCACGAGGGTGATACGCTCGTCATGGACCTATCGTCTGTGGATTACCTGTTAAGTCGTCTTCAGCAGGGCGAGCAGTTTTTTCTGCGCGGGCAGTCTCAGGGCAAGGTGGTGCGAACGCCTCTGCTCTCATTAACGGAGACTCGCCGGTCTGGCGGACGTTTTCTGTGCTGTAGTGATTATCCCGCTACCGTCGATGTGCTCCAGCGCCGAGAGTCTTATCGCGCTGAGCTGCGCATGGGCATGGTGGTCGCAGCTACGGTCTTTGGAGACAGTGATGACAGTGCGTTAGGTGAGTTGCGCGACCTCTCGCAAGACGGCTGCCAGCTTGAGCTCCCGCTTACGGCCAGTGGCGTGTTAGCAGAGACTGACGAGCCTCTGAAGCTAGCTTTTACCTTCCCCAACGGCACCTACTTTGAAGTTCACGGTATTGCTCGCCATCAAAAAACTGACCCTGAGCGACATCTGCTGCGTGTCGGTTTTCGGTTTGCTGGCTGCACATCCGAGCAAGAGCGGCAGATTTGGTACTTTGTCTGCGAGATTGAGCGAGAAGCCGCGCGCTATAAGAAAGAAGTGCAGGAAGAGCGTCAGCCGTCGCCGCTATTTGAGCAGCCGGGCAAGCGAATGCCTGATACCGAGCACGTGGGTCGGCGCGATATTCGCCGCTACGCGACGCCTACGGCGCGCCGTCTAGTAAAAGTGGCCGCTTATCTTGATGCGCAGCTGCTGCTGCTTCAGCAGGGCAGTGATATCGACTCAAGGCAGCTATCCCGCAATGCGGATCGTTTGCTTGCGCTTCACGAAGAAGATCGTGAAGCCTTGTTGTTTGCTTCGCGTTGTCTATCGCTTGAGCCCTTGCTCGTCAGGCACGGGATAGCCGTTGCCGTGCACCTGCTCGATTTAGTCGGTGCCAATATGCCTCGGGAGGTGCGCAAAGCGATTGTCGCCAGCGGTTTGGTGCATGATCTTGGTAAAGCGCTGATTCCGCAGGTGGTGTTTAAATCTCCCAATTTTGAAGCAACGCACCGTCAGGCGTTGAGTGAGCATGTGTCATTACTGTTGGCGCGACTGCATACGTGTCAGTGGCTATCCGCCACCGTTGCCCAAGCGGTCATTGGTGGCATTAACGAACGTCTCGACGGTAGCGGCTACCCAGAAGGGTTGACCGGAGATGATATTAACGAGTTGGCAAAAGCCAGCGCTGTGGTGGATGTGGTGGAAGCGATGCGTCGTGATCGGCCAGACCGGCCAGGGCGAACCGCTCAGCAAATATATCGTCACTTGCTGGCGCATCCCCATCAGTTTGATCCTCGCTGGATTAAACGTTACATCGAGCATTTTAAGACATTGCCAGTCGGCTCGTTAGCGCTATTCTCAAGCGAACAGTTTGCCTGGATTTTGCGCCTGGATGATCGGGGCGCGCCGTTAGAGGTCGTGCTTACTCAGCAGCCCGAACCGCCTATGCGCGATACGTTAGGTGGCATCGTGCGTGGTGATGTCTTCGAGCGCCTGGGTAAACCTGTCCGTGAAGTGGCGGTGTCTACCTAAGTGCCCGAGTGTGCGGCGCTAGCAGAATTAAAAGTAATGAGGCGTTAAAGTCTGTAGATGCGACGCCGATATATTTTATAGCTGAGCAAACATGCTCAACCTTGAATACTAAACAGCAGATTCCGCTTATGGCACTGCTGTTGTTTTACCCTATAAAGGAGTGCCCGCTAATGACCTACACTCGCGGTGGCGCCGGTAACGGACGTGGCGCAAATGCTTATGCCCGTGTTGGCGTTGAAAGTGGTGTCATGTCTGCTGACCCGCATCAGCTGATTGTGATGCTGTTTGACGGCGCTCAGGCCGCCATCCGTGCAGCACGTATTCATATGCAGGCTGGGAACAGAGCAGAAAAAGGGCGCTCAATCTCCAAGGCGCTCGACATCATTAACAACGGTTTGGCGGCTGCTCTGGATCAAGAGAAAGGCGGTGTGATTGCAGAGCGACTTGCCTCGCTGTACGACTATATTGCTCGCTTGCTGTTGGCGGCTAATTTGCGCAACGACGAAGAGAGTCTTAATCAGGCTGAGCGGCTGCTGGAAGATATCGCCTCCGCATGGCGTGAAATCGGTCAACAGCAAAGTGCATGAGGCAAGCATGGCGGCTTCCGAAACAGCGCATAGTCATTCTCAACAGGCACTCCTAGATGCCTACGCTAAGCTATTGGTGCGTGTTAATTACATGCATGAGCTTGCAAACGCCGAGCAGTGGGCAGAGCTGATTGAGCAGCGCAGCAACTACGTAGTGTTAGTGGAAGAGCTTCGCACGTTAGATGTAACGGTGACGCTAGATGCCCAGGGCAAGCAGCGTAAAACTGAGTTGCTCGAACAAATTCTAGAGCACGACGTTGAAATTCGACGTCGTTTGGTCGCTAGGCGCGACGAGCTTGGTAAGTTGATTGGGGTTACCCAGCGACAGCGGGATCTGCACCGTGCCTACGCCCCTCAACAGGGTGTATATAGCGATCATGAGAGTGATCCTTCCCGCGATAAGGGGGCATCGTGAGTGGCATCACGCCGCTTATCGACACCCTTTTACATCAAGTGCTTGGACGCCAAGCCGAGGTGTCAACACAGCGTGCATTAAATGCACCGGTTCAACCTGTTTATGCAGGTGATGGTCCGCGTGCGCTTCAGGGTGATGCTGGGTTGGACGGGCGGCCTTTGCCCCCCTTATTAGGGGATTTGAAGCGCCTGC
Organism: Vreelandella lutescens; assembly: GCF_014640815.1. Lineage (GTDB taxonomy): Bacteria > Pseudomonadota > Gammaproteobacteria > Pseudomonadales > Halomonadaceae > Vreelandella > Vreelandella lutescens. The sequence continues at coordinate 276,949 of NZ_BMHM01000005.1, read as the reverse complement.
CGGGAGCCTTGGAGGGAGGGCGTCAAGCCCAGCCGGGTGCGCTGCCAAGTGGTGCGCCAAGTTCCACTCAAACCCACTTCAGCCCCGCTGCACGCACTATTGCCGATGTACTGCTGCGCTTTCCAGCCCCTCCTACCGTGCTACGCCCTCAGGCTCCGTTAATGCCCGCTCAGGAATCGCCGTCGGCCCCCGTGTTAGCGAGCCGTTTAGAGGCAAGCATTCGGGATAGCGGTTTGTTTTATGAATCACACTTGAAGCGCTGGTATCAAGGAGACGCGACTCGGCAGCAGCTGTTGCGGGAGCCGCAAATGCAGCCAGGGCCACGTCCTGCTGGTATGTTTGTCCCCAGTTTTACGTCGGCGGTACTGAGCGCCGCGCCTGCCTCTGCGTTATTGGCCAGTCAAGCATCGCCGTCTATTTTGCCTAACACCCCTTTGGTCGCTGCTGCAGGCGATAGGTTGCTGCTTGAACGGCCAGCCATTCTGCCGCCTAGCCCCAACGCCCCACAATCTCCTTTGATTGGAGAGCGTCGAGAAGCGCCTCCTCTACCGGTAGCACTGCCCGCTAATAGCGAGCTCGCGGTGTCCGCACGGGGCCCAAAAGAGATTGTTCACGACAGCCTGCAAGGGTTAGTGCGTCAGCAGTTAGAAATGTTAGTGATGCCCACGCTACGCTGGGAAGGTGATGTGTGGGCCGGTATTTTTATGGCGCTCGTGATTAATTTGCCTGGTCGTGACGGGCAAAAGAACACGACAGCTGAAGAGGAGGGCGCCGAAGAGGGGTGGCGCTCTGAAATGCAGCTGGACGTGCCCAACCTTGGCAGTTTTAGCGTTGCGCTTTCGCTTTACCAGGGGGCATTAAGCGTTGACCTAACCACGGATAATGCTTCTACGCAGCAGCGTCTAGACGCGGGAGTGAGTGCGCTAGAACAGCGTTTAAACGCATTTGATTTTCGCCAAGTGTATGTGAAGGTTAGATATGTAACATTGGAGGGCGATGATGGCGACCTCGGGTGAACGCCGTCGACAAGCCGTCGCGCTGGCGTATCAAGAAGGTGAGCAGGCCCCCCGCGTGGTGGCAAAAGGATACGGCGAATTGGCCGAACGCATCATGGCCGAAGCTCAGCGTCAGGGGATTTATGTCCACGATGCCCCAGAGCTGGTGGCGCTACTTATGCAGCTAGATTTAGATGCGGAGATACCTGCTAGTTTGTATCAAGTGGTTGCTGAGCTGCTCGTCTGGGTATTTGAACTATCGGATGATGGGCTGAATCAGCGTGAGAGGCTCAAGTAGCCAATACAAGCGTTGTATGCAACCATGATGCGGGGTAAGAAAAAGTCATTAATGGCGCCAGTATAATGGTCACAATGTAGCGCCTGTGTCGTTCGATGGGACACTATGAGTCAAACAAGCTTTCTCGATGAAATTCAAGAAATTAACTTAGCGTACCTATTACTTGCGCAACGCTTACTGAGCGAAGATCGCGAGGCTGCCATGTTCCGATTAAAAATCGACGGCGAGCTCGCTGATCTATTGGTCTCGCTGAATGCCTGGCAACTGACCAAGCTTGCGCGGAGTAATCAACTAGTGTGTCGATTTAGCCACGCCAGTGGTCAACGGTTGCGCGACATTCTAGAAAACCCACGCGATCAAGGGCTAGCAGGGCTGCATGCATCACTGCTGTCAGCCTGTGAGCCGATGACATCGTTCACCTCAGGAGAGTCGAAGTGAGCCAGAAAAGCTTGGTTGATGAAATGCACCAAGTACAGCTGGCGATAGAGCTGATTGAATTAGGTGCACGTCTTCAGGTGTTGGAAACAGAGACAGAGTTAAGCCGTACGCGCCTGATTAAGCTCTATAAAGAAGTGCGTGGCATGTCTCCACCTAAGGGAATGTTGCCGTTTTCAGCAGACTGGTTTGTCACTTGGCTGCCTAACGTGCACTCCTCTTTTTTTTACAACATCTATATAGGCCTACTGAAAGGTGCGGGCTGCGAGCGGATTGATGCATTTGTAAAAGCGTACCGCTTGTACGAAGAGCAAATTTCCCTGGAGCGTGTAGAGCCCGTGTTGGGGCTGACTCGCGCCTGGACGCTAGTGCGTTTTTTTGAAAGCGACCTATTACAGCTGACCACCTGTACTCGCTGTGAAGGCCACTTTGTGGCCCATGCCCATAGCCCGACCCACGATTACGTGTGCGGTATCTGCCAGCCGCCGTCACGTGCAGGTAAAACCCGAAAAGCAGCGCGTTGAACGTAGAAAATTGTCACGCCTCTATCCGTCAGGCTGAGAATTAATAAACTACTTCTTTAATGGATAGATAGCGGTAAAAGGCAGTGGTACTTTCTCATTAAGCATCGCCTGCAACTGAGTATGATGTGGTGAAGTAGCACTTGGGATAGAGCGGTGCCTGCGTGGATAAGCCAGAGGCTCTGCTCTGTTGATAAAAAAACTGATATCGCAAGGACTCTGCTTGTGCTGATTCTTTTAGGTTATGTGGTCGTACTGGTGTGCGTATTCGGCGGCTATGTGCTTGCAGGTGGAAGTATGGGCCCCCTCTATCAGCCACTTGAGCTGCTTATTATCGGCGGTGCTGGCGTAGGTGCGTTTATTGCGTCCAACAACGGCAAGGCGATCAAGGCAACCTTTAAAATCTTGCCGCGGCTGAAACGAACGAAGAAATATAACAAAGCGCTATATATGGAACTCATGGCGCTGCAGTACAAAATTCTCTCCAAGGTGCGTCGCGAGGGCATGCTGGGTATTGAGCGTGATATCGATAATCCTCAAGAAAGCCCTCTCTTTCAAGAGCACCCCTCGGTGCTTGCTGATCCTCATATCATGAACTTTTTAACCGACTACTTACGCCTGATGGTCAGTGGCGGCATGGAGCCCATGGAAATCGATGAGCTGATGCTTCATGAAATTGAGGTCTTTGAACAAGAGGCCCATATCCCCATTGATGCCATTTCTAAGGTGGGTGACGCCATGCCTGCATTTGGCATTGTGGCGGCGGTCATGGGGGTTATTAAGGCGCTTACCTATGCCGATGCGACAGCAGAGCAAATGGGGCAGATGATTGCCATGGCTCTCGTGGGCACCTTCCTAGGCATATTGATGGGCTACGGGTTTATTAGCCCGATTGCGAGTTACGCTGATCGTCAGGCCAAAGAAGCGGAAAAAATGCTTCAGTGTATCCGCGTGACGCTACTGGCCAGCTTGCACGGGTATGCACCACAGCTTGCTGTCGAGTTTGGGCGTAAAGCGCTGCACACTGCAGAACGGCCCAGCTTTACTGAGTTAGAAGAGTATGTGCGTGACGCCAAAAAGGGCGGTAATGCATGAGTAAGGGTGGGGATAAGCGCCCGATTGTTATCAGGCGTAAAAAAGTTGTTCACGCCCACCATGGCGGTGCCTGGAAAATTGCACTGGCGGACTTTATGACCGCCTTGATGGCACTGTTCTTGGTGATGTGGATTTTGAGTGTTTCAAGCGAAGAGACCCGGCAAGGCGTCGCAGAGTACTTTAGTACACCGCTTGTGACGGCCATTACCGGTGGAGATCGTTCGGGCAGCACAAGCGTGATTCCTGGGGGCGGCCCCGATCCGACGCATAGCGACGGCGAGCGTGCGCGCATTGACGTGTTGCAGCATACCCGGCCAAGTGCCCAAGAACGACGCTTCTTCAACGATTTACAAGAGCGTATCGAGCGTGCCATTGAGCGTGATCCGGAGCTACGCGAACTGCGCAATCAGATGCGCTTTGACTTGACCCGAGAAGGGCTGCGTATCCAACTGCTGGACACCGAGCAACGGCCGATGTTTGAACTGGGTAGCGACCAAGTCGCCCCTTACATGCGAAGCCTGCTGCGCACGATGGCACCGCTGCTTAACGATTTGCCGAATGACTTAAGCATCAGTGGACATACCGATAGTGTCCCTTATGTCGGTGGCTACCGTGGTTACAGCAACTGGGAGCTCTCTAACGACCGCGCAAACGCCTCACGACGTGAGCTAGTGGGCGGTGGGCTTGATCCAGATCAATTATTGCGTGTATCGGGCTTTGCTGATCGTGTGTTGTTGGCTGACACTGCGCCCACGGATCCGATTAATCGGCGTATTGAGCTAGTGGTGCTGTTACCCGAGATTGCTGAAGCCATTCGTAACCCAGGTATTCTCTCAGCAGACGACACTGTATCAGAGAGCAGTATGCCGGACGGGATGCTCGCCGATGAGCCCCCATTCGATGACGTAATGCGTAATGAGCCGGTGCCTGAACAACAAGTGCCACAAAACACGCCACAAGCCAACGATAACCAGTAAGCGCGGCTTGTCACAAAAAAATATGACGTTCACGTGGAGCGGTGCATGGATATAGCGGATTTTTTTGACACCTTTTTTGAAGAGGCTGAAGAGCTGCTCGCCGATATGGAGCAGCACTTGTTGGAACTGGATGTCGATGATCCGGATAGTGAGCAACTGAACGCTATCTTCCGCGCAGCCCACTCTATTAAAGGTGGCGCAGGAACCTTCGGTTTTAGCGTGCTACAGAAAACCACGCATATTTTCGAAAACCTGCTAGATCACGCTCGCAAAGGGGAACTCACCCTACGCGCTGAGCATGTGGATACCTTTTTAGAGGCCAAAGACATCATGCACGAGCAGCTCGATGCTTACCGCAACGAGGAAGAGCCCAATCAAGAAGCGTATGAGCGTATCTGCCACACGCTGCAGCAAATTGCGCTCGAGGAAATTGGCAAAACGCTTGACGCCCCTGCGGCCCCTGCAAAGAAAGCAGAGCCAGAGGAGGACAAAAAGGCAGCAGCGTCGAACCAACATCACCTCAAAGTAGCGCTTCTCAACGTTGGCGATAAAGATCGTGGACTGTTGGTAGAAGAACTAGAGCAATTGGGCGACATTCAGTCTCAGTCTGGCGATGAAAAGCGCTACGAGGTCACGCTCACGGGAGGAGTGAGTGCCGATGATATTGAAGCCGTTATGTGCTTCATTATTGAGCCGGATCAAATTGAGATCACCACGGTCGCTGCTGAAGCGTCTGCTCCAGGCGTAGCGCCAGCGGCTGAACCTGCTCCTAGTGCGCCTGCTCCTGTAGCGGAGGAGAAGCCGGCCGCGCCTGTTGCTGAGACGCCTCCTGTCAGCAAAGCCCCCGCCAGTAAAAAACCAGAGAAGGCGGCGGCTAAAAAAGCAGCCCCTGAATCATCTTCTATTCGTGTGTCCGTCGACAAGGTCGACCAGATCATCAACTTGGTGGGCGAGTTGATCATCACCCAGTCGATGCTGGATCAAACGGTCAGTGACCTGGGCGATCAGTCAGTCGGCAATAGCTCACTGCAAAACGGCATGAGCCTGCTGCAGCGTAATGCCCGCGATCTTCAAGAAGCGGTTATGTCGATCCGTATGATCCCTATGGAATTCGTGTTCAGCCGCTTCCCACGAGTGGTGCGCGATACGGCGGGCAAGCTGGGCAAAGAGATTGAACTCGTCACCGAAGGCAAATCCACGGAGCTTGATAAGAGCTTGGTGGAGCGGATTACTGATCCGCTAACGCATTTAGTGCGTAACAGTTTGGATCACGGCATCGAAATGCCTGATGAGCGTGAAGCACTGGGCAAGCCTCGCACAGGCAAGCTGGTGCTTTCCGCCCGCCACCAGGGTGGCAATATTCTGATTGAAGTCCGCGATGACGGTGCTGGTATGGACCGTGATCGTTTGCTGGCCAAGGCGCGTGAAAATGGTCTCAATGTCTCCGACACCATGTCCGATGAAGACGTCTATCAGCTCATCTTTGCGCCCGGCTTTTCAACCGCAAAAGAGGTCACCGATGTGTCTGGCCGCGGCGTTGGTATGGACGTGGTCAAGCGGAACATTCAAGGCATGGGCGGCCGGGTGGAAATCCAGTCTAAAAAAGGCGAAGGCACCAATACGCGTATCGTACTGCCGCTAACGCTCGCTATCCTTGACGGTATGTCCATTAAAGTGGGCAGTGAAACCTTCATTTTGCCGCTGTCGACGGTGCTTGAGTCGCTCCAGCCCGCGAAAGGCGATATGTACGCGATGGCAGGCGACGATGTGGTACTCAAAGTCCGCGATGAGTACCTGCCCGTGATTGCCATTCATGAAGTGCTGGATGTGGAAAATGCCATTACGGATCCGACCAAGAGCATTGCGGTTATCGTGCAAGGTGAAGGTCGACGTTACGCCATGCTGGTGGATGAGCTAATTGGCCAGCAGCAGGTGGTGGTAAAGAACCTCGAAGACAATTATCGCAAAGTGCCCGGCGTGTCGGCCGCTACCATCTTGGGGGATGGCAGCGTTGCGTTAATTCTCGATATCACTGGCTTACATCGTTTAAGCCGGGCCAAGAAAGAAGCAGGGAAAATCGCTAACCAACCACATCTCTCTTATTACAAGGAGGCTGAGCCGTCATGAGTCAAGCATCTAATGAGGCGGTGCTAGCCGCCGCAGAAGCGGAAAATCGTGAATTTTTGGTATTTTCGCTGGGTGACGAAGAGTACGCCATTGATATCTTAAAGGTGCAGGAGATACGTGGTTATGAAAACGTTACTCGTATTGCGAACGCACCTGACTTTATTAAAGGGGTAACGAACCTACGTGGTGTGATTGTGCCGATCGTGGATCTGCGCATCAAGTTCCACCTAGAGAACGTTGAGTACGGTGGTCAAACGGTCGTGATCGTGGTCAATGTCGCAGATCGAATTGTGGGTATCGTAGTGGATGGCGTTTCCGACGTGATGACCCTGACGCCAGAGCAGATCAAGCCGGCACCAGAGTTTGGCGTCACACTCTCCTCTGATTTCCTGAGTGGCCTCGGCAGTTTGGACGACCGCATGCTAGTGCTGGTGGATATCGATAAGCTGCTGACAAGCGAAGAGATGGCGTTGGTAGATAGCACCGGTAACCGCTAACGACCCGCCTAGGGGCACAGGGAACGTGCCCGTCTTAAGCCAAAAAAACAACTCGCTCTAGTGCCATGGATAGCGCTGGCAGTCAAGTTGTGTTTGGAGTAATGCGCGTGACACAGCTAGTACGTCAACTGATGAGCAACATGACTGTCCGTCTTAGCTGGGGGCTAGTACTAGCCACCTTCTCGCTGTTGGTGCTCATTGCTTGTGGTATCGGGCTCTATGCGCTGCATCATGGTGCCACCATTGTCCAAAGCGCCAGCGACCCCCAAGCTCAGCAGGTCGCATTTACTGCCTTTGCGACGCGCATTCGCTGGGTATTGATTGGCATTGTCGCCATGACCGTTTTAACGGTTGTGGTAGTGGTGTGGGGCGTCAGCGCTAACGTACTGCGGCCGCTAGATCGGTTAGTCGGTTATTTTGAACGCATGGCGCAGGGGGATCTCAATCAGCAGATCCGCTCACCCGGAAACAATGAAATCGGTAAGCTCTACAGTGCGATGGCCCATATGCAAGGCTCTTTATCCGAGACGGTGGGCGTGGTTCGCCACAGTGGCACCACGATTTTTGAACGCTCCCAGCATATTGCCAGCGGTAACAATGACCTCTCCTCACGCACCGAGCAGCAGGCATCCTCGCTTGAAGAAACAGCCTCCAGCATGGAGCAGCTCGCCTCAACCGTGAGCCATAATGCAGATAATGCCCGTCAAGCCAGCCAGCTTGCAGGTGATGCCACGCGGACAGCGCGACGCAGTGGTGAAGAAGTCAGTCATATCGTGGGCACTATGCAGGAAATCAGCGCCAGCTCCCACCAAGTTGCTGACATCATTACCCTCATTGACAACATCGCCTTCCAAACCAATATCCTAGCGCTGAATGCCTCCGTAGAGGCCGCGCGCGCTGGTGAGCACGGTAAAGGGTTTGCCGTAGTAGCCCAAGAGGTGCGCAGTCTTGCAAGCCGAAGCGCCAATGCGGCTAAAGAGATTCGCACGCTCATCGATGCTTCGCTGGGTAAAGTAGATGCCGGGACTCAGCGGGTAAATCAAGCAGGGCAAACCATGCAGGACCTCGTCGCGGCTGTACAGCGCGTGAGCGATATCATGGACGACATTGCTTCCGCCTCAGAAGAGCAAAGCAATGGCATTAGTCAGGTCAACCAAGCCGTTGCACAAATGGATCAAGTCGTTCAGCAGAATGCGCAGCTGGTTCAGCAAGCCGCACGCAGTGCCAATGAACTAGAGAGCGAGGCGGCACGCCTGCGTGAAGCCGTTGAACGGTTTCGTGTGGCGGGCAAAGGCCAAGCCTTGCCGCAAGTTCACATGTCCTCCCCTGTTGTGGCGCAGGTGTCGGCCCGCTCCTCGAACAGCGCCGCTACGGCTAAGACAGAAGAGTGGGAAGCTTTTTAAACCGGTGGCATTTTCCGCCGACCTAATAATCTGTTAACGCGCCAAAACACCAACAATAAGGCAGCACGATGCGTAATAACCAGCCAGTGACTCAACGGGAAGTTGAGCTAAAACAAGATGACTTTCTTGTCTCCCGCACCAATTTAAAAGGGCAGATTACCTACGCTAATCCGGCGTTTATTGAGATTAGCGGTTACCAGCACGAAGAGCTCATCGGTGCGCCGCATAACCTGATACGTCACCCCGATATGCCGCCGCCCGCGTTTGAGAACCTATGGAAAACCGTGCAAGCAGGCGATACATGGCGAGGGCTGGTTAAAAACCGCTGTAAGAATGGTGACCACTACTGGGTTGATGCCAGCGTCACACCGATTGTGGAGAACGACCAAGTGATTGGTTACACCTCGGTGCGGGTGCAGGCGACCCGTGAAGCCATTGCCCAAGCGGAGCAGCGCTATGCGCAAATGCGCGAAGGTCGCAATAAGCGTCTCTATCTGGATAAAGGTCGTGTGCGCCAGAAAGGCCTGTTACATCGTGTTAAACGTGTCCGGTTAGACACTATCCGCGCCAAGTTAATTGGCATGGTCGTCGTGGCGGGTGCATTACTACTCACCAGCGGTGGCCTCGGGCTTTATGGTCTAAATGTCGCGGGTGATCGGCTAGGTGAGCTGAATAACGACGGGCTGCGAGATGTCATTCGCCTTCAGCAGATCGACCAAACGATTGCCCAAACGCGCCAGTCGATGATTGAGCCTGAGCGTATGGAGCTGATCAGTCAGCGGTTTGAAATGGGCGAAGCAGTAGCAGAAAACGCCGCCGAGGTGGCGGACGTATGGGCGGCGTTTTACAGCCGCGATGTGAATGCGACGCCGCTAGCAGACGCTTTTAATGAGCAGCTGCAAACCTTTTTAGCGAACGGTATGAACCAAGCCGCGAGTGTGCTGCAAGCCGAAGAGACCTACCAGGCGTTTACCGGCCTAGATGGTGTGATCAACGTGATGAATGAAGATGGCCGTGCCCTATCCAGCATGGTGAATCAGTTGATTGCCCAGAAACAGGAAGCGGCTGAAGCCATGGCGGCAGATGCCGAACGCGGGCAAGCGACCATGCTAACGGCTCAGGTCGGCATGTTAGCGGTGGGTCTGCTGCTGCTAATACTCATCAGCGTGCTAACGCTGCGCTCGATTATCACTCCGCTCAAGCATGCCTCTCGTTTTACGCTGCAAATCGCGGGCGGCAACTTAGCCGCACGTGTGCCTCCTAAACGGCGTGATGAGATTGGTCAGTTGATGGACTCGCTGAACACGATGCGTAAAAGCCTGAGCAGTATTATTAGCGAAGTCAAAAGCGGCATCGAGGTGGTGACCCCCGCGGCTAAGGATATTGCCAGCGGTAATGAAGCGCTCTCATCGCGCACCGAGCAGCAGGCAGCCTCGCTTCAACAAACGGCCTCCAGCATGGAGGAAATGACCAGCACGGTGCGGCAAAACAGTGATAATGCTCAAGAAGCGCGTCGACTGGCCGATAATAATGCAACAAGGGTTACACAAACCGGCGAATTGATGACACAACTGGTCGCCAATATGCAGCGGATTACGCAAAGCTCACAGAAAATGACCGATATTATTAATGTCATTGATTCGATTGCCTTTCAGACCAATATCCTGGCGCTGAATGCATCGGTTGAGGCGGCTCGGGCAGGTGAGCATGGCCGTGGCTTTGCCGTGGTGGCGGAAGAAGTACGTAAGCTAGCCGGACGCAGTGCCGGCGCTTCACAAGAGATTCGTACGCTTATTGATGAATCTAGTCAGGATGTCCGTGCCGGTGCGGGGCTAGTGGAAAAAGCCGAAGCCGCGATCAGTGATGTCGCAGAAGCCGCGCGAAACGTGACGCAAATCATGCACGATATTTCGGCCGCCTCTGAAGAGCAAAGTAGCGGTATTGCAGAGGTGAATCAGGCCGTCGCAGAGATGGATCAAGCCACACAGCAAAACGCCCTGCGTGTTCAAGAAACAGCGCAAGCGGCGATGGCGCTAGAGCAGCAGGCAAGCCTGCTGGCGCTATCGGTGGAAGCCTTCCGGCTGACAAGCCAGGGGCCGTTGAGGCCACCTGCCGGTCAGGCCGGGATGGCCGCTTTACCTAGCGTTAACGCGCCATCGACAAAGATCAGCAGTGCCACAACGCCTGCGCCGAGTCATAAGAAGCGGCAGATGGCCTCTGTAGAGGAGTGGGAAGAGTTTTGACAGACCAACGCGAACGGGGAGTTGACGTCGGCCAGTGGGCGTCCAGTGGGCAGATCGAACGAGATCTGGTGCTGACCGATGCGGATTTTGTGCGCATTCGAGAGCTGATTTATCAGCGCGCAGGCATCGTTTTGGCCGAGCATAAGCGTGAAATGGTCTACAGCCGCTTGGCTAAGCGGCTGCGTCATCACGGCATGACGCGCTTTACTGACTACCTGTCGCGGCTGGAGCGTCAGCCTGACGCTAAAGAGTGGGAGGCGTTTACCAACGCGCTGACAACGAACCTCACGGCGTTCTTTCGTGAATCGCACCACTTTCCGCTGCTTGCTGAGCATATTAAGCACAAGCAAGAACCGGTAACGATTTGGTGTTCAGCGGCGTCGACAGGGGAAGAGCCGTACTCTATCGCCATGACGCTGTTAGAAACGCTTGGACCTAAGGCGTCTCAGGCCAAAGTGATTGCCACGGATATCGATACCGAAGCGTTAGCCAAAGCACGCAAAGGCATCTACCCCCAAGAGCAGGTGCGTAAACTTGATGAAGCCCGAGTAAAACGGTTCTTCCAAAAAGGCACGGGCAACCATATTGGTCTTGCCCGTGTGCGCCCAGAAGTGTCTGCACTGGTGGAGTTTATGCCGCTCAACCTGCTGGCCCCCCAGTGGCCAGTAAAAGGGCCATTTGATGCGGTGTTTTGCCGTAACATAATGATTTATTTCGATAAAGATACGCAGGCTAAGATTCTGAAGCGGTTTGCGCCGTTGATGAAACCCGATGGGCTGCTATTTGCGGGTCACTCCGAAAACTTCTCGTATATCAGTGATGCGTTTAAGTTGCGCGGGCAGACGGTGTACACCCTCGCTAAATAAGTGAACAAGAGACGCGCGCAATGCTCAGTGTTGGGCCACGGACCCCACGAGCGCTGCCGCGATGGCTACCGTAATAGGAGGCGTGCTTTGAGCGCAGCCAAGATCAAAGTGTTGTGCGTCGATGACTCGGCGTTGATTCGTGATTTATTAACAGAAATCATTAACTCACAGCCTGACATGGAAGTCGTCGCCGTTGCGCCTGACCCCATCGCCGCCCGCGATCTTATCAAGCAACACAATCCCGATGTCCTTACGTTAGACGTTGAGATGCCGCGTATGGACGGTCTCGACTTTCTGGAACGGTTAATGCGCCTACGCCCCATGCCGGTGCTCATGGTGTCGTCGCTAACTCAAAGTGGCTCGGAAATTACCTTGCGGGCACTGGAGCTGGGCGCACTCGACTTCGTGGCAAAACCAAGCTTAGGCATTCGCAGTGGCATGATGGAGTACGCCGACGAAATCGCCGAGAAGCTGCGAGCGGCAGCGCGTTCGCGTCCGCGTCAGGCGCGTCATAAAAACACTCCGCCACCGAGCCAGCTAAAAGCTCCCATGGTGTCCAGTGAAAAGCTGATCATTATTGGTGCCTCGACAGGGGGAACGGAAGCGATTCGCGCGGTGCTAGAACCGTTACCCGCTAATGCTCCGGCTATTCTGATTACTCAGCATATGCCGGGTGGTTTTACACGCTCTTTTGCGGAACGATTAGATCGTCTGTGCCGCATTACCGTGAAAGAAGCCACCGACGGCGAGCGTGTGCTGCCCGGGCATGCGTATATTGCCCCCGGTGACCAGCATTTAGAGCTTGCCCGTAGTGGGGCTAACTACGTGGCGCGCCTCAATGATGGCCCGCCAGTGAACCGTCACCGCCCATCCGTGGATGTGTTGTTTCACTCGGCGTCAAAGCACGCGGGTAAAAATGCCATTGGCGTCATTTTGACCGGCATGGGCAAGGACGGTGCGGCAGGCCTGCTGGAGATGCGTCAAGCGGGTGCGCCCACCATCGCGCAAAACGAAGAGTCCTGCGTGGTGTTCGGTATGCCGCGTGAAGCCATTGCCGTGGGCGGCGCTGTCGAAGTCGTCGCGCTAGACGATATACCGTCACGTCTGATGGCGCTGATTGCTGCCTCAGGCCGCGCCCAGCGCGTTTAAAAAACACAATAACAGCCACCGCGTGGGCATATTTTACAAGGGAAGCTACAACAATGACTCGCTTGCTGCGTAACCTCAGTATTCATGTGGCCGTCGTTACGGCGCTCACCTGCTTTGTTGCTCTTATTTTGGTAGTGGCTGGGTTGGGCGTTATGGCCGACCGCAGTGCTCAAAGCAATCTAGCGACGCTCAATTTAATTGGGAACGAGCAGTTGAACGAGCTGAACCGTGCCGATTCGCTGTTAAACCAAGCGATGCTGGCGATGGAAACCGCTTCGAATTTGCTCATGGTGGGGCGCACGCAGCAATCCAACGAGCAGATCGATGTAGCTGCCAACCGTATTGAGCGAGCGGAGCGCCGCTTCAATAGCTTTGCGGCCGCCCCGCGTACCCCTCAAGGGCAGGTTCTGGGCGGTGCGGTGGATGATAACTTCCATACCGTTCTCGACCTGGTGAAGCAGCAGCACGCCAGTTTTGAGTTTATGGATATCAACACCTTCAACCAGCTACGTGGTGAGCTTGCGCAGCCACTAAGTGAGCTGGCTGAAAGCACCACGGTGTTTGTGGAGTACGCGTTTAGCCGTGTTGAGACAACTCGCGCTGAGGCTGAGTCCCAAGGGAATACCTTCACCCTCATCAGCGCGTCAGCAGTAGGGCTGGCGCTCCTCGTGACGCTGGCTATTTATATCGGTTTACGCCGTACCGTCATTGCTCCGCTAAACAGCGCCGTAGAGCGGCTTGATCGCATTGCCCAGGCGGATTTGACCCAGCCGCTGCCAGAGGCGGGTAAAAACGAAATTGGCCGTTTGTTTTCTGCCATGGCCACCATGCAGCAAAATCTCAGCGCCACCGTTATGCGGGTACGGGAAGGGAGTCGTGAGATTCACCACGGCACCCGTGAGATTGCGAGTGGCAATGCGGACCTTTCATCGCGCACCGAGCAGCAGGCAGCGTCGATTCAGCAAACAGCGGCCAGCATGGAGCAGATGACGGCGACCGTGAAACAGAATGCGGACAACGCCCGCCAAGCCAGCACCCTCGCGGCAGACGCCTCGACCACGGCCGAGCAAGGCGGTGAGGTGGTGCAGCAAGTGGTAAATACCATGCATGGCATTTCTACCAGTTCGCAGAAAGTGGCAGACATTACCAGCGTCATTGATTCCATTGCCTTCCAGACCAATATTCTGGCCCTCAATGCTTCTGTTGAGGCAGCAAGAGCGGGCGAGCAGGGGCGTGGTTTTGCGGTAGTGGCGGGCGAGGTGCGCAACCTTGCCAGCCGCAGCGCCGATGCGGCAAAAGAGATTAAAACGCTGATTGAAGCGTCTGTTAGCCAAATCAACCAGGGCTCTTCTCTGGTAGAAAAGGCGGGGCAGACGATGACGGATGTCGTGACGGCTGTTCGTCGCGTAACAGATATTATGGATGAGATATCCGCAGCGTCTCAAGAACAGAGCGACGGTATTGAGCAGGTTAGCCAAGCCGTTGGCCAGATGGATCAAGTGACCCAGCAAAACGCATCGCTTGTACAGCAAGCGTCAGCGGCGGCAGCGTCGCTGGAAGAGCAGGCCAATCGTTTAGAAGAGGCCGTGGCCGTTTTTCAGGTGCAGAGTGCCCAGAATTCCCGCAGCACCCTGGCGGCAAAAAGCACGACCGCCCACGAGCCAAGTAACACAGCACCAGGCAAGCCTTCAGCTAAGCCTGTTGCTGAGCTGCCGACGCGCCGCATGGCGACCCAACAGCAGCACGACGAGTGGGAAGAGTTTTAACCCTGACTGAATTCACAGTCACCCAATACATGATGTTAGTGAGAGGATGACCCATGGCCGATAAGAACATGAGCTTCTTAGTAGTAGACGACTTCCCCACCATGCGCCGGATCGTCCGCAGCCTGCTAAAAGAGCTCGGCTTTACCAACGTTGATGAAGCAGAAGATGGTCAAGACGCGCTAAACAAGCTGCGTGCCGGTAACTTTGAGTTCGTTGTGTCGGACTGGAACATGCCGAACCTAGACGGCTTGGAGATGTTGAAAGAGATCCGTCAGGATGATGCGTTGAAAGACCTGCCTGTCTTGATGGTGACGGCGGAAGCGAAAAAAGAGAACATCATTGCTGCCGCACAAGCGGGCGCCAACGGTTATGTCGTCAAGCCGTTCACTGCCGCCACCCTAGAAGAGAAGCTGAATAAAATCTTCGAGAAAATGGGTAAATGACGCGGCTGAGCCAAGGTGCTCGGTTAACGAGGAGACAACACAATGAGTCAGAATGAGCAGGGTGGTTCTGCCCAACTGTCCGAAGAAGCCGCAGAAGACCTGATCTTTCGCATTGGCAAGCTGACCCGCATGCTGCGCGATAATATGCGCGAGCTCGGCTTAGACAAAGAGATTGAAAAGGCAGCTGAAGCGATCCCCGACGCCCGTGACCGACTGCACTATGTGGCGACGATGACCGAGCAGGCCGCTGACAAGGCGCTAAACGCGATAGATCGCGCGCAGCCGCTACAAGACCAGCTATCTGAGCGTGCGGAAGCACTCGACAAGCGGTGGGCCGAGTGGTTTGAGGCTCCCAAAGAGCTCGACGAGGCGAAGGTGCTGGTTAAAGAGACGCGCACCTACCTGAGCGATGTACCTGCCATTACCTCAGCGACGAACAAAGAGCTGATGGACATTATGATGGCCCAGGACTTCCAGGATCTTACCGGTCAGGTCATCAAGAAAATGATGGACGTGATCCGTGAGATTGAGCATCAACTGGTGCAGGTGCTGATCGACAACGTTCCGGGTGCCGAAGCGCGTGAAACCATGCAGCGCAGAGCAGAAGATCAGTGGAAAAATGAGAACGCCCGTCGCAACGAAGACCTTCTCAATGGACCGCAGGTAAAAGAAAACGCCCCCGATATCGTCACCGGCCAGGATCAGGTAGACGACTTATTGGACGAATTAGGCTTTTAATGCCGGGTTATTAGCACATTGTAAGTCGCCGCATCTGGCAAAATAAGACCTCCGCTCAGCCGTCCTTTAGGGCGGCTGAGCTTATGGTATGCCTTATTTTGGTCAACCGACCACTCGCTAGCCGGATGACATCATGGCCGATAACGACAGCGACCAGGAAAAAACCGAAGAGGCCACGCCCAGGCGCTTGGATAAAGCGCGGGAAGAGGGGCAGGTGCCTAGGTCCCGAGAGCTGACGACCTTTATGATGCTGCTTGGGGGCGTGATTGGTTTATGGAGCATGGGGCAGATGCTCTACAACCAGCTGGGTATGGTCATGGAGCAGGCCTTTTTGTTTGAGCGTCGCCATGCCATGGAAAGTACGCCGATGCTGGTCAATGCGCTGGACCTTGGCCAGCGCACCCTGATCGCAATGCTTCCGCTGTTTTTACTGTTCACGGTGATAGCATTGGTGGCACCCGCACTGCTGGGGGGCTGGCTAATTTCCTCAAAATCGCTGCAGCCTAAATTCTCAAAGTTGAACCCTATTAAAGGCTTAAAACGACTGTTTTCTGCCCAGGCGCTGGCGGAACTGGCGAAAGCCATTGCCAAGTCGGTGCTGGTGGGAAGCGTCGCGTTTAGCTTTTTATATTTTAATATTGGCAAGTTTTTGGGGCTGATGGATCAGCCTGTACAGCAGGCATTGGTCAGCGCGCTGAATATGGCGGCGCTCGCGGCAGGGCTTATCGTCCTGTCATTAATCGTGGTGATCCTGATTGATGTACCGTTTCAGCTGTGGAATAACGCGAAACAGCTGCGTATGACCAAAGAAGAGGTCAAACGAGAGCATAAAGATTCCGAGGGTGACCCCCACGTTAAAGGGCGCATTCGCCAACAGCAGCAAGCCATGGCGCGTGGACGCATGATGAGTAAAGTCCCTGAAGCGGATGTCATCATTACCAACCCGACGCATTATGCGGTGGCGCTGGTGTATCAGGAGGGCCGCATGGGCGCTCCACGGCTAGTCGCAAAAGGGGCCGATGCCGTGGCGGCTCGGATTCGTGAGATTGGCCAAGAGGCGGGCGTGCCGCGATTGGAAGCAGCGCCTTTAGCCCGTGCCCTGTATCATCATGTCGACTTAGAGGCCGAAGTGCCTGCAGAGCTGTACACCGCCGTGGCTGAAGTGATGGCCTGGGCCTACCGCCTGAAGCACGTTGCACAACAAGGAGGCGAGGTGCCCCCCACTCCCGATAATTTACCGGTTCCCCCGGAAATGGAAAGTCCCGGCCGTCGTGCCGATGGCAATGAGGCGCAACCATGAAAGGCTTAAGCCAGTTGATCAATCAGCGACCCTGGATGAACGACGTGAGCATGAAGCTGCTCGCTGGCCCGCTGCTGATTTTAATGATTTTGGGCATGATGATTCTGCCCCTTCCACCGTTCGCGCTTGATCTCCTGTTTACCTTTAATATTGCACTGGCGATTATGGTGCTGCTGGTCAGTATGTTCGCTGAAAAGCCGCTCGATTTTGCTGCTTTTCCAGCGGTACTGCTGTTTACCACGCTGCTGCGACTCTCCCTTAACGTGGCCTCTACCCGAGTGGTACTCATGGAAGGCCACGAAGGGGGAGACGCCGCGGGTAAGGTGATCGAGGCCTTTGGTACCTTCCTGGTGGGGGGTAACTTTGCGGTGGGTCTGGTGGTCTTCTTAATTCTGGTGATCATCAACTTCATGGTTATCACTAAGGGTGCCGGGCGGATTGCCGAAGTCGGCGCTCGCTTTGTGCTGGATGCCATGCCCGGTAAGCAGATGGCGATCGATGCCGACCTGAATGCCGGCTTGATTGGTGAAGAGGACGCTAAAAAGCGCCGTGCCGAAGTCGCACAAGAAGCGGACTTCTACGGCTCTATGGACGGTGCCAGCAAATTCGTCCGCGGCGACGCCGTCGCCGGTTTGGTCATCATGGTGGTCAATATTATTGGCGGCCTACTGATTGGTATGATGCAGCATGACATGGGCTTTGCCGATGCCGCGCGTACTTACACATTGCTGACGATTGGCGATGGCCTTGTGGCACAGATTCCCGCCTTGGTCATTTCGACCGCCGCAGGCGTCACTGTTTCTCGCGTAAATACCGATCAGGACGTTGGTCAGCAGATGATCAGCCAGCTGTTCGTGAACCCTCAGGTCATGATTCTGGCGGCGATGGTGATGGGCCTGCTGGGCATGGTGCCGGGCATGCCCAACTTTGTCTTCTTGGTGTTTACCGCGCTGCTGGGTGGGTTAGCGTGGTACCTGATTCGCCGTAAAGAGCAAACTCAAGTAAAAGAGGAGATCTCCGCTGCGCCCCCGCAGCTGCAAGAGACTCCCGAGGCCAGTTGGGAAGATGTACAGCTGGTAGATACGCTGGGGCTGGAAGTAGGTCATCGTTTGATTCCGCTGGTGGATTCGCGTCAAAAAGGTGAACTGCTTGCCCGAATCAAGAGCGTGCGTAAGAAGTTTGCCCAAGAGGTAGGCTTCCTGCCTCCCGTGGTGCACATCCGCGATAATTTAGAGCTGCCACCCAATACCTATGTGCTCTCCATGAAGGGAGCTGAGATTGGGCGTGCCGATGCGCAGCCGGGTAAATGGCTCGCCATTGACCCAGGCCAAGTGTCTGGTGAGCTCCAGGGTACGCCAACGCAAGACCCCGCCTTCGGTCTGCCAGCGGTATGGATTGATGCTAACCAGCGGGAGCATGCCCAGGTCTATGGTTACACGGTGGTCGACGCAAGCACGGTGATTGCCACGCATCTTAACCATCTGCTGCATCGCCACTCACCCGAAATGCTAGGTCGGCAAGAAGTACAAAAGCTGCTGGATAAACTGGGAGACGATCAAAAAACGCTCGTCGAAGAGGTTGTCCCCAAAGCCATCTCTCTCACGGTGTTGCAGCGTATTTTGCAGAACCTTCTCGATGAAGATGTCTCGATTCGCGATATGCGCACCGTGCTGGATACGCTGGCGGAGTACGCGGGACAGCAAAAAGATCCAAACGAGCTCACCGCACTGGTACGCATTGCGTTGGGGCGTGCCATCACGCAGCAGTGGTTTGCTGGTCAGGAAACGCTGAATGTGATGGGGCTGGATGCGCAGCTTGAGCAGGTATTGATGCAAGCCATGAACGGCAACGGGGCGATGGAGCCAGGGCTAGCGGATACGCTAATGAATCAGGCGCAGCAAGCGCTAGAGAAACATGAAGGCAGTGGGGAAGCGCCGGTGCTGGTTGTTCAGCACTCACTGCGGGCAGTGCTGTCGCGCTTTCTGCGTCGCCGTACACGCCATTTAGTGGTGATGTCTCAGGCGGAAATTCCCGATGACCGAACCCTGCGCGTCACCACCCTGGTAGGTGGCCGTTAATGATCATGGGCACACAGGCAGCCGCCTTTCACGTTTTGGCAACAGGTGAAACATGAGCGTTAGACGTTTTGTCGGAGCAAATAGCCGCGACGTAATGCGCCAAGTGCGCGAAGTGCTGGGTGACGACGCATTGATCGTTGCTAACCGCCGTACTGAAGGCGGCGTTGAAATTCTCGCCATGGCCGACGATGCCGTTGACCAGTTTGACCCATCGCCCAGCGTACCTGCGCAGCCCGCCAGCGTGACGCCTGCTCCGGTACCTGCGTTTTCGCTGCCTAAGCAGCCTGACCCCCTAGAAGCAATGAGCGAGCGACTGCTGCGGGAAATGCAGGATATGCGCGAACTGCTCTCTCGCCGACAGCCTGTCGCCGAGCCCCAACGCGGCACCCAAACCACCTATGAGCAGTGTCAGCAACTGCTGGCGCGGGTTGGTTTTAGCGCAGAGCTCAGCAGCGAAGTCTTGGAAGCGCTGCCTGATGAGCTAATGACGCCAGAAGGCAATAGTGACGCCGCGATGGCGTGGCTGCGCGAACAGCTAATGGCGCGTCTAAACGTGCTGCACCACGAAGCCAGCTTTTTTGATCAGACCGGTATTGTCGCGTTGGTTGGCCCAACCGGCGTGGGGAAAACCACCACCACCGCTAAGCTGGCCGCGCGCTTTGTCATGCGCCACGGCACGCGCCCGGTAGCGCTAGTGACGACCGATAGCTTCCGGATTGGTGCCCACGAGCAGCTACGTATCTACGCACGGCTGTTGGATACGCCCATGTACGCGCTGGACGTAGAGCAGCCCATTGATGAACTGGTGGGTCGGCTGCAGGGTAAGCAATGGGTCATTATTGACACCGTGGGGATGAGCCAACGGGACCAGCGGGTGATTGAGCAAATCGCCCATTTGCAGGGAGGTCAGTCGACCGTCCGTCTGGTGCTGCTACTCAACGC
Organism: Vreelandella lutescens; assembly: GCF_014640815.1. Lineage (GTDB taxonomy): Bacteria > Pseudomonadota > Gammaproteobacteria > Pseudomonadales > Halomonadaceae > Vreelandella > Vreelandella lutescens. The sequence continues at coordinate 257,076 of NZ_BMHM01000005.1, read as the reverse complement.
CGCCAGCCAGCCGGAAACGCTGGAAGAAGTCGTGATGCGTTACCGTCAGGCGGCGCGAGCCGCTGGCGCAGAGCTGGACGACTGTATTATTACTAAGCAGGACGAGGCCGGCCGGCTTGCTCCCGTCCTGGATATTGTCATGCGTCATGGCATGCGCGTGCTGTTTGGCTCCCACGGCCAACAGGTGCCAGAAGACATGGCCGTTGCGACACCGCAAGCGCTGATCGACCAAGCGCTATCGGCCCGCGCATCTCACAGCGGCGCACCGGCGGCTACTGCACCGATGAGCTTGCCCCGCTGGTCGCGGGATGTGTTGGGCCAAGGGCGCAGACTCTCCTCTGTGTTGATTCGTCTGCGTCAGCGGGTTGCCGATTTTCATCGTTTGGAAGCGGCGTGGGATATTGCGGCGTTACCAAGCGTCGTGCAAAGCCAGCGCTTGGACGAGTTGTTGACAGGAACCGAGGCTACCCATGACGCGATGGGGGTGGTGTGGTCTCCCCGTCGTAATGAGCGAGGCTGCGACTGGTCGATGCCGGATATAGCACTCAATGATCAAGGCGCTTGGCTGGCGCTGACCCGGTTGCAGCATCGCCAACCGGCGGGTTGGCAGCCGCGTTTAGCACGTTGCTCGACGGAGATCGCGGTACACCTACTGCCTGTGTTGCCGGAACCTGACGCAGTGGCATGGTTAACGGCGCAGCATCTGACCTGGGTCAGTGCGGTGCCCGCTAGCCAGCGAGTACACTGTCAAGGCGAGCGTTGTACCCTGCGTACGCTCTTTCAAGAGAGTACATTGACACACAGCGTGGCCATTCGCTTCCGTGGGCAGAGCGTGCAGTTATTCACGGCTTATGTAGAAGCCCAGGATGCCTCGGGTAATGCGGTGCTGGCTTGGGTGGGTGATATTTGTGATCCTGAATCTTCCAAGCGGATAGGACGCCGCTACTGGCTCACGCCCGCCCACTTAGGAAGCGATGTCTTGACGCTGCTGATCACTCAGCTACAGAGCGACGGGCTGTCTGCGCTGACCAAACGTGCGTGGCAGCAGCTAAAGGACGCGGATGGTGGCGAGGTGAGCAGCGAACTTCGCCTGATGATGGCCAGTGGGGCGGCGGCGGTCGCCGGTCACTTAGATAGTGCCGAAGACGACGATGCCCAAGCGCTACGAGCGGACTTGATGCGCTTGCTGGGGACTCAGCGCAAGCGGCGTGACACCGCGCTGTTGGATGCGTTGGCGCATGTGCTGATGGCGCGCGATGCTATCCGCCAGCTTGGCAGTGTTAGTCGGGAGGGCGTCGTATGAGTGGTCAGGATCAGGCAGCGGGCCTGCGCAAGTGGGCCGACTTACAGCGCCAGCAACGTGATGCAGAGGAAGACCCCAGCGGTGTGGAAAGTGACGAGGCGGCTCCTGCGGCTGCCGTCACTGCCGAGGAAGCGGCTGCCCACGCCCAAGAAGCCATGGCACCGACGATTGCGGCGGCCGCTGAGCCTGCCACTGTCACGCCACCGCGTCCTAAAAGGCCGCTGGTCGTCGTGGGGTTGCCTCATGCAGGGGCGGCTCAAGTGGATAAGGTACGTGGGCGGCTGGGGCAGTGGTCTGCACTAGGGCGTCAGTGGGCCGGAGACCCGCAGGATTGGGAGATCCAAGTGGTGATGGCGGACAGCCCATCGTTGGCAGCGTTAACAAAGGAGCGCTCCCGCTGGGCGTTATGGATCAGCAGCGATGCCGAGGCGTTTGCCACGATGTATCGCGTGTTGCGCCAGCTGCGCGACCATGGCGGCCCCCGGCAACTGTTAGCACTACACGAGCCGCATCTGCCGCGTCAGGGGCTGCTCGATAATTTACGCGATGCCGCCGCTCACTATTTAGATATTGAACTCCTATTGCTGGCGCGTTAGCGACGGGCTGTCAGAAGGGGAAATGATGCAGCATAGGTGCCAGCGTATGATGCCATGTGTGTTACAGATGTTGATAAAAGCCGCAAAGTTGCTGACAGTAAAAAGAGTGACAAATGTCGTCGTCACGCTGAGTTTTACCATCGCAGCGTTGGGTGCACAGGCAGCTCCAGGCAGTTGGAGCAGTCAAGCCCCAGGGGTGATGGTGGCGATGAGTGACCGCACCAGCAACAGTCAGGCGATAGCGCCGCCAGCGGGCATCCCGCTTAGCAATGCGACGCTGTCGAGAATTCAATGGCGCTTTGAGTCACCGCCCAGCACCCCTGTCAACGCATGGCTATGTCATCCTGAGCGCTGCGTGGCACTGTCAGGGATGCGTGGCAGTACCACGGCTCTGGAAGGAATGCTGGCGAATGCGCCGCTGCACTTTCGATTTGCGCTCTCGCCTGGCCAACGCCCGGTGCGTGTCCAAGGGTTACAGGTGATAGTGAACTATCAGTAAAGGTCGTTTAGCCGCGAGGCACGAGGATGTATACAGCACAAGGCAGGATCAAACAGAGTGAGCTGTTAACTCAATACATGCCACTGGTGAGACGTCAGGCCTTAACGCTGCAGGTAAGGTTGCCCGCGAGTATTGAACTTGATGATCTGATCCAGGCGGGGATGGTGGGGCTACTGGAAGCGCTTGGCCGCTTTGATGCTGCCCAGGGGGCAACGTTTGCCACCTTTGCTAGCCAGCGGATTCGGGGTGCCATGATGGATGAGCTGCGCACCCGAGACTGGCTGCCCCGTAGCGTGCGCCGCTCCGCACGGGCGGTGGATGATGCGGTACGGCGTTTGGAGCAACGGTTTGGTCGCCCGCCGGAAGAGGGTGAAGTAGCGCGAGAGCTTGAGATGCCGCTGAGTGAATATCAGCAGCTGCTCAACGATACCAATAGCGGCCAATTGCTGCCCTTTGAAGAGTTAGTGGCCGATGGTGGTGAGCCCTCAGGGGATGATGCGGGCAATCGTCTCTTTGACCAGCTGCTGGATGCTCAGCAGCGGCAAACGCTGATTGAAGCTATTGAGGCCCTGCCCGAGCGTGAAAAGTTGTTAATGGCGCTGTATTACCAGGAAGAGATGAATTTAAAAGAAGTGGGAGCGGTGCTTGGTGTTACCGAATCTCGGGTATCCCAGCTGCACAGTCAGGCGGTTAGCCGCTTGCGCGCCCGTTTGCATGAACACGATTAACCCCTTTATTCACTATCTATAACCGGCGAGGAGCCGTTGATGAACCCATCTACGCTGATCGGTATTTTTGCCAGCATGCTGCTGCTGGTAAGCGTGTTGTTCTTTACCGCTGAGTCGCCTGAAAGCTTTATTAATTTGCCAGGACTCGCGATTGTCATCACCGGCACGCTGGCGGCGACGTTTATCAGCTACCCGCTTAAAGAAGTGCTGCGGGTAGTGCGTTTGGTAGGGTTAGTTTTTCGCCGTGAAAATACCTACGTGCGGGACGACATCAATGAGCTGGTCTCCATGTCGCGGCTCTGGTTTAAGGGTGACGTTAGAGCGGTAGAGCGCGAGCTTGAGCACACCCGCAATCCGTTCTTGCGTACCGGCATCCAATTGGTGATCGCTAATACCAAAGAGGATGAAATTTTCGACATGTTGCGCTGGCGCATAGCGCGGCTGAAAGCTCGCGAGCATGCGGAAGCGCAAATTTTCCGAACAATGGCGACTTATGCACCCGCCTTCGGCATGATTGGCACCCTGGTGGGGTTGGTCAACATGCTCGAAGTCATGGATGCAGGCGACCTGCAGGTGATCGGGCCGCGTATGGCGGTGGCGCTGCTGACCACGTTCTACGGCATCTTATTGGCTAATCTTGTGTTCAAACCCATTGCCGTCAAGCTTGAGCGCCGCACCGAGGAGCGCTTGATCACCATGAACATGGTGTTGGAAGGCATCTCACTGATCACCAAGCGCCGTTTGCCCTCGTTTATTGAAGAGACGCTCAACTCTTTTGTGGCCAATTACAACGATGAAATCCGTGACGCCAACGTGAAGCCGCGGCCTGATGTAGGCTCTGCACTAAAAGGGTAGCGCCATGCTTGATCGTGATTCACGGCACGCTCTAGAGTTGCCCGCCGCTGCTGGCGAGAGCGACGAAAGCTGGCTGACCAGTTACTTAGATGTACTGACGCTGCTTATCACGCTGTTTGTACTACTGCTAGCGCTGACACCGCCAGGAGGCGGTGAAGGGAGCGACAGCGATGCCATGCGTGCCGCCAGCGCCGTAATGTCGTTGCCGTTGGCTAGTTTGGCGACCGGTATCCACCCTCGCCACGATGGCTTGCAGCCACAAATGGCAGGGCTCAATATCCCCGGTGTGAGCGTCTCGCAAGGGCAGGAGGGCGTCACACTGCGTATCGATGACAGCCTTTTGTTTCCCAGCGGGAATGATGTACTAACGCCCCAAGGGCAAGTTGTGTTAGAACGGCTCTCCTCAGTGCTAGAGACGTTTGATGGTCAAATCTCCGTTGAAGGCCATACCGATAATGTGCCCATTACGACGGTGCGGTTTCCATCAAACTGGGAGCTGTCGGCAGGGCGGGCCATTGCCGTCGTACGCCAGTTAGAGCGGCAAGGCATTGCCATTTCACGTATGCGGGCGGTCGGTTATGCCGACACCCAACCCATGGAAAGTAACGCTACCTCGGAAGGGCGAGCAGCCAACCGGCGCGTTGAACTGTTGCTACGGCAGCAGGTCGAGGGGTAAAGAGATATCTCGAGGCTATCTTCGTGTCGAAGCATCACTCGCTACTTCAAACGTTTGGTGCCGTTATGGTGCTCGACGGTGAGAGTAGACATATTCAGGCGATCAGTCCCCGTCTGACCCAGCTACTGGGTATACCGGACAAAGAGCGCCACGCCTTGACCGCCAGCAGTGTCTTGGGCAAACGGTTGAGCCAACGGTTACGTCATGAACTTCAAGGTCAGCAGCGGTTAACGAGCCCACTGGCCTTTAGCCGTCCTCACACCCTCACGCGCTTTCAGCTAAATGCCTACCGTAATGAGCGCCATGTGATTGTCGAGATTGAGCCGCTCAATCCGCTCGGCAAACGGCGTCTGTTGGGAACAGTCAATGAGCGGCTCATGCGTATAGCAGAGGCCACCCATCAAGAAGAGTTGCTGGACTACCTAGTCACCGCGGTGCAGCAGTTGACGGGCCATGACCGAGTCTCGGTGTGTCATTTTGATAGTGATTGGCACGGCTTAATTGTGGCTGAAGCGCAAGGTGGCCACTTGCCTGTCTTGTTAGGCCAGCGCTTTCCTGCCAGCGACTTCCCGATCACCCTGCGGCGGGCCTATGAGCGCCACCCTGTGCGGCTGATTTATGATGTGAATGCGCCTGCGGACATGCTGCTCATGTACACGCCTGAGGCAGAGATTGATTTGCGCCACTGCTTTCTGCGTGCTCCCGCTCCTGAACGGCAACGCTATTTACAGCGCCTAGGTGTGCGCGGCGCACTGAGTATTGCCATGCAGGGGGATACTGGGCTTTGGGGGCTGCTGTTCTGCCATTCAGCCGCGCCTCATCCGGTTGCACCGCCTGTACGCGATGCCGTCCGCACCCTGGTACAAATGGCGACTCAGCGGCTATTACTGCTGCGTGCCCGCCAGGAAGCACGCTACTTGCAGCGTGTGCAAGATAGTTTGGTGCTCTCTGCCAATGCGCGAGTAGAGCCGCAAAGCCCCGCCCAACTGCTAAATGAGCAAGCAGAGACGTGGTGTTCGCTCTTTCGAGCCCACGGAGTGGCGCTGTGGCTTAAAGGCAGCGTCTCTGCCAGTGGTCATACGCCCACGGCCCCTGTCATTTGCCAATTTGTAAAACGGCTTGAAAAAGCTCATCGGCACAGTGGCCCCTGGTGTACCCGTGGCGTGGCCAGTGAACCCCTGACGGCGTCGCTGAGTATGCCGGATCAGTGCGGCATTCTCGCCGTGCCGCTGTCGATGAACCCCGCTGCGCGTGGTTGGTTGATCTTCTTTCGCCCAGAGCAGGTAGAAACCCTGTACTGGGCAATGCAGCCCACCTCGGCGCCGCTGCCTGCTGTCATGGTGGCACCTTCAGCAGCGTGGTGCGAAGAGGTCGTGGGCAGAAGCGAAGCATGGCAGCGGGTCGAACGGCTTGCCGTGATGGATTTAGGCGAAGATCTGACGCTTGCCATCTCCGCCTACGAAATTAGTACGCTGAATATGCATCTGGAGCGAGAGCGTAAAGCCCTGGCGGATGCCAACCAGCGCCTCGAGCAGCTAGCGCACTTTGATCCGCTCACCCAGGTCTGGAACCGCTACCGCATTGAGCAGGCTATTGAGGCAGAGTTGGTGGCTGCCAAGCGTTACGGCGCTGCCTTCGCGCTGCTGCTATTTGATGTGGATCACTTCAAACAGATTAACGATACGCATGGGCATGGCGTGGGGGATGAGGTGCTGGTGTCGCTGGCGCGTTTAGTTGAGGCATCGCTGCGCGGTTGCGACCACCTAGGCCGCTGGGGTGGCGAAGAGTTTGTGGTACTGGCAACCCACTCTGATATAGAAGCCGCCGTGGGGCTTGCGGAGCGCTTACGCAGCCTGGTGGCGACTCTGCATGTGAGCGGGCTTGATCAGCCGATCACGGTGAGTATCGGGGTCGCTATTTGGCGGCCAGGCGACAGTTGTAAAACCCTGATGGGCCGGGCAGACGTGGCGATGTACCGAGCCAAGCGCAGCGGACGTAATCGGGTAGAAATTGCCGAAGAGCGTGTGCTTTAAGGTGCCGTATCGGTAGCTGGCGCAGCGGAGCACAGCGCTTGCATCCGCGTAATGGCCTCGTCGGCACCGTCTAGGCTGAACGTCATGTACCATGGCTCCTGCTCATGTTGATCAAAGCCAATAAACAGCGCTTCCCCAGACTGCATCTCCGCAATCAGTGTCTCCATATCGCTCAAGTAGAAGTGGGCGTAAAAACCGTCATCGCCGCGCTCAGTAATAAACTCCGCCATCGTATCGATAATCGGGTTGTCATCAATCCGCAGTCGAGCAGGCACTAGATTCACGGCGCGGCTCTCCCCTTGCTGCTGCTCAAGCGTCACGCGCATTTCCAGCCACGGTAAATCACATACCCCTTGGGTCGTATTCAGGCTCAGTGTGGAATCGGAATAGCTATGGGTTTCCACGGCGCGAAAGTGCCGCTCCTCCCCCAGGATCAATGCCATGGACTGCCAATGCTCGTGACTGTCAGTGGACGCCACATTAAAGGTGGCGGCCACTGCGGGCTGGGCGCTGGTTAGCAACAGGGCCGTCACGGCCAATGGGAATGTTTGATAGCGGCTCATAGAAGATATCGTCAGCGAAAACCCTAAGCCTATAGCGTGTTGTGAATAAGCAAAAGGGTAAGATGCTGATTTTCCTATATCTGGTATTTTGATCTTCAAAAAGCGGCCCATATAGTAGTAAGTCGGGTCTATACTCCTTAGCGATGTGCCTGAGCATCGGCTCACTTTTAAGCGTTATTGATCCCCAGTGAAGGAGTTGTTTGTCATGAACACCGCAGCCAAGGCGATAAAGACATCCAGTGAGGTCCCTATGCAGGCACCGTCTAGGGATATCTGGGATGCGAAATACCGCTTAAAAGATCGCCATGGCCAACCGGTGGATCAAGATGTTGAGGCAACCTTTGAGCGTGTGGCCCGTGCACTAGCAGCGGTGGAGGGTACAAAAGCCGATGAATGGCTGCCCAAGTTTCGTTGGGCGCTAGAAAACGGTGCTATCCCCGCCGGGAGAATTTTGTCCAATGCGGGTGCTGATGCCTATAAACCAGCTGTGAGCCTGATTAACTGCACCGTTTCGCGCACTATTCGTGACTCCATGCGCGATATTCTTGGTGCCGTCGTGGATGCGGGCATTACGCTGAAGTCTGGTGCTGGCATTGGCTACGATTTTTCGACGCTACGCCACAAAGGAGCCTTTGTGTTTGGTGCAGGTGCGGGCACCAATGGCCCACTGGCGTTCATGGATATCTTCGACAAGATGTGTTTCACCGTGGCCTCTGCCGGTGGGCGTCGCGGCGCTCAGATGGGTACCTTCGATGTGGGCCATCCCGACGTACGCGAGTTTATTCAAGCCAAGCGCGAAGCCGGTCGGCTGCGTCAGTTCAACCTGAGTCTGTTGATCACTGACGAATTTATGGAAGCAGTAAAAAACAATACCGATTGGCCGCTGGCCTTCCCACTGCATCCTGGTGAGAAAGAGGATGTGAGCGCCGAGGATGTGATTTACCGCGACTGGCCGGTGGTAGAAGAGGGCTACACCGTTGATGGCGAAGGGCGCGTGGCCTGTCGAATTGTCGAGGTGATTAAGGCCCGCGAGCTGTGGGATACGATCATGGCCTCTACCTACGACTACGCCGAGCCGGGTTTTATTCTGATTGACCAGGTCAATCGCATGAACAACAACTGGTTCTGCGAGGATATCCGCGCCACCAACCCCTGCGGCGAGCAGCCGTTGCCGCCGGAAGGCGCGTGCCTGCTAGGGTCTATCAACCTGACGAAGTTTGTGATCGAGCCGTTTAGCGCTGAGCCTCGCTTCGACTGGGAGCGCTACCGTAAAGTCGTGGCGATCTTTACCCGCATGCTCGACAACGTGGTGGAGATTGCAGGCCTGCCGCTCCCTCAGCAGCAGCGTGAAATCGAAGCCAAGCGCCGCCACGGCATGGGCTTTTTGGGGCTCGGCTCAACGCTCACCATGCTAAAAATCCCTTACGGCTCACAGGCCTCGCTGGCGTTCACCGAAGAGGTGAGCCGTCATCTGGCGATAGAGGGGTGGAAGCAGGCACTTGAGCTCTCCAAAGAGAAAGGCATGGCCCCCGTGCTTGAAGAGGAGCACACCATCACGCCCAAGATGATGCGTGAACGCCCTCAGCTCGCCAGCGACGGCTATGAAGTGGGCGACAAAGTACCGGGCCGTATTCTGCACGCCCGCTACAGCCAGTACATGGCGAAAGTGGCTGAGCTTGAGCCGGAACTGGTAGCGCAGCTTGCTGAGCACGGCGCACGCTTTACCCACCACAGCTCGATTGCGCCCACGGGCACCATCTCGCTCTCCATGGGCAATAACGCCTCCAATGGTATTGAACCGTCGTTCTCGCATCGCTACTTCCGCAATATCATCCAATCGGGCAAGAAAACCAAAGAGCAGGTGGAAGTGGTGTCGTTCGAGCTCGCCGCTTATCGCCACTTTATCGCGGCGAATGCGGTGGAAAGCGACCTGCCGGACTACTTCATTACCGCTGATGCTGTCACTCCCGAGCAGCACGTTGCCGTTCAAGCGGCAGCGCAGCAGTGGGTGGACTCGGCGATCTCTAAAACGGTGAACGTTCCGACCGATTTCCCGTTCGAGCAGTTCCAAGACCTTTACTTGCAGGCTTACGAGAGCCGTTTAAAAGGCTGTACCACCTTCCGCTTCAATCCAGAGGCCTTCCAGGGGGTGCTGGTGCGTGAGGATGACCTGAAAAACACCACTTACGTCTTTGAGCTGGAAAACGGTGAGACCCTGGAGCTAACCGGTGATGAAAAGGTGCTTTACGACGGTGAAGAGCACAATGCCGCCAACCTGTTTGATGCCTTGAAAGAGGGCACCTACGGCAAGTGGTAACCCCAAGCGCTCGTTTAATGAACTGTCTAAAGACCTGGGAGAGAACGTGATGGCGGTAGAAATTACCTCGAAAATTGTTGGTTACCGGATCAAACAGCAAGGGCAGCCAGCACCGGCTTTGGAGCTTCAGGAGGAGGACCCGCTGACGGTGCGCATCCCGTCGCGCCCGGAAGGTACGCTTGAGGCGGTGTCGGAAAAAATCTCCTATGTCGGGGCCGAGGGGCGCAAGAAAGTTTACCTGCTGGTCTCGTTTATGCCCGTGGAGGGCGTGATCGGCGGCCAGCGGGTGGTGATTGAGCGCCCGGTGGAGTTTTTCTTCCCCTCCGGCCAGCTCTCCAGCGAGCACCAGTGGATCACCGCCACCATGCGCAGCCTGTCGTTGGCGGCACGCGGGGGCTACGTGACCCAGGCCGTGGCAGATTTGCGTAAGGTAGCGTGGGATAAAGGCTTAGTGCGTTGCGGCATGAACCGTTGGAACAAACCCATGTTTCACGATTCGGAAGTGGCAGCGATTGCTTGGTCAATTCAGCAGATTCTTTATCGCCGCGGCTTTTTAGATCAGGAGGGTAACCAAGTGCCGGTGGAAACGCTGGTGGCCCGCTATGCGCATCGTATGCAGCATGGTCACGCCTGGCAGCCGGAGGAGCCCTCGGCGGCTGAAGACCTTACCAGCACTGTGAACGTGGCGTCTAAAGAAGCAAACGATGGCCCCGCCACCGTAGGCACGTGCCCTGAGTGTCGGGGGGATTTGATCATGATGGATGGCTGCCCGACCTGTTATGCCGGGTGCGGCTGGTCAAAATGTGGCTAGGGGCAGCGTCAGTCGTTGAGTAGTGGTCGGACGTTGTCGGTTAGGTAGCAGTCGTCAAACTCCCCTTCCGTGGCCAGCGCCTCAAGGTCTGGAATCGAAAGGTGATAGCGGTCACGGAAGACCAGCCCATCTTCACTCAGCGCGCTAAAGGTGCGGCTCACATGCACAGGGCTTAAGCCCAAGATATCCGCCAACTGCTCTTGGGAGAGCGGCAGGCGGAACTGCCCGCTAATATCGTCGTTGGTTTGGCGCAGACGCAGATACATCTCGTGGAGGAAGTGCGCCATTTTCTGCCGTGCGCTGCGCCGTGCCAAATTGACCAAGCGCTCTGTCAGCAGGGCCTGATGGCGACTGCCGATGGCAAACATGACGGAGGTTAGCGGCAACGACTGGCGAAATAGTTCCAGCATGCGCTTATGGGGGAAGTGGCACACAACGCCATCGGTAATCATGCGCACGTTTTCAAGACGCTGAGAAAAAGCGAATTCCCGTAGGCCAATAATATCGCCGGGAAGAAACACTTCCAGAATTTGCCGGTCGCCGTTTTCCAGGTGGCGGTAGGAGTAAGCCCAGCCGCTGCGCAGTGTGCAAAACTCGTTGGCCGGTGAGCCCATTTCCCAGAGCAGTGCGCCTGCTTTGATCTCTGTCGGGCTCTCCTCTAACGCGATTAGCAACTGCTTTTCATCGTCCGTCAGCGTACAGTAGTGGCTAAAGTGGCGAATAATGCAGCTATTGTCCTGTTCCACAGCGTCCTTCTCCTCAACGGTCTCAACCATTGTTAAACGGCACTGCTACCTACTATATGCAGTGATTCCATGTCTTGCTTGCTCTTTTCCTGTTCCCGGCACTGGCGTGCCGGGAAACGCTGGACTAGGCCTTAGAGGTCGCGCGGTTACCCCGCTCAAGAAGGGGAGCAAGGAAGCGACCCGTATGTGAAACGCTCTGCTTGGCGATCTGCTCCGGTGTGCCTTCAGCAATAATTTGCCCGCCGCCAGAGCCCCCTTCTGGCCCAAGATCAATCAGCCAATCGGCCGTTTTAATCACGTCCAGGTTGTGCTCAATCACCACGATGGTATTGCCATGATCGCGCAGGCGGTGGAGCACCGTCAGCAGCTGGCGAATATCTTCAAAGTGTAGACCGGTGGTGGGCTCATCGAGAATATAGAGCGTTTTGCCGGTATCGCGTTTGGCCAGCTCGCGGGCCAGTTTTACCCGCTGTGCTTCACCGCCCGACAGCGTCGTGGCGCTTTGCCCCAGGCGAATATAAGAAAGCCCTACATCCATCAGCGTTTGCAGGCGGCGGGCAATGGCCGGTACCGGGCTAAAGAACGCCAGCGCATCTTCTACAGTCATCTCCAGCACTTCGTGGATGGTCTTGCCTTTGTAGTGAATATCCAGCGTTTCGCGGTTGTAGCGCTTGCCCTTACACACATCACAAGGCACGTAGATATCGGGCAGAAAGTGCATCTCTACCTTAATCATGCCTTCGCCCTGACACGCTTCACAGCGGCCGCCTTTCACGTTAAAGCTGAAACGGCCCGGCTTATAGCCCCGTGAGCGCGCTTCTTGGGTGCCCGCAAACAGCTCACGGATCGGTGTAAAAATGCCGGTATAAGTAGCCGGGTTGGAGCGCGGCGTACGGCCAATGGGGCTTTGGTCGATATCAATCACTTTATCGAGCTGATCGAGACCCTCTACTTTTTCATAGGGTGCCGGGGTGAGCGTGGTAGCACGGTTCAGCTCACGGGCGGCAATCGGCATCAGCGTGCCGTTAATCAGCGTCGATTTACCCGAGCCTGACACCCCGGTGACGGCAATAAACAGACCTAGCGGCAGGCTGAGCGTGACGTTCTGCAGGTTATTGCCGGTGGCACCACGCACCACCAGCTGCTTTTCTGGATTGCCGGGAATGCGGTAGGGCGGTACGGCAATTTCTCGGGTGCCGGAAAGATACTGACCGGTGAGCGAGTTGGGGTTATCCATGACCTGCTGGGGTGTGCCTTGGGCGACGATTTCACCGCCATGAACCCCCGCACCGGGGCCGATATCCAGCACGTGATCCGCGGCGCGAATCGCGTCTTCGTCGTGCTCCACCACAATCACGGTGTTGCCCAGGTCGCGCAGGCGCTCCAGCGTTTTCAACAGGCGGTCGTTGTCCCGCTGGTGTAGGCCGATAGAGGGCTCGTCCAGAATGTACATGACGCCCACCAAGCCTGCGCCAATTTGGCTGGCAAGACGGATGCGCTGGGCCTCACCGCCGGAAAGCGTATCGGCGCTGCGCTCTAGGTTCAGGTAGTCCAGGCCCACGTTGACCAAGAACTCCAGGCGGGCATGGATCTCATTGACGATTTTGTCGGCAATTTCACCTTTGCGGCCGGGGAGGGCCAGCTCTGCAAAGTAGCGCTGTGCTTCGCCTATCGGGAGGCGGACCATATCGGCAATGTTATGGTCATCCACATAGACATGGCGTGACTCTTTACGCAGCCGTGAGCCGCTGCACGTGGTGCAAGGCTGAACCGCAATATATTTGGCGAGATCATCGCGCACCATATTGGATTCGGTTTCCCGGTAGCGGCGCTGCATATTGGGCAGCACGCCTTCAAAGGCGTGTTCCCGGGTGACTTTGCGACCGCGATCGCCTACATAAACAAACGGAATTTGCTCGTTGCCGCTGCCGTTGAGGATGATCTCGCGCTCGTGGCGAGCCAGCTCCTGCCACGGCGTTTCAAGCTCAAACCGGTAGTGTTTGGCGAGTGCTTGTAACTGGGTGAAGTAGTAAATATTGCGCCGGTCCCAGCCTTTAATCACGCCTTCTGCAAGGGAGAGCTCTGGGTGGCTAATCAGTTTGTCGGGGTCAAAATACTGCTGAACGCCGAGACCATCGCAGGTCTGACAAGCCCCCGCAGGGTTGTTGAAAGAGAACATGCGCGGCTCAAGCTCCGAGAGCGAGTAGCCACAGACGGGGCAGGCAAAGCGCGATGAAAACGCAAGGTCTTCCTGCTCGCCGTCCATAAAGTGAATCATGGCGGTGCCGTCGGCCAGATTCAGTGCGGTCTCAAACGACTCTGCTAGACGCTGGGCGATATCGTCGCGCACTTTAAAGCGGTCAACCACCACGCTGATATCGTGTTTTTTACGCTTATCCAGCGGTGCGATATCGTCTAACTCAAGCACCTGACCGTCAATTTGCACTCGCACAAAGCCTTGGGCGCGCAGCTCGCTGAGTAGCTGCAGGTGCTCCCCTTTGCGGCCTTTTACCACCGGGGCCAGCAACATCAGCTTGGTGCTCTCGGCGAGGTTCATCACTTGATCGACCATTTGCGAAATGGTTTGAGCTTCCAGGTCTTCGCCGTGCTCCGGGCAGCGGGGCGTGCCTGCGCGAGCAAACAGCAGGCGCAGGTAATCATAAATCTCGGTAATCGTGCCCACCGTCGAGCGCGGGTTGTGAGAGGTCGACTTTTGCTCAATGGAGATGGCAGGAGAGAGCCCTTCGATGTGATCCACATCGGGCTTTTCCATCATGGATAGGAACTGGCGCGCATAGGTAGAGAGCGACTCCACATAGCGGCGTTGCCCCTCAGCGTAGAGCGTGTCAAACGCCAGCGACGATTTACCGGAGCCAGATAGCCCGGTGATCACAATCAGCTTGTCGCGGGGCAGTTCCACATCGATCTGCTTGAGGTTGTGGGTGCGGGCACCCCTGACCAGAATGCTGTCCATCAACACCTCGAATCGCGTGGTAAAAGAGGGATTATACGTTTGCACTCCCGCTTCCGGCAAAACTGTCTCAGCTTTCCTCGCAGGGCTTGGCGTTTCCAGCGTGATGACAAAGCGCTAGAATGGGCGGTTATCTCAGGCCGTTCTGGCCCATTCACCATACACAAGGGCATTATGCGCAAGGTTTCTGCACTGCTGCTGGCCACTGAACGCCGTGCAATCAGCGGCTTGGCCGGCCTTTATGCGTCTCGTATGCTGGGGCTGTTCATGGTTCTGCCGGTGCTCGCGCTTTACGCCGACACGTTGGCAGGGGCTACTCCGCTATTGGTAGGGGTGGCGTTAGGAGTGTATGGCTTAACCCAGGCGATGCTGCAGATTCCGTTTGGCTTGCTGTCTGACCGCATTGGCCGTAAGCGTGTGATTGCGATGGGGCTGCTAATTTTTGCCGCAGGCAGCGTGGTGGCGGCCATGTCAGACACCATCGGTGGGGTTATTTTTGGACGCGCCCTTCAAGGCGGTGGTGCGGTAGCGGCGGCCATCATGGCACTGCTGGCCGACCAAACCCGCGAGCAAGTCCGCACGGCCGCCATGGCGACCATTGGTCTGTCGATTGGCGTATCGTTTGCGATTGCCATGGTGCTGGGCCCTTGGCTAGCGGCCTGGGCCGGGCTCTCGGGTGTGTTTTGGTTTACGGCGCTGTTAACCGTGGTGGGGCTGCTCGTGCTGTGGCGCTGGGTGCCGCCTGCGCCGCGGCGGTTGCGTCACCGAGATGTCGGGCTTGATCGGCAGCAGTTTAAAAGCGTGATTACGCGGCCCGATTTATGGCGGCTTGATCTGTCGATTTTTGCGCTACACCTTGTGTTAATGGCGATTTTTGTGGCGATTCCTTTCCGTTTGCTCAATGCAGGCGTGGCGGTGGAGTACCATGGATTAGCCTATCTGGGCATTATGGCGCTCTCTTTTGTGGCCATGGTGCCACTGGTCATCGTTGCCGAGAAACGCCAGCGCATGAAATTGATGTGCCTGTTAGCGGTTGGAGCGATTGCCCTAAGCCTTGCAAGCCTTGGGCTGCCGCTTTCCCAAGGCCACTGGCTGTTCGTGTGGTTATTTATATTCTTTACCGGTTTTAATTTGCTGGAGGCAACGCTGCCTTCCATGCTCAGTAAGCTGGCCCCGGCGGGTGCTAAGGGCACGGCCATGGGGGTGTACTCGACCAGCCAGTTTTTGGGTGCCTTCTTAGGCGGCACCCTGGGCGGTGTGTTCGCCAACTTCTGGGGTCTAAACGCCGTGTTTATTGGCTGTGCCGTGCTGGCACTGGGTTGGTGGATGGCCATGTGGCGGATGCCGTCACCTCCGCCCCTCTCCAGCGAAGTCATGGCGCTGCACGAGACGCAGCCCGATGCGATGAACCTGTTGATGGAGCATCTTGCCGACGTGGTCGGTGTGGAAGATGTGATGGTCGTGCCCGAAGAGCGCTTGGTCTACTTAAAGGTGAACCGGGAAGCACTGGACCAAGCGGCGTTGATGAAATTGATGTCTCCGCCACGATCGTAAGACTTGCCGCTGACTAGGCTTTAACAGGCTTCTATGCTGTTAAAGAGAGTGAGTGAACCGCTAATGTATACGATGAATGACGACGAGGAGCGACCTTATGGCGCGCGGTATTAACAAAGTTATTTTGATTGGCAACCTAGGCCAAGACCCAGAAGTACGCTTTACGCCTTCCGGTACTGCCGTGGCTAACCTGAACCTGGCAACCTCTGACACCTGGATGGATCGTCAAAGTGGCCAGCGTCAGGAGCGCACCGAGTGGCACCGCGTCGTACTGTTCAATAAAACGGCAGAAATCGCCCAGCAGTACCTGAAGAAAGGTTCAAAAGTCTATATTGAAGGCCGCCTGCAGACCCGTAAGTGGCAAGATCAGAATGGCCAAGATCGCTATAGCACTGAAATTGTCGCTAATGATATGCAGATGCTGGACGGCCGCACTGGCGACTTCCAGGGTGGCGGTGCACCTCAAGGCGGCTATGCCCAGCAGCCACCGGCCCAACAAGCGCCTGCGCAGCAGAACTATGGCCAGGGCGCACCCCAGCAAGGTGGCGGCGGCTATCCTCCTCAAGGTGGCGCGCCTCAGCGCGGCGCTCAGCCTGCTCAGCAACAGCCGCCGGCTCCTCAGCATCAGCAGCCTGCGCCTAATCACCAAAATAGCAGTTACGGGGCGCCGGATCCGGGTAACTTCGACGATTTCGACGACGAAATTCCGTTCTGATCGGTACCTTTTCAAGCGTGCCTAACACGCGTTTATAGCGGCCTAGCGCCGTCGCCGCCACGTTTTTGGGTTGAGGGAGAGGGTCTGACTTGAAGCTGCTGATACTGGATGCCGGGCACTGCTTAAGCTTAGCACTCGCCCGGGAGGCGAGCCGGCGCACGGATACCGAACTCGTCATTGAGCAAGGCCTAGCTGTTTCGCCTAGCCAGTTGCAGGCGATAGCTCCGGATGCGGTGATTATTCCACCGCTGGCGCATCCCCTGAGCATGACGCCTGCCGAAGTGAAAGCCCATGCGGATGCGGTGGACCGCTGCGTGGATGCTTGCCAATCCCAAGGCGTGGCGTTGGTGTGGTGCGTGTCTGACCAGCTCTATGAAGAGGGGTTTGATATCCCGATTGATGAGCATGTCGTACCCGCCCCCCGCGATGAATGTTTACGCCGCTTGGTGCAAACCGGGGATCGTATTCGTGCCGAGTATCATCGCCACCTGATTGTCCGCTTAGGCCCGCTGTTTGCGTTGGAAGGCAGTCATGCGTGGCTGAGCGAGATGATCGATAGCTTTGTCACCGGACAAGCCGTTCGCGCAGCAGAAGACGTGGTGTTTTGCCCAACGTCGGCGGATTCGGTGGCTATGGCGCTGATTGGCATGCTCCAGCAGCAAGTGTGCGGAGCCGATGCCTGGGGGGCCTATCATTTGGCGGGCACCGAGCCGGTGAGTGCGTTTACTTTCGCGTCTATGGTGCGTACCCAGTTGGCAACACACCTAGAAGGGCGGGGTGAAAAGGTTGCCCTTGGCGAGGTTCAAGCGCTGAATCATCACCACGATGCAAAGCTGCGCCGGGTATTAAACTGCCGTCGTGTGCTGGATATATTTGGTGTTCACCAGAAACCATGGCGGCTCGAAGTGGGACGTATGCTGGATGCGTGGTGCTTAACCCGCGATCAGCAGCGTGAGGATGCTGGGACAGGAGAGTCGGTTTGATCAATGTGGTGCGCAGCCTGCTGTTTTACGCGGGTTATTTTTCAGCCATGCTGCTGATTGGCATTCTGTTTTTACCCATCGCTCCGTTTCTGCCGTTGGCGGCACGCTATCGACTGCTCAACCTCTATAACTATTTTCTAATGGTGTGGTTTCGCATTGCGTGCGGCGTCCGCTATGACATTCAAGGCCGCGAGAATATTCCCGAAGGGCCCTGCGTGATCCAAGCGAATCATCAGTGTGAATGGGAAACCGTGTTTCTGCAGGTAATGAAGCCGCCGGTATGTACCGTGCTCAAGCAAGAGCTGCTGCGGATTCCGATTTTTGGCTGGGGGCTGCGTCTGCTTCGTCCGATAAGTCTAGACCGCTCCAAACCCGCACGGGCGATGAAGCAAGTATTGACCCAGGGGGTTGAGCGTTTAGGTACTGGGCTATCGGTACTGATCTTCCCTGAAGGCACCCGTGTCGACCCAGGGGTACGTAAGCGCTACAACAAAAGCGGTAGCGTGGTGGCGTGCCGGGCCGGTGTGCCGGTGCTGCCGGTAGCACATAACGCAGGCGAGCGTTGGCCGGGGCGGCACTGGGTAAAGCGCCCAGGAGTGCTGCGAGTGCGCATTGGCGCGCCTATTGAAACAGCCGGGCGTACGCCCGATGAGGTCTTGGCCGACGTAGAGGCCTGGATAGAGGGGCAGCTGCAGGAGATTTCCGACGTTCCAAGGCCAGCTACTCGCTCATCGGCGATGTAACTGACGCCATACAAAAACGGCACCTTTCGGTGCCGTTTTTGTTTATCTGCTATCAGTTGGCTCAGTCGTTATAGCGCTGGAACACCAAACAGGCGTTGGTGCCGCCAAAGCCAAAGCTGTTAGAGAGTACACGGTCAAGGGTGACGTCATCACGACGCTGGCTCACAATATCGAAGCCATCGGCTTGCTCATCCAAGTGCTCAATGTTGGCAGACGCAGCCACGAAGTTATGCTGCATCATTAACAAAGAGTAGATGGCTTCCTGCACGCCCGTCGCGCCCAGGGAGTGGCCGGTCAATGACTTGGTCGAGCTCATGGCCGGTGTTGAGTTACCAAACACGCCACGGATTGCCTTTAGCTCAGCCACATCGCCAACGGGGGTCGAGGTGCCGTGGGTGTTGATATAGTCGATATCGCCCTGCACCGTCGCCATGGCTTGTTGCATGCAGCGCATGGCGCCTTCGCCGGAAGGAGCGACCATATCGTGACCGTCAGAGGTGGCTCCATAGCCTACCAGCTCGCCATAAATCTTCGCGCCGCGTGCTTTGGCATGCTCTAGCTCTTCAAGTACCAGCATGCCGCCGCCGCCAGCGATCACAAAGCCGTCGCGCGCTTGGTCGTAGGGGCGAGAAGCCTTGTCAGGCGTGTCGTTGTAATGGGTCGAGAGCGCGCCCATGGCGTCGAACAAGCACGACAGCGTCCAGTGCTCCTCTTCGCCACCGCCTGCAAACACCACGTCTTGCTTGCCTAGCTGGATTTGCTCCATGGCGCTGCCAATGCAGTGAGCAGAGGTTGCGCAGGCAGAAGAGATAGAGTAATTCACGCCTTTAATTTTAAACGGCGTTGCCAAGCAGGCGGATACCGTGCTGCCCATGGTACGGGTGACGCGGTAGGGGCCTACGCGGCGCAGGCCTTTTTCGCGCATCAGGTCAGCCGCTTCTACTTGGTTGGCACTGGACGCGCCCCCCGAGCCTGCAATCAGCCCTGTACGTACGTTAGAGACCTGCTCTTCCGTCAAACCTGCATCTTCAATGGCTTGAGCCATCGAGACATAGGCGTAGGCCGCAGCGTCGCCCATAAAGCGGCGCAGTTTGCGGTCGATCAGCGTATCGAGGTCGATATCAACGCTGCCCGCCACATGGCTACGGAAGCCGCGCTCGGCGTACTCTTCCTTAAAACGAATACCGCTGCGCCCGCTTTTGAGCGCGTCTAGGACCTGTTGCTGGTCGTTGCCTAAACAGGACACGATGCCAAGGCCGGTGACTACCACTCGTCGCATGGGAGCCTCCTATTAGAAATTCGCAGTGGAGGTGAATAGGCCAACGCGCAGGTCATTAGCCTGATAGATATCGCGTCCGTCGACGGAAACGGTACCGTCGGCAATGCCCAGGATAAGCCGACGCGTGATGATGCGTTTCACATTAATGTGATACGTCACTTTCTTCGCGTCTGGCAGAATTTGGCCGCTAAATTTTACTTCGCCGCAGCCCAGTGCTCGGCCACGGCCAGGGTGGCCAAGCCAGCCTAGGTAGAAGCCAACCAGCTGCCACATGGCGTCTAGTCCTAAACAGCCGGGCATCACCGGGTCACCGGGGAAGTGGCAATCAAAGAACCAGAGGTCAGGTGTGATATCCAGCTCGGCGATCAGTTCGCCCTTGCCATGCTCACCGCCTTCTTCGTGAATGTGCATGATGCGGTCAAGCATGAGCATGTTAGGAGCTGGCAGCTGAGCGTTGCCGGGGCCGAATAGCTCGCCGCGTGAGCAGGCCAGCAGTTCTTCGCGATCAAAGGAATGTTGCTTGGTCACTGAGTCGTTCCGAGTATCAAGATGGTTGTTGCGCCTAGTCTACTTCCCGAAACCTCTGAATGCACGTCACAGGCGTTTTATCGTCACTTTCTAACGCTTTTTAATAGCTCGCCGATACCCTAAGGAAGCGGATTGTGACGTTCGTCTTAGCGAATTCGCACAATAAACGGCCTATTGACGTAATATGCTCTATCCAAGTTTTTGGTTAGGCGGCATGATGTCGTCATCGATTATTTTTTGTTAGTGACTGCTGATAGGACAACAAGAACCGCCATGTGGCTGCCTGTTTCTCTTAATCGTCCGCTGGTATGGATGGCGCTGATCGCGCTACCCGCGTGTGTATGGATTCCTGATGCCGCGCTACGCACGGTAGCGGCGAGTCTGGTGGCTTGCGGCCTATGGGATGCCTGGAGCCAGGTGCGACAGCAGCGCCTGCGTCTGCGTCTTGCCCAAGACGCGATGGGGCTAGCGGGAGATGCCATGGTGATCAGCGATGTTCATAACCGCGTGCTGACCGTTAACCCCGCGTTTACCGATATCACCGGCTATGAAAGCCAGGAGATGATTGGCCGTAAACTTGAAACCCTGGCCGCTCAACGTCATGACAAAGCGTTTTATCAGAGCTTTTGGAGCACATTAAAAGCGACTGGCCGCTGGGAAGGGGAGATGTGGAACCGTCGTAAACATGGCGATGAGTACCCCGAGTGGCTCAAAGTACGTGCAGTCACGGACAAACGCGGCAAGATTACCCACTTTATTAGCCTTTTTACCGATATTTCTGCCCAGAAAGCCCGTGAGCGTGATTTACGCCGCATCGGTTATGAAGATCCGCTCACTGGTCTGCCTAATCGTCGCCGTCTGCATGACTTAATGGCCTCGCGCTTACGCCATCTGCGCGCAGGAGAGAGTCTCGATATGGCGCTGATTGATATCGACGGGCTGAAGTCTGTTAACGATAGCCTCGGCGTTGAGCAGGGCGACCGCCTGCTGGCGCGTTTTGCCCAGCGCCTGACCAGTTATATGGCAGGCAGCGTGGTAGGGCGTCTTGGCGGCGATGAGTTTTTAGTCATTCGTACCACCACATTTGATGATCACGATAAATGGATCATGACGCTGCGTGATCACATGTGCAGCCCCTTTGAGATCAATGAGCAGTCGCTGCGTTTGGGGCTGACCATCGGTAGCTGTCGCGCACCAGAGGATGGGCGAGACTCCGGGGTACTGTTCCAACGCTTAGAGTCAGCGCTTTACAGCGCCAAGCGCCTTGGCCGCAACCATAGCCAGCGCTTTCGCCCAGCGCTGGATAAGCAGGACAACCCTCAGTTGGCCCTTGTCAGCGACCTACGTGCTGCGCTGATCTCTGGCGACCAGCTTGAGCTTCACTACCAAACTCAGCACCACCCCGGTAGCGGTGACATGATGGGGATGGAAGCGCTGCTGCGCTGGCGTCACCCCCAGGATGGCATGATTTCACCGGGGGAGTTCATCCCTCTGGCGGAGCGTCACGGTTTGATGGCTGAGCTGGGTAGCTGGGTGATTGAAAAGGCCTGTGCCCAGCAGGCGCATTGGCAAAATAGCGGCATGCCCAAAGTCACCGTATGGATCAATATTTCAGCGCTGCAGCTCTTCCAAGGCGACCTGGAAACGCAGTTGGCTACCTGCCTGGAGCGCTACCAGCTCAAACCGTCGCAAATTGGCCTGGAGCTAACCGAGTCGGTGCTGCTGGACGAGCGTGCGGGAGACATGGGGCCGCGTCTACAGGCTCTACGTGAACTCGGCTATGCCATCGCCATTGATGACTTTGGCACGGGTTACTCCTCACTGGGGTATTTGAAACGCTTGCCGGTAGACAAGATAAAGCTAGACCGTGCCTTTATCCGCGAGTTGCCTAACGACCCGGCGGACGCCGCGATTGTGACCGCTGTACTGGCCATGGCAGAAGGTATGGGATTAGAGGTGGTGGCGGAAGGCGTTGAAACACAAGCTCAGTGCCAGTTCCTGGTCAAGGCGGGCTGCACCATGGTGCAGGGGTTCTATTTTGCTCGGCCGCTGCCTGCCGCCGAGCTCGAACAGCGCTGGGCCCCGGTGGCGCTAGCCGAAGGTGCCAACTAAGCCACAGTGACAACGCGCTGGGCATAGCGGCTAATGCCCAGGCACAGCGCTCCCCAAATTACCGCCTGCACCGGCAGCAGCCACGGCGCTAGGCCAACATCCGCCAGCGCCGCGCCACCTAAATAAGAGAGCGGCCCGCTAATGGCCCCGCAGGCCGCCGCTATCAGCGGGTAGCGCCACAGCCAGGCCAGCGAGTGAAACACTAGGGTGGCAAACAGTGGCCACAGCATCCATAGCCACAGCGGTAGTAGGCCTGCGACGAGCGTTTGCTCGCCAAAATCAAAACCACCCGCCAGGTGTAGTCCGCCATCCAGTGCTAGCCCTAGCAGGGCAAACAGCGCAATAAAACGCCACTCGCCGGGCTTGGCCCAGTGCCAGAAGTGCCAGCCAAGCAGCACTGCTCCCGTGACCGCGGCGACCCACGAGCCGCCCAGGACGCACAGCATCCAGCCCGCCTCAAAGCGCAGTGCGTTAAAGAGCATTGCGCGCACCGGCATTGGGGATGGCTGGGCCATTTATAGCGCTCCTGTAAGTGGTACCGGTTTCGCGGCAGGCTTTGCTAGGAGCAGGTGGCAGGTGCCGATAGAGCGCTCAATAAAGCCGCCCTCGCAGTAGCACAGGTAGTAACGCCACATGCGGATAAAGCGCTCATCGTAGCCTTGGCTGCGTACTTGATCGAGGCTGGCTTCAAAACGGTGGCGCCACTCCCGTAGCGTCCGCGCATAGTGCTGGCCAATTTCGTCAAGGGCGACCACATTCAACGACGTTTTCCGCATCACGCTCGATAGCATCGCGTGGTGTGAGGGCAAAAAGCCGCCAGGGAAAATGTAGCGTTTGATAAAGTCCATGTCCCGCTTGGCCTCTTCAAATCGCTGATCGCGGATGGTGATCGCCTGCAGCATCGCTTGGCCATCGTCGGTCAGCAGGCTATCGACTTTCTCCAGATACGTATTGAGATACTGGTGCCCAACGGCTTCAATCATCTCCACCGAGATGAGTCGATCAAAGCGCCCGGTCAGTTCTCGGTAGTCTTGTTTCAACAGCGTGATTTTATCTTCGAGCCCCTCTTCTTGGATGCGCTTCGCCGTATGGGCGTGCTGCTCTTCGGAAATCGTCGTGGTGGTGACTCGGCAGCCGCGGGTTTTAGCTGCATGAATGGCCAGCCCTCCCCACCCCGTACCAATTTCTAGCAGGTGGTGTTCAGGCCGCACGTCCAGCTTCTCCAGCATGATATCGAGCTTGTACGTAGACGCCTCTTCTAGGCTAGCCTCCGGGTAAGGAAACACGGCGCTGGAGTACATCCAGTGGCGCTGATCTAGAAACGTCGCAAACAGGTCATTGCCGATGTCGTAGTGCGCGGCAATATTGCGTTTGGAGCCGGACAGGCTGTTGCGCTGGAAGCGATACGCAAGCCCCAGCAGCCAGCGAGTAAAGCGCGCGCTGCCGTTCTCCATTTGACCATTCACATGATCCAGGTTGGCGGCAAACAGGCGCACCAGCCCCACCAGATCATCGGCATCCCAGTCGCCATCCATATAGGATTCTGCCGCGCCTACCGTGCCGCCAAAGGCGAGCCGTTTCCAGGCGCGGGAGTGGCGGATCACCACGGTGACCTGGAGGGGACCTTCCTGTCCCAGATGGTGGCACTGATTGCCTTCAATCAGCGTGATGCGACCGCCGCGAAAGGCATCAAGCTGGGCCAGTAAACGTGGCTTTAACCAGCGGGTAAAGCGGTCTTGTCGCGCTGGCTGGCTATTGGGGGGTGTGGTACGCAGGGTGGTCACTTTGAAGTCTCCTTGCGCTTAGGGTGGTTATAAACGGGGATGCGCTTGAGCCACAGCCGAAGCGCTTCAAAATGGATTCCCGCGACCGTTTTTAGACTCATCCAAGGATGCTTGGCGAGGGTAGCCAGCAGCACTCCGCGGGTGGCGGGCGCTGCCTCAAGGGTGAGCGTGGCATCAAAGTGACGCTGCTCGTGCTGCCAGTTCTCCATATGCAGATAGAGCTGTTCGCCGGGGGTATTAAACTTCCAGCGGTAGGTCATCTCCATGGGGTTAAATGGCGATACATGCATGGCTTTGGCAAAGTGTGCCTGGTGCGCATGGCGATCGGTCTCGACGCGGCAGGCGTAACAGGTTCGCTCCCGCCAAGGCATATTGGTGACCTCGCCGAGTACGGCGGCCAAGCGGCCATACTCATCGTAGGCGTAATAAACGGTGATCGGGTTGAACATCATGCCGAGGGTGCGTAGCTGGGTCAGCATGCAGATTCGCCCGGTGGGCGCACTCCCCAGCTGGCGGGTCAGCTCTTCGCGTACGGCGGTGCGCAGGGGCCGGTCGGTGGGAGCAAGATAGTCTTCCCGGCGAAAGCGAGCCAGAGCAGGGCCTCGGGCGCTAAACCCAGGCACGCCATCAAATAGCGTCGGCAGCTCGTCAAGGTCAAGCCACGCCATCCACATCTGGTAGCTAAACGCATGTGATCCTGGCGTAAAGCGGCGGTGGCGTAGCGTGCCGCGATAGATGCGCGAACGCGGCGCGGCAATCATCCCAGCCCCTCCCCCACACTGTTGGGCATCAGTTCATGCGCAGGTAGCGCGCTAGGCGTGGTAGGTGGTTCTGCCGCTTCATCGCAGCCGAGCGCCTGCGCCACGCGCAGTGCGCTCCAGACGCCGTCTTCATGGAAACCGTTGCGCCAATAGGCTCCGCAGAAGTGGGTGCGTCGCGCGACCGACGAGATCTCATCGTGACGCATTTGGGCGGTTTGGCCCGCTAGGGTGAACTGCGGGTGCGCGTAGGTATAGCGCCCCAGTACCTTATTAGGGTCAATGTTGTCAGTGTCATTCAGCGTGACGCAGAACGTGGTATCCGCTTCTAGGCATTGCAAGATATTCATGTTGTAAGTCACCGAGACGCGCTCATCGGCACCTCGCCCGTCTAAACGGTAGTTCCAGCTCGCCCAGGCGCGCTGACGGCGGGGGAGTAGCGAAGTGTCGGTATGCAGCACTACCTCGTTATCCTGGTAGGGCATCGCCGATAGAATATCGCGCTCGGCAGGTGTTGCATCGCCTAGCATGGCCAGCGCTTGGTCGGCGTGACACGCCAATACCACTTGATCAAAACGCTCGCTGCCCTGGGCAGTGGTCACCGTCACGCCGGTATCGCTGCGGGTAATCTTGGTCACGGGCGTATTCAGGCAAATGCGCGCAGCATAAGGCGCGGTCAGCGCGGGAATATAGCGCTTTGAGCCACCCACCAAGGTGTACCACTGAGGGCGGTGATTGACCGAAAGTAACCCATGATTGCGGAAAAAACGCACGAAGAACGTCAAAGGAAAGGCACGCAAGTCGCCGATGCTGGCTGACCAGATAGCCGCTCCCATGGGCAACAGGTAGCGGCGCTGAAACGCTTCCCCGTAGCCATTGCGGTCTAGATACTCGCCTAAGGTCATCTCCTCAGGCAGGCGTTTACTCTCAAGGTCGGCGGTGGCCTGCTTGTTGAAGCGTAAAATATCGCTGAGTAGACGATAAAAAGAGGGGCTCAACAGGTTGCGCCGCTGAGCGAACAGCGAGGCGAGCGTATGGCCGTTGTACTCAAAGTCCACATCCGTCTCGTGCACCGAGAAGCTCATTTCAGTGGCTTGGCTAGGCACGCCAAGCGTTGCCAGCAGGCGCTGAAAGTGAGGGTAGGTCCAGTCATTAAAGACGATAAACCCCGTATCGATGGCATAGGGAGTGCCGTTGACCTCAACGTCCATCGTGGCGGTGTGGCCTCCCAGCCGGCCATCCGCTTCAAACAGCGTGACCTCATGTTGAGAGGAGAGGTACCACCCGGCCGCCATGCCGCTGATACCGCTGCCGATAATCGCGATACGCTGTGACGCTGTGACGCTCATGTGTGCTCCTTGGTTTGCCGCGTCATGCGCAGGCCAATCCATCGCCGTAAGGCGGGGGGTAAAATACCTAAACCTTTAACGAGGTAGGTGAAACGCCGTGGAAAATGAATATCCAAACGCCCTTTCGCGAGCCCGGCAATAATGGCCTTGGCGGCCTCATCCGCCGTCACTTGCATAGGCATGGGAAAGTCGTTGCGATCTGTCAGCGGCGTTTTAACAAAGCCAGGATGGATCAAGCTAACGTCAATTCCTTCCTGATGAAGATCAAGGCGCAGCGATTCCAAAAAGTAGCTAACGGCTGCTTTCGAAGCGCCATAGGCCTCGGCACGGGGCAGCGGCAGGTAAGCTGACGCACTGGAAGTGGCGGCCAGCCGCGCCGGTTTACCCTCTGCGCGAGCGGCCCGCAGCAGCGGGAGCGCTGCTTCTACACCGTAAAGCGTGCCAAATAAATTAGGCGTAAAAACGCGCTCGACCAGGGCCATGTCAAAGTGTTGAGCGTCTAGGTATTCACAGGTGCCCGCGTTGAAAAGTGCAATGTCCAACGCGCCCAGCCACGCGCTAATTTGTTCACCTGCCGCGAGCACCGCGTGATGATCGCTCACATCCAACGGCAGTGGGTAGGCGTTCGCATGGCCCTCACACAGCGCATTTAGCGCCTCTTCGTTGCGGGCGCTTAGCACCACCTGATGGCCCTCGGCAATCAAATGCTTGGCAAGCGCCTCCCCGATACCGGAAGTAGCACCGGTTAACCAGATGCGCTGGGGCGTTTTCCATGTGCTCATCCTGCTCTCCTGTAGCGGCCTGTTAGCTCGCAGCCTGCGTGCGTATAAACGAGGTCACACGTCTCTTAACCAAGGCGCTGCTTTAACCAGCGTATAACACGTCCCATCAGGGGGAGGTGTTCATACAGCATGGCCCCGGCGTCGAAATAGTCGCGGTGTCGCGATACTCTGCCATCCTCTTCGAACGTTAATGCACTACAACCTTCCACACGAATAGGCTTGCCCCGTGCCAAGCGAGGATGGACGAACTCCATTGTCCACGTCACAAAGGCCTGACTCCCCTGCTGATGCTGTGTGTGATAGGTGAATTGGCAGCGTTCAACGTTTTCGTACATGGTGGCGAAATAGCGCTCAAGCGCTTCACGCCCTTCAATGTGATGTAGCGGATCGTTGAAAACAACTATTTCAGTATATACCTCGTATAGTTTTTCTGTACAGGTATTGTCTAGTTTGTTGAAGAAGGTGCAAAAGTTTGCCAAAGCGTGATCGTTGGTCATCATAGACTCCGTGTCTGGTCGCAGTGCGTGCTATGAAAAGAGAGGCATCAGGAGGGCAGCATAGCGGCAGGACGCCGCTATGGGTGCTTAGGTTGGGTGCTATTTGGAAAGTGCTTTGAAAGCGTCTAATGCTCGCTGGCGTGCTGCCTTGTGGTCAACGATAGGAGCAGGGTAATCAACAGGGTTCAGCATATCCTGGGGCGGTGCATGGCGCGCCTTGGCGGGTAGCGATGTTAGCTCGGGCAGCCAGTGAGCAATGAATTCACCATCCGGGTCGAAGCGCGTTGATTGGGTGGTGGGGTTAAAAATGCGGAAGTAAGGTGCCGCATCCGTGCCTGTTGATGCCGCCCACTGCCAGCCGCCGTTATTCGCGCAAAACTCACCGTCGACCAAGTGGCGCATAAAAAATGCTTCGCCACGCCGCCAGTCAATCAGCAAGTGCTTGCTCAGAAACATCGCGGTAATCATCCTCAGGCGATTGTGCATCCAGCCAGTGGTGATCAGCTGGCGCATGGCTGCGTCCACAATCGGGTAGCCGGTGCGGCCCTCGCACCAAGAGGTAAACCCCGCGTCGTCATCGCGCCATTGGAGCTGCTTAGTGTGCTCTTGAAACGGTTGATAGCGGCATACCTGGGGGAAGCCGACCGCAACGTGCTGGTAAAACTCTCGCCAAATAAGTTCGTTTACCCAGGTGGTGAG
This sequence comes from Vreelandella lutescens, assembly GCF_014640815.1. Taxonomy (GTDB): domain Bacteria; phylum Pseudomonadota; class Gammaproteobacteria; order Pseudomonadales; family Halomonadaceae; genus Vreelandella; species Vreelandella lutescens. The sequence continues at coordinate 229,195 of NZ_BMHM01000005.1, read as the reverse complement.
CCCTGCATCGCCATCGGCGAGGTGACCGCCGTTTTCACTCATGACTGCTTGAAGGCACTGACGGTGGGAGATCATCCCCAGCGCTAAGTAAGGGGAAAGTTCGCTGGTGCCGCGGACCTTGGGAATGTCTCGCTGATCTTTATAGTAACGCCCGCGAAAACGTAAAAAGCGCTCAAGGTTGTCGCTGGCCGCGTTTTCACCGGCGGGCCAAAGGCGACCATCCAGCGGCTCATCGTCGAGGGTTGGCAGCGCCGGTAGCGGGTCGGAGGTAATGTCGAGAGGAGACTGTACTTTGGGCGTATCGCGTAGAGCGAGCTGCTCGGCGGTAATCTGCTTATGCCATGCTTTTGAAAACGGCGTAAACACGCCGTAGTAATCGCCCTTGCCGGTGAGGAGGCTGCCGGGGGCAAAGGCGATGGCGTCGTGATGGCCTTGGGCCGTAATCCCCGCTTGCTTAAACGCTTCCAACACCGCTTGGTCGCGGCGCTGTTCATTTAGCGGATACTCGTAGTTAAAGTGGAGCTGCGTCACCTGATGTTCGCGGGCAATTTCCAGAAGCACGTCGGGGGCTTCGCCGTAACGCCCAATATCACGGTGTAGCAGAGGAATATTTAGCCCGGTTAGCGACGCTTTCACCGCGCTAACGCCGCGCGCCCAGAAATCGAGCTTGTTCGCGCCGTGGCCGTGGTCGCACCACTGCTCAATGCTGCGCAAAAAAACCGCCACTACCGGCCCTTTGGCGGCAGCGGCGGCAAGTGCGGAATTGTCATGAATACGTAAATCACTGCGTAACCAAACAAGCTGCAGGTTCATGCAAAGTCCTTAGGTTGGCTGGCCGTGCGTGTATTTAAAGAATGCCTGACTCACGCAGCAGCGGGCGCAGCCGGGCGATTGCCTGGGGCAGATCGTCGCCCAGCATGTGAACGGAACCGTCACGCAAGTCGTTTTCACGCAAGCGAGCCACTTCGCCGCATACACCAATCGGTACGCCTAACGCTTGTGCTGCTTTGGGCAGCGCGACACGGATGTAGTCGTCGCTTTCCCGCTGGCCGCTAGAGAGCAGTACCATTGAGGAGTGCAGGCGTGACACCGCTTGTGGTAAGTCGTCGAGGGAGAGCGAGTGGTCGAATAGCTGCACGCGGTAGCCCTGCTCGCTGGCCATCAGTGCGCACATTAATACCCATAGCGGGCCGGGGTCATCCGGCATGGCACTGAGTAGAATGAGCGGCCCCCGGGTTGCTTGATTCGCATAGTGCAGGCGAATACCTACCTGACTGCGCAAAAAGGCTTCAAACGTACGGCGAACGAGGTCATCCGGCTGCGCTGCCCACTTGGCTTCCAGCGTGAGAATGATCGGCTGCCATAGTTCGTTAATGGCCACGCTCAGTGGGTACAGTGCCAAGCTTTGGTGGTACAGCGCTTCCAGCTTGGGCAAGTCGACGGCTTCAATCACCGCCTGTAGCTGCTGGCGTTGGCTGGCCCAGTCCCCGGCATTGGGGGTTGGGGTCTCTACCGTTTCAGGCTGATCAAGCAGGTCGGCGACTTGGCTGACCGGTACGCCCCGGTTAAGCCACTGAAGAATGCGCTCAATGCGGCTGATATCATCCTGGGCGTAAAGCCGGTGGCCCTTAGGGGTTCGCTGTGGGCGAATTAATCCGTAGCGTCGCTCCCAGGCGCGCAGGGTGACCGAGTTCACACCCGTTAAGCGGGAAACTTCCCGAATCGGATAGAGCGGGGTATCGGGTGGGTGGGTCGCCTTGTTGCTCATGGGCGCCATTGCCTCTTGGTTGCCTGCAGCAAGCGCTGCAGGGGTCTGTCAATAATTGCGGTGGCAGTGTTGTCGCGCCAGCTCGGCGCTTGGCCACTTAGTCGTGTTGCGATTCGTTGAATAGCACCTAATCGATCAGATAGGGTCACGCTATTATAGGCACCTTTGTACAACTTGTGGCGACTGGGTACAACCTTTGCTGCGTCCATTTTGGTACGCCTATCGCCATGCTGCCATTAGACCGACCGGCCTAATAACGCCTCTCCCAACTCATCACCGGATAGCCAAGCATCCTCCACACGGCTACCGCGAAAGCTGTCGCCGCACAGTGATAAGCCATGTTCGCTGTACAAGAACGATTGGCTTCCGGCAGAGGCGGGCTGTGCATAACGCCAGCGATGAGCCCCCAGCTCCAGTACGGCTGGCAGCGTAGTGTCGCCAGGCAGCAGTGTCGTGAAAGCGTCCAGCAGCTGTTGTGCCACTGCCTCGGGTGTGGCCTCTATATGGGTATCACTCCAATCCAACTGGGCCAGCAGGCTAAGACTCTCAGGCTGAGCGTCTCTGCCTGGCTTGGTGTGATTGCGTGACACTAAACGCAGCGCAGCGTGCTGGGTATGCAGGCTCTGCCATGCGTCATCAACCTGAGGAAGCGTGGGGAGCGGCGATTCAAAGATGGCCCACGCTGCCCAGCAGCCTCGCTGAGGCTGCGCTTCACAAGCTGCAGTGAGCGCAGGCTCCCAATCGGCTAGCAGTGCCTGGGCTTGAGGTGGCGGCGCGCTTATCACCACATGCGCAAAGGGCCCATGTCGTACGCCGCTAGCATCGGTTAATTGCCAGCCTGATGGTGTCTTATCGAGCGTTGTTATCTGGGTCTCCAGAGAGAGAGACGCGTGGCCAAAGGCGCTGAGTGTATCGGCCAAGTGGCGAGTAATGGCGCTCATTCGCGGGGCTCCGCAATAACGCACCTGACCATCATTATGTGTTTGCCAGCCGGATGCATTAGCCTGATAGCTGTGCACTGGCCATGTTGCCACGCAGCCAGCGGCCTGCCATTCAGCGACTTTTTTCGCGAAGCGGGTATCGCGTGCCGTAAAGGCTTGGGCGCCTAAGTCGAGCGTGGCTGCTGGTCGCTGCTTACTCGACATACGGCCACCGGGGCCGCGGGCTTTATCAAACAGCTGAACGCTGACGCCGTGTTGTGCTAGACGATGGCCACAAGCAAGGCCAGATAAGCCTGCCCCAATAATGGCCACGCTAGGCGTAGCCGAGGGAGTAGGCACCGCGTTCACCAGTGCAGCCATAAGTCCTCGCAAGTAGGTTAGACAGTTTGTTAAATTTACTGTAGCAGTTGTGTATAGATATCGTACAATTAAAAAATGTGCAACGTTCACCTGGAAATTTGTGGCGAGCGATAGGGGTTCATGTACGGTCATTATTACGTGAGATCAATTAGTGCTCAGGCACTCACTAGGCCAAAGGAGTGACACCATGCGAGTTTTAATCACTGGAGGCAGCGGCTTTGTTGGCCAACGGCTTTGCCAACAGCTCATTGCCCAGGGGCATGAGGTGCAGGTGGTGTCTCGGACGCCGCATGAAGTGCGGGGGAAGCTGCCCAAGGGGTGTGACATTCGTGATAGCGCCCAAGCCTTTGTGGATACACCGCCAGATGCGTTGGTGAACTTGGCGGGAGAGTCGATTGCGGCAAAGCGCTGGAGCACGGAACAGAAAGAGCGACTGATCCGTTCGCGGGTGACCAGCACACAGCAACTGATTGCGCTCTGTGAGCAGCTAGAGGCCAACGGCCAGCCGCTGCCCAGCGTGATGGTGAGCGGTTCTGCGATGGGCTATTACGGTGATCAGGGTAGCAAGGTGGTGGATGAATCCACGCCCCCTCATGACGAGTTCGCCCATCGGCTTTGCGCGCAGTGGGAAGCCGCGGCAAAGCCCGTAGAAGCTATGGGCGTCAGGCTGGCGATTGTGCGGATTGGCTTAGTGCTAGCGGCGGGCGGTGGGACGCTGCAGAAAATGCTGCCACCGTTCAAGCTGGGGTTAGGCGGGCGATTTGGCGATGGCACACAGTTTATGCCCTGGGTGCATCGTGATGACTTAGTGGCCGCGATCATGTTTCTGATCAATGAGCCGACGCTGTCAGGTGCCTTTAACGGCAGCGCGCCACACCCGGTGACCAACGCCGAATTTACGAAAACGTTGGCCAAGCAGTTGCATCGCCCTGCGATCTTCCCAGTGCCCGCCATCGTGCTGAAAGCGGGGTTTGGCGAGATGTCGCAACTGCTGTTAACCGGTGCGGATATGCGTCCAGCGCGCCTTAGCGAGGCAGGTTTCGACTTTCAGTACCCAACGTTGGATAAAGCGCTGGCGGCGATTGTATAGCGCCGCCAGCGGCGTTCTGCTTCGTTAGGCATTCGGGTCGACGGTGATCACCACGCGGACGGAGTCAAGCCGCAGGCGGGTGTTCTCGATAGCGCTGCTCAGCGCCTGACGCTCCTGTTTCAGCGCTTCCAGCTCTTCGCTGCGTACCGCCGGGTTGTGCTCTGCTAACGCCGTTAGGCGGGCAAGCTCGGCGTCTAACTGGGCACGCATACGCGTTTCGGCGGTTTCGACAATGCTGGGCAGTTCACGCTCAGCTTCACCTTCGCCTTGAATCAGCAGCTCGCGCAGCTGGTCATGTCGGCTTTTGATCAGGTCGCGTGCCAGCGATTTATTGACCTTTTGCAGGTTCTTGCCCAAACCGGTGAAGGAGATTTTGCTGGTCAGGTTGGCACCCGACTCATCTAGCAGCACGCGCACCGCCGTGGGCGGCAAAAAGCGATTCAAATGCAGCGATTTTGGGGCCGGGCAGTGGGTGCGGAACACCAGTTCAGCCATTAAGCGCCCGCTGGGAATGGCGGGGTGGCGCAGCAGCGCTAGCGCCGTATTGCCCATCGTGCCGTCTAAAATACGGCCCATCATTTCCCGCAGCAGCGGGTGTTCCCAAGAGAGTCGCTGAATATCGTCTCGTGCCAGCGCCTGAGCGCGGCTGTAGGTGGCTGAAAAGCCCTCTTCGCCTTTTACCAAGCCCGGCAGGCCGTCGAGCATATGCTGGCTGGGTTGAAGGTACAGCAAGCCCTTGCCAATCTCTTGGCTATCGACCCCAAAGATATCCAGCGCGCGTTCCACATAGCGGGGTAGTGCCGGGTCTTCGTCCAGCTCGCGGACTGCCTCAATCACCTGCTGCGCCCGCGCCGGACGGCACGCATTTAGCTCTAGTAGGCGGTTGCGACCTGCGTCCCGCTCGGACAGCTTGGCGGTGAACATCTCTTTGGTTTCGTCGATGATCTCGGTGAGCGCTTCGTCGTCGAGCAGCGCATCGGCCAGGGCATCGCCAAAGGCGTCAAACAGGTCGCTGCCGATGCCGTGGGGGGCGCTGAAGGCGTCCATACCCTCGTGGTACCAGCGCATCAGGCGCTCGCCTGGGCTGCCGATAAAGCTGGGCACGTGCAGTTCAATGGCGTGGCGTTGACCAATACGATCCAGGCGACCAATGCGTTGCTCTAGCTGGTCGGGATGCTGGGGCATATCGAACATTACCAAGTGGCGACAAAACTGGAAGTTGCGCCCTTCAGAGCCAATTTCGGAGCAGACCAATACTTGGCAGCCCTCTTCTTCATCGGCAAAGGCGGCGGCCGCCCGGTCGCGCTCAATCAGCGACAGGCCTTCATGGAACACGGGCGCTTGATAGCCGCCCAGTACTCGCAGGCCCTCCGCTAAGCCTTCCGCCGTCTCGCGGTGGTGAGCAATCACCAGCACTTTGTCGTTGGCAAAGCCTGATTCACTGTCGTCGCTGAGTTTTTCCAGCAGCCAGTTGACCCGTGGGTCGATGTGCCACCAGAACTCGGTGTTCAGCGGGTCGTTGCTTAACTCCCGGTACATCGCATCGGGATAAATCAGCACATCGGGATGATCCATGCCGGTTTCGATCAGTAGTTCATCCAGATAGTCGTCGTCGCGCTCCAGGCGACGCAGCACGCGGCGATAGGCGGAGGGCAGCTCAAACTGGGCCAAATGAAGGCGACGCTCAGGGAAGCCGCCCACGTGGCGGCGACTGTTACGGAACATCACGCGACCTGTGCCGTGGCGGTCGAGCAGCGCATCGCGCAGCTGGGCGCGGGCGGCATCTTGCTGTTCGCTGCTGGCTTCGGCGTTGCACAGCGTGGCGAGCAGTGCTTGGCTATCGCGGTCGTCGGCGACCGCTGCGACACGCTCGCGGGCGCTGGCGGTGTCGGGGAGTTCATCCAGTGCATCGATGGCGCTGGCCACCGCTACGTAGTGCTGCTCTTCGTCTTTGAAGCGCTCAATATCGTGGTAGCGCTCGGCATCGAGCAGGCGCAGGCGCGCAAAGTGGCTCTCCAGCCCCATCTGCTCTGGCGTAGCGGTAAGCAGCAGCAAACCCGGTATTTCAGCGGCCAGCTGCTCTACGCACTGGTAGCCGGGGCCGCTACCCTCTGGGCTCCAGTCCAGGTGGTGTGCTTCATCGACAATCAATAGGTCGAAGCGGCTGGCCAGCGCCTGGTCTTGGCGGTGAATGTTGGCGAACAGCCAGCCTTGGCTGGCCAGAACTAGCTGCGCGCTTTCAAATGGATTGGCGTTGCCGTGGGCCTGGCTCTGGTGTTCATCCAGCAGCGTGACGTTGAGCGAAAAGCGGCGTAAAAGCTCCACCAGCCACTGATGCGTCAGGCTATCGGGTACCAGAATCAGCGCGCGCTCTACTCGGCCTGCCAGCAGCAGGCGGTGGAGGATTAAGCCCGCCTCAATGGTTTTGCCCAGGCCCACTTCGTCGGCCAGTAGAACGCGCGGCGCATGGCGGCCGGCGACTTCATCAGCGATATACAGCTGGTGGGGAATGAGATCAATACGCGGCCCAGCAAAGCCTAACGCGCTGTGCTGCTCGATGCGCTGGAAGTGGTGCAGGGTGCGAAAGCGTAGATCAAACCAGTCGTTACGGTCGACTTGGCCGGTGAGCAGGCGGTCACGGGCCTGGTCGAACTGCATGGTATCGGCCAGCTTGGCTTCGGGCAGCTCACGCAGGCTGCCTTCGCTATCTTCACCGATGTAGGTGATCAGGCCACGGCTCTCTTTGCTGTCATTCACGATCATCTGCCAGCCGTCGGCAGACAAGATGCGGTCGCCACTGCCGAACATCACGCGGGTGAGCGGCGCTTGGCGGGTGTTATAAGTACGGGTTTCCTGGCTGGCACTGAACAAAATGGTAACGCTACGGGCGTCGCAGTTAAGCACGGTGCCGAGCCCAAGCTCAGCTTCGCCGTCACTAATCCAGCGCTGGCCGGGAGAAAAATCGCTCATGATGCCTCGAGGAAGTCGTCGAAATCGGGTGGTACGCCGCCGGGGCAGGTCACCGGCGGCCAACAGGGCGGGGGATTCTAACGCAAAGCAGCGGGGGTATTAAGGTCTATCGTGGTCAATCGTTTAACCAGCGCTCTAACTGCGCACGGGTGAGTTCGCCGACGTGCACGTCCAACGTCTTGCCGTATTGATCAAACAGTACCGTGGTGGGCAGGCCTGGGGCTTGGAACTGAGCCATTAGGGTTTGCTGTGGGTCGCGCAGCGGGTAGCGAAAGGCGAGTGACTGCTCGTCTAGATAGCGAGCAATCGGCAGCAAGTCTTCGCCCTGATTAACCACGACCACGCTGACGCCTTCGCGCTGGTCGGCCTCTTCCAATAACGGCATTTCGCGTAGACAGGGTGGGCACCAAGTGGCCCATAAATTGACGATAATCAGCTCATTTTGGTTGGCTAGCGAGGGCAGGTGCACCGCGTTGCCTTCCAGGTCTTCCAGGGTGACGTCTGGCAGCGCCTCCACGGCAAACTGTTGGCCTAGCGGTGCGAGTGTGACTAATACTAACCAGAGGCTCGCAGCCCCTACCGTCATGGCGAGTCCACCGATCATCGCCAGCAGCCGTGTACGTAACGTCCAGGCGGTCCAGATGAGGCCTGCGAGAAGTCCGCCAAGAGCGTTGTAGCCGGGTTGCCACAGTTTTACCGCGTCTATGGGCGTCGCGCTGTAGCTCTCCCAATGGAGGGTGACAAACGCAACACGGGCACCCAATAGCCATACGATAAGCAGGCCATTAAACCAGCGGCCATGCTGTTTAGTGGGAAGGCCCAGTAAGTAGCGGCTACTCAAGAGCAGCAGCAGCGCGCAACCAAACGCATACAGGCGAGGCGTAGAAATCAATAGTGGACCGAGGGCAATGGCATTCATAGTCGTTCCGATAAGCAGGTACACTGGGCAACCATACCATGCACGCTTCACATGACGGAGATGTCGATGCCGCAATCCTCTTTTGACCCGCTGCGGGCGCTGGCCATTGGCACCCAAGCGCTGGGTCTTGCGCTGATTATTACCTTAGAAACGGTCCTGGGCGACGGGGCGCGCCCTTGGCAGGGAGTGGTGCTCTTTGCCATGGTCGCCGTGGCGCTTTCCATCGCCTTGGTGCGGCTGTACCGTAAGAAACGTCGCCAAAAGCAGCTGGCTCGCCAACAGAATGAACACGGCGATGCCTAGCGCCTGCCAGCCTGGGGCTTATCACGCAACACAGTGGGCGCTGCTGCTTCTGGTGTGTAGCCTGCTGGTAGGCTGCACCCATCCGGTGGTGCGCGAACATCAAACGGCGCTGGGCATCGCCGATGCTCGGCAAACATGGTTAGGCAACCAAGTGGCCGTCGCCGCCGCTGAGCAAACCGACCCCGATGGTTTTGCGCTGCTTGCCAATGGTCGGGAAGCGTTTGCGGTACGTGTGGGGTTAATTCGGCAAGCGCAGCGTGAATTGGATATCCAGACCTACTTGCTGGGCGATGGGCAAACGACTCGATTAGTGCTTTCTCAACTGATTGATGCCGCTGAGCAAGGGGTGCGCGTGCGCCTACTGGTGGATGATATAGGCGCTATTGGTCAAGGGGAGCGTTTAGCCGCGCTGGCCAGCCATCCGGATATCCATGTGCGCGTTTATAACCCGCTCGCCGTGGGCCGTGGGCACATAGTGACGCGTGTGTTGGCATCGGCGGTGGACCCCGCTCAGCAGCATCGCCGTATGCACAATAAGCTGTGGGTGGCTGATAACAGCGTGGCCATTGTGGGGGGCCGCAATCTTGGCGATGAGTATTTTGATGCCAATGATACGCGTAACTTTGCCGATTTAGACGTTGTCGCTATTGGCGAAGTCGTGCCTGCGCTGTCCAACAGTTTTGACCTGTACTGGAATCACGGCTTAGCTCAGCCGATTGAGCGCTATCACCGGGTGGATGCCAACGCTTGGCAGGGGCTGGAGCGCGATTTAGAGGCTTGGCTGGAGGCGCATGCGGATTCTGAGTACTTCACCGAGCTTCGACGCCAGCCAAGGCGCACGCCGCCTTGGGAAACCTTGCACTGGGGCGAAGGCTTAGCGATATGGGATGCGCCGGGTAAGCTTTCATACCCTGGCACGCCAGAGTGGCAAAACACGCTGTTGGGAGATCTGACGGCTGCTACGGAGCTGAACGAGCGGCTCGTTGTTATTTCCGCCTACTTTGTTCCCACTGAGCGTGGTGTAGAGCGCTTGGTTGAGTTAGCGGATCAGGGCGTTGAGGTCGATATCATCACCAATTCGCTCGCCTCCACTGATGCGGCGGTGGTGCATGGCGCTTATGCTCCCTGGCGAAAGACGCTGCTAGAGAGTGGGGTCAACCTGTATGAACTGCGCCCAGAGCAAGACACCACCACGTCTGAGGCGAGTGAAGAGATGCGGGTGCCTGGCGCGTCAGCGTCAGCTCTGCATATCAAAGCCATTCGCTTTGATGACCAGCTGTTTGTCGGCTCTTTTAACGTTGATCCGCGCTCCATTTTTTGGAATACCGAGGTCGGCGTGCTGATCCGAAGTGAGTCATTGATGCCGGCGTTTAATGAATTGGTGGCCACCGGTCGCGACCCTTCGATTAGTTATCAGCTGACGCTTGATGATAACCATCAGCTGCTTTGGCAGTTTGAACGCGAGGGTCAGCCGGAAGTATTGACGGACGAACCCGGTACCAGGTGGCAGCGTTTTAACGCTTGGCTAAGCCATACCCTGCGCCTTGAACGGTGGTTATAAGAAAATTGTAATGTAGCGTTAGAAAGCGTTACTTGTGTTTTTGGCGCGACGGTTCCAGATTAAGAGGAGCCCTGCGCTGGACAGTCGGGGCACTCAACATACTGGGAGCGACAAACAATATGATTAATAAGCGCGCATTAGCCATTGCCGTAGCGGCCTCATCACTTGCCTTAACCGGAATGGCCCAGGCGGAAGTTAAAGTTGGCTTCTTGGGCGGCTTTACCGGGGGTATTGAGAGCCTGACACCCCCTATCTTTGCGGGTGCTCAACTGGCGGTTGCCCAGGTCAATGAGCAGGGGGGAATCTTAGGGGGACAAACCCTGGTAATGCCTTCGGGCGATACGACGTGTTCCGACGCATCCGCTGCCTCTAACGCCGCTGACCGGATGGTGAACTCTGAAAACGTGACCGCTATTGTCGGCGCGCTGTGTACTGGGGCAACCATTGCCGCTGCTAACAATGCCGCGATTCCCGGCGGTGTGCTGATGGTGTCTCCGGCATCGACCGCGCCGGCGGTCTCGGAGCTGGACGACAATGACCTGGTGTTCCGCACCGTGCCTTCCGATGCTTTCCAGGGTGAAATGCTCGCGAAGCTTTTGTTGGATAAAGGCATCGACTACGTTGCGGTCACCTTTGTGAACAACGACTACGGTCGTGGCCTGTCCGATGCCTTCAGTGCGGCGTTCACGGACGGTGGTGGCGAAGTGGCAGAAAACCTGGCCCACGAAGACAACCGTGCCGACTACCGTTCTGAGCTGGGCTCGCTCTCTGCCAGCGGCGCCGATACGTTAGTGGTGTTGGCGTATGCGGACACGTCTGGTCAAACCGTGCTGCGCCAGGCCTATGAGAGCGGTATGTTCACCCAGTACGTGGGTGCCGACGGTATGGTGGGCGACAGTCTTGTGAACGCCATTGGTGCGGATGTGCTGGATGGCATGATTGCCACCCGCCCCGGTAGCCCAGAGCTACCCGGCACCGAGCTATTTAATACCGCCGCTACGGAAGCCGATATCGACCCTAGCGCGGTGTTTGCCGCCCAAGCGTACGATGCTGCCTTCCTGGTAGCGCTGGCCATTGAGCAGAACGGCAGCGCCGACCGCGAAGGGCTTGCTGAGGCGTTACGCAGCGTATCGAGTGCGCCGGGTGAAGTGATTCTGCCGGGCGAGTGGGAGAAGGCCGTCGAGCTCATCGCCGCGGGCACCGATATCAACTACGAGGGCGCCTCTGGCTCCCACGAGTTTGATGACAACGGTGACGTACCGGGCGTAGTGGTTGAGATGGTGGTAGAGAACGGTACGTTTACCAGTAAAGGCCAAGTGGATCTGTAACACGACGACCTGTCAGTGGCTCACTCAGTGAGCACTGACACTGGGTAGATAGCAAACCGCCCCCGCTCAATGAGCGGGGGCGGTTTTTTTAGGAGACGCGATCTTGTTAGCCGTGGCTCTTAATTTTTTCGGGCAGCAATCCTTTAGGCGCAAAGCGCAGCACCAGCGTAATCAGCATCCCAATGACCAACACCCGCGCTTGAAGCGCTCGGCTATCCATATTGCTAGGCGCATCCCAGCCGAAGGTGCCTTCGCCAAATGCGACGGCTAGCTGCATTAAAAACAGCGCCAACGGCTCCGACATAATCCAGATGATGTACACCGCGACCGCACCAAAGATGGTGCCTAGGTTATTACCTGGGCCGCCCAGAATGACCATCACCAGCACTAAGAAGGTGTGGTTGAGGGGTAAGTAGCCTTGTGGGTCGAACAGGCTGTTGAAGGTGCCCAACATGCCTCCCCCCAAGCCCATCAAAATGCAGCCCAGCACGAAAATCTCCAGGCGACGCTTGTTGATGTCCTTACCCATGGCGGCTGATGAGACTTCGTTATCGCGAATCGCGCGAATCATCCGCCCCCAAGGGGCGTGGTAAGCGCGATGCAGCAGGAAGAAAATCACCGCAATCACTACCGCCGTCACCGAGAGGTAAATCGCGCGGGAGAGCGTAAACCCCAGCTCGGCGGGGCCAGGGGTTGGCCAGGGCAGCGGCGAGACCGTCGCTGTGCCGCGGGTCAGCCAGTCGGAGTTTTTCAAAAACGCCTTGATGATCTCGGCAATCCCCAGGGTGGCAATAGCGAGGTAGTCGCTGCGCAGCCCAAGGCACACATGGCCGATAAAGTAGCCCACGCCACCGGCCAGCGCACCGCCGACAATCCAACCCACCCAGGGCGGCAGTCCAAACCCACCCACAAAGCCCGCCTGGGACTGAATTTGGCTGGTCACATCGCGCAGCAGGCTAATCACAACGAGGTAGAGCACTACCGCCAGCACGACCGCAATCACGGTGCGCAGCTTTTTCGGTACGCCTAATCGGTCAAGCTTGGTAGCGCCTACGACCAGCAGCGTTGCCGCAATGCCATAAAGCAGCACTTGGCCTAGCTCGCCCGGTAGCTCCGTGCCCCAAAAGGCATCATTGACCGGCACGCTAAACAGCATGGCGCAAAACCCGCCAAGGGCCACAAAGCCCATCACCCCGGCGTTAAACTGCCCGGCGTAGCCCCACTGAATTGTCAGGCCCAAGGCCAGAATGGCGTAACAGGCGGCTTCTACCAGCATGCGCGTGCTGTATGCCGCGCCCATGAGTGCATAGACCGCCAGTACCGCTATAAGCAGCGCGCCAAACAACACCAGTTCGCGCAGCGGGAAGCGGCGTGTCTGGGTGGCGTCTTTCGGCGTGTAGGCAGGGTTACGAGTATTGGTTGGATGACTCATTAGATCACCTTGCCTTTAAACAGGCCGGTCGGGCGCCACACCAGGATGGCCACCAGAATAAAGAATGGCACCACAATCTTGTATTCAGTGCCCACGAAGGCGAGATTCGATGGCAGCGTCAGCCATTCGGGGAAGCTGTCTTGGAACGGGCGTAGCAGCACGTTCCAGTTGAATACCGCCAAGGTCTCAGCAAAGCCAACCACAAAACCACCGGCAATTGCGCCATACGGGTGTCCCACCCCGCCCACAATGGCCGCTGCGAAAATCGGCAATAGCAGGAAGAAGCTCAGGTCCGGTTTGAAGGTGACGTCTAAAGAGAGCAGCGTGCCCGCAATGGCGGCCAGGCCACCTGCAATCACCCAGGTAACGGCCACAATGGTATTGGTGTTGATACCCGACGCCTGCGCCAGTTCTGGGTTGTCAGACATGGCGCGCATCGCCTTACCCAACCGGGAGCGGTTAAGGAAAAGGTGAAGTGCAACGACCGCCACCAGCGTAATCACAAACAGATAAATCTGCGGCTCGGTGATCACAATCGGTGCCCGAGCGCCTTCAAACGGCAGCGCTAGACGAAAGATCTCTTTGCGATCATCGACATACAGGCTTTGCCCGCCGGTTCCTGAGAACAGGCGAATAAGACCCTGCAGCATCAGTGTGACGCCCAGCGAGCCAATCACCATCACAATAGGCTTTACGCCGTGGGCGCGCAGCGGCTTGTAGAAGGCCTTATCGATGCCTACCGCGAGTAGGGCGGTGAGCAGCATGGCCAGCGGCAGCATAATCAGCGCCGTGGGTACGCCAATACTGGCACCCACCGCCGGGAAAGCGGTGGTGAGCAGCAGCACCATAAAGGCACCGAAGGTCATCATGTCGGCATGGGCAAAATGGGCAAAGCGCATAATGCTGAAAATCAGCGTAACGCCAATCGCACCAATGGCATAAATCGAGCCGGTAACGCTGCCCGCAATCACCACGTTATTAATAAAAAAAGCCAGTTCGTTCACGCGTTTCTCCCCCGGGCTAGCCGCCCAAAAAGCTTTTGGCGACATCAGGGTCGGCAAGCAGTGCCGCCCCGGTATCCGTAAAGCGGTTCTGGCCCGCTGCCAGCACAAAGCCTTTATCGGCAATGGCCAAGGCCTGCTTGGCGTTCTGCTCGACCATTAAAATGCCTACGCCTGCGGCGTTGATCTTCTTCACGCGGTCGAAAATCTCGTTCATATAGAGCGGTGATAGGCCCGCCGTGGGCTCGTCCAGGAGCAGCAGGCTAGGTTCTGCCATGAGGGCACGCCCCATGGCGACCATCTGGCGTTGCCCGCCTGAAAGCTCGCCAGCAGGCTGGTGGCGCTTTTCGACCAGCGGGGGGAAAAATTCGTAGACCTGTTCCAGCATGCGCTTCACGTTTTGCGGCTTCAGGTAGGCGCCCATTTCCAGATTCTCTTTGACCGAGAGGCTGGGAAACACGTTTTTTTCCTGGGGCACAAAGCCCATGCCACGCTCAACGAGCTGGTTGGGGGGTAGGTTGTGAATCGGCTGGCCGTTGAGCAGGATCTCGCCCTGGTTCACGTTGAGCAATCCAAACACGGCTTTGAGCATGGTGGACTTGCCCGCGCCGTTGGGGCCGACAATGACGCCGACCTCGTCGGCATACAGCGTCATATTGACCCCGTTTAAAATATTCATGCTGCCATAGCCGCCGTGCACATCGCGTGCATCAAGCAGTGGCTGGGGTGATGCGGGAGTGGATGACATAAAGGTGTCTCAGCAAGCGCTGCGTTGGGGTGGCCATCGCAACGATATTGTTGTAGCCCCTATGGTTAGCCCGTTGTTGGCTAGCATTGGTCACTGTTGTTTATTAGGTTGCTGCGCTTTAAGCGGCATCAGAGCCGAAATAGGCTTCAATCACCGCTGGGTTATTTTGTATATCTTCAATGTGCCCTTCGACCATGACGCTGCCCTGGGCAAGCACAATGACCGGGTCGCAGAGCCGCGAGATCATGTCCATATCATGCTCAATCACTAAGAAGGTGTAGCCCATCTCGCGGTTGAGTCGTTCGATATTGCCCATCAAATCGCCCAGCAGGGTGCGGTTTACCCCGGCGGCAATTTCATCCAGCAGCACGACCTTGGCATCGGTCATCATGGTGCGTCCAAGCTCTAGGAGCTTTTTCTGACCGCCGGAAAGGTTGCCCGCCAGTTCGTTGCGCACGTGGTGCAGGCCCACAAAATCAATCACCTCCAGTGCGCGGCGGCGCACCTCAGCCTCTTGCTGGCGTACCAGCCCTGGCTTAAACCAAGTGTTGAAGAGGCTTTCACCCGCTTGCTGGGGCGGCACCATCATCAAATTTTCTAGCGCGCTCATTTGACTGAACTCGTGGGCAATTTGGAAGGTGCGCAGCAAGCCTTTATGAAAGCGCTGGTCGGCACTAAGCGTGGTGATATCTTCACCATCCAGCAGAATAGAACCGCTGTCAGGTGTCAGGGCACCAGCGATCAGGTTAAACAGGGTCGATTTACCCGCCCCGTTGGGGCCAATCATGCCGGTAATCGAGCCTTTCTCTACTCGAATCGAGCAATCGTTGATGACGTGTAGCCCACCGAACGCTTTATTAACGTGTTGTACTTCGATAAGCGGTTGCATGGTGTCCTCGGACGGCAGGCGACCCGTGGGTCGCCTGCGGCATGGATGTTATTGTTAAGCCTTAGTGTGGCGCAGCCGCTGGCTGGCGGCAAAGGCCCCCACAATGATGAGCGACCCCAAGGCAGGAATGAAGTAACCCTCCACCTGAGGAATGGTGCGCAAAAAGACAAAGGAAACCGCTGCCGGGCCCACAAAACGCACTAAGAAACGCCAGATCTTAAACCATGTCGCGTTGGTGCCAAGCTCCTTCATTACTTCACTTTGCGTCAGCGCCCAGCCTGCAAATAGCGCAATCATCAGACCGCCTAGTGGCATAAAGATATTGGTCAGCAGCTCAATAAATTCGAAGGCGCTGCGGCCAAACAGGCTATGGAAGATAGTCCCTTCCGCCCATACGTTGAAGCTCACCACCGTCAGTAGGCCCATTGCCCAGGCGGCAACGACCATAATCATGACGGCCTGCGGGCGGGTCATATCAAAACGCTCCACTAGGAAGGCAGCCACTGGCTCAATCAGGGAAATTGATGAGCTAATCGCCGCACCCAGTACCAGGATAAAGAATACGCCGCCCACCAGGGCTCCAAACGGCATCTCGGCAAAGGCCAGCGGCAGCGTTACAAACATCAGCCCGGGGCCTTGCCCGGTTTCAAGGCCTGCGCCAAAGACCAGTGAGAAGATCGCTAGACCTGCCACCATCGCGACCGCTGTGTCTACAAAAGCCACGGCAATGGCCGTGCGCGTCAGTGAGGCTTCGCTGGACATGTAAGCGCCATAAGCCATGATCGCGCCCATCCCCAAACTCAAGGTAAAGAAGGATTGGCCCATCGCCTGCAGCCAGCCTTCCAGGCTCAGGTCGCTGAGATTAAACGTGAACAAGAAGCTGGCAGCAGCGCCCACATCACCATTGATGATGCCGTAAATCAGCACCACGATCAGAATCACAAACAGCGCAGGCATCATAATGCGCAGGCCAGACTCAATGCCTTTATGAATCCCCATGCCGACAATCAGCGCCGAGCCTGCGATAAACAGCGTGTGGTACAGCGTCATCAATCCAGGCGAGGCGAGCAGTGCATTAAAGCCGTCGCTAATGGTTTGGGCATCGGCACCCACTAACGAGCCAGTGAGCATCAGCCAGGTGTAGTGCAGCGCCCAGCCGGCAATCACCGAATAAAAGCTTAAAATCAAAAAGGCAGAGGCGGCCCCCAACCACCCAATCGACTCCCACGCTCGGGACGTTTTATGGGTTTTAGTGAGGTGGCGCATACCCATAATCGGGCTTTGACGGCTGGTGCGACCCAGCATGGTTTCAGCAATTAAGATCGGGATGCCAACAGCGAAGATGGTCAGTGCATAGACCAGAATAAAGGCACCGCCACCGTTTTCACCGGTCAGGTAGGGAAAGCGCCAAAGATTACCTAGGCCAACAGCAGAGCCGACGGCTGCTAGCAAGAATGTGCCTTTGTGAGTCCAGACGTTATGACCGCTCATGTGAAGGAGTGTCCGTGTAAGGGTGCAAGGATGGGGGTAGGTATCCAAACACTTGTATGAATTGTAGCCCGTTAGCTGTCCGCTGGCGCTAACGATTGCGCTACTTTGCGATAGAACGACCACGCTTACCAGCGTGCTAGCGTTTAGGTTGCGTTAACGAAGCCGTTTGGTAGTGCGTGTAACAGGCAACACTGCGAAGAGGCGTTTCATAAAAAAGCCCGCACAGCGGCGGGCTTTTGACGAACGGCGGTTAGCTTACTTCTTGCTAGCGCGCTTACGCTCGTTTTCGGTCAGGTGCTTCTTGCGCAGGCGGATGTGGCTGGGCGTGACTTCTACCAGCTCATCGGAGTCCAGGAACTCAATGGCTTGCTCAAGGGTGAACTTGATCGGCGGCGTCAGAACGATGTTCTCATCGTTACCGGTCGAGCGCATGTTATCGAGCTTCTTGCCCTTAGTCGGGTTCACCACCATGTCGTTGGCACGGTTGTTAATACCGATCAGCATGCCTTCGTACACTTCAGTCGCGTGGTCGATGATCAGCTTGCCGCGCTCTTGAAGGGCGTACAGGGCGTAAGCCAGCGCCTTACCGCCTACCATAGAAACCAGTACGCCGTTGCGACGCTCGATAGACGCATCGGGCTTCAGCGGGCCGTAGTGGTCAAAACGGCTGGTCAGGATGCCGGTGCCTGACGTCAGGGTCAGGAACTGACCACGGAAGCCGATCAAACCGCGTGCAGGAATGATGAAGTCCAAACGAACGCGGCCTTTACCATCCGGGTTCATGTTGGTCATCTCACCTTTACGGTAGCCCAGCTCTTCCATGATGGAGCCTTGGTGCTGCTCTTCACAGTCGATGATGACTTCTTCGTAGGGCTCTTGCTTAACGCCGTCGATCTCTTTGATGATGACTTCCGGGCGGCCAACGGCGAGCTCGAAGCCTTCACGACGCATGGTTTCGATCAGTACCGACAGGTGCAATTCACCACGACCAGAGACTTTAAACTTCTCGGGTGTTTCGCCTTGCTCAACGCGCAGAGCGACGTTGTGGATCAGTTCCTGCTCTAGACGATCTTTGATGTTACGGCTGGTGACGAACTTGCCGTCTTTGCCAGCGAACGGCGAGTCATTGACCTGGAAGGTCATAGACACGGTCGGCTCATCAACAGACAGCGGCGGCAGCGCTTCAACGGCGCTTGGGTCGCACAGGGTGTCAGAGATGGACAGGTCTTCGATGCCCGTGACACATACGATATCGCCAGCGGTGGCTTCGGTGGTTTGAACTCGCTCAAGGCCCATATGGGTCATCACCTGACCGATTTTGCCCTTACGAGTCGTACCATCAACGCTGATGACCGAGATCTGCTGGTTAGGCTTCACGGAACCACGCTTGATGCGGCCAAGACCGATAACGCCGACGTAGCTGTTGTAGTCGAGGGCAGAAATCTGCATCTGGAACGGGCCATCAACTTCAACGTGCGGCGGCTCAACAATGTCCACAATCGCTTGGAACATCGGATCCATGTTGTCGGCCAGCGCGTCCGGGTCCATGCCGGCAATACCGTTCAGCGCCGAGCAGTAGATAATCGGGAAGTCGAGCTGTTCGTCGGTCGCACCCAGGTTGTCGAACAGATCAAAAATCTGGTCGATCACCCAGTCCGGGCGAGCGCCGGGGCGGTCGATTTTGTTAACCACGACAATCGGCTTCAGGCCCTGAGAGAAGGCTTTCTGGGTCACGAAGCGCGTTTGCGGCATCGGGCCGTCTACGGCGTCAACCAGCAGCAGAACCGAGTCCACCATGGACATAACACGCTCAACTTCACCACCGAAGTCGGCGTGCCCAGGGGTGTCCACGATGTTGATGTGGTAGCCCGTACCATTACCATCCTGCCACTGAATAGCGGTATTTTTGGCCAGGATGGTAATACCACGCTCCTTCTCCTGGTCATTGGAGTCCATGATACGCTCTTGACCTTCGGCCTTACGGTCGAGCGTGCCAGACTGGCTTAACAGTTTGTCTACCAAGGTAGTTTTACCGTGGTCAACGTGGGCGATGATGGCAATGTTGCGAAGATTCTCGATCACGACGCGATCCTGCTAGAAAAATAGGGCGGCATTATAGGGTCTGGGGGTGGTCCACTACCAGCGCTGTCTTAAATAAAGCAGCAAGTCAATAACCTAAACGCGGCAGTTTTCGCCCTTGTGGCGCTTCCGTTAAGATAGGCGTTTTCCCAGTTGGGGCAAGCACATGACCATCGGTAACCTGATGCGTTTGTTAAGCGATGGCGAGGTTCATTCCGGTGAACAATTAGGTGAAACGCTAGGCGTTTCCCGAGCCGCCGTGTGGAAACAGCTAAAAAAATTAGAGACGCTGGGTGTGGAGCTGGTGGCCGTGAAGGGGCGAGGCTATCGGTTAGCTTGCCCGTTAGAGCCGCTGGATGGGGCTAAAATCGTCGAGCGCCTGCCCGCCGATGCTCGCCACTTGCTGGCACGATTGTTTGTGGAAGATCAGCTTCCCTCCAGTAATGAGTACCTGCGCGAGCGCTTCACGCAAGGGGCAGGGCATGGCGAAGTCTGCTTTGCGGAGCTGCAAACCGCCGGACGCGGGCGTCGTGGCCGCGTATGGTCAACGCCGTGGGGGCAAAGCCTCATGGTGTCGGTGGGCTGGCGGTTTGAGTCGGGTATCAACGCGCTGGAAGGGTTGAGCCTTGCGGTGGGTGTTGTGGTGTCCCAGGTGCTGGAGCAGTACGGTGTGTCGCCCAAGCTGAAGTGGCCCAACGACGTGCTGTTGGCTGAGCAGGGCGATGAGTTGGGCAAGCTGGCCGGTATCTTGATTGAAGTCACCGGTGATGCAGCAGGTCCCTGCGAAGTGGTGATCGGCTTGGGGATGAATCTATCGCTACCTGAGCGCCTGCGTGCCACCATTGATCAGCCGGTGGCAGCGCTGTTTGATGCTAAGGCGGGCATTTCCCGTAATCAGCTAGCGGCCGATATGGTGGCGGGCCTGCTGAATCTGCTGGCAGGCTTTGAATCTCATGGTTTTGCCCCCTGGCGCAATGCCTGGAATCAGCGGCACGCCTATGCAGGGCTGCCTATCCGAGTTATTCAGGGCGAACGCACCAGCGATGCCGTCGCAGGAGAAGTAGATGAGAGTGGTAACCTGTGGGTTACCGAAAACGATCACTCGCGACGCCTATCGGGCGGTGAGATCAGCGTACGTAGGCGCCTATGATTTTGGATTTAGATATCGGCAACACGCTGTCGAAATGGCGGCTTAAAGATGCCGAGAGCAGCGAGATCCGTTCGCGAGGAGCCGTGTGGACACGGGAAGAGTGGCGTCCAGGAGCGGATATTCCTGACCTGGATGTCGTTGAAGCGGTGCGGATCTCCAGCGTTGCCAGAGCGGCCGTGCTGGATGACACCGTGGCGCTACTGCGCCGTCAGGTGCGACATGTGTACGTCGCCCGCTCAACCCCAGAAGCACTGGGTGTGGTGAATGGTTACGAAGAGCCAGGTCGGTTGGGCGTTGACCGCTGGATGGGGGCGCTGGCGGGCTATCAACTGGCAGGTGGTTGCTGCGCAGTAGATTGCGGAAGTGCGATTACGATTGATTTCGTACTGCCCGGCGGCGTGCACCTGGGCGGCTTTATCATCCCTGGTCTGCGCTTAATGAAAGAGAGCCTGAAGCTTGGCACCCGCAATGTCGCGATCGACCCCGAGAGCGAAGCTGATGCGCTTCTGGAGCCTGGGCGGCGTACGGTGGATGCGGTGAATCACGGTATCTATATGGCGGCGGTGAGCGCCATTAATCGTATTTACAGTGAGGTATGCGATCAGCAGGGGGTCGCGCTCCCCATGCTGCTTACCGGGGGGGATGCCAGGGTGGTATCGCGAGGTGTGCAAGTGCCCCACGCGGTATGGCCGGACATGGTGTATGGCGGGCTTGAGGCAAGCTATCCCTTAACCTTTGCTGAGCGAGCGGGCAAAATGTCAGGCGCGCCGCGGGTGCCTGAGCCCGTATCCTTAGAAAAAATTCGCGCAGGCCTTGCATTCTCCATGTTGCTTTGACAGAATGCAGCGCGTTCCAGAGCGGAAGCAGCGCTAGAAAACACGTTGCCTCCAGCAAGCTTTGATAAATAAAGAGTTTGCAGGCTTGACACCGTTTTGGAGGCTGGCATAATATGCCGCCACAGCTGGAGAGGTTCCCGAGTGGCCAAAGGGAGCAGACTGTAAATCTGCCGCGAAAGCTTCGAAGGTTCGAATCCTTCCCTCTCCACCAAGTTTATCAGGCGTTGGCTAATTCAGCGCTTGGGAATGAAAAGCCGGTAAGCGGGCATTAGCTACTGTTACTCGTGCAGCGGATTGTCATTCTATAGGCAAGTTCGGCGGGCGTAGTTCAATGGTAGAACCTCAGCCTTCCAAGCTGATGGTGCGGGTTCGATTCCCGCCGCCCGCTCCAGTTTGATGTGTTTTGGCTCATGTAGCTCAGGGGTAGAGCACACCCTTGGTAAGGGTGAGGTCGACGGTTCAATTCCGTCCATGAGCTCCATATTGCGAAGAAAGCGAGCGAAGCTCGCTTTTTTTGTCTTCGCCTTCTGCGTAATGCAAAAGGTGGGAAGTAAGGGTTGTCAGGCGGTGTTTTCTCCGCTACTATGACGCCCGCTATTGCGTAGGCGTTTGCTTATGCATGTGACGATACAGGCCAGTAGCTCAATTGGCAGAGCAGCGGTCTCCAAAACCGCAGGTTGGGGGTTCGATTCCCTCCTGGCCTGCCAACCTTCCCCAGGTTGGTATGTCTTTTCTAGAATTCCTTTGTCGCTCGCTGCACCCTTAGGAGTCTCGTTTTTATGAAGCCTAGTTCCGTAAAACATGGCGCAGAGGTGCAACAGACGCGCCATGACGGGCTCAAATGGGCAGCGGTTGTGGCGTTGCTTGTCGTTGCAGTCGTTGGTAATACCTATTTTGCCGATATTGGCCTGCTCTACCGCGTCTTAGGTGTGGTGGTGTTGTGTGCGCTTGCTGGTTTGATCGCCTTAACAACCACGAAAGGTCGCGATTTAGTTGAGCTTGCCATAAGCGCCAAGAAAGAGATTCAGCGCGTTGTATGGCCGACCCGTCCCGAAACAATTCAGACAACGGCTATTGTGCTGGTGGCTGTGTTGGTGGTGGGGTTGATGCTGTGGTTGATTGACACTCTTCTTGGCTGGGCGATGTCCGGCGTCATTGGTTAGGAGTTTTCATGTCCAAACGTTGGTACGTCGTCCACGCCTATTCCGGCTTTGAAAAGCATGTCATGCGCTCGCTGATTGAGCGTGTGAAGATGTACGGCATGGAAGACCGCTTCGGCGAGATCTTGGTGCCGACGGAAGAAGTTGTAGAGATGCGTGACGGTAAGCGCCGTAAGAGTGAGCGCAAATTCTATCCTGGCTACGTGTTAGTCGAGATGGAAATGGTAGATGAAACCTGGCACTTGGTAAATGAAACGCCACGCGTCATGGGGTTTATCGGCGGTACCAAAGAAAAGCCCGCCGCCATTACCGCTCGCGAAGCAGAAGCTATCCTACGTCGCGTAAAAGATGGCACCGACAAGCCGCGGCCTAAAACCATGTTTGAGCCGGGTCAGTCAGTTCGCGTTATTGATGGTCCATTTGCCGACTTCAACGGTGTTGTTGAAGAGGTGAATTACGACAAGAGCCGTCTGCAGGTCAGCGTGCTGATCTTTGGGCGTGCGACACCTGTTGAACTTGAGTTCTCTCAGGTAGAAAAAGAGTAATTTCAAAATGTTGCAGGGTGGTGCGCAGTGCGTGCCACCCTGGATTCATGTAAAGCAGCCCAGCGCTGCTTTACGCGTACCGGGGAGCCGTCAGGCGCTATCACCCAACTGGAGTATTTACCATGGCCAAGAAAGTACAGGCTTACATCAAACTGCAGGTTGCTGCAGGTAAAGCCAACCCGAGTCCGCCCGTAGGCCCCGCGCTGGGTCAGCACGGCGTGAACATCATGGAATTCTGTAAGGCGTTTAACGCTGCGACTCAAGAAATTGAGCCGGGCCTGCCGACGCCTGTCGTGATCACTGTTTACTCTGACCGCAGCTTCACGTTCGTCACTAAGACGCCGCCAGCTGCCGTACTGCTGAAAAAAGCAGCGGGCATCAAGTCTGGTTCTGGTGAGCCGAACAAGAAGAAAGTCGGCACCGTGACCCGCGAGCAGCTCGAAGAGATCGCCAAAACCAAAGAGCCTGATATGACGGCTTCTGATCTCGACGCCGCGGTGCGCACCATTGCTGGTAGCGCTCGTAGCATGGGCTTAAACGTGGAGGGTCTCTGATCATGGCTAAACTGTCTAAGCGCGCGAAAGTCATTCGCGAGAAAGTAGACACGAACAAAGCGTACTCTCTGGAAGAAGCCGTTGCGCTGCTTTCTGAGCTGTCTACCGTTAAGTTCAAAGAGTCTCTTGACGTTGCGATCAACCTTGGCGTTGACCCGCGTAAATCTGACCAGGTTGTACGTGGCGCCACCGTTATGCCTAACGGTACTGGCAAAGATGTACGCGTAGCGGTCTTCACTCAGGGTGCAAACGCCGACGCTGCTAAAGAAGCGGGCGCTGACATCGTGGGTATGGAAGATCTGGCTGATCAGGTCAAGAAAGGCGTGATGGACTTTGACGTTGTTATCGCTTCTCCGGATGCGATGCGCGTTGTAGGTCAGCTGGGCCAGATTCTTGGTCCGCGCGGCCTGATGCCGAACCCGAAAGTTGGCACCGTAACGCCTGACGTGGCGACTGCGGTTAAAAATGCCAAAGCGGGTCAGGTACGTTTCCGTACCGACAAAAACGGCATTATCCACACCACGCTGGGTAAAGTTGATTTTGACGTAACCGCCGTTCAGGGCAACCTGGAAGCGCTGGTTGCTGACCTGAAGAAGCTCAAGCCGAGCTCCTCTAAAGGTATCTACTTTAAGAAGATTACCCTGTCCACTACCATGGGTCCGGGTTTGACTCTCGACCACTCCGCGCTGGTATAAGCGGGTTGTCGGCAGGTTTTTAGTAAGAACCGAGCAAGAACTTTGCGGTCCCTCGTCGGGTGTTACACCCAGCGAGGCGCCGTCAAAGACCGCAGGTGCCGCCTTTTCTTATGAAAGTAGGCGGCTTAATCGCCCTAGAGCGCCTGCGCAGATGGTGTGGCCGCCAGTTGGTTAACGCTTTTCGCAAGCCGCTTTCTGGTGAGCACCATCCCCTAAGGCTTCCAGTGTAGGTTGTTAGTACCTGGAAGAGATGGTAACCACCGGAGCCTTTTATGGGTTCCGGCACGAAGGAGTGATCACTGTGCCACTAGCACTTGAAGGCAAGAAAGCGATTGTTGCCGAGGTCAGTGAAGCGGCCAAGGGCGCACTCTCCGTCGTAGTTGCCGATTCTCGCGGCGTCACGGTCGGTAAAATGACCAATCTGCGTAAGCAGGCGCGTGAGAATGGTGTAGAGCTGCGTGTTGTTCGTAACACGCTGGCTCGCCGCGCCCTCGAAGGCACTCAGTGGGAGTGTCTGAACGAGAGCTTTGTTGGTCCTACTCTGCTGGCTTTCTCTACTGAGCACCCGGGCGCTGCCGCTCGCTTGTTCAAAGAGTTCGCTAAAGACGAGAAGAACTTCGAAGTTAAGGCGTTGGCCTACGAAGGTGAGCTGATTCCGGCTGCTGACATCGATCGTCTGGCAACCCTACCGACTTACGACGAAGCAATTGCCAAGTTGATGTCGGTAATGAAAGAAGCCTCCGCTGGCAAGCTGGTTCGTACTCTGGCCGCCCTGCGCGACCAGAAGCAAGAAGCAGAAGCTGCCTAAGCAGCGTTTCTTGCAGGCGGCGTGAACGATGTGATCGATCCGCTGCCTGAACCGAGCAATGAACCCCGAGTCCTCGGCTGACCGAGACTCCCGCAAAGTTAGGAATGAAACAATGGCACTGTCCAAAGACGATATCATCAATGCTGTAGCCGACATGTCCGTAATGGAAGTTGTCGAGCTGATCGAAGCAATGGAAGAGAAATTCGGCGTTTCTGCTGCTGCAGCTGTTATGGCTGGTCCGGCTGCTGCTGGCGAAGCTGCTGAAGAGCAAACCGAGTTCGATCTGGTACTGGCATCTGCTGGTGACAAGAAAGTTAACGTCATCAAAGCTGTTCGTGAAATCACCGGTCTTGGCCTGAAAGAAGCCAAAGGTGCCGTTGACGGCGCGCCGGCGACCATCAAAGAAGCGATGTCTAAAGACGACGCTGAAGCAGCTAAGAAGAAGCTGGAAGAAGCGGGCGCAACCGTCGAGCTCAAGTAATTCTTGTGCTGATGGCTTTACGCGCTGCGTAAGCTTCCACGGCTGGCGGCGGGCTATCCCGCTGCCGGCCTTTTTCTGTTGTAGTATGCTGCAAGGCAATACATCAGAAACGCTGCGTTAAAAAGCAGCAAAACAGTAAGACCGTTGTTGTGAAGCGTACGTTGTTGTAACGCGTAAGTTGTGAAGCGCGAGTGATGCTAGCAAGCGACAGCAAAGCGCGAACAGCACTACTGTAACACTGTTATCTATCAAGATTTTTGACGGCGAGCTACCGATTTAGGAGCTTGCTGTCTGCGTCTGAAACGCCCGCGGGGCAGATGACCACGCATCGGTCACCCATGGTGAACAAGCTGGGGAATACAGATGGCTTACTCATATACTGAGAAAAAACGCATCCGCAAGGATTTCGGCAAACTGCCCCAAGTGATGGATGTGCCTTACTTGCTGGCCATCCAGCTTGATTCCTACTACGACTTTCTCCAGCAGGATCGTTCGCCCGACGAGCGCCACGAGGTTGGCCTGCACGCGGCGTTCAAGTCCGTGTTCCCGATCGAGAGCTTCTCCGGCAATGCGGCCCTGGAGTACGTTAGCTACCGCTTCGGTACGCCGGCGTTCGACGTTAAAGAGTGCCAGCTGCGTGGTGTGACGTACTCCGCCCCGCTGCGTGTCAAGGTTCGCTTGATCATCTATGATCGCGACTCCTCGAACAAGGCAATCAAGGATATCAAAGAGCAAGAAGTCTACATGGGGGAAATCCCCCTGATGACTGAGAACGGTACCTTTGTGATCAACGGTACTGAGCGGGTTATCGTTTCCCAGCTCCACCGCTCACCCGGTGTGTTCTTTGATCACGATAAAGGCAAGAGCCACTCTTCTGGTAAGTTGCTCTACTCTGCTCGCGTGATTCCTTACCGTGGCTCCTGGCTGGACTTCGAGTTCGACCCTAAAGACAACGTCTTTGTACGTATCGACCGTCGCCGCAAACTGCCGGCGTCTGTGTTGATGCGCGCGTTGGGTATGAGCACCGAAGAGATCCTGGCTGAGTTCTTCGAAACCAGCAAGTTCCACATTGAGAAGTCTGGCTTCTCCGTGGAGCTGGTGCCGTCACGTCTGCGTGGTGAAACCGCTACTTTCGACATCAAGGATGGCGAAGGTGAAGTGATTGTCGAAGAAGGCCGTCGGATCACCCAGAAGCACATTCGTCAGCTTGAAAAAGCCGGCCTTGAGCGCCTGGAAGTGCCGATGGAGTACCTGTTCGGCAAAACGCTGGCGAAAGACCAGATTGATACCAAAACCGGCGAGCTGATCTGCCCGTGTAATACGGAGATTACCCCGGAAGTCCTTGAGCGCATGGCTCAGGGCGGTATCACGCATATCGAAACGCTGTACACCAACGACCTCGACTGCGGTTCGTTTATTTCCGATACCCTGAAGCTTGATGGTACGGGTTCAGCGCTTGAAGCGCTGGTGGAAATCTACCGCATGATGCGCCCCGGCGAGCCGCCCACCAAAGAGGCCGCTGAGACGCTGTTCCATAACTTGTTCTTCACCGAAGACCGCTACGACCTGTCGGGCGTTGGTCGGATGAAGTTCAACCGTCGTCTGCGTCGTGAAAGCGACACCGGCTCCGGCGTGCTGGATCGCAAAGACATCCTGGATGTGCTGCGCGAGCTGATCAATATCCGTAACGGCTTCGGCGACGTGGACGATATCGATCACCTGGGTAACCGTCGTATTCGCTGCGTAGGCGAAATGGCTGAGAACCAGTTCCGTGTCGGCTTGGTGCGCGTTGAGCGCGCGGTGAAAGAGCGTCTTTCCATGGCGGAAAGCGAAGGCCTGATGCCGCAAGACTTGATCAATGCCAAGCCCGTTGCGGCGGCGGTGAAAGAGTTCTTCGGTTCTAGCCAGCTTTCCCAGTTCATGGACCAGAACAACCCGCTTTCTGAGGTGACTCACAAGCGTCGTGTGTCTGCACTCGGCCCGGGTGGTCTGACCCGTGAGCGTGCAGGCTTCGAAGTACGTGACGTACACGCCACGCACTACGGCCGTCTGTGCCCGATCGAAACGCCGGAAGGCCCGAACATCGGTCTGATCAACTCACTGGCAACGTACAGTCACACCAACAGCTACGGCTTCTTGGAAACACCGTACCGCAAAGTGAACGCCTGTCAGGTCACTGACGATATCGTTCACCTGTCAGCGATTGAGGAAGGTGACTTCGTTATCGCCCAGGCGTCGGCGGCGGTTGACGAGTCTGGCAAGCTGATTGATGACCTGGTGCAGGTACGCCACCGTGGTGAAACGACCTTTATGCGTCCTGAGCAAGTGACGCTGATGGACGTATCTCCCCGTCAGGTTGTATCGGTCGCGGCGGCACTGATCCCGTTCCTTGAGCACGATGATGCTAACCGCGCCTTGATGGGTGCGAACATGCAGCGTCAGGCCGTTCCGACGCTGCGCGCTGATAAGCCGCTCGTGGGTACCGGTATGGAGCGCTTCGTTGCCCGTGACTCCGGTGTTTGTGCCGTTGCTCGCCGTGGCGGTGTGATCGACTCCGTTGATGCGCGTCGTGTGGTGGTTCGGGTTCATGAAGATGAAATCATTGGCGGTGAAGCCGGTGTCGACATCTACAACCTGACCAAATACACCCGTTCTAACCAGAACACCTGTATGAACCAGCGCCCCATCGTGCGTCCTGGTGACAGCGTCGCGCGTGGTGACATTCTGGCCGATGGCCCGTCTGTCGACATGGGTGACCTGGCGCTTGGCCAGAACATGCGCATCGCGTTCATGCCCTGGAACGGTTACAACTTCGAGGACTCCATCCTGCTGTCAGAGCGGGTTGTTCAAGAAGACCGTTTCACCACGATCCACATCCAGGAACTGACCTGTGTGTCTCGCGACACCAAGTTAGGGCCAGAAGAGATTACGTCTGATATTCCCAACGTTGGCGAGTCTGCGCTGGGTAAACTGGACGAAGCGGGCGTTGTATACATCGGTGCTGAAGTCGGCCCCGGCGACATTCTGGTCGGTAAGGTAACGCCGAAAGGTGAAACCCAGCTGACACCAGAAGAGAAGCTGCTGCGTGCCATCTTCGGTGAGAAAGCGTCTGACGTTAAAGATACCTCCCTGCGTGCCCCGACCGGCATGAAAGGTACGGTCATCGACGTTCAGGTGTTTACGCGTGACGGCGTTGAGAAAGACTCCCGTGCGCTCTCCATCGAGCAGATGCAGTTAGACGAAGTGCGCAAGGATCTTCAGGAAACCTACCGTATTGCCGAAGACGCAACCTTTGAGCGTCTCAAGCGTACGCTGGATGGCCAAGCGGTAAATGGCGGCCCGAACCTGAAGAAAGGCGACGTGCTGGACGAGGATTACCTCGACGAGCTGCCGCGTCAGCAGTGGTTCAAACTGCGCATGCAGGATGAAGCCTACAACGAACTGCTGGCCCAGGCCGATGAGCAGCTCGAGAATCGTCGTAAAGAGATGGACGAGCGCTTTGAAGATAAGAAGCGCAAGCTGACCCAGGGCGACGATCTCGCACCGGGCGTGCTGAAAATCGTCAAAGTCTACATGGCGGTGAAGCGTCGCATTCAGCCCGGTGACAAGATGGCCGGTCGTCACGGTAACAAAGGTGTTATCTCGGCGATCATGCCCATCGAAGACATGCCGTTCGACGAGAAGGGCGAGCCGGTCGATGTGGTGCTCAACCCGCTGGGCGTACCGTCGCGTATGAACGTCGGTCAGATTCTGGAAACCCACTTGGGTATGGCAGCACGTGGTCTTGGGGTCAAGATTGACGCCATGCTGCGCGATGCGCGTGGCCAGCAGGTCGCTGAAATTCGTGACTTCCTGGGTCAGGTGTATAACACGCCAGGCACTCGTGTTGAGGATATCGACTCCCTAACCGATGAAGAAATCATCGCGCTGGCGAAAAACCTCAAAGGCGGTGTGCCGATGGCTACGCCGGTGTTTGACGGTGCCAAAGAGCACGAGATCAAGCATCTGCTGAAGCTGGCGGACATTCCTGAGTCTGGCCAAATGGCGCTGTACGATGGCCGTACGGGCGATGCGTTTGACCGCCCGGTTACCGTTGGCTACATGTACATGCTGAAGCTTAACCACCTGGTAGACGACAAGATGCACGCACGTTCTACTGGTTCTTACTCGCTGGTGACTCAGCAGCCCTTGGGTGGTAAGGCACAATTCGGTGGTCAGCGCTTCGGTGAGATGGAAGTGTGGGCGTTGGAAGCATACGGCGCCGCGTACACGCTACAAGAGATGCTCACCGTCAAGTCGGACGACGTCGAAGGCCGCACCAAGATGTACAAAAACATCGTGGATGGCGACCACACCATGCAGGCAGGCATGCCGGAATCCTTCAACGTACTCGTGAAGGAAATCCGCTCGCTGGGCATCGATATCGAGTTAGAGAGCTAGGAGCCGTCATATGAAAGATTTGGTGAAAGTACTCAAATCGCAGTCTCAGTCCGAAGAGTTCGACGCGATCAAGATTACCCTCGCGTCGCCGG
Organism: Vreelandella lutescens; assembly: GCF_014640815.1. Classification (GTDB taxonomy): domain Bacteria; phylum Pseudomonadota; class Gammaproteobacteria; order Pseudomonadales; family Halomonadaceae; genus Vreelandella; species Vreelandella lutescens. The sequence continues at coordinate 199,554 of NZ_BMHM01000005.1, read as the reverse complement.
ACATGATTCGCTCCTGGTCGTTTGGCGAGGTGAAGAAGCCTGAGACCATCAACTACCGTACCTTTAAACCGGAGCGGGACGGTCTGTTCTGCGCCAAGATTTTTGGTCCGGTCAAAGACTACGAGTGCTTGTGCGGCAAATATAAGCGCATGAAGCACCGCGGTATCATTTGTGAGAAGTGTGGCGTTGAAGTCACCAAGGCCGCCGTGCGCCGCGAGCGCATGGGCCATATCGAGCTTGCCTCGCCGGTCGCTCACATTTGGTTCCTGAAATCACTGCCGTCGCGTATCGGTATGTTCCTCGATATGACTCTGCGTGATATCGAGCGCGTGCTCTACTTTGAAAGCTTTGTCGTTATCGACCCAGGCATGACCACGCTGGAGCGTGGTCAGCTGTTGAACGACGAGCAGTACTTCGAAGCGCTAGAAGAGTTCGGCGACGACTTTGATGCCCGCATGGGTGCCGAAGCGGTCCAAGAACTGCTGAAAGACATCGATCTGGAAGAAGAGATTAACCACCTGCGTGAAGAAATTCCGCAGACCAACTCTGAAACCAAGATCAAGAAACTGTCTAAGCGCTTGAAGCTGCTGGAAGCGTTCTACCACTCCGGCAATGCGCCGGCGTGGATGGTCATGGAAGTGCTGCCCGTGCTGCCGCCGGACCTGCGTCCGCTGGTACCGCTGGACGGCGGCCGTTTCGCGACCTCCGATCTTAACGACCTTTACCGTCGTGTGATCAACCGTAACAACCGCTTGAAGCGTCTGCTGGACCTCAATGCGCCGGATATCATCGTACGCAACGAGAAGCGCATGCTTCAAGAAGCGGTCGACGCGCTGCTGGATAACGGCCGCCGTGGTCGTGCCATCACCGGCTCTAACAAGCGCCCGCTGAAATCGCTTGCCGATATGATCAAAGGTAAGCAGGGCCGTTTCCGTCAGAACTTGTTGGGTAAGCGCGTCGACTACTCAGGCCGTTCGGTGATTACCGTCGGTCCGACGCTGCGCCTGCACCAGTGTGGTCTGCCGAAGAAAATGGCGCTTGAGCTGTTCAAGCCGTTCATCTACTCCAAGCTGCAGTCGCTGGGCCATGCGTCCACGATCAAAGCGGCGAAGAAGATGGTTGAGCGCGAACTGCCGGAAGTGTGGGACATCCTGGCTGACGTCATCCGCGAACACCCGGTGCTCTTGAACCGTGCGCCAACGCTGCACCGTTTGGGTATCCAGGCGTTTGAGCCGCTGTTGATCGAAGGTAAAGCGATCCAGCTGCACCCGCTGGTGTGTGCGGCCTACAACGCCGACTTCGACGGTGACCAGATGGCGGTCCACGTACCGCTGACCCTGGAAGCACAGCTCGAAGCCCGTGCGCTGATGATGGCGACCAACAACGTTCTGTCGCCCGCTAACGGTGAGCCCATCATCGTACCGTCGCAAGACGTTGTTCTGGGTCTTTACTACATGACCCGTGAAAAGATCAACGCCAAAGGCGAAGGCATGGTGTTCTCTGGCCTTAATGAGGTAGAGCGCGCGTTTGGTACACAGTCAGTCTCACTACACGCCCGCGTGAAAGTGCGTCTTGACGAAATCGATGTCGAAGAAGAGACCGGTGCGCGTAGCTTCCACCGTCGCATTTACGACACCACTGTGGGCCGTGCGCTGCTGTTCCGTATTCTGCCGGAAGGCGTGCCGTTCGCACTGATCGATCAGCCGATGAAAAAGAAGGCGATCTCCAGTCTGATCAACGAGGTATATCGTCGTGCTGGTTTGAAGCCGACTGTTATCTTTGCTGACCAGCTGATGTACACCGGTTTCCGTTTGGCAACGTGGTCGGGTGCTTCTATCGGTGTTAACGACTTCGTTATCCCCGAAGCCAAAACCGAGATCGTTGACGCCGCGGAAGCGGAAGTTAAAGAGATCGAAGATCAGTTCTCTTCTGGTCTGGTAACGGCGGGTGAGAAGTACAACAAGGTTATCGATATCTGGTCCAAGGCGAACGATAAAGTTGCCAAGGCGATGATGGTGGGTATCTCGAAAGAGACGGTCGTTGATCGTGACGGTAATGAAGTAGAGCAAGACTCCTTCAATAGCGTCTTCATCATGGCCGACTCCGGTGCCCGTGGTAGTGCTGCACAGATTCGTCAGCTGGCGGGTATGCGTGGCCTGATGGCCAAGCCGGATGGCTCGATCATCGAAACACCGATCGTGGCGAACTTCCGTGAAGGTCTGAACGTACTTCAGTACTTCATCTCGACCCACGGCGCACGTAAAGGTCTGGCGGATACGGCACTGAAAACGGCCAACTCCGGTTACCTGACTCGTCGTCTGGTAGATGTTGCTCAGGACTTGGTGATTACCGAGACCGACTGTGGCACCGAAAACGGCCTGACGCTGCACCCGATCATCGAGGGTGGCGACATCATCGTACCGCTGTCTCAGCGTGTACTGGGTCGTGTGGTTGCGCAGGACGTGGTTGACCCGAGCACCGAAGAAGTATTGATTCCGCGTAATACGCTGCTGGATGAGAAGTGGTGTGCATCGCTGGACACCATGGGTGTGGACGAAATTATCGTTCGTTCAACCATCACCTGTGATACCGCGCATGGCGTATGTTCGTCCTGTTACGGACGTGACCTTGCCCGTGGCCACCAGGTCAACATCGGTGAGTCTGTCGGTGTTATCGCCGCGCAGTCGATCGGTGAGCCGGGTACCCAGCTGACCATGCGTACGTTCCACATCGGTGGTGCGGCATCGCGCTCTTCAGCGGTCGATAGCGTTCAGGTGAAGCACGGCGGTAAAGTGCGCCTGCACAACATCAAGCACGTTGAGCGTGCCGACGGGAAACTGGTTGTCGTGTCTCGTTCAAGCGCCCTGGCCGTTGCCGACGATCATGGTCGTGAGCGTGAGTACTACAAGCTGCCCTACGGTGCTGAGCTTTCCGTACGTGATGGCGATGTCGTTGATGCCGGTGCCGTGGTCGCTAAATGGGATCCGCACACGCATCCGATCATTGCCGAGGTAGAGGGTAAGGCGCAGTTCATCGACCTCGACGAAGGTGTCACCATGCACCGCAGTGTCGATGAGATGACCGGTCTGTCGTCTATCGAAGTCATCGAGTCGGCAGCACGTCCGATGGCGGGCCGCGATAAGCGTCCGATGGTAATGCTGAAAGACGCGGCGGGTGAATACGTCTCCGTCTCCGGCTCCAACACGCCGGTACAGTACCTGTTGCCAGGTAACTCCATTATCTCTGCAGATGATGGTGCGACGATTGGCGTGGGTGAAGTCGTTGCCCGTATCCCGGTTGAGGCCTCGGGTAACAAAGACATCACCGGTGGTCTGCCGCGCGTTGCCGACCTATTCGAAGCGCGTAAGCCGAAAGAGTCTGCGATTCTTGCAGAAATCAGCGGTGTTATTAGCTTCGGTAAAGAGACCAAGGGTAAGCGTCGTCTGACGATTACTCCGGAATCTGGTGATCCGTTTGAAGCGCTGATCCCGAAATGGCGTCAAATCGCCGTCTTCGAAGGGGAAGCGGTTGAGAAGGGTGAAGTCATTTCCGATGGCCCGAGTAACCCCCACGATATCCTGCGTCTGCTGGGTGTCGCGGAACTGGCGAAATACATTACTGCCGAAGTGCAGGATGTCTATCGTCTGCAAGGTGTAGGCATCAACGATAAGCACATCGAAGTCATCGTGCGTCAGATGCTGCGTAAGGTAGAGATCACTGATTCTGGTGACTCTGACTTCATCACCGGCGATCAGGCTGAGCTTGTGCGTGTGCTTGAGCAAAACGTACGGCTTGAGAAAGAAGGTAAGTTCCCAGCCAAGTATCAACGCTTGCTGCTGGGTATCACTAAGGCCAGCTTGGCCACTGAGTCGTTCATTTCAGCGGCGTCGTTCCAGGAAACGACACGCGTACTGACCGAAGCAGCGGTAACCGGCAAGCGCGACTACCTGCGTGGCCTGAAAGAGAACGTGGTGGTTGGGCGTCTGATTCCGGCAGGTACCGGTCTGACGCACCACGCAGAGCGTCGTCGCAAGCGCGAAGACGTAGAGCGTCTGTTCAATCCCTCGGCGACCGAGGTAGAACAGGAGCTGGGTGCTCAGTTGACAGCGTTGGATTCAGACGACGATCTGTAACCTGCGATAGGCAACGAGCAGCCACGAGCGGCTGGCCCTTATGGCGTGGTCTTGCTGGTGAATTCGCCAGCAAGACTTGACGCCACCTAGGGTCAGCCTTTAGAATGCGCAGCCTTTAACAGTGGGGTGGGTGCGCCCGCATCCGCTGCCCGTATTTGTTTAAAGGCTAAGGCAACCATTGGAGTCAGCTAAACACCATGGCAACGATTAATCAGCTAGTGCGCAAGCCGCGCAAGCGCCCCGTCACCAAAAGTGACGTGCCTGCGCTTCAGGCATGCCCGCAAAAACGTGGCGTATGTACGCGCGTTTACACCACTACCCCTAAGAAGCCGAACTCGGCCCTGCGTAAGGTTTGCCGTGTGCGCCTGACGAACGGCTTTGAAGTGTCTTCTTACATCGGTGGTGAAGGTCACAACCTGCAAGAGCACTCTGTTGTTCTGATTCGCGGCGGTCGTGTAAAGGATTTGCCAGGTGTGCGTTATCACACCGTTCGTGGCGCCCTTGACACCTCTGGCGTACAGAACCGTAAGCAGGGTCGTTCTAAGTACGGTACTAAGCGTCCGAAGTCCTAAGGTCGCTTATCACGGCGCATCGCGCGGTGGCGTTACCTTTTATACGAATATGACGGTCTGATAAGAGTAAGGTCGGGCAACGCTGAAAGCGAATGTTAGTCCCGGGTTTACCTGAAGGATCCTTAATTGAGGGCTTATCATGCCTAGAAGAAGAGTTGTAGCTAAACGCGAAATCCTGCCGGATCCTAAGTTCGGAAGTGAGCGTCTGGCGAAGTTCATGAACCACCTGATGGTCAGCGGCAAGAAGTCCATAGCTGAGCGCATCGTTTATGGTGCGTTGGACAAGGTTGCCGAGCGCAGTAAAGAAGAGCCGCTGGAAATCTTCGACAAAGCGCTGGAAACCATCCAGCCGATGGTCGAAGTGAAGTCGCGCCGTGTAGGTGGTGCGACCTATCAGGTGCCGGTTGAAGTTCGTCCGTCACGCCGCCAAGCGCTTGCTATGCGCTGGTTGGTAGACGCTGCGCGTCGTCGCGGTGAGAAAACGATGGTTCAGCGCCTGGCAGGTGAAATGCTGGATGCCGCTGAAGGCAAAGGCTCGGCTGTTAAGAAGCGTGAAGATGTGCACCGTATGGCGGAAGCCAACAAGGCCTTCTCTCACTATCGTTTCTAAGCTCGGCGTTTCTAGGTTTGTGTTTTCTTTTGCCGGTTGCGCTGCGTTAAAGACATTTTTCGTCATGTTGCAACACGCCGCCGCTATCGTTGTCGATGGCGGCGGTGGCATAGGCAAAGATTACACCGCTGGATTAACGAGCATCGCCAACTAACGGGAGCTTCACCGTGGCACGCAAGACTCCACTAAATCGCTATCGCAATATCGGTATCGTCGCTCACGTTGACGCGGGTAAAACCACGACAACTGAACGCGTACTGTTCTACACCGGTCTTTCCCACAAAGTGGGCGAAGTACACGACGGTGCAGCGACCATGGACTGGATGGAGCAGGAGCAGGAGCGTGGTATCACTATCACCTCAGCTGCAACTACCTGTTTCTGGCAGGGCATGAGCAAGCAGTTTGATGAGCACCGTATCAACATCATCGACACCCCTGGACACGTTGACTTCACTATCGAAGTTGAGCGTTCACTGCGTGTTCTTGATGGTGCGGTCGTTGTACTGTGTGGTTCCTCCGGCGTTCAGCCGCAGACCGAAACCGTATGGCGTCAGGCTAACAAGTATGAAGTTCCGCGCATGGTCTTCGTCAACAAGATGGACCGTACCGGCGCTGACTTCTTCATGGTTGTTAACCAGCTGAAAGAGCGTTTAGGCGCTAAAGCTGTGCCGATCCAGATCAACTGGGGCACGGAAGAAGATTTCAAAGGCGTTATCGACCTGATCGAGATGAAAGCCATCTTGTGGGACGAAGAAAGCCTGGGTATGAGCTTTGAGCTTGTCGATATCCCAGCTGAGCTGCAAGAAGCCGCTGAGAAATATCGTGAAGAGATGGTCGAAGCTGCCGCTGAAGGCTCTGAAGAGCTGATGGACAAGTACCTTGAAGAAGGCGAGCTAACGATCGCTGAAATCAAGGCTGGTCTGCGTGCGCGCACGTTGGCGAATGACATCGTTCTGGTTACCTGTGGTTCTGCCTTTAAGAACAAAGGCGTTCAAGCAGTGCTGGACGGCGTTATTGAATACATGCCTTCACCGACAGAAGTTAAAGCGATTGAAGGTGAATTGGACGACAAAGACGGCACCATCGCTACTCGTGTAGCCGATGACAGTGCGCCGTTTGCGGCGCTGGCGTTTAAAATCGCCACCGACCCCTTTGTTGGTACTCTGACGTTCATCCGCGTTTACTCGGGCGTTCTGAAGTCTGGTGACGGCGTTTATAACTCCGTTAAGCAGAAGAAAGAGCGCGTTGGCCGTATCGTACAGATGCACGCCAACTCACGCGAAGAGATCAAAGAAGTACTGGCGGGCGACATCGCAGCTTGTATCGGTCTGAAAGATGTGACCACGGGTGACACCCTGTGCGATATCGATAACAAGATCGTTCTTGAGCGCATGGAGTTCCCGGATCCGGTAATCTCTGTTGCCGTTGAGCCGAAGTCTAAGGCTGACCAAGAGAAGATGGGCGTTGCACTGGGCAAGCTGGCTCAGGAAGATCCCTCCTTCCAGGTTAAAACTGATGAAGAGACCGGCCAGACCATCATCTCTGGTATGGGCGAGCTCCACCTGGACATCATCGTTGACCGCATGCGTCGCGAGTTCAAGGTTGAAGCTAACATCGGTAAGCCTCAGGTTGCCTACCGCGAAACTATCCGCGGCAATATCGAGCAAGAAGGCAAGTTCGTACGTCAGTCCGGTGGTCGTGGTCAGTATGGTCACGTTTGGCTACGTATCGAGCCGCTGACTGCAGCAGAGAAGGGTGAAGGCGAAGAAGAAATCTTCTTCAAGTTCAACTCTGAAATCGTAGGCGGCACGGTTCCTAAGGAATACGTACCTGCGGTTGAGAAGGGTGCTTTTGAGCAGCTCAAAAACGGTGTCATCGCGGGTTACCCGATGATCGACGTTAAAGTAACGCTGTTTGATGGCTCCTTCCATGACGTGGACTCGAACGAGACTGCGTTCAAGATTGCTTCTTCTATGGCAGTGAAAGAAGGTGCCAGGAAGGCCAAGGCCGTGCTGCTGGAGCCGGTGATGAAGGTCGAAATCGTGACCCCCGAAGAGTTTATGGGTGACGTCATGGGCGACCTGAGCCGTCGTCGCGGTCTGGTGCAGGGCATGGATGACTCTTCTTCTGGTAAAGTCATTCGTGCAACGGTGCCACTGGGTGAGATGTTCGGTTACGCAACCGATCTGCGCTCACAGACCCAGGGCCGTGCGAGCTACTCTATGGAGTTCGCGAAGTACGAGGAGGCGCCCTCCAGCGTCGTTGAAGCCGTCATCAATCAAAACGGTTAACCGTTAGCTAACGTAAAGAGGTTATAGCAGTGGCTAAGGAAAAATTCGAACGTTCCAAACCGCATGTCAACGTCGGCACCATTGGTCACGTCGACCACGGTAAAACGACTCTGACAGCGGCCCTGACCCGTGTGTCTGCCGAAGTATTCGGTGGCGACTGGCGTGAGTTTGATACCATCGATAACGCTCCGGAAGAGCGCGAGCGCGGTATCACCATCGCTACGTCTCACGTTGAGTACCAGTCTGAGCAGCGTCACTACGCTCACGTTGACTGCCCGGGACACGCTGACTACGTCAAGAACATGATCACCGGTGCTGCGCAGATGGACGGCGCGATCCTGGTATGTTCTGCTGCTGACGGCCCGATGCCGCAGACTCGCGAGCACATCCTGCTGTCTCGTCAGGTTGGCGTACCGTTCATCGTTGTGTTCCTGAACAAAGCGGACATGGTTGATGACGAAGAGCTGCTCGAACTGGTAGAGATGGAAGTTCGCGAACTCCTCGACCAGTACGACTTCCCGGGCGACGACACGCCGATCATCACCGGTTCTGCCCTGATGGCACTGAACGGTGAAGACGAGAACGGCATGGGTACTACCGCCGTTGCTAATCTGATCAAAGCTCTGGATGAGTACATCCCTGAGCCGGAGCGTGCCATCGACCAGCCGTTCCTGATGCCGATCGAAGACGTATTCTCTATCTCTGGCCGTGGTACTGTTGTTACCGGTCGTGTAGAGCGCGGTATCGTGAAAGCCGGTGAAGAAGTGGAAATCGTGGGTATCCGCGACACCACCAAAACCATCGTTACTGGCGTTGAAATGTTCCGTAAGCTGCTCGACGAAGGTCGTGCTGGTGAGAACGTTGGCGCCCTGCTGCGTGGTACTAAGCGTGATGACGTCGAGCGTGGTCAGGTTCTGGCCAAGCCGGGCACCATCAAGCCGCACACTACCTTCGAAGCAGAAGTATACGTACTGTCCAAAGAAGAAGGTGGTCGTCACACGCCTTTCTTCAAGGGCTACCGTCCCCAGTTCTACTTCCGTACCACTGACGTAACAGGTACTTGTGAACTGCCGGAAGGTGTTGAAATGGTCATGCCGGGTGACAACGTGCAAATGGTTGTTACTCTGATCGCTCCGATCGCCATGGACGAAGGTCTGCGCTTCGCTATTCGCGAAGGTGGTCGTACCGTTGGTGCTGGCGTTGTGGCCAAAATCGTTCAGTAATCTGATTACTTGATGATTAGAGGGGGCTCTTGCGAGCCCCCTTTTCTGCGCACCAAGAGCAAATGTTTGACATAGGCTTTTGGCGTGCCTATAATGCGCATCCTTTGAATGCGTGGGTAGACGGCTCGCGCCGTCGACATCCATTGGAGTTTAGGGCAAATGCAGAACCAAAAGATTCGCATTCGGTTGAAAGCGTTCGACCATCGCCTGATCGATCAGTCCACAGCGGAGATTGTTGAAACCGCTAAGCGCACTGGTGCTCAGGTACGTGGGCCGATCCCGCTGCCGACCAATCGCGAGCGCTACACCATCCTGATTTCACCGCACGTCAACAAAGATGCGCGTGATCAGTATGAGATTCGTACGCACAAGCGCGTGCTCGACATCGTTGAGCCGACCGAGAAAACTGTTGATGCATTGATGAAGCTTGATCTCGCCGCTGGCGTAGACGTGCAAATCAAGCTCGACTAATTACACTAGACACTTCGCGGCCCAGCGCTCACCGTTTCTAGTATGTGAGCAGCAGCCGCCGCGCCGTGAGGCGCCACACAATGTGCTAGTGGAATGCTCTGGAAAGGGCAGCCATAGCGGGTGATAGCCCCGTACACTATAGGAGACTGAGTATGACTATCGGTTTAGTCGGTAAAAAGGCCGGGATGACCCGTGTCTTTACCGAAGATGGCGCATCCGTGCCCGTGACCGTTATTGAAGTTGATCCTAACCGTGTAACACGCGTTAAGACCATTGAGTCTGACGGTTACGCAGCGGTTCAGGTGACTACAGGTTCTCGTAAAGCCAAACACCTCACCAAAGCGCAGGCTGGACAGTTTGCCAAGGCGGGTGTTGAGGCTGGTCGTTCACTGATGGAATTCCGCCTTTCTGAAGGCGAAGAAGCTCCTGAAGTGGGTGGCGAAATCACCGTATCCCTCTTTGAAGCTGGTCAGATGATTGACGTGACCGGCACCTCTAAGGGTAAAGGCTTCCAGGGTGCTGTTAAGCGCTGGAACTTCCGTACCCAAGACAACAGCCATGGTAACTCCCTGTCGCATCGTGCGCCGGGTTCTATCGGCATGTGTCAGACACCTGGTCGCGTATTTAAAGGCAAGAAAATGGCCGGTCAAATGGGTAACACCCGTTGCACCGTACAGAGCCTTGAGATCGTCCGTGTCGACGCCGAGCGTAACCTGCTGCTGATCAAGGGCGCTGTACCGGGAGCTACCGGTAGCAACGTTATCGTTCGCAGCGCCGTGAAAGCTGGCTGAAGGGGATAATTACCAATGAATCTGAATCTTGCTGCAGGCACGGGTACCGTTGAAGTAGCCGACGCCACTTTTGGCAAAGAATTCAACGAAGCGCTGGTTCACCAGGTCGTCACTGCCTACTTGGCTGGTGGTCGTCAGGGTACTCGCGCTCAAAAGAGCCGTTCCGATGTTCGTGGTGGTGGTAAGAAGCCATGGCGTCAGAAAGGCACCGGTCGTGCACGTGCCGGTACCATTCGCTCTCCGCTGTGGCGCAGCGGCGGTGTCACTTTCGCGGCGCGTCCTCAGGACTTTAGCCAGAAAGTTAACCGCAAAATGTACCGCGCGGCGATGCGTTCCATCCTGTCTGAACTGGTACGTCAAGAGCGTTTAGTCGCTATTGAAGAGTTCAGCGTAGATGCGCCGAAGACCAAGCAGGTAGCTGCCAAGCTGAAAGAGCTCAACCTTGAGAAAGTGTTGATCGTGACTGAAGAAGTTGACGAAACGCTCTATCTGGCCGCACGCAACCTTCCCCACGTTGACGTGGTGGATGTCGCTGCAGCTGATCCGGTGAGCCTGGTTGCCTTTGATAAGGTCCTGGTCACCGTCTCCGCCCTGCGTAAATTCGAGGAGAAGCTGGCATGAACCAGGAACGCGTATTCAAGGTTCTGCTTGGACCGCACGTGACCGAAAAGGCCGCGATGGCAGCCGAGCGCAACCAGTACGTTTTCAAGGTGGCAAGCGATGCTACCAAGCCCGAGATCAAGAAGGCCGTTGAAGCACTGTTCGGCAAGAAGGTCGGCAGCGTTCAGGTACTGAACGTGAAGGGTAAAACTAAGCGTACTGCTCACGGCGTTGGCCTGCGTAAGGGTTACCGCAAAGCGTATGTGACCCTGGCTGCGGGTGAAACGCTCGAAGACTTCTCTGGCGCCGAATAAGGGCAGGAGTACGGATAATGGCAATCGTCAAGACCAAACCCACATCCGCCGGTCGTCGCCACGTCGTTAAGATCGTTGGTGAGGAACTGTACAAAGGCCGTGCTTATGCACCGCTTTTGGAAAAACAGTCCAAGTCTGGTGGGCGTAACAACTACGGTCGCATCACTACCCGCCACGTGGGCGGTGGTCACCGTCAGCATTACCGGCTGATCGATTTCAAACGCACCAAGGATGGCATTCCGGCCACCGTTGAGCGTCTGGAACACGATCCGAACCGCAGTGCGCACATTGCACTGCTGAAGTATGCCGATGGTGAGCGTCGTTACATCATTGCACCGAAAGGTGTCAGCGCGGGTGACGTGCTGGAATCTGGTGTTAACGCGCCCATCAAGAAAGGCAATGCCTTGCCGCTGCGCAATATTCCGCTTGGTTCTACCGTTCACGGTATCGAACTGAAGCCGGGTAAAGGTGCGCAGATTGCTCGCAGTGCCGGTACTAGCGCCCAGCTGGTTGCTCGTGAAGGTAACTACGCTACCCTGCGTCTTCGCTCTGGCGAAATGCGTAAGGTGTTAGCTGAGTGCCGCGCGACCTTGGGTGAAGTGAGCAACTCCGAGCACAGCCTGCGTCAACTTGGCAAGGCCGGTGCGAAGCGCTGGAGAGGCGTGCGTCCGACTGTTCGCGGTGTCGCGATGAACCCGGTGGATCACCCGCACGGTGGTGGCGAAGGCCGCACCAGTGGTGGCCGTCACCCGGTATCCCCATGGGGTGTGCCGACTAAGGGTCATAAGACGCGTAAGAACAAGCGCACCGACAAGCTGATCATTCGTCGTCGTAATAAGACGCGTTGATCTAAATTGCCAAGACATTAAGAGGTAACGGCTGTGCCACGTTCACTAAAGAAAGGTCCCTTCATTGACCTTCATCTTTTGAAGAAGGTAGAGGCTGCAGTGGAGAAGAACGATCGCAAACCGATCAAGACTTGGTCGCGTCGTTCGATGATCCTGCCAAACATGGTAGGCCTCACAATCGCTGTCCATAACGGTCGCCAACACGTCCCGGTGCATGTCTCCGAGGAAATGGTTGGTCACAAGCTGGGCGAATTCGCTGCTACTCGCACATATCGCGGGCATGCGGCGGACAAGAAAGCCAAACGGTAAGCCAGAGAGGATTAAGAGATGGAAGTCACAGCTAAGCTGAGTGGCGCTGCTTTATCCGCACAGAAGGCCCGTTTGGTGGCTGACCAGGTGCGCGGTAAACCGGTCGCCGAAGCTCTTGACCTGCTGACCTTCTCCCCGAAGAAGGCTGCCAAACTGGTCAAGAAAGTGCTTCAGTCCGCCATCGCGAATGCGGAAGAAAACAACGGCATGGACATCGACGAGCTGCGTGTCTCGACCATCTGCGTCGATGAGGGCATGACGCTTAAGCGTATCAAGCCGCGCGCCAAAGGCCGTGCGGATCGTATCTTGAAGCGCACCTGCCACATCACCGTCAAGGTAGCCGAGAAGTAGGAGTCGACCAGATGGGTCAGAAAGTCAATCCAACAGGCATTCGACTGGGCATCGTCAAAGACCATGCTTCTGTCTGGTATGCCGAGCGCGGCGCCTATGCCGATAAGCTCAACAACGATCTCGAAGTGCGCAGCTTCCTGGAAGAGCGTTTGAAAAACGCCTCCGTAAGCCGCATTCACATCGAGCGTCCGGCTAACAATGCCCGCATCACCATTCACACTGCCCGTCCGGGTATCGTGATTGGCAAGAAAGGTGAAGATGTCGACCGTCTGCGTCGCGATCTCACCGAGATGATGGGTGTCCCGGTTCATGTGAACATTGAAGAAGTTCGCAAGCCGGAGCTGGATGCCAAGCTGGTTGCTGCTAACGTAGCAGGTCAGCTTGAGCGTCGCGTTATGTTCCGTCGTGCGATGAAGCGCGCGGTACAAAACGCAATGCGTCTTGGCGCTGGCGGCATCAAGATTCAGCTGTCAGGTCGTCTTGGTGGTGCCGAAATCGCACGTACCGAATGGTACCGCGAAGGTCGCGTTCCGTTGCACACTCTGCGTGCGGACATCGACTACGCCACTTACGAAGCTCACACCACCTACGGCGTCATCGGCGTCAAAGTGTGGATCTTCAAGGGCGAAATCCTCGGCGGTATCGAGGAAGTACGTGCCAAGGCTAAGCAACAGCAGCCTGCCGGCAACGCGCCCAAGAAGAAAGGTTCCAGGTAAGGGGAGAGCGAGTCGATGTTACAGCCCAAGCGTATGAAATTCCGCAAGATGATGAAAGGCCGCAACCGTGGTCTGGCTCATCGCGGAAGCAAGATCAGCTTCGGGGAATACGGCCTAAAAGCTACCGGTCGTGGCCGCATCACTGCGCGTCAGATCGAAGCAGGCCGTCGTGCGATCACACGTCACGTTAAGCGTGGCGGTAAGATCTGGATCCGCGTTTTCCCTGACAAGCCGATCTCCAAGAAGCCGCTCGAAGTTCGTATGGGTAAGGGTAAAGGTTCAGTTGAGTACTGGGTAGCCCAGATCCAGCCGGGTCGGGTCCTGTATGAAATTGAAGGTGTATCCGAAGAGCTGGCCCGTGAAGCATTTGAACTGGCCGCACAGAAGATGCCCCTGTCCACCACCTTTGCGAAACGGACGGTGATGTGATGAAAGCCCAGGAAATTCGTGAAAAGTCCGCAGGAGAGCTCCAAGAGCAGCTCCTCGAGCTCCTCCGCGAGCAGTTTAACCTGCGCATGCAGAAGGCCACTGGCCAACTGAGCCAGACTCATCTGCTCAAGCAGGTCCGTCGGGATATCGCCCGCGTTAAGACTATGCTCAACGAGAAGGCAGGTGATTGAGATGGCCGAAGAGAAAAAAACACGTACGCTAACCGGCAAGGTGGTTAGCGACAAGATGGATAAGTCCATCGTCGTCATGATCGAGCGTCGTGAGCGTCACCCGATCTACGGAAAATACGTCAAGCGCTCCACCAAGCTGCACGCCCATGATGAGGCGAACCAGGCAAAGGCAGGCGATACGGTTTCCATTCAGGAGTGCCGTCCGCTTTCCAAGAAGAAAGCCTGGACGCTGGTCGAGGTGGTTGAACACGCCAAGGGTTAATCCCAAGGCTGTCCAACCAGTGCAGTCAGATTAGGTTTGGAGAAAACCGATGATTCAGACTCAGACAATGCTGGATGTCGCCGACAACAGCGGAGCGCGCCGGGTGCAATGCATCAAGGTGTTAGGCGGTTCACACCGTCGCTACGCCCGCGTTGGTGACGTCATTAAGGTAACGGTGAAAGAAGCGATTCCGCGCGGTAAGGTCAAAAAAGGCCAAGTGCTGAAAGCGGTTGTCGTTCGCACCCGTAGTGGCGTCCGTCGTAGTGACGGTTCGCTGATCCGTTTCGATGGAAATGCGGCAGTTTTGTTGAATAACACCAACGAACAGCCGATCGGCACGCGTATCTTCGGGCCGGTAACTCGTGAACTTCGTAATGAGAAGTTCATGAAGATCATTTCCCTAGCGCCTGAAGTGCTGTAAGGAGCGAGGCGGATATGCAAAAGATCAAACGTGACGATGAAGTCATCGTCATCGCCGGGAAGGATAAAGGCAAACGTGGCACCGTTAAGCGGGTATTAGAAAACCGCTTCGTGGTGTCCGGTGTGAACATGATTAAACGTCACACCAAGCCTAATCCCATGGCGGGAAATCAGGGCGGTATCGTCGAGCGTGAGGCTCCGATTCACGCGTCCAACGTAGCCATCTTCAATTCGGAGACCGGTAAGGCGGATCGCGTCGGCTTCCAAGTTAAGGAAGACGGTACCAAGGTACGTATCTACAAGTCGACGCAGACGCAGATCGACGCCTAACGCGAGTCGGGTAGCAAAATGGCGAACTTGAAAGAACGTTATCAAAACGAGGTGGTGGCTCAACTCAAAGAGCAGTTCAGCTACGCCAACGTAATGCAGGTACCACGGATCACGAAAGTGACTCTGAACATGGGTATCGGCGAAGCGGTCAGTGATAAAAAACTGATCGACAACGCCATCGGCGATCTGGAGAAGCTCTCTGGTCAAAAGCCGCTGGTGACTAAAGCACGTAAGTCCATCGCGGGCTTCAAGGTGCGCGAAGGTTGGCCGATCGGTATCAAAGTAACACTGCGCTCCGCGCGTATGTGGGACTTCCTGGACCGCTTGGTGAACATTGCGATTCCTCGCGTGCGTGACTTCCGTGGTCTCAATCCGAAGTCTTTTGACGGTCGCGGCAATTACTCTATGGGTGTGCGTGAGCAGATCATCTTCCCAGAGATCGAGTATGATAAAATCGATCGCGTACGGGGGCTGGACGTCACTATCACTACTACCGCCAACACCGACGAGGAAGGTCGTGCGCTGCTTGCAGCACTGAACTTCCCGTTCAAGAAATAAGGGTTGGATCATGGCTAAGAAAAGTATGGTAGAGCGTGAGCTCAAGCGTACTCAGCTAGTCGAGAAGTTTGCGGCTAAGCGCGCAGAGCTCAAGAAAATCATCTCGGACGTGAACGCTTCTGAAGAAGATCGTTTCGAGGCGACGCTGAAGCTGCAGCAACTGCCGCGCGACTCAAGCCCGGTGCGTCAGCGTAACCGCTGCCGCGTGACTGGCCGTCCGCACGGTTTTTACAACAAGTTCGGCCTCGGCCGTAACAAGCTGCGTGAAGCCGCCATGCGTGGCGACGTCCCTGGTCTGAAAAAGTCCAGCTGGTAACGCTACGTAGAATCATCAGGAGCGCACATTAAATGAGCATGCAAGACACTCTGGCGGATATGTTTACCCGTATCCGCAATGCGCAGATGGCCACCAAGGAGACGGCTACCATGCCGTCCTCCAAGCTGAAAGTTGAAGTGGCCCGAGTGCTAAAGGAAGAAGGCTACATTACCGACTTTACGGTGGCTGAAGGCGTTAAACCCGAGCTCACCGTGACTCTCAAGTACTTTGAGGGTAAGCCGGTTATTGAGCACATTCAGCGGGTTTCCAAGCCGTCTCTGCGCCAGTACAAGGGCAAGGACAACCTGCCTAAGGTCGCCGATGGTCTGGGTATCGCGATTGTCACCACCTCTAATGGTGTCATGACCGATCGTGCCGCGCGCCAAGCAGGCGTCGGTGGCGAAGTCATCTGCACCGTATTCTAGGAGGCTGGAATGTCCCGCATAGCGAAATATCCGGTTAAAGTGCCTGCCGGCGTTGAGGTTAAAATCAATGCCGACCAGCTGACCGCCAAAGGCGGCCAGGGCACACTATCTATGACTGTTCACCAAGATGTGGTGATCGGTCAAGAAGATGGTCAGCTGACCTTCGCCCCGAGTGAGTCTGCCAAGAGCTGGGCAATGGCCGGTACTACCCGCGCCTTGGTTCAGAACCTGGTAACGGGCGTATCCGAGGGTTTCACAAAAACTCTCGAAATTGTTGGCGTCGGTTATCGTGCCCAAGCTAAGGGCCAGACGCTCAATCTTTCACTGGGCTTCTCGCACCCGGTCGACTACGAACTGCCTAAGGGTGTTACAGCGGAAACGCCGAAAAACACCGTGATCGTGCTGAAAAGCGCGGACAAGCAGATGCTCGGTCAGTGCGCCGCGGAAATCCGCGCCTTCCGTCCGCCAGAGCCGTATAAAGGCAAAGGTGTACGGTACGCCGACGAGCAGGTGCGTCGCAAAGAAGCCAAGAAGAAGTAAGGCAGGGTTATGAACGCGAAGAAAGAATCTCGTCTCCGTCGTGCCCGCCGCGCTCGCGCCAAGATCCGCGAGCTGGGCGTGTATCGCCTGTGCGTCAACCGTACCCCGCGTCACATCTACGCGCAGATTATCTCGCCGGATGGTGGCAAGGTGCTGGCCAGCGCTTCTACGCTGGACAAAGCACTGCGTGAGGGTGCGACCGGTAACTCAGACGCGGCCTCTAAGGTCGGTGCTCTGATTGCCGAGCGCGCTAAAGAAGCAGGCATCACCCAGGTGGCCTTCGACCGTGCTGGCTTTAAGTATCACGGTCGCGTCAAGGCTCTGGCCGACGCCGCTCGTGAAGGCGGCCTGGAATTCTAAAGGGTTTTTACGATGGCGAAGAACGAACAGCAAAGCGGTGATCTGCAAGAGAAGTTAGTGCAGGTCAACCGCGTCGCCAAGGTGGTCAAGGGTGGTCGTATTTTCGGCTTCACCGCACTGACCGTCGTTGGTGATGGTAAAGGTCGTGTCGGTTTTGGTCGTGGCAAGGCGCGTGAAGTGCCGGTCGCAATCCAAAAAGCGATGGACCAAGCTCGTCGCAACATGGTCAAGGTTAACCTTGCAGGCCATACGCTTCAGTACCCGGTAAAAGCCCGTCACGGTGCTTCCAAGGTGTACATGCAGCCGGCTTCTGAAGGTACCGGTATCATCGCTGGTGGCGCCATGCGCTCTGTATTAGAGCTGGCCGGCGTTCACGATGTACTGGCCAAGTGCTACGGTTCCACCAACCCGGTTAACGTGGTACGAGCGACTGTTAAAGGTCTCTCTGCCATGCAAGGACCGGAAGACATCGCCGCTAAGCGCGGTCTGTCTGTCGAAGCGATCACGGGGTAAGGCACCATGGCAGCAACGATCAAGGTCACTCAGATCCGCAGCACCATCGGCGTTTTGCCCAAGCACAAGGCTACTATGAAGGGCCTGGGTCTGCGTCGCATCGGTCATACGGTTGAGCTGGAAGACACCCCTGCCGTTCGCGGCATGGTCCACAAGGTGAACTACCTTGTGCGCGTTGAGGGAGAGTAATCCATGAAACTCAATACCCTGAGTCCGGCACCGGGCTCCAAACACGCTGCAAAGCGCGTTGGTCGTGGTATCGGTTCCGGTCTTGGTAAGACCGGTGGCCGTGGCCACAAAGGTCAGAAATCTCGCAGTGGCGGCAGCGTCAAGCCTGGTTTCGAAGGCGGTCAGATGCCGCTGCAGCGTCGTCTGCCGAAGTTTGGCTTCACGTCTGCTAAGTCGCTGGTATCTGAAGAAGTACGCCTGGCTGAGCTTGCCAAGGTTGCTGGTGATGAAGTCACCATGGAAACCCTGAAGCAAGCCAACGTGCTGAAGGATGCTACGCTACACGCGAAGATCATCCTTTCTGGCGAACTGAACAAGGCGGTTACCGTTCGTGGTATCAAGGTCACCAAAGGTGCCCGTGAAGCGATCGAAGCCGCTGGCGGCAAGGTAGAGGACTAAATGGCCAAGTCAGGAAATATGCCGGCGATGGGCAGCGGTCTGAGTGAACTGTGGGCGCGTTTGCGCTTCGTGCTCCTCGCCATCGTGGTGTACCGTATTGGTGCCCACATTCCCGTTCCCGGTATCAATCCTGACCAGCTTGCTGCCTTGTTTAGGGAGCAACAGGGCACCATCCTGGGCATGTTCAACATGTTCTCGGGTGGCGCCCTGGAGCGCATGAGCGTCCTCGCCTTGGGCATTATGCCTTATATATCGGCGTCGATTATCATGCAGCTTATGACTGCGGTCTCCCCTCATCTTGAACAGCTCAAGAAAGAGGGTGAGGCTGGCCGCCGCAAGATCAGCCAGTACACCCGCTACGGCACGGTGATACTGGCACTTGTCCAGGCTACCGGCATGTCCGTAGGTCTGGCTAGCCAAGGCATCGCGTACAGCGCTGACTTCAGCTTCTATTTCACTGCGATCATCACCTTTGTGTCGGGCGCGGTGTTTATGATGTGGCTAGGTGAGCAGATCACTGAGAAGGGTATCGGCAACGGCATTTCGCTGCTGATCTTCGCAGGGATCGTCGCTGGGCTGCCCAGTGCCGTGGGGCAAGCCTTTGAGCTTGCTCGCAACGAAGGGGCCTGGAATGTTCTTCCGCTGTTAGCGCTGTCAGTGCTAGGTATTGCCACCGTAGCGTTTGTGGTGTTCATTGAGCGCGGCCAACGCCGCCTCAAAGTGAACTACCCACGACGCCAGGTCGGCAATAAGATGTATGCAGGCCAAAGCAGCTACTTGCCCTTGAAAGTGAATATGGCGGGTGTTATCCCAGCCATCTTTGCTTCCAGTATTCTTCTCTTCCCGGCCTCAATCGGTCAGTGGGTGGGTGCTGGCGAAGGAATGGAGTGGTTGCAGCGTGCATCGCAAGCGTTAGGCCCAGGCCAACCGCTTTACATCTTGCTTTTCGCGGCGGCAGTGGTATTCTTCTGCTTCTTTTACACAGCGCTGGTCTTCAACCCCAAGGATGTGGCTGACAATTTGAAAAAGTCAGGCGCCTTCCTGCCGGGCATTCGCCCCGGCGAGCAGACCGCTCGCTATATCGACAAAGTGATGACTCGTCTCACTCTGTTCGGTGCCTTGTATATCACTGCGGTTTCCTTGATGCCCCAGTTCCTGATTGTAGCGTGGAACGTACCGTTCTTCTTCGGCGGCACGTCGCTTCTGATCGTGGTAGTGGTCATCATGGACTTCATGGCCCAGGTGCAGTCGCATCTCATGTCGCATCAATATGACTCAGTGATGAAGAAGTCCAACCTGAAAGGCTACGGTAGCGGCGGCATCATGCGCTGAGGCGCGCCGTTGCGAATTGGAGAGAACGATGAAAGTTCGAGCTTCCGTAAAGAAGATGTGCCGTAACTGTAAGATTATTCGTCGCAATGGCGCTGTTCGCGTCATTTGCATCGAACCGCGGCACAAACAGCGTCAGGGCTAAACCTGGGCTGTATTAAGCCGGTGCCGGCATACCCCTTGCCTTAGGGCTCTTAAAGGGGTATGCTGTTGCGCCTTTTGTAGATGAATAAACGAGCAAGCCGCTCAAATTTCGGAGTAAGCTGATGGCCCGTATTGCAGGCGTCAATATCCCGGACAACAAGCATGCGGCGATCTCGCTGACCTATATCTTCGGGATTGGCCGTACCCGCGCTCAGCACATCTGTGCTGCTGCCGGTATCGAGCTGACTACCAAGATCCAGGATCTGTCTGGCGAAGAGCTGGATACCCTGCGTTCTGAAGTTGGTAAGTACACCGTAGAAGGCGACCTTCGTCGTGATGTTACGCTGAACATTAAGCGTCTCATGGACTTAGGCTGCTACCGTGGTCTGCGTCATCGTCGTAGTCTTCCGCTGCGTGGTCAGCGGACTAAGACTAACGCGCGTACCCGTAAGGGCCCGCGTAAGCCGATCCGCAAATAACACGCAGGTTCTTTAATAGAGAGCTGACGTTAAGACAGGAATAGACATCAACATGGCTAACCCGCGTAGTAACCGTAAAAAGGTTAAAAAGCAGGTAGTGGACGCCGTAGCGCACATCCATGCCTCTTTTAACAACACGATCGTGACGATCACAGACCGCCAGGGCAATGCTCTTTCTTGGGCAACAGCCGGTGGTTCGGGTTTTCGTGGTTCTCGCAAGAGCACCCCGTTCGCTGCTCAAGTAGCAAGTGAACGTGCAGCGACTGCTGCAGCCGAGTATGGTGTGAAAAACGTAGACGTACTGGTCAAAGGCCCAGGTCCCGGTCGTGAGTCCGCCGTGCGCGCACTGAATGCCGCCGGCTTCCGCGTGCAAAGCATCGTAGACGCGACGCCCATTCCCCATAATGGCTGCCGTCCGCCGAAGAAACGCCGCGTTTAAGGAGACAGATTCATGGCTCGTTATATTGGACCGAAGTGCAAACTGTCTCGTCGTGAAGGCACCGACCTCTTCCTGAAGAGTGGTGTGACTCCCTTCGAGAAAAAGTGTAAATCCGAGCAAATCCCGGGTGTACACGGCCAGCGTCGTCAGCGTCTTTCCGACTACGGCTTGCAGCTTCGTGAGAAGCAAAAAGTACGTCGTATGTATGGCGTACTCGAAAAGCAGTTCCGCAACTACTACAAAGAAGCCGCTCGCCTGAAAGGCGCGACGGGTGAGGTATTGTTGCAGCTGCTTGAATCCCGACTGGATAACGTCGTCTACCGTATGGGCTTCGGCTCGACTCGCTCTGAAGCGCGTCAGCTGGTCAGCCACAAGGCGATTTCCGTGAACGGCCGCACCGTTAACGTAGCTTCCTACCAAGTGAAGCCGGGTGACGTGGTATCTGTTCGCGAAAAGGCGAAGAACCAAGCTCGTATTCAAAGCGCGTTGAGCATTGCTGCCAACCGTGGCGATATCGTTTGGATCGAAATCGACGCCAAGAAGATGGAAGGCACTTTCAAGGCTCTGCCTGAACGCGGTGACCTGACTGCCGACATCAACGAAAACCTGATCGTCGAGCTGTACTCCAAGTAAGCAGTTTGATGTACGTTTCTGCTTCTTGAGGCCTGGGCGGGATAGCAAAGCTAACCGCCCAGATGCTCTTGAGTATCGTGCTTTAGAGTACTCAGTATCCGTTTGGCAGCCTGAAAGGTGTTCATATGCAGCGTTCAGTGACAGAGTTTCTTCGTCCTCGCGACATCAAGGTCGAAGAAATCAGCGCACATCATGCCAAGATCGTCCTCGAACCGTTCGAGCGCGGCTTTGGCCACACCCTGGGGAATGCACTTCGTCGCATTCTGCTTTCATCCATGCCCGGCGCTGCCGTGGTAGAGGCTGAAATTGCCGGTGTAGAGCACGAATACAGTGCACTCGAAGGGGTGCAGGAAGATGTCATCGAAATCCTCCTGAACTTGAAAGATGTTGCGATCAAGATGCACAGCCGCGATGAGGCGGTGCTCTCGCTGAACAAGCAGGGCCCAGCCGTCGTCACCGCTGGCGACATTGCGCTTGATCATAGCGTCGAAATCGTCAACCCGGACCACGTCATTGCACATGTCAATGAAGGTGCCGAGCTGAAAATTCAGCTTAAGGTAGCGCTGGGTCGTGGTTACGAACCGGCTGACGCTCGTGGCTCTGATGAAGAGACCCGTGCTATTGGCCGCCTGCAGCTGGATGCCACCTTCAGCCCTGTTCGCCGTGTTTCCTACTCGGTCGAAGCCGCTCGTGTTGAGCAGCGTACCGACCTCGATAAGCTAATTATCGACCTGGAAACTGACGGTACCCTGGATCCGGAAGAGGCTATCCGTCGCAGTGCGACCATTCTGCAAGAGCAGCTGGCCGCCTTCGTCGACCTGGAAGCTGACAAAGAGCAGGAAGTCGAAGAGGAAGAGGATCATGTCGATCCTATCCTATTGCGCCCCGTAGACGATCTTGAGTTGACCGTACGCAGCGCGAACTGCCTAAAAGCCGAGAATATTTACTACATCGGTGATCTGATTCAGCGCACAGAAGTTGAGCTGTTGAAGACCCCGAACCTCGGTAAAAAGTCTTTGAATGAAATCAAAGATGTATTGGCGGCGCGTGGCTTGTCCCTCGGTATGCGGCTGGAAAATTGGCCACCCGCTAGCCTGAAGGACGACAAGGCCTCCGCGTGAGTGTCGACTTGAGTCCCAGTTTGGTAAGGAATCACAACCATGCGTCATCGTAAGAGTGGTCGTCATCTGAATCGTACCAGCTCGCACCGTCAGGCCATGTTTAAAAACATGTCTGTCTCGCTGGTCGAACATGAAGTTATCAAGACAACCCTGCCGAAAGCCAAGGAACTGCGTCGCGTTATCGAGCCGCTGATCACCCTGGCTAAGCAGGATAGCGTTGCAAACCGCCGTTTGGCGTTTGCCCGCACGCGCTCCAAAGAAGCCGTCGGCAAACTGTTCAACGAGCTGGGTCCGCGTTACGCCGAGCGTCCGGGTGGCTACATCCGTATTCTCAAGTGCGGTTTCCGCACCGGCGACAACGCGCCTATGGCGTACGTTGAGCTAGTAGACCGTCCGGTAGCTGAAGAAGAAGCAGTAGCTGAGTAAGTATTACTCCTTCTTTCAGGCACAATGAAAACCGACCCTTTGGGTCGGTTTTTTTATGGCTATACGTTGGCAATGCTAAGGCTTATTGTGTCGATTCAGCTCATTCAACTAAGAGTGGCTCAATTTCTGTAGTAGGCGTGCTAGGCTAAAGCAGCAGCCGTGGAGAGCGGCAACGTGACAGGCGGTGTGATCAATGAGCAAGGGGTCGGTATGGCAACAACACGGGGAATAGGCGCAGCGCCTTGGGTATGGCAATGGTGGTTAGTAATGCTCGTTGTGACGTTCATTGGAAGCACGAGCGCCCATGCGAATCCGCGTTATGCAGGCATCGTCGTCGACCTTGAAAACGGTGAAGTGCTGTACGCTGAAAATGTTGATGAGCCGCGCTATCCCGCCTCGTTAACCAAAATGATGACGCTATATCTGACGTTTGAAGCGTTGGAGAATGGCACGCTGAGTTTGAATCAGGCGCTCCCTGTTTCCGCTCAGGCGGCGGCGATGCCGGCCACTAAGCTTTGGCTCTCAGCGGGCAGCTCTATCCCCGTTGATACCGCTATTCGTGCTTTGGCAGTGCGTTCCGCCAATGACGTGGCGGTGGTAGTCGCGGAAGCGTTGGGTGGCAGCGAGCAGCGCTTCGCCAACGTGATGACGGCGAAAGCCCGCGAGCTGGGTATGAATGCCACTACATTCCGCAATGCCTCAGGGTTACCAGACGACCAGCAAATGACCACCGCGCGGGATATGCTGACGCTCTCGGTGCGTGTGATGCAGGATTTTCCCCAGTACTACCACTATTTTGGTTTGCAGGAGTTTACTTACCGGGGCACTCGTCACACCAGTCACAACCGCTTAGTACGTGATTACCCAGGCGCGGATGGTCTAAAAACTGGCTTTATTCGTGCCTCGGGTTTTAACGTGGCGACGACCGCCGTCCACAATGGCCGCCGCATGGTGGCGGTGGTGATGGGGGGGTTCAGCTCATCGTCCCGCGATACCCATATGGCAGATCTGCTAGATCGCAGCTTTATGCGGGCATCGCTACGTGACCAACGCTCCTGGCTTGCTAGCACCAGTTTCTCCAATGAGTTTATGGGCTTTGCAGGGCCCGCTCAGCCGCTTTCGCAACCACCTTCCCAGCCCCCAGCGGCACGACCGGCAACGCAGCCGATGGTGGCCAATGTGTCAGCCACCTCGCTGTCACCTATAACGTCCTCAAGTCCGTCAGCACAAGCCGTAGAAACCCAACTGATTCAGGCGCAGCAGGCGCGGGAAGAAAGGCCGGTGACCGCTTCGCAAGATCCGCTGCAGGCATTTATTGAGCAGGAGCGCGTCTTAGCAACAGCGTCTACTTCTGGTCAGGCGGCACCCGGTGGCTGGGGGATTCAAGTGGGGGCGTTTAGCCAAGCGTCGCAAGCAGAGCAGCTTGCCCGGCAGGCCGTTCAGCGCTTGCCCAGCAGCGTAGGTGGGCAGGTCGCGATTGATCAGTATCAAGGGCAAACCCCAGTATTTCGCGCACGTGTCGTCTCCCTGAATGAATCCCAGGCACGCCAAGCCTGCCAAACGCTTCAGGCGCAAGGTATGGACTGCATGGTCGTCAACGCTAGCCTCTAACCTTATGTGCGGTCCCCGCCCCGCCAATGGCTCGTTGGCGGGGTTTTTTATTGTAGGTCGATGACCACTGAGCAGAATCATAATAAGAGCAATACAAGGAGCATGTTCATGACGCCCTCTCTCAAAGGCATCCTTTGCATGTGCTTAGGCGTGCTGTTTTTAGCGCTAGGTGATGCGGTATCGAAGTGGTTAGGAGCGGTGCATTCGCCACTTCAGATTATTTTCTTTCGCACGCTGGTATCGCTGCCGCTGATTGCCCTGCTGGCCTATTTTAGCGGCGGGCTGCGCAAGCTACGCACCAAACGCCCAGGTGTCCATCTGCTGCGTGGGCTGATCTACACCGCCACGATGGTGTGCTTTGTGTGGGGACTAACCCTGCTGCCGCTGGCCGAAGCCACTGCGATTGCGTTTGTGGCACCGCTATTTGTCACGCTGCTTTCCGTGCCGCTGCTGGGTGAGCGTATTGACCCACCGGTACTGGTGGCCTCTCTCGTGGGGTTTGTGGGTGTGCTGATTGTTGTCCGCCCGGGTGGTGATGCGTTTCAATTAGGGGCGATGATTGTGCTGGCTGCGGCGGTTTTCTATGCCCTGATGATGGTGACCGCCCGCCGCTACGGTGCCAACGAGCATCTTTGGGCCATGGTGTTCTACATGACCATTGTGCCGCTCGTTATTACCGCCATCAGTTTGCCTTGGGTATGGCAAACGCCACAGCCCTGGCATTGGCTGGGGTTTGTCGTGTCTGGCGTCTTGGGTGTGGGGGCCACGGCGTTTATTACGCTGGCCTTTCGTCACGCTCCGGCAGCGATTGCCGCACCGTTTGATTACACCGCCATGCTCTGGGCCGTGCTGCTAGGCTGGTGGTTCTGGGGGGAGTTGCCTGATCTGTGGGTATGGGTGGGCAGTGCGCTGATTATGCTGAGCGGGTTGGCGATTGCCTATCATGACCGGCGCACCACGCTGAAACGTCGCCCCACGGCTTAAGCGAGGGCGCGCGCCGTTAGGCAAACTGATACACATCCATGGCGAGTACGCCGTGCTCTACGCTGTGGTGCTGTCGTGTAGCGGTAGTGCCGGCCCCTAACGCCACTAACAGCGGCTGGAAGTGCTCTGGAGTAGGGTGATTGCGCTTGGCTTCTGGAGCGTCTTGCCAATGGTTCAGGGCATCACGATCCCCTGCCACCAGCTTGGCATGTACCCACTCGGCAAAGCGATCCACCCACTCTGGCATTTCGCTATCCCGCGGCTGAAGCTCATACAGATTATGGGTCAAGCTGCCTGACCCTATCACCAAAATGCCCTCTTGGCGCAGAGTCGCCAGCTGCTCGCCCAACTGCATCAGCGCGGTATTGCTCCAACGGCTGGGAAGCGACAAAGACACCACCGGCACGTCAGCATTGGGGTACATCAAGGAGAGCGGCACCCAGGTACCGTGATCCATTCCACGCTCCACCGGCGTTGCACCCAGTAGCGTGGCTAGCCGTATGGCCAACTCAGGATCGCCGGGGGCGGGATATTGAAGGGCAAACAGGGCATCAGGAAAGCCGCCAAAATCGTGAATTGTGGCGGGCTGTACGCTGCTGCTGACCTGTAAATGCTGCGTTTCCCAGTGAGCAGAGACCACCACCACCGCCTTAGGGCGCAGGGCGCTGCCTAGCTCCCGTAAAAAGTGATGAGCGGGTGTCGGCGTGAGCGCCAGCATGGGGGAACCGTGGGAAATAAACAGACTGGGTAACATGAGAAGACCCTCGGCAAATACCCGCTAACGCTGTCGCCTTAGCGGGTGATGAAGTGAAACGCGATGACCGTTATGCCCAGCGGCGGTTAATCACGAGGCTACCGCTCCCTAAGCCAGCCTGAACCAGCAGCGCCACTGCCCAAAATACCGGGAACTCCCAGCCACCGCCCGCATTCGAGAACATCCAGCCGTTACCTAAATGAACCCAGGCGGCCCCTAACAGCACGGGCACCAACGCCAGGCTGACCCAGCGAGTATAAACACCGAACAGTAGCGCTAAGCCACCGCCTACTTCGGCTGCAATGGTTAAGTAGGCCACAAACCCAGGTAGCCCCAAAGACTCAAAATAGCCCACCGTGCCGGGAAGAGTAAAAACGAACACTTTCAGCAAGCCGTGGGCCAGTGCCATGACCCCTAGGCTAATACGCAGTAGCGCAGTGGCGTGAAGGTTCAGTGTAGAAGCTGATGCGGGTGTGACGGATAAAGTGGTCATAGCGCTCTCTCGTGGTAGTGAGCATCCTTGTGGATGCGATGAGGCTACTCTACGACGGCGGGCACATAAGATAATCCAGCGGTGTCGCACTTCACTGTTGCGTTTTTCGCGACAATCCCAGTTCCTGCTCCCACACCGGTGGGTCGCCCCACGCATCTGCTAGTTGATCAATAAAGCGCACCACGTTGGCTGGTAGAAAGCGCCTGGCAGGGTAGAGCGCATGAATATCCAGCAGCGTGGAAGGCAGGTGCGTCAAAATAGGCACTAAACGCCCGCAGGCAATGCTTTCGGTTACCAAGAAACTGGGCTGCTGCGCAATACCCAGCCCCGCTTCGGCTGCGTGGGTCAGCATGTCACCGTTATTGCTCTCAAGCGGCCCTGCCACGTTAAACAGCTGGTTGCCAAGCCGCCAGTCGCCGCTCGTTTGCCCACTGCGATAACGCAGGCAGCGGTGCTGGGCAAGGTCTTCAATGCACGCTGGCGTGCCGTATTGGGTGAGATACTCGGTTGAAGCGCAAAACACTAACTGGCAGCGGGTGAGGCGTTTGGCAATCAGGCTTGAGTCGGGCAGGCTGCCAATACGAATGGCCAGGTCGTAGCCTTCCTCTAACAGGTCCACGCGGCGATCGTTAAGGTCTAACCGCACCTCTAAGGCGGGGTGGGCCTGCATAAACGCAGCGACTTGAGGAGCCAAATAGCGGGTGCCGAAGCTCATTGGCCCGTTGATACGCAGTCGCCCGCTGACGGTGCGGGTGCCGCTGCCGACATCGGCCGCGGCCTCATCCAAAGCGAGTAGTATGGCCTGAGCGCGGGCCAAGTAGCGCTCGCCCGCTTCGGTGAGGTGCAGCCGCCGTGTGGTGCGCTGAATCAAGCGCGCGCCCAGCGCTTCCTCTAGCGCCATTACCTGCCGCGACACCCGCGTGCGCGAGAGATCTAGCGTCTCCGCGGCGCGGGTGTAGCTGCCAAGCTCTGCGACTTTGACGAAGGCCGCTAGCTGGTCGAGCTGAATCATGGGGCGCGAAACGCCAGCGCTGCCTGGTAGGGGTCGGGCTGGCCGCAAATGGCGGAGATCACCGCAAGGCCGTTGGCCCCCGCGGCCCTCACTTGGGTGGCATGCTGTGCTTTCAAACCGCCAATCGCCACGCTCGGCAGGGGGCAGGCGCTGGCCAGCGTCGCTAAGCCATCAAAACCAATCGGCTGGGCGTGGTCTTGCTTACTGACGGTCGCAAACACCGGCCCCAAACCCACGTAATCTAGCAGCGCCACGGGGGCGTTGTGCAGCTGCTCCAGCGTATTAATCGATAGCCCTATGATGGCCTGTGGCCCCAGCGCTTGGCGCGCCTCCAAAACGGCGGTATCGCTCTGACCAACGTGCAGGCCATCGGCCTGGCTAGCCACGGCGACGTTGAGCCGGTCGTTAATGATTAACGGCACCCCAGTGCCTGCCAGTAGCGCTTTAAGCCGCTGCGCCTGGGCGATCATCGACTCGTCGCTGGCGTGTTTGTCGCGCAGTTGCACCAGGGTGACGCCCCCTTTCACGGCGGCCTCCACCGTGGCTTCCAGGCCTGCTTTTGCACACAGGGCCGCATCGGTGACTAAATAGAGCGAAAGATCACACCGCATGCAGTGCCTCCAGTTGGCTAAGGGAAGAGAGGTCATCCGGCGTGAGGGAATACAGTGCGTCCAGGAGCGCCACTTGAAAGCTGCCCGGCCCGCTGGCCTGCTGCCCTGCACGGCTGCCTGCAATGCTGAAGCATGCCAACGCCGCCAGCGTGGCCGTCAGTGGGTCTTCGCGGTTAGCGGCCACAAACCCAGCCACCAGAGCGCTTAACCCGCAGCCCAGAGTGGTCACGCGGGGCATCATGGAATGCCCGCCCGTTAAGCGGTAATGGTGGGTGCCATCGGTAATGAAGTCGGTTTCTCCGGTCATCGCGACGATGCAGCGCTGCTGCTGGGCTAAACCAATGGCGGCTTGGGCGGCATCCTCTGTCGTTGTCGTCGCGTCGACACCACGCCCTTGGCTGGTAAGGCCGGTAAGCGCCATGACTTCCGATGCGTTGGCACGAATAACCGTCGGCTGGTGGGCCAGTAGTTCAGTACACACCTGCTGACGAAAGGCCGTTGCCCCAACGGCGACGGGATCTAATACCCAAGGCGTGCCTGCCTCGTTTGCTGCGCGCGCGGCAAGCGCCATCGACGCTGCCCAAGAGGAAGAGATCGTACCAATATTGATCGAGAGCGCACCTGCGATGACGGTGAATTCAGCCACTTCTTCCGGGGCGTGTAGCATGGCGGGCGATGCCCCGATAGCCAACAATAGGTTAGCCGTGCTGTTCATCGCGACATAGTTGGTCATGCAGTGAACGAGCGGGGTGGTCTCGCGCAACGTGGCGAGCATGTCGCCAAGCGGTGGGTGGGTCATAGCATCCTCCCGGCAAAGGAGGTGGTGGAAAGCACCACGACTCCCTACGCCGGCGTTATCCGGTTCAGGTTCAAAGGGTGCTTCTCAGCCGCCGTGCGGCGCCCCTGTCGTTGGTGGCTACTATCCTAGCCTTGGGCTGGGCTGTAAACCCCTGGCGGGCAAGACTTAACGAAAGGCGATGCGGGTGCCGTAGGTGAGCATTTCATCTGGCGTGATGGCGCGGCCGGAAACGCCGATCATTTCATCGCCGCACTGGTCTGAGAAGGTCAGTACGCCATGGGTCAAGCCGAGCTGGCCCAGCGTGTCGCGAATTTCTCCGGTGCCCAGAAACGTACTCACGCGTCCGTGGGTATCGCTCAGATCCGATACCCCATTGGCATGATGAAAGCGCACCTTGTAGATCCCATCCATGGACTCCACTTCAACAATTGGCGAAAAGCCGTTTTGAATGGCATAGGCTAACTGCTTTAGCGTAAGGCGGTCGCCAAGGGTCATATCGATTGCGGTCATGACGCACTCCTGCAGGACGCCATCAGCGAGGCATCACTAGTCAATATGTAAAGATGTTGAAAGAGAAGTGTAGAAGGGTTGCATAGATTTTCCAGTGACGATTTTCCAATGATAAGGCGCATAAACCCTATTATGTTCGTTAATGCACGGCATCCAGCGCATGCTGCTGCAATTTAATCAGCGGGATAATCTCTAGAGTGCGCTCATTGGTGCCTGAAAGAATCACGGGCGGTGCCAAGCCTACCTGAGCGGCTTCGGCCCAGCGGTGCGCGCACAAGCACCAGCGGTCGCCAGGCTTCAGGCCAGGAAAGCCACACGCTGGTCGCGGAGTCACTAAGTCGTTCCCCTGGGCTTTGGAGAAAGCGAGAAACTCCTCGGTGACCATGGCGCATACCGAATGGATGCCCACATCATCAGGGCCAACGCGACAAAACCCATCGCGGTAGAATCCGGTTTTAGGGTCGTGGCAGCAGGGTGTTAACGGTTCACCCAGCACATTTCGATCACGGGACATAAAGGCTCCTTGGGAAAAGGGCTGGAATTCTCCATTCCGCGCCCTCATAACAGGGGAAATAAGCCGTGCCATCAGCATACAGTGAGCCTGTGCGAGAAGGCGGGCGATGTTAAAAGTCTAAGCCTTGTACAAAGTAATACGTTCGTCAAAGAATTTGCGCAATGGCCGCGCTGCTTGGATGATGGCCCAAACCGAAGAGGAGAGTTGTATGTCGTATCAAGGTGAACAGCACCCAGGTGTCGTCCCGGCAGCCCCCCAAACCGAGGGCTTTCGTTTAAATCACACCATGCTGCGGGTCAAAGACCCCGAGCGTGCGCTGGCCTTCTACTCCAAAGTGTTCGGCATGCAGGTGCTGCGGCGGCTGGACTTCGAAGAGATGCAGTTCTCGCTCTATTTCCTCGCCAACGTAGAAGCCAACGACAGCGTGCCTGAAGAGACCCAGGCCCGTACCGCCTGGACCTTCAGCCAGAAGGGCCTGCTAGAGCTGACCCACAACTGGGGCACCGAAAACGAGCAGGACTTTGCCTACCACGATGGCAACGCAGAGCCGCAAGGCTTCGGGCATATCTGCTTTAGTGTGCCGGACTTAGAAGCCGCCCAAGCGTGGTTCGATGAGCACGACGTCACCTTCGTTAAACGTGCCGACCAAGGCAAAATGAAAGACGTCATCTTCGTGAAAGATGCCGATGGCTACTGGATCGAAGTGATTCAAGCGGACCGCATGGCAGCGATGGGCGACTAATATGGCCCACTTGCTGTTTCGGTTGCGACATGTCACCGATGAAGAAGCCATGGAAGTTCGCCAACTGCTGGATGAGCATGGCTTTGATGTGTACGAAACCCAGGCGGGGTTTTTCCGCCTGGGGGTCGATGCCATTTGGCTGCGCAACCCCGCCCAGCGCGAACAAGCAGAGCACGTGCTGGCCGAGTACCAGAGTGAGCGCCAAGCCAACGCCCGAAAAGCCCATGAAGAAGCGCTGGCGCGTAATGAAGCGCCCACGCTATGGCGGCGCTTATTAGCGCATCCGTTTCAGGTCACGCTCGTTATAGTGGCGGTGGTGTTGATTGCACTGCTCACTTTGCTGCCGTTTATTAGCTTGGCGCGTTAGCGTGGGAGAGGGCGTCGGAAAGATGCCCACGCTTCACGTACATCATAACCCCCTGCTGACCTGCACGAAGTTGCGGGGTCGCGCCGGGTGGGTAGCGGCACCAGCTGCCTTCCGGATACTCGCAGCTTGCATCGCACAGCGAGCCTTCCAGCACCAGCAGTTCTAATCCACCCGGCAGTGAAGGGTAGTCGATAGTGATATCGCTCTCCCAACGCTCCAGGCTGACCCGCTCATTTTGATAGGTGTGCAGCATTTTATACGTAATGCCGGGCCTGCGGTCGGGTTGCCAGGGCAAGCGGTGGGCGGGAATGGCAAGCTGAAGCAGGTCGTTCTCATCAAACTGATGCAGCTTTACCAGGATCAACGCGCCCTCTTCGCCAATTTGCGGCGTATGGCCGGTACCGATGGGGTTGCGCAGGTAGCTGCCCGCCGGGTAGCGGCCATGTTCATCCGCAAACACGCCTTCTAGCACGAGAATTTCTTCACCGCCGTCGTGAGTATGGCGGCTGAACTGGCTATTGGGCGCGTAGCGCACCAGGCTCGTGGCGCGGGCTACCTCATCGCCGATGCGGTCTAGCATCATTCGTTCCACACCTGCGCTAGGCGAGGCAACCCAGCGATACTGCTCCGGTGTGACACAGGCAAAGTGGCTAAAATCGGCGTTTAGGCGCATGGTAGTGGCTCTTTGCAGTGGTTTAAACAACGTTAACGACAATCGGTGGTGCAAGTCTCCCCATCCACCGAGCAAAATGCAATGCAAAAAAATACCGCCTTTCGGCGGTATTTTGCGCTTCACGGTATGGATCAGTGGCTATGACCATGATCGTCGTGGTCGTGGTCGTGGTCGTGGTCGTGGTCGTCATGACCATGATCGTCATGGCCCGGTGCTGCCAGGGCGTCGTGCAGCACCTGCGCATTGTGGCGCATCATGCCAAGGTAGGTACTGGCGTCGCCTTCACTGGCTAGCGCATCCGCGTAAAGCGTGCCTGCGATGGGCAGGCCGGTTTCTTCTGCCAGCTGCGTAATGATCGCTTGGTTGGTCATGTTCTCGTGAAACAGCGCCTGCACGTTCTCCTGCTCAATCACATCCACCAGGGCCGCCATGCTAGCGCCGCTGGGGTCGGCTTCGGTAGAGAGCCCGACCGGTGAGAGGAAGTTCACGCCGTAAGCGCTTGAGAAGTAGCCAAACGAGTCGTGCCCGGTGATCACACTGGCCGACGCAGGAATCTCGCTGAGCAGTTCACGAATCTCGGCATCAACGCTATCCAGCTCTGCCAGGTAGCGTTCGGCGTTGGCTTGGTAGCTCTGCGCATTGGCGCTATCCGCCTCGATCAAGCCATCACGAATATTGGCGACGTAAACCTTGGCCTGCTGCAGGTCCTGCCAAGCGTGAGGATCTTCGTCCCCATGTTCGTGGCCACTATGGTCATTATGGGCGTGCTCTTCTTCGTCATGCCCGTGATCGTCATGATCATGATGCTCATGCTCATGCTCATGCTCATGCTCATGCTCATGCTCATGCTCATGCTCATGCGCTTCGTGCCCATGGTCATCATGGTTATGGGCCGCAAACGCCCGCGGAGCAATGCCGTCGGTGGCGGTGACCATCGGGCCGCTATAGTCGCTTGAGTCAATCAGGCGCTCCATCCAGCCCTCAAACAGCAAGCCGTTGAAGACCACCAAGTCGGCACCGGCTAGCGCACGGGCATCGCCTGGGCTGGGGGAATAAACGTGGGCATCGCCATCGGGGCCCACCAGCGAGCTGACCTCCACATGCTCTCCACCGACGTTTTCCACCATGTCCGCCAAAATGGAGAAACTGGTGACGACCTGCACCCGTTCGTTGGCCATGGCGGCAGGCAGTGCCAACATGGCCGAAACGCCCACCAGCCAACGCGATGAAGAGAAAAGCGACATAACATGCTCCTGATTTAAGAAATAACCGTATGAACATCAACCCGCTAGTGCGACTGTTCCAGCGCCAAAGGCGTGGTTTTGCGTCGCAGCTTGGCGGCCAAGCTGTGGTAACGGCCAAACAGCGCCGAGAGTAAATACGCCACCCCGGCCAGCAAAATAATGCTGGGGCCTGAGGGCGTGTCCAAATGAAACGACAGCAGCAGCCCGCCGGTGCTGGCCAGCATTGCTAACACCACGGCAATACCGATCAAGCCTTCTAACCGCTTGCTCCAAAACCGTGCTGCCGTAGCGGGCAGCATCATTAAGCCAACGGCCATCAGCGTGCCCAGGGTTTGGAAGCCCGCCGTTAAGTTCAGTACCAGCAGCCCTAAAAAGACGCTATGTACCCAACCGCTGCGACTACTTTGGCCGCGTAAAAACAGCGGATCTAAACACTCCACCACCAGGGCGCGGAAGATAATCGCCAGGGTGATCACAATGAGCGTACTGATTGAGGCGATCAGCAGCAGCGCCGTGGAGTTAATCGCCAAAATGGAGCCGAACAGCACGTGGGTTAAATCCACGCTGCTGCCCCCCATGGAAATCAGCATGACCCCGGCGGCCAACGAAATAATAAAAAAGCTCGCCATGGCCGCATCTTCCCGCTGGCCGCCCATTTTCGAGACCGCCCCTGCCAGTAGCGCCACTAATACCCCAAACAGCACGCCGCCCACGCTCATCACCGGCAGCGAAAATCCCGCCAGCAAAAAGCCCAGTGCCACGCCAGGTAAAATGGCATGGGCCATGGCATCGCCAATCAGGCTCATGCCGCGCAGCACCAAAAACACTCCCAGCGGCGGGGCGGCCAGTGAAAGGGCAAGCCCGCCAACCACGGCACGGCGCATAAAGCCGTAATCAAACGGTGCAATGAACCATGCATCAAGCAGTGCCAGCATGACGGCCTCCTAAGGTAAACGGCACCACTTGGGCCGGGGCATGCTGGTGGTTAAGCGCGCTGGGAGCGACCCAGCGGCCATGGCCGCCATTAAGCATCAACACCTCATCCGCCAAGCGGCGCAGGTGGTCCATATCGTGCAACACAATAATGATCGTGACGCCCTCGTCGGCCATCTGGCGCAAAATGCGAATCAAAATATCGACCGTATCGCTATCTACATTGGCAAACGGCTCGTCTAGCAGCAGCAGCTCCGCTTCCTGCATCAGCGTGCGGCCAATCAGCGCCCGCTGGCGCTGGCCGCCGGAAAGCTCGCCCAGCGGGCGGTGAGCCAAGTGCGAAATCCCCAGGCGCGCCATAATCTCGCGGCCTTTACGGTAATGGGCGGCACAGTAGCCTTTCATCGCCCCGTGGCTTGGCCAACTGCCGGTCATGACCAGCTCTTCCACGCTCATGGGGAAGGTGAGGTCTAACGCCAGCTGCTGGGGCAGCCAGGCACGGCGGGCTTTATCCACCGTACATACCACCTTGCCGCTAATGGGCCGCAGTTCACCCATAATGGCCTGAATCAGCGTGCTTTTACCGGCACCGTTCGCACCAATGAGCGCGGTAATCGCGCCG
Organism: Vreelandella lutescens; assembly: GCF_014640815.1. Taxonomy (GTDB): domain Bacteria; phylum Pseudomonadota; class Gammaproteobacteria; order Pseudomonadales; family Halomonadaceae; genus Vreelandella; species Vreelandella lutescens. The sequence goes on along the minus strand of NZ_BMHM01000005.1, from coordinate 164,914 downwards.
GGTTTAATATCGCCATCCACATGCTCTAGCACCGTGCGGCGGCCCTGGGCCAAGTGCAGGTCGTGCAGCTGCAAGCGCGAAGAGGAACGCTCGCTCATAGCGGCCACCCGCCTGCCCACACCACTAGCCCCCACAGGGCCAGCAATGGCAGCGCAACAAAGCCCAGCCGCTTAGTGGCCGACAGCGACATCAACGAAAAATGACAAGGACCTTCCTTGTTATGGCGATGCATATGCTCACTCATCGAGCGACCTCGCTAACGAATAAATAAGTTATAACATAACATTTGATGAAACCAAAAAAAGTGGCGGATATTTTACGCGCTCACAGCGCGCTGACAACGGTAAGCGCGCTAATCTTTGAACCACGTAAAAAGTGCCCCGTAGTGGTTAATGACTAAAGGGCTAACAACAGCGGGCACGGTGAGGGGTAGGCAAATGGCGGAGGTAAGGACGATTTAATAGCGCCAGGTAGCCCCAATCTGTTGGGGCGACACCATCAGCGCGTATTCACCTTCCAGCGTGAGAGGGCCAAACGAAACGCGGGCGGGCTGAAAGCGGTTGATCGCGCTGGAGGCTTGGTTGGGCTGCGTCCAAATTTGCAGTTCATTAATCAGCATGCCCGTCGCAAAGTTGACGGCACCATCGCGCTCGCGCCCGTCAGCCGCAATCACCGCGCCTGCCACCGTATTCACCACCAGCGAGCTGACCCGCGCTTCCCATCCCCGGCGCTCGCGTTCTGCCTGGGCCAGCTGCAACCCCAAGGCTTGCACGCCGCTTAATTCGCCCTGCGCTTTAAGGCGCTCGTACTCTACCAGCGCCGCCTGATGCGGCTGGCGGTCAGTCAGCATACCGCCTAGGGCTAACGCCGATTTCACGACCCCAACGCGGGCATCAAAACGGTCGTCCGGGTCGCTGGCTTCACTGGACTGGTAAGCATCATACGCAAGGCTGGCGGCATAGATGCCCGTCCAACCCGCATCCCACCACTGCGCGTGCTGCGCCCCACGCTCAAACACCTCATCGTAAGCCGCCCAATCCGCACTGGTTTGTGCCTGAACAGGCAGCGACACCAACAGCGCCGCCCCCGCCGCTAAGCCCACTCGTAAACGTTGACGTAACTGCATGGATGAGCCCCAAAGTAATCGATATGAATGCGTTAAGCGTAGCACGGCAGGGGAGCGCTACGAGCGTGTAAAGCGAGTGGGCAAAGTGTGATGAGGATCAATGGCGTTTTAAAGCGAAGGGTGCTTAGATGGGGGTAAGAAAATAGGAGAGCTGCCATGGATGACTTTTCGCCTTCTGATCTTAAAACCATCCTGCATTCCAAGCGTGCCAATCTCTACTACCTCCAGCACTGCCGAGTATTAGTGAACGGTGGGCGAGTGGAGTACGTCACCGATGAGGGCAGCAAATCCCGCTACTGGAATATTCCCATCGCTAATACCACCTCGATTTTGCTGGGGACAGGCACCTCTATTACCCAAGCCGCCATGCGTGAACTCGCCAAAGCGGGTGTGTTAGTCGGATTCTGTGGAGGCGGTGGCACACCGCTGTTTGCTGCCAATGAAGTGGATGTGGACGTTGCCTGGCTGACGCCACAAAGCGAGTACCGGCCCACGGAGTACCTGCAATACTGGGTACGCTTCTGGTTTGATGATGCCAAACGCTTGGATGCCGCCCGCGCATTTCAGCAGGCGCGCCTTGCGCGTATTGAAGCGCTGTGGACAAGCCGAGTGATGAAAGACGCAGGCTTTACTATTTCAACCGATCACCTGCACAGCGCGCTCAACCATCACCGCGAAGCGATCAAGCATGCCCCCAGTACTGTCGATCTGCTCACCTTAGAAGCGCGATTAACTAAAACGCTGTTTAAACTCGCTGTGAATGCCGTCGACTACGGTGATTTCACCCGAGCCAAGCGTGGCACAGGCACCGACCCCGCCAACCGCTTTCTCGATCACGGCAACTATTTGGCTTACGGATTGGCGGCCACCGCCACTTGGGTACTTGGCATTCCTCATGGATTGGCGGTACTTCATGGCAAAACCCGCCGGGGCGGCTTGGTGTTTGATGTAGCCGACTTGGTGAAAGACGCCGTCATCCTGCCCCAGGCATTTATTTCCGCCATGCGCGGCGATGAAGAGCAAGAGTTCCGCCAAGCCTGTATTGAGCGCTTAACCCGCACTGAATCCCTCGATTTTATGATTGATACGCTCAAGGAAGTCGCCCAGGCGCTGGGGCAAGAACTGGGGAGCGGCGATTCATGAACGTGCTGCTAATTTCCCAGTGCAATAAAAATGCCCTAAAAGAAACACGCCGCATCCTCGACCAGTTTGCCGAACGCCGGGGTGACCGCACGTGGCAAACGCCCATTACCCAAGCCGGGCTGGATACGCTGCGTAAGCTACTACGTAAGACGGCCCGTAAAAATACTGCCGTTGCCTGCCACTGGATTCGTGGCCACGATCACAGCGAGCTGATGTGGGTGGTGGGGGATGCTGCCCAGTTCAATCTCAATGGTGCGGTACCGACCAATACCACCGCCCGCGATATCTTGCGCCGCCGCGATGAAAATGACTGGCACAGCGGTGAAGATATTCTTCTGCTCACCGCCTTGGCCGCGTTACTGCACGATCTTGGGAAAGCCTGTGATGCCTTTCAGCAGCGGCTCAAAGGCAAAGTAGATGGGCGCAACTTATACCGTCATGAGTGGATATCGCTCCGCCTGTTCCAAGCATTTGTGGGAAGTGATGACGACGCTGCCTGGTTGGCGCGTCTGGCTGAAGGTAACTATCAAGAGCAAGACTGGCTGGAGGGATTAGAGCGCGACGGGCTAGATACACCCACCTCTGCGGTGTTTAGCCGTTTACCCCCGTTGGCGGCTGCGCTGGGTTGGCTAGTGCTTAGCCACCACCGGTTACCGTTAAAGCCACCGGAACGCGATGGCGCGGCTGAACGACGTTGGGGCAGAGGAAATACGCCACTTCAATCGGAGCAACTAGGTGCGCTGTTTGCCTCTATTCATGCCGAGTGGAACGAGATTCCTGAGACCCAAGACCCTAAACGTATTGCGCCATACTGGCAGTTTAAAAGGGGGTTGCCCGTTAGTACGCCACGTTGGCGTGAGCGTGCCACAAAGCTTGCCACGCGGTTACAGGCACGGCTGCAAACTGGTAGCCACTGGCTGGAAAGCCGCTACGTTATGCACTTAGCCCGGCTTAGCTTAATGCTGGCCGACCACCACTACTCAAGCCTAGAAGACCTCCAGCATCGCGTGCGCGGCGAGCCCAACTACCCGTTAATTGCCAATACCGTGCGCAAAACTGGCAAGCCCAATCAGCCGTTGGATGAGCATATTTTAGGGGTTGAAAAACACGCGGCAGCGGTTGCCCGTGCGCTACCCAGTGTAGATAGCCACTTACCCCGTTTAGCGCGCCATAAAGGCTTTCGTAAACGCAGTAGCCACCCACGCTTTCGCTGGCAGGATAAAGCTTTCGACCTAGCGCAATCGCTTAGGGAGCGCAGCCAGCGCCAAGGCTTTTTTGGCATTAATATGGCGTCTACCGGCTGCGGTAAAACCCTCGCCAATGGGCGCATTATGTATGCCCTGGCCGACCCCCAGCAGGGCGCGCGCTTTAGCATCGCGCTGGGGCTGCGCACGCTAACCCTGCAAACTGGCCAAGCCCTTCGCGACCGTTTGCATTTGGGTGAAGATGAACTCGCCGTGCGCGTGGGTGGCAGTGCTAATAAAGCGCTGTTTGAGCACTACGAGCAAGAAGCCGAAGCCAGTGGCTCAGCATCTAAACAGGCGCTGATCGAAGAAGATGCTCACGTGGTGTTTGACGGCAATTTTGATAGCCACCCGGTACTGCGCCGTTTAAGCGATGAGCCAGGCACTCGCGCGCTGATCGCCGCGCCCATTTTAGTATGTACCGTTGACCATCTAGTGCCCGCCACGGAAAGCACACGCGGCGGGCGGCAGATCGTGCCCATGCTGCGCCTGATGAGCAGCGATTTAGTACTCGACGAAATCGACGATTTCGATATCAACGACCTGCCGGTGCTTACCCGGCTCGTCAATTGGGCGGGGCTGCTAGGTTCACGAGTGCTACTTTCATCGGCCACCTTGCCGCCTGCGCTGGTGGAGGGTTTGTATGAAGCCTATCGCAGCGGTCGCGAAGCCTTTCAGCGCCACCGGGGCGAACCGGGTTTGGCGGTGGATATTTGCTGCGCCTGGTTCGACGAGCATGACCGCCAGCATGAAAACTGTGCCAGTAGCGAAACTTTCAAGGCCGCGCATCAAGACTTTGCCAAGCGTCGGTTAGAGCGCCTCGCCAAAAGCCCGGTACGCCGCCGCGCGGATATTTTAGCGTTGCCGCCGCTGGGCAAACGCCCTGAAGAGATAAGGCCAGCCATTGCGACCCTACTGCGTGAGAATGCGCTAGCACTCCACCAGCAGCATCACTCCGTTGACCCGCATTCGGGCAAACGCGTCAGCTTTGGCTTGGTTCGCATGGCTAATATTGATCCCTTAGTGGATGTCGCCAGGGCGCTGTTTCAGCAGGGCGCGCCGGAAGGTGTGCACATTCACCTCTGCGTTTACCACTCCCGCCACCCGTTGGTGATGCGCTCTGGTATTGAGCGCCAGTTAGATAGAACACTGCAACGGGCGGAGCCTGATCGCGTTTTCCAGCAGCCGGATATCCGCCGCCTGCTGGATAGCAGCGAAGAAAGCGACCACTTGTTTATCGTGCTTGGCTCGCCGGTAACGGAGGTGGGCCGCGACCACGACTATGATTGGGCCATAGTGGAGCCTTCTTCTATGCGCTCGATTATCCAACTGGCGGGCCGCGTACGCCGACACCGCGAGCAAGTTTGTGAATCGCCCAATATCTTGCTGCTCGATACTAACCTCAAACATTTAGAGCAATCTGGAAAGCCTGCCTTCCACAAACCTGGCTTTGAAACAGATCTTCAATGGCGGCTAAGTAGCCACTCGCTTAGTGAGCTGTTAACGGAAGATGAGTACAAGGTAATTGATGCACGCCCCCGTGTGCTGGCGCGGGAAACGCTGCACGCCAAAGATAGCCTGGTAGACCTGGAGCACGAGCGGCTACACCAACTGATGATCGAGCAGCCCGCCGAGCCGTTAACCAAAAAAGAGCTACGAATCGGCAAAACACCTAAGCCGCCGCCCTTAGGCGCCTATAGCTGGCATGTGATGCCGCAGCTGCATTTAACCGGTGTGTTGATCCAACGTGACCCGTTTCGTAAGCAGCTTGAACCTGAAATAACGCTAGCGCTGCTGCCCGATGAGGGCGGTGAAACCTGGACGCTACACCGCGTAGACGATGGCGCAAGGCGCGGTGAAAAGCTCTATGTGCCGGTGGAGGAGAGCCTGCTGGTGCGGGTAGACCTAACAAAAGAGCAGGGCGAGCGGATTCAACCCTGGGGCGCAAGCGACTACTTAACGGCACTGGCTGACTTGGCGGAAGACCTGGATATCTCCCTAGATCGCGCCGCCCGAACCTTTGGGACGGTGACGGCCTCGGCTAGAAACCAGCGGTGGGGGTATCACCCGGTGTTGGGGTTTTGGCGGAGCAAATGACATTAAACATGTTCATTAATATCCGCGAGCGTTTCGCAAACCAGGGCTTGTATGCCAGCAAGAGCTTCAGCGTTGTCATTAGCAAGCCAGGAGAGACTTGGAAATTTTGAGCATAAACCTACAAATTGTTGGTCTTCTTCAGACCAAAGAATACTAAAGATATGGTCGCTGTGATTTATCATCATTTCTATGCCAGCAGGGTGGGATAACGACAAGGAGAATGTATGGCAGATAATAGTAGAGCACCAGAAATACGCTCTGGGATTAAAGCCTTCTTAAAAGAGCGCTTTGATACCAAGGCAGAAAAGCTAGCTCCTGATGATCCAAAATATCAAGCGCTGGTTGAGCAGTTCCAATTCGATACCTGGATCAACGATGCAGCAAGACGCGTTGGTCAACTACAAGTCGTTACCCACTCCCTCAAACCTATTCATCCGGATGCCAAAGGCTCCAATCTTTACGCCCCACCTGAATCGCTAAATAACCATTCTCTTGTTGGCAGTCACACGCTAACTGCTGATTTTGCGGGCGATGTCGTAGGGAACGCTGCCGCCTTGGATGTTTATAAGTTCTTGAAGCTGCAATTTGAGGGAAAGTCGCTACTTGAGCGGGCGCTGGAAAATGACACTGAGCTGGCAAAAGCGTTAAGCGATAATCCTGAGCAAGCTCAGGCGTGGATCAGCGCCTTTGCGGCGATTACCGAACCGCGAGGTGAGCACGCCTCGCATACCCGAGGCAAACAGCTCTACTGGCTGGTGGGAGATGATGCCGCAGACGTAGAAAATGACGCTGAGAACTTTCATCTGCTAGCACCGCTCTACGCCACTTCTCTGGCGCACAGGGTCTTTCAAACCATTAACCATGACCGTTTTAGCGAAGAGGCCAAAGAGGCACGTAAAGCCAAGCGGGAAGGCAAATACGCTGAGCAATCGGTGCACAGTTATCCCAACTTGGCCGCCCAGAAAATGGGTGGTACCAAGCCACAAAATATCTCGCAGCTGAATAGCGAGCGGGGCGGTAATAACTATTTGTTAGCTTCCATGCCACCCAGTTGGAATGTGCGCGATATTCGCCCACCGCTGAAAGTCGCATCGGTTTTCTCCCACCCTGGCGTCTTTGGTAGTCGTTCAGACGTACGTTCGCTGGTTAAAGACCTCAAACAGTTTCTTGAAACCAACCCTACGTCAGACATGCACACCCGCGACCTGCGCGATGACTACACCGCCATGTTGATGGATGAGTTGGCGCTGTTTGCCATGCAGATGCATAGCCTGCCTGCGGGCTGGAGCGACGATGAAAAGTGCGAATTATCAGTAGAAGAAATGTATTGGCTAGACCCTGGCCGCGCCGAAGAGGATACCGCTTTTCGTGAAGCGCGAAACAGCGTGGAGTGGGCAGACGATATTCGCCACCGCTTTGCTAGCTGGCTCAATGCCGCGTTAGGCGGAAAGCTGCCTTTGGGTGATGTGGAGTTCCGCCACTGGAAGAAAGCGCTCGCGAAAGATGCGACCCATCAACGCCTGCAGGATCGTGATCGCCGCTGGATGGAAAGCCTAACGGAAGACTTAACCAACCTGCCAGGAGGTGATGACGATGAGTGAAGTAAAAAACCTCCTAGTTCTGCCGCGTCTGCGTGTACAAAACGCCAACGCGATTTCCAGCCCAATGACCTGGGGCTTTCCTGCCATGAGTGCATTTGTAGGTTTGATGCATGCTCTGGAACGGAAGTTAGCAGAGGCGAGTCTTCCCGTTGCACTTGGCCGTGTTGGGGTTATTTGTCATGACTTTGAAGCCCAGGCCACTGAGGGTGGTTACATCCGTGGCTTTCACCTGACGCGCAACCCAGTGGACAAAACCGGTGGTACGGCAGCGATTGTAGAAGAAGGGCGCGTCCATCTGGATATCACGCTGATCTTCTCGATTGATACCGGCGCTGTAGAAAGCGAGCATGAGAATATCGCTAAACAAATCGGAGAGATTGTATCGGGCATGCGCATTGCCGGAGGCAGTGTCATCCCTAACCGTGCGGTGCCAAGCCATAAACAACGCCCGCAATGGGTCACGCTTGATGACAAAGAAGATGAACGCTACAAGCAGTTCGCTCGCTTGAAGCGGCGCTGGCTGCCGGGCTTTGCCCTCACCCTGCGGGATGATTACCTCACCGAGCACCTTCAAACACTGCAACAGCAAAATCCAGACGCCAGTTTGCTGGATGCGTGGTTAGACCTCTCTCGTCTTAACCATGTGTGCACGTTAGAAAATGAAGGCGAACCCAACGAGAAGCCCGTTTGGCAGACGCAGCGGCCCTATCGCGGCTGGCTGGTGCCCATTCCAGTGGGTTATGGCGCTATTTCAGATCTTTTTCAGCCAAGTGAAGTCGCCAACGCCCGTGATACCAAGACCCCGTTCCGCTTTGTCGAAAGCCTCTACTCCATGGGTGAATGGGTTAGCCCGCACCGCATGAAGCAACCTGAAGACCTGCTTTGGTACGTTGATAACGACGAAGAAGCGGGCCTCTACCGTCTCAATAACGACTATTACCTTCGCGCCTCAGCACAGTAAACAAGGAGCTTTATCATGGCTAAAAACGATACCCTCAAAACCGCTTCTGTCCTCGCTTTTGAGCGCAAGCTCGACCCTTCCGATGCGCTGCTATACGCCAGCCACTGGGATAAGCGGCAAGATGAACAGCAGTGGCAGCCGGTTGAAGTGCGCGAAAAATCGGTGCGCGGCACCATTTCCAACCGCTTGAAAGCCAAAGACCAAGACCCCGCGAAACTAGATGCGCAGATTGAAAACCCCAATCTACAAACCGTCGATGTAGCCACACTGCCTCACGATGCAGATACCCTAGTTGCCCGCTTCACCCTGCGCGTACTGGCTGGTGCTGGAACACCGTCAGCCTGTAATAACGCTGAGTACCAAGCCAAGCTGGAACAAGCCGTCGCTGAGTATAAGCAAGCGCAAGGCTTTGGCGAGCTGGCGCATCGTTACGCCAATAACCTCGCCAATGGCCGCTTTCTGTGGCGCAACCGCATGGGCGCAGAGCAAGTAGAAGTCAGTATTCGCCAGTTGGCTCAAGGCAAAGCCACCAAAGAGTGGACGTTTGATGCACTGTCACTTTCGTTGCGTGCCTTCGAGGATACTGCCGAGCTTAAAGAACTTGCGGGTGTCATCGACTCCGCGTTGGCGGGCGAGCAGCACTTGCTGCTAGAAGTGGTGGCCTATGTCCGCATGGGTAGCGGACAAGAGGTGTTCCCCTCTCAAGAGCTAATTCTTGACCGGGGCCGGGGCGATAAGAGCAAGACGCTGTATCACGTCAGCGAGATTGCCGGTATTCACTCTCAGAAACTGGGTAACGCCATCCGTACCATCGACACTTGGTACCCCAATGAGAACGATGAAGATCTGGGGCCTATTGCTGTCGAGCCTTATGGCTCGGTGACTACCCAGGGCAAAGCGTATCGCCAGCCCAAGCAGAAAGCTGACTTCTACTCACTGCTGGATAACTGGATGATCAAAGACCAAGTGCCTTCTAAGGAGAACCAGCACTTTGTGATGGCAACCCTGATCCGTGGCGGTGTGTTCGGCGAGGCGGGGTAAGCCATGGATTATTATATTGATATCCGGCTCAGGCCCGACCCCGACTTTCCCGAAGCCATGCTGATGGGCGCGCTTTACAACAAGCTGCATCGGGCGCTGTTCGACTTACAGGCTGCGGACGTAGGCGCCAGTTTTCCAGGGCATAAACATGGTGTTCGCGCTCGCACGTTGGGTGACCATCTGCGCCTGCATGGAACCCAGACGCGTTTGCAGCAGCTAATGAATGCAGACTGGCTAACGGGCATGCGTGATCATACTCATGTAAGTGAGGTGATCGTTGTTCCCAAGAATGCGCAGCATATTAATGTCGTACGGAAGCAGTTCAATACCGGGAGTGAAAGCCGTGCCAAGCGTTATGCCAAGCGGAATGGCATTTCAGAAGAAGAGGCGCGGAAAATTTACGCCAAAGTAGCCGCGCGGCGTATAGAGCTGCCCTTTGTGCAGATTAATAGCCGTTCTACCCAGCAGCGGTTCAGCCTGTTTATCGAGCACAGCAAGCCACAGGAAAGCTCGGTGGTGGGTGCGTTTAACCACTATGGTTTAAGCAGTAATGCTACGGTGCCGTGGTTTTGACCCTTTTTTCTAACGTGAAAATTGACCACCAATAATCAATCGCTTAGCGGTATCGCTCAAGAAAGGGTGATACCGCTTTTTTTGGCCAAAGCTCTTTAACAATCAGCAGATTAAATTTGATATGCTCTAGTGCGCTGCCGCCCAGGCAGCTCAGAAATTGCCCATGATCGGCTCGAAACGCGCCCACAGGTGCGCTGCCGCCCAGGCAGCTCAGAAAACTTTCTTGCGCCGTACAGCTTCAGCGTCGCAGTGCGCTGCCGCCCAGGCAGCTCAGAAAAGCATGAAACGCAATTTCCAGGCAGCTCGGCGGTGCGCTGCCGCCCAGGCAGCTCAGAAATGCGCTTTTTCACTTTGAAGCGTGCCCGTTTAGTGCGCTGCCGCCCAGGCAGCTCAGAAAACCTGGTTAAGCGGCAGCGGCGTGGGGTGCCAGTGCGCTGCCGCCCAGGCAGCTCAGAAAATTCGCCGTGGCCACCACGTTATCGACGCGATTGTGCGCTGCCGCCCAGGCAGCTCAGAAAATAAGAGGAAGCCTTAGGATAAGAGTAGGAATGTGCGCTGCCGCCCAGGCAGCTCAGAAAAACTCGAACACCTGGGCGTACTCACCGCCAACGTGCGCTGCCGCCCAGGCAGCTCAGAAAGATACCGTCGAGCAAGCCCGCAAAGCAACTATGTGCGCTGCCGCCCAGGCAGCTCAGAAATGGGGCCAATCTAAGCCAATATGTTTGGTGAGGTGCGCTGCCGCCCAGGCAGCTCAGAAACTCGCCCTCAAGGCTTGGGTAATACGCATGCAGTGCGCTGCCGCCCAGGCAGCTCAGAAACGGCGGATGAGCACCCGCGCCTGTGTCGCTCCGTGCGCTGCCGCCCAGGCAGCTCAGAAACCAAGCATCCTAAGGATAGAAAATCATGGAAAGTGCGCTGCCGCCCAGGCAGCTCAGAAAACAAAGGGTGCTATGCATAAGCAGCCTGCTTAGTGCGCTGCCGCCCAGGCAGCTCAGAAAATCCGGGGTTTTCTCGTTTCTAGGGATTAGACGTGCGCTGCCGCCCAGGCAGCTCAGAAAATCACGGCGAATCTCAACGCCGCCCAACTGCCGTGCGCTGCCGCCCAGGCAGCTCAGAAACATGAGATACGCCCTTTTGGGTCAGCCACGGCGTGCGCTGCCGCCCAGGCAGCTCAGAAAATATTGCGACACACATCAACACGAGTAAGCACGTGCGCTGCCGCCCAGGCAGCTCAGAAAATGAAAGGGTGGGCACTCATAATGGTCATGAAGTGCGCTGCCGCCCAGGCAGCTCAGAAATACTATGACCGCCTGCACCGTATGCATTACGAGTGCGCTGCCGCCCAGGCAGCTCAGAAAATCAATCGCACTGGCGCGCCGGACTACAAAGGGTGCGCTGCCGCCCAGGCAGCTCAGAAAATTAACCAATTTCTCTAAAACGCTATAACGCTGTGCGCTGCCGCCCAGGCAGCTCAGAAATAGACGAAGGCGAGCTACCCCCCGACCAGCTCGTGCGCTGCCGCCCAGGCAGCTCAGAAAATCGGGGAATTAAGAGGAATAGAGAACGGTAAGTGCGCTGCCGCCCAGGCAGCTCAGAAAATCACCATCAGATCGACAAGGGCATCATCGAAGTGCGCTGCCGCCCAGGCAGCTCAGAAAAGGAACATCGCCACCGCCGTCGCTGCCGCCGTGTGCGCTGCCGCCCAGGCAGCTCAGAAATCGTTTTGGATTGACGCGGTGTTGCCGTTACTGTGCGCTGCCGCCCAGGCAGCTCAGAAAAAAACGCCCGATTGAAATGCACCAGGGTATTGAGTGCGCTGCCGCCCAGGCAGCTCAGAAAATGAGTTCCAGGAGGCGCTATGAGCGCAGAGCGTGCGCTGCCGCCCAGGCAGCTCAGAAAACGATCATTGGCAGCACTTGGCTGTTGTTCGTCGTGCGCTGCCGCCCAGGCAGCTCAGAAATCTGCCCAGGCGCCGCCCAGCACATTGTCCACGTGCGCTGCCGCCCAGGCAGCTCAGAAAGTAGCAAAAACCCTTGTTTGGCATGAGGGAGTGTGCGCTGCCGCCCAGGCAGCTCAGAAAGTCAGCGTGCAAAGAGCCTGCTATATAAACAGGTGCGCTGCCGCCCAGGCAGCTCAGAAAACCTACGCCTGCCCACACTGCGGCACTGAATGGTGCGCTGCCGCCCAGGCAGCTCAGAAAACCGCACCCATATACTGCCGTTCACTAGCATGGTGCGCTGCCGCCCAGGCAGCTCAGAAAGACTGGCAGCAAAAGGGCTTGCCTGTTGAAGTGTGCGCTGCCGCCCAGGCAGCTCAGAAAGCAAGGCCATTGAACAAAAAGTACGCATCGAAGTGCGCTGCCGCCCAGGCAGCTCAGAAAAATGCCGCTTTAAAATCGCTTCGGTTGTAATACGTGCGCTGCCGCCCAGGCAGCTCAGAAATGGGAAGGATGACCCAAGATGATCGTGCATTCGTGCGCTGCCGCCCAGGCAGCTCAGAAATATATATTTACGACTTTAAACACGGTCACCGTGTGCGCTGCCGCCCAGGCAGCTCAGAAACAAACTCTATTACACCTTCTGCCTGATTAATCGTGCGCTGCCGCCCAGGCAGCTCAGAAATTAGCAGCATGGCAATGTCGTGACGAATAGCGGTGCGCTGCCGCCCAGGCAGCTCAGAAAGGCAACGGCGTTGATGTATTTGCCGACCGCCTGTGCGCTGCCGCCCAGGCAGCTCAGAAATGAATACCCTGGGACTTAGTAACGATAAGCGCGTGCGCTGCCGCCCAGGCAGCTCAGAAAGCCGCCACGTTGAAGATGGACTGACCACATTGGTGCGCTGCCGCCCAGGCAGCTCAGAAAATCCAAAACGACGCAATGCGCGTTTCACGCGGGTGCGCTGCCGCCCAGGCAGCTCAGAAAAGCATCATCAAAGCCTGCCAGACCACCGGGCAGTGCGCTGCCGCCCAGGCAGCTCAGAAATTTTTGTGGAACGCCAAGCACTGGGACTCAAGGTGCGCTGCCGCCCAGGCAGCTCAGAAACCCGTGTGGCCCACGTCGGCAGATCGGCTGGCGTGCGCTGCCGCCCAGGCAGCTCAGAAATCCCGCTACCGCCTTGCTCAGTTTTGCCATGAGTGCGCTGCCGCCCAGGCAGCTCAGAAAATACTAAAACGCAACGTTAGCGGATCACCCAAGTGCGCTGCCGCCCAGGCAGCTCAGAAATAAAGTTGGTGGGCTCCAATTCACCGTCATCGGTGCGCTGCCGCCCAGGCAGCTCAGAAAGTGATGCGGTTTCCGACAGTCCGACAGACTTTGTGCGCTGCCGCCCAGGCAGCTCAGAAAACGTCAATATGCGGCGCGTCAAAGCCAGTGGTGTGCGCTGCCGCCCAGGCAGCTCAGAAATTTGGAATGTTTCACGGTCTCGCGACCTCAACGTGCGCTGCCGCCCAGGCAGCTCAGAAAAGAAACGCGCCGGCGCGAACGATGCGCTCATCGTGCGCTGCCGCCCAGGCAGCTCAGAAATTCCATGGCGTCATCTTCGGCTTTGACGGTGAGTGCGCTGCCGCCCAGGCAGCTCAGAAAACTGCACCGACTGCCCCGCAATTTGGTACGCCGTGCGCTGCCGCCCAGGCAGCTCAGAAACGCCCCAGCGCCAGCAGAAAATCCGGGTTAAGGTGCGCTGCCGCCCAGGCAGCTCAGAAAGTGGGCGGCAACCTCACACTCATCACGCCCCGGTGCGCTGCCGCCCAGGCAGCTCAGAAAGACCGCTGGCCGGATGGGCGTTACGGCTACGAGTGCGCTGCCGCCCAGGCAGCTCAGAAATCATCGCATGGCAACCCCCACCTGCAATGAGGGTGCGCTGCCGCCCAGGCAGCTCAGAAATGCCAGGTTGGCCGCTTCAAACGCGGTGGCCAGTGCGCTGCCGCCCAGGCAGCTCAGAAAACGTTCAGCGACGCCTTTGCCGGTGCCTTTGATGTGCGCTGCCGCCCAGGCAGCTCAGAAAGTCGCCAAGGGTCTAGTTCTTCGCTGATTGCGGTGCGCTGCCGCCCAGGCAGCTCAGAAAATTCAGACAAAGTGCGTAAACCAGCAGACCTAGTGCGCTGCCGCCCAGGCAGCTCAGAAAATGTTCATGCGGCAGCTCAAGGATTACGGCGAGTGCGCTGCCGCCCAGGCAGCTCAGAAAGTCCGGCGGGTAGTTCTGGCCCCTGGAAAATCGTGCGCTGCCGCCCAGGCAGCTCAGAAAACGGTGGAAGCGGCGCAGTCCGAAGCGACCCAGTGCGCTGCCGCCCAGGCAGCTCAGAAACTACCCCTACCAAGGAACGCTGCGTGCGAGCGGTGCGCTGCCGCCCAGGCAGCTCAGAAATAGCGCAGTACGGAGTTGATAAAGATACTCCAGTGCGCTGCCGCCCAGGCAGCTCAGAAATTCCTCTCTTCTCCTGTCGGCTTCTGTTCAGGGTGCGCTGCCGCCCAGGCAGCTCAGAAATGGGAGTGCGTTTAAGTAATCTGGTGGGTCGAGTGCGCTGCCGCCCAGGCAGCTCAGAAACTCACCGTCATATATACGATAGAGATAACTAGGTGCGCTGCCGCCCAGGCAGCTCAGAAAGACGATGCGCGTAGCTCGCGTGTACCTGCGTGGTGCGCTGCCGCCCAGGCAGCTCAGAAAATAGAAAAAGAGCCCATTAAAAGAGATTGGTCGTGCGCTGCCGCCCAGGCAGCTCAGAAATGCAAAAGCGCGTAGCCGAACTACGTGCCGAGGTGCGCTGCCGCCCAGGCAGCTCAGAAAACCCATGCGCCGATGCGATGGAAAGTGACGGCGTGCGCTGCCGCCCAGGCAGCTCAGAAAGCCGGAAGAGATGAACCTAAGTTTTGGCGTGAGTGCGCTGCCGCCCAGGCAGCTCAGAAAGCGACAATCATCTCGGCAATGAGGGTTTCGAAGTGCGCTGCCGCCCAGGCAGCTCAGAAACGAACTCATCCGGGTCGAAGAACGACCGCCAATGTGCGCTGCCGCCCAGGCAGCTCAGAAACTGGCAAATTGGCCGTAGCCGTAGCATCAGCCGGTGCGCTGCCGCCCAGGCAGCTCAGAAATAATAACGGTGGCGACAATAACGAGCAAAGGTGTGCGCTGCCGCCCAGGCAGCTCAGAAAGATGGGCTTACACAACGCCTTGACGTCTTCAGGTGCGCTGCCGCCCAGGCAGCTCAGAAAAAGCTGTTTCCGAAGTATGGCCGTAAGGCGGGGTGCGCTGCCGCCCAGGCAGCTCAGAAAATGACGCGCCGCCTGGAGGCACCGATAAGCCTGTGCGCTGCCGCCCAGGCAGCTTTCAGTAGTAGGGTGTGGAGTGCTGGCAGTGGTGGGTAATGCCAGGCCCCGCCAGCGGGGCCTCCATCACTTACTCTTTCTCTTCTTCGTCATCCTCTACCCAGCGTTCCATGGCGCGTTTGTCGTCGGGGAGCCGGACTATATCGCCTACGTTGAGTTTTTGGTGCGACTTAAAACGGTGGCCGTGCTGGTCGAGAATGGCGGCAACGCTGCCGATGCTGACGGCGTCTTCCTCCCGGTAGGTTTCAACTTTGACCCGCACAATGCGGCCCTGGTAACGGGCGGAAAGAACCGCGCCGGGGTAGGGAGGCGTGTGGTCGGGGTCGTTTTTAAAGTGGGCGGCGACGCTGGCGCTGCCGGGGTCGTCCCATTCAACGTGTTGATGCATGGTCAGTGTCCTTACATAAGCCGTTAGAAAATAAGAAAGCGCTTTCAGTGTAGTGTGCGTTGGCTGAACTCGGCCAATGTCCATAGACAGCCTTGGCCTGTGCGCTTAACTTACTCGTTTAAGGGAACCTGGGGAGAGGTGGCGATGCATCCGTACCGTGCGCTATTTGAGCAGTCGGGCACACCGCTCTTTGTGGTGGAACGTTCAGCCCCTGGTGCGATGAATGTGTCTGCGAACGCGGCTTTTCGGCGCGTGGTGGGCTGGGCCGCTGAGAACAGTGAACTGGCTCTGGCAAGCTGCTTTCCATTAGACGTTAGCAACGTACTAGCCGCTGTCCAAGCCTGCGACCAGCAGCAGGCGGCGCAGGAGCTCATGGTGGCCTGGGGGGAGTCGTCGCGCAGCTGGCAGCTGCAGCTTTCACCCGTGAATGAAGGGGAGTACCGCGCGGTCTGCGGGTCGCTTTTCCAGCAAGCGCTGCCGTTTGGCGAGCCTTTGGATGCTCTGCTGTCGCAATTGCCGGGCTTTATTTATCAGTTGCACTACTCGTTAGAGGGGGCGTGGCGTTACACCTATGTGGGGCAGCGCGTGGTGGAGCTGTTTGGCATTCGGGTCGATGAGGCCTTAGACGATGCACAAGCGCTGCTGGCCAACATTCACCCAGGGGATCGCGATGCGGTGATTGACAGCTCGCTGGAAAGCGCGCAAACGTTAATGCCTTGGAAACACGAGTTCCGGATGTTCCACCGCAACGGCAACATGCTGTGGGTGGAGGCCATCGACCACCCCCGTCATGAGCCGGATGGCAGCATAGTATGGACAGGCTACGCCAACGATATCACCCAGCGTAAGGCCTTAGAGTCGGCCTTGAAATCCAGCGAGCAGCGGTTCCGGCAATTGGTTGAACAGGCCAACGATATTATTTATACGCTGAGCGCAGACGGCACCCTGACCTATATATCGCCGAACTGGCCACGCATTTTGGGGCATGAAGTGCACGAGGTGTTAGGGCGCAACATGAGTTTTGTGCTGCACCCAGAAGACCTAGAAGCGTGCCGCCGCTATATCGCCAAGGTGTACCACACCGCCGAGCCGCAGGGGTTGATTGAGTACCGCGTACAGCATGCCAACGGTGAGTGGCGCTGGCACTTTACCAACGGGGCACCGCTGGTCGATGAGCAGGGGAGCGTCACGAGCTTTTTAGGGATTTCCCACGATATTACCCCTCGCCGGGAGATGGAGCAGCGGGTGCTCCATTTAGCTCAGCACGATACCTTAACCGACCTGCCCAACAGGGCGATGTTTTTTGGCGAGCTGGGGCGAGCGCTGGTAAAGGCGCTACGCGAAGGTGGCCAATTAGCGCTGCTGTTTATCGATTTAGACCACTTTAAGCCGGTGAATGACCGCTGGGGGCACGGCGTGGGCGATCAGTTACTCACTGAGGCGGCCCAGCGTATGCGGCTTCGGCTACGCGGCACTGATATGGTCGGCCGCATTGGTGGTGATGAGTTTGTGGCACTGCTAGGCGGCCCCGTCACAGAGGACACCGCCTGGGTGGTGGCTAATCAGCTCTGCCAAGCGCTGGCAGAGCCGTTTATGTTGTCGGTAGGCGAGGTGCGTGTCTCTGCGAGCATTGGCGTGTCGCTCTTTCCGCTGCACGCCTGTGATGAAGCTACCTTGATTCATTGCGCTGATCAGGCGATGTATCAAGCGAAAGCCGAGGGGCGCAACCGGGCCGTGCTTTACTCTCCGCTGGCCTCTGCCAGTGTTTCTTCCGATGCACCAACGTACTGAAACATAAAGTTGAGAGCGGCGGGTAAGCTGGCCCGCCATACGCGCCATGTATGGCCGCCAGGGTACAGATCTAGCCGCACATCGCCGGGTTGAATGCGCTCCATGGTTTGGCGAAGCTGGCGGGCATGAAACTCGGCATCGTACACGTCGCTGCGTCCGGCGCTGATGTAGAGCGGCACGGGTGGGGTGTCGCTTTGCTCAGCATAGGGGCGCGGCGTTACCTGTAAGCGGTAGCCTTCTAAATGCGCCGTGTAATTCAGCTGTTCCCAAAGCGCCTGGTCAAACTCTCCCTGCTTGTTTAAAAATGCCGGATGCCGGGTGGCAGAGGAGTTGGCAGGCGGTGCCGGCACGTAACTGGCCGGGCTAAGTGCCGCCGCGGCGGCAAACATATCCGGGCGTTCTAGGGCGAAGTTCACTGCCCCATAACCGCCCGCTGAAAGCCCCCCCACGCCGCGCAGCTGGCGTGTCGTTCCCACGTGGTAGGTGGCTTCAATGTGCGGTAACAAGTCGTTGAAAAAGGCGCTGCGTGCAGCTTCATTGCGCCCATCTACCCACCAGCTTCGGCTGCCGGGCATCACAAACACCGCCGGGGGCAAATGCCCGGCTTCTATCAGCCGGTCGGCGGTTTGGGGAAGGTTGCCTCGCGTCGCCCAATCCAGTTCGTTACCAAAAGAGCCGTGCAGCAGGTAAATCACGGGGTAAGGCGCTGACGCTTGTTTGTCATAGCCATCGGGTAAATACACGGTGTAGGGGTAGTCGTAACCTAGTGTGGGCGAGAAAAACTGTTCTCGGGATACCTCGCCCGCCAGGGTCATGCTGCTCAGCGTTAGCCAGCCGAAGACACCCACAACATAGCCTGCCCAGCGTGTGCAACGCGCAATGGTCGGTTTTTTGAGCACAAAGCCTCCAGGAATTTACCGGCGTTTAAGGGGTCGGACAACGCTGTAAGCCAAGGTGTTCATTCATATAAGCCTATATCTAAGCCTAGCAGCAGTGGCGTGGCGGGAGGGTTAATGCAAAAAGTAGAGGAGATTTACTGGCTGCGTGCCTACGGCTGTGTAGCCGTATTTTTATTTCACTGGCTGGATCATTTGAATCAGCGTGTGGACAACGTGGTGACCGACCTGATGCGAATTCCACTGGTGCTAGGCACGCCGGTGTTTCTGTTTATCTCTGTGTTTGTGTTTGCCGTTCGTTACGATAAACAAGTGCCGCCGGGCTTTCTGTTGCAGCGAGTGAAATACGTCATGCTGCCCTATTTGGTGTACGGGTTCATTTACTCCACTGCTCAGTGGTGGAACTTGGCCGGTAGTGATGATGCCGTGGGCTTTTGGGAAAACGCAAAAGCCTATTTTATTTATGCGGGTTGGCACGGCTATTTTTTGATAATTGCCATGCAGTTCTATGCCGCGTATTGGGCCTATACGCGCTGGCAGCTGTGGCGCTTGCATCCGGTGCCTTGGCTATGGGCCGCCTGTATAGTGAGCATGGCGTATTGGGGCTTAGCGTATTGGTTTGAGATTGAGCCGCCGGGCTACTTGCTGTGGATTGCTCCGCTAGGCTGGGTGTATCTGTTTTTCTTGGCGCTGGTGTTGGTGCGCTATTACCCGTTAACACCTTCAGAAACGTTAATTGAGCGCCCTGTTTGGCTGCAAACCCTTTCTCAGCCGCGTTGGCTTGCGCTGTTTGTTGGTGTGATCGTGCTGGCCACCTTTGCCCACTGGCTGGCGTTCTCCTCTAAAGAAGTGTGGGTCATTCCCTTTTTTGTGTTGTTCACACTGGCGCTCATGCGTGGCTTAAAAGGGCGTCGAGCACCTGGCTGGGTGCGCTATATCAATGCGTACTCATTTGGTATTTATCTGGCGCATCCGATGTTTTTTACCCTGACCGATACGCTGGTGGGCACCACAACCCTGCCGCTGGAGGCTTACGCGCTATTGTTGATTCTCGTCGGTGGCGTTGGGTCGATTTTGCTTAATAAAGCGGTCAATACCACTACGTGGGGAGCGATGCTGTTTGGTAAACGGTTGAAGGTCTGAGCGATTCAAACAGTGAGCAGTAGCAGTAAGCGGTGTAAACGGAGAGATTTTACAAAGAGCAGAGGCACAGAAAGGCAGGGGGCGTAGGCGCTATGGCGAGTCGGGGGGAGACGCGCCGACGGGCGACCCTCGTGCAAGGCCTAGTGATTCACCGCTTAAGGATTTGAGCCGAGTAGGGCATGCGTAAAGTCGCTGCAGAAAGTCGAGCAGGGCCGGCTCATCCAACTCCGGATCAAAGCCGCCAATGCGCTCAAGCCATGCACGGCGAATAGCGATATAGGGAGGTACTGTGACAGCAGAGCTGAGAAAGTGCAGCAGTAGCCGTTCTGACAGTCGCGGGGCGGCAGCGTTGATTAACAGCGCATCCATGGCGGTATTAAGCTGGGGGTAGAGTAAGTACCAAAGCTGCGCCGCCATAGGCTCTTTATGCAGTGCAATCAGCAGCCACTCCGCTTGGCTGACATACGCCGCTTGATTGAGGCGCGCACCCAGCGTGTGAGATGGCGTGACGAGGCAGTGGGCGTGATAGCGCTGCTCAAGGTCGGTGAGCCGTTCGTCGGCCTGTGGGCAAGTCACAATGATGGGCACCACGTGGTCAGCAAGACCTGACTGGCGAATAGAGCGTAAGTGGCGCGGTAGCAAGGCTCCTGTCACCGAAGCATCTACGATAAAGCAAACCGTACCCATGCACGCGGCTTCCCTTTGTTATGAAACCTGTCTGATTGTAATTTATTGTAGGTGTGGGTTTCTTTGTGTAGCAAGAGAAAGTTTTTAACGAAAATGATGGATGATTATTTTTTTGCGATCATTTTTGGTGCGTTTTGCTTAATTGTTGCACCAAGTTTGTGCGCAAGGGGCGTGATAGTGATGTTCTCCCCCCTTTTTAATACGCACCTGCTGCATTAAGAAGCACTAGAAGTATGATTTTTATAGTTAAAAAACAATGGCTTGATATTTTTTAAATCCATTATGGTGCAGAGTTGGCACGCTATGTGCTTTTATTTTGCAAGTAGCTTGCAGGCAGTGATGCAAGTAGATTTACAGCGGCTAGCGGGTCGTAGGCAGAAGCCTCGCGGCGTGCTACAACGATAGCCGGTCTGAAATGATCGCTGAGCGATTTGTTATCTATCGTCAAGCAAACGTTAAGCGAACAAAAAAGACAAACGCGCCACATGCAGCTGCGTGTTGAACGATTTGTTGAATAACACTTTTATCGATAGCTTACAGTTACACGCTTTAAGCCACGCTCATATCGGAGGACACTATGTCAGCCAAGACTCTCGCGCTAATCGAAGAACATGATGTTAAGTGGGTAGATCTGCGTTTCACCGACACGCGCGGTAAAGAGCAGCACGTCACCGTACCGGCACGCGACGTGAATGAAGAGTTTTTTGAAAACGGTCAAATGTTCGATGGCTCTTCCATCAATGGTTGGAAGGGTATCAACGAGTCTGACATGATCCTGCGTCCGGAAGACGGCACTGGCTTCCTGGACCCCTTCACCGAAGACGCTACCCTGATTTTGCGTTGCGACATCATCGAGCCTGCTACCATGCAAGGCTACGACCGCGACCCGCGCTCTATCGCTAAGCGTGCAGAAGCTTACCTTGAGTCTACTGGCCTGGGCGACACCGCTTTCTTCGGCCCAGAGCCTGAGTTCTTTATTTTTGACGAAGTACACTGGAAGTCTGATATCCAAGGCTCCATGTACAAAATTACCTCTGACGAGGGCGCTTGGGCCACCGACAGCACAGTAGAAGGCGGCAACCTGGGCCACCGTCCGCGTCTGAAAGGCGGCTACTTCCCGGTTCCTCCGGTAGATAGCTTCCACGATATCCGTGGCGCTATGTGTAACACCCTGGAAGCGATTGGCCAGACCGTGGAAGTACACCACCACGAAGTGGCTAACGCGGGTCAGAACGAAATCGGCGTGAAGTTCAACACGCTGGTGAAGAAAGCTGACGAAGTTCAGGAAATGAAGTACGTGATCCACAACGTGGCGCACGCTTACGGCAAAACCGCTACCTTCATGCCGAAGCCGCTGGTAGGCGACAACGGTTCTGGTATGCACGTACACCAGTCGTTCTGGAAAGATGGCCAAAACCAGTTCGCGGGCGACGAGTACGCTGGCCTGTCTGAAATGGCGCTGTACTACATTGGCGGTATCATCAAGCACGCTCGTGCCCTGAACGCCTTCACCAACGCGTCTACCAACTCGTACAAGCGTCTGGTGCCTGGCTTCGAAGCACCGGTTATGCTGGCCTACAGTGCTCGTAACCGCTCTGCGTCTATCCGTATTCCTTACACCGCTAGCCCGAAAGGCAAGCGTGTAGAGACTCGTTTCCCTGATCCGACTGCCAACCCCTACCTGGCGTTCGCAGCGATGCTGATGGCGGGTATCGACGGTATCAAGAACAAGATCCACCCTGGCGATGCCATGGATAAGAACCTGTACGACCTGCCGCCAGAAGAAGGCAAGTCCGTACCGACAGTGGCTAACAGCCTGGATCAAGCACTGGAAGCACTCGATGCTGACCGTGCGTTCCTGACCGAAGGTGGCGTGTTCACCGACGATATGATTGACGCCTACATCGAACTGAAGATGGAAGACGTTGAGCGTATCCGCATGACGACTCACCCGATTGAGTTCGACATGTACTACTCTTGCTAAGAACGGTCTTTAAGGACGGTGCTAAAATCACCCTTGCGGTGTGATTAGCCTGAAAACCCCGCTTCGGCGGGGTTTTTTTATGGAAGCAAAATGAGGAAGGGGCCAATGATGTGCAGGCGGCATTTGCAATGCAGAATAGGTTTATCCACAGCGGTGGCACTCCTGCTGTGCCTGTGGGTAAGCGTGGCTCAGTCACAAACGGTGTATCGCGTGGTGGATGAGCAGGGCAATGTGACGTTTACCGACAACCCCGAGCGGGGTGGAGATGCGATCACGCTAGCACCGCTGCCCAGTATGCCTTCGGCGTCGCGCCCTTCAGCGGCAGCCCCACGCAGCCTGGGCCGCCCTGGGCAGCCGTTTATGCCTTACGACCGCTTTGCGATTGCCAGCCCTTCGGGTGGCGCATCCGTACGAGGAGGCATGACGCCGGTGGAAGTGCAGGTAGTGCCACCGCTGCGAGACGATCATCAAATTCAACTGCTGGTCAATGGCGAGTTAAGCCAATCAGCGCTGCATAGCGATGCTTTCTGGTTGGCTGGCTTACCGTCTGGCCAGCATCGGCTACAGGCAGAGCTGTTAGATAACCAGGGGCGTGTGCAACACCGCACTGATCCGGTGACTATTTTTATTGCCGAATAAGGCATTGCACTGTAATGGTGCGTTAAGGCAGCGATCTGGACGGGCTGCTGCGCTATAAACGCTCGCGCTACCCCCATCCAATGCCCATAAGCCGTGCAAGATGCGGTTTGCGCCGAATTGGCGCGCTTTTTGCAGTTCCTCCTCTAATACCACTCTTTCCATTGATCAGTGCGTTTTCGTATTTATCAAAGCGACGTTTCAGGACACGCCATGTATCAGCGCTTACTTGAACACCTCACCACGGCAGTCCTGCTGCTTGACGGTGAACTCCGCGTCCGCTGGATGAACCCGGCGGCGGAAGCGCTGCTGGCGGTGAGCTTTAGCCGCGTGCAGGGCATCAGTTTAGATACCCTGCTGGGTGGCGATGAAAGCATTGATGAAGTGCTCGCCAAAGCCCGCGATGCGTTTCATCCTTACACTCAGCGGGAAGCGCGGATTACCCCGCTGAACAGCGAGCCCTTAACCGTGGACTACACGGTAACACCGCTTTCGCCGGATGAGCTGCTGTTGGAAGTTGAGCCGCGTGACCGCTTGATGCAGATTTCCCGAGAAGAAGCCCTGACCACCCGCCAAGAGACCATTAAGGTGCTGGCGCGGGGGTTGGCTCATGAAGTGAAAAACCCCTTGGGCGGGATTCGCGGCGCGGCGCAACTTCTAGAGCGTGATTTAGACGACCCGGCCCTACGGGAATTTACCCATATCATCGTGGAGGAAGTTGACCGCCTGCGTGACTTGGTCGACTCCATGCTGGGTCCGAATCGCATCATCAAACACGAACCGGTCAATATCCACAAAGTGCTGGAGCGGGTGCGGGCGCTGCTCATTGCCGAGCACCCGCAGGTCACCGTTAGCCGTGATTACGACCCCAGCTTGCCGGACCTTTCCGGTGACGAATCTCAGATGATTCAAGCGGTGTTGAACGTGGCGCGTAACGCGGTGCAGGCCATGAGCGATGCAGGGACCCCCTCACCGGAACTTACGCTGCGCACGCGTGCCCGCCGCCAGTTCACCCTAGGCGCCGAGCGGCACCGGCTGGTGAGTGAAGTGGGCGTGATTGATAACGGCCCAGGAATACCAGAAGCACTGCGCGAAACCCTTTTTTACCCGATGGTGTCTGGCCGCGCGGAAGGCAGCGGTTTGGGGCTGTCGATTGCCCAGTCAATTTTGCACCAACATCAAGGATTGATCGAATGCGACTCACGACCCGGACACACCGAATTTCGTTTATTGATTCCATTGGTTATTAATTTCACCGGAGAAGCGTCATGACTGAGGCGACACGTACCGATGTTGCACGGGTGGTTATTGTCGATGATGACCGCGCTATCCGCTGGGTGTTGGAGCGCGCGCTTGCGCAGCCAGACCTGGATGTCGAATGTATTGAGCGTGCGGATGCAGCGCTACCCCGATTGTTAGAAAATCCGCCGGATGTGCTGGTCACCGATATTCGCATGCCGGGGATTGATGGGCTGGACTTGATGTCTCGGGTGCGTGAAGCCCATCCTGACCTGCCGGTGATTGTGATGACCGCGCACTCGGATTTAGACAGCGCCGTGGCCTCTTATCAGGGCGGGGCGTTTGAGTACTTACCCAAACCGTTTGATGTGGACGAGGCGCTGGCGCTGGTACGCCGCGCGGTGGCCCATGCCCGTGAACGTCAACGGCCAGTGAGCGTGCCGGAAGGGCTAAGCGCCGAAATCATCGGTGAAGCTCCGGCCATGCAGGAAGTCTTTCGCGCCATTGGGCGGCTCTCCCATTCGCATATTACGGTGCTGATTAACGGCGAGTCGGGTACGGGTAAAGAGCGAGTGGCTCAGGCGCTGCACCAGCACAGCCCCCGCTCGGGCAAGCCGTTTATTGCACTGAACATGGCGGCGATTCCGCGAGATTTGATTGAATCCGAGCTGTTTGGCCATGAGAAAGGCGCGTTTACCGGCGCGGCTCAGCAGCGCCAGGGGCGCTTTGAGCAGGCGAATGGCGGCACGCTGTTTCTGGATGAGATCGGTGATATGCCTTCGGAAACGCAAACCCGGCTGCTACGGGTGTTGGCCGACGGCGAGTTTTACCGTGTGGGCGGGCATACTCCGGTGAAAGTGGACGTGCGTATTATTGCGGCCACGCACCAAAATCTTGAGTCACTGGTAGACGACGGGCGCTTTCGTGAAGACCTGTTTCACCGCCTGAACGTCATTCGTGTACATCTTCCGCGTCTTGCGGAGCGCCGCGAAGATATTCCCCGGCTAACCCGCCACTTTTTGGCCGAGGCGGCAAAAGAGCTCACTACCGATATCAAAGTACTGACGCCAGAAGCAGAAGCCCACTTAACGCGCTTGCCGTGGCCCGGTAACGTACGGCAACTAGAGAACATCTGCCGTTGGCTAACGGTGATGGCGTCAGGGCGAGAGATTTTGGTAGAAGACCTGCCGCCAGAACTGCGTACCGTGAATGCGCCTGAGGGGAGTACGTACGGTGACTGGCGCTCGGCGTTTCGAGACTGGGCCGACCACGCGCTGGCCGAAGGCCACACGCATTTGTTGGAAGAGGCCGTTCCCGACTTCGAGCGTATTCTGATTGAAACCGCCTTAAAGCACACCGGTGGGCGCAAAGGCGAAGCGGCCGAACTGCTGGGTTGGGGGCGCAACACGCTCACCCGTAAGCTAAAAACGCTGCTGCCTGCCTTGGCAGATGATTAAGGTGAGGGGGCTTAACGGCTCTTAAACAAATGCCCGCTGCTATGCAGCGGGCATTTTTATTGGACGCTACTCACCTTAGGTGAGCGTAACGATATGGTTATTCGTCTGCGCCTGGTACGCCGCCCAGTTCTTCAATCAGCGCTTTGTAGCTTTCTGTTTGCTCGGTGAGGGTCTGGGTCACTTCCTCTTCGGAGAGGTAGACCACCGGCATCAGAATGCGCTCTTCAGTGATTTCGATGAAGCGCTCATCTTGGGTCGCCGCTTCTAGGGCTTCTGCTAGGCGCTCAACGTGAGCGTCAGGGGTGTTTTTAGGCACCATGACCACACGGATTTCGGCGGGGTTAATGTCGTATCCCGCTTCTTGCAGGCTTGGCGCATCGGGGAAAGCAACTAAGCGCTCTTCTGCCAAGCTCAGCAAGACCGGCATTTCGCCTGTTTCAGCGTAGCCTGAGTGGGTGCCGCCGCTATAGGCAAAATCCACATCACCAGACAAAATCAGCGGTGCCATACCCGCGCCACCTGCTGTGGGTACAATGCGCAGGTCGAGGCCTTCTTGCTGGGCAATATACTCAATGATCATACGGTCCAGCGCCGTTTGTGTGGCATAGCTGGTGCCGGGGTTTTCGCGTGCATACTCCACCAACGATTCCCAGCTGTCGCCAAAGGGGCGGCCTTCGCCCGTTACAATGGCGGATTGGCCTAGGGTGACGCCAGCGGCGTAGCGGAAGTCGTCAAGCTGGTAAGCCGTTTCAGTGGCCAGCGGGCCATAGGTAATCGTCATCGAGGTGCCGAAGGCAAACGTATAACCTTCATCGTTATTGTTCGCCAAACGCGTTAAGGCGACGCCGCCGCCAGCGCCCGGCTGGTTCACAACGTTCACCGGTTGGCCTAGCTCTTCTTCCAGCACGTTCGCCAGTACGCGGGCCTGAATGTCGGTGCTACCGCCTGCGCCAAAGCCCACTACCAGGGTAAGAGGTTTGCTGGGGAAGTCGTTGGCGTGCGCCGTGCCTGCGGCAACGGTGAGTGCCGCTGATAAGATAGCAGTGGTGAGTAGTGTTTTTTTCATGGGTCGTTTCCTCGATGGTTTTTTCTTTGTGTTAAAGGACTTTGTGTAAAAGGGCTCTGTGTTAATCAAGACGTGTTAAGCCGTGGTTTGGCGGCGCTGTCGATATTGGCGATAGCTGCTCCATAGCAGGTGAATGACCAAGAGAGCCGTCGCGACAACAAACACCAGGGCAATAGGGCGCTGCAGTAAGATGCTGATCTCTCCGCCCGACAAAATGACGGCTTGGCGCAGGTTCATTTCCAGCATCGGCGTGACGATAAACGCCACGAGAAAGGTGACAAACGAGTAGTCGTGTTTTTTCAGGAAGTAGCCAAAAATAGCGAAGCCAAAGACCGTTAGTAGGCCAAAGGTGCCGTACCCTTGTACTTGAATGCCGGCTAGGCAGAGAAAGATCACTACGGGGATGACAATGTTCTGAGGAACATCCGTCACTTTGGCGAATAAGCGCAGGCCATACCAGCCTATTGCCAGCATGATCAGGCTAGCTACGATCATGCCTGCGAAAATGGTGAACAGCATCTGCGGATGGTCGCGCAGCATTAACGGGCCTACTTGGATGCCGTGAATCATAAAGGCACCGACTAATAGGGCGGCGGAAACGCTGCCGGGGATTCCCAAGCCAAATAGCGGGATATAGCTGGCCGGTATGACCGCGTTGTCAGCGGCTTCCGCGGCGGCAATGCCGTTAGGGTTACCTTTGCCAAAGCTATCGGGGTCTTTCGCTCCTCGTTTCGCTAATCCGTAGGCCATAAAGGAGCCTACCGAAGGGCCAAGGCCGGGCAGTGCGCCTACAAATGCCCCTACGCCTGTACTTTTAAAAATGGTGGGTAAGGTGCTTTTGAACTCTTTAAAAGTTAAGTCGTCGTTGGGGTTGTTGGCCAAGTGGATAGAGTGTCCACCCTTGTTGCGTCGGTAGGCTTCTAACTGCACAAACATTTCAGAGAGGGCCAACGTGCCAATCACTAACGGTAAAATAGGCACGCCTTCCATCAATTCAGCATAGCCAAAGGTAAAACGCATGGCACCTGTCTCGGGGTCAAGGCCGACCGTGCCTAAAATCACCCCCATGCCACCTGCCGCCATGCCTTTTAAAAACGACCCGCCCGCCATGCCTGCAATAAAGACCAGCGCAAAAATAAGAATGGCGGCCAGCTCATAGGGGCCAAACTTAAGCGCAATAGACGCAAAAGGAATGACAACAACAATCAATAGCAGGGTGGACAGTAAATCACCAATGACGGAGGCCAGTAAGCCGACTTTTAACGCCTTGCGAGGCTGCCCATTACTTGCCATGGGATAGCCGTCTAGGCAGGTAGCCGCCGAAGAGGGCTCTCCTGGCGTGTTCAGCAAAATAGCCGATACAGCACTGCCCGCAGCGGTGCCCTTTGAAAGGCCGATCAAGAAGGCGATAGCCGCATAAGCGGACATGTAAAACGTTAATGGAATGGCAATCGCAATGGCGACAGAGCGGTTTAAACCAGGAATAACCCCCACTAAGTAACCCAACAATACGCCGCCGAGTATGACCATAATGGAGTGGAGCGTTAATGCATCGCCAAAGGCGCTAGTAATGGCACTCAGTTCTGGCATGTTAAACGACTCCAATGCGCATTAAATGTACGGTTAAAAGATACAGTGCTGCCGTTGGAATGGCAGATGCACCTAATAAAACATACCAGCGGTGCTCGCCTAATAGTGCTAGAAGACATCCGATAATAAAGGGGGCTAACCAAGTAAGTGGGAGGTAAGCAGCTAAAATAATAAATAGAAGCACATATAAAAAAGGCCAAACTTGGTACCACAGAGCGCCCAGAGGAATAGACTGAAAAAGCGGGGCATGTTGTTGCTTAAGACGAATGAAGCTAACAACTGCCAGAGTGGCGGCGCAGGCTAACATGACCCAGGCACCCAATGTCGCTAAGCGCTGCGGGTGCATGCCAAAGGCCATGCCTGAGCCACCGTAGCGTGGAATGAGCCATATCAGTAGCCAGCCCGCCACTAAGGCGACCCCTATGCCTGACCATACGTTTCTTCGCTGTAGCTGGGTTTTGGGCGTCATAGGATTTTTTTATCGACGTTAGTAGAGTCTAACTACCCTATGATCCACAAAACATGTAATCAATTGGTAATATCACGCTGTTTAAACGCGACAATCAACGGTATTTTTTTGTAATAAGTTTAATTTTTAATGGCGTCATGTTGTTAGCGGTCAAACTAAATTGATGAGATAGTATGAGCTGGCGAGAGCGAACAGGGTGTGAGAGTGACGCGGTCATTAAGAAATAGCAGCCGTAACAAGCGTGAGCTCTAATTCTGAAGTAGCTAGTAGTATTGCTGTCGTTAATGACATCTTTTTAGTTATAAAGCTATTATAAAAACGTCATCAAAGCATCGCCGCACGCTAGTGCTTTAATTCCTCAAGGGGGGAAGAACAAACACGGCATCGGCCAGCGCTGGGTCTGGAAGGTGGCAGTCGGTCTGCTCCCATGGCAGTAGGCTAAAGGTGTGTTCAATCCCCAAGCCTTCCAGTTGATGCTCTACGCCGTGGCCGTAGATGACGTGTCCTAGGCCCATTAAGCCAACGGCTAACGTGCCGTCTTTTGCAACGTCTGCCAGTCTGTGAGCCATTGCGATATCCCAGGTAAGCTGCGCTTGGGTAAAGCGCTCCAGCATCGCGGGGTTCTCTTGGCCCATGGCGTGTTGGTCAAATACCTCCGTTAAACGCTCTTGATAGGCGGAACTGGCGGGTAGCGGCGGGGGAATCGCATGGCGCTGTTGGGCAGGAACGCTTTCAAACCCCTCTTGTGAGAGCCGTTGGCGTAGTTCAGGCGCAATATTGAGCGCGATCAGTGGCACCTGCTGGAGTCGTGCAAACTGGAAGATAGGCAGATAAAGCTCGGCATCAAACCCCCAGGCCTCTTCCCAGTGGCTCTCAGTGAGTAATGCTTCCTCGGTGAGCTGGCCCGCCACCCATTGGTCCAGTACTGGCTGTGCGCTCCTAGGCAGCATCTCCAGGCCAATCACCAGATCTTCTCGAAGTGCATGTAGCCCTGCCAGGGTGTGCAACTGCCAGCGGTGGTGGTCAATGGCATCGTGCTGCTCACCTAGTAGCACCACTTGCTGATTGGCCGCTTGAGTGAGAATGGCGTTAGCCACCTGGGCGTGCCCCGCTTGCCACCATTGGCCAGGCTGTGGGCAGCTTCCGTGGGCATGGCTCGTAAAAAACCCAACCACCATGGCCGCCCATCCTGAACCCTGCTTCAACCCCAAGCCGAACGGCATAGCGTTAACCTTCTTGGGCCTTGAGCCGGTTAATCTCAGCAAGAATCTCTTCAGCCTCTTCTGTCAGCGTCGCGTTAGCCCGCATATCGCCATTGCGAGAGGCTTCCATCGCTGCTTGCAGCTTGCGTTCGTACGCTTGTTGAAGCTTCTTTTTGGGGTCGCGCTTAAATAGACCAAACATGAGCACTCTCCTTTTGTGTGTATATACTTTGTATAGACTTGAGGGGGCAATGTCGACCATTTGTCGCGCTTTTTTAAGTGTCGCTATGGGCCGTCTCGGCGCATTGAGCTAAAAAGCGGCTGAAATCAGCCAGAATCGTATCCAGGCTGTTATGCAGCCGGTGGTCATCATCAATCATTCTGAGTGATAGACGCTGTGCGCGGGCGCGCTCAATGACCGGGCCTGGTGGAACAACGTCGTCCTGCCAGCCGTGAATGATATGCGTATGCTGAGCTTGGATCGTGGGTGAGGTTTCCGGGTATTTGGGTAGCCCGAGCGCAGGGGCCAGCAAAAAGCAGCCAAGCACGGGTGTCTGAGCGCTAACGGCAGCACTGAGCCAGCCGCCTAGGCTAGACCCTGCCAGCACACAGTGGGCGGGATGGTCACCACGAGCCAGCAAGGTCGCGGTGAGGTGTTTCAAGCGCTCTGCTGGCTCGTGCATGCCCCGGTAATCCATGACGACCGGCTCACAGTCATCCAGCTGTTCGGCAATGCCCTTTAACGCCTGCATTTTGAGCGCGCCAGGGCCACTCTCCAAACCGTGTGATAGGTAGACGGTCATCATCATGATTATTCTGCCGAGCGCTGAATAGCTTCACCGCCCTGTTCAATATCTTGCCCCATGCCGCGGACAGTATTGCAGCCGCTCATGACCAGTAGCGTTGCCAGCAGTAGTGTGGCAAGTGCGATTGTGCGTTTCATTGAGTTTTCCTCATACCCTAACGATGCCCACGGGGGCGTGATGGTGTGATGAGTAACATAAGCGTTGTTGGAATGAGCTGCCACTGTAAAGCACGTGTTTCGGTCACGTTGTGCCAACGGGGGGGATGACAGTGAACATAAAGGCCGTGCGATTTTGTCGCATGTGTCAGTTTTATACATAAAAGTTAGCATATAAGGCCCAGGGTGCACGTTATCTTTGATACATCTTAATTTTTTAAGATGTTGTTTTTATTTAATTTTTCAATTTTTTGGCAGGATTGGCTCAAAGACTGCAATATCCTAGTTAGAACTATGTAGTCAGTACCGCCAGCCATCAACAGTCGCTAGATTCAAAGTCATCAGAAAATGTAACCGTTAATAGCGTGAGCAGGCTGACAGGTAGACAAGGAGGGCAGGACGCCCAGCAAGCATCAAGGATGTGAAAGGACACTCAGCCTGCTCACTCTTATCAGCACAGGACGTGTTGGTCATCAATGCCAAGGAGTGGCAGCGGTGCGAAACAGCCATCTCGCTTTAGCGAGGTGGTTTTTTTGCGTTGTTTTTTATATCCAAGCACATGATTTATAGGTATTTTCTATATTTATAGGGAGTTTTGCATAGCACTTGTACAGATGAGGGTGCGGTTTTGGTCTATCCTTTCGGTTAAACCAAAATTCAGCGGTTAGAAGACGTCAACGCAGCAGCCGCATACTTTCAGGGACAAGCGTTATGGCGATGGTACTGATGTTGGGCATGTTCGTCCTGTTTCTGGGTTTTTCCGGGGTCGGTGTTTATATAATGTTCAAAACATCGTTTATGGGCGCGGTGGATGATCGCGACGATATGCCGCCAGATATGTAAAAGAGAGCTTGTTACGACAACGCCCGCAAATGCGGGCGTTGTCGTATAACTGAAACGGTTATTTACCCTTCCAGCGCCCTTTGCCTCGCTGGGGTACCATTCGCCCGAAATAGAGCAAACCAAACGCTAGCCAGCCTAATGTCAGCAGCGCCGCGAAGATCAGTACGGAGAGCGCGCCGAACTGGGCGATCAGAGGCAGTGCTGCGGCCGTAAATAAGCCGCCACCCACTACGGGCTCAAACATCAGTTGCTTGTAGCCGAAACTTTCAAGCGCCCCCGATTTGTTTTTTGGATCCGCCATACGCATCAACAGCAGCCCGGTGACCGTTACCCCCATGGATTGGCCAAAGTCTCCAATCCCCCGTTCAAACCAGTTTTCGGGAATGACGCGTGGTGCAATCACAATCAATACAAACAGACCCCAGGCGATACCCGCCAGCGATAGCAGTAGGAAAGGTAGGAAATAGTCGCCTAACGTGGTTAAGGACAGGGTTGCTAAGGCGGCCACAATAGTGAAGTCGAGCGCGGTACCGGCAATGCGTGACATGGTGCGGGTAGAAACATGCCGCTCCAGCCCAAAACGCATAACACACAGTTGTACGATGACCCCGCCAATCATCGCGATGGGGAAAAGCGGCACGTGCGCGAGTATTTCCAACCCGCCGTCACGTGCCCATGTCATCTGTTCAATCCACTGCAATCCTGATAGCAGCAGCCAACCAATCACAATCGCAATACCCACTAGGCCAATATGAAGGCTCAGTGGGTCTGTGGTGCCTGCTTCTTGTACAAGGTCCTTTTTGAACTCGCTGAACTCTTCCGTGGAGGGGCGTTCGTCATCGCGCAGGCTTTCATCCGGCTGCTGTTCTTCATGGCTGGGAGTAACAATACCGCGACGTGCCGCAATATTGATCATCACCGTACCGATCAACACGCCTGACACAATACCCACCGTGGCAAGGCCAAGCGCAAGGTCAGCACCCTCTTCAAAACCGAGGTCAGCAAACGTGTCTGCCATCCCAGCAGCGGTGCCGTGCCCGCCTTCAAAACCAATCTCAATCAGCGCGCCTACCATGGGGTTCATATTGAAGACGGGCACCAGTACCAACAGAGCAAGGCTTAGCCCGACGACGTACTGTCCCCACGCCATGGTTTGGCCCACCACCACCTGCGGGCCAGCGCGCAGCCAGATGGTGCGCAAGCCAGGAATGGCTTTACCAATGAACAGAGCAGCAAACACAACGTTGATTAACAAACCGGGTAGCGCCGACCAACTCTCTTGTACGTAAGCGGGAAAGAGGCCGGGGCTCTCTTCAAACAGGGTGGGAGTAAAGCGTCCAATCACATCGGGCCCTAATAGCAGCAGGATCAAGCCACCAATTACCGAGCTAGGAAGAAACAGTCGTCGAAGCCAGGGGAGCCCTAAGCGCAAGGCATTGCTCATAAGTAGCACTAGGGCAATGATCACCAGCGCAATAAACAGTTCACCAACGGTCATCGTCATCTCATCGCTCCATGATGATTAGAAAAGGGTAATGAGATAAACGTAGTGCTGATTAAATAAAAGCGCTATGGCGTGGGTGCCATTCAGCCCATCCAGTACAGGCTGAGTAGTGCGAATCCGTAGCCCATGGCACCACCTACTAAGACATCACTCACGTAGTGGAGCCCAAGCCCCACCCGGGAAATCGCAATGAATAGGCTCAGCGGAAGTATGATCGGAAGTAACCAGGGGGTGTGAGCGGCTACCAGAACGCTAAACATCACAGCATGCATGGTATGTCCGCTGGGGAAGCTGTAGCGGTCCCGGGCGGGTTCGCCGCAGTGCACACCGCCTAAATAGGTAATGAAGGGGCGCTCGCGACACAGTTTGGTTTTCACCAGCTTGTATACCGTCACAGCGACGAGAGCGATGAGCGTGTACTGCATGATTCGCCACAGGCCATCCGGCTGTAACCATGGCTGGGCGGCAATCAGCAGCACCCACACCGGCCAGTCGCCGAGTTTGCTAGCCGTTTGCAGCGTTAGCCGCCAAGGGCGATATAGCGAGAGGTGCGTCACCCGTTGGCAAAACCGCCACTCCCACAGGTCAAGACGATCGAATACGACAAGCGGACGAGCTCGCATGGGTGGCCTCCTGGGCATAGTTGAGGTAGCGCAGAAATTGCTCAGCGATGCCCGACCAGCTCTGTTCCAGGGCGCGTAAACGGGCAATTCTTCCTATTCGTGCGTATTCGGCGGGGTGCTGGCACAACGCAACGGCTGCCTGCTGAAACGCTAGGGCATCGTTGGGTTCTACGGTGATGCCGTTATGTCCACTCTGAATGAGCTCTGCGCTGGCGGCATGACGATATGCCACTACGGCTAAGCCGCTTGCCATGGCTTCGGTGACCACGTTTCCCCAGGTTTCCGACAGCGAAGGAAACACAAACATATCGGCACTGGCGTAGTGCTGAGCCAACGCCGGCTTGTCCACAAACCCCGTGAAATGTGCGTCAGGCAGCGCTTTTTCTAACTGTGCCCGCCCAGGGCCATCGCCAACAATCACGAGGGCCATATCGGGACGCACGTCACGCATGGCTTGTAGGGTTTCCTGGAGCAAAGCCAAGTTTTTCTCGGGCGCTAACCGACCCACATACAGGGCGACCGGCTGGTGCTCGCTCACTCCCCACTGTTTGCGCAGCTCGGTATCACGGTGGGCCGGTGAGAACTTGTCGCCATCGATGCCCCGTGAGAGCACCTGTACATCATGAATACCTTGCTGGCGCAGTACAGCGGCCTGCTGCTGGGTGGGCACCAGCGTGAGCACACAGCCGTTATGGAAGTAACGAAGGTAGCGGCGCGTTGCTGCTGAGAGCCAGGAAACACCATAGTCATGGCAGTAGTGATCAAAATTGGTGTGCCAACCTGCTACCAGCGGGAGCCCAAGCTGGGTAGCCGCTTGTCGAGCCGCCCAGCCAAGTGGCCCTTGAGTGGCAAGGTAGATCACATCGGGCCGGTGCTGCTGCCAAAAACGACGCAGCGTAGCGGGTCGTGCAAAACCTACCTGTACATCACGGTAACCGGGTAGCGAACAGCGATTTACCTGTAGCTCTTGGTTCACGCCAGTGGCGTCTCCAGGGACTTTAGGCGCTGGGCGAATCACATCCACTGTGACTCCCAGACGCTGCAATTCACGGCACACCCGATTGAGGGTATGGGAGACGCCGTTAATTTCTGGTGACCATGTTTCGCTAACGATACAGAGCCGCATGAGCGATTCATCCCTTTATCACGTTTTCCAACATAATGCGCAGGCACAATGACACTGCCAAGACAAGCAAGTGAACAAGCGATGACAGCCCGATGCGTAGCGCGACCGTTGCATCCACTCCCATTGAAATAAATGATAATTAAGTTTTCTGTATTAACAGATAAATGTTAACTCTATAAGTCACTTTTGTTTAATTTGTTTTTTATAAAAGATAAGTAAATAAAATAAAACTTTAAGAAGAATGACATATAACGCCTTTAAGGTAGCCAGTGACGAGGCAGCCAACGCCTCAGTGTGCCTTCGCAACGCGCAATCAAAGTTACCTAAATCTGACTTTAGCTGAATAAGTGCTGATAACAAGCACTCGCTACTTAAAAGGGATCCATCATGTTTAAGAAAACGACACTTGCTCTGGCCGTTAGTGGTTTACTCGGTGCTTCTGCTGCTCAGGCCGCCATGGTCTACGACCAAGACGGTACCACGCTGGATATTTATGGCCGTATCGCCATGGGTATCGAAGGTGGTGGCGCAGAAGATGGGGTCGATAACAGTGAAGAGTTCCGTAACTTCGGTTCGCGTTTGCGCATTACTGCTGGCCATCAAGTGACGTCTGACCTGCGTGCATTTGCTCGTGTGGAGTGGCGTTTTACAGGCGACGAGCGTAACCAGACATCTGGTTTTGATGAAGTTCGCAACAGCTACCTCGGCCTGGAAAGCCAGCAGTTCGGTACCTTTACCGCTGGTAACTTCGACAGCTTCTACGACGGCGAAGTAATGGGCGTGTTCGACGTGTACGTTGAGCGCGGCTATGAGTTTGCAGGCGGTGGTTTGCAGGCACGTGGCGACTCATTGGCGTACATGACACCTGATTTGAACGGTTTCCAGGCCTTCGTTGCTGCTAAGCACTTCTCTGAGCGTGGCTTAGAAACGGCGGCACAATCCAGCGAAGGAAACGTGATTGCGACGCAAGGCGGTGTGACGTACTCCACTGGCCCGCTGCGTCTGGCGCTGGGTTACGTAGAAGATACCGTTCGTGGTGGTGGTAACGGTGAAACTCGCGTGGGTACCACTGCTGAATACGCCATCAACGACGCTTTCTCTGCCCGTCTAGGTTACGAAACTCGCGGCGACAGCGACACGCTGGGCGGTGGTTTTGACACCGTGGGTCTGGGTGGCACCTTCGCCACTGGCGCATGGACGTTCTATCTCGATTACTACAACATCGAGCTAGATAATGACTCTAGCAGCCGTAATGCATGGGCCGCTGCTGCCCATTATGATCTGACGAATAACTTCGATGTCTTCGTAGAACTTAACGATGCTAACGAAGATGCGGTAAATAACTACGAAGATGATCTGTATTACGCAGTGGGTGCACGCTACCACTTCTAAGTAGTGTCTTAAGTTTAAGTGGTGCGTTAGGTTTCTTAACGTTTTAATGCTTTGAAAGATCGTTTTTGCCGATGTGTTTATCACACATCGGCTTTTTGCGTTATGCTGTTTTATTATTTGATCGCGTGCTTAAGGAGAGATGATGTCTTCCATCGTTGTGATTACCGGCGCAAACCGTGGCGTAGGGTTAGCCCTTGCTGAGCATTATCAACAGGAAGGATGGAAAGTCATCGGCGTGTGTCGTCAAAGCTCTGAGGAGCTAGAGCGGGTCGCCGCCAAGGTGGTAGAAGGCATTGATGTGACCGAGGCGGAGGGCATTGCTCGTCTTGCAGCGGCGCTGGATGGCCATACCATCGACCTGTTGATCAACAACGCAGGTCTGCTGCGCGATGACGTGTTGGGGAGTATCGATATCGATAGCCTGCGTCAGCAAATGGAAATCAACGCTTATGCGCCCCTTCGCGTCACTGAAGCGCTGCTGCCGTTGATGAAGCAGGGCAGTAAAATCGCCAATATCACTAGCCGGATGGGCTCTTTGGCGGATAACGACTCAGGTGGCCGCTACGGCTATCGCGCGTCAAAAGCGGCGTTGAACGCCTTTGGTAAGTCGCTGGCTATTGATCTCAAGCCTCGCGGCATCGCCGTGGCACAGCTGCATCCGGGCTATGTAAAAACCCGGATGGTCAACTTTGGTGGCCACATTAGCCCACAGGAGTCCGCAACGGGCATTGCCGCCTGCATCAAGGCGCTCAACGTAGAGAATAGCGGCGGCTTCTGGCACTCCAATGGCGAACAGTTGCCTTGGTAGACGTGCCGTGAGCCGCCTGGGCATACCTTAGATCACGCGCTTGCGGATTTGCGACGAGAGCTGCTCAAAACCAATCACCACAACAAGGATCACCAAAATAATGGTGAGCGCGCGGTCGTAGTTAAATAGCCGCATGGCGGCGGCGAGTTCAACGCCAATGCCGCCTGCGCCCACCAGCCCTAGCGTGACCGCTGAACGCAGCGCTTTCTCGACGCTGTATAAGCTGGTGGCCGTCATGGAAGCGAGGGTTTCCGGCAAAATCGCGCCTCCAATCACGGATAGCCTGCCCGCCCCGGTGGCGGTTAGCGCATCGGAGGGGCCGGGGTGGACTTCCTCAATCCGCTCTGAGAAAAAGCGGGCGGCAAAACCAATCGTATCCATCACGATGGCCAGCACGCCCGCCATCGGCCCTAACCCTACCGCAACCACAAAGATCAGTGCCCAGATAAGGTCTGGAATAGTGCGCATGGTGGCAATCATCAGCCGCGTGATAGAGCGCACCCACGGAGCGGGGGAGGTATTGCGCGCCGCCAGCAGTGCAAACGGCACGCTGAGGATAACGCCCAGCGTTACGCCGACAATGGCAATATTGAGAGTTTCATACATCGACCATGCCAGTACGTCTAAATTGCTGAGATCCGGAGGGAAAGCCCGCCCTATAAAGTGACCTAGGTTTGTCGCCCCGCGTATCAAACGCTCGAGTGTGACATTGGTGGCCATGACGCCTTGTATAAACAGCGCTAAAAAGCCGAGGCTGATGCCCCAAACAAACAGGGAAGGGCGGCGAAAACGGGGAGGCAGGCTGGCGGTTGGCGGTAGCTTCGATGGCATATTAAATCGCCTTTAGCGGTTGGCGGGTTGTGGAGGATGAGGGCGTTTGCTCGACGCGGGTGTCACCTTGATAGAGCGCCTGCATATCGCTCAGCGCGGCCGCCTCACGAGGCGTATCGAGCACTACGGTGCCCGCTTTCATGCCCACAATACGGTCACCGTACTGTTGCGCTAGCTCTAGCTGATGCAGCGTACACAGCACAGTGAGCCCACGTTCGCTCACTACCTCTAGCAGCAAGTCCATAATCTCGCGTCCCGCTTTTGGGTCCAGGCTGGCGATGGGCTCATCCGCGATGATGATGTGGGCGTCTTGCATCAGCGTTCTGGCAATCGCGACGCGCTGCTGTTGACCGCCAGACAGTTCACGACAGCTTGCCAGGGCCTTATGGGCCAACCCCACCCGGTCCAGCGACTTCATGGCGCGCTCACGAAGCGTTTGGCTCGCGGTGCAAGAGAGTGTCGACAGTAAGCCAAGACGCTGCTGGCCCAGTGCGCCATACAGCACGTTTTGAAACACGCTGACGTTCTGTACCAAGTTGAACTGCTGAAAAACCACGCCAACTTTTTGACGCAGTGTGCGCAAACGCGGTTTGGAAAGCTGTGAAAGCGATTCGTTGAAAATACGAATATCGCCCTGATCGTGAGGGGCTAAGCCGTTGATGCAGCGCATCAGCGTGGATTTACCACAGCCGTTAGCCCCCAGCAAAATGACACACTCCCCTTTGGGAATGCTGAGCGTTAGCCCACGCAGTACGTGTAAGCTGCCGTAGTGCTTATGAACATTGGTAATGTCGATGGCATTCATACAAAAACCTCCTGCGCGGAGGCCAGGAGGGGGAGTGAAACAACAGACATGAGAGACCTACCGTGTCTTGGTACTCACAGAGCCTTTGCTCGATCAGCGCACGTCCCTGTGCGATCACGATAAAGGGAACGGTGGAAAACGAATTAGAGCGGAATGCCCGCTGCTTCGTAGGCTTGGCGCACGACATCGTAATCTTCATTGGTGCGGTCAAAGCCCAGCGAGGAGTCGCGGTTTAAAAACTTGTCTTCGTTTCGGTCGGTGGCAATCAGCGCGTTCCACAGGGTGTCACTGTTCTCTTCCAGAGTGCTGCGCAGTGCGGTTTTGCAGGCGTCGTCTAGGGAGCCGCGCATCACCACTGGGTCGCCAGGCAGTACGTCGCTGGTGGCAATCACGCGATACTCGCCGTTCGGGTCCATCGCTTGAATCTCTTCGATATCGCGATTACCACCGCCCATGGCATCCACATCGCCGTTAACCAGCGCGGCAATACGGGCATCGCCCGCCATAATGATCTCAAGATCGCGATCAATATCCAGACCCGCATCAACCAGCATCTGGCTCGGGAAAATATGGCCGCTGGTGGAGCCCACGTCTTTCAAAGCGACGCGGTGGCCTGCCAGGTCTTCCAGCGACTGAATATCGCTATCGGCAGATACATAGAAGCTGCTGCCGTAGTGGGGGCGCTCAATCGCAAATAGAATTTCAATGTCGCTTTCACGGTCGAATAGGACGAACTCAGACGGGCCCGCAAACACGAGGTCGACATCGTCATACTGCAGCGCAGTGCCTGCTGCGGTGCGGTTGCTCAGGCTGAACATGTCAAGCGTGAGGCCGGTGGTCTGTTCAAATGCTTCAGCAAAGGGGCCAAATGCCTCGGCGAGTGGGCCCATGCCCTCAATGCCGGTATCGGCCATGCGAATAGGGTTGGGGCATACATTGCTTAAATCGTTATTGGCATGGGCGGTAGACACGGTAAAGGTCACGGCGGCAATCGCCAACGTTAATAGTGTTTTCGTCATGGTCGGGTTCCCTTAAGCTGTTTTTTGCGATGCCTACCTAGCAGTAGGCACTCGTTATGATCAGCATTAGGGTGGCAGGTCACTGTGACACTAAGGTGTAGTCAAGATGACGGTATGATCACGTGAAGATGACAGACTAATGGCCCTACCCCCATCACTCAGCAAGGAGCATGGTTATGCATGCGTTACGAACAGGCATCACGCTAGGGACAGCGCTATGGGTTGTGACTCCAGCAGCATTGGCGCAGTCGTTTACCCTCACCCTTTATCACACCAACGATCTGCATGGCCGCACCGATGCTTATCCATCGCTGATCACCACGCTCAATGAAGCGAAAGCCACCTATGGCGATGGCCTGCTGCTGGAAGCGGGCGATATTTTTTCCGGTACGCTCTATTTCAATGAGTTCCTAGGGCAGGATGCGCTGACCTTTATGAACGCAATGGGGTATGACGCCTTTGTACCCGGTAATCATGAGTTTGATTTAGGGAGTCCTGAGGCAGGCCATCAAGCATTGGCCGCGTTTTTTGCCGAGGCCAATTTCCCTGTTCTAGGCGCGAACTTGGACTTTTCCGCTGCCGCTGAGTTTGCTGAACGCGTGGGCGAATCGATCAGCGCGTCGCCCCAGTCGGGCTACCTCTACGACGGTATTATTGTGGAGCAGGAGGGCGAGCAGATCGGCATTTTTGGCTTGAGTACCCAGGATAGCGAAACGATTTCCAGCCCCGGCGAGGTCGTTATCAGCGACTACCGTGAAGCTGCTGAAGCCATGGTGGCAGCCTTTGAAGCACAGGGAGTCAACAAGATTATTGCGCTCACGCATTTAGGCTATGACAGCGACCCAAGCGTCGGCAATGACCTGCTGTTGGCCCAGCAGGTGGAAGGCATCGATATTATTATTGGCGGCCATAGCCACACGCGGGTAACGCCGCCTACGCTGGTGAGCCACACGTTGGCAGGTGAGGCGAAAGCCCCAACGGCCATCGGCCAGGCCGGTGAGTATGGCGAGCATTTAGGCGTGATGCAGGTGACGTTTGATGCAGATGGCGTCGTTCAAGAGGTGACCGGAGAGCTGCTCGCCACTGAAGAGCGCACGCCGGACGAAGCAGCGCTTGCGCAACTGGCACCCTTTACGCAGGCAATAGAGGCGCTGCGCGACCAGCAGGTGGGGGCCACCGCGATTCGTACGCTGGAGAACCCGCGCCATGGCCAGGGGGAGGCGCAAAGCGTGCGGGCCAACGAAACGGCACTGGGCAACCTGATTGCCGATGGCCAGCTTTACGCCGCCCAGCGGGTGGTTCCCGATACCATCATGGCGTTTCAAAATAGCGGCGGTATTCGCGAAGCATTACCCGAAGGTGAGGTCACCGTGGGCGAGCTGGTTGCCGTGCAGCCGTTTGGCAATCGCCTCACGCTGCTGGAGGTGACCGGCGCTGAACTGCTGGAAACCTTTGAAATTGCCCTAGCCAACGCACCAGAAGAGAACGGTGGCTTCTTGCAGGTCTCCGCAGGAACGCAGCTGGTCTTCGATAGTCGCTTGCCGGTGGGGGAGCGTGTGGTGAGCTTGAAGGTGAATCGAGAGGGCGCGATGCAGGCGATTGATCCCGATAAAACTTACACCGTGGCGACCAATAACTTCACGGCGGCGGGCGGCGACAGCCACGCAGCGTTAGGGGCTGCCTATGACGATGGCCGTAACACCATCGTGGGCAATACCGATTGGGAAATGCTGCGTGACCACATCGTGGCGCTTGGTGAAGTATTTTACCAACCTGAAGGGCGCATTACTGACCGTGCCTTAGGGGAGTAACCTTAGGCGGGTAACATTAGGCGAGTAACGTTGTTACCCGCCTAGGCGCTGGGTACTAATGGGCGGTGCGCTTGCCGGTGGTGCGGTTGAACGGGTGAAGCGCATCGCTGGTCACGTACACCTGCAGCGTTTCACCTTCGCTGACCGGCGGCTGGCCTGCGGTACGCACTACCGTGGGTTGGTCGCTGCCTGCCAGGTTCAGGTAGAGATGGCTCTCTGCCCCGGCGGCTTCAAACAGCATCAAGGTGGCGTCTAGCATGACGTAGGGCGCGGCTGGCGGGGTGAGTTGCATGTCGTCTGGGCGGATGCCGACAGTATCGGTCTCTTTCGGCAACTGGCTCAGCACACCCTGAGTATCCTGCTGCGCAAGGTAATCCAGCGGCAGCATGTTCATGGCTGGGGAGCCAATAAACTCCGCCACAAACATAGTGGCCGGACGGGCGTAGATCTCCATCGGCGTGCCCACCTGCTCTATCTGACCGGCATTGAGCACCACAAGCCTATCTCCCAGCGTCATCGCCTCGAGCTGGTCGTGGGTCACATAGAGGCTGGTGGTTTTTAACCGCCGCTGCAGCTGTTTGATCTCGACGCGCATCTGCACGCGCAGCTTGGCATCTAGGTTAGAGAGCGGCTCATCAAACAGAAACGCGGCGGGCTCGCGCACTAACGCACGGCCCATCGCTACCCGCTGGCGCTGGCCACCGGAGAGCTTGCGCGGTTTGCGCTCCAAGAAGTCTTCTATCTCCAGCATCTTGGCCGCCGTGCGCACCCGCTGGTCGATGTCGTCTTTCTTGAAACCGCGATTCTTCAGCCCATACGCCAGGTTGTTGTACACCGTCATATGGGGGTAGAGGGCATAGTTTTGGAACACCATGGCGATATCCCGCTCGGCGGGCTCTAGCTGGTTCACCACCCGCTCACCGATTTTTAGGGTGCCCTCGGTAATGGTCTCCAGGCCAGCCACCATGCGCAGCAGGGTGGATTTACCGCAGCCAGAAGGCCCGACCAGCACCACAAACTCGCCGTCCTGAATGTGTAAATCGACCCCTTTGACCGCCGCCACGTTGCCCGCGTAGGTTTTTTTCAGCCCTTCCAAGGTAATGCTGGCCATGGTTATTTCTCCGTCTCGGTCAGGCCTTTCACAAACAGGCGTTGCATAAACAAAATCACTAATACCGGTGGCAGAGCCGCCATTACCACGGCAGCCATAATGAGGTGCCACTGGGGGTTCTCCTCAGAGGTCATGCGCTGAATGCCCATCACAATGGTGTAGTAGTCCGGGTCGGTAGTGATCAGCAGCGGCCATAAATACTGGTTCCAGCCGTAAATAAACATAATCACGAACAGCGCGGCGATATTGGTGATCGAGAGCGGCATCAGAATGTCTTTAAAGAATTTCAGCGGGCCTGCGCCATCCACCCGGGCTGCTTCCAGCATCTCTTCGGGGATCGTCATGAAAAACTGCCGAAACAAAAACGTCGCGGTGGCGGAAGCAATGAGCGGTATCGACAGCCCGGCAAAGCTATTGAGCATGTTGAGATCCGCGACCACCTGGAAGGTAGGAATAATGCGTACCTCCACCGGCAGCATCAGGGTAAGAAAGATGAGCCAGAAGAAGAACATCCGAAAGCGGAAGCGGAAGTACACAATCGCAAACGCGGAGAGCAGCGAAATCGACAGCTTACCCACGGTAATCGCCATGGCCATGATAAAGCTGTTCCATAGCATTTTGCCGGCAGGCGGTGCGCCCGCGTTAGATACGCCGGATTGCCACATACGGGTAAAGTTTTCGATGCCGTGTGCACCGGGTAGCATCGGCAGCGTGCCGCGCAGCAGGTCGCCCGGCGCTTGGGTGGAGGCCACCAGCGCCACATAAACGGGAAACACCACCACCGCGACGCCTACCATCAGCGTTAAGTGGGCAAAAAAGTTCGCCCAGGGACGATTTTCAACCATGACAAAACTCCAACAGTCAGCCTGCGGCTAGTAGTTCACCCGGCGCTCGATAAAGCGGAATTGCACTACCGTGAGTGCCACCACAATCACCATCAAAATCACCGACTGCGCGGCGGATGACCCCAGGTTCAGGCCGACAAAGCCATCGGCATACACCTTGTACACCAGCGTGTTGGTGGCCTGGGCGGGGCCGCCCTGGGTAGTGGCGTGAATAATCCCGAAGGTATCGAACATCGCGTACACCACGTTCACCACCATCAGGAAGAACGTGGTCGGCGACAGCAGCGGGAACACAATGGTCCAGAAGCGCTTCATGGGGCTGGCGCCATCAATGGCAGCGGCTTCAATGAGCGATTGAGGAATCGACTGCAGCCCGGCGAGGAAGAACAGAAAGTTATAGGAGATCTGTTTCCAGGCGGCGGCAAAAATCACCAGCAGCATGGCGTCTGCTCCAGAGGTGCGGTGGTTCCACTGGTAGCCCACCATATCCAGCATATAAGGCACGATGCCAATGGAGGGGTTGAAGATAAACCACCACAGCACCCCGGCAATGGCGGGGGCAATGGCATAGGGCCACACCAGCAAGGTGGTATAGGTGCTGCGCGAACGAATCATGCGATTCACCGTGCAGGCCAGCAGCAGCGCCACTGTCATGGAGAGCAGCGTCGTGCCAACGGCAAACACCACCGTCACCGACAGTGAATTGAGATAGCTGCCATCACGGAACAGGCGGGCGAAGTTCTCAAGCCCCACAAAGGTGGTGCGCAGCCCAAACGCGTCTTCACGTAACAGTGATTGATAGAGCGCTTGGCCAGCAGGCCAGATAAAGAAAATCAGCGTGATAATGACCTGAGGGGCGAGCAGCGCGTAGGGCAGAAAGCGCCCTGGGAAGGTCATGCGTTTAGTTTGCATAGGCGATGAAACCTGCGATTAACAGACGGCACTAAAAACGGCATCGCCGCCTGCCCAAAAGGCAGGCGGCGATGCCGGTGCTTACTTACTGGTTGGCAGATTCAAAGTCGCGCAGTAGCCCGTTGCCACGCTCCACCGCGGCATCGGCGGCTTCTTGGCCTGACTTATTGCCGGTCATCACCGCTTCCATCTCTTCAGAGATGATGTCGCGGATCTGGACGAAGTTGCCAAAGCGCAGGC
Organism: Vreelandella lutescens; assembly: GCF_014640815.1. Taxonomy (GTDB): domain Bacteria; phylum Pseudomonadota; class Gammaproteobacteria; order Pseudomonadales; family Halomonadaceae; genus Vreelandella; species Vreelandella lutescens. Next base: position 120,431 of record NZ_BMHM01000005.1, on the reverse strand, counting down.
CTTTTGAGTTCTCAGTAGGCTCGTTGAGCGTCATCTGCTTCAGCGAGATATCCGCACCAGGGTTCTCATCGTAGTAGCCCTGCTCTTGACTCAAATCCCAAGCGGCTTGAGTAATCGGCAGGTAGCCGGTTTGCTGATGCCACGTGGCCTGTACTTCCGGCTGAGAGAGGTACTCGAAAAACGCTGCGACGGCGGCGTATTCGTCATCAGTGTGGCCCTGCAAGGCCCACAGCGTGGCTCCGCCAATGATGGAGTTCTGCGGCGCGCCTTCTACGTCAGCGTAGTAGGGCTGCATGCCAAAGCCTACTTCAAAGTCGGCATTGGCAGCCACGTCTGCACGGGAGGCGGACGAACCGAAGAAGATCGCACACTCTTGGGAGTAGAACAGCGGTTCCGCATCTGGGCCAGGGCCGGGGCCGCCCCATTTGAAGGCGCCAGCATCTTGCCAGGTTTTCAGGTTATCCCAGTGGCGGGCGACCAGCTCGTTGTTGAAGTTCAGCTCGGTGTCCATACCGCCAAAGCCGTTTTCTAGCGTGCCCAGCGGGGAGTTATGCATGGCGGAGAAGTTCTCCAGCATCACCCAGCTTGGCCAAGAGGTGGTAAAACCGCAGTTAGCAGCACCAGATTCGGTAATTTGAGTGGCGTATTCCGCGAGCTCTTCCCAGGTTTGCGGCGGCTGTTCTGGGTCTAGGCCTGCTTCCTCAAACGCATCACGGTTGTAGTACATGATGGGCGTGGAGGAGTTAAACGGGAACGACAGCATGTTGCCGTTGGTATCGGTGTAGTAGCCCACCACGGCGGGCAGGAAGGCTTCGCGATCAAACGCACGGCCATGAGCTTCCATCAGCTCATACACCGGATAAATCGCCCCTTCGGCGTTCATCATGGTGCCGGTGCCGACTTCAAACACTTGCAGAATGTGCGGCTGCTCGCCTGCGCGGAACGCTGCAATAGCGCCGGTCATGGTTTCGGTATAGTTGCCGCGGTAGCTGGGGGTAACGCGGTACTCATCTTGAGAAGCGTTGAACTCCTCGGTCATGCCTTCCAGGATTTCGCCCAGTTGGCCGCCCATAGCATGCCACCAGGTGACTTCGGTAGCGGCAGTAGCAGAGAGGCTGAACGAGGCGGTGGCAACACCGAGGGCAAGCGCGTGCAACGTGAAACGAGACATAACGGCTCCTTGTAGGTCCTGCGCAGTACGTTTATTAAGTTTTTGGGTGCACTGAACAGTAGAAAGTGTAGATGACGCTTTCATGAATGCACGGTGAACTTGTCGTGACGGTCAACCTTTAGTGAGGCGCTGGCAGCGCTCAGTAGGCAAAGGGAATGCGGGGTGCTAGGGTGGCTAAAAAGCCTAACCAACGAGATAAACATGACGAACGTAACTGCGCTGCTGACCCAACTGGTGGCGTTTGATACCACCTCTAGCGAGTCGAACCTGGCGCTGATTGAGTTTGTTGAGCGCTATTTAGCCGATTACGGCGTGACCGCTGAGCGGGTGATGAGCCCCTGCGGTACCAAAGCCAACCTGATTGCCCGCATTGGCCCGGATGCCCCCGGCGGCGTGATGCTGTCTGGCCATACCGATGTGGTGCCTGTGGCTGGCCAGCCCTGGAGCAGCGACCCGTTCACCCTGCGCAATGGCGGCGATGGCCGTTTGTACGGGCGCGGCACCTGCGATATGAAGGGCTTTATTGCCTGCGCGCTCGCCATGGTGCCTACCTGGGCGAAGGCACCGCTGAAGCAGCCAATCTACTTCGGCTTCTCTTATGATGAAGAGATCGGCTGCGTGGGCGCCCCCAGCTTGATCAAACGCTTTTATGAGCACTACTCCACCACCGCCCATGTGATCGTAGGCGAGCCCACCAGTATGCAGCCGGTGGTCGCGCAAAAGGGCGCGACCAACCTGCGCACCACCGTGATTGGCCGTGAAGCACACAGCAGCCAGGTGAATCAAGGCACGTCCGCGATCCACGTGGCCGCCAGGCTAGTGACGTTTATTGAAGACACCATGGCGGCACTGGTGGAAGATGGGCGCGTGGATGAGGCTTTTAACGTGCCGCATACCAGTTTGCATGTGGGTAAAATCAGAGGTGGCACGGCCATTAACATCATGGCGCGGGAGTGTCAGTTCGAGTGGGAGATTCGCCACCTGCCCACGGAGACCTTTGAAGAGGTGTACGGGCGTTTTAGCGACTACTGCGCAACGCTCAGTGAGGCGTTAAGCGCTCAGGGCAAAACCGTGGACATCATGACTGAGCCGCTGAATGTAACGGTGCCGGGGCTAGCCGACCGTAACAATCAGCAGGTGCTGCGGTTAGCGCAGGACCATTTGCCTAGCGGCTGCTGCCAGCACGCGGTCGCTTACGCCACGGAAGCTGGGCAGTTCCAAGGCCAGGGGTTACAAACCATTATTTTAGGGCCGGGCAGTATTGCCCAGGCGCACCAGCCGGATGAGTATATTGAAACAGCGCAGCTCGATGAATGCAGTGCGTTTATGCAGCGCTTAGGCAGCGCCCTGGAAACGCCTTATTCAGGCTAACGGGTTTATTTGCGCCCAATAAAAAACACCCGCCAGTGTGATCGGGCGGGTGTTTTCTTGAGACGCTTACGGTCTGGCTGTTAGTGCTGATGCTGCTCTTCGTAAAGCTCTGCTTTCGCATGGCGCATCACATCTTCGCACGCCTGCTGTTGGGCAAGCTGGGTTAGCAGCCGTTGGGTGACTTCAAACCCTTTTCCCAAGCAGGTATCAACGTCATCACGGCTCACCTGTGGCGAGACGCTGCAGTCGATTTTGATCGTGCGGCCGCCGCCTTCAAGTCGGTCGGCAAACTCTCTAAGCCGCCACGCGATTCTCTCTTTCCAATTTGCTGATTCTACCGCGCCTTCGTTTACGCTAAACGTGCACTGCCATTCCGGTTTGTAAACCTTCATAGGAGAACCTCCACTGCGTTTGGAAAGAATGATCGATCGTGTTGTCGTACTCCGTCTGTCTAGGGATCTTGCTCTGCTACTATACCCTTCTCAGGGCCAATACCGAAACAAAACATCTACAGCGCCCGTTAAATGCATAAGCCAGAGCCACTGCTATGACTCAACCATCGCTTAAAAGTTGCCCATGCGGTAGCGATATACCCTTTGACGCTTGCTGCCAGCCCTACCATCAAGGGCCTATTTTACCGCCAACACCCGAAGCGCTGATGCGCTCACGTTACGCCGCTTTCGCGTTGAATCAGCGTGACTATTTGCTAGCGACGTGGCACCCCACCACCCGCCCTCAGCAGCTACCGGCCGACCCTGATACCCAATGGGTCGCCCTTGAGATTGTGGCAGCGCCCAGCGCGCAAAACGATCAAGGTACCGTGCATTTTCGCGCCACCTTTCGCGAGCCAGGCGGCTGGCACATGTTAGAGGAGGCATCGCGATTTATAAGGGAAGAGGGGCGCTGGTGGTATGTGGACGGTACGCCTAGCGTGAAGCGTTTAAAACCGGGGCGGAATGAGCCTTGCCCCTGTGGTAGCGGGCGCAAATTAAAGGTATGTTGCAGGGCATAAGCACAGAGTTGCTAAGTAGCATGAGGCATAAAAATAATGGGTACTTGGCCAGAAAGGGCGCGCCTTAGCAGCCGCGTAGGCACGCGTATCGCGATGATAGCCGCTGTGGTGTTCGGGATGATGACGTTGAATGCTTACGCTGAGAGCGATATACGCGAAGCGCCCTTTCCGGCGTCTGACATTACGTTAGTGGTGCCGTTTGGCGAAGGTGGGGCTACCGATATCCTGTTTCGCGCCATTGCAGAGCAGGCGCAGGTTCACCTTGGCAGCGCTATTATCCCTATGAATATGCCGGGCAATGGGGCCACGCTCGGCTCTCAGTTTGTGAAACAGTCACCGCCAGATGGTTACACACTGCTAGGCAGTCATCAAACCATTGACCTTGCCTATATTGCCGGGCTTTCTGACTATTCCCACGATGCATTCGCCCCTGTCGCCCTGCTAACCCGCACCGTCAATATCCCTGCGACCATGGCTGGCCATACGTTAACCCAGGCCAGCGATCTGGCGGCGCTCGTTAAACAGCGCCCGGGTGAATTACTGGTCGGCATTATTCCCAACTCGACGGATCATTTTTTCTGGCTACATTTCTTTGAGCAGGCGGGTATCTCGCCTGCTGATATTCAGTTCGTACGTTACCCCGATACCGGTGCCCAGGTAGTGGCCTTATTAGGCGGCGAGCTGGATCTCGCTATGCTGAACTTACCCTCGGCGGGCGCGCTATTTAACAGCGGTGCGCTGGTGCCACTGGGCGTGGCAAGCGATACACGACTCGCAGCGCTGCCGCAGGTGCCTACGCTGATTGAACAGGGCATCACGCTGACTAACACCACTGATCGAGGCGTATTTGCACCGCTTCATACCCCGCCAGAGCGTGTGGAGCGCTTGGCTCATGCGTTCGAGCAGGCACTCCAGCAGCCAGCGTTGATGGAAGCACTGCTCTATACCCACGGTTCCAGCGTCGACTTTATGCCGCGCGAGGCGTACAGCCGATATCTCGATACACAGTATGAGCAGTTGCAGCGGTTAGCGGACAATATCGCGTTTGAGCGCTAAATAAGGGGCCGTGGTTAGCAGTGCCGTGGTGAGAAGAGGAGGGGCAAAGTTTGCCGCTAAATACGCGTGATCTAGCAGCCGAAACGCTGCTATTAATTGCCTCGGCCACGCTGCTGTTTATGGGCGGTGCCGGACTGCTGGTAGGTCTGTTGCTGCCAGAGACACTGTTTGGGCCCATGCTGGTGCCTGATGCGTCGCTTGCCACGCTGTTGATTGGCATCAGCTTGTTGGCCACGCTGTGCCAAGTGCGCTGGCTGCGGCTGTTGAGTGCCGCAGGGTTAGCGGCGCTGCTGATCTATACCCTCACACATAACGCTCTGGATCGCGGTGTGGCGGCGTCGCTGGTGACCCAAGAGAACCGTATGACTACCCTGTCGGGGCTGATTCTGGCGTGGATTACGGGCTGCCTCTGGGTAGGCGTAGGGAGCACCGTTCGCCGACTCTATTGGCGAGCTACCGGGATCGGGCTGCTGCTGTTTGGTGGGTTAGTGGTCGTGCGGCTATGGGGCAGCAATGAGGGCTATCAGCCGCTTTTCACTTCATCGCCCATTGCGGTGTTGGTCTTTATCGTCTTGCTGGGAGCGGCACTGCTGGTCGCTGGCTGGCGTCATCGTCCAGAGCGTTTAAGCCCCGGGCGGCTAACAGTGATGGTCGGGCTGGCGGGGGTCATGGTGAGCAGTCTTGCTTGGCTGCTGCTGAGCATGAATCAGCGCTCTACCATTGAGTTACAGGCACGCTATTTACTAGATAACGTGCAGCTCAACGCTGAGCAGGCTATGTCGGATAGACTGCAACTCATGCATCGCATGGCCGAGCGGTTGGGGGTGGTACCTGATGACCAGCTGGATGTACTGCTCAATCAGGATGCGCAGAGTTATTTCCGCGATACCCTTAGCTTAACCGTGATCTCGTTCATCGATACCCAAGGCAACCCTCTCTGGGTACAAGGGCGGCAACAGGGCAGTGACGCATGGCTTTTAAATCAGTTGGAAAAAGCCAGCGTACAGGCGTGGCTCGCCATACCGTTTAGTCGGCCACGTTTATTGATGCCTGACCATCAACAGCCCAACATGATGCTGATGGCCCTGCCTGTGCCCAATAGAGACCAGCAGATGTTAGCCGCCATGGATTTAGGCGCACTGCTGCATCATGAACTTAGCCTAGCGCTAGGGCCGTTTAAGGTGGGTGTTAGCCGGGGCGAGCAGTTGTTGATGATTTTGCACCCTTCCGGTTTTGCCGTGGATGAAGTTGGCTCGCCTTCTTACGCACTTGCCACACGCCTAGCCGGGCTACCAGGCGGCGTAAATTTAATGCTGCGCGCGTATCCTGGCCAACACTATAACTGGTATTTGCTAGGCGTTATGCCGATTAGCGTGGCCATGGGCGGTTTGTTAATGAGTTGGCTGCTGGCCTTTAGCGTAGGCGTTGTGGGGGCAAGCATTGCCCGCACGCGTGAACTGGCAGCCGCGCGCCACTCCTTGGAAGAGAGTGAGCAGCGCTATCGTTCGCTGTTTGTGCATCATCCCGATGCGGTTTTTTCGCTGGATAAATATGGCTATTTTCAAACCGCCAACACCACCTGTTCTGATGTCACCGGCTATCCGTTAGACGAGGTTGTAGGGCGGCACTTCACCGATTTTATTGCCTTACAAGAGCGGGAGCGCATCAACGGGCATTTTAAGCACGTACTGCAAGGCGGTATTACCCGTTATGAAGTCACCATCACTGATCGTGAAGCTCAGCAACGTACGCTGGACCTCATCAGCCTGCCCGTCACGGTTAACGGTAGTATCGAAGGTGTCTACGGTATTGCCCAAGATGTGACTGAAAAGCGTCGCCAGCAGACGCGGCTACGCACACTGGAACGCAGCGTGGAAGCCAGTGTGAACGGCGTGCTTATTGCTGATGCCCGTCATCCGGATTTGCCGATTATTTATGCCAATCAAGCCTTCAGCACCATGACAGGCTATTCACAGCACGAAGTATTAGGACAAAACTGCCGGTTTCTGCAAGGCCCCGATAGTGACGCTGTCATGGTGAACAAGTTACGGCGTGGTATTCAAGAACAGCGGGAAACCCACGTTACGCTGTGCAACTATCGTAAAGATGGGACGCCCTTCTGGAACGATTTATACGTTGCCCCGGTGCGTGATGGTAGCGGCGATGTCACTCATTTCGTGGGTGTGCAGCACGATATTTCAAAGCACAAGGCTTACGAAGCACAGCTTGCCTACCATGCTACCCACGATGATCTGACGCGACTGCCTAATCGCATGATGTTTGAAGAGACACTGCACAAGCAGTTCGCTTCTATCCAAAGCAGCAGTGAGCGCATGAGCGTGCTGTTTGTGGATCTGGACGACTTCAAGCCGATTAATGACACCTTGGGGCATGCGGTGGGCGACCAAGTACTGGTAGAGGTCGCAAAACGACTGCGGGCTGGGTTGCGCCAGGAAGATACCGTTGCTCGCTTGGGGGGCGATGAGTTTGTTCTTCTGATTACCAACACCTGCGATGAAGGACAGGTCGTCGAAGTGGTAGAGCGATTATTACCTTCCCTGGCTAAACCGTACTGCATTGAGGGCCACGAGCTGTATTTAACCGCCAGTGTTGGGATCGCCATCAGCCAGCCCGATACACCGCTGCCGCAAACACTAATTCAGCAGGCAGATATGGCGATGTACAAAGCCAAGCAGCAAGGGCGCAACGCCTATGCTTGGTTTAGTAGCGATATCAATGACATCGCCAGTGAACGGGTCAGCCTGCGTAATGACCTTCAGGAAGCCATTGATCATCAAGGCTTTGAGCTGCATTACCAGCCGCTGTTTAATCGTCATGGAAAGATTGTCAGCGTGGAAGCCCTGCTACGTTGGCCGCACCCCAGTAAAGGCTACCTCTCTCCCGCTCGCTTTATTCCCCTGGCGGAAGCCACTGGGCAAATTATGCCCATTAGCGAATGGGTGCTACAGCGTGCTTGCGCGGATATGCTGGCGCTCAAGCAGCGGGGGCTAGGGACGCTGCGGGTCGCGGTGAATCTTTCGCCGCTGCAGTTCCATCGTGAAAACTTTCTCGCCACTCTTTGCCAAACGCTGTCGGATACCGGCCTGCCTGCCGAACAGCTGTCGCTTGAGTTAACGGAAGGTATTCTGATGGATAACACGGCCTCGGCGATTGATATTTTGCATGCCCTGCGCAGCATGCAAGTGAGCGTTTCCATCGATGATTTTGGCACCGGCTACTCAAGCCTGAGCTACCTAAAGCATCTGCCTATCAGCACCGTGAAAATTGACCGTAGTTTTATCCACGAACTCACCAACAGCAGCGATGACGCCGCCATTGTTCAGGGGATTATCTCCATGGCGCATCACTTAGGCTTAAGTGTCGTGGCGGAAGGCGTAGAAACCAGCGAGCAGCATCAGCGGTTGCTCACTTACCACTGTGATGGGTTTCAGGGCTTTGGACTGGCTAAACCCATGCCGTTGGCGGAACTTGAGGGCCTGCTGACGGCTCAGGAATCCACTGCCACCCCCGTTAATCAATGAGTCACTATGGACCATAGCCAAGCCCCCCAATGGTACCTCTACTTGCTAGAGTGTCAGCGCGGTACCTATGTAGGCATTACCAACAATCTGACCAAACGCTATCACGCCCACGCGGCGGGCAAAGGCGCACGCTACACGCGGGCAAACCCACCGCTGGCGCTGCTTGGGGCGCAACCCTTTGCTGACCGCGCCGCTGCCAGCCGAGCAGAATATCAGTTGAAACAGCAAACTCCTGATCAAAAGCGCCGTTGGGCAGCCAAGTGGCCCGTTGCGTTGAGTTAAGGTTCATTAAGCCGTGGGATAGGAGCAGCACAGCCCGTGTAAATGGTTTAGCTTGTTCTGACGTTGCTTAGCGTTAGCGCTGACACAGAGGGAGCAATCGATGCGGATGACACGTCATATCCACGGTGAATGGCTAACTAAGCGAAGGGGTATCCCGCTTTGTTTGGCATTTGCCACTTGGTGGTTAGCCGCAGTGACCACAACGCTGCTCTTCCCGCCGATGGATAGTACGCTGCCGATATCGCCGATTTGGGCGGCCAATGCCCTTGCGTATGGCGCTATTTTAGTGGGTGGTCTACGTTGGGTGCCTGCCTTTGCGCTGGCCGCGTTGGTTTGGAATGTCGTACGCGGCGATAGCATCGGTGAAATTATCGTCGGCATGACGGCCTTTGTGCTGATGCTGCTGTGGGTGGCATGGTTATCCCACTCTCTCCAGCAACACGTCAGGCGAGATCGTGCGCGCCGGTTATTGGCCGTACCGCTGATTGCACTCATGAGCGCCAGCGTATTTGCTGGGCTAGGTGCATGGCAGTTCAGCGATGGCCCGCCTAGCCAATCGTTGTGGATGGCGCTGTGGCTCTCTGAAACGGTGTCCGTGCTGCTGTTTGCTCCACTTGCCCAGCAGATCTGCCACTATGGCGTTAAAAACACCTTTCTGAGTATTCATTTCAAGCACTGGCCATTATGGCTATGGATGGGCGTCGCCATATCCGCGCTGCTCGCACTGCTGCAATTAGGCAACGGCACCACACTTTGGCACCTCGGTGCGCCGTACCTAGCGGTGACGGTGCCGATCATGGCAGTGTACTGGCTGCCCTCGACGTTAGCCCGCACAGCCATCGCCTTGTTTGTGACGCTTTGGTTATTGGTCAATGTATCGCTTGCGACCCAGCCTACGATTTCCTTCGATGTGTTGGCATGGTTAGATCGGCAGTGGGTTATCTTTATCGCGAGTTTGGTGGGCTTTTTATCGATTGAGTCTGTGCGCAGTGCCGAAGCCGCTAGCCGTCGTTTGACGCTGCTTCGGCTAAAAGACCCGGTAACAGGACTTGCAAACGAACTAGGGGTGGCAGAATTAGCGCAGCATTTGTCGCTTGAGCATGTGAGCGTGATCGGCGTACAGCTGCCATACACGGATGAACTCGTGGCGCTGGTGGGTGATGACACGGTACAGCGCATTGAGCGACAAATAGCGGATCAACTGCGCTCCCAGAACGCTGATGACATCGTCAAAATCGCGAGATTGCGACCCGGTCTATTTGCCCTGGTCATGAAGCATACTCCTAACGCCCAACATCGCACGTTAGCAGAACGCTTAGCGACGCAGCTGAGCAGTGAAAGAAGCGGTATGGAAATTCCCGGCACTCACCTTGGCATCACGGTGGTGATGCTACCGAACGTTCAGGTGTCAGAGTTTTCCAGTATGGCGGCACTTCTACTCACCGCCTGTCGCCATGCACAGAGGAACCCTCAGGAGTCGCTCTACCATTATCATGGCACGACAGCCGAGTTAATCGCTCAACAGAGTCAGGAAGCAGCCTGGATACACCGTCTACGCGCAGCGTTAGGTGGAGATACACGCCAGGGTAAGCTGCTACTGTATGCGCAGCCAATCGTGTCGCGGCGCGAGCCAACGCAGTGCCGCTGCGAAATACTGCTGCGCTGGCAATCTATTGATGGTCATGTGTTATCGCCACAGGCTTTTTTACCCATTGCCGAAACGTTCGGCCTGATGCCGCAGGTGGATCGATGGGTATTAGAAAATACGCTTTTTGCTTTATCGCAACATCCTAACGGTCATCGGTTGAGCAGCGTATCGGTGAACTTATCGGGAGACTCGTTGAACTGTGATTGGTTGGTGGATGTGGTAGACGAGTTAATGAGCCGCTATGAATGGCCTCCTCAGCGACTCTGTTTAGAGCTAACGGAAAGTGCCACGATTCAAGATACCCAAGCGGCATCATTGAGCCTGCAACAATTACAGCGCATGGGAGTATGCCTAGCGATTGACGATTTCGGCACGGGGCGGGCTACTTTTGCTTATCTTAAACAGTATCATGCCCAAGAGCTCAAAATAGATGGTGCCTTTATTCGCGACCTTGAAAGCTCTGCGTTTGACCGAGAAGTTGTCAGAGCAACGTGTACACTGGCGCAACAATTGTCTGTCAGTTTAGTGGCAGAGTTTGTCGAAAACGATAAACAAGTCATGTTGCTAGAAGCGTTAGGCATTGATTATTTACAGGGTTACGGATTATCGCCACCCATGCCGTTGGACGAGTATCTCTCTTGTATCGATGTTTTAGCAGATAAGTGGCAAGCACAATTCAACACGTTGCCGGTGCTCTCAAGTGAGTAGGTGGTGCGCTTATTCTATGAATCCAGGGGCTAACGGTTAGCCAACCATAGGAGTGTCAATGTTAACGTTTTTTTCTGAAGGCAGCCGTCGACGTCAAGCCCGTAGCGAGCTACACGATGGCGCATTAGTCACCCCTTTTGAGTGCCCGGAGCGAATGGATTTGGTGCTCGCGGCGTTGAGCAACGCCTCGTTTGAAGTACGCATGCCAAACGACTACGGGCTTGCGCCGGTGCTGGAAGTGCATGACGCGGGTTACGTGGCGTTTCTGGATAACTGCTGGCAGGCATGGCAAGCGGCGGGCCATGCGGGTGAGGCGATTCCCAACATTTGGCCAGCGCGCACAATGCGTGGCGACCGCATTCCCCAGTCGGTGAGCGGCCAGTTGGGCTACTATGCCCTGGCTGCCGAAACGTCCATTACTGAAGGTACGTTTGCCGCTGCTCTGGCGAGTAAAGACACCGCGCTGGCGGCTATCGAGCATACCCTGGCCACCGGCGAGCCGACCTTTGGCTTGTGCCGCCCACCGGGCCACCACGCGGCGGTGGACCAGTTTGGCGGCTACTGCTTTTTTAACAATGCCGCCATTGCCGCCCAGCGCGCACTAAACGCAGGCAAGCGCCGCGTGGCGATTTTGGATGTGGATTTTCACCACGGCAACGGCACTCAGCAGATCTTTTATCGCCGCGACGATGTGCTGTTCGCCTCGCTCCACGGCGACCCTGACGTGACCTTCCCCTACTTTTCGGGCTACGCCGATGAAACGGGCGAAGGCCCAGGTGAAGGCTTCACGGTTAATTACCCGCTGCCGCCGGGCACCTCTGTTGCCACGTGGATGGCTGCGTTGGATGAGGCGCTAGCGCGTATCCAGCAGACGGAGTGTGAGTTGCTGGTGGTGTCGCTGGGCGTGGACATCTTTGAAGGTGACCCGATCAGCGCGTTTACCTTTCAGCATGCCGACTTTATTGCCCTCGGAAAACGCCTTGCTAACGCTGGGCTACCCTGCGTGTTTTTGATGGAAGGGGGCTATGCCGTTGAGGATATCGGGGTCAACGTGGTGAACGTATTGCAAGGTTTTGAGGAGGCTATACAGGGCGTGAAATAAGGCATTAAGGTGACAGTTGCACGAAATTCGGGCAGTCTTATGCCTTTTTGGCCTATGCTATAGGTCGTTATCTCTTTTTTATCTTGATCGTTCAACGCGGGAGCGGCACGTGGCAGTTTACGGCGGTATTCAGGCACATGAAGTGGAGCGTTGGCTAAATGCCCTCACCAACGCCGCCTACGACCGACGCTGCCCGCTCTCTAAAGTGCACGGGGGAAACGCCCGTGCCCGCACTGCGCGTCAAGATTTGCTGCACTTGGCCAGCGCGTTTCGCGGCGGGGACTGCCCTCGCGAAACGGTGGCCGATGGCCTGAGCCGCTGGTGCCAGCACTATCTTACTGAAGCCGAATGGTATGTGTTGGTAGGGGGGAAAGCGCCTGTTGCCAAGACGGTAGCATCGCCCAGTGCGGTTAAGTTGCCTGCCTCTGAGACCAGCGACAATGCGCCTGACTCCGAACCGTCGGCCCTCGACGTTCTTTATCAGCATCGGGTGGGTTAACCCACAGCGATCAGCACTGTTACAATGGATGCATGCACAGTGCTCCTGCCGCTCCGGCCACCGCCTCGTTAGATGACCCTTTCTATTATCTAGTGAATTTTCGCTACGTCGTCGCGTGGGTGCAGTCTCGTCATAGCGATCTGCTGAACGCAGAGGAACGCGATCTGCTTCAGCAATGGCAGGCGCTGCCCCAGCCGTCTCAAGCGCTGTTGGTGCGTATGGTCATGCGCAAAGGCGAGCTGTTTCGTACTGATAAATTAAGCTATGCCGAGATTGGCGATACTGCGCAGGCGTTAGCGCCGCTGCTGGCGTTGGGCTGGGTGGACGACGCGCCGCTGTTAAACGTGGATGAGCTATGTCGGCTGTTGCGCCTTAGCGAGCTGCGCCTTGCCTTGAACAGCCAGCTGCGGACATTAAACCTGCCCCCCAACGCCACAAAGACGGCACTTCAGGCGGCGGTCACGCCGGTGCTTACCGATTTACACCCCCTGCGGCAGTGGTGGCCAACGGCCACGACGAGCATCGTGCGCCTTAACATCATGGCGCTCTGCGACCGCCTGCGGCTGATGTTCTTTGGCAACTTACGCCAGGATTGGGCCGAGTTTGTGCTCACCGAGCTAGGCTTGCAGCGTTTTGAGCAGGTGCCGCTTACCGCCGCGTCACGGGCCTTTCAGCACCGAGATGAGGTGGATACCTACCTAACACTGCACCACCTGCGCGAACGCCTGGAAAACGGTGAGCTTCCTCAACGGCTGGCGGCAGATGTGCCCGCGGCCTCCGACAACCGCTGGCTAGCTGCACGCCGCTCGCGGCTGCTGCTTACTCTCGGGCAAGCGGCAGAGCGCAGCGGTGAAGCAGAGCAAGCGCTTTTGCTGTACGCCGAATCGGCCAATAGCGAGGCACGCATTCGCAGGCTGCGGGTGTTAGAGCGGTTAGGCCGTTACCACGAGGCTTATGAACTTGCCCAGACCGCGCAAGGGCAGGCGGGAGAGAGCGAAACCCAAGCGCTTGGGCGCTTGTTGCCGCGCTTGGCGCGCAAGCTGAACCAGCCTGCACCCCAGGCCGTGAAAGCCGCCGATGCCCCGACCTACGTGCTCGAACTCCCTGGCCCGCAGTCGGTAGAGCGTGCCGTTGCCGAACACTTATCCACCGCCAGTGCTCCGGTGTTCTATGTGGAAAACAGCCTGATCACCGGGCTGTTTGGCCTGTTGCTCTGGCCGGCGATTTTTAAACCGCTGCCAGGGGCGTTTTTTCACCCGTTCCACAGTGGGCCTGCGGATTTATACCGCGAGGACTTTGTTCGCCAGCGCCAAGCAGACATCGACGCCTGTTTGGCGCAGTTAGACGACGGGCGCTACCGCGAGACGATAAGAGCCACGTGGGAGGCCAAGCAGGGGATTACCTCACCGTTTGTGCATTGGGGTATGTTGAGTGAGCCGCTGTTATCGACGGCGCTCACGTGCCTGCCTGCCGCGCATTTACGTGCTTGCTTTACCCGCTTGCTGAAGGATCTTAAGCGTAACCGGGCGGGCCTGCCGGATCTTATTCAGCTAATGCCCGATGCGCCCGCCGGGGAGCCTCGCTACCGCATGATCGAAGTGAAAGGCCCAGGCGACCGCCTGCAAGATAACCAGCGCCGCTGGATTGATTTCTTCTGCCGCCACGAGATGCCGGTGGAGGTATGCCACGTGCGCTGGCTGCCTACTCTATGAGCCACTACCGGGTCGCGGTGCGTACGTTGTGCGATTTCACTGCACGCCAAGGCGACCTCGACCACCGTTTTACTCCCGCTCCCAGTGCCCAAGAGGGCATTGAAGGCCACGCGCTGGTAGCCAAACGGCGGGAAAACATAGCGGGCTACTTAGCTGAACTGCCGCTCTCCGGCGAATATCAGGGGCTAAGGGTGACGGGCCGCGCCGATGGCTTCGATGTGGCGGCCAACTGTGTCGAAGAGGTCAAGACCCATCGCAGCAGCCTAACGCGCATGGCAGATAACCAGCGGGCGCTGCACTGGGCCCAGGTGAAGGTATACGGTGCGCTGCTCTGCGCCGAGCGTGGCCTTGCACGCATCACGCTGGCGCTGGTGTACTTGGATATTGCCAGCGGCCAGGAAACACGACTGACGCTGGATGCCAGTGCCGAGGAGCTAGCGGCGTTTTTTGCTGACCAGTGCCAACGCTTTTTAGCCTGGGCCGAGCAGGAGGCTGCCCACCGCCAGCGCCGCGATGAATGGCTCGCCACGCTGACCTTTCCCCACGTGGATTTTCGCCCAGGCCAGCGAGCGTTGGCCGAGGATGTATTTAAAGCCGCCAGCACCGGGCGCTGCCTGCTGGCTCAAGCACCTACCGGCATTGGCAAAACCCTGGGCACGCTGTTTCCCATGCTCTCTGCGATGCCCCGCCAGCGCCTCGACCGCCTTGCTTTTCTCACCATGAAAACCCCTGGCCGCCGCTTAGCGTTAGATGCGCTGGCAAGCTTAGACGCCCCCGCGCAGCCGCTGCGGGTGCTGGAGCTGGTGGCCCGTGATAAAGCCTGCGAGTACCCCGGTAACGCCTGCCAGGGCGATACTTGCCCTCTGGCAAAAGGGTTTTACGACCGCCTACCCGCTGCCCGCCAAGCGGCGGTGGAACAAGGCTGGCTAGCGCGCGATGCGCTGCGCGAGGTGGCGCTGGCGCATCAGGTCTGCCCTTACTACTTAGGCCAGGAGCTGGCCCGCTGGGCCGATGTGGCGGTGGGGGATGTGAACCACTGGTTTGATAGCCACGCGCTGCTGCATGGGCTTGCCCAGGCCAACGACTCGCGGGTGGGGCTGTTGGTGGATGAGGCGCATAACTTGGTAGAGCGTGCCCGCGGCATGTACAGCGCCGCGCTCTCCCAGCAGCGCTTGAGCTACCTGCGCCGCCACTCCCCGCCCGCCTTAGCCAAGCCGCTGGCGAGACTGGGCAGGCAGTGGCAGGCGCTCAACAAAGAGGCAGCCGCCCAAGCGCCGGAGCGGCGTTACCACTTGCTGGAAGCGTTGCCCACCAAGCTGGTGAGTGCCCTGCACACCCTGGCCGGGGCGATCACCGATTACTTAGTCGAGCATCCCGAAGGGGCGAGCCAAGCGCTGCAAGAGCTGCTGTTTGAAGCGCTGGCGTTCTGCCGTTTAGCGGAATCGTTTGGCGACCATTCCCTGTGCGATCTGGAGAGTCAGGGCAAAGGGAGTGCGGTGCTCGGGCTGCGCAATGTGATCCCCGCGGACTTTCTCGCCCCGCGTTTTAAGCGTGCCCACTGCACGGTGCTGTTTTCCGCCACGCTGTCGCCTTTCCATTACTACCGTGATTTGCTTGGCCTGCCCGAACAGAGCGTATGGCGCGAGGTGGATTCGCCCTTTGTCGCCCGCCAGCTAGAGGTGCAGCTACGTACGGATATTTCCACGCGCTATCACCATCGTGTTGCGTCGGTAACGCCCATCGTCGCTACGCTGGCAGAGCAGTATCGGCGCACGCCGGGCCACTATTTAGCCTTTTTCAGCAGCTTTGCTTACCTAGAACAGGTGATGCGGGCGTTTGAGCAGGCGCACCCTGAGGTTACGGTGTTTGCGCAAACACGCAGTATGCAGGAAGCCGAGCGCGAGGCGTTTTTAGCGCGCTTTACGCCCGGCGGTAAAGGCATCGGTTTTGCCGTGTTGGGCGGTGCCTTTGCGGAGGGCATTGACCTTCCCGGTGAGCGGTTAATCGGTGCCTTTGTGGCCACATTGGGTTTGCCACCCTTTAACGATTTCAATGAAGCGCTAAAAGCGCGCTTGCAAACACGCTTTGGCCAGGGCGATGACTACACCTACCGCATCCCCGGTATGATCAAAGTCGTCCAGGCCGCAGGCAGGGTGATCCGTAGCCCCCAGGATGAAGGGGTTGTGGTATTAATGGATGATCGTTTTGCCCAAGCCCGAGTGCGCGCCCAGCTGCCGCGCTGGTGGCAGCTGGGCTGATCCATCACTGCTGATTCATTACTGCTAGGACCTCTACCCACGCTATGGCTGATTTACTGTGGTATCAGTACGCTCTGATTGGGCTGATCTTTGCCTGGAGCGGCTTTGTTCGCACGAGTTTAGGCTTTGGCGGCGCGGTGTTAGCGCTCCCATTTCTGCTGCTCGTGGTCAATGAGCCGCTGGTCTTCCTACCCATTATTGCCATCCACTTGCTGATATTTTCCAGTTGGATTGCCTGGAACGGCCATCGCCAGTTACAGCAGGCGGGCAGCGGCGCGGCGGTGCAGAGCAATATCGATTGGCGCTATTTAGGCAAAGCGCTCAAGATCATGATGGTGCCCAAATTGATAGGCGTGGTGGGTCTGCTCACTCTGCCCGCCAATGTCATGACCAGCATTATCTTCGGCATTGTGATCATCTATGCCATTGGCTATGTGTTGAATAAACCGTTTAGAAGCAACAACAAATACGTGGATTACGTGTTGCTTGGGTTGGGGGGCTATGTGAGTGGCACGTCGCTGATTGGGGCACCGCTGATTGTGGCGGTGTTCGCTACTCACGTCGCGAAAGAGCAGCTGCGCGACACCATGTTTGTGCTGTGGTTTATTCTGGTAGTGATCAAGATGGTGTCGTTTGTGATCGCAGGCGTTGACCTACAGCTGATCCACCAGCTCTGGCTTTTGCCCTGCGCCTTTATCGGCCACTTGCTTGGCGAAAAGGCCCACCGCTACCTGCTCAATGCTGATACGGGGCTGTTTTTTCGCGTATTGGGCGCAGTGCTGATTGTGGTCAGTGTGGTGGGGCTGATTCACCCGCCGGGTTAACCTGCACACAAACAAAAACGGCCACCTGCTCTGAGAGCTAAGTGGCCGTTTTCATTGAATTCTTGGTCGGAATAGCAGGATTCGAACCTACGACCTCTGCCTCCCGAAGGCAGCGCTCTACCAAGCTGAGCTATATTCCGAAAGTTGCTGAGGCGTGCTCAACAACGGGACGAATCATACGCAGGCGAAGGGCTTTTTTCAAGCCTCTTTTTCACGCCCTCGCTTTGTGCAACGTGAAGGGCGTTGGCGATTAGGCTTGGCGATCAACGGCTAAGCGGGCAAGTTGGGCCATGCTGTCGCGATAAGGGCTGGGGGGCAGGGCATCTAGCTCAGCCAGTGCTTTGTCCGCCATCTCTTCTGCCCGTGCGCGGGTGTACGCAAGGGCGCCGGTGTCATGAATAATCGCCAGTACATCGTCTAGCTGCTCAAGACCGCCTTTACGAATCACCTGACGAATCAGCTTGGCCTGCTCAGGAGTGCCACGCTCCATGGCGTGAATGAGCGGTAGCGTGGGCTTGCCTTCGGCCAAGTCGTCGCCAACGTTTTTGCCCATTGCCTCGGCGTCGCCTTGGTAGTCCAGCAGGTCGTCGATCAGTTGGAAAGCCAGGCCCAGGTAGCGGCCATAATGCTGCAAGGCGCGCTCCTGCTCTGGCGTAGCCTCGGCCAACACCGCACCGCTGTGGGAAGCGGCTTCAAACAGCATCGCGGTTTTGCCCTGGATGGTCTCAAAGTAGTCCGCTTCGGAAATGCCGGGGTTGCCAATGTTCGTCAACTGCAGTACTTCGCCTTCCGCAATCACGCAGGTCGCGCCAGAGAGGATCGCCATGATGCGCATGGAGCCCACGTTCACCATCATCTGGAACGAGCGCGAGTAGAGAAAATCACCCACCAGTACCGAAGGTGCATTGCCCCAGGCGTCGTTGGCGGTTTTTTTGCCCCGGCGCATATGCGACTCATCCACCACATCGTCGTGGAGCAGAGTGGAGGTGTGCATAAACTCAATCAGCGTGGCGAGGGTAATGTGTTTGTCGCCTTCATAGCCCAGTGAGCGGGCCGCCAGCAGCACCAGTAGCGGGCGTAGGCGTTTACCGCCGCTTTCAATAATGTACTGGCCAATGGTTTCCACCAGCGGCACTTTGGAATTGAGTTGCTCAACAATGGTGCGATTGACGGCATCAAAATCATCGGCCACCACGGCGTGCAGCGGTGAAGGCGTTGGGCTGGCAGGCGGGGTTGGGGAGACGTTGGCTGTCATGGGTTCCGTTCATCGCGGCAGGTAAGAGAGTGGGGGTCATGCTATGGGGCTGCCTGTAAGGCGTCAAGGTATAGCCGTGCCAGGTAAATGTCAGGATGATTGACAAGCCCCCGTGGCCTTGTGGTAAGTGTCGATAGTCGTTATAATCCGCGACCCACTCATCATGCTCCCTGTCAGATGGTTGCCAAAAGAGGCGCCACTCGCAGCAGGTCGATAAGAGCGGAAGGCGATGAGCGTTGGTTACGCGGGGCGTAACTGGCATTAACGACAAGTCCGGAGAGCGACATGTACGCAGTTATCAAAAGCGGTGGCAAACAGTACCGCGTTCAGGAAGGTCAGACCCTCAAGCTCGAGAAAATCGAAGTCGCCACCGGCGAAACGATTGAGTTTGATGAAGTGCTGCTGGTTGCAGACGGCGACGACGTTAACATTGGCGCACCTTTCATCAGCGGTGCCAAAGTTTCCGCCGAGATCGTTTCCCACGGCCGTGGCGATAAAGTAACGATCATCAAGTTCCGCCGCCGGAAGCACCACATGAAGCGTCAGGGCCACCGTCAGTGGTTCACTGAAGTCAAAATTACCGGAATTTCTGCGTAAGCAGCCAATTCCCTTTAGGAGGATTTTGCAATGGCACATAAAAAGGCAGCCGGCTCCACGCGTAACGGCCGTGATTCCGAATCCAAACGCCTTGGTGTAAAACTCTTCGGTGGCCAAGCGGCAACTGCGGGTAACATCATCGTTCGTCAGCGCGGCACTCGTTTCCACGCGGGCACGGGCGTTGGCTTAGGTCGTGATCACACGCTGTTCGCTCTGAACGACGGCTTCGTGAAGTTCGAGACCAAAGGTCCGAACAACCGTAAATTCGTTAGCATCGTTTCTGCCTAAGCAACCTCGGTTGCTTTGTGTAAGTTGATTTGTGTGGCTTACGCAGTGCGAAGATGACGAAAGAAAAGCCCCGCCATGGCGGGGCTTTTTTGTCTTTTCGATCCCTTTTGCCCGCATAAGGCGGGTGGGGATAGTGTAGTGAGGGCGGCGGAAGCGGCCGGGAGAATCCAATGCAGTTCGTCGATGAAGCCTCGATTATTGTTGAGGCAGGTAAAGGCGGCAATGGCTGTCTGAGCTTTCGCCGCGAGAAATATGTGCCCAAAGGTGGCCCCGATGGTGGCGATGGCGGCCACGGTGGCAGCGTTTATCTGATTGGTGATGATTCGCTCAACACCTTGATTGATTTTAAATTTCAGCGGTTCTACAAAGCTGAAAATGGGCAAGGCGGCATGGGCCGTCAGATGAGTGGTAAAGCCGGGGAAGACCTGCACGTAAAAGTGCCGGTGGGCACCACGGTGATTGATGAAGACACCCTTGAGGTGATTGCCGACGTGACCGAAATTGGTCAGGTCGTGCTGGTAGCAGAAGGCGGCCGCCGTGGATTGGGGAATATTCACTTTAAATCCTCTACCAACCGTGCACCGCGCCGCACCACGCCGGGCACCGAAGGCGACCGTCGTAACCTGCGCCTGGAAATGAAAGTGATGGCAGACGTGGGCCTGCTCGGCATGCCCAACGCCGGTAAGTCGACGCTGATTCGTTCGGTCTCTGCGGCCAAGCCCAAAGTAGCCAACTACCCGTTCACCACCCTGGTGCCAAACCTGGGCGTGGTGAAGCTGGGGATGCACGAGCACTTTGTAATGGCCGATGTACCTGGGTTGATTGAAGGTGCCTCTGACGGCGCTGGCCTGGGGCTGCGCTTCTTGAAGCACCTGACCCGCACGCGTCTGCTGTTCCACGTGGTCGATGTGGCGCCGTTTGATGAGTCCGATCCGGTGGAAGCCGCGCAGGCGATTATTCACGAGCTGGGCCAGTTCTCTCCGGCGCTGTCTGAGCGACCTCGTTGGCTGGTGCTGAACAAGTTCGACCTGCTGCCAGAAGAGGAGCGTGAGGCGCGCGCCCAGGCGATCATTGATGCGCTGAACTGGGATGGCCCCGTGTTCCGTATTTCAGCGATCAGCAGTGAAGGCACCGACAAGCTGGTGCAAGCCGCCTACCGCTGGCTCACCGAGCAGCAGCGCTTGGAAAACGAAGACGAAGAGGCCCATGCCCGCGAGCAGGAGATGCGTCGCCGCATGGAAGAGGAGTCGGTGGCCCGTACCGAAGCCCGCCTTGGCCGTCGTCGTAAGCGCGATGATGAAGAAGACGATGACGATTTCGACGACGATGATTACGATGTCGAAGTGGAGTACGCCCCGTAAGCAGAAGGCGTTCTGGGAACGATCAATCGCGTGAGCGCAATGGTGTGGGAGAGTCGCGACGTGGAAAGCAACGAGCAGTTGCCGGGCCGTGAGGCGCTGAGTAGCGCCCGCCGGGTGGTGGTCAAAATTGGCAGCGCGCTGCTCACTAATGATGGTCGCGGTCTGGATGAAGCGGCCATTGGTGGCTGGGTGGATCAAATTGCCGCCCTGCATCAGCAGGGTAAAGAGGTGGTGCTGGTCTCCTCTGGTGCGGTGGCCGCCGGCATGGTGCGTTTGGGCTGGCAGGCGCGCCCGAGCGCCGTGCACGAGCTTCAGGCGGCGGCTGCCGTGGGTCAAAATGGCCTGACTCAGTGCTACGAGCAGCACTTTGCGCGCCACGGCATGCTCACCGCGCAGATTCTGCTCACCCACGACGACCTCTCTAACCGCAAGCGCTACCTGAACGCGCTCTCGGCGCTGCGCACGCTGGTTGAGATGCGCGTGGTGCCGGTGATCAACGAAAACGATACCGTCGTCACCGACGAGATCCGCTTTGGCGATAACGACACCCTCGGCGCGCTTGTGGCGAACCTGCTGGAAGCCGATGCGCTGGTGCTGCTCACCGACCAAGAAGGCCTGTTCGACGCTGACCCCCGCCACAACCCTGACGCCACGCTGATCGCTGAAGGGCGTGCCGACGACCCGCGCTTGGCCGCCGTGGCAGGCAGCGGTGGGGCGCTGGGCCGGGGCGGTATGAGCACTAAGGTACGCGCTGCCCAGCTCGCGGCGCGTTCCGGCGCGGTGACCGTGATTGCCAGCGGCCGCCAGCCGGAGGTGATTACTCGGGTGATGAACGGTGAAGCACTCGGCACGCTGCTGCGCCCTGACCAAGCCCCCATGGCGGCGCGCAAGCGCTGGCTGGCAGGCCAGCTTCAGGTGCGCGGCACCCTGGTGCTGGATGCGGGCGCGGTCAACGTGCTGCGCGGCAAAGGCTCCAGCCTGCTGGCGGTGGGCGTTCGTGACGTGCAGGGCAGTTTCAAGCGCGGCGACATGGTGCTGTGTGTCGATGAGCAGGGCACTCGCGTGGCCAAGGGCTTGGTCAACTACGGGGCCGACGAGGCGCGCCAGCTAGCGGGCCAGCCAAGCCATCAAATCGAAGCCATCCTCGGCTACGTGGAAGCCCACGAGCTGATTCATCGCGATAATCTCGTGGTGGTATAAGGCGGGTGGATTAACCACGCCGTTTAGGCGGTAGCGGTACCTGGCGCGGCCAGTCGTTGGGTACCACCATCAGCCGCGTGAGCGGTCTCTCCTGGCAACTCTCTTCCCGGCAGCTCTCTTCTCCCTTCGGGTCGTACAGCATTACTTGCTGCGGCCCGTAGCGGTTTACCTGTTCCATTACGTCCGCCATCTGTTCATCAGCGCGGCCAAACGCGTCGAGCGTTGGCGGCGCTAACCAATGGGGCTTTGCTAGCCAAGCGACCTGTAGCGCCGAACTGTAGCGTTCGGCCACGCGGGGCCAGGCGTGTTGATGACACCACCACCCACGCCGATGCTCGGCCGTTGCGCCGGCAGGGGGTGGCAAGTTGGCCTGCCATGGATAAAACAGCACGCCGGGCATGGCGAGCTGTTGGGTCAAGTGGTCACTTAGTGCAGCCGTTTCGCCGACATCCCTTGGCGCTAGCCAATGAGTGATATTGGCCAGCGCTCCCGGAGTACGGGAGAGCGGCAACTGGTGATGGAGCAGATGGCTGCATTTCAACGCCAAGCTATCCAAACCGCCAGGGCCAATCCAGCGGCTTTGGCTGGTGGCTTCTCCTGGCCCTTCCGGTAGGCCCAGATAAAATTTAATCGCGACTTCTAAGTGCACAGGCGCAGGGTTTTTGCGCGTACGGTAGAGCATATCCAGCTCGCCTAGCGTGATGCGGCGCTGATGAATGCGTAGGTTGTTAGCCAGCAGGCGAGTGTTAGGCGCGTTATCCAATAGCAGTTGCCACAGCCGTTCGTGGTAATGGCCCATGCGTGTGGCCAGCTTGCCATTAAGCGCTTCTACCTGTGGCAATAGGGTGTTGATCCAAGCCCAAGGTCTCTCCGCAAGACCCAGCGTTGAGGGGGGCGGGCGGCCAGGATAGTGGCCAAGGGAGACTAAATCGGGCGTTTCTAAGAGCCACGCTATATCGCGCAGCACCGCGTTGTGAATCCCATCGCTGACACCTTCGGCGGAGGTCGTCAAAAGTCTCTCCTATCAACCGGCTTGATATACGACTGATATAGCCGCTTGCTGCTACGCTAAACACATTATCGCGCGATGCCAATAAAATCCCTTAGATACCGCAAAGGAGTGTTGCATGGGCAGTACGAAGTCGAAAAAGCACAAAACGAAAGCCAAAAAATCCTCGGCCAAAACGTCCCCCACGAATGCGCCTCAGCAGCTAACGCCAGAGACAGGGGCGGCGCTGTTTGAGGATGCTCGCTCGCGCCTGGAAGAGGTGTTTAAAGCGCTGGATATTCACCCCGATGCCCAGGCGCGATTGATGCAGCCAAGCCTCTCGCTACAGGTGAGCGTTCCGGTACGCATGGACGATGGCAGCCTGAAGGCATTTCCCGCGTGGCGGGTGCAGTACGACACCAGTCTCGGCCCGGCTAAGGGCGGTGTGCGCTTTCACCCTGATGTGAATCAGCATGAAGTGACCACCTTAAGCTTTTGGATGGCGGTGAAGTGTGCCGTGGTGGGGTTGCCCTATGGCGGCGGCAAAGGTGGCGTGCAGGTGGATGCCAAGGCGCTCTCTTCGTTAGAGCGTGAGCGCTTGGCGCGGGGCTATATTCGTGCGATTGCCGACATCATGGGCCCTGACCGAGATATTCCTGCCCCCGATGTCAACACCGATGCCACCGTGATGGGCTGGATGATTGATGAGTACGAACATATTCTGCGTGCCCAGGCACCGGCTGCCATTACTGGTAAGCCGCTGTCGCTTGGCGGCTCACCGGGGCGTGTAGAAGCGACCGGGCGTGGCGCACTGACCGTGTTGGATCTGTGGGCAGAGCGTGAAGAACGCCAGCCGGAAGATACCACGCTGGCGGTGCAGGGGTTCGGCAATGCGGCCTACCATTTTGCTCGCTTGGCTAGCCAACGCGGCTATCGAGTCGTGGCGATCTCGGATTCCAGCGGAGCCATTTATAACGCCGATGGCATAGATGTAGACGCTGCTAAAAAGGATAAAACCCAACAAGGCAAGCTTGCAAAAAGTCAGCAAGGCAAGGCGCTATCCGGCGATGATTTGCTCGCGTTAGAGGTCGATGTGCTGGTTCTGGCTGCGTTGGAAAACCAGCTGCACCGCGACAACGTGGGGAATGTAAAAGCGGGGGCCGTGCTTGAAATTGCCAATGGGCCACTCACCAGCGATGCGGATTCGGCGCTGGAGAAGCGCGGCGTTCCGGTGTTGCCTGACGTAGTGGCGAACACAGGCGGTGTCATTGTGAGCTATTTCGAGTGGCTGCAAAACCGCGCAGGAGAGACGTGGAAAGAAGAAGAGGTGCATCAGCGCTTGGATGCACGGTTAGGCGAAGAGGCCAAACGGGTGCTGCAGCGCGCTGAAAAAGATCAGGTCACCTACCGCCAAGCGGCTTATCGTCAAGGCATCGAGCGTATCGCAGAGGCCATTATGGCTCGGGGCAACTGCCAAGACTGCCGTTAGTGCCCGTTCGGTCGTGGCTAGAGGATAGAGAGTAGAAGATAGAGGATAGGCAGAAACAAGCAGCGGGCCCGAAGGCCCGCTGCACTGCTCAAAGAGATAAGATTGAGAGATAGCGCTGCGATTAATCGCGATCAATCTGGGTAACTTCGAACGAACCCTGACGCAGGCTCAGTTCTAGATCGCGGCCGTTCTGTTCCCGGCCTTCGATATCAATGATGCCGCTCTTATCGATATCGATTTCCTCAAACTCAACCATGCCTTCTGCTTGGGCTGCATTGATGGCTTGGCGAACATCTTCTT
This sequence comes from Vreelandella lutescens, assembly GCF_014640815.1. GTDB lineage: Bacteria > Pseudomonadota > Gammaproteobacteria > Pseudomonadales > Halomonadaceae > Vreelandella > Vreelandella lutescens. The sequence goes on along the minus strand of NZ_BMHM01000005.1, from coordinate 95,768 downwards.
CGCTCATCCCCCAAGCACCCGTAATTAAGCGCTTACGCTCTTCTTTCAGCGTATCCCCGCCATCCAGGGAGAATTCAACATCGGCGTACCACTCGTCGTCCAGCCAGCCTTCTACTTCAATACGGCCACGGCTTTTTACTTTAATTTCTTCGTAATGGGTAAAACCATAATCGGCAGAACTCGTCAGAATATCATCCATCCGATCCATTGGCTGGGTATCTGCCTGAGCGTTACCCGCCGCGACGGCGAGCAGAAGAGCAGAGGTCGGGATCAGCAGCATTTTTTTCATAGCGTTCATTTTAAATTCCTTCTTTGCTTAGTGAATGCATTGCCGGGTGATTTCTAACAAAGGTCAGTCAGCAAATGCGACAGGGTATTTATATCACCGGGGTTCTTTCCTAAACCTGACAAAGCTGTTCATCTAACGTTCATGTTGCCTTTGGCATCCTAGCGATATGAAAAATACGTCTCTTCTCTCCATTAAGCAGCGATCTTGGCAACGGCTTCCCTATAAGGGCGGGCTGGTGCTGGCGTTGGTGCTGATGTTAATAGGTAGCGCGATCGGTGACCAACACTGGGAAGCGCTGCACAGTGAAGTGCGGCGAGGCGATGTGGTTCCTCTGGACACCATTCTTGACTGGCTAGAAGCCCACTATATTGGCGAGGTGCTGGAAGTCGAAATTGATCGCGACGGTGGGCTTGTCGAATATGAAATTAAGCTGCTAGGCCCCCAGGGGCAGGTGGTAGAGTTTGAATTCGACGGCCACAGCGGTCAGCTCATGCAAATAGAGGGCGTGCGCATTCGTGACATGCAGCGTTAATGCGCCTTATCTACGTTTCCCACCTCCATTGAGTTATTCATAAGGGTTCTTTGATGAAGTGTTTACTGGTAGAGGATGACCAGGCGCTTGCCCGTGAGCTGAGCCAGGCGCTGCAAGATGGCGATTGGATTGTAGAGCGGGCAGAGAACGGTCAAGAAGCAGACTTTTTAGTGCGCACGGAAGCCTACGATACGGTCATTTTGGATATTGGTTTACCCGATGGTGACGGCACGCGCTGGCTCTCCTCCTGGCGGGAAGACGGCATTGATCTGCCGGTACTGATCTTAACCGCTCGTGAACGCTGGGCCGATAAAGCCGCTGGGTTTACCGCCGGTGCCGACGATTACGTGACGAAACCCTTTGAGCCCGCTGAGGTGCTGTTTCGCCTGCGGGCCTTGGTGCGTCGCACCCATGGTCATGCGCACCCAGTATTGAAGGTGGGCGAGCTTAACCTGGACACCCATACCCAGCATGTCACGCTGGCGGGTCGGCCGGTCAGCTTAACGGCCCAGGAAACTCGGCTGCTGAGCTACCTCATGCATGCCGCTCCCCGTGTGGTCAGCCGCAGCGAGCTGTCTGAGCACGTCTATGACCGCGACCACGAGCCAGACTCCAACGTGATCGACGTTCAGGTTAGTCGGCTGCGCCGCAAGCTAGGAGCATGGCGCATCGCGACACTGCGCGGGCAGGGCTATCGCCTCTTAGCAGACGAGCCCAGCGACTCATGAGCGCAGACGTTGTCTCTTGGAGCCAGCGCTGGGCTAGCCGCTCCATTAACCTTCGCTTGCTCCTGGCGGTGCTGCTGATGGTACTGTTGGCACTGCCGGTTGCCGGTTGGCTGCTGGCGCATCACTACCGTACTTCAGCCGTGAACGCGTTCGATGAGCGTCTGGAAGCGACGTTAAACGTGGTCATTGCGGGGGTTACCTACGACCCGTTAACGCAACAGCTGAACTATGATCGGGCGTTAGGCGACCCACGCTTTGACCACGTTTATTCTGGCTGGTACTGGCAAATTACCGATGACGCGAACCACTCGATCACGTCGCGGTCGTTATGGGACCAACGTTTACCGGTATTAGAGAACGAACGATTAACGGCGCGTAACCTGCCTGGGCCGCGTGGCCAGCAGATGCGAGTGGTCGAGCGGGATATTTATCTGGCACCGTTAGAGGCACCGCTGCACGTGAGCGTGGCAGCGCGGGATGATGATTTGCGTGACGATATTCAGACGTTCCAGCAAATGCTAGGGCTTGGCCTATTGGGACTGGGAGCACTGCTGCTGAGCGTGTTAGCGCTGCAGGTGCGCTGGGGGCTCGCGCCGCTGCGGCGCATGAATGTCAATCTGCGTGATGTGGAACAGGGGCGGGTAGAGCAGCTGGATACCCGCTTGCCGAGCGAGTTGGCCACGTTGGCAACCTCCATGAATGCGGTGCTGGCCCGTGATCAACGGCTTATCGAACGAGGTCGGCATACGGCAGGGAATTTAGCCCACGCGCTCAAAACACCTATTAGTGTTATGCGCCTGTTAGCCAAACAGCTGCCTAGCGATAATCGTGCCACCTGGGAGGCCGAGCTATCGCGCATCGATAACGCTGTGCGCCACCATCTGGCACGGGCATCCGCTGCTGGCGAAGGGGTGCGTTTTGCCCCCGTTGTGCTGCAAGACACCCTGTCGCCGCTCATTACCGGGCTTGCACGTTTGGCGCAGCGGCGTCATATCGCCTTACGCCAAACGGTGGATAGCGGTGTGCGGGCGCACATGGATGGCCAGGACCTGCAGGAAATGGTCGGCAATTTGCTGGATAACGCCCTGCGTTGGGCAAAAAGCGATGTGCACATTCGTCTGCAGGCTCAAAACGAGACGCTGTTTTTGGTGGTGAGTGATGACGGCCCCGGCATGACGCCAAAAGAGTGCCAAGCCGCTGTTCAGCGTGGCAAACGACTGGATGAGCAACGCTCAGAAAGCGGCCTCGGGTTAGCTATCGTGACGGATCTTGTCACGCTTTATCATGGCCAGATGCGCTTACAGCGTGCTGAGTCTGGCGGTTTAGAGGTAGTCATTGAACTGCCTGTGGTCGCTACTTAAATCAACCTGCTAAGCAGCGATGCAACACACAGCACAGAGGGTGTGAAATGGCACAAAGCGCCACGACGTTACCGGACGTATTGGTTGGGCCCTTGCTGCGCCGGCTGTCACCGTCACGGTTGATCTTATGGCTGGTGGCGACCCGCCCCCTCGCCATGCAGCTGGTGCTGAACCCAGACCAAGAGGATCAGCAAACCCACGCGCTAGATAACGCCTATCAGTGTGTGGCAATTGGTCGGCATGCCTATATTTACGCGATTGACCTCAGCCTACCCATCGCGCTTCCCACCGACACACGCATTGCCTACGACCTGCAGGTAAAAAGCCCAGCAGGCGAGTGGCAGCGCCTGCCGGAGTGGGCACCATGGCTATGCCACGACGGCTACGCCTACCCTGGATTTGTGCTGGCTTCCCGCCACCACCGTTTGATGCACGGTTCCTGCCGTAAGCCCCACCACGATAGCGCCGATGGCTTAGTGCGTGCCGATAGCTGGCTAGCCGAGCGTCAAGCGTCGCCCACTGAGTGGCCCGCTTGGCTGCTGATGACCGGTGACCAAGTCTACGTCGATGATGTAGCAGGCCCTATGCTGCGGGCGGTGCATGCGCTTATTGCCCGGCTTGGACTGGTGGATGAGTGGTTGGAAGGGGCCACCGTCGACGATAGCCAAGCGCTGTATAACGCTCCAGAAAGCTATTACCACCGAGAAGCGCTGCTGCCGGATGTGACCAGTAATGCGGCGCTGCGCGAGCGTTTTTTCGGCGGGGTTAAGAAGCCTGTCTTTACCTCTGCGAACGCGCAAAACCACCTGATGACTCTGGCGGAAATGCTCGCCATGTACTGCTTGGTGTGGTCGCCCACGCCCTGGCAGGTGATTGCTTATGACGCCCCGGCGTTAGGCGAAAAAGAGGCCGAGGCCTACCGTAAAGAGCAGGCTGTGATCGAATCGTTTGTGGAGGGCCTGCCTCAGTGCGCGCGGCTGATGGCCCACGTGCCCAGCCTGATGATTTTTGATGATCATGATGTCACCGACGACTGGAACCTGACCGCCGATTGGGAGCGCTGTGCCTACGGCCACCCGTTTTCCAAGCGTATTATCGGTAACGCGCTGGTGGCGTATCTGCTTTGCCAGGGCTGGGGGAACGCTCCCGACAAGCTCAACCCGTTACTGCATCAAGCGATCACCCTGTTTGACGATGTCGGCCCGCTCAATCCCAATGCCCAGGACAGCTTTATCGAACGTTTGCTGCGCTTTCAGGGCTGGGAATTCCAAGTGCCCGGCACACCGGCACTGATTGTGCTGGATACCCGCACGCGCCGCTGGCGTAGCGAGCGCAGCCCCAACCGACCATCAGGGTTGATGGATTGGGAAGCGCTGATGGAGATGCAGCAGGCATTACTGGGTACCAAAAGCGCAGTGATTGTGTCGCCTGCGCCGATGTTTGGCGTCAAGTTAATAGAAGGCATTCAAAAGCTCTTTACCTTAGCGGGTAAGCCGCTGGTGGTTGATGCAGAAAACTGGATGGCGCACCGCGGCGCGGCTAATGTGCTGCTGCATATTTGGCGGCACTCCAAAACCCCCGGTAACTATGTGATCCTCTCAGGTGATGTTCACTACTCCTTTGCCTACGACATCGTCGTGCGCCGCCAGAAGCGAGCCCCCCAGCTATGGCAGGTCACCTCCAGCGGAGTGAAAAATACCTTTCCTAAGCAGCTGCTGAATACCTTTGACCGGCTGAACCGCTGGCTCTACGCGCCGCTGTCGCCGCTGAACTGGTTCACCAAGCGGCGCAAACTCAGCATCTACCCCCGCGACCCGGACCAAGCCAGTGCCGGAGAGCGGCTATGGAACGCCAGCGGCATTGGCTTGGTGAGCTTGGACGAGCAGGGCAGGCCGACAGATATTCGCCAGCTCGATGCCAGCGGAGGCGATGTGGTCTTTCCGCCGCCCAAGGTGCCTATCGACCCGTAGAGAACACTTGGCTGTCATACAAATGTCATCACAATGACGCACGCTTGCTGCCCTAGAACCTTCCTCATGGAGCGTTACAAATCATAGGGATAGTCGACGTTTGATAGGGCAGCAGGCATATGACCGCACAAGAAGCACAATGGCTAAATCAAATTATTGCGGCAGAAGAGCTGCATGTGCTGTTCCAGCCGATTGTGGACGCCAATCAGCAGGCCATTTACGGCTATGAAGCGCTGATTCGCGGGCCGAAAACGTCCCCGCTTCACTCACCGTTGCGGTTATTTGATGTGGCCACCCAGGCGGGGCTGCTGGTCGAGCTGGATTTGCTCTGTCGGCGGCTCGCCATTCGCCGCTTTGCCGAGCTTGAACTGCCAGGGCTGCTGTTTCTCAACGTGATGCCGCTGACCATCGTGGAGCGCGACTTCCGCGAAGGGCTAACGCTGAGCTTTATTCAAGAGAGCGGCCTGCCCCCTGAGCGTGTGGTGATTGAGCTCACTGAGCACGTGCCAATTCACGATTACGAACTGATGCGCCAAGCGGTCGACCATTACCGCGACATGGGCTTTCAGGTCGCGCTGGATGACTTGGGCGCTGGGCACTCTAGCCTGCGCCATTGGTCGGAGCTGCGCCCCGATTTCGTCAAACTAGATCGCCACTTTATTTCAGGCATTGATCAGGAGCCAGCCAAGCGGGAATTTCTGCGCTCGATCCTGGACGTCGCGCGTAGCCTGGACTGCCAACTGATTGCGGAAGGAGTGGAGACGGCTGCCGAGCATCTCTGCCTATGGGAGTTAGATCGCGGGCTGGCGCTGTTGCAGGGGTTTTACTTCGCCCGACCTAGCGTGCAGCCACCGATGCAGCTCAATACGCTGTTGCCTGCCACGACTCAGCTAAAAAGCCCGGCAGGGCGCACGGCGCACTCCATTTTGCGTCCGATAGAGGGTGTCTCCACGAACTACTCGGTACCTGCGCTGGCCGAACGCTTTCGCGAGGACCCTCGCCTGCGCTGCGTGGCAGTGATCGACGACGGGGTGCCCGTCGCCGTAGTACGGCGCAACGCGTTTCTCACCTTATTCACGAATCAGTACAGCCACGCGCTGTATGCGAAACGCTGTGCGCTGGAAATCGCGGATCCTAAAATGATCGTGGCGGACGCAGACTTGTCTCTAGAAGCGCTCAGCCAGCAGCTCACCGACAGCCGCGACACCGAGCAGGAAGATTTTGTGATTGTTGATAGCGCTGGGCGCTATCTCGGTTTGGGTAACATCGTGGATCTGCTGCGCGAAATTACGGCGATTCAGGTGCGCCAAGCCCGTCACGCCAACCCGCTCACTGGGCTGCCCGGTAATATTTTGATTAACGAAACCCTGGCCTCCTATTTATCTCAAGGCAGCGGGTTCGCGGCCGCCTACGTAGATTTAGACAACTTCAAAGCCTTTAACGATGCCTACGGCTACGCCCGCGGCGACCATGTGATTATTTCGTTATCGAGACTCTTACAGGCGCAGGTAGAGAGTGCCGGCGGCTTTATTGGTCATATTGGCGGCGACGATTTTATGATGCTGCTGCCTTTGGAGCACTGGGAAACGGTGTGCCAGCAAATTCTCCACTCTTTTGAAGTGATAGCCCCTGGGTTTTACGAAGAAGAGGATCGCAAGCTCGGGGGAATCACCATCGAGAGCCGTCAGGGAGGCATCACGTTTTTCCCGTTTGTCAGTGTCTCTATTGCGGTAAAACCGATTACCGATCCTGGCCAGTGCAAGGCGCTGGATATTGCCGCGCAGCTTTCCGAACTCAAGCATCAAGCCAAAAAAATCGCTGGCAACAGCCTGTTTGTCGAACGGCGTGGCTGCTGCGTGGGGGAGTGTCACTAGGCTGTCACCAAGCCGTCACCCAGGCGTCATGAGAGTGTCCCACCGCTGTCATATCGAGGCATCATGATAACGCCTAACGTTTCACAACCCGTTTAGGTGATCCATGCATACTCTCTCTTTTTCTCGTACGTTGCTGAGCGCTGCGGTAGCAGGCACGTTTGCATTGGCCGCAGTGACTGCCTCTGCTGACCTCTCTTCACGCTATGTGGACAACGATGGCGATATGATCGCGGATGTGCCCAGCGACGAGTCGCAGTGGGTAGACCCGGATACGCTGGTGTTTGCTTACACGCCGGTTGAAGACCCAGCTGTTTATGCTGACGTATGGGCAGACTTCCTGGACCACCTGAGCGACGCTACCGGTAAAAACGTTCAGTTCTTCCCTGTGCAGTCCAACGCTGCCCAGCAAGAAGCGCTGCGCGCTGGCCGCCTGCATGTGGCGGGTTTCAACACCGGTGGTGTGCCGGTCGCGGTGAACTGTGGTGGCTTCCGCCCCTTCGCTATGATGGCCGCTGAAGACGGCAGCTTTGGTTACGAGATGGAAATCATCACCTACCCAGGCAGCGGCATTACGTCGGTGGATGAGCTGGCTGGCCGTCAGTTGGCCTTTACCTCTGAAACGTCCAACTCAGGTTTTCGTGCTCCCTCTGCGCTGCTGCGTTCTGAGTACGGCCTGGAAGCCGGCGAAGATTTTGAAACAGCCTTCTCTGGCTCTCACGATAACTCCATTCTGGGTGTCGTGAATAAAGACTATGACGCGGCCGCTATTGCCAACTCAGTCGGCACGCGGATGATCTCTCGTGGCGTCGTTAATGAAGGTGACTACGACATTATCTACACCTCTGAGACGTTCCCGACCACCGCTTATGGCTTGGCTCACAACCTGAGCCCAGAGCTTGCCCAGCAGATTCAGGATGCGTTCTTCAGCTACGACTGGGAAGGCACCGCTCTGGAAGCAGAGTTCGCTAACTCCGGCGAAGCGCAGTTTATTCCGATCACCTATCAGGAAAACTGGTCGGTCATTCGTACTATTGCCGATGCCAATGGTGTGACGTACGACTGCGATTAATCGATCGGTCATTCCGTTAGTTTTCTCGGCCAGGAGGGCGACCTTCTGGCCGAGCCGCTATGTAGCTCAATACATAAGTCCTTATTCATATAAGCACTTGAGTATCAGACACTGAGGCACTTCCCATGTTGACACTCACCGGCGTTGGCAAACGTTACCCCACCGGCGACCGCGCGCTCACTGATATCCAGCTGTCACTGCCCAAAGGGCAGGTCATGGCGCTGATTGGCCCGTCTGGCGCAGGTAAAAGTACATTAATTCGCTGCGTTAACCGCTTGGTTGAGCCCACTCAAGGCAGTATTCGTCTGGAAGATGTGGAGCTGACGAAGCTATCAGGCAGCCGCCTGCGCCATGCGCGCCGCTCCATGGGGATGATCTTCCAAGAGTATGCGCTGGTGGATCGCCTGAGCGTGATGGAAAACGTCCTCTCTGGCCAGCTGGGCTATGTCGGGTTCTGGCGCAGCTTCTTACGTCGTTACCCACAGGAAGCCGTGGCGGAAGCCTTTCGCCTGCTGGAACGCGTAGGCCTGCCGCATGCGATTGATAAACGCGCCGATGCGCTTTCCGGTGGCCAGCGCCAGCGGGTAGGCATTGCCCGTGCGCTGCTGCAAAGCCCCAAACTGCTGCTGGTAGATGAACCCACCGCGAGCCTGGACCCCAAAACCTCGCGCCAGATTATGCGTTTGATTCGAGAGCTATGCGCGGAGCGAGAGTTAGCGGCCATTATCAACATTCACGATGTGGCGCTGGCTCAGCAGTTTGCTGACCGTATTGTGGGGCTTCGTGCAGGGGAAATTGTGTTCGATGGCAAGCCCAGTGAACTCACCAGCGATATTCTCACCACTATTTACGGTGAGGAAGATTGGGACACCACTCCCGAACCCGCCGATGACGATGAAGATGGCGAGCAAGTGACTCATCCCGCTGAGCCGCTGCGCGCAACCCAGTCTCACTCCGTGCCGCGCCAAAGCCTGCTGGCGAGTGGAGGCGCGCAATGAGCACGGCGAACTCTTCAGCACGCCAACAGAGTGCCCGCCAAGGCCAGTGGCGGCGGCTGCCGCTGATTGAAAGCTCTCGGCTGCGCTGGGCGCTGGTGTTGGGTGGCGTGGTTTACCTGCTGCTGGCGTTGGCATCGGTGGAAGTGAACTGGGCGCGCGTCGCCGAAGGCTCGGGGCGCGCCCTTAACTTTCTAGGTGCGTTTTTGCAGCCTGATTTCATGAGCCGGCAAAACGACATTCTGGCCGGGTTAATGGAAAGTCTGACCATGACGCTGACGTCCACAGTGATCGGCGTTTTGCTGGCCATACCCGTGGGCTTAGGTGCTGCCAAAAATATTGCGCCGTTGCCAGTGTATGCGGTGTGTCGGGCGATTATTGCCGTCTCGCGTACCTTTCAAGAAATTATTATCGCGATCTTGTTCGTGGTGATGTTTGGCTTTGGCCCCTTTGCGGGCATGCTCACATTGGCCTTTGCCACTATCGGCTTTATGGCCAAGCTGCTGGCAGAGGATATTGAAGACCTCGATTGGAAGCAGGTAGAAGCGGTGCGCGCCACCGGAGCGAGCTGGTGGCAAACCATGAACCACGCCGTGCAGCCGCAGGTGATGCCGCGTTTGATCGGGCTTTCCATGTATCGGCTAGATATCAACTTCCGCGAGTCGTCGGTGATTGGCATTGTCGGGGCGGGTGGTATTGGCGCGACGTTAAACACCTCACTCAGCCGCTATGAGTACGGCACATCGGCCGCCATCTTGCTGATCATCATCGCCATTGTGCTGATGAGTGAGTACGCCTCTAGCCATGTGCGTCGCTGGACGCAGTAGCGCCGCATCGCACGCTTGTTGCCAACCATTTTCGTACTGCCTTTAGGCAAAAGGGACCACGCATGCCAGTTTCATCTTCACCTCAAGGGGTGCCGCAGTGGCAGCGGCGCACCACCCGCGCTCAGTGGCTACAGTATATCGCCTGGCTGGCGGGTATCAGCCTGTTCTTACTCTGCTGGAAAGTGATTTCTGACAACACCATGTGGGTGTTTGTCGAAGACGCTGGCCGCCAGGGCAGCGATTTGATTAGCCGTATGATGCCGCCCCGCTGGGAATATGCCAGCCAGCTGTGGAAACCCATGTGGGACACGCTGAATATCGCCACGTTGGGCACTGCACTGGGTATTATGATGGCGTTTCCTGTCGCTTTTTTGGCGGCGCGTAACACCACACCGCATCCCCTTGTACGCAGCTTGGCGTTGATGATCATTGTTTCCTCGCGCTCTATTAACTCACTCATCTGGGCCATGCTGCTGGTGACCATTCTGGGCCCTGGCGTGCTGGCCGGTATCATCGCCATCGCGCTGCGATCGATTGGCTTTGTGGGTAAGCTGCTCTACGAGGCCATTGAAGAGATTCACCCTACGCCGGTAGAAGCCATCAGCGCCACCGGTGCCAGCCGCTTGCAGGTGATGAACTATGGCGTGCTGCCGCAAGTCATGCCTGCCTTTGCGGGGATCAGCGTGTACCGCTGGGACATCAACATTCGTGAATCCACGGTGCTGGGCCTGGTGGGCGCGGGCGGCATCGGTCTGCAGCTGAACGCGTCGATCAACAGCTTGGCCTGGAATCAGGTCAGCGTGATTTTCGTGCTCATTTTTGCCACGGTGCTGGTGTCGGAGTGGGTCTCGGCTCGTGTTCGTCACGCTATTATTTAATTCGCCCAAATAAAGGAAAACCGATATGCGCTTTCCAAATGCCGAGATCACCACGTTTGATCTGATGCGTCACGGTGAACCGCTGGGAGGGCGAATGCTGCGCGGCAGTACCGATCACCCGCTCAGTGATACTGGCTGGCAGCAGGTGACCGATGCGGTGATGCGCCATACGGTCGATGGTCGGCCACCCTATGATGCCATTGTGAGCTCGCCATTGGCTCGGTGCCGGGAATTTGCGCTCTGGCTAGGGGAGGAATTCGACCTGCCGGTACAGGTGGACGACGACCTAGCAGAGCTGCACTTAGGCGAGTGGGAAGGGAAAACCTATGCCCAGGTGTACGAACAGGAAGGCAGTGAGCAGATGAGTGCCTTCTGGTACGACCCCGCCCGCGCCGCGCCGCCCAGCGGTGAAACCCTTGCTGAGCTGGATGCCCGCGTGAGCGAAGCGTGGCGGCGGCTTTTGGCGAATCCTCCCGGCCAACATGTCCTTGTCGTCGCCCACCTGTTTGTGTGCAACGCGCTGCTACGCCAAGTGCTGGAGCAACCGCTCAGTAATGGCTTAGTGATGGATTTACCCTATGCGGCCATGAGTCGGCTACGCCATGAGCGCCACGCGCTGGGTGAAAGCACCTTTATTGAGTGGGTAGGGCGGTAACGTCGATGGGAAGCAGTAGCGGGTCAACGACGCTTAGGCCATGATAAGAGCTCTAGGCTAACTTGGAGCGTTTTCATGCCGTTAACCCGCCTCTCTCCGCTGTTTGCGCTGTTTGCCCTTCTACTTTTAGCCGGATGTGCCAGTAAAGACGTGGCTATGACCCCCGCGCCCAGCCTGCCATCGGGCATCTCGATGGAGCGCGCGTTAATTCTCTCCCATGCGCAGCAGGCCATTGGCACGCCCTACCGCTTTGGCGGCAACTCTCCGGATGGCCTGGACTGCTCAGGGTTAGTTGAAATGACCTACCGCGCCGCCGGTATCCGCGTGCCACGCACTGCCGATGGCCAGTTCCGCGCACTTCCTCAGGTAGACGCCCCGCGCCCCGGCGACCTGCTCTTTTTCGGCGATGGCAACAAAGCCACGCACGTGGGCATCTACGGCGGCAACCGCCAGATGATTCACGCCCCGGGTAGCGGCCGCGCAGTGGTCAGCGTGCCGCTGGATATTGATTACTGGCAGCAGCGCTTTTTAGGGGCGGCATCGGTGGCACCTTGAGGTGTGTCCAATGCTGACCTACGTCAATGCAGGATCTTTTCTTCGCGTTACACTCATGTCGCCTTGCTGGCTAAGCATATTTAATTTAGCCGCAAAGTGCGGCAAACTTAGCTAATAATGTGTCTTAAAGGCACGGACAATAAACGAGTACGCCGCTTACCTCCCCTAATGATATGACTTGAGGCTAAGCAACGCGATGAAAGAGCTGCTCCACCGCTTATCGATGCGGTATAAATTTGCCCTGGTGTTGATATTACCTTTGATAGCACTTGGCTGGTTCGCTACCAGCGGTATTTTAGAACGGCAGGCTGCCGTGACGGAGCTTTCGCGTATTCAGGCGCTGACGGCGTTGGCACAACAGTCCGGCAACTGGGTGCATCAAGTACAGCTAGAGCGAGGTATGACGGCTGGATTTATCGGCAGTCAAGGCAACTCATTTGGGAACCGCTTGAGCCAGCAACGTCCTTCCACGGAAGCGGCGGCAGAGGTCTTTTTTCAACAGCGCCAAGCATTGGAAGCAGGTCAACTGAGTGCAGGGTTGAACGCATTGCTAATGGAGATTGAGCAGCGCTGGCAGGGTGTCCAAGCGATGCGTCGTCAGGTAGACCAGCTCAGCGTGCCTACCTCCGATGCGCTTGCTCACTATACGGAGCTAAACAGTACCTTAATGTCACTGGTGGGGGAGCTGGCTCACTTGACGGGCGAAGGAACTATTACGCGTCAGCTGGCGGCCTACTACAACCTTCTTGAAGCCAAAGACTTAGCGGGCATTGAGCGAGCGCTACTCTCTAATGTATTTGCGGCAGATGAGATGCCTGATAGCACGCTTCAGCGGTTGCTCTCTTTGGTAGGGGCCGAGCACGCCTTTTTAGAATCTTACCGGGTGATGTCTGACGACACGCAGCGCGAAGCGTTAAGTCGTGCGCTAAGTGGTCCTGAGATCGAGCGCGTGTTAGCACGGCGAGCATTGGCTATTCAGCAAAGTGGCAATTACGGCGTGAGTTCCGAAGAGTGGTTCGATTGGCAAACTGTCAAAATTAGCCGTTTGAAAACACTCGAAGACAGTGCCGCAGGTGCCATTGTCGCGACCACGGATGCGCTAAAACGGCAGGCTCAGCAGTCGCTATGGTGGTATTTGAGCATTGCTGTCATTACCACAATGGTGGCAGTAGGCATCGCCATGCTTATTGTGCGCACCATTACTCAGCCGCTTCAGCAGGCCCTGGTGAGTATTGCCACCCGGGGGGATGATCTTACTCAGCGCTTGCCGGTTCTCGGGCGTGACGAGTTGTCTAAGCTCTATCAAGCCGTTAACGATGCGTCTTCGCAAACGGAGCAGCTGGTGGCAGAGATGAAACGCAACGCGCAGTCTGTGGCGCTGGCCAGTAATGAAATCGCACAGGGCAATCAGGACTTGGCGCAGCGCACCGAAGAGCAGTCGGCCTCTCTGGTGCAAACAGCTTCTAGTATGGAGCAGATGACTGCCACTGTACGTCAAAATGCGGAGAATGCGCACCAAGCCCAAAAGATGACCGGCGATGTGGCGGTTCAAACACAAGAGGCCACTGACGTGGCGATGCAGGCACGCCAAGCCATGCAGCAGATTCATCAGGCAAACGAGCAAGTGACCTCTATTGTTGTCGCCATTGATAAGATTGCTTTCCAAACGAACTTATTAGCGCTGAATGCTTCTGTTGAAGCCGCTCGTGCTGGTGAGCACGGGCGGGGGTTTGCCGTTGTCGCTGACGAAGTACGCAAACTTGCTAGTCGCAGCGCTGAGGAGGCGAGCCAGATACGGCGTTTAATCGATAATAACGTGGCGTGTATTAGCGAAGGTGAAGCACTGGTGTCCACGACGAGCACGACGCTAGCGCAAATCGCTGAGCGAGTTCAGCAAGTGGCCGTACTGGTGGATGAGATTGCCACCGCGAGCCATGAGCAGTCGGCTGGTGTTGAGCAAATTAGCCATGCAATGGCCCAGCTCGAAGATGTTACGCAGCAAAATGCGTCACTGGTAGAGCAAGTCGCCACCGCGAGTCGTTCATTGGATGAACAGGCAGATGGGATGTCGACGCTGGTGAGCCGCTTTCACGTCGGTGAGCTGGCCCCCAGCGAGCATCGTCAGCTCACTTATGGTTGATAAGTCAACGGTGGTAAATCAAAGGGGGCTGAACGCTCCCTTTTTTAATGCCACACCTATTTCTGTGGACATTTCTAAAGGAGCTTTCGCGTTGATTCAGCGCTGTTGAATCTAAAACACGTGCGGCAAGACGGTGTTAATATGACCAAAAGTCATTAAATAACTACCGCTTATAAGAGGAGAGCAGAGACGCATGTGCCCGCCCTTGAATGATCCAAAGGAGCAGTCTTTGCCTCAGCCAGCCACTCATACAGCGTCACTTGCCTTTAACGCTGTCGCGATGTCGGTTATGGATTCCAGTACCCCATTTACGCCTGCTGAATCGGCCTTTCGCTACGCTAATGAGGCCATCATTATTACCAACGCAGATAACTGCGTGGTGGATGCTAACCCCGCTTTTAGCGAGCTGACTGGCTTGGCACTGCACGAGGTAAAGGGGAAGTCCCCCGAGGCATTCAGTATTCTGCCTCTTGATGATAGCCGCACTACTCGTTTAATGCGTGAAGAGCTGCAGCTGCGTGACCGTAGCAAGGGGCAAATTAGCTACCGCAGCCACGATGGGCAGTTCTATCCCGGTATGATGTCGATCAATCGGGTGCGCGATGAGCGAGGGCGAGTGGATCACCATGTGATCGTTTTGGCGGATCTTTCCGCGATTCCCTCCCATGCGCGCCATTTGAACCGCGAAGTCTATTTTGATGCGCTGACAGGCCTGCCGAATCTTCAGCTATTAACCCAGCTGATTCAGGAATCGATCCAGCATGCCGAAAACCGGCAGCTGCCACTGGCGGTGTGCGCGCTGGATATTGATCATTTTCAAACCATTAATGATCGATTGGGCCCTCAGGTAGGCGATGCGCTGCTATCAGCATTTGCACAGCGGATTAGCCATCTGCTGTTTGGCGATGATGTGCTGGCCCGTATTGGCGGCGATGAGTTTGTACTGCTGCTTCATCACGGCGTGGAAGAGACGTTTTTTGAGAAGCTGCTAGCCTCGATACGCCAACCGCTGCTGATTGAAGGCCAGACGATTTACCTCACCGCAAGCCTGGGTATTACCTGTTTCCCGAATGACCATGCACAGGGCGATGTGCTGTTACGCCACGCGAATCAAGCGATGTACCGAGCTAAGCAGCGAGGGCGAGATACCTACCACTTTTTCGATCCTAACCATGACCGCAGGCTGCAGGTGCGTCATGAACAGCGCCAGCGCTTTATGGATGCGATTAACCATGATGAGCTGCGCCTGTTCTACCAGCCTCAAGTCGATATGCGCAGCGGGCAAGTGGTGGGGGTCGAGGCGTTGATTCGCTGGCAACACCCCGAACTGGGGCTGCTTTCGCCGGGAGAGTTCTTACCCATTATTGATGGCACGCCGCTAGAGGTTGATCTCGGCGAGTGGGTGTTAGAGCACGCGCTGCGCCAGCTCACGCTGTGGCAAAGCGACGGCATCTCACTACCGGTGAACGTCAATATCAGCCCGTCACACCTGTTGGTGAATACGTTTAGCCAGCGCTTGGCCGACCTGCTGGCGCGCTATCCTACGGTATCGCCATCGTTATTAAAGCTTGAAGTGCTCGAGAGCGCGGCCATGCACGATGTGCAGGCAGCATTGAAAAACATGGCGCGTTGCCAAGCGCTGGGGGTGGGGTTTGCGATTGATGACTTTGGGACGGGGTTTTCATCGCTGACGCATTTGCGCCAGCTGCCCGTCAATTTGATTAAAATCGACCAGAGTTTTGTTCGCGATATGCTGATCGACCAAAACGACATGGCGATTGTAGAAAGCGTGATTTACATGGCCAACCGGTTTCAGCGCCCTATGCTGGCAGAAGGGGTGGAAACCCTGGCACATGCAAAGGCGCTTATGGCGTTGGGGTGCGAGTTGGCTCAGGGGTACGGTATCGCACGTCCTATGCCGCCAGAGGCCATGCCGGTATGGTTAGCCCATTGGCCAGAACGTCAGGATTGGCGCGGCTTGGCCACACTTCAATAGTGGTAAAGGTGCGCCAAAGCAGGCCGTTATGCGGCCTGCTCCGGCGGTTCGTCATTGACCGCTACGTCGCTTGCTTGCTCTGTACGGGCCTGATTCATTTCGCTCTGTTCCCGCGCCGCTTCCAGTTTGGCTTCCAATAGATATTGGCGAGCCTGCGCGGCTACCTGCAAATCTTTAGGGGAGGGGTCGGCAGGCGCTAGCGCTGCGGCGATGACGGTCTGCATTTTTTCGACGGTGGCTTGGGGGTCGCCTGGCACCGGGCCATAATCAATCGAGACCTCACCAGCGACAGCGTAACGTTTGCCATCTGGGCCAACTTCGTACTCATAAGTGGCGCCGCCAGTATACGGTGCTCCGACGGTTTGGTGCGCCATCTCGTGCTGGCGCACTTCACGGTCAGTCTGTTTTAGCTGTTCGAGCTGTTGGATCTCTTCAGGTGCCAGCGGTGTGCCATCAGGACGCGTAGGGCCAGTGGGCGTATCGCTGGCGCTGGTTTCTTCGCCTTCACGGACATCGTCAACCGCCTCAGAGGCGCTGTCAGTCTCATTACGCGACACTCGGGCAGCAGGCGGCGTGGGGGATGTCCAGCCCACGGAGGACGCGGTGTACACGTTAATAGAGGAAAGATCCATAAGCGGTTACCGATATTTGCGGCTATTTCAGTTAGCATAGAGTATCTGTGAGCCAGCCGAATTGCGCAACGTTATGCACTCCATTGACGTCATTCTTCATTTAAGTGTCACCGAATGTTTAGCCTATTATGAAGGCCATTATGACAATGTGCGGACGCGCAGTGTGGATGGCCGCTGGGTGGTGTTTCCAGCTCAGGCATTGCATCGTGTCGTAGGGCAGGAGGGCGTGCACGGGGTGTTTCGGATTACGTTTACTGACCAGGGTCGCTTTCACAATATTGTTCCATTAAACCGCCGTTGAGCCTGTTTATGCACCAGCATGATGCAACCATGACGCTTTATGAGCTGATGTATTCAGTGATTCCCAACTTAAATAGTGCCGAGCGTTTAGTGGGCAGCACCTTAGATAACTTGATTGCCTCCACAGAAAACCCGCTCGATATTGTGAAGCGCACCGAACAGCGCCACGCCTTTAATTTGGAAGTGCATCGCGTACGCATGAACATTGAGCATCTGTTGGCCCGCTATCGTGCCGATGTGGACGAAATATTGCGCACGGAAGGGGGGATTAAAGGACCGGTGATCAAACCCGATGCGCTAGAAGCCGACGCGATTCAAAGCGCTATCGATATTTATCAGCATGTTAGAGCGTTTCAGCGCGGAGAGCGCCGCCAGCCTATTCCTCGGCGATAAGCATACATGGCATTATTATTGCCTGTATAATGTGGAACGAGCATCAGGATTACCCTCCTGACTGCCCGCAGCTCGCCTACCCGGCAGTGGCTGCTTACACATTAGGAGATCACCCATGTCTGCCTCACCCGTCACATTGATGGTGGCTCGCCGTGTTGCGAATGGCCGCTACCAGGATTTTAATCGTTGGTTAAATGAAGGTCGCGAATTGGCGGCTGATTTCCCCGGCTACCTGGGCTCGGGTGTGCTTGCACCCCCCAAAGATGATGATGAGTATCAAATTATTTTCCGCTTTGAGAGCCAAGCTTCCCTTGCCGCTTGGGAGCACTCTGCCTCGCGTCATGCCTGGCTTGTGCGTGGCAAAGATCTTTACGATGCCCCCCACGAGCACCGTGCGACTGGTCTAGATGCCTGGTTTAATGTCAGTCCAGGGGTAGCACCTCCACGTTGGAAGCAAGCGGTGGCTGTCTGGCTTGCGTTTTTCCCTATTTCATTACTCTTTCAATGGGTTTTCGGCGGAGTGCTTGCTGACTGGCCTTTGATTCCCCGTGTATTAGCCAGCACATTAATACTGACACCTATCATGGTGTTTGTATTTATTCCTCTTTCCACCCGCTTATTGGCTCCCTGGTTGCAGGGGAAATGGTCACCGATGGATCTTTTAGCGCGTTTAAAGCAGCAGCATAGAGCGTGATAACGAGCGCTATTAAAACGCTATTTATTGACTAAAAGTCTATTAAAACAATTGCTTAAGATTATAAGATAGACAGGGGCGAGATCCATTTCTCGCCCCTGTTTGCGTTTGCGCATCCGTCATTGCTTTCTCCATGGGGTTCAACGCTGCAATAGTGCTAAGCTGAGATAGCTTGCAGTCAATGGATAACTGACACCAGCGCTATACTGGTTGTATCAAGTCGCCTCATGGAGTAGTTATGATTTGTGTTCATCATCTTGAAAAATCCCGCTCTCATCGTGTTTTATGGCTTTTAGAGTCATTAAATCTTGAATATGACATTCAAGTTTATCAGCGGGATGGCAACACTCAGCAAGCACCTGAGGCGTTAAAAAAAGTGCACCCTTTGGGTAAGTCCCCAGTAATTACCGATGGTGAGTTAACGGTGGCAGAGTCAGGTGCCATTATTGACTATGTGGTGAATCGCTATGGTAACGGTAAGTTGCAGCCCGCCCCAGAAGCAGTCGATGAGTGGGTGAATTATCGTTACTGGTTACACTATGCAGAAGGCTCATTGATGCCTCTGTTGGTGATGGGGCTGGTGTTTAGTCAAATACCGAAACAGTCGCCCTGGCTCATTAAGCCGCTTGCCAAAGGCATCAGCGATACGGTGAAAAAGCGCTTTATTCAGCCTCAGTTAAAGCAGCATTTAGGCATGATAGAGGCTCACTTGGCATCGCGAGGTGATTTTGCTGGCGAATGGCCAAGCGGGGCAGATATTCAGATGAGCTTCCCGCTTCAAGCCATGAAAGCAACGCAGTCGCTCTCTGCATACCCATCTATTGCTGCGTTTGTTGACCGTATAGAAAACGACCCGGCCTGGCAGCGCGTCGTAGAGCGCGCTGGCCCGTTAACCATGCCGGGTGAGTAACGCCTACTATGCTGCGCAAGGGAGTGTTCGCGTTGAGCCGGATGCAAAGCAACCGTTCCACCAAGCATTTTAAACGCTATGTCCTTTGGCCTTTTGCGCTACTGACGCTAAGCGGAGGAAGTGCCGTCGCGCAGGCCGATCTTGCGCTTAGGGTAGGGGTCTACCATAACCCGCCTAAGCTATTTGCGGGTGAGCAAGGCCAGATTCGCGGCGTGCTTGGCGAGCTGCTGGAGGCCATGGCGCAGCAGGAACAGTGGCAGTTGGAAAGCGTGCACTGCGATTTCCAGCAGTGCTTAACGCTGCTGGAACAGGGTGAGATTGATCTGCTCCCCGATGTTGCCTGGAGTGAGGAGCGAGCCCGGCGTTTTGCCTTCCATAATGAACCGGTCATGCACAGCTGGTCGCAGTTGTATCAAGCGACCGATAGTCGTGTTGAGGCAATTTTAGATCTAGAGCAGCGGCGAGTAGCCGTGGTGGATGGCTCCATTCAGCAGAGCTACTTAGCGGCTGTGACAGAGCGCTTTGATATCGCGGTCACATGGCTGCCAGTCGATAGTTTTGCTGCTGGCTTTCAAGCGGTGGCGAGCGGTGAGGCTGATTTAGTGGCCTCGAATCATCTTTTCGGTGACTGGCGGGCACGGGATTACGGCTTGCGAGAAACACCGATTATCTTCCAGCCTTCTCGGCTTTTTTATGCGGCCTCCCCCTTACTATCAGCGGACGTGCTCGAACGTATTGATGTCGTGCTACTCGGCTGGAAAGATGACATTAATTCAGTCTATTACGAGACGCTTAGCGCATGGCGTTCCCAGAGTGCCACGACAAATCTGATTCCTTACTGGGTATGGTGGGGCGTTGGGTTTTTGGTGTGCATCCTACTGGCAGCCGTAGGAGCGAGCGCTCTGTTAAGGCGTCGCGTTGCCTCCAACCGCGCCAAGCTATCGACCAATGAAAATTTGCTGACCACGATTCTGGATAGCGTTGACGCCTATATCTACATCAAAACGCCTTCGCTTGAGTATCGCTATGTCAATCGCCAAATAAGCGAGCTGTTCCAGCAGCCCTCGGATCAAATACTCGGCAAACGGGACGAGGCGTTTTTCGATTCTGCCAGTGCGGCTGAGATGGCCGAAGTCGATCAGCAGGTACTGACGTCGGGTAAAAAAATCACCGTTGAAGAGCATAACGTACTGCAAGGTGAGGATCGCGTACGCACATTTTTATCGATCAAAATGCCGTTGGAAATGGCACCTGGGGAGGCGCCCTGCCTATGTGGTATTTCCACCGAACTCACTGAATATCTCGAGATGCAGTCGCGCACCCACCATCTTGCTTTTTATGACGCGCTGACAGGATTGCCTAATCGCCGCCTGCTGTTGGAGTCGCTGGCGGAAGCGACTAACCCTGAGGGAGGACCCTGCGGCTTTAGCGCCGTGCTGATTATTGACCTGGATAATTTTCGGCTCGTTAACGATATACAGGGGCACGAAAGCGGCGATCAATTGCTGATTAACGTTGCACAGCACCTAAAGCAGCAGCTCAGTGAGGATGCCACTGTAGCCCGCTTTAGTAGCGATGAGTTTGTAGTGCAAGTGAATGGCTTGGGCGAGCGGCAGAGCGATGCGGCGGCTAATGCCGAACGGCTGGCACGGCAACTGTTAGATACGGTCGCTCAGTTGCGCAACGACCGAGCGCTGCCTATTAGCGCGAGTATTGGTATTACACTGTTCGACAGTGCGGGCCAGGGGGTCAATAGCGTTTTGCAGCAGGCCGATATGGCGCTGCAGCAAGCCAAAGCGGCAGGGGGTAACACCCTGCGCTTTTTCAATGTGGATATGCAAACCAGTGTACTGGAGCGCGCGAGCCTAGAGGGTGATTTGCATCAAGCGTTAGCACGCGATGAACTTGCTCTCCACTATCAGGTGCAAGTGGATCACCAAGGGGCCACCACGGGGGTAGAAGCGCTGCTGCGCTGGTACCACCCTCAGCGTGGCTGGGTGTCGCCGGGGACATTTATTCCTCTGGCAGAGGAGAATGGTCTGATTGTCCCTATTGGCTATTGGGTACTTCAGTGTGCCTGCGAGCAGCTAGCCAAGTGGTCTCATCAACCTGCGTATGCTGGCCTGACGATTTCCGTGAACGTCAGTTCGGTTCAGTTCCAGCAGCCTGAGTTTGTTCGCGATGTAGAGGGGCTGTTGGCTCAGACCCAGGCACCGCCAGGACGCTTAGTGCTAGAGGTGACGGAAAGCCTGCTGATGCGAGAACCCACACGGGTGCGTAACACGATGCTGAAACTCCGCGCCCAGGGCATTCGCTTTGCGCTGGATGATTTTGGTACTGGCTACTCTTCCCTGAGCTATTTAAAACGCCTGCCGCTGGACGAGCTGAAAATTGACCAATCCTTTATCCGCGAGCTGCTGACGGATAAAACCGATGCCGCGATTGTGGATACCACCATCTTGCTGGCGGTCAGTTTAGGTCTAACGGTCGTAGCAGAAGGGGTGGAGAAAAAAGAGCAGCTGGATTGGTTAAAAGGCCACGGCTGCTACCGCTATCAAGGGTATTTGTTTGGCCGACCCACGCCTATTGAGTACCTATTTGAGACCTATTAGCCATCCTGCCCAACCCATGAATGCAAAACAGCCCGCCCAAAATCTGGGCGGGCTGTTGTTTAGGTCTGGGGGTCTCGCTAGCCAAATACGTTGAAGCTATCGGCATTCAGCCATAGATGTACCGCGATGCTGGCAATGTAGCCCAGCAAAATCACCGGTGACCAACGCAGGTGACCAATAAAGGTATATGCGCCGCGCGCTTGACCCATCACCGCGACACCTGCAGCCGAGCCGATCGAGAGCAGGCTACCGCCTACCCCGGCAGTTAACGTGATCAACAGCCAGTGCCCGTGAGACATATCCGGTTCCATGGTCAGCACGGCAAACATCACCGGAATGTTATCCACCACCGCCGATACAACGCCTAACGCAATATTTGCCCAGGTAGCGTCCCAGCCGGTATAGAGCGCTTCTGATAGTAGCCCCAGGTAGCCCATAAAGCCTAAGCCACCCACGCACATAACGACCCCGTAGAAGAACAGCAGCGTATCCCACTCGGCGCGGGCCACGCGGTTAAAGACATCAAACGGGACGACGCCACCCAACTGCTCCAGTTTTTTGTTATCGCCAAGGCGGCTATAGCGCTCGCGCTTGCGCTCCAGCGAACGAGGTAGGCTTTGGCGCAGGTAGTAGCCAAAAAACTGCAGGTAGCCAAGGCCGGTCATCATGCCCAGTACGGGGGGCAGGTGTAGCAGCGTATGGCAAAGCACTGCTGTCACAATCGTTAGCAAAAAGAGCGCAATAATACGCCGTGCGCCGCGTTTAAGCTGCACATCTTCATAGACGCTGCTGGGTTTCTGATCCTTGATAAACAGGCTCATTACCGCCGCAGGAATCAGGAAATTCACCAGCGAAGGAATAAACAGGATAAAGAATTCTTGGAACTGAATAAGCCCCGCCTGCCACACCATCAGCGTTGTGATATCGCCAAACGGGCTAAAGGCGCCCCCCGCATTGGCAGCGACCACAATATTGATACAGGCTAAATTAATAAAACGCTTGTCGCCTTCTGCCACTTTAGTAATAACGGCGCACATTAATAACGCGGTGGTTAAGTTGTCGGCAATAGGCGAAAGTATAAATGCCAAGCCACCGGTTAACCAAAAAAGCGTGCGGTAGTTAAAACCTTTGCGCAGCATCCAAGAGCGCAGTGCATCAAATACCCGGCGCTCTTCCATGGCGTTGATGTACGTCATCGCGACCAGTAGGAACAGCATTAGCTCGGTGAACTCCAGAAGCGTCACGCGGAATGCGTACTCGGACGTGTCCGACATGCCGTTCTGAACGTACACCCAGCCAATGAGTCCCCATATAATGCCGGCAGCCACCAGTACCGGCTTGGATTTACGCATATGGATTTTTTCTTCGGCCATAACGAGCGCATAGGCCAACACAAAAATCACTACGGCAAAATAACCAATGGCAGAGGTGGTTAAGTCGATCTCACCTGTCACGGCAAAGGCCGCTGGGCTGATAAAAAATAGTAAGGCCGCTAACAAAAAAGGCCAGCAACGAGCGTATCGAGGCTGGCCTGGGTCATGATGTAACGTCAACATGGCGTGTTTATCCTTATAATGATTAAAAGAAGGAGGAGTAAGCGCCGCCAGTTTAGCAATCTATATTGCGTTGCAATACGGAATAAAACCGAATGAAAACCGTTAATACATTAGCGATTACGTCTTTTTTTTGGAAATTATCCGTTTAGCTAATAGTAAAGTTTTCTAAACAGTGTAAGAAATTTAGCCCATTAAACGAATGTCGATAAGAGCAGCCCTTCCCTGGCCGCTCTTATCGTATAGACGTTAAGCCGTGTGGGTCGTGAGTGCCTCTTCTAACCACCCAAGTTTCATTTGTGGCACCGACGCCAGTAGCTTTTGGGTGTAGTCGTCAAAGGGAGGAGAGAGCACGTTGTCGCGTTCACCATAACGCACCACTTTACCCCGGTGCATCACAGCAATACTGTCGGCGATAGCCTTAACGGTAGCTAAATCGTGGGTAATAAAGAGATAGGCCACGTTCTCTTGCGCCTGAAGCCGCAGCAGTAGTTTGAGAATGCCATCTGCCACCAAAGGGTCGAGCGCACTGGTCACTTCATCGCAGATAATCAGCTTTGGTTTTGCCGCCAGTGCACGTGCGATACAAACGCGCTGCTTTTGGCCACCTGAAAGCTCTGCCGGGTAGCGGTCAATAAACCCTTCACCCAGCTCAATTTCATCGAGTAGCTCAATGACCCGTGCGCGGCGCGCTTTGCCTTTTAAGCCAAAGTAGAACGTCAGGGGGCGGCCAATAATGGTTTCCACCGTATGGCGCGGGTTCATGGCCACGTCAGCCATTTGGTAAATCATTTGTAGCTCACGCAGGGTCTCTTTATTCCGCGCGCCCAGCGTGCCTGGCAGTGGCTGCGACTGAAAACTCACTTGCCCCTTATTGGGTGGAAGCAGCCCGGTAATCACTCGAGCCAGGGTGGATTTACCCGACCCAGACTCACCCACGATGGCTAGCGTTTGTCCGGCACTCAAGTCCATGCTAATGCCGTCCAGCACGTTATTGCCGCTATTGCTGTACGCTGCGCTGACGTTCTCCACACTTAGAATGGGAGTGTCGGTCGGGGCTTTGGGCGTGTGGTCAATGGAGCGTACTGACACCAGGGCCTGAGTGTAAGGCTCCTGCGGCGATTCAATAATCTGCGCAGCGCTGCCCATTTCGACCTTATCACCTTGTCGCAAAACAAGAATATCATCGGCGACCTGGGCCACCACGGCGAGGTCGTGGGTGATATACAGCGCGCCGACACCGGTGGTTTTAATCGCATGCTTAATGGCGGCAAGCACATCGATTTGCGTGGTGACATCCAGCGCGGTGGTGGGCTCGTCGAAAATAATCAGGTCAGGTTCTGGGCAAAGCGCCATGGCCGTCATGGCACGCTGTAGCTGACCGCCCGATACCTGATGCGGGTAGCGGCTGCCGAAGTTTTCCGGGTCGGGTAAGCCTAGCTGCTTAAACAGTTCAACCGCACGTGCTTCTGCTTCTTTACGTGTTGCCAAGCCGTGCAGCAGCGTGGTTTCAATCACCTGCTCCATCAGCGTGTGGGCAGGGTTGAAGGCCGCAGCAGCAGATTGCGCCACGTAGCACACCTCTTTGCCACGCAGCTGGCGCAGCGCTTTGGGCGAGCCTTGTAAAATATCGCGCCCATTCACCCACACCTCGCCGCTTAGGCGGATGCCGCCGCGCCCGTAGCCCGCCGGTGAGAGGCCAATGGTCGATTTGCCCGCGCCCGATTCACCAATCAGCCCCAGCACTTTGCCGCGCTCTAGGGTGAGGCTGACCCCATTCACAATGGTGATCTCCTGAGGCGCTTCGCCGGGTGGGTAGGCCGTGGCTTCGATGGTTAAGTTGCGAATATCTAACAGCGTATCAGCCACTGCGGCCTCCTTTGAGATCGGTGGTTTGGCGCAAAATCCAATCGGCCACTAGGTTCACCGAGATGGCCAGCAGCGCGATGGCCGCCGCGGGGATGAGCGCCGCGGGGACGCCAAACACGATACCTTGGCGATTTTCACGCACCATGCTGCCCCAGTCGGCTTCCGGTGGCTGCACGCCGAGCCCTAAAAACGAGAGGGACGATAAAAACAGCACGGCGAAAATAAACCGCAGGCCCAGCTCTGCCACTAAGGGGGTGAGGGCGTTAGGGAGGATTTCACGAAATACGATCCAACGCTTGCCTTCACCGCGTAGGCGCGCAGCCTCTACAAAGTCCATCACGTTAATATTGACGGCCACGGCCCGTGAAATACGAAATACGCGGGTCGAGTCCAGGATACCCATAATCAAGATCAGCATTAACATGGTGCTAGGCATGACCGACAGAATCACCAGCGCGAAGATGAGCGTTGGTATCGACATAACGATATCCACGCCCCGTGAGATCGCCTGATCTACCCAGCCGCCGTAAACAGCGGCCAAGATGCCGAGCACGGAGCCAATGGAGAACGCCAGTGCAGTGGCCAGTGCAGCAATCGTCATGGTAGTGCGTGCGCCGTACATCAGCCGAGACAGTAAGTCGCGGCCAAGATTGTCGGTGCCTAGCCAGAATTCGGCGGAAGGCCCCATCCACATATCGCCTACGCTTTCCGACATGCTGTAAGGAGCCAGCCAAGGGGCGAAGACCGCCATAATTAAAAAGCTGAAGGTGAGCAGCAGCCCGACCATTGCGGTCACTGGCATTCGCTTCAGCAGCGTCAAAGATTTCGACATGGTATTACGTTCCTGTCTGAGAACAGTGGCCTAATAAACAACGTATTACTTAGGATGACGTAAGCGAGGGTTGGTCACGATGGCGATGATGTCCGCCAGCATATTGAGTCCGATATACACCGCGGCAAAGATAAGCCCCACCGCTTGTACGACCGGTACATCCCGCTTTGATACGTGATCAATCAGGTACTGCCCCATGCCGGGGTAGACAAAAATCACTTCCACTACGACTACCCCCACAATCAAAAACGCTAGGTTTAACATGACCACATTGACCACCGGAGCAATGGCGTTGGGAAAGGCGTGGCGGGCGATAATCCGAAACGTGCCTAGCCCTTTAAGTTCGGCGGTTTCGATATAGGGCGACTGCATCACGTTTAAAATGGCGGCCCGGGTCATGCGCATCATGTGGGCTAAAATCACCAGCGTTAAGGTGGCGGCAGGGAGGGCAATGGCATGCAAACGCTCACCAAGGCTCATACCGCTGTGGACAGTAGAGACACTGGGGAACCAGCTAAACTTAACGGCAAACACATAAATCAGCAGGTAGCCGATAAAGAACTCGGGCAGTGATATCGCCGTGAGAGTGGTGCCGGAGATAACGCGGTCAGGCCAGCGGCTTTGGTAACGAACGGCCACTAACCCCAATAGAATCGCTAATGGCACGGCGACAACAGCCGTCCAGAAGGCAAGAAACAGCGTATTGCCCGCGCGGCCCCATAACGATTGACCAATATCCTGACGGTTGGAGAGCGCAGTGCCCAGGTCGCCCTGCAAAATACCGCCTAGCCAGTCGAAGTAGCGCGCCCAGGCGGGTTGATCAAGACCCAGCTCGCGACGAAGGTTCTCGACGGCTTCTGGTGTAGCACTTTGACCCAAAATGGATTGAGCAACATCGCCAGGTAGCAGTTGGGTACCGACAAAAATCAGTACAGAGACCGCTAATAACAACAAGAGGCCCAGCGCCAAGCGCTGGGCAATCAGTTTTAAAACAAAGGTGTTCATAGCAGAGGTCCGGATTAGGAAGCCAACCAGCACTTCGACAGGGCAAAGCCTGCCATCATCTCGCCCATTGGGTTCGCTGACCAGCCCCCGACATTGCTTAATGTTGCTTCGATGTAGTCATTGAACATCGGCAGAATCAAGCCGCCTTCGTCACGCACCATCATCGCCATATCTTGGTACAACTCGCTGCGACGGGTTTGATCCAGCTCACCGCGGGCTTCTCGGGCAAGGGCGTCGAAGTCATCGCGATAGAAGCGGGTATCGTTCCAATCGGCGCTGGAGATGTAGGCAGTGGAGTACATTTGGTCCTGAGTGGGGCGGCCGCTCCAGTAGGAGGCGCAGAACGGCTGCTTATTCCACACCTCTGACCAATAGCCATCGCCGGGCTCGCGGCGAATTTCCATATTGATACCCGCTTCAGCACAGTTCTGCTGGAAGAGCTGGGCCGCATCGACCGCGCCAGGGAAGGCAACGTCGGAGGTGCGCAGTACGATGGGGCTGTTGTGGCCGGACTTTTTGTAGTGATAGTTGGCGCGTTCGGGGTCGAATTCGCGCTGTGGAATGCTATCGGGGAATAACGGATAGGCGGCATTAATCGGGAAGTCGTTACCGACGCTGCCGTAGCCGCGCAGAATTCGCTCGACCATATCTTCACGGTTGATGGCGTACTTCAGCGCTAGGCGCAGGTCGTTGTTGTCAAACGGTGCCGTATCGCAGTGCATGGGGAAGACGTACTGAGCACGGCCTGAGGTGTTATTGATCACGATATTGGGCAGGCGCTGCACCATCTCCACCACGCGCGGCTCCACCCGGTTGATCATATGTACCTGACCGCTTTGCAATGCCGAAATACGGGCGGTGGGGTCGTTAATAATGGTGATTTCGATCTGGTCGGCAAAGCCGTATTCGTCCGGGTTCCAGTAGCCATCGAAGCGTTCGGCGATTTGGCGCACGCCGGGCTGGAATTCCACCACTTTATACGGACCGGTGCCGATGCCTGCTGCCGGGTTGTCCACGCCACCGCCCGGTTGAATCATCAGGTGGTAGTCGGAGAGCAAGAAGGGCAGGTCGGCATTGGGCTCCAGCGTCACAATGGTGACTTCGTAGGTATCCGTTGCGCTAATGGACTCAATGCCGCGCATAATGCCTAAGGCGCCGGATTGAGAGTCTTCGTTTGAGTGGCGCTCCAAGGTGGCGACGACATCCGCCGAGGTCATCTCCTGGCCGTTGTGGAACTGCACGCCACGACGCAGTTTAAACACCCAGGTTTTAGCATCTGCAGAAGATTCAACGCTTTCCGCAAGGCGGGGTACCAGCTCGCCTTCTGGTGAAACGTTGGTCAGGGCTTCGCCCCAGGATTGACCAAAGGAGTGCTGTACTTGACTGGTCCAGCTTGCCGGGTCGAGGCTGTCGGTGGACTCGCCTCCTTGCATACCGGCTTTCAGAATGCCGCCACGCTGCGGAGTACCGTTATTGGCGAACGCCTGACCTGGCAGCAGTGAGCCCGCAAACGGAACGGCGATACCTAAAGCGATGGCACGGCGCATAAAGTCACGGCGCGAAAGCTGGCCTTGTTGTGCTTGCTGGGTTAATGCCTCAAGGGTGGGGTGCATGTGCGTTAAGTGGTTATGTTCTTTGTTCATGCGGTGGTTCCCTGGGTTGGTTTAATGATGAGGTGATCCAATAGCGAGAGTGTCGTAATCACGAATCACGTGGCTGGCCAGCGTCAGGTGCTCACCGTCCAAGTGCGGCGCTGCACAGATGCCAATGCCCGCCAGTAGGCCTGCGGCTTTCCCCATGGCCATATCGCCGTTAGAGTCGCCAATAATAAGCGTACGCTCCGGGGATACGCCTAGCTGTTGGCAGGCAACAAGCGCCATATCGGGGAAGGGCTTGCCACGGTCGACTTGGTCGTGACCCAGCACCACGGGGAAGTTGTGAGTCAGCGACAGAAGCGAAAGATGTCGCGTAGCATTGTGATAATCATCAGAGGTCACGACACCCAGCTTGATACCTGCACGGCTGGCGCGGGCGACAAAGGCTTGAAGCCCTTTTACCGGTGTGACACAGCGCGGCCAATCTATGGTGTCGCTAACAGAGTGAAGGGCATCCTGAGTGATCTCAGTGGCTTCATTCCAAGGTACGCGGGCTTCAAAAAGAGCGAGCGCAACAATGGTGGCAATATCATTCAGCGAGCCAATGGTCAGCGGGCCAGTGGGATCCCAAAGCCGCTGCTCTGAATAAATACCCACTTTAGGATACAGCTCACGATGGGATAGCGATTGTGAAACGGGGAGGCGGCGATTCACCGTCGTGACGAGCTGATCGAACCAGCCGATCCATAGGTCGCCAAAATTGAGAAGCGTGCCATCTTTATCAAATAAAATGGCATCAATGTCGTAGGTAACGCCTTGCACAATAAGCTGGGGCATGGGTAGTAGCGGCTTTAATAAGCCCTCTCGGTAAGGGCGGTAACGCGGCGGCTGCGTAAGCTTTCAATAGTGCGCTAGCGGGCAGCAACGCTCAGCGATTACCAAGATTTTTCTTGAACGTTCAATTGAAAACGAAAGTTAGCCTGAGTAATCCCATCGTTGATGTCAAGTTGATGACAGCGGTGCAATGCCTTGTAGGGCGTTTAAACCGCGATTGGTTTAAGGCGCTGCGGGTTGCTAACGTAAGGGGTAATATGCCGCTATGCTGACCTTGCCAGCCAAGTCTTTTGGCAGCAGCGGTTGCTCTGCTTCACAACATAATTAACAAGCTTAATAAACGAGGCCGAGAAGGCCCCTGACCCCAAAGGACGTTGCATGCGTGCCTGTTTTTGCTCTCTTGATCGTTTGATTGGTGTGCTGTCTATCGCGCTTGCGTTGGGGATGGTGGCGCTGCCTGCTCAGTCGCAAATGCGGATTACCTATAAATCGGCGCTTGAGGGCACGGCTTATTATCAGATGGGCACTGAGCTTGCCCAGGCTATTCGACTGGGAAGTGAGGGCCACGTCATACTCACTACGGAAGAGAGTCAAGGCTCGGTTCAAAATATTCAGGAAGTGATGACTCGTGAAGGGCGCTATGTGTTTACCGCGCCCCCAGCGCTGGTGGCTAACGCCATGGCAGGAGAGGGGGCGTTTGCAGGGCACAGTCATGAGCGTTTTGCTGCTATTCGAGGCCTGTTTCCCATTCCTTCGCTGACGATGCACTTTGTGATGGCGGGTGACGACGGCACGACCACTATTGACGCTCTAAGAGGTAAGCATGTCCTGATTGGCCGTGGAACCTTTAGCGCGGGGGAGGCCGCTCGCTACTTCCAGCTCTTTGGCTTAGAGGGCAAGGTGCGCTTAGCTGATGCGTCTATTACCAACGGCCCAGAAGCGCTAAGAGAAGGTCGCATCGATGCCTTTGTGACGGCCAGCTCTTTCCCAACACCGAACGTGATTGAGACCGCGTCCTTGGTGCCGATTACGTTGGTGAGCTTCACCGATGAGCAAATCGCTCAAACAGGTGCGGTGCGCCAAGTGATTCCCGGCGGTACTTACCCCGGCATTGCCCAACCTGTGGCCACCACTTCACTACCCGTAATGGCATATACCACCGAGCAAATGGATGCCGATACTGCCTACCTACTGACGAAAGCCTTCTGGGAGCAGAAAGCTGCTCTGTCCGAACAGTCGGCCTGGTGGGAAAGCGTGACCTCTGAACTGCTCGCACATATGAATACTCCACTGCATCCTGGTGCACTGCGTTATTACGATGAAGCCGGTGCCGAGCTTCCCGAGCATGTGCGGTGATTGACTAAAAAATAGTAAAGCTAAGTGCGATATAGGCGACGTAGCCACCCAGAAGTGCGGCCCCTTCCCAGCGCGAGAGGCGCATTCCCGTGTAGAGAAACAGCAGTAGTATTCCTGCCGACCCTAGCATTACCCACTGGTCAAACTGACTGACCCTTTCTGCAATAGGCAGCGGCTGCAAAAAAGCGGAAATACCCAGGATTCCCAGCACGTTGAAGATATTGCTGCCCAAAATATTGCCTACGGCAACATCGGCGTGGCGGCGCAGCGCTGCGATTACGGATACCGCCATTTCAGGCAGCGACGTTCCTACCGCCACAATGGTGAGACCAATCACCGCCTCTGAAATCCCCATCGCCTGGGCCAAGCCAATCGCGCCGTAAAGCAGTAGCTGAGAGCCGCCGATGAGCATGGCCAAACCGACTACTAGCGCGACCACAATCATTCCTGTTGAGGAGGGAATAGCCGTCACTTCCTCTGCTTCTGCCGCATGCATCTCCCCTTCTGGCACGGGGTGCTGGCGCTCAGTGCGATAGGCCCAAATCAGATAAGCCGCGAGTGATGCAAGCAGCAGGGCCGCTTCTAAGCGACCAAGTGAGCCGCTCCAGGCCAATACAATAAACAGCACGCTGGCCGCCACCACCACAACGCCATCGCGGCGTAGGGCCAGGGGTTGAACGGTCATGGGGCAGATGGCGGCGCAGAGACCAAGGATCAATAAAATATTACCGATATTGCTGCCCACAATATTGCCCACGGCAATATCAGGCTGCTCTCGAATGGCTGCATCAATAGACACCACCAGCTCCGGTGCCGAGGTGCCAAAGCCCACTACCACAAGGCCTGTCAGCAGTGGCGAAACCCCCATCCGCTTAGCGCCCGCCACGGCACCACGTATTAACGCTTCCCCACCGCCAAATAACAGCACAATACCGGCCAGCAAGCTCAACCCATACAGCATGTGTCACTTCCTTCGTGATTCGCTCAGCCATTTGCCAAGCTTAGGCTTCTAACATTAGCTGGCTTAATTAAGTGTGCAAAGAGGTTTAGAAAGGCTTTTGAAAAGAAGGCGCAGATGAGGAGCGGTAAGGCGTTTGGTGGAGTTCTTTGAGCGCTTAGTCGCTGAACTCGGTGGGTATGGCGAGGGGTCAGAAACGAAAAAAGCACCCGAGGGTGCTTGATTCGAAGGGGTGTCTGGTGGAGGCGGCGGGAATTGAGCCCGCGAGCGAATTAATAAAAACAGTACGTTAGATTTATATGTTGACAGAATGTCGGCTTTTCATATTTGCTTTTTTTTCTTTAGAGGGCTTTTTCTCCATCGTTTGATCAACCATTCAAACTCTTGGTAAGCAGTGTCTGCGTTCTCTCGTACGCCCTCTATAAACTTACTAGATCGTTCGTAAGTCCTTACAATTGTTGAATATTGTGATTTTTTTATCATTTTTTCATTATAAATTTTATCTTGTATGCCAACGCTCAGCCTCTCGAAATGATTGAGCAGATAGCGCAAGTCTTGTGCGTCCTGATTGTCAGCTTTATTTTCTCTGCCTAATGTCAGCAAATTGGTATTTTCACAGACATGCAACTGGCGTAGCCGCTGAATACTTTTCTCTAGCCTAATGTCAGTGCGCAACTCCAGCAGATAATCAGCAGTCTGCTTTTTTTGTGCTGTGGACTTCACGCTGAGAACTGAAATGACAGCTACTGTAATACCCACTGACGTGAGAATTGCTTGTATTGCATCCGGTTCCAAAGAAGTTACGTGCAGCATTAGCCAATCGAACACGTCAAGGCCTCTATTTTTTACTAATTATGAAAAGCAAAAGAGGTGCCAAAGGCACCTCTCTACTAGGTTACAGCTAATTAACAGCTATGTGAAATTATCTCATAGGCCATCATTCTCGTCATATGACTTAGTGGCGTCGGCATTGAAACGCATGCAAATTTTCATAGTGTTATCTCCTTAGCGCATCCTTG
Source organism: Vreelandella lutescens (assembly GCF_014640815.1). Classification (GTDB taxonomy): domain Bacteria; phylum Pseudomonadota; class Gammaproteobacteria; order Pseudomonadales; family Halomonadaceae; genus Vreelandella; species Vreelandella lutescens. Next base: position 63,337 of record NZ_BMHM01000005.1, on the reverse strand, counting down.
ATTAGGTTGCTGATCTACGTCAGCTTGGATAGAGAGTTGGCCTGCGAGTTCCTCGTTTTTGAGCACTCAAGCTAGCCAATTCACAACAACACAATACAACAAAATTGGGGTTTGCGCGATGCGGGCTGTGAATATTTCATTTGTTCATTGATGCGTCAAGCCTTCTCACATTGAATTGAATACGTTTTTGTAACTAACAACCCTATCCGGCTATTTATGTCAGGTATTCACCTCTCATAGGTCCGTGAGGTAGTCACCGCGGCGGTATGCCACATCTGCTTGAGTACCCACGCTAGCGGCTCGCCTGCGCCCCGTCCATCATGCTCGCGTTGATGTGGCGGGTTTGGTATGGCAGTCGGTACCGAACGCCTATGTGCTTTAGTGCGTGGGTCCAAGTGTTTTGCGTATCGCCTGATCGCCGATCCATGGTTCGCCTGTGCGGGATTGAGGAAAACAAGGCCGATTGGGTGTAAGTAGCTGAGCGTCTTCTGCATTTTCAGTGCTTCTAAAGCGCAGGGCAGTAGGTCGCTAGTGCGTTTGCCTGCTGTGGTCTTCGTGGTTGCCGTTTGGGCTAGTAGCGCAAACTGAATGAGTGGTAGGGAATAACAGAGTAGAGCGGCTAGAATTGCCTTTTTGAATAAACGCATTCTCGTGCGTCAGAAACGAAAAAAGCACCCGAGGGTGCTTGATTCGAAGGGGTGTCTGGTGGAGGCGGCGGGAATTGAACCCGCGTCCGCCAGCACGCGCCTATTGGCTCTACATGCTTAGATTTCGTCATTTGCTTTAACGCGACTGACTCCGACGATCAGGATTCAGCCTCGCGAGCCTTCTAAAGTTTGACGGTAGGCGAGAAGACACCACCTACCGCGGTCCTATCAGCTTTAGCTCATATCCCCTCAGCGATGAATAGGCACATCACCTTGGGGCCAGACAAGAAGCTAGCAGGGTTTAAGCTGCCAGCGCGCCTTGAGCGTAGTTTTCGTCATTTGCGACTATTTTTCGTGATGTGGGATTTACGAGATACATCACGCTCTCGGCATGCACCGCAAGGGTTGTCACCGGCGTCGAAACCATGTCGCCCCCTTAGTTCAGAGCCGCATTCTAACGTGCTCAGCTCCAATTGACCAGTTATGCCTTGTTATGTTCCCGCATAATTCGGCCTTTTTGGCGGCTCCAGTCGCGGTCTTTCTCGGTGGCGCGTTTATCGTGAATTTTCTTACCGGTCACCAGTGCCAGCTCGCACTTCACCTTGTTGCGTTTCCAGTACAGCTTGAGCGGCACACAGGTGTGGCCCTTGTCCTGGGTAACCGAAAAGATTTTGGCAATTTCTTTGCGGTGCAGCAGTAGCTTGCGGGTACGGGTAGGGTCAGCAATTTCATGAGTGCTGGCTGTGTTGAGCGGCATAATATGGCTACCCAACAGGTACGCTTCGCCGTTGCGGATTAAAATATAAGTGTCGGTCAGCTGTGCTTTACCCGCACGCAGGCTTTTCACTTCCCAACCTGCCAGCACCAAGCCCGCTTCGAAGGTTTCGTCGATATGGTACTCAAACCGCGCCTTCTTATTCTGGGCAATTACGCTGCTGCCGGGGCCCTTGCTGTTACCTTTCTTAGTGGCCATGGAACCTCTTCGTTGATCTGTCAGTAGCATCCCCCTTCGTTATGTGGGGAGGCGTGATACCATTCAAGGTCTGAAAAAATGTTTCCCATGATACGCTTTGGGCACTGTGAAGTCAGCGGAGAGGTCAATGCCAACCGTTAATCGTACCGCCTTGGTGCGGCACACCCCCCAACAAATGTTCGATTTGGTCAATGACTTCGAACGCTACCCCGAGTTCCTACCGGGGTGCCGACGGGCGCGTTTGCTTGAGCATGACGCCGACCATCTCATTGGCGAGATGACCTTAGGGCGCGCCGGGGTGGAGCAAACCATCACTACACGTAACGACCTATTTGCCCCCGAGCGCATCGATCTTTCGCTGGTGAAGGGGCCGTTTAAACAGCTGAAAGGGCGCTGGCTGTTTACGCCTATGGGCGAAAATGCCTGCAAGGTAAGCCTGGAAATGGAGTTTGTATTCGCCAATCGGTTGCTGAGCATGGCGTTTGGCAAGCTGTTCCAGCAAATTGCAGGGCAGCTAGTGGATGCCTTCACTAAGCGTGCTGACGAGCTGTATGGCCGATAGCGAGCTGAAGGTAGAGGTTGCCTTTGCGCTGCCGCACAAGCAGCGCATTGTGGCGCTTGCGGTGCCTAAGGGCACCACGGCGCGCCAAGCCGTGGAGATGGCAGATTTGCCAAGCCTGTTCCAAGAGCTGCCCAGCGAAACTTTTCTAGAGGCTCCGCTGGGTATCTTTGGCAAGGCTATTCGCCACCCGGACAAAGAGCCCCTGCGCGAGGGCGACCGTGTGGAAGTCTATCGCCCATTGCAGATTGACCCCAAAGCGGCCCGCCTAGAGCGGGCCAAACGCCAGGCCAAGGGGCAATAAGCCCCCAGCCGTTACTCACCCGTGATGATGGGCTGTGGCTCTGGCGTGGGTGTTTGCTGCGTGGGCATCGCATCCAGCGGGTCAGCGCCTTCTACGGCTGGTCCCATGCCGCGGTCTGTGCTGATCGGTAGGTCGCGGGATAAATCGCCTTCCTGCTCAATGTTGACCAGCCTGCCTGCGTTATCAAACGTGAGCGTTACGCGGCGCTGTTCAACGCCTTCATACGCTTTATCGATGCGGTAGACATAGTCCCACTCGCGTGAATCGAACGGCGCTTCCAATAGCGGACGTCCCATCACATAGGTCACCTGCTCCTGGGTCATGCCCGGCTGGAGCTGGCTGACCATCTCCTGGGTGATCAGGTTGCCCTGGGGAATGTCGCGCTTGTAAACGCCAACGTAGCTACAGCCGCTAACAACAGTCAGGGCAACGGAAAGGGTAATGATACGAGTCAATTTTTGCATTTGAGCCTGTTCTTCACTATCGTGGTTTCGGTCGATGATACCCGACCTAACCTGTTACTGCGAAGAGCAACCATGGCCGATCAGAACCATGAACTACGCAAAGCCGGGCTGAAAGTGACCCTGCCGCGCGTCAAGATCCTGCAGATTCTCGAAAATGCTTCGGGCCAACACCACCTTAGCGCAGAAGAAGTGTATAAAACACTGATTGATGCGGGCGAGGATGTTGGCTTGGCAACCGTCTACCGCGTGCTGACTCAGTTTGAATCAGCAGGCTTGGTGATTCGTCACAATTTTGACGGTGGCCATGCGGTGTTCGAGATGACCCAAGAAGACCACCACGACCATATGGTGTGTCTGGAAAGCGGTGAAATCATCGAGTTTGTAGATGATTTTATCGAGCGTCGCCAGCAAGAGATCGCCGAAGAGCACGGCTACGAGCTAGTGGATCACGCTCTGGTGTTGTACGTACGCCCTCGCGGGTCAGACGTCACACGCCAGGACAGCGGTCCAACGAATCGTAAATAGCGAATCGTAAAAAGCGCATAGCCGTGTGAAAACGCTCCCAGAGTGCCAGTGAATCATCACTTGCGCCCTGGGAGCGTTTTTGTGTTTAACGCCAGATTAAGGTAAGGCTCGACCCTACTATCTCAGTGCGGCGGGCGCTGGCTGGCCAGCAGCATTTCACGTGCGTGGGCCAGGGTTTGATCAGAAAGCGTCACACCGCCCAGCATGCGGGCCAGCTCGCTAATGCGGCCGCGCTCATCCAGCAGTGCCATGTGGGTGAGGGTGGTGTCCCGTTTCGCGCGTTTTTCAATATGCAGGTGCTGGTGCGCTTGAGCGGCCACTTGGGGCAGGTGGGTCACGGTCATTACCTGGCCGTTTTCTCCTAGCTTGCGCAGCAGTTGCCCAACAATTTCAGCCGTTGCCCCTGAGATACCCACATCGACCTCATCAAATACCAGGCTTGGAATCGTTGAGTGTGATGCTGCTACCACCTGAATCGCTAAGCTGATACGTGAAAGCTCACCGCCCGAGGCCACTTTGGTCAGCGGGCGAGCGGGCTGGCCGGGGTTGGCGCTAATTAAGAATTGAACGTGGTCCAAACCTTCTGGCGTCGGCGTTTCGCGTGGGGTCACGTCCACTTCAAAGCGTGCTTTACCCATAGCTAAGAAAGCGAGCTGTTGCTGAACCTCCTTACCCAAGCGCACAGCGGCTTTTTGGCGTGCCTCGCTCAGTTGTTTCGCTTCACTGCGATAGCGCTCGCGGTATTCAGCTACTTGGGTGCTTAGCGACTCAAGGTCATCGTCGCTGGCTTCTAGCTGGGCTACTTCGTGTTGCAGCTGAGCATGCAGTGCGCAAATCTCTTCGGGGGCAACGTGATGCTTGCGGGCAACGCGGTGTACATCGCCCATGCGCTCTTCCACCCAGGCGAGGCGTTCGGGGTCTAGCTCGGTGGTGCTGGCTAAACGCTGCAGCTCGCTGGCGGCTTCTTCTACCTGAATACGGGCATCGCGGAGCATAGTAAGGGTGTTGGCAAGCGTTCCTTTATCACTGCCGGGCAGGGCGCTGAGATGGGCGTACGCTTGGTTGAGCAGCGACAGCGCACCGCCTTCGTCACTTTCACAGCAGTCGGCGGCAAATTGGGTTTCGCGTAGCGTCTCTTCGGCATGAGCCAAAGTGTGCTGCTCCTCTTCGAGGGTTTGCAGCTCTCCTTCGGCAAGGCCTAGCTGGTCAAGCTCTTCGACCTGATAGCGCAGTAGCTGGCGTTTGGCTTCTACTTCGCTACCTTCTTCGCTGAGCTTCTTCAGCCGCCGCCGAACGTTGCGCCATTCACGGAAGGTCTCAGCGAGCTGCTGGCTGCGCTCGCGTAATCCCGCGTAATCATCCAGTAGCGCTAAATGCGTTTCTTCGCGCATTAAGGCCTGGTGGGCATGCTGGCCATGAATTTGAATCAGCTGCTCACCGAGGGATTTTAGGTCCGCAATGGTGACAGGGTGGCCGTTGATCCACGCTTTTGAGCGGCCATTCGCCGTCACGACACGGCGCAGTAGGCACTCTTCAATAGGCAGGTCGCGGGCGGTGAGCCACTCAGTGGCGCCAGGAAGATGCTGAATATCAAAGCGAGCGGAAAGGTCAGTGCGCTCGCAGCCGTGGCGTACGCTGCCCGCATCGGCGCGCTCGCCCAGGCAGAGGCCCAAAGCACCTAGCAGAATGGATTTGCCCGCCCCAGTTTCACCGGTAATGGCGGTCATGCCGCGGGTTAGGTCGAGTTCTAGGCGGTCAACGATGGCGTAATCTTGGATGGCTAGCTGCGTAAGCATAGGGCCTCCTGAGGCGGTGCAGCACAGAAGCTGGATACTTATCCACTAATTGGTGTTTTATACAGTAGTCGATAACTCACTTCAATGCCCCTCTTGAGATGCTTTTTATGGCCCCCATATAGGCAGCATACGTGGTTAATACCCGCTACTTAACGTAGGTGGCCGCTACCGGCACCGCTACTTATTTCAGGAGTAAGGCATGGCTAAAGAACCGCAAACCCCGTTGGAAGATGAGCTGGCCCGCCAAGAGCAAGAAGCCGAGGTGACCGAGCAGTCTGCTGAAGAGCGCCTGGTAGAAGGCGAGCTTGAAGGCTTGATTGACGACGACGGCGCGCTGGAAGGCAGCGTTGGTAGCCCCGAAGCCGACGTGCTGGCCGCCCAGGTAGAAGAGCTGGAGCAGAGCCTAGCGGAAGCCAAAGACCAAGCGTTGCGCGCAGCGGCGGAAGCCCAGAATGTACGTCGTCGTGCGGAACAGGAAGCGGAGAAAGCGCGCAAGTTTGCCCTTGAAAAATTTGTTAAGGAGCTGTTGCCCGTTGTCGATAGCTTGGAGAAAGCGCTGGAAAGCATGCAAGAAGATGCGTCTGACGTGCACCGCGAAGGTGTTTCCATGACGCTGAAAATGCAGCTAGACGTGCTGAACAAGTTTGGCGTGGAAAGCATTGAGCCCCATGGCGAGCCCTTCGACCCGCAGGTGCATGAGGCCATGGCGATGGTGCCAAACCCAGAGCTAGACCCCAATACGGTCATGGATGTGATGCAGAAGGGGTATCTGCTCAACGGTCGCCTCGTGCGCCCGGCCATGGTGGTGGTCAGTCAAAAAGTAAATTAAGCCGCGTTGACGCATTGCAGTAAAAAAAGCCCTTGAAATGCTGCAAGCGGCCCCCAAATAAAGGGCAACCCGCGGGAAAACCCGCAGACGCCAGCAGAGTCATCGCGGCGTAAAACATCAGTTTTGTTTCAACCGAATTCGAGGTTTTTGCTATGGGACGCATTATTGGTATCGACCTGGGCACCACTAACTCTTGTGTGGCCGTGCTCGATGGTGACAGCGCTAAAGTCATTGAAAACGCCGAAGGCGGTCGTACCACGCCTTCCATCATTGCCTACACCGACGACGGTGAAACTCTGGTAGGTCAGGCCGCCAAGCGCCAAGCCGTGACCAACCCGGAAAACACCCTGTACGCCATTAAGCGTCTGATCGGCCGTCGCTTCAAAGACGACGTGGTCCAGAAAGACATCAAAATGGTGCCGTACAAAATCGCTGAAGCCGATAACGGCGATGCGTGGGTAGAAGTGAAAGGCAAAAAAATGGCACCGCCGCAGGTAAGCGCGGAAGTGCTGAAGAAAATGAAGAAAACCGCTGAAGACTACCTCGGCGAGCCGGTCACTGAAGCGGTTATCACCGTTCCGGCCTACTTCAACGACAGCCAGCGTCAGGCCACTAAAGATGCGGGCCGGATTGCCGGTCTTGATGTTAAGCGCATCATCAACGAGCCGACAGCCGCAGCACTTGCCTACGGCATGGATAAATCCCGTGGTGATAAAACCATCGCGGTATACGACCTGGGTGGCGGTACCTTCGATATCTCCATCATCGAAGTGGCCGACGTTGACGGCGAAACTCAGTTTGAAGTGTTAGCCACTAACGGCGACACCTTCCTGGGCGGTGAAGATTTCGACCTGGCGTTGATTAACTATCTGGTTGACCAGTTCAAAACCGATAGCGGCATCAACCTCTCCGGCGACAACCTGGCCATGCAGCGTCTGAAAGAAGCCGCAGAGAAAGCCAAGATTGAGCTTTCCAGCGCTCAGCAGACCGACGTGAACCTGCCGTACATCACGGCTGATAACACTGGCCCGAAACACCTGAACGTGAAGGTGACGCGTGCCAAGCTGGAGTCGCTGGTAGAAGAGCTGGTTCAGCGCTCGCTCGAGCCGTGCAAAACGGCACTGAAAGATGCTGGCTTGTCCGCGTCTGAAATCGATGAAGTGATCCTGGTCGGCGGCCAAACCCGCATGCCGATGGTTCAGAAGAAAGCGGCTGACTTCTTCGGTAAAGAAGCACGTAAAGACGTTAACCCCGATGAAGCAGTGGCCGTAGGTGCTGCGATTCAGGGCGGCGTACTGGGTGGCGACGTGAAAGACGTTCTGCTGCTTGACGTGACTCCGCTGACCCTGGGTATCGAAACCATGGGTGGCGTGATGACCGCGCTGATCGACAAGAACACCACCATCCCGACCAAGAAGACACAAACCTTCTCAACCGCGGATGACAACCAGACGGCCGTGACCATTCACGTCGTTCAGGGTGAGCGTAAGCAGGTCACGCAGAATAAATCGCTGGGTCGTTTTGACCTTTCCGATATTCCGCCGGCCCCGCGCGGTGTACCGCAAATTGAAGTGGCGTTCGACCTTGATGCCAACGGTATCTTGAACGTGTCTGCCAAAGACAAGGCTACCGGTAAAGAGCAGTCCATCGTCATCAAAGCGTCCAGCGGCCTCTCGGATGAAGAGATCGAGCAAATGGTACGCGATGCCGAAGCCCACGCGGACGAAGATAAAAAGTTCGAAGCGCTGGTGCAGCTGCGTAACCAAGCGGACGGCATGATCCACGCCACCCGCAAAACCGTTCAAGAAGCGGGCGATAAAGCGACCGATGACGAAAAACAGGCCATCGAAACCGCTATTAGTGAACTGGAAGAAGCGCTGAAAACCGATGACCAGGACAACATCCAGAAGAAACTGGATGCACTGACCGAAGTCTCCGGCCAGCTGGCGCAAAAAATGTATGCCGAGCAGGCAGACGCTGCACAGGCAGGCGGTGAAGGCGCAGAAGAAGCCAACACCAAGCAGGACGACGACGTGGTTGACGCTGAGTACGAAGAAGTCAACGACGACAAGAAGAAGCAGTAACCCACCTCTTTCTGCCAAGGAAAGCGGTGACGCGGGAGGCAACTCCCGCGTTGCTGTTTCCGCGGCCGAGACGCCTATAGAGCGTCGCTAACCAGGAGGCGTAGGACCCATGTCCAAGCGCGATTATTACGAAGTCCTGGGTGTCGAAAAAGGGGCTGATCAGAAAGAGATCAAAAAAGCCTATCGCCGTCTGGCGCAAAAATTCCACCCTGATCGAAACCCGGACGATAACACCGCAGCGGAAAAATTCCGTGAAGTGTCAGAAGCCTACGAAATACTCAGTGATGGCGAGAAGCGCGCGGCCTACGACCAGTTTGGTCATGCCGGTGTGGATAGCCAGGGCGGCGGCTTTGGTGGCGGTGGCTTCGGCGGCGGCGGAGCCGGCGATTTTGGCGATATTTTTGGCGATGTGTTTGGCGATATTTTCGGGGGTGGCGGTGGCCGCCGTCGTGGGCCTAACGCACCCGCTCGTGGTTCCGACCTGCGCTACAACCTAGAGCTTGATCTAGAAAGCGCGGTTGCCGGTACCACGGTCGATATTCGCGTACCGCGCCATATCGAGTGTGACCGCTGTGACGGCGGCGGTGCCGAGCCGGGTTCCAGCAAAGAAACCTGCCCTACCTGCCATGGCCACGGCCAAGTGCGTATGCAGCAGGGCTTCTTTGCCGTTCAGCAAACCTGCCCCACCTGCCACGGCAGTGGCCAGCACATCAAAGTGCCGTGCCACAAATGTAACGGTGAAGGCCGCGTTCGCGAAACCCGCACGCTCTCCGTGAAGATTCCACCGGGTGTGGATACCGGCGACCGCATTCGCTTAAACGGCGAAGGTGAAAGCGGCGTGAACGGTGGCCCGGCGGGTGATCTGTACGTTCAGGTCGCGATCAAGCCGCACCATATCTTCAAGCGTGACGGCAAGCACCTGCAGTGCGACGTGCCGATCAACTTTGTGGATGCAGCGTTAGGTGGCGAGCTAGAAGTGCCCACGCTCGATGGCCGCGTGAAGCTGAAGATCCCGCCGGAAACCCAAACCGGCAAGCTCTTCCGCCTGCGTGGCAAAGGCGTGAAGCCTGTGCGCGGCGGCGCCCCCGGCGACCTGCTGTGCAAAGTAGTGTTGGAAACGCCCGTCAATCTCAACGACGAGCAGCGCGACCTGCTTCGCCAACTGCAAGAGAGCTTCGATGGCAGCAACAGCCACAGCCACTCGCCGAAGAAGACCGGTTTCTTCGACAGCGTGAAGAAGTTCTTTGAAGAGATGAAGCCGTAAGGGCGGTATAGCGCCACTACGTAAAAAGCCCCAGCACGGTTACGTGCTGGGGCTTTTTCGTGTCTGTTCAGCGCAGCAGGTGATCCAAGCGCCATGCCAGTGCCTGTTGGCAAGGCTGACAATGCTTGGCTCTGGGAAGTACGACGGTTTGTCCATGCAACTGATGAAGCCATGCGTTATCTGGCATTAGGTCATCAAGGGTTGGGCTGACATGCCACTTATGATCTGGGCCAGGAGCAATCAGGTAGTTATCCATTGCCCAATGCAAGTTGGGCGTCAGTGCTAGACCATTTGTTGGCCGGTCATCGTAGCTCTTAGCAAAGGGGATCAAATGAGCGGCTTCGACAAGATAGCGATAGTCTGGCGTGATGAAACGTAAGCGGGTGGCCGCGCAGCGATAGTCATAGGCTTCAAGCACGAGCGTGCGAAATGCCGCAGAGCGTGCCTGCTGCTGGGCGCTCTCTTTCACCTCGCCAACTAAGCGGTCAGGCTGTTTCTCGTACTCACCGCTTTCAAGGGCTGTGGTTAAGTAAGCATTGAGCGCATGCTGCTGGGCAGGGCTCGTAAAATAGTGTGCCACGATGAGCGCGCAGGCGATGTGGGCTTTAGATGGGTCTTGAAAGGCATTAAATAATGCGTAATCAAGCGTTGCCTCGGTAAACAGCTCTCGTAGTTTTTTAAGCGATTTAGGTTGCCCAAGGCTATCCACGATCTTAGTGATGCTGCTCTCGAAGTGAGGCTTCCAAAGGGCTCCTGAAATGCCTTGATCACTTTTTAAATGCCAGAGAGGTAGGTGAGGGTTGCCAGCTTGGCGATCACCGGTGGCTGCTTCATAGAGATCAAAATAGCGTGCTACCAAGCGATCATCGATCAATATCTGGGGTGTTGTAATGTGGCCGCTTTGAACTTCGCAAATTATCGCCAGCAGTAAGCAAGGCTTATTAGCCGCCAGTTGGCCTCGGCTTCTACCAACTCGTAGAGCGGTCAGGCAGGTGAGTGTTTCGTCTGTCATGCTGGTCTCAAGTTTGGTCAAGCCTGCGCGAGATTGTCTCGTGTTCAATAGTCGTCCCTCGCACAAAAATGATCAAATCAGACAGTGATAGATGAGCTAACGAAAAGCAATTTGCGTCACAATAACAGCATCTGCTGATTAACCATTGGCTCATCATGAGTGAAGGAAGCCGTGCTATGCCCCAGGATGCTGTTAACCGCCCTTACGTGGGGATCTTGCTACGTGTGCTGTCGGGGGGGCTGTTTACGGGCATGCTGGTGTGTATCAAGGCGGTGAGCGATGCCGTGCCGGTGGGGCAGTCGGTGTTCTTTCGTTCGCTGTTTGCGCTGCTGCCGATCATGGTGTTTCTGGCCTTACGCCGGGAATTTCCTCACGGCTTGGCAACCCGGCGCCCGCTGGGCCATGCGCTGCGCTCTGGGTTGGGTGCTGCGGCGATGTTTGCCTCGTTTGCCGCCGTGGCGGTGTTGCCGGTGGCAGAGGCCACGCTATTAGCGCAGTTGACCCCTATCTTTATGGCGCTGGGCGGTGTGTTGCTGCTGGGCGAGCGTTTTACGCGGGTGCGTGCGTTGGCGATGGGTTTGGCGCTTTGCGGGATGGCCGTGCTGGTGCTGCCGAATGTGGGCGGCTCTGCCCAGCAGGGGCAGCTAATGGGCTATCTATTGGCCGTGATGAGTGCGTTATTAACGGCGGGTGCGCTACTCACCGTGCGGCGCATTTCACGCACCGAAACCACGGGCTCCATCGCGTTTTACTTTATTTTGGTGTCGGCACTGGCGGGGCTGGCGACGCTGCCGCTGGGCTGGGCGTCGTTAAGCCCTTTAACGCTTGGCTTGCTGGTGTTGGCAGGATTGTTGGGTGGTGCGGCGCATATCGCGATGACGTTGGCATTTCGCTATGCCGAGGCGTCGCGGTTAGCGCCGTTTGAGTACTTGGCGTTGATATGGCCGGTGCTGGCGGATTGGTTTCTATTCGATATCCCTGCTTCGCATTATTTCTTCTTGGCTCTGCCCTTTATGCTGGCCGGTGTTGCTTTGGCAGCGCTGGAGGGCAGGCGCTTTAAATGGCCTCTTCGACGATAAGCTGAGGCTGCCCCTTCGAGCAGGGCTCAATGCGGGCGTTCACGTGGTAAACGCTGCGCAGTAGTGCGGGCGTAATGACTTCTTCTGTGGCACCGCAGGCAATCAGCCGGCCTTGTTCCAACACCATGGCGTGATCGGTAAAACGCAGTGCGTGGCCAATATCGTGCAGCGCTACCAGGATTAGCATTTGCCGCTCGTCGGCAAGGCGCCTCAGTACGCTCAATAGGCTAATTTGGCGGTTGAGATCAAGGGCGGACGTGGGTTCGTCCAGCATCAGTATCTCAGGCTCCTGAACCAGCGCCTGGGCGGCGCTCACCAGCTGGCGCTGGCCGCCGCTTAAGTCGCCAATATCACGCTCGGCCAGCGCGCTGATGTTCAGCTCGGCAAGCGCTTTATCCACTTGGGCGAGGTCCTCGGCTTGTACCGTTAGGCTACGCCCTTGCATGCGGGCCAACAGCACGGACTCATAGACCGATAGGACGGCTTTTGCGCCGGTATCCTGGGGCATGTAGGCCACAGGGCGCTCGGCGGTGGTGTGCTGAATGAGCACATCGCCGCTACCTTTTAGTAGCCCCAAAATACGACGAAACAGCGTCGATTTTCCTGCCGCATTAGGGCCAAGCAAGGCCACCACTTGCCCACCTTGAAAGCAGGGCGTGGAGATGTCGTGAACAATGGTGTTGCGCCCGTAGCGGGCGCTCACGTTCTTAAGTTGTAGCGTTACCATGCGGCCTTCTTATGGTTGAGCACGAGAAAGAGGAAGAAGGGGATACCCACCAGCGAGGTGATAATGCCGATGGGAATGATGGTGCCGGGAATGAGGATCTTCGAAATGACCGAGCCCACCGAGAGAATTAGCGCGCCGCACAGCGCCGAACCTGGCAGGAAGAAACGTTGATCTTCGCCTAGCAGCATGCGGGCGATATGCGGGCCCACCAAACCAATGAAACCAATCGTGCCAACGAAGGCGACGGCGATAGCGGCGAGTAACGAAACGAGCACCAGTACTTCTAGGCGTAGCGCGCGAGGATTAACGCCCATGCTTTCGGCCTTGGCATCGCCCAGGCGCATGGCGGTGAGGGCCCACCCGTGGCGTGCCAGTAGCGGCATCACCAGGGCTAAGACGCTAAGCGCTACCCAGAATTTTGGCCAAGTGGCTTTGGTAAGGCTGCCCATCGTCCAAAACACGACAGCAGCGACGGCCTCTTGACTGGCAAAGAACTGAATCAGCGCCATCAGAGAGTTGAAGATGAACACCATCGCAATGCCGAGTAGCACGATGGTTTCGACGGTAACGCCGCGCTTGAGGCTGAGTGCGTGAATCAAAAACGCGGTGAACATCGCCATCACGAAGGCGTTGATGGGTACCACGTATTCAATCGCGGCGGGGATGATCGCCACGCCAAAGGCTAAGCCCAGCGCTGCGCCAAAGCTGGCACCTGCGGAAATCCCCAGCGTGAACGGGCTGGCGAGTGGGTTGCTCAGGATGGTCTGCATCTGTGCGCCTGCCACCGAGAGGCTGGCCCCAACGACCATCGCCATTAACGCGACTGGCATACGAATATCCCAGAGTATGACCCGCGCCTGCTGGCTGACGGCGCCCGGAGTCACCAGCGCCGCAACGACCTCAGACAAACTGAAACGGGCGGGGCCAAGTGCCAAATCCACGCATAGGCTGAGCAGCAGCGCTAGGGTCAAGCCCACCAGAATCAGCTGCCGGCGCCACACTTGTGCGCGATAAAAAGTGCGCCCGGAGGTTGGGCTGGCGACGTTGGCATTAGTGGTCATGAAGCGTTACCCAGTAGCCGGGCTGGTAATTGATCGGCAAAAACCGCTCGTGAAGCTCTTTCAAGGTGGCTTCGGGGTCTACATTTTCAAACAGCTCGGGATGGAACCACTTGGCCAACTGCTGTACGGCGACGAAATAGTAAGGGCTGTTATAAAACTGGTGCCAAATGGCGTGTACGTTCCCCGTCTCGACAGCCTCAATACCGGTCATAGCGGTGCGGGTCGTTAACGCCTGCAGTTTTTCCCGTGCCAGCGCTTGGTCCGCGCCTGGCCCAACGCCTACCCAGTCACCGCCTGGTACATAGGCATCCCAACTGCCGCCTGTGACCACCACGTGCTGCGGGTTAGCAGCAATAATGTGCTCGGGGTTTAGGTTGCCAAAGCTTTCGGGGATGATGCTGTCAGCAATGTTGGTGCCGCCTGCGAGCGTTACGTATTCACCAAAGTTGGCAGGGCCGAAGCTCATACAGCACTCGTCGGAATAGCCGCCCGCACGGTCGATGAAGACGCGTGGCCGGTCGGGGTTGGCTTGCTCAATGATGTCGGTTACCCGCGCGAGCTGTTCTTCTGCAAAGGTGATGAACTCCTCGGCGGCTGCCTCATCGTTCATCAACTGGCCGATTAAGCGCATCGAAGGGATGGTGTTTTCGATAGGATCTTCGCGGAAATCCACGTAGACAATGGGGATATCCAGCGCTGCGAGTTTGTCGTCGTATGCGGCATCTTCGGTAGCCGCTTTTGCCTCGATATTCATTAGGATGAGGTCGGGGTTCAGCGATGCCGCTTGCTCGACATCGAAGGTGCCGTCTTTGAAGCCCCCAAGCGTGGGAATCGACGCCATCTCGGGAAAACGCTCTAAGTAGCGCTGGTAATTGTCTGGGTCCGCTTGGGAAAAGTCCTCTCGCCACCCCACTACATGGGCTAACGGTGCTTCCGGTTCGAGCATACCCAGTAAATAAATTTGCCTGCCTTCACCGAGAATGACGCGTTCAGCAGGGGCGTCGAGAGTGATCTGTCGGCCAGCAATGTCAGTGACCGTGATAGGGGCCGCGGCGGCAGAAACGCAAACGAGAGACGTCAGCGCGCTCATAAGCGAAAAAGATAGGCGTGACAGCATAGTGGCATCGATTACCTGGGTTTTTAGCGTCAAAGCTAACGATGGGTGTTTAATCAAACATAGGTTTTGAGGTTAATTGCTATTCTCATGTTTGGCATTATCCTCAAAAGCAATAAAGCTGTCGAGGTAAGTGAGAGGCGTTAGCGTTTAGCAACACGCTGTTGCAACAAATTCTCATTCGTCGCTTGGTTCTTTGCACTGCGAGTATTACGCTAGTGGGTACTTACTCGCTTTTGAGATGGAGAGAACATCATGCCGTTATCCCGAGCAGAGATTGCCACCTCGTCTGGTGCGAAATTAATCAACCGCTTGTGCAAGCACTGGGCGCATAAGCTTGAGGTAGAGCACAGTGAGCAGGATGCCAAGATCGTGTTTGCCAGCGGTACTTGCCTGATGCATGCAGACCCAGAGCGGCTGTCGGTGTCGATTGAAACCCTAGAGGAAGAGCATCTAGACCAGCTAGAGGGTGTGGTGGAGAGCCATTTAGTGCGCATGGCGAAAGATGAGCCGTTGGTGATCGTCTGGGAGAATTGATTGCGTCGGCGTGGCGCAGCCTTTAGCGCCGCATCGCTAAGGTGGTCTGCTATAATCGCGGCCACCTTTTTTGTATCTCGTGAATATTCAACAGCCCACGCGCAGGAGTTTCCATGACCCGAATTGCCATTGTAGGCGTAGCTGGCCGTATGGGCCGCACCTTAGTCAATGCTATTGAGCAAGCGGCAGATGCGACGCTGGCGGGCGGCATTGTGGAGCCAGGCAGCTCCTTGGTGGGCGCAGATATTGGCGAGCTGGCGGGTGTAGGTAAGCGTGGCGTGGTGGCGGTAGATTCGCTAGCGGCCATCGTGGATGACTTCGACGTGCTGATTGATTTCACTGCGCCCCAGGTCACATTAGCCAATTTGGCGTTCTGTGCTGAGCACGGTAAGCGCATGGTGATTGGCACCACCGGCATGAATGACGAAGAGCTAGCAACGCTCGATAGCTACCGCGATACGGTCGCCATGGTGTTCGCTCCCAATATGAGCGTGGGCGTGAACCTGACGCTGAAACTGCTGGAAACAGCGGCCAAGGCGCTGGGTGACGAAGGCTACGACATTGAAGTGATCGAATCTCACCACCGTCATAAAGTCGACGCGCCTTCCGGTACGGCGATCAAAATGGGTGAAGTGGTGGCCGAAAGCTTGGGCCGTACCCTGAAAGAGCACGGCGTGTTTGAGCGGGTAGGGCAGTGCGGCCCGCGTACCGATAAAGAGATCGGTTTTGCTACCGTGCGCGCAGGCGATATCGTCGGTGAACACACCGTGATGTTTGCTACCGAAGGCGAGCGCATCGAGATTACCCACAAGGCGTCTAGCCGGATGACGTTTGCCAAGGGCGCGGTACGGGCTGCTCGTTGGGTCGCCAGCCAACCTCATGGCCGTTACGACATGCAGGATGTCCTGGCACTTAACTAATCAGCAAAGTAGCCTTCGGTACAGCGCCTACAATAAAGGGCTAGCCGAAGGCCGGTAAATCCTGTAACATTCCAAAAATTTTGGCCCAGTGGCTGCAAAAAGCAGCAAAATATCTATAGTGAAGAGCTGTAGAGAGAGCACCGCGCTTGTTGCACTGGCCGTTTAGTTAAAAAATAGTCAGCTAGATGCTGCACCGTGGCCGATGCCGTTACAGATGCCATGGAAGAGAACAACAAGCGGGATGAAACCGATTTTTTTATTGTCGGCTTCGTCCCGCTTTTTTACGACCCGACGTTTGCACGCAAACGCCGACAACCGGATCGCTGAGCCTGCGCCCACAGGCTCCCACCAGCATGGGAGAACTTGTTTTGAATAACCCCGCATTGAGCAAACCCGCGATATTGGCCCTGGAAGATGGCAGTGTGTTTCATGGAACTGCTATTGGCGCGGATGGAGTCACAAGCGGTGAGGTGGTGTTCAATACAGCCATGACCGGCTACCAAGAAATCCTCACTGACCCCTCTTACACCCGCCAAATCGTCACCCTGACCTATCCCCATATCGGCAACACCGGCATCAATTCTGAAGATGTAGAGTCTGCCTCGATTGCGGCAGCGGGCTTGGTAATTCGCGATCTCCCTCTGCTGGCCAGCAGCTTCCGCTCTGAGCAAACCCTCTCTGATTACCTGAAAAGCCAAAACGTGCTGGGCATTGCGGATATCGACACTCGCCGCCTAACGCGCATTCTGCGCGATAAAGGTGCCCAGAACGGTGCGATTTTGGCGGGTGCCGATGCAGAAGGTGAAGATGCCGTAGAACGGGCGCTGGCGGCGGCGAAGGCATTCCCTGGCCTGAAGGGCATGGATTTAGCCAAGGAAGTCTCGTGCAAAGAAGCGTACGAGTGGTCAGAAGGCGAGTGGACCTTGGGCGAAGGTTACGCGGATACCACCCAGGGTGAGCGCCCTTACCATGTGGTTGCGTTTGATTACGGCGTGAAGTTCAACATCCTGCGTATGCTGGCGGCACGCGGTTGCCGCCTGACGGTGGTGCCCGCGCAAACGCCTGCGGCTGAGGTGCTGGCGATGAACCCCGATGGCGTGTTCCTCGCCAACGGCCCCGGCGACCCCGAGCCCTGCGACTACGCCATTAAAGCGATCCAAGAAGTGCTGGAAACCAATACCCCGGTATTTGGTATCTGCTTAGGCCACCAGTTGCTGGCGCTGGCCTCCGGTGCCAAAACGGTCAAGATGAGCCACGGCCATCACGGTGCCAATCACCCGGTACAGGATTTAGACACCGGCACCGTGATGATCACCAGCCAAAACCACGGCTTTGCGGCCGATGAAGCAACCCTGCCTGCTAACGTACGTGCGACGCACCGTTCGCTGTTTGATGGCACCCTGCAGGGTATTGAGCGTACCGACCGCCCAGCGTTTAGTTTCCAGGGCCACCCGGAAGCCAGCCCCGGCCCGCGTGATGTCGCGCCGCTGTTTGATCGCTTTATCGCCATGATGCAGGCGCGCCGCTAAGTTTGCCGCGCTGCCTCTCATTGCCTAATTACGCCGTTTTGATGCTCATCGTCACCACTTTTTGCGGGAACCGTTATGCCTAAGCGTACCGATATCAACAGCATTCTTATCATTGGCGCTGGCCCGATTGTCATCGGCCAGGCCTGCGAATTCGACTACTCTGGCGCCCAGGCGTGTAAAGCGCTGCGCGAAGAGGGTTACCGGGTTATTTTGGTCAACTCTAACCCAGCCACCATCATGACCGACCCCGCCATGGCCGATGCTACATACATCGAGCCGATTACTTGGCAGGCGGTTGAGAAAATTATCGAAGTCGAGCGCCCGGACGCTATTCTGCCCACCATGGGCGGCCAAACCGCGCTGAACTGCGCGCTGGATCTTGAAAAGCATGGCGTGCTGGCCAAGTACAGCGTTGAGATGATCGGTGCTAACGCCGACGCCATTAATATGGCGGAAGACCGCGACCTGTTCGACCAAGCCATGAAGCGCATCGGCCTTGAGTGCCCGAAAGCCAAGGTAGCGCACACCATGGATGAGGCGTGGGAGATTCAGGCAGAGCTTGGCTTCCCGACGATTATTCGTCCTTCCTACACCATGGGCGGCTCCGGCGGCGGCGTGGCGTACAACAAGGAAGAGTTCGAAGAGATCTGTACCCGCGGTTTCGAGCTTTCTAACAACCACGAGCTGCTGATTGATGAGTCGCTACTGGGTTGGAAAGAGTACGAAATGGAAGTGGTGCGCGACAAAAACGATAACTGCATTATCGTCTGCGCGATTGAAAACTTCGACCCCATGGGCGTACACACCGGCGACTCCATCACCGTCGCGCCTGCGCAAACGCTGACCGATAAAGAGTACCAAATCATGCGGGACGCGAGCCTCGCGGTACTGCGTGAAATCGGCGTGGAAACCGGCGGCTCCAACGTGCAGTTTGGTATGGACCCGAAAACCGGTCGTCTGGTCGTGATCGAGATGAACCCGCGTGTGTCGCGCTCGTCGGCGCTGGCATCGAAAGCTACCGGTTTCCCGATTGCTAAAATCGCCGCGAAGCTGGCAGTGGGTTACACCCTAGATGAGCTGCAGAACGACATTACCGGTGGTCAAACGCCGGCATCGTTTGAGCCGTCCATCGACTATGTCGTGACTAAAATTCCGCGCTTTACGTTCGAGAAATTCCCCCAGGCTAACGACCGCCTGACCACCCAGATGAAGTCGGTGGGTGAGGTGATGGCGATTGGCCGCACGTTCCAAGAGTCGCTGCAAAAAGCGCTGCGCGGGTTGGAAACTGGTAACGACGGCCTCGACCCGATCGTGACCGAATTCACCGATGAAGCCATGGCCCAAATCAAGGGCGAGCTGCAGGCGGCGGGTGCCGAGCGTATCTTCTTTGTGGCCGACGCCATGCGTTCCGGTATGAGCGTTGACGAGATCTTTGCGCTGACCAACATTGATCCTTGGTTCCTGGTGCAGATTGAAAATCTGGTGCTGACCGAAAACGCGGTGGCTAAGCGAACGCTTACCGATTTTTCTGCGCGCGAGCTTTATCAGCTCAAGCGTAAAGGCTTTGGTGATGCCCGTTTAGCCAAGCTTCTGGGCGTGTCGGAAAAAGAGTTCCGCAAAACGCGTCAGGCAGCAGGCATTCGCCCGGTGTACAAGCGCGTGGACACCTGTGCCGCTGAGTTTGCGTCGGATACGGCCTACATGTACTCCACCTACGAGGAAGAGTGCGAAGCGGACGTCTCGGATCGCCAGAAAATCATGGTGCTGGGCGGTGGCCCGAACCGTATCGGCCAGGGTATCGAGTTTGACTACTGCTGCGTTCACGCCGCCTTCGCCATGCGCGACGACGGTTACGAAACCATCATGGTCAACTGTAACCCGGAAACCGTTTCTACCGACTATGACACCTCTGATCGTCTCTACTTCGAGCCCGTCACGCTGGAAGATGTGCTGGAAATTGCTGATAAAGAGAAGCCGGTAGGCGTGATTGTACAGTTCGGCGGCCAAACCCCGCTGAAGCTGGCTCGCGAGCTGGAAGCCGCAGGCGTGCCGATTATCGGCACCACGCCGGACGCCATCGACCGCGCTGAAGACCGCGAGCGCTTCCAGGTGATGATCGACAAGCTTGGCCTGAAGCAGCCGCCTAACGCCACCGCGCGCAGCTTTGAAGAAGCATTCGATAAAGCTGAAAAAATCGGTTACCCCTTGGTCGTGCGTCCGAGCTATGTCCTGGGCGGCCGGGCGATGGAGATCGTCTACGACGCTTCCGAGCTTGAAAACTACATGACCAACGCGGTGAAAGTCTCCAACGACTCGCCGGTACTGCTGGATCACTTCCTGAGCGCCGCGGTAGAAGTGGATATCGATGCGGTCTCTGACGGCCAGCAGGTCGTGATCGGCGGTATCATGCAGCACGTAGAGCAAGCGGGCGTTCACTCCGGCGACTCCGCCTGTGCGCTGCCGCCTTACTCGCTGCCTGCTGATGTTCAGGATGAGATGCGCGAGCAGGTCAAGAAAATGGCCGTTGAGCTGGGCGTGAAGGGCCTGATGAACGTGCAGCTGGCGTGGCAGGATGGCGAGATCTACGTGATCGAGGTCAACCCCCGTGCATCGCGTACCGTGCCGTTTGTGTCCAAGTGCATTGGCACCTCGCTGGCGCAGATTGCCGCCCGCTGCATGGCCGGTAAAACGCTGGCCGAGCAGGGCTTTGAGCGCGAAATCGTGCCGCACTTCTACAGCGTGAAAGAAGCGGTCTTCCCGTTCAACAAGTTCCAGGGCGTTGACCCGATTCTCTCGCCGGAAATGAAATCTACCGGTGAAGTGATGGGCTCGGGCGAGACCTTTGCTGAAGCCTTCTTCAAGGCGCAGCTAGGCGCGGGCGAAGCGATCCCGGCGCTGGATGGCGACCGTAAAGCGTTCCTGTCCGTGCGTGAGCCGGACAAGCAGGGGATTATCGAAGTGGCCCGTTCTCTGCTAACATTGGGCTTCACACTTTGTGCAACACGCGGCACGGCAGCAGCGATTGAAGCCGCTGGGCTACCCGTGGAGCACGTCAATAAAGTCTACGAAGGCCGTCCCCATATCGTCGATCTGCTGAAGAACGACGAAATCGCCTACATCGTGAACACTACCGAAGGTCGTCAGGCAATTAACGACTCTTCGATCATTCGCCGTACTGCTCTCGCGCGCAAGGTGCCCTATGCGACCACCTTGGCGGGCGCTAATGCTGTTTGTATGGCGCTAGAGTACGGTAGGGAGATTACGGTGCGGCGCCTTCAGGATCTGCATGCAGGAGCAAATAAATGAATAAGGTCCCGATGACGGTAGCGGGAGAAAAAAGCCTTCGCGAAGAGCTCAACCACTTGAAGGGCGAAGCTCGCCCTCAGGTGATTGCAGCGATCGCTGAAGCGCGTGAACACGGCGACCTTAAGGAGAACGCCGAGTACCACGCCGCCCGTGAGCAGCAGGGGTTTATTGAGGGTCGTATTCAGGAAATCGAGAGCAAGCTCTCGGTTGCCCAGGTGATTGATGTCACCAAGCTGCCCAAAACTGGCAAGGTTATTTTTGGTGTGACCGTGTCGCTGCTGAATTTAGACAGCGATGCCAGCGTCACCTACCGCATTGTGGGTGAGGATGAGGCCAATATTAAAGAGGGCCGCATTTCAGTGACGTCACCTATCGCCCGTGCTCTGATTGGTAAAGAAGAGGGCGACGTGGTGGTAGTGAAGACCCCTGGTGGCGACGTTGAGTACGAAGTTGAGACGGTTGAACACCTCTAAACGCGTGCTGATAGCGCTATAAAAAAGGCCCGATGCAGGTAACTGCGTCGGGCCTTTTGGCTTAGCGGCGCTTGGCGCCGTGTCAGCATATTACGGTGCGCGTTAGTGCCGCCCGTGGTGGTTCTCAAAGCGAGCAACGTTGGAAAGCTTTGGATTGACCTTCGGGTTGTGGCGGTACAGTAGCGCCATCTTGCCAATGGTTTGCACGAGCTCGGCGTTGCTATCAGCCAACAGCTCGTTAATCATCGCGGCGCGGTCGTCCCGCTCTGGCAGCGCGAGCTTCACCTTGATCAGCTCGTGATCATTGAGCGCGCGGCTGAGTTCTGCGAGCAGATTTTCGGAGACGCCGTTCTCAGAAACGGTGACCACGGGGTTCAAATGGTGGCCAATGCTACGAAA
Source organism: Vreelandella lutescens (assembly GCF_014640815.1). Classification (GTDB taxonomy): domain Bacteria; phylum Pseudomonadota; class Gammaproteobacteria; order Pseudomonadales; family Halomonadaceae; genus Vreelandella; species Vreelandella lutescens. The sequence continues at coordinate 41,735 of NZ_BMHM01000005.1, read as the reverse complement.
TGCTTTCTTTTGTGCCTGTGACAAGCTCATGGTATCTTGCGGTATCCCGGTTAGCGCTTAACGTTCCATCTTACGGTGAAATGCCGCTAAGTGAAAGCAATCACGTCAATGCGTCCATCTCTTATTCCAGTGTCAGATTCCCACATGCAGCAAAAGCCCCCAAGCCGAAAACATTCAGTGAGCAAAACCAGCAACAACTGGAAAAAAGAACATTTCGACGACCAGTACGTGAAGCAGAGCTGGCAGGATGGCTACCGCTCACGGGCGAGCTACAAACTGCTGGAGCTGGATGAAAAAGATAAGCTGTTTCGCCCAGGCATGACGGTGATCGATTTGGGTGCTGCCCCCGGTGGCTGGAGCCAAATTGCCGCTGAGAAAGTCGGGCCTGAGGGCGTGGTCATCGCTTCCGATATTCTGGAGATGGACGCGCTGGCAGGTGTGGACTTTCTGCAGGGTGATTTTACCGAAGAGAGCGTGCTGAACGCGATTATGGAGCGCCTGGGAAATCGCCCGGTAGACCTTGTTATGTCGGACATGGCCCCCAATATGAGTGGTATGGCTGCGATTGACCAGCCCCAGGCGATGTACTTGGTAGAGCTAGCGCTGGAGTTGGCTCGCGAGACGCTCTCCCCCAAAGGGCGTTTTTTGGTCAAGGTGTTCCAGGGCGAGGGCTTTGACACTTATCTGAAAGAGCTGCGTGGCAGCTTTGAACGTGTTGTTACTCGCAAGCCGGATGCTTCACGAGCGCGCTCCCGAGAAGTCTATTTTTTAGCGGAGGGCTATCGCGGTTAGCCAGTGCTGGCAAGGCCCTGGTGTTATGGCAACGTGTTATAGCAAAGATTTATCACCGCGATTGCCAGACAGGCAAGCGTAAGGTGTGTCACATTATGCACATTGGACGAGCGTGACACAGATGGCCCAAAGCCAAATGTGCTTTGGCAATGGTTGAACGTTGTACTCTAGTGTAAGGTCTGAGTACTAGCGGTTAACTGACGGATTCTTGTAATGAGGGTAGCCCCTTGAACGATATGGCGAAGAACCTGATTCTGTGGTTGGTCATCGCGGCCGTTCTACTGACAGTGTTCAATAATTTCAGTACGGAAAGCGCACCACAAACCACGAACTACTCACAGTTTGTGCAGCAGGTGCAAAATCAGCAGGTCCGTAGTGTCACGATTGATGGCTATACCATCTCTGGTGAGCGTACGGATGGGTCACAGTTCCAGACGATTCGTCCGGCAGCGGAAGACCCGAAGCTGATGGATGACCTGCTCAGCAATAATGTGACGGTGGTGGGTAAAGAGCCAGAACAGCAAAGCATCTGGACGCGTCTGCTGATTGCCAGCTTCCCGATTCTGCTGATCCTGGCTATTTTTATGTTCTTTATGCGCCAAATGCAGGGCGGTGCCGGTGGCGGTAAAGGCGGCCCGATGAGCTTTGGTAAATCCAAGGCGAAGCTGCTCTCCCAAGACCAGATTAAAACCACCTTTGCAGATGTGGCGGGCTGTGATGAAGCGAAGGAAGAGGTCGAAGAACTCGTCGACTTCCTGCGCGACCCCACTAAGTTTCAGCGCTTGGGCGGTACCATTCCCCGTGGCGTGCTGATGGTGGGCCCGCCCGGTACCGGTAAAACGCTGCTGGCCAAGTCCATTGCAGGCGAAGCGAAGGTACCGTTCTTCTCCATTTCGGGCTCTGACTTCGTTGAAATGTTCGTGGGTGTCGGTGCATCTCGTGTACGCGACATGTTCGAGCAAGCGAAGAAGCAGGCACCCTGCATTATCTTCATCGACGAAATCGATGCTGTTGGCCGCTCTCGCGGTACCGGCATGGGTGGCGGTAACGATGAGCGTGAGCAAACGCTCAACCAGCTGCTGGTGGAAATGGACGGCTTTGAAGCCAACGAAGGCATCATTGTCATCGCCGCCACCAACCGCCCGGACGTGCTTGACCCGGCGCTCTTGCGCCCCGGTCGTTTCGACCGCCAGGTCACCGTTGGTTTGCCGGATATTCGGGGTCGTGAGCACATTCTTGGCGTTCACCTACGCAAAGTGCCGCTGTCGGATGACGTGAAGCCGGTGCTGATTGCGCGCGGTACGCCGGGCTTCTCCGGTGCTGATCTCGCCAACTTGGTTAACGAAGCCGCGCTATTTGCTGCTCGTCGTAACAAGCGTTTGGTCAGCATGGAAGAGCTTGAGTTGGCCAAAGATAAGATCATGATGGGCGCTGAGCGCAAATCCATGGTCATGACTGATAAAGAGAAGCTGAATACTGCGTACCACGAAGCGGGTCACGCCATTATCGGTTTGGTCATGCCAGAGCATGATCCGGTTTACAAGGTCACGATTATTCCCCGTGGCCGGGCGCTGGGTGTGACGATGTTCCTGCCGGAAGAGGACCGCTACAGCCTGTCGCGTCAGCAGATCATCAGCCAGCTCTGTTCGCTGTTTGGTGGTCGTATTGCCGAAGAAATGACGCTTGGGCCAAACGGTGTGACCACCGGTGCTTCTAACGACATCAAGCGCGCAACAGAGCTTGCCCATAACATGGTGGCCAAGTGGGGTCTGTCCGATGAAATGGGCCCGCTCATGTACGATGAGGACGAGTCGCATCAGTTCCTCGGTGGCCCTGGTCAGGGCGGTGGTAAGCTGAAGTCGGGTGAAACCACCACGCGTCTTGATAAAGAAGTGCGCAAGATTATTGACCAGTGCTATGAGCAGGCGCGCCAGATTCTGCACGACAACCGTGACAAGCTGGATGCCATGGCGGAAGCGCTTATGAAGTTTGAAACCATTGATGCGACTCAGCTGAAAGACATCATGGAAGGCCGCGATCCGCGTCCACCTGAGGGCTGGAGCGACGGTGATTCATCCGGTGGCGGCACGCCCGTTAGCGATGACCAGCCAGAAGTGAAAGCGAAGGATGAAGCACCTAGCGAGTCGGGTGATGACAGCGAAGAAGATAGCGATGAGCCTCGTCGCCGTCCCTCTGATCCGTTAGGCGGCTCTGCGGGTTCTTAAGGGTGTCATCCCACAGGTGTTAGCAAAGGCGTCCCATAATGGGGCGCCTTTTTGTTATGCTGGGTGCCAATAGGCAGTTATGTTTCTTTTTATTTTTAGGCGGCAGTATGAATCTGAACGTTGACCCTTCAACGCCTTCACGCCAAGCAGGCAGTGCTTTGCAGCTGCGTTGCGGGCGCCATACGCTGGATCTCTCGTTTCCTCGGGTGATGGGGATTTTAAACGTCACGCCCGACTCGTTCTCCGATGGTGGGCAGCATGTTGCCCTAGACGATGCGCTGCGCCACGCCGAGCGCATGCTCGCCGAAGGTGCTGCGATGATTGATGTGGGAGGCGAGTCAACGCGCCCAGGTGCGGTACCGGTTTCTGAGCAGCAAGAGCTAGACCGCGTCGCCCCCGTGGTTGAGGCGCTGGTGCGCGAGCTGGACGCGCTCGTCTCGGTGGATACCAGCAGTGCCACGGTGATTCGTGAGGCCAGCACCTTGGGTGCAGGCATGATTAATGATGTACGTGCATTAGAGCGAGAAGGCGCTCTAATGGCTGCTGCAAGCAGCGGTTTGCCTGTGTGCCTGATGCACCGGCAGGGCGAGCCCCAGAATATGCAGCAGTCGCCTAGCTATAATGAGCCGGTCGAGCGAGCGGTAGCGGCCTATTTGACGGATCGTGTGGCTGCCTGCGAAGCAGTGGGCCTGCGTCGTCATCGTCTGTTGATCGACCCAGGCTTTGGGTTCGGTAAAACCGTCGAGCATAACCTGCGCTTGCTTAAATATATGGAGTCCTTGCTCGCCCTCGAGCTGCCTATTTTGGTTGGTATGTCGCGTAAAAGCATGATTGGCAAAGTGCTAGGTCGTCCGGTAGAAGAGCGGTTAGCAGGTGGTTTGGCGTTAGCCGCTATGGCGGTGGAGCGCGGGGCGAGCATCCTACGGGTGCATGATGTTGGGCCAACGGTGGATGCCGTGAATATGGCTTGGGCGGTATTGCAGGAAGGCTGTGAGCCGCCCGTGGATAAGGAACTCTCATTATGACACGACGCTATTTTGGCACTGACGGTATTCGCGGCACCGTGGGTCAGGCACCCATTACCGCTGATTTTATGCTCAAGCTTGGCTGGGCGGCAGGGCAGGTGCTACGCCGAGAGAAAGGCCGCACGCGCGTATTGATTGGCAAAGATACGCGGATTTCCGGTTACATGTTTGAGTCAGCGCTGGAAGCTGGGCTTTCGGCGGCGGGTGTTGATGTTTCCTTATTGGGTCCCATGCCAACGCCTGGGATTGCTTATCTCACTCGCACTTTCCGTGCCGATGCAGGCATTGTGATTTCGGCTTCTCATAACCCGTTTGACGATAACGGCATTAAGTTTTTCTCCGCCGAAGGCAAAAAGCTGCCGGATGAGGTGGAAGACCAAATTGAGGCCATGCTGGAAGCGCCGCTCACCACAGCAGACGCAGCGCAGTTGGGTAAAGCAACACGCATTGACGATGCCGCCGGGCGTTATATTGAATTTTGTAAGTCCACGCTGCCAGACCGGCTCAGCCTGCATGGGCTGAAAGTGGTGTTGGATTGTGCCCATGGCGCTACCTACCATATTGCCCCCAGCGTTTTTCGCGAGCTCGGGGCAGAGGTCAGCGTGATTGGTACCGCGCCGGATGGCTTGAATATCAATCATCATGTTGGCTCTACTCATCCCGCAGCGCTGCGGGCGGCGGTCATTCAGCAGGGCGCAGACCTGGGCGTTGCCTTTGATGGCGATGGCGACCGCGTACTCTTGGTAGACGCTGATGGTCGCGAAGTGGATGGCGACGATATTCTCTATTTGATTGCCCGCGATCGCTATGAGCGTGGCTTGCTGGAAGGCGGCGTGGTAGGCACGCTGATGAGTAACTTCGGCCTTGCCATGGCCTTAGATCGGCTCGGTATTCCCTTTCAGCGTGCCAAGGTAGGCGACCGTTTCGTGATGGAAATGATGGCGTCTAACGGTTGGGAGCTGGGCGGTGAAGCGTCGGGGCATATTGTATGCGGCCATGTGCAAACCACGGGTGATGGCATTGTCTCGGCGCTGCAGGTGTTGGCGCTCATGGTTCGTGAGCAAAAGCCATTGCCCGCACTACTTAAAGGGCTTGAAAAAGTACCGCAGTCACTGGTGAATGTGCGCTTGCCTGTCGGGTCAAACGCTAAAGAGGTGATGACGGCACAGCCACTGCTAGACGCGGTTGCCGCTCTGGAAACAGAGCTAGGAGATCAAGGTCGCGTATTGCTACGTCCGTCAGGCACCGAGCCGCTTATTCGGGTAATGGTAGAAGGGCGTGCGCACCTTGATGTGGACCGCTTAGCCAATAAGCTGGCAGGCCAAGTGCAGGCACTGCTGGGCTAATCAGCGAGTGGGGAAAGTGCCTATTCTTACCTAGTAAAGGGCGCTCTCCCCGTCATTGGGATAACAACAGCGGTTGTCTTGACAAGGCGGCTCCTATACCATTTCGCTCCACCTTGAGTGAGGATTATCCATGCGTACGCCATTAATTGCCGGCAACTGGAAAATGAACGGTTCTGCGGCGTTGATTGACGCGTTTGGCAAGGCCTTTGCTTCTGCCACGCTACCTGCCAACGTCGACGTGGTGGTTATTCCGCCGTTTCCTTATCTAGACGCTGCGCGCCAAGCGTTCAGTGGCACGCCGCTGCAGCTAGGGGCGCAAACGCTGAATCCTCATCACTCAGGTGCTCATACCGGTGAAGTGAGTGGCAGCATGTTGAAAGAGTTTGGGGTGGGCTATGTACTGGTAGGCCACTCCGAGCGTCGCCAGCTCTACCGTGAGAGTGACGAGCAGGTATTTGATCGTCTGCTGGCAGCGCTAGACGCAGGATTAACGCCTATCCTGTGCGTCGGAGAAACGCTGGAAGAGCGCGATGCAGGTCACACGATGGATGTTGTTTTGCGCCAAGTGGGCTATATCATGGCGCGCTTAGCACCAGAACAGCGTTTGCACGTAGTGATTGCTTATGAGCCCGTATGGGCGATAGGTACCGGGCGCACGGCCACACCTGAGCAGGCGCAAGAGGTGATGGCGGGTATTCGTGCTTATCAGGCAGGGTTTGATGCGTCGCTTGCCAAGCAGCTTAAACTGCTTTACGGCGGTAGCATGAATGCAAGTAACGCGGCTGAGCTGCTCGCCCAGCCGGACATCGACGGCGGTTTAGTGGGGGGTGCCTCACTTAAAACCGACGATTTCTACGCCATTTGTCAGTCAGCAGGATAACTCAATGCAAGTTGCAATTCTTATGGTTCACGTGGTGATTGCGGTCGCCTTGGTGGTACTTATCCTGCTTCAGCAGGGTAAAGGTGCTGAAGCAGGCGCTGCCTTTGGCGGTGGTGCTTCGCAAACCGTTTTCGGCTCGCGGGGTAGCGGTAATTTCTTGTCGCGTACAACGGGCATTCTCGCAGCAGGCTTTTTTGTGACCTCCATGGCACTGGCCTACTTTGCGACCCAGGCAGGCCAAGCGCCAGAAGCGGGTATTCCTGATGCGCGGATGATCGAACAGCAGCAAAATATCCCAACGCTTGACGACAGCCCTGCAGGTGTGGATAATACCGCGCCAGTGCTAGAGGAAAGCGGCGAGTAATCGTCAGGTATATTTCTTTAGCCTCCCCTGATGCCGAAGTGGTGGAATTGGTAGACACGCTATCTTGAGGGGGTAGTGACCGTATGGTCGTGCGGGTTCAAGTCCCGCCTTCGGCACCATCTGTTTTGCTGGTTTACCAGCTTCCCAGAGTTTTTGCCCTAGGAAGTCAGGGTTGGCACCTGAGGCGAAAGACGCACTTGAAGCAAGTTCTTGAAATGAGTTCTTGACGTAAGACCTTCAAGTGTCTATTATCGTCGACCTAGATTGATGCGGGGTGGAGCAGTCTGGTAGCTCGTCGGGCTCATAACCCGAAGGTCATCGGTTCAAATCCGGTCCCCGCTACCATTTAATTAGCACCATGGTTTATATTTTGAAGCGGTCTACACTGAGCTTTGAAATGGCGAAAACGCCGGGACCTGATGCTAATATGGTATTACAGGTTTCTTTCAAAAAGCCCCTTCCTGTGAAGGGGCTTTTTGTTAGTAGCTTTTTATACAGCTTTTGAAAGTTGTTTGTTGTTAGCTTTTTGCGAGCCAAGAGTGTCTCACGAGCGGATGTTGTCCGAGTAGCCAGAGGCACATTCCCAGGTAATGCCCATCAGCCACCTAGCTTTTCTTACGACTCCTGGCCAGGTGCCTGATGCAACGGCTATAGGAGCTTTGTCTGTGGCCACAAAACACGCTGCGCTTCACGCGCTGATCGAACCTGTCGTTGCCTCTATGGGCTTCGAGCTATGGGGTATCGACCATATTTCCCAGGGCAAGCATTCACGGTTGGTGATTTACATCGAGCGCGAAAGCGGTGTCAGCGTGGAAGACTGCGCTGACATTAGCCGTCAGGTCAGTGCCGTTATGGATGTGGAAGACCCGATTCCCGGCGAATATCGTCTGGAAGTCTCGTCACCCGGCATGGCACGTCCCCTTTACTCCCTGGAGCAGTTTACGCGCTATCAAGGCCATCACGTGGCATTGAAGCTGCGCGTCGCGTTTGATGGGCGACGCAAATATCAAGGGCTTCTCGCAGGCGTCGAGGGGGATGAAGTGCTGCTGCAACTGGAAGGCGAAGAGTACTGCTTTCCTATCGAAAGCATCGATTCTGCGCACGTTGTCCCGCAGTTCGACAAGTAACACGGGTCGCGGCTTCCGGCAAGCGCCGGGATGATGCACAAAAGGACAGGTTTTCTGGCGAGGCAAACGCATGAGTAAAGAAATTTTAATGGTCGTGGACGCGATCTCTAATGAAAAAGGCGTCCCACGCGATGTCATCTTCGAAGCGGTAGAAGCCGCGCTAGCCAGCGCGTCACGTAAGCGTTTTGAGCACGAAGAAGCCAATGTGCGCGTTCATATTGATCGCCGCACAGGTGACTACGATACGTTCCGCCTATGGACCGTGGTCGAAGATGACGAATTCGAAACGCCAGACTACGAAATTAAAGAAACCATTGCCGAGCAGCGCGATCCGCCGCTGAAGCTTGGCGATGTGGTTGAGCAAAAAATTGACAATGCCATGTTCGGCCGGATTGCTGCGCAAACCGCCAAACAGGTCATCGTGCAGAAAGTACGTGAAGCTGAGCGAGCCGAAGTGGTTCGTCAGTACGCTGATCGCGAAGGCGAGCTGGTCGCAGGTATCGTTAAAAAGACCACCCGCGACGGTTTGATCATCGATCTGGGCGAAAACGCTGAAGCGTTTTTGCCCCGTAACGAAATGATCCACGGCGAACGTTATCGTATGAACGAGCGTGTGCGCGCGCTGTTGGTGAAGGTCGATGCCGATGCTCGCGGCGCGCAGCTGCAGCTGTCGCGTACGTGCCCTGAATTCATCATTGAGTTGTTCAAGATCGAAGTGCCGGAAATTGCCGAGCAGCTGATTGAAATTAAAGGCGCTGCGCGCGATCCAGGCTCACGGGCCAAGATTGCGGTGAAAACCAACGACCGTCGTATCGATCCTGTTGGAGCGTGCGTTGGTATGCGGGGTTCGCGTGTTCAGGCGGTATCGTCTGAGCTGCAAAACGAGCGTGTGGATATTGTGCTGTGGGATGACAATCCGGCACAGCTGGTGATCAATGCCATGGCACCCGCCGATGTGGCGTCTATCCTTGTGGACGAAGATGCCCATGCGATGGACGTGGCGGTGGCTCAGGACAATCTGGCACAGGCCATCGGCCGTAGCGGTCAGAACGTTCGCTTAGCCTCTGAGCTGACCGGCTGGCGCATCAACGTCATGACCGAAGACGAAGCTGAGTCTAAGCGCGAGCAAGAGATTGACAGCCTGGTGGACTCTTTCGTGCAGCATTTAGAAGTGGACGAAGACGTTGCCCGCCTGCTGGTAGAAGAAGGGTTTACCACCCTTGAAGAAGTTGCTTACGTGCCGCTTGAAGAGATGCTTGAAATCGAAGAGTTCGATGAAGCGTTGGTAGAAGAGCTGCGTGCACGTGCGAAAGACGAGCTGCTGACGATGGCGATTGCCTCGGAAGAAGCGCTAGACGGTGCCCAACCGGCAGAAGATTTGCTGGAAATGGACGGCATGGAGCGCCACCTGGCCTTCATCCTGGCCAGCCGCGGTATCGTTACAATGGAAGATCTCGCCGAGCAGTCCGTCGACGATCTGGTCGATATCGAGGAGTTGGACGAAGCGCGCGCAGCGGCACTGATCATGACTGCCCGTGCGCCCTGGTTTGAAGTCGATGACGCATCGGATTCAAACACACAGTAAACAGGTCACGGGTTTAGGAGGGTCACTATGTCAGATATGACAGTTAAAGATTTTGCAGTAAAAGTGGGCCGCGATGTGCCCCGCCTATTGGAACAGATGAAAGAAGCAGGCTTAAAGCATGCTTCTGAAGGCGACGCTGTGTCTGAAGACGACAAGCAGACGTTGCTGAGCTTTTTGAAGAAAAGCCATGGCGGCGGTGATAGCGAGCCGAGCAAAAACCGTATTACGTTGACGCGTAAAACCCGCAGCCGCATCAAAACCGGCGAGCGCGGTAAAACGATTGAAGTACAGGTTCGTAAGAAGAAAACCTACGTCAAAAGCGCTGAAGACGAAAAACCGAAAGCCGCAGAGCCTAGCTACACGGGTCCACGCCAGTTAGTGGGCGACATGGCTGAAGCTGAAGCTGAGCGCAAGGTGTCTGATGCGCGTGAAGCCGAGGAAAAAGCCGCTGCACAGAAAGCCCGTGCTGCACAGGTAGCGGAAGCGACTGCGCGTAGTAATAAAGAAGCTGAAGCAGCGCGTAGTAAAAAAGAGCTTGATGCAAAGCCTAGAACTGCTAAAGCGCCGGCGACACTTGATGTCGTGGTGCCTGAGCTTGAGATCGACGATACGCCGACAGGCGACGATCTGCCGCCAGCACCGCCGAAAGAAGGCCGTACCGACCGTCGTACCGCGCCGCCTAAAAAGGCTGCTGCGAAGAAGAAAGGTCGTGACGATGACGAAGACCGTGGCGACCGCGAAGAGCGTAAGCGTGGCGGTGGCAAGAAAGTGAAGCGTGCCGAACGCCGTGGCGGACGTCGCGGTGGCGCAAGCCAGAGCGGCAACGGTAAGCACGGCTTCCAGAAGCCGACTCAGCCGATCGTGCGTGAAGTCTCGATTCCTGAATCCATCAGCGTTGCTGAGCTGGCCGACAAAATGTCGATCAAGGCGAACGAAGTCATCAAGGCTATGTTCACCATGGGTGCGGCAGTGACCATCAACCAGACGATTGACCAGGATACAGCGGCCATCGTCGTGGAAGAGATGGGCCACAAGGTCAAACTGGTAAAAGATGACGCGCTGGAAACGGAAATGCTGGAAGGCATCTCCTATGAAGGCGAAGAGATTACCCGTTCACCGGTTGTGACCGTTATGGGTCACGTTGACCACGGTAAAACCTCGCTGCTGGACTACATCCGTCGTGCCAAAGTCGCCACTGGCGAAGCGGGCGGTATTACCCAGCACATCGGTGCTTACCATGTGGAAGACAACCACGGCGGCGTCACTTTCCTGGATACTCCTGGCCACGCGGCGTTCACCGCCATGCGTGCCCGCGGTGCAAAAGCCACCGACGTGGTTATCCTGGTGGTCGCGGCTGACGATGGCGTGATGCCTCAGACCGTCGAGGCGATTGAGCACTCGAAAGCGGCTGAAGTCCCCATGGTCGTTGCGGTGAACAAGATCGATAAAACGGGTGCTGATTTTGACCGCATTCGTAACGAACTCTCCCAGCACGGCGTTATCTCTGAAGAGTGGGGCGGTGACACGCAGTTTGTTCACGTGTCTGCCAAAACTGGTGAGGGTATGGAAGACCTGCTGGAAGCGATCCAGCTGGCCTCTGAAGTACTTGAGCTGACAGCCGTTCCGTCAGCACCCGGTAAAGGTGTTGTTGTCGAGTCTCGCTTGGACAAAGGCCGCGGCCCGGTCGCTACCGTACTGGTTCAGAACGGTACGCTGAAGAAGGGTGACATCGTACTGGCAGGCCTGCACTACGGTCGCGTACGTGCGCTGACCAACGAGCTAGGTCAACAGGTCGATACCGCTGGCCCCGCCATGCCGGTAGAGATCCAAGGCCTAGACGGCACGCCGGATGCGGGTGACGACTTCATGGTGGTCGCCGATGAGAAGAAAGCCCGTGAAGTGGCTAACTTCCGTCAGGGCAAATATCGTGAAGTGCGCCTGGCGCGTCAGCAGAAAGCCAAGCTGGAGAACATGTTCAGCCAGATGGGCCAAGACGAAGTGGCTAAGGTCAATATCGTCCTGAAAGCTGACGTTCAAGGCTCGCTGGAAGCGATCAAAGGTGCGTTGGAAGAGCTGTCCACGGGTGAAGTGGAAGTGGCCGTTGTGTCTTCAGGTGTGGGCGGTATCACCGGTACCGACGCTAACCTGGCACTGGCTTCTGAAGCGATTGTGGTTGGTTTCAACGTACGTGCTGACGCGGCTGCCCGCGAGATCATCGAGCGTGAAGGCCTGGATCTGCGCTACTACAGCGTTATCTACCAGCTGATCGACGAAGTGAAGCAGGCGATGAGCGGTATGCTCGCGCCCGAGTGGAAAGAAGAGATCGTCGGTGTGGCCGAAGTTCGCGACGTATTCCGCGCTCCGAAGATTGGTGCCGTTGCAGGCTGTATGGTCGTCGAAGGCACGGTATCCCGCAGCAAGCGCATCCGCGTTCTGCGCGACAACGTGGTGATCTACGAAGGCGAGCTCGAATCGCTGCGCCGCTTCAAAGACGACGTACAAGAAGTACGTAACGGTATGGAGTGTGGCATCGGCGTGAAGAACTACAACGATGTCCAGGTCGGCGACAAGATCGAAGTCTTTGACCAAGTGAAGGTCGAGCGCAGCCTGTAAGGCCGCGAGGAGCAAGCATGCGCGAATTTAAGCGTACCGACCGAGTAGCCGACCAGCTCCATAAGGAGCTGGCGGTACTGATCCAACGCGAAGTGAAAGACCCGCGCTTGGGCACGGTCACGGTCAGCGGTGCTACCGTTAGCCGTGATCTTGGCTACGCCGATATCTATGTCACCCTGCTGGGTGAACAGGAGCCCGAGCGTATCAAAGAGAACCTGCAGGTGCTGAAACGCGCCTCAGGGTTTCTAAGAAGCCAAATTGCCAAGCGTATTAAGCTGCGTCACGTACCGGAGCTGCGCTTTCATTTTGATGAAAGCGTGGTACGCGGCCAGCACCTCTCATCTTTGATTGACGAAGCGGTCTCCACTGACCGTGCCCGTCAAGCGGATGATGAGGGCGGCAGTGAAGAGCAAGGTGAGGAGACGCGTTAATGGCTCGTCGCCGTCGTGGATTACCGGTGAATGGCGTGCTGCTGCTGGATAAGCCGAAAGGCATCTCCAGCAACCACGCGCTGCAGCGTGTGCGTCGTCTGTTTGAGGCGCAAAAAGCCGGGCATACCGGCACGCTGGACCCTATGGCGACAGGCTTGCTGCCTATTTGCCTGGGGGAGGCCACTAAGTTTTCCGCGCATCTGCTGGAAGCCGACAAGATGTATCGCACCCGCGTCGAGCTGGGGGTGATCACCGATACCGGCGACGCAGAAGGCACGATCATTGAGCAGCGTGAGGTTCCATCACTCACGGCTGAGGCGGTGGAGTCGGTCTTAACGCAGTTTCGCGGTGAGATTGAGCAGGTGCCGCCGATGTATTCGGCCCTCAAGCATCAGGGCAAAAAGCTCTACGAGTTGGCCCGTGAGGGCAAACACGTAGAGCGTGCAGCGCGGCGGGTTAGCGTGTATGATGCGCGCCTGCTTGCCTTTGAGGGCGCCGCGTTTGAGCTGGAAGTAAGCTGCAGTAAAGGCACTTACATTCGCACGTTGGCCGAAGATATTGGCCATGCTCTGGGCTGTGGTGCTCATATTAGCCAGCTGCGCAGGCTTAAAACGGGGCCGTTTAATGGCGACGCCATGTGGACGCTAGAAGCATTGGAAGCCTTGGTAGACCAAGCCAGCCGTGAGGCAGAATTAATGCCTGCGGATGTGCTGGTCGACCATCTACCTTCGCTGAGTGTCGACGAGGCCTCTTATGGGCGTCTTGCCCATGGGCAGTCTGCCTACTTAGCCGCGGGTGAGTTATCACCGGATGCGCTAACACGACTTTATTACGCTGAGACGTTTATCGGCCTTGGCGTTGTAAAAGGGCCTGAGGAAGTAGCGCCCAAGCGGCTGTTAAGTACAGTCGCCATTTCGTAAAACGTTGCAAGGAAGCGGCGATTTGCGGGAAAATAGTAGCTTGAGACTGCAAATATGCGTGGTCTCACCCATTCATTTTTAGGCATATTGCTTACTGGAGAGACAGATGGCATTAACCGCTGAGAAAAAGGCCGAGATCGTCAACGAATACGGCCGCGGCGACAACGACACCGGTTCCCCTGAAGTTCAGGTTGCACTGCTGAGCGCTAACATCAACGGCCTGCAGGACCACTTCAAAACCAACAAGCAGGATCACCACTCTCGTCGTGGTCTGATCCGCATGGTAAACCAGCGTCGTAAGCTGCTGGACTACCTGAAGCGTAAAGATTTCGAACGCTATCAGTCTCTGATTCAGCGTCTGGGTCTGCGCCGCTAAGCAGTACCGGCAATGATTCGAAACGGGCAGCTCCTTGCGAGCTGCCCGTTTTTTTGTTTGTGGTAGCCGTAAGGCGCATCAACGCCTAGAATGGTGGCGAGTCAAAACGACCCAAGCGAAAAGACAAGTAGCTATTAATGTTAAAGGAAGTAGCCGTGAATCCGGTCAAAAAAACGTTTCAATACGGTCGTAGCACCGTCACTCTAGAAACTGGGCGTATCGCTCGCCAAGCCACAGGTGCCGTGATGGTCACCATGGACGAGACCGTCGTACTGTGTACGGTGGTGGCGAAGAAAGATGTGAACCCAGGCCAGCCCTTTTTCCCGCTCTCGGTACACTACCAAGAGAAGACCTACGCAGTCGGCAAAATCCCCGGTGGCTTCTTTAAGCGTGAAGGCCGCCCGACTGAGAAAGAGACCCTGACCTCGCGTTTGATCGATCGTCCGATCCGTCCGCTGTTTCCCAAAGGGTTTATGAACGAAGTACAGGTTATCTGTACCGTTCTGTCGACTGACCGTAATCATGACCCGGATATCGCGGCCATGCTGGGCACCTCGGCGGCGCTGAGCATTTCTGGCGTACCGTTTAATGGCCCGATTGGCGCTGCGCGCGTTGGCTTCAACGAAGAGCAGGGCTACTTCCTGAACCCCACGGTTGAAGAGCTGACCACGTCTGAGCTGGACATGGTGGTTGCCGGTACGGAAAACGCCGTACTGATGGTGGAGTCAGAAGCGCAAGAGCTGCTGGAAGATGAAATGCTGGGGGCGGTACTGTTTGGCCACCAGGAGATGCAGGTCGCGGTTAACGCCATTAAAGAGCTGGTCGCTGAAGCTGGTAAGCCGCGCTGGGAATGGCAGGCTCCTGCTGAGAACGTGGCGCTGAAAACCGCCATGGCCGACGCCTTTGAAGCCAAAGTAGGCGAAGCGTACCGCATCACCGACAAAATGGCTCGCCAGGACGCGCTAGCGGCCCTGAAAGATGAAGCCGTTGAGCAGTTAGTGGCCGCTGAAGGCGAAGAAGCAGAAGGTAAGTTCAGCAAAGATGACGTGAAGGGCGCATTCGCAGCGCTTGAGAAGCGCGTCGTGCGTTCACGCGTCGTCAAAGGTGAGCCGCGTATCGATGGCCGCGATAACGTCACCGTGCGCCCGCTGGCCATTGAAGTTGGCGTGCTGCCGAAAACTCACGGCTCTGCCATCTTCACCCGTGGTGAAACCCAGGCGATTGCCGTGGCGACACTGGGCACGCTGCGCGATTCGCAGCTGATCGAGTCGCTGGAAGGCGAGCGTAAAGACCGCTTTATGCTTCACTACAACTTCCCTCCCTACTCGGTTGGCGAAGCTGGCTTTATGGGTGGCCCCAAGCGTCGCGAAATCGGTCACGGCCGTTTAGCGCGCCGTGGTGTTCAGGCCATGCTGCCGTCTGAAGACGTGTTCCCCTATACCATTCGTGTAGTGTCGGAAATTACCGAATCCAACGGCTCTAGCTCCATGGCATCGGTATGTGGTTCTTCACTGGCGTTGATGGATGCGGGCGTTCCGCTGAAAGCGCCGGTGGCTGGTATCGCCATGGGCCTCGTTAAAGATGAAGACGGCTATGCGGTGCTGACCGATATCCTCGGTGACGAAGACCACCTGGGCGATATGGACTTTAAAGTGGCCGGTTCTGAAGAGGGCGTTACCGCTCTGCAGATGGACATCAAGATCGAAGGCATCAACGAAGAGATCATGGAGACCGCGCTGCAGCAGGCACACGAAGCACGCATTGGTATCCTGGCTCAGATGAACGCCGTGATCAGCCAAAGCCGTACCGACGTGTCTGAAAACGCACCGTCCATGGCAACGATCAAAATCGATCCCGATAAGATTCGTGACGTGATCGGTAAAGGCGGCGCGACTATCCGTAAAATTTGCGAAGATACCGGCGCATCGATTGATCTGGATGATGACGGCACCGTGCGCATTTACGCGGAAGACAAAGCGGCGGCTAAAAAAGCTATCGATACCGTACTGGCGATTACCGCTGAAGCGGAAATCGGCAAGCTGTATAACGGCAAAGTGGTGCGTATCGCCGACTTTGGTGCTTTTGTGAACATCATGCCGGGTACCGATGGCTTGGTGCACATCTCGCAAATCGTCCAGGAGCGCGTCAACAACGTTCGCGACTTCCTGAATGAAGGCGACGATGTCATCGTCAAAGTACTGGATATTGATAACCGCAATCGCGTGAAGCTCTCGATCAAAGAGATCACCGAAGAAGAGAAGGCAGCGTTTGCTGCTGCCGAAGCGGACGTCGCTAGCTAAGCAGCGTTACGCGTATGACCGACCGCCCCCGCAGCCCCTGGCTGCGGGGGCGGTGTTGTTTGTATCGGCACTGCTTGTAAAGGTACTGCCTGTATAGGTTCTGTTTGTGTAGGTGCTTAGGAATACGAGGACACAGCATGGAGCAACAGCTAACGCCGCGTTGGTGGGCGGTGGTCGCGGTGATGATGGGCATTTTCCTGTTGGTGACAGCCGAGCAGCTGCCCATTGGGCTGCTCTCTCAGGTGGCGGCCGATATGGGGGTGACGCCGGGCATGGCAGGGCTCATGGTGACCGTGCCCGGCGTGGTGGCCGCGTTTTCAGCGCCTCTTCTGCCCGTGGCAGTAGGACGTTTAGATCGTCGCATCATGCTGACGCTGATGATGGTGGTGATGGTTGTAGGCAGTGCGCTATCGGCGGTGGCCAGTAATTTTGCGCTGCTGTTAGCGGCCCGCGTGTTGGTAGGGATGAGCATCGGCGGCTTTTGGGCGATTGCGGGCAGTATTGCGCCGCGCTTGGTGCCTGGTGACCAAGTCGCCAAAGCCATGACGCTTATCTTTGGCGGTGTGGCGGCGGCGTCGGTGCTCGGCGTGCCGTTAGGCACGCTGCTAGGCGATGCCAGCCACTGGCGCGTTGCCTTCGGGGCATTAGGCGGGTTAAGCCTGCTCACCGCCATTGCGCTGTGGTGTTGGCTGCCGCCGCTGCCGCCAAAAGAGCCGGTGCGGTTGCGAATGCTGGCACAGCAGTTAAGTAATCGTGGGGTGCGCGTGGCGGTGCTCACGACAGGATTTGTCGTGGTGGGGCATTTTGTGGCCTATACCTTTATCAGCCCTATCTTGCAGGACATTAGCGGCGTGGCGCAGCGCCATGTGGGGAGTCTGCTGCTGCTATATGGAGCAGCGGGTATTTTAGGCAACATCGCTGCGGGGATGTTTGCTGGCCGCCACCCGTACCGTGCGGTGCTTGTGATTCCTAGCTTACTGCTGGTGGTTGTGGCGATCTTCCCGGTGGTGGGCGTAGAGCCTACCCGTGGCGTGCTGCTGTTAATGCTGTGGGGCGCTGTATTTGGCAGCGTCTCGGTGAGTGTTCAAACCTGGATACTGCGCACGGCACCCAATACCGAGGCCGCCACGGCGTTAATGGCCTTTGTGTTTAACATGTCGATTGGTGTGGGCGCTATGGTCGGTGGGCAGGTCGTGGACAGCACCAGCCTACCCATCACCATGTGGGCAGCCTCTGGCCTGTTCCTGCTGGGCATGCTGTTGGTATTGCGTACGCCATCACGTGTCGTAGGAGAAAAGCATCGCTAATCGCAAGGTAGAGAAAAGCGCGCTTCGCCTGTTCCGTTGAGCAAAAAAATGCCCCCGCAGTGCGGGGGCATTCATTGTCAGTAGCACCGACGTATTACGGACGCTCAATCGCCAGAGCGACACCTTGCCCGCCGCCGATACACAGCGTCGCGAGGCCTTTTTTGGCATCACGGGCAATCATTTCGTGCAGCAGCGTAATCAGTACGCGACAGCCGGATGCGCCGATGGGGTGGCCAATGGCAATGGCACCGCCGTTCACGTTCACCTTAGAGGTATCCCAGCCCAGCTCCTTGTTAACGGAGAGCGCTTGGGCAGCAAAGGCTTCGTTGGCTTCGACTAGGTCGAGGTCGTCTAAACTCCAGCCCGCTTTCTCTAGGCAGCGGCGAGTGGCCGGTGCCGGGCCAATGCCCATAATGGCAGGGTCAACGCCTGCGTTGGCATAAGCGGCAATGCGTGCCAGCGGCTCTAGGCCAAGCTCTTTGGCTTTTTCAGCCGAGCACAGCATGACCACGGCTGCGCCATCGTTAAGTGATGAAGCGTTACCAGCGGTCACGGTGCCATCTTTCTTAAAGGCAGGACGCATGCCGCCCAGTTTCTCGGCAGACACTTCGCGCGGGTTTTCGTCGGTATCAAAAACCACCGGGTCGCCTTTGCGCTGGGGCACTTCTACCGGCACGATTTGGCTTTTAAACTTGCCTTCTTTAATCGCGGCAGCGGCTTTTTGCTGTGAAGCGGCGGCAAATTCGTCCATCTCTTCACGGGTAATGCTGTATTTCTCAGCCAGGTTCTCGGCGGTGATACCCATGTGGTAGTTATTGAACGCATCCCACAGGCCGTCATGCACCATTGAGTCGATGGCTTTCCAGTCGCCCATGCGCTGGCCGTTACGAGAGTTAGGCAAGATGTGCGGGGAGGCTGACATGTTTTCCTGACCACCGGCCAGAATAATCTCAGCATCGCCGCAGCGAATGGCTTGGGTGGCTAAATGCAGCGCTTTAAGGCCAGAGCCGCACACTTTGTTGATGGTCATGGCAGGAACTGTTTCTGGTAGGCCTGCCTTGATGGCTGCTTGGCGTGCAGGGTTTTGGCCAACGCCTGCGGTGAGCACTTGGCCGAGCAGCACTTCATCAATTTTTTCAGGGGCCACGCCGGTCGTGGCGAGAATATCTTTAATGACCAGTGCACCTAAGTCACTGGCAGGAATGCCCGCAAGTGATCCACCAAAACTCCCTACGGCGGTGCGGCGTGCCGCTACGATGACCACGTCTTGCATAAAAAAGCTCCTTGGGTAAGTAACGCAACGTTCTCATTAAGGATAGCGAAGCCCCGCTGGGCCTATCCCTTGTTATTGGCATGTTGTGTCAGACTTACCCCTCAGCATAGGGGAAGGTTGTGCGTTGCGGCAATACGCTTTTTTAAGCAAATAGAAACGGGCCGATGAACGGCCCGTTTAACGATGCATTCTCAGCGGGTTAGCGTTATGCCAGCTGGACAGGAATGGCGTTGCTGGTGTGGCTCACGTGGTTGCCTTCCTGGAGGTACACCAGTGCAGGCTGGTGGTTTTCCAGCTCAGCTTCAGAGTAGTGAGCGTAGCTGCAAATAATAATGCGATGCCCGGGTGAGGCGAGGTGGGCAGCGGCACCGTTGATAGAAATTAAACGTGATCCCTCTTCGCCACGAATGGCGTAAGTGGTGAAGCGCTCGCCGTTTTCTACGTTATAAATCTGGATCTGTTCATTTTCGCGAATACCCGCCATATCCAGCAGGTCGCCGTCGATGGCGCACGAGCCTTCATAGTTGAGAACGGCATGGGTAACACGGGCCATGTGCAGCTTGGCTTTGAGCATAATGGTGTGCATGGAAACTCCTGGTAACGAGCTAGCCTTACGGGCTAGTCAGTGGCAGCACAAGGTAGCTGCACGCTGAGATTGTCGATCAGCCGGGCTGGGCCTAGTTTGGCGGCGGCGAGTAGCACGGCGTGGCGCGTCGCGTCTGTGACGGGGCCTAGGTGGGTATCCCGCAGCTCAAGGTAGTCGGGCGTAAAGCCGGCATCATACAGTGCGATTTTGCCCCGTTGTAGTACCTGTTCGGCGGATTCGCCCTGGGCCAGCGCATCGCGCAATGTGCACAGCGTTGTGTAGAGCGAGGGGGCGGTGGCACGCTCCTGTTCACTGAGGTAGCCGTTACGAGAGGAGAGCGCCAAGCCATCATCAGCACGTACAATCGGCACGCCAATAATCTCGATGGGCATGTGCAGATCGGCCACGAGCTTACGAATCACGGCAAGCTGCTGATAATCTTTTTCGCCAAAGCAGGCCACATCCGGCTGCACGAGATTAAACAGCATACTCACTACGGTGGAGACACCGTCAAAATGCCCGGGCCGCGAGCCACCGCATAGCCCTTCACCCACCTCAGGCACGTGCACCCGCGTCTGGGCGGTTAGCCCATTGGGGTAGAGCGCGCTGACGGTCGGGGCGAACAGAATATGGCATCCCGCCTCGGTGAGCTTGGTTTGGTCGGCCTCAAACGTGCGCGGGTAAGCGTCTAAATCTTCGCCAGGGCCAAACTGCATGGGATTCACAAACAGGCTGGAGACGACGATGTCTGCCTGTTGGCGAGCCTCGGCCACTAGGGCGAGGTGACCAGCATGCAGGTTGCCCATGGTCGGTACCAGCGCAATGCGCTGGCCGTTAAGGCGATGCTCGCGCAGGGTCGCGCGAAGCTCATTAATATCTCGCAAAGTGCGCATAGAGAAATCGCTGTCGCTCACTTAGAAACCGTCTCTTAGAAACAGTGCTCGGTTGCAGGGAAGGCGCGATTTTTGACCGCGTTATGGTACTGCTCAAATGCCCCCTGGATGGAGCTGGCCTCTTCCATGAAGTTCTTCACAA
Organism: Vreelandella lutescens; assembly: GCF_014640815.1. Taxonomy (GTDB): domain Bacteria; phylum Pseudomonadota; class Gammaproteobacteria; order Pseudomonadales; family Halomonadaceae; genus Vreelandella; species Vreelandella lutescens. The sequence goes on along the minus strand of NZ_BMHM01000005.1, from coordinate 21,550 downwards.
AGCGCGGTGTGCGGCCATGAGTAACGCCTAATACATCGTGCATCACGAGAATTTGGCCATCGGTATCCGGGCCTGCGCCAATACCTATAACAGGTACGTCTAACGCCTCAGTGACCGCTTTGCCCAGACTTGCCGGTACGCACTCAAGCAAAATCACCGACGCGCCTGCCTCTACAAGGACTTTGGCGTCGTTGATAATTTGTTCAGCCTGCGCGGCTTCACGGCCCTGGACCTTATAACCGCCTAGTTGGTAAACGGTTTGTGGTGTTAAGCCCAAATGGGCGCATACCGGCACGCCACGACGCGTTAGTTCGCGGATGCCATCGGCCATCCAGGCTTCGCCTTCCACTTTCACAAGCTCGGCACCGGCACGCATCAGTGCGGCCCCGTCTTCAAGCAGGCGTTCCGTGGTCGCGTTGCTCATAAACGGTAGGTCGACCATCAGTAGGCTATGGCCCTTACCGCGTGCTGCGCAGCGGGTGTGGTAGCAAATATCGTCCATGGTGACGGGCAACGTGCTGCTGTGGCCTTGTAGAACCATGCCTAAGGAGTCGCCCACTAGCAGAACATCAATACCAGCAGCGCTGGCGGCATGAGCAAAAGAGGCGTCGTAAGCGGTCAGGCAGCTGAACGTTTCTCCGGCGCGCTTATAGGCTTGTAGCGTGCTCAGGGTGACGGTTTTCATGGCGTACTCTCATTGTTTCTTCATGGGGCCGATGTGACCTGGCTCTGCGTCAACGTAGGCGTCAACACAAGCGGCGCTCGGCCATTATTATCGCGTGCGAGACGTCATTTGCGCGAAACGGCACATGCGTGAAGCGATGTAACCGGCAATTGTTACCTGAATGGGGGGGTGGTGTCGAGATTTGTGTCAGACGGTAGCACTGGGGGTGACAGACGCCTCGCCTAAGCGCCGAATATCCTTAACATCTACGCAGGTTAACCAGTGGTTAAGCGGCTGCTGATGCAGGAAAAGACTAGGGTTGGCGGTGCGAGCCACCTCGGCCAGCGGCACGATCACAAAGGCGCGAGCATGCATATGAGGGTGGGGCACAGTGAGGCGCGGCTGTTGAATCACGCGCTCACCGTAGAGCAGTAGGTCTAAATCTAACGTGCGTGGCCCCCAGTGGCGAAGCCGCCGCCTGCGGTGGTGCTGCTCCAGGGCCTGGAGCTGGTCCAGCAGCGCCAGTGGCGATAGCCGGGTATCCAGGCAGGCCACGGCATTGATAAAGTCTGGCTGATCCTGCGGACCCACGGGCGGCGTGGCATACAGCGACGAGCAGGCGACCAGCTGGCACAGCGGCAGTGCAGCAAGCTCGCTGAGCGCCTGCCGCACTTGGGCTTCTGGATGCTCTAAGTTGCTGCCTAAGCCAATATACGTACGGGTCGCGCTATTCACTGTTGGCCTTACGCGGTTTGCGACGCTTTTTACGCCGACGGTCGCCTTGGCTAGCAGGGTCACTGCCGACTTTTTGCAGCAGGCGTAGCTGTTCGTGCTCATCGCCTTTCTGAAATGCCGTCCACCAGTCGCCTAGCCCGCGAGGGATTTCGCCCGCTTGCTCACGTAGCAACAGAAGATCGTAGGCGGCGCGAAAGCGCGGGTGCTCGCGGGTTTGGAAAGCCCGCTTGCCCCGGCGCATCGGCAGACGCGCCTGCAGCTCCCATATTTCACGCATGGGGATGCCAAAACGCTTAGGAATCGAAATATGCTGGAGCTGGCGCGAAACCACCTCTTGCGAAGCCGCTTGCAGCGCAGGCACAGCGGGCATGCCCTCGCGCTCAAGTGCCGCTTGGCGATGCGCCACCGGTGCCCATAGAAACGCTGCTAATAAGAACGCCGGTGTGACTGGACGACCCTCAGCAATACGTTTATCGGTATTGGTCAGTGCCTGTTCGATCAGCTCTTCTGCCCAAGCGGCATCGGCCATGGCCTCTTCTGCTTCGGGGAACAGCATGCCAAACAGGTTGTAGTGGCTGAGCAGGCGGAAAGTGATTAAGCCGTGGCCCGCCATAAACAGCTTGAGCACTTCATCGAACAGGCGCGCCGGCGGAATTTGCAGCAGCAGCGGTGCAAGGTCGTACATCGGTGCTTCGGTGGCGGGCTCGATAGTGAAATCGAGCTTGGCCGCAAAGCGAACCGCCCGCAGCATCCGTACCGGGTCTTCGCGGTAGCGGGTGGCGGGGTCTCCGATCAAGCGCAGCGTGCGAGACTCAATATCCCGTGCGCCGTTGGCGAAGTCGTGGATCGTGAAGTCAGCAATATTGTAGTAGAGCGCATTGACGGTAAAGTCGCGGCGCAGCGCATCCTCTTCAATATTGCCCCACACGTTATCCCGCAACAGCAGGCCATCATCCGACTGATGGGCGATGTGGTCGCCATGTTCGTCCTGCGGTTTTCCGCGGAAGGTGGTGACCTCGATCACTTCACGGCCAAAGCGCACGTGCACAATGCGGAAGCGGCGGCCAATCAGGCGTGAATTGCGAAACAGATCGCGCACTTGCTCTGGCGTGGCGTTGGTGGCAACGTCAAAGTCCTTGGGCATTTTGCCCAGCAGCGCATCGCGGATACAGCCGCCTACCAGGTAAGCGTCAAAGCCTGCACCGTTGAGTCGGTACAGCACTTTTAAGGCAGCTTCACTGACCTGCTGGCGCGAAACAGGATGCTCGGAGCGCGAAATAACACGAGGGCTGAGCGCATCAGAAGCGCTCTCTGGGGAATCGAGCAGGGATTTCAAGCGCTCTCCCGGGCTATGTAATAAACGGGTAAATCCTTTAAACATGCGGCGATATCGACTCGCAGTGTATCGAAAACGGGTTCGAAAAACGTGACCGTATTGAGAACGGTAAGGGGTTGAGTGTATCCGACCCCCTGAGGCTTGCAAAGAGCGGCTTGCAAAGAGCGGCTTGCAAAAAGCAGCCTGCAAAGGCCAATGCGTGGGAGAGTGAGTGCCTATAAACGCGGAAAGGGGAGGCTACATGAGCCTCCCCCTACAAAGCAGACAATCAGCGTCCATGCTGCTGTTTTTATTCATGATGGCACATCGCCCTGAATACGCACCGCAGTCGGCAGGCGTAAGAACCACTCTGATTCCGACCGCCTCGTATTCAAAACAATAATCCAACCGCGAACTTTTTCTCCCGGCTTATTATTTTTAGCTCCGGGGGTGTACACCTATACTGCTGTTATTATTGTTGGGGCGCAGCTTCTTGTGTACGTCGCGTCCTTATTTGGGCACTTGTCAGTTATTGTTGTTGTTCGTTGCGCTGGTGACATACTTATGTGCTGTCACAGCGCTTACAAGTAATGAGACGCAAGCCTGTTATTCTTATTCGTGCCGTTATCTCTACCTGGCCCTGTTGTTTTTGTTATGGCTCAGGATGGGGCGGTGTCATGTTGTTTTTGTTAGCAACCTACCGCGCAGCCCAGTTTGTTCTTCTTGCCTAGTAATATTGCACTCGCCGTGCCACTCATTAGATACCTTTTACATTTCAGCAGCTTGGCAATTTATGTCCGTGCCAGGGAACTAATTGGGTGGTGAAGTGTTACCCCTTTTTTGCCCTTTTGTTCGCGCTGTTGTGTGGGAAGGTAACAGTGGCGGGGTAACGATTTTTGAATATTTCTTATGTAAATCAATCTATTAGACGTTAGTCTTAGTGATGACCTACGTAGGGCGACGTGCGGTTTTTTTACGCGGAATACCAAGACGTTGGCGGCGTTCCCATAAATTTTTGCGACTAATGCCTAGTTTTTGCGCCAGCTCTGTTTCGCTCATTTGATCCTGATGCTCCAACACAAAGTGCTGGAAGTAATCCTCTAAAGAAAGATCATCCTCATCTTGAGGTGCGGTATCACTGATGGCCGCCTGAGGGTTTAATGCGGGGGAAGGCGTGCGGTTGGTGACAGGCCCAAGCCCCAGGTCGTCGGGGTGGATCAAGTGCCCTTCGGCCAGAATCACGCCGCGCTCCAGCGCGTTTTCAAGCTCCCGCACGTTACCCGGCCACGGGTAATCGCGCAGATCCTGGCGGGCCGCGCGGGATAGTCTCAAGCCAGGACGTTCATGGCGCTTGCAGGCTTTTTCCAGCAGGATATCGGCGATTTCCAGCACGTCATCGTCCCGTTCCCGCAGCGGTGGCAGCGCAATTTGCATCACATTGAGGCGATAGTAGAGGTCGAGACGGAACTCGCCGCTTTTAGAGAGGGCGCGTAGGTCTCGGTGCGTTGCCGCGATCAGGCGCACGTTTACATGGCGGGTTTCTACCGAGCCAATCTTTCGGATCTCGCCCTCTTGCAGCACCCGTAACAGTCGCGCCTGAGCATCGAGCGGTAGCTCACCAATCTCATCCAGAAAGAGCGTGCCTCCGTCGGCGGCTTCGACTAACCCGGTGCGTGAGGCGCTTGCGCCGGTAAACGCGCCTTTTTCATGGCCAAACAGCTCGGATTCAATCAGCGTTTCAGGGATGGCGGCGCAGTTAACGCAAATGAGCGGTGCCTTGGCGCGCTTGCTCTGCTGATGAATGGCGCGGGCGACCAGCTCTTTGCCGGTACCGGACTCGCCTTGAATGAGTACGGTGACATCGGCGGGCGCGGTTTTTCGAATCCGCGTGTAGACCTGTTGCATCGCCGTGCAGTGGCCAATCATGGTTTGGCGGCCGCCCCCTTCATCCGTCACATCCGGGGGCGTGCCTTGCTGCATGGACTGCTTGTGCAAAATGCGCTCAACGGTTTCCAGCAGCTCCGTGTGGTCAAACGGTTTGGCCACATAGTCGACGGCACCCATTTTTAACGCATCCACCGCAGAGCGCATGCTGGCATAGCTGGTCATGATCAGTACCGGCGCGGGCGCGGCGGGTTCAATCAGCGTCGTGCCCGGCTCGCCTGGTAGGCGCAGGTCGCTGATGATGAGGTCATAGTCACTTAGCGGCAGCTCACGGGCTTCCTCCGCGCTGGCCGCTTCGCTGACGTGATAGTCATGACGTTCAAGTAAGCGCTTGAGGGCGCTGCGAATAATCGCTTCATCTTCAACAATCAGTATCCGGGGCATGGGGCGAGTGATCATCCTGTTGGTAAAGCGGTAGCCATAGCGTGATGGCGGTGCCGCGAGGCTTTCCGGGAGGCGGTGATGCGACCTCTATTTTGCCTTGGTGCTCGTTAATAATTTGATACGCCAACGATAGCCCAAGCCCAGTGCCTTCGCCCGCGGGCTTGGTGGTAGTAAACGGCTCAAACAAGCGGTGTTTGACGCTTGGGTCGATGCCGTGGCCATCGTCTGTTACGCGCCACCAGGCGTGGCTGGCCTGGGTGCCTGCGGTAATCTGTACCGTTCCCTGCGGGCGGCAGGCATCCTTGGCGTTGCTCAGTAAATTTACCATGACTTGGGTAAGACGCTGAGCGTCACCGCGTACCACAATGTCATCTGAGCAGGTATTGATAAAGACAATATCCTCGCTTGAGCGGGCTAAATGGATCAAGTGCAGGGCATCGTCGCTAATCGTTTTCAGCGCGGCCGGGGCCGTGGGTAGCGGCAGAGCAGGGCGTCCACCGTGAGCAAACCCCACCAATGAGTTAACAATTTTAGTCACCCGCTGGGTGAGCTGCTGAATATGGTCGGCGGTTTCCAGCAGGGCGGGGTCATCGGTATCGTAACGCAGGTTTTGCGCGAGCGATGAAATGCCGGTAATCGGGTTGCCAATTTCGTGGGCCACGCCTGCGGCAAGCTGGCCAATGGAGGCGAGCCTTGCTGCGTGCACCAGCTCCTCTTCCAGCCACTTCATCTCGGTGTGGTCCTCAACGAGAATGACGCTACCGCCCCGGCTATCGTGACCGCTCAGCACGGCTTTATGCAGGGTGAGAAAATAGTCTTTGCCATGCAGGGTGACCGCCTGTTTATACAGCGGGGTTTGGCTGGCGTTCAGCACGCTGCTGAGCAGGTTGGGCCAGGGCGGGGGCAGGCTGTCGCGTCGCGAGCCAATCACGCTGTCGCCGCTAATGCCGGAAAGCTGTGAGAGCGCTTGGTTCCACATCAGCAGCTCATCGTCATCACCTAAGACGCACAGGCCAACCGGCAGGTAGGCGAGCGTTTGGCGGTGATGGCGGCGCAGCCCGTCCAGCTCTCGTGCCAAACCAGTTAAGCGTGAGCGGTACGCCTCTAAGCGGCTTTCGACAAAGTGAATGTCATCGGTGACGGGAGCATCATCGTGGCGGTAGGGCAGGTAGCGGTCGACAATATCACGCGCGACAGAAGGCCCCATGAGGCCGGATAAGTTTGCCTGAATACGGTCGCGCAGGCGGCGCAGCGCGTAAGGGCGGCGCTCTTGGGGCGTAAGATTGAGCGCTTTTAAAGCGCGTTCCACTTCACGGCCCGCGGCCTCCTCCCCTAGCGCTTGTGCCAGGTGGGCAGTGAAGTCGCCCGCTGTCGCGGCTTCTAATGGCAAACGTTTTGAGCGAATCACTGCATCCACTGAGCAGGCCTCAGCCGCCGAACGCTCGCCTTCTGAAATACGCGTAAAGAGCGATACCACGATAAGCAGCACGATATTGACCGCTAAGGACAGCAGGGTAGTGCTATACCAGGCAGGGTCACTGGCGTTAGTCAACGTGGTAAACGGCAGCGCCGGTAGCTCGATATTCAACAGTAACGGTAGCCATAGCCCCCATAACCATACGCCAATGCCACCTAACAGCCCGGCAACCGTGCCTTTGCGATTGGCACCGGGCCAGTAGAGCAGTGCCAGCATTCCCGGTAGGCATTGTGCCATGCCGACAAATGCCGCTAGCCCGAGGCTGGTGAGTGAGTGGTAGCGGCCGACGCTTTCGGCAAATAGCCAGCCGCCAATAATCACGCCAACGACGAGCGCGCGCCTAAGCCAAAGCAGCCAGCCATAGAGGTCGCTACGCGCTTCTGGCGGGCGGGCCACCAGTACTAAATGATTCAGCACCATGCCGGAGAGCGCCAGGGCGATCATCATCATCGTACCGCTGGCTGCGGCTAAGCCGCCGATAAAAGCGAGCACCCCCACCCACCAGTGTTCGGTCATCACATACGCTGCGTAAGCGGTGAGCGGTAGGCTGTCGTTGGTTGACTGAGCGGCCCATAAAATCAGCGGCACGGGCAGGGCCATCAGCAGTAAAAAGAGCGGTAGCGACCAGCTTGCTTGCAGCAAAGTGTGCCGCGAAAGGCTTTCGGCAAAGGTGATCTGAAACAGGTGCGGCATCATAAAGGCCGCAGCAAAAAACAGTAGCAGCAGCGTGCGCCATTGCGGGGCTTCTAACTGGGGTGTAGTGGCTTGAATGGCTGCGCCAGGGCCTTCCAGCCAGCGCTGCAAATCCTGTGGCCCGTCGAACACCCACCAGAGTGCAATCGCGCCAAGCCCAAGCATGGCCAGCAGTTTAATCACGGATTCGAAAGCGATCACGGTGAGCAGCGTGTCGTGGCGGTGACGATGACTGTGGCGGGCACCAAACACCACGGCACAGGCGGCAATCACCGCGCAAAACAGCAGCGCGACTGCGCTGCTGTAGCGGCTCCCGGTGAGGAGGGTGACCGCATCACTGAGGGTTTGTACTTGTATGCCCAGCAGCGGCAGCACGGCAAGCAGGCTGAGCAGCGTGACCAGCGTGCCTGCCCAGCGCGAGCGGTAGCGAAAGGCGAACAGGTCCGCCAGCGATGACAGCTGATAGGTGCGGGTAATGCGCTGTATGGGGACTAGCAGGACCGGTGCCAGTAAAAACGCGCCTGCGGCCCCCAGGTAGTAAGCCAAGTAGCCAAAGCCCGCCTTGCCCGCCATTTCCACGCTGCCATAAACCGCCCAGGCGCTGGCATAAACGCCGAGCGCCAGGGTGTACACCATGGGGTGGCGGGTAACCCGAACCGGCACCCAGCCTCGCTCTACGGCCATGCCACAACCAAACAGTATCCCCAGGTAGCCAAGCCCCAGTAGGGCAACCCCCACAAGCTCAACGTTCATCGAGTTTCCTCTTTTGCTCAAGCCATAGGGTGAGGGCGATCAGGCCGCCCCAAATTGCAAAAGGTCGGTACCAGGCAGCAGTGGGGTCTCCCCAGCCATCCATAAACAGTGGCGAAAGCAAGTAACCGCCAAACACCAGAAACAGCATGATGCGATACACGTACATCTTAAGGCTCCAGTGGCGTCGGCCGGTGAGCACGCGGCGTTAGGTGCGCCACGCTCCAGTGCGTGATGGCCCAGGCGAGCTGCGTGGCGGGCGGTTCATCGGCCAGCGCAAGCGGCGGCGCTTGATCCAGTAGCTGTAGCGCCTGGAAGAGTTGGCGGCGCACGCCGTTGGGCGTTTCATCCAGGGCAGGGGCGAGATTCTGCTTGGAGAGCTTTTGACCATCGGCCGTCACGACCAGCGGCAGATGCAGGTAGCGCGGGGTAGGAACGTGCAGCGCTGCCTGTAACTGATGCTGCCAGGGTGTGTTGTCCAGCAGGTCATAGCCACGCACGATATCGGTAATGCCCTGGTCGGCGTCGTCGACCACGACGGCGAGCTGGTAGGCCCACAGCTGGTCTTTGCGTTTTAGTACCACATCGCCAAGCGTGGCGGGGTCAAACTGCTGCTCGCCAAAGAGTCGGTCGTGCCAACTAATCGGGCGCTTGGCCAGGTCGCTGCGCAGCCGCCAGGCTAGCGGTTGGGTGGCATCACTCACGCCGTTACGGCACCAGCCGGGGTAGATGTCGAAGGCTTGCCACTGCTTACGAGAACAGCTGCATGGGTAGGCTAATCCTTGCTCAATCAGTTGCTCTAACGCCTGTTGATACGCGTCGTGGCGGTGACGTTGCCAGATAACTTCTTCATCCCAGGTAAGCCCAAAGGATTCGAGCTGGCGCAAGATGGTGCTGGCTGCGCCTTCGGGGCAGCGCGGTGGGTCGATATCTTCTATACGGACCAGCCACTGGCCGCCTGCCGCACGAGCATCTAAATAGCTGCCCAGGGCAGCGACCAGCGAGCCAAGATGCAGCGGCCCAGAAGGAGTGGGGGCAAAGCGCCCTCGGTAGCGAGCGGTAGCGGTCATGGCAGCCCGTGATTAGCAAGAGTCATACGACGTACGATGACAAACAAAAACGGGCACCTCAAGGGTGCCCGTTGTCTGCCATCGCTGATAGCGAGGCGGTCTTTGTTTAGCCGCCCAGCTGCTTCTCTTTGAGTTCGGCTAGGGTTTTGCAATCGACACAAAGGGTAGCAGTAGGGCGTGCTTCTAAACGGCGGATGCCGATTTCCACACCGCAGGCTTCGCAGAAGCCGTAGTCATCATCATCGATATTATCGATGGTTTCGTTAATCTTCTTGAGCAACTTACGCTCGCGGTCACGGGTACGCAGTTCCAGGCTAAAGCCCTCTTCTTGCGTCGCGCGGTCGGCGGGGTCCGCGTAGTTGTTAGCATCTTCCTGCAGGTGGCGTACGGTACGATCCACCTCTTCCATGAGGTCCTGTTTCCAGTCTAGAAGGAGCTGACGAAAGTGCGCCAGCTGCTTCTCATTCATATACTCTTCACCGGGTGCTGGCTCATACGGGGTGAAGGACTTGGACGCTTCCGATTTCTTTTCCGCTACTGGCATGGGAGTGCCCCTTACGTATGTGACTGCTGATCGACCATGGGCGTGTACCACGATCTCACGCCAAAGGGATGCTTGTTTAGCTGAAAATCACGCCCAATGCAAGCATAATGGTTCGTTTTCGACCATAGTCCTACATCTTGTACGGACTGGGTCATGTGTTTACTACTGCTAGGGGAAGGAGCCGTTATGGCTTGGAATTCGCGTGTTGCTCACGTTGCGCCGTTTCGCGTGATGCACTTACTGGAAATGGCCCAGGCCAGAGAAGCCGAAGGCCATGATGTCATCCATCTGGAAGTCGGCGAGCCGGACTTTGCGACCCCCGCCCCTATCGTGGCGGCAGGCCAGCAGGCGCTGGCCGAGGGTAAAACGCGCTATACCCCAGCGGCTGGGTTGGCATCGCTGCGTGAAGCCATCGCAGGCCACTATGCCGACCATTTTGAGGCCGCCGTTGACCCCTCCCGCATCCTGGTAACGCCGGGTGCCTCAGGGGCGCTGTTGCTGGCCAGCCAGCTACTCGTAGAAAGCGGCGACCGGGTCCTCATGGCCGACCCTAACTACCCTTGCAACCGCCATTTCATGGCTCTGGCAGGGGCCGAGATTGATGCCGTACCGGTGGGGCGTGACAGCGGTTGGCAGCTCACCGCGCCGTTGATCGAGCAGCACTGGCAGGCCAAGACGCGGTTAGCAATGCTGGCCAGCCCTTCTAACCCTACCGGGCACACGTTAGATGCGCAGGCGCTGGCGCAGGTGATCAGCACGGTGGCTGCCAAGGGCGGTGATGTCATCGTCGATGAGATTTACCAAGGGCTGAATTACGACGATGCGCCGCTGTCGGCCACCTCGCTGTCAGATGACGCCTTTGTGGTGAACAGTTTCTCCAAGTACTTCGGCATGACCGGCTGGCGCTTAGGCTGGCTGGTCGCCCCCGAGCATGCCGTCGAACCGCTGACTCGGCTGGCGCAAAATGTATTTCTCGCCGCGCCAACGCCCTCCCAATACGCAGCGCTGGCAGCGTTTACCCCGGAGTGCCGCGATATTCTGGAAACCCGACGGGCCACCCTGAAGCAGCGCCGCCAAGTGCTGCTGGACGGCTTGGCCAGCTTAGGGCTTGCACCGGATCTACCGCCCCAAGGCGCGTTCTATCTCTGGCTGGATATCTCCCGCTACAGCCGCGACAGCCAAGCGTTCTGCGAGCGCCTGTTAGTGGAGGAGAACGTCGCCATCACCCCCGGCATCGACTTTGCGGTGCAAGGCGGCGAGCACCATGTACGCATCGCCTTTACCAACGAGGTGGCGCGGCTAGAAGAGGCCGTGGTACGCATCGCGCGCTTTGTGAGCCGTTTATGAGTAGGACCCCAGGGTTAGTGCCCGGCGTGTTGCTGCGTCGCTATAAGCGCTTCTTGGCCGATGTGCGCTTAGATAGCGGAGAGGAGGTGGTGGCTCACTGCCCGAATACCGGCTCGATGAAGGCGGTGAACGTGCCCGGCTGCCGGGTGTGGCTCTCGCCAAGTAATAATCCCAAACGCAAGCTTGAGTGGACCTGGGAGTGGATAGAGCTGCCCGAGCCAAACGGCGGTACGGCGCTGGCATCGGTGCACACCGGGCGAGCGAATGGCTTGGTCGAAGCAGCGATTAACGCAGGCGAGATAGCGCCGCTGGCGGGCTATCAAACGTTAAAGCGTGAGGTGAAAATCGCCGATGCGCGGCTGGATATTCGCTTAGACGACCCCGTAAAAGGCGTCGCGTATGTCGAAGTGAAGCAAGTGACGTTGAAAGAGGAGGATGGGCACGGCTATTTTCCTGATTCCGTCAGCGTGCGTGGCACCAAGCATCTGCACACGTTGGCGGCGCTGGCCCAGCAGGGCGAGCGGGCGGTGCTGCTGTTTTGCGTGGCCCACGAAGGAATTGAAGACGTTGCCCCGGCCGCTCATATTGACCCCACCTATGCGGCGGCGCTAAGCGATGCCGTAAAAGCGGGTGTAGAAGTGCTGGCTTATGGCGTGACGGTGGAGCGACAGCAGGGAGTGCCGGTAGCGGCCCGCTTGATACGGTCGCTACCGGTACGGGTTTAGCGCTCGATATAAAAGCGCTGAATAAAGTTGACCGGCTCAGGACTGGCATTACGGTCGTAGCGCACCTCTAGGCTGAAGCGCATGGGCTCGTCGTGGCGCAGGGTGAAGGTGGCGAGGTGGTAGGTGGCATCGCCATCGTGCACGGTGCGAAAGCTGAGCGGTTCGCGGGTGTCGGTCAGGCCGCGTACGTTGCCCTGCACGCTGGCGTTCACCGGCAGTGTGCTGCCGTCCGGCTGGCGCTCGCGTACGCTGATATTCACTAAGCCGTGCCCGATACTGCGCTGAATGTTGTTCGCTTGGGCCACTTCAGGGGTTAAAAAGCGGGTCTCAATGGCGTTGTAGTGGATCTCGTAATCGCCCACTTCTACCATCTGCTCTGCCGCTGCTTGGGTGGCGCTGAACAGCGTTCCCAGTAGCACCATCAGCAGTGAAAAGCGTCGCAGTGTCGCGATAGCCATAGCGTGTCTCCTCTCTTGCGTGCGTAAAGGCTTAGTTATGGGCGTCGACGTACCCGGAAAATGGCAATTTCACCAAATAGGTTAGGCCACCACTTAGACGTCCAGTGCCCCTTGTGGTCACCAACGCCCACAGCGCGGTCAACAATCACCAAGCCTTTCTCTTTGCACAGGTGCTCGAAGTCGTTAAACGTCGAGAGGTGAATGTTGGGGGTGTCGTACCACGCGTGGGGCAGCGATTTCGACACCGGCATGTAGCCGCGTAAGCCTAAATGAATGCGGTGACGCCAGTAGGCGAAGTTAGGGAAGGTGATAATGCCCTCTTCAGCGACGCGCAGCATTTCATCGAGCATTTTATCGGGGCGGCGCAGCGCTTGCAGCGCCTGGGTCATAATGACCTGATCGTAGCTATTGTCGCTAAAGCTGCCGAGCCCATCATCCAGGTTGTGCTCAATCACGCTGACCCCACGGGCAACACACTGGGTGATGCCGTCGGGGTCAATCTCCAGGCCGTAGCCGGTCACCCCTTTTTCTTGGGCCAGCCGCTCTAACAGCACGCCGTCACCGCAGGCAAGGTCTAATACGTGGGCACCTTGGGGTACCCAGTCGTAAATCAGTTCAAGATCCGTGCGCATTAGTGTTTCTCCTCCACACCCGACTCGATCTTCAATTCTCGCGCCGCGCGGCTCATAAAGGCGCTGAATAAAGCGTGGTAGCGAGGCTCGGGCAGTAAGAAGGCATCGTGCCCGTGGGGCGATTCAATGTTGGCATAGCTCACCGATTTGCCTGCCAGAGTCAGGGCATCCACCAACTCACGAGAGCGTGATGGTGGGAAGCGCCAATCCGTGGTGAAGCTAACGATTAAAAACGGGCATTGGACAGGGGCAAGGGCTTCTGACAGACCACCGCCATGATTGGCAGCAGGGTCGAAATAGTCCAGCGCCTTCGTCATTAGCAGGTAGGTGTTAGCGTCAAAGGCGGTTGAAAACGTATCGCCTTGGTAGCGCAAATAGGACTCTACTTGGAACTCGACATCAAAGCCAAAGTGAAGGTCATCGCTGCGCAGGTCGCGCCCAAATTTGCTTCCCATCGCATCTTCGGAGAGATAGGTGATATGGCCCACCATGCGCGCTAACTTAAGCCCACGCTTGGGCACGGTGTCGTGCTCCGCATACCAGCCACCAAAGAACTCTGGGTCGGAGCGAATCGCTTGGCGGGCGACTTCGTTAAAGGCAATGTTTTGTGCCGACAGGCGAGGCGTTGCCGCAATAATGACCGCATTTGCTACGCGCTCAGGATACGTGATGGTCCACTGCAGCACCTGCATGCCGCCTAGACTTCCGCCGACCGCCGCTGCCCAGCGCTGAATACCTAAGTGGTCGGCAAGGCGTGCTTGGCTCGCGACCCAGTCGCTCACCGTGACCATGGGGAAGTCTGGCCCCCACTGGCGGCCAGTATCCGGGTTGTGGCTTACCGGCCCTGTGCTGCCGTGGCAGCCGCCCAAGTTGTTCAGCGACACCACAAAGAATCGATTGGTATCGATGGACTTGCCGGGGCCGATATGGGCATCCCACCAGCCGGGTTTGCGGTCATCAGCGGTGTGATAGCCCGCGGCGTGATGGTGCCCCGAAAGCGCATGACAAATCAGTACGGCATTAGAGCGGTCAGCGTTGAGCGTGCCGTAGGTTTCGTAGATAAGCTCGTATTCCGGCAGCGTTTTACCACAAGCAAGCGGCAGCGGCGTATCGAACTTGGCGACGTGTGGGGTGACTAAGCCAACGGAATCCGCTGGCCGCTCGTCATAAGCAAGAGTGTCTGAATCAGGCATCGAAAGCGCTAGTCCTGCAAAATATAGTCCTGCTAAGGAATCGTCAGGTGCGATGGTGCGGCGGTTATAGGCCGACCAGTGCCCCAGAGATTCCCGCTGCACGAATTAAGGAGCCCACTACCAGGCCATCGACGAGGTTAATGGCGATAAAGACCACAATGGGGGATAGGTCGATCATGCCCAGTGGAGGAATGACTTTTCTCACTGGTGCCATAATCGGTTCGACCAGCTGCATCACCAGCAGCGCGCCTGGGTGGCTGGCATTGGGCGCTACCCAGCTCAGAATGATCATTACGATCATGGCAAAAAAGTAAATTTTCAGAATGGCGTTCGCAATGGCGGCAACGCCGGCAATGAGCAGTCCTGCGATGGGGGGCATACCCACGCCAATCACCATGAAAATGGCCACCATGCTCACCACTTTGAGCACAAAACCGGCGGCCAGCGTGGCGAGGTCAAAGCGCCCACCCACGGGGCCGAGGAAGCCTTGAAACAGACCAACAACAGGCTGGGTGATTTTCACCACTGACTGGCTGAGCGGGTTGTAGTAATCCGCCCGGGATGCCTGCAGCAAGAAGCGCAGCATTAATAAGAACAGATAAATGTTGATCAGTGAGTTAACGAGCATTAACCCGGCGCTGCCTAATTGACTTCCCATTGCGGCTTCTCCTAAAAAGGTCGTTCTTGAGATGAGTACGTGTATGCAACTCATCTCGTTCTTATGGCGTCATTCACGGTCGGTTGTCTACGTGCGACTCAATCGTTACCGCTTAGCTCTTTGGACATGGCATCGGCGCGCTCGGCACAGGCCTGCATGGCGTCGGCAATGATCGTGCGCAGGTGCGCATCTTCCATATGTGCAATAGCGCGTTCGGTGGTGCCGCCCGGCGACATCACGTTCTGCTTCAAGGTGGCCGGGTCTTTGTCGCTGCGCTGGGCCATGGTGGAGGCACCCAACGCGGTTTGAATGGCCAAGCGGCGGGCGGTTTCTGCAGGTAGGCCGAGCTTCACGGCGGCCTCTTCCATGGCTTCGAACATCAGGAAGAAGTAGGCCGGAGCGCTGCCGGAAACCGCGGTCACCGCATCCAATAACCGCTCTTCCTCAACCCACTCTACAATGCCCACGGCTTCCATCAGCTGGGTGGCGAGGGTGCGCTGGGCATCGCTGACCGCCGCGTTGGCGTACAGGCCGCTGGCGCCGATGCCGACCAGTGACGGGGTGTTGGGCATGCAGCGCACCAGGGCGTTGCCGCCACCCAGCCACTGGTCGATGGTGTTGGCGTCCAGGCCAGCGGCAATGGACATCACCAGCGGCGACTGCTGCTGAACGCTGTCGCGCATAGCCTCACAAACACCGCGCATAATCTGCGGCTTCACCGCCAGCACGACCACATCTGCACCGTTAACCGCTGCGCTGTTGTCGGTGTGGGTATGAATGCCCAGGCGCGCCTTCAGCGGAGCCAGTTCGCTTTCGTTGGGGGCCGTGGCGGTGATGTCGCTGGGTGAGACACCGCTTTCGATCAGGCCGCCGATAATGGCACCGGCCATATTGCCTGCGCCAATGAAGGTGATCTTGCTCGCCATGGGGGTATCCTTTTTCGCAAATGGCTGCGTCTTGCAGCGTGTGAAGTAAGTCGTGTGTTGTTCGAGCCGCGGTTAGCCCCGTGCGCCAAAAATGGCGGTGCCTAAACGTACCAGCGTGGCACCCTCTAAGACAGCCGCTTCTAAATCGTCGCTCATGCCCATCGAGAGCGTATCCAGCGGCGCGTCGGGCAGTGCCGCCTGGAGCTCTTCCAATAGCTGGCGCAGGGCGGCTAGCGGCTGGCGCTGTGCTTCTAAGGTCTCTGCCGGGGCGGGAATCGCCATGAGCCCGCGCAGGGCGAGACCTGGCAGGGCGGCAATCTCTTGAGCCAGCGCTAAGGCATCCTCTGGCAGCACGCCGGATTTCGTGGCCTCGCGGCTAATATTGACCTGTAGGCATACGTTTAGCGGTGGTAAGGCTTCCGGGCGCTGTTCGCTCAAACGTTTGGCAATTTTCAAACGATCCACGCTGTGTACCCAGGCAAACTGTTCGGCCACGGCGCGGGTCTTGTTCGATTGCAGCGGGCCAATGAAGTGCCACACAATGCCATCAAGATCCTCAAGCGCCATCTGTTTATCCAGCGCCTCTTGCAGGTAGTTTTCACCAAACTCGCGCTGGCCGTGCTGCCACGCTTCGCGCAGCATCTCGGCGGGCTTAGTTTTACTCACCGCCAGCAGGGTGGCACTGGCGGGCGAGCGCCCGGCATCCTCAAGCGCCTGGCGCAGGCGTTCACGCGCAGATGCAAGTGACTCGGGGAGCGCGTTGTCTGTCATACTCAAGAACCTTACCGCAGCTGGGAAAGAGAGATGGATATTACCGAACTGCTGGCATTCTCGGCAAAGCAGAATGCATCCGACCTGCACCTTTCGGCGGGTCTGCCTCCCATGATACGTGTTGATGGCGATATTCGTCGGCTTAATGTGCCCGCCATGGAGAACAGCGACGTTCGGCGGCTGATCTACGACATCATGAACGATCGGCAGCGCCGCGACTACGAAGAGCACTTAGAAGCAGACTTCTCGTTTGAAGTGCCGGGGGTGGCGCGCTTTAGGGTCAATGCCTTTAACCAGGCGCGCGGGGCAGGGGCGGTGTTTCGTACCATTCCCAATAAGGTGCTTTCCATGGACACCTTGGGCATGGGCGAAGTGTTCCAACGCCTTTCAATGCTCCCCAGGGGATTGGTGCTCGTGACCGGGCCCACGGGGTCGGGGAAAAGCACCACCCTGGCGGCAATGATCGACTACATCAACGACCAACGTTTTGAGCATATCCTGACCATCGAAGACCCGGTGGAATTTGTGCACACCAGCAAGCGCTGCCTGATTAATCAGCGGGAGGTTCACCGCGATACTCACAGCTTCTCTGGGGCGCTGCGAAGCGCGCTGCGCGAAGACCCGGACGTGATTTTGGTAGGCGAGCTTCGCGATCTTGAAACGATTCGCTTAGCGCTGACCGCTGCTGAAACGGGGCACTTAGTGTTTGGTACGCTGCATACCACCTCGGCGGCGAAAACCATCGACCGGATTATCGATGTGTTCCCCGGCGAAGAGAAATCCATGGTGCGCTCGATGCTGTCGGAATCGCTCCAGGCGGTCATCTCGCAAACGTTGTTGAAGCGTCAGGGCGGCGGGCGCGTGGCGGCCCACGAGATTCTGATTGCCACGTCTGCGGTGCGTAACCTCATTCGCGAAGATAAAGTGGCTCAGATCTACTCGGCCATTCAGACCGGCGGTGCGCTGGGGATGCAAACCCTGAATGCCTCGCTTGCCAAGCTAGTTAAGGAAGGCGTGGTGAGTATGGAGGAAGCCCAAGTAAGGGCTAAAGGCACGCTGACGTTAAAAGATGAGTAAGGCGGCAAAAGGAGGGGCGATGCGATGAGTGAGCCAGCCAGCGGTATGACCGCGACCCAGTGGCTGCATCAACTGCTGGGCATCATGGTCGAGCAGCAGGCCTCTGACC
Organism: Vreelandella lutescens; assembly: GCF_014640815.1. GTDB lineage: Bacteria > Pseudomonadota > Gammaproteobacteria > Pseudomonadales > Halomonadaceae > Vreelandella > Vreelandella lutescens. The sequence goes on along the minus strand of NZ_BMHM01000005.1, from coordinate 4,078 downwards.
TGCTGATTTCGGTGGGCGCGCCGCCCAGCTTGAAAACGCCCCAGGGGCTGGTGCCGCTAGGGCGTCAGCCGCTCTCCTCTGGCCAAGTGCGCAGCCTGGTGCTGAATGCGGTTCCTGAGAAGCAGCGGGAGCGCTTTCAAGAGGAGCACGAGGCGAATTTTGTCCTAAGCCTGGAGAGCGCGGGGCGGTTTCGGGTAAGCGCCTTTCAACAGCGCAACGAGCCCGCCATGGTGGTGCGCCGTATTGCGCAGACCATTCCCACCCTCAGCTCGCTGGGCGTGCCTAGCCAGCTAGCGACGCTGGCCAATGCCAAGCGCGGGCTGGTGCTGGTCGTGGGCGGCACGGGAACGGGGAAATCCACCACCCTGGCGGCGATGATCCAGGAGCGTAACGCCTCCGTCGGCGGTCACATTATTACCATTGAGGACCCTATCGAGTACTTGCACCCGCATCAGCGGGGCATCGTTAATCAGCGCGAAGTGGGGGTGGATACGGAGTCCTTCGAGGTGGCGCTGAAAAATACGCTACGCCAAGCGCCCGATGTGATCTTGATTGGTGAAGTGCGTACCCGGGAAACCATGGAGCACGCCCTGACCTTTGCGGAAACCGGACATCTCTGTTTAGCGACGCTGCATGCCAACAACGCCAACCAGGCGTTGGAGCGCATCCTTCACTTCTTTCCCCATGAGCGGCACGAGCAGGTGCTGATGGATCTGTCGCTGAATCTGCGTGCCGTAGTGGCGCAGCAGCTGCTGCCTACTCAGCAGGGCGGCCGCTGCGCGGCGATCGAGATTCTGCTCTCGTCGCCACGGGTGGTGGATCTGATCCGAAAAGGGCGTATTGATGAATTAAAGCAGGCCATGGCGGGCTCCCGCGATGCGGGAATGCAAACCTTCGATCAGGCGCTTTATGCGCTCTATCAAGCGGGCCAAGTGAGCCAGCAAGTGGCACTGGCCCATGCGGATTCCGCCAACGACCTGCGGCTGATGATCAAGCAGGGCGACGCCGCCGCCAGCGGTAAGCCGTTAGACGCGCAGGTGCCGTCTCATCTTGCCCTGCGCGATGGTGACGACTACTAACGGTAGATGCCGTTAGGGGGCATAAATGCCGCCCAGCACCCGCGGGCCGCTGGCACCGGTCACGGAAGGCAAGTTGCCGGGTAGCCCGTGCAGGCGCTGGTGGGCGAGCCAGGCAAAGGCCCCAGCTTCAATCCAATCTTCCGGCCAGCCCAGCGTGGCGGGGGAGAGCAGCGTCACCTTCGGAAGGTGCGCGGCTAGCCTTGCCATCAAATAGGCATTGTGAGCACCGCCGCCGCCTACTAGCAGCGTGGCGCTGGGCTGGCTCAGCGGCAGCTGCTCAACGCCCTGCGCAACGCTCACCGCCGTCAGTTCAGCTAGCGTTGCCTGAACATCACGGGGGGCTTCGTCGCCAGTGAGCTGCTTCTCTAACCATGCTAAGTGAAACAGCTCTCGCCCGGTGCTGCGCGGCGGCGGCTGATGAAAAAAGGGTTCTTGCAGCAGGCGGGCGAGCAGCGCTTGGTTGATTTGCCCGCTGGCCGCCCACGTTCCGCTCTCATCAAATCGCCCGGTGTGATGCTTTGCAAACCAGGCATCCAGCAGTACGTTCGCCGGGCCGGTATCGAAGCCCACCACGGCGCGCTCCGGCTCCTGAGGGAGCCAAGTGAGATTGGCAAAGCCGCCTAAATTCAGCACAAGCTGTTCGCCTGAGCGCTGCCCAAACAGCGCTTGGTGGAAAGCGGGCGCTAGAGGCGCTGCTTGGCCGCCAGCGGCCAAGTCCCGGCGGCGAAAGTCGGCCACCACCGTGCAGCCCGTCAATTCTGCCAGCAGGCTCGGGTTATCTAACTGTAGCGTATACGCCGGCCCCCTCTGGTGACCTTGTGGCGCGTGCTCAATCGTCTGGCCGTGGCTGCCAATCGCCGTAATCTGAGCCGGGGCGAGCCCCTGTTCCGTTAATAATGCTGTAACGGCCTGGGCCTGGAGGCGGCAAAAGGCATCCTCGGCGGCGGCCAGTTCGGCAAAGTGCGCTGCTGGCGCGTGGCAAAGGTGTAGTAGCTGCGCGTGCAGGGTATCGGGCATGGCAACGGCGGCCGTGGCTAATAGTTTAGGCGGCGTGCCAGGAGTGATAGAGACCAGGGCGGCATCAATGCCATCCAGGCTAGTGCCAGACATTAAACCAATATAGTAAGCGGGTGACGAAGGGTGCGAGGTTTTCATAATCCGAGTCATCCAAAACGGGGTGAAGGCTCAACCAAGGCGGTGGAGCGTGATAACATCGCCCACTATTGATTATTTAAACGCCTTTAACGGCATATAGTACATGGAGAGAGGCAATGAGTGAGGTGGATCAGGCGTTAGCGCTGCTGTCGCGAGGTACGCATGAAATCCTGGTAGAAGACGAGCTGCGTAAAAAGCTCGCGTCAGGTCGTAAGCTGCGTATTAAAGCAGGGTTTGATCCTACGGCACCTGATTTGCACCTGGGTCACAGCGTACTGCTGACCAAAATGCGCCAGTTCCAAGATCTTGGTCATACCGTTATCTTTTTGATTGGGGATTTCACCGGCCGCATTGGCGACCCGACCGGTAAAAACGTCACCCGTAAGCCGCTGACCGAAGCCGACGTCAAGGCGAACGCGGAAACCTATAAAGAGCAGGTGTTCAAAATCCTCGATCCGGAAAAGACCGAGGTGCGCTTCAACGCGGAGTGGTTTGGCGAGTTAACGGCTGCCAAAATGATTGAGCTGGCAGCACAAAGCACCGTGGCGCGCATGCTGGAGCGTGATGACTTCGAGAAGCGCTACAAAGCGAATCAGCCGATTGCGATTCATGAGTTTCTTTACCCGCTAGTGCAGGGTTATGACTCCGTCGCACTAGAAGCTGATATCGAACTGGGCGGTACCGACCAGAAGTTTAACCTGCTCATGGGGCGCGAGATTCAAAAGCACTTCGGTCAGGAACCCCAGGTGGTCATCACGATGCCCCTGCTAGAAGGTTTGGACGGCGTGCAGAAAATGTCCAAGTCGCTTGGCAACTACGTGGGCGTGGATGAAGCACCGGGTTCCATGTTCAATAAGCTGGTCTCCATGCCTGACAGCTTAATGTGGCGTTACTTCGAACTGCTCTCGCTGAAATCGAATGAAGAGATTGAGGCGCTGAAGCAGAGTGTCGAGCAGGGTGCGAATCCTCGCGATGTGAAAATGGAGCTTGCTCGTGAACTCATCGCCCGTTACCACGGTGATGAAGCCGCCGCGAATGCGCACAAGTCGGCGGGTAACCAGCTGGCCGAGGGTGAGCTACCGGAAGACCTGCCAGAAGTAGACGTCGATTTTGAAGGCAGCGAGCAGGCCCCGATTGCCACAGTACTTAATCGCTCAGGCTTAACCAAGAACAGCGCACAAGCCAAAGACATGCTGAAAAATGGCAGTGTCAAAGTGGATGGTGAGGTCGTTGCTCAAGACACCATGCTGGCCACTGGTAAAGTGTATGTGATTCAAGCGGGCAAGAAGCGTTACGCTCGCGTGACCCTGGTGTGAACTTTCTGAAAACTTTTTCACATTAGCTCTTGCCAACCCGGCCGCGAATCCGTAAAGTACGCATCCGCTGCCGGGGACGCCAAGCGTTACCAGCGGTGAAAGAGGTTGAAAAACCTCTGGTTTGTCAGGAGGTTAGAGCCGTCTTGTTATAGATTAAGTCGCTCGCTTCACTCGCTGAAAACAGTGGTTGACAAACACCAGGAAGTGCGTAGAATACGCCTTCCTCGCTGAGGCAGCACGGTTCAAGTCATCGGGCCAGCACAGCGAAAACGCTCTTTAACAATTTGATCAGGTAATTCATGTGGGCGCTTGCCGATGAGGGTGATAAATCACCAAATATCAAGGCAAGCGCACAAGAGAGATTTTCGAATCTTTCGAATTCGTTTGAACCTTGAGCCAAGTTTGATCCGCTTTTGTTACTTTCGAGTGGCACGTAAGGATCACGATGATTTTAAACTGAAGAGTTTGATCATGGCTCAGATTGAACGCTGGCGGCAGGCCTAACACATGCAAGTCGAGCGGTAGCAC
>NZ_BMHM01000004.1 GCF_014640815.1 Vreelandella lutescens | reverse complement strand
CCGCCGCCCTCGCGGGTGCCTCATTTGCTCGTGCCGAGCAAGATTCGTTACGCCGCGCTACAAGATTTCGCCGAACTCAAGGCTGGGTATTCGTAGCGCGGTGTAAGCGATAGCGCACCCGCGAAGCACGCCGCCAGGCGTGCCGAAAACGCCACCAAAAGATGATCCTTCACGCTGGCTCCATCCAGGCGGCTGCCGCCGCCCTCGCGGGTGCCTCATTTGCTCGTGCCTCGCAAGATTCGTTACGCCGCGCTACGGGGCTTCGCCGAACTCAAGATGGCCACTCGTAGCGCGGCGTAAGCGGAGCGCACCCGCGAAGCACGCCGCTAGGCGTGCCGAAATCGCCACCGAGAGATGCTCCTTCACAGTGGCCAGATCAAGGCGGCTGCCGCCGCCCTCGCGGGTGCCTCATTTGCTCGTGCCTCGCAAGATTCGTTACGCCGCGCTACGGGGCTTCGCCGAACTCAAGATGGCCACTCGTAGCGCGGCGTAAGCGGAGCGCACCCGCGAAGCACGCCGCCAGGCGTGCCGAAGGTGCCACCTATAGTGCTTACAACACTGATTTTTGATTGTAGGCCTTGGCTAACGCCACCAGCGCATTGAGATCACAGTAAGCTTCCGGCTCCATGATCAGCGCTTGGCCCATCAGCACGTTGCGTGCTTCCAGTTTGGCGCGTAAGGCGGGGTCTTCGATCTCTTCAAAGTCGGCGTTGTGGGCCAGCGATAGTACGCGGCGGTGCATTTCGATGCCGCAGTAGGCCAGCGCATCTTCACGGATCTCTTCAAGCAGCGCGTCGCAGGCGTCGTCTGCGCTGTTGCCCTGCTCTTCGAACAGCGCTCTGGGGAACAGAATACCGGTGCGTTCGGTTTGCCAGAGGTGGCGAAACTCCTCATCGAAGCGGGTAAAGCAATCGGTAATCACTTCTAAAATCCACGCTTGATACTCCTCCAGGTCACCTTCTTTACGGTGGGCGGGCTGGCTAAAGTAGGCCATGAAGAAGTTGGCTGCCGCCATGCCCAAGTCGAACGCCATCGGGCCGTACTGGGAAAACTCGGGGTCGATGACGCGCACGCTGGTGTCGGTTGCCATGATGGAGCCGGAGTGCAGGTCGCCGTGCAGCATGGTCTCGGTGTTGGCGGTGAACTTCATCAACAGCCGCTGCACCTTGGCTTTCAGGCGGGCGTTGCGGCGCAGCTCGTCCACCACGGGCGATAGCTCGGGCGTGTGGCGGTTCATCTCCGCGCCGTAGTAAGGGTCGGTAAACACCAAGGATTCGGTGATTGCAGGAATCGCCACGTTACCGGAGAACAGCCCGACATCGGCTTTCTTATCCGGGCTTGCCATGGAGAGTTCAGAGCCCCGAAACGCCGTGCGCGCGCAAAACTCACCCAGAGTAGCGCCCAGCTCCGCCACCCGTTCGCCGCTGATCAGCTTACGCCGCAGAATCACATGGGGGTGCAGGTACTCCATCACGATCAGCGCCTGGGGCTTATCGAAGTAGTACACCTCGGGGGCCACGCCGGGCGCCCGCGTGGCCTGGCGCACCAGTGCGTAATATTCAAAATGCGCGCGATAGAGCGGCAGCGGCCAGCTCTCGCCTACCATGCGCACATAGGGCAGCGCCTGCTTGACCACCACGCTGCCAATACTGCCCGTCACGATAAACACCAGATTGAGGTTGCCATCGCCCACCTCACGAATTTGCCACTCGGCGGGGTTGCCACCCACGCGGCTGGCGACTGCCTCCACACCGCCTAGCCGCTGGCCAAGGGTATCCACTTCCAACGCTTGATAGCTCTGCTCGTCTGTCACGCTTTATCCCCCACCTGAAATGGATGTGTGTTTGTCATACCCAGAAGTGGTTGTCAAATTCACCGCTACCTCTGGCCACGTCAAGCCTCAGAACGAGGGAAATGTTAAACAATGCAACGCCTATGGATAACTCTTGTAGCAGATTTATAGTAATACCTGACCAAACCAATCAGGTACTCCATCATGAAAAACAACGGCTCAGTGACCCAGGTGGAACACCCTCTGCGCGAAGATGATGTGCTGATTTCTAAAACCGATAACAGCAGCTATATCGCCTACGCGAATCACCGCTTCGTCGAGATCAGCGGCTTCGAGTATGAAGAATTGGTGGGATCGCCCCACAATATGGTGCGCCACCCGGACATGCCCGCTCCCGTGTTTGCCGATATGTGGAGCGACTTAAAAGCAGGCCAGTACTGGAGCGGCCTGGTGAAGAACCGGCGGAAAAACGGCGACCATTACTGGGTGCGGGCTAACGTGGTGCCCATTCGGGAAAATAACCAAGTGACCGGATTTGTGTCGATCCGCGTCAAACCCTCCCAGGCAGAAGTCGAGAACGCCGAGCATATCTACCGCGATATCCGTGAAAACCAAGGGCGCTTTACGGTCAAACATGGCGAAGTCATGGCCCGTAACCCGCTAAAGCGGTTGTTCAGTGCATCCTGGTGGGCACCCCGGCTCGCCAACGTCTCCGGCGTGCTGTTCACCTTGGCAGCCACTGGCGTGCTCATGCAGGCCAGCGCTTGGTGGCTGGGCAGCCAGGTGGCAAGCGGTTTGCTCGCCCCGCTGCTCGCGATGATCCTTGCCACTGGCTTGCTGCTCAGCGCTTATCAGTGGCGTCAGGCGCGTCGGCTTCGTCGATTCCTACACAAAGCCAACGACTTCGCACTGCAAATCGCCGCCGGTGACTTGAATGCGCAGGTGCCAACCGTGGGCAATGCCGCCATGGATAACACACTGGCGACCATGAACTTCATGCGCCGCTCGCTGGACGCGCTGATTGGCGACCTGGATCAGCGAATTGCACAAGTCATGCCCTCGGTGGAAGAGCTTTCCCGCCATAACCAAGCCATGGGCAACCGAGTCGACCAGCAAGCGTCTGCCGTGCAGCAAACCGCCGCCAGCGCCGAGCAAATCGCCTCTACCGTGCGCCAAAGTTCGGATAACGCCCAGCTTGCCAGCCAAGCCTCGGTGGGTAACGTCAGCGAAGTCGACAACGCAGTGGCGATTATGCGTGAACTGGCCGATGCGATGGAGGGCATCACCGCTACCTCTCAAGACATGGCGGGCATTGTCAAAACGATCGATAACATTGCCTTCCAAACCAACATCTTGGCGCTGAATGCTTCCGTAGAAGCGGCCCGAGCCGGTGAGCATGGCCGAGGCTTTGCGGTGGTCGCTGAAGAGGTACGCCGCTTGGCTCGCCAATCCGCTGAAGCCGCCCATCAAGTGCAAACGCTGATCGAGACCGGCCGCCAGCGCATTGAAGCCGGGCAGCATAAAGCAGGCTCGGCAGGAGATGCCATGGGGCGCATTCGCCAAGCAAGCCATAACGTGAACGACTTGATGGAGGAGATCCGTGCGGCCGCTCGGGAGCAGAGCGAGGGCATCGCGCAGATCAGTCAGGCCATTTCGCAGATCGACCGAGGCACCCAAGAGAGCGCCGCCAGCATGGATGCTTACCTGAATGCTGTCGACGTACTCTCGCGCGAAGTCGGTCATCTGGCCCACAGCGCGCATGCCTTTATGCCGGTCACGAATGCGATGGCTCCCACGCCCGCGCTTCCTCAACCCAGCAACAATGTTTACCGACTCCCCGTAGCTGAAAAAGCGCGCGCCCTCCCTCGGGCGAAAGCGGTGTAACGCCTCGCAGCGGGTGGCTTTTGCCACCCGCTGCGGCCTACGTCAAGCGCCATCCCAGTAGGGAACGTCGCCAATCGTGCTCTCTAGATAGGCCATAAAAACGGATACCTTCGACGAGCGCAGGCGGTTTTCAGGATAAATGGCGTAGATGTTGTCCAGATAGCCATCCTCAGAGGCTTCCCACTGCGTCAGTAACGGCACCAACGTTTGCTGACGCAGTGGCTCAAAGAGTAGCCACGAGGGAAACATCACCACGCCCTGCCCCGCCATCGCCGCTTCCACTAGGCTTTCAGCATTATTAGCGACCAAATTCCCCGACAATGCGTATCGCACCGCCCGAGGTGCGTGGCGTTCCTGGAAGTACCATAGTTGCGTTCCCTTGCTGCCTTTATACAGCAGGCAGTTATGCTGGCTGAGTTCCTGTGGCGAAGCGGGTGAGCCGTGTGTTGCCAGATAATCCGGCGACGCGCAGACGATAAAACGCTGCCGGGCGATGCCGCGGGCCACCAAGCTTGAATCTGCGAGTGCCCCCACGCGAATCACCACGTCGGCCCCCTCTTGTACCGGGTCGATAAAGCGATCCTCCAGCGTTAAGTCCACCTGAATATTCGGGTACTGCTGCTGAAACCGCGCCAAGTGCGGCGCGATATGACGCCGCCCGAAAGCTACAGGCGCGTTGATGCGCAGCACGCCTTGGGGATGCTGCGCGCCGCCCATCACCTGTTCAGTGGCTAGGTCTAGTCGCGCCAGCGCATCGCGCACTTCGTGAAAATAGCGCTCGCCTGCTTCAGTCAGCCGTACCGCTCGCGTATGGCGATAGAGCAAGCGCTGGCCCAGCGCCCGCTCTAAAGTGGCGATGTGCCGAGACGCTGAAGAGGTCGGCAGCCCGTAATAACGCGCCGCTTCCGAAAAGCTGCCGCTGGCGGCCACGCGCACAAACAGCCGCAGCGCTAGGAGTCGAACCGAGTTGTCCAAAATGCAATAGTCCTTTGCCTTTTTAGCGCATTGTAGCAACAAGGCTTCCTCTTTAGAGTGCTGCCTCTTCATAAGAGGGGAGCAACACATGCAACACGCACTGATTCTGCTGGGCGTACTGATCGCCGGTATGGGATTGTCGGTGGAAGCGGGGCTGTTAGGGCCGCTTGGCGAGCAGGTGGGTCACCTTTCCGCCACGCTCTCCATTTTTATGGTCGGGGCGCTGCTGCTGTCACTGGCGCTGCTGTTTTCGCCCAAGCGCAAGTTGGGCGCGCTGTTCAAACAGCCGCGCTGGTTGTTAACCGGCGGAGTGATGGGGCCGATGTACGTCATCGTATTAACGTTGGCCACTCCACTGGTGGGGGTCGGCATGACCATGGTCGGCATTTTATGCGGCCAGGTAGCGGCCAGCTTAGCCATTGACCATTTTGGCTGGCTCGGCAGCGAACGTCGCCAAGTGGATGGCTACCGTTTAGGGGCCCTTGCCATGATTCTTGCCGCGCTTTGGTTGATGTAACAGGAGAGACACCATGCTTTTACCCATCGTATTTGCCCTACTGCTCGCAGGGGGCGCGGTCTTGGCCGCTCAATCATCAATCAATGGCCGCTTAGGCGCGCATACCGGCGTACTGGAAAGCGCTTGGCTGACCTTTGCCGTGGGTGCCGTGCTGACCTTTTTACTGGTGCTGTTTTTTGAACCGCAGCATGAAGCGACTCTGTTTAGCGTGCCCAAGTGGCAGCTGACCGGCGCGCTGTTTGGCGTGGTATATATGCTGGCGATTGTGTTTGCAGTGCCCCGTGTTGGTACGGCGGCAGCAACGGTCTCGGTGATTTCCGGCCAGCTCCTAATGAGCTTATTAATTGATCACTTTGGCTGGCTCAATAACGCCGAACGTGCGTTGGATGGGTCACGCTACGTGGCGATGGTGCTCCTGCTGCTGGCTATTGTATTGATATACCTAAGCCATCGCCGCTCAGCGCATCCAGCGAATTAATCATCACCACACGATTACGCCCTTGGCGCTTGGCCTCGTAAAGCGCCTGATCGGCGGCCCTAAACAGCTGAGGGGCGTTAACGCCCGGCTTAGGTCGAAGAACAGCCACGCCCGCACTAATAGTGACGCAGGCCCGTTCAGTGCCACCATGGTGTGGCAATTCTAGCGTTTCCACTGCTTGTCTCAGTTGCTCAGCATGTTCCAGCACGGCCTCATGCGACTGCCCGATACTCAGCACCACAAACTCTTCACCGCCAAAGCGCGCCACCACACAAGCGTTGCTAGCATTGGCTTGTAGGGTGGCCGCTACCTGCTTTAAGCAGTGGTCACCCTGCAAATGGCCGTAGTAATCGTTGTACGCTTTGAAACAGTCAATATCGATCACAATTAACCCAATGTTGGAGCGATGCTCCACCGCTTGCTGCCAGTAGTGATTAAACAGGGCATCAAACTGGCGACGGTTGGCTAACTCCGTCAAGGAGTCAGTTAATGACAGTTTAGAGAGCTCCGCGTTACTGCGCAGCGCATGGCCCGCTCGGTGGGTCTCCCGCAGCAGCAACAGGTAGGCTTTGCGCTCGCTGGCTTCCAGCCGGTAGTTGGCGATCAGCGTAAAGATCGCTTTAGCGATGATGGTAAAAATTGCCAGCCGCTTGACCTCAATGGGCATCGGTTCATAGCCCACGACGAAGTACACCATGATGGCCACGCTCATCAGGGACGAGGCCAGCGCATACTGAAAGCGAAGCGAGTAGAGCACGTTGCCAACGACTAAAATCAGGCCAAACGAGAAGATATCTAAATAGGAGTAAGGCGCTTGCGATGAGATAAAAATAACGCATGAAACTATCATGGCGACTACCACTGTGCTCGCCATCAGCGTTTCTCGTAGCGCCCCATAAGCCCCGCGATATACCACCCACAGTATGGGCAGGCCAATCGGCAGCATGACGCCGATGCGTAATAGCACTGAGGTCATGAACGCATCAGGACGAAAACTGAAATCGTTCACAAGAAACAGGCAGTAAATCAGCGCCGAAATAAGCCCAGCAACCACCATATTGCGATTTCGTTGTGGCTGGGTATCGCACTCGAAACGTGCCTCTAACTCGCCAGCAAAACGCAGATGCCATTTTGAGCGCACCAATTCACTCTCAATGGCGCTGGTTAAGGAGTCACTGGTCATTCATACCTCATTGAGTATCGACATCTCGTGATTCTGCTGACTGAACAACGTGACTAAAACGACGAAACGCTCATCAATGCTCACGCTCATCAATGCGTAGGTAAGCGCTTACTTGTCCTGGTTAGTTAACCTAACTTCTTTTTGACATACAACCACCCTCAGTGGATTGGTGGCGCTATTGCACGCTACATAGTCTCAGCTTAGAAAACGCACCCCCTGAGCCGCTAGAGGGCTTCTCAGCTTGTCCGATAAGGGGCTATCGGTAATCACTGCGTGATAATCCGCCAGTGAACCGGCGGCGCAGCGCAGCGGCAGGTCGAACTTGGTTTTATCCAGCACTAAAATTCGGTACGCCGCGTGGGCCAGCAGCGCCTCGCGGGCCATGACTTCGTCGTCGTTATAGTCGTAGAGCTGGCCGTGGCTATCCATACCGCCCACAGAGACAATGCCGACATCTACGCGATAGCGCTGAAAAAAGCGCCAGGCGTCGCCACCAATCACATCCTGATCGCGGCGACGCACGCGGCCTCCGGCCACCACCAGCTCACACTCCAGCGCGCATAACTTGATCAACGCATGCAGGTTATTGGTCATGATCTGCAGCCCCTGCTTATCGTGCAGCGCATCGGCTAGCTGCTCTACCGTCGTACCCGTCCCCAAGAAGAGCGACTGGTGATTGGAAATCAACGACGCCGCCTGCCGCGCAATATGCCGTTTGCCCGCTTGGTTGACGATTTGGCGCTGGTCGTAGCCCACATTCTCTTGATCAGGAAAAGGCATCACCTCGCCGTGGCGGCGCAGAATCAGCCCCTGCTCAGCCAAGACGCGAATATCCCCCCGCAGGGTTTGCAGGGATACGCCAAAGTGGTGGGCAAGCGCCGCCAGCGTTTGCCGCCCCTCTCCCCGCACGCGGGCCAACACGGCACGCCGCCTTTCTGTCACGTTCATGCTGCACCCACCTTTCTCTTTATCGTGCTTGCTGGCAAAACGAAAAAAAATTTCCCACTAGCGAAAGCTAACCGCTATCAAACGAAAGCTTAGTGTCACGATGTTGTAAGCCGATGACAGTAGTGTGGTGACTGTTCACCTACTGGAGGTTTTCCCGATGTTGAAGCGCTCGTTGTGTTCCGCCGTGACTCTCGCAAGCATTGCCCTCTCCACGTCGTTGCTCGCTGATGACAAACTGGTGCTCTACACCAGCCAACCCAATAGCGACGCCCAGCAAACGGTCGATGCGTTCCAAGCCGCCTACCCAGAGATTGAAGTGGAGTGGGTGCGCGATGGCACCACTCGCCTGATGACACGCTTGCGTTCAGAGCTGGCTGCCGGTGTCAGCAACCCTGACGTGCTGCTGATTGCCGACAGCATGACCATGACCTCGCTGAAACAAGAGGGCCATCTGCAGCCCTACCTCAGCCCTGAGCGCGACGCCTACGACGAAGCGCTTTACGACCCAGAAGGCTACTTCTACGGCACCAAGCTCATCACCACCGGCATCGTTTACAACACCGGTGCCGAGCAGCAGCCCCAACGCTGGGAAGATCTGACCGGCCCTGAGTACGAAGGCCTCGTCACCATGCCTAGCCCGCTTTACTCCGGCGCGGCGCTGATTCACATGGCAGCCATCGGTGAACACCCGGCGTTAGGGCTTGAGTACTACGAGGCACTACAGGCCAACCGCACGGAAGCACAGGGCGGTAACGGCGGCGTGTTCAATGCGGTGGCCGCGGGCACCAAGCCCTATGGCATCGTGGTGGATTTTCTACCCATCCGCGAAGCCGAGAAAGGCTCGCCCGTGGCGTTTGTGTTCCCTGAAGAGGGCGTGAGCGCCGTCACCGAGCCCGTCGCCATCATGCAAGAGGCTGAGAACCTAGACGCCGCTCAGAAATTTGTCGACTTCGTGCTCTCCCAGCAGGGGCAAGCACTGGTGAGCCAGCAGGGCTACCTGCCTGCTCACCCGGATGTGACGCCGCCAGAAGGCTTCCCTGAGCGCAGCACGATCAACCTCATGCCGGTGGATATCGAGCTGGCGCTTGAGCAGGAAGAGACGCTCAAGCAGCGCTTTAGCGATCTGTTCGGCGGCTAACCATGACCCCTTCGCTCAACCTTGGCAGCCAGCATCGCTGGCTGCTTAGCCTGATCACCCTGCTCATTGTACTGCTCAGCCTCGCGCCCAGTGTGCGGCTACTCATCGAGGCACTGAGCGACCTTGGCCAAGGTAGCCAAGCGCCGCTGTGGAAAGTGCTCAACGCCGCCAGAACGTGGCGCGCGCTGTGGCACAGCCTTTATACCTCAGGCCTCGGCATGCTGATTGCGCTGGTGCTGGGTAGCCTGTTCGCGTTTGTCATCACATTGACGGACATCCGCGGCAAAGCGTGGCTGGTGTTCTGCTTTATGCTGCCCATGATGATCCCGCCTCAGGTCACCGCCCTGAGCTGGCTACAGCTGTTTGGCCCCGCCAGCCCCTTGTTAAAAAGCATCGGCATGGCGCCACCACTAGGCAGCCCGCAGCCGCTCTACTCCGCAGAGGGCATTGCGCTGCTGCTGGGCATTCAGAGTGCGCCGCTAGTGTTTTTGGCACTACGCACGTCTCTGCTGTCCCTGCCACGTGAATTGATTGAAGCAGCGCGCATCAGCGGCGCGCGCCAAACCCAGGTGTGGGGCCACATTATCTTGCCCATCACCCGCCACGGCCTGATTGCAGGGGCCGCCATGGCGTTTATCTCCAGCCTGGGTAACTTCGGTATTCCCGCGATGCTGGGCATTCCCGCCGGTTATTACGTGCTGCCCACGCTGATTTACCAGCGCATGGCCAGCTTTGGCACCGGCGTACTGGCAGAGATGGCGGCGCTTTCTCTGTTGATCGGCGTCCTCGCGCTGGCAGGCGTGGCCTTGCAGCAGTATTGGATGAACCGCAGCCGCTTTGGGTTAGGCGGCCATAGCGGCCGCGCCCACGATTTTTCGCTAGGCCGCTATCGCCCCCTCGTGACGGCTTTGCTGGTCGGCGTGCTGCTGGTAATTCTGGTCGCGCCGCTAGCCGCTCTGGTGGTGAGCTCCTTGGTGCCTGCCATGGGCGTGCCACTGAGCGTTGAGTCCATTACGCTCAATGCCTATCACGAAGTGATTGGCCGTCAAGGGGCCACCTGGCGGGCGGTGCGTAACAGTCTTTGGCTGGCGGGCGGTGCCGCGCTGGTACTGATGCTATGCAGCCTTCCGCTCGCCTACCGCTTACAGCGCCTTCCCCCGCGCCTGCAGCAGCTCACCCTTAGCGCTATTGAGCTGCCGTACGCGCTGCCCGGCGTGGTGCTGGCGATTGCCTGTATTTTACTGTTTGTCCGCCCCTTACCGCTCATCAACCTAGCGCTTTACGGCACGCTCGGATTGATCTTTGTGGCCTATCTGGCGCGCTTTTTGGTGGTCTGCCTGAAGCCGGTGAGCGCCAGCTTGGCCCAGCTAGATCCCTCCCTGGAAGAAGCCGCTCAGCTGGCGGGCGCAGGCCCCTGGCGTCGGCTCATTACCATTCTTTTACCGCTGATTGCGCCCTCGCTGTTTGCCGGCGGGCTGCTGGTATTTTTGCTGGCAGTGAATGAACTGACCGTCTCCGCGCTGCTCTGGAGCGCCGGGAATGAAACCCTGGGCGTACTGATTTTCAACTTAGACGAGGGCGGCGAGAGCGTGCTGGCATCGGCAGTCTCCGTGCTGGTGGTGATCATGGTCGCCTCGCTGATGCTATCGCTCAGCCTGCTGGCCCCGCGTCTACCTAAAGGAGTCGTGCCGTGGCAGGGCTAGCTATTCATCGTGTGACCAAACAGTTTGGCGATCACCGGGCGGTTGATGATCTGTCGCTGGAGATTGCCCCTGGCGAGTTTGTGGCCCTGCTAGGCCCCAGCGGCTGCGGCAAAACCACCATGCTGCGGATGCTGGCGGGGTTTGAGCAGATCAGCAGCGGCACCCTCACGCTCAACGGCACTCTACTCGCCAGCGACCAGCACCATGTGCCCCCTGAACAGCGCAACATGGCCATGGTGTTTCAGTCGTACGCGCTGTGGCCGCACATGAGCGTGGCCGATAACGTGGGCTACCCGCTGAAACTGCGCCGCGTTCAGGGCAGCGAGTATCAGCGCCGGGTCGCCCACGCGCTGGAGCAAGTCGCGCTTACCCCTTACGCCCAGCGCTCGCCGCAAGAACTCAGCGGCGGTCAGCGCCAGCGGGTGGCGCTCGCGCGCTGCCTGGTCACCGACCCAGACGTGGTGCTGCTCGATGAGCCGCTCGCCAATCTAGACCGCAACCTGCGCGCTTCTATGGAGCACAGCTTTGTCGACTTCCACCGCCGCACCCAAGCCACCATGGTGTATGTAACCCATGATCAAAGCGAAGCTATGGCAATGGCAGACCGCATTGCGGTGATGCGTGACGGCGCGCTGGTACAGTGGGCGACGCCTGAAACGCTCTACCGAGAGCCGCGTAGCGAATGGGTGGCTAGATTTATCGGCCAAGGCAGCCAACTACAGGTCGCAGGCGGCGCACCGGGCCAGCAGCTAAATGAATCAGCGCTGATGCAAGGCTTAGCCGCGCCACTCACGGCGCGCACTCAGCCCGTTCTGGTACGCCCTGAACATATCCGTATTGAGGCACACTCGCCCGCACACTCGACAAACCCCAGCAACTTAACCGGACGCGTTGAGCGGCTCACCTTTCGCGGTGAACGCTATGAGCTACACCTGCGCTTATCCACGGGAGAAGCGCTGCTGGCCTATCATCACACCGCACTCAACGAGGGCCAGCACGTCGCGGTGCGCTTGTTGGAAGGCTGGTGCTTGGAGCCTGACCAATGAGCGCCGCGATTCAGATCCTCAGCGGGCTGGGCGGTAAAGGGCCGGCGGCCATCGTGGTGGAAGCGCAAGGCAAACGCCTGCTGCTGGATGCCGGAGGGGCACTGCACCCCGGCGAGCCGATTACCTGGGCAAGCGGGCTAGACGTAGACGCCGTATTGATTAGCCATGACCACGTGGACCACATTGGCGGCGTCGCGGAACTGCCTGCGCAGATACCGCTTTACTGCACGCCGTTAGTCGCCGAGGCGCTGCCCCCACAACGGGCGTGGCAGCCACTGCCCTACCGGGGTCGTATTAACGTCGAAGGGATTGCGGTGACCACCGGGCAAGCGGGCCACTCGCTAGGCGGCGTCTGGCTGCATCTCGATGTAGAAGGCGGCATTTTCTACAGCGGCGATTCTTGTTTTGAATCACGCCTGTTTCCGTTTGATACGCCCCCACCCGCACACACGGCGTTGCTGGATGCCTCCTACGGCCGCTACGACCAGCCCCAAGCGCAGTGCATCCACGCCATTGGCAAAGCGTTAGACCACCCGTTGGTGCTGCCGGTACCAGAAACGGGGCGTGCCCTGGAAATGGCGCTATGGCTGGCGGAAGAGGCGGACCAACGCCACCTTCCTTGGGCGATTGACCCGATCATTCGCGATAACCTGGCCGCCCTACTCGCACTGCCCAATGACCTTCGCCGTAAAGGGTTAGACGAGGCTATCCGGGCGGTTTTAAAACGCCCCAATGCCGTTCACCCGGCGCTTTGGCTCATCAGCGACCGTGGTGATAACCCTGCCGATTGGCCGCACCACCGCCTGCTCCACACCGGCTACTTAACGCCACAGCGTCGCCAACAGCTGGCCGCTGGCGAGGTGCTTTGGCAGCGCTGGAACGTCCATTTACGCGCTTCGCACTTGGTGGCCCTGGCCAACCAGCTCCAGGCGGCCCAAGTGGCACCGCTATTTACTTCACTCCATGCCGATGCTGAGGTCGCTTGGCGTGATTTGCTGGGCGAACGGTTCATCACGCAGCCTTCGCTAAACGCCCCATCAGCGACGCGCCCGCTCTCTTCACTCTTGTTAACACATTAGGAAACATGTTTATGAACACAGTCATTGTTGATGTCGACGGCACACTGGCCGAGTTTCACCCTGCCGATGTCCACGAGTGGGTACTTGGCCCCGCCAAACAGTGGGACCCTTTCTTTGCTCACATGGCGAACGCGCCGGTGATTGAGCCCGTCGCCCGGCTGGTCAAACTGCTCAAAGCCCAAGGCCAGCAGATCGTCATCTGCAGCGGCCGCCCAGACAGCCACCGGGAGCACACCCACGCATGGCTCACCCGTCATGACATCCCCTTCGACGCCATGTACTTACGCCCGGAAGGCGATGACCATGTGGATGACGAAGAGGTGAAATCAGCGCTACTGAACCAAATGCACAGCGACGGCTTCGCCCCCTGGCTCGTACTGGACGACCGTGACGCCGTGGTCGCCCAGTGGCGCGCACTCGGCCTCACCTGCCTACAGTGCGCACCGGGGGATTTTTAACACTACTGGCCGCTAGCCCGCTCTCTCCATCGGCGCTTCCATACGGCGCACGCTGGAAACGAAGTCGCTAAAGCGCTCGCCTTGGATCAACACGTGGTCGCAGAGCGCCTGCTGGGCCTGGGCGGCGTCGCCCTGCTCGATGGCGTCGACGATCGTTTGGTGTTCATGGAGCGAGTTGTGCATGCGTTGGCGTACCTGCAGCTGTAAGCGGCGGTAAGGCTTTAGGCGCTGCTTGAGCTGGCGGGCTTCGCTGGCTAAAAAGGTGTTGTGGCTGGCGGTGTAGATACAGTCATGGAACGCTTCGTTCTCGTAGTAGTACTCATCGGTATCGCCCGCCAGGGCGGCGGCTTCGCAGCGCTGATGTGCGGCTTTGAGCGCCGCCAGCTCTGGCTCGCTGATGCGCCGCGCGGCCAAACGGCCACACATACCTTCAAGCTCTGCCATCACTTCAAACATTTCGATTAACTGATCGATACCCACCTTCGCAACGAACGTGCCCTTCTTCGGCGAGACCGTGACCAGCCCGCTGGCCACCAATTGTTGAAACGCTTCACGCACTGGGGTGCGCGATACATTGAACTCTTGGCCAAGGGCTTCCGGGTCTAGCCGCTCGCCGGGGGCGCGCCGCCCGTTGATGATGTCATCCTCTAAAGAATCCCTTAGCCGCTGTGCGTTAGAACGCTTCGTATCCGCCATGACTGACCTCCTCGGTAACGCCGCAGGCTACGACATAAATATGGCATAAATTTGACATTAGCATATATAACCGCTATTGAAATATATATCAGGCCTCCTGATAAACATAAAACGCCAATCCAAACACACAACAACAACTGTTGGAGACGCCACATGAAACGCTTCTTACTGCCCACCGCTGCTGCCTTGGGCCTTGCTATTGCAGCCTCCCACGCCAGTGCTGACACCGTCCTTCGCGCTTCACACCAGTTCCCCGGTGGCCAGGGCGATATTCGCGATGAAATGGTGCAAATGATGGCACGCCACGTCGCCGATGCGGATGTGGGCCTAACCATTGAGGTCTATCCCGGCCAGTCGCTGTTCAAAGCCCGTGAACAGTGGGGTGCCCTGGCCCGTGGCCGGTTGGATATCACCTCACTACCGCTGGATTACGCCAGCGGTCGCCATCCGGAATTCTCCGCCACGCTGATGCCTGGGTTAGTGCGTAACCAGGCCCACGCCCAGCGGCTGAATGACTCCGAATACATGACGATGATTAAAGATGTCATCTTGGAAGGCGGGGCACGGGTATTATCCGATGCGTGGCTATCGGGCGGCTTTGCTTCCAGCGAGCAGTGTATTACCTCCCCCGAAACGATTAATGGACAAAATATCCGCGCCGCTGGCCCCGCATTTGAAGAGATGCTGGAAGCCGCTGGCGCGTCGATCTCCTCCATGCCCTCTTCCGAAGTGTATACCGCCATGCAGACCGGCGTGCTGGAAGCCGCCAACACTTCTTCGATGTCGTTCATCTCTTTCCGCCTTTACGAGCAGGTAGATTGTCTCACCGAACCTGGCGAATTTGCCCTTTGGTTTATGTACGAGCCCATTCTGATCTCAGAGCAGGTGTGGCAAGGGTTGACCGAGGAGCAGCAAGCCGCGCTCATGGAAGCTGGTGAAGCCGCCGAGGTCTATTTTGCGGAAGAAGCCGCCGCCATCGATCAGCAGATGGTCGACCTATATAAAGAGAACGGCGTTGAAGTGGTCAGCATGAGCGAGGATGACTACAACGCTTGGCTAGAGATTGCCCGCGAAACCTCCTACAAAAACTTTGCCGATAACGTTCCCAACGGTCAGGCCATCATCGACGCGGCGCTTGCCGTCGAGTAAGGCACTCCCCCATTGACCGTGCTGGCCACTCGCTGAGTGGCCACGTTTGTCCGCTGCTTGCTGAGCTTGACGAGGGAACTATGGCAACTTCAACTACTCACCCCCCTGCCGTACGCAGCGGGGTTATTGGCGGCTATATCCGCTTAATGGATATGCTGTCTCGCGTTTCGGCATACCTTGCTTGCGCCATGTTTGTGGCAGGCGTTCTGGTGATCTGCCAAATGGTGTTTATCCGCTACGCCTTGGGCATGAGCACAAGCTGGCAGACCGAATTCACGATTTTCTCCGTGACTGGGGCCATGCTGATGGGCAGCCCTTATGTACTGATGACCGGTGGCCATGTGGCAATCACCATCGTGCCAGATGCCCTCGGCGGCCTGGCGCAAAAAGCCATGCGCTTAGTGGCCTCGCTGTTTGGCCTTTGCTTTTGCGCGGCGTTGGCCTACGCCTCTTGGGTATACGTCTTTGAAGCACTGCACGGCGAATGGACCACCGGCTCGGTGTGGAACCCGCCGCTCTGGCCCGCCATCTTGCCGATGGCCGTGGGGGCCACGCTGCTCTCGCTGCAGTACGTCGCTGAAATTATGCGTGGGGAGGGCTAATCATGGATCCCATTACGCTTGGCATTATCGTGGCCATTGGTTTAATCGTACTGATGGCGATTGGTACCCCGATTGCGTTCGCGCTTGGCGGTGTGTCACTGCTGGCGCTGCTGTACGACCGGGGCCTGCCGGAACTTACCTACTTTGGCGAAACGTTTTTTGATCGCATCGCGGAGTTTGGCTTTGTGGCCATCCCGATGTTCATTTTGATGGGCGCGGCGGTGGCCTCTTCCCCTACCGGGCGCGATCTTTACCGCTCACTAGACCTGTGGATGGGTCGCCTGCCCGGGGGTCTCGCGGTCTCTAATATCGGTGCCTGCTCTATTTTCGCCGCGCTCTCGGGCTCTTCCCCCGCCACCTGCGCCGCCATCGGCAAAATGGGCATCCCTGAAATGCGCACCCGTGGCTACCCGGATGGCGTAGCGGCGGGCTGTATCGCCGCAGGCGGCACGCTGGGGATTTTGATTCCACCCTCGGTCACCATGATTATCTACGGTATCTCGACCGAAACCTCGATTGGCCGCCTGTTTATTGCTGGGGTGGTGCCGGGCTTTATGCTCGCGGGTCTGTTTATGATTTGGACCATGATTGCCTGCAAGATGGCCGGTGGTTACAACAACCCGCTGGCGGCTTCTGCTGAAAAGCTGAAGGAGAACATCAAGCAGAACGTCGATAGCAACATGAAGGCGCTGGTGCGAGTGCTGCCCTTTTTGGGTGTGGTTGCGGGTATTCTGTTTGCCCTTTACGGCGGCGTGGCGACGCCCTCTGAAGCCGCAGGCGTGGGGGCATTTCTCTGCTTGGCGCTGGCGATTGTGATTTACCGCATGTGGCAGCTAGGCCCCATCAAGCTGATCATGCGCGACTCGCTGCGGGAGAGCGTGATGATCATGCTGGTGATCGCCACCGCCGAGGTGTTCGCCTACGCGCTCTCGTCGATGTTCATCACCCAAACCGTGGCCGCGGCCATTGCCGATTTAGAAGTGAATCGCTGGGTGCTGATGGGCGTTATCAACCTGTTCTTGTTAGTGGCGGGGTTCTTCCTACCCCCTGTTGCCGTCATTGTAATGACCGCGCCTATCTTGCTGCCGATTATTTTGGCGGCGGACTTCGACCCCTACTGGTTCGCGGTCATTCTCACCATCAACTTGGAAATTGGCCTGATCACGCCGCCGGTGGGGCTTAACCTGTTCATCATCAAAGGCATCGCGCCGGATATCTCGCTGCGGGATATTTTGATGGGCAGCCTACCCTATGCGCTGTGCATGGTGCTGGGCATTCTGCTGCTCTGCCTGTTTCCTGGGATTGCGCTATGGCTACCGAACCTGATCATGGGTTAAAGGGGGACGCATCATGAACATGACCTTTCTCCAAGAGATGTTTAACAGCATCACCCAACGGGACGCGCTGTTACGGCGCAAACATCCGGAAACGCTAACGCCCGACCATCATCAGCTGGTCAAGGCCTGCCAAGCGCTGTTGGCCAGTGACGGCGAAGCCTCCAGCATTGCGCTGGCCAGCCGCGCACTGGCGATTTACCAGCGGCTGTCGGAAGGAGAAAAACGCCAGTTTTTTAACCGACTAGCCGACGACTTTGCCGCTGAACCCCAACAGATTGATAGCGCCTACCAAGCCTATCAACAGGCCCGCGACAACCACACGCTGCAGGTACTGTTTGAAGCCTGCGAGCCGCGCCGCCAGGAGCTGTTTAGGCGTTTGAATCTCGCCACCGACGGCACTTACGACTTGGTTAAAATGCGCGAAGACCTGCTGCAACTGCTGCGCGAGGAGCCCAACTTAGCGCCCATCGACGATGATTTTGCGCACCTGTTTGGCTCCTGGTTTAACCGCGGCTTTTTGATGCTCAAGCGGATCGACTGGAATACGCCTGCTTCCATTCTAGAAAAAATCATCCGCTACGAAGCAGTGCATGAAATTCAGGACTGGAACGACCTGCGGCGGCGCTTGGATGCCCGAGACCGCCGCTGTTTCGCGTTTTTTCACCCCGCGATTGGCGACGAACCACTGATTTTCGTGGAGGTCGCACTCCACAAAGGGCTACCCAGCCGTATTCAACCCATTTTGGCAGGCGTTGAGGATGGCTTGGCAGACCCCGATGATGCCGATACCGCCGCCTTCTTCGGTATCAGCAACTGCCAAACCGGGCTGCGCGGCATTTCGTTTGGCAATTTCCTAATCAAGCAGGTGGTGCAGGAACTCAGCCAGGAACTGCCCCAGCTCAAGCACTTCGTCACCCTCTCGCCGGTGCCCGGTTTTGCCCAGTGGCTGGAAGAGCAGCAGCAAAATACCCAGTGGCCCGACACGATTCGCGAAGCGCTGGACGCACTAGCGACGCCCAACTGGCAGCAGGACAAGGCCCGCGAAGAGCGGCTCAAAACCGCCATTCGCCCGCTCGCTGCCCACTACTTGGTCGATCAGAAGAACCGCCATGGCCTGCCGCTGAACCCGGTGGCCCGCTTCCACTTGGGCAACGGTGCCGAGCTGCATCGCATCAACTGGCTGGGCGATGTGTCTGCCAAAGGGATGAAGCAAGCGGCTGGGCTGATGGTGAACTACCTCTACGTGCTCGACGATATCGAGCGCAATCACGAAAACTATACCGCAAAGGCCACCGTTGCCTGTTCAAGCGAGGTGCGCGACCTGGCTCGCCGCGCCCGCAAGCTGGCCAAGGGAGAGACCACCAAATGAACCACAACTTATTTGATACCTTTGCCGCGCGCATGCGCGAGCGTGGCAACGCCCCCTTTATTACCACCCGTGAGGGCCGCCACTACAGTTACCAAGACGCGCTGAATGAAAGTGCCCAGTTGGCCGGTGCGCTGACCGCGCTAGGCGTGAACGTAGGCGACCGCGTGGCGGTGCAGGTGGATAAAAGCCCGGAAGCCATTTTGCTCTACCTCGCCTGCCTGCGTATCGGCGGCGTCTATTTACCGCTCAATACCGGCTATACCGGCGATGAGATCCGCTATTTCTTGAAAGACGCCGAGCCCGCGCTATTCGTGTGCAGGCCTTCAGACATCGACACCGCCCGCGCCATTGCCCGCGATACCGGCTGCCCGGCGGTCGAAACCTTAGGCACCGATGCCGATGGCAGCCTGATGGAGAAAGCGCAGCAAAGTGACCCCAGAGACGACATCGTCACGCTGGGCGAGCGAGATTTGGCAGCGATTCTATACACCTCGGGCACGACAGGCCGCTCAAAAGGCGCGATGCTGACCCATCGTAACCTAGCCTCTAACGCGGAAACGCTGGTCTCGTCTTGGCACTTTAGCGCTGAAGACAGGCTGATCCACGCGCTGCCTATTTTTCATACCCACGGCCTGTTCGTGGCGTGCAACGTCACGCTGATGGCCGGGGCCAGCATGTGTTTTCTGCCCAAATTCGATGCCGATGTGATTTTCGATGAGCTGCCTAAAGGCAGCGTGATGATGGGCGTACCGACGTTCTATACCCGTCTGGTTCAAGACCCGCGCCTGACCCCCGAGATCACCGCCCATATGCGGCTATTTGTGTCAGGCTCGGCACCGCTCACCGCAGAAACCCACGAAACCTTTGAAGCCAAAACCGGCCACGCCATTCTTGAGCGCTACGGCATGACCGAAACCAATATGAACATCTCTAACCCCTACACCGGGGCACGCCGAGCAGGCACCGTGGGCATGCCGCTACCCGGCGTTGAAATGCGCATTACCAGCCGGGAAACCGGCGAAGAGGTGCCGCAGGGTGAGATTGGTATGCTGCAGATTCGTGGCCCTAACGTGTTTATTGGTTACTGGCGCATGCCGGAAAAAACCCGCGAAGAGCTTTTGGAAGATGGCTTTTTCATCACCGGCGATCTCGCCATGGTGGATGAGCAGGGCTACGTGCATATCGTGGGTCGGGATAAAGACTTGGTGATTTCCGGCGGGTATAACGTCTACCCCAAAGAGGTCGAGCAGGTGATTGATGAGCTGCCTCAGGTGGCAGAGTCTGCCGTGATTGGCCTGCCCCACCCCGACTTTGGCGAAGGCGTCACTGCTGTAGTGGTGCCCCAACCAGGGGAACAGGTGGATGAAGCCGCCATTCTGAATCATCTAGAGGGGCGGCTGGCCAAGTACAAACAGCCGAAGCGGGTCTTCTTTGTCGACTCGCTGCCGCGCAACACCATGGGCAAAGTGCAAAAGAACGAGCTGCGCAAACGCTTCGACACCACCTACCACGCCGCTTAGCCGATTCGTTAAAACGCCCCACCCAAAACAGCCACGCCCCGCAGAGCGGGGCGTGGCTGTTATTCTCGAACGCTGCTTTTAAACGCTGGCGTGATTAGGCTCTGCCTGAAAAGTCGGCGAGCGTAGCCAGTTTTCAGACAGAGCCTAGCCGCCTGCAAAGGAGGCGTACATGATCACCACCAAAACCACCAGCACGATACCGGTGGGCAAAGCGCCTTTCCAGGGGGTGAGGTCGACATCGCCGGAGTCTTCCTGCACCCAGTCCGTAGCGCGGGGGCGCAGCTTACCGATCACCAGCATCACCGCCACCAGCAGCACAAACACCGCCGCGACGAAGTGGAACTCGTGCATTACCATGGGCAGTTTGTTGAACGGCGGCACGAAGTAGCCCGCCGCAATCAGCAAACAGCCACCTACCAGCGCTACTTTCGCAGCCATGGGCGGTACGCGCTTCGTCAGCAGGCCTACCAGCACCACGGCGAGAATCGGGATGAAGTAGATCGCGTTCATCTTCTGCAGATAGCCGAACAGGCTATCCTGCCCCGCCAGCAGCGGCGCAATGATCATGGTGCTGACCGCCATAATCCAGCCAAACACCTTACCGGATTTCACCACCTGCTCTTCCGTGGCATCTTTTTTCAGCACGCCTTTATAGATGCCCAGACTGAAGATCGTCGTGGTGCTGTTCAGCGCGGAGTTAAACGAAGAGAGAATGGCCCCAACCATCACGGCGGCAAAGAAGCCCGTCAGGTAAGGCGGCAGCACGTTGAATACCAAGTGGCCATACGCTTCGTCGGCGCGAATACCCTGGTCGGCATACAGGTGGTACGCAATGATACCGGGCAGTACCAGGTACAGCGGCCCCAGTAGCTTGAAGAAACCGGTGAGCAGTACGCCTTTTTGGCCTTCAGCCAGGTTCTTGGCGGCAAAGGTGCGCTGAATAATTTGCTGGTTGGTGGTCCAGTAGAAGAGGTGCAGCAGCAGCACGCCGGTAAAGATGGTTGAGAACGGCACCTGCTGTTCCGGGCCGCCCATGGAGTTGAATTTGCTGGGGTCGCTCTCTTTCAAGATGCTCCAGCCTTCCATCACACCGGTGCCGCCGCTGACCGCCTGTAAGCCGAAGTAAACAATCACGAAACCGCCAATCAACAGGCCTACCCCGTTGAGGGTATCTGATACCGCTACGGTACGCAGGCCGCCAAACAGCGCGTAGACCGCACCAATCAGCCCCACCGCCCACACGGTCGCCCAGAGCAGCGCGGTATTGGACTCAATGCCGGTCAGGCCCTGTAAGTCCAGCATGCCCTGAAGACCGATGGCCCCGGAGTAGAGGATGATCGGCAGTAGCACCACTGCATAAGCAATCAGAAAGATAACGTTAGCGATCAGCTGCGTGCCTGTATCAAAGCGAATCGCCAGCAGTTGCGGCAGCGTGGCGATGCCGCTTTTCAAAAAGCGCGGCAGGAAGAACAGCGCCAGCGCCACCAGCGCAATCACGGCAATTACTTCCCAGGCCATCACGCTTAAACCATCGGTAAACGCGGACCCGTTCAACCCCACCATTTGCTCGGTAGAGAGATTGGTCATCAGCATAGAAGCTGCAATCAGCGGAAACGTGAGCGTGCGGCCCGCTAGAAAATAGCCACTGGTGCTGCGGTGGTCGTCGCGGCGCGTGATGCGCCAGGTGACAAAGGCCACCAGGCCCGTAAAGAACAGAAACGATGCCAGGGTTAGGGCATGCATGGGGGTGAGTCCTTCGATGCGGTCGCATTTGAAGCGGTGCCTAACACAGGCACGAAGAGCGGTATCAAGCGATACGACACGGTGAATTTAGGTAAAAATACCAAGCATCGCGGGATTCTAAGCAGGTGACACGTTTCATCTATTAGCCTTTAGTCGCATAAAAATATTAAAAAGACGTTTTTTAACCACAAGAAAAACAACATAAAGAAACACAGCCTGCGATTCTCGCTACTCCGCTAAGCTATGTCACAATGTCGACTGCTTATTGACCACACGTCATTAACTACAAGGATGCCCATCGCCATGCTGCACTATTTACAGGGATTACCGTCTTTCTTCGCCTACCTGCTGGGCGCGCTCGCGCTGCTGGTGGCCTTTATGTACTGCTATAGCCGCCTGACGCCCCACCATGAGTGGGCGCTGATTCGAGCAGGCAATGCGGCGGCAGCCACCGCCTACGGTGGCTCTATCTTGGGTTTTACCCTGCCGCTTTACAGCGCCATGGCTCACTCCATTAGCTATATCGATTTTATTCTGTGGGGCGTGGTGGCCTTCGGCGTACAAATCGCCACGTTCTTTGGCTTGAAACTGTTCCTGCGCCGTCAGGGAGAGAGTTTGTCCCAGCACATCACCGAAGGTCATCAGGCTTACGGCACGCTGGTGGGCAGCATCTCGATTGCCGTGGGCTTGATTAACGCGGCCTCAATGACCTGGTAACGGAGCGCCATGATGGAAAAGCAGACTCACCCTACTCACCTGCCACGCCGCAAACGCAGCGCGCGCCTATCACTTGCGATGATGGGAGCCAGTGCCTTTGGCTTAACCGCCTGCACCCAGCCAGCGGAAGATGAGCACTTAACCGACGTGCGCTTTGATGAGCCGCAAAGCTTTCAAAGCGTTGAAGATTGCGTGGCGGCCAACGTATACACCCGCAGCGCCTGCGAGGAGGCCTACGATGCCTCTCTGGAGTCTGTGCCGCGCTTCGATACCCTGGAAGCCTGCGAAGCCGAACACGGCGAAGGGGCCTGCGCGGCACCCACCGACGAGCAAGCCCAGGCCTCGGGCGGCGGCGGGGGTTGGTTTATGCCCGCTATGATGGGCTATATGGTCGGCAATATGCTGGCGAACACCAGCCGAGGGCGCTCGTTTGAGCGCGTGTACCAAGAGCCGGTCTATCGCAACCGCCAAAACCAGGGCAACTGGAACACGGCCACCAGCCAAGCAACCCAGCGCGTTAATCAGCGTAATGACGCCATGCGCAGCTCCGTGGTACAAAGCCGCCAAGCGGCCACTCGGCGCGGCCTGGGTACACGCTCTGCCTCTTGGGGATCCTAGCCACTCGTTGCGGAGCCGCTATGCTGCGAATCAACGTTCCTGAACGCCCGCAATGGAAAACCCTGGCCAAAGAGCTGGGGTTTCACTTCCATACCATTGATGGCGAACCTTACTGGAAAGAGAACGCCTACTACCAGTTTACCCTGGAGCAGGTGGAGCAAGAGATCGAAGCGCCTACCGAAGCCCTGCACGAGATGTGTATGGAGCTGGTCGATAAGGTCTGCCATTCCAATGCCTTAATGCAGCGCCTCGCGATTCCTGAGCATATGTGGGACATCATCCACCACTCCTGGCGAACCGGGCAGCCGCCGCTCTATGGGCGCATGGACTTTGCCTATTCTGGCAACGGCCCCGCGAAGCTTTTAGAGCTGAATTACGACACGCCCACCTCGCTTTATGAAGCGGGCTTTTTCCAGTGGGTATGGCTGGAGCAGGCCATTGAGCAAGGCATCCTGCCCCGCCATGCCGACCAGTACAACTCGATTCAAGAGCGCCTGCTCAATGCCATGGCGCATCTGGGCGACCGCTTGGAAAACCGCACCCTCTACTTCTCCTGTGTAAAAGGCAGCGACGAGGAGCGCGCCACGGTTAGCTACTTGCAGGATATCGCCCTGCAGGCAGGCTTACAGGCGCCGTTTATTTACATCGAAGACATTGGCGTTGCGCAGGGAGTCGAGCACTTTGTTGATCTAGACGACCAACCCATCACCGCGCTGTTTAAGCTCTACCCGTGGGAGGAGATGGCGGTAGAAGAATTTGGTGAGGCAGTGACGCAGCTCAACACCCACTGGTTTGAGCCACCCTGGAAAGCCGTACTTTCCAACAAGGGAATTTTGCCGCTGCTGTGGGAAGAGTTTGAAGGGCACCCGAATCTGCTGCCGGCATTTTTTGAGAAAGACATCCACTCGCCGCTGGATCCAGGCTGGGTGCGCAAGCCGTTTTTCTCACGGGAAGGGAGCAATATCAGTTTGGTAACGCCAACTGGGCAGCAAGAAAGTGTAGGCGGGCCTTACACCGATAGCCCATGGATACGCCAAGCGTACCACCCACTGCCGCGCTTTGGTGACAAACACGCATTGATAGGCAGCTGGGTAGTAGGCGACCGCGCCTGCGGTATGGGCATTCGAGAAGACGTGGGGCGTATTACTAAAGATACGTCGTGCTTTATTCCCCACGCCATTTTATAGATCGGTTGTTTGGCTATGCGCTACTTAAGCAGCGCTTGCCCCAGGCCGAGCGTCGTGAAAGGGCACACGCCATGCAGGAGACTCACTTAGCAAGCCGCTTTCAATCGCAAGCGAACGTTGTTCAAACGTCTCAGCACCATCGCTCGGCAGAAAGTGGCGTGCGCCTACCCAGCGCAAGCGTCGAACTAACTGCACCTCTTCAGGAACAGCACCCTTGATCAGCTTCAGCAGGTAGTCGTCGCTCTCGGTTGGATGCCAGTGCGACAGTAGTTCGAACGGGGCCTGCCGGGAGCGTCGCGCTGCCAAAATGCCAAAACCTGGCTGACAGTGCAGTTCAATAATATGAGCAACGCCTTTCGCCAATAGCGCACGGTAGGTGTGCTTATCTAATGGAGATGTCGCTACGGCCGTCATATTCATCGGCAACGAGGGCAACCGCTGCGCTAATTGACGCCAGCGATCTTCGCTGGTGACCATAATGTCGCCCGCATTGAGCTCCCATAGCGCGTTGGCATGGTCAAACAGCGAACGGGACTGCCAATTGGCTAGTTGCGGCAATAGCGCTCCCAGCATGAACCCCGTAGCGCTCTGCGCCGACAGCCAGCTCACCACGGTGCGGCTGGGTTGAGCATCGCCGACGAGCAGCGTTTTCAACGCCTCTGCTTCCTGCATCAGCGAGGCTTCACTATAGCGATGCTGGCGCTGTAACTGATGGCTAAACGCTCCACCTTCAGCATGCTCGAACAGATGGAGATGCGTTATACCACCGCACTCACTTAACGCATCAGCCCACTCTTCTAACGTAATCGATGAATCAGACAGCACAACATCGTCTGTTAATCCAAAGAAGTTTTTTACCGCGTACACAAAGCTATCTCGCTCAGGCGTACCTGCAGCAGGAAGCATATCGCTCTGGCTACTGCTGAAACGGGATGAAATACCGCGTAACACAGTAAGAATGGTGGGTGAGGTCAGTGACAACATGATGCTTCCTTAGCAAATCATCGTTCCATTTGGGTAATAGGCTACTTGCATGTATCACTTTTGTCAAAATATTGGCTCACATATGAGCTTATGAACAACGTTTGTACAAAGAAATTCATTGCGCCGGAAAAGCGTTGGTGTAAATAGTAGACACTCCCCCTAAAAGCCGCTGAAATCGTTGCTATCATGCCTTAGTTGGTAATGACTTAATGCGCCGCTCAAAAGCGTAGTAGATCTCACCCTCTTTACTAGAGTTTTCGTCTCACTTGGAGCAATAGCGATAATGACAGCGCGCTGGAAATCCCTGCCATTACGGCTACGACTGTTTATCTCGTTCGGCACGGTGCTGGCCCTGGCCATGCTCTTGGCGCTGTACTTACAAGCACGCACACATAGCCAGGCACGTCTGGACAACCTGCTGAACGTCGAGCTTCCTGCCCAAGTAGAAGGTCTCGCTAACCGTATCAACCTGCGTTTAAGCCCCGCCTTGGCGGTGTCTGAAGGGTTGGCCAACAGCTATTTTATTGAGCAGTGGGTACAAAATGGCTTTCCTGATGCCCAGCAGCCCGATATAGCGCGCTACCTAGAACGCCTGATGCATCAGCTAGATACCGAACTCTTATTTATCGCGGCTCAAGCCCAAGGGCGCAGCGTTTACTTTCAATACCGTGACGGCGAATTTTTACAGCGCCCGTTACAGCGGTCAGGCGGGGATGATGATTGGTACTATCAGTTCATCGATAGCAACGTCGGGCACAATCTCAATTTAGACAGCGACAATTTTTCTCCTGAAGAGGCCTTTGTATTTGTTAACTTTCGTGGGGATGAAAACGCGGCTAATGGGTTGCCGGTGGTGGTCGCGGGTGCAGGACTTAACCTATCACGCATGGCTCAGCTCATTAAGGATTACCGCCTAGGCGAAACCGGGCGAGCATCGATCTTAAGCGCTGAAGGCGCATTTTTGATCACTAGCAACGAAACGAACATTTCAGAACTACAAGCCCAGGAAACGGACACCCTGCTACGCCCTGACAGCGAGCTTCGCGTCAGAGAAATAGAGCGCGACGGTCAACGCTATTTCGTCACTACGCGCTGGCTACCTGAGCTACAGCGCTTTCTCATGGTGGAAGTCTCCAAAGAGGAGTACACCACGAGTATTCGCGACCGCTTCTTAACCTCTATTGAGCTGGGCCTGCTGATTTTGATCGCAGGGCTGATTCTTCTCTACCCGTTAACCGGCAGCCTGATTCGACCACTCACCCGTTTTCAGCGCCAGCTGAAAGAGATCACCCACAGCCTGGACCTCTCTCGCCGTGTGGAAACCGATGACCGTGCTGAGCTCGGTGACCTTGCTGACCAAACTAATCAGCTGCTGGAACGGCTCTCGCGCGCTATCGCTGCCGTCTCTACCAACGCGCTTGCGCTGACTCAGGTCGCCGACCGCTTAGCGCAAACAGCGGGGCTGTCTGGCATTCAAGGTGGCGACATTCGCCATGAGGCCAACCAAACCATGGCGGCCTCGGTGGAAGAAATGGCCTCTTCTGTAGCCGAAATCACTTCCACAATGGAAGAGCTCTCCACGTCATCCACGCAAATTGCTGACCATTCACAGTCGGTAGTGGATGTGGCCAACCAAACCCTGGAGCGTAGCCGCAAAGGCAGCACCGCCATGCAGCTACTGCAGGCGAAAATGCAGGATATTCGCAGCGACAGCGAACAGAGCCTAACGGAAATCATGACCTTGGGCGCGAAGTCCAAACAGATCAGTAAAGTGATGGAGCTGATCAATACACTGGCCGCCCAAACCAAGCTGATTGCTTTTAATGCGGCACTAGAAGCCTCTAGCGCAGGGGAGTCCGGCCGACGTTTTTCTGTAGTGGCCAATGAGATACGCCGCTTGGCCGATAGCGTGACCGACTCCACTCATGAGATCGAAGGACACACCGACGATATTCAGCAGGCGATTAACCGCCTGGTGGTGGCCTCCGAAAAAGGAGCTACGTCTATCGAGCAAGGCGTTGAGGCAAGCATTAGCACCACCCAAGACCTGGAAGCCGTTTTAAAAGCGGCTAGCCAAACCAGCAGTGCTGCCCAGCAAATTTCACTCTCCACACAGCAGCAAAAAACCGCCAGCAACCAGGTCGTCATCGCGCTTAGGGACATCGATACCGCCAGTGCACGCAACGCTCACTCCGTGCGTAGCATCACGGAAATTAGCCAGGATATGGTGCTGATGTCTGCCGAACTGAATGCGCTCGTACAAGAGTTCACCCTCGATCAGCAGCACGAACCTGCCCCCCAACATCATAAACAACGCCCCTCCTGAGGACGCTTCAATGAGTGTAATTCGGGTAGTGATGGCGGACGACAGTCAGTTAGCGCGGGAAGTATTACGCGAAATACTTACCCGTGATGGCGATATCGAGATTGTGGGCGAAGCCACGAATGGCCAGGAGGCCGTCGAGATGGCCAAGCGGCTGGCCCCTCAGCTTATCACCATGGATTTAACCATGCCGGTGATGGATGGGCTCAGCGCGATTGAAGAGATCATGTACACAAAAGGGGTGCCGATCGTCGTCATTAGTGACCGTTCGGACGCCCAAACCGCGTATCAAGCGTTGGAAGTTGGCGCTTTGGAAGTGCTGCCCAAGCCCGGCCTAGATGATGACGATGCAGAGCGGCTGTTGGCCCGTGTCCGCCTGCTGTCTGGGGTGTCCGTGATCACTCGTCTACGTCGCCGTACATCGGCCGCTCCGACCCCGGCACCGGTGAGGCTGCCAGTGGCAACGCCCTGCCCCAACACATCTCGGGGCTTTCAGCATGTGGTGGGTATCGCCTGTTCCACCGGTGGCCCTCAGGCGCTGGCACGGCTGCTTAGTAAGCTGCCCAAAGGCTTTCCTGCCCCGATTCTCATTGCGCAACATATTAGCCCAGGGTTTATCGATGGCATGGCCACTTGGCTAAGTTCACTGTGTGCACTGCCCGTCAGCGTCGCCCACAGTGGCGAGCGAATACTGCCTGGTCATATCTATCTCTCTCCTCCTGAGAGCCAAGTGGGCGTGACGGCCCAACACCGCTTGCTACTAACGCCAAGTCCATCCGATGCGCTGTATCACCCTAGCTGCGATGCCCTGCTACACAGCGTCGCGAGCATTTACGGCACCGATAGTATTGGGGTCATCCTGACCGGGATGGGGCGCGACGGCGTTAGCGGGCTGCGGGCAATTCAACTCGCAGGTGGCACCACCCTGGCACAAGATGAAGCAAGCTCGGTGATCTACGGCATGAATCAAGAAGCAGTGAACGCAGGCGTAGTACAACAAGTAATGGGGTTAGACGAACTCCCGGCTCGCCTGCTGCGTGAGGTGCGCTTCACGCCCTCCCCCTGGCGGGAGCCGCAATGAGCTCGCTGACACCGTTTAAACAGTGGGTGCATCAACGCTGTGGGCTACATCTCGAAGGCCTCGCAGAAGCACGCCTGATACGGGC
Organism: Vreelandella lutescens; assembly: GCF_014640815.1. Lineage (GTDB taxonomy): Bacteria > Pseudomonadota > Gammaproteobacteria > Pseudomonadales > Halomonadaceae > Vreelandella > Vreelandella lutescens. The sequence continues at coordinate 499,362 of NZ_BMHM01000004.1, read as the reverse complement.
AGTCGATGCCCTACAAGCCGAAATGGGCACGCTCAACAGCGAATTGCTCTTAGCGCGTTTAGCTCAAGACAACGCGCTGTTTGACCGTTTTATCAGCCAGCTAACGGTCAACGAAACCTACTTTTTTCGAGAGCCTGAGGCTATTCACTGGCTGGTCGATACCCATTTGCCCCGTCGCTTGGCAGATAAAGGCGGGCCGCTGCGTTTGCTGAGCGCCGGCTGCTCCTCAGGAGAAGAGCCCTACAGTGTGGCCATGGCACTACTGGAGCGCTACGGAGACCGAGCACAAACGCTTTTTCAGATTACCGGTGGCGATGTTGATCAACAGGTGCTGATGAAGGCCCAGACGGGCCTCTATAGCGGCATGGCGTTTCGCGCCCTTCATCCAGCGCTCAAAGAGCGTTTTTTCACACCCGTTGGGCGCAGTTTTCAACTTATCGACACGCTCCGTCAGTGGGTCGCGTTTCGCTCATTGAACCTACTGGCCACCACCGAGCACCCGGTGGGCGGCCCGTTTGATGTCATTCTATTCCGCAATGTCTCGATCTACTTTGATGAAGCAACGCGCCGTACCATCCAGCGCCAGCTGAAGCAGCTCTTGGCACCTAACGGTATTTTACTGTGCGGCGTTACCGAGACGTTAGGGAATGATTTAGGCGTATTCTCCCTCCGAGATGACCAAGGGGTGTTCTATTTTCAAGCCGACACGCCGCCGACAGCCCCCGATTCAGCCAGGAAGCCACCCTCAACGTTTCACACGGATCACGACGCCTATACCAGCGAGCTACCCAGCACCAGCACCTGTATAGAGATGCCCCTTCCAGCGGTTGCTCAGCAAGATACACCCAGCCCATCGCTAAACACGACGCACGAGCAGCTACAGCAGGCGCTGGAGGCGCTTAACCAGAACTGCTTCAGCGACGCCAACCAGCTGCTTGAACCGCTACTGGCTAATGACCCCTGGAGCGTTGATGCGCTGCTGTTAACAGGTTTAGTGGCGCGCTGGCAGCAGCAACCCCAGCAAGCGTTTGACTGCTTTAAACGTGCACTTTACGTTGCTCCCGAGTGCTGGCCTGCGCATTTTTACCAAGCGGAGCTGCTGCGACAAGGCGAATTGCCCGACAACCCCACCCAGCGACAGCGGGGTTATGCCGCCGTGGTGCGTCTGCTGGAAGCATCGCCCCAATCCAGCGGCGGCCTGAAAGCGATCCCGCCGCCGCTACCGCCTGGTGATGCCTGCTTTTTGGCAAAACGCTACGCCGCTGAGCAAACCGCCGCACAGGGAGTGGGCTAATGGCACTGGATATTCGTCGTTTTATTCAGCGGTTTGTGGAAGAGGCCGCAGATCATCTTCCCCGCTTACGCGCAGGTGTCAGCGCTCTGGAGCAGGGAGAGGCTGATAAAGAGCGTATTAATGAGCTGTTTCGTTCCGCGCATACGCTGAAAGGCTCTTCTCGGATGCTCAAGCTTGCGCCCATTACAGCGGTTGCCCACAGCACGGAAGAACTGCTCAGCGCCTTTCGTGATGGCAGCCAAACGCCCTCTCCTGCCAGCATCAGCCTACTGTATGAAGCCACCGACGCGCTGGCCGATTTCGTCAGCCAACTCGCTCAAGGAGCTGCTCCGGAAGCCCTTGCTGACGCAGACCCAGCCCTTTGCCAAGCGCTGGAAGCGGCTGCCTCAAATACCGCTGTAGAGGTCGTTGCCGAGCCTATTCCGGATCAGCCCGATACTGAATCGCCCACCACGCCTGAGCGCCTGCCACCCACCGTTCAGGCGGTGGTAGCAAGCGATAACGAGCCCACAGAAAAAACCACCAGCGCAACGCTGGCATTAAGCGATACCGTTCGTGTCCGTATGGACCGTCTGGATGATGTCATTCGTCTCATGGGGGAGGTGCTCTCAGGACACCATCACTTGCATAGTTTGGTGGAGCAGGCGCAAGGCTTGGAGAGAAGCTTAGAAACGTCGCTACCTGATGAGCATCGAGGCACCTTGCATGCGTTTAGTCGTGAATTTAAAGATAGCGTACTCAGCCATGACGCCCTGATGAGCGATCTGCACGAACGCGCGCTACAGATGCGGATGCTGCCTCTGAGCGTGGTCTTTGACCCGCTGGCCCAGATGGCCCGAGAGCTGGCTCACTCCTTAGGTAAGCGCGTAAACTGCCGGGTGCGGGGCAGCGAAATTGAGTTAGATCGCCAGCTCATTGACCGGCTGTCAGACCCGCTGATTCATCTATTGCGTAATGCCCTGGATCACGGTTTAGAGACCCCTGAGCAGCGACAAGCCGCTGGCAAATCGCCCAAAGGGCTGCTGGTCATAGAAGCGTGGCAAGATGGTAGCTGGGTGGTGGTGGAAATGCGCGACGATGGCGCGGGGATTCACTTGGAGGCGGTGCGTCAAAAAGCGCTGGCCAAACAGCTGCTCACTGAGGAGCAGCTCTTAGCACTGAGTGAGCAGGAAACGTTAGAACTTATCTTTCTCCCCGGTTTCTCAACCAAGACCATGATTACTGATTTCTCGGGGCGCGGCGTTGGCATGGACGTGGTCAAACGCACCATGATGGACGAGCTTAGCGGCGATATTCAGCTGGCAAGCGACCCGGGCAAAGGAACCCGCTTTACACTTCGACTGCCGCTGTCGCTTGCCATGATGCGGGTACTGCTCGTTAAAAGCGGGCAAACCATCTTAGGCGTTACCGCCCCACATGTCGCAGAGCTAGTGGAGTGCCCAACGGAAAATTTCATAGACGCCGCCGGACAGCCGACGCTTATTTTACGCAACGAGTTCGTTCCTGTGGTGAACCTAGCAGAGCTATTAGAGCTGCCCAGTTCCCCAACGCCGCCCACTAACGTGCTGCTATTGGTGGTTCATCAGCGCCAGCAAAAACTGGCTCTCATTGTGGATGCTCTGGTCGATGAGCGCGACATGGTGATTAAACCGCTGCCAGAGCATCTGCGCTATTTACCGCTGGTCTCCGGCATGGTCTCCCAGGGGCGCAATGCGCTGGTCAGCTTGCTGCATGTGCCAGCGCTGCTAGAGCGCGCCAAGCGCCATGCTCACCCGGTGATGAGTGGCGCTGAGCCCACTGATAAGCAGCACCGCGTGCTGGTCGTGGATGACTCGCTCAACACCCGAGAGATCGAAAAAGACGTGCTGGAAGCCTGGGGGTATCAGGTGACGCTAGCGGAGAATGGCCGCGATGGCTTGAACAAAGCGCTCGCTGAAACCTTCGATGCGGTACTCACCGACGTTGAAATGCCCGTGATGGATGGCTTTGCGCTGACCGCGAGACTGCGCGAAAATGACCTTTATCGTCATAAGCCGATTATTATTATCACCTCGCGTGAAAAAGAGGCCGACCGCCAGCGCGGCATGGAAGTCGGTGCCGATGCCTATATTGTGAAAGGCAGCTTTGATCAAAACAACTTAGTGGAGACGCTGAAAGCCCTGCTGGGCTAGGCCTCCCGACTAGAGGATTACCATGCGAATCTTGGTCGTAGACGACGACCCACTAGCTGGGGAAATGATCGGCGCATTATTAGAATTTCAGGGCTACGATGTCCTGTTGGCGAATGATGCCATGGAAGCCATCAGCCAGTTGGATGCTCATGACACTATTGCGCTGATTGTCAGCGACATGCACATGCCTCTGGTGAGTGGCATTGAACTACTGAATATGCTGCGCGAGCAGGGTGTCACGCTGCCGTTTATTTTGCTGACAGGCGACACGCCAGATGAAACGCTGCGCCAAACGCCAGGGCTTAGCGCTTGCCTGCAAAAAGACGCAGCGCTGGACACTTCTCTCGGGCACGCTGTTGCCCAAGCGGTCGGTGAGTAGCCCCATGCGGATTGATGCTCTTCGTACTGCTCGCCCACTCGCACAGGTAGCCTGATGTCACCCTCTGCTCCTTCGCTGCACGATAAACTTAATCAGCTGCGCCAGCGGTTCATCGAACAACTGCCCGCTCGTTTGCAGCATATCACCGAGCAGTGGCAACAGAGCCGTGCGTCAACAGAGGCAGAAGCCCGCCTTGGGCCAGAGCTGCATCGGTTTTTCCACAGCTTAAAGGGTACCGGGCGCTCATTGGGCTTTGAGCGAATTGCGCTGCTTGCCGACCAGGGTGAAACCGCCCTCAACGAGCCGACGCCTTCCGCCCACGTCATTGAGCGAGTGTTTGTTCAACTGGCAGAAGAGCAGCAGCGACTGCAATCTCTGCCTGGCCAACAGCGCGCTTTGGCAGCCCTCAACAGCGTCGAATTTGCCCCAACGCCGATCAAAACCCGCAGCAAGCGCCAGCGTTTAATTTACTTGTGCGATGATGAGCCGGACCAAGTCGGCCAACTTCTGCACCATCTGCGCTGCTTCGGACATGAAGTGGTCCACTTTGAAGATACTGACGCCTTCTTTAATGCGGTGATTAGCCGTCGTCCTGACGCAATTATTATGGATGTCCAGTTTCCTCAAGGGAACACGGCAGGCACCGAGACACTCACTAGCCTCAATAAACTGACCGGCGAGCGACTACCCGCTATTGTGCTTTCTGCCCATGGCGATTTTCACTCGCGACTAAGCGCTGTGCGAGCGGGCTGTAACGGCTACTTTACAAAACCGGTGAAGCCCCTGGATTTGATGTTGGCAGTCGATGAGCTGACAACCCCACTCGATGATGAGCCGTTACGCGTCTTGGTCGTGGATGATGAGCCAGAAGTCGCGGCCTACCACGCGCTCTTGTTAGAGCAAGCGGGCATGGTGGTACAACAGGTTAACCACCCATCAGATGCCTTAACCGCGCTGGAGCGCTTTAGCCCAGACTTGCTGCTGGTGGATGTGTATATGCCCGTCTGCTCGGGGGAAGAACTGGCTAACATTATTCGCCAACAGCCGGAACACGTGGGTCTGCCGATCATTTACCTCTCCAGTGAAACCGACAGCCAGAAACAGCTCTCGGCGATGACCGCAGGGGTCGAGGCGTTTATCACCAAGCCAGTGGTGCCTGAAGAGTTGGTATCCGCAGTCCAGCTGCGGGCCGAGCGCTTGCGCTTGCTGCGTTCGCTGATGACCCGCGACAGCATGACCGGGCTGTATAACCACAGCACCACCACCGACTTAATCAGTAAAGCGCTGGCTCAGGCTCACCGCGATAACACCCAGCATGCCATGGCGATGATCGACATTGACCATTTCAAAGCGGTCAATGATACCCACGGGCACTTGGCCGGTGATCAGGTCATTATCACCCTGTCCAGGCTGTTAAAAACCCGCCTGCGCATGTCAGATATTATTGGCCGCTATGGGGGGGAGGAGTTCGTGGTGCTGCTGAAAGGCGTCAGCGACGAACGGGCCAGCGAGCTGATCGACGGGCTTCGTCATGACTTTGCTCAGGTCGACTTTCACGCGGGGGGAGCACATTTTCGCTGTACCTTTAGCGCAGGGATCAGCAGCTTCCCCATCCAGCCTTCGACAGAGTCGCTGCGCCTAAGCGCAGACCAAGCGCTCTATCGCGCCAAGCATCAGGGGCGTAACCAGGTAGTCACTAGCACGGAGCAGGACGATGACGGATTCCCCACGGCCCGACTCTGAGTCACAGGGCATCACCTTTAAACAAGCGCTCAGCGAACGCAACGACGACTTAACGATTGTCGATGTGGACGAGCCGAGCCAACAGGTGGTGCTCTTTCAGCTATCGGGCCAGCCATTCGCGCTCCCTGGCCATTCCGTCAGTGAAATATTGAAAGGCGACACGCCCGTTTATTTTGTGCCTGGCCTCCCCTCCTCTACTGAAGGGGTCATTCACCTGCGCGGCAATATTGAGTCGCTGATCACACTTCAGCCACTGCTCGGCCTGCCCATTTCCCAGGGGGAGGGCATGCTGTTAATGGTGAAAGGCGCTGGCTTACGCAGCGCGGTACGTATCGACCGTCTTGAGGACGTTTGCGAGCTGCCTATCAGTGCCTTAAAGGTACCTCCAGAAACGCTGACCAGCACACTGCGCCCCTACGTGAGCGCGCTATGGCAAGCAGACGATGAACAGCGCGCAACGGCGCTACTTGACCCGGACGCGCTCTTTCAGGCGTACCAACAGGGGCTGGGCTAGGCCGTGAACTACGTCACCTGCGTCTGCTTTTATGCTGGCGGCTATCGATGGGCGGTGGAAGCGCGCCACGTAAAGCGCATTGATAGCGCAACCCTTCACCCTCGTCACACGGACATGGAGACCCTGCTGCTCAAGCCGCCTAGCCGACCAACGCGCTGGCTCACACTCCACGATGCGCATGGCCCGTGGCAGCTTGGCATTCCCGGCGACAGTGACATCATTCAGCTATCCAGTGCCGTGCTCTTTCCGCTTCCAGCGCTACTGTCTGCTCGCACCCACCATCCGGCGCTCTGCGGTGTCGCAATGGAAGAGAACTCGCTCACACTGTTACTCGACGGCGCACGAATGAGCCCCCCAAACGCCCATCATTCAGTTGGCTAACCATAAGCAGCGTACCAGACTGCCCTTCTCCACCTGGCTATGTGGGTCAATCACCGCCAGCGCATCGGCAGCAATACACGAAGAGAGCACCGCCGAGTTTTGGTCATCAAAGGCATCGGCCTCAATGCCTTTGGCGGTAAAGCGCAGCGCCACCCGCATATAGTGCTGGCGCGGGCCGGTGTCGGTGGCGAAGGTTGCCTTTGCTGTTAAGCACGGAAGCGACGCCAGCGCAGGACAGCCCAATAGCGCCCCCATCAGCGGGCGCAGAAACAGCCACGCGCCCACAAACCCAGACACCGGGTTACCCGGCAGCCCCACAAACCGAGCTTGGCTGCCATCGTCACGGGGCAGGCGGCCCAGTGCTAACGGCTTGCCGGGACGAATCGCCAGCTTCCACATATCAAGTTGGCCAAGGGATTCCAGCGCCGCTTTGACGTGATCCTCCTCGCCAACGCTGACGCCGCCCGTGCTCACCACCACATCCGCCTCAGCCGCCGCATGGCTTAACAGTGCGACCGTTTGGGCATAGTCATCGGGCACACTCACCAACTGCACTACCTCAGCACCGAACGTCTCCAGCAGCCGCTTGAGCATGGGGCGGTTGGAGTTATACAGCTGCCCTGGTTTCAACGGCGTGCCGGGGTCAACGATTTCATCACCGGTGGAAAGCAGCGCCACCCGTGGGCGACGGCGTACGCTCACATGAGTGATGCCTTGCCCTGCCAAATGCCCCAGCGCGGCGGCTTCCAGGCGCTCGCCTGCGTTGAGCAGCAGGTCGCCTTGGCGCACATCGCGGCCCTGTAAGCGAACGTTGTCGCCTTCCGGCACATCCGCTGGCATCAGCGCCTCGCCTTCCTCTTGGACAACCCGCTCCTGCATCACCACACAGTCGGCACCTGCGGGGATCTGGCCGCCGGTGAAGATCCGCGCGCAGGTACCCTCGGCCAGTGGCTGCGCGGTATCGCCTGCAGCAATCCGCTGGCTAATCGGCAGCCGCTTACCTGCATCCATAGCGCGCAGCGCATAGCCATCCATGGCGCTGTTATCAAACGGCGGAACGTCCAGCGTGGCCGTTACCGGTTCGGCCAGCACGCGGCCAGCGGCGTCCTTCAAGGCGACCTGCTCGGCAGAGAGCGGCGTCACGTCGGCCAGCAGCGCCTCCAGCGCCGATTCAATCGGCTGTAAGTCAGCCATGCTGCCCCCGGCCAGGGATCACCAGATTGGCAAAGTTGCAGGGCTTATGGCGACTATCGAGCTGTTCAGCCAGAATGCCGTCCCAGCCGGTACGGCAGGCACCGGTAGAGCCTGGCAGGCAGAACACCACGGTGGCATTAGCGAAGCCGCCCAGCGCGCGACTCTGAATCGTAGAGCTGCCAATCTCATCGCCGCTGAGCTGGCGAAAGCGCTCCCCAAACCCTTCGATACGCTTATCCAGCAGCACCGAAACCGCTTCTGGTGTGGAATCACGCCCGGTAAACCCAGTGCCGCCGGTGGTCAGCACCACCTGCACGCTGGGGTCAGCAATCCACTGAGCCACCACCGCACGGATTTGATACACGTCATCCGGCACAATACGCTTATCCGCCAAGCGGTGGCCCGCGTCAGTCAGCCGCTGCACCAGCGACTGGCCCGAGCGGTCGGTCTCTTCCGTGCGCGTGTCTGAGACGGTGAGCACCGCAATATTTAGCGCTTCCATGGCGTCCATGCGTTACTCCTTATGCTTGCTCTCGGCCTGGGCGTTGGCCTTCTTGTTGGCTTGACGAGCATCAAGGGCGGCTAGCTGCTCTGGCGTTGCCTCACCCTGGTGATGAGCTTTCCACTCGCTGTAGGGCATGCCATAGACGTACTCACGGGCGGCGTCCATTTCAAGCGCAGTGCCACGCTCATCGGCGGCGGTCACTAGCCATTTCGAGAGGCAGTTACGGCAGAAGTCGGCCAGAATCATCAGGTCGATGTTCTGCACATCTTTATTGTCGTCCAGATGCTTGAGCAAGCGGCGAAACGCAGCGGCTTCAAGCTCGGTACGGGTGGTCGCATCCAGTTCATCAAATGTCGACATGGTGATTCCTCTCTCAAAAATCATTGAAGTGCAGCATAACAAAAGACACCGCCCGAAGGCGGTGTCAAAGGGCGTTCACACTATCCATTCACACTATCGATTGGCTCGATAACACGAATCAGCTTGGCTTGGCTGTTGAAGGCTCGCTGCTACCGCCCGCTTTACGCGCCGCCAGCTCTTCTTCGCTGATGGCTTGATCCTTGACCTCTTCGTACCACAGATTGTGGTGCTCTTTGGCCCAAGTTTCGTCGACGTAGCCAGTGGTCATGCCTTCTAATGAACCTTCAGTACCTACGGTACCGATGTAGATATGCCCCAGCGCAACGGCGGTGAGACCCAAAGCACCCACAGCGTGGATGATATTGGCCCACTGCATGGTGTCGCGCCCTTGTCCATAGTTAGGGAAATCAAGCACAAAACCGCTGGCAACTACGATCAACCCTGCAGTGGCAAGCAGCCAGTACCAGGCTTTTTCACCACCATTGGCAAAACCAGCATCCGGGTGGCCTTTGCCGACAAGACCACCGCCTTGCTTAAACCACTGTAGGTCGTGCTTTTTCGGGATATTGTCTTTTAACAATTTCACTAGCAGCACAATCAGCAGAATGCCGAACATTGGACCTAAGTAGTTATGCAACACTTTAGAGGCCGAAATCATCCATGCCCACACCGCATCACCAAACAGCGTGCGGAAGACAAACTTGCCATACAGCAAGTTGAGTCCCGTCAGCGCTAGCGTGATAAACAGGGTGGCCACTGTCCAGTGCAGCGAGCGCATAAACAGCGACCAGCGAAACAGCTTACGACCTGTGCGCGGCTCATCCAGGTGCTTGCGCCCAATGACGAGGTAAAACAGGGTAATCACGCTGGCCATGCCTAAGACGGCAATTAAACCAAACGGAGACACCCAACGGTTGCGCAGAATCCGCCACGTTTCACCGCTAGCGTTGATCAGGTTGTAGTTACTCTCATGACGTGAATCACGATAGTTCGGCCCGGTTTCTCCGCTGCGCACCTGACGCCACTGCTCGGCGGTAATGCCGGGCGCAGCGGTGGTCATTTCGCGGTTTGGGTCTGCTTGTGCAACGGCAAGCTGGGTCACCCCAAGGCTTGCTACCAGCAGCACCAACATTAGGCATAAACGCCAGCAGCGTTGTCGCCAGCTAGGTGCCCGTGAGGGCACCTGTGCAGTTGTCATGGTCAACGTTGTCATGACACGCCTCCTTACCCTTTACGGGCAGCATCGTAGGCAAGGTTGTCAGTGCTAGCCTGAGGATTGTTCGACCATGCTCCATCTTTATGGCCACGGTGTACCACACGCTGACGGAAGATATCGGCGACATCCTGCGCGTCACCGGCCAGCAGCGCTTTGGTAGAACACATTTCAGCGCACAGCGGCAGCTTGCCTTCTGCGATGCGGTTAGAGCCGTACTTTTGGTACTCCTCTTCTTTGGTTTCTGCGGGGCCGCCAGCACAGAAGGTGCATTTGTCCATCTTGCCGCGCTCGCCAAAGGCGTTCTGCTGGGGGAACTGCGGCGCGCCAAAGGGGCAGGCGTACAGGCAGTAACCACAGCCAATGCAGAGGTCTTTATCGTGCAGTACGATGCCGTCGTCAGTTTTGTAGAAGCAGTCAGTGGGGCAAACCGCCATACAAGGAGCGTCGTCGCAGTGCATACAGGCGACAGAGATCGACATCTCATCCGCTTCGCCATCGTTCAGAGTGACCACGCGGCGGCGCTGAATGCCCCACTCGACGTCGTTGGCATTCTTACAGGCAGTGACGCAGCCGTTGCACTCGATGCAGCGCTCGGCGTCACACATAAATTTCATTTGAGCCATGGTGTTCTCCTCTTGCCGATGCGGACGTTGCCGCACCGGCATGCTGTCAGGTCAGGTCGCGCGGTGTAGGTTAGGCACGTTCAATACGGCAAATGGTGCACTTGGTCTCTTGCATCAGTGTCACCGGGTCGTAGCCATACGTGGTCGCGGTATTGGCGGCCTCACCAATCACATAAGGAACAGTGCCTTCCGGGTAGCGGTCATGGAGACTTTCGCCCTGGAACACACCGCCAAAGTGGAACGGCATAAACGCCACTTTGCGATCAACGCGGGGCGTGACCAACGCTTTTACCTTGACCCGCCCGCCTTCGGCACCTTCTACCCATACTTGGTCGCCATCGCGGATACCAATGTCGTTGGCGTCGGCAGGGTTGATCTCGACGAACATCTCCTGCTGCAGCTCAGCCAGCCACGACATGGAGCGCGTCTCTTCACCACCGCCCTCGTACTCAACCAAACGACCTGAGGTCAAAATGATCGGGTAGTCCGCACTGTTGTCGCGGTCCTGAATGGTTTTGTACATCGTGGGCAGACGCATGATGGAGTCAAAATCGTCCCACGTGGGGTAGCGCTCAACCAGATCCCGACGGGTGGTGTAGAGCGGCTCACGGTGCTTTGGAACGGCATCCGGGAAGGTCCACACCACGGCGCGGGCTTTGGCGTTACCGTAAGGGGCACAGCCGTGTTCAATAGCAACGCGCTGGATACCGCCGGAGAAGTCGGTCTTCCAGTTTTTACCTTCAGCAGCCACTTTCTCTTCAGCCGTCAGGTCATCCCACCAGCCCAGGTCTTTAAGCAACTGGTCGCTAAACTCAGGATAGCCGTCGTCGATATCGCCACCGACCGGCGCCGAGCCTTCTGCCAGCAGGTTCACCCCATCGCGCTCAATACCAAAGCGGGCACGGAAGCCCATGCCGCCTTCCATCACCGGAATACTGGTGTCGTAGAGATTGGGCGAGCCAGGATGACGGAACTCTGGCGTTCCCCAGCAGGGCCACGGCAAGCCGTAGTAGTCGCCATCTGAGGGGCCACCTTGGGCACGCAGATTTTCAAAGCTAAAGGTGTGCCAGTTTTGCTGGTGCTCTTTCAGGCGCTCCGGGCTTTGGCCGGTGTAGCCTACCGTCCACATGCCGCTATTGATTTCACGCAGGATATCTTCGATCAGCGGCTCGTCGCCGTTCATTTCAAAGTTCTTAACCAGCTCATCACCGAAGCCCAGCTTGCGGGCAAACAGGTACATGATTTCATGGTCGGGCTTTGATTCGAACAACGGCTCAATCACGCGGTCGCGCCACTGAATAGAGCGGTTGGTGGCGGTAACACTGCCGGTGGTTTCAAACTGAGTGGCGGCAGGCAGCAGGTAAACGCCGTCGGTGCGGTCGTGCATAACAGCGGCAACGGTGGGATAAGGGTCCACGATGACCATCATCTCAAGCTTCTGCATCGCCTTTTGCATTTCAACGCCGCGGGTTTGCGAGTTAACCGCGTGGCCCCAGTAGAACATCGCTTTCAGCGCAGTGCGCTGGGAGATGTTTTCGTCCTCTTCCAGCACGCCATCTACCCAGCGCGATACGGTAATACCGCTGGAGTACATGGGCTTGCCGTCGGCGTACTCGGTGTCATCGAAACGGCCTTTCAACCACTCGTAGTCTACATCCCACACTTTGGCCCAGTGCTGCCAAGCTTCTTCAGCTAAGCCGTAATAGCCCGGCAGTGAATCAGACCCCAGACCTAAATCGGTGGCACCCTGTACGTTATCGTGACCGCGCAGAATGTTAGCACCGCCACCGGATTTACCGATGTTACCCAGCGCCAGCTCCAGAATGCAGTAGGCACGGGTGTTGTTGTTACCAGTGGTGTGCTGGGTACCGCCCATACACCACACGACACAACCGGGGCGATTGTCGGCAAGGCGCTTGGCCACGTCGAACATGTCCGCTTCCGATACGCCGGTAATATCTTCTACAACGCTGGGCGGGAACTGGGCGACTTCTGCCCGCACGTCGTCCATGCCGTAAACGCGTTGGCTGATGTACTCGCTATCTTCCCAGCCGTTCTCAAAGATGTGCCACAGCAAGCCCCAGATGTAGGCAACATCAGAGCCAGGACGCAGACGCACGTACTTGTTGGCTTTGGCCGCAGTACGGGTAAAGCGCGGGTCAGCCACGATAATCTCGCAGTTGTTGCGCTCTTTTGCGATCAGAATATGCTGCATGGCCACCGGGTGGGCTTCACTGGGGTTAGAACCAATGAACAGGATGGCCTTACTGTTATGCATATCGTTGAGCGAGTTGGTCATCGCCCCGTAACCCCAGGTGTTCGCAACGCCCGCCACAGTAGTGGAGTGGCAGATACGCGCCTGGTGGTCGGTATTATTGGTGCCCCACATGGAGGCGAGCTTGCGCATCAGGTACGCCTGCTCGTTACTGAACTTCGCCGAGCCCAGCCAGTAAACGCTGTCGGGGCCGTGAGCGTCGCGCAGCTCAATCAGCTTGTCGCCAATTTCGTTGACGGCAGTGTCCCAGTCCATACGCTGCCATTCACCGGCCACCAGCTTCATCGGGTACTTCAGGCGGCGAGTGGAGTGGCCGTGCTGGCGTAGCGACGCGCCTTTCGCGCAGTGAGCACCACGGTTGATCGGGTGGTCGAAGGCGGGTTCTTGCTTGGTCCAGATACCTTCTTGTACCTCGGCATACACACCGCAGCCCACCGAACAGTGGGAGCAAATGGTGCGTTTAGTTTCTACCGGGGAGTCGAGTACTGGGGTTTTATCGGCTGCTTCAGTGCGCTGCATCATCGGCGCACCCATAAAGCCGACGGCAGCAACGCCACCGGTGGCCACGCCCGTACGTTTCAGAAACTGGCGACGGGAAATACCCAGCCCAGAGGCAGCAGGGGTGTTAGTTTTGCGAGTTAGACGCATGGCAAATCTCCTGGCAGTTCGCCGTCAGTCACGCAGCGAGGCGTAATAAGCACGAATATGGTCGGTCTCGCGGTAGTTCACCGCCTGTTGGTCGCGCTCGACCGGACGTTTATCGTCCGCCTGTGCCAGCGTGACGTGGCCTACCGCAACGGCAGCACCCGCAGCAGCGGTGCCTAAACCAACGGTTTTCATAAACCGGCGGCGCTCAGGGTTATGTGACTTGTGCATGGGGTTCTCCTCTTTCATGCTTTTTTTATGCGTGGCCAGCAGGCCCTTTATTCGCTTACCGCTGCGCACGGTCACGTCACGGTGTGGCTTTGCGCGCTGCACCAGCGTTATAGGAAGCGGGCTCCACTATACGCACTGGCTGATAGGCCGCCTGATCGCTCAAACGTGCCTGTTCGCTCTCTATAAACGCGCCACCCAACTGCCCCAGCGCTGAATAGAAAGCGGTGTCTACTTTTGCAAGGTCATCCCAACAGCGGCGCGCCCACGGGGCGATGTGCTGTTGAAAAAAGGTAAACTGTTCACCATTTTGCGCGGCGATGAGCATGGCCATCACTTCGCACATGGCGGCCAGATGGTCTTCTGGGTCACGGGTATGCTCGCTGCGCTCGAAGCCCAACGCCCGGAGATCTTGGCGCAGCGCGACCAGCGCAGCTTCCATCAGCTCGCCATTTCGGTACCAGGACGCATAGGGAACAACGTCACCTTGAATCACGCCCACCAAGTGGCGGAAATGCGCTCGCTTTAGGCTATCGACATCGCTTTGGCTTGCCGCCTGTGACAGGGCTCCCCAGCACTCAGCAATGCGACTGCCATCTTGTTCAATATCCAGGCTTGCCAGCCACGCCAACAGCTCACTGTCGGGGGCCTGACGCAGCAGGCTGGCGAACAGCTGATAAATGTCCATTCGCAGCGCATCGGTTTCACTTAGCTGAGGCATTGCATCGCTCATTGCATTACACCTTTAATTGCGCTTCAGGATCACGAGCCATGGTTTTCCAAACGTCTTTCACCCGGCAGTCTTCACACATTTCTAGGCGCGACATGGCGTCGCCAGCAAAGTAGGGGTGATTGGCCAGCTTGGCTTTAATCGTCGCCACAGTACTGGCGGTGGCAAACGGCTTGCCACAGCTGATGCACTCGAAAGCGGCTTCTTCATGGCAGATGTGCCGTGTTTCGCGGGCAGGCGCGGCGAGGAAGCCCGGCTCCAGGGTGATCGCATCTTCAGGACACGCTTGTTCACACAAACCACACTGCACACAATCCGCTTCTAGAAAACTGAGTGCCGGCGTGTCGCCACCCGATTTTAGCGCGGGAGTGGGGCAGTTACTGACACAGGCGTGGCAAAGCGTACAGGCGGCGCTATCTACCTTGATGCCACCGTAGGCCGCCCCGGCGGGCATCGCATGGCGTTCACCGCTGGGCACGCCCAGCTCGGCCAGCCGTGCCAGCACTTGGTTCAGGCGTACACGCTTGTTAGGTTCAGTAAAACTTAGCGACGACTCGGTGAGAGGCGTTAGGCTTGGCAGCGCATCGCGCTCGCTATTGGCCCCTACAGGCAATAGTTTGATACGCGCGGTATCGTGTCCCAGCGCGGTTAACAGCGCGTGAGCCTGGGCGATTTGGTGCTCTAAAAATGCGCTTAGCCGGGGCGGCATGTCATCGTGAAGCTGAATGCGCACCTCGGAAGCGCCATTGGCGAGTGCGGTTAGCCATTGGTCGTGACCGGCGGCTCCCAGCTCTTCCAGCGGCGCATCAATCACATGGCCTGGCGTTACATCGCCTGCCTTGCGCTCAGCTTCCAGCGAATCATGGGTAATAAAACGCAACACCGGCACGTCACCACCGGCTTCCCGGTAGGCATTTAGCCAAGCGGCGAGCGTATCTTGTTGGCGACGGGTTTCCGGCAGGCGAAACTCGATGGCCCCCGTAGGACAAGCGCTGGTGCAGCTACCCACGCCCTGACAGAGAAAAGGATCGATCTCGATGCGCGATTCAATACGGCCTTGGATGCTGGAAATCGCATCCGCCGGGCACACATCTAGGCAGCGCGTGCAACCGACGTTGCCACTGGATGAGTGGGCACAAAGATCATTATTTACCTGAAAATAGCGAGGCTTATCAAACTCACCGACCAGCTCTGTCAAGCTCTCCAGGACGTCAGAGCGTTCCGCTTCCTGGCGCTCCCAAGAGAGGCGAAGGTAACCCGGAGGAGGGATCTCCCAAGCAGCAACGTTCAGCGCTTCCGGCTCGGCCATGTCCAACACCACGTCGAACACATCACGCTCAATCAGCGCTTGAGCAAGGTTGAGCACTTCACCATCTTCTTGGGTGACCGTGGCACGAAAAGCACCCAGATGCCCGGCTACATTGAGCTGTGCCTGCTGGCGGGTACTCAACACTTGGCTGATCAGCGGCTCGCTAGTTGCCAGCAGTTCGACGGCGGTATCCGTCGTCAGCAGCGTGAGGGACGCTAGCCCTCGGCCCTGTAGAGCGCTCGCTGCTTGGCTGACCGCCAGCGCGCTGCCTAACAGCAATACGTGCCCGCGGCTATGATAGGTCACGTTGGCTGGCGTTAGGTTCACCGGCCATGAGATACGCTGACGCACCGCTTCTCGAGCGGCAACGTTGCGCTGGTCGTCAATCGACGCCAGTTGGATTCGTTGGTTCATGCATTCTCACGGTCAAGAGGTCGTTTTTGTTATAATTAGACATTAGATTTTGTCACCCTACGGATGACCTTCGGCGTTATAACGACAGATCATTTTTAATCTTGCGTCTTGTATCAGCGTATGGCGCAAACAGCATTTTTGCCACTTCCATTGGTCGTATCGCTGTCAACGCAAGCCAACCAGGCTCTCCCTAAAGCACTGATTAAAAAAGCTAAACGTCTTTTTTTTGCTCTTCCTGAGCGTGACTAGAATAATCAGACTGGTCGTCTAGTGAAGCACTTTGTACAAAACTGTCATCACTTGTGCAAGCGTTGTCATCCTTCGCTACGCTCTCTTCCTGCTCTTTGGCCGCCTGTTCATCGCCTTTCTGGGTAGACTCTTCCAGCTTCTCTAAGCTCTCTTCTGCTTTGTTGGCCCAGCGGCGTAGCTTGCCCGCCAGCTCACTCGCCATGGGTTTTAATTGTTGAGTGTAATCGGCGTCGTAATCATCTAGCCCGTCACGCACATTATAGTTACCCGTAGACCACAGCCTGCGCAGCGCGCGACGGCGTAGAGCCGCACTAACCCCTGGCACCATAAAGGCACTGAAATCGCTGCCTGCAGGTAGTGTGTCTGGGTCGGGTAGCGTGTGGTCCAGGCTGCCTGGGGGCGGCGGAACCGCTTGTGCGCGTTCAGCTTCCGGCGCGGTGGCTTCTTCCTCTTCTACGGCTAGCGCCTGCTCTTCCAGCGGCGGATCCGTGGGCTCTAGCCGCTCTTGATGCTCGACACCTTCACTTTCAAGGCCACGCTTTTTACGCGACCAGCGCTCAAAACGACTCACTGCGGCTGCTCCTTGGTCGGGGTCTCTTTACCGCGCCCGGCCCCTTTACGTTTTTTCTTGCGCGTTTCCACCGGCGCTTCCCCTTGGCGAGCGAGATAATGCTCTATCCATACGTGAATCGCCATCGGCATCGGTGCTTCTAATACCTGCTGTTCGCCATCTAGCCAACCGGCGGCCACATCCTGGCTGGCGGTGATCGCGCTAGGCTTCGGGGTTTGTCCGGTGAACCCGGCACGCACGAACAGGCGCGGCGTCGGCGAGGTGAGGTTAAATCGATAGGCGGCGCGCTCGGTCATATAGAGCTGCAGGTTGAGTACGCACTCCCCTTGATCACCGGGCACAAGCTCTGCAATGCGCCACTGGGTCAGCGTGAAATTTCTTACCTGCTTCGGCTCGGCGACTAAGGTAACGCTTAATGCGCGTAAACTATCACTCATGGGTTTCACCACCTTAGACCTTGAACGGGTAGACAAGTAAGCCTTTTGAGCGCCATCATCGTCAACTCAGACTATTTTACTCAACTATTATTATTCGCCGTGTTTGTTTACGTCACACAGCGTTTTGGTATCAGTGAGGATTGCGGATGCCCGCCCTTCAGTTAAGCCGAGCCCGCTTACCGGCCACGACCACCATTGATGTCATGGATGCCTACGGCGACACCCGCCCACAGGCCATCGCCGCTGAGCGTGCGCTCACGGTGTATCTCAACAAGCGTGAAATTGTCACCCTGATGACGCTGGGCGATGACCCCGAAGCCCTGGTGGTAGGCTATCTGCGCAACCAGGGGCTGTTAAGAAGCGCTGAGGATTTAACCGCGGTGCAAGTCGATTGGGAGGTAGAAGCGGCGGTCATCGTTACCCGTCACCTACCCGAAGACTTAGAGGCGCGTCTGAGTACGCGCACCGTTACCACCGGCTGCGGCCAGGGCACCGTATTTGGTAAACTTCTGGAACAAACCTCGTTTAACGAGCTGCCTAAAACACCGCTGGCGCAATCAACGCTGTATGCATTACTGACCAATTTGAACACCTATAACGAGACCTATCGCAGCGCAGGCGCGGTGCATGGCTGCGCGCTGTGCCATCAGGCTCAGGTGCTGGATTTCGTCGAAGACGTAGGCCGTCACAACGCCGTAGACACGCTGGCGGGGCGTCAGTGGCTCAACCAAGCCGATAGCCGTAGTGCCGATATTTTCTACACCACCGGCCGATTAACGTCCGAAATGGTGCTAAAAGTGGCGCAAATGGGCATTAGCGTGCTGGTATCGCGCTCAGGCGTCACCCAAAAAGGCGTGGAGCTTGCCGAGCGCTTCGGCGTGATGCTGATCGCCCGCGCCAAAGGGAAAGGCTTCCAAGCCATTAACGCCGCTGGCCGCTTAACACTGGACGCTATTCCACCCAAGCCGCCGAGTGCCCGCTCATCCAAGGAGGCAGGCATATGATCGCAACACACGACCTCACGGGCATGATCCTCGCGGGCGGTGAAGGCCGCCGCATGGGGGGCCGGGATAAAGGCCTAGAGCCCTTTGCTGGGCTGCCGCTCGTGGCGCATACCGTTAAGCGCTTCGATGGTCACGTGCATGAGCTGATGATTAACGCCAACCGCAATAGCGATGCGTATGCACTGTTTGCTGACCGCGTTATCGAAGATGCCGAAGGCGGCTTTAAAGGCCCGTTAATGGGTATTTACAGCGGCCTTCGCGCTGCTCAAACGCCGTGGCTGCTGGTCGCCCCCTGTGACTCGCCTGCGCTGCCCCACGATTTGGTGGCGCGCATGGTGGCAGGCATTACCCAGGCGGATGTCGAGCACGATATTGCCGTGGCATTCGATGGTGAGCGCCTTCACCCCGTCGTCGCGCTGCTGCGTACGTCGCTGGCTGACGATTTGGCCGCCACGCTAGCGGAGGGCGAGCGCAAAATCGACCGCTGGTACGCGCGCCACGCCTGGTGCCGGGTGGATATGTCCGACTGCCCTGAAGCGTTTGCCAACCTCAATACCGAAGAGGAGAAAGCCCGCTTGGAACTGGCGCTGACAAAGCCTCCCCAGGAGACACCATGAGCCTGTCGTGCTTTGAGCTGGGCGAGCAGATGCTCAGCGTCGATGCCGCTCGCGAGGCGCTGATGACACTGGTTGAGACACCGGTAGCCGTCGAGCAGGTGCCGTTGAGCCGTGCCTATGGTCGCAGGCTGGCGGTCGACATCACCGCGCCGATTAACGTGCCACAGAATACCAATGCAGCGATGGATGGCGTTGCCCTGGCCTGGCCCAAAGAGCCGCCCTATGAGACGCATATTCAGATCGTGGGCGATGCCTTCGCCGGGCAAGCGTTTGAGGGCAAGGTGCCCACTGGTCAGTGCGTGCGTATCACCACCGGTGCGCCGCTGCCTAACGGCACTGATACCGTGATTATGCGTGAGCAGCTCATTGAGGGTAGCGACAGTGTCACCGTTGATGCGCCCGAGCGGGTCAGCTTTGGGCAGCACGTTCGCCAAGCGGGGGAAGACATTGCCAAAGGAGCCGTTGCACTGACGGCGGGCTCACGGTTGGATGCCGCCAGCATGGGGCTGGTAGCATCGCTGGGCTATGCCGAGGTCGCGGTGTACCAACGCCCTAAAGTGGCCATTTTCTCCACCGGTAACGAAGTCACCCCGCCGGGTGCGCCGCTCCCCAGCGCAGGCATTTACGACACTAACCGCTTCACTCTGATCGGCATGCTTAGCGAGCAAGGGGCCGACGTGGTGGATTTAGGCATTTTGCCCGACGACCCACACGCCATTGAGCAGGCTCTTGCAAAAGCGGCCGCGCAGTGTGACTTAGTCATTACCAGCGGCGGCGTTTCCGTCGGCCACGCGGACTACACCCGCGATGCGCTGGAAAAACTCGGACGTCTGGCCTTTTGGCGAGTGGCACTACGCCCCGGCCGCCCGATGGCCTGCGGCCAACTGGGCGAGTCGCACACGCCGTTTGTGGGTTTGCCCGGCAACCCAGTGGCCGTGATGGTGACGTTTAGCCAGTTTGTGGTGCCACTGCTCCAGCGGCTGCAAGGGCAGCTCCCGGCTGCGCCACCACGGCTGACGGCGATTGCTCAAACGCCGCTGAAAAGCCGTTTGAAACGCACTGATTTTCTGCGCGGCATCTACACATGTGACGACCAAGGAGTGCTGCATGTGCGCAGCACAGGTGCCCAGGGCTCGGGTATTTTGACCTCTATGGTGATGGCCAACTGTTTAATCGAACTTGGCGATGACCAAGCAGACGCACAGCCAGGCGAGGCGGTCTGCATTCAACCTATAACGAGCTGGCAATGACCGAACAATTAATTGATGATTTTGGCCGACGGGTCCGTTACGTACGCATCTCAGTGACAGACCGCTGCGACTTCCGCTGCGTGTACTGCATGAGTGAGGAGATGACGTTTCTTCCCCGCGCCCAAGTGCTCACGCTGGAAGAGCTGGCCATGGTGGCACGCGCCTTTACCGAGCTAGGCGTTGAGAAAATCCGCTTAACCGGTGGTGAGCCGCTGGTGCGTAAAGGCATCGAACAGCTGGTGGACGAGATTGGCAGCCTGCCAGGGCTGGATGATTTTACCATGACCACTAACGGTGCCAGCCTGCGCAAGCATGCCAAGCGGCTGTACGAAGGCGGCCTGCGCAGGCTCAACATTAGCCTGGATTCCCTCGACCCCAAACGCTTTAAGCAGCTGACGCGCACCGGCGACTTAGCCAAAGTCATCGATGGCATTCACGCCGCCAAAGAGGCGGGCTTTAAGCGCATCAAGCTGAACGCGGTGATTTTAAAAGGGCGCAACGACGATGAGGTGATTGACCTTGTTGCCTTTGCCCGCCAGGAAGGTCTCGATATCAGCTTTATCGAAGAGATGCCCTTGGGCGATGTGTCGGACCACTCTCGGGCAGAGACGTTTTATTCCAGCGACGATGTGCAGGCGCTGATCGAAACCCGTTTCCCGCTCACCCCGACCACCGAAACCACGCCGGGGCCATCGCGCTATTTCAGAATGGCCGACAGCGATAGCCGGGTCGGCTTTATCTCGCCCCACAGCCACAACTTCTGCGACAGCTGCAACCGCGTGCGGGTCACTGTAGAGGGCCGCCTGCTGCTCTGCCTGGGCAACGAGCACTCGGTGGACCTGCGCGCCGTGTTACGTCGCCACCCCGGCGACATGCAGGCGCTCAAAACCGCCATTATTAACGCGCTGCCGCTCAAGCCTGAACGCCACCACTTCACCACCGATGGCGACGTGCAGGTGGTGCGCTTTATGAACATGACCGGAGGTTAACCGTTGGCAGCCGCTTCACGCGTACCCGTTCACATCGTCACCGGCTTTTTAGGTAGCGGCAAAACCACGCTTATCCACAGCCTGATTGAGCAAAAGCCGGTGGATGAGAAATGGGCCATTTTGGTCAATGAATTTGGTCAGATCGGCATTGATCAGGCAATGTTCGACACCCGCGATGACGTGGTGGTGAAAGGCTTGCCAGGCGGCTGCCTGTGCTGTCAGCTCGCCTTCGTACTTCAGGCCGCGCTGGTCAATTTATTAGCGCGCAGCAAGCCCGACCGGGTGATTATCGAGCCATCGGGCCTTGGCCATCCGGCGGGGTTGTTAGATCTGCTGCGCGGTGAGGCGTTTCAAGACGTGGTGGCAGTGCAGGATATCATCGCCACGCTTGATCCCCGCCGCCTTGACGACACCCGCGTGCGCGAACATGAAACGTTTCAAGACCAGCTCCATATGGCCGATGCCATCGCCATCACCATGGGCGACCAGGCAAGCAGCGCCCAGCATCAACAAGCCCAGCAGTTTATTGGCGCGCTATGGCCTGCCCGTAAATGGGTGCACACCATTGAGGAAGGCATGTTGCCTGTGTCGCTTATCTTGGGAAGCGGCCAGGCGCGCCAACATGATCAGCCGGCGATGCCTGCCGAGCATCACGCGTTGGCAGCCACTCCTAGCCTAGAAGGCGCTTTTTTCGATTTTCCGCCGCCGCCCGGCCAGCCCCAACAGCAAACTGCCACTGCCCTGGGTTACACCAGCACAGGCCTGCGCTGGCACCCAACCGAGCGTTTCGACCTTGATCATCTCGCCCATTGTGTTGGCGAGCTGCCCGCGACGGCGCGGGTAAAGGGCGTGTTCCACACCACGGATGGCTGGAAGCGGCTCAACCGTGCTGACGGCGCGTTAAGTGTTGCCAGCAGCGCTTGGCGACAAGACTCACGGCTCGAAGTTATTACTCCCGACACCATCGAGCACGAGGCGCTCATCGCATCTCTGCACGCGCAGCTGGCCCGCTCAATGGCGGGATTGCGCTGAGACGGCAGCTTCAATATCGCTGACCGACACCGGCCGCCCAAACAGATAGCCCTGAAAGGCGTGGCAGCCATGGGCCATGAGCCACGCCTGCTGCGCTTCGGTTTCCACGCCTTCGGCAATGATGTCTAGGTTCAGGCTCTTTGCGAGGGCGATGGTACTCTCCACAATCGCTGCGTTGGCCTTGCTCTCTAGCACCTGTTGCACAAACGATTGGTCAATTTTGAGCTGATCCAGCGGCAGCTGCGCCAGGTAAGCCAGCGACGAGTAACCGGTACCGAAGTCGTCCAATGAGAAGCGCACGCCCAGGGCTTTCAGGCTCAGCATCTTATCCCGGGCATCGTCGCGGGCTTCCACAAACAGCGACTCG
The DNA here is from genome assembly GCF_014640815.1 of Vreelandella lutescens. Taxonomy (GTDB): domain Bacteria; phylum Pseudomonadota; class Gammaproteobacteria; order Pseudomonadales; family Halomonadaceae; genus Vreelandella; species Vreelandella lutescens. Next base: position 476,865 of record NZ_BMHM01000004.1, on the reverse strand, counting down.
GTGACTTCGAGCTTGAGCTGTGCCAGCGGCGCTTGGGTGTGGTGAAACACCTGCTCTACGCGGGTAAGAAAATCCGTCTCCCGGAACTGTAGTGGGCTGATATTGACCGATATGGTCAGTTGGCTAAGCTGCGGTGAATACACCCAACGAGCAAGCTGTTGGCAGGCCTCTTCCAATACCCATTCGCCAACATCATTGATCAGCCCCGTACTCTCCAAAAGGGGGATAAATTCTGCAGGCGACACCAATCCGCGTTCAGGATGCTCCCAGCGCAGTAGCGCTTCCACTCCCGTAAACGAACCGTGGCGATCCACCTGAGGCTGATAATGGAGCCGCCACTGCTGGTTCTCCAGCGCCTGACGCAACTCCGCCTCCAGCTTCACTTTGGCATGCAGCGCAGCCTGCATGGAGGGGTCAAAGAAACGCAGCGCTTGACGCCCGCTCCCCTTCGCCTGGGAAAGCGCCATGTCTACCTGCTGTAAGTAGTCATCGGCGCTGCGCTGGCTATCCGAAATAATGGTAACGCCCACGCTGGCAGTCACCACGGCGCTCTCTTCGCCGATGTGGACGGGCTCATCAAGCGCCGCTAACAGTTTCCGGGCAATATGCTCCGCTAACCTTTGCGTCTGACGAGGACTGCCATCCACACCCTCAATCAACACGGCAAACTCATCGCTGCCCAGCCGGGCCAGGGTGTCGGTATCCCGAAGCATCTGACCAAAGCGGAGAGCAACACCCTGTAATAGCTGATCACCCGCATGGTATCCTAACGTGTCGTTAACGTGATTGAAGTTATCGATATCGATCAGCAGGAGCGCGCCGCAGCGCTGATGGCGATTCAGCTCTTTGAGCGCCGAACCCACCCGATCCATAAACAGCCGCCGATTGGCAAACCCGGTCAAGGGGTCGTAAAACGCCAGCTGGTGAATCTCCTGCTCGGCAGCTTTGCGCTCGCTGATATCACTCATGGTGGCCACATAGTGGGTCAGCTCGCCCTCCGCGCCGTAAACCGCGCTAATGGTCAGCCACTCAGGAAACAGCTCGCCGTTTTTGCGCTGATTCCAGATCTCACCTTCCCAGCTTCCGTTGGCAACCACACGTTTCCACAGTCGCCGATAGAACGCTGCGTTATGGTGGCCCGAGCTAAACATACGCGGGTTTTTACCCACCACTTCGTCATCGCTGTAGCCGGTAATACGCTTAAAGGTATCGTTCACTTTTAGGATATTACCCCGTGCATCGGTCACCATAATGCCCAAATGCGCCTGAAACGCAGCCGCAGCAATTTGTAACTCCACCTCAGCTTGCTTCGCGTCGGTAATATCGCGGGTCACGGATAGGACTCCTTCAAACCTTTCAGCTGTATTTGATAGAGGGCTTAACGTCGCATGAAAATAGCGTCTCTCGCCGCTCAGCAGCAGTGGATACTCAAATGTCACTACTTGTCCTGATGCTTGGACTTGGCTAAAAATAGCATCAAAAGATGTGGAGATTTCAGCAGGCAAAACCTCGCGATAATGCCTTCCTAGTACCTTCTCGCTGTCCAACAGCAGTTTATCTTTTTGAATAGCATGGATGTACGTGAACCGCCCCTGGCTATCGAATACAAAAATCAGGTCTTGCAACGAGTTCACCAGTGCTTCCATCTGTGCTTCGCGCGATTGCAACCGATAGGATAACGCGACCCTATTCAGGTAATGCCGTACTCCCCATACAGCAAGCGCCACAATAATGACAAATACACTTAACAGCACCGTCGCGCGCAGCCGCCACTGTGCTAAAAAAAGGTGAGGAGAAACACTAATCGCAACCTTCAATGAATGACCTATCGGCTGAACCAGTAGCCAATGGTCCCTTTGATCGAAAGGTGATACGAACGACAAAGGTGTCACCCCCTCCTGAAGAGGTGTATCGCTTGCAATCACCCTGCCTGGATCAAAATTTTCTCTAGAGCCCACGTGACTTGCCAAAACATGCAAATTCTCATCCAGCAATACAAGATTTTCACCGGGATATGCACGCATAGCGTTTAGAGCGTTAGAGAACACACTAGGCAACAATCTGGCGGCAACATAGCTGCCAGGGGAGTCAAAATCGTTATTAAATTGACGAATGTGATACAGATATAGGCTGCCATCCTCCACTGTTAGCTGCGATGAAAGCACTGTACTACTGCTCTCTGCTTCTGTTGTCAGCCACTGACTCAATGACGGATGACTACCCGGCAACTCCTGCAAAGAGGATCCGCTTAGTGTCAAGGTGCCCTCTGCGTCAAACACATTTATCTGATCAAACAACGGTGAGTTCTGGACGAAGCTAGCGATTGCCTGCTGAACCGTAGCAGGAGGAATTGTCGGCTCCATCTGCAGCACAGCAACATTATGTAGCGCCTGATCACTTTGACGTAACAGCCCCTCTACCCACTCTGTCACGATATGCGCCCGCGCTACCGCTCGACCCTCTGCACTTCTCAGCTCTTGCTCGTACTGGCTTTGAAGCAGCCAAACCATCAAACAACCCACTATTAATAATGCTGCAACACAAAAAGCCGTTACACGGCGTTTTTGTCTTACCAAACCCTCTTCGTAAGACTCCGACGGTTTGATATCGCTTTTGGAAAAGACCAGCATACAAGCAGACCTTATTCAGGCACCCCTGATGTCGTTTCAAAACGGCAGTGGAAGATACACCACCACACTGCCATAGTGGCAGGAATCAATAGTGGCGCGTCGCTTTTTTGATGTATATCAATTTTTAGCAAACCTGATGCATCAATAAGCGCCCTTTTATGGTTAAGAGGCAGTTATGGCATCGTTAGGCCAAATGAGCGACTACGAAATACGCTTAGTGCGTATTTTTAAAACCGTGGTGGAGTGTGGGGGCTTTACCGCCGCAGAAACGACCTTAGGCATTAGCCGTTCGGCCATTAGTCAGCATATGAGCGACCTGGAGAGCAGGCTCGGCTTCTCGCTATGCCAGCGGGGGCGCGGTGGTTTTAGCCTAACAGAAGAAGGCAAAGAGATTTACCAGGCAGGGCTTACGCTGCTAACGGCGCTCGAGACGTTTAAAAGCGATGTCAACGCGCTGCATCACACCATCAAAGGTGAGCTGAATATCGGCATTACCGACAATCTGGTGACGCTGCCCGCCATGGATGTCACCCACGCGCTGGCTGCATTAACCGCTCCTCATCACACGGTCACCGTCAATATTCATATGGAGCCATCGGACGCGGTGATTCGCGGTGTTATGGACGGCCACCTGCATGTCGGTGTGGTGCCCGCGGTAAACCTGCCCACCAGTCTAGAAACGCGGCTGTTGTACGACGAACCCTCTTACTTATACTGCTCCGCCGAACACCCGCTGTTCAGCCTGCCTGATGAAGCGTTGAGACTGCCCCAACTCGCAAGCCACCCAGCCATTCAGCCGCGCTACCCGCTCCCAGACACCGCACGCCAGGCCCACGAAGCACTCAACCTACAAGCCTCTGCATCCGACCGAGAGGGCGCGGCGTTTCTCATCCTCACCGGCAGATTTATCGGTTTTCTACCCGAGCATGTTGCCGCGCAGTGGGTAACGGCAGGCAAAATGCGCGCCCTGCACCCGGCCACCCAACACTACCGTATCCCCTTTGTATTAGTCACCCGCCACGACCGTCGCCCGAATCGCGTGGTGGATGCATTTTTGGGGTTTATTAAACAGCGCGAGCCATAAAACGTAACGCCCAGCTGAGCGCCGGGCGTTACGGTATAGGTCAGCGGTTAAACCGGATGACGACTTACTTAACGACCTCACTTGCCGCGAGAGGCGCAGGCCCTGCCTGGGGCGACGTCGCTAGCGCTTGGCTGGCTAGGTAGTAGATGACCGCTCCCAGCGCGGAGCCCGTAAACCAGCCGTAATCATAAAACCAGTTCATGGTACCGGTAAGCAGCGAGAGCAGCGTTAGCGCGACCGGTACCCCAAAGGCGATAAAACCGGCCATATTAACGGCAGGGTACGTGTGGTGGTCCATATACAGGCTCGGCACATCCAAACGCTGCTTTTTAATCAGGAAGTAATCCACCGCCATAATGCCAGCGATAGGGCCTAACAGGCTGGAGTAGCCCAGCAGCCAGTTAGAGTACATTTGCTCAAGGGAAACGCCGGGCGCGATAACGCCGGCTTTTTGCAACAAGTCATAGCCCATCAGCAGCACCCCGACCGCACCGGTCATGAGCACGCCCCGCGTTTGGTTAATCAACTTCGGCGCAATATTTTGGAAGTCATTCGTTGGCGACACGATATTGGAGGCAGTGTTGGTCGAGATGGTGGCAATAATAATCAGCAGCATGGCCATGATGACCCAGAACGGGCTGTCGATGTAGCCAATCAAACGTACGGGGTCGGCAACCGTTTGCCCTACGAGATTTTCCGACGCAGCGGTCAGCACCACCCCCAACGCAGCGAAGAAAAACATCGTGAGTGGCAGGCCAATAATTTGCCCCACAATCTGATCTTTTTGGCTTTTGGCAAAGCGGCTAAAATCGGGGATGTTCAGCGATAGTGTGGCCCAAAATCCCACCATGGCCGTTAAACCTGCAAAGAAATAGCCGTACACCGAGGCCCCCTCAGGGCGCGACGGCGGCTGTGCCAATAGCTCGGTCATCGACATATTCGGCCACGCCCACATCATAAGCCCAATACCCACGGCTAAGAGCAAGGGAGCCGCCAGCGTCTCCAGCCACTTAATCGACTCCGCTCCACGAATCACCACATAGAGGTTCATAGCGCCGAAAACAAAAAAGCCAATCACTTCCCCCACGCCGCCTAGGGCTGCCCAGTCGGGAATCAGCTCCGACAAGAGCAGGTGAATGGCCAAGCCGCCAAACATGGTTTGAATACCGAACCAGCCGCAGCCCACCAGCGCACGTACTAGGCACGGCACATTCGAGCCCAAAATACCGAAGGATGAGCGCAATACCACCGGAAAAGGAATACCGAACTTAGTACCGGGAAAAGCATTCAGCGTCAGTGGAATCAGTACGATCACGTTGGCGAGCAAGATGGCAAAGAGCGCCTCCCCCACGCTTAAGCCAAAATAAGCGGTTAACACCCCGCCCAGCGTATAGGTGGGTACACAAATCGACATTCCTACCCACAGCGCTGCAATGTTCCACTTGCTCCACGTGCGCTCACTTGCCTGGGTAGGCGCAATATCGTCATTGAAACGAGGACTCTCACGAACGTCGTCCTCAACATGGAGTTCAATCAGCCCCTCTCTGTCTACCATCTGGGTTCTTGAGCCTGTCATTTTATTCTCCTCAGCAGCGACATTGCCGATCGCATTCACGGGTTCAGCTTTCGTTACAGCAATAAACATGCCTAAAAACACCGCATGACGGATAACTTATTGAACAAAAAGCTGACTTAATCGACAGATAGGCAGTCACCGCACTCTCAATTGTTATTGTGTTTTTGAACGCGACGCAAGACCACTAAAAACCTTAGCTGGTTAAAAAAATAACGCACCAAAAAGATACAAAAAAATCATTTAAAACCCCACAGCAACTTCACAAACTGTTGATTTATAAAAATATAAAAAAATCACCAAACATGTGCACGTATTCACCAAATCAGTAAAAACAGGCTCTTTAAAAAACAAAAACATATAAAATCAACAACTTAATATCACACTCAACGGTAGATAAAAAATCCTTGAAAAGAGACGGCATAAAGGACTATGTTCAAAAAGCTGTCAAACATGACAACTTTCAACATAACAATAAACACTCGGCTTTAACGCCGGTGTCACCACACGCCAAGTGACCGTCATCACACTCATAAATATTAGCGATTAGTGTTTTAACTTGCCGTGATGCGCTAGCAAATGGTGAGCGCGTATGACACGAGAGGGCTTTTTATGCAGAAGATGAAAATCGGCCTGATTCAAATGGGCCTGAAAACCAGTACCGACTTAGAACCCGCCGCCATTCGAGACGCGATGAACGAAGCGCATCTGCCGCTGATCAAGCAAGCCGCCGAACAAGGCGTGCAGGTGCTGTGCTTCCAGGAAGTGTTCAATCAGCCCTACTTTTGCCCCAGCCAGGACAGCAAATGGTACGCCGCTGCCGAGCGGGTGCCGGAAGGCCCCACCTGCCAGATGATGCAGAAGCTTGCGGCTGAGCACCGCATGGTGATCATCGTCCCTATCTATGAAGAGACCGAGACCGGCGTTTACTACAACACGGCGGCGGTATTCGACGCTGACGGTAGCTATCTAGGCAAATACCACAAGACACACATTCCCCAAGTGGCTGGCTTTTGGGAAAAATTCTTCTTTAAGCCGGGCCAATCCAACTGGCCGGTGTTCAATACCGCCTACGGCAAGATCGGCGTGTATATCTGCTACGACCGTCACTTCCCCGAAGGCTGGCGAGCACTGGCCCTTAACGGTGCCGAAGTCATCTTCAACCCCTCTGCGACTGTGGCCGGGCTATCCCAATATTTATGGGAGCTTGAACAGCCCGCCTCAGCCGCCGCTAACGGCTGCTTCATCGCTGCCATCAACCGCGTCGGCAGCGAAGCGCCTTGGAATATCGGCGATTTTTACGGCTCCAGCTATATCGTCAACCCACGCGGCAAAATTGAAGCCCAGGCCAGCGAAACGGAAGACGAGCTGCTGGTGCATGAGATCGATTTAGACATGGTGCGCGAGGTGCGCAACAACTGGCAGTTCTTCCGTGACCGCCGCCCGGAAACCTACACCCGCTTAACCGACGGCGAATAAGCCCCTCAGTCAATTACCCCAGGAGTGAATCATGAGTTTATTGATCAAGGGCGGCACCGTCGTCACCCACGCCGACACCTACCGCGCTGACGTGCTCTGCGTCGATGGAAAAATCCACGCCATTGGCACAGATTTAGACGTGCCGGAAGGCTGCGAGATTGTCGATGCCAGCCACCAATTGGTGATGCCCGGCGGTATCGACCCCCACACCCATATGCAGATGCCGTTTATGGGCGCGGTGGCCAGCGAAGATTTCTACACCGGCACCGCCGCCGCCATGGCAGGGGGCACCACGACCATCATCGACTTTGTGATCCCAAGCCCCGGCCAGTCGCTGCTGGAAGCGTTTAACACCTGGCAAGGCTGGGCCGAAAAAGCCGCCACCGACTTCGCTTTCCATGTGGCCATTACCTGGTGGGACGAGAGCGTCAAAGAAGAGATGGGGACGCTGGTGCGGGACCACGGCGTTAACAGCTTCAAGCACTTTATGGCCTACAAGGGCGCGATCATGGCCACCGATGACATTCTGGTGGAGAGTTTTTCCCGCTGCCTGGAGCTGGGCGCTATTCCCACCGTACATGCTGAAAACGGCGAGCTGGTCTACCACATGCAGCAAAAGCTGCTCGCTCAGGGGATGACCGGGCCAGAAGCACACCCGCTTTCCCGACCGCCCCAGGTGGAAGGCGAAGCCGCCAGCCGGGCGATTCGCATTGCCAGCACCCTGGGTGCACCGGTTTATTTGGTACACGTTTCGACCAAAGACGCCGTGGATGAAATCGCTTACGCCCGCCAGCAGGGCCACCCGGTATTTGGCGAGTGCTTAGCGGGCCATCTGGTAATCGACGACAGCGTTTATCAAAACCCCGACTGGGCGACTGCCGCCGCCCATGTGATGAGTCCGCCCTTCCGCCCCAAAGGCCATCAGGAAGCGCTTTGGCACGGCCTTCAATCCGGCAACCTGCAAACCACCGCCACCGACCACTGCTGCTTCTGCGAAGAACAAAAGGCCGCTGGGAAAGATGACTTCACCAAAATCCCCAACGGCACCGCAGGCGTGGAAGACCGCTTGGCCGTACTGTGGGACGAAGGTGTGAATACCGGCAAGCTATCGCCTCAGGAGTTTGTCGCGGTCACCTCTACCAACACCGCCAAGATCTTCAACCTCTACCCGCGCAAGGGGGCGATCCAAGTGGGCTCCGATGCTGACATCGTGGTGTGGGACCCGAACGGTACGCGCACGATCTCCGCTAAAACCCACCATCAGAACGTCGACTTCAACATCTTCGAGGGCAAAACGGTGCGCGGCATTGCTCGTCACACCATCAGCCAGGGCAAGTGGACATGGCGGGACGGTGAACTCCATGCCGAACGCGGCGCAGGACGCTACTTGGAACGCCCCGCCTACCCCGGCGTGTTCGAGCTGCTCGCAAAACGCGCCGAACTGAATGCCCCCGTGGCGGTAACTCGCTAATCCCGGCCCCTACGAAGAACAGAGCAATGGAGAAACGACCGTGACCCATTCACTTGATCATCTGCCTAGCGCAAAAGAGGTCGGCACCTACGACCCAGCGACGTTGGCGCATAATTTCAGCGACCTGCACCCGCCGCTGACACCGCGCCAGGCCATCATTGAAAGCCAGCGCTGCCTGTACTGCTTCGACGCGCCCTGCGTCGAAGCCTGCCCATCGGACATCGACATTCCGAGCTTCATCCGCCAAATCAGTGAAAACAACATTAATGGTGCAGCAGAAACCATTCTGGAAGCCAATATCCTCGGCGGCAGCTGCGCCCGCGTATGCCCCACCGAAATTCTCTGCGAGCGTAGCTGCGTGCGTAACCACGACGCCGAGTGTCAGCCTGTATTAATTGGCCTGCTCCAGCGCCACGCCACCGATCACATGCAGTTTGAGAGCCACCCCTTTAAACGCGCCGCCAGCACTGGCCGCCATGTCGCCGTGGTGGGTGCCGGGCCTGCGGGGCTCTCCTGCGCCCATCGCTTGGCAATGCTGGGCCATCAGGTGACGATGTTTGAGGCCGAGCAAAAGCCCGGCGGGCTTAACGAGTACGGTATCGCCCGCTACAAAATGACCGATGACTTTGCCCGTAAAGAAGTCGAGTTCTTGCTGGAAGTCGGCGGCATCGACCTTCAGTACGGCCAGCGCCTGGGCGACAACCTCACCCTCGACACCCTGCGCCAGCAGTACGACAGCGTATTCCTGGGTTTGGGGCTGGGGGCCAGCCGTATGCTGGGGCTAACCGGCGAGGATGCACCGGGCCTGATGCCTGCGGTGGACTACATCAAAACCCTGCGCCAGACCGATGACCTGGGCAGCCTAGCCGTGGCCAAGCGCTGCATCGTGATTGGCGCAGGTAACACCGCGATCGATATGGCCACGCAAATGGCGCGTTTGGGGGCCAAAGAGGTCACTCTGGTGTATCGCCGTGGCACTGAGGCGATGTCCGCCACCGACCATGAACAGGAGATCGCCAAGGCCAACGGCGTGCGCATGATCACCTGGGCCCAGCCCGACGAGATTCTGCTGAATGAGCAAGGGCAGGTGGCAGGCATGCGCTTTGCTAACACCCGCGATCAAGAGGGGCGATTAACACCCACCGGCGAATTCTTTGAGATTCCGGCGGATGCCGTTTTCACCGCCATCGGCCAAGGCTTCGAGGGCGAAAGCCTACGCGACGCCACTGCCGCGGAGCTTGCCCGCGACGGCGAGCGCATTCACGTCAATGAGATGTTCCAAACCTCACTGCCTAACGTTTATGCTGGCGGCGACTGTGTGAAACCCGGCCAAGACCTCACCGTACAAGCCGTGCAGCACGGCAAGCTGGCGGCTCACGCCATTCATCAAGCGCTCGCCGCCCAGCAGGAGGCCGCATGAACACCACGCCTTTCAACACCCTCTCTTTTCCAGGCAAGAAAAACAGCGGCGACAGCGTGGTGAACGGCGTCGATCTGTCGGTGAATTTTGCCGGTATCAAAGCCCCGAACCCGTTCTGGCTGGCCTCTGCCCCGCCCACCGACAAAGCCTACAACGTCGTGCGCGCCTATGAAGCAGGCTGGGGCGGCGTGGTGTGGAAAACCCTTGGCGAAGAGCCCGCGGCAGTCAACGTCTCCTCCCGCTACTCTGCCCACTACGGCAAAAACCGTGAGGTCATCGGCTTTAACAATATCGAGCTGATTACCGACCGCTCGCTGGAGATCAACCTCAAAGAGATCACCCAGGTGAAGAAGGATTGGCCCGACCGGGCGCTAATCGTCTCCATCATGGTGCCCTGTAACGAGGAAGCCTGGGCCTACATCTTGCCGCTGGTAGAAGCCACCGGCGCAGATGGCATCGAGCTTAACCTGGGCTGCCCCCACGGCATGCCGGAGCGCGGCATGGGCGCTGCGGTGGGCCAAAACCCGGATCTGATCGAAAAAGTCACCTACTGGTGTAAGAAGCACTACTCCAAGCCGGTGATCGTCAAACTCACGCCGAATATCACCGATATTCGTGTGGGTGCCCAGGCGGCACTACGTGGCGGCGCGGACGCGGTCTCGCTGATCAACACCATCAACTCCATCACCAGCATCGACCTGGACAACATGGTCGCCAAGCCCACCGTCGGCCATCAGAGCACCCACGGCGGCTACTGCGGCAGCGCCGTGAAACCCATCGCCCTGAACATGGTGGCAGAAATTGCCCGTGATCCAGCCACACCCACGCTACCTATTTCTGGTATTGGCGGGATATCCACCTGGCGAGATGCGGCAGAGTTTATCGCCCTGGGCGCAGGCAGCGTGCAGGTGTGCACCGCCGCTATGCTCAACGGTTTTAGGATTGTAGAGGAGATGAAAGATGGCCTCTCCCGCTGGATGGCGGAAAAAGGCTACGACTCCATTGAGGCGTTTTCCCGCAAGGCGGTGCCCCACACCACCGACTGGAAGCATCTGGACATCAACTTCAAGACCATCGCCCATATCGACCAGGATCTGTGCATCGAGTGTGGCCGCTGCTATATCGCCTGTGAGGACACGTCCCACCAGTCGATTGCCAAGCTCACCGAGCAGGACGGCGCGCGCCGCTACGAGGTGATCGAAGACGAGTGCGTGGGCTGCAACCTGTGCCAAATCACCTGCCCCGTAGAGAACTGCATCACCATGGTGCCTCAGGAAACCGGCAAACCCTTCCTCGCCTGGGATAACGACCCGCGTAACCCCTTCCGCGTCGCTTCTTAGTCCCTGAGTGCTTATATGACGCGCCACCACGACCGCCTCTACGCAGGCGGTCGCATTTTCTGCAACGTGCCGTTCCCTTTGCAAAACGAGACAATGCCTTAGCTTGCTGCGATGATGAGAAACTATTGCATATAGCTATGTTTCTCAAAAGATAGCTGTATTTCTCAAAAGACAGCTAGGTTTCTCAAAAAGGGACTCCCATGAAAGTAACGACCTTCGCCACTGCGCTACTGCTGGCCAGTACCAGCGCCGCCGCAAACGCCGACCAGCGCATTGCCACGTTTGATTTAGGCAGCCTGGATACGCTGGACGCACTGGGGGCAAGTGAGCACGTAGTGGGCGTGCCCAAAGCCAGCTTGCCGAGCTACCTTGAACAGTATGCCGCCGATGCATACACCGATATTGGCGGCCTGCGCTCGCCGGATATGGCAGCGCTAGCAGACGCCAACCCCACGCTGATTGTGCACACGGGCCGCCAGGCCGAGTGGGCCGAAGAGCTAGGCGAGATTGCCCCACTATTTGATGCCAGCGTGTCAGGCGAGGCGTATCTTGCTGCCGCTGAGCGCAACGTGCGCGAACTGGCCAGCCAGCTAGACGTGGAAAGCGAAGCCGAAGAGGCGCTCACAACGCTGAACAGCGAGATCGAGCGCCAGCGGGAAGCGCTTCAAGATGCCCCGACAACGCTGGTCGTCACGCACAATGGCGGCAACCTGATGCTGAACCAACACCCGGTGGTGCATCAGGTGCTGGGCATTGCCGCGCTGGAGATGCCCGAGAGCGTGACTCCCGAAGTACGCGGTGAACGCACCTTTACGCCGCTTTCCGCTGACGCCATTGCCGAGATCAACCCCGAAATAGTGCTCCTGATCGACCGCAGCGCCGCCATTGGCGATGAGCCCGCAGACGCCGATCAGCTGCGTGCCACCCTAGCGGACGCAGGTGCAGAATCACAGCTGGTGCTGCTGACACCGGCCCTGTGGTACCTCTCTGGCAGCGGCCTACAAAGCCTGGCGCTACAAATTGACGAAGTGGTCAGCGCTCTGGCCACACAGCCTTAACTCCCCCCTAGAACGTGCTCGCCCCAGGGACTCTTTCGCAAAGGCCCGGGGCGTGGCTGTTTTGGTGCATGTTGATCAAAACCGCACCATTTCTACGCTGCGTCGCACAATAAGCCATCGCTGGCATATCCCTGCCCCTTTCCTCCCATTTCTATCAACCCATTGAAAGGTAGACCTTTCCTGCCCTGGGCAAGGCGTATTGGCATACAAGCTGCAAATTGCTTATTGCCTGAGCCAACGTGGGTTCAGCCATAAAAACGATGATTAACAGACAACGGCGTCTGCAATGGTCCTTCTCAGAAGGGCTTAATTGCAGACGCCGTTTTCGTCTCCAAAGGGCAGGAACTGTGTCATGAGCAAAAAAACTTCTTCATCTCACTCACCTGAACGACGTCACTTTCTTAAAAGCTCTGCGGCGGTGGTGGGCGGCTCCGCGCTGTTAAGCAGTCTACCCGTGAGCTGGGCCTTTGCCAGCGGAACGCCGGAGACTACCTCGGCCAAACTCGGCTTTATTGCGCTAACGGATGCAGCGCCGCTGTTTGTCGCGGATGAAAAAGGATTTTTTGCCAAGCACGGCATGACCGATGTGGAAGTCCTCAAGCAATCTTCCTGGGGCACCACCCGAGACAACTTGGTACTCGGTTCTCAACGCAATGGTATTGATGGGGCGCACATTTTGACCCCCATGCCTTACCTGATCGCCAGCGGTGCGATGACGCCCAATAACATTCCCGTGCCCATGAGCATTCTGGCGCGCCTTAACCTCAACGGGCAGTGCATCTCGGTGGGCGATGAGTACGCTGACCTTAAAGTCGGGCTCGATACCCGTGAATTTGCCCAGGCACTGGCAGCAAAACGCAGTGGCGGCAGTGAGGTGAGCGCGGCCATGACCTTCCCCGGCGGCACCCACGATATGTGGATTCGCTACTGGATGGCCGCAGGCGGTATCGACCCTAACCGCGATATCTCCACCATTACCATTCCCCCCGCCCAAATGGTCGCCAATATGCGCGTGGGCAGCATGGACACCTTCTGTGTCTGCGAGCCCTGGAATCAGCAGTTGATTAACCAAGGCATCGGCTACACCGCCAACACCACCGGCGAGCTGTGGAACGACCACCCAGAAAAAGCCTTCGCCATGCGCAGCGACTATGTCGAAGCCAACCCCAACGCCACCAAAGCGCTGCTGATGGCCATTATGGAAGCGCAGATGTGGTGTGAAGACCCCGCAAACCATGAAGAAATGGCGCAGATTTGCTCACGCCGCCGCTGGATTCACGCCCCCTACGCCGACTTGATTGACCGCATTCAGGGCAACTTTGATTACGGCACCGGGCGCGTGGTGGAGAATCATCCGCACATGATGCGCTACTGGGATAAGCACGCCTCCTACCCGTTCAAGAGCCATGACCTGTGGTTTTTGACCGAGAACAAGCGCTGGGGCTACTTACCACAAGACTTCGATAGCGCGGCTTTGATTGACCAAGTCAACCGTGAAGACCTATGGCGCGAAGCCGCTCAAGCCCTGGGTGTGGCCTCTGCGGATATTCCTGACTCCACCTCTCGTGGCGTTGAGACGCTGTTCGACGGCAAAGTCTTCGACCCGGAAAACCCGCAAGCCTACCTCGATAGCCTGGAGATCAAGGCACTGGCCTAAGCCACGCTGCCTGGGAGACTGACCATGACGACATCAACGCGCACAGAAACGCTGGCTAAGCCGGTCCTTGGCACCCACCCCCTGGTTACCCGCCTACGGGACACGCTGGTGAAAAACATCCTGCCACCGGTGGTGATATTGGCAATTCTCATCGGCATTTGGGAGGCGCTATGCTCAAGCCCCGGTGCCGCCCTTCCCGCCCCCTCACAAGTGCTGAGCGATACGTGGGAGCTGATCGTTAACCCGTTCTATGACTATGGCGGCAATGACAAAGGCATGGGCTGGCAAGTATTGGCAAGCTTAGAGCGCGTCGCGTACGGCTACCTGCTAGCCGTAGTGGCCGGTATCAGCCTCGGCGTATTGGTGGGGCAGTCTACCTGGGCACTACGAGGGCTCGACCCCGTGTTTCAGGTACTGCGTACCGTGCCACCGCTGGCCTGGCTGCCGATTTCACTGGCCGGTTTTCAGGACAGCAACCCCTCCGCCATTTTCGTAATTTTCATCACAGCGATCTGGCCCATCATCATTAATACCTCGGTGGGCGTGCGCAACATTCCAGAAGATTACCGCAACGTCTCGCGGGTGATTCGTCTTAACGGCATGGAGTACTTTACCCGCATCATGCTGCCCGCTGCCGCCCCGTATATTTTCTCCGGCCTGCGTATCGGCGTGGGGCTCTCGTGGCTGGCCATCGTGGCCGCAGAAATGTTGATTGGCGGTGTCGGCATTGGCTTCTTCATTTGGGACGCCTGGAACGCCTCCATGCTCAGCGACATCGTGTTAGCCCTGATCTACGTCGGCATTGTGGGCTTTATTCTTGACCGCATCGTGGCCTTTATCGGCAACCGCGTAACGCGCGGCACCACGCAAAGCTAACCGGGAGGTTTGATCATGGCATCACACTACTTAAGCGTTGAGCAGGTGGATATGACCTTTGTTACCAAAGGTGCGACCACCAACGTACTCAAAGAGATCGACCTGGGCGTTGCCAAGGGTGAGTACATTTCGATTATTGGCCATTCGGGCTGCGGAAAGTCGACGTTGCTCAATATTATCGCGGGGCTTACCTCCTCAACATCAGGGGCGGTCATTCTGGATGGCAAGGAAGTCAATGCGCCGGGGCCAGACCGCAGCGTGGTGTTTCAAAACCACTCGTTACTGCCCTGGCTCACCGTCTACGAAAACGTCGCGCTGGCGGTGAATAAAACCTTTGCCCGCAGTAAAACCAAGGCCGAGCGCCACGCCTGGATTCTTAAAAACCTAGAGATGGTGGGCATGTCTCACGCCCTCAATAAGCGCCCCTCAGAGATTTCCGGCGGTATGAAACAGCGCGTCGGCATTGCCCGTGCGCTTGCCATGGAACCCAAGGTGCTGCTACTGGATGAGCCATTTGGCGCATTGGATGCCCTGACCCGCGCCCACCTGCAAGAAGAGGTCATGCGCATTCAAGACGAGCTTGGTAATACAGTCATCATGATTACCCATGATGTGGACGAAGCCGTGCTGCTTTCCGACCGAATTGTCATGCTCACCAACGGCCCGTCCGCGCGTATTGGCGAAATCCTTGAGATTGACCTGCCTCGCCCGCGCAACCGCATTACCTTAGCCGACGACCCACGCTACAACCGCTACCGCCAGGAAGTACTGCGTTTTCTCTACGAAAAACAGCGCAAAGTGGAACATTTGGCCGAACGACGCGAGAAAACAGCGGGTGCTGCCCCGGCCAAAAAAGCGCGCGCTTGATTGCTGTTAAGGCCTGTCATTGCCGCTCTTGGGCGGCTTTTCCAAACACTAACTACCCCTGCGGATTGATAAAATACTGCGCGAGCGTCTCGCTTATGGGCACATTCAACGTGATGCCTTTACCGGGTAACGGCTGCTGGAACCATCGTTCATACAGCTCGAGCATTTCTCCTCGCTGATAAATCTCACGCAGCGCTTGGTTGACCTGTTCCACAAATGGCTGGTCGCCACGGCGCATCAGTAAGCCAAGCGGCTCTTCTGCGGTGATGGCCTCTTCTGAGAGCGCGTAGGCAGAAGGGTCATTGGACGCCGCTATCATCGTGCTGAGCAGAATATCGTCCATGGCAAAGGCGGCAACACGGCCTTCGGTGACTAAATCGAAGGCTTCTTGGAGGGTTTCAACCGGTACGACGGAAAGGTTGAGCTGCTGTTCGCGGTTAGCTTGGTTGATTTGCCCCACATTCACCGTGCCTCGCGCCACACTCACGCTGCGCCCAGCGAGGTCCTGCAAGGTAAAAAAATGATTCTCTTTGAGGGAGACAAACCTTACGGAGACAAAAAAGTGGCTAAGTGAAAAGTCGGCACTGCGCCTGCGCTCCGCATTATTGGTACTGGCATTGCACTCAATATCGATCACGCCGCTGTTTAACAGTTGAACCCGGTTCCCAGGGGTCCGGAAAACGTACTCAATATCCAGTGTCGGCAGGTTAAGCTGCTGCTGTAACTGCGCCGCCACCCGCCGGCATAGCTCAATGGAGTACCCCAGCACATTGCCCTCTTCATCTTCGTAAGAGAAAGGCGCGGTGTCGCCATAACCCACGCGTAGCGTGCCCGTGTCGCTCAGCCGCTGAAGGGTGTTGATCTCTGAAGCCATCGCCGACGAAGCCGCCCAAACCATTATCAGCAGCCCTACCCACCACTGCGCTAGCACTCTATACATATTTCACCCCTTTTAGTCGGCGTACGCGTCTGGGCGCGCCAATATGGCAGCAAGCTCTGCGCTCATCGGCAAGCCAATCACTCGGTTCTCTGGCGGTATGGGCTGCAAAAACCACTGATCATACAGCGTATGAATAGCGCCACTTTGAAAATGCTCATACAGCGCTTCATTCACCACCTCAGCAAACACCGCATCCTCTATCGGCATCATCAAGCCGTAGGGTTGTGGCTCACTAATCGCCTCTTCAGAGATGCGAAAACGCTGGGGCGAGACCGCCGCCGTTACAAGGCTCGCGAGCAAAATATCGTCCATCACAAACGCCGTGGCTTGTCCGTTAGCGACCATGGCGAACGCTTCGTCATGGCTACGGCTTAACATCACCGCGATATTCAGCCCCTGAGTGCGGTTGAGTTCGTTTAACTGCTCGATGTTAATCGTGCCCGTAGTGGACACCACGCTACGCCCAGCCAAGTCCGCTATGGTGCGCATGTCATTGTCTGCCAGTGCGACATAGCGGGTGGCGGTTAGAAAATGAGGGTAGGAAAACGCGGCCTGCTGACGCCGCTCAGGCGTGCTGGTAGTGACGCCACACTCAAGGTCAATCTCCCCCTTGCGCAGCAGAATAAAGCGGTTGACCGGTGTCACAGGCACAAAGTGAACGTCGAGAGGAGCGCCCCCTAGCCGCTCACCAATGCGCTTCGCCACGGCCATGCATAGATCAATGGCATAACCCACGGGCCGCCCGTCTACCAAGTAAGAAAAAGGGACTTCGTTATCGCGATGGCCCACCGTAATGGTCTGGTGTTGGGCAATCCGCTGCAGAGTAGGAGACGCATCCACGGGAAGGGGGGAAGCGCTGGCGTGCATGCTGACCCAAGCAGCCGCCAGCCAGAGCATTGCCTTAGCGATCATGGTGTTCTGCTCCCATGGTCATCCCAGGGCTAAATACTGCGTAGCGACCACGCCCCATCGCCTTGGCGGTATACAACGCCACATCAGCACTACGTAACAGCGTATGACTACTGGTGCCATCTCGAGGAGCCAACGCAATGCCGACGCTCACACCAATGCGAACATCATGGCCATCAATGGCAAAGGGTTCTTGAAGTACCTCCACCAGTTGATGTGCCAGCCGGTTGGCCTTTGCCAAGGCATCACGGTTGGCATGTTGAATAATCGAGAATTCGTCTCCGCCTAAACGCGCCACTAAGTCGTTCTCTTCCAACAGCCCTTGGACTCGTTGGCTCGCTTCTACCAGCAACGCATCACCCGCCGCATGGCCGAGGGTATCATTTACCGCTTTGAAGCGGTCTAGATCGAAAATCATCACGTTAAAGGGGGTGCCATGAGGTACTTGCGTGACCGCTTCCTGCAGCGCGTCGTTAAACTGCACCCGGTTCGGCAACTTAGTTAAGGCATCATGGTGCGCGAGATGTTGATAGCGCAGCGCCTGCTCTTTTACCTCCAACAGATGCTCACGCTCTTCTACCTTTTTGCGCAGCTCTTCAATGGCCTGCGCCATGCAGCCAATCTCATCGCTGCGCTGGGTGTAGGGCGTTCTGTGCTCAGTCTGATTATGGGCAATATGTGTCAGGGCACGTATTAAGCGTGGAACCGGCTTAAACAGCTGCTTCATCAGCATACTCACCAGCAGCGCGGTGGCTAATAGCACCACGCCCAATGACGCCACGACTTTCAGTATCAGGTCACGGTGCACCTGATAAAGCTCACTTTTCAGCCCAATACTAGACACAACCAGGCCGTGCAGATCGCCCTGGGGCGTGATGATGGGTAAAGAACTAATGAAGTGATCCTCGTCCCCGATACGCGCAAAACCCACATAAAACTCGTTAGCCGAGAGGCTATTGGGTAATTCAGACGTGTCTGGAAAAACGATCTCGCCAACGGCACTGTTAAAGGCATCCGCCACTGGTGTGATAGAGCCGTTCGCCTCGCGTGCAAAGAGCCACACATTACGCCGTGTCTGGGCGCTTGCCAGCGCCAGCACATCGATAGGGCTGAAACCAGTGCTTAGCACGGAGTCTTCATCGCCAATGGGCCGTGCAGAGACCAACTGATTCACTTGACCCGTGGAATCGGTACGCACAGCGACAGCGGTATAAATGCGGCGAATGGTGGCACTGACAATCTGCGCGTTGACCTGAGCTTCGCGCCCCCACTGGTCGCGAGCACTACGCTCAACCATCGTAAAGCCCAACATCGCGCCCATCAGGTAGGCAAAAACAACGCCCAGCAGCATAAAGATGGCGACTTTGCCCACCACCGTGCGATGCCACGGAAGCTTAACCTTTGATACAGGCGCGTTGTCAGCACTGACCTCTTGCATGCAGCACGTGTCCTTTAATTGGCATGATGGCCATCCGCACAGAGGCTATAAGCGACCAAAATCTCAAAATAACGTTATCAACCTCTCAGCAACGGCTGCAGGCTCATGGTTTATTAACAAACTATCACTAAATGAACTATTTATAAGCACACTATTTAAACGTTCTACCTCTGAATTACGCCGCTTATCTGGCATGTCTTTTGCTGAAACTTAATGGTTTTAATCTTCAGTGCGAAAAGGAGTACTCCTATGCAAATGATTAACGCACGCCTGCGCCAACGCCCGCAGCTTTACCGGATCGAAATAAGCAACGGTCTATTCACAGGTATCACAGCACAAGATGCACCGCAGACGGCAACCGCTGAACAACTGGATGCCGGCGGCAAGCTTCTCTGCGCGCCGTTTATCGAGCCTCACATCCACCTGGATGCCGCCCTCACGGCGGGCGAGCCAAGCTGGAACCAAAGCGGCACACTGTTTGAAGGGATTGAGCGCTGGGGCGAGCGCAAACCGCTGCTTAATGAGGCCGACATTCGCGAACGCGTGTTAAAAACGTTAAACCTATTGATCGGTAACGGCGTTCAGTTTGTGCGCACCCACGCCGATACCAGCGACCCAAGCTTGGTGGGGCTAAAAACACTCTGCACCTTACGTGATGAGTTGAAGGATAAGATCGACATCCAAGTGGTGGCCTTCCCTCAGGATGGCCTGCTCTCTTACCCTGGCGGCGACAAGCTAATGGAGGAGGCGCTGGAGATCGGCGCTGATGTGGTGGGGGGTATTCCTCACTTTGAGTACACCCGCGAGCTAGGCGTGGCCTCCATGAAGCGGGTGATTGAGCTGGCGATGAAATATGACCGCTTAGTGGATGTGCACTGCGATGAGATAGACGACCCCAACTCGCGCTTTCTGGAAGTGCTGGCCTGCGAAGCCCTGTTCAATGATTTAGGCAGCCGCGTGACCGCCAGCCACACTACCGCGATGCACTCTTACGACAACGCCTACTGCTCTAAACTCTTTCTGTTGCTCAAGCGCTCGGGCATTAACTTTATTTCCTGCCCAACGGAGAGCATTCATCTCCAAGGGCGCTTTGATACCTACCCAAAACGGCGAGGTGTCACCCGCGTGAAAGAGCTTAACGCAGCAGGAATCAACGTCTGCTTTGCAGAAGATTCTATCTTCGACCCCTGGTACTCGTTAGGTAACGGCAAGCTGCTACGCACGCTCGATTTTGGCCTGCATATTTGCCAGATGATGGGTTACCAGGATTTTAGCAGCGCGCTTTCCCTGATTACCGATAACAGCGCCCGCACTATGAATATCGAGTCGCGTTACGGCATAGAAGTGGGCAAACCGGCCAGCTTCAATCTACTAGAGGGCGAAGATGACTACAGCGTGCTGCGTAACCAGGGTGATGTCCTACTTTCCGTGCGACACGGTGAGATCATCATGCAGCGGGAGCCATCACGTATCGTGACGCCACCATGGATTGGCTAACCCCACGCTGGCAAGTTAGATTAGTGATTCCACTTGTCCAAGGAGCCCGTCATGAGCATTGAGACCGTTCGCCAGTTTTTTGCCGAGCACGCGCCAGAGGTGGCCATTGAAGAGCTGGAAACCAGCACCGCTACCGTTCAGCTCGCCGCCGAAGCACACGGTGTTGCCCCTGGGCAAATTGCTAAAACATTGGCGTTTAAAGTGGGTGAGACGCCGCTGCTAATTGTGGCCAGCGGCGATGCGCGAATTGATAACCGCAAAATCCGCGATACCTTCGGTGGCAAAGCCAAAATGCTCGATGCTGATACAGTGATGGAACTGACCAGCCATCCGGTGGGCGGGGTATGCCCGTTTGGATTGGCGACGGATCTTCCCGTCTATTGCGACGAATCCCTCCACGCGTTCGATGAAGTGCTGCCCGCTGCGGGCTCATCGAACAGCGCGGTGCGCTTGAGCCCACAACGATTGGCCGACTTAGTTGGTGCTCAGTGGGTAGATGTGTGCAAGTTGCCAGAGAGCATTAGCTAAGCAGCGGTTAAGAACACGTTACTTAACATCGAGTAAATAGCCATAAAACGCCGTATTTCGCTGCCAGCCCAGCGATTCGTACAAGCGCTGGGCGCGCTCATTTTCGACCTGCGTCATTAATATCAAACGCGCGACGCCCTGTTCACGGGCAAGTTGGGTGGCGGCTTCCATGAGCGCTCGGCCCGTTCCTTTCGCACGACACTCTGGCAGCACAAAGAGGTCGTTCAACGTCCAGCGCGCATTCAAGCCGACGGTGGAAACACCGGGGTAAAGCTGAACAAACCCTGTGAGTGCGCCATCACTGTTTTCACTTACCAAAATGCGGGAATCTGCTTGCCCAAAGCGCTGGCGCAAAAAGTCACGCGCTGCTTGAATATCACTTGGCTGCTGATAAAACTGCCGATAACCGTCAAGTAGCTCGGTTAAAGCGTCGAGATCATGAATCGTGGCAGAGCGGACGTGCGTCATGCGCTATCTCCCTAGTGGATAAGCCACCTTGCTGCGGTCATCCAACAAGGCTGAGTTCAGAGGATACGCCGTGTATTTCCTGACGGCTTTCTTATAGTAGTGTATCGTCTTTTGAACGTTTATTAATCAATCTAACAGCAAGGGGACGACACGTTCCCACTGGGGTTAACGTGGTCCAATCACTCTCTACTCAAACAGAATCCCGAGCGTCGGTTTATAAAGCTTGGAGCGTGCATGTGTTTACCGCCAGCGGCGTGCTGCTTGGCACGATGGCACTGCTGGCGCTGGTCGACAACAACCCGGTGGCCTGCCTGCTCTGGCTGGGGGCGGCGATGATGATTGACGGCATCGATGGCACCCTGGCACGCAAATATGAAGTGAAGACCATCCTGCCCCATTTCGATGGATCGACGCTGGACATGGTGATCGATTACCTCACCTGGGCCTTTATCCCCGCCCTCTTCATTTACTACTTCATTGAATTACCGCCCTACTTAGGGCTGATCTCGGTCTTTATCATTTTGTTGTCGTCGATGTTCTGCTTCTGCAACGTCGATATGAAAAGCCAGGATAATTACTTCGTGGGCTTTCCCGCCGCCTGGAACATTGCCGCCGCCTATTTTTACATTCTTGATTTACCGCCACTGCTGACGTTTGGCGCAATACTCGTCTTGGCGATGCTGACCGTGACGAAAATGAAGTTTTTGCACCCGTTTCGAGTGCGCCTATTTATGCCGCTCAATATCGCGGTGACGCTGCTTTGGTGCGTGTGCGCAACCTCGTTAATCCTCTCAAACCCTAATCACGCCGCCTGGGCACTGTGGGGCTTAGGCGTGACCTCACTTTACTTCGCGGGCATGTGCCTTTGGCGCACGGCTCAAGAGTGGTTCGGCGAGCAGATGGCACGTTAAATGGCCTCTGACTTTATCGCCCCCGACGGCCACCCCCGCTGCCTGTGGTGTGGCGGGGCGGCAGAGTTTCTGCCCTACCACGATCAGGAGTGGGGTTTTCCCGTTGCCGATGACCAGCGGCTATTTGAGAAAATCTGCCTGGAGAGCTTTCAGTCAGGCTTAAGCTGGCGAACGATTTTGAACAAGCGTGAGAATTTCCGCGCGGCTTTCCACCACTTCGACTTCAATCAAGTCTCCGGTTTTGACGAAGAGGATGTGCAGCGCTTACTGCAAGATGCGGGCATTATTCGTCACCGCGGTAAGATCGAAGCCACCATCAATAACGCGCGCTGTGCGCAGGAAATGGTGGTTCAGGAAGGCTCGCTAGCGGCGTTTTTCTGGCGCTATGAACCGGATAGCGCATCACTGCCTGCCCCACAAACGCAAACCACATCGCCGGAATCTATCGCGCTAGCAAAAGACCTTAAAAAGCGCGGCTGGAAGTTTTTTGGCCCCACCACCGCGTTTGCATTTATGCAGGCCATGGGGCTGATTAATGATCACTCGTTGAATTGCGTCACGCGTGAACGGGTGGAGCAGGCACGGCAACAGTTCCAGCGACCCACCTAGCGTTATCTATAGGAGCGCTTCCTATGAAACCTAAAATTAGCTTAATCACTCTTGGGGTCTACGACCTGACTCGTGCGATTCACTTCTATCGTGAAGGGTTGGGATTGCCGGAGCACGAAACAGACAGCAATGAGGTCGCCTTTTTCAAGCTCGAAGGTGCTTGGTTATCGCTTTTTCCGCGTGAAGCGCTAGCGAAAGATATTGGCATTCAAGATGACTCTCCCAGCGGCTTTAGCGGTATCACCCTTGCTCACAATGTTGGCAGCCAAGATGCCGTTGACCAAGTGCTTAAACAAGCAGTTGCCGCCGGTGCCGAGCTCATCAAACCTGGGCAAGAAGTGTTCTGGGGTGGTTATTCCGGCTATTTCCGCGACCCAGAAGGCCACTACTGGGAAGTCGCCTACAATCCGTTTATGGATTTGACGTGATAGCTCATGATCAGTCAACACTGACAGCATATTGCTGCTTCTCCTCCACCATCTCGGTGGCAAACTCACCTACGGTTCGCACGGCCGCTTCGATGGCAGGTGTCAGAGTAAACGCGTAGTTCAACCGCAAGCACTGGCGAAACTTACCAGAGGCCGAGAACAGCGACCCCGGTGCCACATGGATGGCGTGCTGCGCTAAACGCTCGTTAAGGCGCACGCAGTCGACATCCGCAGGCAGCTCTACCCAGAGTAAAAAGCCCCCTTGCGGATAGCTAATGCCCGACCCTTTGGGAAAATAGCGCTGCACCCAACTAATCATCACATCCCGCTGGCGTTGATACTGGCGCGAAACAGCGCGTAGATGACGCTCAAAATGGCCCTTGGCCACAAACTCCGCCACGGCCAATTGCGGCAGCGTGGCAGAGGCACCGGTGGAGACATACTTCATATGCAGCGCCTTTTCCCGGTAGCAGCCAGGGGCCAGCCAGCCCACGCGCAGGCCCGGCCCTAAGGTTTTCGAGAAACCGCTACACAGCAGCACGCGCCCATCGGTATCAAAGGATTTAATCGTGAGCGGCCTGGGTTGGGTGTAGGCCAAATCCCCATAGATATCATCTTCAATAATGGCTACATCAAACCGTTGGGCAAGCTGATAGAGCGCCCGCTTACGCACTTCCGGCATGGTATAGCCCAACGGGTTGTTATAGGTGGGCGTGACCTGAATAGCGCGAATAGGCCACTGCTCTAACGCCAGCTCTAACGCTTCCAGGCTGATGCCGGTTTGCGGGTCAGTGGGGATCTCCAGTGCCTTTAAACCGTTGGCTTTCAGAATCTGCATGGTGCCGTAGAAACTGGGCGAATCTACCGCTACCACATCGTCAGGCTGGGTAAGCGTACGCAGCGCAATGGAGAGCGCTTCCTGGCAGCCGGTGGTAATCAGCACATCATCCGGATGCAGCAGGCAGCCAGACGCCACCGCCAAGCGCGCCACCTGTTGGCGCAGTTCAGGGCTACCGCTGAGTTTGTCGTAATTAAAGCCGTGCAGATCGTTACTACGGTGCAGCCCGGCGAGGATTTTCGACAGCGGCTTTAGCGACGCCACCTCAAGATTGGGCACACCGCGCCCAAGCAGCAGCCGTTTATCGTCCCGTTGGGTTGCCACCAGTTCTAACACTTGGTCCCACTGGGAGACATCCAGCGGGCACTGGGCTGGTCGGGATACAGAAGGCAAAACGGAGGGTATACGGCAAGGCAGCACGAAGTAGCCCGACTTTGGCCGCGACTCAATCAGCGCGGCGTCCATGAGTTGGCGGTACGCTTCTTGCGCCGTTGAGATACTGACGTTCAGCTCTTGGCAGACCGCGCGAATGGAAGGTAGCCGGTCGCCCACGCGATAAATCCCGTGCTCGATCCGCTCCCGCAACGTTGCCGCCACCTCTTCATAACGCGTCATCACACCCACCCCGCTCGGTTCATCCGCCATACAGAAGGCCTACTGCTTCGCCATACAGAGGTATAACACGCCCTATCTGTATCATAAAAATAAAAAAACCTATATCTGTATTGCCACCAGCAGGCTGCGTAACCTAAACAGGCACCCCACCACCCGGAGAGCCGCCATGCCACGCTTCAGTCTCACTCAGCTACGTTCACAGCTGGTATCACAACTACGTTACCAGTTAAGCCACTACCAGCAGCGCCGCCGCAGCCGTAGGCAGTTGCTCACGCTAGATGACCACTTGCTGAAAGACATTGGCCTCACCCGTGAACAGGCCTGCCAAGAAGGCAAACAAACCTTTTGGAAGACGCTCTCCGATAAGGGGGATGTATGACCACCGCCGAGTATTACTTGCTGGATGTATTTACCGACCAGCCCTTTACGGGCAACCCACTCGCCGTGTTTCTCAACGCGGATGGGCTGGACACCTGCACCATGCAAGCGCTGGCCAATGAGTTAAATCTGGCGGAAACGGTGTTCTTGAGCGCCGAGGCAGCGCCACAACACTACCCCATGCGGATTTTCACTCCGACCAGGGAGCTGCCGTTTGCAGGCCACCCTACGGTAGGCACTGCCCACCTATTGGCGGCGTTAAAACTCGCTCACCCAGAGCAACCCTTGGTGCTTCACCCACCCATCGGGAAACTCGCGATCACATGGGCCAACGGCAGGGCAACGTTCAAAACGTCCCAAGCCGTAATGCTGGCAGACAGCACCCTCGATCGCCCCACCACCGTTGAGCTGTTGGGGTTAGATATCCATCAGGTAGTGGGCGATCCGGTCATCGCCTCCTTCGGGCTGCCCTTTCACCTGATTGAGCTATCGGATATCGCGGCATTAGAGAGCGTCAGTATTTCCTCCGCCCTCTGGGCAAATGCCGTGATGCCAAGCAGTGCAGTTCAAATCTACCTGTTCGTGAGAGAGCAATCAGCGGGACAAGAGACCGTGATTCGCAGCCGCATGTTCTGTATGCACGACAGTCTCTGCGAAGACCCAGCCACCGGCAGCGCCGCAGCAGCGTTAACCGGCTACTTAGCCTCACTCCAGCCCGAAGCGCTGCACTGCAAGATACACCAAGGCGTTGAAATGGGGCGGCCCAGCGTTATTTACACAGCCGCCAATGGTGATATAACGCCGGGGTTTGTGACGGTGGGGGGCCAGGCGGTTTTGGTGGGTAAGGGAGAGCTCTTCTTAACGCCGCGTTAATTATCGTCAATGGCGGCTTGAGCGATTGCTTAGCACGCATGACCGGCATTGACGATGTATGCGTTTCATCAATCTATGACCTTACGAAGGCCTCTGATGATTAGACTTAAAAGAACATAAGGCCATACTAGAGCAACAAGATAAAAGTGGTTCAAGTGCTGTTCAAAAGTTGCTACACAACCACATCCTCCTTCCATAAAGATGTAATAATCACACTGAAAAAAATTAGCCCTCCACCGATCATCTGTACAAGTGATAAAGTTTCATTCAACCACATGACCGCAAACAAAGCGCCAAACAAAGGCTCACTCCCCATTAATAAAGATACTCTTGTGGGAGAAGTCTTACGCACTGCATAATTTTGAACATAAAATGCAAAAAGAGTACAAAAAATCACCAAATATGCCATCACTAGCCAAAATGTTAGCGAATTTGGCATTGAAATCTCTGATGAAGACTGGAAAATAAATGCCAGTATAATTGCGATAGAGGCAACTACCAACGACTGCACTGCAGTTAGTGTTGATGTTGTTATCGCCTTGCCTTCCACAACACGCTTAGTCAACGTCACCATTAATGCTCGCAACACCGCTGCCAACAAAATAAAACAATCACCTTTATTCAATACTAGAGCGCCTTCCTTTGAGCTAGTTAGCAGAAGAACTCCGAGAACACTTGTCATTGTCATCACTAGCAATACATTTGTAACCCTCCTCTTATTTACAACTAGCTCAGCAAAAGCAGTAAAAACAACTGACAAACTGATAAGAAAAGCAGCATTAGACGCTGAAGTGTGAAAGACACCATAAACTTCACAGAAAAAAATAGCCGACAACACCGCTCCTGTTGGAATCGCAACCATCCAATCACCGTTTAACCCACAACGAAAATCTCTAATAACAACCGGCAACATACATAAAAATGTAATCGAAAAACGAATCGCTATAAAAACAAAAACACTTGTGAAAATCAAAGCCTCTTTTGTCAACCCATAACTTGTTCCCCAAAAAATCGCCACCATTAACAACATCAACTCCGTCACAGGAATTTTAGCTAATTTTTTATTTGTTACACTTGCAAACGTAGCCATCTCATCACTCCTCACGCGTGAACGCGATCACAAGAACGTATCGACATTAAATGTCTCATAAAACTTCAACAATTCACCTCCTCTTCTTACAGCTCATTTTTAACGACACAGCAATAAGAAGATAAGCGTCTATTTCAGATTCGAAATAACGAAACTCTATAAAACCACTACTCAGCAACTCATAACTAAGCTCAACATCACCACTAAGCCTATTCATCCCGTAACTCTCACCCCTTCAAACATATCTATTGACAAAATAATTATCTATAAGTAGGTTCTCAACAACAATACAGTTGAAATGCAAAGGACAATTGCGCTGTGGACACGAATAAACTACTCTCACTGCTCGCCGAGATGGCAGTGTTCGTAAAAGCAGTCGAATCCGGCAGTTTTTCAAAAACTGCCAAAACACTTGGAGTTGCTCCATCCTCTATCAGCCGCTCTATCACACGACTTGAACACTCCTTAGAAGAAAAGCTATTAGAGAGAACTACTAGGCAAATGCGCTTAACGCCTATAGGCCAAGAGGTATTCTTGCTATGTAGAAGCATGTTGGAGTCAGCACAAATGGCTGTTTCTGCTGCTCAATCTGATAAAGTCGACATATCTGGATCTTTGAGAGTTGCCGCACCCAAGGCACTATCCAAACAAGTCTTGATGCCAATGATTTTAGAGTTCACGGAGCAAAACCCCAAAGTATCATTGCAGCTAAAAGTTACTGATCATCTAATAGACCCTATAGGTGATGAGGTAGACATATTTATACATATCACTGAAAAGCCAATTGAAGGCCTTATTTCCAAGCATTTAGGCCATTGCCGGCTCATATTATGCGCCAGCCCAAGTTACCTAGAATCATTTGGCCAGCCCAGTCATCCTGAAGATCTTGTAGACCATAATTGTTTATGTCTTGGAGAGAGCCCCCGTGACAGAGTGTGGAGCTTTAGACAAGGCAACCAATCAGTCCCGGTCAATGTAAAAGGTTCATTGACCGTTAATCATAGTGAAATAAGAAGAGAGGCGGTCACTCAGGGGCAAGGAATTTCCATATTCCCAGACTTCGCTATATCCTCTCATTTAGAATCAAACGAAGTTGTAGAGCTTCTGCAAAACTGGCAGGTAACAGGAAAATATCAGGGGGATATAATTGCACAATATGCGCAGTCTAAATATATCACTAGCCAGCTACGCGCATTTATTGATTTCCTAACAGCCTGCTTCGATAGTTAACCAAAACCTTAAGCCGTGAGCCCAATCCCCCGCAAAATCACCGAGGTCACCGACTGCACGGCTTTTTCAAACTGTAGGTCGTCCAGCGGTTTGTCGTCGTTCAGCAGTGAAATTTGGTAGTCGAAGTCGGCGTAGTGCTGGGTAGAGGCCCAGATCATATAGAGCAGGTAGGAAGGTTCGACGGGGTTGATTTGCCCGGAATCGATCCACTCGCGGATTTTCGACTCTTTCAGCTTAGCCCATTCATAGAGGTTATCGCGCAGCCGCTCCTTGAGAATCGGCGCACCCTGCATCACTTCGGCCGCCCAGATTTTGGAACCGTGGGCGCGGTAGCGGGAGTGGTTCATCTTGGCGCGAATGTAGGTGGAGAGCACCACCCGGGGGTCGTCGTACAGTTCGAAGCAGAGCGCGTCCTGCTTCCATAGCTCTAACAGCGCCAGCAGCACCTCTTGATAGAGTGCTTTCTTGGTCGCGAAATAGTAGTGCACATTGGACTTTGGCAGGTCGGCTAACTGGGCAATGTCACCCATAGAGGCACCGGCGTAGCCTTTTTCGGCAAACAGCTGCTCCGCCGCTTGAAGGATCTTTTTGACGTTCGTTTGCCGAATTTCGTCCTGTGTTCTCGCCACGCTGGTATCCCTTTGCAACCCTGACCGCTAATAATACGCACCAAAAAATACACCACCGCCCAACAATGATGCAGGCGGTGGTGCAGTGAAGATGGCGCAGTTAGCGCATCGCGTCAACGCTGGTTAGTAGGAAACGAGAACTCCGCCCGAGTGGCTTCGCTGACGGAAGGCCAGCGCTGGGAGACCGCTTTGCGGCGCGTGTAGAAGCGCACCGAGTCTGGGCCGTAGGCGTGAAGGTCGCCAAACAGCGAGCGCTTCCATCCGCCAAAGCTGTGGTAGGCCACCGGTACGGGCAGCGGTACGTTCACCCCCACCATGCCCACTTCGATACCGTCGGTGAAGCGGCGGGCGGCTTCGCCATCGCGGGTAAACAGGCAGGTACCGTTGCCGTATTCATGGTCGTTGATCAGTTGCATGGCATCGTCCAGGCTGCCGACCCGTACCACGCAGAGTACCGGCCCAAAGATCTCTTCCTGGTAAATACGCATCTCAGCGGTGACGTTATCGAACAGGCAGCCACCCACAAAGTAGCCCTCTTCATGGCCAGCCACGGTCAGGCCACGGCCATCCGCTACCAGCGAAGCGCCTGCGTTCACGCCATCTTCAATAAACCCAAGCACTTTATCGCGGTGTTCGGCGGTGACCAGCGGGCCCATGTCCAAGCCTTTATCGGTACCCGGCCCCACCTTCAACTGAGCGATTTTGGGCAGCATGGTTTCCACTAACCGGTCGGCGGTTTCGTCCCCCACACACACCGCTACCGAGATCGCCATGCAGCGCTCGCCGCAGCTGCCGTAGGCGGCGCCCATCAGCGTGTTGGCGGCGTTTTCCAGGTCGGCATCCGGCAGAATCACCGCGTGATTCTTCGCCCCGCCCAGGGCCTGAACGCGCTTGCCCGCCGCCGAGCCGCGGGAATAGATCGCTTCCGCCACGGGCGTGGAACCCACAAACGAAATGGCTTTCACGGCTTTGGCATCTAAGAGTGTTTCCACCGCTTCGCGACCGCCGTGAATGACGTTCATCACGCCTTTAGGCAGCCCCGCCTCTTGCAGCAGTTCGGCCACGGCCATGGCCGCTGATGGGTCTTTTTCGGAAGGCTTGAGAATAAAGGTGTTACCGCAGGCAATCGCCATCGGGTACATCCACAGCGGCACCATAGCGGGGAAGTTAAACGGGGTAATGCCCGCGACCACGCCCAGCGGCTGGAAGTTAGACCACGCATCAATGCCCGGCCCCACGTTGTGGGAGTACTCGCCTTTTAACAGCTCCGGCACGCCGCAGGCGTATTCGACGTTCTCAATGCCGCGCTTCAGCTCGCCCATGGCGTCTTCCACCGTTTTGCCATGCTCTTCGCTGACCAGTTGCACGAGGCGTTCCGCGTGCTCTTCCAGCAGCTGCTTAAAGCGGTACATCACCTGGGCACGCTTGGCGGGCGGCGTATCGCGCCAGGCAGGAAAAGCGGCTTGAGCTGCGGCAATGGCACGCTCCACATCCGCCGCGCTGGCATCCGCCACGTGGCGAATCACTTTTCCTATAGAAGGATTGGTGACATCCAGCGTACGCTGGCTTTCCACTAGCTCACCGTTAATCAGGTGGGAAACAACACTCATCATGAAACTCCAAAACAGGGTTGGCCAGGGTTACGCCAGTGAATCTAGGGTAGTTGCAACGGCATCAAACAAACGCTCAAGCTCGGCTTCCGTGGTGCCAAAGGGAGGGCCGAACTGCAGGGTGTCGCCGCCGTAGCGCACGTAGAAGCCAGCTTCCCAAAGCGCCATATGGGCATCGCGGGGGCGAATGGTGGGGTCGCCGTTGCGCGGCGCTAGCTGAAGGGCACCGGCCAAACCGTAGTTGCGAATATCGACAATGTGGTTGTGGCCTTTTAGGGCGTGCAGCTTCTGCTCGAATATGGGGGCGATGGCGTTCACCTGAGCGGGGAAGTTTTCACGCTCCATCATCTCCAGCGCCGCCAGCCCCGCCGCGCAGGCCACGGGGTGGGCGCTGTAGGTG
Source organism: Vreelandella lutescens (assembly GCF_014640815.1). Taxonomy (GTDB): domain Bacteria; phylum Pseudomonadota; class Gammaproteobacteria; order Pseudomonadales; family Halomonadaceae; genus Vreelandella; species Vreelandella lutescens. The sequence goes on along the minus strand of NZ_BMHM01000004.1, from coordinate 446,019 downwards.
TAGCCGTGGGGGAATTCAATGGCGTGCTGGGCACCGCCTGCGTGCATAAAGGTGTCGAAAATCTCGCCAGAGGCGATCACTGCCCCCATGGGGATCGCGCCGTTGGTGATCTGTTTGGCCACGTTCATGATATCCGGCGTGACGCCAAACGCTTCGGCCCCGGTGGTGGCCCCACTGCGGCCAAAGGCGGTAATGACCTCATCAAAAATCAGCAGAATATCGTGGGCGGTGCAGATCTCCCGCAGCCGATCCAGGTAGCCTTTTGGGGGCACAATCACACCCGCCGAGCCCGACATCGGCTCCACAATCACCGCTGCAATGGTAGAGGCATCGTGCAGGGCGATTTGATCCAGCAGCGCATCGGCCAGCTCAGCGCCAGTTTCCGCTTGGCCACGGGTGTACGCATGGCCCGCCTGCAGCGTGTGGGGCAGGTGCGTCACGTCCATCAACTGGCCGTAGTGCTTACGGTTGCCGCCAATGCCGCCCAGGCTGGTGCCACCAATATTCACCCCGTGGTAGCCCTTGGCACGACCGATCATGCGGGTTTTTTCCGGCTTACCTTTTAACCGCCAATACGCCTTGGCCATCTTGACCGAGGTATCGGCAGCTTCTGAACCGGAGTTGGTGAAAAACACGTGATCCAGCCCGGCAGGCGTTAAGCTCGCGACCTTTTCCGCTAGTTTGAATGCCAACGGGTGGGCAATCTGAAAGCCAGGGGCAAAATCCAGCGTACCTAGCTGCGCCGCCACGGCTTTTTGGATCTCTTCACGGTTATGGCCCGCCCCGCAGGTCCATAGGCCAGAGAGCGAATCGAACAGCTTGCGCCCCTGGTCATCAATGTAATAACGCCCTTCCGCCCCCGCAATCATGCGCGGGTTGGCGCGGAAATCGCGGTTCGCGCTAAACGGCATCCAGAAGTGCTGGTTGAGGGCGGTGCCCTGCTCATCGGCTGGGTGCGTGTGGGAAGTCGTGCGGTCTTTTAATCCGCTTTTTAGTCCGCTTTTTAATCCAAACATAGTGGCCAAGCTCCATCGCTAACAGGCATAGCCACAGCATGCGCCACCCACCACGTTTATAAAATTAACCTTTTCTTTTGTTCACGTTAGAGAATTTAGACGTAATTGGGCGGCATTTATCTCTACGCTGGCTAGTAGCCAATAACAACTAACAGGACGCCGCCAGCATTGCCTGTTCCACTTTGAAAAGGACGACATAACGTATGAACTCGCTTGTTGACCCCACCACAACACTCGATCATTTACGCACCGACAGCGACCGCCTGTGGGCGGCACTGATGGAGATGGCCACGCTGGGCGCTACCGCGAAAGGCGGTGTCAATCGCCAAGCATTGACCGAGCTAGACCGCCAAGGCCGCGACCTGTTTATTCAGTGGTGCCGCGCCGAAGGCTGCACCATTCGCATCGATAATATCGGCAATATTTTTGCCCGCCGAGAAGGCAGCGACACCAACGCCAAAACGGTGATGGCAGGCAGCCATTTGGATAGCCAGCCCACGGGCGGTAAGTACGACGGCTGCTTTGGCGTGCTGGCAGGGCTGGAAGTCATCCGCACATTAAACGAACACCGCATTACCACTAAAGCGCCCATTGAAGTGGTCGCGTGGACCAACGAAGAGGGCTGCCGATTCCCGCCCTGCATGATGGGCTCCGGCGTGTTTACCGGCGAGCTGGAATTCGATGCCATGATGGCACGTAAAGACGCCGATGGCGTGTCGGTCAGCGATGCCCTAGACGCCATTCACTACCGAGGCAGCGACGAGGTATCGCCCAGCGAGATTAAGGCCTACTTTGAGCCGCATATCGAGCAGGGCCCTATCCTAGAAGACACCGACACCACCATTGGTGTGGTGATTGGCGCGCTGGGCCAGAAATGGTTTGATCTCACTCTTACTGGCCTAGAGGCACATGCAGGCCCCACGCCCATGCACCTGCGCCGAGACGCCATGATGGGCGCAGCGGAAGTGACCCAAGCGCTCAACCGGATTGCCAACGAACACCAGCCACACGGGCGCGGCACCGTCGGATACATGGCGCTGCACCCAGGCTCGCGCAACGTGATTCCTGGGCAGGTAAAGATGACGCTGGATATGCGCCACTGGGAGCCAGATGCATTAACGGCTATGGGCGACGCGGTGGCCGCAGCGATTGAGGAGATTTGCCAGCGCCACGGGTTAACCTATGAACTAACGCCCACGGCGGATTTTGCCCCCGAGTATTTCGATAAAGCGTGTGTCGAGGCCGTGCGCCAAGGGGCTGAAAAGCTGGAGTTATCGCATATGGATATCATCAGCGGCGCGGGGCACGATGCGATTTTCATTGGCCGAGTGGCCCCAGCGGCGATGATCTTTATTCCCTGTAAAGACGGCATCAGCCACAACGAAGCGGAAAGCGCGACGCCAAGCGATGTTCATGCAGGGTGTAACGTGCTGCTGCACGCCATGTTAGAAGCAGCAGGCACCGCCTGAAAGTAACGCTACCGCACCGAGGTGCGGTAGCCATTTCCTGCCTTACAACACCACCTCAAACCCTTCAAACTTAGGCGGGCCAAGGTAGATGCCTTCTGGCGCTTTGGCATTGGCGTGGGCCTTGCGGAAGGCGTCTGACTTCGTCCAGGCGCGGAAGGCCTCTTCGGATTCCCATACGCTGTGGGAGATAAACACGGTGTGGTCTTCCTGGCTTTCGCCCTGCAGCATTTGGAACTGCTTGAAGCCCGGCACTTCGTCCAGGTGGGAATCGCGGTTGCGCCATACCTCTAGAAAATCCTCTTCGCGGCCTGGGGCAATCCGAAAACGGTTCATGGCGATATACATAGTGGCTCTCCTGTGAGCGGGTGTGACTCAGTTGGTTACGCAAACAATCGCTTGATGGTAACGTCATCACTGCATCACGAATAGATAAGTGACGAACAGGCGTTACGGCTAATGGCTCAGGCACCCCTTCAGGTCGTTTGGTTCAAACGCGATTTGCGCATTCACGATCACGCACCGCTGGCCAACGCCGCAGCGGCGGGCCCTGTGCTGCCGCTATTTGCCATCGAGCCTGGGCAGTGGCAAGCACCCGACAGCGCCCTGCGCCACTGGCAGTTTGCCGCCGATTCACTGGTTGATCTTGCCCAAGCGCTCAACACGCTGAGCTTGCCGCTCTGCCTGTGGCAGGGCGATATCGTGGAGTGCTTGGCCGCGCTCAAAGCGCACTACGGCGAACTGGTGCTGCACTCCCACCAAGAGACCGGCAATGCCTGGAGCTTTGAACGCGACCAGCGTGTTCAAGCGTGGTGCCACGCCCACCAGGTGCCCTGGCAGGAGGCCCGCCAGCAGGGCGTGATTCGCGGGCTGAGTAGCTGCACGGGGCACCAATCCCGCTGGGAAAACCACTGGGAATCATTGATGGCCGCCCCCACCTGCCCCGCCCCGCCAACAGCGGTGGCGGCCCCCGGTTGGGAAGCGTTTCATCATGTAGACGTAGCGCAACTGCCCTCGCTTACCTTGGGATTCGATACCACGCCTTGCCCCCAACGTCAGCGCGGCGGGCGCAGTGAAGGGCGCTCGCTGTGGCTGAGCTTTATTACCCAGCGCGGGCGGCGCTATCGCGGCTCGCTCTCCAAACCGTTACTGGCCTGGGAGTTTGGTTCGCGGCTCTCCCCGCACTTGGCCTGGGGCACGCTCTCCATGCGGGAAGTGGTGCAATCCCTGCGCCGCCAGCGGCAAAAGCACGCCGACGACACCGCCTGGGCTCGCTCGCTGCGCGCCTTTACCTCGCGGCTCTACTGGCACTGCCACTTTATTCAGAAGCTGGAGAGCGAACCCAGCATCGAGCATCAAACGCTGCACCCGGCGCTGCGCGGCCTGCGGGAGCGCGACCCGGAACACCCGCATTTGATCGCCTGGAAGCGCGGCCAAACCGGCGTGCCGCTGGTGGATGCCTGCATGCGCAGCCTGACTGCCACCGGCTGGATCAACTTTCGCATGCGCGCCATGCTGCTCTCCCACGCCACCTTTGGCCTGGGGCTGCACTGGTACGAGCCAGCATTGCACTTGGCGCGGCTATTTACCGACTTCGAGCCCGGCATTCACTACCCCCAAGTACAGATGCAAGCAGGCGCTACCGGCACCAACGCCATGCGGGTCTACAACCCCATCAAGCAAGCAGAAGATAACGACCCCACCGGCGAGTTCATCGCCCGCTGGGTGCCAGAGCTTGCGCCCCTGCCCATGGAATGGCGCGCCAAACCCTGGGCGCTACCGGAAAGCCTGCAAAAACGCTTCGGCTTTCAGCCCGGCATCGACTATCCCACTCCCAATGATTTTGAAGCCGAAGCGCGCCACTGGAAGAAACTGCTCTACGAACTGCGCCGTACGCCGGAGGCAAGGGGTGCCAGCCAAGCGATTGTGGAGAAGCTCGCCAGCCAGCGCCGACCGACTGCTCGGCGTGGTAAAAAAGCGAAAGCCGCTGATCAGCAGCAGCTTTCGCTGTTTAATGAGGGCGAGAAAAATCATAACGGCCAATAATTTTCTTAAAACCAAGTATTTAAACCTAGGGGAATGATAACCACTCTGCTCGCAACAAACCTGCACGAACTTACAATACGCCGATAAAATTTCCCCATACGCTTTTATCAAAGCAGCTAGCCTCAAGGCTCTGCAGCAAGTCTATTAGTCAAAGCTAAAATAGATTAATCTCTGGCGAGAAGGCGATTGGCAATGATGAGTAAGTATTTAAACACCAAAAAAATGCTCTCTGCTTCAAATACAGAGGAGTATCAAGCGCTGCTACCGCAGCTATTGACGGGCATCTTGGCAATCGCACCAGTTAGCATGCTGTTCGGCTTTACTGCTTACAAAGCAGACTGGAGCATTGTTGAAATTTTTCTCGTAAGTTTATTAGGCTTTTCTGGAAGCGGGCAGTTTGCAGCTCTACCTCTATCTGAGACTGGTGCCAACCTTTTAACTATTGCTTTCGTTACCACTATGATCAATAGCCGATATTTTGCAATTTCGCTTTCATGCTCAAAAAAATTACCAAAAAACAAGCTGCTTAAGATTTTTTCGTCCCATGCACTCGGCGACGAAGCGTACGCTATTGAGCAGGGACATAACCAAAGAGCCATGCTGATAATTCGCTTCACTATTTTCTTGTCCTGGATACTCTTTGGGGTAGCAGGCGGCATTATAGCTGGGCTGTTTCCCAACCTTTTACCTGATGACATCAATGCCAGTATCCCTGCGAGCTTGGTACTTCTTTTTCTTGCCATCTCGTATCTTAAAAACCGACCTTATACAAGTGGTTTGATAACTATTCCAAAGGCAACGTTAGGATTTTTAATAAGCGGAATTTTCTACTACACCCTTGGTGGCATCTACTTTTGGATTCCCTCCATTATTCTATTATCCGCTATCTTCTATTTAATGAAGAGAGAATATTGAGGAACAAGTATGGCAGATAATTTTTTAGTAATTTTGGCTCTTCTACTTACAAGCGTCATGGTAAGAGTTATTCCCTCTTTGCTCACGATTAACTTCGGTGCAAAGGTCCAACACCTGATTGAAGAGGTATTGCCTACTTCTATTTTTATTTGTTTCATCACTTATATAGTGATGCCAGAGATGGATAACGGGCTTAACCTATCTATTTTTTCTTTTATTGCAGTATGCATATTGGCGGTTATATTAAAAAGCGGACTGATTCTAACGACTGTCGTCGCTACTACTCTATATTACGTATTGAGCTGAATAGCCCGCAATACGAGAGCGTTTCAAGGACAGGCCGTATGAACTTTCAAAACTGGCTAACTAGCTTTACTTATTCATATATTCCGATGCATGATAACCCTGCATTCAGACAGAAGCCGACAACTTACCGCCTATGCTAAATTCTTTTAATACACAAATAGAAAGATTTGAAGCCTTTTTTTCTGGCGTTGCCTTCGAGCCCCACCGGCACGATACGTATGCTGTAGGTAGAACCCTGGCAGGGGTTCATTGCTTCAATTACCGAGGTGAAAAAAGAACTAGCTTACCTGGCAATACCATTGTAATTCATCCTGATGAACTCCACGACGGTGAGGCTGGTACGGATGACGGCTTCCACTACCGCATCATGTATATTGAACCCTGTGCTCTTCAAGCGGTGCTTGGTGGCCGCACCTTACCCTACATAAAGGGAGGCGTTAGCACAGACCCTCGGCTTTATGCCGCCACAGAATTTCTTATGAATGACCTTCAAACTGCTCATGAACAGTTTGAAGAGGAAGATATCGTCTTCGAACTAGCCAGCGTACTCTCTGCTGTTGCCGGTCACAAAAGAGGTAGGGTGGCATACGACTATAACGCTGCAGAAAAGGCTAGAGAATATATTCACTATTCGTTGGATTCTCAGATCACACTGGATGATTTAGCGTTAGTGAGTGGCCGTGAAAAGTGGAGCTTATCAAGAGATTTCAGGGCATTATATGGAACAAGCCCATACCGTTACTTGACCATGCGGCGTCTTTCGTTTGTAAAACACTATTTGATCCAGGGTTATTCGTTGTCGTACGCCTCGGTTTCAGCTGGTTTCAATGACCAGAGCCATATGACAAACCACTTTAAGAAGGCCTTCGGTCTTACCCCTACTCAGTGGTTGTCTAGGTTTAAGAAAAACTGAAGGGCCAGTGGCTACTAATCACCGATATCGCAAAAACATTCAAGTCTTCCTATGAAGAAAACCCACCCATCGCCAACAGCTTACGCTACCTGACGATGGGCGGGCTTAGTGCCGCTTAGAAGGCTACTAGCTAAGCGCTTCCAACGACTCCTCAATAATACTCAACCCTTCCTCCAGCACCGCGGACGACACCGTCAGCGGCACCAGAATACGGATGCTGTTGCCGTAGAAACCACAGGAAAGCAGGATCAGGCCTTTCTCGCGGGCTTTGGCGCAGAGCGCGCCGGTCATCTGCGGGTCGGGCTTGCCTTCACCGTTGAGCAGTTCAAACGCGGCCATAGCGCCTAGCTGGCGGCCGTGGGCGACGGCGGGGAAGCGCTCTTCCCAGACGGCGAAACGCTCGGCGAGCATTTTGCCCATCTGCTCGCTGCGGGCCAGGATGTTCTCTTCTTCGATGGTTTCGATCACCGCCAGGGCCGCTGCGCAAGAAAGCGGGTTGCCGCTGTAGGTGCCGCCTAGGGAGTTGGGGCCGGAGGCATCCATTACCTTGGCGGTGCCAACCACGGCAGAGAGCGGCATGCCGTTAGCGAGGCTCTTGGCGGTGGTCAGAATATCCGCTTCGATGCCGCTGTGTTCCAGCGCAAACAGTTTGCCGGTACGGGCAAAGCCGGACTGCACTTCATCGGCGATCAGCAGAATGCCGTGCTCGTCGCATAGGGCGCGCAGCTCTTTCAGGTAATCCGGCGAGGCGATGTAGAAGCCGCCCTCGCCCTGTACCGGTTCAATCACGATGGCCGCCGTGCGGTGCGGGGCGATATCGGTTTTGAACAGCGTGCGAATGGCGTTCAGCGAGGCTTCTTCACTAATGCCGTGCAGCGGGTTGGGGAACGGGGCGCGGAACACGTCGCCCGGCATGGGGCCGAAGTCGTTCTTGTAGGGCAGCACCTTGCCGGTCATCGCCAGGGTCATCATGGTGCGGCCGTGGAAGGCACCATCAAAGGTGATGATGCCGGTGCGGCCAGTGGCGGCGCGGGCAATTTTCACAGCGTTTTCCAGCGCTTCAGCACCGGTGTTCACCAGCATCGCTTTACGCTCCGGGCCGCGCACCGGGGTGAGTTCGCAGAGCTTTTGGCACAGCTGCACGTAGGGCGCGTAGGAAATGACCGCTGCGCTGGTGTGCATGACTTTCTTGAGCTGCGCTTCGACCGCTGCGACGATTTTCGGGTGGCGGTGGCCCAGGTTGAGCACGCCAATGCCGCCCGCGAAGTCGATCCAGCGTTTGCCGTCGGCGTCCCACAGTTCGGCGTTTTCAGCGCGCTCGGCAAACTGGGTGGTCGGCGTGGCGGCACCGTTGGCCACGAAGCGGTTTTTCAGGTCGTTCAATTCTTGGTTAGTCATCATCGTTCTCTTTATAAACCGCCAACGCAGACGTATTTCAGTTCAGTAAATTCATCGAGGCCGTGGTGGGAACCTTCACGGCCCAACCCGGACTCTTTCACGCCGCCAAACGGCGCAAGCTCGGTAGAGATCAAACCTTCATTGACGCCGACCATGCCGTATTCAAGCGCTTCCATAGTGCGCCAGATGCGGCGGTAATCCGTGGCGTAAAAGTAGGCTGCCAAGCCAAACGGGGTGTCGTTGGCCATGGCGATGGCTTCTTCATCGCGTTGGAAGCGGAACACCGGCGCGACCGGGCCGAAGGTCTCTTCATCGGCCACGGCCATTTCAGTGGTCACATCCGCCAGCACCGTGGGAGTAAAGAAGCGATCACCCGCCGCGTGGGGCTGGCCGCCGCACAGCAGGCGCGCGCCTTTGCTCACCGCGTCGTCGACGTGGCGTTGCACTTTATCCACGGCGGCTTGGTTGATCAGCGGGCCGATGATGCTGCCGTCGGCCAGGCCGTCACCCACGTTGAGCGCATTAACTCGCTCGGTGAGCTTAGCGACGAACGCATCGTAAATGCCGTCCTGCACCAGGAAGCGGTTGGTGCACACGCAGGTTTGCCCGGCGTTGCGGAACTTGGAGGCGATGGCTCCGTTCACGGCGGCGTCCACATCGGCGTCGTCAAACACGATGAACGGCGCGTTGCCGCCCAGCTCCATGGCGGTTTTCTTCACCGTGCTGGCACACTGGGCGAGCAGATGTTTGCCCACCGGGGTAGAACCGGTAAACGACACCTTACGCACCCGAGGGTCGGTGGTAAGCACCTCGCCCACGGCGGCGGGTTTAGAGGCCGTTACCACGTTGATGGTACCGGCGGGCAGGCCCGCTTCCAGCGCCAGGTAGGCGGCGGCCAGGGCGGTGAGCGGGGTGGCTTCGGCGGGTTTGATGACCACGGTGCAACCCGCAGCCAGGGCCGGGGCGCACTTGCGGGTAATCATCGCCAGCGGGAAGTTCCACGGGGTAATCGCGGCGACCACGCCCACCGGTTCGCGCAGTACCAGCAGGCGCTTATCCGCGCCGTGGCTGGGCAGGGTTTCCCCCGCCATACGCTTGGCTTCTTCGGCGAAGAACTCAATGAACGATGCGCCGTAGGTTACTTCGCCTTTGGCTTCCGCCAGCGGCTTGCCCTGCTCTAGGGTCATCAGGCGGGCTAGGTCGTCGGCGTGCTCATTGATCAGCTCAAACCAGCGGCGCAGCAGCGCGGAGCGCTGTTTCACCGGAGTGGCGCGCCACGCGGCACCGGCTTCATAAGCGGCGGCCACGGCATCGCGGGTGTCGTCAGCGCTTAAATCCGCCACGTGGGCAATGGTCTCGCCGGTGGCAGGGTTATCGACGGCAAAGGTCTGCTGGCCTTTGCGCCACTGCCCGCCCACCAGGGCCGGTACGGCATCGTGCAACCACTGTTCGATAAAGCTCATAGCGTGCTCCTTTAAAGTGTTGGAACGGCTTACAGGTCAGCCATCATGTGTTGGTCGCTGTAGGCGCGGCCGTAGGTGCGCAGGGCGTGGATGTAAAGCCCCACCCCCAGCAGCGACCAGCCCGCGAAGATGCTCCACTCAGCGCCACTCAGGGCCGCCGGGCTACCGGGCAGGTAGAGGCACGCCATACCGAAAGAGAGGACGACCGCCAAGGTGCCGCACAGCTTGCCGTGACGAATGCGGAACGGGCGCGGCATATCCGGCTCGCGAACCCGCAGCACCACAAAGGAGATGGCCACGAACAGGTAGGCAATCACGATGCCTAGGCCACCGGCGTTGACGATCCACACCAGCGCGGGGCGGCCGAAGAACGGGGCGATACAGGAGAGGAAGCCCATCAGGAAGATGGCGTTAGTGGGCGTTTTATAGCGCGGGTGCAGCTTGGCAAACGGCGCAGGCAGCATGCCCGCTTTCGCCAGGGCGTAAATGGCCCGCGAGCCGCCAATATAGAAGGCGTTCCAGCTGGTGATGATGCCCGCAATACCGGCTAGAACCATCAGGTTGCTGGCCCAGGGGGCGTTGAACAGGCTGCCCATGGCATCCGGCACGCTCAGAGAACTCGCGGCCAGTTCAGTGCTGTTCAGGGCAAGGCTGGTGGCCAGAATGATCAGCGCGTACCACACCACCGCCAAAATGACCGACATCATCAGCACTTTGCCGATGGCTTTATAGGGCAGATTGATCTCTTCAGCGGCTTGGGGAATGACGTCAAAGCCCACAAACAGGAACGGCACCATGACCAGCACCGCGACAATGCCCGCCACCACGCCGGTATCGGCCTGGGTGAACAGCGGCATCATATTGATGGTTTCGCCTTCAAACAGCGCGCCCGTGACAAACAGCACGCCAACCAGCAAAATCATGGCGGTCACGACTTTTTGGATCAGCGCGGCGGTAGTCACACCGAAGTAGTTGATAATCATCATGGCGAGCGAGCCGCCAACACCGACAGCAACCCACGTCGCTTTGACTTCCCAGCCCGCGATGGTCCATAAGTGGCCAACCGCATAGTTCGGCGCTAGGTGCTCAATCACGGTGGGCAGCGCCACGGCTTCAAAGGCCACCACGCTTAAGTAGCCTAAAATAATCGCCCAGGTGCATAAGAAAGAGGGTAAGTGGCCCAGGGCGCGGTAGCTGTAAACATGCTCGCCGCCTACTTTGGGCATGGCGGAGGCCAGCTCAGCGTAGGTCAGGCCCACCATGATGATCGCTAAACCGCCGATAATAAACGCTAAAATAGCGCCTACGCTGCCAGCGGATTGAATCGCGGTGCCGGTTAATACAATCCAGCCCCAGCCAATCATTGCGCCGAAGGCGAGGGCTAATACGTCGCCGCGGGCCAGTACCCGGACGAGCTTATCCTGTTCAGAAGAGGGAGTGGTCATCGCACAGTGTCCTGCAGGTTATTGGATGTTGTCATAGGCGCTCTGAGGCGCAGTATCCTGATTCCGGTGACGGAATAGTTACACGCTAGCAGGCGGCGGTCAGAACGCGAATGCACCACTTTGGCGTTCGACTAGACCACTTTTTCAACGCACCAAGTAAGTGCATAGCTGACATAATGCTTTCGTCTAAACGCCTGATGGCAGCGGGCTTCACGCGGAAAAGGGGGCGTTGATATGGATCGCCAGCAGGTCTTGCACCAATTTATGCAACTTTATGCACTCCAACCGGAGCGGCTGAGTAAGCAGGTGCGCATTGAGCAGGCGCTGCGCCAAGCCATCACTCAGCAGTGGCCCAGCGGGCTGCGTTTACCTTCTCATCGGGTGTTGGCGGATGCCATTCAGGTGGCGCGCCAAACCCTGGCCCTGGCGATTGGCACGCTGTTGGAAGAGCAGCTGCTGACAACCGCCCACGGCCAAGGCACCTGGACCTGCAAGCCGGTAACACCACCGCCTGATGCCCCCGCCAATGTGCAGCTATCACAGCGCGCCCAGCGGGTGCTACAAGGCCCTGGGGCCAGCATGATTCAGAGCGGGGCCTTCGTGCCCGGCATTCCCGATATCGCCCAATTCCCCATGCGCAAATGGCGGCAGCTCTACGCCAGCGTGACGGTGCCGCAAAATGCGCTGCTGCTCTCCTACTCCACCGGCGGCTACGGCCCGCTGAAGCGCGCGATTCGGGATTTTCTGGCCCGCTGGCGGGATATTCATTGCGATACCGAGCAGATCATCATTACCGATGGCACCCACAACGGCATCGAGCTGTGCGCCGTTGCCCTGGCGGATGTGGGCGATACGGTGGCTATGGAGTCGCCCTGCTACTGGGGTGCGCGCAACGTGTTTACCGCCGCCGGGCTTAACATCGAAATGCTGCCGTGGCGGCCTGAGGCGGGCCATGCCTTGCCCGCCTCACCCGGCCCCGTGGCGCTGGCTTACCTCACCGGCTCGCACCACTATCCGCTCAGCGTGCCGACCAGCGCCGAGCATAAACAGCGGCTGTGTGAGGCGTTATCGCCCACCTACGTGGTGGAAGATGACTATGAATTTAACCGCGACGACCATCCCAACCTGCTGTTCGATGCCCACTCTGAACGCCATTTGCTGGTAGGCTCTTTCTCTAAGATGATGTTTCCCGGCCTGCGGCTGGGCTATTTGGTGGTGCCGCGCCATTTAGCAGGGCCCATGAACCGCCTACGCAGCGAGCTGTTTCGCGAGGGCCGTATGCTGGACCAAGCCGTGCTGGCCCAGTTTATTTTTGATGGTGATTTGGATGCCTGGTGTCGGCGCATTCAGCGGGACTACTTAGGCCGCCAGCAGGTGCTGCACGACCAGTTGCGCTCGCTGCCCCAGGTGCGCTCGGTGTCACCGCCCAGCAGTGCCATCAGCCTGTGCGTGGAGTTCGAGCCGGGCATTAACGATGTGGCCATCGCGCAATCGTTGCTGAAAGAGCACTTGATCGTGCGGCCGTTAAGCCCGGTGTGTGCTTCCTCGGATCCACGCGTGGGTTTGGTGATGGGGGTGGGCATGCTCTCTGGTGAAACGTTGGTGCGCGAGGCACAGCGCCTGCGCCGCTGCCTGGAGCCACTGCTGCGCTAAGCGCCCAACGCGCTTTATACGCCAGTACACTATACAAAACGTGAGTAACACGACTTATCCACAAGGACCGTCCTATGCATCGCCCTGTTGATAGCTTTTGGGTTTCTGCGCTCTCTTCCGCTGCCTCCTCTTCCACCGCCCAGCTACGCGGTTGGCTGGCCGTCGCTGCCCTACTGCTGCTCTCTGGATGCGCCACCTTTGCGCCTAGCCCGCCGGAGGATCAGACCAATATCTGCGAGATTTTCCGCGAACAGCCCAGCTGGTACGACTACGCGCAAGAGTCTGAAGAGAAGTGGGGAACGCCCATCGCGACCCAAATGGCGTTTATTCAGCGGGAATCCTCGTTTCGTAGCCACGTGCGCCCAGACCGCAAATACTACCTTGGCTTTATTCCCGGCCCGCGCCCCTCGTCCGCTAGAGGCTACGCCCAAGCTCAAGACCCGGTATGGGGCGAGTACGAAGACCAAGCGGGCAGCCTATTTGCCCGGCGCACGCACATGAAGCACGCCACCGATTTTATTGGCTGGTATAACGCCCGAACGCAAGCGCAAACGGGCGTCTCGCTCAACAATCCTGAGCACCTCTATTACGCCTATCACGAGGGCGCAGGCGGCTATCAGCGGGGCACTTATCGCAACAAACCCCACGTGCTCAACGCAGGCCGCCAAGTGGCGAGCCTTTCCAGCCGCTACCAGGCCCAGCTCAACAGCTGCCAGGCAGAGTTCCAGTGCCGCAGGTTCTATCAGGTGTGGCCGTTCTGCCGTAGCTGAGGGCGTCTTTCATGACACTGCTAATGGGCTTCGCCTTTGTCGGCGTGGTGTTTTTCACCTCCATGCTCTCCGGCGTGTTTGGCATGGCGGGCGGGCTGGTGTTGCTGTGGTTCCTGCTGGTGGTGTTTCCCGCCAGTACTGCCATGGCCGTGCATGGGGTGATTCAGTTAACGGCCAATGCCTCTCGGGCGTGGCTTTCGCGGCGCTTTATCGTGTGGCGCATTGTGGCGCTTATGGCGCTGGGCGTGCTCAGCGCGGCTGGGCTTCTGCTGCTGTTTAACTACACGCCTAATGCGACCACTGTTTCTTTATTGATCGGGCTGCTGCCCATCTTGGTCTGGACGCCCAAGCACTGGTTCCAGCTCGATGCCCATCGCGCCAGCCACGCGTTTTGCTGCGGCATCGCCTCGGGCGGCCTCACGATTGCTGCTGGGGTATCCGGCCCGCTGATCGATATCTTCTTTGTGCGCTCGCAGATGGACCGCCGCCAAGTCGTCGCTACCAAGGCCATGATTCAAGTGGTCGCCCACTCCATCAAAATTCTCTTCTACTTGGGTGCCGCCCTTGCGCTCAGCGTGGGTGAGTGGAGCATTGTGCTACTGGCCGCCCCGTTTGCCATGCTAGGCACGCAAACCGGCACACGGATTCTGCATCGCCTGACCGACGCCAACTTCCGCACCTGGACCCGCTGGATCGTCACGGGCATTGGGGTGTTCTACTTCCTGCAAGGTGTGTATTTGTTAACTCGTTAACCGTTGAGGGCATTCGCGGCACGCTTTAGAGGGCGACCTATACTGACCTTACCTAACGCTGGAGGTCGCCATGGATTACCACCACTACCGCGAAGCCCTTGCCACCTCGCTTGCCCAAAGCGAGCTACCCTTTGCCCCCGCTGAGTATCAAGTGCGCCTAGAAACGGTGCGCCACGCCATGGCCCAGCGCGAGCTAGATGCGCTGCTGCTCACCGACCCCGCTGATATTAACTATCTCACTGGTTACCACACCTTTGAGGTATCGGTGCATGCCTGCTTGGTCTGCACGCAAGACAAGCTCGTTCTCCAAGTGGCCTCGATTGAAACGGGTGCTGCGGTGGTGACCGCCCGTGTTGACGAGATCATTGGCTACCGGTGGGAAAACCTGGATGAAATCATCGCTCCACTGGCCGACCTGTTAACCCCCTGCCCGCGCATTGGCATCGACGGCTGGAGCAGCGGGCTGAGGGTGGGCGTGATGAACGCCCTGTCTCAGGCGGTGGGTAAAGAGCGCTTTTTTGAAGCGGGCGACCTGCTCGATGCCATCAAGATCGTCAAAAGCAGCGCCGAGCTTGAGATGCTCAAAGAGAGCGCCCGCATCACCGCCGCTGGCTTAGAGACGGCGCTCGCCGCCATTCAGCCCGGCATGACCGATAACGACATTGCCGCCATCGGCGCTAAAGCGCTGCTCGAAAACGGCAGCGAGTTTATGAGCCTGCAGCCTATCGTGACCAGCGGGCACCGCATTGGGGTGATTCACGTTAACCATAAGCGCCGCGTGATTCAGGCCAACGAGCCGGTGTTTTTAGAGTTCGGCGCAGCCTATCAACGCTACACCGCACCGATGATGCGCACCGCTGTGACGGGCACCCCGAACGCCGCCCTCACCGCCACTCAAGACCTCTGCCGCTCGATGTTTGAAACCCTCTGCGAAGCCATGCGCCCCGGCCACTCCTTTGATGCCGCCGCTCAGGCCGCCGATGCCCTGCTGGCCCCTCAACGCGACCAGCTGTTTTTCTCCGGGGTGTTTGGCTACGCCGTGGGCGCGCAGTTTCCGCCGAGTTGGGTAGAAGGCACGGGCTACATTGCCAAAGGCCAAACGCGCACCTTTGAAGCCAACATGGTGTTTCATTTACCGCTCTGCCTGCGGGTGCCCGGCCAGTGGGGCGTTGGCTTAAGCGATACCGTGGTGGTCACCGAACAGGGTGCCAAGCCGCTCACCAATAATGATTGGCAGCTTTATCAGGCCCGTGATGATGGCCTTTGATAATAGTTCGAGACAATAGCCTGAGATTGACACCGCGATTGAGGGAGGCTATCTTCACCAGAAATGCAAATGAGAAACACTCTCTTTTTTTAGCCAGCACCTGGGTAGATAAAGAGCCGTTGAGGTAAAGGGACGTCACATGACCAGTGAACAGCGCCAGCTTCGTCAAACTCTGCTGTTTTTACGCACATCGTTTGAAGCCGTTCAGCACTCGATTGCCGGACGGCTAGAAGACCCGCTGCCCTGCTGGCTAGACACCAGCATGCTCTCAATGCTTTCCCGAGAGCTGACCCGCTGCTGCCAGCAGGCCAAGCCACTGTTCGCGCCTGCAGTCGTGGAGCAGCTCTTTATCGCCTCCCAACAGTGCGACCTGCTGCTCAAACAGTGCCCCGGCGTACTCAGCAGTTCCGTTTGCCACCGCCAGCTCAGCGCCATTATGCTGCCGCTCACCAGCGCCATCGGGCAGATTGATACGCCGGTTAAGCGCCGCTGGCCTTGGCAGCGGCACTAAACGAACGCTATTTACCCCCTAACCCCGCCTCATTTACCCGGCGGGGTTTTGTTTTGCGCGTCTGTCCCCATTAACTAGGGCATAGCATCGTCGTTGGCGCTTACTAGTAAACTGGTCTATTCTATTCGCCACGATGATAACCACTGCTTCAAAGGAGTTTTGCCCTATGGCGTACGAGACGCTGTTTACCCCCACCACGCTAGGTAGCCTGAATATTCCTAACCGCGTCATCATGGCGCCGCTGACCCGTTCGCGCACGCCGGATAGCGTGCCGGGCAAGATGCAGGAAGCTTATTACGGCCAGCGCGCCGGTGCGGGCCTGATCATCAGCGAAGCCACTAACATCTCTCCCACTGCCCGTGGCTATGTGTACACGCCAGGCATCTGGACTGATGAGCAGGAAGCAGGCTGGAAAGGCGTGGTTAACGCCGTTCACGCCAAGGGTGGCCGTATTGCCCTGCAGCTGTGGCACGTGGGCCGTGTTTCCCATGAGATGGTGCAGCCCAACGGCCAGCAGCCGGTAGCCCCCAGCGCGCTGAACGGTGAAGGCGCTCAGTGCTTTGTGGAGTTTGAAGACGGCACCGCTGGTCAGCACCCCACCAGCACGCCGCGTGCGCTGGAAACCGATGAGATTCCCGGCATTGTGGATGACTACCGCCAAGCGGCCATCCGCGCTAAGCGTGCGGGTTTCGATATGGTCGAAGTCCACGCTGCCAACGCTTACCTGCTGAACCAGTTCTTGGCCACCGGCACCAACCAGCGTACCGACCAGTACGGCGGCTCGCTGGAAAACCGTGCCCGCTTCCCGCTGGAAGTCGTTGACGCGGTCATTGAAGTGTATGGCGCTGAGCGTGTCGGCATTCGTATGACGCCGTTTATCGAGCTGTTTGGTTTGACCGACGATGAGCCGGAAGCGATGGCGTTCTACATGGCCGAGCAGCTCTCCAAGCGCGGCCTGGCTTACCTGCACCTGAACGAGCCTAACTGGGCGGGTGGCGACATCACCTTCCCTGCGGGTTTCCGCGAGCAGATGCGTGAGCGCTTTAGCGGCAGCCTGATTTACTGCGGCAACTACGACGCCGAGCACGCTGAAGCACGCATTAGCGAAAACACTACTGATGCCGTGGCCTTTGGCCGCCCCTACATCGCCAACCCGGATTTACCGGAGCGCTTCCGTGTGAACGCACCGCTTACCGAGCCGAACCATGAAACGTTCTATGGCGGCGACGAGAAGGGCTACACCGACTATCCGTTTATGGATAACGGTTACGACCGCATGGGCTAAGCGTCTTCGCTATGTCGTGGTCAGGGTTTCCCTATGCGGGGAACCCTTATCCCTGAAAAGCATCACTTAGGTGGTGCTTTTTTTATGCCTAACGGTTTTAAAACACTGCTAGGCTATTGATTCTCTCGTTTTAACGCGACGTATCGTCTTCACGAATAGGTGGCACATGCTCGGTTCGCTCTTAGCGCTGCTGGTATCCTTACTGCTGGTGGGTGCAGCTGCGGCAACAGGCGCACGTTTTCGCCCTGATGGCTGGTACAGGGCGCTGCGCAAACCCCGCTGGACACCGCCTGACCTGGCCTTTCCCATTGCCTGGGGTATTCTCTATCTGTTGATGGCGATTGCAGCTTGGCGGATTTATATGGCGGACGACTCGCCACTGCGCAGCGCCAGCTTGGCTGTGTATGGCGTGCAGCTGTTGGCCAATGCGGCGTGGTCTTGGCTGTTCTTCGGGCGCAAGCAGATCGGCGCTGCTCTAGCAGATATCGTGCTGCTGTTAGGATTGATTACGCTGGCCATCGGCCTGTTTGCCCAGGTGAATACCCTCGCCGCGTGGCTGATGGTGCCTTACTGGCTGTGGGTTGCTCTGGCGCTGGCACTCAATGCCACCATTTTGCGATTAAACAGAACCTGTAAATAGAGCCTAGGTGTTAACTAACAAAAGGGTTTCACCCCATGGATACATTCTCTCTTCCCGTGCTGCTGGCCTTTGCCTCTCTGCTGTTAGGCGTGGTGGCCGTAGTGATCTTCGCTTATGTCGTGCTGCCCAAACGTCGCCGCGCCAAGGCCAAAGCCGAGGCAGCAGAGGCACCGGCACCAGTCGCGGCGCCTACGCCGCCGCCAGCGGAAGAGCCGCCTCCCGCCCCCGCTAAGCGCACTGGAAAGGTCAAGCAGCACTCGCTGTTCGTCATTTTCAACCAGCCGGATGTCACCACCGATGAACGCTTAACCGAGTGGCTGCGCGGTAAGGGCGCCCATTACGACGCGATCAAGAAGGTGTTTTTAATCGATGGCCAGCAGGCGTCTAACCCGATCACCGTAGCCAACGCTTTCCCACCTGGTGAGATGCCTGACCTGCTGCGAGGGGAAACCCACGAGCCCATTCGTGGGGTTAGCCTGCTGGTAAAACCGCCGCTGCATAAACGCCGCAATCAGCAGATGCACGTGTATGTGGAGCTCGCCAAGGAGATGAACGAGACCTTCAGCGGCGACATGCTGGATGCCGATAAAGAGCCAGCAACAGAGTCTACTTACGCTCAGATTATAGGCTAGGCGCGACTACACCACGCCTTGGCTGCGCAGGTAGTCATCGTAGCTGCCGCTAAAATCGACGATGCCATCCGGCTGCATATCAATGATGCGCGTGGCGAGGCTGGAAACAAACTCCCGGTCGTGGCTGACGAACAGCAGCGTGCCGGGGTAGTTCTCCAGCGCTAGGTTGAGCGCTTCAATAGATTCCATATCCAGGTGGTTGGTGGGCTCGTCCATCAGCAGTACGTTAGGGTTGGTGAGCGTTAGCTTGCCAAATAGCATACGGCCCTGCTCACCCCCAGAAATCACCTTCACCGACTTATTAATGTCGTCGCTTGAGAACAGCATGCGGCCCAGCGCGCCGCGTACTACTTGCTCACCGCCTTTGGTCCACTGGCCCATCCACTCAAACAGCGTGGCGTCATTGGCGAAGTCATCGGCATGGTCTTGGGCAAAGATGCCTAGCTCGGCGGCGTCGGTCCACTTCACTTCACCGGCGTCTGGGCGTAGATCCCCGCCCAGGGTTTTCAGCAGCGTGGTTTTGCCAATGCCGTTAGGGCCGATAATGGCAATGCGCTCGCCCGCTTCGACGGTCATGGAAAAGCGCTTGAACAGCGGCTCGCCGTCGTAGCCTTTGGTAATCGCATCCACGTTCACCGCGTTGCGGTGGATCTTCTTGTTTTGATCAAAGCGGATAAACGGGCTCACCCGGCTGGAGGGTTTGATATCTTCCAGCTTAATTTTATCGATCTGGCGCGCCCTCGAGGTGGCCTGCTTCGCTTTAGAGGCGTTGGCCGAGAAGCGGCTGACGAACTGCTGCAGCTCGGCAATTTGCGCTTTCTTCTTGGCGTTATCAGAGTGCTGACGCTCACGGGCAGCGGTGGCGGCCGTCATGTAGTCGTCGTAGTTGCCGGGGAACAGGGTGATTTCGCCGTAATCCAGATCCGCCATGTGGGTACACACGCTGTTCAGGAAGTGACGGTCGTGGGAAATAATCACCATGGTGCTGCTACGCGCTTTTAAAATCTCTTCCAGCCAGCGGATGGTGTTGATATCCAGGTGGTTGGTAGGTTCGTCCAGCAGCAGCACGTCCGGGTCGGAGAACAGCGCCTGGGCCAGCAGCACGCGCAGCTTCCAGCCGGGGGCAACTTCGCTCATGGGGCCGGTGTGTTGTTCGATAGGAATACCCAGGCCTAGCAGCAGCTCGCCCGCGCGGGACTCCGCGGTGTAGCCATCCAGTTCGGCGTAGCGCACTTCTAGATCCGCCACGGCCATGCCGTCTTCTTCGCTCATTTCGGGCAGCGAATAGATACGTTCACGCTCGGCGGCCACTTTCCACAGCTCGGCGTTGCCCATGATAACGGTGTCGATGACCCGCTCGTTCTCATAGGCAAACTGGTCCTGGCGCAGCTTACCCAGCCGGGTGCTGCTATCCAGCATCACCTGCCCAGACGAGGGCTCCAGCTCACCACCGAGAATTTTCATGAAGGTGGACTTACCGCAACCATTCGCGCCAATCAAACCGTAGCGATTGCCGTTATTAAATTTGACGGAAACGTTTTCAAACAGGGGCTTGGCCCCAAACTGCATGGTGATATTGGCGGTTGCGATCAAGATATAAGCCCTGGTTAACGAGGAAGCGCTGATTGAGAAACGAGCACGCTTGCAAAAGCCCGCGATTCTACGCGCCTTTGGGCGACGTTACATCTCCCCTCTTTACCTTCCTTTACCGGGCATCTGAAGCGTGTGCAGGCATTTCTAGCAGAAAGCGTTCTCCGTCAAGCGCTTGGCGCAGGCGTGAATGTAAAATCTCAACAATCCCCTGGTGCTCGCCTACCAGCGCGGTGGTCGTCACTTTCAACCCGGTGTGGCGCTGTTCGGCGGCGGCGCAAATCTCGGCAATATCACCACCCTCGCCGGCATGACGGCCTGGGGAGAGAAACAGCATCGCCAGCACCACGTTGCTGCTGTTGAATTCAGGCTTATCCAGCAAGCGCTCCAACAGTGGCTCGTTAAAGCGGTACTCGTCACCTTCCCGGCGCTCCATGGAGGCCGCTGCCACGCAGCGCACTTCGTCGCCCAGCAGCACGCTCAACTGCCCAGCTAAGCGGTTGCGCACGGCGGTAACGTCGGGGATGGGGCTGCCGTGATCCACCAGCGCGACCTTGGCAGCGCCTTGTTCAGGCAGCTGCGCACGTACGTTATCAGCCAACAGCTGTGCCAAGCGCAGGTCGTTATTTCCCAGCTCATCCACCAGCGGCTGAGCAACCCGCACCGACACGTTAGGGAAACGCGCCTGTAGCGCGGCCATTCGCTCGGGCAGGTAGCCGGTCAGCGCTTGGCTAGGCCCGAAGAAAAACGGCAGCACGATAATCTCGGTGGCCCCCGCCTCAGCGCTGCGTTCGGCAGCGGGGCCGAGGGTAATGGCGGGTATGCCATCCACCTCTTCAGCGGGGATTTTATTGGAGTGCAGCAGCGAGGCTGCCTGCACGGTCTCCCCCAGCTGTTCACTTAACGCTGCGGCCACCCGACGCAGGTTATGGGTGGCCTGTGGGCGTTTGGAGCCGTTATCTACCAAAAAAATGGCGCGCATCGTTTTCTATCCTTTTTCTGAAAGAGGGCGTTACATCATCAGCACATCCGCAGCGGCCCGGTGCAGCTGGGCGTGGCGTGTGGCGAGGGCGGTGATATCGCGGTCGTAGCCGCCGCCGATGACCGCCGCGACGGGAATGTCAGACTCGCGACAGAGGTTCAGCACGTAGTGATCCCGGGCATAGAGCCCGTCGCTGCTTAGCGATAAGTAGCCCAGGCGGTCATCGTGATGCACGTCCACGCCCGCATCATAGAGCACCACGTCCGGCTGGTAAGCGGCGAGTAACCCCGGTAGCCAAGAAGCGAGTTCGGCTAGATACGCAGCATCCTCCATGCCGTTGGGCAGGGCGATATCCAGGTCGCTTTTTGCTTTGCGGGCGGGGAAGTTACGCGCCGCGTGCATGGAAAACGTAAACACGCCGGGCTCATTGGCAAACAATCGCGCGGTGCCATCGCCTTGATGCACGTCGCAATCCACGATCAGCACCCGCTCTACCCAGCCCTGCGCCAGCGCGTGGGCGGCGGCCACGGCTAAATCGTTAATCAAACAGTAGCCGCTAGCGGCATCCGCATGGGCGTGGTGCGTGCCGCCCGCCGAGTTGCAGGCAAGCCCGGTGGTCAGGGCCGCTTCCAGGGTGAGCAGCGTGCCGCCGGTTTCCAGCCGCACTCGTTCCACCAAGGCTTCAGACCACACAAACCCGCTGCGCCGCTGAGCGGCACGATCAAGCTGGCCGTGCAAAAACGCCTGAACATAGTCACGGGTGTGCACGCGTTGCAGGCTTTCGAGGGTGGCCGGTTGGGGCGTGTGCCACTCGATGGGGCAGGCCAGCGTTTGCTCGCCCAATAGCTGCCGAAGCACCCGAAACTTTTCCATGGGGAAGGGGTGATTGGCTGGTAAATTAATCGTATAACCCGGATGATGAACCACCGTTAACGCCATGCGCGTGCAGCCACTTTGGTCACAAATTTAGATCGCTTATGTTGCTTGATACCACGACGTTAAACCAGCAAAGAAACTTCTTCGACGGCCATGCGGATATCTGGCTCTTTGGCTACGGCTCGTTGATTTGGAAGGCCGATTTTGACTATTTAGAGCGTCGGCCTGCGGCCATTACCGGCTGGGCGCGGCGCTTCTGGCAGGGCTCCCACGACCACCGCGGCACGCCGGAAGCACCGGGGCGTGTGGCGACGCTGATTCGTGCCGAAGGCGCGGTATGTCATGGCATGGCCTACCGCATCACCCCAGAGGTACTCGCACCGTTGGATGTGCGGGAGAAAAACGGCTACCTGCGGGAAAAAGTCACGCTGACGTTTTTGGATGAGGCGGGTAACCCTGACGCCGACCAAGCGCCTAGCGAGGGGCTGATTTATCTGGCCAGCGAGGACAACCCGGCGTTTTTAGGCGATGCCCCGCTGGCCGATATCGCCCAGCAAATTGCCCAAGCCCACGGCCCCAGCGGCCCCAACAGCGCTTACTTGCTGAACCTAGCCCAAGCGCTGCGCGAGCTGGGTACCGAGGATGCGCATATTTTTGCCCTGGAAGAGCAGCTACAGCGCTACCAGTAGCGCGGATAGCGGCGGTGGCGCGCCAAGTTATTGATCAAGATTGCCACCACCAGCATGACAATGCAGCCTGCGCCAATGGGAATCAGCGGATACCACCAGCCCAACTGATGCACGCTGGCACCGCCCGCGACGGCAATCAGCGCAGCGGCAGCCCCTGGCGGGTGAACGGTATGGGTAAGCTGCATGACCAAAATGGAGAGCGACACCGCCAGTGCCATGGAGAGCGGCGTGGCGCCCAGCAGTTGATAGCAGCCCACCCCCACACAGGCAGAGAGCACGCTGCCAAACAGCACGTGGCTTGGCTGGGCAAACGGGCTTTCCGGGGCGGCGTAAATTAGCACCGAGGTTGCCCCGAACGAGCCCACGATCAACAGCTGTTGGGAGAGCCACTCGGCACTTAGCCAGCAAATCAGCGCCATGCCACTAAAGGCACCCAGCCACGACCAGCAGGCATCCTGCCAGCCTACCCGGGGGCGCGGCGTTCGTTCTCCGCGCATCTTGCCAAGATACGTTTTCATCGCACTCGCCTTTGCACAAAAAGAGTGCAAATGATGACAAAATGCACCAAAGAAGCAAATGACAATGCGTCATAGGCGCATGAAACTCGCTCAAGGACGACACACATGCCACCACCAACTTCTTCCTTCGCCATTGCCCCTTCCAGCCTATTGCTAGCGGTGGTGGCTGCCGTGGGCATGGCCACCATCGGCGTGATCTCGCGCATCACCGGGCTGAATGCGGAGAGCATTACCTTCTACCGATTGGGGTTAGGGGCGCTGTTTTTGCTCGGCTATTTGCTGCTGACCAAACGCCATTCGGGACTCACTACGCTGCCGGGGCGGCAGGTGGTGATTAGCGGTAGTTTGCTGGCGGCGTTCATCCTGTTTTACGTGCAGGCGATGAACTACACCCAAATGGCCAACGCCATTTTGATGGTGTATCTCGCGCCGATTGTGGCGGCTATCGCAGCCCACGCGCTGTTTAACGAGCGGCTGACAGCGGCGCAGGTTTCGCTTATTGGCTTGGCGCTGTTTGGGTTCGCGATGATGCAGGAGTTTCGGCTCAACCTTGACGATCAGCAGGACGTGATCGGCATGGGTTTTGGCTTAGCGGCCATGCTGGCCTACAGCGGTTTTATCCTGGCGAACCGCCGATTGCCGCGCCACCTGGATGACCGCACCTGCGCCTTCTGGCAGCTGGCGGTCGGGGCGCTGGTGATCTTGCCGTTTGCGCTATGGCAGCCAGCAGGGCTTACGGCCAGCACGTGGCAAGTGCCCTGGTTGTTGGCCGCTGGCCTTGTGCCCGGTTTTTTGGCGCTGCTGTGCGCGGTGATGGCGATTAACCGCCTGCCCACCGCCCTCTACGGTACGCTGGCTTACTGTGAGCCGGTGGCGGTGGTGATTTTTGGCTGGAGCCTGTTTGGCGAAGCGCTTTCGCCGCTGCAGTTAAGCGGCTGTGGGCTAGTGATCGCCTGCGGCGTTGCGCAGGCGTGGGTCGGTGGTCGGGGTGCTACATCATCAGCCACGACAGGATAAATAGGCCAATTAGCGTGCGGAAAATGCCGCCAATGATGGAGCCACGCAGAAACGCACGTAGCCCGCCCCATAGCACCAGCAGGCCAATCAGCAGTATGGCTAGGCTTAAAAACGAGTCGTTGATCCCCAGCGAACGCGTTAGCCCGCCGATAAAGTCGTCAAAGGCACCGAAAAAGTTGGTGAAGATCCCCACCAAAAACTCCACTACGACGCGAATGGCGTCGCCAATCGCCTCGCCGATACCCTCAAAAAATCCGTTTGCCTGCATGCGCGTTGTCCATTGCTTGAAGATAATTGATCGAAAATAGCGAGTTGAAGATAGCGGGCATTGTGTGTGAAAACACGCAAACTGGCAAAGCCACGTGATTAAGCGGAGCGGCTTCCACCTTTCGCCTATTCCCTTTTTAGCACTGCCGCGTTACAACGTTAAGTACGCATTTGCGGGAGAGACTGGTGCACGACACCAGCGCCGAAGGAGCAACGACCCCGGAAACTCTCAGGCCAACGGACCGCAACTGCTAACGTTTTTACCATTACGTTCCGAAGAGCGGTTGATGACTGCGTCACTCAGCCCACCGAAGGAGCAAGCGCCACATCATCGGCGTGAATCTCTCAGGTTCCATGACGGAAGGGGTACGCCTAGCAAACACGTTTGCTGGGGGTATCGCCCGACGCTCATACAATCTGTGGAGAGACTCATGCAACGCATTGCAATTATTGGCGGTGGCATCACCGGTATTACCAGCGCCTACGCCCTCGCGAAACGCGGCTTCGACGTCACTGTGTTTGAAAAACATCGCTACGCGGCGATGGAAACCTCGTTTGCCAACGGCGGGCAGCTTTCTGCCTCCAACGCAGAAGTGTGGAACCACTGGCCCACGGTCATCAAAGGCCTGCGCTGGATGCTGAAAAACGACGCTCCGCTGCTCGTCAACCCTCGCCCTACTTGGCACAAGTTAAGCTGGTTTGCGGAATTTATCGCTGCCATTCCCCGCTACGCCGATAACACCACCGAAACAACGCGCCTCGCCATTGCGGCTCGGGAACACCTGTTTCAGTGGGCCCAAGACGAGCAGATCGATTTTGACGTGAAGCAGAAAGGCATTCTGCATATCTACCGCGATAAAGCGGGCTACGAGCATGCCGCTAAGGTCTCACAGCTGCTGCACCAAGGCGGGCTTGAGCGCCGCGCCGTGACGCCAGAAGAGATGCGCGCCATCGAGCCCACGCTAGCAGGCAGCTACTACGGCGGGTTCTTTACCGAAAGCGACGCCACCGGGGATATTCACAAGTACACCAACGGGTTGGCAAAAGCCGCTGCTAAACGCGGTGTGAAACTTAACTACGGCCATCAGGTAACCGACCTCGGTGCAGACGAAAACAGTGCTTGGGTCAGCGCTTTGGTCGATGGCGAGGAAGTACACCAAAGCTTTGATAGCGTGGTGGTGTGTGCCGGGGTCGGCAGTCGCGCCATCGCCGCCAAGCTAGGCGACCGCGTTAACATCTACCCGGTCAAAGGCTACTCCATCACCGTGCAGCTGGACGATGCAGCCTCGCAGCAGGCCGCGCCCACGGTCAGCCTGTTGGATGACGAAACCAAACTCGTCACCAGCCGCTTGGGTAACGACCGCTTCCGCGTGGCCGGTACCGCTGAGTTTAACGGCGCGAACCGCGATATTCGTAACGACCGGATTCAGCCGCTAGTGCGCTGGGTGGAGCAGTGCTTCCCTGGCGTGAGTACCCAGCGAGTGGTGCCTTGGGCAGGCCTGCGCCCCATGATGCCGAACATGCTGCCCAAAGTCGGCCCCGGCAAGTTGCCGACCGTTTTCTACAATACCGGCCACGGCCACCTGGGCTGGACGCTTTCTGCGATTACCGCTGAAATGCTCGCGGATGCGGTGGATCACTCCACTGCCACCTCGCTGGCTGCGACGCGCTAAGCGGAGCCATCGCTCAAAACGACGAAAGGGGCCTCTTGGCCCCTTTTTGCTAACACGCCATTTTGCTAACACGCCACCCTGTCTCGCCCGCTCTCTTTTGCTTGATAGAGCGCGTTATCGACTCGCTTCATCACGCTTTTAATGGTGTCCCTGGCAGCGGCTTCCGCCACTCCAAGACTCACGGTGACCGGATCGGCCCCTGGAAAGGAGGCGTTTCTGATGCGCTGGCGGATTTTCTCGGCCAGCTGAGCCGCCTGTTTGAGAGATGTCTCTGGAGCAAGAATCACAAACTCTTCCCCACCCCATCGAGCGCAGTAATCGGCGGTGCGCAGGTTGTCTTCCAAAAGCGTCGCTAAGGCGCGCAGCACCTGGTCGCCCACATCATGGCCTTGGCTATCGTTGATCGTCTTGAAGTAGTCGATATCGAGCATAATGAGCGAAAACGGCCGCACATAGCGGTTCAAGCGCCCTAGCTCGTGTTTTAACAGATGATCGAATCGGGAGCGATTCATCAGGCCGGTAAGCATATCGGTGGTGGCGAGACGTTTTAACTCGGCCTCTTTTTCGACCCGTTTAGTGATATCACGCTGGACCAGCACCAGCACGTTATCGGCATAGCCGGGCATCGACATGGCCGTCACGCGCCACTCTATCAGTGGCCTTGGTGCGTTGGAGCACGGCGCTTCATCGGCATGGTCTAACCCTGACATGGAGCAGCCCAGGCTGAGCTTACCGCAGGCCAGCGCGCTATTGAGCTGATGGAGCAACTGCTTGTTCGCGGCCGTTTGATGAACAATCTTAGGCTCAGCGCCTAGCCAGTGGTCGCGTTCGCCTCCCCAAAACTGAACATACTCCGCGCTCACATCCAAAATCCGAATGCCTTCTCCTTCGGGAAGGCCACTGAGTACCGCAACGGCCTGACTGCTGGGTTCGCTAAGAGGCAGCGGCACTCCTTGCTCTATTTCTTGCTGTGTCTCTACCATATTTCATCCAATGAATGCCTGCACTCGGGCCGTTTCATCCCAGAAACGAGCAGTGATCCAAGCGCGATTAGCCTGTCGGCGATGCGTCACTCTTACGCACTGGCCATCATGCCATTACATAAAGAGTACGCTAGTTTACTAAATAGCAATATAGCTCACGTTATCCATAAGCGAAAAGGCGCGCCCTTATGCTGCGGCTCTCGCGACCCAAAGCCGGTAAAGCGCTGGCGTAAAGAAAAACGACACCAGCGTGGCCAAGAGTAGACCAAACCCAACGGTTTGCGCGAAGGGCGGCCATAAGCCGCCAGAGGCAATCATCAGCGGGATCAACCCTGCAAAGGTCGTGATGGTGGTAGACACAATGTGTCGGCTTGTGGGGCCACTAATCACCGCGAGCATCGCTTCCATATCACCTTGGCGGGCGGCAGGGTCGTCATCGAAGGCGGCAATGATAATGATCGTGGCGTTAATCGCCACCCCCACTAGCCCCATAATGCCGACGATAATCACGAAGCCAAAGGCGTGGCCACTCATCAGCAGGGCCACAATGCCCATCCCCATGGCCTGCGCCCCTGCGATAAACACAATGGCGGCACGGCGGAAAGAGTTAAAGGCCAGCACCACGGTGGCCACCATGGCAATCACCAGCAGCACGACCGAGGCAAGCAGCTGGCCTACCGCTTCATCGCGCTCGGCGGCTTCTCCGCCCGTTTCAATCCGATAGCCGGCGGGCACGCTGATGTCGCCCGCGTCTATTGCCGCCTGGAGCTTGGCATCTAGCTGTGCCATGGAGATGGCGGGCAGCGCATCGGCTACTAGGTAGCCTTGCACCAGCTGCACGCGCTCCGCATTCCGGCGGGTTATCACACTCCACGAAGGGGCCAGAGAGCTCTCGGCCACAGCAGCGAGTGGCAAGCCTTCACTCACCTGATCGCTGACAAGGCGCAAAGCTGCTAACTGCTCCGTATCGGTGCGCCATGCATCGGCATAACGTACCCGCACTGGCAGTTGCTGCGTGTCTTCCAGCAGGATGCCCGCAGGCTGGCCGGAGAGCGCAGCGCCTACTTGCTCTGCCAGATCCTGCGACGATAGCCCCACATCGCTTAATGCGGTGTGGTCGATATTCAGCATTAGCCGGGGCAAATCTTGCTGCATACCGGCGCGCACGTGGGTCACCTGAGGGAGCTGGTGCATCAACCCTGCCAGTTCGAGCCCCAGAGATGAGAGCACCTCTAAATCATCGCCATACACACGCAACTCAATAGGCGCTTTAAAAGGCGGGCCTTGCTCATATTTGCGCACCACGCTTTGGGCTTGAGGAAAGCGCTGATCCAGTGCTTGCTGCAGCCCTGGCACCTGCTGATTGGTGGCCTCTAATGACGTCGTATCAACAATCAGATGCAGAAACGCCGGGTTATTGTCCTCGTTCGTCATGACGTTGTAGTACATCATCGGCGCGCTTTCACCGATGAACGATGAGACGCGCACCACCCCAGACACCTCTCGCACCATGCGCTCTACCTCATGGGCCAGCGCTTCTGTTTGAGCGATGCTGCTGGCAGCGGGCAAGCGTACCTCAACGTGAAACTGGTCACGGTCGGCGGGAGGAAAGAATGCCACATCCAGCGTTGGCATTAGCGCCATGCCACCTACCGGCACGCACAGCGTGATGACCATGGCGGCAACGGGATGGCGCAGCGCACTACGCACTGCACCGCGAAAAGCCTGCTTCATCGCGTTATCACGCGGGGCGGGAGGATGGGCAGCCACTTTGGCGAGCAGCATGGGCGACAGCGCGGGCACCAGGAACAGTGAAATTAAATATGAGCTGACCAGCGCCACCATGACCGCCATCGCCAGTGGACCCACAAACTCCCCAGCGGGGCCCGGCATCAATACAATCGGCATAAACGCCAAAATAGTGGTGAGCGTACTGGCAAGCAGCGGCACCGCTAAATGGCGCAGCGCATCGCGGGTGGCAGCCAGCGCTGAATCGCCCTGGAGAAAGCGTTCCCGTAAGGCATTGGTCATCACAATCGCGTTATCCACCATCAGCCCAAGCGCGACAATAATGCCGATAATGCTCATCTGGTGAATTTCCATGCCTAGCGGCCGGAACAGCGCTAACGTCAACAGTGCCGTGGCCGGAATGGCCAGCCCAACGGTGATGGCAGAGCGCCAGCCCATCGTGAGAAAGAGCAGTGCCACGACCAGCACCAAGCCCATTAACAGGCTAAGTGCCACATCACTCAGGCGTTGATTGGTATAGCTGGCTTGCTCAAAGACCTCTTCTACCGCCAGCCCTATCGGCAGTTGCTCGGAAAACGCCGCCATTTGGGCCTGGGCACGCTCTACCCAAGCATCAATACGCTGGCCAGGTGCCATGCGAGCACCCACAAACACGGCCCGCTCGCCATTCAGCAGCGCCACTGCTTGGGGTGGGTCTTGAACGCCACGGCGCAGCTCGGCAATTTCCCCCAGCTTCACGCTTTGGCCCTGCCGGGTGGTCACGTTGATCTCCCGCAGCCGATCTAACGCATCAAACTCGCCGCTTAAGCCTACCGTGAGCCGATGCCCTTGAGTGATCACTTCGCCCGCGGTGCGCCGACCGTCGCTTGCCTCAATGGCTCTGGCAAGCTGACCAACCGAGAGCCCTAACGCATTCAGCTCCAGCGGGTCGACCATCACCTCGACCTGCTCACCGGCGACGCCAAAACGGTGGGTGTACTCCGTCCCTGCGAGCTGTCGAAACTGATCCTCTAAGCGTTCGGCATAGCGCCCCATTAATTGTGGGCTGGGCGGGGTGTCCAGCGTCCAGCGTAGCGCGGCCACGATACTGAACGCGTAACCGCGGTCATCCAACAGTTCAGGAGTTTGAACACCTTCCGGCAGCGAGGGCGCTACATCGCTGAGCTTGTCTCGCACGCGGCTCCATACCGGAGCGACATTCGTGACCGCGTCATTCAGTTCCAGGCTGAGCACAGCGATGCCTTGCCGCGAGGTAGATTCCAAAATATCGATTTCAGCAATGGTGCGCAGCTCCTGTTCGAGAGGACGTGCCACCAACGCTTCGATTTGTTCAGGCGTCGCTCCCGGATACGCTGCCAACACAGTGGCAATACGCGCTACCAGATGAGGGTCTTCCGCGCGGGGAAGCGTTTGAATAGCCGATAGCCCGGCCACAATGAGCAAGCCAAGTGACAGCGCCAGCAGGCGGCGATTAAACAACCACTCAATGCGCTGCATGAGCCACGTCCTCGCTGAGTGTGACCTGCTGCCCCGGGGTGATGCGGTGAGTGCCACTGCGAATGAGCCGCATACCGGGTGACAACGTGCCACGCACAAATGCTTCGTCGCCTTCAGTATGCAAAAGCTCAACGCTAGCGTGCGCGACACGGTAACGCTCATCCTCCAACGGCTCGGCAATCAGCACGTTCCATAGGCCACGGTCGGCGGCACGCAGCGCCTCCAGCGGCACCCAGTAGCCGTGGGCGGGCTCGGTCATCGCGTAGCTCAGCTCGGCCAGGTCGCCCGGCACCGCACGATGGTTGCTGCGCATCGTGACCACCAGGGTTTGCGTGCGGCTGTCGTCATCCACTTGCGGCAGCCGGGCACGTACTTCCCCCTCTATTGTTTGGCCGTTCACCTGCAGCGTCACGGACTCTCCTACGGCAAACGTCGCCACCAGCCGCGCAGGCAGGCCAAGATGTGCCTCTAGCTGACGCGTATCGACTAAATCGAACGCCGCCGTGCCGCTGCTTACCAAGCTACCCACATCGATATGGCGCTCGACCACTCGTCCTGCGAAAGGGGCTTTAAGGGTGCTGTCTTCTAAATCGGCCGTGAGGCTATCGCGCTCGGCCGCCAGAGCGGAGAGACGTGCTTGCAGGGTTAAACGGTCGGTGCGGGCTTGGTCCAGCGCCGTGCGGCTGGCAAAGTTGCTCTGGTTAAGCTGCGCTTCGCGCTCTTCCTGGCGCTGGGCAAGAGCCAAGCTGGCGCGGGCTTCTTCGCTGCGCGCTTCCACTTCGGCTAGGCGGCTCTCCAGGCGACGGGTATCCAGGCTGGCAAGCACGTCCCCCTGCTCGACGGCATCTCCACGCTCAGCCAGAACGCTCTGCACCCGGCCAGCGGGTTCAAAGGCTAACGCGACCGACTGACGCGCCACCACCCGGCCAGTTAAGCGTACCTGCCGCCGCAGTGCTTCTGCCTGGGCCAGCGTCTGAGTCGCTACCTGAAGCAAGGCGTTGTCAGCCCCCTGCTGGCGCGCCTGCTGAGCGTTGCTGTGATGGCTGGTGAGCAACGCCACCACGGCTAGCGTAGCACCTATCATCAGCAGTGCTGCCAGCAAGCCGCGTAGCCGGTGGCCCCAGGAAGTCTTTAGCGTGCCCATGTTGGCCTCGAAATAGTTTATTCTTGAACGATACCGTTCACTATAATATGTGTACGCCGCCGTTCAATAATTATTTACGTATGGGCATGGGTTTATTGCATGACAGACGCTCGAGTGCCGTCGCCTGACCAAAAACGCGGCGCAGGCCGCCCCAAAGACATGGCGAAACGCGATGCCATGATGGACGCCGCGGCCTGCCTATTTTTCCGTAATGGCCTGGAAGCCGTCACCATGGAGGCCGTTGCTCGAGAGGCAGGCGTGTCCAAAGTGACGGTATACGGGCACTTTGCCACTAAAGAGGCGTTGTTTGGGAGCGTCATTCGACGGGAAACCGCCTCTATCCGCCAAGGCTTGGGGCAGCTCCCTGACACACACGATGCGGTGCGCCAGTCGCTGATCGATGTGGGTGTGAGCATGGTGCGCTTCTTACTAGAACCCCATGTGCTGGCGGTCGAGCGAGTGATGAGCAACCAAGGTGAGCAGCACCCCAAACTGTTGCAGGCATTTTTTGAAGCGGGCCCCTGGGCCATCAGCCAGTGGTTACAAGAAAAGCTGGAAGGGTTAGCCAACGCAGGCCACCTGAGCCTGCCTGCTCCTGAACGCGCCGCCGACCAGCTCTGCAGCATGTGGCAGGGTATGCTGATTAAGGAGGTGCGGATGGGTGTTCGCACACCTCCTTCGGATGAAGAGCTGAAGCAGCAGATCATCAGTGCCGTGGATGTGTTTTTGGCGGCGTATGCCGCGCCTAATCCTGCTGGATAGCTAGGAATAGCTAGCGGCGCTCTAACACACCAATCACTTCCGGTATGGATAGCTGCTGCTCTTCTACGGATTGATATAAATCCCGCACGGCAGCCGCAATGCTCCCCTCTACCGCCAGATCATGGGTCATGGTGTGGTAGTAGCCTAAATCTTTACTGGCATTCGCCACGCTAAACCGAAAGCCCGAGGGATCATTGTTGGCAATGTAAGGGCGTAGGCGCTCCAGTACCACACCACCTCCGCCGCCAGCACCCAAGACTTCCAACAGCGCATCGGCACCGATACCCGCTTTTCGGGAGGCCGCAGTGGCCTCCGCCAACACGGCGGAAAAGCCCAATGAAACAAAATTATGCAGCAGCTTCAGCGTATGGCCTGCCCCCACCTCACCGGCATAAGCAATGTTCTCTGCAAACGCTTCCAGTAATGGGTGCATGTCGTCAAACAGCGCTTTAGGTGCGCCAACAATGAGGTTTAGCCGCCCTTCTGCAGCCTCTTTCGGCGTGCGTGTCATTGCGGCGTCCATAAAGCGCCCGCCCGCCTTCACTACTTTAGCCGCTACCTGGGCTGTTGAGCTGGGCAGCGCGGTAGAGCAATCCACCACCACGCCATTGGGCTTCAAGCCTTCTAATACGCCGTTGGGCTCAAACAGCACCGCCTCTACCTGTGGCGAGCCGGTCACGCATAAAATCACCACATCCACGCTTTGCGCCACCGCTTTTCCTGACGGTAGCGCGGTAGCCCCCGCTGCCAGCAAGTCCTCCACGGGTTGATTACCGGGATGCTCAAGAAAACTCACGTGATGGCCTGCCCGTAGCAAACTGCTGGCAAGACCGTGGCCCATTAACCCAACACCGATGAGACCTACCTGCCGTACATGGGTCATTGTTATCTCCTGGCCGACAATGGCGCTTAGTGTTTGATAGCGACGGTTTTGATGCGCGTGTAGCTACGCAGGCCTTCAAAGCCTTTTTCACGGCCATGGCCTGAACGCCCTACCCCACCAAACGGCAGCTCTACCCCGCCGGCGGCCCCATAGTTATTAATAAACACCTGGCCGCTACGAATGCCCTTCGCTAGACGCAGTTGCCTCCCTCCGTCGCGAGTCCACACCCCGGCACACAAACCAAAATCAGTGGCGTTGGCGAGCGTCAGCGCATGCGCTTCGTCGTCAAAGATCTGCACCACCAGCACGGGCCCAAACAGCTCTTCACGCAGCACTTCATGGCCCTCTGGAATGTTCGTCAGCAGTTGCGGGAGCACAAAGTGCCCGCCAGAGGGAGCACTGGGCGCTAACTGCCCTATCGCGGCAATACAAATGCCGTCTGCTTCAGCCGCCGTTAAACGCGACGCCAGCTTGGCTTTTTGGCGGGCATTAATCAGCGGCCCGCAGTCGGCGTCGGCCTCGCCTGCATCACAGCGCAGCGCCGCAAAGCGTTTGCAAAGGTCCGCCACCACACGGTCGGCGATGTCGCGCTGCACCAGCAAGCGGCTGCCTGCCGAACAGGTTTGCCCAGCGTTTTGCACAATGCCGCGCACAATCGCGGGCAGCGCCGCATCCAGATCCGCATCGGCAAACACCACCTGGGGCGATTTACCGCCTAATTCCAGCGTTACCGGCACGTGATGCACAGCGGCCGCCTGGGCCACCTGGGTGCCGGTTTCCGGCGAGCCGGTAAACGACAGATGGTCGATCTTCGGATGCGCCGCTAGCGCAGCGCCCGCCTCGCGACCTAGCCCCGGCACCACGTTCAGTGCCCCCGCGGGTAAGCCATGGGCAGCGGCCAGCTCCACTAACCCCAGCACGCTGAGGCAGGCATCTTCTGCAGGCTTGAGTACCACCGTATTGCCCGCTGCTAACGCCGCCGCCACGCAGCGCCCAAAGATTTGCGATGGGTAGTTCCAGGGAATGATTTGCGCGCACACGCCGTAAGGTTCACGCAGGGTCATCACGGCAAAATCATTTTCAAACGGAATGGTTTCACCGTGGAGCTTATCCGCCGCACCGCCATAGAACCGGAAGTAGCGAGCACAGGCGGCAATATCGCCCTGCGCTTGGGTCATCGGCTTACCGGTATCGGCGCACTCAAGCTGTGCTAGGCGCGCGTGATTGGCTTCTATCGCATCGGCAAACCGCAGCAGCCACAGGCTGCGCTGGCGGGCCGACCAACTGGCCCACTCGCCTAACTGGCCCGAAAACGCAAGGCGAGCCGCCTGAACCGCCGCATCGACTTCACCTTGCTGGCTACGTGCGATGTGGGCTAGCGGCTCTCCTGTGGAGGGGGCTTCGACGGATAACGTGTCGGCGGTATCAACCCACTCGCCGCCAATAAACGCCTGCGCTGGCGGTAGCGTTATATTCAATGACATTCAGCACTCCATTATTGTGATTATTATGGGTCAACGACGCCTGCGCTAACGGCACGGGCGTCGCTTCTATTTATCTATTTATCTATAAACACTCTCGATCAAGCACGTTCTGCACAACACTAGCCGTAAAAAATGTTCACTAACCCCATCGAAATCCACGGCATGTAGGTAATCGCCATCAAACACGCCAGTACCACGAGCACAAAGCGCACCAGCCATGGCAGCATTTGATCAATGGAGATCTTGGCAACGGCACAGGCGGCAAACAGGTTCACACCGAGCGGTGGGGTAATCATGCCCAGCGCTAAGTTCACCACCATCACCAGGCCAAAATGGACCGGGTGGATGCCAAACTGAATCGCGATCGGCGTGAGTATCGGGGCCAGCACTAATATGGCCGCCGATGTTTCAATAAACATACCCACAATCAGCAGCAGCGCGTTGACGACCAGTAAGAACATCATTGGGCTTTCAATGGTGTTGGTCACCAGCGTGGCAATTTGCGCCGGTAAGCCTGTGCGGCTTAACAAAAAGCTGAACAGCGCGGCCGACGCAATAATCAGCATCACCGCCGCCGTTGAGATCACGCTTTGGCGCAGGATAGGCCCTAGGTCAGCAAGCTTTAACTCGCGGTAATAGAACGCGCCCACAATGAGTGCGAAAAACACCGCCACGGCCGACGCTTCAGTGGGGGTAAAAATCCCTCCGTAAATCCCGCCGATCACCACCACCGGCATCAGCAGCGCCACCCAGGCACGCTTCAGCGAAATCATAAAACCGGTGCTGTCTTTGTAATCGTCTTTACCGTAGCCACGCACTTTACAGAACAGGTAAAGAAAGATGATAAGCGCCACACCAATCAAAATGCCGGGCCCAATACCGGCCAGAAACAGCTGCCCAATGGAGGTATCGGTACTCACGCCATACAGAATCAGCGGAATAGAGGGGGGAATCAGCACGCCCAGTTCCGCCGATGATGCCTGAATAGAGGCCGCTAGCGGTTTGGGATAGCCGTGCTTCACCATAGCTGGAATCAGAATGGCACCAATGGCAAAGGTGGTGGCCACGCTGGAGCCGGACACCGCGGCAAACATCATGCACGTTAAAACGCACGACATGGCAAGGCCGCCTTGCACGCGCCCAACGATGGATTTAGCAAGGTCCACCAAGCGCTGTGAAATGCCCCCGGCGGCCATTAAGTTACCCGCCAGAATAAAGAACGGTATCGCCATCAGCGGAAACTTATCAATACCAATAAACATCTGCTGTGGAACAAGTAATAACGGCAGGCGCGTAAAGAATTCAATGCCAATAATAGAGGCGAGCACGATAGAGATCGCAATCGGCACGCCAAAGGTAAAGAGCACAATTAGCGAGAGTCCAATCACCATATTCATGAGGACGCTCCTTCTTTGGAACGCGACGCATGGGCGGACGTTGGCTCATCGGTCAGCACTTCGCTGTTTTCTGGCCCTACCTTCTCGCGGCCACTGAGCTGCGCGGCTAAACGGGCGATCACTGATACCATCGCAAAGCTAGCGCCCATGGGAATCGCGGCATAGGCCCAGGACATGGAAATGTTCATGCCCGACATCACTTGGCTATTCACTCGCAGCGTCATTTGAATGCCGTAGTGCACTAACACGCCCAATACCAATAGGCAGCACAGCACAATCGCCACTTCCAGCATCATGAGCAGACGCGCAGGCATCCATTTATAGATGACCTCGACCGCCATCATATAGCCACCGCGAAACGTGGCGGCAGCGGCCATAAACACACACCAAATCATGGACGTTCTAGACGCCACTTCTGTCCAGGTAGAGGGCGCATTAAACAAAAATCGCGTAAGCACCTGATAGAAGCTGAGCGTGACCGATATGACCAGCATCAACACAGCAATCATCAGGGCAATACGGGTTAACTGATGCTCTAAACGAAGCAATACCGCTAGCATAAAAGGTCACCGTGCCTAGGCGGCCTCTGGCATTGCCAGAGGCCGCAGTGAAGGAAGTGCTTAGCAGCTACCCGCTTTTTCACGAATGCGTTCTAGCATTTCGCTGCCGTACTGAGAGGTAAAGATTTCATAGGCCGGTTCCACCGCCGCTTGGAAGGGAGCGGGGTCGATATCGGTTTTCACCGTCATGCCGTTGGCTTCCAGCAGCGCAACCCCTTCCCGCTCAAGGCGCGATACTTCTTCGCGAGTGGCGTCTACCGAGGCCGCTGCGGCCTGCATAAACCAGTCACGCTCCTCCTCGCTGAGGCCATCTAGCAAGATCGGTGAGCCCAGTACGATGGCCGGTGAATAAACGTGCCCGGTCAGGGAAAGGTAGTCCTGCACTTCCCAGAAGTTGGTGGCCACAATGACCGTAATCGGGTTTTCCTGACCATCGACGGTGCCCTGCTGAAGCGCGGTAAACAGCTCCGGGAACGCCATCGGGGTGGGTCGTGCACCCATTTGGCGGAACGCTTCTTGGTGTACCGCGTTTTCCATGGTGCGAACCCGTAACCCTTCCGCATCCGCTGGGCTGGCAATTTCGCGCTGGCTGTTGGTGAGGTGGCGGAAACCGTTTTCAGACCACGCCATACCGACTAGGCCATGGTCGCTCATCTTCTCCAGCAGCTCGTCACCGAGCTCGCTGTCCAGTACGCAGCGGGCTTGGTCGTAGTTTTCAAACAGGAACGGCAAATCCAGCACGTAGGTTTCCGGCACAAAGTTACCCAACGGGCCGCTGGAGGTAATCACCACGTCCACGGTGCCAATCTGCAGGCCCTCGATCATTTCCCGCTCGCCGCCGAGGGAGCCGGAGGCGTGCTCAGTGACCGTAAAGGCACCGTCGGATAGACGTTCTAGTGTCTCTTTAAACGCCTCGGCACCTACCGAGTAGTGAGAGGTGGAAGAGAGCGTGTGCCCCAAACTGATATCCGTGGCTGCCTGAGCGTGCAGTGCAATGCTGGCCGTCGCCATGGCGCTGATAGCAGTCGCGAGTGCATGTCGAGTGAAGCGCTTGGTCATGATAAATCCCTCTTTATGTTGTTGTGAGGGTGAGTAGTGAAGGAGGCGTAGGCGTCTCCTTGTGGCGTTCTGCCCTATCGGCAGTGGGGTGAATCAGATGGGTAATAGCCGTTCATGGGTGCTGCTCAGCCATAAAGCTATCGATGATTTGGGTAAAGTCATCGTCGCCAACAAAACCAAGCTGGCTCGCTTTGTCAGTTTCAAAGCGGGCGGGCCAACTGGCGACAATGGCTTCGATACGCGGGTCGGGGGCATGTTTAACAAGCGCTAGGGCCTGCTCCCCGGCCGCCGTGCGAAGCGCTTCAAGCATGTCGGCGACGCTCACCGTGATGCCCGGCAGCATAAACGCGCGAAACGGTGCGAGTGCTTCACGAGGTACCTGGGCACCGTGCACCAGCGCATCGACCACTTTGCCCGGCGACATCACAAACATTTCAAGGGTGGTGGGCACAGGGCAGATGGCCTCTTCACCATTGAGCGGCTCACGCAAAATGCTGGAGGCAAAGCTGGAGGCCGCGGCATTCGGGCGGCCGGGGCGGATCACAATGGTAGGCAAGCGAAGCACCAAGCCATCAATCTCGCCACGACGGCTGTAGTCATTAATGAGCAGTTCGCACATGGCCTTTTGGGCACCGTAGGAGTTCTGCGGATGCAGCGCGGTCATGTCGTCAAGCACCTCCGGCAGCGCGCCGCCGTAGGCCGCCACGGAGCTGGCCATGATGAAGCGTGTATCGCGCAGGCCTCGGGCGCGGCAGCCTTCTAGCAGTGCCCGCGTTGCATCAAAATTGACCCGCATGCCGAGTTCTAAATCAGCTTCTGCGGCAGAGCTGACAACGGCTGCCAGGTGATAAATCACGTCAGGGCGCTGATCTAACACCTCGTCTAATGCGTGGGGCTGGGTAATATCCACCGCTCGCGACACCACTGTGATCGCGCCTGCGGAGGGCGACGGCGCTTCCACTTGGTCAATCAGCGTTAGTTGCGTGATCGATTGCTGGCGAAGCTCGCCACGCTGGATCAACTGCTGAGCGAGGCGCTGGCCCAAAAAGCCAGCGGCACCGGTAATGGCAATATGCATGATGCGATTCCTAATGTTGCGTTGTTCTTGTATGGGAGGACGTATTGGCCATCGCAAACGACTTAATGTGTCGTTAAGCCCCAGGGCGCTCCCCACCACAGCCCTGCCCGAGTGGCCGCCTGGGGGCGGTACTCACAGCCCACCCAGCCGCGATACCCCAGCGCGCTTAAGCGTTCAAAAATAGCGGGGTAATGCACTTCGCCCACATTAGGCTCGTGGCGATCAGGCACGCCGGCGATTTGAATATGGCCAATGGCGTTAAACTGACGCTCCAGATGACGAATCAAATCGCCATCCATGATTTGGCAGTGGTACAGATCAAACTGAAGCTTGAGGTTTTTGGCACCCACCTCTTCAAGCACTGCCATGGCCTGCGCTTGGCGGGAGAGAAAAAAACCGGGCATATCGCGGGTATTAATCGGCTCAATCAGGACATCTTTGCCTACTTTGGCCGCCTCGCTCGCCGCAAAACGCAGGTTACTAATATAGGTGGCGTGATGCTCCGCTTGAGTCGCGGCATCCGCGTTGTCAGGCAAAAGCCCTGCCATGGCATGAACCCGCGGGCAGTTAAGGGCCTCGGCGTAGCTCAGCGCTGCGGTGACCGAATCGCGAAACTCCGATTCCCGCCCCGGTAGGCTGGCAAGGCCACGCTCACCGGCCTCCCAATCCCCCGGCGGCAAATTAAACAGCACCTGTTCCAACTGGGACTCTTTCAACGCGTGCTGTAAATCACTCGCAGCAAACGCATAGGGGAACAGATACTCCACCCCTTTAAAGCCTGCCTCTGCAGCAGCGGCAAAGCGGTCGATAAAGGCGTGTTCGTTAAACAGCATGCTGAGGTTGGCGGCTAATCGAATCATGGGGCGCTCTTGTCGTTATGGGCGTTATTAAGTGCTTTGCTCAGTGCGTCGCTAGTCGCGTGGAAAACGTGCTTCCAGTTCGGCGACCTGTTCGGGCGTTAGCCCTCGCGGGTTCTCGCCCCGCAGCAGCAGGTAAAGCTTAGCGGTCTCTTCCAACTCTTCGGTGGCATACACCGCCGCTTCAAGAGTTTTACCCGCCACTACCGGGCCGTGATTGGCCAGCAGCACCGCGCTGTGCTTGCCCGCCAGGCCCCGCACCGCTTCGCCCAACTGGGGGTCGCCAGGGATGTGATAGGGCACCAGCGGCAGCTTGCCCACCCGCATCACGTAGTAGGCAGTGAGTGGCGGAATACAGTCGCAGGGGTCTACCCCCGGCAAACACGACACCGCCACCGAATGAGTGGAATGAAGATGTACGATAGCGCCGGACTGCGGGCGCTCGTCGTACATGGCCATGTGCAGGAACTGCTCCTTGGTAGGGGCATCGCCGCTGAGCAGCTGGCCGTGCGGGTCCAGGTGCGAAATACGTGCCGGATCCAGCCGCCCCAAGCAGGCGTTGGTGGGCGTCATCAGCCAGCCGCCATCGTCCAGCCGCACGCTGATGTTGCCGCTGGAACCCATGGTCAGGCCGCGGTCGAACAAGGATTTACCGAGCGAGCTGATCTGCTCGCGCAGGGTGTTCTGGTGATGATGACGAAGGGGCGTGCTCATGCCAGCACCTCGAAGGCGCGGGTGAAGAAGTCCACGCCGCCAAAGTTGCCAGACTTCAGCGCCAGCGAAAGCGGCGCCTCGCGGCCTGGCAGCGAGGCTTGAGTCCAGGGCACGCCAGGGTCGATTTGCTCACCGATGCGCAGGGTCGTCACGCCTAACGCGGAGACCACTGCCCCGGAGGTTTCGCCGCCCGCTACTAATAACCGGCCCACGCCTTCCTGCACTAACGTTACCGCCAACTGGCTTAATGCCTCTTCAACAAGGTGCCCTGCTCGCTCCACGCCGAGTGAGGCTTGCGCGCTTTTCACTTTTTCTGGGTCGGCTGAGGCGTAAATTAATACCGGCGCGTTGTCGGATAGCCGCTGCCGCGCAAACGCAAGCGCCTGCTGCTGTTGCTGCTCGCCCTCTGCCAGCGCCAGCGGGTCAAGCGCGAAACCGCCGTCAGGATGCTTGGCAACGAAATCCGCCACTTGCGCCAGCGTGGCCCGTGAACAGCTACCCGACAGTACCAAGGCTCCGCCAGTAGCAGACGCTAAACGCCCCGGCTCTGCAATGTCTTCCAGCCAACCGAGTGCGCGGTACTGAGCGGGCAGCGCTTGCCCCAGGCCAGAGCCGCCGGTGACCAGCGCCATCGACGCTGTGGCTTCGGCCAGCACGTCCAAATCCTGCTCATCCAAGCTATCGCAGATCACGTGGCGTACGCCTTGCTCGGCGAGCGTCGACAAATGAGAGCGGGTTGCCTCTGCACCTTTGGCGAGTACGGCCCGGTTGGCCAAGCCCACTGGGTGTGGCGTTTGGCGGGAGAGCACACGAACCAAGTCAGCATCCTGCATGGGGTTGAGCGGGTGGTGCTGCATGCCGCTGTCGCTCAGCAAACGGTCACCGACAAACAGGTGGCCTTGGTACACCGTGCGGCCATTAACGGGAAACGCAGGTACCATCACCGTTTGATGGGCATGAAGGCGTTCCAGCAAGGCATCGGCTACGGGGCCAATGTTGCCTTCGTCAGTGGAATCAAAGGTGGAGCAGTACTTAAAGAACAGCTGGCGAGCGCCCTGCTCGCGCAGCCACTCAAGTGCTGCCAGAGAATCGGTTACGGCATCTTGCACTGGGCAGGAGCGAGACTTGAGCGCGACCACGACCGCATCGACATCGTGCAGGTTCACTGCTTCTTGCGGCACGCCAATCACCTGTAGGCAGCGCATGCCGCCACGCACCAAGTTATTGGCGAGATCAGTGGCTCCGGTAAAGTCATCGGCGATAGCGCCCAACACGATTCCCTGATGGCTCATTACTTCGCTCCCTCGGCATCGTTGGCCGCTTCTGGCAACGCAATGCCCGATAAGCGCTGATAAACCTTAATCACCGCTGAGTCATCTTCCCGCCCAAAGCCTGCGCCGCTGGCCGCGGTAAATTGCTGCAACGCGCTGGCAGCCACCGGTGTTGCGAGCGAAAGCTCGCGACCTGTTTGATGAACAATATTGAGGTCTTTGACGAAGATATCGACCGCTGACAGCGGCGTGTAATCACCGCTCAAGATATGCGGTACGCGGTTCTCGAACATCCAGGAGTTACCCGCCGAATGGGTAATCACCTCATAAATCACTTCGGGATCGAGGCCCATACGAATGCCCAGCGCCATCGCCTCGGCCGCGGTGGCAATATGCACGCCCGCCAGCAGCTGATTGACCAGCTTCATACTGGAACCTACCCCGGGGGTATCGCCTAAGCGATACACTTTGGCCGCCATGGCATCTAATACCCGCTGCGCTTTGTTAAACACTTCTGGCTGGCCAGAGGCCATGACCGATAAATCACCGCTTTTGGCCTTGGCAGCGCCACCGCTAATGGGCGCATCCAGCATCCACAGTCCCGCTGCGGAAAGGCGTTCGCCTAGCTGCTTAGCTTGGCTGGGTGCCACGGTAGCGCATTGCAAGATCACGCTACCCGGCGCTAGGTGGGCAACCACGCCCTGTGCCCCGAAAAGCACCTCTTCAGCCTGTTGGCCATTCACAACAATCACCAACACAACGTCACAGTGGGCGAGCTCGGCAGGCGTTGCGACACTCTTGCCGCCAGCAGCGCTGAATACTTCGCGGGCACCGCTGGCAATATCACAGCCGGTGACCTGAAAACCGCTGCTCAGTAGCGCAGTGGCAGTGCCCATACCCATGGCACCTAAGCCAATCACGCCGACTTGCTGGGATTGCTGTTGATCTTGACTCACCTGCCGCTACCTCACTGTTGTTGTTTTTAGCAGCTACGTTTAGCAAGGCTGCTCGAAGCTTTTATCGTCAAATGGTAGCGCTGTCATGATAGCGCTACCATTCCTTTTAGATTATTCTTTTTGTCACGACAAGCTGAACCTAAGGGACGTACGACCAATGTCTAGAGACTCTACACAGGCTTCCAAACAGCGTCGTCGCTCTGATCAAATAACGCTTAGCCAGGTGGCGCAAGCGGCCGGGGTTTCCCCCATCACCGCCTCACGCGCCTTAAATCATCCGGATAAAGTGAGCGAGAGCGCACGCACCAGCGTGTTAGAGGCGGTAGAACAGCTGGGCTACGTGCCGAACCTCGTGGCGGGCAGCCTCGCCTCTTCGCGCTCTAAACTGATCGCCGTTATCGTGCCCTCTCTGATCAACACGGTATTTGTTGAAGTCATTAAAGGGCTGCAAGAGACCCTAGAGGCCGAGGGATATCAAATACTGCTGGGCAACACCGACTACGATCTAGACCGCGAATATCAGTTAGTGCGCACGTTCTTAGGCTGGTCATGCTCGGCGCTGATTACCGCTGGGCTGCGCCATAACCACGCCTGCCAGACCCTGTTGAATAACTGGGATCATCCCATCATGGAAGTGATGGAACTGGGCAAGGGCATGGACCTTAACGTGGGGCTAGATCATGTGGCGGCCGGTCGCTGCATGGCGACCCATCTGATCGATCAAGGCTATCGCCACATTGTGTATGTGGGCGCGCGACTGTCTCAGGATTACCGGGCAGGCATGCGCTACGAAGGGCATAAAAAGGTGCTACAAGCGAAGGGGATAGAAGCCCCGTTGGTGGAACTCGACACGCTAGGCAGTTTGCAAGCCGGAGCAGAGAGTTTACAGCAGGTATTAACCCTCTACCCGCAAACACAAGCCATTCACTTTGCCAATGACGACTTAGCCGCTGGGGCACTACTGGCCGCACAGCGCCAGGGCCTTAATGTACCGGGCGACATCGCGATTGCCGGATTTAACGGCCTGCCGCTTGGCCAGCACGTGACGCCACAGCTCACCACCATTCTCTCCCCAAGAGAAGAGATGGGCCGCCTGGCCGCGAAAGAACTCATTCGGCGACTCAGCGGCAAAAACGTCTACCGCCGCCAGCATGATGTGGGGTTTACGCTGCAAGTGGGTGGGAGTACTTAAGAAGTGGCTAGCGCTACGCCAGGAGGGGATGACCAATTAGTAAGTAACGCATTACCGCCTGGCTTGTACATGGCGCATCCTCTCATCTGGGCATTGGTTCCAGCTTAGCCCGAGCTTACCTCCGCTGCGTGAGACCCTCTCTCAGGCATCATTTTCTGCGCTGGTATATTTCACCCACGTCTTGGCCAGATGGCGGCGCAGCTCTTGGCCTACTCGCTCTGCGTCCCGCGATTCCAGTGCTGCCATGATGGCTTCGTGCTCCTCCATGGCTTTGGCCCACTTTTCATTCTTGTCGTTGGAGAGGTAGCGGACGCGGTAAAGCTGCCGACTCAGGGTCGCGTGCATGTCCGTCAACGTTGGGTTGCGGGCCAGCTCGACGATGCGGCGATGGATGGCCTGGTTCAGGCGAAAGTAGTTCTGCCGGTCGCGGCGCAGAAAGGCCGCTTTCATCTCGAAATGCAGCGCCTGAAGCTCTGCCAGCTCGTCATCGCTGGCGTGGGAACAGGTCAGTTCTGCCGCCGCCTGCTCCAGCACACTCAAGACATACAGCTTTTCCTGCATGTCTTTGGGGCTCACCTCTGCCACCACGGCCCCGCGATTGGGCGACAGCACCACCAACCCTTCAGCAGCGAGGATCTTGAACGCCTCGCGCATGGGCGTGCGCGATACCTGGAGCTCGTCTGCAAGGGTGCGCTCAGGCAGCCGCTGTCCCGGCTGAAAATGATCCATCACGATGTGTTCACGCAGGTAATGAGCGACTTTTTCGACTAGGCCCGACTGGCTCGGCGGAGTGGTGTCTTCCATGGCTGTCTTCATGTGATGTGCGAGCAACAAGAATGGCATACCAAACAAAG
Organism: Vreelandella lutescens; assembly: GCF_014640815.1. Classification (GTDB taxonomy): domain Bacteria; phylum Pseudomonadota; class Gammaproteobacteria; order Pseudomonadales; family Halomonadaceae; genus Vreelandella; species Vreelandella lutescens. The sequence goes on along the minus strand of NZ_BMHM01000004.1, from coordinate 401,489 downwards.
GCTTTCAAATAGAGAGTGCCTATGAGCGTTAAATTTAAAATCTATATTTTTCAGCGATATACATATCAATAACGACTAACAAATACCAAAGTCTAACTCCTCAATGTTTGACCCCCAAAATGGTATACCACTACATTTAATACAAATGACAACCCAGGCTCTACCACTACATAACGCCACCCCAAGCCATGCGATGGCCTCGGCTGAGCGTCCCGACACAGGAAGCCCCACACCTCATGAACTACTTACAACATTTTGATACCGACAAGGTGGTAGAAGCCTGCATCGCAGGCGCAGGGGATTTTGGTCGTGGCGTATTACGTCAGGCACTCCAGATGCGCGGTCTATCAGCGCGTATCGCCATCGATATCCATGCCGATAAAGCAGTCGAGGCGCTTCGTCATGCGGGGGTTCCAGAAGCTCAAATAATGGTATGCCATTCTGCCAGCGATGCAGAACAGGCCTGGGAAAGCGGCTTTTTTATCGCGACTGCTGCGTTTGAAACCATCAAGGCGCTGCCGTTCGATATCCTGGTCGAGTCCACGGGCATTCCGGACGTTGGCGCACGCTACGCGGAAGCCGCCCTGTTGGCCGGTAAACACGTCGGCATTGCCACCAAGGAGACCGAGTCCGTGGTGGGCCCTTATCTGACTCGCCTGGCATACCAGCAGGGCCGCTTATTTACCCCCATGGATGGCGACCAGCCCAGCCTGCTGATTAGCCTACTCACCTGGGCCAAAACCCTGGGTTTCGAGATCATTGCGGCGGGCAAGAGCAGTGAATATGACTTCATCTGGGATGAAGCCAACGCCACGGTCGAGTGCAATGGCGTGCGCTACCCCGCACCAAGCCTGAGCGACCTGTGGGAACTGCCTCCAGGGGGCGAACGCGAGGTGATTGAGGCACGCAGCCGCCTGCTGGCCGACATACCGCAAATTTCCGTGCCGGACCTGTGTGAAATGGTCAACGTGGCCAACGCCACCGGGCTGTGCCCGGATCGGCCAGAGTTTCACGCCATGGTCTTGCGTACCGCCGAAGTCCCTACGTTGCTCGACCTGCAGGCGGAAGGGGGGATGCTGCAAGGGCTGGAGCGCCTTGAAGTGTTCAACTGCCTGCGCCGTCCGGATGAGCTGAGTTTTGCCGGTGGGGTATTCGTTGTCGTGCGCTGTGAAGACCCGCATGTCTGGACACTGCTGCGCGACAAGGGGCATGTGCTGAGCCGCAGCGAGCGTAGCGCCATGATCTACCTGCCGCGCCACCTGCTGGGGCTGGAAGCGCCTATCTCGCTGCTGGATGTGGTGCTCAATCAACAGACCTCCGGCGGCGGCCATGCCACCACACCGAGCTTCGACCTGACCGCACGGGCTACCCAGCCCATCGCGGCTGGCCAGCGCCTGGAGATGCGCGGACATCATCGCCACATCGAAGGCCTGCGCCCTGAAATTCACCCCGCCGAGCCGCTGTCACCCAGCGCCAAGGTGCCCTTTTACCTACTACCCGGTGCCGAGGTCATTCGTGATATCGCACCCCAGCAGCCCATCACACTGGCCGATGTCACCCTGCCGGACTCGACACTCAGGCAACTTCGACTACAGCAAGATGAGCTGTTCAAGCAACAATACGCTGTCAATAAAGCCGATCACGCCAGCACGCTGGCCTGAGGGTCGCTGGCTCCATGGGCCCGTTGCGCGCCTTGCGCAAAACAATAAAGCAACAATAATCCGTCAGGAGAAACACCATGCTTACCAAGCTCTTGCTCACACCGCACGCACTGAAAATGACGACTCTGGGCGTTGCTCTGATCAGCACCGCCATGGTCGCCCAGGCCGATGAAGCAGCCGACTACCCGACCAAACCGATCCAGTTCTTGGTGGCCGCTGGCGCTGGGGGCGGCGTGGATAACTTCGCCCGCGTGGTTCGCCCCATGTTCGAAGAGGCCCTGGGAGGCGCGCGCATCACGGTGATCAACCTGCCCTCGGCTTCAGGTGCACTAGCCCACCAACGCACCGCCAATGGCGCCCCGGATGGCCATACACTGGACTTTGCCTCGACCACTTACGTGACCTCGTTAGCGGCCGGGCAAAACCCGGTAGGCCTGGATCAGATTACCCCCGTGGCACGCATGCAGTCGGATGTCATGGCGCTGTTCGTCAATCCGCAGCGTTACCCGGATTTCGAGTCGTTCCTGGAGTATGCCCAGGCCAACCCCGGCAAGGTCACCGTGGGTGGCACGCACACGGCGAGCCCCGACCACGTGTCTTTTCTCTCCTTGCGTGACGCGTCTGGCCTGGACATGAGCTTCATCCCCTACGACAGCACCGGCAACGCCACGGCCAATGTCCTAGGCAACAATATCGATGCTTCCACGACTTCGCTGAGCCCACTGCTGAGCTACATTGAAGCGGGCCAGATGATGCCGATCCTCGTGTTCAGCGATGAGCGCCTGGCCGACTTCCCCGATGTTCCCACCACCGTGGAGTATGGCTGGGACCTGACCGATGGCAACGACCGGGCCGTGTTTGTCCATGCGGATACCCCCGCCCCGCTCGTTCAACGGCTTGAGGAAGTGCTGAAGGGCATTTTCGATTCGGAAGACTACCAGGCCTATGCCGAGCGCGTGAACCTGACCTACCGCGACGGCTGGATGGCGGGCGACGCCTACCGCGAGCGCCTCGAGCACAACTACGAGCTTTACTCGCGGCTGCTCAGCAACGAGCAGTAAGCCACTCGTACCGGGGAAAGGCAGGCAGCCACCGCTGCTTGCCTTTCGATATTCATCGGCACGAGCAATGCGTTGCGGATTGTTCGTGCCATGCTCCCTTCGGGGTTGATCATGTACGCCAGGATTTCTCTCTTTGCGATGGCCATCGTAGTGCTCGGCCTTGCCAGCCTAGTGCCTACTTTGCAATTTCCTAGTTCGGAGCAAGTGTCGACCTTCATCGGCCCACGTGTCTGGCCGCTGACCCTCTTGCTGGCGCTCATTGGATTGGGCGCGGCGCTGTTGCTGACCACTTGGCGGGATGCCAAGCAAGGCAAGCGCTACGACGACGAGCCCGTTGATGAAGCACCCAAGCCGTGGCGCCTTACGCTGGCATCGACGCGCCATTGGTGGCTGATCGCTGCCACGCTCGTCTATACCTGGCTAATTGGCTTGATTGGCTTCCTGGCTGCCAGCGTGGCGTTCACATTGGTATGTACGCTGTTGCTAGGCGCACGCTCCTGGCGGGTCATCGCGGCCACGTTAGTTATCGCTGCGCTGCTGATGCAGGGCGTCTTCGTCATGCTGCTGGGGATACCGCTATGAGCCCGTTACGCCTGATGCTCTCCCTTGTCATCACTGTTTTCTGTCAAGGAGCTACCCATGCTTGAGAATTTTCTTGGCGGGCTAGCCGTCGTGATGCAGCCTCTGAACCTGTTGCTGCTGACCTCTGCCGTGTTCATTGGCTTCATCGGTGGTGCCTTGCCGGGCATCAGCGGTGTGATTTTGGTCGTGATTCTGCTACCCATCACTTACGGCATGGACTCCACCACGGCATTCATGGTACTGACAGCCATTTATGGAGCCACGGTTTTCTCGGGGCTGATCACGGCCATTCTCTACCGTGCGCCCGGCACCCCGGAGGCGGTCATGACCGCGTTCGATGGCTACCCCATGACGCAGCAAGGTCAGGCCGGCAAAGCGCTGGGCATCGGTGTGCTCAGCTCGGCCATTGGCGGGCTGGTCGGCACCATTGCCCTGATCATTTTCACACCGATGCTGGCCACCATGGCCCTGCGCTTTTCGTCTCCGGAGTATTTTGCTCTGGCGGTATTAGGGTTGACGGTGGTGGCTTCACTCGGCGGGCGCTTGATTTATGGCTTGATCGGCGCGACCTTGGGGCTATTCATCGCCACCATCGGGATCGACCCGCTCACCGGCACTAGCCGCTACACCTTCGATAACCTGAACCTGATGGAAGGTGTCGGACTGATTCCCATGATCGTGGGTCTGTTCGCCGTCTCGGAGGTCATGAAGCGTGCTCTGGATCAAGACACTCATCAGCCGCTCAAGAAGGTGAAGGTTAAGATCTTTGACCTGCCCATCCTGCGCAAGATTGGCCCGACGCTGACGCGTTCGTCCCTGATTGGCGTCATCATCGGCATCCTACCGGGCATCGGTGCCAGTACAGCCGCCATGGTCAGCTATAGCGAGACGGTGCGCTGGTCCAAGCATCCCGAGAAATTTGGCAAAGGGGCACCCGAGGGCATAGCGGCTCCCGAGTCGGCCAATAATGCCGCCGCCATGGGAGCTCTGGTGCCGCTATTTGCCCTGGGCATCCCCGGCAGTGGCACAACAGCCGTGATTCTGGGGGCATTCATCATGCACGGCCTGCAGCCAGGGCCCATGTTCATGATGACGCATAGCAGCCTGATCTATGCCGTGTTTGCCGGCCTGTTTATCGTCAACTTCATGATCCTGCTGTTCTCCAAGCCCTTCATCACCCTGTTTACCAAGCTGCTGAACGTTCCGTATTCCGCTCTTGGGCCCATCATTATCATGTGCTGCATCGTGGGCACCTACTCGGTGCGCAACTCGATGTTCGATGTGTGGCTGATGCTTGGCTTCGGTGTGCTGGGGTACCTGCTGGAGAAACTCAAGTTCCCGCTGGTCTCCATCATTCTTGGCTTAGTGTTGGGACCCATCGCCGAGAGCGAGCTTCGCCGTGCGCTTTCCATGTCGCAGGGGGATCTGTCTATTTTCTTCACGCGACCCATCAGCGCCTCGTTACTGGCGGTGGCGGCGCTGTTGCTGGCTGTCACGATTGTTATGCCACTTATCAAGCGCGCACGCCTGAATAGCGCCACCTCTTAACCTCTGACCACGGAAGCGACACATGACTCTTCTCCTTGGCGCTATTGCCGACGACTTCACTGGTGCCACCGATTTGGCTAATAACCTGGTGCGCGGCGGCATGCGCTGCCTTCAGGTGATCGGCGTGCCGCAGGAAGCGGTGGACCTTCGCGACATCGATGCCGTGGTGGTGGCGCTCAAGTCGCGCTCCTGCCCGGTGCAAGACGCTGTGGCCGACTCCCTGGCCGCGCTTGAGTGGTTGCGCGCACAGGGCGCCCGCCAGCTGTTCTTCAAGTACTGCTCCACCTTCGACTCCACCGACGAGGGCAACATCGGCCCCGTGGCCGATGTATTGCTGGAGGCGCTGGGTGCCTCTCAGACCGTGATGGTGCCAGCCTTTCCGGTTAATGGCCGCACGGTGTACCAGGGGCATCTGTTCGTCGGCGACCGTTTGCTCAACGACAGCGGCATGCAGCACCACCCGCTCAATCCCATGCAGGATGCCGATCTCGTCCGCGTGCTTTCCCGCCAAACGCCTCACGCCGTGGGGCTAGCCAGCCGCCAAGTGTTAGCGAACGGTGCTGAGGCCACAGGTGCGCACTTGTCATCACTGGCCGAGCAGGGCATCCGTCATGTGATCTGTGACACCTTGGATGAGCAGGATCTCGATGTGCTGGCCGAAGCGACGGTGTTACTTCCGTTGATCACCGGCGGCTCGGGCCTGGGGCAGGCGCTGCCCGCTCAGTACCGCGCCCAGGGCTGGCTGGCAACGATCGCTGAACCAGGGCGTTTAGCGTCTGCGGCAGGTGGGGCGTTGGTGCTCTCCGGCAGCTGTTCACGGGCCACTCTGGCGCAAGTGGCCGACTTTTTGGCCAAGCATCCGGACGGAGGCTTTGCGCTGGACCCTTTATCGCTGAGCGAAGGCGACAAGCAGTGGGAACAGGCGCTGGCCTTCGCCCTGCAGCGTTTATCGTTGCAGGCACCCACCCTGATCTACGCCTCGGCCGACCCAGACAATGTGAAAGCCGCTCAGGCTGCGTTGGGCGTTGCCCAGGCAGGGCACCTGGTGGAAACCGCACTGAGCCAGTTGGCGGTCACGCTGGTCAACGAAGGCGTGGGCCGCTTGCTGGTGGCCGGGGGCGAGACTTCCGGTGCGGTGGTCTCGGCGCTGGGCATTACCACGCTGCGCATCGGCGAGCAGATCGACCCCGGCGTGCCCTGGACCCAGACCCCGTGGCCAGGCCGCGAGGCGCCGCTTTCGCTGGCGCTTAAGTCTGGCAACTTTGGCGGCGTGGACTTCTTCACCCGGGCCTTCGAGGTGCTGGCATGAGCACGCCCCTTCGCCATCGACATCAGAACACCCTGCGCGAGCAGATCAGTACGCTCGGCAAGTCTCTGTTTGACCGCGGCCTCACCATGGGTTCCAGCGGCAACATCAGCGTGCGGCTGGACGATGGCGGCTGGCTGATGACGCCCACCAATGCCTGCTTGGGGCGGCTGGACCCGGCACGTATTTCGCACCTGGACCCACACGGCCAGCTGCTCAGCGGCGATGCCCCTACCAAGGAGCAGTTCCTGCACATGGCCATGTACGACGAGCGCCCGCAGTCCGGCGCTATCGTACATCTGCACTCCACTCATTCGGTGGCGGTGTCGTGTTTGCCGGGGGTCGACCCCTGCGACTGTATTCCGCCACTCACTGCCTACTACGTGATGCGGGTGGGCAAGCTGCCGCTGGTGCCCTATCACATCCCTGGCGACCCCCAGTTGGGCGAAGCGGTGCGGGGCCTGGCGGGCAAGCACAGCGCGGTGCTGCTGGCCAATCACGGCCCGGTGGTGGCAGGCAAAAACCTCGAAGCGGCGGTGTATGCCACCGAAGAGTTGGAAGAGACCGCCAAGCTTTACCTGCTGCTGCGGGGAGAGAACCCGCGCGGGCTGACCTCAGAGCAGGTTGCCGAGCTGGAAGCGCGTTTTCCCAGAGACTAGGCTTTGTATGAGAAGTCGGCGAGCGATGGCCAGACAAGGCAAAAATCGGCGAAAAGACGGAGTTTACAAGGTGTAAATGAGTACTTTGAGCCGATTTTTAACGCCGTATGGGCGAGCGTAGGCAGTTTTCGTACAAAGCCTAAATCGGTACCTTGTGGGTCGACACCACCTCCCGCAGCCCCATAAACGAACGGATCTGACGCACGCCGGGCAGGTAGAGCAACTGCTCGGCGTGTAGCCGGTTGAAGCTTTGGCTGTCCTTGGTGCGCACCAGCATGAAGTAGTCGAACTCACCCGTGACCACGTGGCACTCCATGCAGCCCGACACTTTTTGAGCCGCCGCTTCGAACGCCGCAAAGGATTCTGGCGTCGAGCGGTCCAGCACCACGCCAATCAACACCACCATGCCTGCCTGCAGTGGCTCTGGGTTCAGGTGGGCCACAATCCGGCTGATCACACCGTCTCGCTTCAGCTTTTCGACACGCCGCAAACAGGCCGCAGGGCTGAGGTTCACCTGCTCGGCCAGCGCCACATTGGAAAGCGTCGCATCCTCTTGAAGCAGCTTGAGAATACGCTTGTCGATACGATCCAGCTCACTGCCCGTGGCGTGGGCTTCTGGGGAATTACCCACTCGCTTTGCGCACACTATTATTTACTCAAAAGTTTAAATAAAAGATTAATACAACATATAACCACATAGTAACGATGTTTTGTTGCTTAAAAAGCCACCACTTCGCAACCCATAAATTCACACAACCACCTACTATAAATCACAGGGAGCACGCCAACGTTCCGACCACCGTTACCCAGCGATCTTTGCCTATCGCTTTCACTGCCAACGCAGGAGCTTGCCATGAACCTTGAGCGCTTTTCACGTTATCCACTGACGTTCGGCCCCTCCCCGATCACTCCCCTCAAACGGCTAAGCGCCCACCTTGGCGGCGAGGTCGAGCTGTATGCCAAGCGCGAGGACTGCAACAGCGGCTTAGCCTTTGGCGGCAACAAAACACGCAAGCTGGAGTACTTGATACCGGAAGCGCTGGAACAGGGCTGCGATACGCTGGTGTCGATTGGCGGGATCCAGTCTAACCAGACGCGCCAGGTGGCTGCCGTCGCGGCGCACCTGGGCATGAAGTGCGTCCTCGTTCAGGAGAACTGGGTGAACTACTCCGATGCGGTGTATGACCGGGTCGGCAATATCGAAATGTCACGCATCATGGGGGCCGACGTTCGCCTGGACGCCGCCGGTTTCGATATTGGCATTCGCCCTAGCTGGGAGCAGGCCATGGAAGATGTTCGCCAGCAAGGCGGCAAACCGTTCCCCATTCCCGCTGGCTGTTCCGAACACCCTTACGGCGGTTTAGGTTTCGTCGGGTTTGCCGAAGAGGTGCGTCAGCAGGAAAAAGAGCTGGGCTTTACCTTCGACTATATCGTGGTGTGCTCGGTGACCGGCAGCACCCAGGCGGGGATGGTGGTCGGCTTTGCAGCCGATGGCCGCGCCCAGCGGGTGATCGGCATCGATGCCTCTGCCAAGCCAGAGCAAACCCGTTCGCAGATTCTGCGAATTGCCCGCCACACCGCGGAGTTGGTCGAACTGGAAGGCGGCATTGCCGATGACGATGTGATTCTGGATACCCGCTACGGCGGCCCAGAGTACGGCCTGCCCAATGAGGGCACGCTGGAGGCCATTCGCCTTTGCGCCCGCCTGGAAGGCGTGCTCACCGACCCGGTGTACGAAGGAAAATCGATGCACGGCATGATTGATAGGGTACGCAATGGGGAGTTTCCGGCAGGGTCCAAAGTGCTCTACGCCCACCTTGGTGGCGTTCCCGCGCTAAATGCCTACAGCTTCTTGTTTAGAAACGGCTAACCTATTTTTTCTTTCTATTCTTTATCGCCTACCAACGCCCCAAGCGTGTCATCCCTTGGGGCATTTTTCTGCTCGCGAAATGCACGACCAAAAGCTATACAAATCCATCACGCTCATTAGACTCTATATAAACACAGTTGAGTCAATGAGGTGCGCTATGTCTTCACCACTCCCCCCTCGTTTAACCCTGGCTGAGCTTTCACAACTGGCCGAGCCGCTGCCCGACGTTGAGCTGCACGGGATTGATATGGGCTGGTATATCGTGCGCCTGCACCGCGATGAGTCGGTCAGCTTACTGGTCAATCCGCAGGGCGAAACGAAGCGCTTTAGCGGCACCCAGTGGGTGAGCCGCGCGCTGGCACCGTTGGGTTTTACCCACGGCATTCTTACCTGGGCCGATGCGGCCGATGAGATGATCGGCAACCCGATACCGCCTGTCTCTGCCCAGCAGCGGCTTCAGCATGGCGTACGCGTGGCCTTTGCAACTCGGCACTAAAACGCCCCGGTATCCCCTTCGCGATCAGGCGCTCCTAGCCATGATGGTAAAAAAGCCTTCATGGCTTTCAACCCCGCCTGCCGATAAGATTCATAGTGAGCCATCAAGCGCTTTCAAGTAGTTGTGTTAAAAATTAATGACCAAAGGATGGACTCTATGCGCGATGAAGAGAAATACACCAATACTGAGGAGCAGCTGCTGTATCTTCAAAAGTTACTAGATGAAGAAGATACAGCTGCCTTAAACGAGCTGTTTAATGAGCTCGATATTTTAGCGATTGCGCGCACCCTTGAGTCTTTTCCCGCCAAAACCCGTGACCGGCTATGGGAGTACATTCCAGAAACGATGCTCGGCGAGGTGCTGGCCGAAGTCGATGAGGACATCCGCGCCGATTACATCGAAGACCTCACCGCCAGCGACGTTGAGCAGATCGTTAAGGGCCTGGATGCCCAGGAAGTCGCCGAGGTTCTTGATGTTGCGGATGAAGAGATTAAGACCACCGTCTATGCCAGCCTGGACCAGGAGATTCGTGCCCAGGTTGAGAACCTCTACACCTATGAAGAGGACATGGTGGGCCGTTACATGGACCCGGAAACGGTCAATGTAAAACAGGGCGTTTCACTGGAGGCAGTTCAGCGCTATATCCGTATTCACCACCTGTTAGATGATGAGTCTCAGCAGGTGATGATCACTGATAAGGATAAGCGCCTGCTAGGCACCCTGACGCTGATTGATTTGGTCAAACAGCCACAGGAAAGCACCGTCGACGCGTTCATGGACGATGCTCCCTACACGCTCAACGATCAGATGAAGGTCAGCGATGCCGCTGCACTGTTGCGCTCCAAAGAGCTGCCCTTTGTGCCGGTGTGTAACAGCGAAGGGTTGCTGGTGGGCCAATTGAACGCCGCTGACGTACTGGAAATTACCCAAGACGACGCGGACATGACCTTGAAACACATGTCCGGCGTCAGCGACGAAGAGGAAGTGTTCACCCCGATTCTGCGCAGTGCCAAGAGCCGCGGCATTTGGCTTGGCATCAACTTGCTAACTGCCTTTCTAGCTGCCTTTGTGATCGGGCAGTTTGAAGAAGTGCTGGATCAAATCGTCGCGCTGGCCATTCTCATGCCCGTGGTCGCCAGCATGGGAGGTATTGCAGGCAGCCAAACCCTAACCGTCGTCATACGTGGCTTAGCGCTTGGGCAAATTGCGGGTAACAACAAACAGTGGCTCTACAACAAAGAGCTGTGGGTGGGCATGCTCAATGGTTTGGTATGGGCGCTTGTGGTGGGCGGTATTTCCTACCTGTGGTTTAGCGACCCGCTCATTACTCTGGTCATCACGCTGGCGATTTTTATCAACATGAGCCTCGCCAATGTGTCTGGCGTACTGATCCCCCTGGTACTCAAACGGCTGCAAATTGACCCTGCTCTATCCGGCGCGGTGATCTTGACCACCGTTACGGATGTCGTCGGCTTTCTATCGTTCTTGGGGCTGGCGACGCTGATTATTTTGTGATCACTAGCGTGCATTAACATGCGTCGTGTCATCACTCTCTTCGCCCGCTAACATTTATCTAATGCTATGCTGTTGCGCCCCGCTGCTGCGGGGCTTTTTTATGTCGGTCGCTTTTAAATACCCTGTGAGGCTCCCATGCTCCCCGAATACTCCCTTATCGCCTGGCTGTTGATCATTTTTTCTGTCTACATCACTGGCGTCTCTAAAGGGGGCTTTGCAGGCGGCTTTGGTACGCTCTCGGTGCCGTTGATGGCGCTGGCGATTAGCCCCACCCAGGCAGCCGGTCTGCTGCTGCCCCTGTTGCTTGTGATGGATGCGTTTGCCGTCAAAGCGTGGTGGGGTAAGCACGATAGCGCGGAGGTATGGCGCTTTGTGCCGGGGCTGTTTATTGGCGTGACGGTGGGCACTTTGCTGTTTGGCAGCCTGAGCGAGCAGGGCGTGCGGCTGGTGCTGGGCATTCTCTCGGTCGTGTTTGCGGCCTATATGCTGCTCAAGCCCGTGGCGAAAAAACCCATTTCCACCTACTGGGCACTGCCCGCCTCTAGTGTGTGCGGCTTTACCAGCTTTATTGCCCACGCAGGCGCGCCGCCGATGAATATGTACCTGATGCCGCGCAAGCTCACTAAAGAGACGTTTATTGCCACCTGCACAGTGACCTACGCCGTAGTGAACTCCATCAAACTTGGCCCGTATATGTGGCTGGGCGAGGTCAATATGACCAGCGCCTGGGCCTCGCTGCTGCTGGTGCCTGTCGCGTGGATCGGGGTACGTAACGGTCTTTGGCTACAGAGTCGCGTCAATGAAAAGCTGTTTTACCGCCTCGTGATCATCGCCATGTTCTTAGTGGGGATTAACTTGGTGTGGCAAGCGCTCTAGTTGAGAGAACTAGCAGGTGGCGCGACTACAGCGCCACCATCACCAACCCCGCCAGCATCACCAAGGTGCCGAGTGTTTTAGCGGTGGAAGCGGGCTCTTTTAGCCATAGCACACCCATCAACACACCTACCGGAATCGATAGCTGGCGCAGGGCGACCACGTAGCTCACTTCATCGGTCATCGCCATGGCCATCAGCACGAGGCCGTAGGTGCAGGTCATCATCAGCCCGGTGGTGATTAGCATCGTTAGACCCTGCTGACGAAGTGCGGGCAGGCGGCGGCGCTCGGCAGGCAGCAGCGCCAGCAGCGGTACCGCCCAGGTCAGCGTCATCACCGCTTGCAGCACCATAAAGACGGCCCCGGCGGTGAGCCCGCTGTGCCCAGCGCTCTGCATGAGCCCTAAGGCCTGCTTATCAATCAGCGAATAGCCCACAGTTCCCGCCGCTGCCAGCAGCGCAAACCCCATGGCGGGGGTGAAGTAGGTGGAAAACCGACGCGCCTCCGGGTGGCTAAGCGGCAGGCAGAGTGCCCCCGCCACCACTAACGCCATTCCCAAACCGTCCTGAGCATCTAGCACGCGGCTGCCTAGTAACGCGATGGAGACCAAAGGCACCAGCACCACGGGGAGCGCCCTGGCGATGGGGTAAAGCACGCTCACTTCACCCCGCGCATAGGCCCAGGCCAGGCCGCCCATATAAAGCATCTGGCAGAGCCCCGAGAGGGCCAGCCACCCCCAGAACGACCCCGGCAGCGCCATGAGCGATGGCCCCAGCACTAACAGCGGCAGCATCACTACCCCGCCTGCACCATAGGCCAGCACAAATGCCCCCAGCGAGGGCGTGTTGCGTTTGCCCAGCACGTTCCACCCGGCGTGCATACACACCGAGACAAGCACGAGGGCAAGTGCCGCTGGACTCAAGGTCGCTCCCCTTGCTGCAGGCGAGCGGTAATCTGCTCAATCACGTTGGGCAGCTCGGCAATGGTGGGAATGCAGTAGTGGGGCTGGGAGGTAGCAAACTGAGCGGCAACCCGCTCATGAGCCGCCTGACGCTCGGCAGCGCTCAGCGCTTGGTACTGCGCATAATCAAGCCCTAACGCGTTGCCCGAACAGGTCAGCGCTACTGTCCACATGCCCGCGCTGCGGCCTTCTAAAATCCCCGGCGTGGTGTCGTCCACCTTGATACAGGCGGCTACATCGCTCACGCCCAGCGCAATCACATTCGCTAGCGCCTGAGCGGGGTGCGGGCGGCCATTGGGCACTTCGTCGGTAGCCACCACATGATCGACCTCAAGCCCCTTTTCCGCCGCCAGCGCCACCACTTTTTCCATGACCACGGCCGGATAGCCCGAGCAAGAACCAATCTTCAGCCCTTGGCTGCGCAGGGCCGACAACGTATCCAGCGCGCCGGGAATGACGGCCGAATGGTCGGCAATTTTGGCGATCTGGAGCGGCATGAAGCGCTCATAAAGGGCCGTGACATCGTCATCGCTGGGCGCATGGCCAACCGCTTGCGTGAAGCGTTCGGCGACCTCCGGCTGATTGCACAGGGTGCGGATATGGTCCCACTTGCCCATCCCCATGGGCCCACGCGCCTCTTCCAGGCTGATCGTCACACCCAGCTCGGCAAAGGCTTCGACAAAGATTTGAGTGGGGGCAAACGAGCCGAAATCCACTAGCGTGCCTGCCCAGTCGCAGATGACCGCCTGCAGACGGCGAGGAGAGTCGTAGTGCATTAGGCGCTCCATGCTTGAGGTGAAAGATGAGTTGAAAGATGAGGTGAAATAGAGACGCCCATCTCGCTCAGCGCGTCTTGAATGGCCAGCAGCAGGGTGTCGATCACCGCGACATCCAGTTGGCCGATACAACCGATGCGAAAGCTGTCTACTTCCGTCAGCTTGCCGGGGTAAATCAAAAAACCACGCGCTTTGAGCGCGGCGTAGAAATCCCGAAATGCAAAGGCGGGGTCATCAGGGCTTAAAAACGTGGTAATGATCGGCGACAGCCAGCGATCCTCCAGCAGGGTAGCAAACCCCAGCGCACGCATACCCGCCACCAGCGCATCGCGGTTTTGGGTATAGCGGGCGCAGCGGCCTGCCACGCCGCCCTCTGCGCGGTGCTGGGCAAGGGCTGCTTGAAACGCCACTACGGTATGGGTGGGCGGTGTAAAGCGCCACTGGCCAGTGCGTTCCATATAGGCCCACTGAGCATGAAGGTCCAGGCTAAGCGAGTGGGCGCGACCTTCCCCCGCGTCGAGCAGCTCACGGCGAATAATCACGAACCCAAACCCCGGCACGCCTTCGATGCACTTATTGGCCGAGGAGATCAGCACGTCGATGGGCGTTTTGGACAGGCTCAGCGGCACCCCGCCAAAGGAGCTCATGGCATCCACGATCAGCGTCTTGCCGTGGGCATGCACGACTTCCGCGATGGCCTCCAGCGGGTTCAAGATGCCGGAGCTGGTCTCGCAGTGCACCAGGAAAACGGCGCTGATCTCGGGGTCTTGGTGCAGCAGAGCGTCGACTTCGTCCGGCTGAGGCGGCAGGTAGTCGCCTTTATCCAGCGTGACGTAGCGGCGGCCCATCATGTGCAGCAGCTGCGCTGCGCGCTTGCCGTAGGCACCGTTCATCAGCACCAGGGCTTTGCCGTGGGGGGCGACGGCGCAGGCCAGCGCGCTCTCTACCGCGAAGGTGCCGCTGCCCTGCATGGGCACGCAGGCAAACTCGCTATCGGCGGCATCGGCCATGGCCAGCAGTTGGGCACGCACGTCGGCCGTGACCTGGTTAAAGTCATCATCCCAGGAACCCCAGTCATTCAGCATGGCGGCTTTGGTCTCGGGCGATGTGGTAAGCGGCCCGGGCGTGAGTAAATAGGGAGTCGTTGGAGGCGTCATTTTTGGTCTATACCAGATAATCCACACAGGTTAGCGGTTGGTGCGGCGAGCTGTCTAGCCCGCCTGACGCCAGCGCTGTGCGTTGTTGAGAAGTACGTGCGTGAGCGCTGCGTGCAGCAACTTCACCACCAGTGAGGTAAGGAAAATCAGCACCGCCATGGCCGCCGCGCTGGCAAAGTAGCCCGCTTCGTCCAGATGCAGCACGGCCACCGATGCCAGTCGCGTATCGCTGTTGTAAAGAAACACCACAGCTGACACCGTCGTCATGGCATTGACGAAGAGATACACCGAGATATCCAGCACGGCAGGCAGCGAGACCGGTAGCGTCACGCGGCGAAACGTTGTCCAGAAAGGCACTTTCAGCGATGCACCCACGGCTTCAAACTCCGGGTCGAGCTGCTTTAGCGCCGTCACCGAGGTGAGGTGGCAGACCGTATAGAAGTGCACCAGCGTATTGAGCACCAAAATCGCCATGGTGCCGTACAGCCAGTTGAACGGGTTGCCCGCCTGGTTGAAAAAGAAGATATAGGCCAGCCCCAACACCATGCCCGGCACCGCCATGGGCAGCATGGCCATCAGGTGCAGCCCTTGGCGCAGCGGGCGATAGCCTTCGCTTTTTTCAATCAGCCAAGCGTTGAAGAAGATCACCAGTGTTCCGATCAGCGCCACGCTAAAAGCCAGTTTCAGCGAGTTAAACCATGCTCCCCAGCCGCCTCCACCTAGCCCTTGAAAGGTATAGTGCTGCAGCGTCAGCGTTAGGTTATAGGGCCAGAACTGCACTAGCGAGGCGTACATCGCGGTGCCAATCACCAGCAGAATCACCCCGGCCACGCCGTAGCACAGCAGCGCAAACAGGCCATCGCGTAGCGGGCTGGGCGTGGGCTGCCACGGCACGGCGCGGGCGGAGAGCTGCGCCACCTGCCGACGCTGAATCCAGCGGTCGACCATGAACGAAATCACCGCAGGCAGCAGCAGAATCACACTCACCACCGCGCCCATCTGAAAGTTCTGTTGCCCCACCACCTGGCGGTAAACATCGGTGGCCAGCACGCTGAACTGGCCGCCGATGATTTTCGGCACGCCAAAATCGGTGATTGCCAGGGTAAACACAACGAACAGGCAGGAAATCAGGCCGTAGCGAACCCCCGGCAAAGTGATGGTTAAAAAAGTGCGCCATTTGGGTGTGCCCAGCGCATCGGCAACTTCGTAGAGCCGCGCATCGCTGTGGGTTAATGCTGTAATGAGCAGCATCAGCGCATGGGGGAAAATCCAGAAGCTCATGCCCAGCACGATGCCGATGGGGCCATAAATCGTCTCCCCCATCAGCACGTCACGCAGAAAGCCTTGGTTGCCAAAGAGATACACTAAACTGATCGCGGGCAGCAGCGAAGGTGCCAAAATAGGCAGAATGGCCAGCATCCGAAACAGCCGCTTGCCCGGCATGCAGGTACGGGTAATCCCGTAGGCACAGAGAAATGCCAGCCCCACGACGATCACCGTTGTGGTCAGCGCCACACGAATCGAGTTGGCAATGGAGTTCACCAGCGCCGGGGTCTGGAAATACTGAACGAAGTTAGCGATGCCGATAAAGTCACCGCTGCGGTCCTGTACGCTTTTGACCAGCATGGCGAACAGCGGAAACAGCAGGCCAACAACCAGCAGCGCGACGCCTGCTAACAGCACCAGCAAACGGATCAGCGCTTCAGGCGACAGCCTGCTCATCGGCGGAATCCACGCGAGCGCTCTCATGACTGACAGCTCCCAGCGGGGTACAAACGCGCCGCATCCCCAGGCAAATGAAGGCCAACCACCTGCCCCAGCTTGAGCGACAGCATCGCACTGTCTCGGCTTGGCACATCGGCAAGCACGCGTTGCTCAGTGCCCGCTATGCGTAGCGAGACGCGCTGAAACGCACCTAAAAACTCGATGCCGGTGACCTCACCTACCAACGCGCCGGGCTGGCGGGTCAGGGCAACCGCTTCTGGGCGAATGGCAAGCTGCGCAGGCCGCCCTTTGGCAAACGTATGGGGCAAGCAGTCGCACACGGTGTTGCCCAGCTGCACCTGATGGTTGGCTGCTGCGGTCACGTCCAGAAAGTTCATGGTACCGATGAACGAGGCCACAAAAGCGCTAGCGGGTTGGTGGTAAATCTCCGCCGGGGTGCCCACCTGCTCGATCACGCCGTGGTTCATTACCACGATCCGGTCGGCCATGGTCAGTGCTTCTTCCTGGTCGTGGGTCACCATGATGGTGGTGACTCCCAAGCGGGCCTGTAGCGCTTTAATTTGACTACGCAGATGCCCACGCACCCGCGCATCCAGCGCTGATAGCGGCTCATCCAACAGCAGCAAGCCAGGCTCCATCGCCAGCGCTCTTGCCAGCGCCACCCGCTGCTGCTGCCCGCCAGACAGCGCCGCCGGGTACTTGGCCTCGCTCCCGGAGAGATCCACCAGCGCCAGCAGTTCGGCCACGCGGGCATGAATGTCAGCCCGAGCAACACGACGATTGCGCAGCCCATAGGCCACGTTGTCGAAGACGGTTAGGTTGGGAAACAGCGCGTAAGACTGAAACACGATACCGAAATCACGCGCCTGCGGGGGCAGCGTGGAAATATCCTTCCCACGCTGAATCAGCGTGCCCGCGCTCTGGCGGGTAAGCCCGGCAATCATACGCAGCAACGTGGTCTTGCCGCAGCCCGATGGCCCGAGAAAGCAGACGAACTCGCCTTCTTGAATCTCGAGCGCGATATTATCCAGCGCGGTAAAGCTGCCAAAGCGTTTAGTCACACCGTCGATGCTTAAGTGCGTCGTGGTGGCATGAGGGGTCGCCGCTGCGGAGGCCGACAGCGGCGATGTCAGTGTTGGGGGCATAACATCTCCAAGCCCCGGCCTTAGCCGGGGCAGCTGTGCGGTGCTTACTCTTCGGTTTTGCTGTCGTAACGGCGCTGCCATTCGGCTAATACGCGCTCACGATTTACCGCCGCCCACGAGAAGTCGGCGTCGATCATGCGCTCGGTAATATCGGCTGGGTAGTTCTCGATAGGCTGCGCCACACCGGGGTAAGCCACCACGGCATAGCCTTCGTTGTAGAGCTCGTTAGCCTCCTGAGACACGACCCAATCCATCAGCGTTTGGGCGGCTTCCTGTTGGTCGGTACCGGCCACAATGGCAGCCGCTTCCATATCCCAGCCCAGGCCCTCTTCAGGGAAGACCACCTCGATAGGCGCACCTTGTGATTTCAGGCGGGCACCGCGGAAGGCAAACGACACGCCCACCACGGCTTCACCGGTGGCCGCGAGGCTGCACGGTGCCGAGCCAGAGTGGGTGTAGCGGGAGATGTTGTTGTGCAGGCGGTCCATGTAGTCCCAGCCTTGATCTTCACCCCACAGCTGCAGCCAGCTCGCCACGTCCAGGTAGCCGGTGCCCGATGAGTTGGGGTTGGGCATAATCACGTGGCCTTCAAATTCAGGCTGGGTGAGGTCTTCCCATGAGGTGGGCATCGGCACGCCCTGACGCTCACCTTCGATGGTGTTGTAGCAAATCGCCGCAACCCAAGCGTCCATACCCACCCATGCCGGGTCTTCACCGTTGCGGTAGGCCGCATCGACGAATTTTGGGTCGAGGTTCTCAACGCCTTGCGGGGCGTAGCGGGCCAGCAAGCCCTCCTCTTCCAGCACCAGCAGGCTGGTGGCGGCCAGGCCCCAGATAACATCCGCCTGGGGGTTCTCTTTTTCCGCTAGCAGGCGAGCGGTGATCACACCGGTAGAGTCGCGCACCCAATTGATGGTGATCTCAGGGTGAGCGGCGTTAAAGCGCTCGGCGTATTTTTGCAGGTCGTCAGACTCAACGGCGGTATACACCGTCAGCTCGGTGGCCTGGGCAGAGGCGGCGAACACACTGGCCATAGCGCTAACCAGTAACGTGGGTTGGAACAAGCGGCGAAGCATCGACATGGGTGGTCTCCAGCGGTTTGGTATAGACCAGAATTTTGCCGAGCTTAAATGACAGTGCCGTGACGCTTCATTGACCGATTCTTTAAGTTCTTGTGTCTAGACGGGAAAGCTACTGCTGGCCCGACAGCTCGACGCGGATGCACAGCGAGTCGTGCAGCCAGTGCTCTTCGTCATACTCAATCGGGCGCTGCTGGTCATCGAAAATCGCGCGGCAAATATTCAGCCCCGCCGTGCCCGGTGCCACAAATAGCTCTTCGGCATCGCCCGGTGACAGCGCCTCCGACACCATGGAGATGGAGCGATTGGCCAAGTGATGCCCCCAGCGCTCGCGCAGCAGCCCCCAAAGTGACTGGCTGGCGTAGATCGACAGCAACTCTGGGGCGCGTTCGGGCACCACCCAGAGTGACTCCGCCAGCACCGCGCGGTCATCCACATAGCGGCGACGGCGAATATGGTGAAAAACGTGATCATCCGGCAGGTTTAACGCCCGGGCAGCGGGCAGGTGGGCGCGGGACTCCAACTGGAGAACGGCGGTGCGCGGCTGGCGGCCTTGGGCGCGCACGTAGTCGTTAAAACCAGCATCGCGGGTGGGGTCGTACATCAACCGTGCCGGAGAGATAAACCAGCCGCGGCGATTGCTACGGTGGATAAGCCCCTCGCCCTCCAGCTGCGCCAGCGCTTGGCGCAGGGTGACGCGAGTGGTGGAGAAACGTTCGGCCAGCGCGCGCTCAGCGGGCAGTTTGCCCTCCCACTGAGCGGCATGCTGAGTAATCAGGTGACGAAGCTGTTCGGTAAGCTGTAGGTAATAGGCATCAGGCATGCGCCGATTTTCCTGGACGGTCGTGAGCAGCAGATACACCGGCGGGTGCAGAGGCCCGCCAGTCTAAGCGCCGCCACCCTTCTACGCTAGCCACCTCGGCCAAGACCGGGTCGGGGTTGACCGCCACAGCGCAATCCACGTACTGCAGCAGCGGCAGGTCGTTGCGGGAGTCGGAGTAGAACGTGGTATGGCTAGGCGTGATGGCCCGCTCCGCCAGCCACTGCTGAAAGCGAATCACCTTGCCACCTCGGTACGAGAGCACGCCTTGGCTACCACCGGTATAAACACGCGCTTCCTCAGAAGTAGCGACCTCCAGCTCTACCGCGAGCACATGCTCGATGCCGAGCGCCGCCGCAATAGGGGCTACCAAATGGTGGGAAGAGGCAGAGATCAGCACCAGGGTATCGCCCGCTTTTCGATGGCTTTCCAGGCAGCGCCACGCCTGATCAAAAATACGCGGCTGTAGATGGGTAGCGACAAAGCGCTCTACCTCTTTTTCCACCTCAGCAACTCGACGCCCCTTCAGAGGCGCCAGGGTCATGGCAAGGTACTCTTCCAACTTAAGCTTGCCCGCATGATAGGCCTGCTGCATCTGCTCCGCGCTCGCCATAAAGCGCTCCGTGTCGCTGATCCACCCTTGCTCAATCATCCATAAATTCCAGCGGTCGCTGCAGTCTCCATCCAGGAGCGTATCATCAAGGTCAAACAGGGCCAGGCGCATGGGGGAAACTCCTATCGTCGCGGTTTGGCGCGCGTAGAGTATGCCAACGATGATGACAAGACGATGACGAAGCGCCGCGCTAGCCGTTCAGCCAAGTGCGGGCAAACTCATCGGCGGGCAGCGGTTTTCCAAACCAGTAGCCCTGGGCCTGATTGCAGCCCATCTCGGCCAGCAGCGCCGCTTGCTCGGCACTTTCAACCCCTTCGGCGAGGGTTTTCATTTCTAGTGTGTTCGCCATGGCGATAATCGTTTGCACAATCGCTCGGTCGTGATGGTTGTCGAGCATATCGCGCACAAAGGAGATATCGATTTTCAGTGCATCGGCAGCAAAACGGCGCAGATAAGAGAGCGAGGAGTAACCGGTGCCAAAATCATCAATAAACAGCGCATAACCTGCTTGGCGCATGGCTTGGGTGATGATGATGGCTTGGTCTGGGTCACGCATAAAGTCGCTCTCGGTTAGCTCCAGCGCAATCGTGCTAGGCGACACATTGGCGGTCAGCGTAGCAATGTGCGTGGTTAACCGAGGGTCGGCGAACTGCTGAGCGGAAATATTAATCGATAGGCGACCGGGCAGCGGCGTGCCGACCGACTGCCATACGCTGAGCTGGCGGGCGGCCTCTTTTAACACCCAGTCGCCGAGTAAACGAATCAGACCGCGCTCCTCCGCCAGGGGAATAAACTCACCGGGGCTAACCCACCCCCACTCGGGGTCGTGCCAGCGGCATAGCGCTTCTGCGCCGGTCAGCGTTTGGGTATGTAAATCTACCTGAGGCTGAAAATAGAGCTCAAGCCGCCCTTCTAAAATCGCCACATGCAGCCGCTCGGTCATCCATTGGCGGCGCTCCAACGTATGGCGCATGGCCTGAGTGTAAGGGGAGATGTTGGTGTCACGCTTTTTGGCGTGATGCAGCGCGATGCTGGCCGCATTGAACAGCTCGCTGACCTTGGGGACATCGCTCGGATAGCGCGCAAAACCAATGCTAACATCCAGGTTAAACACGCGGTGATCCAAGCGAATAGGCCGCTTCACCAACGCACATAGCTGCTTCACCACTTCATCGAGGCTGGCCCGCTCAATCTGTGGAAACAGGAGCGCGAACTCATCGCCAGAAAGACGCGCGCAGTGCACGCTCGGCAAATCTAAATGGCGTAACCTCCCCGCCACCGTGGCCAACAGCTGGTCGCCAATTTGATGGCCGTGCAGGTCGTTAATTTCTTTAAAGCGCCGCAAATCGAGCAACAGCAGTGCCAGTGGCGACTGCTGCGCTTGCGCCTGCTGACCCATCTCAAGCAGGTGCTCCATAAACTGCACCCGGTTCGGCAAGCCGGTGGTGCTGTCGGTATAGGCCAATTGGTGCATATGGCGGTGATCGCGGCGTCGCTCTAGCTCGGCTGCGGCACCGGTGGAGAGAATTTGTAGCACCGATGTCGCAAAGGCATTCGTCGTGAGCGGCGCTTGATAAAACACCATCATCACACCAATGGCTTCGCCTTTCGCGTTATCTAAGCGTCGACCAATCCATGCCTGCGCACTCAGTGTCGCCCCCGGCAGCGTAAACCGCTGGCCGTGATGCACAACGCTCTCTTGTTCTAATACCACCCGCTCGACGGGCGTATCGCGCAACAGAAAGGTGTGATTTTTACGGCTTTGGCCATCGACCACTAAGCTCACGGTATGGCCAGTGGTCGCAGGTAATAGGCTATTGGGGTGCGTGTGCTCGCTCTGTTGAGACAGTACAGGTTGGTCTAAGAGGGCAATAAAGCCCGCATCGGCTTCTAACAGCGTAGTGAGCGTAGAAATAAGCTGCTGAAAGTAGTCATCCCCTACCCGCGAGGTCACGGTTGAGGCGACTTGCACCACCGCCTGCTGCACCCGCTGCGCCTCCTGCTGGTCGGTCACATCGGTAATAAAACCTTCCAGGCAGAGCACGTCACCTTCATCGGAAAAAATGGCCTGCCCTTGCTCCCACATCCAGCGCTCGCTGCCGTCACGATGGCGAATGCGGAACGTCATGCGGTAAGGGCGTCGCTGATGAATGGCGGACTGCACGGCTTTAACCAGCCGGTCTTGGTCTTCTTTGTGGACTAAATTCGCAAAACTGGTGATGCGACTATTCTCCAGCTCATCAGGCCGATAGCCGGTCAGCGCTTCAGCGCCTTTACTCACTAGCTGCATGGTCCAGTCGTTATCATTCAGGCAGCGGTAGGCCATCCCCGGCAGGTGATTCAGCAGGGTATTGAGCCGACGTTCGCTCTCTTTGGCAGCGGCTTCGCTTTTACGCAAAGCACTTTCCGCTTGGCGTCTGCCTAGCTCAGCCCCCGCTTGGGCGGCGGCAATACGTAGAATTTCATTCTCTAACCCATCAAACGCCATGGGTTGATTACTAAGCACGGCCAGTAAGCCAATAGCAGAGCCATCAGGAGAAAATAGCGGCAGGCCCATATAGCTATCAGCGCCCAACTCACTAAGAAGATCATCTTCCGGGAAGCGGGACTGCACATCGCAGGCATACAAGCATGGCTCAAAACCCACCACGGTTTCGCAAGGCGTTCCCGTTAAGGGGTAAGCAATATTGGCCTGTAGGCCGCCTCTTGACCAAACGGCCAAGGTTTCGGCTATATTGGCATCTGTGACCACCGCGACCAGCGCATGGTCGACGGCAAGTAGATGAGCAAGCTGTTCCACCAGGGTGGCAAAGAAGCTGGGCTGACCACTGCGTCCAACCCCTTCCGCTAGCTGGCGAAAAATCTCTGCTGCTTCTTTCCTTGTGTGCATCGTTGCACTCGCTTATTTCGTTTTGGAGCAGCCTAGCGTTGTTCTGTTTTAACAAAGCACAGCGACGTTTGCACCATAAACAGCTACCTTATGGAAGAAGCCTGGGGTGACGAACCGTATCGGCGGGTCTGACAATATGATAGAAACCTCTATCGTTATTATTTTTTACTGCCCGCTTCGCTGCACGGCATTTGAGGAGACACTATGACGGGGCCTACCGCCGTCAGCGAAACGCTCTACACCTCGCTGGCTGACCAGCTTCCCGGCTTTATCAGCAGCGCTTTGCTGCAGTGTAAGCGGTTACCAACCCTTCCGGCCGTCGCACTCAACGTGCTGAAGATTTCTCGCGGCGCTGACGCGACCTTAAGCGACTATGCCAATGCCATTGAGCATGATCCTGCGTTAACAGCGCGCGTCATGAGCGTGGCCAATAGCGTGCATTACCTCCGCGCTGCCCAGCCTCCGCACACCTGTTTTGATGCCACGCAGCGCATGGGGCTGGATGTCACCCTCGCCACCGTGTTGAGCTTCTGCCTATTTGAAAAGGATCATACGGCTCGCGCTCGGCTGCAGTTTTGGCAGCGTGCGCTAACCGCCGCCGTTGCCGCAAGCTACTTGGCCCAGCAGCTCTGTCCCCATCAATCAGGCAGCGTGTTTACCACCGCACTGCTGCAAGATATCGGCATTCTGGCGCTGCAAACCGCCTATCCAGCCGATGCTGAATTACTTTATGGCACTGAGTACACGTCTCATCCGCACATTATGCAGGTGGAGAAGCGCTATTTTGGTTGCGACCATGCGCTTGTGAGCGCTTGGTTGCTCGCGAAATGGGGTGCCCACGATGAGTTGGTTCAGGCCGTGTTGCATAGTCACGATGGCTTTGAGACAGCAGACAACGCGGCGCTTTGCCTCAACGTTTCTGGTTCAATCGCCGATGCTTGGTTATCGGCAAATCCCGCACAAGCTTTAGCGGGTGTGATCCGCCAACTGAATGCATTAACGCCTTCTAACGAGTGGGCAATCTCCGGCCTACTGGCTCATTTAGAGCACACCCTGCCCCCGCTGATGGACACGCTCAATCTCAGCACGCCAGCAGTCGTCAATAGTGTGGCGCTGTTACAAGAGGCTCAACAGCTACTGTTTGAACACACGCTATCGCTGAGCGCGCGCTTAGATGCCCAGCAACAAGCACGGGAAACGCTACTCCACGACTACGCCGAGCTAGAGCAGCGCAGCCGTATTGACTCTTTGACTCAACTGGCCAATCGCGCCTGGCTGGAACAGCAGCTGCGGGAACGTTTCCATCTCTGCCTAACGACCAAGCGTACGATGTCCGTCGTGTTTATCGACTTGGATCACTTTAAGGTGCTAAACGACCGATATGGTCATCAGGCGGGCGACCAGGTGCTAGCTCACTTCGGCAGGATGCTCGCCTCGTTAATTCGCGTGGGCGATCTTGCAGGCCGCTATGGTGGAGAAGAGTTTCTGGTGATTCTTCCCGATGAAGATGCCGAGGGCGCCCGGCGCTTTGCTGAACGCATTACCCGGCGACTGCAGGAGCGGCCCATGGCCCGAGTAGACCAAGAGCCGCTCTACGTGTCCGTGTCGATTGGCGTGGCCTGCCTCACCGACGGCGGGTTTGGAGATGAACGGGAGCTTATCGACGCCGCCGACCAGAGCATGTACTTCATCAAGCGCTCTGGCCGGGGCGGCGTATCGGTTTATGGCCACTAACCCCGCCGCTTGTCGGCGGTGCGGTGGAAGGAAGGCTTAGCTCGTCATCGCGTAGGGCAGATAGAGCGCAATGCTGGGGAAGATATGCATAAGCGCAATGGCCAGCATCATCAGCAGAAAGAAGGGCAGCGTGGCTTTGGTAATGGTCAGAATATCCTTGCCGGTTAACCCCTGAATCACAAACAGGTTAAACCCAACCGGCGGCGTGATTTGCGACATTTCCACCACAATCACCAGATAGATGCCAAACCAAATCAAATCAAAACCTGCCGCACTCACCACCGGCATAATAATGGCCGTCACTAGCAGAATCAGCGAAATACCGTCCAGAAAGCAGCCCATAATCAGCAGCAGCAGCGTCAGTGCAATCAACAGCATGGTGGGCGACAGCCCCATTTCACCAATCGCCTGGGCGAGCTTCATGGGCACTTGAGTAAAGCCCATGGCCGAGGTTAAAAACGACGCACCGGCAATAATAAAGGCGATCATGCAGGCCGTGCGTACCGCCGCAAACAGCGAGTCGGTAAAAATAGCGCGATTAAAATGGCCGTTAAAATAGGCAATGATCATCGACAACACCACGCCCACCGCCGCCGCTTCCGTCGGCGAAGCCAGCCCGCCGTAAATGGATATGATAATGCCGCCGATCAGCAGCAAAATAGGCAACAGCGCCCAGGTATTACGCAGCTTTTCAGCAAAGCTCATATCGGATTCATCAGCACCCGTCAGGCCTTCGCGGTTGCCTTTGAGCAGCGCCCACAGCACTAAATAGGTCATAAACATCGCTAAGATCATCAGGCCTGGGCCAATGCCCGCCATAAAGAGCCGCGAGATAGACTGCTCAGTGACCACGCCGTAAACGATCAGCACGATAGAGGGTGGAATCAGCAGGCCCAGCGTGGACGCACTGGCCAGCGTGCCAATCGCCATATTGCTGTCGTAGCCACGGCGTTCCAGTTCCGGCAGGGTCATTTTGCCCACCGTAGCGCAGGTGGCAGCTGATGAACCACACACCGCCGCGAACATGCCGCTACCAATAATATTGGTATGCAGCAGGCGGCCCGGCAGGCGATTCAGCCAGGGCGAAAGCCCACGAAACATATTGTCCGCCAGCCCCGAGCGGAAGAGAATTTCGCCCATCCAGATAAACATCGGCAGCGCCGTTAAATCCCAGCCGTAGCTTGCCCCCCAAAAATCGGAGGCTAAAATTGAGCCTGGGTCGAAAGGGCTGAAAAACTGCAGTGCAATCCAGGCGGTGCCTATCAGCGCAAAGGCAATCCACACCCCGCTGCCCAGCAGCAGCACCAGGGTAAACATAGTGACTAAACTTAGTAGTAGCACGAGGGTATCTCCCGATTAGCCGCTTAATGCGCTTCGTTATCGTCGATGGAAGTGGCTTCGCGGAAGCTTGACGGGTCGCGTATGGCGATGCGTCCGGCCATCCACAGCGCTTCTAACAGCGCCAGGGCCAGAAGCCCTACCCCAACGGCCAATACCACCTGGGGAATCCATAAAGGAATCGATAAAAAGCCCGACGAAACATCGTTGTATTGCAGGCTTTCCCTCGCCAAACCGATCAGGCCATAGGTCAGTAGTACGCTGATGACCAGCGCAATAATCAGTCCAGACACTTCAAACCACACGCGCACCGCAGAGGGCAGGCGTGATATCAGTAATGTCACTCGGATATGGGCATGATGCACAAAGGTGTACGCCAGCCCCAGAAAGGTGGCACCCACTAATAAATAAGACGCCATTTCGGATACGCCAGTAATACTAATACCCAGTCGGCTGAGGCCCACCAGCACCAGCAGTGCATCCACTAAACGGAACGTCACCTGAAGCGCGATCAGCGCACAGATCGCCACCATGCACGCTGCTGCGCCCCAGGCACCCAGGCGGTAGAGTTTGTCGAATTTAAACGTCATGTTCGCAGTCTCACAGAGCGCGTGGAGAAAGGGGCAGCACGCGGGCTGCCCCAAAGGGGTACTTCAGGCTTAGTTGCTACGCTGCTCGCGGTAGGTTTCAAGCGCCGTTTTGGCTTCGTCATCGGCACGGGACTGCCAATCGGCAAACAACACATCGCCTGCGGCTTGGAGCGCGGCGGACACTTCTGCATTGGGCTCAGATACGTTGATGCCGTTCTCCTGCAGGGCCGCAAGGCTTGCATCGTTGTTGTCACGGCTCATCTGCCAGCCACGCTCTTCAGCACGAGCCGCCGCTTCCATCAGCGCTTCTTGCGTCGTTTCATCTAGGCGGTCAAAGCTGCGCTGGCTGATAAACACAATGTTCTTCGGCAGCCACAGGTTGGCATCGGTGTAATCAGTGACGTAATCCCACGCGGCCATGGAATTACCCGTGGAGCTGGAGGTAATCATGGCGTCTACACGGCCGGTGCTAAACGCCGTAGGAATATCCGACTCTTCGGTTTCAGTGGGGCTACCGCCTAAGTTGTTGACGTAGCGCTGGGTGTTGATGTTCGGCGCACGCACACGAAGGCCTTCAAACTGAGCCGGATCGGTTAGCGGGGAGGCGGTGTAGATGCCCTGAGCGGGCCATGCCACGGCGTAGAGCGGAATCAA
The DNA here is from genome assembly GCF_014640815.1 of Vreelandella lutescens. Lineage (GTDB taxonomy): Bacteria > Pseudomonadota > Gammaproteobacteria > Pseudomonadales > Halomonadaceae > Vreelandella > Vreelandella lutescens. Next base: position 374,436 of record NZ_BMHM01000004.1, on the reverse strand, counting down.
CCCTTCATAGGCGAACAGCTCGGTAATCATTGGCTTGGTCGCTTCCCACAGCGCGTAAGCGTCATCGTAGCTACCGGCAACACCGGGCAGCGTATCGACTTCAAAAATCGGGTCGTCGTTAGAGAGAATGGAGAGGAACACTTCACCGGCATCGATGGTGCCGCGACGTACAGACGGCTTAATTTCGCCGTGAGACACCAGCGAACCACCGCTGTGTACGGTAATGGTGAGCTCGCCGTCAGTGGCTTCCGCCACGTCTTCTGCAAACTGCTTGGTGTTTTGGGTATGGAAGCTGGCATCCCCATAGGGCGTCGCCATGGTCCATTCAGCGGCCTGAGCAGTCGCTGCGGCGGCAAGGCTGCAGGCAGTGGCAAGAAGCAGGGGGGTCGCGAAGCGGGTACGCATAGGAAAAATCCTCTTATTCATATTGATGGAGGTGTTGCACGGGGGGTGGAGGAAGCGGCGCTAGGGGTGACCCAGCGTCCGGTAAAACACGTGTTTGTAATATCGGTATGCTTTTCCGCGGCATACTCTAGCGCGCACTCCTGCGCCAAACGGCCAACGCCGCGGCAGAAGCGTGGATGATTCGCGCTGCGCCAAATAACATCATAGTGCATAGCCGGGAGCGGCGCGGGGAGCGCCAAACGATACAGCTCACCCCGCCGCCACTCATCCAGCACGGTGGCCACCGGCAGCGCGCCAATCCCCAGGCCTTCCGTGGTCAAACGCACAATGGTCATCAGGGTGCTTACGCTGTGAATGCGCGGCTGATGAACACCCTGTGCCGCTAAATAGCTCACCAGCTCTTCATAAGGGCGCGCCAGCTTGCCAAACGAAATAAACGGCAGCGTGGTACACCAAGCATGGGGGCGTTCGCTCAGCATTTGAGCATGGCGTGGCGAAACGAACATGCCCATCTCGTAAGGACTTAGCGTCTCTTGGTCGATCTGTTCCGGCGGGAGATAGCCGTTCATGGCTAGCAAGATATCCAGCTCATTGCTGGTTAAGCGTTCGTTCAGCGCTGGGGAGTAATCGACGGTAAGTTCAATAATCAGCCGCGGATAGCGCTCGGTGAGACGCTGCATAAACCGGGGGAACCAGCTGTGGGCGATGGTTTCAATGGTGCCCAACCGCAGCGGGGCGGAAAAGTCTTCTTCACTATCGAAAAGTTTGAGGGCTTCATCGCGCTGAGCCAGCATGCGTTCAGCGTGTAGGAAAAACTCCCTACCACGCATGGTGGGCTGAATAGGCCGCGCCGAGCGCTCAAGCAGTAACTCGCCCACCGTGCTCTCTAAACGCGAGATACGCTCGGATACCGACGGTTGCGTAATGTGTAAGCGCACCGCCGCCTTACGAAAAGAGCCAAGTTTCACCGCCCAAACAAAGGCGTCGAGTTCCTTAAAATCCAGCATCGTACTTAACCAGCCTGTAATTGAGCATTTATAGAAAGCGCCGTGTGACGCGCTTTCACTACGCCGACGATGAGGGGTTTCCATCGCGAGACGTCGATATGCAAATGTATGTGCAACATGCCGTGCTGGGCACGGGCATGCTGTCGCGGGGCTGGCAACCGCATGTGGCACTCCTCGGAAATCACCCTTTCCTGACCATTTTTATAGGTAGCGCGAAGCGCACAACAGCAGGCGGATAAGGGCGTCTCTTTTGTAATCTTTTTTGAGTCGCTTTATTTAGTTGATAATCGTATCACGCCCTAGCGTCAACTATTTTTCCACTAAATAACAGCATGATAGGAACCACCGATACTTAATATCGCTAAAAACGATTGGCACTTGCGACACGGGCTCCATATATTATTTTTGCGCTAACACAACCATAAACATGCTGACTAATGAGTAATAATGATGAGCAAACGGCCTTACTCATTTAGCTAATTAATTGCGATATCAATCACTAACAACACGCAACCCTGCAGGAGACGTTATGGCGATTCCGCTGCTTAACTGCGATATGGGCGAAAGTTTCGGCAACTGGTCGATTGGTTTAGACGCTGATGTCATGCCCTACGTTGACTGTGCCAACATTGCCTGCGGCTACCACGCATCCGACCCCCATGTGATGCGCAAGACAGTGAAGCTGGCTGTTCAGCACGGCGTGAAGATCGGCGCACACCCCGGTTACCCGGATTTAATGGGCTTTGGCCGCCGCTCAATGGCCTGCTCCCCTGCCGAAGTGGAAGACATGATGCTCTACCAAATCGGCGCGCTGGCAGGCATTTGCCAAGCGGAAGGCACCGCGCTGAGCTACGTCAAACCCCACGGGGCGATGTACAACGACATGGCCGCCAATCTGGAATTGCTGGAAGGTGCCATGCGCGCCGTGAAGGCATTCGATGCCCGCCTACCGCTGATGGTGATGGCCACCGCCAACCCAGAGCCACACCGCCAGTTAGCGGAAAAAATGGGCGTGACGCTGTGGTTTGAAACCTTCGCTGACCGCGCTTATGAGGCCACCGGGCATCTCGCCTCACGCCGCCTGCCGGGGGCTGTGCACCACGACCAAGACGCTATCGTTGCCCAAGCCGTCACGCTCGCGAAAGGTGACGCCCTCACCGCCCGCGATGGCAGCGCCTTGCAGCTGCCCTGCGACACGCTCTGCGTGCATGGCGATAACCCCGAATCCGTGGCCGCCGTGCGCGCCATTCGTGAGGCCTTTACGGCGCTGGAGTCCGCGTGAAACTGCGCTTAGAAACGGCAGCGATGGACGCCCTAACGGTGCGTCTATTCGACGCCATTGATGAAACCAACATGGCGTGGATCATCGCCGCCGATGAGGCGCTGCGGCGCGCCTTTGATCACGCGTTGATTGATCTCATTCCGTCGTACATCACCCTGCTGGTGCACTACGACTGCCAAAAGCTCACTTTTGCCCAAGCCTCGACGCTGGTGCGCAGCGCGCTGCGCAATTTAACGCCCGCCGATGCCCAACAGGGCCAGCTCCACGAAATCCCCGTGTGGTACGACGAGCGCGTTGGCCCGGAGCTGCCCACCGTAGCCCAGCGCGCCGGGCTCAGCGTCGAGGCGCTGATTGAGCGCCACTGCAGCCACGACTACTGCGTGTTTGCACTGGGCTTCGCCCCTGGCTACGGCTTTATGGGCCTGGTGGATGAAGCCATTGCCACGCCGCGTTTGAAAACGCCCCGCCGCCGAGTTGCAGCAGGAAGCGTGGGCATTGCCGACCGGCAAACTGCCATCTACCCGCTGCTTTCGCCCGGCGGATGGAACATTCTTGGCAGAACGGCTGTGCCGCTTTTCGAGCACGCCAAACGTGGCGAGCCGCTGCTGCGCCCGGGCGATAAAGTGCGCTTTAAGGCGATATCCCAATCAGCATTTGAAGCGGCCGGGGGCGATACGACCCCACTGGAGGAGCGGTCATGAGCCAACCCATGTTGACCGTTAAGCAAGCCGGGCCGCTGGCACTGATCCAAGACGCGGGCCGCTTCGGCGTCGGCCACTTGGGCGTGACTCAAGGCGGTGCCGCCGACTGGATCGCCTTCCGCTGGGCCAACTGGCTGCTGGGAAATCCGCTGGAGAGCGCCGCGTTAGAAATCGTCATGGGCGGCAACCTGACGCTGGTGGCCAATAGCGATGTGCGCCTTGCCCTCACCGGAGCCGACCTTGCCGCCACGCTGGATGGCCAACCGCTGGCGCCCAACGACAGCTTTATGATGCAGGCGGGCCAAACGCTGGTCTTTCGTCAGCCGAAAAAGGGCCTGCGCGCGTACCTCGCCTTTCCTGGCGGTCTTGATGCGCCAACCGTGCTCGGCAGCCAAGCCTGCACGGCAAGAGAGCAAATCGGCGGCCTGCACGAAGATGGCAAACCGCTTAAAACCGGCGACCAACTCACCTGGAAAGGCAGCAGCGCCACGCCGCGTCAGTTGCCCCAAGGCACCCATCTCTCTCTGCCTGATGCAGAAGACACCGTGCTGGACATGGTGCTGGGCTCCCAGGCCGCGCACTTTGCCGGGCGCAGCCTGTTTGACGCTTTCAACCAGCCCTGGACCGTAGACCAACGCGCCGACCGCATGGGCATTCGACTGACCGGCAAAGCGCTGAACAGCCGCCTGGGCGGCATCATCTCTGAAGGGATTCCGTTAGGAGCAGTGCAGATCCCCCCCGATGGCCAGCCGATCATTCTGATGAACGACCGCCAAACCATCGGCGGCTACCCACGTCTGGGCGCACTCACCCCGATGGCCTGCGCCCGCCTCGCCCAGTGCTTACCGGGCACCACGGTGCGCTTGCAGCCGATCAGTGCGACGCAGGCGCAGGCGGCGTATCGCAAGCAGCTCGGCGTCTGGGGGTAACCGACAACCTCGCCGCCATAAAAAAAGCCCGCATCGTTGGATGCGGGCTTTGCGCTTCTATGCGTTTAGTACATGTTACGACGCGACGTCGAAACGGTCGGCGTTCATCACTTTGGTCCAGGCGGCGACGAAGTCTTTAACGAACTTCTCGCCGTTATCGTCCTGGGCGTACACTTCTGCGTAAGAGCGCAGCAGCGAGTTGGAGCCGAACACCAGATCCACACGCGAGGCGGTCCACTTCACGGCACCGGTCTTGCGATCACGGATCTCGTAGGCGTTGCTGCTCACCGGCTTCCAGGTGTTACCCATATCGGTCAGGTTCACAAAGAAGTCGTTGGTCAGTTGGCCTTCACGATCCGTGAATACGCCGTGTTTGGTGCCAGCGTAGTTGGTGCCCAGTACGCGCATACCGCCCAGCAGCACGGTCATTTCAGGGCCGGTTAAGCCCATCAGCTGCGCACGATCCAGCAACATCTCTTCCGGCTTCACCACGTACTCTTTCTTCTGCCAGTTGCGGAAGCCATCGGCCAGCGGCTCCAGCGGTGCGAAGGAGTCACCATCGGTCATCTCGGCAGTCGCATCGCCGCGGCCTTTCAGGAAAGGTACACGTACCTCGTAACCTGCTGCTTTCGCGGCTTTCTCGATGCCTACGCTACCGGCCAGAACGATGATGTCAGCGACGCTAGCGCCGGTGTCAGCAGAGATCTGCTCGTAAACGCTCAGCACTTTCGCCAGGCGCTCCGGCTCGTTGCCCTGCCACGCGTTCTGCGGGGCCAGACGAATGCGGGCACCGTTAGCACCGCCGCGCATGTCAGAGCCGCGGTAGGTACGGGCGCTGTCCCAAGCGGTGGAGACCATGTCGCTAATGCTCAAGCCGCTTTGCGCGATTTTCTGCTTCACAACTTCTTCGCAGTAGTCGGTGCTGCCTGCTGGGACCGGGTCTTGCCAAATCAGGTCTTCCGCCGGAACTTCCGGGCCGATGTAGCGCGCTTTCGGGCCCAGGTCACGGTGCGTCAGCTTGAACCATGCTTTCGCGAAGGTGTGCTTGAAGTATTCCGGGTCCGCGATGAATTTTTCGCAAATGGCACGATAGGTCGGATCCATCTTCATCGCCATATCCGCATCGGTCATGATCGGGTTGTGGCGAATAGAGGGGTCGCTGGCGTCGACCGGCTTGTCTTCTTCTTTGATATCAATCGGCTCCCACTGATGGGCACCGGCAGGGCTCTTTCTCAGCTCCCACTCGTAGCCAAACAGCAGGTCGAAATAGCCCATATCGAACTGAGTTGGGTTGGTGGTCCAGGCACCTTCAATGCCAGAGGTCACGGCGTTGCTCGCCTTGCCCTGCATGTTGGGGTTGCCCCAGCCAAAGCCCTGGTTTTCAACGTCAGACGCTTCAGGCTCAGCGGCCAGCGCAGAGGCATCGCCATTACCGTGACATTTACCAACGGTGTGGCCGCCAGCAGTGAGGGCTGCGGTCTCTTCGTCGTTCATCGCCATACGGGCGAAGGTTTCACGCACCTGCTGAGCGGTCTTCAGCGGGTCAGGCTGACCGTTAACACCTTCCGGGTTAACATAGATAAGACCCATCTGAACAGCCGCCAGCGGGTTTTCCATGGTCTCTGGCTTGTTAACGTCGCCGTAGCGTTCGTCAGAAGGCGCAAGCCACTCTTTTTCGTCACCCCAGTAGATATCTTTCTCGGGTTCCCAAATATCGGCACGGCCGAAGGAGAAGCCGTAAGCAGGTAAGCCCATGGACTCATAAGCCACGGTACCGGCCAGAATCATCAGGTCAGCCCAGCTGATTTTGTTGCCGTACTTCTTCTTGATCGGCCACAGCAGGCGACGCGCTTTGTCCAGGCTGACGTTATCCGGCCAGGAGTTGAGCGGCGCAAAACGCTGAGCGCCAGTACCACCGCCCCCACGGCCATCAGCAATACGGTAGGTGCCTGCGGAGTGCCAAGCCATGCGGATCATTAAACCGCCGTAGTGTCCCCAGTCGGCGGGCCACCACTCTTGGCTGTCGGTCATCAGCGCGTGGACATCTTTTTTCAGCGCGTCGAAGTCGAGCTTGCGCACTTCGTCGCGGTAGCTGAAATCCGGGTCCATCGGATCTGATTTGCGATCTTGCTGATGCAAAATATCCAGGTTCAACCCTTCCGGCCACCAATCTTTGTTGGAGGTACCCGTTGAGGTGTTACCACCGTGCATGACAGGACATTTACCGCTCATAGCTCTCTCCCTTATTGCTCTTAGCCTTGGTAATACCAAGGGAACAAATGCTGTGCATCTTCGTGCTAGGCATGGCAGTGAGGCTCACCTGCACTAGCGTATGGATGCGTTATTCACGTATCACAGTTTTAAAGCACCTGATCAATAGTCACAATTTGCATTTTACGACCAACGCAATAGCTCTCAGCTATTGAAACTCCTCTCACCTCTGTCGATAACCTTGGATAGCCCTTGTGAGATAGCTCTTGCGAGATAACCCATGCGTCTATCGAGCATAGCGCGAGTTATGTGACAGCGTATGACGAATGTCCGCTAATGGGGTTCGCTTATTGCGCCATCACTGTATGGTATAAACGCTATACTTCCATACCATAAAACTAAATATCGATATAATGAAATCAGCCGATAATGACAGCATGGGTGCCTTATTTTTCGACCGTCATGCTGCTGTTTATTTGACCTCTCAGAGTAGCGACGCATGCTGACGGCAAGACGTTCCGCGCTTGGCTTTACCTTGCTAGAGCTACTGGTGGCGCTGGCCCTCTTCGCCACGCTTGCCACCGTTGCGATCCCGAATTTTTCACGCATTATTCAAGAAAATCGCGTTGTCACGACCACCAACGACTACAAGATTGCCTTAAGCTTTGCCCGCAGTGAAGCGGTTCGGCGTAACCAGGCGGTGAGCTTATTGCCCGTGGCAGCGGGCTGGAGTGCAGGCTGGGAAGTGCGCGCCAACAACGCCGTACTGCGCAGTTGGGCGCAAGAAGTTAACGATATCGCCATTACGGATGCGCCGGAGCGGTTCACCTTTAATAGCCAGGGTCGATTAGCGACGGCGGCCTTCGCACCACAGAGTGTTTCCGTCACGCTGAATGAGATAGGCCGCTGCGTACGCGTTGAGCCGAGCGGAATCTCCCGGGTACTCACTAACCGCCAAGCCTGTGACTAATTCATCAGCGAGCAACGCCATGCCAACACCACAACGGGGTATCTCACTGCTGGAGTCATTGATTGCACTACTCGTGCTGTCGATTGGCCTGCTGGGGGTACTCGGCTTACAAACTCAGTCGCTGGTGCATAACCGCGCCGCCTATTTTGAAACCCAGGCCACCAATATGGCCCAGGACATGTTGGACCGTATTCGTGCCAACAGCGAGCAGGCTGCCGACTACGCGCTCACACTAGGCGATGATGCGGGCGGTAGCGGCTTACCCGCCACTGACCAATCCGAGTGGGTAGCGGATGTGGCCACTATGCTCCCAGGTGGCGAGGGCGGTATTGAGGTGAATAATCGTCGCGTCAGCGTCACGGTACGCTGGGATGACACCTCTTCCCCCAACGACATCCGGCAAATTCAACTGGTTTCGGAGCTATAGCGTGGGCAGATTGACACCCCAACAAACACAGGCTGGGTTTACGCTGGTCGAGCTACTGGTGGCGATGGTGATTGGCCTGCTGGTCATGGGCGGCGCGACCCAGCTGTTTATCTCCTCCCAGCAGAGCTACCGTTTTCAAACCGCCCTTGCCGATATGCAGGATACCGGCCGATTTGCGCTGGATACGATGGCCCGTGAGTTGCGCCAAGCGGATTACAGTGGCGGCTGCACGCCGCCCCAGACGACTGTACATCTACGTCCTTGGGCAGATAGCAATGAGGACGTCTTGCCACTTCAAGCATGGAACACGCCCAGCAACCATGACTTTTCAGCAAGCTTAATGAATCCTGTGGCAGGGCAAGATGTGCTGGCGTTTCGCGGCGGCCTGATCGCTCGAACAGGCTTTACCAGCGATTCGCTGAATGTCACTAGCGTCGATAACAACCAACAAATCACGTTAAGCCGAGACATGGCAGGTGTCTTTAACAATCGGCTGGTCCTGCTTCAGGGGCTTCAGAATTGCGACATCTTCTATAACACGTCTAACAGTGCTCGAACGCTGCAGAAAACCGCGACAGCTGGCTGGCAAGGAAATGTCGATCCCGGTGATAGCGAACAGGGAGGTGAGAACGACATTATTTACTCACCAGGACAAAATGTATCACTGAGTGCGTTAAACAGCGCCATTTACTACATTGGCCAAGACGCCAATAACGACAACGCGCCGTCGCTCATGCGGTTAGATCTGAGCCAAACCGCTCCGCGCAATGACATCGTCGCCAGCCACGTGGTGGCCATGCGAACGGCCTTTTTGATCGACGACGCGTACGTGCCTGCCGATGAAGTGGACGCTGCAGAGTGGCCCAACGTGCAGGCACTACGTATTACGCTCATTGTGCAAAGTGACCGACCCAACTTGCGTAACGCTAACACGACGCTAGCGCTTGGCAATTTCCGAGGGGAGAACGCGTTTACCGGCGGAGACGGGCGGATTTATCAGGCCTTTACGACCACCGTCGCTTTGAGGAATCGCTAACATGCAGAGCCACGCAATGACACATCAGCGGGGAATGGCGCTCGTGTTAAGTCTGATTTTTCTCGCCATTGTCACCATTCTAAGCCTCTCTTCCATGCAAGGGGCGATTACCCAAGACCGAATGGCCTCCAGCCAGCGGGATTACAGCGTGGCTTTTCAAGCAGCAGAGGCCGCGCTACGGGAAGCAGAGACCCTGTTACAAAACGGCGCTAACCCCGGCAATGGCTGGAGTAACCATGCGATGAATATGGCAGAACTGACGCAGAACCCGCGCTACCGCATTCAAACACTGGCACCGCTGGGGTCGCGCTCCAGCAATAGCAGCACAGAAGTGGTGGAGATGCTTTACCGCATTGAGGCCCAAGGGTTTGGTCGTGGCGTCGATACCAGCGTGACGCTTGAAGCGCTATACGTGCGCCAACAGCAAGTGGAGGTGATAACCCCATGACAGGTGCACGACTCACATTACTGCTATTAGTCGCGATGCTAACACTCAGCGCTGTGGAACACTCTGCGATGGCGGCAGGCGCCTTTCCGCCCAACCCTCCGCCCACAGACCCTGATCCAGAACCAGAACCAGAACCAGAGCCAACGCCCGAACCGGAACCAGAACCTGAGCCCGAGCCAGAACCCGAGCCCCCTATTGGCGGCGGGGGTGACGAGCCCATTGATGAAGATTACGACATCCCAGACGACCAAACGGGCCTCTCCCCTGCGCCGTTGAACGTTGTCAGTCGCGTACCGCCCAATGTGCTGCTGATTTTGGATAACTCAGAAAGCGGTCAGGAAGGGTTAGATGGGCGCGTGGCCGTCGGTAACAACCCAGGCGACAGGGAAACACTGGCAGCTTGCCAACCCAATACGTTCAATGCCTCCCAGTGCCCGGCAGGTGCCCGCTCGCCGCTCAGTAAATCCAGTACGATGAAGCGCGTTGGGCGTGACTTATTAGACCGCTACCGAGGCGAGCTCAATCTTGGCCTCATGGCTTATCAGCAAAATCCCGCTTCACGCACGCGGGATAACGCGTTTAGCGGAAGCACCGTGGTATGGCGTTTAACGGAGCGTGCCCTGGAGCCGCGTTACTCTACAAACGCTAACCCCAGCTGGTATAACCCAGAATTCGATGGTGCCTGGAACGCCAGTACCAAACGCTATCGCACTCGCCTGCCTGGATTAAATATCTATGCGTTCTTTAACGTAGGTGTTCCTGGCTATATGTTTGAGGAAAACTTTAGCACCGGTCTGCCTACCAATGATGTCACAGAGTATTGGCGGCGTACTTCAACGCCAACGTCATCATCCGACCAAGTCTCTGAACGTTATCGCAGTCTCACCAGTAGTTCATCTAGCTCTCCTTTTATAGGCGACGGTATTTCGTACCGCTCCCCGGTCAACTCCAGCTACTCACTACCGCTTGTGGATAGCCTGCGCCAGCGCGGCATACCCAACTGGGGCTCGCATACCGCGTCGGTTCAGTTGAATCAGTGGGAGTGGCGTACCACTTCCTCGCCTGGCCTGGGTTACTTGCACGTCCCCATTGGCGGGCTAAATAACGACGGCACTATAGACGAAGCCCACTGGGACGCCATTGAAACCAAGCTGGGTACACAGCGGCATGAGTGGAACGGTAGCGGTAACCCCATGACCGACCCGAACTGGCCACTTTTAGCCACCGGGCTGACGCCGATTGAAGGCACGATGTACACCGCAAGGGACTATTTCCTAAATAACACTGGCCGAAATAGCGCGTTTCGTAGTGACCAAGGCCAGCGCTCCGGCATTGCTATTCCCAACATCAATAATCCAGATGCGCAGCAGTGCCTGGTGAATGCCAATATCTGGCTGACCGACGGCTTACCGTCGGTAGACCGCTCTGGCAATTCGTTAGGCGGCAACGTTAGCGGCGCATTAGCCAGCGCTGAAGCGGCGATTAAACGGCTTTACGACGATACCAACGCACAGCTGCCTAACCCTGTGAGAACCTATGTGGTGGGCTTTAACTTACCGCCGGATATCGCCAACTTACCGAACGTGTCCGATGACCCGCTTGGGGATTTGGCACGGGCAGGCGGCACCGAGCGCGCCTACTTTGCCAATGATGAGGCATCGCTTAATCAAGTGATGCAGCAAGTGCTAGGCAATATTATCGCCGCCTCTCAGTCCAACACCTCCGCGGCGGTGAATAGCGACGAATTTGGCGTTGAAGATGGCAATCTGCTCTATACCGCCGGGTTTAGAAGTGAGGACTGGTCAGGGCGTTTAGCCGCCTCGGTGATTCAACCCGATGGCCGTCGCAGCCAGCGCTGGAATGCCGAAACCGAACTCGCCGGGCAGGTGGGTAGCCGGCGGCTACTCACTTTCCAACGGCTAGAGAATGGCTCTCGGCGCGGCGTTGTGCTCAGCGCCGAAAACAGCGGTTTAAGCAGTGCAGAAGTTCGCTGGCTACAGGGGGAAACCGTACCGGGGCTACGGCCACGCCAATCGCTGCTGGGCGATATTATCAACGCTAACCCCGTGGTCTTACAGGGCAATGGGGACCGTGTGCCGCTGCTGCTGGTAGCGGCCAACGACGGCATGCTGCACGGCTTTAACGCGGCAACCGGTCGAGAGCTGTTTGGCTTTTTACCGGCCGAACTGACCCAAGGCGATGCACCCACCATTCGCCCACTGATGCAGCCCAACTATAACCACCGCTACTTTATGGATGGCACACCGGCGGTGCGTGAAGTGAATATCGCCGGCGGCCCTTCTGCCGTGGCCGTCGGCACCATGGGCGCTGGTGGACGGACGGTGTTTGCACTTGATGTGAGCGACCCCAGCAGTATGAGCGCCTCAGACGTGCTTTGGGAGTTTCGCCATCAGGAGCTGGGCAGCGGCGTGACGGAACCCACCATTACCCAACTGACCAACGGCACCTGGGTGGCCATTTTTAGCAATGGCTATAACAGCACGGGCTATCAGGCATCGCTGTTTGTGGTGGATCTGGCTACTGGCGAGCTGCTCAAACACCTGAAAACAGACGTAGGCAGCGCTGAGCTACCCAACGGGTTAGCAACACCAACCGTCACCGCCTGGCCTAGCTATAATGGCGCGCGCTTTGCCTATGCAGGCGACTTAGCAGGCAACCTGTGGCGCTTCTCATTAACCGGCAATGGCACCGTTAACCGGCTATACCAAGGCAGCGCCCGCCAGCCCATCACGTCTGCCCCGGCCGTGACCCTCAGCAGCGGCTCGCCGGATACGCTACTGGTCAGCTTCGGCACCGGCAGCTATTTCCGCAACGGCGATATTGGCGACCGCTCGACGCAACAGCTCATCGGGCTGCGTGACCAAGTGAATCGCAGCTCGACCATTACTCAAGGCGATCTACTGCTTCAACGCATTACGGGTGAAAACTCACAGAGTGGCTTTAACCGCCGCGCCAGCAGCAATTTTGCCCCTGACAGTAACGACTTGGGATGGCGCTTGGAGCTGCCTGCCGGAGAGCGGGTGATTGCCGCCCCCTCGATTTCCAGCAGCCTCCCACGGCGGGTGCGTTTCTCGACGCTGCTACCTGATGAATCCGACCCCTGCGGCGGTGGGCGCAGCGGGTTCTTTATGTCGCTACTGGCCGACACAGGCGGCAGCGGCGGCTCGACCACGTTCGACTTCAATGGCGACGGCACGCCCGATAGCGACGCTACGATCAATGGCGATGCCATTACCGGCCTTCAGGCAGGCACCGGCGAGCGTTTGGTGGGCGTGAACGATGGCAACATTGAGCGCCTCTTCGTCGGAAACCCTAATGACCCCAACGCTTCACCGAATGGCGATGGCTCCATCACCATTGGTTTTAGCGATGACCACCTGGGGCGTCGCTCCTGGCGTCAGTTAACCGGGGAAGAGAACGACACCTAAGCAGGTAAAAAAACAGGGGAGCCATTGGCTCCCCTGTTCCTAACGACTGACTGGCTTAGTCCACTAGCGGTAGCAGCGCATTCAAGCTATCGCGGGCATCGCCGTAGAACATCCGGGTGTTGTCCTTGAAGAACAGCGGGTTCTCGATACCCGAGTAGCCGGTACCCTGACCACGCTTGCTGACGAACACCTGCTTCGCGTCCCAGACTTTGAGCACCGGCATCCCTGCGATAGGGCTGTTGGGGTCCTCTTCGGCAGCGGGGTTCACGATGTCGTTAGAGCCGATGACGATAACCACGTCGGTCGTGGCGAAGTCGTCGTTGATTTCATCCATCTCCAGCACGATATCGTAAGGCACCTTGGCTTCCGCCAGCAGCACGTTCATATGTCCTGGCAAGCGCCCGGCCACGGGGTGAATGCCAAAGCGTACGGTTTTACCCGCGGCGCGCAGCTTGCGGACTAAATCGCTCACCGCCGTTTGCGCCTGCGCCACGGCCATGCCGTAACCCGGCACGATGATGATGCTGTCGGCGTCGTTCAGCGCTGTAGCCACGCCGTTGGCATCAATCGACACCTGCTCGCCTTCAATCTCGGCAGCTGGCCCTTGAGTGCCACCAAAGCCGCCCAGAATCACGCTGACGAAGTTGCGGTTCATCGCCTTACACATAATGTAAGAGAGAATCGCCCCGGAGGAGCCCACCAGCGCACCGGTCACGATCAGCAGGTCGTTGGAGAGCGTGAAACCAATCGCCGCCGCCGCCCAGCCGGAGTAGCTGTTCAGCATGGAGACCACCACCGGCATATCCGCCCCGCCGATCCCCATGATCAGGTGGTAGCCGATAAAGAACGCCAGCGCCGCAATAATAAGCAGCGTCCAGAAGCCAGCACCGTTGAGGTAGAGAATCGCTAACAGCAGCGAGAGCGCCGCCGCCCCAGCATTCAGCATATGGCCGCCGGGCAGCTGCCGTGGCTTGCCATCTACCTTGCCCGCGAGCTTTCCGAAAGCCACCACCGAGCCGGTGAACGTGACCGCACCAATAAAGATACCCAGCACCACCTCGATTTGCAGGAACGTCAGCTCGTCGGGGGCTTTGGTCGCCACCAGTGCCGCAAAGGCGGAGAACTGATCCAGCGATGCTTCAGCGGCACGGGCGGCCATCACTCGGCGACGCTCCAGGTCCGCGCTCCAGGCAACGAATACCGCCGCCAAGCCCACAAAGCTGTGCAACGCGGCCACAAGCTGCGGCATTTCGGTCATCTCGACCTTGCCTGCCACGTACACGCCAATGCCCGCCCCAATCAACATCATGGGAATCAGCCACCAGTAGCCGCCAATACCGGGGCCAAACGAGGTGAAAAACACCGCGACCGCCATACCGACAATGCCGTACCACACGGCCCGCTTGGCCTTTTCCTGATTACTCAAGCCGCCTAGCGACAGAATAAACAGCACGCTTGCCGCAATTGCCGCGGCAGATACGAATCCTTGCTCTAACATATCGTCTCTCCGCCGCTTAGGATTTTTGGAACATGGCCAGCATCCGGCGTGTCACCAGAAAGCCACCCACGATATTGATTGACGCGATTAACACCGAAATAGCCGCCAACACGCTGACTAACGCGCTGCCCGAGCCAATTTGCAGTATCGCCCCCAAAATAATGATGCCGGAAATGGCGTTGGTTACCGCCATCAGCGGCGTATGCAGCGAATGGCTCACTTTCCAAATCACTTGGAAGCCGATAAAGCAGGCCAGTACAAACACAATAAAGTGCTGCATAAAGGAGGCAGGAGCGACTAACCCCAATAGCAGCATCAGCGCACCGCCCACGGCCAGCATGGTCACTTGGCTCTTCGTTTGCGCTTTGAAGGTGGCAAGCTCGGCGGCTTTCTTCTCTTCCGGCGTGGGTGCTTTCTCCTTTTTCTTCGGTTTGGCGGCCGCAATGGCTTTTACCTTGGGCGGCGGCGGCGGGAAGGTGACTTCCCCTTGGTGGGCCACCGTGGCCCCCCGAATGACGTCGTCTTCCATGTTGTGATGGATCACGCCGTCTTTCTCAGGGGTGAGGTCGGTGAGCATGTGGCGAATATTGGTGGCGTACAGCAGCGATGCCTGTGTTGCCATGCGTGACGGGAAGTCGGTGTAGCCCACCACCACCACGCCGTTATCACTCACCACGCGCTCGTCGGGCTGGGTCAGGTCGCAGTTACCGCCCTTCTCAGCGGCCAAGTCAATAATCACGGAGCCAGGCTTCATGGCCGCCACCATGTCTTCCAGCCACAGCTTGGGCGCGGGCCTGCCAGGAATCAGCGCCGTGGTGATGACAATATCCACCTCCGGTGCTTGTTCACGGAAGCATTCCAGCTGCTTTTCACGGAATTCAGGACTTGAGGGCGAAGCATAGCCACCGCTTTCAGAGCCGTCCTGGCTATCCTCAAAGTCCAGAAACAGGAACTCAGCACCCATGGATTCGATCTGCTCGGAGACCTCCGGGCGCACATCAAAGGCGCGCACTACCGCGCCTAAGCTGGTCGCGGTGCCAATCGCCGCCAACCCCGCCACCCCGGCACCGATCACCAACACCTTGGCGGGCGGTACTTTGCCTGCGGCGGTCACCTGACCGGTAAAGAACCGGCCAAAGTTATTGCCCGCCTCGATCACCGCCCGGTAGCCCGCGATGTTGGCCATCGAGGAGAGCGCATCCATCTTCTGCGCTCTAGAAATACGCGGCACCATGTCCATGGCGATGACGGTGGCACCCTGGGCTTTGCAGGTTTCCAGCAGCGCTTCGTTTTGTGCTGGCCAGAAAAAGGCGATCAGCGTTTGGCCTTCGCGCAGCTGTTTGGCTTCACTTTCCGACGGCTCGCGAACTTTAATCACTACCTCAGCGTCGCGCCACAGCGCGTCGGCGCTCTCTACTACCGTCACACCGGCGTCGCGATAAGTGTCGTCATTGAAACCCGCGGCCAGGCCAGCACCTGTCTCAACCAGGCACTCATGGCCAAGTTTCTGCAGCTGCTTTGCGCTCTCGGGGGTCAGTGCGACCCGCGCTTCTCCCCGAGCACTCTCTTTTGGTGCGCCTATTTTCACACGCCTTCTCCCTTGGTTTGCTCGCGTTCAGCGCCCGCCCCCTCGTGGCTAGGGTGGTCACCCCAGCATCGTTGAGCGCTGCCTATTCACTGTGGCGCGAAAAAACGCGCCAGCTAGCAGTTTAGGATCTACTGCCAAGCCCGCCAGTGACCATTCAACCTTTGCTTCAACTGCGTTGTTTATCTACAACACGTTGATATAAAAATGGCAGAGCCCGTTAACGATGGGTGTTTTTTGAAAACGCCGTCAGCTCTTCACCGAGCCAGACGTTAGCGGGAGCATTGGCGTAGAGGCTGTGTTGGATCAGCGTCATGGTTAACGCAGGGAGCTCTGCCGGTGGGGCGACAATCCGCACCGGCAGCATCGCGACGAAGCGCTCGGCCATTTGCCGGGGCAGCGTCATAATGGCATCGGTCAGCGATACCACCCGCGCCGCGGCAATGTAGTTGAGGTTTTTCGAGATCACCCGACGGCTGAGCCCATGTTGAGTCAGGCAGTTTTCGATGGGGCTAGGCAGCAGGCCACTGATATCGGCCAGCTCTACATGGAGCTGACGGGCAAACTGCTCTAGCACAACGGCATCGCCAACGTGGGGATTCTGCTGAGCGGCCAGACACACAAGCTCTTCGTGCATCCAGGGGGTTTGCACCACGCCGCTGGGCAGCGATGACTGGCTATCTAAGCCCACGACCATATCCACCTGACGCTGCTCTAGCGCTTCGCTCAGTACTTCCGGCGTAATCAGCTCAATGGAGAAGCTGATGCCCGGCGCATAGCCCAACAGCTGGCTAAGAAACGCCGGGTACATGACCTCCTCAAAATAGTCGGTGGTCGCCAGTGTAAAGCGCCGCGTGCTGGTTGCTGGGTCAAAGGTAGCGGGCGGCGTTAAGCCTGCCTGAAGCGCCGCTAACGCTTGCTGGACGATCGGTAAGAGTTGCAGCGCTCTAGGCGTGGGCTGCAGGCCATGCTCGGTGCGCACCAACAATGGGTCGTCTAGCGCGTCACGCAGCCGCTTGAGCGCATGGCTGAGCGCTGGCTGGCTTAAATGAAGCTTTTCAGCGGCGCGGGTAACATGGCGCTCGCGCATTAGCATTTCGAATACCAGCAGCAGGTTTAAATCAAAGTGGCGGAGCGAACGCATAGCACCTCATTATTCACATCAACGATTTACGCCCATCATTCATATGGCGAATGATTTCATTCTAAACATTCATTTTATTCATCGCGAAAAATTCCTTATCGTCGCGCTTCTTCGAGCAGACCACCATAGGAGTACACGTTAGGTGACCCCATCTCAGATCATGCCCAGCCTATTTGGTGACGTTATCTCCACGTTTATGGGCGTGCCCAAAGCGACGGACCCCAATGCCACCGATGCTGAAGTCGTGGTCAGCGGCGTACCGTTTGACCTAGCCTGCTCTGGCCGTTCCGGCACCCGTATGGGCCCGAACGCTATTCGCCAAAGTACCGCTAACCTGATTTGGGAAGGCAAGCGCTGGCCGTGGGATTTTGCGCTAGAAGATCGCCTACGTGTATGCGATGCCGGCAACCTGGATTACGCCTACGGTGAGCCAGAAAGCTTAGTCGACAACTTGGAAACCCACGCCATGCGCTGGCTGAAAGCGGGCAAAAAGATGCTGACGCTGGGCGGCGACCACTACATTAGCCTGCCGCTGCTGCGCGCCCATGCCCGGGAACATGGCCCGCTGGCACTGATTCACTTTGATGCCCACACCGATACTTACGAGCAAGGCACGCGCTTTGACCACGGCACCATTTTCCACCACGCCCTCAAAGAAGGCCTGGTGGTGCCGGAGCACTCGCTGCAAATCGGTATTCGTACCAGCTATGACCGCAACAACCACCCTTACGAAGTGCTCGATGCAGACTGGGTGAACGACCACGGCCCGGCGGCGGTGCTGGAGCGCATTCGTGCGCGGGTGGGCCATCACCCTGCGTATGTCACGCTGGATATCGACGGCCTGGACCCCGCCTTTGCACCGGGCACCGGCACGCCGGTATGCGGCGGTATGTCTACCGACCTGATGCTAAAAGTGATGCGCGGCATGGTGGGGATGGAACTGGTGGGAATGGACCTAGTGGAAGTGAACCCTGCTTACGACCACGGCGATATTACCTCACTAGCAGCGGCCACCTTGGGGCTGGAGTTTCTGTACACCCTGGCCGCCTCCAAATCGGCCTAACCACCGCGATGCCAGCGCCACCGCTCAGGGGTGCTGGCTAAACTGTAGCGCCGCAAGGTGGCGATAGAGTTCACTGCTTTCCATAAGCGCAGCATGGGTGCCCGAGGCAACCAGCCGCCCCTCTTGAAATACCAGCAAGCGATCTGCATGCACCACCGTTGCTAACCGATGCGCTATCACGATGCTGGTTCTACCCTGCATGAGCCGATCCAGCGCTTTTTGTACCAACCGCTCACTTTCCGCATCCAGCGCGCTGGTGGCTTCATCCAACAGCAGCACCGCCGGATTCTTCAGCAGCGCACGGGCAATGGCCAAGCGCTGACGCTGACCGCCAGAGAGCTGCACGCCACCCGGCCCTAGCGGCGTGTCGAACCCTTGCGGTAACGCCTCGATAAACGTCAGCGCATTGGCATCTTGGGCGGCAAGGCGCAGTTGCTCCTCGGTGGCCTCTGGGCAGCCGTAGCGTAGGTTATCCGCCACCGTGCCGCTAAACAGCACCGGCGACTGGGCGACCAGCCCTAGGGCGCTACGCAGCTCGGCCAGCGCTAAGGTGCGAATATCCACGCCATCTAGCGTTACTTGGCCTTGATCAGGGTCGTAAAAGCGCAGCAGTAGCGCCAACAGCGTACTTTTGCCCGCTCCAGATGGCCCTACCACCGCCACTCGCTCGCCGGGCTGAATGCGAATGTCGATATCACTCAGCGCAGGCGCATCGCGGCCAGGATAGGTGAAGCGAATATGTTCTAACGTCAGTGCGCCCTGGGGTGGGTGCACCAGCGCTACTGGCTGAACCGGAGACTGAATGGTGGGTGGCGTATCAAGCAACTCCAGCAGGCGCTCAGCGGCCCCGGCGGCACGCTGTACATCCCCCGCCACTTCGGCCAGCGTCGCTACCGCACCGGCGGCCAACACGGCGTAGAAGATAAACGCAGAGAGCTCTCCTGCGCTCATGGTGCCTTCCAGTACCGCCAGCCCACCTTGCCATAACATGACACCCACGGCGCTAAACACCACCAGCATGGCGACACCGGTGAGCCATGCCCGCTGCCGGGTGCGCGCCACGGCGCTACCAAACGCCTGCTCGACGCGGTGGCCGTAGTGACGTTGATCTTCGGCTTCATGGGTGAAAGCTTGCAGGGTTTGGATACCGCTTAGCGCCTCTTCCGCGTAACGGCCCAGTTCGGCCACGTGGTTCTGGCTGGTACGCGACAGCCGCCGTACCCGCCGCCCGTACCACACAATGGGCAGCAGCGTGGCGGGAATACCCACCAGCACTAAGGCAGAAAGCCAAGGCTGTGTGAGCAGCATCAGCACCACCGCACCGATGAGCATGACGCTATTGCGCAGCGCCAGAGAAATCGATGAGCCAAACAGGCTCTGCAGCACGCTGGTATCCGCGGTGAGCCGCGAGGAGATCTCACCCGCCGCACGGCCATCACTGGTACTTTCAAAAAAGCTGGGCTCCAGGGTGAGCAAGTGCTCAAACACCCGCTGGCGTAAATCTGCCGCCAGCCGCTCGCCGATCCAGGTCACTTGGTAATAGCGCAGCGCCGAGGCCGCCGCTAACAGCGCCACCACTCCTAGCATCAGCCCCAAGGTGGTGGCGAGGGCTTTCGCATCAGCAGCGAGAAAGCCCTGATCAATCACCAGCCGCAGGCCGTTGCCCAGCAATAGAACGCTGCCAGAGGCCACAAGTAAGGCACACCCCGCTAGCGAAACACGCAGGCGATAAGGGCGCAAAAAACTCAGCAGCCGAAGCAGGATGCGGGGTTGGGGAGACTGGCTCATAGGCATGGCTCGGCAGAGGAGTACAGCCGTTGACCATAGCAGGAGTCAGGCCCACATGCAGGAATTACATGCAGGCGCTATGGGTCGCGACTAAACGGACTCACCGGTATCTTGAGGGGATGCTAATAATCCCAGTCGAATGGCTTCATGCACTAGCCCCGCCGTATGACGAACGCCCAAGCGGCGCATGATATCGGCTCGGTGGGTCTCAATGGTTTTAATACTGACATTAAGCTGATCGGCTATCGCTTTACTACGATACCCTTGAGCGACGAGCTGCAACACTTCGCTTTGACGGGAGGTCAACGGGTTATCATGATGAGCTTTCACGCCTAACCAGGCGGCGGCGCTGACAAAACGCTCGGGCTCCATGGGGGTCAACATAAACTGCTCGCCTCGGGCGGCTTTTTGAATGGCGGTTTCCAGGGCGGTAACATCTGCATTTTTATGGAGTAACCCGCAGACGCCTGCTTCAAAGAGACCGTGTATAAAACGATCACTGGAGTAGCTGGAAAGAATAACAATGCGCAGCCTGGGGCTAAGCAAAGTCAACTGCCCTAGCAGCCCAATCCCCTTTAACGAAACAACGGCTGCGTCAATCAACGCCACGTCAATGTCTTGATTGGCAACTTCGGTGATCAACTGTTGCTCAGACCCCACCTCCGCCACCACGGTCATACTGTCGAAGGTTTCGATAAGGGAACTGATCGCGGAACGCACAAGCCGATGTTCATCGGCCAGTAATATCCGAGTCGTATTATCTGAACGTTTCATGGAATATGCCAAGACCTTGACAAGGTAAAAACCTGCTGTAGAACCCCCTCGCAAGCACGGGTTCGTTGTTATCTTTGCACCGGTCGAACGTCGGCACACCTCTTCATACAAACGTTAGGAAAAACCCGTTACAAGCGCCTAGTTAAGCTTATTTGACCCGCACGTTAACTCACTGACATACAAATCAGTATAAGCAAAAACCCTGATTATTGTTCCTGCCTTAAAATGCCTGAACGCAGCGCTTTTTCGAGAATATCGTGGAGAGCGGCACGGTCTTGCTCCGCGCCAGGAGTGTCACCTTCCCGCTGCCAAAGCATATCGGTAGGCTTGTGGCCAAACAAACGTTGTAAAATAGTGGGGCAAAGAAACACCTCACCCTTAGCCGCCGCGTGAAGGGCGACTTCTAACTCATCAACCCCCGCCTCTCGTAGCAAAAAGCCATGAGCCCCTGCTTGTAAGACGCGCTCGACCTCCGCCAAGCTTGGGTTGACTGAAATAATCACCACCCTCGTACTCAAGCCGCTTTCACGCAGTCGTCGAGTCACTTCAAACCCAGCTTGGCTGGGAAACTGCGCATCAATCAACGCCACATCGACTGGCTGCGTACGGGTAATGACATCCAATTGGTGTGGGCAGCGCACGCTCGCCACCACTTGAACCTGTTCAAAGCGCTCAAGGACGCGACATAACCCCTCACAAATAAAGCCGCTCTCATTGACAACGGCTACTCTAATCACTGACCCAGCATTGTTGTGCGAACTCATTGCGCACCTCCACCAAAACCTGACTGTCTCGCGGCGCGCCCTGCCAGTTAGAACGCTCCCTGTGATTGCCGACGTTAATACTTCCCCCTTTAAGTTTTGGTCGTTCGCCAGTAGTTTAAACATATTTTAAAAACAACAAGGATGAAACATCTACATAAAAACCCTTAGCAGGCCTTAAAAATAGCAGCCATAAATATTACTTCAAGCATACTTATACTTTACCGCAACAGAATATGCCCGCCGAGAAATTATGATAAGTTAAAATTATCTCAGTGAAATATTGAATACTTAGCGTTTTCTCAAGGGAACTACCAACGATGCGGCCAACATTCAACGCTAACCACTAGACATCATTCACCACAACGCGGTTGCGCCCCTGCTCTTTGGCACGGTACAGGCCTATATCTGCGCGTTTGAGTGCCGCTTTCAGCGTGCTTTCGGCGGCCATGACAGAAGTTACCCCCAGCGATGCAGTGAGCCATAACGTACGCTCGGAGCGCGCTTCGTGTACTTTAAAAGGTGCCGTTTGTACCGTTTGCCGGATACGCTCAGCCACTTGCACCGCCTGAGCAAGCGGCGTATTGGGTAGCAAAATGGCAAACTCTTCACCACCCACGCGGCACAGTAAATCTTCTTGGCGGAGTAACTGAATGACGGTGTTGGTAAACGCTTGCAATACATCATCACCAGCATCGTGCCCATACTCGTCGTTAATATGCTTGAAGTGATCGATATCAATCGTAATCAACGCGATAGCGTAGTGCTGGCGGCGGGAGCGGGCGATCTCTGCCGCAGCTTGAGTTTGCAGATAGCGCCGATTATAGACACCGGTGAGCGGGTCGGTCATCGCCTGCTCACGCAGCTTCTCTTCCAACTGCTTTCGCTCAGTCAGGTCAAACACCGTTGCCCTGGAATGCACAAATCGGCCGTTACGGTGATAGGCAGACGCTTGGATCATCACATGCCGCTGTTCGCCATGGCGGGTGAGTAGGCTGCACTCCGCGCTGCCCGATTTATGCTCAAGCACATCGCGAAACGCCTTGTCGAACGCTGGCCGAGTGTCGGGAGTGATCAGCTCGCGGTAAGCCATGCGGTGAATGACCTCGTCGGCTGAATAGCCCAGCCAGGCAAGCTCCGTTCGGTTCATTTTTACCACTCGCCCTGATTCATCAAGCGAGTGGTAGCCGCAAGGGGCATGTTCATACAAATCGCTGACTTCAATGGCATGGCGTTGAGCAGCGCGGCGCAGTGTTCGCTGACGCTGGCTGCTAATGGCCCATAACACGCCAAACGCCACTGCCACCGCATAAATCAACAGCAAGAACCACAGCACCGTTGTCTCTTCGTCAATTAACGATCGCCAAGTGGGCTTGGGCAGCAGCACGCCCAGCTTCCAGGGGTAGTAGACGTGATCGCTATAGATATTGCCCGCCAAACTAC
Organism: Vreelandella lutescens; assembly: GCF_014640815.1. Lineage (GTDB taxonomy): Bacteria > Pseudomonadota > Gammaproteobacteria > Pseudomonadales > Halomonadaceae > Vreelandella > Vreelandella lutescens. Next base: position 351,515 of record NZ_BMHM01000004.1, on the reverse strand, counting down.
GATAGCGCTGTGTGCGAATATCCTCTGTCTGAAAGTAGAGCAGTTGGTGGTCAATAACAGCAAAGCCTTGATGACGCTGCGCCATGGCCTGCCAATGTGCCGGGGCTAACGTTGCTAAGGCGACTCCAAAATGAGCGGCCCCAAGAGGTAGCGTCGTGTTATTTAGCAGCCACTGCCCTTGAGCATTCACCAACAGTGCACTGCCTTCGTGGGTTAATCGCATCGCCTGATGAAGCGCACCGGTGAGATAGCTCCAGTTAAGGCTGAGTAACACCACGCCTTGCCGCCGTCCGGCAGCGTCAAACACCGGAGTCGACACATTCACCACAGGAATCGTGTCGCCATCCACTAGCTCATAGTGCAGGTCTTGCCCTAACGAGGAGAGGTAGAGGTCTCTGGGCAGCAGCTTGTTGGCTTCGGTAAAATAATCCATCTCCTGATGACGGCGTCCGGTGACCTGCGCGCCAGGAGCCACACTTTGCGGCGCACGTAAGACTTCATTGCCCTGGTTGTCGATGAGCACCAGCTTGGTATAGCGCGGATGGTGGCTGATGATGGTGTCTAGAAAGTGAGAGAGCTGGGTAACTTCACTCAGAGAATAGCGCTGTTCGATCAGCGTTGGCGTATTGTGCGTGGCTAGGTAATGGCGTAGTGCAGGCATTTCAGCAAGGGCCAACACAGAGTTCAGGCTCTCATTGACGTCTCGCGTTAAAGCCTCTTGGCCCGCTTTCAACACCGCCCTGGCTTCGGTATGCAGACCGTTGATGCGCGTTTCCATATGCACGTGGAGCACAGGTAACAGCATCGCAGTCACTAAGAAAAGTGGCACACTCACGGCTAACAGCAAACGAGTGGTTAAACGGCGCAGTGGCACTGGCATACTTCCTGTCATTAAGCCCCTAAAGGAGCTCTCATTGATGTTATTGGGATACGTTAGGCTGCCCACATGGTTAGCAGCGCTCGGGCGTTAGCCGCTTATATAGAGGCATTAGGGCTGAGAGGGAGGATTAAGTAAGAGCGGCAGTTGGCTTAACACATCAAACGGCACCGGTTTGGAGAAAAAGTAGCCCTGTAGCAGATTGCACTGGCGCTGCTGTAGGTCTAATTGCTCCTCTTCGGTTTCAATGCCCTCTGCTACCACGGCAAGATCCAGATGATGGGCCATGGTGATCACCCCCTGAACAATGGCCGCATTTTTAACGTTTTGAGCAATGCCACTGACGAATAGGCGGTCAAGCTTCACCTTGCTGATCGGCAAATCACGCAGGTAGCTCAAGCTTGAGAAGCCCGTACCAAAGTCATCCAACGCCACACTGATACCCAGCTCACGCACGTCGTTTAATAGCGCCACTGCCTGCGCCGTATTCGACATGAGCGTGCCTTCGGTTACTTCCAGTTCCAACAACCCAGGCGGCAGGCCGCTTTTAGCCAGCGCGGCTTTAATCTCATCTAAAAAGCCGCTGCGACGAAACTGCATCGGCGAGATATTGACCGCGACGGCCAGCGGTGTTTCTCGGGTGGCGTTTAACCGCGCGATATCGTGGCAGGCGCGCTCTAACACCCAGCGACCAATGGCAATAATTTGGCCTGTTTGCTCGGCAATCGGCATAAAGGCTGCGGGGGACAGCAGGCCTTTCGTGGGATGATGCCAGCGAATCAGCGTTTCCACGCTGCACACATAGCCGCTTCCTGCTTCCACAATCGGCTGGTAATAAGCCTCAAACTGCTGCTGTTGAATGGCTTCCTGCAACTCACGACGAATAATGACGTGCTCTGCGATATTGTCGATCAAGTCGCCGCAGTACCACTGCCAGGTATTACGCCCTTGGCGTTTAGCATCTTCCATGGCAAGGCTGGCGTGGTGCAGCAAGTCGTGAGCCTTGGTCACACTGCCCTTATTAGAAGCAATACCAATACTGGCACTGATGTGCAGGCAGTGCTGATAGAGTGTAAAGGGCTGAGCGATAACCGCTAACAGTCGCCCTGCTAGCGCAATCACTTCATGTTCATTATGGAAAGGCGCGACCAGCACAACGAACTCATCGCTAGATAAACGCGTGACGTGAACACCGGCCGACACGGTATCCAGCAAGCGCTGTGCCACCGTTTTTAGCAATAGATCCCCCATGCCGTGCCCCAGCGCATCGTTCACTGGCTTGAAGTCATCCAAGTCGATGTGTAGCACCGCCATCGACTGCGCCTGCTGAAGACACAGCTGAAAACCATGCTCTAGGCGAGCCTGCAGCGCGCCTAGATTCAGCAGCCCGGTCAACGGGTCGTGCGACGCTTGATAAGCAAGCAGCGCTTCCTGTTCGCGCTGCTGGGTAATGTCCTGCTGAATACCAATAAAGTGCGTACACAGGCCATGCTCGTCAAACACCGGGCTCACCGACAGCTGGTTCCAGAACAGCCTGCCATCGCGGCGATAGTTGCGCAGCAGCACCTGAACATCCTGATGCTGAGCGATGCCACGCCGCATCTCGTCTACCGCCTCGGCATTCGTGTCATCCCCTTGCAAAAAGCGGCAGTTACGCCCCAGCGCCTCTTCAGCCGAGTAGCCGGTAATGTCCGTAAAGGCGCTATTTACGTACACTAGCGGCAAGTGAGGCTGTGTGGCATCAGCCATCACAACCCCGTTCGGACTTGCCTCAATCCCGCGCTTTAATAGACGCAGCTCGCTATCATCTTTTTTGCGCTGGGTGATATCACGAAAGATTGCGTAAACACCGATGAGCTGGTCTTCCGCGATAATCGGCACGTGGGTGATTTCCAGCTGAACCGGCTCACTGCCCCGCCCCACACACAGCGCCTGAAAGTGCTGGTGCTCCCCTTTTAGCGTGGCATGAAACGCCGCTTGCGCTACGACCAGCGACTCTGAATGGAGAAACTGGCCGTAGTCGGTGCCCGCTAACGCTGCTACCGTTTTTCCCGTGATCCGCGTTGCGGCTATGTTGCTGTGTACAATTTTGCCATAGCGATCTAGCTCGCAAATACCATCAGGATGATAGGTAAACAGTGAGTGATAGCGCGCCTGGGAGTAGTGAGGCACCGCCTGAGTACTATAGTTTTTGATTTTCTCCTTGGAGCTTGCCAAGAACGGTATTTTCACAAACGTATCCACGGTGCTAAGTCACAAAAGGCATTCAAAACAGACAACAATGAACGGCGAGACACACGAACCCACGCCCCACACCGGCTATGCCAGCGGTGGGGGCAACCGCGGGCCGTGCTTAAAACGTTTCCCACTCATCCACAGCAGGCTGCTTGTTAGAAGCCGCCACCTGGGTGCAGGCAGGGGTTTGTGTAAGAGCGGGCGATGTCGGGCGCACGCGAGCCTGAACTGCGGAACTGCTCAGCTTAAAGGTGGCGATAAGCTCCGCTAGCCGGTCAGCTTCATGCTGCAGCGATGCCGCAGAGGTGCTGGTCTCTTCCACCAACGAGACGTTCTGCTGAGTGGCAGAATCCATTTGTGTAATCGCCGTACTGACTTGATTGATGCCGCTCTCTTGCTCGTTGACCGCCAGCGCAATCTCTTTCATAAGCTCATTGACCTGATTCACCGCAGCCACGGTACTTTCGATTCCTTCACCACTCTGCGCAGATTGCAAAGCGCCCTCTTTAATACGTGCGGCGATATCGTCAATGATGCCGCGAATCTGCCCCGACGATTCTGAGGTTTTAGTGGCTAAATTACGCACCTCGCCTGCCACCACTGCAAACCCACGGCCATGCTCGCCGGCGCGGGCGGCTTCTACTGATGCATTCAGCGCCAGGATATTGGTTTGAAAGGCAATGCCTTCAATCACTTGAATGATGTCTTGCACCCGCTTTGAGTGCTGCTCCATCTCGCTCATGAGCGCTGTGGTTTGCAGCACTTCTTCCCGCGCGTGGCTCGCCCGCTGCGAGGCAGTCATGGTGAGTTCGCTGGCCGAGCTGGCCGTTTGGTTGTTATGGCTAACGGTGGAGGACATCTGCTCCATACTGGAAGCGGTTTCCTGGAGAGCGCTGGCCTGCTCTTCGGTGCGCGAGGCCAGGTCTTCACTGCCGCTGGCGATTTCACGAGCACTGTTAGCCACCATTTGACTGGTGTGGGTCAGCGTCACCATCATCTCAGTGAGCTTGGCTTGCATGGCGCTCATGGCGCGATACAGCTTACCCACCTCATTGCTACCCTCGTCGCGAATACGGCTAGTCAGATCGCCTTGCGCAATGTGTTCGCAAATCGTGACTGCACGGCTTAAGGGGGAAACTATGAATCGGCGCAGCCCCACTTGCAGGCCTGCAAACAGCAGCAGTGATAGCACTAGCATCCCGGCAGCGGCCCACACCATGCGTTGGCTTACCGTAGTGGCTTCTGCCCGCATGTCATCGGCCAGCGTTTCAGCAAAGAAAGCAAACTCACGCGTGGCGGTCGTCATTGCCCCTGAGGCAGCATCAAGGCGCTGCACTTGCGCCGCTAACTGCGTCACATCGCCAGCTGCTATCGCATCATGAAGCTCGGCATTCACCATCTCGCTAAAGCGCAGCATCACCTCACTATAGTAGGGATAACGACGCTGCTCCTGGGTGACCGCATAGGTGCCAAGTTCAGCAAAACGCTGCTCCGCTCGCTCCAAACTTTCACGGGTTTGCGTCAGCGCCGTGGCCGCCTCTGGATTACCTGCCGCAGTGTAGTTAACAAAGCGCGCTAAACGTAGGCGCATCTCCATCAAATTAACTTCCACGCGGTTCGCCGTATTTACCTGCTCGGCGCTTAACTCCGTTATCTCATTAATATCATTTAAGCTATTACGCGATGCGCTAATAGCCAGAGCGCTAACAATAACGACCATCAGGATTAAAAGTGACATTGCAGCCGTCAAACTATGCTGAATACGTACGTTTCTCATTGAGCGTTCCCTTGTAATCAGTGATATCCAGCAAAGCACTGAGACCGCCAGGCTGAGGAGGACGGATATTCTTAATGGTGGTAATGTGTGGCTAAGCGCCAACGCACTCTCAAAAGAAGCACTTTTTGCAGAGCATAGGGAGAAGGCTAAAAGACACAACTTAGCCCTATTATTTTATTTTGAAGACGCTATTATTTTACTTAAGCACTGTACGGTCAATTGAGGAGACTGTGTATATTTAACAGGCAATATGATGAGACAAAGTGCTGCCTAAAAGAGATACATTATTATGCTAAATGCCTAAAAAATATTAAGAAAAGCTTATAGAAAAACAAAAAAACCAAACCATATCAAGGACTTAAAAAAATTAAGATTGCATGCACCTAACCTCCATGCCGGCTCACTGACCAACAAGCCCTCCCATCGCCAACAACAAGAGGCTACTACGACCAAAGATGATCAGGGTTTCTACTGAATAAAGATAACTTGAATAGTAGTAATGCCTACCTACTTAACCAACGAGAGACCACCATGACCACACCGACCCCCGCCACGCTGCCAACACCCCCTAACCGCCTACCCTGCAGGGGCTGCACCGCTGACTGCCGAAACTACGCCACCTGCGAAGGAAAGCCCTGGCGAAAATAGCCAAACTCACCCCTCAAAACGCAAAAAACCCCGCCATAAGCGGGGTTTTTTTAAGCTGACCAGCTAAGCCAGCCGCTAACATTCAATCTATGTGATTAATCCATCACTTGAATGTTAGATGCCTGAAGGCCTTTTTGCCCTTGCGTGACATCAAAAGCAACCTTTTGACCATCTTGCAGGGATTTAAAGCCATCAGCCTTAATTTCAGAGAAGTGAGCAAACAGATCGTCGCCGCCCGCTTCAGGAGAGATAAAGCCGAAGCCTTTTGCGTCGTTAAACCACTTTACGGTACCAGTTGCCATGATCGAAATCCTCGATTTAGCGAAATAAATGCCGGGAAATACCCGAGTTACATTGGGTACAACAAGAAACTTTCACCAGGCTCAAACGCTAAATGCTTCGATACAACTGACAACGTGCAACTTGCTAACCAACGAAGGGCAGTCTGCGCTTCTCAAAGCAGTACGTCAACCATACCACCAAAACGATTTCTAGCCACCGTTGCTTTGAAAGCAACAAACTCACCGGTTTAAGCACTCGTTCCTGCCCGCCAAGTCGCTTAGCGTTACCTATGCCCATAACGACACATACAACGGCAAGGACAGGACATGCATTCATCCCCTTTTTTTACCCAGCAGCAAATGAATGATGCGGTGGCAGTGCGCCACCAGCTACACCAGCACCCAGAGCTGAAATTTGAGGAAGCCGAGACGGCAAAGCTAGTGGCCGAGCGGCTGAAAACGCTGGGATACCAAGTGACAGAAGGCATTGCCACCACCGGCGTACTGGCTGAGTTGGACACTGGCCGCGAAGGCCCAGTGATTGCCTTTCGGGCCGATATGGATGCGCTGCCCATCAAAGAAGCCAACGGTTTTGCGCACCGCTCCCAACGAGAAGGGCTCATGCATGCCTGCGGCCACGATGGCCACACCGCGACGCTGCTGCTCGCCGCTGAAGCCATTATTGCTAAGCGCGACCAGCTTTGCGGCTATATCAAACTGCTGTTTCAGCCGGGTGAAGAAGGCGGCAACGGTGCCGATCAAATGGTGAAAGCGGGCGTACTCAAAAACCCGCAGGTAGACGCCATTTTTGGCTACCACAACCGCCCTGGCTTTCCCGAAGGGCAGCTGTTCGTCAAACCCGGCCCCGCCATGGGCGGTAACGATACGTTCAAAATCACCATTGAAGGCGTCTCTGGCCACGCGGCCATGCCGCATTTAGCGGTCGACCCGATCTATGTAGGCGCTTCACTCGTGCAGCAGCTGCAAGGGCTGGTGGGCCGACATAAATCACCGCTGGAAGCAGGCGTGATTACCGTCGCGGCGTTTCATGCGGGCGACGCTGCCAACGTGATTCCAGGCCAAGCAGAGCTGCTGGTGAATATTCGCAGCGACCGGGAAAGCTCCCGCGCTGCATTGGTCGGCAAGCTGGAACAGGTCGTTAACGGGGTGTGTTCAGCCCACGGCGCTCGTTTTCAGCTAGAGCATCAACACCAAATCCCTCCGTTAGTAAACGATACCGCTTGGTCGGAACGCGTGTTGGCGATTGCCACCGAACAAGGCGTTAGCGCCGATATTCAGCAGTTGGACTACATGCCCACCATGGGCGCTGAAGATTTTGCGTTTTACCTGCAAGAAGTGCCTGGGTGTTTCTTCTTTGTGGGGAACGGCGACAGCGCCTACCTGCATAACGAACGCTACGACTTTAACGATGCCATTCTGCCCGTCGCAGGCGGCATGTTTGTGGCGCTGGCTACATCACTACTTAAGCGCGACTAACAGCGCTAGCCGCCACGTTAAGTGGCATAACAACGTTTAATAACAAGGCTTCTTATAAGGAAACTGTCATGCAAGGTGTCCTCGCATCCATCGAGCGGGTAGGCAATAAGCTGCCCCACCCGTTTATCCTGTTCACGATTTTAGCCGCACTGGTGGTGGTCATTTCCGCCATTTTAGCCACCCTAGGCGTCTCGGCCATCAACCCGCAAACCGAGGCAGAAGTGACCGTTCGCAGCTTGCTCTCCGCGGATGGCGTCGAGTTTATGCTCACCAGCGTGGTCAGTAACTTCGTCAACTTCCCGCCGCTTGGGCTGATTTTGGTAGTGATGTTCGGCATTGGGCTAGCCGATAAAGTGGGCCTGATGTCGACGCTGATGCAGGTGAGTGTCGCCAAAGCGCCGCCCTCGCTGCTGACGTTCTGCGTGTTTATGGCGGGTATTTGCGGCAGTATCGCCTCCGATGCCAACTACCTCATTCTAATTCCGCTGGCCGCTATGGTGTACTACTCGGTGGGCAGGCACCCCGTGGCGGGGGCCGCCGCCGCTTACGCAGCCGCCGGGGCGGGGTTTGATGCCAGCCTGTTCATCACCGTGGGCGATGCGCTGTTTGCAGGTATAACGACCGATGCTGCTCGGCTGGTAGACCCCGACGCTTACATTTCGCCCGTGGATAACTACTACTTTGTGGCCTGCTCAGTGTTCGTACTGGCAGCCGTCGGCACCCTGCTGATTGATAAAGTGGTGGAGCCACGGTTACAGCGCACGCTCCCCTTGAGCAAAGACTTCACCACTGAAGTGGTCACGCCGACGCTGACAGATGCCGAAAAGCGTGGCCTCAAGCGTGTAGGGTTGGCAACGCTGGCCTATATTGCCCTGGTGCTCCTGGCAGTAGTGCCCGAAGCCTCGCCGCTGCGCAACGAAGACGGCGGCCTGATTCCTTCGCCGTTTCTAAGCTCACTCGTGCCGCTGATGTTTATCTACTTCGTCACCATTGGGTTGGTGTACGGCATCACCACCGGCAAGATTACCAGCAGCCGCGATGTGCCCCAGCGCATGGCGGAATCGGCCAGCGACCTCGCGCCGACCCTGGTGCTGTTCTTCGCGATCTCACAGTTTATTGCCTACTTCCGCTGGTCGGAGCTGGGCCAGTTTATCGCCATTGAAGGTTCGAACGTGCTGCAAAGCACCGGCTTTACCGGGCTTCCCCTCGTCGGGGCGTTTATCGCTATGAGTGCGGTGCTGAACGTCTTTATGACCAGCGGCTCGGCTCAGTGGGCGCTAATGGCCCCGGTGTTTGTGCCCATGCTGATGATGATCGACTTCGACCCCGCCTTCGTGCTGGCGATGTTCCGCATTGGGGATTCCAGCACCAACATCATCTCGCCCATGAGCCCCTACTTCTCGGTAGCACTGGTGTATATGCAGCGCTACAAACCGGACATGGGGCTGGGCACGCTGATCGCTACCATGCTGCCCCTTGCAATGGGCTTCTTGCTGGCGTGGTCGGCGTTTCTGATGTTCTGGCTGATGATGGGTTGGCCCATTGGCCCTGGCGTCTACATGATGGCGAACTAGGGTCTGTCTGAAAAGTCGGTGAGCAAAGACAAGACAAGGCAAACATTGGCGAAGAAACGGAGTTTACATCGTGTAAATGAGTATTCTGAGCCAATGTTTAACGCCGTATTGTCGAGCGCAGGCACTTTTCAGATAGAGCCTAACGCTACTGCATCGCCATCATTAGCTTCCACAAATAGTCGGCAGCGGGCGAGAGCCTTCTGCCGACACGCTTCACCAAGTTGCCCTGGCTGCTGGCCGCCATGGGGTGATCAATGGGGATCGCCTTCAATAGCCCCGCCTCAATCTCGCTGCGTGCAGCGGCCGCCGTCATAAACGACACCCCAATCCCCGCGCTCGCCATACGCCGCGAGACAGAGTGCAAATTACAGCGATACGCCGGTGTGGCAGGCTGCCCCGCCGCACCAAATAGCGCATTCACAAACTGCTGAGAGCCCGACACATCGGGCAGAAAAATTAGCTTATGCTGCAGCAGTTCCGCCACGCTCACGCGCTCATGCCCTGCCAACGCATGGGAAGGTGCCACGAGTGCACACAGCGGCCCCCGCTCAAAGGAGTGCACTACCAAGCGCGGGTCGGAGATCGGCCCATAGGTAATGGCAATATCCACCTCATCGCTGGCCACCATCTCATGGGGTTCGCGGGGGTAGTAAATGCCGGTTTTGATCTCGATTAGCACATCCGGGTAGTGCTCAGAGACCCGCTTCATCACATGGTTGATAAAACTATCCACAAAGCCATCGCCCACCGACACCACCACCTTCCCGGCCTGCAAATTACGCAGCCGCGACAGCGTATCGCCCAGCTCAGAATTCAACCGCCGCTGGGCCAAAAAGCCATCCACAACCAACTGCCCCGCCTCAGTGAGCATGACATGCCGCCCCTGACGCTCCAGCAGCGCCATGCCCAGCGCCTGCTCCAACGAGCGGATCTGACGGCTCACCACCGACGGGTTGGTATGCAAATGCTCCGCCGCCGCGCGAATACCGCCGCAGCTGCTGACTTCTAACAGGTAGAAGGCACGTTTATCGAGTAGGGTCATGGAGGAAAGCTCTTTTACCTGCGCTGGAAATACCTTAGACACACCCTGTTTTGATAAAAGAGGGGGCTTCACCGCTGTTGCAATAAAAACAACATAGTGAGTATTACATAGTCTCAGCAGATGCCTAAAACAGACGCAGCGTTAGCGAACTAAGCCGTATCTGTTTGTGCGACAAGCGAGCCGCCATCATGGCATTAGCCCCCTACCGCGCCGCGCCATACTTAAGCCGCCCGCTTAAACAGGCAAAAGTGCTTTTTGCCTTTTTGTACCACCCAGTAGGTATCGAAGAGAGCGAAGCTGTCGCCTAATCGACCTGAATGGGCAGGCTCCCCGTTCAAGCGCACCGCCCCCTGATCCAGTAATTCCCGCGCCTGGCGTTTTGACCTTACCAAACTGCCTTTTACCAGCACCGCGTCCATGGATTCTTCGGGCGAGACTGCCACGCAAGGCAGGCCATCAAGCGCTAACTGCTCCAGCTCATCCAGCGTAAGCGTCGCGACCTTGCCGCTAAACAGCGCTTGAGAGATACGCCGAGCGGCAGTAGGGCCTTCTTCGCCATGCACAAAACGAGTGATCGACTCCGCCAGTATGCGCTGCGCCTGTGGTTTTGCGGTTGAAAGCGTGTCGCTCGCCTCAATCGCCGCTATCTCCTCGCAGCCTAAAAAGGTGTAGTAACGCAGAAAACGGTAAACGTCGCTGTCGTCGGTATTTAGCCAAAACTGGTAAAAGTGATAGGGAGAAGTGTGCTCCGGGTCGAGCCACACGGTGCCACTTTCGGTTTTGCCGAACTTAGTGCCATCCGACTTGGTGATAAGCGGCAGCGTCATACCCATCACCTGCTCACCGTTCAGGCGGCGGGTTAAATCGATACCACTGACAATGTTTCCCCATTGGTCATTACCGCCAATTTGTAGACGGCAGCCCAGCGTGCGGTTGAGGTGAGCAAAATCGTAGGATTGCAGCAGAGCGTAGCTAAACTCGGTAAACGACATTCCTTGGTCGGGTCGTTCCAAGCGCTGTTTCACGGACTCGCGATTGATCATGGCATTCATGGAAAAGTGCTTGCCTACATCGCGGAAGAAGTCGATCACATTGATCTCACCGATCCACTCTGCGTTATTGACCACGCTAAACGGCGCGTCTAAATGGGGTGCCATTAGCCAGTAGATCTGTTCGTGCAGCGCTTGTACCCAACCTTCTACCGTTGCCGATGAGTTCAACGAGCGCTCAGTGGCTTTGAAACTTGGGTCACCAATCATCCCAGTCGCGCCGCCTACCAGCGCCACGCCTTGATGGCCCGCATCCTGAAAGCGTTTGAGCATCAGCAGCGGCACGAGATGGCCAATATGCAGGCTCCCTGCAGTGGGGTCGAAACCGCAGTAAACCGTTTGCGGCGTGCTGAGCAGCTCGCAGAGTTCTTGCTCGTGGGTGGATTGGGCGATTAACCCGCGTTGTTGCAAGTCGTTAAGTAATGCCGTTGCCTTCATGGTGCTCTCCCTTAGCCTTGAGGTGATGCTGTGGGCGTAAGGCTAAGGGGCGCAAAGGAACAGCGCGATATCCCTAAAGGGATAGAGAGGAACATCAATGGGCAGCGGGCGGAGTGCCTGCGGCCATGCTGTGAGTAAGAAACACACCGAACAGCCCACTTAAGGAGTTAACGCCTAGCGCGGCATAGATGCGCTTACGATGATTTTTCACGGTGCCGTGACCAATGCCTAGATGTTCGGCAATCTCATGAGAATCCAGCCCTTGCACCATCAACGCAGCCACCTGCTGTTCGCGTTCGGTTAACAACATTTTGCCAAAGTTTGCCACCGTCTGACGCAGGTGCTCCCCCATACCGCTATCAAGCGGCAGCAAAGACACATGCAGCGGCGCTTGGCCCCAGTGCTGGCGGCAAAGCGCTGCAGCAACATTCAAATAGCGCATTAACGTATCGCGATGGTCATCGGAAAAACGTGTTTGGTCTTGAAGCATGCCAAGATACACCACGATCCAGCGCTCCTCAGTCAGACGCAGCGTGAGGCATAGCTCGTCTCGCCAACCGGTTTGTTGATAAAAATCTTGAAGGTATCGCTGGCTCACCTCGTCCATCGATTGGGCATGCCCAATGTGAAATACACCCTCTTCTCGCTGCTGTTCCAACTGCACTAAAAAAGGGTCTTGTTGATAGGCATACAGCAAATAACGCTGAAACAGCAGCTCCCGCTGTTGTTGAAGAGAGTCGTAAAGATAAATAGGGTGCTTACCAGGGCGATAGCCAACGATGACCGCACAGTCAAATGCCACCAGCGAATGCAACAGCTTGATTAAACGAGAGGTGAAGTGGGCAGCGCCCAACGAATCAATACAATCGGCAAGCATCTGAGGGGTCAGCGAATGGGCTGGCGTGATCGTGGTGGTTGTCATTGGACTACTCTATGTTTCAGCACGCTTTAAACATTTTTAGCAGGGAACGCTTGCGGGGAAGCAGGATGACTTCCAGGCCTAGCGGTCGGTAGACACGGTTTTTCACCTCTAGGGGCAACATTACTCTTGTCGCCTTCTATGTCCGACAGGGTCCGTCGGCTAATGCCCACCAAAGTGGCATAGCGGGTTTAGTTTACCCTACACGCCGCACCGTCAGGCACGTAGCAGCTGTCCGCCGGTTAGCTCGCCCGCATAAAAACGTTTCACCAGCGCTTGAACCGAGCATCAAGAGTACGCAGGCCTACGCATCGCACGTCGGATATTCTGGGGCAGGTAAAAATAATTCAGTAGCATCGTGTCCAGTCTGATCACAATGAATCTTTACCGTCAATTTCAAGAGCCACCTGTGCGCAGAATAGTGCTTAAAATATCTAGATAGATATCCAACATGGGCAGCTTAGCGCACAAAACAAACCCTCGTCACTTCAAAGCGCTAAATGCTATTTAACGCTTATAACCGCGCTTTTATTCACTCAATAAAGGGTTTAAACTTATGCAGGCCAGCAATATATTCTAGGTAGGCCATATAGCAAGCGTACTGACGGCTCAGTGAGAATAGCAACGCTGCGTATTAATCCGACACTTGTTTCGATAAACTCATGGTGCAGACCACTGCTGAATGGTAACGTCGCTTGCATACTGAACGACTTCAGGCATATTGCTATTCCCCTCCTGACTAAGCTGTAAGCTACTTCCCCCCATCTGAATAATAGTGGCCTGGTTTGCGTTACCCGCCTGCTGCAGGTTCGCTGCATTGTCGTTACCATACTGCTGCACATCTGCTGTGTTATAACTTCCAAACTGGCCAACCGTCGTTATGTTGTTAACGCCGTACTGAGTAAGCGACATAGCGTTTTCCAAGCCCTGCTGGCTAACAAAAGCGTGATTGCGCACTCCTTCCTGATCAATAAACATCCAATTAGCGTCCCCAGACTGCAAAGCGGGGCCTTCATCAAGTCCAACAATCATATTATTGGAACCTAGCTGTTGGAAACGTGCACTATTGCCGTCACTCTCTTGATAAAGCTCTGCCTTCAACCCTGAACCTTTCTGCATCATCCAAGCATTGTTATCCTCTCCAACCTGTTCAATATGCGCCAGATTGTTGTCGGCCTGAGTCGTGGCGCTTGCCATCAAAGACATGAATGCACTGTATATTATCAGTGTCTTAGCATTCATCGTCACTCTCCTTACCGAACGACTTCGTCTACACAATACGGGAGGGGCTAACGCCCCTCCCGAAGTGGCAAATTTTATATTGCCATCGACTTTTGATTACTTTAGTACTGGACCTGGGTGCCAGTATTGTTATTGCCCGTCTGAACCATAGTGGCAGTGTTACTGGATTGATACTGAGAAATAGAACCCGTATTGCCAGTACCAGTCTGTGTGAGGGTAGCAAGATGATAATAGCCCTCTTGAGTGACAGTGGCCGTATTACCATCGCCATACTGGCTGACGTAAGCAGTGTTATCGACCCCATCTTGCATAACGGTCGATACGTTGCTATCGCCTTCTTGGTACTGCTCTGACACATTCCCGTAACCAGACTGGGTAGCCATCGCATTATTCCAGTCACCCACTTGTTCTTGCGTAGCCGTGTTGCCGAATGTGACATCAGAACTGAACCATCCTGCGTCACTCACCTGAGTAATGCTGGCAATATTGGCATCGCCAGTTTGAGTCTGCTCAGCGGTATTGAGAGTAGTCAAAGCTCCAGAGAAGATTCCTTGGGCGCTGGAGTTTTGCTCGATCATAGCGTCGTTATCATCACCCATCTGGTCTTGGGTGGCTGTATTAAACGACGTGACTGCTCCTGTGAAAAGGCCAGAAGCATCGCTATTTTGTTGGATATTCGCAGTGTTATCATCGCCTACTTGGTCTTGCGTGGCGCTATTATTGAAGGAGGCCGCTGAACCAGAGCCTATCTGCTCAATGTCCGCGACGTTCACATTACCGTCTTGAAACTGGTTTGCGGTATTAAGATCGCCTTGCTGCATGATGTCAGCAAGGTTGTCATTAGCAAAAGCCGAACCCGCGGCCAGTGTAAATCCTGCTGCGATGCTTGCTGCCAGTAGTGTTTTGTTCAATTTCATGATACACCTCACCATTGCAGTGTCCCTTGGGACTTGGGTTTGGTTACGGCCCTATGCCGCAGCCAACTTGGATGTGACGGCGTTCATCCCGCCAAGGTGGTCCGTCACGCCCAATTCTTGAGCTCAAGCGGTTGTGCCCTGTCTTGCGTCAGCCCGCTGTAGATGAGCTTGCTATAACAGCTGCCATGCCAGGAATGGCCTCATCGGTTTGGCCGGAGCGCTTATTGCACCAGCACACCTTGCTTATCACGGTAGGCAGCTAGCGCTGCTGCCCCCTCTGCTGCGTTAGCGAAATTCCACAACCCACGTTCAGAGCCTTCCATAATCATGGCATGTACCGCCTGCTCAACCGCTTCGCGCAGAGCTACTAATCGAGGTTCGTTGCGGGAAAAACCCGCTTCCAATTCGAGAATCTCATCGGCATCGACGAAGCGAAATACATCGCCCTGGGCTTGCACAGAATAAATGCGCTTAGAGGCAACCACGGTTCTCCACACTTCGCCCGTTTGGCTACTAATGGCACGTAGAAACACGGTGATTACATCCTCGCGGTACCGAGAACTCGCGCCAATGCCGAGAAAGCGTGCCCCGGCCCCACCGGTCAGTGTGTTAGTGTCGTAACCGATAATGCCACCTTCCAAAATAACACCCGCATAGAGCAGTGGAGACGGCGGTGGAAGCGGGCGACCATTCGCATCGGCATAACTTTGACGCTGGTCGCGAATGATCTGCCGCTCGGTAAGCACACTGGAGAGCCGGTTACGCTCAAGCACCCTGAACCACCTGCCTCCGCCTGCGTCCTGTAGCGCACGAATGAGCACCGCCGCTCCGCCCTGGGAGACGGCCTTGGAGTAGTGAGGTGCTCCGGCTTCCGTTTCGCGGTGCTGTCCGGTCATGTCAGGAAAGTCATAGACCGCGGCAACCACAGGCTCAGCGGGAAGCGGGAGCGAGGCAAGACTGGGGGTTGTGCGAGTCTCAGGATTAAAGGGCTGTGAACGTTGCGGCGAAGCGCAACCAGCAAGCGCGACGGTCAGCGCCAATGCCAGCATGAACCCTGGTGTCAGTTGCAATTTCGACATGTTGACGTCCTGTTCCTTTCGCACTCGGCTGAATGATCGGGGCCGCTAAGCGGCTCACTGCCGTTGTTTTATTTTTATGATTACTGCACTTGGAGTGTCGGAACCGTGATTTCGGTTTGACTACCGTCAGCAGTGTTCTCGATTACAAGATGAACACCTTCTAAGCCACGATTGAAAGAAATCACTTGATCACCAAAGACAATTCTTCCGGCTTCCGCCGCATTTTCACCGAAGATTGCTTCGTTAACCTGCTGGGAAAGGCTGCTTAACATACGATTTTGGAGCTGACGCACAAACTGATCCGCAGGGGTATTGCCGTACCGAGAAGCGGCGGAGGAGCCGGTATCCTTGTGCTTGTTTTGTCGTTCGGCTAGGCCCAATAGATGAGCCGAATTGAACGCATCTCCACCGAATGAGGGGTTATTAGGACGATATACAAAATCTGAACTCTTAGCGCTAACTCCCCAAAGCATCGTGGCTAAACTAAAGACAACAAGCCAAGCGGGGCGCTTACTGAGTTTTTTTGGTAACTTGGAAAAAATATTATTACTCACGCTCACACCCTCATGGTAATTATATTTTTATACTGCATTACTAATAGTGTTGGCATAATAACAACCTCCACGATTAGGGCTCATGACGCCCCCACAACTTCCACCATCATAGACAAGGGCTTAGCTCACAGAAGAGCCGCCGCTTTTCATGTGCCAGAATCAATAATGCTATCTAGCTGAGATATTAAGAAACGACCATTTAAATAGGCATTTATCTATTCAAATAACGGCAACATCCAAAAATTCACCGCAGCCATATTATTTTCAACAGACATCACCTGCCTAAAGCCTAGTAATGTTCAAAATATCTCAACTTGAAACAATTTGTATTTTTTTGTTTACGATGTTTATTTTGGATAATTTGAGAATTTTAACTATAAGGCTTAATTATTATTCTAGGCGTTCATTTTCACCGCACTTGAGCACATAAAAATAATTAAAAAAACAATCAAACTAAATTAACCAGCTACTCTCTCATAGACAAATCGAGCATCATCTCCACAAATTCTCAGCACTTTACCTAAGACCAAACATGCTTCTCAATTAACCTATAGTTAAACCAATGTCTTTATTAGCAATAAATATAAAGATGGGTGACAGAATGCCCCATCCCAAGTGAACACAAAAAAGGGCCTGCGATTTCTCGCAGGCCCTTTTCAACACAAATTCTGGCGCGCCCGGCAGGAATTGAACCTGCGACCTTCGGCTTCGGAGGCCGACACTCTATCCAACTGAGCTACGGGCGCTTTGGGTGCGTATCGTACCCGTGTGGGCGGGCTGTGTCTAGCGGCGGGGCGGTTTTAGGCCGCCTTGTGATTGACCGTTTTCCCTGCGGTGGTGCATGCTCTGGGGGCACTTTTGCACCTCTTAACCACCCTTGGTTCGATTGGGAACATAATAAATGAAAACATTTGCACGTAGTACGCTGGCACTGGGCATCTCACTGGCGCTGGTTAGCGCCGCGAACGCCAACGATTTTGCGGATATGGACCCCGTTACTCTGCGTTTGGCACACGTAGTCAACGAGCAGGATGGCTTCCATATTGCGGCCACCAAGTTTGAAGAGCTGGTGGAAGCACGCACCGATGGCAAGGTGAATATCGAGATCTTCCCCAACGCCTCATTGGGCGATGAGCGCACGCTGCTGGAAGGCATGCAGATCGGCACCGTGGATATGGGCGTGATCACCAACGGGCCGGTGGCCAACTTTGTCGAAGAGATGGCGGTGTTTGAACTGCCGTTCCTGTTCCCCTCCCCGGAAGCCGCTTATAGCGTGTTGGATGGCCCCATCGGCCAGGAGCTTTTAGATAAGCTGGCGGACGTAAACCTGAAAGGCTTGGCTTACGCCGAACGCGGCTTCCGTAACCTGACCAACAGCGAGCGGGCGGTGAACTCCCCAGAAGATCTGGATGGCCTGCGCATTCGCGTGATGGAAAACCCGGTGTACACCGATACCTTCCGCGAGCTGGGTGCCAACGCGATTCCCATGGCATGGACCGAAGCGCTCACCGCCATGCAGCAGGGCACCATCGACGGCCAGGAAAACCCAGTGAACGTGATTCACTCGTTCAAGCTGGATGAAACCCAGGGCTACATGACGCTCTCTCGCCACACCTACGCGCCAGCGATTTTTGTGGTGGGTATGCCCGCCTGGAACCAGCTCCCCGAAGCCGCCCAGGCGGTACTGGAAGAAGCCGCCCAGGAAGCTGCCGAGCATGAGCGCCAGGTGAACGCGGATATGGAAGCCGAGCAACTGGCAGCTCTGCGCGAAGCAGGCATGGAAATTAACGACACCCCGGATATGGAAGCCTTCCAAGCCGCCGTTGCGCCGGTATACGAGAAGTACGGCGAGCAGTTCGGTGACTACCTGCCGCGTATCCAGGAGGCGCTGCAACAGTGATGTCGTTTGCACAGCCTCTTTTGACGCTGCTGCAACGCATTGAACGCGGGCTGGATGCCATCATTCAGCCCGTGGTGTTTGCGGGCATGGCGGCTTTAATTGGCGTAATCACGCTACAGATCGTCTCGCGGGTGCTGTTCAGCGCCGTGGGCTGGACCGAAGAGGTCGCGCGGTTTCTGCTGGTGTGGATCACCTTTTTAGCGGGCACACTGGCGTTTCAGCGTGGGCGGCATATCGCGGTTACCTTTGCGGTGGATGCCCTACCGCTGCCGCTGCGTAAGCTGGCCAGGCTTGCAGCGCTGGCCATTGTGGTGGCGTTTATGATCACGCTGGTGGTGATTGGCTACCGCTATATGCAGGTACAGAGTTTCCAGAAATCCGCCTCGCTGCGGCTCTCGATGACCTATGTGTACGCGGTGATTCCGCTCGCGGCGGGCATCATGGCGTGGTACGCCCTGGTAGATATGCTGGAAGTGCTGGTGAACGGTGAGCCCACTGCCGCCGCCCAGGAGGAGCCGCTATGACGCTGGTACTCTTTGGGCTGTTCTTCCTGTTTATGCTGCTGGGCGTGCCGATTGCCTTTGCGATTGGGGCAAGCTCGCTGTACGCGCTGTATCAATCCGGCGTGCCGCTGATGGTGGTCACCCAGCAGATGTTCCAGGGCATTAACTCGTTTGCCTTGGTGGCTATTCCGATGTTTATCCTGGCCGGGGATTTAATGGCCCAGGGTAAAGTCAGCGAGCGGCTGGTGAGCTTTGCCGATTCGCTGGTGGGCTTTATGCGCGGCGGGCTTTCCGTGGTTTCGGTGATGGCGGGTATGTTCTTTGCGGCCATTTCCGGCTCCGGCGCGGCTACTACCGCAGCGGTGGGTTCAAGCCTAGTGCCAGAGCTTAAGCGCAAAGGCTACGACCCTGCTTCAGCAGCCAGCCTTATTGCCGCCAGCGGTACCATTGGAGTGGTGATTCCCCCGTCGGTGCCGATGATTATTTACGCGGTCATTGCCCAGCAGTCGGTATCGTCGCTGTTCTTGAACGGCTTTTTGCCGGGGCTGGCGATGGGTATAGCACTCATGGCCATTGCGATTACTCAGGCATATAAACGCCAGTACCCGAAAGGTACGCCGCTCTCACTGGCCACTATTTGGCGCACGTTAAAAGCGGCCAGCTGGGGGCTGATGACGCCGGTGATTATTCTGGGGGGTATCTTCTCGGGGATTTTCACGCCGTCGGAAGCGGCCGTGGTGGCAGTGAACTACGCGCTGCTGGTGTCGCTGTTTGTGTATCGGGATTTAACCCTGCCTCAGGTGTATAAGCTGTTGATTCGCTCGGCGATGACCACAGCGGTAATCATGCTGGTGATTGCCATGTCGGCGGTGCTGAGCTGGACGCTCTCTAGCTGGCAGGTGCCCGGCGCGATTGCCCAGGCGGTGCTGTCGCTCTCCACCAACCCTTACGTGATTATGCTGCTGGTGGTGGCGGTGATTCTGCTGACCGGGGTATTTATCGAAACGGCCAGCGCTTTGATCATTCTGACCCCAGTGCTGCTGCCGCTGGTGCTGCAGCTGGGCATCGACCCGATCCACTTCGGGCTGATCATTGTGGTGGGGCTATCGATTGGCATGATTACCCCACCCGTGGCGATCAACCTCTACGTGGCGTCGTCCGTCACCCAACTGCCGCTAGAGCGGATTACCCGCGCCATTATCCCCTACCTGCTAGGGCTAATTGGCGTGCTGCTACTGGTGGTTTACGTGCCCATACTGCTGGGCTGGTCGGGCTGACGCGCCGCGTTAATCACCTCGCGGGCCGTGCGTAGCCCATCTATCGCGGCAGGGAAGCCGCAATAGGGCACGCACTGCAGCAGCACCTCGCGGATTTGCTCTTCGCTACAGCCGTTATTCAGCGCCCCACGTACGTGCACTTTGAGCTCGTGGGGCCTGTTGAGCGCCACCAGCATGGCAATGTTAATTAGGCTGCGGGTGTGCCGCTCAAGGCCAGGACGATTCCAGATATCGTTCCAACACTGCTGCGTCACTAGCTCTTGCATCGGCCAGCCAAACTCATCGGCTTGGGCCAGCGCAGCGTCGACGTACTCATCCCCTAACACTTCCCGGCGGGTGGCTAACCCATCGGGGTTTAACGCCTGCCGTTTGCTCTCTAAAGAACGCTCTGCGTCACTGAGTGAGGTCATGGCTTAGCCCTCCTCCGCCAAGTTACGCCCTGGCGTGCCTGCGTCAAACGCCAGCACGTTCTCAAACGCATCGCCAAAGTAGAGCTCGTAGCTATCTTTCTCTACGTAGCCCAGGTGCGGCGTGGCCAGGAAGTTGGGCAGCGCCAGCAGCGTATGTTCAAGCACTGGCTCCTCATCAAACACATCGACCGCCGCCATGCCGGGGTGCCCGGCTTTTAGCGCGGCCTCTAACGCACCCGCCTCCACTAACGGCGCGCGGCTGGTGTTCACCAGCACCGCCGTGGGCTTCATGCTGGCTAAATTCGCCGCTGTGACGATGCCGCGGGTTTCCGGGTTTAGGCGCAGGTGTAGGCTTAACACGTCGCTGCGTTTGAAGAACTCCTCTTGCGAGGCCGCGACCTCAAGTCCTGCCGCTGCGGCCCGCTGGCGGGTGCCTTCGCGGCCCCATACCAGTACGTTCATTTCAAACGCTTGGCCGTAGCGGGCGACTAACTGGCCAATTTTGCCGTAGCCAAATACGCCCAGCGTGCGCCCTTTCAGGCCGGTGCCCAAGGTGCGCTGCCAGCGGCCTGCTTTAAGGTTTTCCACCTCTTCAGGAATGCGCCGCATGGCAGAGAGCACCAGCCCCCAGGTGAGTTCCGCCGCCGCATAGGGCGAACCGGTGCCTGCCAGCACCACCACGCCGTGCTCGCGGCAGGCAGCCATGTCCACATGCGCCGCGCCGCCGCCGGTTTGGCTGATCAGCTTGAGCTTGGGCAACCGCGCCAGCAAAGACGCGGTGATCGGCGTGCGCTCACGAATCAGCACTAGCGCATCGGCGTCTTTGAAGCGTTCGACCAGTTCGTCTTCATCGCTCACGGTGTCGGTGTAAATCGTGACCTGGTGCCCCGCCAGCTTGGCGAAGGCATCGAGTTCACGCACGCAGTCCTGGTAATCATCGGGGATGACAATGTGCATTAAAGCGGCTCCTTGCTCGGTGAGCGCGCTAAAGGGCGGCCCCCTTTAGCAGCGTGGCTGAAAAACCGCTGCCAGGCGAAGATCCCTACGATCACGGCAATGCCCACCACGTCCGTAATGGCTTGGCCGTTAATCAGCATTAACGCGGCAAACAGCAGCAGGCCGCGCTCTACCCAGGAACAGGGGCGGGCAAAGTAGCCTATCGTAGAGGCCGCCAAGGCAATAATACCCAGCACGCCCGAGGCCACCGCCATGGCGATTTCCAGCGTGGTGCCCTGCCCGAGCAGCGGCGGATGATAGACAAACATAAACGGAATCAGGAAGCCGCCCAAGGAAATTTTCGTCGCCGTCAGTGCGGTACGGAACCAGTGGGAGCCCGCAATCGCGCCGCCAATATAGGCCGCCAGTGCCACCGGAGGCGTTACCCCCGAAAGGATCGCAAAGTAGAGAATAAACAGGTGGGCAGAAAGGCTGGGCAAGCCTGCCTCAACAAACGCCGCCGCCACCACCGATGCCGCCAGCATGTACGCCGCCACGGTGGGTAAGCCCATGCCGAGAATAATCGCCACCACCATCGCCAGCAGCAGAGTCACCAGTACATCACCACCGCTTACCATCAGAATCAGCGAGGACACTTTCAAGCCCAGGCCGGTCAGGCTGATCACGGCCGCGATAATCGCCACGCTGCCGATAATCACCGCAATCATCGCGGCGGTCATTGCGCCTGCTTCCAGCGCGGCCGGTAGCGACTTCACCCGCTCCCAAAGCGTGCCTGGGCTGCGCGGCGACACCAGATACAGCACCATCGCAGTAAAGTACGCTGCCACGGCTGCCGTGGTCGGCGTGTAGCGCAGTACCAGCATGGTAATCAGCACCACCAGCGGCAGCAGCAGGGTTTCCACATTCAGCAGCCCCTCGCGCAGCGTCGGGCGCTGGTCTTTCGGAATCGGATTCAACCCCAGGCGTTTGGCTTCAAAGTGAACGCTCATCCAAATGGCAAGGTAGAACAGCAGCGCAGGGATCAGCGCGGCGCTGATGATATCCAGGTAGCTGGTAGAGATAACATCGGCCATCACGAACGCTGCGGCGCCCATAATCGGTGGCAGAATTTGCCCACCGGTTGAGGCAGAGGCCTCGGTGGCGGCGGCAAAGCGTGCGCTGTAGCCGTTTTTCTTCATCAACGGAATGGTGAAGACGCCCGTGGTCGCAACGTTGGCGGCGGTGCTGCCGCTAATGCTGCCAAACATGGCGCTACACAGCGTGGCCGCTTTTGCAGGGCCGCCCGCCATACCGCCCGTGGCGGCCGTCGAGAGACGCATAAAGGTGTCGCCACCACCAGTGGTCACCAGCAGCGCGCCAAACATAATAAACACCACAATCACGGTGGACGAGGTGCGCATTAAGCTGCCGAAAATGCCGGTTGGGCCTAAATAGAAGGTGGCGACCAGGTCATCCCAGCGGAACCCACCGTGACCCCATACGCCGGGCAGGTGTTGCCCAAAGGCTGCATAAGCCAGCGCAATCAGCACCAGAATCGGAAACGCTAAGCCAATCGCTCGGCGGCAGGCTTCCAGCAGCAGTAGAATCGCGCTAACGCCCAGCACTAAATCCAAGGTGGTGGGCATTAAGTAGCCCAGCTGATAAATGATGCGGTCGAAGTGATAAACGTAATAGGCGCTGATCACCACGCTTAATAGAATCGGGATGATATCGAACCACGGAATGCGCTGGGTATCCCGTACGCGGCAGTGGTAAGCAAGAAAAATCAGTGGCAGTGCAAACAGCAGGTGCACCGCATTTTGGGTATTCACGGGCCCAGTGACGGCGGTATAGAGGTGGAAAATGGCCATTGCCACCGCCGCCGTGCGGGCCACCATAAACCAGAAGCCGGTAAGCTGCCGCTTGCCTGCATCCTCCTGGTATTTTTCAACAACAGACTCTTTTGCGGTTTCCATGGGGGGACTCCCGCGCCGCCTATCAAGGGGAGGCTAGGCAGCGCGTCAGGCTAATAGCAAACCGCCCCGCCGAGCACATCGGCGGGGCGCACGGTCGGGTTACTGCGCTTCAGGCGGAATAATCTCGGCGGGGATCTCCAGCCCTAATTCCTGGTAGTAGCGCAGCGCGCCAGCATGCAGCGGGAAGGTCGCGGTATCGATCACAGTTTGGGGGTCGACACTGCCCGCAGGTTTGAAAGAGGCGGCCACTTGGTCGTGGTTTTCCCAATACGCTTTGGTGAGTTCATACACGGTGTCAGCATCTAGGTCGGTGGTAGCCGCGATGCCCATGTAAATACCCAGCGACTGCGCTTCACTCATGCCGGTGTAGGTGTCGGCAGGAATCACGGTTGGCGAGAGAAACGGCAGTTCAGCAGTCACGCTCGCTACCTGCTCATCAGACAGCGACAGCAGCTGCAGCGGGCGCGAGGAGTGCACTTCCGTAAAGAGTGGAATCGGCGGCACGCCGTTGTAGCTGAAGCCCACGAGTCGGCCATCGGTGACCCCTTCCGCCGCATCGTTCACACGCATGCGCTGGAAATCGGGTTCAATGCCCAGGATGCCAAACACCTGCTCGGTGATGTACTCGCCGCCACCGCCGATGCTGCTGGGGTTAAAGCGCTCACCGTTGAGGTCTTCAAAGGTCTCAATATCGCTATCCTGGCGTACCGCCCAGTGCATGGTGGAAGGCGCAATCCAATACACCAAGCGCACGTTGGGGTTGGGCATATCGGCAAAACGACCTTCACCGTTGTACTGCTCGTAGCCCACCAGCGCTTCGGTAAAGGCCAGGTCTAGCTCGCCGTTGGTGAGGCGAATAGCGTTTTCGCGGGTGCCGCCGGTTTCACGTACGGTAATTTCGTAGGGCGTATTGGCACTGATAACCCGAGCGCCTTCAGAGATACCGAAAAACCAGCCTGTGCCTGTGGGCACCGAGCCCATGTTCAGTGCGGTTTGCGCCTGGGCAGTGGCGGCTGTCAGGGCGCTGACGGCCAGGATTGAAGCGGGAAGCAAGTGGCGTAGTGTTAATTTAGTCATTGTTAGTCCTCAACGCGTCGGGAAGCATGTTGTGATGTTGTGTGCTGTGGGAGGCCTTACCTGCACCTCTCCCGATAACCGAGTAAGCAAGGGGAGTCGCTTAGCGGTGACTAAAGTGATAACGCCAAACCGGAGAGCTGTATATTGGTGATTGATGAACCTGCCTTCTCCAATCGCGAAAGCAGCGCAAGCGGTGTCGCTTTAAGACGGTGAAGAAGCGCCGCTGGCGGCCTGAATAAAATGCTCCACCAGCACCCGCGCCGCCATAGAAAGCCGGTCTAAATCTTTGACATAAATGCTCAGTTTGCGCCGCGCCCACTCGTCTTGAATCGATAGCACATTCACGTTGAGGCCATCCACGTACTGACGAATCGCCCCACGGGGCAGCACGCCTACGCCCAGCCCCGCCTGCACCATCAGGCACAGGGCATCGTAACTGGTGACCTGAATACGAATCCGCAGGGTTTTGTTGGCCATGCTGGCCGCCCGCATAATTTCAAGGTTAATCGCGCTGGCGGTGTGCAGCCCCACGTGGGGGTAGTCTAAGCACTCGCGGAAGAACACCCTCTCCCGTTGCGCCAGCGGGTGCTGCTGCGGCACTACCAGCACCAGGTCATCCACGTGGTAGGGAAATTCCATCAGGTCATAGCCGTGGTGAAGCTGTGCGCACACGCCGATGTCGGCGTTATTGTTCATCACTTCGCGGGTGATGATCGGGCTGACTTTCTCTTCAAGCTGCACGCCAATATCCGGGTGCTGCTCAAAAAAGGCGCGCATCTCCTGGGGCAGGTATTGGGTGATGGCCGACATATTGGCAAACACCCGCACAATGCCCCGCTGGCCGCTGGCGTAGTCGCGCATTTGCAGGTCGAGGTCTTCTAAATTGTGCAGCACGCCCCGAGAAAGATTCAGCAGCGCACTCCCCGCAGGCGTCAGTTCGATGCCTCGATTATTGCGCTTGAGCAGCGGCGTATTGAAGTACGCCTCCAGCTCGCTGAGGCGCTTACTCACGGCCGAAGTGGCCATAAACGAGGCGTCGGCTGCCCCAGTAATGGTACCCAGCTCGGCCACTTTCACGAACAGCTTGAGAGAGGTGGGGTCGAGTTTCATGAGAGCTGCCGCGCCAAGTCGAGGAGGTCTTCTGCGACGAAGTCAAAGCAGGGGTCGATGCTTAAATCTGGCGTGGCGTCTGGCCCAAACTCCAGCGGGCGCTTCACAAAAGCGGTGCGCATGCCCTCCCGGTGGGCAGCCTGTAAATCATCTTGATGGGCGGCCACCATCAGTATTTGCGACGGCTTCAGGCTGAGGAGATTGGCCGCCATGTGGTACACCTGCGGGTCGCGCTTGTAGTGCCCGGCAAGCTCAGAGGAGAGCACGCAGTCCCAGGGCAGCTCGGCATGGCGTGCCATGTTCACCAGCAGCGAGACGTTGCCATTGGAGAGCGTTGCCAATATAAAGCGCTGTTTTAGCTGCAATAGGCCTTCTACGCTGTCTGACCAGGGCGTTAAGCGGTGCCACACGCGGTTCAGGTGCGCTGTTTCATCCTCGTCTAGCTGCTCGGCTATCCCAAAGCTGATCAGCAGCCGGTCGAGGGTCATACGGTGCAGGTCATCCAGCTTGGTCCAGGGCAGCTCCCCCTGGCGCACGCGGTTCATCGCTGGGGCATAGCCTGCCCGCCACTCGTCGGCAAACCGTGCCCAATCGACGCTCAGCCCTTTGGCTTGGCTCAGCTGTTCGCCTTCGCGAATCACGCTGCTGCGCCAGTCTACTACCGTGCCAAACACATCAAAGGTGAGCGCTTTTATTTCGTGGGCGATGCCTGTTGTCATGGGGTCTCTCCTGTTGGGCCTGAGGGGGTTAGCAAGTGGTCGACCAAGTGGCGGGCGACCACGGGCAGAGCCGCGTAGTGGCGCATACCAATCACCAGTTCACGGGTGGCCCACTCGTCAGCGAGCGGGATCATGCGTAATTTGAGGTCGTTCAAGTCGCGGTACAGCGTGCGCTGCGGCAGCACGCCGATGCCCATACCGAAATGAATCATGCGGCAAATAGCGTCGAAGCTGCGCACTTGAATGCGCATGCGCAGGGTTCGGCCCGCCTGGCTTGCCTGCTCATGGAGCAGGGATTGCAGCGAAGTATCCTGCTGCAAGCCGACAAAGTCGTACTCGGCCGCCTGGTGTAAGTAGAGCTTGTCATGCACCGCCAGCGGGTGATCGTAAGGGGTCACTAGCACCAACTGATCACGCCGATAGGGACGCACTTCCAGCTCATCGGCGGCGACATGGCTGGCAAAGATGCCGATATCCGCCACTCCATCGCGCACGGCGGTGATCGCTTCACTGCTGGTGCGCTCCTGCAAATCGATTTTGATTTGCGGGTACTCGACGGCAAAGGCGCTTAAATCCTGGGGCAAAAACGCAATAATGGCCGAGGTGTTGGAGTGAATGCGCACATGCCCGCGCACCCCTTCGCCATACTCGCTGAGCTCCGCCTGTAGCCGCGCCACGTCTTCCAGAATACGCCGGGCGTGGTGCAAAAAAGCGCGCCCCGCCGGGGTTAGCTCTACGCCGCGCGGCCGCCGATACAGAAGCTCGGTACCCACCAGCGTTTCTAAATCGCTCACCCGCTTACTCACCGCTGCCAGCGCCAAATGCTCACGCTCGGCTGCGGCGGTTAAACGCCCTTCGTCGGCAATCGCCACAAACAGTCTCAGCGTTACAAAATCAAATCGCAGCATCGTGGTACCCACATAGTGGTTAGGGTTCGCCACTGACGAACGCGTGGTTCCTGATTGCCTAATTGTGGTGGTGCGCTTGCTCACTGATGCTAAATGGCAAACAAAGCATCCCACCTGCTTGGATGATGGGCGTTACCAGGAGCTTTTATTATGACCACCCGCCAGCTTCCCCTCGATGGACTTAAAGTCGTAGAGCTAGGCCAGCTCATTGCCGGCCCGTTTGCCACCAAACTGCTGGGTGAATTTGGTGCCGATGTGATCAAAATCGAGCCGCCCGGCACTGGCGACCCGCTTCGCAAGTGGCGCATTCTCGAAGAAGGCACCTCGCTGTGGTGGCATGTACAAAGTCGCACAAAACGCTCGGTGACGCTTGATCTTCGCAGCCAAGAGGGCCAAGACGTGGTGCGCCGCTTAGCCGCCGAAGCCGATGTGGTGGTCGAAAATTTCCGCCCTGGCACCCTGGAAAACTGGGGGCTGGGCTATGAGGCGCTGGCGGCGATTAACCCCAAGCTGATCATGGTGCACGTGTCAGGCTTTGGCCAAACCGGACCCTATCGCAATAAACCCGGTTTTGGGGTGATTGGTGAAGCCATGGGCGGGCTGCGCTATTTGACCGGCCACGCGGGCGAGCCTTCGGTACGCGTGGGGGTCAGCATTGGCGATTCGCTCTCGGCGCTCTACGCGGTGATTGGCACGCTGCTGGCCCTGCAAGAGCGCCAGCGCAGCGGTTTAGGGCAAGAGATTGATGTCGCCCTGTATGAATCCGTGTTCGCCATGATGGAGAGCCTGCTGCCAGAGTTTGATGCCACCGGCCACGTGCGCGAGCCCAGCGGCAGCGCCCTGCCCGGCATCACGCCCTCGAATGCTTACCGCACCCGCGAAGGCGAGTACGTGCTGATTGCCGGTAATGGCGACAGCATCTTCAAGCGCTTGATGGGTGTGATTGGCCGAGAGGATTTAGCCAACCACCCCGCCATGGCCCACAACGATGGCCGCAGCCAACACGCCAATGAAATAGACGCTGCTATTGAGGCCTGGACCCAAACCCGCCACCGGGACGACATCCTTAGCGCTTTAGACGACGCCCGCGTACCGGCAGGCTACCCCTACACCGCTGCCGATATTGCCAACGACCCCCACTACCTTGCCCGCGAGATGATTCAAACCGTTACCCGCGCCGATGGCCGCCCGCTCAAAGTGCCGGGCGTGCTGCCTAAACTGAGCGCCACCCCCGGCAGGCTTGGGCAAGGCGGGCCACAGCTGGGCGCGCACACCGATGACGTGCTGGAGGAGCTGGGCATTGATGCCGCCACCCGCGACAAGCTGCGTCAGGCAGGCATTATTTAAGTGGAGAACCCCATGACGACGTTACAAATCAACGAAGTAGCCCCCCGCGATGGCTTTCAGAGCGAAGAGCGCTTTATCCCCACCGAGCCGAAAATCGCGCTGATCGATGCGTTAACCACCACCGGCATTGCCCGTATCGAAGCGACCTCGTTTGTCTCTCCTAAAGCCATACCCAACCTACGCGACGCCGCTGAGGTGGTAAGCGCCATTCAGCGCCGCGAGGGTGTGGACGTCACGGTGCTGGTACCCAACCTAAAAGGTGCCGAGCGGGCGCTGGCCTGCGGCGTGGATGAGATCAATCTGGTGATGTCGGCCAGCAACGCCCACGGCCGTGCGAACCTGCGCATGACACCGGAGGAGTCGCTGACACAGTTTGCCGCCATTATTCAGGCGGTGCGCGGTAGCGGCGTCTTTATCAATGCCTCGCTCTCCACCGCCTTTGGCTGCCCGTTTGAAGGGCAGGTGCCTGAAGCGCGTGTGCTCACCCTCATTGAGCAGCAGCTGGCGCTGGGGGTGGAAGGCGTCACGCTGTGCGATACCACCGGCGTGGCAAACCCCGCCCAGGTAGAGGCGCTGTGCCGCCAAGTGCTGGAACGCTTTCCCGACGTGCCGTTTACGCTGCATTTCCACAACACCCGTGGCATGGGGCTGGCGAATGCTCTTGCGGCGTGGCAAGCGGGCATTACCCGCTTTGACGCCTCGCTAGGTGGCTTGGGCGGCTGCCCGTTTGCCCCCGGTGCCACGGGCAATGTGTGCACCGAAGACTTAGTGCATATGTTCGAACAAATGGGCGTTGCCACCGGCGTAAACCTGCCTGCGCTACTGGACATTTCCGCCACCCTGCCCGAGCTGATCGGCCATGAGACGCCGGGCCAAGTGGTGAAAGCGGGCAGCGCGGACCGCTGTTACGCCCTTCCCTGAAAACGTGTTTCCCGCATCCCTGCATAACCGTGTGATCCATAACAACGATAATCTGGTGATTAACCATGTCTAACTCCTCCCCTGTTCCACCGTTAAACCTTGCCCAGCAATTAATTCAGCGCCATTTGGTCAGCGGCGAGCTAACCCCCGGCAGTGAAATTGCCCTGCGCATTAACCAAGCCCTGCTGCAAGACGTGTTAGGCACCCTCGTGATGCTAGAGCTAGAAGCCATGGGGCTTGACCGGGTGCATACCGAGCCCAGCGTGCAGTACATCGACCATGGCCTTGTACAGGCCGATAACCTAAATGCCGAAACCTACCTGTTTTTAAAGAGCGCCTGCGAGCGCTTTGGGGTGTGGTACTCCGGCCCAGGCAACGGCATTAGCCACCCGGTGCATATGGAAAACTTTGGCGTGCCCGGTGAATCCATCGTGGGTTGCGATAGCCACACCACGGCGGCGGGCGCACTCGGCATGCTGGCGATTGGTGCAGGCGGCATTGAAGTGGCCATGGCGATGGCGGGCGAGCCGCTGTACATCACCATGCCGAAAATCTGGGGTATTAAGCTTGAAGGGCAACTGCCTGACTGGGTCTCAGCCAAGGATATTGTGCTGGAGCTTTTGCGCCGCCACGGCGTGGCAGGCGGCAAAAACACCATGATTGAGTATTACGGGCCGGGGCTTGCGCACCTTTCCGCCATGGACCGCCATGTGCTGGCCAACATGGGCACTGAAATGGGGGCCACGGCCACGGTGTTCCCCAGTGATGACGAGACCCGGCGCTTTTTAGCCTCCCGGGGCCGGGAAGCCGATTGGGTCGCGCTGGCCGCCGAGCCCGGCTGCCACTACGACCTTCACGAGACGCTCGATCTCAGCAAGCTGGAGCCCATGATTGCGCTGCCTTCCAGCCCCGATAACGTGGTCACCGTGCGGGAGGCAGCAGGCCAGCCACTGCATCAGGCGTACATCGGTTCATCAGGCAACCCAGGCTTTCGTGACTTTGCCGTGGTGGCCGAAATCGTGCGCGGCAAGCAGGTGGCCGATGGGGTCTCGCTGGACATCAACCCCTCTTCCCGCCAAGTGCTAACCACGCTGATTGAGCAAGGCTATTTAGCCGACTTGGTCGCCAGCGGCGCACGGCTGCACCAGGCAGGCTGTAACGGCTGTATTGGTATGGGCCAGGCCCCGGCGGTGGGGCTCAACAGCCTGCGCACCGTGCCGCGCAACTTCCCAGGGCGCTCCGGCACGCGGGAGGACAGCGTGTTTTTGTGCAGCCCAGAAACCGCGGCGGCTTCAGCACTGGCGGGGGAGATTACCGACCCGCGCACTCTCGACATGCCCTACCCGCGCCCCCAGGAGCCCGCCAACATCGAAGTGAACCGCGCGCTGTTTAATGCGCCGCTGCCGCCCCATGAGGCAAAGCTAAAAGCGCTGCAAAAAACCGAGAACACCCCGGCCCTGCCAGAGCTTTCCCCTCTGCCTAACCATTTGGATGTACCCGTGCTGCTGGTGGCGGGCGATAACATCTCCACCGACGACATTATGCCTGCCGGGCAGCGGGTGCTGCCGTATTGGAGCAGCGTGTATGCGTCGGCACCGTTCACGTTTGAAGCGGTCGACCCAAGCTATGCCGAGCGCGCAGAAAGCACCCGTACTCAGGGCGGGCACGTGATTATTGGCGGGGCCAACTATGGGCAAGGCTCCAGCCGAGAAAATGCCGCGCTGGTGCCGCGTTACTTAGGGCTACAGGTGGTGGTGGCGAAGAGTTTTGCGCGTATTCACTGGCAAAATTTGATCTGCTTTGGTGCGCTGCCGTTAACCTTTACCCGTGATGAAGATGTCGCACAGCTAGCGCAAGGTGACCGCGTAGTGATCGAGGATCTCTACGCGCAGTTGGAAAGTGGGGCGACGCTCACCGCGCATATCCCCGGTAAGGGGGAGATAACGCTGCATCATGGGCTCAGCTCCCGCCAGCGGGAGCTGATTACCCAAGGTGGTGTGATCAACCACCTGCGTCAGCGTCAGGCTTAAAACGCTTCCCAGTCGTCTTCGCTGCCTTTGGCGGGTGCCGGTTTAGAGGAGAGCGCCGGGCGCTTTAGCTCTTGGCTTGCACCCGCGCTGCTGGTGGGCAGCGCTTGGCGCGATGGGCTTTTTGATTGACGCGGAGCGGGCGCACCTTCCCCCAGCACAAACGAGTTGATCAGCTCGTTCAGATGCTCGGCATGGCGGCGCATATCTGCCGCAGCGGTGGTGGATTCCTGCACCATGGCCGCGTTCTGCTGCGTCATGGTGTCCATTTCGGCAACGGCGGTATTGATCTGCCCGATACCGCTGCTCTGCTCTTTGGCCCCAGCGCTAATTTCTCCAATCACGTCAGTTACTTTCGAGACGCTTTCGACGATCTCACGCATGGTGGCTCCGGCGTTGCGCACCAGCTCCGTGCCGTTATGGGTATGCTGCACCGAGGCATCAATCAGCCCACGGATCTCTTTAGAGGCGTTGCTTGAGCGGCTGGCCAGCGTGCGGACTTCTTCCGCCACCACCGCAAAGCCACGGCCATGTTCACCCGCGCGAGCGGCTTCTACCGAGGCGTTCAAGGCAAGGATATTGGTCTGGAAGGCAATCGCATCAATCATGGTGATGATTTCACTGATGCGCGTGGCAGAGTCGTTGATATCGCGCATGGTGCGCTCAACCTGCTCCATCGCCGCTTCGCCCTGATGGGCCACTTCAGCGGTGGACTGCACTAACTTATTCGCCTGCTGGGCGTTATCCGCGCTGTGGCTCACGGTAGAGGTAATCTCTTCCATCGAGGCCGAGGTTTGCTGCAAATTCGCGGCGGCCTGCTCGGTGCGGGTCGCCAGCTCTTCGGAGCTGTGAGAGATCTCACCCGCCGAGTGATAAACGCTCACCGTGCTGCGACGTACGTCGAGCAGGGTATCCTGCATACGGCCAACGAAGGCGTTGAACTGAACGGCTAGGTTGCCCACTTCATCGTTGCTTTCCACCGAGAGGCGGCGGGTTAAATCACCCCGGCCTTGGGCAATATCGTTCATTGCGCTGGCGGTACGCTTAATGGGCCCAACAATGCGGCGCACGACGCCCACTGCTAACAGAGCGACCACTGCAAACAGAACAGCGCCTAACAGCGCGGCAAAGATAATCGAGTCTCGTAGGTCCGCATTTGCCGCGGCCTCAAGCTCAGCTACCGCGGCGTCTACGTCCGTGACATAAACACCTGCCCCAAGCATCCAGCCCCATTTTTCGAGGCGGTCAATGTAGGAGTGCTTCGGCTCCACATCGCTGGTACCGGGGTACTCCCAGGGGTATTCATAGAAACCACCGCCTGACTGGGCAATACGGATCATATCGCGAATCAGGTAGTCGCCATTGGGGGTTTGCAGGTCGATTAAATTGGTGCCCTGGCGGTCAGGCGAAAACGGCAGCACGATATTGGTGCCGTCGTATTCATAAACAAAGACATAGTTATTGCCTTCAAAGCGCATGGCGCGAAGCATATCCGCCGCCTGCGCTTTGGCGTCGGCGTCATTAGCGCCCGCTTGGTCGTAAATAGGTGCAATCGCGGTGGTCGCCATCTGGACGATATCGCGCACAGCGTTGCGACGCTCTTCAATCAGCATCTCGCGCTGCTCAACAAGCGTTTCTTGGGTATCTTGAATACGACTGTAGGCATCGAAAGCTACCAGTGCCACCGTGACGAGCAGCAAAGGGAGTAGCACGAGCATCAACACTTTCATCTGGAGACTTAAACTGCGTTTTTTCATCGTAGAGGGAGGGCTCGCCATTGCGTATCTTCCAGTGGGTCGTGGTCAGATGTTTGAATTTTTGTAAATTTATTATCGACCTAGGCGCCACTAGCTTTAGCCATCTGGGGGCATTTTTTTGCTTTATGAACAACTCATTAACTCAATAAACGCGGTTTCATAACCTAGGTTAAGGTTATCAATCGGTTATCAGTTCATGGTAGCGAAGTGGTGGCCAGGGACGGCCCGTTTTGGCACGCTGCCATCCACAAAACAATGCTGCCCAGCTTCGCTAACGCGAAGCTGGGCAGCTTTTTTATGCGGCGAGGTTTGAGCAGCCTAAAGGTTACGCCGTTGCCGCCTGGGGGCGGCGCTCGTCCAGCATGCCTTTATCTAGGATAAAGCGAATAATCTCTTCAAGGCCTACACCGTCGTAGAGGTTGGTGAAGACGAAGGGACGCTCACCGCGCATTTTTTTCGAATCGCGTTCCATCACCTCAAGCGAGGCGTGAACCTGCTCGGCAATGTCGATTTTATTGATAATCAACAGGTCCGATTTGGTAATGCCGGGGCCGCCTTTGCGGGGAATTTTGTCGCCTGCCGAGACGTCGATCACGTAGAGCGTTAAATCAGACAGCTCGGGGCTGAAGGTGGCCGAGAGGTTGTCGCCACCGGACTCCACCAGCACTAGCTCAAGCTTGGGATGACGGGCGTGCAGTTCGTCAATTGCCGCCAGGTTCATGGAGGCATCTTCACGAATCGCCGTGTGCGGGCAGCCGCCGGTTTCAACACCCAAGATGCGATCCGCGGGCAGCGCATCGTGCTTGAGCAGGAAGTCGGCGTCTTCGCGGGTATAGATGTCGTTGGTGACCACGGCGATATCGTAGTAGTCCCGCAGCGCTGAACAAAGCTGCTTGAGCAGCGCGGTTTTGCCTGAACCAACCGGGCCACCCACGCCAACGCGTAAACAGTGAGTCATTCTTTTCTCCTAAATAACAGCGCTCATTAACTTCTAAACAAGCGGGAATATTGGGTTTCGTGTAGGGCGCTGGCCAGCGCAACGCCGGGCAGCGCGGGGCCGAGTTCGTCATCGTCAAGCTGTAGCGCTTGGTCAACCGCAGAGACCAGCTCACCGCGCCGCTGTTCAATAATGCGCTGCGCCGCCGTATGGCCTAAGGGTAAGGCTTTACAGGCGACTGCCAACTGATTTTCCAACCACGCCCAGACAAAGCCGAGCAATGCTTGGCGAACGGGTATGCCACGTTGGTAAGCCGCCCATGAAAACAGCGTGACATAGCCTGCATGAGGCGGTAGCAAGGGCGTCAGTGAGTCTTCACTGGGCAGCCCTTCATTTTTGGGTAATAGGTCGAGACTGCCCAGCAGCCGCTTCAGCGATGCACCCAAGCGGCTGTCTTCGGCGGCCAGCTCCGCGGTTTCACGGGTGGCGGCCAGCCACTCGTCCCACGCCGCAACCGCAGCACCATCCTGCTGCTCAAATGCGCAATACAGCCGCTCGATCAGCGGCAGCTCGCAGCGGCTCAGGCCATCCTCCAACACGCCGGATAGCCACTGAGAGAGGCTTGGCTCATCACTCACCCAGCCTAGTTCAAAGGCGCTCTCTAGCCCTTGGGAAAAGGCGAAAGCCCCAATGGGCAGTGCGGGGCTGACGAGCTGCATCAGCCCTAGCAGGGCGAGGTCTGAGCGCTGCTCAGTGGGCATGGTGGTGCTCATGCGCGTGGTCGTGGTCTTGGTCGTGGGAGTGAGAATGGCTGTGCGAATGCCCACCACCCACTTGGTTGTAGGCTCCCGGTTCGGGGTCGAAGGTGGCGTTATGGTGCTCAAGTGTGGCACCCAGCAGCTCGGCCAGCTCTTCGAGGACGTGGTCGGGTGGGAAGCGTACCCAGCCGCCTTTCGCATCTTCACCCAGTGCGAGCTGCACATGACGGTTGCCGAGGTGGTAAGCAAGCCGTGCCAGCGGTAAGCCAGTGCTCACTCGCGCGGTCACCACGGGTTCGATCGCGGCGCAAATGCGCACGATCTCACCATTTTCGGCTTTCAGGCCTTCGCCATCGCGCAGCACGGGGCCACGATCCAGAAACAGCCCTAGCGGCTGGCCGCTGTCGCTCTCGGCTTTTAAGCGGCCGCGAATGCGCAGCTCGAAGGGCAGTGTCAGCGTGTCGCTGGCGGTGTCCTCATCTACGGGGCCGAGGCGTTCAATCAGTTTCAACATCGATATCGTCCTGTTATAGCCTTGGGGGGCTCGCCGGGAGCAGCCCTACGAGAGGGCGCTGTGAATACCTCCCTGTACGCTACTTTTGCCATCCCTGGCAAAAGACCCTCTCTACGGGCTGCCCCCGGCTCTCGTGTCACGTGGGGTATGTCCTACATTCAAAACAAGTGATACCGCTGCGCCAGCGGCAGCTCGGTCGCGGGCTCGCAGGTGAGCAGTTCGCCGTCGCAGCGCACTTCGTAGGTTTGCGGGTCGACGGTGAGCTCAGGGCAGGCATCGTTGAGCTTCATATCTTTTTTACGCACGCCGCGCACGTTTTTACAGGCGGAAAGCGTGCTTTGTAGACCCAGTCGCTCTTTAATGCCTGCGTCTATCGCCGCTTGGCTGACAAAGTTGAGCCGGGTCTGGCTGGCGGCGCGGCCAAAGGTGCCAAACATGGGGCGGTAGTGCACCGGCTGCGGCGTGGGGATGGAGGCGTTGGGGTCGCCCATCGGCGCACCGGCAATCATGCCGCCTTTCAGAATCAGCGCGGGTTTGACGCCGAAGAAGGCAGGCTTCCACAGCACCAAATCCGCCAGCTTACCCACTTCAATGGAGCCTACTTCGTGGGCGATGCCGTGGGTAATGGCGGGGTTAATGGTGTACTTAGCGATATAGCGCTTGGCGCGCAGGTTATCGGCCCCCAACGCTTCATCTTCCGGCAACAGGCCGCGCTGCACCTTCATTTTGTGGGCGGTTTGCCAGGTGCGGCAGACCACTTCACCCACGCGCCCCATGGCCTGGGAGTCGGAGGCGATCATCGAGATCACGCCCAGGTCGTGGAGGATATCCTCGGCGGCGATGGTTTCGCGGCGAATACGTGAATCGGCAAAGGCCACGTCTTCGGGAATATTGGGGTCCAGGTGGTGGCAAACCATGAGCATGTCCAGGTGCTCGTCGATGGTGTTCACCGTGTAGGGCCGTGTGGGGTTGGTGGAGGACGGCAGCACGTACTCTTTGGAGCAGGCGGTGAGGATATCCGGGGCGTGTCCGCCGCCTGCACCTTCGGTGTGGTAGGTGTGAATGCCGCGCTCTTTAAACGCCGCCAGAGTGTCTTCGACAAAGCCGGATTCGTTAAGCGTATCGGTGTGAATGGCGATCTGCACATCGTACTTTTCCGCCACGCTCAGGCAGGTATCAATCGAGGCGGGGGTGGTGCCCCAATCCTCGTGGAGCTTGAGACCCATCGCGCCCGCTTCCAACTGCGCTTCGAGCCCTTCCGGCAGGCTGGCGTTGCCTTTGCCGAGCAGGCCGATGTTCATGGGCAGGTCGTCCACGGCCTGGAGCATCTTGCCAATGTGCCAAGCGCCGGGGGTGCAGGTGGTGGCGTTGGAGCCCGTGGCGGGGCCAGTGCCGCCGCCCAGCATAGTGGTGACACCGCTCATCAGCGCTTCTTCTACCTGCTGAGGGCAGATAAAGTGAATATGCGCGTCGATGCCACCGGCGGTGAGGATTTTGCCTTCGCCTGCAATCACTTCGGTGCCGGGGCCAATCACGATCTCCACATCGGGCTGGGTATCGGGGTTGCCTGCTTTACCAATGGCGGCAATGCGGCCGTTTTGCAGCCCCACATCGGCTTTGACGATGCCCCACCAGTCTAGAATCAGCGCGTTGGTGATCACGGTATCCATCACCGTGGCATCCTGGCGCTGGCTTTGGCCCATGCCATCGCGGATGACTTTGCCGCCACCGAACTTCACTTCTTCACCGTAGTGGGTGGCGTCTTTTTCGACTTGGATCCAGAGTTCGGTGTCGCCCAGACGCACGCGGTCGCCTACCGTGGGGCCGTACATATCGGAGTAGGCTTGCCGACTGATTTTGTTTACCGGTTTCATATTTGCCTCTGCCTCAAGCGTTGAGTCCAGTGCTGGGCGGCCATCGTCTGTGTGACACGCTGTGGATACATCCCTGTACGCTTGACTGCGCCATCCATGGCGCAGACAGTCACCCAGCCGATGCCCGCCCTACCGTCGGTTGTTCTTTATTAAGCCGTTGGCTAATCCAGCGCACCCATCACATCGCCGCGGAAGCCGTAGATTTCACGCTTGCCGACAAACGGAATCAGCGTGACTTCGCGGGTTTGGCCGGGTTCGAAGCGGATGGCGGTTCCGGCGGCGACGTCCAGGCGATAGCCACGGGTTTTATCTCGGTCAAACACCAACGCAGGGTTGGCTTCGGCAAAGTGGTAGTGGGAGCCAAGCTGAATGGGTCGGTCGCCGGTGTTGGCCACCTCTACGGTGATACGCTCGCGACCCGCGCACAGCTCGATATCACCCTCTTGTAACTGATACTGTCCTGGAATCATTGGGCCGGACATCATGGCGCTCTCCTAGTGGGGGACGGTTAGTTGATCGGCGTGTGGACGGTGACCAGCTTGGTGCCATCTGGGAAAGTGGCTTCTACCTGCACTTCATCGACCATCTCCGCCACGCCTTCCATCACGTCGTCTCGGGTCAGGATCTCGCGGCCATAGCTCATTAAATCCGCTACGCTGCGGCCATCCCGTGCGCCTTCCATAATCTCAAAGCTGATCAGCGCTACCGCTTCGGGGTAGTTCAGTTTTAAACCACGCGCTTTGCGGCGCTCGGCAAGCTGGGCGGCGGTAAACAGCATCAGCTTGTCTTTGTCTCGTGGGGTCAGTTCCATGAAGTGTCTCCAGCGTTATCAGCGTGTTGCTTATTAGGTTAGCCAAATGCGCGGCGTATGCGCTTCGCGCTCAATCCAGCGCGGCCGCAGCAGGTGCCAGGCCTGTTCACACAGCGCCCAGGCTTCGTTACGAGAAGTGCCTAGATAGCGCAGCAGCAGTACGCCGTGGCGCACGGTTACCGCCCAGCGTGGGTTATCCGGCAGCGCTTCGCGCAGTGCTTCAATGGCCGCAGCGGCATCGTCAATGCCCACCGCCCAGAGCGTGGCCTGCACCGTTGCGCCGCCCTGCCCCCAGCGGCCCGCAAAGCGAGGGTGCGCGGGGTCTAGCGGCTGGCGTTCAAGCCACAGCGGTTTGCCATCTAGGGTTAAGCGAAAGTGCTGTTCAATACGCCCAGAGACATAGGGCAGGTCGCTGGCCGGGCGGCCGAGCGCCATCACTTCCCAGCCTAGGCAGCGGGCATTGCCCTGCAGCGCGATATGAGTGCGCTGAGCGCCCTTTGAGCCGTTAAACGCAATGGTTTCCTGGGGCAGCCACTCTAAGGTGCCGTCCTCTTCTACCGTCAGCTCGGTGTGCTGTGTCCAGGCCACGCCTTGGCTGTCGGCTTTGTAGAGTTTATTGGCAGCGGGCGTAGTGAGCAGCGCATGGGCATCGCGCTCGATATGGGCGCGGATGGTCAGCGCATCACCGCTCACGAGTCCGCCGGGCGGGTGCAATACGTAAACGTGGCACGCTTCCTGGTTGCCTTCCGGGTAGAAGGGGCGCTGTACCCGTAACGGCCCTTGGTGGCGCGCTTGCACTAACCGGGTCACGCCATCGCGGTTGGCAAAGCGCAGGGCCAGCGAGGCGGCCCAGCGGCGCTCGGCGTCAAAGCGGTGGCCGGAACCAGCAGCGGGTGGGGCGAGTTCGCTCAACATCATGGGGCGCTGTCGCTTCCTTGTGGATAAATCATTGCCTTACAAATGCAAAGAATGCGCCAAAATGGTGAAAGGCGATACTTCCTAGTCGCTGCGGGTACTCGCTCGCCCCATTGCTGACAGATCAAGCTGAACCAAGCACCAAAAGAGCTCACCGAAAGATCAATTTGCACCAAATTGGAACACTCATGACGATATACACAGCGCCTGGGCATACGCTTTTCGCCACAAATCATTCTTTGCTTAAAAATAAAAGGTTGGGGTAAAGTCAGTGAATCCGCCATTACGCGCTCTTGAGAAGCACACCCATGACCCTATCCGCTCGTCTTTCTGCCCCGTTTTTATTCAGCCTACTGAGCAGCCATGTCGCCGCACAATCGTTACCCAGCGGTGCGCTTCAGGAGGGCACTCTCTCTAACCAGCAGTTGATTCAGGATGCGATGCTGGGCGTGGCGGCCAAAGTGGCTACGCTGGGTTGCCAGCAGCCTGAGTCGTTTCAACCCTACGTGCTGGCGATGCCTCAGGGGAGTGAAGGTTCTCGGTACTGGCGGGAGCTGTGGGTGGTTCAGGGCTGCAATTCGGAATTTCCTGTAGAAATTCGCTTTAGTGAGGCGGGCCTTGGGGCAGCTAACTATACGATTGAGTAACGGCTGATTCCGCTGCGGTGCGGGCCCTCTACGGTTAAGCAACACAGAGTGACGTGTCACGTGTCAATTAACCGCACAATGGTGCGTTAACCACGGGGCACTTTCAGATACTATGACGCCGTTATTTCGTTAAGAAACGAACATGAAGCCCACAATGCGTATCCCGTAGATGCATTACTTCCGCTCAGCAGACTCTTTTTGGTATCGCACAGCGCTCTACTTAGCGTTCGCTGCGATTTACCTGCTATTTGCGGGGCCGCTACTGTCTCAATGGCAGGCGCAAGCTAGCTCTTTAGATCACTCCTCAGAACACTCTTCAAAACACGCGCTAGAGCACTTATCAGAGCACTCCCCAGCTCACGCGCACGGTCATGACGGCACTGACCTGTGTGAGACGCCTGCTCCGTCATCTCACGCCAATAACCCGCTGCACCACTGGTATCACCAGTGTGACTATTGCGGTATATGGCAAAACACGCCGACCGCCCCCCATCATTTACCCGCCATTGGCAGCGTGGCCTTTATCACTCGTACGCCGCTGCCAACGGCCTTTACCCAGCACGCTGCTGCGGTACAAGCCTACCCCCACGCTTATCCTCGCGCTCCACCCTCGTTAAACGTCATTTAACTAAGCGGGTTTACCACTCAAATGGTTTACCTAACTGGCCAGCTAAAAACGGGCTTGGCTGGCAAATAAATATCGCGTCTTAAACGCCGTGTGAGCGCCGCCGCGTGCGGGTAACACGGTGCTTTGAGCGCTTGGAGCGTGTGCATGACGACAATGAGTTCCACACAGACAGCGCGCAAAGCGTCGCTTGATCTGTATCGCGCTGTTTGGCGCTGGCATTTTTATGCAGGCCTGTTAGTCCTGCCTTTTTTAATCGCGCTCTCGCTGACCGGGGCACTCTATTTGTTTGATGACGAGCTGGATGCGCTGATCCACTCTGACCTCAAGCGCGTAGAAGTTCAGCAGGCCACCCAGCCTGCCGCCTCACTCGTGAGCTCGGCGCTGCGGGAGCACCCCGGCACGGCGGTGAAATACACCTCACCCGCTACGCCGGAAAGTTCGGCTGAAATTACCGTTAACGCCCTGACCGGCGAACGATTGGCGGTGTATGTAAACCCTTACACCGCCGAGGTACTGGGCGCGCTGGACGACCGGGGCACGGTGATGTGGACCGTGCGCTACCTGCATAGCTTCAAGTTCTTCGGGCAAACCCCGCGCAAGCTGATCGAGATAGCGGCGGGCTGGTCGATCCTGCTGGTCGCCACCGGCATTTATCTCTGGTGGCCGCGCAACGGTAGGGGCGGCGTGGTGAGCGTGCGCGGCAAACCCAAAAGCCGAGTGTTCTGGCGCGACCTGCACGCGGTGCTGGGGATCTTTATCGGTGGGTTTATCGTGTTTCTGGCCATTACCGGCATGCCGTGGTCGGGCGTATGGGGCGGGCAGGTCAACCAGTGGGCCAACGGCAACAACTTTGGCTACCCCACGGGGGTTCGCGTGGAAGTGCCGATGTCCAACGCTTACTTAAGCGACCAGGGCAGCACCAGTTGGTCGCTGGAGCAGGCGCGAGTGCCGGAATCAACGCCACCTGCCGTGCCTGCCCCGCGCATTGGGTTGAACAACGCAGTGGCTCAGTTAGAAGCGCTGGGCCTACAGCAGGGCTACAGCGTCAATCTGCCAACTACGGCCGCCGGGGTGTATACAGGCTCGATTTATCCCGATGACTTAACCCAGCAGCGCGTGATTCACCTCGATCAATACAGCGGTGAGCCGCTGCTCGACATGAGCTACGCCGACTATGGCGCGCTAGGCCGCTGGCTGGAATTTGGGATTAACGTTCACTTGGGGCAGGAGTTTGGGCTCATCAACCAGCTCTTCCTGCTGGCGGTATGCATCGCCATCATCGTGATGTGCGTGTCCGCAGGCGTGATGTGGTGGAAGCGTCGCCCATCAGGGGCCATGGGCGTGCCGCCCTTGCCCGCTGATAAACGCGTGTTTCGTGGGCTGATCGCCCTTCTCGTGATTGGCGGCGTGCTGTTTCCGCTGGTAGGCGCGTCGCTGCTAGTGATGTTGATGATTGACTGGCTGATCGTGCGGCCACTTCAGGAACGCCGCCCCGCTCGCCAAGGCTAACGGGGCGGTAGGCTGACGCAGTGGGCTGGCTCAGTGCGCGGAGTGACCGTGGCCACCCTCATGGTGGCCACCTTCCGGAGACTCCCCTACGGGCAGCACCTGAAGCTCAATCTCAATGGGCTCGGCGTGCTGGAACTCCAGCGTCACGGGTACGGGCTCACCCTCAACAATGGGTGAGCCCAGTTCCATAAACATCAAGTGCAAACCGCCCGGCGCGAGCGTCACGCTCTCGCCCGCCGGTATCTCAATGCCACCGGTTAGCTGCGCCATGCGCATCACATCGCCATCCATCTCCATGGTGTGAATCTCGACACGCTCAGTCAGCGGACTGGTCGCTCCCACTAACGTGTCATCCCCCTCACCGTGATTAGTGAGCGTGACAAAACCACCGCCTGCGCCAGCCCCGGGGGGTGTAGCGCGAGTCCAGGGTTGCACTACCTCAATAGAGGAGTGGCCTGCCATTTCCCCAGAATGATCGCCGCCATGGTGAGCAGCTACCAGCGGTGGACACATCAAAAACAGTGCGGTTAACAGCGTAAAGCGGCGCATCAGCATAGCGTTCTCCATCGGTAAAAAAGCCAAAGCCTATCTCTGATCACGATATTACTCAGCGGAAGCCGCCACCACCACCCGATTTCGCCCACTGCGTTTCGCTTGGTACAGCGCTTGGTCGGCGCGCTGCATGGAACGCTGGTAGTCTGGGTGACCATCATGAAGCGTTAACCCTACACTCACCGTGACATTCAACAGTGTATCTGCTGCCGCCAGCATCGGCTCTTTGGCCACGGCTTGGCGTAGCCGCTCGGCGAACAAGCGGCTACCGTCTTGATCCGTATCCACCAGAATTATCAAAAACTCTTCACCGCCCATCCGAAACACGTAGTCGCCGCCTCGGGTAGAGCGGTCCAGAATGCTGGCGACCTGCTGCAGTACGTTATCGCCCGCGTCATGGCCGTGGGTATCGTTGATCGACTTGAAGTGATCGATATCCACCATCAGCAGCGCAAAACACTTCTCCGAGCGCCTTGCGAGTTCGATTTCACGGTTCAACACGACCGAGAGAAATTTACGATTCAGCAAGCGCGTCAAGCTATCGCGGCCAGCCTCAAGCCCCGAGGCGCGATCCAGAATATCGTCCAACAGCATCAGTATTGTGCGGGCCGCATCGCGAATATTACCCAGTGCAGCAAGGCGGTGCTGACGGTCTGGATGCGCTAACTGAGTGAGCCACTCCTCATCCACCAAGTGAACATGCCGAGAGATGGTGGCTATTTCCGGCGCGCCCTCAAAGGCGTGGCACGCTTTATGGTGATACCAGAGCCCAAACTCAGAGCTGGCTAACCGGGGCAGTGCGCTGGTTGCCTGTTGAGCCGCAACGGCGAACATAAGCGCGTTTTCCCAATTCAACAGCGCGGAACGCTGCCGCTCGCGCTCATCGCCAATACTCTGGGTTAACGAGAACAGCTTATACGCCTCCTCTGTACGGGCATTACGATTATTCGCCACGGAGTAGGCATGGCTCATTATTTCCATCGCCATATCAATATGATCAGATACGTAAACCGCTGCATCACCAGAAGAGAG
The DNA here is from genome assembly GCF_014640815.1 of Vreelandella lutescens. Classification (GTDB taxonomy): domain Bacteria; phylum Pseudomonadota; class Gammaproteobacteria; order Pseudomonadales; family Halomonadaceae; genus Vreelandella; species Vreelandella lutescens. The sequence continues at coordinate 308,341 of NZ_BMHM01000004.1, read as the reverse complement.
TTCAGCGCTAAAGGTGTTATTAATCTGCTCATAAAGCGCCTGCTTTAACTGCCGTGCGCCGTTAAGTACCAAGTTAACTGGAATATCGATACGCGCATGCACCTGCCCCACTTTTTCCTGCTGCTCGACCAAAGATTCAAAGTCGGCGTGCTCGACAGTAAACATAGCGCTCAACCAGCGCTGCATGGAGGGGTGCAGACGTTTTTGCACTTGGTCGTTGGAGAGAAATAGCGAGGCATGGGGGTCTTCCAGCATGACTCGGTAGAAGCGATCCGCAAAATAGTCGCGGCGAGATTCCACCAACCTCTCCACCGCTTGGCGAAGTGCCGCCGGCGTACGCTCTAAGAGTGCTTGCCACTCAGCGGCGAGCTGATGTTTATCTTTATAACGCATACCCCACCCAACGATTATTGTTGAAACCCACCATGTTACACATAAAACCAAAGTGCCAATGCGAACCTAGCGCAGGGTTTTAAGCAATAAGCCCTCCTTGATATATAAAAGGAGGGCTTTGGTATAGATAGTGCACAAGCAAAACGCAGCAATAGCGGGTGTGGATAACTTAAACCGTTAAGTGCTGCTTAATCAGCTCGTTAGAGAGTTCACTGATTTCACCTTTGGCGACCGGACGGCCGCGATCCATGATCACGAAGCGGTCAGCGTACTTGCGGGCGAAGGGTAGCTTCTGTTCTACCAGCAGCACCGTCAGGCCGTCCTCTTTGATCAGTTGGCGAATCACCTGGCCAATCTGGGCGACAATATTGGGCTGAATACCCTCCCCTGGCTCATCAAGAATCAATAGCTTCGGTTCGATCACCAGCGCGCGACCAATGGCGAGCTGCTGCTGTTGCCCGCCGGATAAATCGCCGCCCCGGCGGTGCTTCATCTCTTTGAGCACCGGAAACAGCTCGTAGATGCGCTCGGGGATTTTTTTCAGCCCGTCGCCCCGGGCAGCCAGCCCAGTGCGCAGGTTCTCCTCCACCGTCAGTAGCGGGAAGATTTGCCGCCCTTGGGGCACAAAACCGATGCCCATGCGCGAGCGTGCTTCCACGGCTTTTTTGGTGAGTTCGATCTCGCTGCCATCACCCTGGTAGCGCAGCTGGCCGCTTTTGACCGCCACTTCCCCCATGATGGCTTTCATCAGGGTGGTTTTCCCCACCCCGTTGCGACCCATTACGCAGGTGCACTGCCCGGCGGGCACGTCTAGGTCTAAGTCCCACAGCGTATGGCTCTCGCCGTAGAACTGGTTGAGCTTTTCAATCGCTAGCATCAGGCGCTCTCCTCTTCATCCGACCCTAAATACACCTCGACCACTTTGGGGTCATTGGAGACCTGATCCATGCTGCCTTCGGCCAGCACGCTGCCCTGGTGCAGCACGGTTACCTTGCGCGCAATCGAGCGTACAAAGCCCATGTCGTGCTCTACCACCACCACCGACTGCTTGCCAGCCAGCCCCGTGAGCAGCTCGGCGGTGCGTTCCATCTCCTGTTCGGTCATCCCGGCCACCGGCTCATCTACCAGTAGCAGGCGTGGGCGCTGCATCAGCAGCATGCCAATTTCCAGCCACTGCTTTTGGCCGTGGGAGAGAATCCCGGCGGGCTGAAAGCGCAGGGCGGTCAGGCCGATGGTTTCCAGCACGTCATCAATGCGGTCTTTAATCTCCCCGGTCATGCGGGCGGTCAGCGTGGGGAAGATGCGCTTGTCGGCAGCCATCGCCAATTCCAGGTTCTCGAATACGCTGAGCGCTTCGAACACCGTGGGCTTCTGGAATTTGCGGCCAATCCCGAGGCTGGCGATTTCCGGTTCATTCATATGCAGCAGGTTGTGGCGGCTGCCGAACCACACGCTGCCTTCGGTGGGCCGGGTTTTGCCGGTGATGATGTCCATCATGGTGGTTTTACCGGCCCCGTTGGGGCCGATAATGCAGCGCAGCTCGCCGTCGTCGATGGTCAGGTTGAGATTGTTGATGGCTTTAAAACCGTCGAAGCTGACGGTGACATCTTCCATATACAGAATCGGACCGTGGCGGACATCCACCGGAGATGCTTCAGGTGCCATGAACTCAAACACCCGATCCCGCGCTTTTAGCGACTGTAATAGGCTCATACGGCGGCCTCCTTGGGTAGGTGATCATCCTCTTTACGGCGCTTGAGGTGGCTTAACAGCCCCGCCACGCCTTTCGGCAGTAGCACCGTGACCAGCACGAATAGCGCGCCCAGGGCGAATAACCAGGCGTCGGGCATAATGCCGGTGAAGATGGTTTTGGCGTAGTTGACCAAAATAGCGCCAATCACCGCGCCATACAGCGTGGCCCGGCCGCCCAGCGCGACCCACAATACAATTTCAATCGAGAACAGCGGCGAGAACTCACTGGGGTTGATAATGCCCACCTGCGGCACATAAAGCGCCCCGGCAAGGCCCGCCAGCATGGCCGACACCACAAACACAAACAGCTGGAAGCGCTCGACGCGGTAGCCAATAAAGCGCGTGCGCGCTTCGGCATCCCGCGTGGCCACACATACTCGGCCCAGCTTGCTGGTCACAATCGCCCGGCAGAGGATATAGCCCAGCGCCAGCGCCACGCCGGTGGCGATAAACAACCCCAACCGCGTGGCATCGCTACGCAGGTTAAAACCGAGCAGCTCGCGGAAGTCGGTCAGGCCGTTATTGCCGCCAAAGCCCATCTCGTTACGGAAGAAGGCCAGCATCAGGGCAAACGTGAGCGCCTGGGTAATAATCGAGAGATACACCCCCGTTACCCGTGAGCGGAAGGCTAAAAAGCCAAACACCAGCGCCAGCAGCCCCGGTGCCAGCAGCACCATGGCAAAAGCGAACCAGGCCATATCGAAGCCATGCCAGTACCAGGGCAGGCTTTCCCAGTTCAGGAACACCATAAAGTCCGGCAGTACCGGGTGGCCGTAGGTGCCGCGTTCACCAATTTGGCGCATCAGGTACATGCCCATGGCGTAGCCGCCAATGGCAAAAAACGCCCCATGGCCCAGGCTTAAAATACCCAGATAGCCCCATACCAGATCCACCGCGACGGCGAGCAGCGCGTAGCTCAGGTACTTACCAAACAGGTTAACGGTGTAAGCGTTCACATGCAGCGGGTGCCCCTGGGGCACCGCCAAATGCAGCACGGTGACCAGCAGCAGCGCGGCAAACAGCACGCCTAGAAAGGTCTGGGTGGCCCGCTCACCGAACGGGCGGGTGAGCCAAAACTGGCTGGATGTTGCTTGCGTCATCATAGGTTAGCCCTCCGCAGCCCGGCCCTTCTGCGGGAAGAGTCCACGCGGGCGTTTTTGAATAAACAGAATGATGAAGACCAGCACGATAATCTTGGCCAGCACCGCGCCCGCCCAAGGTTCCAGCACTTGGTTGATAATCCCCAGCGAAAGCCCCGCCACTAGCGTGCCCCACAGGTTACCGACGCCGCCAAACACCACGACCATGAACGAGTCGATGATGTAGTTCTGGCCCAGGTTGGGGCCCACGTTGGTGAGCTGAGAGAGCGCCACGCCCGCCAAGCCCGCCACGCCAGAACCCAAGGCAAAGGTCATGATATCTACGCGAGTGGCGCGAATACCCATCGAGCGCGCCATAGCGCGGTTTTGGGTCACGGCACGCACTTCAAGCCCTAAGCGGGTGCGGCGCATAATCAGCATCAGCCCGGCAAACACCACCAGCGCAAAGCCCAGCACGTACATACGGTTGAGGGTCAGCGAGAGCGCGTCGTTGATCACCAGCGAGCCGCTCATCCACTCCGGCGTGACCACAGTACGGTTGAGCGGAGAAATCACCGTGCGCACCAGCTGCTGAAGAATCAGGCTGATACCGAAAGTGGCCAGCAGGGTTTCCAGCGGGCGGCCTTTGAGGAACTGAATCACACCCCGTTCAATGGCAATGCCCACCAGGGCGGCCACCATAAAGCCCGCCGGAATAGAAAGAATCAGCGCCAACCCAGGCTGGCCGGGCAGCAGTTGCTGCATCATCCAAGTGGTATAAGCGCCCAACATCATCAGCTCGCCATGGGCCATGTTAATCACGCCCATCACGCCAAAGGTAATCGCCAGGCCAATGGCAGCCAGCACCAGCACCGAGCCAAGGCTCAAGCCGAAGTAGAGCGTCTCCAGGCCTCGGTTAATCTTGAGCTGCTGTTCAATGCCTGCCAGCGCCGCTGCTGCTGCATCGGCAACAATCGGGTCGTCGCTGTTCGCCGCACGGCCTAACGCCACGCGGGCGCGGGGGTGGAGGCTGCCGGTGAGGGCTTCTACGCCGGCCATCTCACCCTGCTCAGCGCGGTAAATCGCCACCGCCTGGGTGAGCCGCATGCGCACGTGATCATCTTCTGCCTCGGCAATCACCGGTTCGAGCGTTTCGGCTAGCTCACCGTCGACCTCGCCCAGCAGACGATCCGCAGAGGAGCGACGACGCTCAACGTTAGGCGAGTAGAGATCCACCACGGCGATGGCGCTGCGCAGTTGATTACGCAGCGCGTTATTAATACCGATACGGTCCAGGTCACGGCGTGACATGTCGCCCAGCGACTCTTTGGTCAGCGCATCGGCCACCGGCCAGTCGCGGCCTCGGTTATCAAGTACTAGTACAAAGCGGCCATCGTCGGCGCGCTGTAAGCGCCCATCCAGCAGCGCCTGCAGCCAGTCGCGGGCGCGCTCATCGTCGCTTTGTAAAATAGCGGTAATGGCCTCGCCTTTATCACGATAGGAGTTCACATCCAGCGCGCTGAGTAGCGCTAGCGCCGCTTGGTCATCGGGGGTCGAGGGGTCACTTTGTGCCTGTGCCGTCATGGCGGTGCTCAACAACACCAGACACAGTAGCCCCAAGGAAAGGAAACGCCTCATGGGGTTCTTCCTTTGGTGATCGAATAGGGGGAGATAGCGTGCTCCCCTGCTGCGCCGCTACACAGGCACAGCAGGGGACGAAAGTTACTCGGCGAGTGCTGCTTCGGCTTCTTCTGCTGCGGTGCTGCCACCACAAGAACCGTTCACAACGTTAAAGTTGCCGCACTCCATGGGCTTGCGCCAATCAGCGATCAGGTCACGTGAGCCCGGCAGGTAATCCGACCACGCATCGCCTGCAACGGTAGAGGGCGTTTGCCAAACGATGTCGAACTGGCCGTTATCCTGAACTTCGCCAATCAGTACCGGCTTGGTGATGTGGTGGTTAGGCATCATCGCCGCGTAGCCACCAGAGAGGTTTGGCACGGTCACGCCGATGATCGCGTCTTTAACGGCGTCCACATCGGTGGTGCCCGCTTTACGCACGGCTTCGGCCCACATGTTGAAGCCGATGTAGTGCGCTTCCATGGGGTCGTTAGTCACCGCTTCTTCGTCACCGGTATGTTCAATCCAGGCGTCGATAAAGTCGTAGTTAGCGTCGGTGTCCACGCTCATAAAGTAGTTCCAGGCGGCCAGGTGGCCCACCAGCGGTGCGGTGTCGATCCCGGAAAGCTCCTGCTCACCCACCGAGAAGGCGATGACGGGGATATCCGCCGCATCAATGCCTTGGTTAGCCAGTTCGCGGTAGAACGGCACGTTGGCGTCGCCGTTAATGGTGGAGATCACGGCGGTGGGTTTGCCCTCTTCGCCAAAGCGGCGGATTTCAGAAACGATGTTCTGCCAGTCCGAGTGACCAAACGGCGTGTAGTTGACCATGATGTCTTCTTCGGCCACGCCGTGCTCATCTTTCAGGAACGCTTCTAAGATACGGTTGGTGGTGCGCGGGTAGACATAGTCAGTGCCGATCAGCGCGAAGCGCTCAATGCCCACTTCGTTGATTAAATACTCAACGGCAGGAATGGCCTGCTGGTTAGGCGCGGCACCGGTGTAGAAGACGTTTTCAGACGACTCTTCGCCTTCATACTGCACCGGGTAGAACAGTAAGCCGTTGAGCTCTTCCACGACTGGCAGCACCGCTTTACGAGAAACGGAGGTCCAGTTGCCGAAGATCACATCCACTTCTTCCTGGGCCAGCAGTTCGCGGGCACGCTCGGCAAACAGCGGCCAGTTGGAAGCGGGGTCTACCACCACGGCTTCCAGCTGACGACCCAGCAGGCCACCGGCTTCATTCTGCTGTTCGATCAGCATTTCCACGGTATCTTTCAGGGTGGATTCACTGATGGCCATGGTGCCGGAGAGCGAGTGCAGAATACCGACTTTGATCGGATCATCTTCTTGGGCCACCGCTTGCGCGCTGGCGCCCATCACGGCGGCAGCGATGAGGGCAGTGGCGAAACGGCTAAGAGTACGTGGGTGTGTCTTGCGCTGCAGTGTGGTCACTTGAACCTCCTTGCGCCCCTTATGGTTGGGGCTCGTTATTGGGGTACCGCGACCAAGCGTTGTCGTTATTGAGGCGACGGGGCACTTGGTGCGTCCACTCGTGGGTCGCGAGTTACAACTCGTATTCACACGTCGCTATACACACTGCAAGGGGTGCGCCAATGTGGAACAAAGGCCACTATTAAAAATATAATCAATCACTTAGCTGTGTACAAAAAACACAACTCAGGCGACTTAGCACCAAGATGGCGCAACGCAGTGGCTCGCATGCACGATATTCATGCACCAACACGGCGCTTTGCACCATTGGCTGGGATGCACCATAAAAAAAGCGCCCTAGCAGACGCTAGGGCGCTTTGGGGGTACCGCACTGAGCGTTAGTTAGCGGCAGCAGCGGCTTTGTTACGACGCTTCTTAAGCAACGGCAGGCCCAGCGACAGAGTCGCAATCACCAGTAGCGACAGCGAAATCGGCTTATCGATAAAGGTGGTCCAATCACCCCCAGAGATCTGCAGCGCCCGGCGCATGGACTCTTCCATGATGTTGCCGAGAATCAGCGCAAGGATCAGCGGTGCGGTGGGGAAGCCAAATAGACGCAAGCCTAAGCCCAGCAGGCCGAAGCCCAATAGCAGCAGCAGGTCGAACACGCTGAAGCTCATGCCGTAGACACCGATCATGCAGAAAATCAGAATCATTGACAGCAGCAGCGGGCGCGGCAAGTCGAGGATTTTGGCAATCAGCGGAATCAGCGGCAGGTTAAGTACCAGCAGGAAGATGTTGCCGATATACATACTGGCAATCACGCCCCAGAACACATCCGGACGCTGCTCCAGCATCATCGGGCCAGGCGTTACACCCATCACCAGTAGCGCACCCAGCAGTACTGCCGTGGTACCCGAACCCGGTACACCCAAGGTTAAAAGCGGTACGAACGAGCCAGTACAGGCCGCATTGTTGGCTGCCTCTGGCGCTGCAACACCTTTGATGTTGCCTTTACCAAACGTATCGCCATCTTTGGCCAGACGCTTTTCCATGCTGTAGCCCAAAAACGAGCCAATGGTGGCACCCGCGCCCGGCAGTACGCCGGTGAAGAAACCAAGCACAGAGCTGCGGCTAATCGGGCCCGCAATTTGCTTCACTTCGCTACGGCTCAGTTTCAGTGAGCCAATCACGTTGCGCGGCACCTCTTTACCACCGCCGCCACGTAGCAGCATGTAGAACACTTCCGCCAGGGCGAAGATACCCAGCGCCACCACGAGGAAGTCGATGCCGTCGAGCAGTTGAATCGAGTTGAAGGTAAAGCGCTCGGTACCGGTTTGGGTATCGATACCTACAATCGAGATCATCACGCCAATAACGGCCGCAATCAGACCTTTGACCAGCGACTTATCCGACAGCGATACCACCGCCGTTAAGCCAAGCACCATCAGGGCGAAGTACTCTGCCGGGCCAAAGCTCACCGCTACTTTAGACAGCAGCGGGGCCACCAGCATCAAAAAGACGACCGATACCGTGCCACCGATAAACGAAGCGTACGCGGCAATGGCCAGCGCTTTACCCGCCATGCCCTGCTTGGCCATTGGATAGCCATCGAAGGAGGTGGCTACCGTACCCGCCACACCCGGGGCGTTGAGCAGGATAGAAGAGGTCGAGCCGCCGAAAATAGCGCCGTAATAGACCCCTGCCATCAGAATCAAGCCGGAAGAGGGTTCCATGGCAAAGGTAATCGGGATCATCAGTGCCAGCGCGCTGATCGGCCCTAGGCCTGGCAGCATACCGATAATGGTGCCGGCAAATACACCAGCGAATACGTAAGCGATATTGATTGGCTCAAGCGCGATGCCAAAGCCGTACATCAGATTATTTAAGGCATCCATGGGAGTGTCTCTCGTTAAAGCCCGCTACAGGTGCAACCGCATGCCGTGTTTAGAACGGCAGTACGCCCGTGGGTAGGTAAACATCCATTACCCGCGTCATGGTCAGGTAAAGGGCCAGCACCACACCCAGCGATGACGCCAGGTTCACGCCGTGGCGTCGGTAGCCGTAATAGGCAGTCAAACCAACGCAAAGGAGCGTTGAGGCCAGCACGAAGCCCAATGGCACCAGCAGAAACGCGTAAGCCGCAATGGCCAGCGACGTTACAATGACACGCGCCCAGGGAGTGAATAGCAGCGGCCCGTTAGTGGCCTCATGATCAATCTCATCCGCCCCAGCAATGGCGCTCGGCTTTTCAAAAAACAGCAGCGTGGCTAGCAGCAGCAGGGAGACGCCCAACACTTTAGGGAACAGGTCGGAGTCCACCGGACGCGGTAGAGGAAACGTAGGAATTTGCCAGGCCATGGCCAAATAAGCAGCCGCTAACAGCGCCAGCACGAGCGCTAGCCACTGGTTCACATTTAATCGAGTCATTGGGATTTCTCCGAAGGAGCCCGCGCTTTAGCGCACTGGCCCTCGCGGTAACAGACGAAGTCCCGGCGGCGGATGCGCCGCCGGGGTATCTCTAACGGGTGCTGACGGTATTAGCGCATCAGGCCCAGGTCGGTCAGGACGCTGCTGAACTGCTCTTGCTGCTGGTCCAGGAACGCGCCAAACTCTTCGCTATCCTGGTAGGCATCAATCCAGCCCAGCTGGTCGCTGGCTTCACGCCATGCGGTCGTTTCCAGCATGTCGGCGAAGAGTTCTTCGTAGTAGGCCACCGCTTCTTCCGGCATTTCCGGTGCACCCATCACGCCACGCCAGATATCGAAGGTGTAGTCGAAACCCTGCTCTTGGTAGGTCGGCACTTCCGCTAAACCGCCGCCCAGACGCTCTTCAGAAGAGACGCCCAGCGCACGCAGCTGGCTGCCTTCGCCCAGTTGGCCAACGGCTTCACCAGCACCGCCGATAACAGCTTCAATATGGCCGCCCATCAGGTTGGTCATGGCATCGCCACCACCGGAGAACGGAATATAGTTCACCGCAGAAGCTTCCATACCCGCTGCCGACGCAAGGCCTGCCATCGAGATATGATCCATAGAGCCCGGTGCACTGCCGCCGCCAACGCTCAGGCCGGGGTTGGCTTTCAGCGCTGTAAACAGGTCTTCTAGATCTTGATATTCAGAATCTGCCGCCACCAGAATGATGGAGTAGTCCGTATTGATACGGGCGATCGGCGTAAAGTCAGTGTGATCAAAGCGCGAAGCGCCGGCCAGCGGCACCAGAATCATGGGCGGGCTAGTGGCGAACAGTTTATGCGGGTTACCGTTGTCGCGAGCTACCTGGGCCCAAGCCACGGCACCGCCGCCGCCAGGTACGTTGATCGCTGCGAAGCTCTCATCGGCCAGGGATTCTTGCTGAATCACGCGAGACATGGTGCGCACCAGCGTGTCCCAGCCACCGCCTGGGTTAGCCGGGGCAATAAATTCGATAGAACGGCTTGGGGTCCACTCTTGCGCTTGGGCAGAGGTCGTCATAGCAAGGGCAGCCATCGGCAGGGCAAGCACGGCGATGCGCTTTAAGGAAAGCGTAGTCATTGGCGTTCTCCACATTATTGTTCAGGCGTTATTGTTAATACGGTGTTTTGGTTGGCGCGGATTATTATGTGCGCCGAATAATGAACCAAAAGCACGACTAACCAGCAGCGCTTGGCGCTCGGTGATTAGCTTTGTGTGGTTACGCAGTGAACGTTAGAAGAGTGCCACCCCTATCGGCAAGCTTATGACCATTAACAACAAACTGTTCTTTTTGTGCGTTTTGTTCATTTTGTTCACGGCCATTACATTACAGCGCTTCCAGCCACCCTTTCGCGGCTTCCAGCAGCCGATAACGGCGCTCGGGGCGGCCTACATCGCCATACCCTAACTCCGCACTCACCGCCTGTTCAGCCACGAGATATTCTAAATAACGCCTTGCGGTTGAACGGCTAGCGCCCATCGTACGCGCCACCTGCATGGCGGTGAGCGAATCAGGCTCCGTTGCCAAGGCATCCAGCACACGGCGCAGCGTTAACCGGTCGATACCTTTCGGTAACGCGCGATGAGTGGCGCGCGTGGGCTCACTGGGCGTCACGCGCGCCAGCACGTGGTCCAGCTCGTCCTGGCTCATCTCGGCACGGTTGGCCAACGCTTCGCGTTCGCGGCGAAAACGGGTCAGCATCTGGTTCATGCGCCCAGCTTCAATGGGTTTGATCAGGTAATCAAACACCCCACCACGCAGCGCCTCACTAATGGTTTCTACCTCTTTGGCGGCCGTCACCATCACAATATCCACATGCACATAGTCCCGTCGGATGGCCCAAAGCAGCTCTAGCCCTTCGACATCCGGCAGGTAGGCATCCAATAAAATCAATTGAATGTCGGCAGCATGCTGCGCCATCAGCGCTTTGGCTTCGCTGCCGTTACGGGCCATGCCGACGACCGCAAAACCGTCGCTCTGCTCGATAAACGCACGGTGGATATCGGCAATGCGAAAATCGTCTTCGACGACCAAAATGCCGTATTGCGTCGCAGACATGGTGTTTCCTCTTATTAGCATCGTTATTATAGGCGGCGTTGTGAAAACGAAGACGGCGTAGCGGGATCAGCACAGAGTGAACGATCCAACACAGCAATAAAGCACGCACCTCCCAGCTCGCTCTCTTCTAACGTTACCGCTCCTCCGTGCTGGCGACAAAGTCTTGCCACCAGCGCCAGCCCAATCCCCCGGTGCTTGCCGGTTTTGGTCGAAAACCCATCCACAAAAATGGCTTCCGCGTGTTCAGCGGGCACGCCAGCACCGTTATCTTCTACTTCTATCAATAGCTGCTCGCCCAAGTCAGTGAAAAACAGCCGCACTTTTGGCTGGTCGCCGCAGGGGCCATTGAGGGCGGCGTGGCAGGCGTTATCCAGTAAGTTGCCCACCACGCTCATCATCACCTCCTGACCGGTGGGTGTCAGCGGACAGGAGAGCGAGCTCTGCTCGTCGATCTCCAGGGCAACGCCCAGCTCGCGGGCGCGGGTAAGTTTGCCCAGCAACGTGCCGCTCAGCACCGCATCCGCCACGTGGCGCATTAAAAAGCTCATTTGCGCCTGGGCGCGCTCGGTTTCCTGATGAATCAGCGCTAGCGCCTCTTCAATCCGCTGTAGCTGCAGCAGCCCCGAGATGGTGTAGAGTTTATTGGAGAATTCGTGGGCTTGTGCGCGCAGCATATCCACATCGCGACTGGCCTGGGTGAGCGCTTGGGAGAGATCGATAATTTCTCGGCGGCTACGGAAAGTGGCCACGGCCCCTTCTATTTCGCCTTCATGCAGAATCGGCACGCGGTTGACCACCACCGGGTGATCCCCAAGCCACATTTCTTGGTCAAACTCTTGCTCGCCGTGCTTTAACACTTCCAGAAGCCGTGAGTTGGGAACAACCTCACGGATCGGTTGGCCCAGCAGCACATGCTCATCGGTCAGTTCTAGAAAGCGCCGGGCCTGCTGGTTAACGAGCGTAATATGGCCATCCCGGTTCACCGCTAAAATTCCTTCGTGAATCGACTGGAGAATGGCTTCTTTCTCCATCGCCAAACGAGCAATTTCATAAGGCTCTAAGCCTAGAATGATCTTTTTAAGGTGCTGCGATAGCCAGTAAGCGCCCGCAAACCCCAGCAAAATCATGAGCGCCACCAGCGCCCAGCCGAGGCTGGTGTAGCGGGCAACGTCCATATCGACGCGGTCGAGCATAAAGCCCACCGAGACCACCCCGATAATATTGCCCTCTTCATCCCATATCGGCGTTTTGCCGCGCATAGCGGTGCCCAGCGTGCCGGTCGCCTCTGAGACATACGACTGCCCATAGATCAGCGCCTGGTCGTTATCGCCACCCACCATGGGCTGGCCGATACGCTCTGGCACGGGGTGGGAGTAGCGGATCGACTGAGCGTTTCCCACGACGACATAACGCGCACCGGTTTCTTGGCGCACGCGCTCGGCCAGCGGCTGAATAATGAAAGAGGGGTCAGGCGTGGCAAAGGCGTTTACAATCTGCGGCATACCGGCCACGGTTTTTGCCACGGCCAGTGCTCGCTCACCCATTTGGTGAGTAATAATTTCAGCTTTACGATGATTGAGGTAGGTGCCCTGGGCCAGCAGCATGCCCGCTAGCAGCAACCCCACCAGCATCATTACTTGCAGGCGGAAGCTGCGCTTGTACCAGCGACGCTTGGCGCGGGTGCGGCGCCAGCGCTGTAATTCAGCCAGCGTTCTAGGGCGTGGGGCGGTCATAAGGGAACTCACAATGCGCGACAGCGTCATTATGGCACGCAGCGCCTAGTGGCGTTAGTTGCGCTTTCGCCTCACTTTGCTTATATAGCAGCCACTTACTGTTCTCACACTCATGGAGGAGTTACGTGCGACACTTTTTACGCTCAATGGCCATCACTGGCAGCACCCTATGGGCAAGCGGTGTGTTGGCCTCGCCGTTTTATGCGCCACCGCCACCTAAAGACGACACACCGGTGTTTAGCGGTGATGCGGAGCTTGGCTTTACCCAACTGTCAGGCAATACCGATAGCCGAACACTGATCGGCAAAACCCGCCTAACATGGCTAACGGGGGAGCTTACACACTCGTTACGAGGCGAAGTTCGCAATGTGAGCAAGGATGGCGAGACCAGTGCCGAGCAGTACTTATTGGCCGGGCGGGAGCGCTACGATTTTAGTGGCCCTCACTACCTATTTGGCTTCGCCCGCTGGGAAAAGGATCGCTTTGCTGGTTACGACCAGCAGCTTTCCGTCATTGGTGGCTATGGCCGGCAACTGCTGGAAAATAAGCAGCATACGCTCTCGTTGGAAGCAGGGCCGGGTTACCGCCATGACCGCCTACGGGACGCAGATAACCAGCAGTTAGCCGTGGCTTATACCGCATTGGATTATCGCTACCGGTTTTCGGAGTACGCCGATATCGCTCAGGAAATGTCGGTGGAGTACACCGATGAGAACACCACCGCCCGCTCGCTGACGGCGCTGACCGCTCGGCTGAACGCCAAGCTGTCGCTGCGCCTCTCTTATGAAGTGAAGCACAACTCCCAGCCCCCGGAAGACGCAAGCGAGCGCACCGACACCACCACCAGCGCCTCGCTGCTGTATCGCTGGTAAGCCGCGGTGGCGGCTAGCGGTTCTGCCCTCGATGAGCCCACCCGGTCATGCGTTTTTCTAACAGGGCAAATAGCTCATACATCACCATGGCCATGGCGCTGATCACCAGCAGCCCGGCGAACACGAGGCCCATGCGCATCTGCGAGCCCGCGCTCATCATCAGGTAGCCAATGCCTTGGTTGGACGCCACGGTTTCCGACACCACCGTGCCCACAAACGCCAGAGTGATGGCAATTTTGAGCGAGGCAAAAAAGTACGGCAGCGAGCGCGGCAGGCCCACCTTGAGCAGCACATCGATACGCCGCGCCCCCAGCACGCGCAGCACGTCCTCCATTTCAGGCTCCAGCGTCGCTAGGCCCGTGGCCACATTTACCACGATGGGGAAGAAGCAGATGAGAAACGCGGTGAGTATCGCGGGCACCGAGCCAATCCCGAACCAGACCACCAGAATGGGCACAAAAGCGACTTTCGGGATGGCGTTAAATCCCACTAACAGCGGGTAGCAGGCGTTGTAGAGAAAGCGCGACGAGCCAACAATAAAGCCCAGCACCAACCCGACCACTACTCCTAATCCAAACCCAATCAGCGTGGTCCAAAAGGTTTGCCAGGAGTGCATGGCAATCGGCCCTGAATACGTCACCAGCGCCTGCAGGGTGTCTAATGCGCTAGGAAAAATAAAGCTGGGTACGTTGAACAGCCGCACAGAGGCTTCCCACACGACCACGAGAACGGCCACAGCGATCCAGGGCGCGAGCCGTTCAATCAGCTTGCTGTTATGCGTCATATTCGCGTCCATTAAGTACTGCGTACTTCACCAATCTGGGCACGCAGCTCCTGCACCAAATCAATAAAGGGCTTTTCGTAGGTGGTTTCCAGCGCACGAGGACGGGGCAACTCAATGGTGCGCCGTTCAATGACGCGGCCGGGGCGACGGCTCATCACGTAGACCGTATCGGCCAAAAACGCGGCTTCGCGAAGGTCATGAGTCACCAACACCACGGTAAAGCGCTGGGCTTCCCATAAATCCCGCAGCACGCACCAAAGCTCTTCACGGGTGAAGGCATCCAGCGCGCCAAAGGGCTCATCCAGCATTAGCAGGCGCGGCCGATGAATCAGCGCGCGACAAATAGAGGCCCGCTGCTGCATACCCCCCGAGAGCTGCCAGGGGTATTTATCTTCGTGCTCGGCCAGGCCGACCGTGGCAAGCAAATCCCGCGCCCAGCCCACAAACTCCTCGCGGCGCTGACGAAACTGCCGCCGGTAGGGCTCGACGATTTCCAGCGGCAGCAGCACGTTATCTAGGGTGGTGCGCCAGGGCAGCAGGTTAGCGTTTTGAAACGCCATGCCGGAAATTTTCAGCGGCCCGGTCACGGGCGCATCATCCACGCGCACGCTGCCCTGGGTGGGCGCGTGCAGCCCGGTGCATAGCTTCATAAAGGTGGATTTACCGCACCCCGAAGGCCCCACGAAGGCGACGAATTCGCCTTCGTGAATATCGAGATTAATATCCTCAATGGCGTTGCCTGAGCCGTCGTAGGCCAGGCTTACGTCATCAAAGCGGACAAACGCTGCCGACATTACTCGGCCTCCGGCAGCAGCATGCGCTCTTCTACCGGCGGTAGGTAACGGGAATCAAAGACTTGGTCAGGGGATGGCAGTGTCGGCAGGTCATAGGCATCCGCCACCAGTTGGATGGCCTGTCTTAGGCGCTCATCATCCACGCCCCCTACCCCGTTTTCGCGGGCATCGGGCGTGTCTACTACGCTTTCCAGCGCCAGCTTCAAGCGGCGGGTTTCCATCTCCACGTCGATTAAGCCATCGCGGTTTTTCACGTACTCAATGGCGGCTTCCGGGTCGGCCAGTGTCTCACCCAGTGCACGGTTAAAAGCGCGCAAAAATCCTTGAACCGCTTCTGGGTTATCTTGTGCAAAGGCTTCGCTGGCCAGAATGGCGTTGCCGTATAGGGGCACGCCGTACTCAGGGAACGGCATGATGGTGAGGTCATCTTCACTCATCCCACGCTCTTCTAGGTTCAGCAGGCTGGTGAAGTAGAACCCGGTGATGGCATCCACGTCGCCACGGGTCAGCAGCGTTTCACGCAGCGTAGGGTCAACGTTCTGCCACTCCACCGCATCGGCCTCCAGGCCGTTGGCAGCCGCAAAAATCCCCCAAGCGCGGTAGCCGGTATCGAAGGCCGGTGCGGCAATGGTTTTGCCCGCCAGGTCGGCGGGGCTTTCAATACCGCTCTCTTTACGGGCAAATACCGCCGCAGGCGTTCCGTCATAGACGATATACACGCCTTGAATACCCGGCCCCTCGGGGTTTTCGGCCAGGAACTCGACCAGCGCGTTCAAATCGCCAAAGCCCATTTCATACGCCCCAGACGCCACCCGGTTTACCGCACCCGCCGAGCCGCTGCCGGAATCAATCTGTACATCCAGGCCTTCTTCTGCGAAGTAGCCCTTTTCAGCCGCCATCAAAAACGGCGCTGCCGGGCCTTCAAAGCGCCAATCAAGCTGGAAGCGTATCGACGTGGTGTCTGCCAACGCCGTCAGCGGAAGCAAGGTGAAGGCGGGTAGTAAAAAACGTGGCAGTAAAAAACGTGGACGTTGCGGCATGAGTCAAAGCACCTTGTATACAATGTTTGCCTTGCCTTTTGCAGCAATACTGCCACCTTTCATTTTTTATCGACTATTCAGTGACTTATTCAACCTTTACTGCGCACACCCGAAACTTAACTTACCAAAATGGTGCATCCACTCTCTTTTACGCACCAACTTTAAGCGTTTTTCCGTAAATATTAGACTTTGGTCTAAACCATTGGTATACTAAATGCAGTTTCCTGTCCTCGCGCCATTCATTGAATGGCGCTTTTTTTTGTTCTGAAAATGAGCGCTCACCACTCGCTTTCCAGCATGGGCAACTTGAGGCGTTAAGTCTGCTCACGCAGCGGTTTGTTAAGCTAGCGGTTCTGCTCCCGCACTTTCCTGCACACTCCCATCCCAAATAGGTGTTCAACATGAACCAACCTGCTCAACGCGCCGAGGGGCCCTCGCGGTTTTCCCTCGGTGACCCGATTGTGCTGGTGCTCAGCATCGGCTTCATTGTGGCGTTTCTGGCGCTGTCGTTTTACGACATTGAGCTCGTCGCCAACTCCATCAGCGCAGGCTTCGCCTGGACCGCGCTGGTGCTAGGCAGCTATTTTCAGCTGCTGCTTTTATTGACGTTTTTCATTGCCATCGGCGTGGCGTTGACGCCTGCGGCCAAAGCCAAAATCGGCAATCTCGATGCACCAGAAATGAGCACGTTTAAGTGGCTCTCGATCATTCTATGTACGCTGTTAGCCGGTGGCGGGGTGTTTTTTGCCGCGGGCGAGCCGGTGTATCACTTTGTGGTCACCCCACCCGCCTTTGATACCGAAGCTGGCACCGCTGAAGCGGTATCCGGCGCGCTGGCGCAGTCGTTTATGCACTGGGGCTTTATGGCCTGGGCGGTGCTAGGCTCGCTCACCGCCGTGGTGCTGGCACACGCGCACTACGTGAAAGGCCAACCGCTGCAGCCGCGCACGCTGCTCTACCCAGTGTTTGGTGAGCGCTTAATGCGTGGCCCGCTAGGCGGCTTAGTGGATGCCTGCTGCGTGATTGCCTTAGTGGCAGGCACGGTAGGCCCCATCGGCTTTTTGGCGACTCAGGTGAGCTTTGGCCTGCATGAGCTATTCGGCTTGCCGGAAGGCTACACCGGGCAGCTGATGATTCTGGCCGTGCTGGGCACTATTTATGTGCTCTCTTCGATGAGCGGGGTGCATAAAGGCATCCAACTGCTGAGCCGCTTCAACGTGCTGCTGGCATTAGCGATCGGCGCTGTGATTATCGTGTTCGGCCCCACGCTGTTTTTGGTGAACACCTACGTTTCCAGCATGGGCGCGTACGCTAGCGAGTTTTTCACCATGGCCACGATGACCGCTGAAACCGCCCCGGCGTGGTGGATGCAGTGGTGGACGGTGTTCTTCTTTGCTTGGTTTATCGGCTATGCACCGCTGATGGCGATTTTCGTGGCGCGCATTTCACGGGGCCGAAGCATTCGTGAAATGATTTTGGCGGTTGCCGTACTCGCCCCGATTGCCACCACCGTGTGGTTTACGCTACTGGGTGGCTCCGGCATTTACTACCAGTTGACCGGAGCGATTGACCTGACCGAAGCGCTCAATAACTTCCAGTTTGACGTGGCAACCCTCACGGTGGCCCAAGCGCTGCCCGGCGGCACCTGGATGGCACTGGCGATTCTGCTGCTGACCACCATTTTTGTGGCCACCACCGGCGACTCCATGAGTTACGCGATTGCTGTCGTGGGCGCAGGCCATGATGACCCTAGCCCCTACATGCGCGCTTTTTGGGGCATTGCGATGGCCCTGATGGCAGCGGTGCTGCTGTATATGGGTGCAGGTCAAATTGGCGCGCTACAGCAGTTTATCGTGATCACCGCGATCCCAGTATCGCTGATTCTGCTGCCTTCGCTGTGGAACGGCCCGCAGGCGGCTTACGCCATGGCGCGGGAACAGGGCATCATCGACTAACGGTGATGGACTGCTTCTAACTACAGCCCTTCCAACAGTCGTAGAATCATCTGCGGCTGTTGGTTCACCCGGGTCAGCATCGCGATACCCACCTGCTGAAGCAGCTGGGCGCGAATAAGGTTGGAGACTTCTTGTGCGTAATCGGCGTCTTGAATACGCGACTGGGCAGCAGAGGTATTGATGATATTGGTGTTGAGCCCGTCAATCACGCTCTCGAAGCGGTTCTGCACTGCGCCTAAGTAGCTGCGCTGGCGGTCGACTTGCTTCATGGCTTCATCTACAGCGTCCATCGGGTTGAGCGTGGCCGAGCCATCATCTAACACGCTAAAGTTATCCAACCCCAGCGCCTGACGCCCCATGGCAGAAAAGCTCACGCCAATCACATCCCCGGCGTTGGCCCCTACCTGAATATTGAGCGTTTTATCGCTCTCAATCAGCCTAATGCCGTTAAAGTTGCTCTGCTCGGCAACGCGGTCAATCTCTTCTAAACGCTGGTCGATTTCTAACTGAATAGACGCCCGGTCTTGTGAGGAGTTGGTGCCGTTGAGCGCCTGAACGCTGAGTACGCGAATACGCTGCAGGCTATCGTTGATCAAGTCCAACGACCCTTCGGCAGTTTGCACCATCGAGATACCGTCGTTGGTATTGCGAATCGCTTGGTTCATACCGCGAATCTGCGCCCCCATACGATTGGCGATCGCTTGGCCTGCCGGGTCGTCCTTGGCGCTATTAATACGCAGCCCAGACGACAGACGCTCCATGGAGGTCTGCATCGCCTGTTGGCTACTGCGTAGATTATTCATCACCAGTAGCGACGTAATATTAGTCGCAAGGCTGATCAAGGGCGTGGCCTCAACAGTGAACGCACTTTTTGCGGAGTTAGCATCAATATCGGCCTACCACTAGAAAACGTGAGCCTTTATCGAGAAAAAATTCGCTCTCTCTATCAGTGAACATCCCCATGACCACCCGTAGCAAGAGAGCGACCGCTGGCGGCTAGCACCTCATCCACCGGCCCACGTACATAGTCATGCTGATAATAACCATCATCCACCACTTCGCCATCCCACGCCACAATGTCTAAATCCATGGTGCGGGGGCCGGATTTGATCGGCCCGCGAACGCGGCCAAGGCGGTGCTCCACCTCTTTCAGGTAGGCTTTAAAAGCGTCACGCTCCAGCGCTGTACTCACCAGCAGCGCGGCATTCAGAAAGTCGGGCTGGTGCTGAAAGCCTACCGGTGCCGTGCGTACGGCCTTGGAGCTCGCCAGCAGCCCACACTCGCTGTTTAAAATTTCAAGGGCTTGGGCAAAGTGATGCTCTGGCTCGATATTGGTGCCCAGCGAGATCACGCACTCGTGTTGGGCAGGTACTGGCGTTGCATGTGACGACGTTGAAGGCATAGCGACATCCCAGAGTAAGAGGCAAGCATTCTCGTAACGTTTTCCATAACAACCGTGACGCTCCGTTGGCGGACGCTGATTCGCGAATGCGCTCAGATTCAAGTGGGTGATGAACACAATCAGGCCGTCCAACGACAGAGTAGCCTGCTGGTTATTTTGTTCAAGCTCTGTACAAGTTATTGACAAACGCTGCACTCACGCAGAGAGTCTTGCTTATCGCGACATAACAAAACATCACCCAACTAACCATTGCCAGGGACCCACCATGACAACACCTGCTGCACTTGTAACGGGCGGCGCCACACGCCTGGGCCGCTACTTTGCTGAAGCACTTGCCGATAAAGGCTTTGATATTGCCCTGCATGTGAATAGCTCCCGCGGGGAAGCCGAGGAAGTGGCGGCAGTCATTCGCGGCAAGGGGCGTGAGTGTGAAATTCTGCCCTGTAACTTTCTAGAGGATCCGCTGGAGGAATTAATAACACGGGCGAAAAAACGCTTTCCTGGTCTGAACGTGCTGCTAAATAGCGCTTCTGCCTACGAACCAGCACCCATTGCGGGCACCGACATGGCGATGCTAGAGACTCAATTCAGGGTCAATATGTTTACTCCGCTGCTACTCACAAAGTACTTTGCCGAAGCGGTGGAGAACGGCCAGGTGGTCAATATCATCGACAACAAAGTGGCCTACCACCAGTACCCCTATGCGGCCTATCTATTATCCAAGAAAAGCCTGGCAGAGATGACGCGTATGGCAGCGCTGGAGTTTGCGCCGCGCCTGCGGGTTAACGGTATCGCGCCGGGGGTTGTACTGCCTGCTTCGCAGCGTACCAGCGACTATATTCAGTGGCGTATCGAGGGCATTCCGGTGGATCACCAAGGCAACCCGGCCCACCTTGTACAAGCTTTGCACTATTTATTGGATAACGACTTTGTCACCGGGCAAATTCTGTTCGTGGACGGCGGTGAGTCGCTCAACCTAGAGGGGCGTCACTCCGAAAACTACCCGGGCGAGCAGCGCGGCTAACCCAACGCAATGAGGCCGCCCGAAGGCGGCCTCATGGGTTCACGTAAGCGAACGCTTAGGTTTCATCCACATCATCGTGATCTGGCTTGTGATGATCCGGTTCATGCCCAAGCGCGGACTCGCTGCGCTCTGCAATCGGCGCTGTCTCGGTGCGCTTTCTTTCTGCTTTTGCTTCCAGAACGCGTACGTTGGCAGGCGGCGTCTTGCCTCCTTTGGTTTCGCCAAAGTAGAGCGTGGTATGGGGGAACGGGATCTCAATACCGGCTGAATCGAAGCGCAGCTTGACGAGACGATTGTAGGCACGGCCAACGCCCCACTGGTCGCCCGGTGTGGTTTTGATCACCACGCGGATATTCACCGAGCTATCTGCCAGCGCTGTAACACCTGCTACGGTCAGATCTGCCAACAGCTTGTGGCTATGCTCTTCGCTGGCTTTGAGGTCTTCAAAGGCAAGCTGTAGCTGCTCAATGGCTTCATCAATGCTCTCGTTGTAGCCAATGCCGTATTCGCCCACATGGTTGCCGTACTCACGCATGTAGTTAGACACAGTATCGACGCTGGAGAACGGTACGATGTGATAGGTGCCTGACAAATCGCGAATACCCACCGAGCGGATACTCAAACGCTCTGCGGTACCGGTAACACCCCCGACGGTGACGACATCGCCGGTATTCATGGCGTTTTCTACTTGGATAAACACCCCGGTAATCACGTCTTGCACCAGCTTCTGGGCACCAAAACCAATCGCCAAACCCAGCACACCAGCACCGGCAATCAGCGGCCCGATATTGATGCCAATTTCTGACAAAATAATCATGCCGGTAATGGTGACCATGGCAATTGCCAGGGCATTGCGGAACAGGCTCAGCAGCGTTTTGGCGCGGGCGGAAGGCTCGCCATGGCCAGTTTCCGGATTAAGCTTGTGCTCAATCAAGCTTGCCAGGCCCAGCCAGACACCCAGTGCCACAATGAGAATCACCGCTACGCTGATCAGGTTACCGATCAGATTGGCACCGCGCTCGGAGGCGTACCAAGCGGCCATATTAAAGGCACCCCACGCATCTAGCACCATCATGATCACCGCGACCACAATGACCGTGCGCAGTATGCGTAGCGCATTGGGCACATAGCTATTTAAGCGCACTTCCAGCAGCGGCAATTTACGACGCAGGTCATCGGAAAGCTGGATTCGGCGGCCAATGGTTTGGGTCAGGAACGCCGACGCCAACAAGCCAACCACCACCGCGCCTAACGTTTTGAGAGTGGCAAATAGTACAAACGGCAGCGCGTCCCCAGGGCGGGTCAGCGTGAGCACAAACACCATCAAGAAGTAGATCAGTGCAAACAGGTGCCACGTACGGGCAAACAGCTGCAGCGATACGCGGCTCGCCGTTAGCGTTGAGCGTGACCCCATCAGGTTCAGGTTATCGCGCAGGCGCACGCGGTTTTTAAGCACGACACCCACCGCATAAATAAATGCCATGAGCATAATCAGCGTGCCAACTGCTTGCCCCAAGGTGGCGGCGATATAGAAGTTGACCAGTGGGACGACCACCATCAGGCCATAACCCACCATACCAATCAGGCGGGCCAGCCAGCGGTTCCAGTACGACGCCTCTTGGGCTGAAATCGGCAGTAAGCGCAGGCCTTCATAGCGGGAAGAGAACAGCATCCGCACACCGGCTTTCAGCAGCTCAATGATCAAAAACGCATTTAAGAAGAGCGATGCGCGGGTGGAAAGTTCACCTGTTTCGCCCACCGCAAAGGTGGCCACTAAATTACCGCCCACATAGGCCAGTGCCACCAGGAGCACGTCTAGCACCGCGGCAACAGCCACACACAGCACCAAACGCAGCACTGGCGTAAGGCCACTCCCCTGCTGCGACCAGCTGCTTATCTTGGTAAACAGCGACTTCGCAAGGCGGCGGAACACCATAAAGAGCGCAAAGGTGGCAACGATCACGATACCAAGATTAATGGCAGCGCTGATAAATGCAGCCATATCAAAGCTGCTGCTTGCCCCTTGGCCTGTGAACATATTGCCCACAATGGCCACGGCCTGCTCAATCTGGCCGCCTACATCGCCCACCACCCGACTGGTCAGTTCCGCCAGTTGGCGAGGCAACGAGACATCCTCTGGGGCCACATTGCCACCTGCAGCCGCCGCCTCTGGTGAGAGTTCAGCGGCAACGCCAGCGGGCAGTGCCGAGGCCTGATTGCGCAATAGCTCAATTAGCTCTTGGCGCGCCTGCTCATCTTCCAGCAAATCTGCCAGCGCGGAATAAGAGGGCTGCTCTTCAGCGGCAGGCGCTTCGCTTTCAGCGCCGAATGTGGTTTGCGCCATCGCTGGCCCCGCCAGCATGGCCAAAAGCGTCAGCATCCAGACGCCTAGCCAGGGTAGTAAACGTAGTGACGTCACACCATAACCTCCCTTTGGGTGAGTAGTTGCAATCCTGCCATCGCTAAGATTCAGTGCATGAATGTTAAACACAGAATAGTGCATCCGTTAAGAATGCAAGCCTTGTATAACACTCTTAAAGAAAGTGGCTAGGGTAACATGCCTCGATGAAAGAGACGTTAACGCGCCTGCTTTTGGCGCGCCAATGAAAAGAGCCGCCACTTATTGGCAGTAAGGCGCTAGCCACTGCTGCGCCATGACAATGAGTAGCCCATAGCGCGCCCCTTTAGCGAGCACAATCCAGAGCAGCGCTCGCCACCAGGCTAAGCGCATAACGCCAGCGAGCACCGTGAGCGGGTCGCCGATAATGGGTAGCCAAGAGAGCAGCAGGCTGAACTCACCAAAGCGGTGATACCAGCGTTCAGCGCGGGCAAGCCCTTGAGGCGATGCGGGAAACCAGCGGCGGTGCTGAAACTGGCGGGCATAGCGCCCCATGGCCACGTTGATCAAGCTACCAAGCGTATTACCCGCTGTCGCTACGAACCAAAGCCCCACAGCAGGTTCACCTAAGCACCAAAGCCTTGCCAACCACACTTCAGAGCCACCGGGTAGCAGCGTGGCGCTGGCCAGCGCCACCCAAAACAGGCTAAACACGATGCGTTACCTTACGGATGTTAGCGTGGCAGCTGCCCACCAAGCTGCTGAGTGATCTCGTCGGCAATTTGGCGCACCAGCGCTCCCAAGGCGAGCAGACGCTCTTCGGGAATGCGCGCCATGGGGCCAGAGACGGAAATAGCAGCAAGCGGCGTAGCGTGCTCATCAAAAATACAGGCCGCGACGCAGTGCAGGCCGATGGCGTGCTCTTCTCGGTCGCAGGCAAAGCCCTGGGCGCGAATCGCGGCCATTTCCGCTTCCAGCGCCTCCGGTTGATAAAGCGTGTTTTTAGTGACACGGGCAAGCTCAGCGCCGCTTGTGAGTAGGGCGCTACGCTCGTCATTGTCCATACAGGCCAACAGCGCCTTGCCAACCCCCGAGGCGTGAAGCGGTGCACGCGACCCCAGCCGCGTAATCATGCGCATCATCTGCGGGGATTCGTTTTGTGCCAGAAACACCGCCGTGGCGCCATCGCGAATACCCAGGTTCGCCGTCTCACCCGTCTCTGCGGTTAAGCGGCGCAAAAACGGGCGGCTTTTGGCCACCACATCGCGAGCTTCTAAAAAACTGTTGCCAATGCGGAAGGTTTTGACATCAATCCGCCATAGGCCCTGCTCGCTCTCTTGAGTCACAAAGCCCTGACTTTGCAGCGCTTGTAGCAGCCGGTGAGTGGTGGAGGGGGCAAGGTCGGCCATCTCGGCAAGCTCAGAGAGCGCAAGCCCCAAAGGGCTGGCAGATAAATACTCAAGGAGCGTTAGGCCACGTACCAACGATTGGCTATGCCCACCGCTTGCTTTGGTGGCTCCCGCCGGACGTCCGACTGACCTGCGCTTGGCTTCACTCACCTGACGTTCTCCCTGAAGGCGCTTGATGGCGTAAAAAACCAGCAGGATAACGCGCCGCAGGGGCCGCTGTCGCGTTTACGGAAACAAATTCCACCAATGGCTAGCGGCGTGTACTAGCGGTGCTGCCAGTGAGGCGAACGCTTTTCAATAAACGCATCAATGCCTTCAGCCACATCGTCGGCCAGCATATTGCAGGCCATGGTTTCTCCGGCAAATGCGTAGGCGTCTTCCAGTGGCATAGCTAGTTGGCGGGCAAACATGGCCTTTCCGGTGCGCACGGCGACGGCGCTTTTCGCACAGATGCTCGATGTCAGCGCTGCCACGGCAGCATCAAGCTCGCCCTCCTCCGCCACGCAATTGATCAGCCCCCATTCAGCCGCTTGGGCAGCGCTGATAAAGTCACCGGTTAACAGCATTTCCATGGCCCGCTTACGGGCGACATTGCGCGAGAGCGCCACGGCAGGCGTCGAGCAAAACAGGCCCACGTTGATGCCGGAGACCGCAAAGCGGGCGCTGCTGGCGGCAACGGCTAAATCGCAGCTGGCAACCAGCTGGCAGCCTGCGGCGGTGGCAATACCCTGCACCTTGGCAATCACCGGCACGGGCAAATGAACGATGCTTTGCATCACCTTGCCGCAGCGCTCAAACAGCGCTTGGTAATAGGCCTTATCTGGGTTCGCGCGCATCTGCTTTAAATCGTGGCCTGCGCAGAAGGCTTTACCGCTGGCCGCCAATACCACGCAGCGCACGTGCTCATCTTGGGCAATGCCATCCAGCGCCGTTTGCAGCGCTTCCAGCATCGTTTCAGAGAGTGCATTAAAGCGCTCGGGCTGGTTGAGGGTGAGCGTGACAACGCCCGCATGGGAGGTATGCAGCAGGCAATCACGAGAGGCAGTGACAGGGGAGGACGACATGGCGGGCTCCTGAGCAGTGGTTGCTGCTCAGTCTAGCGCTTGCTCGGCCCGTCGAGGACGCGCTACGACCAAAGTGGCCTTCTGCAAAACAGAAGGCCACTGATGATTACGCTTTCTCGCGGGTGCCTTGACGATGGTTGTAGCCCAGCGGGTGGGGCTCGCCACGGGCTTTGGCCAGCTCGATTTGGCGCTGGCGCTCGCGGGCGGCGGCGCGGGTTTTCTCGGGCAGCGAGTCGATGCAGTGGGGGCAGCTAATACCCGGCTCATAGGCCGACGACTGCATATCTTCCTGAGAGATCGGCATCCGGCAGGCGTGGCACTGTTCGTGCTCGCCTTCAGTGAGGTCGTGGCGCACGGTAACCCGGTTATCAAACACAAAGCACTCACCGCGCCACAGCGACTTCTCTTCCGGGACTTTTTCCAGGTAGTTCAGCACGCCGCCTTTCAGGTGGTAGACCTCTTCAAAGCCCTCTTTCAGCATAAAGCTGGAAGCTTTTTCGCAGCGGATACCGCCGGTGCAGAACATAGCGACCTTTTTGTGCTGCTCCGGGTTGTAGTGCTCACGCACATACTCTGGAAACTCACGGAAGGTGGTGGTTTTCGGGTCCACCGCGCCTTCAAAGCTGCCAATCGCCACTTCATAGTCGTTGCGAGTATCAATCACCAGCACTTCAGGGTCGGAGATCACGTCGTTCCAATCTTCCGGATTCACGTAGGTGCCGACGGTGTCGTTGGGGTCGATGCCCGGCACGCCCAGCGTCACGATCTCTTTTTTCAGTTTGACCTTGGTGCGGTAGAACGGCGGCTCGTCGCAAAACGACTCTTTATGGTCGATATCACTTAAACGCGGGTCGGCGGTGAGCCATGCGAGCAGCGCGTCGATGCCTTCGCGGCTACCGGCCACGGTGCCGTTAATGCCCTCTTTGGCCAGCAGCAGCGTGCCTTTCACGTCGTTATCGACCATGGTTTGACGCAGCGGCTCGCGCAGCGCTTCAAAGTCGTTCAGGGTGACAAATTTATACAGCGCTGCTACCACAACGGGCGCAGTGGGAGTGGGGGTCGTCATGCAGTGCTCCTGGTAGTCGCCCTCGCAAAGGGCGGACCGGGTCAATAAAGGCGCGAATGATACCAAAAAGCCCACCGTCGGTGCATCTTGGCGTTGTTGATCCAGGTCAACACCGGCGCTATTCATCGATTAATTCGACGAAACCATTGAGAAAGCTTCACCCCACGCCGCGCGCACTCGGTCGTATAGTAGGCAGCAACTTAACTCCGTCATGAGGTGCTGTTGATGAAAATTCGCCGTTCCAACGAGCGAGGCTACGCTGATCACGGCTGGCTGCGCTCTTATCACACCTTCTCGTTCGCTAACTATATGGACCCCAACCATATGGGCTATCGCGCGCTGCGCGTGATTAACGAAGACCGCGTCGCCCCCGGCCACGGTTTTGGTGCTCACCCCCACCGGGACATGGAGATCATCTCCTACGTGCTGGAAGGTGAGATGGAGCACAAAGACAACATGGGCAATGGCGAAGTGATGCGCCCTGGCGACGTACAGCGCATGTCGGCAGGCACGGGCGTGTTGCACAGCGAGTTCAACCACTCCAAAGAGAACGGCCTGCACTTTTTGCAAATCTGGGTCGAAACCGCCCAGCGCGGCATTCAGCCCAGCTACGAGCAGAAGCACTTCCCCACCGCCGAGCGGCAGGGCCAGTGGCGCTTGGTGCTTTCCCCCGATGGCCGCGATGGCTCGGTCAGCGTCAACCAGGATATGAACCTGTATGCGAGCCTGCTGGGTGCAGGCGATCAGGTGGCGGCTCCGCCCTCCCGCTATGCATGGCTGCACGTGGTGAAGGGGGCTGTCGAGGTCAACGGTGAGACGCTCGCCACTGGCGACGCCGCTGCGTTTACCCCCGATGAGCCGTTTGAGCTGACTTGCACCGATGCCAGTGAAGTGCTGCTATTTGACCTTGCATAGCGCGCAAGCTTAGCTAGTACGCAGCACTCATCAAAACGCAAAACGGCCCCGGAGGGCCGTTTTGGTGTCAGCAGTACAACGCCGTCAGACTCGCTATTCTGCGCCGACTAGCTGTTCTGCGCCGAGTAGAGCGCGCGAATTTTCAGCGTGTGCTCTACCTGCTTTAACGCTTCCAGCGCCTGAGGGCCGTAGGCTTTATCCACATCAATCACCACGTAGCCCACCTTGTCGTTGGTTTGCAGATACTGGCCAGAGATGTTGATGCCATTTTCCGACAGCACGCGGTTGATCTGGGAAAGCACGCCGGGCACGTTGTTGTGGATATGCAGCAAACGATGCTTGTCCGGGTGGGCGGGCAGCGCCACTTCGGGGAAGTTGACCGAGGTCACCGTGGTGCCGTTATCCGAGTAGGTGATCAACTTCTCAGACACCTCAATACCGATGTTCTCCTGGGCTTCCAGGGTAGAACCACCGATATGCGGCGTCAGAATCACGTTGTGCAGGCCACGCAGCGGGCTTTGGAACTCTTCCTCGTTGCCTTTTGGCTCTACCGGGAAGACGTCGATGGCTGCACCGTTGAGCTTGCCAGCCTTGATGGCATCGGCCAGGGGCTCAATTTCTACCACGCTGCCACGGGCGGCGTTAATCAAGATAGCGCCATCTTTCATGGCGGCGATCTCTTTGGCACCGATCATCCAGCGCGTAGAGGCAAGGTCCGGCACGTGCAGGCTCACCACATCTGAGCGGCCCAACAGCTCTTCCAAGCTACCAACCTGGCTGGCGTTACCCATGCCCAGCTTGGTGATCACATCGTAATAAATGACGTTGAAGCCCAGCGACTCTGCCAACACAGACAGCTGCGCGCCGATGCTGCCGTAACCGACGATACCCAGCGTTTTACCGCGTGCTTCGTGGGAGTTTTTCGCCGACTTCAGCCAGCCCCCTTGGTGGGCCAGTGCATTTTTCTCAGGAATACCGCGCAGCAGCATGATCGCTTCTGCTAACACCAGTTCCGCTACCGAGCGGGTGTTGGAGTAGGGTGCATTGAAGACGGCGATACCACGCTTCAGCGCGGCCTCCAAGTCCACTTGGTTGGTACCGATACAGAAACAGCCAACGCTCACCAACTTCTCGGCCGCTTCGAACACGCGCTCAGTCAGCTGAGTACGGGAGCGAATGCCGATAAAGTGAACATCACGAATCTTTTCGATCAGCGCTTCTTCGTCTAACGACGTGGGCAGCTGTTCGATATTCTCGTAACCTGCGTTGTGAAAATTGTCCACCGCGCTTTGGTGGACGCCCTCGAGTAGCAGGATCTTAATCTTGCTCTTTTCCAGGGACGTTTTGGCCATGGCTGAATCAACCTCTATGGTCGGCGGCATGCGCCGTGTATCGGTTCACGGGAGGCCCGTATGGTAGCACAGCCGCTAGCGCTCTCGGCGTCTTGGTGTGATGAAAAGTGTGCGCTTTCAAGATGAACAGAGCGCAAGTCGATGAATCGACCCACGGGGAGGGCAGACGCCACCCCCTCGCCTCGGTGTATACTATGCGCCAGTATGACGTACCTGTTTAACAGCACCTGAAGCCACACTCGCCGCCCGGTGACCCCTCGGGCGCCCGGAAAACGGTAGGCATTGCCCAATGAGCGACACCACACCCCCACAAGATTTTGCCGCAACGGTTGCCCAGCTTGAGACCATTGTGGAACGCCTTGAGTCTGGCGAGCTCTCATTGGAAAATGCGCTCACCGCTTTTGAACAAGGCGTGCGTTTGACCCGCGATGCCCAGCAGCGGCTCGACACGGCCGAGCTGAAAGTGCGCGCACTCAGCGAAGATAACGCCGGAAAACTTGAGGTGGCTCCCTTCGCGGCGGCACCGGATGCCAGCGCCCCGATCCCTGATCCCGGCAACGACAGCGAGGAAACGCCGCCATGGTAACCGTTCAAGCCTCAAGGCTTACCACGCTACGCCACGCCAGCAGTACCCGCGTCGACGCTACGTTAGCTGCGCTGTTCGATGCACGCCCAGCGGTGGATGAGCGTTTAGAAGCGGCCATGCGCCATGGCCTGCTGGTGGGCGGCAAGCGTCTACGCCCCTTGCTAGTGTACCTCGCGGGCCAGGCACTCGGTGCCAGTGAAGACGACCTGGATGCTCCGGCAGCGGCCATTGAGCTCATCCACGCCTACTCGCTCATTCACGATGACCTGCCCGCGATGGACGACGACGACCTGCGCCGCGGCCAGCCCACCGTGCATAAAGCCTTTGATGAGGCGACCGCCATTTTAGCGGGCGATGCCTTACAGGCACTGGCGTTTGAGGTGCTCGCTAGCCGCCCGCACCCACGCTTGGGCCATTTGGTCACCACCCTGGCCGTGGCCTCTGGCCGCGACGGCATGGTAGCCGGCCAAGCGCTGGATTTAGCCGCCGTGGGCGGCCACCCAGATGCCGAGGCACTCGCCCACATGCACGCCCACAAAACCGGCGCGCTGATTGTCGCCGCCGTGCGCCTGGGCGGGCTGACCGCGGTGGACGCAAACGACCCGCGTCTTACGGCGCTGATTCGCTACGCTCGCGCCATTGGTCTAGCCTTCCAGATTCATGACGACATCCTGGACGTGACGGGAGACACCGCCACGCTGGGCAAAATTTCTGGCGCTGACGCCGCCCGCGCCAAGCCCACCTACCCCAGTTTATTGGGGCTGGCGGGCGCGCAGCGCAAAGCGAACACGCTTATTGACGAGGCCATTGCCGCCCTCGCCCCGTTAGGCGAGCAGGCCGCACCCCTGGCCGATCTTGCCCTCTATATGATCGAGCGCGACCACTAACGATGCCTATGAAGCTGTTCGACGAGATACCCCGCGAGCGCCCGGCGACGCCGCTGCTCGACTCTTTTGATCACCCCGCGGCACTGCGGGCCATGAACACGAAGCAACTCGCCCAGCTAGCGGATGAGCTGCGCGCTTACCTGCTGTACAGCGTCGGCGTGACCGGCGGCCACTTTGGCGCAGGTCTGGGCGTGGTTGAGCTCAGCGTCGCGCTGCATCACGCTTTTCACACCCCGAAAGATCGTTTGGTGTGGGACGTGGGTCATCAGGCTTACCCGCATAAAATTCTCACCGGCCGCCGCGATGCCATGCTCAGCATTCGCCAGCACGGTGGTTTGGCAGCCTTTCCTCGCCGGGCGGAGTCCGAGTACGACACCTTTGGCGTAGGCCACTCCAGCACCTCGATCTCTGCAGCGCTGGGCATGGCCCTGGCCGCCCAAGCACAAAACGACCCGCGTAAGGTCTGTGCCATCATTGGCGACGGTGCGCTCACCGCAGGGATGGCGTTTGAAGCGCTGGCCCATGCGGGCCACGTGAATGCCAATATGCTGGTAGTGCTGAACGACAATGAGATGTCGATTTCTGAAAACGTCGGCGGCATTGCCACGTATTTAGCCCGGGTACTCTCCAGCAAGCCCTACCTCAAAATGCGCGAAGAGGGCAAAAAGGTGCTTTCCCACCTGCCCGGAGCACTGGAGCTTGCCAAGCGCACCGAAGAGCACATGAAGGGCATGGTCAGCCCGGCCACGCTGTTTGAAGAGATGGGCTTTCACTACGTGGGCCCCATCGACGGCCACGACTTAGACGCTCTGACCCAAACGCTGCGCAACCTGCGCGATCAGCAAGGCCCGCAGTTCCTGCACATTAAAACGGTCAAAGGGAAAGGCTTCCTGCCCGCCGAAGCGGACCAGATTGGCTACCACGCGATTACTAAGCTGGAGAAAACCAGCGTCACGGTAAGCGCACCGCTGGTGAAGAAAGCAGCGGCTCCAAAAAGCGCTGCAAAGAAAAAATACTGCAACGTGTTTGGCGATTGGCTATGCGATATGGCCGCCGCCGACTCACGGCTAATGGGCATTACCCCCGCCATGGGCGAAGGCTCGGACCTGATTCGTTTCTCACAGACCTACCCTAAGCGCTACTTTGATGTGGCGATAGCCGAGCAGCATGCGGTGACTCTCGCCGCAGGGATGGCCTGTGAAGGCATGAAGCCGGTGGTGGCGATCTACTCCACCTTTTTGCAGCGCGGCTATGACCAGCTGATTCACGACGTGGCCGTGCAAGACCTGGACGTGACGTTCGCTATCGACCGCGCGGGCCTTGTGGGCGAAGACGGCCCCACCCACCACGGCAGCATGGATCTTTCGTTTTTACGCTGCGTGCCGGGCATGGTGATTCTGGCCCCAGCCGATGAAGCCGAGTGCCGCGCGATGCTCAGCGCCGCCTATCATCACCCTGGCCCGGCTGCCGTGCGCTACCCGCGAGGCACTGGCCCCGGCGCAGTGATTCCCGAACACCTGGAGCCGCTGGCGATTGGGCAAGCCCAGGTGCGCCGCGAGAGCACCAGCGACGGCGTGCGCATTGCGCTGCTGGCGTTTGGCAGCGTCAATAGTGCCGCCGCTGAAGTGGCTGAGAAGCTGAATGCCACGCATATCAATATGCGCTCGATCAAGCCCCTTGACCGTGATGCCGTGCTCCACGCCGCCGATGAGCATGAACTCCTCATCACGCTGGAAGAGAACGTGATTGCTGGCGGTGCTGGCAGTGCGGTTAACGAGCTGCTGCACGCAGAGGGCGTTCAGGTCGAAGTGCTGAATTTAGGCCTGCCGGATACGTTCGTTGAACACGGCACGCCCGCCGAGCTGATGCGCGACTGCGGCCTGGACGCTGACGGCATTGAGCGCGCTATTCGCGCCCGGCTGCCGTAATCCACGCGTATCACCAACGCCCTTCTTTAACCTGTTGAGATAGCTATGTTATTTCTGATTATTGTGTTTGGTTTGATTGGCCTTGCCGTCGGTGGCCCTGTTGGCCTGTTAGTGGGTGGCGGTTTGGGTTGGTGGCTGGGGCGGCGCATTGGCCGCCGCTTAAGCGCTGCCCGCATGCAGCTTCAAGAGGGCTTCTTGGAATCGATTTTTTCGGTCATGGGCTGCCTGTGCCAAGCGGACGGCAAAGTGACGGAGGGTGAGTTGAGCGTGGCCGAAAAGCTCTTCGACCAAATGCACCTACAGGGTGAGCACCGCGCTAAAGCCCGCGCCGCCTTTGCACGTGGCCGGGCAGATGACTTTAACCTGGAAGCCGAGCTGGCCAAGGTCAATCGCCTTACCCAGCGCCAGCCGGTGCTACGCCAGGTGTTTTTGCAGGTTCAGTTGAGCGCGATTGCCGCCGATGGCGTTCTGCACCCCGCCGAGCACGAGATGATTCTGCGCGTTGCACGTGGCATTGGCTGTAGCGACGCCGAAGTACAGCAAATCGAAGCAATGCTCCACGGTGCCGCCGCGAATTCCCAAGGTGCCAGCGAAGAAGCCTTAAAAGATGCGTACCGTGTGCTTGGGGTATCTGAAGAGACCAGCGACGCCGAACTTAAGAAAGCTTACCGCCGCCTAATGAGCCAAAACCACCCGGACAAATTGGCCGGTAAAGGCCTGCCGGAAAGCATGCGCGAAGTGGCCCAGGCGCGCACCAGTGAAATTGGTAATGCCTACGAGCGTATTCGCGCCGCCCGCGGCCAGTAGCCCGTGACAGGTTTCCAGGGAGTGCTACAGTGAAAGCTTCACGGTACTGCCTGGAGCCACCGAATGATCACGCTATACAGCTTTCCCAACTCCCGCTCTTTACGCGCCGCTTGGACGCTTGAAGAACTGGGCCTGGAGTACCAGTGCCACCACGTAGCGCTGGATAAAGGCGAAGGGCAAAGCGCGGAGCACCTCGCCCGCCACCCGGATGGTAAGGTGCCGGTACTGGAAGATGGCGAGCTAACGCTGTTTGAATCCGCGCCTATCTGCCGCTATCTCGCCGAGCAGTATGGCGATGGGCAACTGCTGCCTCAAAGCGTTGCCGAGCGCGCTCAGGTCGACCAGTGGCTTAGCTTTATCGTCACCGAAATCGAGCAGCCCCTGTGGTTACAGGCAAAACATAAATTCGCCCTGCCACAAGATAAGCGCGTGCCTTCGGTGCTACCCACTGCGGCCTGGGAATTTCAACGGGCACTGCTCGCGTTAGAGCGCCGCTACCGCGGCCAAGAAACCTTAGTGGGGAATACCTTCACTCTTGCGGATCTTTTCCTGACGCATACGCTGACCTGGGCGGCCAGCATGAAACATCGCCTGCCGGAGCCACTGGTGGCTTACCGCGCCCGCCACGCCAACCGCCCGGCTCTTGCCCGCGCCGCCGAAAAAGAGCAAGCGGCGGCTAACGGTTAAGCACTACCCCTTACGTTCAATATCCACATCGCTGGCCTGGGTGAAATCATCCAGCGCCATCATGTGGCCGAGCTTGCCCGCTTTGGTAGAGAGGTACTGCTCGTTGTGGGGGTTTAAGCCGGTGGTAATGGGCAGCCGCTCGACCACGTTAACGCCGTCGCGGGTCAGCGCATCTACCTTGCGGGGGTTATTGGTCATCAGCTTGAGCGCGGTAATGCCCAAGTGGTTGAGCATCGGCACGCAGAGGTCGTAGCGGCGCATATCAGCACCGAAGCCGAGCTGCTCGTTGGCCTCTACGGTGTCGGCCCCCTGGTCTTGCAAATGGTAAGCGCGGATTTTATTGAGCAGGCCAATGCCCCGCCCTTCCTGGCGCAAGTAGAGCAGCACACCGCGCCCCTCTTCTGCAATACGCTTCAGCGCCTCTTGCAGCTGGTAGCCGCAGTCGCAGCGCATGGAAAACAGCGCATCACCGGTTAAGCACTCAGAGTGTACGCGTCCTAACACCGGCTCACCGCCGTTCACATCGCCTAGGGTTAGGGCGATATGATCTTTACCCGTGGCGTCGTCTTCGAAGCCATGCATGGTGAATGTGGCCCAGGGAGTGGGCAGCCGAGAGGCAGCAATGAAGCGAATGGTCACAGGTTTCCTCGCTGATTAACCAAACCAGTTAACCACACCAGTGTTGGCGAAGTGGGCAGATAGTTTAACAGGAAGCCACGCGAGCCTCACGGTCTTCGCTGGGTGCGACGATTTTGCCACGGCTTGCGCCGCCACCCCCGGCTATCTTCACGTACAATTCCTATCTTCAGGTACGATGACTCCCTTACAATGCGGGCAAATTTCTCAAGAGCAAGTGTTTATGACCACCACACCTTTGCAAAACGACCGTTTTCTTCGCGCGCTGGCTCGCCAGCCCGTTGACCGCACTCCGGTGTGGATGATGCGCCAAGCCGGCCGCTACCTGCCGGAGTATCGCGCCAGCCGCGCTGACGCGGGCAGCTTTATGGACCTGTGCCGCAATCATGACCTGGCTTGCGAAGTCACCCTGCAGCCGCTGGAGCGCTACCCGCTCGACGCCGCGATTCTGTTTTCAGACATTCTAACCATCCCCGACGCCATGGGGCTGGGCCTCTACTTTGAAACCGGGGAAGGCCCCAAATTCAGAAAAACCGTGCGCACGCCGGAAGAAGTGGCGGCGCTGACCGTGCCGAACGCCGAGCGCGACCTGGACTACGTGATGCGTGCGGTCTCGACCATCCGTCGTGAGCTGAACGGCCGCATGCCGCTGATTGGCTTCTCAGGCAGCCCCTGGACGCTGGCAACGTATATGGTCGAAGGGGGCTCCAGCAAAGATTTCCGCCACCTGAAAACCATGCTGTACGACACGCCGGACACCATGCACCAGCTGCTGGACACTCTGGCGCAGTCGGTCACTGACTACCTGAATGCGCAGATTCGCGCCGGTGCGCAGGCGGTGCAGATTTTTGATACCTGGGGTGGCGCGCTCTCCACGCCTGCTTATTTAGAGTTCTCGCTGCGCTATATGGAGCAGATCGTCTCCGGGCTGATCCGTGAACACGACGGGCGTCGCGTGCCGGTGATTCTGTTCACTAAAAACGGCGGCCAGTGGCTTGAACACATTGCCTGTGCCGGTGCTGATGCGCTGGGTATCGACTGGTCGACCGAGCTTTCTGATGCCCGCGCCCGCGTAGGCCATAAAGTCGCCCTACAGGGCAACCTAGACCCCAACGTGCTGTTTGCTCGTCCTTCGGCCATTCGCGCTGAAGTGGCACGCGTGCTGGAGAGCTACGGCCACGGCCCTGGCCACGTGTTCAACTTGGGCCACGGCATCAGCCAGTTCACCAACCCCGATCACGTCACCGCCTTCATGGAGGCGCTGCACGACTTAAGCCCGCAGTACCATCAGGGCATTCCGACCCAAACGAACGACCAGTGCCCAGGAGCCAAGCAATGAGCGACTTACGCGACGACCAGTGGTTTACCGAAGTTTTTGATAGCCACGGCAGCGCTTTCTCGCTGAAAGTTACCGAAAAACTGCTGGACGTGCAGAGCCCTTACCAGCACCTGGAAGTGTACGCCACAGAGACCTACGGCAACCTGATGGTGCTGGATGGCTGCGTGATGCTGACCGATCGCGACAACTTCCTCTACCACGAGATGATTGCCCACCCAGCACTGTTCACCCACCAAGACCCCAAGCGGGTGGTGATTATTGGCGGCGGCGACTGCGGCACGCTGAAAGAAGTGCTGCGCCATCCGGGCGTTGAAAAAGTCACTCAGATTGATATCGACAAAGAAGTGACCAAAGCGGCAGAGCGCTTTTTCCCCGAGCTGGTGGAAGCGAATGGCGACTCCCGCGCCGAACTGCTGTTTGCCGACGGCGTTAAATGGGTAGATGACGCCGCCGATGAGAGCATCGACGTGCTGATCATCGACTCCACCGACCCGGTAGGCCCGGCCGAAGGCCTGTTCAAAACCGACTTTTTGAAGCGCTGCCACCGCATTCTGAAAAGCGGCGGCGTGATGGTTCAGCAGAGTGAGTCACCGCTGTATCACAGCGGCTCGATTATCCGCGCACTGCGCAACGACATGCGCGAAGCTGGCTTTGATAGCGTCGCCACCCTGCCCTTCCCACAGCCGGTGTACCCTTCCGGCTGGTGGAGTGTGACGCTGGCAGGCAAAGCGACCAACGTCGAAAGCTTCCGCGAAGAGGCTGCCGCCCATCACGAAATGCCGCTACAGTACTACACAGTAGATGCCCACCGTGGTGCCCTGGCGCTGCCGCCCTTTATGCGTAAGGCCTTCGCATAACCTCGCGGTTCCGCTTTGCATCAGGCCGGGCTCTGCCCGGCCTTTTTTATGCGCAGACAGTGCTGCGCGCCACGTTAAGGAATAACAAATGAACACCACGCGTTGGTTAGGATTGGGAATCACTCTGTTAGCACCCGCCCTGTGGGTGCCTGCCACAGCCATGGCCGATACCCTAGAGAACGTGCAAGCACGCGACAGCGTGCGCTGCGGCGTTAACGCCGCCCAGCCCGGCTTCTCATCGCTAGACGATAACGACCAGTATCGCGGCCTGGACACCGATGTGTGTCGCGCTATTGCTGCCGCCGCACTCGGCGATGCCAGCAAAGTCAACTTCGTGCCGTTAGATTCAGTGGAACGCTTTGCGGCGTTGCAGTCTGGCGAGGTGGACGTGCTCTCCCGCACCACCACCTGGACCTCAAGCCGCGACACCACCCTCGGGATGAACTTCACAGGCGTTAGCTATTACGACGGCCAAGCGTTCATGGTAGCCAGCGATCTCGGCGTACAGAGTGCCAAAGAGCTGGATGGGGCCGCTGTTTGCACCCAGTCAGGCACCACTAGCGAGCTCAACCTTTCCGACTACTTTCGCATTAACAACATGACCTATGATGCGGTGGTGTTTGATTCACCTGAGCAGTCGATTGCTGGGTTTGAAGCAGGCCGCTGCGACGTATTGAGCTCGGATGCCTCGCAGCTCTACGCGCAGCGCATTCAGCTGGCCGACCCCAATATGGCCGTGGTGCTGCCGGAAATCATCTCCAAAGAGCCGCTTGGCCCCGCCGTGCGACAAGGCGATGACCAGTGGTTCAACATCGTGAAGTGGTCGCTGTTTGCCATGCTGAACGCAGAAGAGCTGGGCGTCAGCCAAGCCAATGTGGATGAACAGTTAAGCTCAGACAATCCCGATGTGATGCGCCTGCTGGGGCAAGACGGCGACTTCGGTGAAGCCATGGGCCTACAGACGGACTGGGCCTACCAAATTGTGAAACAGGTCGGCAACTACGCGGATATTTATGATCGTAACGTGGGCACAGGTTCCGATTTTAAGATTGCCCGAGGTTTAAACGCCCTGTGGAAAGATGGTGGCATTCAGTACGCGCCGCCTATTCGCTAACACGCTAACAAAATACTCAGCAACGTTTGCCAGCAGCCGCGCACCAAAAAAGCGCAACGCGTAGCTGCTGGCGCACTTTTTTGCACCACGACCTTCGTTAAATTCGCTGATTTTACGTTGAAAAGCGCTGAATTTGCCGACATATCTTTTTTGGCACCTTCCTTGCTAGCTTTTAGTGATGCATCACCATGCATAACGACATTAAATCGAGGAAGGGGAACAAACATGATGAATAAGAAACACCTGGTACTGCTGGCCTCCGCTGGTGCTATTACCCTCGCCGGTGTCGCCACCGCCCAAGCCGATACATTAGAAGATACCCGCTCGCGCGGTGCCATTCAGTGTGGCGTCAGCGACGGCTTGCCAGGTTTTTCCGCCCCGGACGATAGCGGCGAGTGGCAGGGTCTGGACGTTGACGTATGTCGCGCCGTAGCCGCTGCAGTACTGGGCGACGCGGATGCAGTTAACTACATCTCCTTGAACGCCGTTGAGCGTTTCACCGCGCTGCAGTCTGGCGAAGTGGATATTCTTTCTCGTAACACCACTTGGACCACTACCCGCGATACTACCCTGGGCCTGAACTTCACCGGCGTTAACTTCTACGACGGTCAGGGCTTCATGGTGTCCACCGATCTGGGCATCACCAACGCCTCCGAGCTGGACGGCGCTGCCATCTGTATCCAGTCCGGTACCACCACTGAGCTGAACCTGGCGGACTACTTCCGTGCCAACGGCATGGAATTCGACCCGATCGTTTTCGATACCTCTGAGCAGACCGTGGGCGGCTTCCAAGCTGGCCGCTGTGACGTTCTGACCTCCGACACCTCTCAGCTGGCCGCGCTGCGCATTCAGCTCGACGACCCGTCTGCGGCAATGATCCTTCCCGACGTTATCTCTAAAGAGCCGCTGGGCCCAGTTGTACGCCAGGGTGACGATCTTTGGTTCAACATCGTGAAGTGGTCACTCTACGCCATGATCAACGGTGAAGAGTACGGCGTGACCAGCGAAAACGCTGAAGAAATGCTCAGCTCTGAAAACCCGGACGTTGCTCGCCTGCTCGGCCAAGATGGCAACTACGGTGAAGGCATGGGTCTTGAAGCCGACTGGGCTTACAACATCCTGAGCCAAGTCGGTAACTACGGTGAAAGCTTTGAACGCAACGTAGGTATGGGCTCACCGCTGGAAATTGAGCGCGGTGTTAACGCCCTGTGGAACCAAGGCGGCTTCCAGTACGCACCGCCGATTCGCTAAGCGTCTCGCTTGACCCCGGCCCGCTACCCTTTTTGGTGATGGCGGGCCATTTGATTGACCTTCCGTATCGCGGAGACGCCACCCATGTCCGTAAGACCTAACGCTCGCCCCGTTGGCCAAAAGCCACCGTTTTGGCGAGACCGCGCCAAACGTGCGCTCATCTTTCAATGTCTGCTGATTGCCGCTGTCATCGCTTTCCTGTTCTATGTCGTCGGCAACGTGCAAGACAACCTCTCCTCTCGGGGTATCACCACAGGTTTTGGCTTCCTGAGTAATACCGCCGGTTTTGGGATTGTGCAGAGTCTGATCGACTACTCTTCCCAAAGCACCTATGGCCGCACGTTCTTCGTTGGCCTGCTGAATACGCTGCTGGTGGGTGGATTAGGCGTCATCGCCGCCACCATCGTTGGCTTTATTGTCGGCATCTCGCGCTTATCGCCTAACTGGCTCATTGCCAAGCTAGCGGCAGCGTATATCGAGACGTTCCGGAATATTCCGCTGCTACTGCAAATTTTCTTTTGGTATTTTGCCGTACTGCGCACCCTACCAAGCGCCAGGGACAGCCTAGCCTTTGGTGAAGCCTTTTTCTTGAACGTGCGCGGACTTTACCTTCCGCAACCATTGTTTGAGTCGGGCTTTGGTCTTATACCTGTCACCTTTGTCATCGCCATTATTGCCAGTGTGGCCCTGGTGATCTGGGCGAAGCGTCGTCAGGAAGCGACGGGCAAACGCCTGCCTGCTTACTGGATTTCCTTTGCGCTGATTTTTGGCCTTCCTCTGCTAGTGATGTTTGCCACTGGCGTGCCCATCACCTGGGAAATGCCCGAGCTGCGCGGCTTTAACTTCCGTGGTGGTATTACGGTAATTCCTGAGTTCTTGGCACTGTGGTTTGCACTATCGATCTACACCGCGTCGTTTATTGCTGAAATCGTGCGCTCGGGCATTCAGGCTATTTCACACGGCCAAACGGAAGCCGCTCAGGCGCTTAGCCTGCCACGTAACCTGGTACTGCGCTTAGTGGTCATTCCTCAAGCGCTACGGGTCATTATTCCTCCACTGACCAGCCAGTACCTGAACCTGATTAAAAACTCGTCGCTGGCAACCGCCATTGGCTACCCAGACCTCGTCTCGGTATTTGCTGGCACCACGCTGAACCAGACAGGCCAAGCCATTGAGGTCATTGCCATGACCATGGCCGTCTATCTGACCATTAGTTTGCTGGTGTCCATGTTTATGAACTGGTTCAACGCCCGCGTGGCACTGGTTGAACGCTAGGTTGAGGCGAGGAGCCACAGATGATTCATAACCAAACCATGATTGAGCAGCGACCGGCGCCCAGCAGCTCCGTTGGGGCTGTTGCCTGGTTGCGCACGAACCTGTTTAACGGCCCGATCAATACGATTTTCACGTTAATCGGCCTGTATATTCTTTATCTACTGGTAGTACCGACCGTGCAGTGGGCGTTCATCAACGCCGATTG
Organism: Vreelandella lutescens; assembly: GCF_014640815.1. Taxonomy (GTDB): domain Bacteria; phylum Pseudomonadota; class Gammaproteobacteria; order Pseudomonadales; family Halomonadaceae; genus Vreelandella; species Vreelandella lutescens. The sequence goes on along the minus strand of NZ_BMHM01000004.1, from coordinate 268,231 downwards.
GGTAGGTACAACGCGTGATGACTGCTCCCGGGAAGGCGCTTGCTGGGTATTTATCAACGCACGATTATCCCAGTTTATTTACGGCCTATACCCTAGCTCGGAGATCTGGCGCGCCAATATCGTGTTTGCCATGTTCTTCTCTTTAATTGGGTGGCTTGCCATTCCTCGGCTGCCCTTTAAGCGCTGGGTAGCGATCTTTGCGCTCATCGTCTTCCCTGTTATTTCGTTTGTCCTGCTTTACGGCGGCTACTTTGACCTTCCCAAGGTGCCTACGCACCGTTGGGGCGGCCTAATGCTGACCCTGCTGTTAGCCACGGTGGGTATGGTCGGCGCGCTGCCTATCGGCATTGTGCTAGCCCTAGGCCGGCGCTCTAACATGCCCATCGTCAAAAGCTTTTGCGTGGTGTTTATCGAGTTCTGGCGCGGCGTGCCGCTGATCACCGTGCTGTTTATGGCCTCGGTAATGCTGCCGCTGTTCCTGCCCTCCGATATGAGCGTTGACCGCCTAGTGCGTGCCTTGATCGGCTTAACGCTGTTCCAGAGCGCCTATATGGCGGAGGTTATTCGTGGCGGCTTGCAGGCGATTCCAAAAGGCCAGGAAGAAGCGGCCGCCGCGCTCGGTATGACGTATTGGAAACGCATGGGGCTGATTATTCTTCCCCAAGCGCTGAAGATGATGATTCCCGGCATCGTGAATACGTTTATCTCGTTGTTTAAAGACACCACCCTGGTCATGATTATCGGGCTCTTTGACCTCTTGGGGATCGTGCAAGCGGCACTGGCCGACTCACGCTGGTTAGGCTTCTCGTTGGAAGGTTACGTGTTTGCCGCCTTCATGTTCTGGGTCTTCTGTTTCAGCATGTCGCGCTACAGCCAGTACTTAGAACGCAAGCTGCACACCGGCCATAAGCGCTAACGCCGCTTTCATTAACGATTTTTAGCAGGATAGTGACATGACTCAAGCAGCCACCAACAACCCTGGCAACAGTACTTCTGACCTGATGGTTGAAATGCGCGGCGTGAACAAGTGGTACGGCGATTTCCACGTACTTCGCGATATCTACTTGGAAGTAAAACGCGGCGAGCGGATTGTTATTTGTGGGCCTTCTGGCTCCGGTAAATCCACCATGATCCGCTGCATTAATCATCTTGAAGAGCATCAGAAAGGCGAGATTGTGGTCGGCGGCGTACCGCTTACCCAAGACGTCAAACGCATCGAGCAGATTCGCCGCAGCGTTGGCATGGTGTTCCAGCACTTCAATCTGTTCCCTCACCTCACAGTGCTTGAGAACTGCTGTATCGCCCCGATGTGGGTGCAGAAAAAGCCCCGCAAAGAGGCCGAAGCCATGGCCATGCAATACCTGGAGCGGGTACGTATTGCCGAGCAGGCCAAAAAGTATCCTGGCCAGCTCTCTGGCGGCCAGCAGCAGCGCGTCGCGATTGCCCGCTCACTGTGTATGCACCCAGACGTGATGCTGTTTGACGAGCCCACCTCTGCCCTTGACCCTGAAATGATCAAGGAAGTGCTGGACGTCATGGTGGAACTAGCCGAAGAGGGCATGACCATGCTCTGCGTCACTCACGAGATGGGCTTTGCAAAGACCGTGGCCGACCGCGTGATCTTTATGGACCAGGGGCAAATCATTGAAGAAAACGCGCCAGAGCCGTTCTTCAACAACCCGCAGTCTGAGCGTACCCAGCTCTTCTTGAGCCAGATTCTGGGGCATTAATTCAGCTTCCAGCGCCACATAGTGCTGAACGTGGGCCTCCAATGAGGCCCATTTTTGTGTGGCCTCTATCCCACAACCACTCCACAACATCACAACAAGTGAGTCATCATGGAAAAGCTATTTATTGACCGCGCACCGCAACCCATTGCCCCGTTTTCACACGCCTGCCGCGTGGGCGACTTGGTCTTTATCACTGGCCAAATGCCTACCGTGCCGGAAACCAACGAGATGCTGTTAGGCACTTTCACCGAGCAAACCCACCGGGTAATGCAGAACCTGGCCATCGTGCTGGAAGAGGTGGGCAGCAGCTTTGAGTACGTGGTGCAGTCGCGGGTGTTCATCACCAATATGGGCCACTTCGATGAGGTGAATCAGGTCTACGCCAGCTACTTCCAACAACCGCTGCCCACCCGCACCTGCATCGGCGTAACAGGGCTTGCGGGCGGCGCGGATGTGGAAGTCGATATGATCGCCTGGATTCCTCCCAAAGAGAGCGCTTAACCGCCCACCAGCGTAATGCTGGCGGGCAGTAGCGCAGGCTGCTCACGGTGCTGAGTCAGCGGCCTGCCCGCCAGCGCCGCGAGCAGAATCTGTAGCGGGTCGCCATGGCTGACCACCAGCACCGTTTCGCCAGTAAAGCGCTGCTCTAACGCTTCCAGCACGGCACACATCCGTGCGGCTACCCGGCTGACCGGCTCTACCTGCCACTGAGCATGCTCCGCACTTTGGGCATCGAAGGCCCACACGTCCGGGTAGTGGTGATCCGCCTGGCCATCCAGTTCGCCAAAGTGGCGCTCACGTAGGCGCACCTCTTGCGTCATCGATAGCCCAAACGCCGCTGCCACTCTGGCGGCGGTGTTCGTCGTGCGTAAAAAATCTGAATGTACGACCTGTGTAGGCGCCGGCCAGGACCACTGCGCTAGCACGTCTACCAACTGCTGTTCGCCCTGCTCTGAAAGCCCGTAACTCGTCAGACCCCGTTCAGGTGAGCTGATGATTTTTCCCTGTGCGTTGGCTTGGCTATGGCCATGGCGCATAAGGAGATAGCGGTTTCGCCAATGGTAGGAGGGGGTCAGGAAAGTGTTTGACATATCTTTGTAACAAATCCTAGATTGAAGATGCTCGTTTTCGAAAAATAAACATCTGCGTTTTTAAATGTCCATTTGCGAAACACACGCTGATCGCAGCACTGATCTGGCGTTCAGACAGTGGACATACGCTACAACAATAATGCACATATGAGGCTGACTATGAAAACGTCACATCTGCGCAAGCGTCCGCTTGCCATGCTCACGGCTATCTCTCTGCTACCCCTTGCCTTGCTCTCTAGTCATGCCTACGCCGAGTGCGAACGGGGTGACTTAGATACCCTTTACTGCGACGAAAATGGCGATATGGTCGCCGACCGCCCGGCCGATGAATCTGAATGGGCCAACCCAGATACGCTGATTTTTGCCTATACCCCGGTGGAAGATCCTGCCATTTATTCCGATATCTGGCAGCCCTTTATCGACCACTTATCGGAAGTCACCGAGCGCGATGTGCGCTTCTTTGCGGTGCAGTCGAATGCCGCGCAGGTAGAGGCCATGCGCAGCGGCCGCCTGCATATTGCGGGCTTCTCCACGGGCCCAACGCCGTTTGCGGTGAATCTAGCGGGTGCCGTGCCCTTTGCGCTGATGGGCTCTGACGATGGCCAGTTCGGCTACACCCTGCAGCTGTTTACCCATGTCGACTCGGATATCGAAACCCTGGAAGACTTAAAAGGTAAGCGAGTCGCCCACACCTCCCCCACATCGAACTCTGGCAACTTAGCGCCGAGAGCGCTGCTGCCCGAGCTGGGCATCACGCCTGAGGAAGATTACGAAGTGGTCTATTCCGGTAGCCACGACCAGTCCATGCTGGGCGTAGTGGCGCGGGACTACGATGCAGCCCCAGTGGCATCTGAAGTCGTCGACCGCATGGCCGCGCGAGGCCTTTACGATACCGACGATGTCCGGATGATCTATGAATCCGACCGCTTCCCCACCACCTCGTATAATTACGCGCACAATCTTCACCCTGACCTTGTGGAGAAAATCGAAGAAGCGTTTTTCACTTTCGACTTCGTGGGCACCGAGCTGGGTGACGAATTCGAAGGCGTCGAGAAATTCATCCCCATCACCTATCAGGATAACTGGCAGGTGATTCGCACCATTCAGGCCGCTAATGGCGTGACCTACACGCCCGAAAACCTGGAGTAACGCGTGCTGCGCCGCTTTTCGCGGCGCAGTTCCTCGTCTATTGATGGATGCGAACACATGCTGGAAATTACCAATCTGGTCAAACGGTATGGCCATAGTGAGGCGGTGTTAAAAGGCCTTGATCTACGGGTAGAAGGTAACAGCGTTGTGTCTATCGTAGGTGCCTCCGGCGCCGGTAAAAGCACGATGCTGCGCTGTATTAATCGCTTGGTGGAACCTACCTCAGGCTCCATCAAACTCAATGGCACCGAGCTTGTGAACCTGAAAGGTGCCGAGCTGCGCCGGGCGCGGCGCAAAATTGGCATGGTCTTTCAAGGGTTTAACTTACTTGATCGGCTAACCGTGATGGAGAACGTGCTGGCAGGGCGGCTTGGTTATGTCAGCTTTTACCAGGCCATTTCGCGCCGCTACCCACCTGCCGATATTGAGCGCGCGTTTGTGCTTATGGAGCGCGTGGGCATTGCTCACTACGCGAATAAGCGTGCGGATGAGCTGTCCGGTGGTGAGCGCCAGCGGGTAGGCGTCGTGCGTGCACTCATGCAAGAGCCCGACGTGCTGCTGGCTGACGAGCCCACCGCCTCACTGGACCCTCGCACCTCTGAACAAATCATGATGCTGCTCCAGAGCTTGGCGAGCGAGCTGTCGCTGCCGGTGTTAATTAACATCCATAACGTGGCCCAAGCCAAAACCTACACCGAGCGCATTGTAGGCCTGCGCCACGGCAAGATGATTTTTGATGGGCAGCCTGCCGATTTTAACAAAGACGCGTTAGACGCCATTTATGGCGGCATTGAAGCCCCAGACGATGCGATCACCGAGCAGCTGGGCACCGCCGTGGAGGAGCCACGCCATGACGCCGTCTAACACGCCCCCTAGAACCTGGAAAAAGCCGCCGTTTATCGCCAACCCACTGCTGCGTTATGGATTATTCGTGATGGCAGCGGTGTATCTGGTGTGGGCGTTTGGCTCGCTGCCTTTCAACTGGGCGCGTATTTCAGAAGGGCTACCACGCGCAGCGCGCATTTTTAGCGGCGGTTTCCCGCCTAACCTAGAGCGCTATGAACTGCTGCTGACCGGGTTTAAAGAGAGCTTTCAAATTGCCATTCTTGCCACGCTGTTGGGGGTACTGCTCTCGATCCCCTTTGCGGTGATGGCTGCCCGCAATATCGCGCCGCTGCCTGTCTATCTGCTAGGGCGCAGCATCATCATTATTTCGCGCAGCTTTCATCCCGTTATTGTCGCCATTCTGTTTGTCGCGGCCGTGGGATTTGGGCCGCTAGCGGGGATTCTCACGCTGACTCTCTACTCCATTGGCTTTGTCGGCAAGCTGCTCGCTGAAGAGATAGAGGAGATTGACTGGGGCCAAGTAGAAGCCATGCGCTCTACCGGCGCAGGCTATCTCGTGACGCTGTTTTATGCGGTGTTCCCGCAAATTCTACCGCGCCAGGTAGGCCTTTCTATGTATCAGCTGGATAGCAATCTGCGCGCATCCGCCGTAGTGGGCATCGTAGGCGCGGGGGGCATTGGGGGCACCCTGATGAATGCCTTTGGGCGCTACGATTACGACTTTGCGTTTGCCATTTTACTGATCATTATCGCGGTGATTCTGCTCAGTGAAGGGATCAGCGGCTGGGTGAGGAAAAAAATATGGTAGATCACGCACAGCGGCTTGCCGACCGCGTTTGGCAGCGCTACGACCGCAAAGAGCGGCTGATCCGTTACGCCGTCCTGCTCGCGACGCTCATGGTGGTATTTTGGGCCGTACGCGATATCGATATTTTCTGGCCATGGGTTTGGGATGCGCCTAATCAAATCTCCAACTTAGGGGCGCGCATGTGGCCGCCCAGCGCGGCCGGGCTAAGCGGCATTCTCAATGCTCTGCTGGAAACCGTGCATATCGCCACGCTGGCGACGTTCCTGACCATTTTCCTCGCCTTGCCCGTCGCGTATATCGCGGCCCAAAACACCACCCCTAACCGTGCTTGCCTGTGGTTGGGCCGGTTTATTCTGGTCTCCAGCCGCTCGGTGAATACGATTATTTGGGCGCTGTTGTTCGTGGCGATTTTTGGCCCCGGCGTGCTGGCGGGGATTCTAGCCATTGTCTTTCGATCTATTGGTTTTATCGGCAAGCTAATGGGTGAGGCGATTGAAGAGATCGACCGACGCCCTGTGGAAGCCATGGAGGCGACGGGGGCATCGAAAGCGAAAGTGGTGGCCTATGCCATTGTGCCTCAGGTGATGCCGGCATTTTTTGCCATTGTGGTGCTGCGCTGGGATATCAATATCCGCGAGTCTACGGTATTAGGGCTGGTGGGCGCAGGCGGTATTGGGGTGATTCTGCAAGGCGCGATTGATACCTTCGCTTGGCCAACCGTGGCGACCATTCTGATCGCCATTATCGTACTGGTACTGTTGGGCGAAGCGATTACCAGCCTGTTGCGCAGTAAGGTGTTGTAACAAAGCGGAGATCCCCATCGGCAAGCGTTTGACCAAACGCCAAACGCTTGCCATGGTTAAAGGGTAACCAACGACATGGAGGACGTATGACGATGACCACCTATATCGTGGTAGCTGACGCCGCCCGCGCACGTATCTTTACCCGTGATGCGCTAAATCTCGCCGAGCAAGAGAGCCTAGTACACGCAGCTGGCAGGCTGCACGAAGGTGACTTAATTACTGACCGCCGTGGTGCCGATGTCCATGAATCCACGTCAACGTCGTCGCGCTCATCCGGTGAAGAGGGTGCCGCCTCCAAGCATGAGAACGAGCTGTTCGCGAAGGAAGTCGCTCAGCGTCTCTACAGCGCCCGAGTAGATAACAGCATGGAAAAGCTGATCATGGTCGCCCCGCCCAAGTTCTTAGGGTTACTCAAAGAAAAGCTTGATAATCCTACACAAAAGCTGCTGATTCATACGCTTTCCAAAGACCTTAGCAAGGCCTCGATGGCCGATATTCAACACGCGGTCAGTGACCTGCGCTAGCACGGGCAGTTAGCACTTACTTACTATTTTCCTGATTTTTACTAAAGGCATAGACGCTCTCGCCGATACCCATCATGAACCCTGATGACCCCGAGAGCGACTATGTTTTCCTCCCTACGTTTACGCATTCTTTTAGCGGCCCTTACCGCTATTGTGTTGGCTTTGACGGTGAATGGCATTGCCAGCTATACCACTGTTAAACATCACAATAGTGAGCAAGTAAATCGTAACCTCAGCGCTGTTGTGCATGGAAACACCCAGGCCATCGATGAGTGGTTCAATGCGCGCTATACGATGTTAGCCAGCATGGAACACACTGCAGGTAGTGAAGAGCCGCTACAAGCCTTGCGTCAGTTAGCCGATTCAGGCGACTTTATGACCGCTTACATTGCTTACCCGTCTACCTCAGAAGGAATTTTTTCAGACGGATGGCAACCCCCTAGCGATTATGACCCACGTCAGCGCCCGTGGTATCAAGGCGCGGTTAATGCACAAGACACCATCATCACGGCCCCCTATGTCGATGCTCAAACGGGCGGTTTAATCGTTACCTTTGCCCGCCCCTTTTATCAAAACGGCGAACTCACTGCCGTGGTTGGGGCCGATATTACGATTGCGGACGTTATCGATATTGTGGCCAGCATTTCCCCCACACCGTCCAGCTTTGGCTTTCTAACCACCAACGACGGTACGCTAGTTGCCCATCCGGATGAGTCACTGACGCTGGAGCCTTCCAGTGTATTAAGCGATGCGCTCACGCCTGCGGATCTCACTCGCATCGTGCAGGCAGACTCCCCACAGCCGCTTGCTCTGCAAGGTAGCGATAAACTGTTGATGGGCAGCGCTGTAGGCGGTAACAGCGGCTGGCAGCTTGTTGTCGCGCTGGACGAAGCAGAAGCCACGGCGGGCCTACGCGCCATTGCCACCACCTCCATCGTCACCCTGCTGATCGTCGCAGCCATCACCGCCGTGGTCTTTGGAATGCTGCTATCACTGCTGCTACGCCGCCTGCTGGGGGTGCGCAACGCGATGAATAATATCGCCTCTGGCGAGGGTGATTTGACCCAGCGCTTGCCAGAGGACGGCAACGATGAAGTGGCTCAGATCGCCAGCGCCTTCAACCGCTTTGTGAGTAAGATGGAAGCGGTGTTAAGCGATGTTCGTACCAGCAGCGAGTCGGTGCACCACGCTGCCAACGAGATTGCCATGGGCGGCCAAGACCTCTCCCGCCGTACCGATAACGCCGCGTCTAGCCTGCAGCAAACCTCGGCTTCCATCGAGCAGATCACCAGCACCGTTCAGCACACAGCTTCCTCTGCTAAAGAGGCGAACAAGCTCTCTCATGCGGCAACCGAGGTCGCGAAAGAGGGGGGTCTGGTGGTGTCTAACGTGGTCACCACCATGGAAGATATCTCCGACGCCTCCAACAAGATTGGCGAGATTGTCACGCTGATGAACAGCATCGCCTTTCAAACCAACCTGTTGGCGCTGAACGCCTCGGTAGAAGCAGCGCGGGCAGGCGAGCAGGGCCGCGGCTTTGCGGTCGTTGCCGATGAGGTGCGCAAATTGGCGGGCCGCAGCAGCGACGCGGCCAGCGATATCCAGAAGCTGATTGAAGACTCGCAAACCAAGGTGAATAACGGCACCTCGCTGGTGCGCAATGCGGGCAGCACGATGCAGGATATCGTGGCCCATATCACCCGCGTGACCGATGTACTGGAAGAGATCAACGCCGCCACTAGCGAGCAGAGCGAGGGTATCAAACAGGTGAATATTGCCGTGGCAGAGCTGGACCGTATGACCCAAGAGAACGCGGCCATGGTCGAGGAATCCACCACCGCCGCCGAGCAGCTAAAAGAGCAGGCGGATCACCTGACCGGTACTATTAGTAGCTTCAAACTCTCTAACGCGGCATCACCCGCGCTGCAAGCGCCGCATAATCGCTTACCGCATACGCCAGAGACCTTCTAACCGTTTGCCTCTACTCCATGGCCGCCGCAGCGCCCGCGGTGGCGGCCATGTCACGCGTTAGCCATGAATCTTTGTTTTACTGGCTAAAAGATGGCACTCGATACGCTCTTCCGCCTCTTGCTAAAACAGGACCACTGCTCATGCACTTTCGCTCCCTTCGCTCCCTCGTTTTGGCGTTGGCAGGCCCTTGCCTGCTCGCTGTGGTCGCCGCGCTGGTGGTTTATAACCTGATCGCGGCCGCCCGCACCCAACAAACTGTTGAGGAGCACACCCAAACGCTCATGCAGAGCGCACTGGACGCTCGCCTCAATGCCATTGCCGAGGCCGAAGGTGAACGTATTCAACGCGAACTGGATAAGGCCATGACGCTGGCCAGCCAGCTTGCGACCACCAACGCCTTGATGGGCGTGGAGGATGCCGAGGGCCAGCGCGCGCTCTACCTGAGCCGCCGTCAGCTCTCCAACTTGGTACGGCAAACGGTTGCCGATAACCCGGCGTTGCTGGATGCGTTCATCGGCTGGGAGCCCAATGCCTTTGGGGACGACGCCCGCTTTGCTGGCGACGAGCGCTACGGCCACGATGGCAGCGGCCGCTTCATGCCCTGGTGGTACCGCACCGGGGATGGCTCGCTCGAAGTCTTACCACTGGGCGGCACCATGGAGAGCGAAACGCGCCTGGCCAGCGGCGTGCGTGAAGGAGAGTACTACCTCTGCCCACGCGAAACGCTCGCCCCCTGTGTGATCGATCCAGCTGCCTACGATTATGACGGCGAAACACAGCTGGTTACCTCGTTTAACGCACCGATTTTGGTGAATGGCGAATTTCGCGGCGTGGCCGGGGTCGACCTATCGCTGAACTTCATTCAAACGCTGCTACGCGACGCCAACGCTGCGCTGTATGACGGCGCAGGACGGATGGCGCTGGTCGCCGGGCGCGGCGGTTTGGTGGCGGACACCAACGGTGAAGAGGCTCTTGGCCTGCCTGCCAGCAACGCGCTGAGCGACACGGCCATGGCAGGCATTGCCGAAGCGACGACACAAGACAGCCTCTACAGCAGCATGTCCGACGGCATGTTTCAGCGCTATCAGCCGCTAACCATTGGCGATACGGAGCAGCCGTGGGTGCTAGTGCTACAGCTGCCCGAGTCCGTCGTGCTCGCCGAACTCAACGCGCTGCAAAACGTTTTGAGCGATCAGCGCCAGCAAAATACCCTGGGGATGACGCTCGTAGGGCTGCTGCTGGCGGCCATCGGCATCGCTGCCCTGTGGTGGATCGGTGGCCGTATTGCGCGTCCGCTCAAACGCTTAGCGAACAGAATGGAAGAGATCGCCTCTGGAAACGGCGATCTCACTCAGCGCCTGCCCGTGCATGGCCGCGATGAGAGTGCCGCCGTGGCCGCGCAGTTCAACGCCTTTGCCGAAAAAATTCAGGCCATTCTGCTGGACGTACGGCGCAGCAGTGAGGCCGTGAACCACGCGGCCAACGAGATCACCCAAGGCGGCCATGACCTGTCACGGCGCACCGAGCAAGCCGCTGCTAGCCTGCAAGAAACCTCGGCAGCGATGGAAGAGATCAGCAGCACCGTCAGCCACACCACCCACGCCTCCCAAGAGGCCAGCGGGCTGTCCAACACCGCCTCGCAGCTGGCTTCCCGTACCGACAAGGCGTTTGTTCAGGTGGTCTCGACTATGGATGACATCCGCGCGACCTCGGCAGAGATTCAGAGCATCGTCAGCGTAATCGACGGCATTGCCTTCCAAACCAACCTGCTGGCGCTCAACGCCTCAGTAGAAGCAGCGCGGGCTGGCGAGCACGGGCGCGGCTTTGCCGTAGTGGCCGATGAAGTGCGTAAGCTGGCCTCGCGCAGCAGCGACGCCGCCAAGGACATTCGCCAGCGCATCGATGCGTCTGCCAACAAGGTCGAAAGCGGCACGCAAATGGTACGCGACGCCGAAGTCGCCATGCACGAGCTGGCCGATAGCGTGACTCGCGTCACCCAAATGCTGGGCGATATCAGTACGGCAGCAGGCGAGCAAAACGACGGCATCAACCAAGTCAGCATCGCGGTGACCGACCTGGATCAGATGACCCAGCAAAACGCCGCCCTGGTGCAAGAGTCCACCACCGCTGCAGAGCAGCTCAAAGACCAAGCGGACAGGCTGGCCGCGCTGGTGGGTGGCTTTACGCTAGAGGCGTCGCAGCACCAGGCTCAGTCACTCCCAAGCCCTGATAAGGCCAAGGTGTAAACGCTAGGGAATCGGCGGCAGCGGAATATCGTCACTGCGCTTGGCCCCGGCGGTCATTTCGCGGCAGAGCCTTAAAAACTCCCGCACACCGGTGGTCAGGTACTTGTGGCGATGCCAGATAAAGGTGAACTGGCGCTTTAGATCCAACTCCGGCGTGGGCAGCGGCACCAAGCTGCCGCGTCGGAAGGCATCGCGCAGCGCCAGCCGCGAAACGCAGCCAATCCCTAAGCCCGATTCCACCGCGCGCTTAATGCCCTCGGTATGCTCCAGCTCCAACAGCGTATTGAACCGGCTGCGACGGTGGCGGGCGGCATGCTCCAGGGTCATGCGCGTGCCTGAGCCCTCCTCGCGCATGATCCAATCCTCCCGCAGCAGTTGGTCCAGCTCCAGATGCTCCCGCCCCGCCAGCGGGTGGCGCGGCGAACAGAACACGCACAGCTCATCCTCGACCCAGGGTTGGCTGATGATCATATCGTCATCGCACTGCCCCTCAATCAACCCTAAATCCAGCGAGTGCTGGCGCACGCCCTCGATGATATGCCGCGTATTGCGCACCGCCAGCCGCACTCGGCTGCCGGGGTAGCGCTGCATAAAATCGCTGATCAGCAGCGTAGCGAGATAGTTACCGATAGTGAGCGTCGCGCCGACGTCTAACGCACCCACGCCCTGCTGGCCCCGTAGCAGCTCCTCGACCTCCTCGGCGCGGTCGAGCAGGGCTACCGCCTTAGGCAGCAGCTGGAAGCCGAGTGCGTTGAGCTTTAGCCGCTTACCAATGCGGTCGAGCAGTTGGCAGTCGAACTGGCGCTCTAGCTCAGCCAGTGCCGTGCTGGTGGCCGATTGCGACATGGCCAGCGCGCGCGCCGCGTGAGAAACGCTCTCGTGCTGGGCGACGGCTACAAACACTTCTAGCTGGCGCAGGGTGTAGTGCATGACCAAAACCTATCTGTAGAGTGATCGGCAAAAACGCTATATCGATTTTAAAGATAAGCGTTATCAAGATAATTTGCTTAACAGATATACCACCCTTTATTTAGAATAAGCAGCAACCTATAGAGCTATTTTTTATTCTTTTTTGGAATATGGCGAGCAAGGCTTAGGCCGCGCTGCCCCTGGAGGAGTTAGCATGAGCAAGTTTGCCCTGGAAGAAGTGCTAAGCGTTCACCACTGGAACGATACCCTGTTCAGCTTCCGCACCACCCGCGAGCGCAGCCTGCGCTTCAAAAACGGCCAGTTTGTGATGATTGGCCTGGAAGTGAACGGCAAACCGCTGATGCGCGCTTACTCCATCGCTAGCCCCAACTACGAAGACCACCTTGAGTTCTTCAGCATCAAAGTGCCCGATGGCCCGCTCACCTCACGCCTGCAGCACCTGAAAGTGGGCGACCAAATCATGGTCAGCCGCAAGCCGACCGGCACACTGGTGTGCGACGACCTGCTGCCGGGCCGCAACCTGTACATGCTCTCGACCGGCACCGGCCTTGCGCCGTTTATGAGCCTGATCCAAGACCCAGAAGTCTACGAGCGCTTTGAAAAAGTGGTGCTGATCCACGGCGTGCGTGAAGTCTCTGAACTGGCCTACGCCGACTTCATCACCAAAGAGCTGCCCGCCCACGAATACCTGGGCGAAGAAGTCGCGGAGAAGCTGGTGTACTACCCCACCGTGACCCGTGAAGAGTTCCACACCATGGGCCGCCTGACTGACCACATCCGCAGCGGCAAGCTTTTTGAAGACACCGGCCTACCGCCGATTGACCCGCGCCAAGACCGCGCCATGATCTGTGGCAGCCCAGCGATGCTGGACGACACCAGCGCACTGCTAGACGAGTTGGGCCTGAACATCTCCCCGCGTATGGGCGAGCCGGGCGACTACGTTATTGAGCGTGCGTTCGTTGAGAAGTGAGTGGTGAGTGGTGAGTGGTGAGTGGTGAGTGGTGAGTGGTGAGTGGTGAGTGGTGAGTAGAAAAATTCTAGCCGCTTTAATGACTACATCACTAATATAAAGCCCCTGCTGGAGATGATCCGCAGGGGCTTTGTGCGACTTACGCCTTACAATTCACAATTCACAAACCTAAACCGCGTCTTTACCGGTTTCGCCAGTACGGATACGGATGACCTGCTCAAGAGGCATCACAAAGATTTTACCGTCACCGATCTTACCGGTGTTGGCGACCTGGGTAATCGCGTCGATCACCTGCTCGGCCATATCGTCGTCAACGGCCACTTCCAGCTTCACCTTGGGCAAGAAATCCACCACGTACTCTGCGCCACGGTAGAGCTCAGTGTGGCCCTTCTGACGACCAAACCCTTTTACTTCCGTTACCGTAATGCCCTGCACGCCGATATCAGAGAGCGATTCGCGTACGTCATCAAGCTTGAACGGCTTGATAATGGCTGAGATCAATTTCATTGCGACATCCTCTAGCTTGGTGGCCCACTGTTATCAAAACAGCGTTATTAAACGGTTGTCATAACCCATCAAGGTTAGCGGGGCGCTCACATAGCCAAGCCCGTTACCCAGTCGGTTAAGCATACACCGCCATGAGCGGAGAATAAAAAACCCGTACGTACCTAGCTAATAACCACCGACGTGCCGCCTATTCGTAAACGACAAAAAGGCCTCCCACTCGGGGAGGCCACAAGGAGCACGCCAGCTCACATGATTAGCGCAAGCTTATTTCTTAACGCTAAACTCGGGGTAGGCTTCCAGACCGCACTCAGCGATATCGACGCCTTCATACTCTTCTTCTTCGCTAACGCGGATACCCATGACCGCTTTCAGCACCAGCCATACCACCAAGCTTGCGATGAAGACCCAGCCAAAGATGCCCACGATACCGATTAACTGTGCGCCGAAAGAGGCATCGCCGTTGGTGAGCGGTACTGCCAGCACACCCCAGATACCGACCACACCGTGTACGGAGATCGCACCGACCGGGTCATCCAGTTTCAGCTTGTCGAGGGTCACGATAGCACCCACCACAATCAAACCACCTACCGCACCAATCATCGCAGCGCCAAGGGCAGAGGGAGAGAGCGGGTCAGCAGTAATCGCGACCAGACCCGCCAGCGCACCGTTCAGTGCCATGGTGAGATCCGCTTTACGGAACCACAGCTTGGCTAGAACCAGCGCGGCAATCACGCCACCGGCAGCCGCTGCGTTAGTGTTCACAAATACTTGTGCCACGTTGTTGGCTGAACCGATATCGGACATTTTCAGCTCAGAGCCACCGTTGAAGCCGAACCAGCCCATCCACAGGATGAAGGTACCCAGCGTTGCCAGCGGCATGTTGGCACCAGGAATCGCGTGGATAGAGCCGTCTTTACCGTATTTGCCTCGACGCGGACCCAGCACCAGCACACCCGCTAGCGCTGCAGCTGCACCGGCCATGTGCACAATACCGGAACCTGCATAGTCAGAGTAACCGACTTCAGACAACCAGCCGCCGCCCCACGTCCAGTAGCCAGACACCGGGTAGATGAACGCAGTCATCACGACAGCAAAGGCCAGGAATGCCCACAGCTTCATGCGCTCGGCCACGGCACCAGAGACAATCGACATCGCGGTCGCCACAAACACTACTTGGAAGAAGAAGTCAGAGCGCATGGAGTAGTAAGGCGCATCTTCGCCACCGGCCAGCACTGCATCGACGCTGTTTTCGGTACCGATCAAGAAGCCCAAACTTGGTAGGAAGCCACCTGCACTGCTGGAGTACATAATGTAGTAGCCCACCAGCAAGTACATGGTGCAAGCAATCGCAAAGAGTGCAATGTTCTTCGTTAGGATCTCTGCTGTGTTTTTAGAGCGGACTAGGCCCGCCTCCAGCATAGAGAAACCTGCGGCCATCCACATAACCAGCACGCCACAGATCAAGAAGTAAAACGTATCGAGCGCATAGCTCAAGTCAGCTAACTCATTCATGAGGTGTTCCCCGTTGGTACTAAGAAGATGTACTTGGCGACGTTACAACGTCATCAGCAGATCGATGGGCGGCGCTTAAACGGCGTCGGCACCGCGCTCACCGGTACGAATACGGATCACATCTTCCAACGGCGTTACAAACACTTTGCCGTCGCCGATTTTGCCGCTATTCGCTGCATTACAAATGGCATCCAACACGCTCTCCAAACGTGCATCATCAACGGCGACTTCCACTTTCACCTTGGGCAAGAAGTCGACCACGTATTCCGCACCGCGGTAGAGTTCGGTATGCCCTTTTTGGCGACCAAAGCCTTTCACTTCGGTCACCGTAATCCCTTGAACGCCGTTGTCGGCGAGCGCTTCACGAACGTCGTCAAGCTTGAATGGCTTGATGATAGCGGTGATGAGTTTCATCCCGGATCTCCCCTGCTGGATCAGTCCCACTCGGTGGATAGCGGCATGGCCGCCCGAATTTAGTGCTTGCCCTGCTAATGCGCATACCGTGCCACCCACTTTTTTATTTTTAAATTTCAGTCACTTAATCTATTTATATAAGCAACTTACGGTAACAGACCGGTGCCACCTATTAGCGCCCGCCCAGGCTTTGCACCATTAATGAACATTAAAAAAAGCTAGGCGCTCCATTTCGATGCATTTATCCACTCCCCATCTGCTCACCGCCCATTGCGCTTAATTAACAAACGGCACATGCGAATCCACGACGGGTTGCGTATCCTTACTCACAAGCAGTTCACATTTATGCGTGATCGTTTAAGGAGAGAGCCATGGCGCCCCAAGATCGCATTAGCCGCTTAGCCCAGCAGATCGGCGACCGTTTACAGAATGCGTCGCAAGCCCCGGAAGATATTCAGAAAGGTGTCCAGCAGGTGGTACGCGGCGCGTTTGACCGCCTGGAGCTGGTATCGCGGGAAGACTTTGATATTTTGATGGATGTGCTGCAACGCACCCGCTCGCGGGTAGAAGCGTTAGAGCGCCAAGTGGCCAGCCTGGAAGCGGCGGTAGAAGCCTCTAGCACCACCGCACCTACGCCCGTAGAAGCCGAAGTACCGCCCACCCCGGTACAACCTTCTAGCACTACTAAGCCAACGCCCGGTAAGCCAGCCACTGGCGACACGGAGTAAGTACGCCGTTTTGCTCAGTATGGGGCAGGCTCGACTGCCCCACTTCTTTCATTTTTCTTCGCTCCCTTTTCTTCGCTCCTTTTCCCTTTCGCCCTTTCCTTCTCCCCGCCCTCCTACCTAACCCAATATTCCACACCAGTGAACAAGAATCACTATCATTGACAACCCTAGAGATAGTGCTATCGTGCGCTTATCTGCAGCCTCCCGCGTGCCGTTAAGCACCAATAAGGCGCAGGCACTACGCCTCCTCCACCATAGCGACTGCCCCCATGCCCCAGCAGGAACGCTTAGCAACGCCTGACATCACCCCCCTTTCATTGGCCCAGCTTGGCCAGCGCTTCGGCATTCACTACCGCGTTGAAGGCCCTGTTTCTCCGCGCCAGCCGGTCGCTACGGGTCATGTTCATGACGTTAGCCTGCGCCAAGGGATGCATTTAACGCTCTCTGATCTGCAGGTAAAACGTGGCTATACCTCCACGTCTTACCAAAGCGTGCCATGGTTTTTGAGCGTGATCTTAGAAGGCACAATTCATATCCAAATGGGCAAGCAGCAGATACAGCTCTCTGCAGGGGATGGCGTATGCAGCCACTTTGATGCCCGACACCCACTCACGGTGCACCAGCCTGTTCAGCCACGCCTTCGTACTGTGAATATTGCGGTTCTAACCACTGCCCCCTTAGGGCTTCCCGCCCCGCCTGATGCTGCGTGTTTGCATTGCTGGAAGCTCCCCAACGCTCTCTGCGAAACGCTTTGCACCATTAGTGAGCAACCGCCCTCGCTCTGGCGACAAGCGATGGTGTGGCAGGGATTAGCGCTCCAGCTAATTGGACTAGGTATGCCCGAGCGACCGACAACGCTGCCGGAGCACAAACGTCTCTCTGCCCGTGATCGTCGCTGCCTCACGGCGCTGCACGCACGCATTGCCCAACATCCCGCCGAGCCTTATAGCCTCGTTGCATTAGCCAAAGAGGCCGCCATGAGCCCCAGCAGCCTTAGGCAGAAGTTTCGCACCCGCTACGGCTGCGCCCTGTTCGACTATATTCGCCAAGTGCGCCTGCAGCAGGGGTACGAGGCGCTGCTTCAAGGCCACAGCGTTCAACACGCCGCCCACCGCTGCGGTTACCGCCACGCCAGCAACTTCTCTAGCGCCTTTAAGCGCCACTTCGGCTTTTCCCCTCACGAGCTCCATCAGGCCAGCGTATAAGCCGCGCTTAAGTTCCCCAGACGCGCCCACTTATGTCAGCACGCATAGCAGGCTTGGCACGGCGCATACCTTTTCGACGCCATAAAAAGCAATAATTCTCATTGCTTAATAAAACTGATTCCACCTCCTCCCAGGATCACTTATGGCCTTCACCTATCATCCGCTGTTATTGGCCCCCTTAAGCAGTGCGCTGCTCATCGCGCTGGCAACGCCTGCTGCGGCACAACCGAGCACTGCCTTAGCTACCGTGACCGTGACTGCCCAGCAGGCGGCGACCAAAGTCGCCACGCCTTTTGTTGAAACCCCGCAGAGCGTTTCGACTATCACCGAGGCGCAGATGACGCAGCGCGGCGTCAACACGGTGCAGCGCGCCACCGACTACACCCCCGGCGTGTATAGCAACCAAGTAGGGGCTTCCAACCGCTTTGATTACTTGGTGTTAAGAGGCTTCTCCGATGGCAGCTTGAGCAACACCTTTTTAGATGGTTTGAAAGTGATGGGTGACGCTAACTCCCATAGCAGCATGCGCATCGACCCCTGGTTTTTAGACAGTATTGAAGTAGTGCGTGGCCCGGCATCCGTGCTCTATGGCCGCGCCTCGCCGGGTGGCGTGGTAGCGCTCAACAGCAAACGCCCTGAGTTTGAGCCGAGCGGCGAGCTGCGTTTTAGGGTCGGTAATAACCATCAGCGCAGCGCCGCGTTCGATCTCACTGGCCCGCTGGGGGCAGAGCAGCGAGTCGCGTTTCGTCTCACTGGCATCGCCAGCGCCGCCGACACCCAGTTTGGCCCTGCCGAAGAGGAGCGCTACGCCATTGCGCCAAGGCTGACCTGGGACATCACCGATGCCACCAGCCTGACCGTAGAAGCCTACCTGCAAGACGAACCGGAAGGCGGCTACCACTCCGGCGTGCCCTATGAAGGCGCTGTGATCGCTCGTAATGGCCGCAAAATCAGCAATAACTTCTTCGATGGTGAAGCCGACTACGACGCCTATGAGCGCACCCAGCGCATGCTCGGCTATACCTTTGAGCACCGCTTTAACGACCGCGTCACCGCCCGCCAACTGCTGCGCTATCTCAATTCAGACGTCACGCTCAATCAGGTGTATGGCTTTGGCTGGGCGTCGCCGACCTCAAACGAACTGACCCGCTACTACTCCGGCAGCGAGGAGTCGCTTCAGGCTTTCACGGTGGATAACCAGTTAGAGGCCCGCCTGACCAGCGGTTTTATGGAGCACACGCTGCTGCTGGGAGCGGATTACCAGCAGCGTGAGAACGAGGTTGCCTGGCCTTCCGGTGCGTTTCCCTCTTTGGATGCTTTCAACCCGGTCTACGGCAGCGAACCGCTGGCGTTCTACGCGCCCATCCTGGAGAACCACGAGCTAGAGCAAACCGGGGTCTACCTTCAGGATCAAATCGCCGTGGATAACTGGCGCGTAACTCTGGGCGGACGCTTTGACTGGGTGAATATCGACAACACCAACCGCGACAGCGGTAATACCAGCGCGCTCAGCGACACCCAGTTTAGCGGCCGCGCCGGGGTGGTGTACCTGTTCGATAACGGCCTAGCGCCCTATGCCAGCTACTCAACGGCCTTTACTCCCACCAGCTTTGTGGACGCCAATGGCGACCTGCTAGCCCCCATGGAGGGCGAGCAGTGGGAAACTGGCGTGAAGTACCAGCCCAACGAACAGCAGCAGTACAGCGCGGCGCTGTTCCGCATCAGCCAGGAGAACGTGGCCACCAAAGAGCAGCCTACCGACCCCTACCGCGCCGTAGGCGAGATTGAGTCGCAAGGCATCGAACTAGAAGCTCAAACCCAACTCACCGAGGCGCTCTCGCTACAGGCAGGCTACAGCTTTACCGACATTACCTACGCCAAAAGCGACGACGGCAACCAGGGCAATAACGCCATTTACTCACCCCGTCATCAAGTACAGCTGTGGGGGCACTATGCGGTGCAGGAGGGTTGGCTGAGCGGTGTGGATATCGGCGTGGGCGTGCGCCACTACGCGGATATTGCCGCCGACCGCGCCAACACCGCCACAGTGCCGGACTACACTTTAGTTGACGCCACGCTGGGCTACGACTGGAGCCAAGCAGGCCTCAACGGCGTCGAAACTCGCCTGAATGTACACAACGCCCTGGATAAAGAGTACGTGGCGTCGTGTAACTCTCTGGAGTACTGCTATTTCGGGGCCGAACGCGGCGTCACCGCCAGCGTTCACTACCGTTTCTAGACAGTACCCACACCCAGGCACACCCCCTGCGCGTGCCTGGGTGTTTCTATTTGCAATTGATAAACATAATCGTTTAAATAAAGCGCTTATTGCTAGGTACAGACCCCATGCGCTGCTTCCCCCAACTGCTTACCCTGGCTCGCCACAGCCTGCTTGCGGCGGGCCTGCTGCTGTCTACCGCCAGCCACGCCCAGTGGGCCACCATCGACTGGACCATTGCCGAAACGCTGCTGGCCATCAATGCCCCCGTGAGCGGCATTGCGCAGCAGCCCGCCTACCACGACTGGGTGGGCGAGCCGCGCATTCCCGAGGGAGTGATGGATATTGGCCTGCGCACCCAGCCCAACTTCGAGCTGATGGCCCAATCGCCCCCCGAGCAAACCCTGCTCTCGCCAATGTTTACCGGGCTAATTCCCCGGCTAGAGAAAATCGCCCCGGTGGGCACCTTCGCGCTCTACTCACCGGGCGCTGATACGTGGCAGGAGATGCAGAGCCTTACCCGCCAGTTGGGCGAGCTCACTGATCGCAACGCCGAAGCCGAAGCGCTGATCAAGAGCACACAACAGCTAATGGCCGAACTGCGCCACCAGCGCAGCGACACCACTCCACTGCTGATGGTGCAGTTTATGGATGCCCGCCATGTGCGGGTGTTTGGTGAGAACAGCCTCTACAACGCCGTGCTGGAACAGCTTGAGCTGCCCAACGCCTGGGATCAGCCCACCAACGCCTGGGGGTTTTCACTGGCCGGTATTGAAGCACTGGCACGCTACCCGGATGCCACGCTGGTTGTCGTCGACCCACTCCCCGCTGGCGTGGAAGAGCAGTTGGAAGGAAGCGGCCTGTGGCAGCACCTGCCGAGTGTTCAAAATGGCCACCTACTGCACCTGCCGCCGGTGTGGAGCTTTGGCGCACTGCCCTCCGCCCAGCGCTTTGCCCGCGAGCTGACCACCGCGCTGAACGCACATTTTGCTGAATAGCCCGCCACCCGCCTGCCCACCTCAGTAGCGCTCAACGCCTGAAATAAAGTAGGCTTAGCCAACGAGATAGCTCATTAAACTGAGCGAGCCGATTGAGAGACGTTGCGAGGGAGCGCCATGACACTAGCAATTGTGGCCACGCGGGCAGGCGTGGGGTTGGAAGCACCGGCGGTACATGTAGAGGTTCACTTGGCTAACGGTTTGCCGGGGTTAACCCTGGTGGGCTTGCCGGAAACCGCCGTAAAAGAGAGCCGCGAGCGGGTGCGCAGCGCCTTGATCAACGCGGGTTTTGATTTCCCCAACACCAAACGCATTACCCTCAACCTCGCCCCGGCGGATCTGCCCAAAGAGGGCGGCCGGTTTGATTTGCCGATTGCGCTGGGCATCCTCGCCGCCTCTGGCCAAATCCCGGTGGATGCGCTGGAAGGCATGGAGTGCGCGGGGGAACTGGCCTTGGATGGCAAGCTGCGGGCGGTGCCCGGCGTGCTGCCATTTGCGCTGGCTACCCGCCGCGCTAACAAAGCGCTGATTGTGCCCCGCGCCTGCGCCGATGAAGCCGCCCTGGCGGGCGATTTACCGGTGCTGCCCGCCGACTCTCTCTGGCAAGTGGTGGCCCACTTGCTGGGCCAGGAGAAAATTCAGCCCCACCAGCTCTCAGCCTCCGTTAAATCCACCGCCCCGGTGGCGGACTTAGCCGACGTGCGCGGCCAGCATCAGGCCCGCCGGGCGTTAGAGGTCGCTGCCGCAGGAGGCCATAACCTATTACTCGCAGGCCCACCCGGCACCGGTAAAACCATGCTGGCCAGCCGCTTACCCGGCATTTTGCCGCCGCTGTCAGAGGATGATGCGCTACAGGTGGCGGCGGTGCGCTCGGTATGTGGCTTAGCGCTGGAAGCCGACTGGGGCCAGCGGCCCTTTCGCCAACCTCACCACAGCGCTAGCGCCGCCGCGCTGGTCGGCGGCGGCTCAAAACCCAAACCGGGTGAAATCTCGCTAGCGCACCACGGCGTGCTGTTTTTGGATGAGCTGCCGGAGTTTTCCCGCAACGTGTTAGAAGTATTACGCCAGCCGCTGGAAACAGGGGAAATACATCTCTCCCGCGCCAGCCATGAACGCCGATATCCTGCTCAATTTCAGCTCGTTGCCGCGATGAACCCTTGCCCCTGCGGGCACCTGGGCGACCCGCGCCAACGCTGCCAGTGCAGCGCCAGCCAAATTCAGCGCTACCAGGCACGGCTCTCTGGCCCTTTATTGGACCGAATCGATTTACAAGTGGAAGTGCCCGCGCTACCACCAGAGCAGCTCACTGCACAAACCCAGGGCGAGCCCTCCAGCGCGGTGCGCGAGCGGGTGATGGCGGCTCGGGAGAGGCAAATGGCTCGCGGCGCGCTCAACAGCCAGCTCAGCGGTAAAGCGCTGGAAGCCGCCTGCGCCCTCAATGATGAAGAGCGCGCTTGGCTCGCTGACGTGCTGGAAAAGCTCAAGCTCTCTGCCCGCGCCTACCATCGCGTGCTGCGCGTGGCGCTGACGCTGGCTGATTTACAGGGCGAGCCCAAGCCTTCCCAGCCGCACTTTATCGAAGCCATCGGCTACCGGCAGTTAGATCGGCTATTGAAAGGGGCATAAGCCCCCTTCGTCATTGGGCGTGTGTCGCCGCGAGGGAGTCGACCAAGCGTTGGCACAGTGCATCCAGCTTTTGGCCCGTGGCCTCGTCGTGCAGCACACCGCTGTCGTTGAAGGCGCTGCCTGCTTTGGGGAGCGAGAGTGGCTGGGGCAGCACGGTGAGGCTTAGGTTCGCTAATAGCTGCTGGCCCAGCGGCAGCGCACGAATGCCGCCTAAACCACCGGGGGAGGCGGCCACCAGGGCAGCCCATTTACCGGCAAACAGCCCCAAGCCGGGAGTGTCGCCGTAGGGGCGCGAGAGCCAGTCCAGGGTATTTTTTAGCAGCGGCGTAATAAAGCCGTTGTACTCCGGCGAAGCGATCAGCAGCGCTTGGTGGTCCGCCAACATCTCACGCAGTTTCAGCACGTTCTCCGGCATGCCTTGCGCTTCAATGTCTTCATCAAACAGCGGGCAGGGGTACTGTTTTAAATCAAGAAAGGTGGCTTTGCCGCCTAACGCCTCAATGCGCTGAGCCGCCAGTTTGGCCAGCTGTTTATTAAGCGAGCCTTCCCGGGCGCTGCCCGCAAAAACCAATACTTTGGGTGGTTGGGTGGCGGTCATGGCCTCTCCTTTGTTGGGGTCAATGCACGTTTTCGACAAAATGGTCGAGCGCTTCAAACAGCACTTGGCGAATCGGTTCTGCTTCGTTCACCAAATGGTGGCGCGCTTCCGGGTGGCGGTGAATCTCCGCGTTGGGAAATTTTTCCGCCAGGATGGCCAAGTTCCACTCCCAATCCACGGTGAGGTCCTGCTCGCCCTGCAGAATCAGCGTGGGCAGCGGGTTGGGCTCAAGCGCCAACAGCCGCGGCATCCAACGGCGCATGGCGGTAATCCAGGCCACGCTTAGGCGCTCTGGCTGTAGCGGGTCTTGGTCGCGTAAAAAGGCGGTGAACTGCTCGTCGGTGGAGTTGGGGCGATACTTGCGCGGCAGCTCTTTCACAAAGGGGCTGGCGATTAAATGCAGCCAGCTGGCCTGGCTCCAGCGCCAGGGGCGTACCAGCGGGGCCAGCAGTACAATGCCTGCCCAGCCAGCGGTGTCGCGGCGGGTGAGCGCATCGGTGGCTAGAATCGCCGCGCCGGTGCTTTGGCCCACGCCTAGCCACGGTTTCGGTGCCATGCCCAGGGTTTGCAGCGACTCTTGCAGGTGCGCTAGGCAGTGCTGGTAATCATCGAAGTCTTCAATTTCCGCCCGGGGGCCGCTGGAAAGGCCGTGGCCGGGTAAATCCCACAGCACCACGCGCCAGCCTTTGGCCAGCAGGCAGCTGAGCAGGTGTCGGTACAAGCCTAAATGGTCAAAGTAGCCGTGAATCACAAACGCGGTGCCGGTGGGCGCAGGCGGGCTCCACACTTGGCACCACAGCGCGAACCGCCCAGTATCGATAAACCCGGCGTGCACTTCGCTGGTGTCGTTGAGCAGCGTCTCTAAGCCGTAGTGGCGAAAGTAGTCATGCACAGCTTCCGTTAGCGCATCGCCCGGGGTTAAGCGGGAGAGCGACGACTCACCTTGCGCCTGCCGAAACAGACCTTCCAAGTGTTGGAAATTATGCATTAACGTCTCTCCGTGAACGCCACACTTCCATGGGCTGTGTAACAGCACAAAATAACAGCGGCGGTTGTGCCCGCTCTCATCATTTGGTCGAGCATTTTACCGCTTTAGGGTCTACGCTGTTTACATGCCAACGCAGATGTGGAAGTATTTTCCATAAATCAACTTCTACCCTGACCGTGGCAGTCAAACCATCCACGGGCACCCCCACAGGAGAACCCCATGAGCGAGCGTATCACGC
Source organism: Vreelandella lutescens (assembly GCF_014640815.1). Lineage (GTDB taxonomy): Bacteria > Pseudomonadota > Gammaproteobacteria > Pseudomonadales > Halomonadaceae > Vreelandella > Vreelandella lutescens. Next base: position 244,131 of record NZ_BMHM01000004.1, on the reverse strand, counting down.
GTCACCGTTTACAGGTGGCAGCCGACCTAGATCGTTTCATCAACGAGCAGGCTCTGCCGGGCACCGGCGTCGACGAAAGCGCCTTCTGGGCCGGTGTCGATGCTCTGTTCCACGATTTGACCCCAAAAAACCGCCAACTGCTCGAAGAGCGCGACACGCTGCAAGAGAAGCTGGACGCTTGGCACCGTGAAAACCCCGGCCCGGTCAGCGACATGCCCGCCTACCGCAGCTTCCTGAAAGAAGCGGGTTACTTGGTAGACGCGCCGAACAGCGTGAAAGCCACCACCGCCAATGTTGACCGCGAAGTGGCCACGCAAGCAGGCCCGCAGCTGGTAGTACCGGTGAGCAACGCCCGCTACGCCCTGAACGCGGCCAACGCGCGTTGGGGCAGCCTGTACGATGCGCTGTACGGCACCGACGCCATCTCCGAAGAGGACGGCGCGGAAAAAGGCACCAGCTTCAACCCGAAACGCGGCGAGAAAGTCATCGCTTATGCCCGTGGCGTGCTGGACCGTGCCGCCCCGCTGGCCACTGGTTCTCACCGGGATGCGGTGAAGTATGTGATCCGCGATGGCCACTTGGTGGTTAGCCTGGAAGGCGGCCGTGAAACCGGCCTGAAAGACTCCGGTAAGCTGATTGGCTTTAACGGCGACGCCTCCGCCCCCGAATCGATTCTGCTGGCCAACAACGGCCTGCACCTGGAAATCCAGATCGATGCCAACCACTCGATCGGTAAGACCGACCCGGCGCACGTCAAAGACGTGGTCGTTGAAGCCGCGCTGACCGCCATCATGGACTGCGAAGACTCCGTTGCGGCGGTGGATTCTGAAGATAAAGTCGGCGTGTACAACAACTGGCTCGGCCTGATGAAGGGCGACCTGGAAGAGAACATCGAAAAAGGCGGCAAAACCTTTACCCGTAAGCTGCACGCCGACCGCACTTGGCAAACCACTGACGGCAACACCGTCACGCTGCCGGGCCGTTCGCTGATGTTCGTGCGCAACGTGGGCCACCTGATGACCACGCCTGCGGTGCTGGATGAGAACGGCAACGAACTGCCGGAAGGCATTTTGGATGCGGTGGTGACCTCGCTGCTGGCCCTGCACGACCTGAAGAAAGACGCCGACCAACCGCGCAACTCCCGCGCAGGCTCGGTGTATATCGTGAAGCCGAAGATGCACGGCCCGAAAGAAGTCGCCTTCGCCAACGAACTGTTTGGCCGCGTGGAAGACATTCTGGGCATGAGCCGTGACACCCTGAAAATGGGCATCATGGACGAAGAGCGCCGCACCACGGTGAACCTCAAGGCGTGTATTGCCGAAGCGACCTCGCGCGTAGTCTTCATCAACACCGGCTTCCTGGATCGCACCGGTGATGAAATGCACACCGCCATGGAAGCAGGCCCGATGGTTCGCAAAGGCGATATGAAGAGCGCCGCGTGGATCACCGCCTACGAGAAAAACAACGTGCAGGTTGGTTTGGCCTGTGGCCTGCGTGGCCGCGCCCAGATTGGTAAAGGCATGTGGGCCATGCCGGACCTGATGCACAACATGCTGGAACAGAAGATTGGCCACCCGAAAGCCGGTGCCAACACTGCGTGGGTACCTTCCCCCACCGCCGCTGCCCTGCACGCCCTGCACTACCATCAGGTGAACGTTGCTGACGTTCAGCGCGAGCTGGAAGCCCAAGGCGAGCCTGACTTCTTAGACGACCTGCTGAGCGTACCGGTAGCGGCAAACGCCAACTGGTCAGAGGAAGAGATTCAGCAAGAGCTGGATAACAATTGCCAGGGCATTCTGGGTTACGTCGTACGCTGGGTTGAACACGGCGTCGGCTGCTCGAAAGTGCCGGATATCCACAACGTGGGCCTGATGGAAGACCGTGCCACGCTGCGTATCTCCAGCCAGCACATTGCCAACTGGCTGCACCATGGCATCGTTGATGCGCCCCGCGTTGAGGAAACCCTAAAGCGCATGGCGAAAGTGGTTGATGAGCAGAACGCTGGCGACCCCACTTACACCGCCATGAGCGCCGACTTTGAAGGCTCTACCGCGTTCAAAGCCGCCTCTGACCTAGTGTTCAAGGGCCGCGTACAGCCGTCTGGCTACACCGAGCCGCTCCTGCACGCATGGCGTCAGGTACATAAGGCTAAGTAAGCCCTATCGCTAATAGCCCCCAGCCCCAAGGCTCGCGCCTTGGGGCTTTTTTATTTATGCTGGTTTACGTTGACGTAAAAGAAACGCACAGCAAGCTACGCGACAATTAGATGCGCTGGCAGTAGGTTGCCGAGAGGGTCTTATGCCAGGGCCGTGAAATGCTTCCTTGCAATCACGGCATTCCCGCCATCCATGGCGGTCAGTGGCATAAGTAGCGCCCAGGGATGGGTTCACAGCGCCCTCTCGGTGGCCTACTGGCAGCGGACTCCCAGCCTGTCAGAGTGAATAACAACAATGACCGTGATGACCGCCGAGCAGATTGAGCACTTTCTAGATGAGGTCTTTCCCCAGCGGATGGGCAAGATAGTGAGCGTTGGAGAGATGTGCGCCACCATGCGCCTAAGCATTGGCCATGAGCACCTGCGCCCTGGCCCCCGCGTGTCAGGCCCCACCATGATGGGCTTTGCGGATGTAGCGCTGTACGTGGCAATACTGGCCCAAATAGGCCCCGAAGCGATGGCCGTGACCAGCGATTTAAACTGCCACTTTCTCCGCGCGGCCTCCGGCGACCACGACATCATCGCCCACGCCAAGCTGATCAAGCTGGGCAGACGCTTGGCGGTGGGCGAAGTGCGAATCTTTTCCGCCAGCGATGACACGCGCCCCGTGGTGCATGTCACCGCTAGCTATGCGCTGCCGGATACCCCCTAGGCTGCCGAACAGCGCGGCCGTTCACGCTTTAACGCGCTCAACTCACTTTCGGGAGCTGGTCGATCAGCCGATCCAGCGTGATCGGGTAGTCGCGTACGCGAATGCCGGTGGCGTTATAGATCGCGTTGGCCACGGCCGCCGCGACGCCGCAGATACCCAGCTCCCCCACGCCCTTGGCTTTAAGCGGCGTCGAGGCGGCGTCGGTGGTATCCAGAAAAATCACCTCCTGCTCGGGAATGTCCGCATGCACCGCCACCTCGTAACTGGCGAGGTCGTGGTTAACGAAAAAGCCGCGCTCCACATCAGGGATTAGCCCCTCCATCAAGGCTGCGCCCACGCCCATGGTCATCCCCCCAATCACCTGGCTGCGCGCCGTCACCGGGTTGAGAATGCGCCCCGCGTCGCACACCGCCAGCATGCGGCGCACGCGGGTTTCACCGGTATGGGCGTGTACGGCCACTTCAACAAAGTGCGCCGCGAAGGTGCCAATCTGCAGCGTGTCTTTGAAGTCGCCAAAGTGGATGGTGTCTTCTGCCACCAGCTCTTCGCCGTCGGCCACCTCCGCAAGCGCTACTTCGGTGGTGCCTGCGATCACCATGCCCTGTTCAAACCGGGGCGAGTTCATACCAAGGCGCTGGGCAATCTCCTCTTGTAGCTTCAGGCAGGCCGCATAAACACCGGCGGTCGCGCTGGCGGCACCGAACTGCCCGCCGGAACCCGACGAGACCGGGTAGTCGCTGTTGCCCAGCCGTACCTCCACGTCCTCTAGCGCCAACCCCATGGCTTCCGCGGCGGTTTGGGCAATAATCGTGTACGAGCCGGTGCCGATATCGGTCATATCGGTTTCCACCACCAAACGCCCAGCCTGCAAACGCACCCGAGCGCCGGAATCCATAGTGGGCGCTCCGCGATAAGCCCCTGCCATCCCCTGGCCGATCAGCCACTGCCCTTCCCGCTGGCCGCCTGGGGTGCGGTTTCGCGCCTCCCAACCAAAATCAGCAGCCCCTTTTTGCAGGCACTCTACGTAGTGGCGGTCGCTAAACGGTTTGTTGGGGTCTTCCGGGTCGACCTGGGTGTCGTTGAGGATACGGAATTCCACCGGGTCCATGCCCAGCTTCTCGGCCATTTCGTCCATGGCGATTTCTAACGCGGCAAGGCCGGAGGCTTCGCCGGGGGCGCGCATATCCGCCGACTCAGGCAAGTCCATCTCGATAGCCGTATGAGCCACGCGGCGGCTTGCACCGGCGTAAAAGGCGCGGGTTTGGTTGACCGGATTCTCGCCGCTGCCGCCGGGCAGCGTATGGGAGAACGCCGAGTGGTCGAAGGCGGTAATCCTGCCCTCGGCATCGGCGGCAATGCGCAGGCGCTGAACAGTGCCGGAACGGTGGGTGGCGTTGTTGAACACCAGCGGGCGCGGCAAGGCCAGCTTGACCGGCCGCCCGGCCGCCCGAGAGCCGAGCGCGGCCAGCACGGTATCTGCCCGCAGCCAGAGCTTGCCGCCAAAGCCACCGCCCACATAGGGGCTCTCTAGACGAATGGTCTCGAGGTCGATAGCAAAGGTCTTGGCCAGCGCTTTGCGGGTCCAGGCAATCATCTGGTTGGAGGTCCAGACCGTCATTTGGCCGCCATCCGACCAATCCACGATGGAAGCGTGAGGCTCCATCATCGCGTGGCTTTGGGAGGCCGTGCGGTAGACCTCATCCAGCGTTACCGCTGCGTTTTTAAAGGCCGCATCCACATCGCCCACGTCAGAGAGCGGCTCGTCGGGTGTTTGCTGCTCCCAGGCGGCGTCTAAATCAAACACGCCTTGCTCTTCTTGGTAGCGCACCTCAATCAGCGCGGCGGCACTTCGCGCCTGCTCTAGGGTGTCGGCCACCACCACGGCAATGGCTTGATGGTAGTGGGCAACCGTATCGCCACCAAATAGGCGCGCCACATTGCTTTTGGCCTGTGCCAGCGGTTCTATGTCTAGGGTGGTGACCACCGCCGCCACCCCAGGCGCGGCGCGGGCGGCCGTGGCATCCATGTGGGTAATGCGCCCTTTGGCGATGGTGGCACATAGCGGATAGCCCACCAGCTGGTGGGCCGCCACGTCATGGCGCTCGTAGGCGTAGGGCGCTTGGCCGGTCACTTTAAGCGCGCCATCAATGCGCGCATGGGGCTTACCGACAATACGGGCATGGTCGAACAGGTTATCGTCGGTCGATTGATTGAAATCCATCGGTTACTCCTCGGCTAGCAGCGCAGCGAGCGTTCGCTCTGCCAGGGTCAGCTTGTAGGCGTTCTCTTCGGTGGGGCGGGCACCATCTAGCAGCTCAGCCATCACCGCGGCTGCGCCTTGGGGCAGCGCAGCGTCCGCTGCATCGCGCCGCCAAGGCCGGGGGGCCATACCGCCCAGCGCCACGCGCCCGGTGCCATCTGGCGCGTGAATCAGCGCCACTGAGACCAGCGCAAAGGCGTACGAAGAGCGGTCGCGCACCTTGAAGTAAGCATGGCGGCCCTCAACCGGCGCGGGCAGCACCACCCCGGTAATCATTTCGCCCTTGGCCAGGGTGTTTTCTACATCGGGGGTATCGCCGGGCAGCTGGTAGAACGCATCCAGCGTCAGGCTGCGGGTCTCACCCTCGGGGGTGACGGTTTCCACGCGGGCATCCAGCGCTTGCAGCGCCACTGCCATGTCGGAGGGGTGCGTGGCAATGCACGCATCAGAGGTACCAATCACGCCCAACTGCCGAGTGGTCGCGCCTTTTCCCAGCGCCGCGCAGCCAGCGCCCGGTGAACGCTTGTTGCAGGGCATGGCGGTATCGTAAAAGTAGGGGCAGCGCGTGCGCTGCAGCAGGTTGCCGCCGGTGGTGGCTTTGTTGCGCAGCTGGCCAGACGCCCCAGCCACCAGCGCCCGACTCAACACGCCATAGGCTTCGCGCACGCGTGGGTTGGCCGCCAGGGTGCTGTTGCTGACCATCGCCCCCACCCGCAGGCCACCCTCTTCCGTAGCAGTAATGTCGTTCAACCCTGTGCCGCGCACATCAATCAGGTGCAGCGGAGTTTCAATCTCGTGCTTCATTAAATCCAGCAGGTTGGTGCCGCCGGCAATGAATTTCGCGCCCGGCACCTCGGCCGCGCGGGCCGCTGCATCGGCAGGGCTAGCCGCTCGCTCGTAGGAAAAGGCTCTCATGCGCGCTCCTTGGCAACCTGGGTAATGGCCTTGAGGATGTTGGCGTAAGCGCCACAGCGGCAGAGGTTGCCCGACATCCGCTCGCGAATCTCGGCGTCGGTGATCTCGATAGTCGCGGTGAGATCCGCCGTGACATGGCTGGGAATATTGGCGGCGATCTCCTGCAATACGGCGTTGGCCGAACAGATCTGCCCAGGCGTGCAGTAGCCGCATTGAAAGGCGTCGTTAGCGACAAACGCCTGCTGCATAGGGTCTAGGTGTTCTACCGTGCCCACGCCTTCGATGGTGGTGATCTCGTCACCTTCATGCATCACTGCCAGGGTAAGGCAGGCATTGATGCGTTCGCCATTCACCGACACGGTGCAGGCGCCACACTGGCCGTGGTCACAGCCTTTCTTGGAGCCGGTGAGCGCTAGGTGCTCACGCAGGGTATCCAGCAGCGTAGTGCGGTTATCAAGCGTTAGGGTGTGCTGGGTGCCATTCACTATCAACGTGACGGTTGAGCGCGGCACGTCTTGCGGTGCCTGATCGCGGCGCTGTTCAGCGCTATTCGGAGCGTTCATAAATCGGTGCCTTCCCTGCTCATTGCTGTTGCTTATCGACGGTCTCGCCCCTTCAGCATAGTCATAAATCGGCGGCAGCGACCTGACGCTTGCCAGGCGGCTGCGCTACGCTTAGCGCAACAACCCGCACCAGGCGGGCAGGGTGACTCACGAAAGGACGCGACATTGATGCAACACTTGGATCGGCAGGTGATTGAACACGCCCTGGCGTGGTGCCAACAGGGCCGCCCTTTTTGGCTCTGCACGGTGCTGGCGACCTTTGGCTCCTCCCCTCGCGAGCCGGGTTCGTGGATGGCGGTGAACGAGGAGGGAGAGGCGATTGGTTCGCTGTCCGGAGGCTGTGTGGAGGAGGACTTTCTTCAGCGCGTCAAAGAGGGCGCGTTTGAGCGCCCGGTGACGGTCATCCGCTACGGCGACCAGGACGATGTTCAAGGCGCCAACGTGACGCTGCCCTGCGGTGGCATCTTAGAAGTACTGATTGAGCGCCTGCCCGCCACTCAAGCCACCGAAGCGCATCTCACCACGCTGCTGGCGACGCTAGACGGCCAGCAGCCGCTGGTGCGCCACGTCGAGCTCCCCAGCGGGCGATTTGGCTTTCACGAGGATACCTCGCTTGGCCCGCGGGTTTACCGTGAGCAGGTGCAGAGTGAATCCGAGCGCATCTACCTACGCGTTGCCCCCGCCAGGCGGCTGATTATCGCGGGCATCTCCGCCATTACCGCCCCCTGCGCGGCCTTTGCCGTCACGCTCGGGTTCGAGGTCATCGTCTGCGACCCGGACGCCACCGCCTGCGCGCACTTCTGCGTACCCGGCGCGGTGGTCAAGGCACAGCTGCCGTCTCAATACATCGCCTCCGGCGCTTGCCACGGGGCGACGGCAGTGGTGGCGCTCACCCACGACCCGCGAATTGATGATTTGGCCATGATGGAAGCCTTACGCACACCTGCGTTCTATATTGGCGTGATGGGCTCTCAGCGCACCTCCACCGCGCGGGCCGAGCGGCTAATACGCTCCGGCGGTCTCACCCAAGCCCAGGTAGCGCGCCTGCATATGCCCATTGGCTTGGCGCTGGGCAGTAAGACTCCGGCGGAAATCGCCCTGGCGGTGATGGCGGATATCGTACGGGTTCAGCACGGCAAGGCCGTCAATGAGCTTTAATCGCCATGCGTGCTAACCACGTCGTCGCCTTAGTGATGGCGGCAGGCTACTCGCGGCGCTATGGCGAGGCTGATAAGCGCCAGGAACGTCTTGCCGATGGCAGAACGCTGTTGGCCACCACCGTTGCGCGCACCGCGCAGGCGTTTAGCCAGGTACGGGTCGCGATTCGTCAGGAGGACGACGCTTTTCAGCTAGGTTTGGCTGCCAGCACGCCGCTGATTCGGCTACGTCAGGCGCACCTGGGGCTGGGCGCCAGTTTGGCCGAAGCGATGGTGGCGCTAGGCGGTGACCGCCGCTTGAATGACAGTGAGGCGGTGGCGGTACTGCTAGGCGATATGCCCGGTATTCACCCCGCAACGCTGCTGGCACTGCAGCAGCAGGCCACCCGCGACACCATCTGGCGGCCGTGCCACGGCGGGCAGCCCGGCCACCCGGTGCTGTTTGGCAGGGCATTCTGGCCAGAACTTGAGCATTTACGGGGCGAAACAGGGGCCAAAGCATTGATTCAACGCCACTCTTTGCATTACCGGAGTTATGACGTGCAGGACCCAGGCATTTTGCTCGATATCGATACACCCGACATGCTCGCCAGCATCGATTAATCCTTGTAGATCAATACACCTTTTACCCAAGGTCGTTAGCCCCACTGCGTAATAACGTTTAAGTGCCGCCCCGATTATCAGAGCAACAAGTTAACAAACATTATAAAGTAGTCTGTGCATGCCACTGTCACACAGCGACTTACTCATGATACTGCCCAACCTGTTACTGGATCCGCAGGCGCTGAGTGCTCTGCAGGGAAAACACGATATTCCACTGGTGATGTTATCGTGGCTGGTCGCCCTAGCCGCCTCTTTTGCCAGCCTGGAGATTATTCGCCTAGTAGGAAGAATTTCATCTTCACTATGGCGACGAACATGGCTCATCGCCGGTGCCAGCGTGATGGGCGCTGGCGTCTGGAGCATGCACTTTGTCGGCATGCACGCTTACCGCCTGGATTTTCACGTGAGCCATAGCCACCTGCTCACGCTGCTTTCTATCCTGCCCGCGATTGTCGGTAGCTTGGTCGCGATGACACTGCTGTGTCGTGAGCACTTAACACATCGCACGCTGATCATCGCGGGGACCAGCCTGGGCCTTGGCATTGGCGTGATGCACTATAGCGGCATGGCGGCCATGCGCATGCCGGCAACGCTTTACTATGCGCTGGACCTTTTCCTTGCCTCTTTAGTGGTTGCCGTTGGGCTGGGGGTTTTAAGTGCCTACGCCTACCGTTTATGCCGCATGGAAAATGGCAAAGCACACTACCAGCGGTACGCCTTTCTCTCCGCGCTATGTATCTCGCTTGCGGTGAGCGGTATGCACTATGTGGCCATGCAGGCCGCGTGGTTTGTGCCTTTAGAAGCCAACCTGCCCCATGACCACATGATGGCTTCGCACTGGCTGATTTATGCCATTAGCGGAGCCGCCGTCTTTGCTGCCCTGCTGACCTTACTGGCGATTAAAATTCAGCGCCGCCTGCAAGATAGCGAGCGCCACGGCTATATGACCCAACGGCGTCTACTGGAAGTGATTGCCGCTCTGCAGGATGGCGTGGTGCTGTTCGATGACAACGCCCGCATCCGACTCTGTAATAACGCCTTTGAGCAATTAACGGGCATGACCCACGCCCAGCTCATCGATTCGGATATCACGCAGGTACCGTACGCCAAAGATAGCCAGGCGCTTACCCCCGCTATTCATCGCGCGCTGGTGGCGGAAGGGGAGTGGAGTGGTATGGTGACGGCGTTGCGCTCCAATGGCGATGAGTACCCGGCATGGCTCAGCATCAGCCGCGTGAACTACGCCAATAGCAAAGACAGGGATTACGTGGCCCTACTCAGCGACCGCACCGACGAGCAAAACGCGCAGCAGCGTATTCGCTACCTGGCTTTTCATGACATGCTCACTGGCTTGCCGAATCGCCTGGCCCTTCAAGAGTACTTGACCAGCCACCTGCAGGACACACAGCAGAAAGGCCGCTATTCATTTTTAGCGCTTCTAGATATCAACCGCTTCAAGGTGCTGAACGACAGCATGGGCCAAGATATTGGCGATGAGCTGTTACGACAACTGGGCAGCCGCCTTCAGCAACAGGCCGGAGGTCAGGTTTACGCTGCCCGCTTGGATGGAAATGAGTTTGCACTCTGCATATCGCTCACCCTCACTGAGCATGGGGCCGCGGAACAACAGGCCTATCAGCATATCGATAGTATTCTGGCATCACTAACGGCAGATTATCAGCTCCACGGGCACACCTACCCCTGCAAAATTAACGTGGGCATGCTAATTTTTTGCCATCGTGAGATTGAGAACGTTGGGCAGCTATTCAAGCGAGCAGGCCTTGCGCTACTGGAAGCCAAGCGCCAGCGAGACGGCGAGCCGAAGCGATTCTGTTCAGCGCTGGAGCAAAAACTTGAAGAGCAACTGACGCTTGAGCGCGAGCTGCGCATCGCGATTGATAGCGGCGCGCTTAGCCTGCACCTTCAGCCACAGGTGGGGGCGCAGCAAGAGGTCATCGGTGCCGAGGCCTTGGTACGCTGGCTCCACCCACAGCAGGGCATGATTTCACCAGGGCGCTTTATCCCCATCGCCGAGCAAACCGGCCTCATTTTGCCCCTAGGCGCTTGGGTGTTAAAAGAGGGCTGCCGCCTGCTCGGCGAGTGGCAGTACGACCCGCGCCTGCGCGATTTAAAGCTCTCCCTCAATGTCAGCGTGCGTCAGTTCCAACAACCCAGTTTCGTCGAGCAAGTTATCTCGACGCTGCGTGACACCAGCGCTCCGCCTGAACGTTTAACGCTAGAGCTTACCGAATCACTGCTGATGAGCGACCCAGAAGGCACCATCGATAAGATGCTGCGCCTGCGGCAACTGGGCATTCGCTTTGCGCTGGATGATTTTGGCACCGGCTATTCGTCGCTGGCGTATCTCAAATCGCTGCCGCTGGATACGCTCAAAATCGATATCGCCTTCGTCAAGGATTTGACCTTGGATATGCAAGCGACGCCGATTGCCGCCACCATTATTGCTTTAGCCGAGAGCTTGGGCTTAGATGTCGTTGCCGAAGGCGTGGAAACCGCCGACCAGTGCACGGTGCTGGCTCACCTGGGGTGCCATGTGTACCAGGGCTACTACTTCGGCAAGCCAGTCCCCGCAGCGGAGTTCACGCGGCTCAATAGTGCCTCTTCGTTTATAGCGTCATAAACGGTTGGGCGTCTTGATCACTGAACGAGTAGACCTGATAGGGCTCGCTCTGGGGCCCCGGCATGCCCGGTGTGCCAATCGGCATACCGGCTAGGCCGATGCCATCGACATCCGGCTGCTGCTCGAACAGCGCCTCGACCGCCTCCATGGGCACGTGCCCTTCAATCCAGTAGTTGCCGATCTCAATGGTATGGCAAGAACCCAAACCATAAGGCACGCCCGCCTGCTGTTTGATCTCACCCAGCTCGACGTCATCAATAATGGTGACGTCTATGCCCAGTTCTTCAAGATGACGCGCATACTCATCGCAGCAGCCGCATTGCGGGTTTTTATACAGCGTCGCCTCATCGGGCAGCGCGGCTTGGGCCGTGCCAGCACCGAACATCAGTGCACCGGATACCATAAGCGCCATGGCGTTACGTGTCATATTTACCTCCTACGAAAGGGTCTCTATTGCAAAGCTTACAACCCTGGGGTCACCCACAGGTCAAGCCCACAGCAGCCCATGTACCCGTTGGGGATTAAGGCCATGGATGCCGCTGAGCAAGCTGCAGGACTAACGGCTATGACACTAAGAGCGACTAAGCAGCGCCGTGACGCCCAGGGCCAGCCAACCGGCCATCAGTAGAAGCCCGCCGATCGGCGTCACGATACCTACACTTAAACCGGCCAGCGCCATTAGGTAGAGCGAACCAGCAAAGGCCAGTACGCCTAACGCCCATAGCGCCAGTACGACCTGCTGGCCGGGGTGTGGGTAGTGGCTGCGCCACGCAAGCACCGCTAGCATCGCCAACGTGTGCCACGCTTGGTAGCGCACGCCGGTTTCCACGATATTCACCATGGCGGCGCTGGTGCGTGCCGCCAACCCGTGGGCAGCGTAAGCCCCCAGCATCACCATGAGCGCCCCCGAAAGCGCCACCACACACCACCACAGCTTGTCGATTCGCTGCACGCCCTACTCCTTTTCACCTATGTTGGCGGCGCATCGCCACCCCGTTAATCATTGAGATATTCACCCCACTGCATACCTTGCACGGGTCGAAACCGCTACAATAGAGGCCGTTTTGCCTCATCCACCAGGGTGCTTACTGTTTATGTCTACCCCCAATGAGTCGATACAGCTTACGCTCAACGGCGAACCCTACGCCATGACCGCTGGCCTCACCGCTGCTGACTTGATCGAGCAGCTGGGCCTGGGCGGGCGTCGTATCGCTGTCGAAATCAACGAACAGATTGTGCCCAAGAGCCAACTGGCCGCGACCCCGCTGGCCTCAGGCGACCAGATCGAAGTGGTCCACGCTATTGGCGGCGGCTAGCTGCCGGTGCTTTTTCAAGGAATCGCTATGACGCAACTGACTGATACACCGTTCACCATTGCCGGACGTGATTTTAGCTCCCGCCTGTTAGTGGGTACCGGCAAGTACAAAGACTTTACCGAAACCGGTGCTGCCATTGCCCAGAGCGGTGCCGAAATCGTCACCTTTGCCGTGCGCCGCACCAACCTTGGCCAGGATGCCGACGCGCCGAACCTACTCGACGTTATCTCGCCCAAGCAGTACACCCTGCTGCCCAATACCGCTGGCTGCTACAACGCCAAAGATGCCGTGCGCACCTGCCGCTTAGCCCGCGAATTGCTGGATGGCCACAACCTCGTCAAGCTGGAAGTGCTCGGCGATGACCACACGCTCTACCCCAACGTGGTCGAGACGCTCAAAGCGGCCGAGACCCTGCTGGCCGACGGCTTCGACGTGATGGTGTACACCAGCGATGATCCGATTGTGGCACGAGAGCTGGAAGCCATGGGCTGCTGCGCCATCATGCCGCTGGGCTCACTGATTGGCTCGGGCCACGGCATTCAAAACCCGCATAACGTTCGCCTCATCGTGGAGCAGAGCCGCGTGCCGGTGCTGGTGGATGCAGGCATTGGTACGGCCTCCGATGCCGCCATGGCCATGGAGCTTGGCTGCGATGGCGTACTGCTCAACACGGCGATTGCCCACGCCCGCGACCCGCTGCGCATGGCCAACGCCATGAAGCTAGCCGTCGAGGCTGGCCGCGATGCGTTCTTGGCAGGCCGCATGCCGCGCCGCCAAAGTGCCGACCCCTCTTCGCCTTTTGCAGGCCGAATCAACGGCTGATACAGAGACACCATGACCGATACGAACGACACCGCGCCCGAGAGCAACACCACTGGCCCCGAAAGTGCCGATGCGCCGCTGCACCGCCGCGGCATTAAAAGCTATGTGATTCGCGCCGGGCGCATGACCCAAGCCCAACAACGCGGCCTGGAAGACGTGTGGCCGCGCCTGGGGCTGACCATTGCCGATGGTCGCCAGGATTTAGACGCCCTGTTTGGCCGCCAAGCCCCCCGCGTGGTGGAAATTGGCTTTGGTATGGGTAACTCGCTGATTGAGCAGGCCGAAACCCACCCGGATACCGACTTTATCGGTATCGAAGTACACGCCCCCGGCGTTGGCAAACTGCTTGATGAAGTGGATAAACGCGGCCTGACCAACCTGCGCGTTTACCGTGAAGACGCCCTGGCGGTGCTGGAGCAGTGCCTGCCCGAAGGTTCGCTGACCACGCTGCAGCTATTCTTCCCCGACCCGTGGCCGAAGAAGAAGCACCATAAGCGGCGCATCGTCCAGCCTGCGTTTGTAGAGCTGATTCGCACGCGCCTCAAGCCCGGCGGTACCTTCCACATGGCCACCGACTGGGAAGCCTACGCCGAGTGGATGGCGGAAGTGATGGAAGCCGCCCCCGGCTACGCCAACACCGCCACCGCCGAGACCGCGCCTTACGTGCCCCGCCCGGCCTTCCGCCCGCTCACCAAGTTTGAGGCCCGCGGTGAAAAGCTCGGCCACGGCGTGTGGGATCTGATCTATGCGCGGGAAGAAGGGTAATTCTTACTCAAACGCCGTTAGCGCAAAGCTGTCGCACGCGGTCACCTTCGCACACCACGCCTGCAGCCGTGGAAAGCGGTTCGGCCAATCAAAGGCCGGTAAGCGAAAGCTGAGGTAAGCCAGGGCGACAGCCACCACAATCGCCCCTAGCGTGCGCTGGGTATGATCAGCCAGCACGCTAGGGTGCGCTTCCAGCGTCACTAGCGTGCGCTCAATCGCTTTTAACCGTCGACTTCCTAACAGCGTCTCATCCACGTCTGGCCCGCCATGCTTGCGGCCAATCACCACGTTAAACGCCGCCTCCATCAAGCCCTGCCCCAATCCCGCCAGCGCCAGGGTTTCCGCTAAACCATCCGTTGATAGCAGCTTCGCGCCTTCGCCCACGGCATCCAGATAGTGGGCAATCAGCAGCGATTCGGTCAGCACCTCGCCGCCTTCCGTGACCAGCGTCGGAATACGACTCAGCGGAGTCATCTTTAAAAGCTCGCTATCCGCCGCCCAGGGGTCGCACCAGCAAAGCTCCGTGCGCTCCATGAGCTCTTTTTCATACAGGCATACCCGCACGACGCGGGCGTAAGGTGAAGAAGTATTGAGATAAAGCTGCATGGTGGTCTCCCCTCAGGTTACGAAGGCTTATCGTAAACCACTCGATGCAGCGTGCCGCTACCACTTTCGAAGGCGTCGATATTGGCGAAGGTCGTCTCGGCAATATTGGTCAGCGCTTCCTGGGTGAAAAATGCCTGATGGCCGGTAATGAGCACGTTGTGGAACGTCGTCAGGCGCATAAATTGATCGTCATCAATCACTTTATGGGAGAAATCCTCGAAGAAGAGCTGCTCCTCCTCTTCGTACACATCCAACCCCAGGTAGCCAATATGGCCACTTTTAAGCCCGGCGATGACTGCTTGGGTGTCCACTACCCGCCCGCGGCCGGTGTTGATCAGCATCACCCCCTGCTTCATTTGGGCAATGGCGCTCGCGTTAATCAGGTGGTTAGTGTCAGGCGTGAGCGGGCAGTGGAGTGAAATGATCTCCGCCTGGGCGTAGAGCGATTCCAGCGGCACATACTCCACAAAAGGCTTGGCCTCAGGGCTCGGGTAAGGGTCGTAGGCCACAATGCGGCAGCCAAATCCGTGCATGATGTCGGCAAAAATGAGCCCAATATGCCCTGTGCCAACGACTCCGACGGTTTTGCCGTGCAGATCAAACCCCAGCAGGCCATCGAGGGCGAAGTTCCCCTCCCGCACCCGGTTATAGGCCCGATACGTCATGCGGTTTAAGCTCATCACCAGTGCCACCGCATGCTCTGCCACGGCGTGGGGCGAGTAGGCAGGCACCCGCGCTACCGTCATTTCCAGCCGCTGCGCCGCTGCCAGGTCCACGTGATTAAACCCTGCTGAACGCAGCGCCACTAGCCGTATACCGCCTTGATGAAGTTGCTCCAGCACCGCCGCATCCAGGTGGTCATTCACAAACACGCAGACGCACTCACACCCGACGGCAAGCGGCGCGGTTTCGACGGTGAGCCGCGCATCAAAAAAGCTGAGCGTATGGCGCTCGGCAGCGTTGGCGCGCGACAAAAACGATTGGTCGTAAGGTTTAGCGCTAAATACGGCTATGCGCATGACGAAGGCTCCCGGCAGTGGTGTTATCAGCATAGGTGAAGAACGCCTATTATCTGCACAAACATGGCGGGAAAAGCGTGGCAGGTATCAATAAATGGGTCGTTTAGAAAAAAGAAGGCCGCTCCATGGGGGAGCGGCAAAAGACCGTGACTAGCAATGAGAGGGAGAAACCATGACAGTAAACTGGCGCTGATCGGTGCCAAGCAGCTGTCGTGGTTGCCAGCGACTCATTAAACGCTGACCATCACAATATAATCATTCTCATTTACCCCGTCAACACAAATGCGAATACTTTTTATTTATTTTTATATTAGCTCACTAATTTTAGCCAAAACGGTAGCGTCAACATGGCGAGCAGCGTTTGCCCGGTGATAATGGCCGCCATTAATTCCGCATCGCCGCCTAGCTGGCGGGCCAGAATATACGCAGAGGTGGCGGTAGGCAGCGCCGCAAATAGCAGCGCTACGTCCCGGCTGACGGGGTCGAGCCCCAGTAGCCATGCCAACAGCAGTACAAGCGCTGGCATGCACAGTAGCTTAACCGCGTTAGTAGCAATCACCCCTCGGTCAATACGCAGCAGTGCCATGGGCTTAAGCGCCACGCCTACGGCCACTAATCCCAGCGGTAGGGCTGCGCGGCCCAGTAGCGTCACGGTATCTTCACTCCAGCCGGGCAGGCCAACGCCACTCAGGTTCAACCCAATGCCTGCTAAACATGCCAAAATCAGCGGATTTTTCACCAGCGCTAGCGCGCTTTTACCCAGGCTTGCACTGCCCAGCGTGCCCGCCGCCACAAAGCTTGCCACACACATCACGTTAACCACGGGCACCATCAGCGCCACGGCGACTGCGGCCGTCGTGGCCCCCAGCAAGCCATGCAGCGCGGCGGCCCCCGCCACCCCCACATAGGTATTAAAGCGTACCGCGCCTTGAAACACCGAGGTAAAGGCGGCGGGACTTAACTTTAGCCATGCCCGGAAGTGCCACAATATAAGGCCAAACAGAGCCATCGCCCCCAGCAGCGCCAATGCTAATCGGCCCACGGGCACTTGGCTTACATCGGCTGTCGCCAGCGTGCCCACCAGCATGGCGGGAAACAGCACAAAGTAGATAAACCGCTCCATTTGTGCCCAAAAATCGAGGTTAGGCCAGCGGCCATACCCCATCATGGCCCCTAATAAGATCAATAAAAACAGTGGCCCTAGTGCACCGGTAATGCTCTCCATTCTTCTTCCTTATTAAGTGCGACATCCCAGCACAGCGACATCTGCGGGATAGCTGTTACCATAAAACACAAACCACCCAAACAATTTCCCCGCCTGATGGCCTGCGTAGCGACTATTCTGCCATGAAGAATTTTCCTAAACCCGACGTAACGGGTTTTCCAGCGCTGAAAGTGCTTATTCTAGTGACTGGCCTCGCGCTGGCCGCATGCACCTGGTACGTGTTTGCCAACTGGCTACGCGACGACAGCGATATTGTATGGTTCTCTCCCAATGGCGAATGCAACTTGCATATAACCCCATGTTCGGTAACGCTGGGAGACAAGGGGCAGTTAACCTTAGCCATTGACGCGAACGGCCGCATTGAGGCGCTGGAAATTCTACCGCTGGATGTAGAGGTGGAAGGCGTGGATACCCGCCACGTGACGGTAGACTTTATCGGCCGCGATATGGATATGGGATTGAATCGCTTTGCGCTCACCGCCACAGCACCGGGGCATTTTCATG
Organism: Vreelandella lutescens; assembly: GCF_014640815.1. GTDB lineage: Bacteria > Pseudomonadota > Gammaproteobacteria > Pseudomonadales > Halomonadaceae > Vreelandella > Vreelandella lutescens. Next base: position 226,868 of record NZ_BMHM01000004.1, on the reverse strand, counting down.
GCCAGGGGCAAGTGGGCGTTTGTACGCAAGAGGTGATGCCTTGGCGAGCACGGGTTATTCTGGAAACACCCGAAGGCAAGATGGGCAGCTGGTTCGATTTTGATGTCACAAGGAGCTAAGCGCATGGCAGCATCTATAAAACGCAAGCCACTTTGGCTTGGCCTCGCGCTATTAGGCGCGCTACTGCTCGTGGCAACGATTGGCCTTTACCAGTTAGGCAACGGCCAAGACAACGGTGAACCACAAGGTGGCCCTATCGCGATGCCCTCAACTCAGGGGGACTTCTCGCTTACCCAGCTAGGCGATGACGATATTGCGATTGTCTCTTTTGGCTACACCTACTGCCCTGATGTGTGCCCCATGAATCAGGCCGTCAAGCGTCAAGCGCTAGCACAGTTAAGCGACGAACAGCGAGAGCGTGTGGTGCCGGTCATGATTACGGTAGACCCAGAGCGGGATACGCTCGCCCGCATGAGCGAATATATGCAGTTCTTCGGCAGCGAGTTTATCGGCTTAGTGGGCAGCCAAACGCAGCTAGCCGATGTGGCTGAGCGTTACGGCGTCATTTGGCGGCGAGTAGAAGCACCAGAGTCTGCCATGGCGTATACCATCGACCACAGCGCTTCGCTGTTTTTGGTCAACCGTGAAGGGGAAATATTGCAGCGGGTGCTCTACTCCCCAACACCACACGGATTAGTGTCAGCGTTGGGAAGTGAGCTAGACAGCTGATGTTCACACCATAACCACTAAAGAGACCGCTGCTACGGGCTTATTGCGCCGTGGCAGCTTCCTGATTAGCAGGTTCTGACTGCAACTGATCCAGCATCGCCATTAACGCTCTCGCTTGGGTACCATCACGAGTATCGTGCAATGGGTTGATCTGCCAAGTGCTCTCAGCAAATCCCCACCAGTCCCAGCACGCCTGTGGGTTAGCCATGCTATTTTCCGCCTGTGGGTAGAGCACCACTTGCCCATGCTCTTTGGCCCAACGGTTTAATCCGCTATAGCGCACAAACGTCTCGCCAATGGCTTCTGCATTCATCTGGCAACCGTGTAGTGCGACCGTCACAGGGCAACCACCCGCTTCACAGGCCTCTGGTACAAACAGGTAGCCGGTATCAGCAAATCCTTTTACCGCGAAGTCGGACTGGTCAAAGGCGCGCAGTTCACCGTCGCTAGCGTTGACCTCACGCTCCGGGTAAAGCCATGCCAACATCTCACCAGCGACATCATCGCCACACGCCAGCACATGACTACCGCCACCGTTGTGGCAATCGCCCATCTCCTGGGGATCGATGGGGGCATCTTTTGGCATGGTGACCGGCCAGCCATGCCCAGTGTTTTCTCGCAGTACGTAGCGCAACTGCTGGTCCGGGTCTGCGAGCCAGCGCTGCCACTGCTGGGTAAGCAAGTCGCCCAACGCAGGCGATACCGTTGCATCAGCACCACCGTGCCACACAAAGGCGCGTAGCTCGCCTAGTGCTGCTTCGCTGCCCACTTGATCCAGCGAAGCGTAGCGCTCACGCCGCTGCTCCAAGTCATCCAGCGATGGCAGCCCGCGTCGAGTCATCATGCACTGGTTAAGGGCTAGGCTCAGCGCCCCTTGAGCGCAGCCCCAAGGGCCTGCTGCCAGCACGCCCACACCGCTAAAGCGCTCAGGCCAGGCCACCGCCAGTTGAGTGGCCATGTAACCACCCGACGAGACACCTACCACGCTGGCTTGGTCGCTCGCCGCCCCTAACGCTGGCAGACTTGGCGACTCTTCTTCCTGGGCGTGGGCAGCGCTGCTGCCCAGCAGGATAAGCGCGGCCATAAGGCGGCGCTGATGAACGGCGATGCCCATAGTTTATTCGATGCCTAACAGTTCAACGCGGAACGTTAACATTTCATTCGGGCCGATCGGGCCTTGGCCACGCTCGCCGTAGGCGAGTTCAGCAGGAATGTAGAGCATCCAGCTGTCGCCCACGCTCATCAGCTGCAGCGCTTCCTGCCAGCCTTCAATCACTTGGTTGACTTGGAAGCTGACCGACTCACCGCGCTCAAACGAGCTATCAAACACGGTGCCGTCCAGCAGCATGCCTTCGTAGTTCACCTCAACGGTGTCTTCTGCGCCAGGCGTTGCGCCGTCGCCAGACTCCAGCACTTCGTACTGCAAGCCTGACTCGGTCACTTCGACGTCGTCACGCTCGGCGTTTTCCGCCAGGAAGTCTTGCCCTTCTTCTAGGTTCATCTGCGCCAGTTCTGCGGCCTGCTGCTCGCGCGCTTCCATTGAGCTCTCTTGGAAGGCCATCAGCGCTTCCATCATCTCTTCTTCGTTCAACGCCAGCTCGTTGCCCTCAAAGACATCGCGCATACCGTCGGTGAACGCATCCATATCCAGGTCTTCAATATCGGCTTGCATGCTTTCGCCCAGCGTTACACCCAGGCTGTAGGCCAAGCGCTGCTCGTCGGTTTCCGGGGCAGCGGCGGCAAACGGAGCGACCAGCAAAAGGCCAGTCAGCGCGGTAGAAGAGAGTAGTGCTTTCATGGAAACAACCTTATCCAGCGGCGCAGCGCGCCAAATGTTTTTGAGTGTCTCAAAGACTAACACCCGCCGCTTCAGGCTGCATTACCTGAAACGGCGGGTGTTTATCAGACCACGACGATACGCAGAGGTTTATCCACCATTACAAAGAGCGCTACACCACCAGTGTTGGGCAGTGGGCTGCACCCGCCACCCGTTGCGAAACACTGCCTAGCAGCAGGTTCTTTTCACCGTTGGTGCCTTGGGCACCGATCACTATCAAGTCGCACTCCCGCTTGTGGGCAAAGCGTACAATCGTGCGAGATGGGCGGCCCCCCTTCACAAAGGCCCGCACGCGTACGCTGTCTGCCCCCAACTCGATGGCATGAGCCTTAGCATGCACGGCGATTTCCGTGGCGTACTCTTTGAGCGCATCATCTGGGATATCAAGCTTATTGGGGCGCACCATGGAGAGTGACGCCTCCAACAGGCTGTGGTGTTTAAACACACACAGCAGGTAAAGCTCAGCCCCAGTGAGCATATGCAAGCCAACGGCTTTCTCTAGCGCTTTAATCGCCCCTTTGGAGCCATCCACCGGGATCAAAATGCGGTTAAACATACGCGTTCTCCTAGCTGGGGCTTAGCGAAACGCAAGATCGCGCAGAAACAGAGCAATTTGCGGGAACATGATGATCAGAGCAGCCGCGGTAATCAGCATAATAATAAAGGGAGGCGTACCTTTAATCACTTCGAGGTACGGGCGTTTAAAAATCGCTATGGCCGTAAATATATCGCACCCAAAGGGCGGCGTTGCCGACCCAATCGCCACCTGCAGTGTAATCAATACGCCAACCAGTACAGGATCAAGCCCTGAGGCCGCAATGGCAGGGGCAAAAATAGGCGTTAGCACCAAAATGACGACAATGGGGTCAACGAACATACAGGCGACAAAAAACGCGATGGATATCGCGACCAACACGCCCACAGGACCTGCTTCGTTGATGCCAAAAGTACCCAAAATTGCCTGCGGTATCTGAGCGAAAGAGATAATCCAAGAGAAGCCATTACCCGCAGCCACCAAAATAAAGACCACTGCCGTAATCAGGCCAGTGGACTTGGCGATCGTAAATATATCGGGCAGCTTCAAGGAGCGGAAAATGACAAACTCCAGCAACACGGCATACAACACACAGGCTGCCGCCGCCTCAGTAGGGCTAAACACCCCACCGTAAATACCCCCTACGATCAAGACCGGGAAGCCCAGCGGCCAAAGCGCTTTCTGCACGGCTACCGCGCGCTCTTTCCAGCTGGCCTTTGGCTCAGTAGGCACCTTGTTGACGATAGCGTAAATAACACAATACGTTGAAAACATGGCTAAAATCAGCAAGCCAGGGCCGATCCCGGCAATAAACAGCTCCGCTATCGACGTTTGTGAGACCACCCCGTAAATAATCATGCCGATACTAGGCGGTATCAGAAACGCGATGTCGCTTGAATTGATAATCAGCGCTAAGGTAAACGGATCTTTATAGCCTGCCTTTAACATACGCGGGCGCAGCGGCGACCCCACCGCTACCACCGTCGCTTGGGTAGAGCCAGAGACCGCCCCAAACAGCGTGCAGGACACTGCCGTACTAACCGCCAGTCCGCCTTTCACATGGCCGACAAAGGTCATGACCATATCAATCAGGCGATTCGCCGACTGACCGCGGGTCATAATATCTGCCGCCAAAATAAACATTGGCACCGCAATAAGAGCAGTAGGGCTAATCCCGCGCATCATCTGTTGGATGAGCGTTTCCATCTGCCCCAAACCGCCAAAGCTCATGAAGAAGCCAACAAACGCGGCCGTCATTAAGGGGATCATCATCGGGAAGCCAAGCAGCAGCAGCACGATCATGATGGTGACTATTGTTGCAGTCATACGCGTATCCTCGCTGCCTAAACTTCCGTTTCTGTATCTTTGTACCCATCAACCACGTGGGTGGATAAGTACACATCTTTTGAAACGAGGTTAGTAATCGCCGTTAAAACGTACTGAATCCCGGTAATGGCAAAGCCAACGGGCACCCACACGTACATCCACCAAGCAGGAATCCCTGTAGAAGGCAAACTACGCCCGCGGCTCATGATGGTGTCGATATAGCCAATCGAGAAGTAGCACAGCACGAACATGACCGTAGCCGTAAACAGGCTGATGAAGATCATTAACGCGCGCCTGCCGCCCGCTGGCAGCGCATCATAGATCGCAGACATACGAATATGCCGCCCGTGCCGAGCCGCGTACCCGATGCCGGCAAAAGTTACCAACACGATCAGCATCCGATTCACTTCTTCAGAAAAGTGCAGGCTCTCTCCAAAAACAAAACGACCTATCACGTTGGCGACGGTGTTAATGGCCATCAGAATGACACCCGTGGCTAAGATAAATGCCTCGGCTTTACTGATCCATGTATCAACGGTGCCCAGTATTCCAGGCAACATAGAGCGATACTTTTTTTCAGCAATATCATCTTCGCTCATATCCATTGGAGTTATTCCTCTCTGTTCCCGTATGACTTGTCAGCACACATCTCTACTGTAGCGGCTTAACAGACGCCACCATTCAACGCTGATTAGCCGCACCCAAGTGCGGCCACGCACGTTTGTCAGAGTTCTTTCAACGATTAACAAAAAAGGGGCAGCGCTTGGCCACCCCTTACTTTATTTCATTTAGTGCTTGAGGCGCTGTGCGAGCATCTTCCCCGCACAGCACAGGCCATGCCTAAATTAGTTGCTAGTCACAGCGTCAAGGTCGTCCTTGAACTGCTGAAGCAGTGCTGCACCGCGCTCGCCAGTCAACTCCACAAACTCTTCTTCTACCTGTGGCGCGCGCTCACGGAACGCCTGAATTTGCTCTTCATTCAAGCGAGTTACCGTCACTTCATCAGAGGCTGCTTGGATTTTCTCCAGCGACTCGTCGGCCAAGCCTGAGATGTGTTCGATGGTGTGCTCATATGCTGCTTCAGTGGCATCGCGTACCAGCTGCTGCTCATCGTCAGACAAGCCTGCAAAGAAGTCCTGATTTGCCATCATCGCGGTGGTAAACCAACCATGTCCGGTGAAGACCAAGTTGGGCGAGACTTCATATAAGCCGCCTGACTCGATCCAGAAAATGGGGTTTTCCTGTCCCTGAAGAATATTGGTTTGCAGGCCACCGTACACTTCGCCCCAGGGCAACGGCGTGGGGCTAGCACCAAAGGCGCGGTAGGTTTCCGCCAGTAGCGGATTGGTCATCGTACGGATGTTTTTACCGCGCAGTTCATCGGGCGAAGTGAATGGCTCGTCGAGTGTGACGACCATCTCACCCTCTGGGTACATCTTCAAAAGCTCCAGCCCCTGCTCGGCGTAAAGCTCTGGGAATGTTTCATGAATGGCGGTACTGGAGTTAAAGAACTCAATAACCGTCTCTTCATCGGTAGGCAGCAAATACGGGACAAAGAAAATCTGTGCTTCAGGAATGAGTGCCCCGGTGAAGCCCGGTGACTGGTTCACGAATTGCAGAATACCGGCCTGAGTTTGCTCCATGATGTCATCTGACTCACCCAGTTCACCAAAGCGATACACTTGTACCGTGTGGTCGGAATTCTCTTCGATGTACTCTTTAAATGCGTAAGCAAAGACATCCTGTACGTCGCCTTCGTACTCTTCGTGGGCGTAACGCCAGTTATCAGCCTGCGCGGTAGCGCTAAGACCCAACAGCAGAGCACCCACGCTTGCCGTAGTGAGTAACTTAGTGGTGATTGAACGAGTCGAAACTAATTTGCTTGCCTTCATGCAGAGTTCCCCTAGCAGTGGTAAGCGCGCCGTACGAGAGCGCCAGAATCTAATTTTTGTTTATCCCGTGCAGCGTGCCATGGTTGCTCAGCCGCTAACACGCAGTAACGTCGTTCATTGCTGTGGGTTAGCGGACGACATAAACGCTGACAACGCGGGTTAATCAAAAACAGCTTAATTTCAGGCTAGCGTGGTGACTCACAGTGGTCAAGCTGGCTTGCCAGGGCCAATAGCGCCATTTGTGTGTTTTCACGCACGCGTGCGGCCTTCGACAAACGCTTGTCAAGTGGCGGCGAAAACAGCGTATCTTGCAGCCACTGTGCAACATTGTGCTGGTTTATGTCGCTTTTTGTTAATCGAACCTCCTCCACCGAGGAGCGTAGCGCCCACTGCTGCCAACGTTGAAGGTTTTCACGTTCAGCCTGCAGCTCTGCCTTTTGTAAGGTGGCACGCAGCGCCTTAATGTCATCGTTGTGGGCCGCCTGGGGCTTGAGTGTGCGACGCAATTCACGCAGCGTCGCGGTGACCTGCTGCTGCCATCGATAGCGCTCTTCCTGTATGGCCTTCAGCGAGCCGGGGTCGGCAGCCAAGCCGTGCTCGTACAGCCAGCAGTGAAACAGCAGCTCACACACATCAATACCGGCCTCATCTTGCAAGGTCAGGCAGGCCTGCTCCACGCCAGGCTTTGCATACAGCGCTAAGGCAAAATCCCACAGCGGTCTCTGCTGCAAGCGCTGCAATCGGTTAGAATCGCGCATTGGTTTACCCACCTTTTTCGGGAGAAAACATGATCGCACTGCGCCAAGTCGCCCTGCAACGGGGCACACAAACGCTCCTAGAGAACGCCGATCTTACGCTACATAACGGCGTCAAGGCCGGTATTATTGGGGCCAACGGTGCCGGTAAGTCGAGCCTGTTTAAACTCCTGCTGGGCGAACTAGGCCCCGACCAGGGCGATGTCGAGATGAGCGGTGGCCAACGCGTTGCCCACATGGCCCAGGAAGTGGAGGCGCTGGATCGCCCAATCGTGGAGTACGTGCTAGACGGCGATTATGCCTTGCGCCAAGCCGAAGCCGACCTATTGGCCGCCCGCGAAGCCGATAACGCGCACCGAGAAGCCGAACTCCACGGGCTGATCGAAACCTTGGATGGCTACACGGCAGAGTCACGGGCATCACAGCTGCTGGTGGGACTGGGCTTTGTGCAGGCGGATCTTAAGCGGCCGCTGTCGGACTTTTCGGGTGGCTGGCGGATGCGGGTCAATCTTGCCCGGACGCTGTTTATGCCCTCCGACTTGCTGCTGCTGGATGAGCCAACTAACCACCTGGACTTAGACGCCCTGCTGTGGCTGGAACAGTGGCTCACCCGCTACCCCGGCACGCTGCTGCTGATTTCTCACGACCGCGACTTTTTGGATGCCGTGTGCGACCACATCGTGCATATGCATCACCAAACGCTAGAGCTTTACCGAGGCAACTACTCTCGCTTTGAGCGCACACGAGCCGAAAAGCTTGCGCTACAGCAAGCCGAAGCGGCCAAGCAGCAGGCGCGGCGTGAAGAGATTGAACGCTTTATTGCCCGCTTTCGCGCCCAGGCAACAAAAGCCAAGCAGGCGCAGAGCCGGGTAAAAATGCTCGAGCGCATGGGCGATATCGCCGTCGCCCACACAGACTCTCCTTTCCACTTCACCTTGCCCGCCGCTGATAAAACGTCGCACCCGCTGCTGGTGCTAGACCAAGCCACCCTGGGCTATCGCAGCGAAGCGGGCGATGTGGCTCAGTTAGAGAAGGTCAATATTACGCTGCTGCCCGGTAGCCGTATCGGCCTATTAGGTCCGAACGGTGCGGGTAAATCGACCCTGATCAAGTCACTCACGGGCGAGCTTGCGCTGTTAGAAGGCAAACGCGTACCCGGCGAACATCTCGCCATTGGCTATTTTGCTCAGCACCAGCTGGAAAGCCTGGACGTGACCACCACGCCCTTTGTGCATGTGCAGCGCCTCTCCCCCACCGCCAGTGACCAAGATATCCGTAATTTCCTCGGCGGCTTTGGTTTCAAAGGCGATGACGCCTTTGGTGAGGTGGCGACTTATTCAGGCGGTGAAAAAGCGCGCCTGGCACTGGCACTCGTGGCCTGGCAAAAGCCCAACCTGCTGCTGCTCGATGAACCCACCAACCACTTGGACCTAGAAATGCGCGAAGCGCTGACCGAGGCGCTGGCAAGCTTTGAAGGCACGGTCATCCTGGTATCGCATGACCGGCACCTATTGCGTGCTACGGTCGATGAGTTTTGGCGTGTGGCCGACAACCGGGTTGAGCCTTTCGACGGCGACCTGGAAGATTATCGAGCTTGGCTAAAAGCGCGCCTGGAAGAGAACCGCCGCGACGCCCGCAGCGAAAAGAGCGAGCGCCAGAGCCAGCAGCCTAGCGGCGACCGTAAAGCCGCCCGCAAAGCGGCGGCAGAGCTGCGTGAGAAGCTGCGTCCGCTGAAAAAAGAGCGCGATCAGGCAGAAAAAACCATGGAAAAAGCCCAGCAGGACCTTGAGGAAGTCGAAGCGGTGCTCGCTGACCCGGAGCTTTATACCGACAGCGCCCGCAAGGCAGAACTCACCCAGGCACTCGCTAAGCAGGCAGAAAGCAAGGCGCGCCTGGACAGCAGCGAGCAGGCTTGGCTCGCCGCCGAAGAGGCTTTGGAAACGATGGAAGCGGAGCTCTTGGCCAGCGAAAACGCTTGAGGCCTTAGCCTTCTAGCAAAAACGTCACCGGCCCGTCGTTCACCAAGGCGACCTGCATATCCGCGCCAAACTGCCCTGTGGCGATAGGCGACCAAGCGGCATGGGCCTGGGTTACCAAATACTGAAACAGCCGCTCACCTTCATCGGGTGGGGCGGCACTTGAGAAACCGGGGCGCAGCCCCTTACGGGTATCGGCGGCCAGGGTGAACTGCGACACCAGCAGCAGGCCGCCTTTGGCCTGCTGCAGGTTATGGTTCATCTTGCCCGCCTCGTCGCTAAATACCCGGTAGTGAAGCAGCTTATGCAGCAATTTATCGGCATTCGCCTCGCTGTCGCCTTTCTCTACCCCCACTAGCGCCAGCAGCCCATGCTCAATGGCGCCCACCGTACTACCTTCTACCGTGACGCTGGCGTGTTTTACCCGCTGAATCAGTGCCTTCACGCTTGCCCCTTCAGTCAACGCTGTTTGAAGAGCAGAGTGTAAACGCAGGCACATGCTGGCCCAAATGAATACGCCGCCCGCCCTTTTTTACAGGCTAGTTTTGTCCAAGCAAGGCATCGCGAAAGTCTTCGCCTAGTGGGCGCTCGCCCAACCAGATCCCAAACATCGCGCTGGCAAATTCGGCGCTGCTATCTTCGTAGAGCGTTTCACCGTTCAAGGCAAGGCGCAGTTGGTCGCCGTCCCAACTCAGCAGGTAGCGGTCACCGGGCACCACATCCCGATACTGCTGGTTTAGCTGCGCCATGCTCTCTTTCACCTGATTGAACTCAAAAAGCGTCAGCGAATCGTTGAGGGTTTTCTCTGTGGCCTCGGCGAAGTCTTCAGCGGCAATCTCATGGAAGTAGGCAAGCTCTAAACGGCGGGGCACATCGCTTAACGGCTGAGGCTCGCGCTCCCCTTCCAGCTGATAATACGCTCCCGCATAGGCGGTCCAGATCATGTAGCGAAACACCCCGCTCCCCAACAGCGTATATCGCTGGCCGTCTTCTTCTACCACGCGGTCAAAGCGCTCGCCTCGCTCGGTCACGCTATTAGCTGAGGCGCTGGTCGCGATGAGTACAGCACTCAGCAGCGCGGCCAGCACGGCTATTTTCTTGTTGATTCGTTGCACGGTGACTATCTCCCCTGTTGGCTTGGGTAACATCATGCTTCGTTATACATACACACCCTAGCCATAAAGGTTCCGTACAACCATTTGTTTAACGACGCGTATCCCCACTGCACGGTCTTTACCAAGGCCGACAGATCATCAAATCGCAGTGGGGCTCACTCAGCAGCATTTCGGTTAACGGGTTGGGTTGATGCGGTCGACTGCGGCTGCCCAGCATGACCAGATCCGGCGAGTGCCGTTTCACATAGTCATGCAGCACGTCGCAGGGCTGGCCCGACTCAAGCGCCAGCTCAATGTCCGGCACGCCGTCCAATTCACGCAGCAGGCTTTCGACTTCGTTATCCAGCGCTTCTCGAAGGCGGGCGACTTCGTGGTCACGCCACTGGGCATAAAACGCCTGATTCCCCAACTCCCGTTCGCCAGGTAGGCTCCAGGCGTGTAGAAGCGTTAGCTTCGACTCAGGAAAGCGAATCAGCGCTTCTTTTAAGGTTTGCCGAGCCGTCAACGAGAAGTCGATAGGCACCACAATGTGCTGCCAGGCCTGGGTAGGCAGATAGGACGCCACCACCACGGGGCACGGCGCGCTGCGTAAAATACGCATCATCGTGGTGCCATAAAGGAGGTCTTTTTGGCCGCGTTTGCGGTGCATTCCCAGCACGATAAGCGACGCATGACGCTCATGGGCTTCCCGCGCGATTTCTACATGGGGCTCCCCGACCACCGTTTGAATCATCAGCGATGGTAGTTCCAGCGCGTAGTCTTCTCGCAGGTCGGTGAGCGTCGCGCTTATATCGTCGTTAACGGCGCGCTCCAAGTCATGAAGCATGCGATGAGGAAGGTAGGGGTCGAGGACGTGCAGCACATCCAACTGCGCGCCTTGTTGGTGAGCTAAGCGCAGCGCGCGAGCAAACGCCGCGCGGTTTTCCTGGGAGAGATCGGTGGCAAACAGCAGCGTGCGGGACATGGGCAGCTCCTTGGCCGAATAGCTCAGCCTAGTAGGCAAACAAACGGGCACCCTTCAGCATGGTGCCCGTTGGCCTATCCCGCAAGGAGACTCTGCGCCTCCCATATAGCCGTCATGCATTTACCACCAAGCATGGAAGTGGTGTACCGGACCGCGACCTTTGCCAACGCTCAAGCGGTGGCTAGCGGCCAGGGCGTCATAGAGCCACTGCTTTGCTTCCATAATGGCCTGCTCAGCAGCTTCCTCACCAGCATCTTCAGGCAGCTTTGCAAGACAAGCGGCCATCGCCGATGAGAGCGCACACCCCGTGCCGTGAAGGTTTTCAGTAGCGATGCGTGAAGCAGGCAGCCACTGGTGCCCCTTAGGAGTTGCCAGCAAATCTGGGCAGGTGTCACCTCTCAAGTGGCCGCCTTTCAGCACCACGTAGGGTGCGCCCAGTGCGACTAGTTGGGGTAGCAGTGCCTCCATATCTTCCAAGCTGGCGGGCGTTGTGCCGTCGAGCAGCACGGCGGCTTCCGGCAGATTGGGGGTAATTACATCGGCGAGCGGCACCAAAATCTCTTTCACTGCGCGAATACCGGCGTCATCCACCAATATATCGCCGCTCTTCGCCACCATCACAGGGTCCAACACAATCCAACGCGGGCGCTGTTGACGCAATACCTCAGCGATCACCTCGGCAACGACACGGCTGGCCACCATGCCTATTTTCACGGCATCAATGGCGACATCGCTTAACAAGTGTTCGAGTTGGTGACGAATCGCCTGAGGCGATACGGGATACACCGCCGCCACGCCGCAGGTGTTCTGCGCCGTTAAGGCGGTAATGACACTGGTACCGTAGGTGCCGAGGGCTGAGAACGTCTTTAGATCGGCCTGAATGCCTGCACCACCGGAGGGGTCAGAGCCTGCAATGGTCAGCACATTGCGCAGGCGCGGTTCGGTTGGCCTAGAAAGCGTAGGCGTAGACATAGCGGACGTAGACATGGAGCTCCTTACACGGCAGAACAGTATCTGCCATAGGATACCCAGTCGGCAGCGCTTACGCTGCTTTAATCTCAGCCGCCTGCGCTGTACACAATGCGCCCTATACACAGCACGCTCCATAAAAATGGCCGCCCGAAGGCGGCCATTAGCGCGTTGGATACACCGATTACTGCGTGGTGTCGCCTTCCGGGTTACGGGCGTTGTAGTACGCCTGTTCGGAAATCGCGTGATAGTCTACTACTTTATCCTGGAACTCACGGTAGGAGTCGTAGATGCGGGTTGCCAGCTCGCTGGAAGCCGCAAGTTCACCCACAACGTCTTCCGAGTGCTCGCGGGCTTGGGCCAATACGTCGTCAGGGATACGGCGCAGCTCAACATTGTGCTCGTTTACTAGGGTTTCCAGCGCGTCGTTGTTACGGGCGGTGTACTCATCCAGCACGCTCTGGTTAATGTCGCTGATAGCGGTGCGCAGAATCGCCTGAAGGTCCGCCGGCAGTTCTGCCCAGGCCTCTTCGTTGACGATGGCTTCGAACACTACCGTCGGCTCATGCCAGCCGGGGTAGTAGTAATAATCCGCTGCCTGATGCAGGCCGAAGGCTAAATCGTTGTAAGGGCCGATCCACTCGGTTGCATCAATGGCACCAGACTGCAGCGAGGTGAAGATTTCACCACCCGGCATGTTCACAATCGCCACACCCATACGGCTCATCACTTCGCCGCCGAGGCCCGGCATGCGCATTTTAAGGCCATCCAGGTCAGCAACCGAGTTAATTTCTTTGTTGTACCAGCCACCCATCTGCACACCAGAGGAGCCAGCGGCCAGCACATCGACGCCGAAATCATCGTACAGCTCGTTCCACAGCTCCATACCGCCGCCGTAGCTTAACCAGGCGTTCATTTCCTGGGCATTCATACCAAACGGTACGGCAGCGAAGAACTGTGCCGCCGGGGCTTTACCTTTCCAGTAATAAGAGGCGGAGTGGCCAAGCTCAGCGGTGCCATCTGATACCGCATCAAACACCTCAAACCCGGGCACTAACTGGCCTGCACCAAATACTTCGATGGTTAGACGACCATCAGACATCTCGTCAACCAGCTGGGAAAGACGCTCAGGGCCTTGACCAACACCAGGGAAATTTTTCGGCCAGGAGGTGACCATTTTCCAACGAAAATTATCTTGCGCTTGGGCTTGATTATCGAAACTGGAGACCACCAGCAGGCTGGTAGAAAGAGCAGTCGTCATGGCAATGGCGACAGACAGTGCTTTGGCTTTCATGCGGTAACCCTCTGCTTATTTTATTGCTGTTATGGGTAGGGAATACCCCGTCTGACGTCTTCCGCCAGACGGGTTGTTACAAGCCATTTTGTGTTTGCAGCTTGGCTGCTTTTGGTTAAGGTTGCCACTCCCTTGCGTTGATAGCAGGACTCTTTTTCAACTTAACTCAGGTTAGAACTGAGTCGGTAACCATGTTGCCAACTGCGGGAAAAACGTTAACAGCAGCAGCATACTCAACTGCATCAGGATAAACGGCACCACACCGCGATAAATCGCAGAGGTCGGCACCGAAGGGGGCGCGACGCCACGCAGATAGAACAGCGCAAAACCGAACGGCGGCGTCAGGAAGGAGGTCTGCAGGTTAATCGCGATCATAATGCCTAACCAGATGGGGTCGAGCCCCATGGCCAGCAGAATCGGCCCCACAATCGGCACCACCACAAAGGTGATCTCGATAAAGTCGAGGATAAAGCCCAGCAGGAAGATCACCAGCATGACAATGATCGTTGCGCCCACGACGCCGCCCGGCATGCTTTCAAACAGCTCGGTGACCATATGTTCACCGCCGTAAGCGCGGAACACCAGCGAGAACAGCGCCGCACCGATCAGAATCAGGAACACCATGGTGGTCACGTGCGTGGTGGAGCGCAGAACGTCTTTGAGCGTGGCCCAGTCCAACTGACGATAGGCCAACGCCAACACCAGCGCGCCAAAGGCCCCCACTGCGGACGCTTCGGTAGGAGTGGCAAAGCCGCTAAGAATCGAGCCCAGTACGGCAACGATCAGTACCACCGGCGGCACCAAACCTTTGAGTAGCAGAATGCCTAACCCCGAGGTGTGGCCAAGCTCGGCCATCAGCTCTTCGCGGTCAGCCGCAGGTGCCATGTGAGGGCGGAAGAACGCCACCAAACCCACGTAGATCATGTACATGACCACGAGAATCAAACCCGGTACCAGCGCGCCCATAAACAGATCCCCCACCGAAACCGTTTTCGGACTGAAGACCCCCATGGAGAGCTGTGCTTGCTGATACGCCGAAGAGAGCACGTCGCCCAGCAGCACCAAGGCAATGGAAGGCGGAATAATCTGACCCAGCGTGCCGGTAGCGCATATGGTGCCGGTTGCCAACGAGGTACTGTAACCACGTTTGAGCATGGTAGGCAGCGACATCAGGCCCATGGTCACTACCGTGGCACCCACAATGCCCGTGGACGCCGCCATCAGCATGCCCACCAGCGTGACCGAAATACCTAAGCCCCCCCGCATAGCGCCAAACAGCAGCGCCATGGCATCCAGCAGCGTTTCGGCTACTTTAGACTTCTCTAGCAGTACGCCCATTAATACAAACAGCGGCACTGCCAAGAGCGTCTGGTTGGTCATAATCCCGTAGAGGCGGTTGGGCAGTGCTGCTAGGTAGCCACTGTCGAAATTGGCATCAATACCAATGGCCTCTAGGCCTAACCCCATTCCCGCAAACAGTAGTGCGGTGCCCGCCAGCGAGAGCGCCACAGGAAAGCCAAACATCAAGACGATACAGATGGTGGCAAACAGAATAAGCGGCATAAATTCGAGCATCAAACACGCTCCTCAAGATGATTGTCGTCAGCGGCTGGCGGCGTTATTCGCCCGGCGAACATATAGCCATTGCGCACTACTTCAATCAGTCCTTGAACGATCATCAACACTGCGAAGGCTGGAATGAGGGTTTTAAGTAGGTAAACAGCGGGAATGCCACCGAAATCGGAGGAGGTTTCTTTAATGCGCCAAGCGTTATAGACATACCCTTTGCTCGAAAGGATAACAAACACCATCACAGGTATGAGCAGCAATAAGATACCCAGGATATTAACCACCGCTTGACGGCGTGGCGTCATACCGCGATAGAAGATATCAACGCGCACGTGCCCGTCATGGCGAAAGGTATAGGCGGCGGCGAGCATAAACACGCTGGCGTGCATGTACATCACCAGTTCTTGCATGAAGATGCTATTCACACTGAAGGCATAGCGAAGCAGTACAATCGCGAACTGAATCAACATCATAATGATGATCAGCCACGCAAGGGTGCGGCCAAACCACTCTGAAGCGCGGTCCAGCACACCGATAAACCCAGGTAGTTGTGTTGTGTCCGACATGGAAGTGTCTCGCGTAAAACGGGCTAAGGGGGGTCAGCGCCCCAGACAATAGCGCATATACGCAGACAATGCAGCGCCCTACAAGCGTTCAGCAGGGTTATTGTTAAACGCTTGGGCGAATTGCGGCGAGACACGACGCCGGCAACGGCAGATCCACTGCAATCGGCAGGTGGTCAGAGAACAAATGATCCAGCACGCGCACTTCTGCCGCTTCAAGGGTTTGCGACAGCAGAATATGGTCAAGCGCGCGACGTGGCTGCCAGGAAGGGTAGCTGAGTAGCGGCTTCACTGGGTGTAACGGTAGCGATGTACTAAAGCGTTCGTGAGCATGGAGCTGCTCGGGAGTGCAGTTTAAATCGCCCATCACCACTACATGGCGCAGCGGCTCGATAATATCGCTTAAATAATTGAGCTGGCGCACGCGTCCACGATGGCTAAGCGCTAAGTGGGCAACAAAAATATGCAGAGCGTCAGGGCCTTCACCATAACGCACATGAATCGCACCACGCCCTGGCAACATGCCTGGCAGGCGGTGCTCTTCAATATGGCTGGGCACTAACCGAGAGAGCAGCCCATTACTGTGCTGAGCAAACTGGCCTAAATCGCGGTTCAGCTGCTGAAAATAGTGGGGGAACCCGGCCTGGGCAGCCAGGTACTCCACCTGATTCACACGGCTGGAGCGAAAACTTCCACCGTCCACCTCTTGCAACCCCACCACATCAAACTGCTCTAGCACGTTGCCCATCATGGCCAATCGCTTAAGCCGCTGCGGGTTAGGCAGCACATGCTGCCAGCTACGCGTAAGGTAGTGGTGGTAAGCAGACGTTTGAATGCCCACCTGCAGATTAAACGTTAGCAGCCGGATATGGCCGCGTTCAATCAACGCAGAGGTTGTTTGGGCTGCGGGCGAACGCGAGGATCCGCCCGTGTGGCCGTGCTCAAGCACCGTTATTGTGTGCGCTCGCTGCGTACTTTTTCGATCAGCGCATCGGCGATTTGCGGCATGTTTTCTAAGCTGCCTGCCGACTGCGGCGACACGACGTAACGGCCATCTACGATCAATGCAGGGACGCCCATTAGGCGCATTTCACGCATGCGGCTGTTCGCCTTATTCACTTCACTACGTACGCTAAACGCCGTTAACGCCTGCTTGGCTTCTTCTTCGCTCACACCGTAGTCGGAGAAGAACTCAGCAATGTCGTCAGCCTCTGTCAATGAGCGGCCATCCTGATGAATCGCATCGAAGAAGTCTTGATGCAGTTCGTCTTCAATGCCTAAGGATTGAGCGGCATAGAAGGCCGTGGCGTGGGTATTCCAGTCGCCGCCCATGGTCGCCGGCATGTGCACAATGCTGACATCGTCATCTAAGGTCTCGTACCACTCGTTGACCGACGTTTGCAGACGGTAGCAGTGTGGGCAGCCAAACCAGAACGCTTCGGTCACTTCAATCTGATCTTCATCTACCTGGGTAGCCACGGGCGACTCAAGCAGTGTGTAGTGCTGGCCTTCCACCAACTCCTGGGCACTTACCGCAGCAGACAGGCCAAGACCGGCCAACGTGACCATCAACGTTTTCAACATAGCGAGAGTTCTCCAAAATAAGCGGGCCAGCAAAAAGTGAACATGTGACCATAAGAGTGCTAGCGGGGTTCCCCACCCTGCTGAGGTTTCGCAGGATGAGGAGGCCTACGATGGGGAATTAGTTCAAACCCAACACGTAGTTGGCCACGGCTTCCATGTCCTGGTCGCTCATTTTAGAAGCGATGTCGCCCATCAGGTTATTCGGACTGTTCGCGCGCTCACCCGAGGCAAAATCCTGCAGTGTGGAAATGGTGTATTCCACATGCTGACCAGATAGCCCCGGATACACCGCACTGCCGATACCTACACCCGTGGGCGTATGGCAGGCGCTACAGGCAGGAATGCCTTTGGACATATCACCCGCGCGGTAGAGTTCTTCGCCACGGGCTAGCAGCTCAGCGTCTTCATCGCTGGTTTGACCAAGGTTGGCATCTTGGCCCGCAAAGTGAGCGGCCACATCCCAAGCATCTTGGTCGGAGTAGTCATCGACCAAACCGGCCATTTGCGCGACTACACGGTTGCCGTCACGGATATCCATGATCTGTTTGGCGAGGTAGGACATTTGCTGCCCTGCCAGGTTAGGGAAACTGCCCACTGCGCTGATCCCCTGCTGGCCATGACAGGCCGCACAGGTTTGCGCGAGTTCACGACCTGCCGCTGCGTCAGCATCGGCTTGAAGGTCCGTTTGGGCGTGGGCGGTGCCAACGGCACCCATGGTAATTGCCAGGCTTGCCAGTAACTTTCTCATTGCTAATCCACTATGCCGTTTGATTATTGACTGGTACGCACCCTGGGCGCTGCCCAGGTTCAGCACATTACCAGGGTCAGCTCCGCCAAAACGAACAACATGTTGTGTTGGTCGCTGCTGGCTAGAGCGCGATGGTACACTAGCGCCCCAGGTCGCAGTTATAAACCGCTTGCATTATAACGAATCACCCTAGCGGCGGGAATGCAAGTCCAGGTCTGCTTTTGGGGTAATTCGTCACGGTACTGCTTGCTTTCACGTTTAGGTGAGCCTGCGGGCCGTCTTATACGTTTGTTTTTCAGGATTAAATCCATGTCTACCCCCCATAATAGCCCAGTTCCTCGGCTGAACTACCCCACAGCGCGTTTTATGATCAGCGCGCCGACACTTGCGCTGTGCCCTGATGATACCGGCGCAGAAGTGGCGTTTGCTGGGCGCTCGAATGCTGGTAAATCTAGCGCCATTAACGCGCTAACCCAGCAAAATGCACTGGCCCGTACCTCGCGCACGCCGGGGCGTACTCAGCTGATTAACTTTTTCACCGTTATGAACGATGAGTCGCGCCGTCTCGTGGATCTGCCCGGTTACGGCTATGCCAAAGTGCCGGAAGCGGTCAAAATTGAGTGGCAAAAACACCTATCCGACTACCTGCGCGGCCGCTTTAGCCTGCGAGGCCTTGTACTGCTAATGGACGTGCGCCACCCGCTGACCGAATTCGACCAAATGATGCTCGATTACGCCGACCAGCGTGGGATGCCGGTACATATCCTGCTCACAAAAGCCGATAAGCTGAAAAGAGGCCCGGCCAGTGCCGCGCTGCAACAGGTACGCTCTCGCCTAAAAGAGTGGGAAGACCTAGTCTCCGTTCAGCTCTTTTCGTCACTGAAGCGCGACGGCGTAGACATGCTTTCCCAAAAGCTTGACCAATGGCTGCATACGCCCGAAGAAGCGAATCAGTAACGCGTTTCTAGGCGCGCTTTTCAAGCCACTCAATCAGGGTAGGCAGCTCCTTCACATGGGCAATGCGGTGAACCCGCGCAGGCAGCGCTTGGTCGCCACGCTCGGCCACCCAGGCGGCGTGCATACCCAGCTTCTGAGCGGGAAGCACATCTTCCAGCCAGGAGTCCCCCACGTGCATGGCGCGCTGTGGCACGGTGTTCAAACGCTCTAACGCGGTGAGAAACGGCTTAGGGTCAGGCTTGGGTGCCAGCAGTTCCCCGGCAGCAATCGCGACGGGGAAGTGAGCCGCTAACGGCTGGCGCTTAAGGTGAATATTGCCGTTGGTAATGGCCGCTAGGCGATACCGCTCGGCAAGCGCTGCAAGCAACCCTGCCGCTTCAGGATGCGGCGTCACCTGCACACGCAGACGATGAAACTCGTTCATTGCGGCTGACGCCCACAGCAACGCGGCACTGCGTGGTAAACCGTTAGCTTCTAACTGAGCCTCTAGCGCGCGCAGCCGCAGCCAAGTAAAGTCGCCTCGCCGCTCAGGCACTTGGCTTGCCCACTGCTGGCGACGCTGTAGATAATCTGCCACGCCCGCCTCATAACCTAACGCCAGCGGCGCTTCTTGACGGGTTGCCCGCCAGGCGGCCAGTGCCTCAAGCAGCCAACGGTAGTGGCCCTCTTCGGTTTTCAGCATCACCCCCTGGTTGTCCCATAAGGTGTCGTCTAAATCAAAGGTAATGGCGTCTAAGGTAACCATAACTAACTCTCGCTGGGGCGACGTTTAGCGCGTGGATGGGCGGCATCGTAGCTTTCCGCAAGGTGCTGCCAATCCAGGCGCGTATACACCTGAGTCGTCGATAAATTCGCGTGACCAAGCAGCTCCTGCACCGCGCGCAGGTCTTGGCTAGATTCCAGTAAATGGCTGGCAAAAGAGTGACGCAGCCGGTGCGGATGCAGGTGTTCAGGCAAACCGCGTACCACCGAAAGCTGGGCTAGGCGCTTTTGAATACCGCGATGCCCTAAACGCTTGCCGCGCTGCCCGACAAACAGCGCCACTTCGTCGCTTGGTGCCAGTACATCACGGCAGGCAAGCCACGCGGCCAGCGCCTGCTGAGCGCGGCCCCCCACAGGCACTTGGCGGGGCTTGCTGCCTTTACCCATCACCCGCACATAATTCGCCGTGAGATGGCTGACGTTCAGAGCTGCCAGCTCGGCTAAGCGCAGGCCGCTGGAGTAGAAAAGCTCCAGCATGGCTTGGTCACGCAGCGCCAGCGGCGAGCCATCGTGGGGGGTGTCTAAAAAGTGCGCCAGAGAGTCAACATCCAGCGGCCTAGGTAGGTGGCTGGGCTGCTTGGGCGTCCGCAGCAAGCTGACCGGGTTATCCGTTAGCCAGTGATGCTGCACTAAGTGGTCGGCAAAGCGTGATAACGCCGCGCGACGGCGCGCCAAACTGCGTGGCGCTAACCCTCGGCTGCGCTCAGCGCCTAAAAACGCTCGGGCAAGCGGAGTGTCCAGTTCACTAATCTCCGTCACTCCTCTGCCCTGAGCAAACTGGCAAAATGCGCTTAAATCCTGGCGATAGGCTGCCACCGTGGCAGGGCTTGCCCGGGTGGCTAGCTGCGCCAAATACGCTGCAACAGCGTCCTCTAACGAGGGGTTATCCATGCGGCTCCACGCCGTGCGGCCCTAAGCGAAGCAGCAGCCGCGCCACGATGTCACTGAGGTACTCGGTAAACAGCGTATCCATACTGGCGCGGTAGCACTCGGGGTCGGGGCTGGCGAGCAGCAAGTAGCCCAACTGCTCCCCCGCGGAGAGCCGCGAGATCGCACAGGAGCCCGCTTTACGGGGCGGTTTGATATGCGGCAGCAAGCATTTCCAATCGCTGACACTCAGCTTGGCACAGCGACTTGAGCGGCCGTCTAACAGCGCCGCTAGGCGGGCGCTGGCGTGCTGGTCAAGCACATGGCGCGGCGGCTGAGGCGGCGAGGGCTCAGCATCGCTCAGCGATGCCGGGCACCACATTGACATCGCCGGAGTTTGAAAGCGCTCACTCAACTGGGTGGCTAACGCCTGTGCTAGCGCATCACGGTCTTCCGCTTCCACTAAGCTGAGCAGCGTTTCCCGTAGACGACGGTACTGAGCTTCATTATGGCGTGCGGTTTCCAGTAAATGCTCAAGCCGCCCCTCTGCCGTTTCGGCTCGCTGGCGCAGGTCCATTACCAGCCGCTCTAGCAATGACACCGCGCCATCAATGTGGGGATGCGGCACTTTCAGCTGCTGCAACAGCCCTTCACGGCCCGTAAAAAAATCCGGGTGACGAGCCAACCAAAACGCCACTTGATCAGGGTCGAGCGTTTTGCGTGGCTCAGGGGCTTGAGACATCGCCGTTCTCCTCGAATTAGTTGAGTGATACCCGCCCGTCGAACACTCGGGTCGCTGGCCCGACCATCACTAAAGAGGCCTCAGGGTCAGGCCACTCGATGCTTAACTCGCCGCCGGGCAAGTGCACTTTCACCGGGCTTTTTAACAGCCCTTGGCGGATACCGCTCGCCACCGCCGCGCAGGCACCCGTGCCGCAGGCTAACGTCTCGCCGCTACCGCGCTCAAACACCCGCAGGCGAATCTCGCTGGGCGACAGCACCTGCATAAAGCCCACGTTGACGCGCTTGGGAAAGCGCGGGTGCGACTCTAGCAGCGGCCCCAAGCGCGCCACAGGAGCGCTATCCACGCTCTCAACCTGCAGCACCGCATGAGGGTTACCCATGGAGACCACGCCAAGCTGCAGCGTTTCGCCCTCTACGTCCACCTCGTGCAGCGGCTGGTCGCCCGGTGCTTCAAAGGGCAGCGTTGTCGGGTTAAACCGCGGCCTGCCCATGTCTACCCGCACCATACCGTCGTGCTGAACATTGAGTACTAACGGGCCACCGGCGGTTTCCACATGGATTTCATGCTTGTGGGTTAAACGCTGGTCGCGCACAAAGCGGGCAAAGCAGCGCGCGCCGTTGCCACAGTTCTCCACTTCGCTGCCATCCGCGTTGTAGATGCGATAGCGAAAGTCCATATCCGGGTCGCGTGGCGGCTCAACGATCAGCAGTTGATCAAAGCCAATACCAAAACGGCGATCCGCCAGCTGGCGAATCTGATCATCCCGCAGGCGCGCCCGCTGGGTAACCAGATCCACCACCATAAAGTCATTGCCCAGGCCGTGCATTTTGGTGAAGTGCAGCAGCATTAGCGCGCCCCTTCCGGCAGCAACGCCTCACCGGCCCACAGGCTTTCCAACGTTTCCCGAGCGCGCACCACGTGGTACGTGTCACCATCCACCATCACCTCTGGTGGGCGCGGGCGGCTGTTGTAGTTCGAGGCCATCACAAAGCCGTAAGCACCGGCGGAACGCACCGCCAACAGATCGCCTTCGGCGATCGCAAGCTCACGCTCTTTGCCCAGGAAGTCGCCGGTTTCACACACAGGGCCGACCACGTCGTAGGTGGACTTCTCGCGAGGCTGACGGGTATCTACCGGCACAATCGCCTGCCACGCCTGATACAGCGCCGGACGAATCAGGTCGTTCATGGCCGCGTCGACAATGGCAAAATTCTTGGTCTCGCCGGGCTTCAAGAACTCTACCCGGGTGAGCATCAGCCCGGCGTTGGCCGCAATAGAGCGGCCCGGCTCAAACAGCAGCGTCAGGCTTTCGCCGCCTTCCCAGCGGGAGAGACGCGCCAAGAGCTGGCTCGCGTAATCAAACGGCTGGGGCGGCTTCTCATCGCGGTACGGCACGCCTAAACCGCCACCTAAATCCAGGTGATCAATCTCAATGCCGTGTTCGCGAAGGCGCTCCATCAGCACCAGCAGGCGCTCCAGGGCGTCTAGGAACGGCGCGGTTTCGGTGAGCTGCGAGCCGATATGGCAATCTAGGCCCGTCACGCGCAGGTTGGGCAGGCTGGCGGCCAGCTGGTATACCTCCAGCGCGTCATCCACTGGAATACCAAACTTGTTGTCTTTCAAGCCGGTCGAGATATAGGGGTGAGTGCCAGCGTCCACGTCGGGGTTAACCCGCAGCGAGACGGAGGCCACCTTGCCAAGCTCGCCCGCTACCGTGTTAAGGCGCTCAAGCTCGGGGCGCGACTCTACGTTAAAGCACTTGATGCCGACTTCCAGCGCCCGCGCCATTTCATGCGGCTGCTTAGCCACGCCAGAAAACACCACTTTGGCGGGGTCACCGCCCGCTTTTAGCACCCGCTCAAGCTCACCCACGGAGACAATATCAAACCCGGCACCCAAGCGGGCCAACAGGCCCAGCACGGCAAGGTTCGAGTTGGCTTTCACCGCGTAGCAGATCAGGTGCGGGTGGCCGCCCAGCGCTTCGGTGTAGGCACGAAAGTGGCGCTCAAAGGTCGCTTTTGAGTAGACGTAGCAGGGCGTGCCCAGCTCGGCAGCCAGCTGCGTTAACGGTACATCTTCGGCGTAGAGCACGCCGTCGCGGTAGTTAAAGTGGTCCATTACCCCTCCTGCTCGGCGGCCGAATCATTGGTATCGTCAGGCAAATAAAGCGGCCCTTTTTGACCACAGCCCGCCAGCAGCAGTGCGGCCATGAGCAGCGCGCTCAGTGTGATGGCACAGCGTTTCATGACACCCCTTTCAGCGCTGCCAGCGCTTCTCGTGCACGGTTTGCTGCGGCGCGCACTTGGTCAGGCGCCGTACCGCCAATGTGATTACGGGCAGCGACCGAGCCTTCCAGCGTCAACACTTCAAACACGTCCTGCTCGATGATATCGGAGAACTGTTTCAGCTCTTCCAAGCTCATTTCTGAGAGGTCTTTTTTAGTCTTCAGGCCATAAGCCACTGACAAACCAACGATTTCGTGGGCATCGCGGAAGGCCACACCTTTACGCACCAGGTAATCCGCCAAATCAGTGGCGGTAGAGAAGCCGCGCCGCGCCGCTTCGTACATGCTCTCTTTCTTCGGTTCGATGGCGGGCACCATGTCCGCAAAGGCTTTTAAGCAGTCGCGCACGGTGTCGACGGCGTCGAACAGCGGCTCTTTATCTTCCTGGTTGTCCTTGTTGTAGGCCAGCGGCTGCGACTTCATCAGCGTCAACAGCGCCATCAGATGGCCATACACGCGGCCGGTTTTACCGCGTACCAGCTCAGGCACGTCAGGGTTTTTCTTCTGCGGCATGATGGAGGAGCCGGTGCAGAAGCGGTCGGGCAGATCAATAAAGTTGAACTGCGCACTGGTCCACAGCACAAGCTCTTCGCTCATCCGCGACAGGTGCATCAGCAGAATGCTGGCGAAGCTGGTGAATTCAATCGCAAAATCACGATCCGAGACGGCGTCTAGGGAGTTTTCTGCCGGGCGGTCAAAACCGAGCAGCTCAGCCGTCACGTGGCGGTCAATCGGGTACGTCGTGCCTGCCAGCGCAGCAGAACCCAGCGGCATCACGTTCACCCGTTTGCGGCAATCCAGCAGGCGCTCGTGGTCGCGGGCCAGCATCTCTTGCCACGCGAGCAGGTGGTGGCCAAAGGTGACCGGCTGAGCCGTTTGCAGGTGAGTGAAGCCGGGCATGATGGTGTCGGCTTCGCGCTCGGCAAGCTCAATCATGCCGTCGCGCAGGCGGGTCAGCTCAACCTCAATCACGTCGATTTCATCGCGCATGAATAGGCGAATATCGGTAGCGACTTGATCGTTGCGCGAGCGGCCGGTGTGCAGCTTCTTGCCGGTAATACCGATTTTATCGGTCAAGCGCGCTTCGATGTTCATATGCACGTCTTCCAGCGGTACCGACCACTGGAACTCACCGCGCTCAATCTCGCCCTGAATCTCGGTCAGGCCGTTGATAATGGCGTCGCGCTCTTCTTCGGTGAGCACGCCCACCCCCGCCAGCATGGTGGCGTGGGCAATCGAGCCCTGGATATCTTGACGCGCCAGGCGCTGGTCGAAATTCACAGACGCGGTAAAGCGTGCAACAAAAGCATCGGTGGGCTCGCTAAAGCGACCGCCCCAAGACTGGTTCGTAGCTTGGCTCATTGGAGAGTTATCCTGCTGACAAAACTAAGGGAATCGTTACCGGAAAGTGTACCAGAGTCACTGCGTGGAGCGGCATGCCGTTTTAGGGCAGCGGTTATAACGAGGTGGGCGCTCCTAGGTTAACAACAGCTTCCAGGGGCATGTTCAAGTAGGTCTTCAGCGCACTTAAGGCCATGGGACGCGCAAAATAGTAGCCCTGAAAATGGTCGCACTGCAGCGTGCGGAGAAAGTGAAACTGCTCGGCGGTTTCAACGCCTTCGATCAGCACTTCTAAACCCAACTTATCCGCCATGGTCACCACGCCTTCTACAATGGCCGCGTCGCGGGAATCCACTGCCACATCGTTAACAAAGGAGCGATCCACTTTTAGCTTATTAATCGGCAGACGTTTGAGGTAGCTCAGGCTTGAAAAGCCAGTGCCAAAGTCATCCAGCGCAATATGCACGCCCAGCTGCCGAATAGCTATTAGCGCCTGAATCGTGTGTTCGGCGCTATCCATTAATACGCCTTCCGTCAGTTCAAGCTCTAACAGCGCGGGCGGTAACCCGCTTCGCGCCAGCACCTGTTTCAAGGAGTCTAAAAAGCCTGGGCGCTGAAACTGCATCGGCGAAACGTTGATGGCCATGGTCATGGGCACTGTGCTCGTGGCATTGAGCGCTACGGCATCGCGGCAGGCGGTTTCCAGCACCCATTCACTGATCGGAATAATCTGCCCGGTATCCTCCGCCAGAGAAATAAACTGCCCCGGCGGAATATTGCCGCGCTCAGGATGGTGCCAGCGGATCAACGCCTCAACGCCAGCCACCCGTCCGCTATGGTGAATTTGGGGCTGGTAGTGAAGCTCAAACTGTTTCTGTTCAATGGCTTGTTGCAAGGCGTGGCGTAAGTTGACGCGTTCCGTCACCTTGCGGTTTAGCTCATCGGTGTACCACTGAAAGGTGTTGCGCCCTCGCCGCTTGGCCTTATACATCGCAAGATCAGCCTGTTGAATCAGCTGGCGCGGCGCTTGTATCGTGCCGTTATCGGTGGCGATGCCGATACTGGCGGTAATTCTAAGCTCACTGCCACGATACCAATAGGGTGACGAGACCCTAGCCAGCAGGCGTTCAACCACCTGTAGCACGTCACTTTCATGGGCTAAATCCGGTAGCAGTACAATAAACTCATCGCCGCCAAAACGTGCCACGGTGTCCCAGGGGCGCAGCTCCTCTTCTAGCCGCTTCGCCACTTCCAGCAAGATATAGTCACCTACCTCGTGCCCCAGGGTGTCATTGATCGGCTTAAAATCATCCAAATCAATAAAGAGCACCGCTAAATAGCGCTGGTAGCGCCTTGCTAGTAGACAGCCTTGGGCAAGGCGCTGATCTAGCAACAGCCGGTTTGGTAGCCCCGTCAACGCATCATGGTTGGCGTTATGGCTTAGCTGCGCTTGATACTCTCGCTGGGCGGTAATATCGTTTTGCGCACCAATAAAGTGAGTCACCACGCCATTTTCATCGCGCACAGGGGAGATATAAAGGTCGTTCCAAAACGGCGCACCACTGCGACGATAGTTACGAATCACCACGTGGACATCGCGCTGCTCTTGGATACCTTTGCGCAACTGAGCGAGTGTGGCAGCGTCGGTATCCGCCCCTTGTAGAAAGCGGCAGTTACGGCCTAAAGCCGCCTCTCGCGAGTAGCCGGTAATGCGCTCAAAGGCCGCGTTCACATACACCATCGGCAGGTCTGGGCGCTGCGCATCGACAATCACCACCCCGTTGGTGCTGGACTCAACGCTACGCTCTAGCAGGGTCAATTGACGCTCGGTATCTTTGCGTTCAGTAATGTCTTGGGTTGAGCCCTGCACCTGAATAATGTGCCCTAGCTCATCGCGCACGGCGCGGCCAATAACCCGCACCCAGCGTCGCTGGCGCTGTTTAGTGATGACTTCGAGCTCTTCATCAAAGCTGACGCCCTGCTCACAGCATGCCGCAAACACTTTTTTAATGCGCGGCTGCGCATCGGGCGCATAAAAAGCGATGGCTTCATCTATCGAGGGCTGATAACCCACAGGCATGCCGTGAAGCCGACATACTTCCTCTGACCACGTGGGCACGCCAACCGCCAATTCCATATACCAGCCGCCAATGTGGGCGGTTTCACCGGCAATACGGAAAAGGCGCTGATTGCGCCTTAGCTGCTTTTCTACGGCCTTGCGCCGGGTGATGTCTCGCGCAATCACATAAATCACCTGATCGCCCATAGAGGCTGCTACTTCTAACCAGACCCGCCGACCCTCTGCCGTTCGCGCACACACGTCAAAGGTGCTGACTTTCTCACCCCGGCATAAACTGGCCAGCGCCGCCTCAATCACAGGATGATCGCGTGGCTCGACCATGATGCCACAGGGCTTTCCCAGTAGCGCTTCAGGCGGGTAGCCCAACAGTGATGTAAAGGTGGGATTGACGCTGAGCAGCGTGCCCGCAAAGTCGATGCAGCAGAACAAATCCTGCGAAAGCAGAAAGAATTGGTCTAGCTTGCCTTGCGGTTCAACAGGGGGCATGGCGTTTCCTAACAGGCGTTAAACGCGTTCAGCGCTGGCCTTAAATTCGGCCGGTTATTTTTACTGTGTGGCTGGGTGCTTTATGATGAGAATTATCACAGTTCGACGCGCCGTGTCAGCGGCAAAGGGAGAATCAGGTGTCATCCATCACTAAATTGCGCATCGCCACGCGTAAAAGTCAGTTGGCCATGTGGCAGGCCGAGTACGTCCGCGACCGCTTGATGGCGGCACATAGCGGTCTGGAAGTTGAGCTTGTCCCTCTGTCTACCAAAGGTGACAAAATTCTCGATACGCCCCTCTCCAAAATTGGTGGCAAAGGGCTGTTCGTCAAGGAACTTGAAGACGCCATGCTGGATGGACGTGCCGATATCGCCGTGCACTCCATGAAGGACGTGCCGATGCACTTCCCTGAAGGGTTGGGGCTTTCTGTGATTTTGGAAGGCGCTGACCCCACCGATGCGTTTGTCTCTAATCACTATAGTAGCATTGATGAACTGCCCGAAGGTGCACGCATTGGTACCGCTAGCCTACGCCGCGGTTTGCAGATGCGCGAGGCACGCCCCGACCTGCAGATTCTGAACCTGCGTGGCAATGTGCAAACCCGCCTCGGCAAACTGGATGACGGCGAATTTGATGCCATCATTCTGGCGACGTCTGGCCTACAACGCTTAGGCTTAGATGCTCGCATTGCCCAGGCACTGCCGCCTGAACTCTGTTTGCCCGCCTGCGGCCAAGGCGCTCTAGGGATTGAGTGCCGCCTGCACGACCCCGAGCTAATGACCCTGCTGGCACCGCTTGATGATCAGAACACTGCCACCCGCGTTCGCGCCGAGCGCGCCATGAATACGCGCTTAGAGGGCGGCTGCCAAGTGCCCATCGCCGGGCACGCGGTGCTAGATAAGGCCAATGACACCCTATGGTTGCGCGGCCTCGTCGGCAATCCTGAAGGCACCGAAGTACTCCGTGCAGAAGGACGAGGGTCGATTCATGAACCCGAAGCACTCGGCATCCGTATTGCCGAAGAGCTTTTAGATCAAGGCGCTGGCGATATCTTGGCCGAGGTGTACGGCCGCAACGTATGAACCAACCGGTACTGATTTGCCGCCCAGGAGCGCGCGGGCAAGCACTGGCAGATGCCCTACACGAACGCCATGGCTGGGTGGAGTCGCTTGACGTGATGCGCCTGGAAGCGCTGCCTGAAGAGGCAGCGCAGCGCCAAACCTGGTTGGATATTGATCAGTACCATAAGATAGTGGTGGTTAGTCCCTTTGCCGCTTACTGTTTAAGCGAGGCAATTGACCGTTATTGGCCTCAGCTGCCCATCGGCATTGATTACTATAGCGTTGGGCGGGGGACTGCCAGCATACTGTTTGAACAGCTTGGGGTGCGGGTACGCATTCCCCCCCAGCAGGGAGAGGACACCAGCGAAGCGCTGCTTTCGCTGGCATCGCTTCAACACCTAGCACATCAGCGAGTGCTGCTGGTGGCAGGGGAAGGCGGCCGCACGCTCATCGCTGATACCCTGGCGGCACGCGGAGCGGAGGTGGCCCGGCTGGCGGTGTATCGGCGGGTTTATCAGCCACCCTCGTTGGCAATGCGTGAGCGTCTCAACACTGGCGACTTCCGAGCGTTCATCGTCACCAGCGGCGAACTGCTTGAATATCTGGCAAAATGGTGTGGTCAAGCAGCGTTGAACCAACCGCTAATCGTTTCCAGTCACCGTTTAGCTACACTGGCCGGTAAACTGGGTTTTTGTGACCTCAAGGTGGCGTCGGGAGCAACGCCGGCTGCGCTGGTAGCCGCGTTGGATCGGTCCTGCAACCCAAAGGGTGCCGATGTCGATCAAGGAACTTAATAAGGGCTAGCGACAGATGAGCAAACAACCAAACGAGCAGGAAGGCGTTAACAACACGTCTGCCGATGCATCCAAAGACAGCGTGCAGCCGAACGAGACCACGGCATCATCGGCTAACAGCGAGACCACCGCTGGCAGCGCTTCCTCGTCTTATGCGGCCAAAAACAGCCGTTCGCGTCGCCGTAATAAAGGTGGCCCGACTCATTCCAACACGAGCGCACCCAGCGCCAGTGCAACCACGCCTAGCCCCGCTCAGGAAAGCGCCTCTCAACAGACCAGCGCCCCTAACGATGCAAAAGCGACGGCAGCAGATACCAAACCGACCGCCACGGCAACGCCTGCAGCGTCCACATCCGCTAAAAGCGGCAGCGCATCTGCTACGGGCAGCCCCGGCAAACCAACGCCGCCCACTTCTACCAGTGGCGGCGGCAGCAAAGGTAGTGGCTTAGCCATTGCCCTGGTGATTATCCTGGCGCTCGCCTTGGGTCTAGTCGCTTGGCAAGGCTGGCAGCGCCTGGATAGTCAGCAGCAGCGTTTAGATGAACTGGCTCAGCAGGCCCAGAACAGCGCTTCCCAGCAGGCCGTTAGCGACCTTGAAACACGTATCGAAGAGAGCGAAGCCGAGCGTGGTCAAGCACTCGATAGCACCATGAGCGAGCTGCGTAGCGAGCTGGATAGCTACCGCAGCGAGGTCAACGGCACGCTGGACGACGTACTGGCGCAACTCTCCCAAGACCAAGATGCTGACGAGCGCGACTGGCTACATGCCGAAGCGGCCTACCTGCTGCGGTTAGCGAACCAGCGCCTACAGTTAGAAGGTGACGTCGAAGGTGCCGCTGCGCTGCTGCGTACCGCCGATGCCCGCCTTGCCGATGCGGATAACCCGGCGCTGACGCCGGTGCGTCGCGAGATTGCCAATGAACTCGCCGCGCTAGACGCCGTGCCTCAAGTAGATCGCACCGGCATTTACCTTGCCTTAAATGCCCAGCAAGAGCGCGTAGCGGGCCTGCGCCTGTCTCAAGAAATTGAAGAGCGTGCTGTAACGTCAGGCATCGAGCAGCCGCCTACCGGCACTTTCCAGCGCCAGTTAGCCCGCTTCGGTGCCGAACTGAAAGACCTTGTAGTGATTCGTCAGCACGATGAAGCGCTCGAAGCCCTGGTGACGCCTGAGCAGGAGTCTTACCTGCGCCAGAGCCTGCGACTGATCCTCGAACAGTCTCAGCTAGCGCTGCTTAAAGAGGAGCCTGAGCTGTATGAGGCCAGCATCGACAAGGCCCTGGAACTGCTCAACGGCTACTACGATACCGAGCGCGAAGAGACACAGAGCGTGATTGCCCGTTTGCAAGAGCTGAAGCAGGTTCAGGTACAGCCTGAGCTGCCGGATATCAGCGCCTCTCAACAAGCGCTGGCCAGCTTCATCGACAACCGCTTTGAGTCGCGCCGTCAGGATGGAGGTGATGCATGAGAAAACTCATCCTGCTAATTGTTGCGGGCCTTGCGGTTGGCGCACTTTTTGGGCACCTGATGATGTCGGTGCCCGGCTACTGGCTGATCCGGGTCGGTGACACCTCGGTTCAAACCTCATTCTGGTTTGGTCTGGTGCTGTTGCTGGGCGCCTTTATCGTGCTGCACTTCGCGCTGCGCCTGCTCACCGGCATTATTCGTCCGGTAGGTCGCTTTCGCACCTGGAACAGTCGTGCCCGTAACCGTCGCGCCATGAAGCGCACCGTGCACGGCTTGGTGGCACTCACCGAAGGCCGTTGGAAGAAAGCGGAAAAAACTCTGGTGCGTGCAGCCGATGACTCCAGTACACCGTTGGTGAACTACCTCTCGGCTGCACTGGCTGCGCACTACCAGGGCCACCACGAGAAGTCTCAAGAGCACCTGAACCAAGCTCAGCTCACCACCGACGGCGCGGATACCGCCATTGGCTTGATGCAGGCACAGCTGATGATTGACCGTCAGCAGCCGGAAGAGGCACTGGCGATTCTCAACCGCCTGGATAAGCAGCTCACCAATCATCCTCAGGTATTGAAGCTTCTGAAGCAGGTCCACCTGAGCGTCAACGATTGGGAAGGCCTACGCCGCCTAATTCCGCGCTTGGCCGCGCAAAAGCTGATTACCCAGCAAGAGCGTGAACAGCTGGAATTCAAAGCGTATCGCGAACTGATCATCTTCGAAGCAAAGAACCCCACCAATATCGAACGGGTTCGCGGGCTGTGGGCCGATATGCCCGACTACCTGCGCGGCAATACCGAGCTGATCGTGCTCTATACCGAGGCACTGCTGCAAGCTAACGAAGAGCCCATTGCCGAGCGCTTGCTTAATCACTCGTTGGATAACCACTGGGACGCCCGCTTAGTGAAGCGCTACGGCCTGCTTAATGTCGATGCTGCTCGCCAGCTCGCCAAAGCCGAAAAGTGGCTGCAAGAGCGCCCCAACGACCCCGAGCTGCTGCTCGCCTGTGGCCGCTTATCGCTACGTGTGGGCCAGTGGGAAAAAGCGCTGGAGTACTTTGAAGCCAGCCAGCGCCAACGCCCCAATGGCGAAGTGTGTGCCGAGCTTGCCCGCCTCTACGCAAGCCTAGGCGAGCACAACAAGAGCCAGCTCTACTATCGCCACAGTGTCGATATGCTAGCCAAATCACTGCCATCGCTGCCACAACCCAGCGATGCCAGTGACAGCAAGCAGAGCGATCAGAAAGCAGTGAAAAAGACGGCGTAACTGTCCACTGCAATGTAAAAAGGGTGCCTAAGTGGCACCCTTTTTTTATGACGATTTGCTACACGCTCTCGACAGACTTCTCTTGAACCGCCGCCTGCAGCTCAGACGTACAGTGCCCACAACGAACGGCCTTGATCGGCACCACCATAAAACAGTAAGGGCAGGGCTTTTCAGTCGGGTCTGCCGGAGCCACTGCTTCTTCTCGCTTCAAGCGGTTGATCGTGCGCACCAGCAAAAAAACCACGAACGCGACGATAGAAAAACTCACTACCGCGTTGATAAATAGCCCCACGTTGAGCGTCACCGCCCCCGCCGCTTGGGCTTCCGCTAGAGTGGCATAGGGTGCTTCCGCCACGCCTTCTCGCAACACAACAAACAGATTCGAAAAATCGATTCCGCCCACCAGCAAACCAATCAGTGGGTTCATCACATCTCTGACGAGGCTTTGCACGATCAGCGTAAACGCCCCGCCAATGATGATGCCAACGGCCATATCAATGACGTTGCCCTTGACTGCAAACTCTCGGAATTCATGAAAAAATTTAGCCATACGTCACCTGTTCTCACCAAGCCAATGAAACCCAAAGGGCTAAATTGCCCTGAGAGAAGAATGGGCCACGGTTAAAAGAGCGGCAAGGGGAAGGATAATATAAAAAAGCCCAAACAAAGCTGCTTGGGCAAAGAAGGGGAGCTCAAACGTGTTTGCTTACTCTAGGGACTCATACGGCAAACCAACATAGTTTTCTGCGATGGTCGTCAGTCCAGCCTGTGAGCTAGTCACATAGTCCAACTCGGCCAGCTGCATGCGGCTATTGAAATCCTCCTCATCCGAAAAGTTGTGCAGCATGGAGGTCATCCACCAGGAGAACCGTTCAGCTTTCCAAATGCGTTTCAGGCACGTTTGCGAGTAGCGCTCGATCAGATCTGTACGGCCTTCTTTGTAGACCTTCACCATTAACCGGTAAAGCGTATTGACATCGCTGGCGGCCAAGTTCAAACCTTTGGCACCGGTGGGCGGCACGATATGCGCCGCATCGCCAACCAGAAACAGCCGACCGTACTGCATCGGCTCAACCACATAGCTACGCAGTGGCGCGATGCTCTTCTCGATGGATGGCCCAGTGACAAGCCTTTGAGCGACCTCTTCCGGCAGGCGACGCTTCAGCTCTTCCCAAAAACGCTCATCTGACCAGTTTTCAACTTTTTCATCTAACGGCACTTGCAGGTAGTAACGGCTGCGGGTGGCGGAGCGCATGCTGCATAAGCTAAAGCCGCGCTCATGGCGCGCGTAGATGAGCTCATCAGAGACCGGTGGCGTATCCGAGAGCACACCCAGCCATCCAAACGGGTACACCTTTTCAAACTCTTTAATGCGGTCCTCGGGAATCGCCCGGCGGGAGACGCCATGGTAGCCATCGCAACCGGCAATATAATCGCAGTCGAGCCTGACCGTTTCACCGTTGTGCTCAAAGGTTAAATAGGGGCTGTCGCTTTCCAAGTCGTGGGGCTGGACGTTTTCTGCTTCATACAGTGTGGTTGCACCAGCAGCGGCACGCGCCTCCATCAAATCCCGCGTCACCTCGGTTTGACCATACACCATCACTGTGCTGCCGCCGGTCAGTTCATCCAGAGCAACCCGCACGCGCCGGTTGTCGAAAACAAGCTCAAAGCCATCATGGGGTAAGCCTTCTTTATCCATGCGCTGATCAACACCTGCTTCACGCAGCAAGTCCACCATCCCTTGCTCAAGCACGCCAGCGCGGATTCGGCTTAATACATACTCTCCGCTACGCCGCTCAACAATCACGTTATCAATGCCTTGACGCTGCAGTAGCTGGCCCAGCAATAGGCCAGAAGGGCCTGCGCCAATTATCGCAACCTGCGTTTTCATAGGGGGCCTCATCGTTGTCATTATATAAATGCTGATGACTTGTATTTTTCAATGAAACGATGCGCATAATAAGGCATGAATAAGAAGGTTAATTGGACTTTTCCAGTGTTACTGCACGACATTAGTCGCATGAGGAGCAGCGCGTGAAAACAGCAACGACAACCCATGTTCCCGTGTTCAAGCTATACGGTGAAACACAGCACTGGCCGACGCCGGACTTATTACACTGTGAGTCAATTCCCGAGCGCAGCCGCCTGCATGACTGGCGCATTCGCCCTCATCGGCATGTGGATTTAGTGCATATTCTATTTATCAGCCACGGAAGCCTGGAGTTAGAGCTTGAAGGAGCTAAACAACGCCTTGAAGGCGCAGTGACCATTATTGTGCCCGCGATGGCCATCCATGGTTTTCACTTTTCTCCCGATATCGTCGGTCACATTATTACCCTGGCGAAGCCGTTGGCCGAGCACCTTAACGAGTTAATGGGCGAAAGCAGTGCGCTACGCAAAGCTGATTTTGTACGCCTGAATCAGCCCGTTAACACCCAGCGCATTGCAACGCTGATCGACCAAATTGACCAGGAGTACCGCCAACCGGCACCGGGAAGAAACCGACTGCTTGAAGCGCTGGTGCAAGCGTTAGTCGTCGAGCTATCACGTCTTACTGCTTACCCTGACAAGCCTGCAAAGCGCCATGGCCCACGCCAGCACGATAAGGGGCGCATGCACCTTGAGAACTTTCAAGCGCTGATCGAAGCGCACTACCGTGAACAGCCAAGCATTGAACAGTTAGCCGAGCAGATAGGCGTGAGCAGCGCGCACTTGAACCTGCTCTGCCGCCAACTCGCCGGGCACAGCGCTCTGCAATTACTGCATGAGCGCCTAATGCTAGAAGCCAAGCGCCAGCTCACCTATACCAATATGACCATTGGCGAGGTCTCCGACAGCTTAGGCTTCTCAGAACCGGCTTACTTCACGCGCTTTTTTAAGCGTAATACAACGCTTTCACCAAGGGATTTTCGGCTGCGACAAACGGCAGTTAACGAGTCCACTAAATAGGATAATGCCGCGGCCCGAGCTGCATGGTCATCCAGCGCAGCTCGGTGAACTCTTCGATGCCTGCTTTACCCCCAAAGCGCCCGTAACCGCTGGCTTTGACGCCGCCGAAGGGCATTTGCGGTTCATCGTGTACCGTCGGGGCGTTGATATGGCAGATACCCGTTTGTAAGCGCCCTGCCACTTTCATGGCGCGTGCGCTATCGCGGCTAAACACCGCCGATGAAAGGCCGTACTCGCTGTCGTTGGCGACGCGGATGGCCTCTTCTTCGCCGTTAACGCGAATCACCGCCACGATGGGGCCAAACGACTCTTCGCTATATAGCCGCATATCACTGGTGACACCATCGATAACCGTGGCCTGCATCACCACGCCCTTGGCTTTGCCACCAGCGGCTAAGTGGGCGCCTTGCGTCACGGCATCATCAATCAGGCTATTTAGTTTTTCACCTGACTGAGCGTTAATTAACGTGCCCAGGGGGTTGCCTTCATCACGCGGGTCGCCTGCCTTTAGCGCCTGAGCACGGGCGGAAAATTTCTCCACGAAAGTATCCGCCACTTGGGTATCAACAATGACACGCTCAGTGGACATGCAGATCTGGCCTTGGTTAAAGAACGCGCCAAAGATGGCAGCATCCACGGCGGCGTCGATATCCGCATCGTCCAGTACCAAAAACGGCGCTTTGCCGCCCAGTTCAAGCAGCACAGGTTTTAAATATTTGGCCGCTTGCTCGGCGATGATTTTGCCCACGCCGGTGGAGCCGGTGAAATTGATTCGGCGTACGGCGGGGTGGGCAATCAGCGCACTCACCACCTCAGCGGCGTTATCAGGCGCGTTGGTAATCACGTTGACAATACCTCCGCCAAACCCTACTTCTTGAAGCACTTCACCAATGAGGTGATGGGTTGCTGGGCACTGCTCGGAAGCCTTCAGGATAACGGTATTGCCGCAGGCCAAGGGCGTGGCGATGGCTCGCGTACCTAGAATAATCGGCGCATTCCAGGGCGCGATACCGACCACCACGCCACAGGGAACGCGCACGCCCATGGCCATACTGTCGGGCACATTTGAGGGAATAATATCGCCGTGAATTTGCGTGGTTAACGCCGCCGCCTCACGCAGTACATCGGCCGCTACTTTGACGTTAAAGCCCGCCCAACCCGGCGTGGCACCAGTCTCATCAATCATTCGATCAATAAAATCGCTCTGACGCGCCTCCATCAGCTCGGCTGCTTTTAGAAGCTTCGCACGCCGCTCGCCTGGGCCTGTTTGCGACCATGCATCAAACGCCCGTCCAGCCGCGTCGGCAGCTGCATTTGCATCACCCACACTTGCTGCCGCCGCCGTGGTGACAACCTCGCCACTCAACGGATTGGCTCGGGTAAAGGTGGCTTCGTGCTCTGCGGCTTTTGCTTCACCTGCGGACAATAGCTCAATAGTGACCATGGCATTCACTCCTTGTAATAAAACCAGCCTAGAGCAGAAACAGCGTGCTCAAAATCGGGAACGCGATGAGCAGTGCCAGGCGTATTAAGTCAGAGACCACAAACGGCGCGACCCCTTTAAAAATCTCCCCCAGCCCAACATGTGGTGCCATCGCTTTAATCACAAACACGTTCATCCCCACTGGCGGGGTCATCAGCCCCAGCTCTACCGTCAAAACAGTCAGAATACCGAACCATACAGGGTCGATGCCCATCGCCTGAATGATGGGGTACACCACGGGAACGGTGATGACCAGCATGGCGATGGAATCCATAAACATGCCCAGCACAAAGTAGAGGGCCAGGATGCACAGCACCACAACGAGCGGTGTGAGATCCATTCCATAGAGCAGGTCAGTAATCGAAAAAGAAATACGCGATACCGAGATGAAGTATCCCAGCGTTTCAGCCCCTACCAGCATAAAGAACACCACCGCAGAGAGCGCCAGCGTTTCTTGTACGCTGCGCCACAGCTGGGCACTGCGCATGCCTTTCACGAGGGCGTAAATCAGTGTGGCAAATGCCCCTACGCTGGCCCCTTCGGTGGGGGTAAAGGCACCAAAATAGATACCTAAAATCATCACCAGGAAAACGCCAAAGAACGGTATTAAGCCAGTGAGCGACACCAGTTTCTCTTTCCAGGGCGTTGGCTCTCCTGCCACCGCTAGAGAGGGGCGCAACCGCATGACAACGGAGATCGTCAGCGCGTACATCACCAAGCCCAACAGGCCAGGAATTAACCCCGCCATAAACATATCGCCCACCGACTGCTCGGTGAGAATGGCGTAAATCAAGAGAGCAATACTGGGTGGAATCATGATGCCCAGCGTGCCGCCTGCAGCAAGCGCCCCGGTGGCCAACCCACGGTGATAGCCATAGCGCTCCATTTCCGGCAGCGCTACCCGGGTCATGGTGCTCGCTGTCGCCAGCGATGAACCGGAAATAGCAGAGAAGATGCCACAAGAGCCAATGGCCGCAATCGCCAAGCCCCCCTTCCAGCCGCCGCAAATGGTACGCGTTGAATCAAACAGCTTTCCGGCCATGCCAGAATGGGCAGCCAAAACGCCCATCAAAATAAACATCGGTACGGCGCTGAAGCTGTAGTTGGAAAGCACCTCTACGGGTACCGTTTTAAGCTGCGCAATTGCCGCATCCCAACTGACGATTTGGGCAAACCCCACCACGCCGACAATGAGCATGGTTAACGCTACCGGGACGCGTAGGATCATCAGTACCAGCAAACACCCAAGACCAATAGCGCCAATCGCTTCACTCCCCATGAGCAGCCTCCTCGCCCTTGCCGTAAAGAATGCCTAGCAAGGCATGGATAAAGCTGCGTAACCCCAGTAGTAAACTGAGCACGGCTGCCAGCTGATAAATGGGCCCCATGGGCAGTCGCAGATCCTGAGTGGTAGTGCCGTGACGGGCAGCTGCCGCTGCTGA
This sequence comes from Vreelandella lutescens, assembly GCF_014640815.1. GTDB lineage: Bacteria > Pseudomonadota > Gammaproteobacteria > Pseudomonadales > Halomonadaceae > Vreelandella > Vreelandella lutescens. Next base: position 189,037 of record NZ_BMHM01000004.1, on the reverse strand, counting down.
GTCCCATAAACCTACAAATAAAATGAATCCCAGCGCCATAAAGCCAAGAAAATAGAGACCTTGTAAGCGGTTTTTAATGGCTTGGGGCAAACGGTGTGAAAAGGCTTCTACCACCACCTGGCTCTTCTCAACGTTTGCGGACATTGCCGCTAATAAAGCAAACAGCATTAAATAGCTAACTAACTCCACGCTCCCTGATACGCGTAACGAAATAGCGCCTTCCGTCACGCGGGCAAGGTAGCGAGTACTTACATCGGCCATTGTGACTGCCAGTAAGCCAATCAGCGCTATTCCGGCAATCAAACGACAAATAAGGGCCAGCCAATGGCTGGCCCTGTTGAGAATATGCTGAAAGTGGAGAGTAGACTGCATGACACCTTATCCCTGTTGGGTACCACAAGACTCGCTCGCTGCTAGTGCAGCTTCATACACCTCACGGGATTGGCTCAAACCGCGCTCTTCTAACTGCGTTAAGTAGTTTTCAATACCGGTTTGCAGCGGCTCCTGCCAGTCGGGGTGTTGAAGCGGGTTTTCGATTTCACGGATGGTGTGGCCCGCATCAACCGCTTCCTGCTTGCCTTCCACATCTAGACGGTCAAACACTTCACCGGCCTTTTCAGCCCACTTCATACCTGAGTTATTGTCGATAACTGCTTGCTGCTCGGGGGATAAGCCTTCATAGGCACGCTGGTTCATGGTGGCGACAAAGATCAGCGTATAGAACGGTACTTCGGTGTGATAACTGACGAGCTCATTAACACGAAAACCTTTTAAACCTTCCCAGGGGAAGCTCAGGCCATCGATAACGCCGCGCTGCATAGAGGTATAAATGTCTGGTGCTGGCATGCCCACCGGGCTTGCGCCCATATTTTCGAGCATTTCACCCGCGACAGCAGTGGGTCGGCGAATACGTAGCCCTTGCAGGTCAGCAGGCGTTTGCACGTCTGTATCGATGGTATGGATGCCGCCAGGCCCCGTGGTAAACATAAACAGCGGGCGGGTATCTTCGTATTCACTATCCAAATGACCGTCGTCGTAAAGCGTTTGCAGTACGCAAGCACCTTGCGTTGCCGTACTCGCTACCCCAGGCAGTTCAACGATTTGAGAGAGCGGGAAACGGCCGGCGGTATAGCCCTGGGCAGTGGCACCGATATCGGCAATGCCGTTGGCGGCGGCTTCATAAATCGAATCCGGTTTGGCTAGCGTACCAGCAGGGAACATTTGAATGGTTAGATCGCCATCGGACTCTTCGGCAACGGTATCGGCCCACGCCTGCAACACATCTTCATTAACGCCGGAAGGACCAGGCCAAAAATGCGCCATCCGTAGGGTGGTTTCTGCCTGAACCGAACTGATGCTAAGACCTGCAATAGCGGTCGCCAACAGACACCGAGATAGGGTTATTTTCATGGGGGACTCCAGGACTTTTGTTAGATTATTATAAGTTCGCATAACGAATACTAGTTCGCCCTAAGAGCCAGATTAGTCCACTCTAGCGCCTAGAGCTAATCGACATTCGTCTATGGTTAAACGCAGTCAAACCACGCTTACCCTAAACCCACGCCGAGCCCCAGTGTCACGACTCTTCAGTGCATCCGATAAGGCACTTTGGCAGCATAAAATTGGACTTTTCCAACATACACCCTCGACCATGGTCTTAACCCAATAAAAAAGCGCTGCCCAGTAATGAGCAACGCTTTTTGTTCTGCATTCATCTTATTAAAACGGTTAGAAATCAAAAAATACCGTTTCACCTTCGCCCTGAAGGCGGATATTCAGCCGGTAGCGCACTTTGCCATTGACCTCTTCGCGCTTGGCGATCAGGGTTTGACGGCGCGCCGGGGATTCGATGCGGGTTAGCACCGGGCACTGAGCGTTCGCCTCAGCTTCGTCATCGAAGTAGAGCCGCGTTTGCAGGTGGATGTTCACCCCACGGGCAAACAGCGTCAGGTTAATGTGCGGGGCCATTAGTTGGCCGCTGGGGTGCTTCACCGCGCCGGGCTTAATGGTGGTTAACGACCATTCGCTACCGTGATCGAAGGTGGTGGCAGTGCGGCCGAAGCTATTGAACGGCTTGCTCAGGTCGTAATCGGCCTGGTAGTTACCGCTAGCATCCGCTTGCCACGCTTCCACGAAAGCATCGCGGACTAGATCGCCGTTGCCGTCGATGACGATGCCGACCACTTCGATATGCTCGCCTTCGGCTTCAGGCTTGGCCATCTCGTTCCAGATCTCTTCATCCCGCACCGGATTACCGGCAGCGGCGAGGGCAAGACCAATATGCACGTAGGGGCCAGCGGTTTGCGAGGCGGTTTCCCGTAGCATCAGATCGCTGGTCGGCTGGCTATTCGGCTGCTTCATGAGGTATCCCCTTATTGATTCTCAAAATAGGTCTGCAGCTCGCCGCGCACGACCACATCAAAGCGATAGGCCAAGCAGTCCATCGGTTTGCTATGGGCCATATCGAGCCGTCCAACCATGGTCTCAACCGCAAGCGGATCTTTCAGCGTATGCACGATGGGGCAGAGGGGAATCAGCGGGTCGCCCTCAAAATACATCTGGGTGATCAGCCGGGTAGAAATTGAAGGTCCGGTGACTGAAACGTGGATATGCGCCGGGCGCCAGCTGTTCATGTCATTCGGCCACGGGTAGGGGCCGGGCTTGATGGTACGGAAGCGGTACATCCCCTGTTCATCGGTTAAACAACGCCCCACACCGCCGAAGTTAGGGTCTAGCGGTGCCAGGTACTTATCGTTCTTATGTCGATAGCGACCGCCCGCATTGGCCTGCCACATTTCCACCAGGGTATGGGGTATCGGCTTGCCAAACTGATCAACTACACGGCCAAACATGATAATCCGCTCGCCCTGGGGTAGCCCGCCCTGGCTTGAATCCTGACGAAAGTTCAGCAACAGGTCGTTATCGTGGGGGCCCATACGTAGGTGGCTAAAGTCTGGGCCGGTCAGCTCTGATGCTGTGGGCTGCTGCATGCTCACCAGCGCCTGCTGGGGCGAGCGCGCTACCGAGGTTTTATAACCGGGTGCATAGGCAGGCGGATGCCAGTTGCGGTCGCGTGCCACAAAGCGTTTATTGTCGTGGGTCATCGCCCTTACCTCTTATCCATTATTGTGATTCGCTACTCGCCCCAGCCCAGCTCTTTGGCGAGGGCAAAGGCATGGTTAGCTGCGGGGACGCCGCCGTAAATTGCCACATGCATTAGCACTTGGCGCAGCTCGGCTTCTGTTAGCCCAATCCGCTTGGCGGTTTTCAAGTGCAGCGTGAGCTCTTCGCGGCCGAGGGCAGCGAGAATACCGGTGGTGATCATGCTGCGTTCGCGACGGGTTAGGTCGTTGTTGCTCCACAGCTCGCCCCAGGCCAGCCGGGTAATCATCTGCTGGAAGGGCGCGTCCAGGCTGTTGGCGTTGGCGGTGGAGCGCGCCACATGCTCGTCACCGAGCACCTGCTTGCGGGTCTCCAGGCCGGTGGCGTAAGCCACGCCGTGGTTGGCTACGTCACCTAAGTCAGTGGCAAGCACTGCGAGGAGCTTTTGCGCGAACAGCGCTGGGGCTTCTACCGAAGGCACATGGCCTACGCCATCAAAAATCTCCAGCGGTGCGCCATCGAGTTCCGCAGCCAGGGCTTCCAGTGTTGCAGGCGGCGTGGCCATATCTTCACTGCCGCCAAATAGCTGCACTTTGACTTTCTTAGAAGCTAATTTTCCGGTGAACGTATCGCGGCCCAGCATTTCACACAGCTGGGCGTAGGATTCATCATCACCACGGCCCATTTGTACGCACCATCCCGCTTTCAGCGCTGGGCTTGCCTCAAACGCCGCTGGTGCAAACCAGCGCGGTACGATCTCTTGAGACATGGCCGCCAAGCCTTCCTGACGTACCCGGCCTGCGCGGGTATTCCACAGGTCAGGATTACCAATCACCGCACCGGTGTTGGTCAGCGTAACGGAAAGCAGCCGTTCGCTATGCTCGGCAATTAGTTGCTGGCCGACAACGCCACCAATGGAAGTCCCGGCAAAGTGGAAGCGCTGTGCGCCCGCAAGTTCTACCAACGCCAATACTTCCGCCGCTAGGTCAGCAGGGCTGATCTGCTCACCGCTAACCGCTTGGCTAGCGCCGTGGCCAGGCAGGTCCCAGGTCAATACTCGGTAGCGAGACAGCAGTACGGGAATCACGTCATCCCATACCGCTTGGCTCATGCCCAAAGGGTGCGCCAGCACGACAAGCGGATTTACTTCTGCGCCGAGCAATCGATACGCCACGCTACGACCATTGATGGTATGAAAAGCCATAACTGCCTCCGTTAAGCGCGCTCAATCAGCGTTGCGATGCCTTGGCCAACACCCACGCACATGGTGCAAAGCGCGTAGCGTTTGCCGCTGTTTTGCAGCTCATAGGCGGCGGTCATTAAAAGACGCGCACCAGACATGCCCAGCGGGTGGCCCAGCGCAATCGCGCCGCCGTTAGGGTTCACGCGGGGGTCATCGTCTTTAAGGCCCAGGTCACGCGTACAGGCCAACGCCTGAGCGGCGAACGCTTCGTTAAACTCAAACACATCGATCTCATCCATCGAGATACCGGTGCGCTTAAGCAGCTTCTGCACCGCAGGCACCGGGCCATAACCCATGATGCGCGGCTCGACACCTGCAGTCGCCATGCCGATGATTTTCGCCATCGGTTTAAGACCGTGCTGTTTAACCGCCGCTTCGCTGGCGACCAGCATCGCCGCTGCACCGTCGTTAACGCCGGACGCGTTGCCTGCGGTGATGCTGCCGCCTTCACGGAAAGGCGTAGGCAAACCCGCCAGCTTATCAAGAGTGGTCTCCCGCAGGTGCTCATCTTGATCAAAGATCAGCGGCTCTTGCTTGCGGCGGGGAATCTCAATGGCGGTGATCTCTTGAGCAAAGCGGCCGGCCTTTTGAGCGGCAGCGGCTTTCTGCTGGGAGCGCAGCGCAAAGGCGTCCTGATCTTCCCGGGAGATATTGAACTGCTCGGCAACGTTTTCTGCCGTTTCCGGCATGGAATCGACCCCAAACGCTTTCTTCATCAGCGGGTTGATTAAGCGCCAGCCGATGGTGGTGTCTTCGAGTTTTTGATTGCGGGCGAAGGCGCTATCGGCCTTGCCCATCACATAGGGCGCGCGGGACATGGACTCCACGCCACCCGCCAGCGCCAGCTCCATCTCACCCGCTTTAATGGCGCGAAAGGCGGTGCCCACCGCGTCCATTCCTGATCCGCACAAGCGGTTCATAGTGGTGCCAGGCACCGAGGTAGGAATGCCCGCCAACAGCGACGACATGCGCGCCACGTTACGGTTGTCTTCACCGGCCTGGTTGGCGCAGCCCATAAAGACTTCTTCAATGGCAGCAGGGTCGAGATCCGGCGCTTCCGCCAATACGGCCTTGAAGATGGTGGCAGCGAAATCATCCGGGCGCACGCTGGCTAAGGTGCCGCCAAAACGGCCAATAGCGGTGCGGCGGGGATGACATAAATAAACGTCACTCATAGCAAACTCCTTATTCGCCCGCGTGCGCCCGCTCGGTACGGGCTTTTAGCTCACGCAGAATCGTCAGCTCGTTTTCGCTGGGCTCTGGGGTGCTCTCCAGCTGCTCGGCAAAGCGAATGTCCCAGCCCGTTGCGTCAATCACCTCTTCGCGGGTTACGCCGGGGTGTAGCGATACCACCACTAACTCTTTCGTCTCCGGGTCAGGCTTCATCACGCACAGGTCGGTAATTACCCGGGTGGGGCCTTTGCCGATATTGGGCACGTTATCGCGCCCTTTACCGTCGCGGCCAAAGCCTAGCGTGGTGACGAAATCAACGTCTTTTACAAAGGCCCGCTTGGAGTGCTTCAGGGTGATAAACACTTCGCCTGCATTGGTGGCGATTTCCGGTGCCCCGCCGCCGCCTGGCAGGCGAACCTTGGGCGCTTTGTAATCACCGATCAGCGTGGTGTTAAGGTTAGCGAAGCGGTCGATTTGCGCGGTGCCTAGAAAGCCCACATCCACTTTGCCGCCTTGCAGCCAGTAGCGGAACATTTCCGGTACTGCCACGGTGGTCAGCGCTGATTCGCATAGCTCCCCATCGCCAATCGAGAGCGGCAGAATATCGGGCTTGGTTTGCAGGGTGCCGGATTCGTAAATCAGCACGACTTCAGGGGCGTGAGTCAGCCGCGCTAGGTTGGCAGCTTCTGAAGGTAAACCGATACCTACAAAGCAGGTCATGCCGTTTTCCAGCGCCCGAGCAGCAGTCACCGACATCATTTCAGAAGAGGTATATTCGAGGCTCATTAGCGTTTCTCCTCTTTACGGTAAACGTTCTCGTCGAGCCACTGAGTAAAGGTGTCGCGATCACGCGCGATGGCATCCCACTCTTTATAGAAGCGGTTGCTGCGGCCGTAATAACCGTGGGTGTAGGAAGGCAGCGCGCCTTTCTCTGCTACCGCAACGGCGCTGATCGCCCAGCTGGGGATCACGCAGGCGTTGGGGTGCGCGTTCAGATCATCGACGATCTCCTCCACCGTGACGATGCTGTGCTTGGCAGCGAGCACGGCCTCTTTCTGTACGCCGACAATGCCTTCTACCAGCACGTTGCCTTGGCGGTCAGCACGCTGAGCATGAATGATCGAGACATCTGGACGCACCGACGGTACTGCGGCCAGGCGTTCACCGGTAAACGGGCACTCAATGAATTTGATTTGATCATTGACGCTGGGCAGTTCGCTGCCGATATAGCCACGGAACACCGCTAGCGGTAATCCTGCGGCACCTGCTTCAAAGGCGCAGGCCATGGCCGCGTGGCTGTGCTCGAGAATCTCGATCTTGCACGGCCAGCCTTTCTCAACCGCATCGCGCAGGCGGTGAAGTGATCCTACGCCGGGGTTACCGCCCCAGGAGAAGATGACTTTTTTGGCACAGCCCGCGCCGATCATTTGATCGTAAATAATATCGGGGGTCATGCGGATCAGCGTCAGATCGCGTTTTTTCTGCCAGATCACTTCGTGACCGGCGGCAAACGGAATCAGGTGGGTAAAGCCTTCCATGGCCACCGTAGCGCCGTCTTGGACGTAGCGCGCTACCGCGTCATGCAAGCTGAGAAACTCGGCCATGATGGGTGCCTCTTAGCTGGTCGTTGCCATACTTGTCGGTATTTGTTCGTCAGACGAACACAGATTCTTAATACGAACAAGTTACTGCTGAACACCCATCGGGTCAAATAGCGGCGGAGCCTCTCAAAACAACGGAACCATTCAAATGCTTCGTTCAGGCAACAAACAAAACGCTTATAAACAATTACTTATTCAGAAATCAGCCATTGGCAGGCACGCGCCACCTGCCGTTCGCTGCTACCAAGGTATAAAGCAGGGTCACACGCCTGACGCAGCGCCGTGGCATCAACTTGGTCGGTGAGCTCGGGAGACGTGGAGAGCACCTCAACAAGTACCTCAGCGTAAGGGCGCCTTTCAAGGCGCGACGTTTCTGCCGCTGCAGCACTCACTGCTTTAGCCGCATCAGACCCCAAATGAGGTGTTAATAAGCGCGCCACTGGCTCTGCCATAATGCCACCACCAGTGGCCGCCAAGTTGCGCTGCATGTTGCCGGGATTCACTTCTAATCCCTCCAGCAACACAGCCACTTGCGCCAGCGCCCCTTCTACCAATAAAGCGCTTTCGATTAGCGGTGCCCACTCCGCATGCCACTCACCCAACCCTCGCTCCAGAGGCTGAGCAGAAGCATTGATCAAGACGCTGGTGTGGCCATGTACTTGCCGTGCTGCACTTCGAATCATGGCGCAGCGCACAGGATTGCGCTTATGGGGCATTGATGAGGACTCCCCCATCCCGGGTGCTGAGGGCTCGGCCACTTCACCGATTTCCGTTTGTGTGAGCAGTGATATGTCCAAGGAGATTTTGTCAGCAGCACCAGCCACTGCATCGAATGCCGTACCTAGTGCGTGAATTGGATAGCGGTCGGTATGCCAGGGAAGAACGGTCGATGCCAAACCTAGCCGCTCGGCTAGCGCGTCCATCCAGTCAAGCCCAAGGGCATCCCAGCCAGAGTGCACCCCTACCGCGCCGCCAAACTGCACGGGCAGCTCTACGGTGAGTAATCGCCGCCGTGCTTGCTCTAACCCTACTGCCCAGTGAGACACCTTGACCCCAAAAGTAATCGGTAGCGCCTGCTGCATCAGCGTGCGCCCCACCATGGGCGTCTGAGCATGAGACTCCATAAGCACCAGCGCCGCAGAGCGACAGCGCCGCAGCAAACTATCCAGTGCCACTAAGCGGGGTTTTAGCAGCAGCATTAATGCAGAATCGACGACATCCTGACTGGTCGCCCCCTGGTGCCAGTAGCGTTTTAACTCGTTAGGGAGCAGTGAGCGCCCCTGCTTGACGAAAGGAATCGCCACATTGCCACCACTGGCGATGCCCTCTGCAATGGTGTCAACGCTGAAGATGGCCTTTTCTAACTGATCGCGTATTTGCTGGCTAACCCCGGCTGGGATTGCTCCGCTGGCTTCTTGCACTTCCGCAAGGGCGAGTTCAAAGGCCAGCATGGCGTTCACCATGGCCTGTTCATCACAGGCATCCAAGGCTGGCTGGCTCATGAAGGGGTGTTTGGTAAAGATGGCGGGCATGGCAACGACGTCTCCGTTAGCAACACCTTGGCAACTGAGTGCCAAGAGGCAATAGTTCTGAGTGCACTCACACGTTTGTACTTATGTTCGCTCTTCGAACTATAGGCTAAATAGACCGCTACCTATCGGGCAACCAAAATTTAAACATGACCGATATTGCTGCTCACGAGAGCTTTGCTAGGGATTTGCCATCGCGGTGTCATCCGGCAACACGTACCGCATCACCATGTCCGTGACATGGTCTTCCAATTTGCGCTGATTCTCCGGTGCCGCCTGTTTCCAATCGAAAATGCGTGAAAACGTGTGCTGGTTGGAGACATTAAAGAATGACAGCGCACTAATAAGCCAATGAAGCTCACGGGGATCTAGCCCTTCACGAAAACAGCCTTCTTCAACACCGCGGTTATAAACGTTGGTGAGCGCATCAATCACCCCCGCATTCAGCGACTGGATCAGTTTCGATTGCGCTAAGTAGCGGCCGTGATGAATATTCTCAATCATCACCAGGCGAATGAAGTCAGGGTTTTTAGCGTGATGGCAAAACGTAAAGCGTACTAATCGACTCAGTGCCTCTAGGGGCGCTAAGTGATTGAGTTGCAGCTCTGCCTCTTGTAAACGCACCTTTTGATAAGCCGCTTCTAGCGTATGTAAGTAGAGCGTCTCTTTATCTTTGAAGTAGTAGTAAATCATGCGCTTGGAGGCACGCGTTTTTTCGGCGATCTCATCAATTCGCGCCCCCGATAAGCCTTTTTCCGAGAACTCTCGAGTCGCGACCGCAAGAATATCGGCCTGGACAGACTCAGGGTCGTTTTTACGACCGCGTCGTGTGGAAGAGGACGAAGAAGCGTTGGATTTGGCTGTCATTAATGGGCCTTTATTATCGTGATCGTCTTTGGTCTAGTATGCCATACCTTGACTGAACGTACCATTTCGTACATTGTTGTTTTGGACACAGTGAAATGGCCATGCGCGCTACCTTCATGGCTTTTCAAGCCCCATGACAATGGCTCGATAAGAGGACAACAATAATGTCTCTACGCCCCATGTTTTCACTACAAAAAACATCAATGAAACGCACGCTAACAGTGGCTATCACCACGGCAGCACTCTTCTCTGCGGCCCATGCCTCTGCACAAACCTTGCGCTTTGCCCATGTGGACCCTGACGACTGGACAACCTCTAAAAAGGGCGCGGCCGGTCAAGTCTTCAAAAACCTAGTAGAAGCCGAAACCGATCTGACGGTTGAGCTCTATCCGGCGGGTTCGTTAGGGGGTGAAACCGAACTGATTGAAGGTGCACAGGACGGCACCATTAGTATTGCGATGGTCTCCGGTGCTTACGCTAACTTCTGCCCAGCCGTCGCGGTGACAGATATTCCGTACACCTTCCCATCAGCGCCCGTTGCTTGGGAAGTCATGGATGGTGAGTTCGGTACGGCACTCGCCGAGCACTGCCTTGAACAAACCGGCTTGCGTACTCTGGCCTATGGGGAAACTGGCTTTCGTCACTTCACCAACTCTGTGCGCCCCATTCATACCCCCGAAGACATGCGGGGTTTAAAGTTCCGGGTGCAAACCATTCCCCTCTACCTAGAAATGGTGAATGCGTTAGGGGGGGTACCACAAGGGATTGCCTGGGGCGAGGTGCCAACAGCACTGGCGACTGGCGTCGTGGATGGTCAAGAGAACCCCATCTCGGTTATCTACGGCAACAATTTCTATGAGTTCCAGGACTACCTCACCCTTGATCGCCATGTGTACGGTGTCGATCACATCCTGATCAACGATGAGATCTTCCAGTCGCTTTCTGAAGAAGAACAAGCCGCCGTGAAGCGTGCTGCTGTGGTGGCAGGCACCACCGGCCGCGCCATCCAGCAGTTCAATTCCGCCGAGGGCATCACCAAGCTGCAAGCAGAAGGCATGGAGATCACTCAGCCAACCGCTGAGCAAATGGAGGCTTTCCGGGAAGCAGCACAGCCACCGGTTCAGGCTTATCTGCGCAATGAGCTTGGCGATGATGCCGAGTGGATTGATCGCCTCTCTTCCGCAGTGGATGACGCCTCCTCACGCTTCTAACACGCCATTCAAAGTAAGTGCTTGCGAGTAGGCCAACCGTGGCCTGCTCGCCTACTTGCGTGCCTGACTATTGATTGAAGGTGCCCTTATGTCTGCTCTTCTCAGCCGGATACATCGCGGCCTCATACTTTTTAATGGCAGCTTGGCAGGGCTTGCCATGATGCTGATCTTCCTGCTGGTCGCGGGTAATGCATTTGCGCGCTACACCTATGGCGGTTCCATTAGCTGGGGAGAAGACACCGCCATTTACCTGATGATTTATGGCCTGATGTTCGGTATGTCCTGGGCCTATTTACAAGATAAACATATCGGCTTTGATCTTATTCGCCGTTTACTGCCTGCACACTGGGTGCGCTGGCAGGCGGTCGCTGTCGACTTAGTGGTGCTCGCCGTTGGAATCGGCTTAATGGTGTCAGCGGTTGAGTTCATCTCAGCACGGGGTGGGCGCACCTCATCAAGTACCGGCATGCCAATGTGGCTGTTCCAAGCCTCTATGTTGCTGGGCGGTGGGTTACTTAGCCTCTCAGCGCTCGTCATGGGTGCACTACGCCTGAGTCAGCCAACTGACGAGGAGGCATCCTCATGATTTTTATACTGCTTGTAGCACTTGTTTTACTGGGTGTGCCGTTTGCCTTCGCGATTTTAGGCTCCCTCACGGTACTGATGAGCGTCGGCGATTTGCCCTACCACATTCGCATCGTGTCGCAGCAGTTTTTTGGCGGCATGGAATCGTTTCCGCTGCTGGCTATTCCGCTCTTCATTTTAGCCGGCGAGCTAATGAACGAAGCCGGTATCACCCACCGCATTATTAACCTGGCCAGCGCCATTGTTGGCCGGCTCAAAGCTGGGCTTGCACACGTCAATATCTGGGCATCCGTGATTTTTGCCGGGCTTTCGGGCTCAGCGATTGCGGATACATCAGCGCTTGGCCGCGTGTTCATTCCTTCGATGGAAAAAGAGGGCTACCCGCGTGACTTTGCCGCCGCTCTCACCGCGGCGTCGTCAGTCATTGGCCCCATTATTCCACCTAGCATTCCGGTCATTATTTACGCGCTAACGGTATCGGGCGTCTCGGTGCCGGGGCTCTTTTTGGCTGGTATCGTGCCTGGCTTCTTACTCGCCCTTGGGCTCTCGATTTACGTTTACTTCTTTGCAGGCGACCTTAGCACGGCAAAGGTAAAGCAGCAGTCACGGCGTCATGCGTTACTGCATGGTTTACTGCCTGCACTTATGCCGGTGTTTGTCGTCGGTGCCATTCTTGCAGGCATTGTCACCCCAACGGAGGCAGCGGCGTTTGCTGTTGTGTATGCGCTGATTCTCGGCGTGGTGCTCTACCGCAACATCAAACTGGTTAACCTACCCGGTATCTTTGCTCGCGCCATGCGCGATAGCGCGGTGATCATGGTCATCATGGGGGCCGTTGCCGCCGCCAACTGGGTGTTAACGTTCGAGCGCGTGCCCAACATGCTAACGGAATGGGCCTTAATGAGCATTGATACCCAGTGGACCTTCCTCATTGCCGTCATTCTTCTGCTGTTGGTGGTCGGGCTCTTTTTGGAAGGCATTGCCGCCATTTTGGTGCTTGTCCCCATTCTCCACCCTATTGCCATGGCGCTGGGCATCGACCCATTGCACTTCGGCATTGTGGTGATCTTTAACTTAATGATGGGTCTGATCACTCCTCCCATGGGGCTCTGTCTCTTTGTTGCGGACTCCGTCTCGGGCGTGGGCATGGGCCCCATTATCCGTCGCATTATGCCCATGCTCGCTGTTCAGTTCTTAATCCTGCTGCTCATTACCTTTGTACCCTCCTTAGTCACGTTCCTGCCGCGTTTGGCTGGCTACTGATCTCCACCATTACAAGGAGCATGATGCTATGTACTCATCGATTGCTACCGTTTGCCTCAGCGGATCACTGGAAGAGAAAGTAGACGCAATTGCTCAGGCAGGTTTTGAAGGGCTTGAGCTGTTTGAAAACGATTTAACGGCATTCGCAGGCACGCCACGGGAAGCAGGCGAGCTCATTCGTTCCCGTGGGTTGAAGCTGGTCACTCTACAGCCTTTTCGAGACTTTGAAGGGCTACAGGGCCGCGCGCGGGAGCGCGCCTTTGATCGCGCCGAGCACAAGTTTGACCTGATGGAAGAGCTCGGCACCGATTTGCTGATGGCATGCAGCACCGTTCACCCGGATGCACTCCCAGGAATTAGCCGCGCTGCCGATGATTTTTTCGAGCTGGGCGAACGCGCTGCGAAACGCAAGTTACGTGTGGCCTATGAAGCCCTGGCCTGGGGGCGACATATTCACGATTACCGAGACAGCTGGGAAGTGGTACGCCGCGCTGCCCACCCTCATGTTGGCTTAGTACTGGATACTTTCCATATTTTCTCGCGCCAGACTGAGCTAGGCACCATTGGCCGCATTCCCGGTGATCATATCTTTTTAGTACAGACCGCCGATGCGCCACGCCTGTCTATGGATCACCTTTCATGGAGCCGTCACTACCGCTGTTTCCCCGGCCAGGGCGAACTACAGATGGATAAGTTCATGGCTATGCTGGAAGAGACTCGCTACGACGGCCCGCTCTCCCATGAGATTTTTAACGATGTGTTCCGCATGGGCCACAGCGATCAAACCGCTCGTGATGGTTTACGCTCCTACCACTTGCTGCGCAGCATGCAGGGCGATAGCGGCATTCCTGCACCACAGCCGATTGAGTCCGTCGCCTTTCTCGAAATAGCGGTTGAGCCCAATGACTTAGCCCCGCTGCGCGAGCTGCTCAGCGCACTGGGAATGGCCTGCGTAGGACGACATCACACGCTGAACGCCGAGCGCTGGGCCGCAGGCGACGTCAACTTAGTCTTGAATACCGAATCAAGCTTTACGGGCCGTGTGCCAGGGCGTGACGCCACGGCTGTCACAGCGATTGGCCTACGCGTGGGTAACGCGTATGAGGCGTTTAAACGAGCGGACAAGCTGGGTTACGAGATCGTGGAGCCTGAAGAGGTAGGGGCTAGCCACCGAATGAGCGCACTAAGAAATGTGGACGGCAGCCTCTCCTATATCATCGATGACTCTCAGCTGAGCCGCACGTGGGATCGCGAGTTTCCTCTGGAGCGTCAGCCGGTTCCTCAAGGGTCGCTAGTGGATATCGACCATATCAGCGTCGCACTCTCCTACCATGACTACCTTTCACTGATGCTGCAATACCGCGCTATCTTCCAGTTGGAGGTGACCCCCTCTTTTGATGTCACCGACCCGCGCGGCTTGATTCAAAGCCAAGTACTCCAAAACGGCAATGGCCGCTTTCGCCTAGCGCTCAATGCCAGCGCCTCGCCGGACACTGCCAGCAACCGTTTTGTTCGTCAGTATGGTGGTTCGGGCGTTCACCATATTGCCTTGAGCACCACCTCCATGCGCGACACCAGTACCGCCTTACATAAGGCAAAGACCCCGGTGCTACCGATACCCAGCAACTACTATCGTGACCTGGCTGCGCGTTTTGACCTCCCTGCACAAACCCACGCCTGGATGCAGGAGCACCACATTCTCTTTGACCAAGACAGTCACGGCGACTTCCATCAGCTCTATACGCAACCCAACCATAAAGCCTTTTTCATCGAATTAGTGCAGCGAGAAGGCTATCAAGGGCTAGGTGCGCCAAATGCCTTTGTGCGTGTCACCGCGCAGCAGCGCCTAGAAGCAGACCTCTTAGCCTCAGATAGTAATGCCGACACGGGAGAGCGCCCAGCATGATCAAATTAGGACTCGTTGGCGAAGGCATCGCCAAATCACAATCTCCCGACCTGCACGAACGCTTGGGAGCATCATTGGGCGTGGCTGTCCGCTACGACTTAGTGGACAGCCTGGGAATCGCGGATTTCGACTTCGCCAGCGCGATTCAAACGCTGCGCGCAGAGGGGTACCGGGGCACCAACGTCACCTTTCCCTTTAAAGAGAAGGCCGCAAAATTAGCAGATGTCTGCGGAGAAGGCGTACAGCGAGTCGGTACTGCTAATACACTACTGTTCGATGAACAGGGATTACGTGCCGAAAACACCGACTATACGGGGTTTATTAGTGCCTACCGCCACTCGTTTGGTAGCCAGCCTGCTGGCGATGTCTTACTGATCGGGGCCGGTGGCGTAGGACGCGCCGTGGCATGTGCACTCGGTGAGCTGTCGGCGCACTGCATCCATATTCTTGAACGCGACGAGCAGCGTGCCGACACCCTGTGTCGAGACCTTAATGCCATGGGCATTACAGCGGAGTGCGTTTCAGCCGAGCAAGCTCAGCGCGAATTGCCAACATGGCAAGGTGTTGTGAATTGCACCCCTATTGGTCACATCAACCATCCCGGTTGCCCTATCGATACCACAGGCCTTGGCGCTCAGCACTGGGTATTTGATGCCGTTTATATTCCGGCCCATACCGAGCTGTTAAAGGCGGCTCATCAAGCAAAGGCGAAAACACTCTCCGGCGTTGACCTGTTCGTCTTTCAGGGCGTAGACGCATTTCGATTTTTCACCCATGGTCACCTCAGTGCTGAACAGATTACGCCTCATGTGATCCCCCTACGCACGCACTACATTGAGCAACTTGTCTCACCGAGAGCCCAACGTGTGCCATGATAGACTCTCGCAATAGCGTACAGTTATTCGCCATTCGAACTTGAGTCTTTTAACCCTATGATGCGCTGGAGAGACTGCCATGCTCGCCATTCTAGCCATTACCACCCCTATTTTTCTGCTGATTGGTATTGGTTATATGGCTCGGTGGAGCGGAGTTATCCAGCGCGAACAGCTGCAAGGCGTGGGTATTTTTGTGCTGTACTGCGCCCTGCCAGCCCTGGTGATTCGCGCCTTAACCCAGCAGCCGCTGGGCGAAATTTTTCAGCCCAGATACTTGATGGCCTACGGCTTAGGCTCGATAGCCGTGTTAGGCGCAGGCTTAATACTTTGCTTAAAGCTGCAGCGCCAACCCCTTAACGCCAGCGCCATGCAAGCGCTCGGAATGGCCGCATCGAATAGCGGATTTGTTGGCTACCCGGTCGCCGCCATGGTCATCGGTTCACCGGCTGCGGTGCTGTTAGCCCTCAATATGCTCGTTGAAAACCTGCTGGTGATTCCCGCGGCGCTTATTCTTGCTGAGATGGGTAACCAACAGGGCTCAAACGTATGGCATACCCTGCGCCAAACGGCACAGAATCTGGCCAAAAATCCGATACTGATTGGGTTAACCATAGGGATAGTAATCGCATCGACGGGCATCGTTATTCCACCCCCGATTGATAAAGCAATCCACATGCTGGCCGAAGCCGCCGGGCCTGCCGCGCTCTTTGTCATTGGTGGATCGTTATTTGGTCTGCGCGCTCAAGGAATGATGAGAGATGTCGGACAAATTGTGGTTGGGAAGCTGCTGATTCATCCCTTGGCTATTTTGGTCGCGTTTTTACTCATGCCTGATATTGAGCCACTCTACATGGCGGGTGCGCTTCTGTTTGCCGCGTCACCAATGATTAGTATCTATCCCCTATTTGGACAGCGCTATCACTTAGGAGACGTGACTGCTACCGCCATGCTAGTGGCGACGGTAGCTTCCTTTTTTACGCTTAGCTTACTTATTTGGCTCATGACACTGGGTGGTTTACTCGCCTTTTGAGCCTCCCGACTATATCGCAAACGAGGAAACATGAATGAGCCACGAGTATTCTCAACAAGACGTTGCTGTTGTCACGGGAGGGGCAAGAAATATCGGCCAAGCTATTGCCTTGCGCCTTCAGCAGGATGGCTATCGCGTTCTCGTATTGGATATCGTCGAACCAGAAGTAGACTCTTTGCAAGCAGACGCCTACCAAGTCGATCTTGCCGACGCCGAGGCAACTCGTCAGATCGTGGCTGATATTGCCGAGCGCTATCCAGTGACCCGACTCATTAACAACGTCGGTATTGTTGCGCCTGCCCTACTTGAGGAGGCCACACTCGAGGACTTCGATAAGTTAATGCAGCTCAACGTTCGCTCAGCGCTGATCTGCACTCAGGCGTTGCTGCCTGCGATGAAGGCACAGGGTAGGGGGCGCATCGTCATGAACGCTAGCCGCGTGGTACTGGGCAAAGAAGCACGCACTATTTACAGTGCAACAAAGGGAGCGCTGCAATCCATGGCCCGCACCTGGGCGCTTGAGCTTGCAGAGCACGGCATCACCGTTAACTGCGTCGCTCCGGGGCCCATCGCGACCAGTGCCTTTTGGCAAAATAACCCACCCGACTCTGAACGCGCACGCCGTATCATTGACAACATTCCGCTACAGCGGATGGGCCAGCCAGAAGACGTGGCTCAGGCGGTTAGCTTCTTTTGCGACGAGCGTAGTGGCTTTATTACCGGCCAAACGCTTTATGTGTGCGGCGGTGTGACCGTCGGGTAACAGCCGCCGCCGAGCGTGCATGCGCAACTTGGCCTTTTATCAAGCCTTATCAGCGATATTACGCGCTTCACGGCGCGCTGAGATAAAGCGATAAAGGGCTAAGCCAATCGACCCCACCGTCAAAGCAATGAAAGCCCAGGTGATGGGCCCGCGCACAAAAATTGAAAGATCGTTATGGCCTATCAGCAGCGAACGGCGCAGGTTATCTTCAAACATAGGGCCGAGAATAAAACCGATCAAAAAGGGCGCTGCAGGTATCGCGGCACGATTGAAGATATAACCCAACACACCAAAGGCCAGCATGAGCCATACATCAAAGGTGTCATTGTTAACGGCATACGCACCGTAAACGCAGAACATTAACACAATGGGAAAGAGAATCGATTTAGGAATGTCGGCAATTAAAGAGAAATACTTAATGGCGACATTGCCCACCAGCAGTAATACCACCGAGCTAAACATAATGCCCATAAACAGCGCGTAAATCAGCGACAGGTTCTCTTGGAACATGATGGGGCCAGGTGTCAGGCCATGAACCATAAAAGCGCCCAGAATAATGGCCGTAATCACATCACCGGGGATACCCAGTGATAATAGAGGAATCATCGTGGCGCCAGCGACGCCATTGTTGCCTGCCTCTGCAGCCGCCACGCCTTCTACCTCACCCTTACCGAAATTCGCCTTATTAGGCGAGCGTCGGCGGGCATCGCTGTAAGAAATGAACGCTGCAGCTGTGGCGCCCGTACCTGGAATAGCCCCAATAATCACACCAATCAAACTGCCTCGCACAATGGTCGTCATGCAGCGCTTCAATTCAGAGAAGGCTAAACCCGCACCACTCGCCTTCGCCTTAATATGAGGTAGTGCTTTCTTGCGGTAGAACTCGATAATCTCAGGGATAGCAAACAGGCCGATCAACAGCGGAATAAAAGAAATGCTGTCCATTAAATTGTAATTGCCAAAGGTAAACCGCTGAGAGCCAAAAACCTCATCTAGCCCTACTAAAGAAAGCAGAATACCTAACAGTGCTGCCATCAAGCCCTTAATCATCGAGCCGCTGGCCAAAGAGATAATAATGGTGAGCGAAAAGCAGATGAGCCAGAAGAATTCAGGCGCACCAAAATTTAGGGCGATTTTAGCCAAGTAAGCGGCAAAAAAGATCAGCGCAATATTAGAGATAAAGTCGGCAATTACCGAGGAATAGAGTGCCGTTTTCAGCGCTTTCTTGGCATGCCCCTGTTGCGCCATGGGGTAGCCATCTAGCAAGGTGCATGCGGAGGCGGGTGAGCCCGGTGTTCTTATTAATATGGCCGTAATTGAGCCGCCATACATCCCCCCTTTGTAGATTCCTACTAGCAGCAAAATCGCCGCAACCGGTTGCATAGAAAAGGTAAAAGGCAATGCTAGCGCAACCGCCATCGTCGCCGTCAATCCAGGGATAGACCCCACCACTACACCGATCACCACTCCCAAGGCGATGGCGATAAAGTTATCCAAACTAAAGAATATCGCGATGACTTCCGAAAAATTTTCCATAGATCACCCAAAACAATCAACAGCCAATCAGAAACCGATTGGCGATATTGGAAGCGGTACATTCATCACTTTTACAAAGAGGAATGTCACTGCGATAGGAAACACAAAGGCCAAGCTATAGGCCCACCATGTGCGTACGGGATGTGCCACAAACAGTATTAACGTTGCCAGAATACCGGTGAAAACAGCCCCCATCGCTTCAAACAACGCGACATAGATCAACAGGGCAGCCACCATCAAAATAAAGCGCCGCGTTGACCCTTTCTCAATCTGTCGCTCATCGTCCTCGCCGCTTCTATCTAGCAGGAAGCCTTGTAAAATAAGCAGTATCGAAAACAGCACGATCATCCAGCCAACGATCCCAGGTAGCCAGCGAGGCGACATCATAGGGTTTTGTAAAATTGGCGGTTCATTGATGTAGTTTGGCACTAGATAAAACACCAGAGCCAATGAGAAGCACAGTAGGATGCTTCCTGCTATCACATCACTGACATCTTTTATTCTTCGCTTAACATATGCGCGTGTCATCGCTGCCTTCTCCAGAGAAACAAGAAAGGCGAGAACGCAGGTTCTCGCCCCAGTGCTTAGTGAGAAGCCGCCTAGCTTACTGGCTGATGCCTGCCTGCTGCGCTACGCCGTCCCAACGCTCTACTTCTGCAATGATGAATTGCTTGAATTCTTCACCCGACACTTGCCCCGGCTCTGCACCTAGCTGCTCGGCGAAATCCAGAAACTCTTCACGCTCCATCACCTTAGCTAAAGCTTCTTGCATGACGCTTTGCGCTTCTTCCGAGAAGGAGTTATGCGCAATCAGTCCAAACCAGGCGGTGGTAATAAACTGATCAAGGTTATGTTCACCAATTTCTGCCAGCGTGGGGACATCCGGCAGGTATTCAGAGCGCTCAGCAGAGGTCACTGCCAATGCGCGTAAATCGCCCGAGCGAATATGAGAAAGCACGGTGGGCATGTTCTCGAACGAGACATCCACGTCCCCTCCCAGTAGCGCAGGTAACGCCGCGCCACTCCCTGCGAAAGGCACCGCCGTCATATTGGTATCCGTCAGCGTTTTAAATAGCTCGCCGGACATGTGAATGGAGCTACCCACACCGCTGTGACTAAAGGTCATGTTCTCTTCTTGGGCGGCTTCCACAAACTCAATAACGCTTTCATAGGGGCTGCTTGCGGGCACCACCATGACATTCGGAATATCGATCATGTTTTGCAGAAAGACAAAATCTTCAACGGGGTCATAACTAAGATCAGGATAAATAGCCGCCCCAATGGTGTGGCCTGGTGAAGCCATCAAAATAGTGTGCCCCGCATCGCGCCCGCCTCTGGCAAGACGCCCGGTACCCACCGTGGAGCCTGCACCTGGACGGTTTTCTACGATGACATTCGTATCGAGCTCTTGTTGAAGAAGATCAGCCACACGACGGGAAAGCACATCCGTAGTACCGCCCGGCGCGTAGGGAACCACTAACCGTATGTCATCAGTGGGCCATTCATTGGCGCTGGCAGAAGATACCGTCATACCCAAGATGAGTACGCCACTGCAGGCAGCTAAGCATGTGGTGCTAAGGAACTTGTTCATTTTTATCTTCCTATGCGTTAATTATTGTTCGTATCACGTACATATATTCGCAGTGTATGACTTGAGATTACGTTGTTGTTAAGACTTTAAAAAACACAACTTTAGTAGCATTTCAGCAAATTGTTCTCACAAATGCCTACGAAGAACACAAAGTTCGCATAACGAACTTTTTTGCGTTACCCTTTTTTAACCGCCTTTGCACATAGTGGATATTGGACATGCAAGAAGAAATGCTTAGTACGGAAAGCCGCGACTTTGTCACTGCTTTAGCGAGCGGTTTGGAGGTCATACAAGCATTTGACGCTGAACACCCCCGTATGACATTAAGCGAAGTCGCCACGCGTACTGGAATGAATAGGGCAAAAGCGAGGCGCTTTTTGCTGACGCTGCATGCATTAGGATACGTACGCAAGGAGCAACGCTATTTTGAATTAGCTCCCCGCGTGCTCCAGCTAGGTTATGCTTTTTTGTCTGCCAATAATTATCAAGGCGTTATTCAGCAATACTTAGAAGAAATAACCGCTGAGACAGGAGAGTCGTCTTCTCTGGGCGTGTTAGATGGTAACGATGTGATCTATGTCGCGCGCTCGGCAGCCAAACATCGCTTAATGGCGATAACGCTATCGGTAGGCACACGACTCCCCGCCGCATATACCTCCATGGGACGCATACTGCTGGCTCAGCTCAGTGATGAAGAGCTGGATCACTTTTTAACGACAATCTCTCTAGAGCCCTTCACCGATAAAACCGTGACTGACGTTAAAGAGTTACGCCGCCGTATCGTTAAGGCACGTCAGCAAGGATATGCAATTTCCGATCAGGAGCTGGATTCAGGGTTACGCTCGATCGCTGTACCGGTGTACGACGCTAAGCAGCACTTAATGGGTGCTATCAACATTAGCACCAACGCGGCTCGGGTCGACCTAGACACGTTGGTGAATGTTTATCTACCGGCTATACAGAGCAAGGTTGCTCACATCCGTGCGACTATTAACTAGCCATCACCGCCTCTAGCGCCGCTTTATATCCCTGCACGCCTAGGCCAGCAATCACGCCATCGGCCCGTAGCGAGACATAGGAGTGGTGGCGAAATGCCTCGCGCTTATGCACGTTAGAGAGATGGACTTCGATGACCTTTCCATCAAAGGCGTTCAACGCATCGAGGATCGCCACCGAGGTATGGGTGTAGGCCGCCGGGTTGATAATGATGGCCTGCGTGCCATCCACCCTCGCTGCGTGGATGGCGTCGATGAGTGCGCCTTCATGATTACTTTGCAGGCAGGTGATCTCCCAGCCTGCCATTACCGCTTTTTCACGCAGCAGGTTGTTCACATCGTCCAGCGTGTCATAGCCATAAATTTCTGGCTGTCGCGTGCCTAATAAATTGAGATTAGGCCCATGTAACACCAATACTTTGCCCTGCTGCATAACGCTCTCCCGCAGTAATGTGGTTAACCATGTCTTGTGTTAGTCAGCACGTTCTAACACCTTCCCCCAAGTACGGCCAGCGCCTTATCCAGTGACGCCTGCTGGCGCTGTGCATATAGCGCAATCTCATCAATCACGGCGGCCCCCAGGTCACGCTCGAACTGGGCTTGGTTAGCCTGGCTTGCGTATTCGTCGCGCTGCTCGCCGCCCAGGTTCGATTGGAAGATACCCGCCGCGCTTACCGGCAGAAAGTCCTCATAAATCATGGGCTGGCAGGACAGCGCGCCCTGCTCGATGAGCGCTTCAAGGGTATCCGCGTTGATCTGCGCGGGAAGCGATGCGTTGGTATCCGGCACCGCTTGGTAGTGGAAAAATGCCAGCCCTTCACGACGCAGCGTGGCGTGGTCGTCTGGGAATGCCTGGAACACCTCGGCCAGCTGCGCTTGATGAGCGCTGTTATCTTTGGCGGGGGGCAGTTGCTGCGACTGGGCTAACAGCTGATCGTATAGCGCACGCCCTTTCTGGGTGAGAGCAACGCCGCGCTGCTCGATTTCACCGAAGCGGGCGGTGTGATGCCCCGCCACGCTGTCGGCAAAGGTAATGGTCTCTTCCAGCGCTTTGAAGCTGGTTTGGCGCAGTAGAATCGGGCAGCGGCGACGGGGCGGACCTTCAATCACCGCCTTGGGGTCGATGCCAACACTCGGCATCCGCTGCTGCACCGCATCGATGTCCAAGGTGCGCGGCGTAAGATGGTTGATATGCGGGCCACGAAAGCTCACCACGTCGGCAATGAGCCGATGCTCCTGGTGTAAGCGGTCATAGGTGGCGCGGTCCACGGTGGCATCGTGGTGCCAGCGGAACGTATTGAGCGCGGCCTGCACAAACGCTTCGGCGTCGTCAGCGTTCAAGCCACCTTGCTTCTCACAGCGGGCAATCAGCGCCTGAGCCTCGGGCGTCACGATCTCACGGCGGGAGAGAATTTCCCGCGCCTGTTCACGCAGCTGTGTGTTCTCAATGAGCTCAAGGCGCAGCAGCGAGGTAAAGACGCGGAAGGGGTTACGTTTTAAAGCGTCATCATCCACCGGGCGAAACGCCGTGGAGTGCACCGGCACACCGGCGGCAGCCAGGTCGTAGTAACCCACGGGGTGCATCCCCATCACCGCAAACATACGCCGCAGCAGTGACAGTTCTTCAGGTAAACCAACGCGGATCGCTCCATGGCGCTCAACGCTTAAGCGCGCCAGTTCGTCTGACGCTTCGAGCGTATGAGCTAAGTCGGCATCCTCTGCCAGCACATCATGATTCACGCTCTCTACCAGCGAGAGCAGCGTGCCATATTGCGGTACTTCCTGTTGATACATCGCCGACATCGCTTTGGAAAACTGATCGCGAATATCGTCGGCGCTTACATAAGCAGCATCCATGGGGCGTTCCTGTCGGTAAGCTTATTAATGTTATGACCATCACCATAGTAGCGCTGTGGTAGCGGGAAAAATTTCATAAATTTGGCCGTTATCTTCATTAACACGCCTTGAGCCCCCGCCACAGCCCATGGTGTTACGGTTACACTAAGCCTTTTCTGTTTCGACAATTCTACGTTTCGACAAAGGCCACCGCTTAGATGACTGCTTCACGCTCGCCGCTACCGCTCTATCTTGGCTTGCCTATGTGGGCCAACCAGGATTGGCAGGGCAGCCTCTACCCGCGCCAAGCCAAAACCGACCTGCTCAGCGATTACGCCGCAGTGTTTTCCAGCGTTGAGGGCAATACGACGTTTTACAGCGGTGCGCCTAAGCCCGATACCATCGCTGCCTGGGCACGCCAGGCACCTGCCCATTTTCGCTTTTGTTTTAAACTGCCCAGCCGCGTTACCCACGAGCAGCGCCTAAGCCAGCTTGAAGATGCCTGGGCATTTTTAAGTGCCTTGGCACCGCTTCATGACCGGCTTGGCCCGACCATGGTGCAACTACCGCGTGATTTTGGCCCTGCAGAGCTGCCTAAGCTGGAAGCTCTGCTCGCCCAATGGCCAACGCACCTGCCCTGCGCGGTGGAGGTGCGCCACCCTGTTTTTTTCCACAAGGGCGAGGGAGAGAAAGCCCTTAACCGATTGTTGATAACTTATGGGGCCAACCGCGTCATGCTCGATGTGCGGCCGGTGTTCTCAGCCCCTGCCAACGGCCACGCAGGCTTGGCTCACGCCCAGCAAGAAAAACCGAAACTCCCGTTACACGTGCTTTCCACAGCAGAGCAGCCGATTATTCGCTTCATTGGGCATATTGACAAAACGATCAATACTCGCTACTTCAGCCCGTGGATAGATCGCCTTGCCTTGTGGATAAGTCAGGGGAAAACCCCTTTCTTATTTGTGCATACAGCCGATAACCGAGAATCTCCAGACATGGCTCGCCACCTGTATCGCACTCTGCAACAGCACATCACACTGCCTGCGCTTGAACCCTTTGCCGATGAAAAGCAGAGCCAGCTGTTTTAAGCCCTCTTTTTAGAGAGGCTGACTGGCAAGCCCCACCATGATCGGATAAATTGCGCGTTCTTTCGGAAAAGCACGCTGGCAATCTCTATTTTCCGAAAATCGGTGCAGTGCGCCGATAACGACTCATTACAATCGAATTTCACATAGGTGATTTATGGCAAAACTTGCACATGCACAGTGGTCATCACGCATGGGCTTTGTGCTGGCGGCAGCGGGTTCCGCCGTTGGCCTGGGCAACATCTGGCGCTTTTCTTATATGGTGGGCGACAGTGGCGGCGCGGCCTTCGTACTGGTGTATCTCGCGTGTGTCGCGCTGGTGGGCCTGCCCATTCTAGTAGCGGAATGGATGATTGGCCGTCGCGGCCAGAAGAACCCCATCAACACCATGTCTGATTTGGCAGCAAGCCACGGCAAAACACGGGCATGGGCGGCGATTGGGGTAAGCGGCGTTTTAGCGGCTTTCTTAATTCTGTCGTTCTACAGCGTCATCGGCGGCTGGTCTCTGAACTACACCCTGGGTTCGGTGATTGGCACGTTTAACGGCCAAGACGCTGACAGCATTAGCGCCCTCTTTGGTGGCATGCTGGGTAGCCCGATGACGCTGCTGCTATGGCACACCGCCTTTATGGTGCTGGTCATTGGCATTGTGGCGCGCGGTGTCACCAAAGGCCTGGAGAGTGCGGCACGCACCATGATGCCTGCGCTTGTGGTGCTGATGCTGATCTTGGTGGGTTACGGCATGACCAGCGGTCACTTCGGTGAAGCGCTGAGCTTTATGTTCAGCCCCGATTGGGCAGCGCTGGATGGCGGCGTCGTACTGGCAGCCATGGGCCAAGCGTTCTTCACGCTCTCGCTGGGCATGGGCATCATGATGGCCTACGGCTCTTACCTGGGCGAAGACGTCAACCTGATCAGCACCGCGCGTACCGTGATCATTCTGGATACCGCTATTGCCCTGCTGGCAGGCTTGGCGATCTTCCCGATCGTGTTTGCCAACGGCTTGAGCGCGGGCGAAGGCCCTGGCCTGATCTTTGTGACGCTGCCGCTAGCGTTCGGCAACATGACGGGCGGCACCATTCTCGGCCTGATGTTCTTCCTGCTGCTCACGTTTGCGGCGCTGACCTCGGCTATCTCGCTGCTGGAGCCGGTGGTGGAAACCCTGGAAGAGCGCACGTCAATGTCGCGCTTGGTGGCGACGTTTGCGAGCGGTATTGCGGTATGGGCGTTAGGCGTTGCCGCCCTACTCTCGTTCAACGTGTGGTCGGAAGTGCTGTTCTTTGGCTTGAATATCTTCGACCTGCTCGACACCTTCACCAGCAAGATTCTCCTGCCGCTGACCGGACTGGGCGCGATTGTTTTCTTTGCCTTCTGCCTCGATAAGGAAGAGTCGAGAAAAGAGCTGAATATGGATATTTACGACTACACCCTTTGGAACCTTCTAGCGAAATATGTTGCTCCCATTGGCGTAATCGTAGTCTTCGTAGCAGGCTTGTTTTAAGAGACAAGGTGTCCTTTCCCTGGCTATATGAGATTAGCCAGGGAATTAAGCGTAAATGTTGTTTGTTAACGTTTACGCTAGGCAATGGGCAACGCAGCAGACACGTTAACTTAGTGCAATTCGCTCTCTTGCGGTTCGTCATCGTCCGGCAAGGGAGCGATATCCCGCGATAGTTTTTGAAATTCACGATGAAGCTCAATCCCTCTGCGTGCTCTTAAGCTACGCTGGGCGGCGCTACGCTGTCGTTGGGCATGCTCATCGACCTCCATACTCATGAATATGTCGAGCAATTCGCTTTTTACCGAGGTAATTCGTTCGACGTTTCTCATGATCGACGCTCCTCCAGGTGAAGTTGCCTACGTCCACCTGCATCCGTGGCCACTGATTTTTTAAATGATGCAGTGCGGCACGTCACTTCTTACTATAACCTACTTGACAAAATGATGACGAATCTTGAAGAAAGGGGTTAACGCCCTTTAAACGGCAGCTGTTGTGGGTGAATCCCGCTACCTCTTTCACATCACTCAGGCATACTGTGGCCACCTAGGCTGCATAAGCACGATCAAGAATTTAAGGAGCTGAACGTGAGCCGCGCCCTGTTCGATGAAATGAGACGCCGCATGGAGCATTTCCGTCGCTCCGAACAAAAGGTAGCGCGGTTCGTGCTGCGTAACCCCGATGAAGTGATCCATATGCGGATCGTGGACCTTGCCACTGAGGCAAAGGTGAGCGAGCCCACCGTGGTGCGCTTCTGCCGTGCCCTTGGCTGCAACGGTTTCCAGGACTTCAAGCTCCAGCTCGCCCAGATGCTGGCCAGCGGTAGCCAGTTCGCTCAGTTCTCGATGAACGATAGCGATTCGGTGGCCGAGTTCTCCCACAGCATTTTTGACTCTACCGTCGGCACGCTGCTGTCGGTACGCGACCGGCTCGATAACGAAGCGCTGGGACGGGCCGTGAATGCGCTGGCCATGGCTAACCGGGTGGAGTTTTACGGATTTGGTGCCTCCGGCGCGGTGGCCTTCGATGCCCAGCACAAGTTCTTCCGCCTGCAGATCTCGACCTCCGCCTACGCCGACCCGCACATGCAGAACATGTCGGCAGTGACGCTGCAAGAGGGCGATGTGGTGGTGGCGATTTCACAAACCGGGCGCACCAAGGCGCTGGTGGCCAGCGTGCGTTTGGCCCGCGAAGCGGGGGCTACGGTGATTGGCCTGTGCCCCAGCGAGTCGCCGCTGGCCCATGAAGTAAGCCTGCCGCTGTTTATCGATGTGCATGAAGATACTGAGATTTACACACCGCTCAGCTCGCGCATCGCACACCTGGTGCTGATTGACGTGCTGGCCGTTGGTGTCGCTAAAACCCGCGGCCCCAAACTCGCCGAGCAGCTTAAAGCGGTGAAAAAGAGCCTGACCACGCTGCGTTACCCAGACGATCAATAAACGCGGGCCAACGCGGCGTACGCTGTATACCCAGCCAGTGGGCGGGCTGTGCTAAACTGACCGCCCATTTTTCGAACCGGCAGCGGCTTATATGGACGACGTCACGGCGATACTTGATCAGCTCAACCCCGCCCAGCGGGAGGCCGTTAGCGCCCCCCAGGGCAACCTACTGGTACTGGCGGGGGCTGGCTCCGGTAAAACCCGCGTGCTGGTTCACCGCATTGCCTGGCTGATGCAGGCCGAAGGGCTGTCTCCTTATGCGCTGCTGGCGGTGACGTTTACCAACAAAGCGGCACGGGAAATGCGCACGCGCCTTGAAGCGCTGCTGGGCATTTCCATGCGCCATGTTTGGGTCGGCACCTTCCACTCCATTGCCCACCGGCTGCTGCGCACCCACTGGCAAGACGCTCGCCTGCCGCAACACTTCCAAATCATTGATTCCGACGACCAGCTCCGGCTGATCAAGCGGCTGCTCAAAGATTACTCGATTGACGACGAACGCTTCCCGCCCCGCCAAGTGCAGGGGTTTGTATCTGGCTGCAAAGAGGAGGGGCTGCGCCCGCATCAGGTCAACGTCAACGGTGATGGCTATTTGGCACAAATGGTCGAGCTGTACGAGCGCTACCAGCTCACCTGCGAGCGCGGCGGGCTGGTGGATTTTGGCGAGCTGCTGCTGCGCAGCCTGGAGCTTCTGCGCGATAACCCGCCGCTGCTGAAACACTACCGCGAGCGCTTCGGTCATGTATTGGTAGACGAGTTCCAAGACACCAACACCCTGCAGTACGCGTGGCTGAAACTGCTCACCGGCCAGCAAACGCCGATGACGGCGGTCGGCGATGACGACCAGTCGATTTACGGCTGGCGCGGCGCCAAAGTGGAGAATATTCGCCGCTTTGAAGAGGAGTTTACCGACACTCATACAGTGCGCCTGGAACAGAACTACCGCTCTACCAGCGCAATTCTGGAAGCCGCTAACACGCTGATTAGCCATAACAGCGAGCGGCTGGGTAAAAACCTCTGGACCGATGGCATCGAGGGCGACCCGATTTCGGTGTATGCCGGGTTTAACGACCTGGAAGAAGCCCGCTACATCGTCGACACCATTAAAGAGAAGGTCGATGAAGGCTTTAACCGCCGTGATGTGGCCATTCTTTACCGCTCTAACGCCCAATCACGGCTGCTGGAAGAGACGCTGATTCGCCAAGGGATGCCTTACCGCATCTACGGTGGCCACCGCTTTTATGAACGGCTGGAGATCAAAAATGCCCTGGCCTACCTTCGCCTGTTGCTGAACCGGGACGACGATGCCTCCCTTGAACGCGTCATCAACGTGCCCACCCGAGGCATCGGCACCCGCACGGTGGAAATCGTGCGCCACCGCGCACGGGAGCAGGGCGTCTCGCTTTGGCAGGCGCTACACGACGCGATTCAGGACGGCACCTTGAGAGGCCGAGCGGGCAACGCCGTGCAGGCCTTCGCCAACCTGATCGAGCAGCTCGATAACGACGCCGCCGGGTTACCGCTGCATGAAATTATCGACCATGTCACCGCGCATACCGGGTTAATCGAGCACCACAAAAGCGAGCGTGGCGAGAAAGGCCAGGCGCGGGTCGAAAACTTGGAAGAGCTGGTCACCGCCGCCCGCGCCTTCACCCATGGCGACGCCTTTGAAACCCCGGAAGCGGGCGAAGGCATGGCGGCACTGGAAGCATTTCTGTCAGAAGCCGCCCTCAACGCAGGCGACCACGAAGCCGAAGAGTTTGAAGACAGCGTACAGCTGATGACGCTGCACTCAGCGAAAGGGCTTGAGTTTCCGGTGGTGTTTATCGCCGGTGTGGAGGAGGGGCTATTCCCGCACAAGATGTCGGTGGAGGAGCCTGGGCGGCTCGAAGAGGAGCGCAGGCTGTGTTACGTAGGCGTCACCCGAGCGATGCAGAAGCTCTACCTGACCCACGCGGAAACACGCCGCCTGCACGGCAAAGAGGTGTTTCCACGCCCGTCGCGTTTTCTGCGCGAACTGCCGCCCCACTTGCTGGAAGAAGTGCGCCTGCGGGGCCATATCTCCCGCCCGGTGACCGCATCGCGGCAGAGCTTCGCCCAAACCAGTATCGAGAGCGACGGCGAGCTGCCCGCGCTGCATGTCGGCCAGCGGGTCGAACATCCGGTGTTTGGTGAGGGGATTATTCTCAACGCCGAGGGCGAAGGTGCCCGTGCTCGCGTGCAAGTGAGCTTTGACGGTAACGGCGTAAAGTGGCTCGTGCTCGGGTTTGCCAAACTCACGCCGCGTTAACGATAAAGGGCAAGAGAAGACAGACACTTGCCCTATAAAAGCTGCTTAGCGCATACTGGCGGGCGGACACTGCGCTCACTGCGCTTATAAAAAAACAGCCTATAATTTCGGAGTCATGCCCGCCATGCAACGCCGCCAATTTTTGAAAACCGCCGGCCTAGGTGCCGCCGGTGTCGCTGCTGCACCCTTTGTTTCTACCGCCAGCGCTAACGAAACCTACACCTGGGATATGGTCACCTCCTGGCCGAAGAACTTCCCCGCTCTTGGTACCGGTGCTAACGACTTTGCCCGCCGAGTGGAGCAGCTCTCTAACGGCCGCATGCGCATCCGTGTTCACGGCGCAGGCGAGCTGGTACCGGCACTGGAAGTCTTCGATGCAGTCGCCGCAGGCACTGCCGAAATGGGCCACTCTGCCTCTTACTACTGGCGCGGCAAAGTCGCGGCTTCCCAGTTCTTTACCGCCGTGCCGTTTGGTATGAACACCACTGAAATGAACGCGTGGCTGTACCACGGCGGTGGCCAAGAGCTGTGGGACGAGATCTACGCTAACCACAACCTGAAGCCGTTTGCCGTGGGTAACACCGGCACGCAGATGGCGGGCTGGTTCAAAAAAGAGATCAACTCCCTCGACGATATGCAGGGCCTGAAGTTGCGCTTGCCCGGCCTGGCTGGTGAAGCCATGAACGGCATCGGTGTGAGCACGGTGAACATGGCCGGTTCGGAAATCTTCACCTCGCTGCAAACCGGTGCGCTCGACGCCGCTGACTGGGTTGGCCCGTATAACGACCTCGCCTTTGGCCTGCACCAAGTGGCGGACTACTACTACACGTCTGTGTGGAACGAGCCTACCGCGGTACTGGAAGGCACCGTCAACCTGGATGCTTGGAACGCGCTGCCGGAAGACCTGCAGGACGTGATCCGCGAAGCGGCACGCGCTTCCAACTTGGCGATGATTAGCGAATTTGCTTATCGCAATGCCCAAGCACTGGAAACGCTGGTGGATGAGCACGGCGTACAGCTGCGCACCTTCCCGGAAGACGTCATGGCCGCGCTGTATGAGTCGTCCAAGCAGGCGATCCAGCGTCAGGTGGATAATGACGAAGAGTCACGCCGTGTTTACGAGTCCTACTCGGCGTTCCAAAAAGTACTGCGTCCGTTTAGCGATGTAGGCGAATACGCTTACCTGAAGAGCCGTGACAACGTAGGGGCATAATCACTCTCCTCCGTTCGGCTAACAAAAAAGGGTGCTTCGGCACCCTTTTTGCTGCTTTAGCGGTTCATCAAACAGCGCCGTTAGCTGTGCACGGCGCGGATACGCCCATTGTCATCCAACGCTACCATCACAAAACGCGCTTCGGTGACTTTCTGGCGCTCTTCAATATGGCGACCATGGGGCGGGCGTACCCACACTTCCACATCAATTTTGATGGAGCTGTGACCAATCTCTTGTACCTGGGTATAGACGCTCACCATGGAGCCCACCCTGACGGGGCTGAGAAAATCCATCGCCTCAATGGCCACCGTGGCGGTACGGCCACCTGCCTCGCGCCCCGCGGCTAACTCTGCCGCTTGATCCATTTGATTGACCAACCAGCCACCAGGAATATCCCCGTAGAAATTGGTATCTTGCCGAGAAGCCAGTAACTTTAAAGTGAGCTGCCCTTGTGGGGCGGGTATGTCGTCCAAATCGGTGTCCAGCGGTGTCATAAGGTGGTCGCTTTGTAAGGTTATTGTTGTGATGATACGAGGGATAAGAATGATGGTGATGTTGCTGCATCGCAACAGACTATCAATAGTTAATCATAAGAGGGGTGACGTTTGAAGGGCAAGGGTTTGAAGGGCAGTCGCTTACAGCACTACTGCTCACGCGTAAGCCGTCAATCTCGCCTGTGGGTGGCCACTGGGCTGATGTTTTTTTGCGCTTTCGCCTGGGGGCAACCAAACTCCGTGGTAAGCGGCACATTAGGGGCTGTAGGCTCTGACACCATGGCAGGCTTGATGCTGCGCTGGGGAGAAGCGCTTAATCATCGTTACCCCAATATTACCCTTCAGTTTCAAGCCGGGGGGTCTGCCAGCGCGCCCACCGCCTTGATAGCAGGCACGACGCGTTTTGGTCCGATGTCGCGTCCGATCACTGAGAGTGAGCGCCAGCAGTTTATTGACCGTTATGGCTACCCCCCTCACGAACTAAGCGTTGCAAGAGATGCTCTACTGCTGGTGGTACACCGCCACAATCCACTGGCGTCACTTAGCCGTCAGCAAGCCGATGCGATTTTCTCTACCTCTTTATATTGTGGAGACTCCGAACCCCTTCGTCGTTGGGAAGAACTACTACCAGAGCAACAGTGGCCCTACGGCAAAATTGCGCTGCATGGTCGTAATTTAGCCTCTGGCACCCACGGTCTGTTCCAAGAACGCGCGCTATGCAACGGCCAGTTTCGCCGTGATATTAGCGAGCACCCTGGCTCTTCTGCCGTGATTGCCGCCGTGGGGGAGTCCCCCAATGCCATGGGCTATGCGGGCTATAACCATCTCAATCCCATGGTGCGCGCACTACCGTTAATCAACGCAGAGGGCACGGCCATCATACCCAGCGTGGCAACGATTCAGGACAATACCTATCCGCTGTCACGGGATCTCTACCTGTACGTTAATCTGCCGCCCGGCGAAGCACTGCCACTTGCAGAGCAAGCCTTTATTGAGCTGATCTTTTCTGATGAAGGGCAGCGAATCGTACAAGCCGCGGGCTTTGTGCCGCTACCTCAAGCGCAACGGACTCCGCCACTGCTTGACGACTAGATTGTCACTTAACTGTCATAAACATACCGTAGGGTGGAAAACTTCGGCCATGTACGTACTTTTTTGCTACGGCACTCGTTTCTTTATGATGTCGACATGACTCCCCCACGGCTACCTCTTTCGCGTCAGCCGCTGCGTCTTATTCACGACCGCATTGCGACCGGGTTGATTACCGCCGGTGGTATTGGCGTGCTGTTGGCCATTCTTGCTATTGGCGTATTTCTTGTGTGGGAGACGCTGCCGCTCTTGGCGTTTGGCGATGCGCTATCGCTCAATACCCTATCGCCACTGGCCTGGGGCACTCTCAAAGCAGCCCTCGCCGCCATGCTATTTGCCACACCCATAGCCCTGGGTGCCGCCATGTACTCGGCACTGTTCATGTCACCACGGCTACGCAGTCGGGTAAAACCCATTCTTGAGCTAATGGAAGCCATTCCCGGCGTGGTGGTGGGCTTTATTGCCGGGCTTCTGCTAGCCCCTTGGGTCGAGCGTCACCTAGCCAGCACGCTGCTCGTGATTGTTTGGCTGCCACTTAGCGCTGCACTGGCAGGCAGCCTTTGGTATCTCGCTAGCGCCCGTTTGCGCCAGTGCCTACCGCTTTCCTGGGCGGGCATCTGGCTGATGCCATGGCTCGCGATGATGGCCACCCTGGCGCTATGGCTGGCCCCGCTCATGGAACAGGCTTGGTTCGGCGGCGACCTACGCCGCATGCTCGACCAGCAGTACGGGTTAGATTATGCCACTCGCAATGCGCTGATCGTCGGGATCGCGATGGGGTTTGCGGTGATTCCTAGTATCTATTCGCTGGCAGAAGATGCCCTGGCCGATGTACCCGCCAACTTAATGGAAGGGGCTCAGGCGCTGGGAGCCAGCCGTTGGCAAGCGCTGTGGAAAGTCGCGCTTCCCACGGCAGGCCCTGGGGTCTTTTCAGCGGTCATGATTGGTGCCGGGCGTGCGGTAGGCGAAACCATGATTGTCTTGATGGCCAGCGGCAATACCGCGCTCTTTAGCGCCAGCCCCTTTGAAGGGCTGCGCTCACTGTCCGCCTCCATTGCCATTGAGCTGCCGGAGGCTTCCCCAGGTGGCATCACTTACCACCTGCTGATTTTTGCCGCCCTGGCGCTGTTTATCTTCACCTTTTTGGTCAATACCCTAGCCGAGGTGGTACGCCAGCGCCTGCGGCAACGCTATCAGCGCCTAGGGGGTAACCGCTAATGCGTTGGCTATCTCGCCCGCTCGGCACTCGCGCCATGGGCAGCTTACTATGGCCCTGGTTATGTGCCGCGAGCGTGGCAGTATCGCTGCTGATGCTGGCGACGCTGCTTACCCTGCTCGCCACACGGGGGCTTGGCCACTTTTGGCCCGCCTCATTGGAAGAAGTCACTCTTCACTCAGGCGAAACGGTGATAGGCCAGCCGGTGCGAGAAGCCCCCCTGCCCAACGCAGCGGGCATGGAGCGACTCTACTTTACCGGCAACCGAGATATCGATGGCACGCGCTGGCGCTGGGTCGCTATTGACGACATTGCTGAAAAGTCAGTTCCCGACGAGATCGTGCGGCTGGAGCGCACCCCATGGGGCGATTTTATCGGCCGCCTTAGCAGCGTGGAGCGCGCGGGCGAGCGCCTTGAAGGCGACGCGGCCTGGGCGTTTGTGACCACTGCTCTTGCCCTGCCAGACAGTCAGCGCCCAGAGGCACAGCTTCATCTGACCACCGCCAATGGCCAACGCGTTATTCAGCCACTATCCGGCGTTACACTTTTCCAAACGCCTAATGCCATGTCATGGGTGCAAAAAACAGCGGCCTGGAGCCAGCGTATTTGGCAATTTCTGAGTGAAGGCCCCCGCGCAGCCAATACCGGAGGCGGCGTGTGGCCAGCCATTTTCGGAACGGTATTAATGGTGATATTGATGTCCGTCATCGTGACGCCATTTGGCGTTCTGGCAGCTATTTATCTCAATGAAATTGCCCACCAGAACCGTCTGACCCGGTTAGTGCGTATCGGTGTGCGCAACCTCGCGGGGGTACCCTCGATTGTGTACGGAGTGTTTGGCCTGGGGGTCTTTGTTTACGGGATTGGCGGTTCGATCGACAGCTGGTTTTTTGAGGAGGCACTGCCCTCACCCACTTTTGGAACCGGCGGCCTGCTATGGGCATCGCTCACCCTGGCGCTGTTAACGTTACCCGTCGTGATTGTGGCGACCGAAGAGGGGTTGGCGCGCATTCCCGATGCCCAGCGCGAGGGTGCAGTGGCGCTAGGTGCCACCCGCCTGGAAATGCTGACTCGCGTGGTACTGCCTATGGCCACCCCCGCCATGCTAACGGGGGTGATTTTGGCAGTGGCGCGGGCAGCAGGAGAAGTCGCGCCGCTGATGCTGGTAGGTGTCGCGAAACTGGCCCCGCAAATGCCTGTTGATGGTGAATTTCCCTACCTGCACCTAGAACGCAAGTTTATGCACCTCGGCTATCATTTATTTGATACCGCTTTTCACGGTGAGGATGTACAAGCGGCTATACCCCTGGTGTTTGCCACCGCCCTATTATTAGTGCTGATTGTACTGGTGCTTAATCTAACTGCCATATTTCTGCGTCATTATCTAAGGCGTCAACGAGGGAACGAATGCTAGCGT
The DNA here is from genome assembly GCF_014640815.1 of Vreelandella lutescens. GTDB lineage: Bacteria > Pseudomonadota > Gammaproteobacteria > Pseudomonadales > Halomonadaceae > Vreelandella > Vreelandella lutescens. Next base: position 154,187 of record NZ_BMHM01000004.1, on the reverse strand, counting down.
TATCGTCCGCCAACCCGACTCAAGCACCGGTGACTCGCTTTTCCGCCGAGACCTGCTGCTTGAGCATCAACCAGTTTCACCTCGCTTATGCGGGGAAAACCGCGTTGCGCGACCTAACGCTGGATGTGCCTCGCCACCGCGTGACCGCGTTTATTGGCCCGTCGGGCTGTGGCAAATCTACTCTGCTGCGCGCGATTAACCGGCTTCATGACCTCAATGAGTCAGTCACGCATCATGGTCAAATCCAGTTAGAAGGCCAGGACATCCACGCCTCGCAGATGAACGTCACCGAGCTGCGACGCCGCGTGGGCATGGTGTTTCAAACCCCAAACCCGTTTCCAATGTCGATCTATGAAAACGTTGCCTTCGGGCTGCGCTTACAGGGTCGAATGCCGAAGCGCAAACGCGACGACATCATCGAATGGGCGCTCACCTCGGCCGCCCTGTGGGACGAGGTGAAAGACCGCCTGCACCGCTCGGCATGGCAGCTTTCCGGCGGGCAGCAGCAGCGTTTAGTGATTGCCCGCACGCTGGCTGTACAGCCCGATGTATTGCTGTTGGATGAGCCTGCCTCGGCGCTGGACCCTATTTCGACGCTAAAAATTGAAGAGTTGATTCGTAACCTGAAATCCCAGCTCACGCTGGTGCTGGTTACCCACAATATGCAGCAAGCCGCGCGGGTGTCCGACTACACGGCTTTTTTGCAGCAAGGTGAACTCGTTGAGTACGGGCCAACGGATCAAGTGTTCACTAACCCGCGTTTACAACGCACCGAAAACTACATCACCGGCCGCATGACCTAGGCCCCATCGACATTACGTCAGGAGTGCTCCATGGATATTACGAGCGATACCCACAGCCAGCATATCTCTCGCCAGTTCAACCAGGAGCTGGAAGAGCTGAAAACCCACCTGATGGCCATGGGCGGTCTGGTGGAAAAACAGGTACAAGACGCCGTTCACGCACTGCTGGAAGGCGACAGCCGTCTAGCCGAGAAAGTGCGTGACAACGACCGCCAGGTGAACGACCTGCAGCTGCAAATTGACGATGAGTGTACCCGCGTACTGGCTCGACGCCAGCCGGCCGCCTCTGATCTGCGTCTAGTGCTGGCCGTTATTCGCGCAACATCAGACCTGGAGCGGATTGGCGATGAGGCCAGCAAAATTGCCCGCAATGCGCTGCTGCTGAGTGAAAACAGCGGCGGTATTCGTGGCCTGGTCGAAGTGCGTCACATCAGCGAACACGTACGTAAAATGCTGCGCGATGCGCTCACGGCCTTTGCCCGCTTCGATACTGAGCTTGCTATGCAGGTCGTGCGTGAAGATGAGTCAGTGGATGACGAGTACGGCAGCGCCATGCGCTCTTTGATGACCTTCATGATGGAGGACTCCCGCTCCATCAGCTCCGTGCTCAGCATCATGTGGGTACTGCGCGCACTAGAGCGCGTGGGCGATCACGCCAACAACCTAGCAGAGTATGTGGTCTATCTAGTGAAAGGCCTGGATATTCGCCACAGCGACCCGGATACCTTAGATCAGAAGATGCTTAAAAAATCTTGACCTAGCCGTTAATTCCTCCTGCAATACGCCCAGATGACTCATCTGGGCGTTTTTTTAAGGAGCAAGCATAGTGGATGCAATCACGGCACTGAGCCAAGGCACGCGCTTGGTGTACCAGAAAGGGCTGCGGCGCTACATTTTCCTGCCAATTCTGGTCAATCTCATCGTGTATGCCAGCATGCTAAGCGTGGTGTTCAATCGCTTTTCCGGCTGGCTGGACAGTGCCATGACCCTGGTACCCAGCTGGCTGGAGTGGCTCTCCTGGCTTATCTGGCCGCTTTTTTTCGTCAGCCTGTTAGTGGTGATCTTTTTTACCTTCACCCTGGTGACACACCTGATTGCCGCACCTTTTTACGGTTTTTTAGCCGCTAAAGTTGAGCGGCAGGCCACCGGGCGGGAGCCGCTGGATGATCGCGGGCTAGCCAAAACAGCCATTGACGCGCTAGGACGAGAGCTGGTGAAACTCGGCTATATTCTCCCACGCATGGCAGCGCTGTTTATTATTAGCTGGATTCCCGGACTTAACTTGTTGGCACCTCTCTTATGGGCACTGTTTTCTGCCTGGGTGATGGCGATCACTTATCTTGATTACCCGATGGATAACAACAAGGTCACGTTTCGCGATATGCGCAGCCGCCTATCGCGCCGCTGGTGGCCCAGCCTCACCTACGGTGGGCTGATCATGCTGGTCACCTGGATACCGCTCGCCAATCTGTTCTTAATTCCCGGTGCCGTAGCGGGTGCCGTGCTGATGTGGGACGGCCATTATCGAGGCACCCAAGACGTGGTTAAAACGTAGCGAAAAAGCGGCTGCATAGACGCAAAAAACCCCGCCTAGGCGGGGTCTTCGTCATCACACTGGCTTACCAGCGGATACCGTCACCTTCGTCACGGTTGAGTTCGTTGGCGTTATAGCCCGCTTTGCTGCTCGTGGAGCTACTGGAATCGCTGGCGCTGCTTGAAGTGGAGTAGTCAAACGTATCCCCTTCATCGCGGGTCAGGTCGCTGGCCGAGTATTGTGCCGGGCCTGAGGTGTTGTGCGAGCTAGGCTGAATGACATCATGGCCTGCTGAGCGGTCTTTATTGAGCTCAATCGACGTATGGGCAAATGCCATCGGGCTCGCCACGAGGCCAAACGCGACACCTAATACGGCAGTTTTTTTAGCTAACGCTTTGAATAACATAGATTACTACTCCTTTAACATGGAGCCAGACAGTGCAGGCTAAACAATAACATGGATGCCCACGACCAATGGCTAACGTTACATCTTAGTATTGCACACATGATGCCAATCCGATCAATTTAAATTAAAAACAATTAAAATCAACTACTTAAACAGTATATATTGCGCACAATATTACATCGCACACTAATTAATTGTTCAAATATATTGTGCAATAATGGCACATGCGCCAGCTAAGTGTTTCACATTAACTCACCCTGCTACCTTCCGTGGTAGCAACTGGCTGAACAGCGTTTAAAAGCATGAACCGGATACTGACTATTTATTAGCTAGGCACAAAAAATTAGACCCCGCAGGGCGGGGTCTTGATCACTCTTACTTATAAACGATATTGACGTCTGGCTTCCTATCCTTTTGCGGGGCTCCAACCTTGGAATTAACCCTGACCAGTGTATTCATCGTATTTAGATTCATTCCTTGAACCTGTGAGCATCCTTGCTTATAGGACATCCTTGCCCCGTAAATGCTCAATCCTAAGCGTAAGAGTTTTTTACAACTTTGCAAAAAATTGTTGCCAATTACATGCCGCTGTTTTCTTCAACAACTTCATCTGGCGTGTATTCAGAGTCACCGCTCATATCTGAAGAGTGCGGCTCGTCAACATTATCTGGACCTTGAGTACCATGATCTGTCGTCAGATCTTCGTTCTCATACTCTGCGGGATTACCGGTACCGTCAGAGTGCGATTCTACAGGCTGCTCATCTGGAGAGATGTTGCCTGCCGGATTTGCTGGCTCTTGAGCAAACGCCAACGGGCTTGCTACTAAACCAAAAGTAACGCCTAAAATACCAGCTTTCTTGAGTAGTTCCTTGGACATCATATTCCGCCTCCTCGATCGCTGTGAAATACCGCTTTAAAGGAAGAGTGACTTCATGTCTTACCAGTTCCTGCGGTAATCTTCCTTACTAGACATGTTGCAGCTGGCATGCCAATTATTGCTCATTAAAAATAAAAAATTTTAAAAACAGTAATTTATGCAAAAAAACCTGTGCCAACCGAATGCTTAGCATGCCATTAAAAAGACAATAAACTGGCTACATATGACACATGCGCAGTGTTTTACCATGCTTGTATGCCAATATGGCACACTTATACATAGGTTATGCAATCAGGCATTAAGAGGGGATAGCGTTATGCGTCGTTGACCACGCGAGCAGGGGGGAAAACGCAGCGGAACAGCGCTCCTTCACCTGGCAGCGACTCCACTTGAAGCAGCGCATCATGGCGCAGTAGAACGTGTTTCACAATAGCAAGACCAAGCCCCGTACCACCCGTGGCCGTACTGCGGCCTTTATCGACGCGGTAGAAGCGCTCGGTAAGGCGCGGGATATGGACAGGATCGATTCCCTCGCCGTCATCATCTACTTCAATACAAGCGCTGCCATTGGGCATAGCCGCCCAACGAAGCGTAATTTGGCTACCGGCAGGGGTATAGCGCACAGCATTGAATGCCAAGTTAGAGATAGCGCTGCGCAGCTCTTGCTCACTGCCCACCAAGCGTGCTTCGCAATCTAATATGATTTGCACGCTATGCTGCTGGTGAGAGAGTGCCAGCGCATCGCGCCGAATGCTCTCAAGCATTGGCCCAACAGCGAGCGGCTGATGATCTTCTCCACCACGGTCAATTTCCAGCCGAGACAGCAGCAGCAGGTCGTTCACTAGGTTCTGCATGCGCTTGGTTTGCTCTTCCATCTGCCCAATGCCTTTGCCCAGACGCGGCGGCAGCAGCTCTTTTAGGTCACCGTAGGTTTCCAAATAGCCTGAAAGAACCGTCAGCGGGGTACGCAATTCGTGGGAAACGTTGGCCACGAAGTCCCGGCGCATCTGCTCAAGACGATGCAAGCGGGTGATATCCCGCGCCATGACCAAGCGCTCGTCGTCGCCATAAAGCGTAATTTGGTACTGGAGAATACGACGCTCATCAATCGGTGACGTGAGCGTTAGCGGTTCACCGTATTCGCGGGCGTTGAAGTAGCTAATGAAGCGCGGGTCACGCAGCAGGTTAGTAATATGCTGGCCACGATCATGAGCGGTTTGCAGGCCGAGCATGTCTGTCGCGGCGCTGTTCCACCACTCTAAGTCACCGTGGCGGTCCAGCATGACGACGCTATCACGCATCGCCTCAGAAGACTCTTGGATACGAGCGAGCGTCGCGCGCAGGCGGTTTTGAGTGATTCGTTGGCTTTTTTGATAGCGATACAGGCGATCAAATAATTCACCCCACATACCCTTAGCCGCAGGCGGCTCATCGTGAGGATGCAGCGTTAACCATTGATATAGAGCGCGTAATTGACGTAGGTGATAAACCAGGCAAAACAGCAAACCACCCGCAAGCCCTAGCCACGGGTAGCCGAGTAGCCATCCGAGTGAAATACCCAAAATGGCTAACCAGACTATACGCCAAATCTCACGGCTCCACAGACGCACAGTTACACCCGTGCAGAGAAACGATACCCAGTGCCCCGCACCGTTTGGATGAGGTTCTGGTGCGCTTCACCCAGCGCTTTGCGTAAGCGGCGAATATGTACGTCGACCGTACGCTCTTCCACATACACATTGCCGCCCCACACTTGATCCAGCAGCTGGCTACGCGTGTAGGCTCGCTCTTGATGCGTCATGAAAAACTGCAGTAAGCGATATTCGGTAGGCCCCATTTCCAGCGCTTTGCCATAAGCACTCACTCGATGGCTCACCGGGTCTAGCAACAAGCCATTAATTTCGATGGGATCTTCAACGCCACGCGGCGTCGCCCGGCGCAGCACAGCTTTGAGGCGTGCCACCAGCTCACGGGGAGAAAATGGCTTGGTGATGTAATCATCCGCCCCTGCTTCAAGGCCCTGAATTTTATTATCCTCTTCGCCTTTGGCGGTCAGCATAATAATAGGTAGCTCAGCAGTGGCTTCTTCACGCTTGAGGCGGCGGGCCAGTTCAATACCACTGGTTCCCGGCATCATCCAGTCCAGCAGCAGTAAGTCGGGCTGGTGGTCGACCACCATCGCGTGGGCATCCTGGGCGTTGTCCGCTTCAAGCACGCGATAGTCAGCCATTTCCAGCGCCACAGCGATCATCTCGCGAATGGGCGCCTCATCATCGACAATCAGTACGGTCTTGGCGGTCATTCCAGGGCCTCACGGTGTGCAATGAAAACTCGTTTATACGAAAACAGTTCAATGACATGTCTGTGACGATAACACCATGACTTGATGACAATTCTATGACACCCCGTGGATTTAACCAGTCGTCGGCCACCAACTTAGCGCAAACCCGGCAAACACCAGCAGCCCCGACCAATGGTTATTCAAAAACGCTTGGAAGCAGCGGTCTCGGTCACGGTGAAAAATTAACCGCTGCTGATGCACAAACGTTGCCGCCATTGCCGCCAAGCCCAGCCAGAAAAAACCGCCTAATCCGACCCGTAAACCCACCCAAGTCAGCAGCGCCAGCGTAGCCAACTGCAGCAAACCAATGATCACGCGGTCGGCGCTGCCAAACAGTACTGCCGTGGATTTGATACCAATTTTCAGGTCATCGTCGCGGTCCACCATGGCGTACTGCGTATCGTAAGCCACCGTCCAGAGCAGGTTGGCGCTGAACAGTATCCACGCCTCCAGCGGCACATGGCCGAGCACGGCACCAAACGCCATCGGAATCGCCCAGGAGAATGCCGCCCCCAGCACCACCTGGGGAAAATGGGTGTAGCGCTTCATAAACGGATAAATAAACGCCAGCAACACCCCGCCGATGGAGAGCAGCACCGTAAACCAGTTGGTCAGCAGCACCAAAATAAAGGCGGCGGCTACCAGTGCCACAAACAGCAGCTGCGCTTCGGTTTCGCTAATCCGCCCCGTTGCTAACGGGCGCTGCTTGGTACGCTTAACGTGGCCGTCAAAGTGGCGGTCGGCGTAGTCGTTGACCACGCAGCCCGCAGCGCGCATGACATAGACACCGGCAATAAAAATTAGCAGCACATTGCGCCCAGGCACTCCCTCTGCCGCGACCCACAGCGCCCACAGCGTTGGCCACATCAAAAGCCACGTGCCGATGGGCCGATCTAAGCGCATTAGTTGTAAGAAGTCTGCCACCCGGGCCCAGCCCGTTGGCCGCAACAGAGAACGGTCCATGCTCATGCTTACCTCGTTAATCAAACGCCAAGATTCGCTTAGTGCGATGGCAGGTTAAGTGCCTCTGCCATGGTAGACAAAAAATACTCCTGTACCAGCAACGAAAGTCCCCCGTGCTGAAAAACAGAACGCCGCCCCCACCGACTGGTGGCGTTACCGTCAAGCGCATCCCCTACAAAGCGAGGAGGTTGAGCAGTGACTTGCAGCGGCCCGCGGACTAAATCAGGCTGCTGAAATAGCCAACTGCCCAACGAGCGCTCGCCAAGACTGCCCAATCCCTTGCCCTGTAGCTGATGTAGCGGTGCGACCGAGCGCGCCACGACCCAAGGGGTGTCATCGATACATAGCGCTACTTCCCGCAGCCAGGCATAGCGTCGAGGCGCGATGCCCAATGCCATCGCTTCATCCCGCTGAGGCAAGCCAATACACTGACGTAACAGGCGCACCCGAAACCTGCCCGGCGTACCTGCTGCGGTTAGACGTGCCGTTAATGAATCAGTAGAGGCCACCCACTGCCACCAGGGAGCGCTCATCGCTGGCTGCGCAGCGGCAACAGGCAGCCAGTGAGGAAAGAGCGAAAATGCGGGCGTGGTTAACTCGGGGGAGATCACCTGAGCCTCCAAGGCAGTCAACGAAGAGACGCCTAGTGTAACATGGTGGCATTAAAGGCTTTTGCTCCACCGACCTTGGGTGACGACATGCCCGATCTACGCTTCTCTTCAGACGACCATCACTCCGCGCTGGTGATTATTGGCACTGGCATGGCCGGCGTTGGCTTAGCCCGCACGCTGCGACGCCAAGGCGATACGCGCACGATCACGCTCGTTAGTGCCGACAGCGGCGATGATTACAGCAAACCGCTGCTCTCCACCGGTTTTGCCAAGCGTCTCAGCCCAGACAAGCTTGCGCAGCGCAGCGCCCATGAGCTGGCTGACGAACTCAACGCCCAACTCGTTACCCACACCCAAGTCATCCAACTGGATGTGGATAACAAAACCCTGCTGCTAAGCAGCGGCACGACGCTCCACTACCGTGACCTAGTACTCGCCACCGGTGCGGCTCCACGCACGCCGTTTCGCATACCGAGCGAGCTGGCTGAGCGCTGCTTTACCGTCAATGACTTAGATGACTATCGCCGCCTACACGGGGCTCTCACACAACCAACCCGCGTCGCCATTATTGGCGCTGGGCTAGTGGGATGTGAATTCGCCAACGACCTACATGCAGGTGGGCACCAAGTCACTGTGATTGCGCCAGAGAGTACTCCGCTGCCGCGCCTGCTTCCCGAGCCGTTAGGTCACGCGCTGGCCGATGCTTTTCAAGCAGCGGGCATTCGCTTAGCGCTGGGGCGTACCTTAGAAAATCTCTCCCAAGATGCCGACCATGCGCTGGTGCTGCAACTGGACAATGGCGAGCGCCACACGGTGGATATTGCGCTGTTAGCCACTGGCTTGGTGCCCCGTACGGCGTTGGCCGAAGCGGCCGGGCTCAACGTTAGCCCCAGCGGCATCCACGTGGATCGGCAGCTTCGCACCCACCATCCGCATATCTACGCGCTGGGCGACGTGGCCTGTATCGACGGCGTGAACGCCATGTACGTGCAGCCCCTGCAGGCCAGTGTAAAAGCGCTCGCCGCAACGCTGGGAGGCACCCCAACATCGGTGAGCTTTGGCGCTTGGCCGGTGATGGTCAAAACGCCGTTGTTGCCCGTCGTGGCCTACCCACCGGTTCAGCCGCCGGAGCGATGGCGAATTGAAGGTGAAGGCGATGATTTTACAGCGCTAGCCGAAGATAAAGACGGACGTTTGATTGGTTTTGCGTTGACAGGCGGCTGCGTGAGAAGGAAAGTGGAGCTTTCCAGAGCTGCCCCAGCCCTGCTAGGCTGATTTTCGCCGCATTCACGACTAGGCTGAAAAGGCTCTGCCTGCTGGGGTGGAATGAGCTGAGCCACCAACAACATTGATGTTTGTTTTTCACAAGGGAGATTCCTTTATGCGCAAACCTGAACTCGCTGCTGCTATTGCTGAAAGTGCTGACCTGTCTAAAGACAAAGCGGGCCAAGTCCTCAATGTCATTCTGGACGAAATCACCAACAGCGTCGCCAAAGGCGAAGACGTCGCCCTGATTGGTTTTGGCACCTTCACCGTTCGCGAGCGCGCTGCCCGCACCGGTAAAAACCCGCAAACCGGCGCACCGCTGCAAATCCCGGCCAGCAAAAACGTAGCGTTTAAGCCAGGCAAAGCCCTCAAGGACGCTGTTTCCTAATGAAGCTTTCGCTGACGCTGTGGCTGCTGGGCTTTATGCTCAAGCGCGCCCTGCGCCGCAAGCCGCGCTTTCGTGAGCAGCTCGAACGCATGCGCGGCCTCGACTGGGGTGTGGCCACAGAAGACCTTAGCACTGCCCGCTACTACCGGATGACGCCTAACGGCATCACCACCGGAAAAGGGCTGCCCGTCGATCTAGACCTTGAGCTACGCTTTCGCGACCAAGACGCCGCGCTACGCATTCTCAAGAAGCCTACCCAGCAGGCGTTTCTAGATGGCATGGTGGCAGGAGATGTTCGCCTGGTCGGCGACTCCTCCGATATGAACAAGCTGCAAAAACTGCTGAAATATCTATAGATAAGTACTGATAGTGACGTACCTGTAGGACTTTGCAGCATGACAGAATCAGCAAGGGTAATAACGCAGAGGTATCACCGCTACCGATGGACATACCTCATCAACGTTTAGTGTACTTCCGCGTTACCCTTGAGTCTGGCTCTGTGCGCCGCGCGGCGGCGCGCTTGGATATCGCTCCCTCGGCGGTCAGCAGGCAAATTGCGCTGCTGGAAGAAGCCCTGGGGGCGACGCTCATGGAGCGCCAACGCGACGGCATTTCGCCTACTCCGGTAGGTGAAATGCTGCTTGAGTACTGCGAGCGTCGCGGTGCGCTTGATGAAGGCTTTATTGCCTCACTTGAATCCTATCAGCGCATGGAAACTGGCAAGATATCGCTCACCGTCGGTGAAGGGTTCGTCAGTGACTTAGTGGCCTCCCCCCTGCACGAATTTACTCAGCGCTATGCGGGCATCCAGCTCGATATCCATACGGCCGGCACCTCGGGCATTATTGACGCCATTGTGAGCGACCACAGCCACATCGGCTTGATGTTTCATGAGCGCACGCATCCCCAACTCCGCTTCTGGTCCTCCAGCCCGCAACCGTTGATGGCGATTATACCGCCCAATCATCCATTAACCCGCCAAACGTCGCCGCTCACGCTGACCCAGCTTAGCGACCAGCCCATGGCCATGTGGGACACCACCCATGGGGTGCGTCAAATGGTCGACCAAGCCTTCCAGCAGTCTCGCATCGCCCCACGTATGGCGATGAATACCAACTCCATGGTGATTCTGGCGCAATATGTACGCAGCGGCATGGGTATTACCCTGCTGCCTGCTTTTGCCGTCGCCCACGATTTGGAAGTAGGAACGCTGGTGGCACGGCCGGTCGATCATCCTCTGTTTCAGCGCTCTCAGGCTCACATGGTGACGCGCGTAGGACGCCAACAGCCTAAGGCCAGCATCCTGCTACTGCGCCACCTACAGCGCTGGATGCAGGCCTTCCGCGACCCGGCGTTACATCAACCCACGCCACTACCGTAACCAAACGCCACGCTGGCCTCTGGCGCGGTTTCCACCCAGACGCTTTGTGGCACGGTATATTCGCGCAGGCCATCCAAACCACTGGAACGGCCAAAACCGCTGTCCCCAAAGCCACCAAACGGCGACATGACGCTGATCGCCTTGTAGCTATTGATCCATACCGTACCGGCACGCAGCTGCCCGGCGACACGATGCGCTCGCGCCACATCCTGGCTCCATACCGCACCCGCCAAGCCAAAACGGGTGTCGTTGGCGAGCTGAATGGCTTGCCCTTCCCCGTCAAAGGCCATAGCGACCAGTACCGGGCCGAAGACCTCTTGTTGGGCGATTTCCATATCAGGCGTGACATCGACCAGCACGGTAGGGGCAATAAAGTAACCCTGGGCTTCGTCAGACAAACCTTCAGGACGTTTGCCCCCGGTGAGCACTCTCGCGCCTGCCGCTTCGGCGGCCTCAATCATGCGAGTGACCTGCTCAAATTGGCGGCGATTCTGTAGCGGCCCCATGCGCGTCGCTTCATCGCTGGGTAACCCCACCGCAATTTGTTCTGCCGCCCGCGCTAAGCGGCGGGTGACTTGCTCAAACACCGAGCGCTCAATTAATAAGCGCGAGCCTGCCACACAGCTTTGGCCCGCAGCGGCAAAAATGGCCGCTTGGGCACCGGCAACGGCTTCGTCTAATTTGGCATCGGCAAACACAATATTGGCGGATTTACCGCCCAGTTCTAATACGCTGGGCACCAAGCGGCGGGCCCCCGCCTCAGCGATCATACGGCCACTTTGAGGCGAGCCGACAAATACCAATTTGCTGATGGTGGGGTGGTCGGTTAGCGCCGCGCCGGTCGTTTTGCCCAGCCCGTTAACAATATTGATCAACCCTTTAGACAAGCCGCCATTTTCAAGCTGTTTAGCAATCACAACAGAGGTGAAAGGCGTCAGCTCTGAAGGCTTCAGTACCACGCCATTCCCTGCGGCAATGGCCGGGGCCAGCTGCCAGGCGCAGGTAAACATCGGTGCGTTCCAGGGTGTAATTTGCCCCACGACGCCATAGGGTACGTGGCGCACATAGTTAAGATGCGAGGTAGGCACTGGAATCACTTCGCCATGCTGCTTGTCGCACCAGCCCGCATAGTATTCAAACATCTCCCGCACTTTGCCTACTTCAGCCCGGCAGTCACGAATGGGCTTACCGGCAACAACGCTTTCCAGCTGCGCCAGCGCTTCTTCATGCCCCTCTAGCCCACGTATGGCAGCATTCATGCGCCGCCCACGCTCGCTGGCCGTCAGCGCCATCCACTCGCGCTGCCCCCGCTGCGCTGCTTGAGTGGCGCGTTCAATCAACCCAGCGCCCGCATCGCGGTAGCTCGCCAGCGCTTCGCCAGTGGCCGGGTTAATCAGAGTGATCTCTTCGCCTTCCCCGGCGACTAAAGCGCCATCAACCCAGTTGCTTAGCAACGTGTCGGCGGCGAGACCGAAGCCTTTCAGCAGCTCTGTAAGATGGTTGCAGGCGTGTTGGCTGAGTGAGTTCATTGGTTCCCCTCCGCTTGGCTGGCACAGGCTAAAATCGGCGTAGTGATATGGTTAAAATCATCGCTATCGGTGGGCTGCTCGGGGTTGGCGTGCCAAGCATCCACAACAGCTTGTAGCAGCGGTAAGGGAATGCCCAACTGCTCAGCGGCATTCCGGGCCAAGCGCAGATCTTTACGCATCAAGCCAGTGGTAAAGCCTGAGTCGAAGCGCTCGCTCAGCACCCACTCGGGGAAATTCACTTCACTGATGGCGCTGCGCCCGGAGCCGCTGTTGATGCCCGCCAAACAGGCGGCGGGGTCAACGCCCGCTTTGGCTGCCATCGCCACGGCTTCAGCGGTGGTGATCAAGTGCGCCGCACACAGGTAGTTATTGGCAAGTTTTACCACGTGACCGCTACCAGGGCCTCCCACATGGGTGCGCTTGGCCGACATCGCCTCCAGCATTGGCATGACCCGCTCAATGGTGGTGTCATCACCGCCTAACAGCATGCCCAACTTGCCACTGGCCGCGCCTTTAGGGCCGCCGCTGACCGGGGCATCCAACCAGTGAAGCCCTGCGGCCGTCACTTTTTCAGCTAACTCACGACTCACGGCAGGGTCGCTGGTGGAGGTATCCACAATCACGCTGCCTTTCGGTGCTAGCGTGAGTAGGCCTGGGGAGTGTTCGATCACCTCACGCACATGAGCAGAGGTGGGCAGCGAGAGCAGATACACATCGCTTGCGGGCAGGGCGTTGGGAGCCACCACAGCGAGTCCAAGGCCTTCGAGCCTTGCGCGTGCTACGTCAAACACATCGCTGCCCGTGACGGCAAAGCCTGCCGCTTGAAGGGTGAGCGCCATATTACCGCCCATCTGGCCCAACCCAACCACGGTGATCGATAAAGGGTTCGCAGCTAAAGACATGATAAAACTCCTTTCAATGCCATATTCTGGGTAAACGCTCCCCTACCCAGTGGGCATCAGAGAGCGAATCAACGCGTTAAGTCACGATGACGATCTAGACGAGCAGTGCTCTTACCAGCTCTACCCAGTAGCGCGTCCCTAGCGGTAACAGCGCATCGTTAAAGTCGTAGTGGGGGTTATGCAGCGACGCAGAATCCTCGCCGTTACCCATCCAGATGTAAGCGCCGGGCCGTTCGGCAAGCAGAAATGAGAAATCCTCAGAAGCCATGCTGGGCGGTGGGTTACGGATCACATTGCCTTGGCCTAATAAGCCTTCCAGAACCGCGGCACAGTGCTGTGCATGCTCTGGCGTATTGATCGTGGCGGGGTAGCAGCGCTGGTAATCCAGCTCAACGGTTAAGCCATGGAAGTCGGCTAAGCTGGCAATCGCCTGTTTAAAGCGTGCCTCTAAATGCTCTTTCAGCGCCATATCAAAACAGCGCAGCGTGCCGCGCAGTGCCACCTGCTCGGGAATCACATTAAACGTGTCGCCCGCATTAATACTGGTGAAGCTCAGCACCGCCGATTTATCCGGTGGCGTTTCGCGGCTCACCAGTCCTTGCAGCTGGCTGATCAGTTGGCAGCTCGCCAGCACGGTATCGATGCCTAAGTGAGGCATCGCGGCGTGGCAGCCTTTGCCGGTGAGCGTCAGGCTGAAAATATCAAACGCGGCCATCACGTCAGTATCGTGTACCGCCGCAACACCCACCGGCAGCCCGGGCCAGTTATGCAGGCCATACACCGCATCCATCGGGAAGCGTTCAAACAGGCCCTCTTGGACCATCACCCGGCCGCCGCCCGCGTTCTCCTCGGCGGGCTGAAAGATAAACACCACCCGGCCTTTGAAATCAGGCTGCTGCTTTAACGCCCAGGCAGCGCCGAGCAGCATGGTGGTGTGCCCATCGTGACCGCAGGCGTGCATTTTCCCGGGCGTTTGCGACGCGTAGGCAAGCCCTGTCTCTTCGCGGATATCCAGGGCGTCGATATCAGCCCGTAGGCCGATGGTTTTGCCTTCACCCTGTTGACCGTCTAACGCGGCCACCACGCCCGTTCCGGCGATGCCAGTGGTCACCTCAAAGCCCCACTCACCGAGCAGCGCGGCAATGCGTGCGCTAGTGCGATGCTCCTCAAACGCCGTTTCCGGGTGCTGGTGGAAATCGTGTCGCCACGCGGTCAGTTCTTCGCTATCAGGCAAGGGTATTGATATCGCCATGTTGTATTCCTTAAAGCATCACGTGGGCGACCACCGCCGAACCAATAAAGGTGCCGGTGAAGACGAGCAGGGCCACAATGACCAGCTTCCAACCGGTCTGCTTAAACATCGAGAACTCACGGTTGGTCAGTGCTAGCCCTGCATACGCCAGCACGGGCGTGACGACCGCCAAGAAATTCACCTCTGCCAACTGCGCGATAATCCAGCCATTCCCCGGGAAGACGGGCAGCGTCGCGATGATACTAATCAGCGACACCCAGGCCACGCTGGGCAGGTAAAAAGGGCATAGCCGCCCGATCACTAAGCCGATAATGACCATGACATACAAAATCAGCATGCCAGGCAGCGCATCCAACAGGGGCGAGCCGTTGACGATGTTGCTAAACCATGCCGCCACACAGACAGCCGCCAGCACCAGTGCCGTTTTACCTAGCTGATTTTCAGGGCGCAGCTCTTTTAATGCCTCAGCGTCGAACTGATCGACCGTGCTTTCATGAGTTTTCATGGCGAACCTCCTGACGGGTACCTTTCAAGCGTTTAAACATCCACTCGGTGACCGGTAGGGCAATAAAGAGCGATACATACAAGCCCGTGGCATAGGTCAGCAGATTGCTGGCCCCGGCAAACGCAAGCAGCTCATCTTTGGCAGCAGGCACGGCTTCAGCCAAAGCGGCGGAGCATGCCGCCACCATGCTGCCACTGCCCACACCACAGGCCATGGCCAGCGCTCGGATATCAAGAATATCCAGCGAGGCGATGTAACCCGCCATCAGAGCGAAGTAGAGCGTACCGAACATGGTGCCAACGACGTAAACCCCCATAATGCCGATGCCTTCAGGGCTTCTTAGCCCGTAACGGTCTGAAATAATGGCAATGTTGGGCTCGCGAGCTATCGAGTAGGTAGCGCCAATCGCTTCCCTGCCCATTTTGAGCACGAGTACCGCAAAGGGCAGCGCGATCAGCATGGTGCCCAGATTCCCCAGTTCCTGAAGAATCAGCGCAGGGCCAGCAGCGATAATCTGGTCGATCGCCGGCCCAATGGTGGAACCAAACTTGGCAATAAACGGCAGAATGGCAATCAAAATGATGGGGCCTGCGGCATGACTAACCGGCTTAGGAATAACCTTGCCCATGACTGAAAAGAGGTGGGGATTGAAGAGCACGCCAATGATGAAGGCGTAAAGGAGCGGCAATAACAGTAAGGTTCCCGGCCCAAGCGGAATCCTCACAATGCCTATCCACTCAGAAAACAGTGACGTCATAATCACCAGCAGATGAAGACGCCAGTCCAGCAGCAGTTTTAGATCCATGAGAGTGATCCTGTTTTTTTTAGAGTCACTCCGAGTATCGAAAGGTTACTGTTTCAATCATAGCGTTTTGGTGCGCTAATTTTTAGAACATGACGACGGGCTCACGGTGAGCCAACGTTGATATACGGATAGCGACATCAGCGATTGATTAGCCCTATACTCAAGCAAGACTAAAGTCTAAAAACACACCTTTCAAAAGAGCCTCTATGCCCCTCTCACTTCCCCTGCGCCGCCTTTGGACACTGGATAAGTTCGCCTACAGCCTGAGGGTGTTTATCGCTTTCAGCGGGGCGCTGCTGTTTAGCGGGCTAGCAGGGGATGTGGCGCTGGTCATTCCACTATTTTTGGGCATTATTGCCAGTGCGCTCTCAGAGACGGACGATAGCTGGCAGGGGCGTTTGCAGGCGCTGGTAGTCACGCTGCTCTGCTTTGCGTCGGCGTCGTTTGTGGTGCAGTGGCTGTTTCCGTGGCCGTGGCTGTTTGCGGTGGGCTTGGCGGTTTCCACCTTCACTCTGATTATGCTGGGGGCCATTGGTCAGCGTTACGCCACCATTGCCTCCGGCACGCTGATTCTCTCGATCTACTCCATGATCAATATTGAGCAGCACGGCGGCGTGGATGAGGATGTCGCCTCCCGCCAGCTGCTGCTGTTGGCGGGTGCCGCCTGGTACGGGGCGATTTCGGTGGTGTGGTGTGCGCTGTTCTCACGCCAGCCGGTGAAACAGAGCATGGCACGGGTATATAAAGCCCTGGGTGAGTTTTTGATTTTGAAATCCGCGCTGTTCGAGCCAGTACGGGGCGTTGATGTGGAGGCACGGCGCGTGGCGCTTGCCCGCCAGAACGGCCAAGTAGTGGATGCGCTCAACCAAGCAAAAGAGATGATTTTTCGCCGTCTGGAAGGCCAGCGCGGCAGCCGTAAGCTCAATCGTTACCTGCAAATTTACTTTATCGCCCAGGATATCCACGAGCGGGCCAGCTCCACCCACTACCCTTACAGCGCACTCACCGATGCTTTTTTCCACCATGACGTGCTATTTCGCTGCCAACGCCTTTTAGACCAGCAGGGCCGCGCCTGTCGCCAATTGGCCAAGTCGCTGCTCCTCAACCGCCCCTTTAGCCACGAACAGAGTGAACAAGCGCTGGCCGACCTACGCGCCTCGATTGATAACCTGAGCGAGCGCGGTAAGCCCGAGTGGCGACCGCTGATACGCCCGCTGAATGCGTTAGCGGACAACCTCACCACCTTAGAAGCACAGATTGCCAGCGCCCATAACCCGGACACCAGCAGCGAACGCCGGGACAGCGCGCTTTACGACCGCTCGCCCTCTAGCCTGCTGGAAGCCTGGAAACGGGTGCGGCTCAACTTCACGCTGGGCTCGCCTACCTTTCGCCATGCGTTACGTTTATCCACCGCGCTGATCGTTGGATATGGTTTGCTACAGTGGCTGGATCCACAACAAGGCTTTTGGATTTTGCTTACCACGCTGTTTGTCTGCCGCCCTAACTTTGCCACCACCCGACGCTTTCTCTCCCAGCGGATTCTGGGCACGGTGCTTGGGCTAATTGCAGGCTGGGCGTCTATCAGCCTGTTCCCCCAGCCGCTTATCCAGAGCATGATTGCGGTGGCGGCAGGCGTGTCGTTTTTTGCCAACCGGGAAAAGCACTATGTGATTGCCACCGCCTCGATCACCCTGCTGGTGCTGTGCAGCTTTAACCAAGTAGGCGATGGCTTCGACCTGATCTGGCCGCGGCTATTTGATACCTTGATTGGCTCGCTGATTGCGGGGCTGGCAGTGTTTTTTATTCTGCCTGATTGGCAGGGTCGCCGCCTGTACCGGGAAGCGGCCAAGGTACTGACCAACCACCGCCGCTATTTGGACGAAATTGTTCACCAGTACGAAGAGGGCAAGCAGGACGACCTGGCCTACCGGTTAGCGCGGCGCAACGCTCATAATGCGGATGCGGCGCTCTCGACGCTGCTCACCAACATGCTCCACGAGCCAGGGCACTACCGTAAATTGGACGCCGATAACGGCCTGCGCTTTTTGGTGCTCTCCAACACGCTGCTTAGCCACCTCTCCGCGCTGGGTGCCCACCGCCACCGGCTGGCAGAAGATGAAGACGATGCCGCTTTTGTGCCTCTCGCCAAGCGGATTAGCGCCCTGTTAGAGCAACTGGCCGAACAGTTGGACCAACGCCTGCCGGTGGAGCTACTCACCGAGCCAGCCAACGAGCTGTTGAGCCAGTTAGAGGAACAAAGCGGCGCGCTGGATGAGAAGGCCGTCACGCTCTATCGACCCATCCAAAGCCAGCTACGCCTAATTGCCGGACAGCTTGGCCCGCTGAGCGATGCCGCCAACCGTTTGACGAGCCCGAGTACCGAGAAGCTTCATGAGCCCAATGCGGCGGCTTAACGCTGCGCGAATAGCTACGATCACTCACTATTACTACCCACGCCCTGCCGCTACACCTGCCCGTAGCGGCCTGCCGCTTCACCCAGCCAACGGCGCACCAGCACGGCGGTGACCTCGGCATTGCCCTGCAGCGCCTGGGCCAGGGCAGTGACCCGCTCCAGCTGGTCGGCATCGCGCTCTAGGTCGGCAATTTTCATTTGGGCGAGGCCGGTTTGGCGAGTGCCGAGCACTTCGCCGGGGCCACGAATTTCCAAATCTTTTTCGGCAATGCGGAAGCCGTCGGTGGTTTCCCGCATCACGCCGAGCCGCTCGCGGGAGCTTTTAGAGAGTGGCGGGTGATAAAGCAGCACGCAGAAGCTTTCGGTGCTGCCGCGCCCTACCCGCCCGCGCAGCTGGTGAAGCTGGGAAAGCCCCAAACGCTCCGGGTTTTCGATGATCATCAGGCTGGCGTTGGGCACATCTACGCCCACCTCAATCACCGTAGTCGCCACCAGTAGGTCCAACTCGCCGCACTTAAAAGCCTCCATCACCTCCGCTTTTTCGGCAGCCTTCATGCGCCCATGGATCAGTCCAACGGCCAGTTCAGGCAGGGCCTGCGTCAGCTCTTCCCGGGTGACCTCGGCGGCTTGACACTGGAGCACCTCGGATTCGTCTATCAACGTGCATACCCAATACGCTTGGCGGCCATCGCTGCAGGCGTTGCGGATGCGCTCGACCACTTCCGGGCGGCGCTCGTCAGAGACCACCACGGTTTTCACCGGCGTACGCCCGGGGGGCAGTTCATCAATAACCGAGATATCCAGATCCGCGTAGGCGCTCATGGCCAGCGTTCGAGGAATCGGCGTGGCGGTCATGATCAGCTGATGAGGGGTTAGTCCGCCGGCTTCGCCTTTTTCGCGCAGGGCGAGGCGCTGGTGAACGCCAAAGCGGTGCTGCTCATCGATAATCGCCAGCCCCAGGCACTGGAAGTGCACATCGTCTTGAAACAGCGCGTGGGTGCCCACCACCATGCGCGCCCGGCCATCGGCAATGGCGGCTTTGGCATCCAGCCGTGCCTTGCCTTTCAACTTGCCCGCCAGCCACGCGACTTCGATGCCCAGCGGTTCAAACCAGGCTTTAAAGGAGCGATAGTGCTGTTCGGCGAGGATTTCCGTGGGTGCCATCATGGCCGCTTGGCAGTTGCCCGCCAACGCCGAAAGCGCCGCCATGGCGGCCACCACGGTTTTGCCCGAGCCCACATCCCCCTGCACCAGTCGCAGCATGGGTGCAGGGCGGGCCAGGTCGAGGGCGATCTCTTCGAGCACCCGGCGCTGGGCACCGGTAAGCGCAAACGGTAGTTGGGCTAGAAAACGCGTTTGCAGGCTGCGCCCGGAGGGCAGCTCTGGCGCACCGTCTGCCTGAATGCGCAGGCGCACTTCTCGCAGGCTAAGCTGATGGGCCAGCAGCTCTTCCAGGGCTAGCCGCCGCGTGGCGGGGTGAAGGCCATGGGAAAGCTGCTCTAAATCCACGTCCGGAGGCGGCTGGTGCAGCAGCTGCAAGCTAGCGTGTAGCCCCGGCAGTTGGAAGCGCTGGCGCAGCGCATCGGGAATCACATCGGGCAGCGCTTCTGGGGCTTGTTCTAGCAGGCGCAGCGCCTGCTGGGTCAGCGCCCGCAGGCGGGCTTGATGCAACCCTTCGGTAGTCGGGTAAATCGGCGTGTAGTACTCCTCGACCGGCGTCTCGCTGCCGCCGCTGAGCCGATACTCGGGATGATAAATCTCAAGCCCCGTCGCCCCCGCCCGCGCTTCACCAAACGCCCGGACGGTGACGCCGGGGCGCATCTGTTGCTGTTGAGCGGGCGAGAAGTGAAAAAAGCGCAGGCTTAAAATACCGCTACCATCGCGCAGGCGGATCAGCAGGCTGCGCCGCCGCCCTTTGACGATATCGCTGGCGGTCACCTCCCCTTCCACCACCGCTTCATGACCCGCCCGCAGCAGGCCAATGGGGGTAAGTCGCGTGCGGTCTTGGTAACGCAGGGGCAAGTGGAACAGCAGGTCGCTGATACGTTCTACGCCGAGCCGGGCAAGCTTAACCGCTAGCGCTTCCCCCACGCCCTTCAGCGCCGTGACCGGTGCAGACAGCTCACTCATGAGGGCGCATTCTTCTTATGCACCGGCTGCTGGCACTGGCTGATCGCCTTGGCCAAGGCATCAATGGCCTTGGGCCGTGGGAAGCTAGCTCGCCAGGCAATCGCCACTGTGCGTGAAGGGGCCGGGTCTACAAACGGGCGGCTGACCAACATAGAGTTTTCATATTGGTCGGTGCCTAGCGCCGACTGCGGCAGCACGGTAATACCCAGCTTAGAGGCCACCATATGTCGAATGGTCTCGAGCGAGCCGCCTTCGGCAATCAGGGTGTTATTGGGGCTGTTGAGCTTTTGGGTAATCGCCGGGCAGGCTTCGAGAATTTGATCGCGGAAGCAGTGGCCTTCGCCCAATAGCAGCAGCCGCTCTTCTAACAGGTCCTCTTTATGAATCGCTTCGCGCTCGACCCAAGGGTGGCTGGCAGGCATTAACACTTCAAAATGCTCGTCGTAAATCGGCTTGGTGACCACATCGGTTTCGGTAAACGGCAGCGCGACGATAATCACGTCCAGCTCGCCGCTGCGCAGCTTGCCCCGCAGCGTGCCGGTCATGCCCTCTTCAATATAGAGCGGCATTTGCGGTGCGGCGTTGGCCAGCGCGGGCACCAAGTGCGGGAACAGGTAAGGCCCGATGGTGTAAATCGCGCCGATACGCAGCGGGTTTGCCAGCTGGTCTTTGCCAGCGCTTGCCAGCTCATAAATCAGGCCGCTTTGCTCCAGCACACGCTGGGCCTGGGCGACAATTTTTTCGCCCAGGGGGGTGACTTGCACGGTGGATTTAGAGCGTTCAAACAGGGGAATTTCCAGCTCGTCTTCGAGTTTTTTCACGGCGACCGAGAGCGTCGGCTGAGAAACATGGCAGCGCTCAGCGGCACGTCCAAAGTGGCGCTCTTGGGCAAGGGTTACGATGTAGCGAAGTTCTGTTAAAGTCATAGCGGTGCCAGTGGCATCCTCTCGTTGCAGCTCGTGACTAGTCATCGTGTTAGCGAGACGGAAAAGGACAGACAAGCCCTATTGAAGATGGCACATCTCATAGGGACTTTGTATCTGATAGGGAATATTAATCAAGAGGGGTGAGCAAGGTGAAGCTAACGGTACTGATTATCGGCTGTGGAGACATCGGCGTCACGCTTGGACAAGAGCTGCTGGACGAGGGGCATCGAGTCATTGGCGTGCGCCGCCAGGCCAAGGCATTAGAGCATACCGGCATTGAGCCGTTAGCCCTTGATCTCAACACTCTGGAAGGGGCCGATGCCAGCGCACTGCCCCAAGCCGACTACGTGATTTACACCGTCAGCGCAGACCGCTTTGAAGAGAGCGCTTACCAGAGTGCCTACCCAGACGGCCTCAAGCGCGTGCTCAGCGTGATGGAGCAGCACGAGAAACCGCCGCGGCGCATCTTCTTTGTCTCCTCTACCAGCGTGTATGGCCAGCAAGAGGGTGAGGTGGTCAACGAAGAGAGCCCCACGGAATCGACCAGCTTCTCCGGCAACCTGATGTGCGAAGCTGAGCAGGCCCTGCTGAATCATCCGTTACCTGGCACAGTCGTGCGCTTTTCCGGCATCTACGGCCCGGGCCGTGACCGTTTGATTCACCAAGTCGCGGAAGGCCGCATTGCTGCCGTCACCCCGGTGATTTACTCCAACCGAATCCATCGGGACGACTGCACCGGCATTCTGGCGCATCTGATTCGCTGTCAGGAGAACGGCACGCCGCTGGCAGACCTCTACCTCGGTAGCGACTGCGAACCGGTCACCATGCATAACGTCATGGCGTGGCTCGCCAAGCAGTTGAAAGTGGCATCCACCGATACCATGCAGTCGCCGCTGCGCCGCCGCGCCAGTAAGCGCTGCGATAACCGTCGCATCATCGCCACGGGCTATACCTTCCGCTACCCCACTTATAAAGAGGGGTATGCCCAGGTGTTGAAAGAGGGCGGGTTTCTAGAGCTGCAAAAAGCCTAATTACTCTAGCGCTCTCCAAACGCAAAGAGCGAGCTGATCACAGCTCGCTCTTTTTTATGCAGCGGTGAAAACACCGCAACTACCGTGGCGTGGCGATTAGTCGCCAATCACCATCACGGCTTCAGCTTCTACCTGGCTGCCTTTAGGCAACGCCTTCACGCCCACTGCCGCACGAGCAGGGAAGGGCATCGAAAAGAACTCTTCCATGACCTTATTCACAATCGCAAAGTTGTCTAAATCGACCAAGTAGAGGTTGAGCTTGACGATATCGCCCAGCGAGCCAGCAGCTTCTTCACATACGGCCTGCAGGTTGGTAAATACCTGACGCGCCTGGGCTTCGAAATCGTCAGAGACGATCTCCATGGTTTCCGGATTAAGCGGAATCTGGCCCGATAGGTAAACCGTGTTGCCCGCTTTGATGGCCTGGGAGTAAGGGCCGATGGCGGCGGGGGCTTTTTCAGTGTTGATAACCGCTTTATTGCTCATGGGGTGTCATGCTCCTGTAGAAATGAAACGTTGATTATTATCGCCATGGCTTACGCTGCCAGCCTGGCAGGCCAGCGCTCAACACATGGACGTTTAGTTTGCGGTACGGGTAATTTTGCCAACGTTAGGCAGGTTGCGGATGCGTTTGATAATCCGAGCGAGGTGGACCCGCCCTTTCACCGACAGCGTTAAATTGACGCTCGACAGACGCGCATCGCGCTCTTCAATGCCAATACGCTC
The DNA here is from genome assembly GCF_014640815.1 of Vreelandella lutescens. Taxonomy (GTDB): domain Bacteria; phylum Pseudomonadota; class Gammaproteobacteria; order Pseudomonadales; family Halomonadaceae; genus Vreelandella; species Vreelandella lutescens. Next base: position 131,397 of record NZ_BMHM01000004.1, on the reverse strand, counting down.
GATATTGGCATCGGCATCGGTCACTAAGCCTGCCAGCTCTGCTACTAGGCCACGGCGGCTTTCAATCTCAATGCGCAGCGCGACCGGGAAGTCCTCATCAATCTGCTCGGACCACTCCAAGGCAAACAGCTTTTCCGGGTCGTTTTTACGCTCAGCGAGGTTTTTGCACTCGCTGCGGTGTACCACTAAGCCTTTACCCACGGAAAGGTGACCCACCACCGGGTCACCGGGCAGCGGGTGGCAGCAGCGAGCAAAGTTAATCACCATGCCTTCACTACCGCTAATCACCACGGCTTTATCGCTATTCTCCGTCAGGCTCTTATCAAAGCTGTCGCCGTGGGCCACATCGACAAGACGCCGCGCCACGATATGCGCCATGCGATTACCTAGCCCCAGCGACTCCAGCAAGGTATCCAGCGATGACACATCCAACTCTTTGAAGGCCTGCTCGAAGATGCTCTCGTCCAGCTCCTCAAGGCTCGTTTCAAAAGGTGCCAGGGCTTTATTGAGCAACCGCCGACCGAGCATCACCGCTTCCGCCTGCTGCTGATGTTTCAAGGCATGGCGGATCGCTGAGCGTGCTTTAGCAGTGGTCACGAAATTCAGCCACGCCAAGTTGGGCCGCGCCCCAGGGGCGGTAATAATTTCCAGGGTTTGGCCGCTTTCCAAGCGCGTTGAGAGCGGCGCTAGGTGGCGGTCGATGCGGCAGGCGATGCAGTTATTGCCGATATCGGTGTGTACGCTGTAGGCAAAGTCGATCACTGTGGCGCCCTGGGGCAGCTCCATGATGTCGCCTTTTGGCGTAAACACGTAGATATCGTCGGGGAACAGGTCGTTTTTAACGTGCTCGATAAACTCCAGCGAATCCCCCGCGTGGCGCTGCATCTCCAGCAACCCTTTCACCCAAGCGCGGGCGCGGGCGTGGCTGCCTTCGGCAATCGGATGCGCGGTCTGCCCGGCTTTATAAAGCCAGTGCGCGGCAATACCGTTATTGGCCATGGCTTCCATTTCACGGGTGCGGATCTGCACTTCAATCGGCATACCCCGCTGGCCAAACAGCGTGGTGTGCAGGCTTTGGTAACCGTTCGCTTTGGGGATCGCGATGTAATCTTTAAAGCGCCCCGGAACCGGCTTATAGAGGTTATGCACCACGCCTAAAATACGGTAACAGCTGGCCACGTCTTCGGTAATAATTCGAAAACCAAACACGTCCATAATCTCGGCGAATGGCTTACGCTGGTCACGCATCTTTTTGTAGATCGAGAGCAGGTGCTTCTGGCGGCCAATCACGGTGCCTTTTAGGCCCTCGTCGTCCAGGCTCTGCTGCAGCGACGACTGAATTTCCCGCATAGCGCTGCGGCGATTGCCCCGCGCGCTGGCCACTGCACGCTTGATACGCTCAGCGCGCATGGGGTGAATCGCTTGAAACGAGAGGTCTTCCAGCTCAATACGGATGGTATTGATACCCAGCCGCCCGGCAATGCGTGCGTAGATCTCTAGCGTTTCGCGGGCAATGCGGCGTTTTTTATCGGGCCGCAGTGCGCCCAAGGTGCGCATGTTGTGCAGTCGGTCCGCCAACTTGACGATAATGACGCGAATATCCCGCGACATCGCCAGCACCATCTTTTGAAAATTCTCCGCCTGGGCGACGGCTTTATCTTCAAAGGTGATTTGGGTCAGTTTGGAGACGCCATCCACCAACTCCGCCACGGGCTTGCCGAACTGGGCGGCCAGGGCTTTTTTGGAGACGCCGGTGTCTTCAATCACATCATGCAGCATGGCGGCCATCAGGCTCTGATGGTCCATGTGCATGTTGGCGAGAATGTTAGCGACTGCAAGCGGATGAGTGACGTAAGGCTCGCCAGAGCGGCGGCGCTGGCCGTCGTGGGCCTGCTCAGCGTAGTAGAAGGCGCGCTTGACCTGCTGGATCTCGTCCGGGGGTAAATAGCCGCCGAGTCGGTCGGCCAGGTCATCAATGGTGAACATGTACCGCGCCCCTAATCGATACTGGCTTAATCGTCGATGTGAGTGCTAGGTGCCATGGCAGGACGCGCACGTACAGGCGCTTCAACCGGTTCATCAAGAACGGTGTGGTCCACAAGGCCAGCGGCAATTTCACGCAGCGCCATCACGGTGGGTTTGTCGTTTTCCCAGGGCAGCAGCGCATCGCGAGAGCCGCGGGCCAGCTGGCGAGCACGCTGGGTAGAAATCATCACCAGTTTGAAGCGGTTTTCTACATTTTCTAGACAATCTTCAACGGTTACGCGAGCCATGGGGGCCTTCCTGTAATAACGACGCCGGGCCGGCATGATGGAACAATGCCGCCGACCCAGCGAAAAGAGTGGTGATAGAACCTGATAGATTACTCGACGCTAGGCGCTTGTGACAAGAGCGCATCGAGCAAGGGGGCGTGGCGTTCTTGCATTGCAGCACGCGTTAAGCGGCGGCTGATCACCAGAGACTGCAGCTCTTGCAGGGCGGTGGTGAAGTCGTCGTTAATCACTAAGTAGTCGTACTCATCGTAGTGAGACATCTCGCTGACCGCATCGCGCATGCGCCGTGCGATCACTGCGTGCTCATCGGTACCACGGCTTGAGAGACGGCGTTCCAGCTCACTGCATGACGGCGGCAGGATAAAAATCGATACCGCAGAGGGCATTTGTTCACGCACCTGCTGAGCACCCTGCCAATCGATTTCAAGAATCACATCTTGCCCCGCGTTTAGCAGGGTTTGAACCGCCTGACGCGACGTACCGTAGTAATTGTCGAAGACCTTGGCATACTCAAAGAAGTCGCCCCGGGCGATCATGGCTTCAAAGTCAGGTACTTGGGTAAAGTGATAGTTCACGCCGTTCACTTCACCGTCTCGCTTGGCGCGGGTGGTGTGCGACACCGACACCTGAATACCATCCAGGCTTTCGATCAGCTCACGTACGAGGCTGGTTTTACCCGCGCCCGACGGGGCAGAAACAATAAAAAGCGTACCCTGGGACATGAAGCGCTTCCCTAGTTAGTCAAAATGGTCGTTCGTTATCACGCAGGTCGGACGCTGCCGACGTTAGAATGGTGCGCAGTATCGCACACCCATGGCAGGGACTGTAGCGTTTCCAAGAAGCCACAAGGAGGTCAGCATGCGCAGCACAGTGATTATTTTATGCCTGATTGCGCTAGGGGTCGCGCTACAGAAAGGTATTATTGAGATCCCCCGCCACTGGGCACCCTGGGCCCCGTTACATGTAGATGATCCCATCACACCGGTCACGCAGTTGAAGCTCAAGCGTTTAAACGATGACCGCGATGCCTGCCTGGCAGCGCTGGACACCGTACCAGAAGGCGAGCTTCGCTATACGCCCCTAGCCGACTACTCGCCCACCGCCAGCTGCCCGCTCAGCAACATTGTCCGCATGCAGAGCAGCAGCGTACGCTTTAGCCAAAGCTTTGTGGCGTCGTGCCCGCTGGCCATTGCATGGGTGATGTATGAACGCCATGCCTTGCAGCCTGCGGCGCAGGAGATCATGGGTAGCCGGGTCGCCCAGGTGAACCACGTGGGTAGCTTTGCCTGCCGCAACGTGTATGGCCGTGAGACGGGGCGGCGTAGCGAGCACGCCACCGCCGAAGCGCTGGATGTGGTCGGGTTTCAGTTTGAGAATGGCCAGTAGATTTCACTGATCAACGACTGGGATGACGCGGGTAACGCGGGGGAGTTTTTACGCGCAGCGCGAGATGGCGCGTGTGATACCTTCGGCAACGTACTGGGGCCAGACTATAACGCCGCGCATGCCGACCACTTTCATTTAGGCATGCGCGGCTTCAGGCTTTGCCGCTAGTGGGGCGAGTTAGTCGAGGTTGATATCGTCCTCATCGGTGGCGGCACCGGTGGCAGCACCCACGCCACCGCCAATCACGGCACCTTGGGTCACGCTGCCACCGGTTACCGCTGCGGCCCCTGCACCCACGGCAGCACCCACCCCGGCACCGCTGGCGGCCCGTTCACCGGTGGTGGAGCCACAGCCCGCTAGCGCTAAGGTAAGGGCAGCAAGAGCACTTAATGTTACGAGGCGCGGAGTTACAGCACGCGATGTCTTCTCTAGGTTATGCATAGGTCACCTCCTTATGGGTTGCACCTTTACACCCTAGGAACGTTGCGCGCTTTTTGCCACTTTAAATAACCTAAGCCTTTATTTAGCAATAGCTTATTTATAACACTGAGCGACTGACGGTTGCGCTGGGTAAGTGCGTTTTTCCAACCAGCGCCCCCAAGCAAAAATCACCAAGCCACATAGCGCAAGCCCGGTACCTACCAGCCCCGTGCTCGACCAGCTAAACCCGGCGCTAATCGCCAAACCTGCAAGCCACGCACCCAAGGCGTTCGCCCCGTTAAAGGCCGCGTGGTTCATGGATGCCGCCATGGTTTGGGCGTCTTCAGCTACATCCATCAAACGGGTTTGCAGCGAAGGCGCCAGCGCCATGCTAGTCCCTACCAAACCCACAAACAGCAGCCCCGACCACACCTCGTTGGCAGCAAAGTAAAAGAGCCCCTGCACCACAGCACACCACACCAAGATGGTGGGTATTGCCCGCATCAGGTTCTTATCCGCCATGCGCCCGCCTACCAAGTTCCCGGCGATAGAACCCAAGCCAAAAATCACCAACACCAGCGGCCCCAGCGCTTCGCTCATGCCCGCCTGCTGGGTCAGCGTCGGCATTACATAGCTGAAAATCGAGAACATACCGCCGCAGCCAATACAGGCAATTGCGATGGTAACCAGCACCCGCTGCTTCACCAGTGCAGAAAGCTCTCTTAACGGGCTGGCGTGGGCATCAAACGGCTGAACCGGCACGCATAACCGAATGAGCAGCGCCGTTAACAGCGCAATAACCCCCACCCCAGCAAAAGCGATTTGCCAACCAAAGGCGTTACCCGCCCAGGTCCCCAACGGCGCGCCAATCAAAATGGCTACCGTGAGCCCCATCATTACTCTTGAAATAGCCCGCGCTCGCTGGTCAATCGGCACTGCTCCAGCCGCGACCAGCGCCGCTATGCCAAAGTAAGCACCATGAGGCAGCCCCGCCAAAAAGCGCAGGCCCACAAACGACCAAAACCCCGGTGCCATGGCGCTGGCAATATTGCCCACGGCAAACACCAGCATCAGCGCAATCAGCAGCGCCCGCCTGGGTACCCGTGCAGCCAGCGCGGAAATCAGCGGTGCACCCACCACCACGCCCAGGGCGTAGCTACTAATCGCATAGCCTACTTGGGGCACCGTCACGGCTAAATCCTCCGCCACGCGGTTCATCAACCCCATAATGACGAACTCGCTGGTGCCAATGCCAAACCCGCCCAGCGCCAGAACAAACTCTGCCAATCGCGGGTTACGCGCCAGCCCCGATGACGACTCTTGCATACCTCTCTCCCCAAGCGCTGGATAAAGCGCCTGCTTATCAAAACGGTCTTAGATTGCGTCAAATGATGGCAGGATTAGACGAAAGTAGGAATATATGACGCTAAAAAAGTTAGCGTGCAAACTCATTCATCAAGCGTGGGGGTCAAACGGTAGAAGATTCCACCGACAACAACCGCTCGCGCAACTCACGGTTACGCGGCAGTAAGCCGACCTGCAGGCCCAAAGGGCGGAAGACTTGGTTGAGCAGCGCTACGGTAGGACTTGCTTTATCAGCTTCCAAATCAGACAACGTGCGACGGCTGATACCCACCCGCTCAGCATATTGCGTCTGCGACATGCCCAGTACGTCCCGGCGTAGCTGACGCAACACCTGCCCCGAGCTGATTTCTTCACGCACCAGTTGAGTCGCGAGCGTCGTCAGCAGCGCCTCACGCTCAATGCTAGAGAGTTCTTTGCGCTTCATAGCAACCCCCAGCGCTGCAGCTTAGTGTCCAAATAATCAAACCCCACCGCTCTCGATGCCAGTAAGGCGTCGGGCACGCCCCGCGCAGCGAGTCGCTCTTTCAGGCCAACTAGCTGACTTCCCAGCGCTTTTAACTCTGTCATCAGTTGTTCTGGGGGAATATAGACGCTTAGATGTTCCGCAATGGCGGGCCAATTAAACTCCCGTCCTTCCTCAAACGGCGTTCCCCAAGTGGTGGTTCTTACAATTCCCTCTAGGTCAGCCTTCATGGGCGCAAAATCGTACACCGGTGCCCACCAGATACCTTGCGGCGTTTTCAGCAGCGCCGTATTACGGCCATGGTTGTCGCTGTTAGCAAACGCAATATTGAGCAGATCGCGTTTCACCCACTCACTGACAAAGCTCGCCGTATCGAAATGGCCACCCGGCTCACGCACGCGGAACTGTTGGCTCAACAGACCCACCAACGCCTCAATCACGGCAAAATGATTCAAAAAGCTTCCCGGCTCCTTCCCCATGGCTGAATACACAGACTCCAAGCCATAAAGCGTGCACGCCCCCCCTTGATAACCAACGTCAAAGCGGGGCAACCATAGCGATGGATAACGCTCACCTTCTATTAACCTCATCCCTTGGGTATCGATGGCCGCGACACCCAATGCCGCTAGCTCGTGATAGAAATGATACTCCGCACGCAATATGTCGCTATCGATCACGGTGCGCTGACCGCGAGGAAATTTCACCAAATAGTGCTGATCGATATTCGTAAGATCATCCTGGTAGGTATCAATCCAGACCTGATCATCTGGCGAACAGCGCAGCAGCAGCTTAGGCGCTTCGCCACCTGCTCCGGTCGCACCGCCCCCGGCGGCCCCCATCTGCTGCGCATAGGCAAGAAAATCACTATCCCGATTGACGACGTCAGCCAACGCAAAGCGCTGGTGCTCAAGCGTGCTGCCAGCAGGGCGCTCAGGAAGAGCCTCTTTGATGCGCAAATTGCCCACCGGCGCAATCGTGCCCTGGGCCAATAGCGCGGCATCCTGCTCCGCTTCACTAAGCGCCGTTATTCCCAACTGCGTGACCCAGTAACGTCGGCTGGCTCCAGAGGGCATGATATCGTCTAAAAAAGCGAACCAACGTGGCGACTGATGGGTATTCATCAACTCAATAGGCAAACGAAGGCTACAGGCGTGCTCATCGTCGCGATCCAACCACTCAAGGGCATAATCCGTCAGGTAGCCCAGACGTGCAGGCCCTCGACGGCCCCGCTCTGGCTGCTCGATGATCAGCTCGGCGGCATCGTGCCACTGCCCTTGATGGAAGGCTTGAACGGTTAGCAACACAGCTCACCTTAATTGAGTAGTTTAATGCTCAAAAGTGTAGCTTAAAGCACCATAATGTGCATTTTAATACTCAAATTCAGATCAAAATGCGATTAATGAGCATTTTTCTACTCATTTTTCCAGGAGACATCATGCCGTCTGATCACACGTCCGTTGCTATGATTGAACGCGCCATGCAGGCACTGGCCAATGCCGACCCCGACATTGCCCGCGCGTACCCCTTAGTCGGCGCGCCCAACCCGCGCCAGCGCGACCCAGGCTTTGCCACCTTCTTCTCGACCATCGTTAGCCAGCAGATCTCCACCGAAGCAGCTCGGGCGATTATGGGCCGGGTGAATACACTGCTGCCGGAACTGCACGCCAAGGCGGTGATGGAGGTGGAAGGCCAAGCGCTGCGCGATGCGGGGCTATCGTGGCGTAAAATCGAGTATGCCAAAGGGCTGGCCGACGCCGAGCTTTCGGGCACGTTTAGCGCCGATGGCTTAGCGCATCTTAGCGATGACGAAGCCATTGCCGCCATTACTCAACTGCGCGGGTTTGGCCGCTGGAGCGCCGAAATCTACCTGATGTTCTCGCTCCAGCGGCCCGACATTTTCCCAGCCGACGACCTCGCCCTCAGGGTAGCGCTAGGCCGCTTGAAGAGTATGGAGAACAAACCCACGCCGAAACAAGCCCGCCAGTTGGTAGAGCACTGGGCTCCCTGGCGCAGCGTGGGGTCGCTGTTTTTATGGCACTACTATCGCGGCGAGCCGGTTTAGCGGGTCTTTAAAGCGTAAGCCCGCCAAACTTACCGTTCTGGTAATCCTCCACCGCCTGGACGATCTCATCGCGGGTAGTCATCACGAAGGGGCCGTGGGAGTAGACCGGCTCATCAATCAGCTCGCCATGGCCAAACAGCAGGCGCGCATCGCTCGCTGCCTCGATGGCAAGGCTCTCGCCGTCACGATCAACTTCAATCAAATGATGCGCTTTGACAGGCTCGCCGCCCACCATCACGTCACCACTCACCACGTACAAAAACACCTGCCGCCCAGGGGCGACGGGGAGCTGCTCACGCGCGCCCGCAGGTAGCGCCAGCGTCGACATGAACACGCCCGTCAGCGATTCAATCGGGCCTGCTTGCCCCTGCCACTCACCGGCAATCAGGTTGAGCGTACCGCCGCCTGCCAGTTGAACAGCGGGGATGCCGTCCTTCTGCAAACCCACGTAGCGCGGCTCGCTCATCTTCAGCCGCGACGGCAGGTTGACCCACAGCTGCAAGATTTCCAGCGGGCCGCCCTCGCGCAGAAACGCTTCTGGCGAAATTTCTGCATGCACGATGCCGCTACCTGCGGTCATCCACTGCACGCCACCTGCGTGAATCACGCTCTGGTGCTTGGCGCTATCAGCATGGGCCAGCGAGCCTTCCAGAATAAACGTTACCGTTTCAAACCCACGGTGCGGGTGCGGCCCAAAGGGCAGCCCACGGTTATTGGCCGGGTAAACCTGCGGGCCGTGGTGATTCAAGAATAGAAACGGATCGAGCTGATCTAACCCCGGCCCTGGCAGCGGCCGGCGGGTGACCAAATCACCGATATCATCCCGATGGGCAGGATGCTGAGCGACCACACGGCGAACGGATGGAGTATTGGCTGATGACATAATGCTCTCCTTATCAATACGCCCAGCGTAAAACCTCAGCTGACGGATGAGGAGCGAATAATTTGCCCCGGTTCATTGAAGGAAATGAATAGAAAGCCTTAACGGCTGGGAACGCTCAGCCGCCCCACCACCGTGAAGCCCTCCTCTTGCGGGCGCACAACCACCATTTCCCCCGAGCTAACGCCGCCACCGGTCAGCGCCGTGATATTCACTTGATGCGTCACCAGCAGCATATTCCCCGGCCCCTGCCACCCCGCCATACGCTCACGAGCCGCTTGGGTAATGGCCACCTGATCCCCACGCCCGCGAAAGAACGAATTCAGCCACGGCGCAGGCACCACCGACCCCAGCGCCATCAGCTCAGCGGTTTCCAACGCCCGGCACCACTGGGAGCTATACACCGCATCAATCGCCACGCCCCGCTCCCGCAACGCCTGCCCCGCCGCCGCCGCATGGGCACGCCCTTCGCTGGAAAGATTGCGCTGGGTCTCGCACACCTCCAACACAAACCCCGGCGGGTCACCAATGCCAGGGGCCAGCGAGTGGCGCATGAGGATGACCAAACCGCCCTCTTGGAGCGCTTGCCAGGTGGCGGTGTTGGCGTGGGTGGTGAGGGGTAAGAGGCTAAGCAGGCTCGAGAGCATGCACAAGGTGAAGATACGCAGGTTGAACACGGGCGAGCCCTCTGGTGAGAACAGTCTTCCCCTCTTTTATCAGAATTCCGTGACGACGGTGACCCCAACGCCTTCAAACTTATCCATGTTGATCAACGCCTGCACCGACTCCTCTAGCGTGATCCGGCGGCCAATCAGCTTTTCAGGCGCCAGCTTGCCTGACTTAATCATCGCCAGCATGGCACCGTAGCGATGGGCCTGCATGCCATGACTGCCCAGAATTTCCAGCTCGTTGGCAATCACCTTGCTCATGGGAATGGCAGGCGTGCTGTGATCTGCCAGCATCAATCCTACCTGGATATGCTTGCCGCGCTTTCGCAAATTGCTAATAGAGTTGAAGCAGGTGGTGGGGTGACCCAGCGCATCCAGCGAGACGTGCGCGCCCCCTTGGGTGATCTCCACCACCGCCTCCACCACGTCGGCCGCTTGGTTGGCATTCACCGTGGCCACCGCGCCCAACTGGCGCGCCAGGGCGAGCGCCTGTTCGGAAATATCCACCGCCACCACGTTCGCACCGGCAGCGCTGGCGATCATGATGGCCGACAGCCCCACACCGCCGCAGCCGTGCACGGCCACCCACTGCCCGGCGGACACACGGCCCTGATCCACCACCGCACGAAAAGAGGTCACGAACCGGCAGCCCAGGCTGGCGGCGGTGTCGAACGCTAAGGTATCTGGCAGGGCGACTAGGTTCACATCGGCGTAGTGAATACCCACATACTCGGCAAACGACCCCCAGTGAGTAAATCCTGGCTGGAATTGAGCATCGCATACCTGATGGTGGCCTGCGTTGCACTCCTGGCAAGTGCCGCAGCCGCCCACGAAAGGCACGGTCACACGATCCCCAACCCGCCACTTCGTCACGTCCTTGCCCACCGCTTCCACCACGCCGGACAGCTCGTGCCCCGGCACATGGGGAAGCCGAATATCCGCGTCGTGCCCCATCCAGCCGTGCCAATCACTGCGGCATACGCCATTGGCCATAACTTTGACCACAACGCCGTGGGGCTCGGGAGTCGGGTCCGGCACCTGCTGAATAGTGGGCGGGGTGGAAAACTGCTCGAATACGACGGCTTTCATGGGCCACTCCTGAACGTTTAGGCTGCGGATTCGCTAACGCTACTATAGCGAGCCTAGCCTGAAATGAGCTTTCCATATCGTGGACAACACTGACCAATGTGAAGCACTCTTTCTCTTTATCGTGTGAATAAGAAAGAGACTTGCAATATGAGCGCATTGGATAAAAAAGACGCCAAATTAGCAGCGTTACTCCAGATTGATGGCAGAATGCCCAACGCGCGGCTGGCCGAACAGTTGCATCTGAGCGAAGCCACCTGCTGGCGACGGCATAAGCGTCTGGAAGAGCTAGGGGTGATCGAAGGCTATCAAGCCATCTTCAATCGACGCAAAGTTGGCGCCAGCGTACTGGCCTTCGTGCAGATTACCTGCACCCAACACAGCGAAGCCGCGACGGCAGAGTTCGAGCGCATCATCCAATCAAGCTCTCGAGTGCTGAGCTGCCACAACACCACCGGCGAGGCCGACTTCCTACTGCAAGTGGTCGCCAAAGACCTGGACGACTACAGCCACTTCGTCGAAACGGTACTGCGCCAGCTGCCCGGCGTGTCGAGCATCCGCTCCAACCTCTCGCTTAGAGAAATGAAGGCGACCAGCCACTTGCCGGTTGAGGAGTTGTTGGGGCTGTGAGCGAAGCAGTTGGCTATACGCACTGTTGATATGATCGCCGTCGCCAACTCTTTCTATCGGCAAAGTTTGATATTGTTAGGCCTCAGCCAGCTGACATTACTCTAACGCCAGGGGTTAAGCCTATGACGGAGCAGAACCCAACCGCTTTTAGCCGCCTTGTTAGCGCGATTACTCAACAGATAGCGCAAGCACGCGGGCAGGTTCGCCAAGCCGTGAATACGGCCATGGTACAAAGCTACTGGGAAATAGGCCGTTTGATTGTCGAGCACGAACAGCAAGGCAATCGTCGTGCTGAATATGGTAAGCAACAACTACAGCAGCTCTCACAACAACTTACCGAGCGGCTGGGCAAGGGCTTTGATGTTTCCAACTTGCGTAATATGCGCCAGTTTTATCAAAGCTTTCCAAAGCGGAACACAGTGCGTACCGAATTGAGCTGGGTGTACTATCGCACTCTACTACGGGTAGAGACCACTAGAAGCTATCCATCAAAACTGAAGCGCCACAAGTCATTGAGATTGATAGAAAGCTTGCTTAATGTTCTTACCCCGCTAGCCTTGAAAGCTGCGGGTTATTGCGTAGGAATAAGCACCAGCGTGCAACAGATGATAACTCAGCAGTCGTTGCTGTCATTTCACGTATTTGAGTACACACGGCTTTCAATTTTTCTCTACCTGCAGGATTGTTGCCATTCGCGCAGCGTGTTTTAGTTGACTCATAAGCATCGACTAGCCTGTTAACTTTTTGCCAAATTTTTCTACGCTCTTCTGCCAGTCGCGCATGTTCATTGAGCTTGAGTCGCTTAACTGTTTCCTCGACACGCAACTGCTCCCACGCAGAGGCACCAGGCGCCGCTATGACTTTGCCTTCTTCATCGAAAGCAAGTAGCGAGACATCAGTTGGGTCTATGGGATCAAGCAGATAACGGGTTTCGGATTCCTCGCAAGGATTGCTGTATGAGGAGCACAATGAACCCGCTTGCAATGGAAACCACCCCCCTTTTTTACGGTTGCCCACATTGCCGCAGGCACGTAAGTTCATATAATCGAAAGCAAGCCACCAGTAACCGTCACGCTCGTTCTCATCCAGTTCCTTAGCCTGCTTTTTTGGCCGAAAGTGCTCTACATCATAGTGTGAATATAATTCGCGCACTTCTGAAAACCAGCACTTGCCGTCCGATAGCGCTAAAAGCCATGGCTTCAGCTTGCCCCAGTGGATGCTGTTCGCGTCTATCAATGCATTACGCGCATCACGTTCACCTGCTGCATCCAGCTCTGCCAAGTCAGCCACCAATTGAGCAGACTTAGCCAGCCAAACATTCCATTGGTCTTGAGTCCAAGGTGTCCAATTCGGAATATTGGTATCGGTTGGTAGTTTGTGTTCAAGTTCAATCCAGATCACAGGTCATCCTCCGATCGTAATATCTCATCGATAATAGAACTGGCAATTGTATCCTGCTCTGCCTGCTCCTCCGGCGTTAGCACTGGCTTACGAAACTTGCGATGCTGGGCCATTTTACGTACAAACAAGGCGTAGTCAGGGTCACGGAAATCGGTAGTAGAAAAGCCGAGATCAGCTAACTCAGCAGAGAGCCTCGAAAGTTCAGCATCTTCCTCGGGGGTGCGTGGTGATTGCACAAACAACTCATTACGCCGAAACAAACGTCGCTCGGTTTCAATATCTAGTGTGGATGATAAACCAAATAGTTCGCTCTTGAGCAAGCCAGTAACACCCATTCCCTGTGGATGTACGTCTGGTGACTCAACCACCGAGCGTTCGCCGTGTTTGCGTAAAATGTGTACCTGTTCGCGTTTCAGGCTCCCTACCATCATCGGATCGTGAGTGGTGATTAAAATTTGAGATTCGCCTTGTACCAAAGAATCTTTTTCTGAGCTTAGAACGCCTTCAATATCGTCGAAGTAACGTAACTTCCAGATGGGATTCAAGTGGGTGTCAGGTTCATCTAATAAGAACAAACAGTGGTCTTCACGGGTGATGCGCATCAGTCCAAGTACGGTGAGCATTTGCAGTTCACCTTCGGAGAGTTGTTTGAATTCAACGTCCCCTCCATGCCCCTTTGACTTCTTAACAGTAATGCGAACTTCTTCCAATAAGTCGCCAATATAGGCTGCCTCTGCATAGCGGAAGAAGCGCTCGGGAGTGCCTACTTCTTCGCCCAGCTTCTTAAGACTTTGATTATTGGGAACAAATAAGTACAGCAGCTCTTGCTTCTCTGGCCGTCGGCGAAAATCTACTGCTATCTGCTTTGTTTCTTGAACCGGCGCCCAAGCAACTTGCCAAAGTTTTTCGAGAAATCCATTTACGACTGTCCCGCGTCGGTACCAAAAGCGTGAGTCTCCAAGTTCGATATCACTCTCGTCCAAATTCTTGGCAGAATATGGCTTTTTAAGCACAAATAAAGCGGACTCTATTGCCTCGATGTTTAAGTTACCCAATAACTTCTTGAATACGGGATCTTCAGATAACAAACACGCTAGCAATACCAATTGGCTATGCCCACCTCGGCAGTAAAAGAGCCTGCGCATTAAGTCGTCATCATCCTGCCGAAGCAATTGCTTGTAGCGTTCTTGATGAGTGCGAAATAATGACTCTATACGTTCATTCTTTCCTGAGTAATAGGCGAAAACATGTGAGGGTAAATAGACTCTCGCATGCTTTACCAGAAATCCTTGCGATTCGCTTTTGCCATCGACCCACACATAGGGACGTTTTTGTTTGGCGGTATCCGCTTCAATACGCACGATATGGCCACGAATTTCATATTCCAGGGTGTAGTCAAAAGCCGCCTCCTGGTCGAGATCCACATCGCGAAACAAAGTGATCAGTGCCTCTATCAGATTGGATTTGCCGGTACCGTTCTGGCCGATCAATGCATGGCTGCGAATACGTTTGGCAGGCTCGCTCGTGGCAATACCCGCGACCTGCTCCAGCTCGGTGGCAAAAGTCATCTTAAGATGGCGCAGGTTTCTGAAATGCGGAATGACTAAAGTGCGAAGCTGCATAGGATGTCCTTATTCTACTTTTCCAACATTTCAGCGGGAGCAGGTTCCAGCAGCCAGCCGTGGGCTACTTCTATTTTTAGCTGTGCATAAAAAGCATCGATCTCACCGCCAAAGCGCTGCCATAAATCTTTGGCACTCATTTCACCGTTATGGCGGGCTAGGATCGTAGCCAACGGTGCCTGGGCTTTGACATCAGGCGGCGTGCCCAAGCGTACCGGAGCCACAAGTTCAGTTTTTGGGGCTTTCATGGGTTCCTCCTCTTGCTCGATAGCGATACCGGTGAGGGCGACAACTGCACTTGATACTAAGTTCGCTGCGATGAGTTGCTTTTTTGATAACTGTTTCTCAAAGCGATTACATACTTCAAACAGCGCATCGATGATTTTAACAATTGAGTCTTGCTCTTGCTTTGGAGGAACCGGAACCACTAGATCTTCAACGCCGCCCACGCGCAAGTGCTTTACCGTCATTCCAATTGCAGCCTCCACCATGCGATTCTGAAAACTGGGGCTTCTAATCACATAAAGCAGGAATCGATTATTAAATAACTCAGGAAATAACCGGATAAGCATTGTGCGCTGACCAAGGCATACCTTTTCCCCCTCGGGCACAATTGCCGCTTCACCCATTGGCGCTTCCCTTGTAAAGAAAATATCACCGGCTTTAGGCGGCATTCTTCTTGCCCAGTAGGAGAATGTTTCTTCGGTAATTTTTCTTGTATTGGCTAAATTCATTTCACCGTTGCGAATATCAGTTGTTCTAATCAGATGAATTCCGCTCGCCACATAAGGTGCAGTCTTATTATGACAGTCCACAATAGCCTTAGAAATTTGTAAAAATGTAGCCCATATCCAGTGTTCTGGTAGCTTAGTGTCAGGAACATTGAACTGCTGCGTACGTAGTTTCTTGAGCATGCTTTGTGCTTCTTTTTTCTCCTGATCATCGGCTTCCTTTGACCAAGCAACTCTTTGTTTCGTTATCGTCTCCAGCAGTTCAGTGCCCGTTGAGTCATGACGGAGCTCAATATCAGATAGATTTCCCGATACGGCTAAATCGAGTATTAATCCTCTGAAAGCGGCCACATCCTCCGGCGTGGAAAACAGTTGCCCGAAATTGCCTTCTAGACACTGCCAGTTTTCTTGCAGCTCATGGGGGCTTTGGCTGGTGGCAACGGCTTGCAGGGTGGCATGGCGCAACTGATTTTGCAGCGTGCGGCGTTTTTGTTGCTGCGCTTCTAACTGATCGCATAAAGCCATCAGCTCATCGACTTTGGCGACGATGCGAGATTGTTCATCAGTCGGCGGCAACGGCATAGCACAAAGAGCAAAGTAGTCGGTGGGTAAACGTTTTTGCCCAGCAGTACCTGTCATGCTGGCTTCGCCCTTGGCTCTAAACAAAGGCGAGCGAACGAAAAGGTATATATAAGCTGGGTTTATATCTTGGCTTATGGGGCGGAAAACATGAAATTCTGTAGAACCAGCGCCAATATCAAACTCAAGCCCACGAGCCACCGCTGATTTGCCGTTTTCAAAGCACGGCGTAATTTTGGCGAGCAACACATCGCCGTTAGCAAAATGAGTGTAACCTTTGCTGATTTCTGCCCATGGCTTTACTACACCTGCAATAGCTTCTGAGTGATTTTCAGAAACTGCGGCCATAGGAACAAATGTGGCCATAACCACAGATTCGCTATCAGTTTGGACTTGATTGCGGGGATTGATTTCACCTAGATCCAGTAATCGGCTCCATCGCCAACTGGGCGGAATTACAATAGCTGGAGGTGTTAATGGTGCAGACTCAAGCTTGGGTGAACGCTTAAACTTTTTCTCGGTAATCAGGCCCTGGCGGATACGAGCAATGTTCGATAGTGCAACGTCCGCAGTACCATCTTCTTCTAGCTGAAGTGTTAACCTTCCTGTTACGGCAAACTGATAAACCAACTCCCGCAACCGCGCCACGCCCCCCGGTGCGTTGGCGATATGACCAAACTCAGCCAAAAACTGTTGTGCGTCCATTTAGCTGTCCTCCCCACGGTTTTCGAGGCGAGCCCGTGAGTTTTCAATGGCCTGATGCAATTTGGCTTGTAGTACTTCTTTGGGGGGTAAAGCAGTCAAATATTCAGCGACATGAATACCGCTAGCATCCAACTCTAACAGTTCGATCTGCTCCTGCTTTTTACCGCTGCACAGAATAATCCCCAGCGGTGGGGCTTCGTCGGCTTCCTGTTCGTGTTTGGCGAGCCAGCGAAGATAGAGTTCCATTTGGCCTTTATGCTCAGCTTTAAAGTCGCCCAGTTTCAAGTCGATAGCGACCAGCCGTTTCAGCCGGCGGTTGTAGAACAACAGGTCGATGTAAAAATCATCGCTGTCGATCTGGATGCGTTTTTGCCGTGCGACAAAGCTAAAGCCGGCTCCTAGCTCCAACAGAAATTGCTCCAGATCGCGCAGAATAGCGTCTTCCAGATCTTTTTCCAGGTAGCGGTCATTCAGACCCAAAAAATCAAGAACGTAAGGGTCTTTGAGCACCAGGTTTTGGCTCAGCGAGCCTGTTTGGCGCAGGTTGGCTAATTCTTGCGTTAGCAACATTTCAGGTTGTTTAGACAGGGCGGTTCGCTCAAACAGCAAGGTGTTTTTTCTTTCCCGCAACTGGCGCACACTCCATCTCTCCTGCGCGCACATCTGACTATAAAAGTCGCGCTGAAGCGTATCTTTTAGATAAATCAGCTCTAAAAAATGACTCCATGACAATTGTCTCGACAGTGTCGAGACAATCTGCCCATCGGGGTAAGCCTCGACAAAGCGCAGCATGTGGCGCAGGTTTTTGGCAGAGAAACCGCGGCCGTACTCCTGTTCTAATTGTCTCGACAGTGTAGAGACTATTTGCTCGCCATAGGCAGCACGCTCACCCTGAAGCACTTCATGGTGAATACGCTGGCCAATTTGCCAGTAGAGGATCGTTAGTGCGCTGTTGACGGTTGTGGCCAGTTGCTGGCGACCCTGCTCAATCAGCGTGCGGATATCACCAAGCAGTTGTTGGTCGGTCGGTAAAGCTGGCTTGCTCATGCGTCTTCTGCCTCTGGGCTAAAGTGGTGAGCAAGGGCTGCCGCCAGTTCGCTTTTGAGCTGGTTTTCGGTTTCTTCAATTTCCCCCAAGAGCTGTTTGTATTTGACCAATAGCTCGTCAGGGTCGTGGCTTTCTTCTTCGGGGCCATTCGGATTTTTAATATCCAAATTAAAGATTGGCCAATAAATACGGTCGCCTGCGGACTGCGCGTCGCGGGCTTTTAAGCGCAGCGTTTCACTTTCGCTGCGTAAGCTTTCCATTTCATCGTCCACGCTTTGGCGTTGTGTTTTATCGTTGTTTCCTTTAATAGAGCCACGCAAGTCACGAATGCGGTTTTCCAATGCGCTGGCTTGGTTATTAAGCTGCTCAGCATTATCCCAATGCGGTTGGGCGGCAGCTTCGGCCTGTTCACGCTTAGTTTTAAAATCGACCTTCCAGGCGAATTCGTTTTCTTCGCGGCTGGCAAAGTCATCGCTTTCATCGCCCCACCAGTCTTGCTCGGGTTTAAATTCTTCCAGGCGTATGGGTTTGGTTTTGCTATAGCTTTTATAGCCCGGCGGATAGGGGTGTTCGTAAAACCAAATGGTGTCGGTGTGGAAATGCTCGCTGCCATCGTCTACCCGCGTACCTTTGGTAAAAAACAGCAAGTTGGTTTTGATAGTAGTGTAGGGAGCAAACACGCCTTTGGGCAGGCGGATAATGGTGTGCAGTTTGCACTCTTGCAGCAGCAGCTTTTTAAGCGTGCCTTTGATGCCATCACCAAACAAAAACCCATCTGGAAGTACCACGGCGGCACGACCGTTTTCTTTTAAAAGCTTTTTGATAATCAGCGCCATAAACATATCGGCGGTTTCACGTGTTTTTAAGTCAGTCGGGTAGTCGCCACCTACCGTGTCATCTTCATAGCCACCAAAGGGTGGGTTGGTGATGATACAGTCAACTTTTTCGTTAGCACTCCATTCGTTCCAGCCCTTGCCTAAGGTGTTTTTATGTTCGATCTGGCTGGGAATATCAATTTCGTGCAAAAGCATGTTGGTGGTGCATAGCAGGTGCGGTAGTTGTTTTTTCTCAATGCCGCGAATAGCAGCTTCGATAGCGTGCTGTTCCTTTGTGCTAGATTTATTAGTGCGCTGTTTACGCAAATGGTCGATGGCGGCGGTTAAGAAGCCACCAGTGCCGCAAGCTGGGTCGAGCACGATCTCGGTGCGTGGCTTCAATCGAGGGTTTACTCGGTCAACCATAAATTGTGTGATGGCGCGAGGGGTGTAAAACTCGCCCGCATTGCCTGCACCACGCAGGTCGTTCAGCAGTTGCTCATAAACATCACCAATCTGCGAACGAGTGGTGAAGTCGTGAAAGTTAATGGCTTCTTCAAGCTTTTCGATCACCGCCAGTAACTGGGTGCCAGACTTCATGTAGTTGTTGGCATCTTGAAAGACGCTGCGAATGACCTTGTGTTGTGGGCTGGCGTTGGCGTCCAGCTCTTTCAGTGCCGGAAATAAATGATTGTTAACAAAACTGACGATATCCGACGGGGCCATTTTATGGGATTTTTTGCCTTGCTCATCGTCATTCATTTTGGCCCAATTGCGCCAGCGAAACTCTTCCGGCAGTGGTGATTGATAGTTCGCTTTATCGTCTTCCCACTCTTCTTCACGCTGGTCAAATACTTTTAAAAATAGCAGCCAGGTGAGCTGACCCAAGCGCTGCGCGTCACCATCGACGCCATCGTCTTTGCGCATGATGTCTTGAATAGATTTTATGGTGCTGCTGAGATTCATTAGGTTATCCAGTACTCGTAATTAAGCGCTTTGATCGTCGTAAAGCGCTTTTTCTAATTCGTGAATGGCTTGGGTGTACTGCTCGACGCCACCAAAAATGCCGCGACGGATTTGAGTTTTACTGCCGAATTGGTCGAAAGGGGGCAGCTCCAATACTTTGGCATCTTCAATATCTTGCACGCCGTGGTGAGCAAATTTTTCCAGCAGGGCTTCGAGCACGACGCGGGCTTGTTCGCCGTATTTACCGAACACATCGCGTTTTTTGACCTTGTTAGCACGTTCACGCCGGGTGAGAGGCTTTTGGTTAAAAGCGACATGAGCCACCAGATCAAAAGCGTCCAGCTCACGGCCGTTGGGAACGGCTTGCTGCAATATCTCCAGCGGTATCCCATGTTCGGCAAGTTCTTTCAGCACCACTTGCTTACGCTCAGCCCCATTCCAACGGCGCAAAAAGTTGGTGAGGTTGCCAAATTCAGCCTGCAAGGCTTTTTGAATATCGGCTTTGAGCAGGACTCGGTAGTCGTCAGTAATCAGTTTGCCGTCGGCGTCCAGATACTGTTCGAGTATCACAGCGACCCGAACGTTGACATCCCCAATCACGTATTTGGTGCGGCCTTCTCTCTCTCCTGTTTTGCGGCCATCATCAAACCCGTCGGTTGTGCC
The DNA here is from genome assembly GCF_014640815.1 of Vreelandella lutescens. Lineage (GTDB taxonomy): Bacteria > Pseudomonadota > Gammaproteobacteria > Pseudomonadales > Halomonadaceae > Vreelandella > Vreelandella lutescens. Next base: position 111,635 of record NZ_BMHM01000004.1, on the reverse strand, counting down.
GGTATCGTAAGGTGGAGGCTCCACTTCACCAATACCAGAGGTGCCTGTGACATCGGGTGGCAGATCTTCCGGCGGTATTTTGTCAGGGGGGATTACCGGGTCATCAGGCTTGGGTTCATAAATGACGACGGGGTCTCCATCAAAATCCGGATCAGCAAACAGTCGTGTGGCACCCTTGAAGTCCATGATCGTGAAGTAGAGCTTTTGGTAATCCTCGCGCAGGCGAGTGCCACGACCAATCATTTGTTTAAATTCGGTCATGGAATTGATGTTTTGATCGAGCACAATCAGCTTGCAGGTTTTGGCATCTACGCCGGTAGTCAGCAACTTAGATGTGGTGGCAATAACGGGATAGGGCTCGTCATTATCAATAAAGTAGGAAAGCTGGGCTTTGCCTTCGTTATCATCACCGGTAATGCGCATCACATAGCGGCGGTTACTAGCAGCTGCTGGAATCAGTTTTACCAGGGCTTGGCGCATGCGCTCGGCGTGGTCTTGATCGTCACAAAAGACGATCGTTTTGGCCATGGGGTCGGTGGCTTTCAAATACTCCCAAACTCTTCTGGCCACCAGTTCGGTGCGTTTTTCCAACACTAAGTTGCGATCAAAATCTTTGGTGTTGAACTGGCGCTGTTCCACCAATTGGCCGAGTTTATCGATCTTGCCTTTTTCGGGTGTGTAGCCCACGGCATCCACATCCGTGGCTATACGGATCACTTTGTAAGGGGCGAGAAAGCCATCTTCGATGCCCTGTTTGAGCGAGTAGGTATAAATGGGGTCGCCAAAGTAGGTGGTGTTGCTGATCTCTTTGGTTTCTTTCGGCGTGGCGGTTAAGCCCAGATGGGTGGCGCTGCCGAAATACTCTAATATATCACGCCAAGCAGAATCATCCGCTGCGCTGCCACGGTGGCACTCATCAATCACGACCAGATCAAAAAAGTTTGAGGGGAACTGGCGGTAGATTTGTTTCCACTCGTCTCGGCCGGTCACCGCTTGATAAAGAGCAAGGTAGATTTCGTAATTCTTTTTGGCTTCTCGATTAGTGACCTTGTGCATGACTTCGCCAAAGGGGGCAAAGTCTTGTTGCATGGTTTGATCCACCAAAATGTTACGGTCGGCCAAAAACAAAATGCGTTTTTTGGCTTTGGCTTTCCATAAACGCCAGATGATCTGGAAGGCAGTGTAGGTTTTTCCGGTGCCCGTCGCCATAACAAGCAGAATACGCTCTTGGCCTTTGGCAATTGCTTCGATGGCGCGATTAATGGCAACACGCTGGTAATAACGGGGCTCTTTGCCACTACCATCGCTATGAAAGGGTTGCTCGACCAGTTTTACCGCTTCCGGCGCTACCAAGCCTTTCCATTGCTGATAGAGAGGCCACAAATTTGCCAAGGATGGCAACTCATTGAGTGAGAGCTCTCGTTCGATAGGCTGAGTAATGCCAGTGCGATCATGCAGCAAAAAACCTGCTCCGTTGCTGCTGAGAGCAAAAGGGGCATCCAGCATTTCGGCATAGGTCAGCGCCTGCTGCATGCCGTGGCCGACTGAAAATTTTGATTGTTTGGCTTCAATAACGGCAATGGGCACGCCGGGGCTGGCGTAAAGCACATAATCAGCACGCTTAGGGCCGCCCTTCGCATTGGGATTTTTCACCCGCGCAGCCAGCTTTCCCCGCACCATAACGCGACCATCGGTAAGATTCACTTCTTCCCGAAACTGATGCTGTTGCCAACCCGCCTGCAGAATGGCTGGCGTGATGAACTTGGTGCAGATGTCTCGCTCGCTGAGCTGGTGTTTATTCATCGAGGCGCATCCCTTTATTTGTGCTTATGGTCATCGTCATCTGCCATATCAGCTCTCGCCCGCTCATCTACCTCCTAAGACTGAAACTACTGCAGCGGACCTTGACTATGGGCAAGTTGGCCTTTACGTCACATCAGTAGTAGACGACCATTGATAATACCAAGGTTGCTTTGCAACGTTTAGGAAGCCGCCCAGGATCTAGGGCCATAATTTTAACGCCCATCTAAAGAGAGTAAAATCGCTATTCTAGATTGAGCTGGGCGATAAATTGCTCTTATCAATTAAACAAAACTAATGTTCCATCACTCAATATTCTGAATCTGCTCCCGCATCTGCTCAATCAGCACCTTCAGCTCCACCGCGCAGCGGGTCGTCTCAGCCACCACGGATTTAGACGAGAGCGTATTGGCTTCCCGGTTAAGCTCCTGCATTAGGAAGTCCAAGCGGCGGCCTTTGGGGCCTTTTTGGGTGAGCTGGTGGCGCACTTCTTCAATGTGCGCCGTGAGGCGGTCTAGCTCTTCGTCCACATCGGCTTTTTGGGCTACCAGTACCAGCTCGGCTTCCAGGCGTTGGGGGTCGAGTTCGGTTTTGGCGACTTCTAGACGCTCTAGCAGTTGGGCACGCTGGCGTTCCAGAATCTGCGGGAGCAGGCTGCGTACGGTGGCCACTTGCTCGCTCACCGCGTCTAGGCGGGTGGTGATCATCTCGGCCAGCTTTTCGCCTTCGCGGGCGCGGGCGTCAATCAGCTCATCCAGCGCTTGGTTAAACAGCGCTTTGGCGGCGGCTTTGATGGCGTCTTGGTCCAGGTGCTGGGTTTCCATCACGCCGGGCTGGTTGAGCAGCGCCAGCGTGGTGGGCGGCACGGCGCTGGGCACCTGCTGCTGAATGGCCGCCAGGGCGTCGGCTATCTCTTTTAGGCGCTGGGCGTTCACTGCCGGTGCTTGGGCGGTATCGGCGCTTTCGAACCGCAGGCTGCACTCTACCTTGCCACGGGCCAGGCGCGTGCGCAGTGCTTCGCGCAGCACCGGCTCTAAATCCCGCAGGCTTTCGTGTAGGCGAAAGTGCGGCTCTAGGTAGCGCTGGTTCACCGAGCGAATCTCGACCTGCAGGGTGCCAAACGGGGCGGCCTGCTCGGTGCGGGCGAAGGCGGTCATGCTGTGTACGCGGCGGGAAGCGGCCATAAGTCGATGCATCCTTTCCATCAATGTGATTCCGAACAGTCTAACCGATAGGCCCATCCGCGCACGCTCAGACGTGTACAATAGAGGGCTTTTCCACTTTAAACATGATGTGAGGTGCTATGCGTCCTGATGTTGTTCGCCCCAGCGGTCGCGAGGCCGACCAGCTCCGTGAAATTCGCTTAACCCGTGATTACACCCGCCATGCGGAAGGCTCCGTGCTGGTGGAGTTTGGCGATACCAAGGTGCTGTGTAATGCGAGCGTGGAAGCGGGCGTGCCGCGCTGGCTGCGCGGTAAACATCAGGGGTGGATTACCGCTGAGTACGGCATGCTGCCCCGCGCCACTCACTCCCGCAGCAACCGTGAAGCGACCCAGGGCAAGCAGGGTGGCCGCACGCTGGAGATTCAGCGCCTGATTGGCCGTAGCCTGCGCGCAGCGGTGAATTTGAAGAAGCTGGGCGAGTTCACCATTACCGTGGATTGCGATGTGATCCAGGCCGATGGCGGCACGCGCACGGCGGCCATTACCGGCGGCTGCGTGGCGCTGGTGGATGCGATTCGCTACCTTCAGCGAGAAAAAAAGATCAAAGGCGACCCCTTCAAGCAGCTGGTCAGCGCGATCTCAGTAGGCATCTACAAAGGCGTGCCGGTGCTAGACCTGGATTACCCTGAAGATAGCAAAGCCGACACCGACCTGAACGTGGTGATGACCGAAGGCGGCGAGCTGATTGAAGTACAGGGCACGGCGGAAGCGGGCGCTTTTAACCGTAAAGAGCTGAACGCGATGCTGGATTTGGCCGAGAAAGCCGGTGATGAACTGCGTGAGAAGCAGCGTGAAGCGCTGGGGATTCGCGGTTAAGGGAACTCGGTATTACAGAGCCCTGAAACGCAACAGGCCAGCGGTAAGCTGGCCTGTTGGCGGTGCGACGCGGGAAGTAGCTAACGCTTAAAGCGCTAGATCATACTCAACGATCAGCGGTGCGAACTCAGAGAAGGTCGCATCGTAATCAATCCACGCGTCCACCACGTGACGACGGAAGTTGGGGCCGACCAGTTGGTAGTCGATCCGCCAGCCTTCTTGACGGTCACGGGGCACGTCTTGGTCAAGCTTTGGCCACCAGGTGTACTCGCCAGCATCGCGATTAATTTCGCGGAAAGTGTCGATAAAGCCGGTGGGGCCAAGCACCTGATCCATCCAGGCACGCTCTTCCGGGCGGAAGCCCGAGGTGAGCTGGTTGTCCGACCAGTTGGCCAAATCCACGGTTTTATGGGCAATGTGCCAGGTACCGCAGATGATGTATTCGCGGCGTTTGCGCGACATCTTCGTCAGGTACTCTTGGTACTGCTCCATAAACGCCTGCTTGGCTTTTTGGTCACTTCCATCAGGCATCAGGAAGGTGGCAATGCTGAAGCGGTCATAATCCGCCTGCAGAAAGCGTCCTTCGTGGTCGCACTGAGGAAACCCCAGGCCGTACATAATGGCTTTGGGGATTTTGCGGCAATAGAGTGCCACACCGGAGAAACCATCCTCCTCGGCATCCAGGAAGTAGCCTTCGTAGCCTTCCGGATAAAGGATGTGGTCACCCAGTTCAAAACTTTTCGCCTTGATGTTCTGCACGCAGACCACGTCGGCATCCTGCTGAGCCAGCCAGTCCAGGAAGCCACGGTCGACGGCATCACGTATACCATTGACATTGATGCTGGCAATTTTCATAAATCGTCCCTTTTGCGTCGCTGCTGTATGATACCCGACGTTTAGACGTTTGGGTAAAGGCAGCGAGTAAAACTTGCCATTTACCCTACTTTTATTGTTGCTTTCGTGCCGATTGAAACCTACCGCTTAGTGAGGAATGCCGTGGCCACCACTCTACAACCCTACCAGCGCGATTTCATTGCTTTTGCCATTGAACAGGGCGTACTTAAGTTTGGCGAGTTTACGCTGAAATCTGGCCGCGTTAGCCCCTACTTTTTCAATGCCGGGCTGTTTCAAACCGGTCGGGCGCTGGCCAAACTGGGCCGCTTTTACGCCCAGGCGATTGTGGATAGTGGCTTGAAAGCTGACGTGCTGTTTGGCCCAGCTTATAAAGGCATTCCACTGGCGGCGGTCACTGCGGCGGCGCTGGCCGACCACCACGACCTGGATATGCCCTACTCCTTCAATCGCAAAGAGGCCAAAACCCACGGCGAAGGTGGCAACATTGTGGGCGCGCCGCTGTCTGGCGATATTTTGATCATTGATGACGTGATCACCGCAGGCACCGCGATCCGTGAAGTGATGGGCCTTATTGAGCAGAGCGGTGCTCGTGCCGGTGGGGTGATCATTGCCCTCGACCGCCAGGAGCGCGGCCAGGGCGAACAGAGCGCCATTCAGGAAGTACAAGCCCAGTACGGCATGCCGGTGGTCAGCATCGTCACCCTTGAGCAAGTGCTGACGTATCTTGAAGAGCACGCAGGCGGCGAGATGCTCGCCTACGCCGATGCGGTACGCGCTTACCGCGACCAATACGGCATTGCCGGATAAATCTAGATCGCGAGGGCGCCGGCGTAATCCTGCTGGCGCCACGCTTCATAGCTCACCACCGCTACCGCGTTGGAGAGATTCAAACTACGGTTATTAGGCTGCATGGGGATGCGCAGTTTATGCTCCGCCGGAAGCATGGCGTGCACTTCTGGAGATAGCCCGGCGGTTTCGGAGCCGAACAGCAGTACATCCCCCGGTGCGAAGCTAGCATCGCTGTGGGCGCGGGTGCCTTTGGTGGTAATCGCCCAGATGGTGCGCCCCTGCATGGCGGTGTAAAACGCCGTAAAATCCGCGTGACGGGTCACGTTGGCAAGGTCGCGGTAGTCTAAACCAGCGCGGCGCAGCTTTTTCTCTTCGAGATCAAAGCCCAGCGGCTCGATCAAATGAAGACGGCAGCCGTTGTTCGCCACCAGGCGCATAATGTTGCCCGTATTGGGAGCCATGCGCGGCTCGAATAGCGCTACTTCAAACATCACCACCTGCCTATGAGTTACCTGCTGTATTTGCCTGCTGCGCCTTCGTCAGCGTCGCTGATTGTAATAGAAATTGCCCCGAAACACTTGTAGAGGTCACCCTTCGCCATGACGCCCCAACCGCCAAAGAGCATTCTTAGCCGTATCAAAGGGCTCAACCCACGCCAGCAAGAAGCGGTGCGCTACATCGATGGCCCCTGCCTGGTACTGGCGGGCGCGGGGTCGGGCAAAACCAGCGTCATCACCACCAAGATTGCCTACCTCGTGCAAGAGTGTGGCATGAGCGCACGCAAAATTGCCGCGGTGACCTTTACCAACAAAGCTGCCCGAGAGATGAAAGAGCGGGTGGGCCAGATGCTGAAGGGCAAAGAGGGCCACGGGCTAACGGTTTCGACGTTTCACAACCTGGGGCTCAATATCATTCGCGGCGAGCTGAAAACCCTGGGCTACAAGCCGGGGTTTTCGCTGTTCGACCCGGAGGATGCCAAGGCGCTGCTGCGGGATTTGATGAACAAGGATGCCCAGGTAGACGCCGAGCAGATTAACGCCGTGCAGGCCAAAATTTCGACTTGGAAAAACGACCTGGTGCTGCCGGGGGATGCACTCTCGTTCGCTGCCGACGATGACGAACACTTCGCCGCGCGCGTCTATGAAGCCTACGTTCGTCACCTAAAAGCCTACAACGCGGTGGATTTCGACGACCTGATTCTACTGCCGGTGGTGCTCTTACAGCGCGACCCTGAGGCGCTGGCCCGCTGGCGGCGCAAAATCCACTACATGCTGGTGGATGAGTACCAAGACACCAACGTCTCCCAGTACCTGCTGGTAAAGCTGCTGATGGCGGAACGGGCCACCTTTACCGTGGTAGGCGATGACGACCAGTCGATTTACGCGTGGCGGGGCGCACGGCCAGAGAACTTGGTCACGCTAGGGGAGGATTTTCCGCGCCTGAAGGTTATCAAGTTAGAGCAGAACTACCGCTCCACCGGCACCATCCTGCGCGCCGCCAACACGCTGATTGCCAACAACCCTCACGTCTACGACAAAACCCTATGGTCGGATATGGGCGACGGCGCGCCGATTCGCGTGGTGGTGAACCGCCATGAAGAGGCTGAGGCCGAGCGAGTCGCCAGTGAGATGCTCACCCGGCGTATCAAAGAAAAAGCCGAATGGCGCGATTTTGCGGTGCTCTACCGGGGCAACTTCCAGGCGCGGCTACTGGAGCTAAAGCTGCAGCACTATCAGATCCCGTACAAGCTCTCCGGCGGCACGTCGTTTTTCTCTCGTAACGAGATCAAAGACGCCATGGCGTACCTGCGCCTGCTGATTAATCCCGCCGACGACAACGCTTTCTTGCGTATTGTGAACGTGCCCCGCCGCGAAGTAGGCCCCGGCACGCTGGAAAAACTCGCCAACTATGCCACCGAGCGCTCGATCTCACTGTTTTCTGCCTGCCATGAGTTAGGGCTTGAGCAAACCCTACCTACCCGCGCCGTGGAGCGGCTCTCGCGCTTTACCCACTTTATCGATGGCGTTCGCAAACGGATGGACCAGGGCGATGCCATTGCCGCGATCCGCGATATGCTGCGGGATATGGATTACGAGGCATGGCTCTACCAAAACGCCAGTGCTCCCACCATCGCCGAACGGCGCATGGCCAACGTGTGGATTTTGATCGACCAGTTGGAGAAGTCGCTGAACCGCGACCCGGAAGACGCCACCGATTCCACCGAAACGGAAACCGACGGGGTGGAAGCGGCCATTTCGCGCCTGGTGCTGCGAGATATTCTCGAACAGCAAGCAGAGGAGGATGACTCGGACCGAGTGCAGCTGCTCACCATGCACGCCTCGAAAGGGTTGGAGTTTCCGCACGTTTACTTGATGGGCTGGGAAGAGGATTTGCTGCCCCACCGCAACGCCATCGAGATGGGCACCGTAGAAGAAGAACGGCGCTTAGCCTACGTGGGCATCACCCGCGCCCGGCGCACACTGACGCTGACGCTGGCCCGCCAGCGCAAGGCCTATGGCGAGCTGATGGACTGCCAACCCAGCCGCTTTTTGGATGAGCTGCCCGCGGATGACTTGGAGTGGGAGGGCCGCGCCGATAAAGAGGACCCGGAGAAAAAGCAGGCACGCGGTAAAGATGCGATTGCCGGACTGCGCTCGCTGCTGGGATAAGCGTGCTGGCCAAGCGCGATGTATCGCGCAAAAAAATATCCACAGGGGGTTTGGATTACCCACCTGTGGATATTTTATAGAGGCTGACTGCCCTACCCTACGTATAGGGTAAGACGGCCACTTACTGTACTTGCGAGACCATGTAGTCTACGACAGCCATAATCTCTTCATCGGAAGCGCTGCTACCGCCACGGGGCGGCATGATGCCCTTACCATTGAAAACGCTTTGGTAGAGTGCGTCAGTACCCTGTTCAATACGCGGGCCCCAGGCATCGGCATCGCCAATCAAGGGAGCGCCAGCCACACCAGCAGCATGACATGCCGCGCAGCCGATGCTGGCGTAGAGTGCTTCACCGTCTAAACCGCTATCGCCACCGGCAGCGGCTTCTTCCGCAGCAGGCTCTGCTGTGGCTGCATCGTCAGCGGCAGCCATATCATCGCTCGCGCTTTCGTCAGTCGCTTCTGCTGCCGCTTCTTCGCCGCCGCCCAGTTCCGGCACTTCCATCACGGGAGAGACCAAGTGAGCAACGGCCGCTTCCATCTCTTCGTCAGAGAGGTTGGGGTTACCGCCACGGGCAGGCATCGCGCCAATACCGTTAATGGAGTGCTCCAGCAGCGTGGCAAAGCCTTGTTCAGTGCGCTCTGCCCAAGCCGCCTCGTCACCGCGTACGGGGGCACCGGCTGCGCCCGTTTCGTGACACGCCATACACACGTTGTTGTAAATCCCTGCACCATCAACTTCGCCACCACCGCCACTGCTGGCCGCCGCAGGTGCCGCCGCCGTACCACAGTCTTGGCCTTGAAGGCAGAGTTGTCCTACCGGCGCTAGGCGCTCAGCAATTGCGTCACGTTCAGCATCTTGGGCATAAGCACCGGATGTGCCTGCCATGACGCCCAGGGCCGCCAGCCCGCTCATGATCAGCTTAGATTTCACTCTCACCACCTCTTGAGTTTTGTCATAAAACGTTGTGCTTAACCCCTGTGCGCGGCAGCGCCACTCACCACTTTGGCAACCGAGACGCCTAGACGTGCATATAGAGTTAGTATACCGAGAACGTAAAGAGTAAGAAAATGCTACTAAGCGCGGCAATTCAACCTATGCCGTGTTTGAACAGGGTGTTTCCTACTCTATTGGCGTTATTAGCACCACGCCAGTAGACGTTCCTGCATCTCCTTTTTCATCCCTGCTCGGGCATAAACACGCTGTGCGGGCGTATTTTGCGCATCCACCGTCAGGGCAAGTCGCTTTGCTCCGCATTGAGCTGCTAATGCTTGGGCCTGCTGAATAACCACTTGCCCAAGGCCTTGACCGCGCCATTCAGGCACAAGCCCCATTAACTGTAGGCTCCAGCGTGGCTGTTGAGTGGCAAGAAGTAGGACCCCAATGGTCTCACCCTGGTGCTCGAGCCGAAACCAGTGGCGAGGGGTAGGCATCATGGCAGAGGTTGCCTGGGCATCAAAACCTGCTAACAGTGTTTTAACCGGCACTGCTTCGCGAAGGGCCGGGCAATCCAAGGACGCTTCGCCCACCCGCGCTAGTAACGCCAACTGTTGGGTTCGCGTGAGTTCTTCGAAGGGGTGTAGGGTGAGTGATGTGTCAGGCATTCGCACCGTCTGACACCGCCAAACCAGATGCTCTAGCGTTGCCAGCACGCGCATGCCACTCTCCACCAGCGTCTTTTCCCATGCTGCCCAAGGCGCAGGTAAGGCCACATGACAGAGCGTGATCGGCTGCTCATTTACCCAATCCTGCAAGCCATCCAACAGCGCGCGAGCGATGGCGTTATTCTGCTTGGGTAACCATAGCTGCGCCGTTTGGTTCGCCAGCGGCTGGACCCAGGCGGCGGCCGCTATGTTGTCACCATCCATCGCTACCCATAGGCCCTGCCAATGAGCATTAGGCTCAGCCTTGGTCATCGTTAAGGCATTCTGCAGCGCAGGCTGTAAGGCAGGATCATACACAGCCGCTAAGTGCAGCAGCGCCTCGCGCTGGCGATGGCTGGGACATGGCTGCGCGACAATGTGGCCGAGTAGCGAGCAACGTGTCATGTTACGTTTCCAGATAGTGTGAAAAAAGCCCGAGAGTAAAAGAGGATCCACCCCCCGCGATGCGTATCTTATTAGTAGAAGACGACCCAAGTTTAGCATCGGGTATCCGCATAGCGCTGAAACCTGAGCACTATACGGTTGATCATCTTACCGATGGCGATACCGCTCTTACAGCGTTGCAAAACGAACCGTTTGATGCGGTGATTCTTGACCTTGGTTTGCCCACCGTGGATGGCATTGATGTCCTGCATGCCATCAGACGTCATGGCAGTCAGGTGCCTATTTTGGTGCTCACCGCCCGGGACGCAGTAGATAATCGCATTGAAGGGTTGGATGCAGGTGCCGATGACTACCTCACTAAACCTTTTGAAGTGGATGAATTAAAGGCACGCCTGCGTGCGCTGCTGCGTCGTAGCCAAGGTCAGCCAAACGGTGTACTGACATTTCGCGGTATTAGCCTCAACCCCCAAACGCTAATAGTGGAGTATCAACAACAGGCGGTTTCACTCTCTCGTCGTGAATTGGCCTTACTCCAGGAGTTTATGAGCCACCCAGGACGCGTTTTTACTCGCGATACATTAACGCGCTTAATTTATGGCTGGGAAGAAGATGTAGAAAGCAACGCGATTGAAGTCCATATACACCACCTAAGGCGCAAACTATTTCCCGATGTCATTCGCACCGTAAGGGGTATTGGCTATGTGATGGATAAGCCTGATAAGGCAACACTATGACCTCTATTCGCCGCCGCACGCTGGGACTTGTCTTGCTTGTTTTTGGCATCAGCATGCTGATTATTGGCTTTATTAGCTATCGTTACGCTGCCCAAGAAATCGAGGCATTGCACGATAGAAGCTTAGCTCAAAACGCCATGTTATTAGAGGGCCTACTCCAAGCTCCCTTACCTGATAACGACCAGTATCTGTTATTAAAAAGTCTGGAAAATGCGCTACAGCAGTCTGATACGGATACGTTATTTCACTTACCGAATGAGCAGACGAACACGCTGGCGTTTCAACTTTGGGAAGGTGACCGGCTGCTGCTGCGCTCCGCCAGTGCACCGCACACTCCGTTGGTCCAACAACCTGCAGGCTACTCAACGCTCAGCGTAGATGAGCACGTCTGGCGGGTTTATGTACTTGAGGTGCCCAACACTACACAACGTGTGGTGGTGAGCGAGCGTGAAGATGTGCGCGGCGAGCTGATCGGTGCGGTAGCGTTGCGCACGTTGCTGCCAGATCTCATCGGCTTGCCACTATTAACGTTACTGCTATGGTGGTCAATTGGCTGGGGGCTAGCCCCTCTATCTCGCATGGCGGAGCAAATCCGCGATCGCGACCCGCATAATCTAAAGCCTCTATCTCTCTACCCGCTGCCCCAGGAACTAGACACCATTGCCGGGGCGCTAAATCGGCTGTTAGAGCGGTTGCGCCAGCTGCGCGTGCGGGAAAAACGCTTTATTGCCGACGCTGCCCATGAGCTGCGCACCCCACTCGCGGTACTCGATTTACATGCGCAGAATGCCCTTACCGCCGATAACGCTGAGGACCGGGAAGAGTCCCTGCACCACCTGCGTAGCGGCGTGGCCCGCTCTACCCGCCTAGTGTCTCAGTTATTAACGCTGGCTAGGCTCGACCCAGAAGAGGAGCCGCTGCCTGAACTTCGCCACGCCAATGTGCTTTTAGAAACCCAGGAAACACTGGCCAAGCTCTCTCCATTAGCAGCCGAGCGTCAGCAACTGCTGCTTTTGAATGCCAATGACCAGGCGGATTGGAACATGGAGGAGGAGCCTGGCGCCATTGAGACCTTGGTGCAAAACCTAGTGGGTAATGCCATCCAGCACTCTCCCAAACAGGGCACCATTACCATTACACTGGAGGCCGCCATGCAGGGCATTACGTTGATGGTAGATGACCAAGGGCCAGGTATACCGGCCCAAGAACGGAGCCGGGTGATAGAGCGTTTCCAACGGGCAGGCCCAGGCGCAGGGGCAGGATTGGGACTATCCATCGTGGAACGCCTAGTCAAACGCCATGAAGGCTTGTTGAGGTTAGAAGATGCCCCTGGCGGTGGTCTCCGTGTAAAAGCCGTTCTCGCAAGGGATGCTCTCACTCAGCGCCATGCAAAAGAATGAGAAAAAATGTAACAACATCGGTCTCTTAAGATTGCGATAAGAATTCCGTGCAAATGTGAAGGTACAGAGCAGGCGTGTTGTTAATGACCTGCTTCTTCACACCACGGAGGTACCCCCGATGAATACATTACTGAACAACCGTAAGCCGCTAGTGCAATTTGGCGCGACACCTTTACTGACTACCCCAGCTCCTAAGCAGCTTACCCCGGACAGCCCAGCCATATCTGTCTTGACCGACTTCACACAGGTCATGCCGCAGTCTATTGCTGGCGATACCCCCATTGATGATGCTCACCTAAAAATGCGTCATGGCGGTATTCGCTTACTGTTTGTGATGGATAAGCAGGCACACTGTGTCGGCGTACTCACTGCAAAAGAGGTGATTGGCACACGTCGCATTAACCTCGCCATGCAACAGCGCAACCTAGAACGCTCTGAAGTGACCGCCGCCATGATCATGACGCCCTGGGAAAAACTCAGCGCGATGCCATTAGAGCAGCTGGCTTCGCTGACCATTGAAGACCTTGTGCTCTCGATGGAAAGCTTTACCGAGCAGCACCTGCTGATCACCGAGCGTAAGCCGAATCAGGAGTTGAGCGTTCGCGGCATCATTTCCGCGACGGATATTCAGGCGGTCATGGGTAGCCGAATCCCCGCCAAGCTTCCTACTACGGTTGTTCCCATGGCGCGCAGTTTTGCCGATATTTGCCAAGTCATTACCGGGCACGATTTATAAGCGCTGAAATATAAAATAGCGTATTAGTTTTAAAGCATCTGAACGCAAACGCCCCTTATCGAAAGATAAGGGGCGTTTTGTTTGCCTGCTTAACCGAAAGGGCTAAGCAGGCAAAGGTATCAACAAACGGTTAGAACATGCCCGCATTAATCCACAAGTGCGCTGCGATGCTGGCCACGTAGCCTAATAAAATGGCAGGCACCCAGCGCAGGTGAACCGCAAAGGTGTAGATGCCCCGTGCCTGGCCCATCAGTGCCACACCAGCAGCGGAACCCATAGAGAGCAGACTACCGCCCACCCCTGCGGTCAGCGTTATCAGCAGCCAGTTGCCTTCCGACATCTCCGGTGCCATCGAGAGCACGGCAAACATCACTGGGATGTTATCCACCACCGCAGAGATTAACCCCAATACCACGTTGGCCCATACCGGGTCCCAGCCGCCGTAGAGCGTCTCGGAGAGCAGGCTCAGGTAGCCCATAAACCCAAGGCCACCCACACACATCACTACCCCGTAGAAGAACAGCAGTGTGTCCCACTCGGAGCGGGCAATTTTGCTGAAAATATCAAACGGCACGACGCTGCCTAGCTGCTCCAGCTTTTGCCAGTCGCCTCGGCGAGAGTAGCGTTCGCGCTTGCGTTCCAGGGAACGAGGCAGGCTGCGGCGCAGGTAGTAGCCAAAGAACTGCAGCAACCCCAGGCCAAACATCATGCCCATAGCAGGCGGCAGGTAAAGGACCGAGTGGCACAGCACCGAGATCGCCACGGTGATTAAGAACAGGACGATGATGCGTTTAGCGCCACGCTTCATCCAAACGTTCTCGGTGAGCGCGGCTGGCTGACGGTTAACAAGGAAGAAGTTCATGATCACCGCAGGCACCATGAAATTCACTATCGCGGGGACTAATAACGCGAAGAAGCCTTCAAAAGGCACTTGTCCTGCCTGCCACACCATCAGCGTGGTGATATCACCAAACGGGCTAAACGCGCCGCCCGCGTTGGACGCCACGACGACGTTAACGCAGCAAAGGCTAATAAACTTGTTATCCCCTTCCGCCACCTTCAGTACGACCGCACACATCAACATGGCGGTGGTCATGTTGTTGGCAATCGAGGAAATACCGAACGCCAAACAGCCGGTAATCCAGAACAGGCTGCGGTAGCTAAAGCCTTTACGCACCAACCACGCCCGCAAGGCATCAAAAATACGCCGCTCTTCCATGGCGTTGATGTACGTCATCGCCACCAGCAAGAATAAGAGAAGCTCAGTGTACTCCAGCAGAGTTTCCTTAAAGGCGCTTTCCGCCTCGTGGGGCATCCCTGCTTGAACGTAAACCCACGCCACCATGGCCCAGATAAGGCCAGCGGCCACCAGGACAGGTTTGGATTTACGCATGTGGATAATTTCTTCACTCATTACCAAGGCATAGGCAAGAATGAAAATAGTCACGGAGGCAATACCGGCAAGTGAGGTGGTCAAATCTAGGGGGCCGGCAGCAGCATAGGAGAGCGAAGGAAAAGCAAAAAGGCAAAGTGCGGTCAACAACCAAGCAACGCGGCAAGCAGGATGCCGAGTTGCAAGGGCGTTAGGTGGTTTCATAGCAGCATGATCCTGGCAGGGTGAGAGAGTACCGCCACGATAATAAGCACACTAACTATGTGCTGCAACGCAGCGATAGCGCATAAGATGCGGCTATTCGCCGCATCTTGTAAAGCGCTTTATGCCAGCTAACTGTTATTAATTGTGACGCGTTAATTATTCGACGGTCACACTCTTCGCGAGGTTGCGCGGCTGATCCACATCGGTGCCTTTTAACACCGCCACGTGATAGCTCAGCAGCTGCAGAGGAAGGGTGTAAAGCAGTGGTGCCAGTGCTTCGTGTACCTCGGGCAGCTCCAGCACACGGATATCATCTTGCGGGCTAATACCCACCTTTTGGTCAGCAAACACAAACAGCTGGCCGCCGCGAGCGCGCACTTCTTGAAGGTTGGATTTCAGCTTTTCCAGCAGGTCATCATTGGGTGCCACTGAAATGACCGGCATCTCACTATCGACCAGTGCCAGCGGGCCATGTTTCAGCTCCCCGGCGGGATAGGCTTCGGCGTGAATGTAGGAGATCTCTTTGAGCTTTAACGCGCCTTCCAGGGCAATGGGGTAGTGCGCGCCGCGTCCTAAAAAGAGCGCGTGATTCTTTTCAGCAAATGCCTGGGAGAGCACTTCTATCTGCTTATCGAGCGCTAACACCTGTTGGCATAACGCTGGCAGCGCTTGCAGCGCAGCGATTATTTCCGGCTGCTCTGGCTGGCCCTTCGCTTTACTGACAGACAACGTCAGCAGCATCAGCGCCACGAGCTGGGTAGTAAACGCTTTGGTCGAGGCGACGCCAATTTCGGGGCCTGCCCGCGTCATCAACGACATGTCCGACTCGCGCACCAGCGAGCTGCCGGGCACGTTACAAATAGCCAGCGAGCCCACATAGTTGAGCGTTTTGGCAAAGCGCAGTGCTGCCAGCGTATCGGCGGTTTCCCCGGATTGGGAGAGCGTGACAAACAGCGTGCCTTCCGGTACCACCGGGTGGCGGTAGCGGTACTCCGACGCTACTTCAACCTGTACCGGTACGCCAGCGTAGCGCTCCAGCCAGTAACGCGCGACCAAGCCTGCATGGTAGCTAGTGCCACAGGCGATGATATGCACATGGCGCGTTTTCTGAAACAGCGCCAGCGCATCCGGCCCAAAACTCTCTACCAACACACCGTGGCTACTTAAACGCCCTTCCAGCGCGGCACTAATGACGGAGGGCTGCTCAAAAATCTCTTTGAGCATGTAATGACGATACTCGCCTTTGCTGGCCGCGCCATCGCCATGCTCAAAGATATGAATAGAGCGCTCAACGTCATTGCCTTGGCGGTCAACGATGCGAATCACCCCATGCTCACGCAGCTCGACTAAATCGCCCTCTTCTAGGTAGATAAAGCGGTCGGTGACTTGAAGCAGCGCCAGCGGGTCCGAGGCTAAAAAGGCTTCATCAATACCAACACCCACCACCAAGGGGCTGCCTTGGCGTGCACCCACTACCACGCCGGGCTCGGCTGCACTCATTACTCCCAGGGCGTAGGCACCGCCCAAGCCACTGACAATCTCTTGTGTCGCATCAAACAGCGTTTTGCCCGTGGCGAGTTTGTCTGCCAACAGATGCGCGATGACTTCGGTATCGGTTTCCGAGGTGAAGGTATAGCCACTGCCCTGCAGCGTCTCTTTGATCTGCTCGTAGTTTTCGATAATGCCGTTATGCACCACCGCGACGTTATCGCTGCTGTGGTGCGGGTGGGCGTTAGCCTCAGAGGGTTTGCCGTGGGTTGCCCAGCGCGTATGGGCGATACCGCTGTTACCCGGCAGTGCAGCAGCCTCTAACTGCTCAGCAAGCGCCGCGACTTTACCCAAAGCACGGTGACGGGTTAATACACCGTTGTTAAGCACCGTCATGCCAGAAGAGTCATACCCGCGATACTCCAAGCGTTTAAGCCCTTCCAACAAGATTCCCTGCACATTGCGCTGCGCAACCGCTGCGACGATGCCACACATAGCTCTTTCTCCTGAGGCGTTATCACGCCGTGTTATTCAACGTCCTGATACGCTTATTTAGCCTTTTTAACCGGGCGAGGCCAGTCTGGTTTTTCTAACTGTCGGCTACGGGTGACCGCTAATGCGTGCTCGGCAACGTCTTTAGCAATCGTTGACCCCGCGCCCACAGTGGCCCCCTTACCCACCGTAACAGGGGCCACTAAGGCGGTGTTGGAACCAATAAAGGCGTTATCGCCAATCTCAGTGAGGTGTTTGTTCACACCGTCGTAGTTGCAGGTAATGGTGCCCGCGCCCACGTTCACATCGCGCCCCAATCGAGCATCGCCCACGTAGCTTAAATGGTTGATTTTGCTGCCTTCACCCACATCGGCATTTTTAGTTTCGACAAAATTGCCTACCTTGGCTTTCACGGCTAAGCGCGTGCCAGGACGCAGCCGTGCGTAGGGGCCGATCTGATTAAGGCCCGCCGCCACGGTCGTGTCGATGACGCTGTGGCTGTGAATCTCACTCTCTGCGCCAATCGTGCTGTTTTTGATAATGCAGTAGGGGCCTACCCGCACGCCTTCGCCAAGCTCTACGTCCCCTTCAAAAACACAGCCCACGTCGATGAACACGTCGTGGCCGCAGGTAAGCTTACCGCGCACATCAATTCTCGCCGGGTCAGCCAGGGCAACGCCTTGGGCCATGAGCGTCTCTGCCATCTGCTGCTGGTAGGCGCGCTCCAAGCGGGCCATTTGCGAGCGATTATTGACCCCCTCCACCTCGGTGGCGTTATGGGGCTGCGCCGTGGCGACTTTAACGCCTTCGCTGGCCGCCATGGCGATCACATCGGTCAGGTAGTACTCGCCCTGGGCATTTTCTGCCGATAGCTGGGGCAGCCAACGCTTCAGCTGAGCGCTGGTCATGGCCATAATGCCGGTATTGCACTCGGTAATTTTCAGCTGCTCGTCGTTGGCATCTTTCTGTTCCACAATCGCCACGGCGTGGCCATCGCTGTCACGCACAATACGGCCGTAGCCGCTGGGGTCATCTAACGTGACGGTCAACAGGCCCATATGTTGTTCATCTACCTGGGCCAGCAGACTCGCCAGCGTATCGCGGCGAATCAGCGGCACATCGCCGTATAGCACCAATACGATGCCGCTGCCCAGCTGTGGCTGTGCTTGGGCCACCGCATGGCCGGTTCCCTTCTGCTCTTCCTGCAGCGCAAATGACACGTTGTGCTCTGCCAACGCCTCGCGCAGGTGATCCGCTCCGTGGCCAATCACTACATGGGTGCGGCTGGGGTTCAGGCCACCGGCCGTATCCAGCACATGCTGGACCATAGGTTTACCCGCCAGCGTATGCAGCACTTTAGGCAGTTGGGAGCGCATTCGCGTGCCTTTACCCGCCGCAAGAATGACGATATCGAGGTCTTGCATGTTATTCACCTGTCTCCGTTTGGCGATTCGCCACAGGCGTCGCCCAGGGCTCTATACCCAGTTCATCCATTAACGCATCGCCGAAATAGTTAACGAAGGCTGGACTTGCTAAGCTGCGCCAGCGATTGTCATCTTTTACCAGCATTAAAATATTCAGGTTGTTCTCTACCGCCAGCTGCATCCCTTTTTCACTGCCCACCACGGTTAAGGCCGTTGCCCAAGCATCTGCCCAGGTATTGGAGGGGTGAAACACAGACACTGAAGCCAGTTGATGCTTAATAGGACGCCCGGTTCGTGGGTCCAGAAGATGGGAGAAACGCTCGCCATCAGCTTCAAAGTAGTTGCGGTAATCCCCTGAGGTAGCCACCGACATGCCCTCCAGCGCAATCACGTGCTGGGCTTCTGGCACCCCGCTTTGCGGCACTTCAATACCAATGCGCCAGGGGGTTTGCGCTTCCACATCGCGGTAGCCCCGAGCAATGAGTCCACCGCCAATATTCACCAAGTAGTTCTCGATGCCCTGCTGGTCGAGGTAAGCGGCTACCCGGTCCGTGCCATGGCCTTTGGCAACCCCAGAAAGATCAGCAAAAACATCACGCAAACGGCGGGCCTGCATGCGCTGAGTATCGACCTCCACCGCATCAAAACCGATAGTGGCCATACGCTCGCTGAGCTCAGCCTCACTGGGAATCTCTTCGGGTCGCGCTTCGGGGCCAAAGCTCCACAGATTCACCACATCACCAATGGTGATATCAAATGCCCCATCGCTGGCTTCCGCCACTGAGCGGCTCACCGCGAGCACTTCGATCAGTTCGTTAGAGAGCGGCTGCCATTCGTTCAACGGGGTTTGATTAAAGGCCACTAATTCCGAGTCATCCCGATACGTGGACATCGCTTGATCCACGTCTTCCATCTCGGCCAGTATGCCCTCTTCCAGCGTATTGGCTTCGCCCTGAGTCAGTGGATCCACTAACGTAATTTGGTAATACGTACCGAAGATGCCGCCTTCAAAGCGCACCGGTGACTCCAGCGGCCGATCATTCTCTGAACAGCCTACTAATAAGGTCCCGGCCAGTGCCACGACTCCCACACGCCCTAGCGCGGTTTGATAGCCCTTCATTTTATTTCCTTAAATAAAGCGCGCCGTTTAGAAGTGAAAAAACCACAGCAACCAGGCACCAAACAGCACCCGGTACGCTACAAACGGCTGCATCCCCAGCTTTTTAATCACCACCAGAAAGTAGTGAATGCATAAATAGGCGCTGATCCCTGACAAAAGAGCCCCTACTAGCATAGCGGGTACATCAATTAAGTGAGGTGCTTTCATCAGGTTGATCGCTTCAAGCCCACCTGCCAGCACAATCACCGGAATAGAGAGTAAAAAAGAGAAGCGTGCGGCACCTTCACGGTTCATGCCCACCATGAGCGCAGCGGTCATGGTGATACCAGAACGCGAGGTGCCGGGAATCAGCGCCAGCACCTGGGCACCGCCGATAATCAATACATCTTTCAAGGTCAGCTGATACTCACTGCGCGTACCGCGCATTTTCCAATCGGCGTAGCCCAGCAATAAGCCAAAACCAATCAGACTAACGCCAATAATCAGCGTGGAGCGCATATAGCCAGAAATAAGATCATGGAATAAAAAGCCAACGATACACACAGGCAGCGTGGCAACAGTGACCCAAAACGCTAGGCGCGCATCTTCATCTATGCCTTTTCCTCTTAGCGCCGTCAGGCTACTGGTAACCATTTTCCAAATTTCTTGGCGAAAATAGATCACTACGGCACTTAAGCTTCCCAGATGCAGCGCCACATCAAAGGCAAGACCTTGATCTTCCCAAGTGGTCAGCACCGGCACCAAAATAAGGTGAGCTGAGCTAGAAATAGGAAGAAATTCAGTGAGCCCTTGCACCACCGCCAATACCATCACTTGGAGCCAATCCATAGGTCATCCTGTCTGTATTACGTCATGAAATGATGTTTACGAACCTGCAGTGGCGCTAAGGATACACATCCAGCAATTCATTGTCCGCACTGGTCAAACGTACGAATTCATAAGAGGGTATAGAGCTTGCCCGGCGGTAAGCTACAATAGGCGTCTATTAGAAGTGTGCGTCCCTGCAAGGTACCTCATGACTCAGACCGTAGAAACGCCAGTGGTTCCCAACCGCGAGCTCGATAGCCAAGAGGCTAAGCGCGTGACCTATATCGGCGCTTGGCTAGACGGATTGCTGAGCGTTATTAAAGTGGCCGTCGGCTTTTTTGTCGGTTCGGCCGCGCTAATTGCCGATGGTATTCACTCGCTCTCTGATCTGGTCACCGATGGTTTTGTCCTGGCCGCTATCCATTATGGTCGCCAAGAACCCGATAACGACCATCACTACGGCCATGGCCGAATCGAAACCCTGACCACACTGTTACTGGGTAGCGTACTGATCTTCGTGGCAGGGGGAATTGCATGGTCAAGCGTTGATCGCTTGTTAAGTGGCACCGAAGTGGGTGCCCCTGGTGCGTTTGCGATCGTCATCACGATACTGGCACTGATTAGCAAAGAGTGGATTTTTCGCTACACCATGCGTGTCGCAAAACGATTGAAATCCAAACTGTTAGAAGCCAACGCGTGGCACTCGCGCAGCGATGCACTCTCCACCGCCGTCGTGCTGGTGGCCTTAGTGGGTGCGCAATTTGGTTTGGGCTGGCTGGATGCGGTGGCGGCGATTATTGTGGGTCTTCTAGTCGGTAAAGTGGGGTTAGATTTGTTGTGGGAATCTGCCCGCGAACTGGTCGATACGGCATTACCTGAAGAAGTGCAGCAGCAAATGCACGATGTCGCCTGCAGCGTTCCTGGCGTTGATAGCGTGCACGACCTACGTACCCGACAGTCAGCCGGTTGGGTCATGGTCGATTTGCATGTGGTGGTGGGACCTAAAATTACCGTTTCTGAGGCCCATGAAATCGGTAACGAAGTGAGCCGCCGTCTACGCCACGAGTTTCCTCTGCTCACCGACGTCATCTTCCACGTTGACCCAGAGGATGATGCGGGTGAAGGCGACCCCAGCCGACTGCCTGGCCTGCCACTGCGCCCGGAAGTGGAAGCAGCCCTTAACGAGCGCTGGTACCGACACCCCGTATGGCGCACGCTCAACGAGCTGCAGCTCCACTACTTGGACGACAAAGTATCGGTATCACTGATTATCGGCGATGCGGTTCACCAGCCGCCTCAATGCCTCGCCAGCCAGCTAAAAGCGCTGGCCAGTGACATTGAGTGGCTGGGCCATGTGGAAGTCATGTTTATCACTCGCGCGGCCAGTAGCGCCATGCGTTAAGCCCTCCTAAACGCCTGCCAATATGGCAGTGGCAATACTGAAGTAGATCAGTACCCCAGAGGCATCGATCATCGTGGTCACCAGCGGTGCAGAGGCTGTAGCGGGATCCACTTTAAAGCGCTCCAGCACAAACGGCAGACACATACCGATCATGCTGCCAAAGAGTACAATCGTGACCATGCTTAGCGCCACGATCATGGCAACCTCTTCACCGCCACGGAAAATGCCTATCGGGGCCACGGCAATCGCCATGGTTAGCCCTAATGCGCCAGCCACCAGCAACTCACGCCCCAACATTTTACTCCAGTCTTTCACGCCGACATCGCCTGTGGCCATGCCGCGCACCATCAGCGTGGCGGCCTGCGCCCCGGCGTTGCCACCGCTGCCAATCAGTAAGGGCAAAAAGAACACTAGCGCGACCTGAGCGGCAATGGTCTCCTCAAAGTAGGCAATGCCCGCCCCGGAAAAGAGGTTGGCGAACACCAGTAGTACCAGCCAGAAGACCCGCTTGCGATAAAGGCTCCACAGCGGTACCCGGCTGACGCCATCTTCCAACTGGCCGATGGACATCCCTTTGTGGATATCTTCGGTGGCCTCCGACTCAGCAACGTCCATGGCGTCATCGTGAGTCACGATCCCTACCATTCGGCCATCCGCATCAATGACGGGCAGCGCCAGCAAATCGTAGCGTGCCACGATTCTCGCCACCTCTTCCTGGGCTTTATCCACGGGGGTTTTAATCACATCTTTAATCATGATGTCATCTACCAGCGCCCCAGGGCGCGCGACCATCAACTGACGCAGCGACATGGTGCCAATCAGGTGGCCATCACTATCCAGTACATACAACTGGTAAACCGTCTCTGCATCGGGGGCGGTCTGACGCACGCGCATCATTGCCTGCGATACCGTCATGCCACTGGCTATGGCCACATAGTCAGAGGTCATGATGGCACCGGCAGTGCCTTCTTCGTAACTGGCAAGGCGCTTTAGGTCTTCCCGCTCTTGATGCGCCATGCGTCGCAGCAGCGCTTCGCGGCGATCCTCCCCTAGCAGGTTGAACAAGTCCGCCCGCTCATCCGAGCCCATCTCTTCGAGCAGCTTGAGCACTTGGCTATCGGATAACTCTCCCACCACCTCAAGCTGACTCTCTTTAGGCAAGTAGCCCAGCACGTTGGCCGCTCGCTCAGCAGAGAGAATAGCGAGCACGGCAAGCGCTGCCGACAGCGCATTGTCCTCCTCGATTAGCTCTTCCAACACGTCGCCAATATCGGCCGAGCGAAGTTCCGCCAGACGCTCAGCGAGCTGTGTTTTATTCGGCGCTTCTTGGGTAAGCTCTTCAAGCAGTTCGTTTTTTAAGGCTTGCAGGGCTTCTTCGTTTAGTGACATCGCCATCTCCTTGTGCGCAGCCAAGCGCCATACCACTCACCGCATAGATAAGATAACTATCGGATAAAAAAAACGCCCCTTAAACCCTGCGACGGGTTCAAGGGGCGTTTTTATTCACGCAGCGCGTGTTGTTAGCCTTTACCCGCCTTTTTACGCAGCTGCTGAATCGTTCGCAGCTGTGCAACGGCTTCGGCAAGTTCAGCGGCAGCGCGGGTATAATCCAGCTCCGCTGACTTCTCATTAAAGGCTTTCAGCGCCTGCTGACGTGCTTCTTCGGCGGCGGCCTCATCAAGGTCGCCCGCACGAGCCGCAGCATCTGCCAGGATCGTCACAACATCTGGCTGCACTTCCATGAAGCCACCAGAGACAAAGAAGTTCTCTTCCTTGCCATCATCGTGGATCACGCGGATCGGGCCCGGCTGAAGCTCGGTCAGCAGAGGGGCGTGCCCCGGCAAAATGCCGAGGTCACCCATCATCCCGGAAGCAATTACCTGCTCAACTTTACCTGAGAAGATAGATGCTTCTGCGCTGACGATATTGCAAGTGAAGCTATTCGCCATAGCGAATCCCCCTAATGGACGGGATTACTTCTTCATCTGGTTGGCTTTTTCGACAGCTTCGTCGATGGAGCCGACCATGTAGAAGGCCTGTTCCGGCAGATCGTCATACTCACCCGCGAGGATGCCCTGGAAGCCACGGATGGTGTCTTTCAGCGACACGTATTTACCGGGCGAACCAGTGAATACCTCGGCCACGAAGAACGGCTGCGATAGGAAACGCTGGATTTTACGCGCACGAGATACGGCCAGCTTGTCTTCATCAGACAGTTCGTCCATACCCAGAATCGCGATAATGTCCTTCAGTTCCTTATAACGCTGCAGAACGTTCTGAACGCCACGAGCAACATCATAGTGCTCTTCACCTACCACCAGCGGATCCAACTGACGCGAGGTAGAGTCCAGCGGGTCAATCGCGGGGTAGATACCCAGCTCAGCGATTGAACGCGCCAGTACTACGGTCGCATCAAGGTGGGAGAAGGTGGTGGCTGGCGACGGGTCGGTCAAGTCATCCGCAGGGACGTAAACGGCCTGTACGGAGGTGATAGAACCGGTTTTCGTGGAGGTGATACGTTCCTGCAGAACGCCCATCTCTTCAGCCAGGGTCGGCTGATAACCTACCGCAGACGGCATACGACCCAGCAGAGCAGATACTTCGGTACCGGCTAGGGTGTAACGGTAGATGTTATCAACGAACAGCAGAACGTCACGGCCTTCATCACGGAATTTCTCAGCGATGGTTAGACCGGTCAGCGCCACGCGCAGACGGTTGCCGGGCGGCTCGTTCATCTGACCATAGACCAGCGCTACCTTGTCGATAACGTTGGATTCGGTCATTTCGTGATAGAAGTCGTTACCCTCACGCGTACGCTCACCTACACCGGCGAATACAGAGTAGCCGCTGTGTTCGGTGGCGATGTTGCGGATAAGCTCCATCATGTTAACGGTTTTACCTACACCCGCACCGCCGAACAGACCGACTTTACCGCCTTTCGCGAAGGGGCAAACCAGATCGATAACCTTAATACCGGTTTCCAGCAGCTCGTTAGAGGCTGCCTGGTCGGCATAGCTCGGTGCTTTACGGTGGATCGGCATGCGCTCTTGCTCGCCGATCGGGCCTGCTTCATCAATCGGCTCGCCGAGCACGTTCATGATGCGACCCAGCGTTTCCTTACCTACCGGTACGGAAATCGCGGTACCTGTGTTGGTCACGTCCAAGCCACGCTTTAAGCCCTCAGTGGAGCCCATGGCAATGGTGCGCACCACGCCGTCGCCCAGCTGCTGCTGGACTTCGAGGATGGTCTCAACATCGGAGACCTTCAGCGCGTCGTAGACCTTGGGCACAGAGTCCCGCGGAAACTCTACGTCAATCACCGCGCCGATGATTTGTACGATACGTCCGCTCATCTTGGTTCCTCTCAAAAACCTGCAAATGAAACCTGTCTGCCGGGAGCGAGCTCAGTCATGGCAAGCTCCCTAGGCGTTATACGGCAGAAGCGCCGCCGACGATCTCGGAAATTTCCTGGGTGATGGCGGCCTGACGGGCCTTGTTGTAAACCATCTCCAGATCGTCGATCAGGTTGCCCGCGTTATCAGTGGCACTCTTCATAGCGATCATACGGGCGGCCTGTTCGCACGCGCCGTTTTCGACTACCGCCTGATACACCTGCGATTCGATGAATCGAACCAACAGGCTGTCTAGCAACGCCTTGGCATCCGGTTCATACAGGTAGTCCCAGCTTCCGGGACGGGCGTTTTCTTCGTCACGCTTAGCGTCTGCGCCCATATCGGACGACAGAGGAAGAAGCTGACGCACAACGGGCCGCTGCGTCATGGTGTTCACAAACTCGTTATACACCACGTACAGGCGATCCAGGCGTCCTTCGTCATACGCTTCAAGCATGACCTTGACACTACCGATCAGACCCTCGACGGTGGGTGACTCTCCTAATCCGCTTTTTGCAGCAATCAAGTTGCCGCCGTAATTGCGGAAGAAAGCACCCGCTTTCGAGCCAAGGGCGCAGAAGTCTAGCTCAGCGTCTTGCTGCTTCCAGGCAACGGCGTCTTTCACCACTGCCTTAAACAGGTTGACGTTTAAGCCACCACACAGACCACGATCAGTGGAAACCACAATATAACCAACGCGCTTCACCTCGTTACGCTCAACCATATAGTCGTGCTTGTACTCGGGGTTTGCGTCAGCGATGTGGCCTACCACGTTACGAATCTGCTTGGCGTACGGCTGGCCAGCCTTCATCAGATCTTGCGCTTTACGCATTTTCGATGCAGCTACCATTTCCATGGCACTGGTAATCTTCTGCGTATTTTTAATGCTCCCGATCTGGGTGCGTATCTCTTTTGCAGCTGCCATAGCGATCTACCCTTCGTTCGTGGCTCTCAGAAAGCATGCAAGCCCGCCCGCAGGCGGGCCGAACATTACCAGCTCTGAGTCGCCTTGAACTTCTCGAGACCTGACTTCAAGCCGTCCTGAATCTCGCCGTTGTAGTCGCCGGTCTGGTTGATCTTATTGAGCAGTTCGCTGTGCTCAGACTTCATGTAATCGTGCAAAGCACGTTCGAAGTCCAGCACCTTGTCGACGCCCACGTCATCCAGGTGACCTTCGTTAGCGGCGTACAGAGACAGCGCCATTTCTGCAACTGACATCGGCGAGTACTGCTTCTGCTTCATCAGTTCGGTAACGCGTTGACCGTGCTCAAGCTGCTTACGCGTCGCTTCATCAAGGTCAGAGGCAAACTGCGAGAACGCCGCCAGTTCACGGTACTGAGCCAGGGCCAGACGAACACCGCCACCCAGCTTCTTGATGATTTTAGTCTGCGCAGCACCACCTACACGAGAAACCGAGAGACCTGCGTTAATCGCCGGACGAATACCGGAGTTAAACAGGTTGGTTTCCAGGAAGATCTGACCATCGGTGATGGAGATAACGTTGGTCGGAACAAACGCCGATACGTCACCACCTTGTGTTTCGATGATTGGCAGTGCGGTCAAGGAACCGGTTTTGCCTTTCACTTCGCCGTTGGTGAACTTCTCAACGTAGTCAGCGTTAACGCGCGCAGCGCGCTCCAGCAGACGCGAGTGGAGATAGAACACGTCACCCGGGTAAGCTTCACGGCCCGGCGGACGACGCAGCAGCAGCGATACCTGACGGTAGGCAACGGCCTGCTTGGAAAGATCGTCATACACGATCAGTGCGTCTTCACCACGGTCACGGAAGTACTCGCCCATGGTGCAGCCAGAGTAAGCGGCTAAGAACTGCATCGGTGCCGGGTCGGCAGCGCCTGCAGCGACGATGATCGTGTGATCCAGCGCGCCGTGCTCTTCGAGCTTGCGAACGACGTTAGCAATGGTCGATTGCTTCTGACCGATTGCTACGTAGACACAGGTAACGCCTTTGCCTTTCTGGTTGATGATCGCATCGATAGCAATGGCAGATTTACCAATCTGACGGTCACCGATGATCAGCTCACGCTGACCACGACCGATTGGCACCATGGCATCGATAGATTTCAGACCGGTTTGGATCGGCTCGTCAACGGACTGACGGGTAATAACGCCAGGTGCTACTTTTTCTACCGCGTCGGTCAGTTTAGCGTTGATCTCGCCTTTGCCGTCGATGGGGTTACCCAGCGCATCGACAACGCGACCAATCAGCTCAGGGCCTACCGGAACTTCAAGAATGCGACCGGTACACTGAGCGGTCATGCCTTCTTCAAGCTGCAGGTAGTCACCCAGGACAACGGCACCTACGGAGTCACGCTCCAGGTTCAGTACCATGCCAAAGATGCTGTTGGGGAATTCAATCATTTCACCAAACATCGCGTCTTCGAGGCCGTGAATTTTCACGATACCGTCGGAAACGCTGACGATGGTGCCCTGATTACGGGCTTCGGATGCGACGTCAAGCTTCTCAATTCGCTGCTTGATGATGTCGCTGATCTCGGAAGGATTCAGTTGCTGCATGCCATGTCCCTCAGACTCAAGCGGTCAGCGCTTCGGAAAGTCGGTTCAATCGACCACGCACCGAACCGTCAATGACGGTATCGCCGGCACGCAGGATGACACCGCCAATCAGCGTCTTGTCCACCTGAGTAGTAATGGAGATTTCGCGATTCAGACGTTTCTTGAGCGCGTTTGCTAGCTTGGTCTGCTGCTTGCTGTCCAGCTTGTACGCTGAAACCACAGTGACGTCGATACGCTGCTCATACTCTGCACGAAGGTGTTCAAACTGATCAGCAACAGCTGCCAACGCCGTTAAACGGCGCTGATCAGCTAGCGTTGTCAAAAAGCGTTTAAACGCATCATCTGCGTTATCTGAAAGCATCTCTACTAACAGGTTTGCTTTTTGTTCGCTGCTGAGTTTGGGGCTACCTAACAGGCCAGTAACTTGGCGATCTTTTACAATCGCGCTTACCATTGCCAGCGCTTGTGACCAAGCGTCGAGAGCCTGATGATCGCGCGCGTATTCAAACGCCGCTTTGGCGTAAGGACGAGCGACGGTTGTTTGTTCCGCCATGAGTCACCTCCTTACAGTTCAGCGGCAAGCTTATCAAGCAAGTCGCGGTGCGCTTTCTCGTCAACAGAGGCTTCAAGAACTCGTTCAGCACCCACAATCGCTAGGTGAGAAACTTGGGCGCGAAGCTCATCTTTAGCACGATTTACTTCTTGCTCAATCTCAGCTTTAGCGTTTGCCACTAGACGTTCGCCTTCAGCGCGCGCTTGTTCGCGAGCCTCTTCGATCATCTGGTTAGACCGCTTATTGGCCTGCTCGAGAATTTGGGAAGCCTGTTCCTTGCTTTCACGCAGTGTCTGCTCAGCGCGTTCTTGAGCCAGCTCAAGATCACGGGTAGCACGGCTGGCTGCATCTAAGCCATCAGCAATTTTCTTTTGACGCTCGTGAAGCGCGTTGCTGATCGGAGGCCACACATACTTTATGCAAAACCAGACAAAGATCGCGAAGGCGATCGTTTGCCCGATAAGCGTCATGTTGATATTCACAGGGATGTACCTCTGACAAGTTCGTGGCGACCGGAGTGATATAAAGCCGAGCGGACTCGCCGCTCGGCTAAAACATCATTAACCGGCAACAACGAAGATCAGGTACATCGCGATACCAACACCGATCATCGGAACGGCGTCAAGCAGACCGGCCATGATGAAGGTTTTGGTTTGCAGCTGGTCGCCCAGTTCCGGCTGACGAGCGGTAGACTCGAGCAGTTTACCACCCAGCATAGCGAAGCCAAGGCCAGTTGCCAGGGCGCTAACACTGATGATGATGGCGGCAGCAATGTAGACGATTTCCATGATGAAGCTCCTGATAGTGCGTTAATTTCAAGGGTTTAGGTTAAGGGTATTATGCAAAGCGTTGCTCTTGATTAGTGATGCTCGTGTGCGGCGCTCAGGTATACGACCGACAGCGTCGTAAAGATAAAGGCCTGCAACGAAACCACCAAAATGTGGAAGATGGCCCATGGCACATCCAGTAGCCAGATCGCCCAAAACGGCAGAAGGGCAATCAGGATAAAGATGACTTCACCGGCAAACATGTTGCCGAACAGACGCAGACCTAGACTGATAGGCTTAACAATCAGGCCCACTGTCTCAAGAACAAGGTTGAAGGGAATCAACGACCAGTGGTTGAACGGCGTAAGCGAAAGCTCCTTGGCGAAGCCGCCCGCTCCCTTCACTTTGATGCTGTAATACAGAATCATTAAGAAAACGCCAAAGGCCATACCCAGCGTCGCGTTCACATCCGTGGTGGGTACAATTTTCATGTACTCCAAGCCAAGCTTGTTGAACAGCACGGGGAAGTAGTCCACCGGGATGATCTTCAAACTATTCATCAGCAAAATCCACATGAATAGCGTGAGAGCAATCGGGCCGATGTGCTTATTGTGGCCGTGGAACGTTGAGCGCGTCAGATTTTCGACGAACTCAATGACCATTTCTACTGCATTTTGCAATCCGCTGGGTACACCCGTCGTAGCGGCCTTCCCTGCTTTATGAAATAGCCATAAAAACAGTGCGCCCATTCCGATGGACCACCCCATGGTATCTAGGTGGATAGCCCAAAATCCCATTTCGGTGGCTTCGGTAGAGGTGGACGCAAGCGACCAGCCATTTTCCGGATGCTTACCAAATGTAAGATTCTGAAGGTGGTGCTGTATGTAATAGATGGCCGATACTTCATTATCCGCTGCCATACTGCTTCCTCAGGTGTTAGGGGTTGACCGCTCGCGCACAAGCCAAGGAGTCAGCCAGTACATGAGTTGGGCCACCACATAGGCGACAAAGAAAAAAGCTGGGTTTGAAGGAGGCACTAGAGCAAACACCAAGGCGAACAGTGCCACCGTCAAACCAAACTTACCCATTGCTGCTTGATATAAATTTAATACGTTGCGCTGTGGCTGGGGTGAACGCCGCGTACCGCGCCACACAAAGTAGATGCCGGGGGCTAAGCTAACCCCTCCTCCCATTAATGCCGACCACACCGCTTCAGCTCCAGACATAGCACCTGCTAGTGCCATGATAGCCGCCGTTGCGGCTAGCTGAGCCTTAAAGAGCCTGCTGAAGTCTAGCGAGCGCCGCTGGGCAGTTGATACATTCGTCATTTCAACTACCACTCCATGCTGCTGAACTACCGCTTGTCGCTAGAATGTCCTTCACCTTTTGCTGCAGGCATCTTTATGGCAAACACGGCGGATTATAGGGAAGCGCTATCACACCTTCAACCGAAGTTGCACGGAATTCGCGCGTTTCAGCGCCGACTTGCGACCAAAGGGTTAAAAAAAGGGCGCATCTTTCATTAGCCTGCTATTTAATGTGTGCAAGAATTCCATCTAACTCTTCAAGACTTGTATAACGGATGGTGACACGGCCTTTACCTTTTTGGCCATGATCAATCGAAACCGGTGCCCCTAAGAGCTCACCCAAATGGGTTTCTAAACGTGCCACATCCGGTGTTTTGGCCGCCTGCTTAGCAGAAGGCACAGGTGCTTGGTTGGTTTGCACCCTTTTCACCAGCGCTTCAGTATCGCGCACAGTAAGGTCTTTATTGACCACTTCGTGG
The DNA here is from genome assembly GCF_014640815.1 of Vreelandella lutescens. GTDB lineage: Bacteria > Pseudomonadota > Gammaproteobacteria > Pseudomonadales > Halomonadaceae > Vreelandella > Vreelandella lutescens. The sequence goes on along the minus strand of NZ_BMHM01000004.1, from coordinate 81,199 downwards.
GCGACCTGGCGCTGTTGAGCACTCGTTAACGAGAGCAGCGCTCGCGCGTGCCCCATATCTAAATCGCCCCGCTCCAGTAGGGTTTGTACCTCTGGGTCGAGGGCTAACAATCGAAGTAAGTTAGCGACCTGAGTACGAGACTTGCCCACTGCATCAGCAATCTGTTGCTGGGTGAGTTCAAATTCATCGCCCAAGCGCTTCAGCGCAATCGCTTCTTCAATCGCGTTGAGGTTCTCCCGCTGAATATTCTCAATCAGCGCCAGCGCGAGGGCGACTTCATCGCTCACATGGCGTATCACCGCCGGAATGACGTCTAACTCTGCCAGTTGAGCAGCACGCCAGCGGCGTTCACCGGCAATGATTTCATAGCGATCTTTGCCTACCGGGCGTACGACGATGGGCTGCATAACGCCTTGGGCACGGATAGAGTCAGCAAGCTCTTCAAGGGCTTCGGGCTGGATATCTCGACGCGGCTGATACTTTCCACGCGTCAGTTGCCCCAGCGGCAGACGCTCCAAACGTTCAGCCGTGGCGTCATGTGTAGCCACGTCTGTCACCGGGGTGTCAGCGCTCTCAAGCGATGCACCACCGGTCAGGTCCAAACTGTCACGACGACGTGCGCCCGCACCAATCAGGGCATCCAGGCCACGTCCTAGCGCGCGTTTACGCGTCATTCGCTTTCCCTCGTACTTTTAACGTTTACAACGACAGCCGTCGAATCATCTCTTTGGCCAGCACACGGTAAGCCTGGCTGCCTCGCGAAAAACGCGCATATTGAGTTACTGGAATACCATGACTTGGTGCCTCCGCAACCTTAACGTTACGCGGAATCGTCGTTTTTAGCAGCGCATCACCGAAAAAGTCGCGTAACTGCTTATCGACCTCACGGGTAAGGCTGGTGCGCTTATCGTACATGGTGCGCAGAATGCCAGAGACCGCCAGTTCAGGGTTAACACTCTGTTTGATCTGCTCTACGGTATCCAACAGCGCCGAGAGCCCCTCTAGGGCGTAGAACTCACACTGCAGTGGAATCAGCACGCCGTGGGCAGCGGTAAGCGCGTTCACCGTCAGCATGTTCAGCGACGGCGGGCAGTCGATCAGCACCACATCGTATTCATTGGCGACGCTGGCCAGCGCCAGCGACAGGCGGCTTTGGCGCTGGTCGCTATCCAGTAATTCGACTTCCGCGGCGGTCAGGTCACCGTTACCAGGCAAGACATCATAGTGAACCGGCAGACCTCGAATGATCACGTCACTTGCCGTGGCTTCGCCTAGCAATACATCAAGCACGCTTTTATCAAGATCGTATTTATCGATACCACTGCCCATGCTGGCATGGCCCTGTGGATCCAAGTCCACCAGCAGTACGCGGCGATCAAGAGCAGCTAGGCTGGCGGCCAGGTTAACGGCTGAAGTGGTCTTGCCCACGCCGCCTTTTTGGTTGGTCAGGGCAATGATCTGGCTCACTACTCAACTCCTTTTGGGGTCAGGATCAACAGCTGCCGCTCGGCCGTTTCAAAGGGTACATTCAACAGGTGGCGCTCGCTGAGTTCAATGCCTTCAGGCAGGTCACGCAGCTCATCATCAGCACCGGGGCCTTTCATTGCCAGCCACTGGCCGTTAGTGGCCGGTAAAGGGCGGGTCAACGTGACGAAGTCAACTAGGCTAGCAAATGCCCGCGAGATGACTTGATCAAAGTGCTGCCCCGCGAACTGCTCTACCCGTGCTTGGGTAGGCGTCACGTTAGTAAGCGCTAGCTCCATCACAGCTTGGCGCTGAAAGCGGACTTTCTTGCCATTACTGTCTAGCAGCGTCACCTGAAGCTCAGGCTTCATAATCGCGAGTACCAAGCCTGGTAACCCAGGCCCTGCCCCTACATCCAGAAGCGTTGGGCCGTGAACGTAGGGAGCAACGGCAGCGCTATCCAACACATGACGCGAGACCATTTCTTCAACATCACGCACTGCGGTGAGGTTATAAGCCCGGTTCCACTTGTGCAACAGCGCCAGTAAACCCAGCAGTTGTTCTCTCTGTTCAGCGCTGATGGTAACCCCCAGCGCTGATAGGCCTTGATCAAGTCGTGGTGCAACGCCATTGGGTAAGCTGTTGACCAGCGGCTGGAGTCGACTCATCCGTTGGCCACCTCGGCGTTGGTGATCAGACGACGTTTTTTCAGATGCACAAGCAGAATCGATATGGCTGCGGGCGTTACCCCAGAAATCCTGGCGGCCTGTGCAAGGGTCTCTGGGCGAGTGTCGCTGAGTTTTTGGCGAATCTCATTGGAGAGGCCTTCCACCCGGTGGTAATCCAGCTCCGCAGGCAGCGGCGTGGCTTCATGACGCTTAAGCTTATCGATCTCATCCTGCTGGCGATCAATATAGCCCTGATATTTAGCTTGAATTTGCACCTGTTCGGCCACGGCTTCGTCGTGTACGTCACCGTTTTCCATACCGGGAAGCGAGGTAATATCGGCATACGTCAGCTCAGGGCGTTTCAGCAAATCGCTTAAGCAGTACTCACGGGGTAGCGGCCTGCCGGTTTTTTCAGCAATTTTTTCTGCGGCAGGACTATTAGGCTGCACCCAAGCGGTGGTCAAGCGTGCGGTTTCCCGCTCGATAGCTTCGCGCTTTTGGCTAAACGCAGCCCAGCGCGTGTCGTCTACCAAGCCCAGCTCGCGGCCTTTTTCGGTCAGGCGCAGATCGGCATTATCTTCACGCAGCAGCAGACGATATTCCGCCCGTGAGGTGAACATGCGGTAGGGCTCTTTGGTGCCCATGGTGATTAAATCGTCTACCAAAACGCCTAGGTAGGCTTCATCACGGCGGGGGTACCACGCTTCAAGCTGTTTAGCGCGACGTGCGGCGTTCAGGCCCGCCAGTAGCCCTTGCGCACCCGCTTCTTCATAACCGGTTGTGCCGTTGATTTGTCCGGCAAAAAACAGGTTGTGGATAAATTTGGTTTCCAGCGAGTGTTTCAAATCCCGCGGATCAAAGAAATCGTACTCAATGGCATAGCCAGGACGCGTAATGTGCGCGTTTTCTAACCCTTTGATCGAGCGCACCACCTGCAGCTGCACATCAAACGGCAGCGAAGTCGAGATGCCGTTGGGATAGAGCTCGTGGGTATCCAGGCCTTCTGGCTCGATGAACACCTGATGGCTCGATTTATCGGCAAAGCGGTGCACTTTGTCTTCAATCGACGGGCAGTAGCGCGGGCCGATGCCTTCAATGACGCCAGAGTACATCGGCGAGCGATCCAAATTACCCAGAATAATCTCGTGGGTGCGCTCGTTGGTGTGCGCGATATGGCAGCTCACCTGCTGGGGGTGCATTTCCCGCGAGCCAAGGTAAGACATTACCGGCGTTGGCGTATCGCCTGGCTGCTCTTCCAGCTGCGAAAAATCGACGGTTTTGGCATCGATACGCGGCGGCGTGCCGGTTTTGAGTCGGTCAACGTGAAACGGCAACGCACGCAGTCGTTCGGCTAGCGCGTTGGAGGGCGGATCACCCGCGCGGCCTCCTCGGCTTTGATCCAACCCAATGTGGATAACACCGCCCAGGAAGGTACCCGTTGAGAGCACGACAGATTCCGCATGAAAGCGAATGCCGGTTTCGGTCACGACACCGCGCACGGTGTGGTTATCCACAATGAGATCACCTGCCGCCTGCTGAAAAATCGTCAGGTTCGGCTGGTTTTCCAACATACCGCGTATGGCGGCTTTGTAGCGAATGCGGTCGGCCTGGGCACGGGTTGCGCGTACCGCTGGCCCTTTACGTGCGTTGAGCACACGAAACTGGATGCCACCTAAGTCCGTCGCTAACCCCATTGCACCGCCGAGCGCATCAATTTCTTTCACCAAATGGCTCTTGCCGATGCCGCCAATGGCGGGATTGCACGACATTTGGCCAAGCGTCTCGATGTTGTGAGTTAGCAATAGGGTTTGACAGCCCATACGAGCAGAGGCCAGTGCGGCTTCAGTTCCCGCATGGCCACCGCCGATGACAATCACGTCAAAGCGGTCGGGGTAGTTCAAGAGACACCTCGTCTTGTGCCTGTTGGCACGGATGATGTGGTCAGCATGTCAGCGCTGACGGAATAAGCCCGCCAGTATAAACCTCCTGTGGGTAACCGTCAGGTTTTTCCACACCCCAACTGAGGGGTTCTGTCTTTATTAATAACAAAATAAAAATAAATAAGAGAAGTTCTGTTGATGTAGTAACTACTGGTGTGGACAAAATCTGTTGATAAGTCTATTAACGTTATTTTTATCAACATTTTACATTGTTGACCTTTAGGTGATTAAGCAACGGAGTGCCTGCGTAGAAGCGGTGTTGAAGCTGTGGATGAAAATACGACTTACCCACAGCGCTGGCTAGCAACGGGTTATCCACCGCTGGATACCTGGCTTGTTACCGCACCTGTGAACAACCTCCATAGGAGCGCGTTGACACGTTTAAAAGCGCTCATGGCGGGGGGTGTAGCGGAGGTGAGAGAACGTTGTAAAAAATAGTATCCACAGGCAAAAAAAATGGCCTGTCATGAAGACAGGCCATTTTAGGTGGCGTTATTGGCGTTAAACGCGCCGTGTGAAACCGTTATTTAGCGTGGTTTAGTGCTTCAATACCCGTGCCAAAAACGATTGGGTGCGTTCGTGTTGAGGGGCATCAAACAGCTGCTCGGGTGGCCCTTGTTCGGCAATTTCGCCTTTATGGATAAAGATGATGCGGTCAGCCACTTCTCGGGCAAAGCCCATCTCGTGGGTAACAATCACCATGGTCATGCCCTCTTTGGCAAGCTCCCGCATGGCGTCTAGCACTTCACCAATCATCTCGGGGTCAAGGGCTGACGTTGGCTCGTCAAACAGCATGAGGCGCGGCTCCATGGCCAGCGCACGGGCCAGCGCCACACGCTGCTGCTGGCCGCCGGAGAGCTGGCTTGGGTACTTATTTGCTTGGTCGGCAATGCCTACGCGATCAAGCAGTCGCTTAGCGGTCTCTTCGGCATCCTGGCGGCTCCAGCCACGCACTTTCATCGGGGCGAGAGTGACGTTATCGAGCACGCTAAGATGGGGGAACAGATTGAACTGCTGAAACACCATGCCCACTTCGGTGCGGATGGTTTGCAGCGCTTTGGTGCTCTTGCCCAGCGGTAGTAGCTCATTGTTGTCGACCACCAATGTGCCTGACTGGAACTCTTCCAACCCATTAATGCAGCGAATTAGGGTGGATTTCCCCGAGCCGCTGGCACCGATAATCACCACCACTTCGCCGGGGATAATTTCTAAATCAATGCCGTTAAGTACATGAAGACTGCCAAAGTGCTTATTCAGCTTTTGCATACGCACAATGGGTTGCGCTGTGTCGTTCTTGATCGCGTCGTTCTTGATTGCATCGTTCATTGCGCGTGTCCTTATTGTCCGACCAGGCCTCTGCGCTCAAGCTGACGCAGTAAGATTGACAGTGTCCAGGTGATGGCCAGATACATCAGCGCCACCATGAAGTAGACCTCAAGGGCGGTGAACGTGGTGGAGATATAAATTTGTCCCTGACGAACCAGTTCGCCAACGCCAATCACTGAGAACAGCGAGGTGTCTTTAATACTGATAATGCCCTGGTTGCCCAGCGAAGGAATCATGCGGCGAAAGGCTTGAGGCCAAATGACATAACGAAACGCTTGGGGGCGTGAGAGACCCAGTGATAAAGAAGCTTCCCGCTGACCTCGCTCGATAGACTGAACGCCACCACGAACAATTTCAGAGATATAAGCCCCTGAGTTAACGGCAATCGCGGCAATACCGGCGACCAAGGCATTAATAGGACTACCCAATAGCTGTGGTAACCCATAAAAAATGAACAGCACTTGAACCAGAATGGGGGTGCCACGAAACACTTCAATATAGAAAATCGCTAACCATCGCAACAACGGCACGCGGCTGATACGTAACAGGCCAAAGAAAATGCCGATAAAAAAACCGAAGGCAAGGCCACCAAACGAGATAAGCAGCGTCCAGGGAATACCCGGTAACAGATAGGGAATAGACCCAAACGCTGCCGACCAGTCAAACTGAAAATTGACGTCCACGCATATACTCCCGAGTCAAAATAATGAGAAACAAAGCAGGGCCGGGGGCTAGGCCGCCCGGCCCTGATCAAGGTTTACTTGTTTAGTTAATCGTTAAATCACTCTTCGCTGGGTGCTTCGCCAAACCATTTTTCATAGATTTCGTCGTAGGTGCCGTCTTCTCTCATGGCGGCAAGAGCTTCGTTGGTAGGCTCTACCCACTGGCTGCCTTTGTGGAAAACGATACCGTACTGTTGGCCTTCATAGAGGGGGCCAACTACTTTTGTGCGTCCTTCACCGCGGGTTTGTGCGAAGTAGGAGACGTTAGGGGCATCGTAGAACACTGCATCGACGTTGCGGCCCAGCAGTGCCATGTACATATCGCTCATGGCGGGGTAAGGCGTGATATCGGCGTCGTCACCTAGCTCTTCTTGCAGGAAGTCGTAGCTGGTGGAACCAATGCGCGTAGCAACTGAGAGACCTGCAAGGTCTTCGATGCTTTCAATGTCATCGTTATCAGCGCGAACAATAATCTGCAGACCCGAATCGTAGTAGGGGTCTGAGAAATCAACGATCTGAGCACGCTCTTCGGTAATCGTGGTACCGGCAATAGCAATCTCTTGGCTACCGGTTTGCACGGCAGGAATAATGCCGGCAAATTCCATCGTTGTAAGATTGACTTCAAAGCCAGCACGCTTGGCAACTTCGTTGATGATGTCCATATCGAAACCGATCATTTCACCGGTCTCGGGGTCGAGCATCTCAAAGGGCACAAAGCTTGGGTCAGTGGCCACATTAACAGACGGCGTTTGTGCAAACGCGGTGGTACTGCCCAAGCCCAGTGTGATGGCGGTCGCAATAGCAGAGGTAGTGAATAGGTGCTTCATTAGTTTCCCCATGTTTTATGTGGTTTGCCGCGCTATTTACAGAATTTTTTTTCTTATAAATTGGCGATGCAACCGTTATTGACCTTTCAACCTTGGCGAGAAACCGCCAAGGCGTCAAGTCACGGGGAGGAGTTGTTACCAACGTTGGTCACACCATAAATGAGGCACCGCACCCGCAAGTCGTGGTGGCATTTGGGTTTTGGACACGAAAACGCGCCCCTGCTAAGCCCTCTTCATAATCCACCGTGGAGCCCACTAAGTACTGGTAAGAGAGCGGGTCAACGACCAGCGTAGCGTCGCCAAATTCAATCAGCGTGTCGTCTTCGGCAACGCTGTCCGCGAAGTCAAACCCGTATTGAAAACCTGAACAGCCGCCACCGGTTACGTACACGCGCAGTTTTAGCGCAGGGTTACTCTCTTCAGCCATTAACGCTTTGATACGTTTGCGTGCGCTGTCTGAGAGTAATAGGGGGGTTGGAACAAAAGCTTCTGCACCGCTCATGGGTACCTCCCGCGAGCTTTAAGAACGAATAATCCGCAATGGAGGGTGATTATGGGTAATTCCCAGCAAATTGGTCAACTATTGCTGGGAATTCCTCAAACGTTAAGGCATCAGCGCGGGGGCGTTGAGCCCCATGTGTTCATCAAAACCGAACATCAAGTTAAGGTTTTGAATGGCTTGCCCAGAAGCGCCCTTCACCAGGTTATCAATGACCGAGAGCACTACAACCGTATTGCCGTTACCCGGGCGGTGGACCGCGATGCGGCAGGTATTGTTGCCTTTGACACTGCGGGTTTCCGGGTGGCTGCCTGCGGGCATCACATCAACAAACGGCTCGTTGGCGTAGCGCTGCTCAAAGAGCGCCTGTAGATCTTCTGGCTCGGCGGTCAGCGTGCTGTAAAGCGTGGCGTGAATGCCGCGAATCATAGGCGTTAGATGGGGAACAAAGGTCAACCCCACTGGGTTGGGCTGCATATCGCCCAAGCCTTGACGAATTTCTGGCAGGTGGCGATGGCCGCCTGCGCCGTAGGCTTTCATGGATTCACTGGCCTCGGCGAGCAGCGAGGCGACCTTAGCGCCGCGGCCAGCACCGGTCACACCGGATTTACAGTCGGCAATCAGCTGGCTCGGATCAATCAAGCCAGCTTCTAACAGCGGCAGGTAGCCTAGTTGAACGGCAGTGGGGTAGCAGCCGGGGACAGCAATCAAGCGTGCCGTCTTGATCTTTTCGCGATGCATTTCGGGCAGGCCGTAAACGGCTTCTTCCAGCAGTTCCGGCGCGCCGTGGGGCTGGTCGTACCAACGGCTCCACTCGTCGGCATCGCGTAGACGGAAATCGGCAGAGAGGTCGATGACGCGGGTGCCGTTTGCCAGCAGCTCTCCTGCAAGCGCGTGGGCAACGCCATGGGGCGTGGCAAAAAACACCGCATCCATTGCGCCGAGCGCTTTAGCATCAGGCTCGCTAAATGCCAGTGTGTCGTAGTGGCCGCGTAAATTAGGGTACATGTCGCATACTTTCACGCCCGCTTCAGAGCGCGAGGTGATGGCTTCTACGCTTACTTGGGGATGCTGGGCCAGTAGCCTGAGAAGTTCTACGCCGGTGTAGCCGGTGCCGCCCACAATACCAACTTTAATCACAATCCCCTCCTTGTGTGCTTAGCACAGTCAACGCTTAGGTAATTAACAGCCTAATGAGTGTGCCCAGGCTGTTGAAGTGTATCCAGCTATGATACACAAGAGAGCAAGCGCAGAAGAGCGCTGTGCATCGCGAAGCGATGAAACGAAAAAACAAACACAAGGATGGACGTTGTGGCACGTTTTTCACGGTCAGACTTCACCTTAGAGAGCTTTCGTCGTCAACTGGCGAACGTTGATGCCCTGCCGCAACTGTGTGTGTTGGGGCTGGTGTCTGGGGTGATTACTGGGGCAGTGATGGTGGCATTTCGCCTGCTGCTAGAAGCCGGAGCGATGCTGTATATGCCGGAAGGGAATCCGGAAGCGTTTGAGGGGTTAGCACCTTGGTTAAGAGCGCTCCTCCCTATGGTTGCTGTCACTGTTATCGGCCTATTGTTGTATCGCCAGCGAGCTGCTGCGCGCAAGCTCGGGGTGAGCCATGTGATCGAGCGACTCACCTACCACCAGGGGCGCTTTCCCCTGCGTAACTGGCTGAACCAGTGGTGGGTGGGCGTCGTCTCCGTGTTGGGTGGCTTATCTGCCGGACGGGAAGGCCCGGCGATTCATTTAGGCGCGGCGGCTTCCAGCGGTTTAGGGTTAAAGCTTCGGTTACCCAATAACAGTTTACGGGTGCTGGTCGCTTGTGGAACGGCGGCGGGCATTTCCGCTTCGTTCAATACACCGATCGCCGGGGTAATCTTCGCCATGGAAGTGGTGATGATGGAGTACACCCTCATGAGTTTTATGCCGGTGATTTTAGCCTCTACCATGGGAGCGCTGGTGGCGCAGTTGGTGTATGGCAATGAGCCCGCGTTTCGGATACCTGAGGTGGCGTTAGGGTCACTGATGAACCTGCCCTGGATCGTCATTATTGGCCTGGTGATTGGGTTAATGGCGGGGGTGTTTATCCATATCTCCCGCAGCCAACGCCTTCAACAATGGCCGCTGTGGGTAAGGCTAGGCGTGGTCGGGGTGGCTACCGGTGTGTTGGCATGGTGGTTTCCTGAAATTCAAGGCATCGGTTATGACAGCGTGGCGGCGGCGCTGAATAATCAACTAAGCATTAATGTGCTGCTGGCGCTGATGGTGGCTAAGCTGTTAATCACCGCGATTACCGTCGCAGGCGGCGTACCCATCGGCATTATTGGCCCGGTACTGGTCGCGGGGGCGGCCACTGGCGCGCTAGGCGGTATGTTAGGTGGCTGGCTATGGCCTGAGAGAGCCGCTGACCCGGGGATTTATGCCATGCTCGGCATGGCGGCCATGATGGGGGCGGTACTTCAGGCACCGCTGGCGGCGTTGATGGCACTGCTAGAGCTCACTCACACGCCGACTATTATGCTGCCAGGGATGCTGGTAGTCGTAGTGGCCTGCTTAACGTCACGCCAGTTAACGGGCTGCGAAGGTTTTTTTATTAGCTCAGTACGCTATGGGTTGCATCCGTTACAGCAGCCATTGATGCAGGCGCTTTCCCGTGTATCGGTGCCTGCAGTAATGGAGCGCCAGCTGGTGCGCACCGAACGTATGATTACCCCCGATCAGGCTCGCCGCCTGCTGGAAACCAACCCTATGTGGCTGGTGATTGAGCGCTCCAGTGATGATAAGCCGGTATTGGCGCTTAAAGCCGCAGAGCTGGCCCGCTGGCTACTGGAGCACGATGAGGCGCTGAATGGAGAAGCACCGCCAGAGGATGAGTTAATCGATTTGTTGGAGATTCCAGGGCAGCGGTTGGAAATGGCGCCTATTGGTCTCCAGGCGACGCTGTCGGAAGCTTTTTTAAAACTTCAAGACAGTGCGCTTGGAGCGCTGTATGTCGTGCATGGTTATCGACCAAAGCAGCAGCGAATTTCAGGTATCATTACGCGCGGCGCGATTGAGCGTTATTACCACTACACTGACGCTCGACAAACGGATGCCCGCGAAACGGATCCCTAGCAAGAAGCCCACCGCCTAAGGAGAGACCATGTACGAATGGGTAAAGGCTATTCACTTAATGGCCGTTGTCACTTGGTTTGCCGCACTGTTCTATTTGCCACGGCTCTATGTGTACCACGCCATGGCACGCGACAAAGGCGATGAGCAAGCGATCACTTACTTCAAAACCATGGAGCGTAAGCTCTACCGTGGCATCATGACGCCGTCGATGATCCTGGTGCTGATCTTCGGTGGTTGGTTGCTCTATTTAGTGCCTGCCTGGTTTAGCCAGGGCTGGATGCATGCCAAGCTGACATTAGTCGTGCTGCTCATTGCCTACCACCATGTTTGCCTGATTTACCTGAAACAGTTCGACCAGTCGCGCTGTACCAAGAGCCACGTGTTTTTTCGCTGGTTCAATGAAGCGCCCGTGATTGCACTGGTGGCGATTATTCTACTCGCGGTAGTGAAGCCGTTTTGATGCGCCAACCCCTTCCCCCCGTTGTTTTAGTGTTAGCAGGCCATGACCCAACGGGTGGTGCCGGTTTGATTGCCGATAGTGAAGCCATTGCTGCCTGCGGCGGTTGGGCGGTCACTATCCCCACTGCGCTGACGGTACAGAACTGCCATAACGTGTCACGGGTCATGCCAGCCGACCCCGGCGCGATGCGCCAAATGGCCGAAGCGCTGGGTGATATGCAGGTGGCAGCGATTAAGCTTGGCCTGTTAGCAAATGAAGCCACGCTGCGCGCCGCAGAACAGATTATTCGCCGCTTCCCAGGCGTGCCCGTGGTCGCCGACCCGGTCATTAAAGCAGGCGGCGGTGCTGTGTTATCCACAGCCGCTTTGCAGGCCCTTTACCGTGACCGGCTGCTACCCCTTGTGGATATCTTAACGCCGAATCGCTTTGAGTTAGCGGCGCTGACGCCTGAGATTCATGAGCCTTATGACGATACCGCCCGTGCGGTGTCACTGCTGTCACAAGGCTGCCAAGCGGTATTAGTGACGGCGACGGATGATCCGCTACCGGGAACGGCTCAGCAGGTTGTTCATACGCTGCACTCACCTGACACCACCCGACAGTGGCAGTGGCCGCGGCTGCCTGAAGCGTTTCATGGCTCTGGCTGCACATTAGCCTCAGCCTTAGCAGCGCGTCTGGCTGCGGGTGAACGCTTACCAACCGCTTGCGAGCAGGCGCAGCACTTTACCTGGGAGAGTTTGTCTCACGGCTACCAACCACCCAGTGGGCAGTGTTTGCCGAATCGCTTGCCACGCCCCGTACGCTTTTGATCTCATTGGTAGTAAGCCATTTACATTGAGGATGCCATGACCACATCTGCTGAACTATTTGACCTTGCGAGCCGCCATATTCCAGGAGGTGTGAACTCCCCGGTGCGTGCGTTCAAAGGCCTGCATCGCCCACCGGTCTTTATGGAGCGAGCGCAGGGTGCCTACTTATTTGATGTGGAGGGCAATCGCTACGTTGATTACATCGGCTCTTGGGGGCCGATGATCACAGGCCATGCGGATCAAGACGTGCTGGCAGCCGTGCGTGCGCGATTGGATAACGGGCTCTCTTTCGGGACACCCACTGCCGTGGAAACCACCATGGCGGATCTGATCTGCAACATGATTCCTTCCATGGAAATGGTGCGCATGACCAGTTCCGGCACCGAGGCGACCATGTCAGCCATTCGGCTGGCGCGGGGGACTACTGGCCGTGACAAGATCGTTAAATTTGAAGGTAACTACCACGGCCACTCGGATTCTCTGCTGGTAAAAGCGGGTTCTGGCGCGTTGACTCATGGTGAGCCTAGCTCACCAGGCGTGCCGGCCTCACTGGCCGAGCACACCATTACGCTTTCCTACAACGACCCGGAAGGCGTAGAGGCGTGTTTTGCAGAGATCGGCGAGCAGATTGCCTGCATTATCGTGGAGCCGGTGGCGGGCAATATGAACTGTATTCCACCTCAGCCGGGCTTTTTAGAAACCCTGCGTCACGTTTGTAACGAGTACGGCAGCATCCTGATTTTTGACGAAGTCATGACCGGTTTCCGTGTCGCTTTAGGCGGAGCCCAGGCCCACTACGGTGTGACGCCTGATTTAACCTGCTTGGGTAAGATCGTGGGCGGTGGTATGCCGGTCGGTGCGTTTGGCGGTAAGCGTGACATCATGCAAAACATCTCTCCGTTGGGGCCGGTGTATCAGGCGGGCACCCTTTCGGGTAACCCGCTGGCCATGGCGGCAGGGGTGGCGCTACTTTCCAAGCTGCAAGTACCAGGCTTCCACGATGCCTTGAGCCAACGCGTACAAACGCTGTGTAACGGCCTGCAAGAGCGTGCTAATGCGGCACGAGTACCGATGATGACGCAATCAGCGGGCGGTATGTTTGGCCTCTTTTTCACCTCGCAGTCGCGGGTTGATAACTTTGCCCAGGCGACCGCCTGTAACCCGGATGCCTTCCGCCGCTTCTTTGGTGCGATGCTGGACCACGGCGTTTATCTAGCGCCTTCTGCCTATGAAGCTGGCTTCATGTCTAGCGCTCATACGCCAGAAGATATCCAGCGGACGCTGGAAGCCGCTGAAAAGGCCTTTGCTGTTATGTAACGTTGGGTAAGCGGTCAATAAAACGCCTGCTACACTGCAAGAGCCGCTCCTATTGAGCGGCTCTTGTGGTTACCGAGGTAGCTAACATGAAACAATCATCGGCTTGGCACGCTTCACGTCTATACGGCGCGCTGTTCACCGCCGTTCTTACCCTTGGCTTGCCTGCATCAGGGCTAGCTGCACAGGAGCAGGATATGACCCAGATCCACATCACCATGAGCGGCTCCCCCGGCGCTGAGTTTTCCGCCGAGTGGCGCATTACCCACAATGGCGAAACCGTTGAACACCCGGAAACTCACGGCACGGTGCCTGCAGAATTCACTTTTGAAGGCGATACGCTAGAAGGAACGGTCAAGCTGTTAAGTGATGACGAGCGACTAGAAGTCGATATCGTCAAGGGCACCAACCGCTCCCGCTCCTCTACCCAAGGCAAGGGCGGCACGCTGACGGTGATAGTGCGTTAAGGCATAAAAAACCGCCCCAAAGGGGCGGTTGTATGAGCGCTGCAGCAGCCTTAGTGAGCTTGATTCACAACGTTGGTGTTGAAGTTGCCATAGGTTTGAATGTTGGAGTTGTGCTGACCATTACTGAAGAATGAGCCTGGAAGCGTACCGCTTTGATTCACAGTATGGCTGTTGAAGCTGCCATTGGTTTCGATATACGAGTCGTGTCCATAGCCGCTTTGGGTCACTGCATGGCGGTTAAAATCGCCAGTGGTCAGAATACTGCTGTCTAATTGGTCACCATTTTGGGCAACCATCGACCAGTTGGCGTTACCATTGAGCAGCACGTAGCTGTCATTATTTTTGCCGTCTTGCTCTACAGTAGAAATGTTAAAACTACCGTTTTGCTCAACCCAAGACTCATTGGACTCACCGTCTTGATTGACGTTGGCGGTGTTGAAATTCCCTGTTTGCTCAACACCTGAATCATTGAACTTGCCAAGCTGAGATACTGTTGCAGCGTTGGCGTTACCATCCTGGTCAATGTCAGAATCGTTACGTCCAGGGGCTGTTGTAGCAACGCCTGAAATATCATCCTGGGTAACGGTGGCAGAGTTCGCGTTGCCTTCCTGGCGGATGCGAGAATCCTGTGTACCCCACTGCGTTACATTGGTTTTGTTGAAACTACCATCTTGGTAGATGGTGGAATCACTTCCGGTATTTCCAGAGCTGGGAGGAAATGGGAAGAATTGGGCAGAAGCAGCGGCGCTCATGGTGAGGGCAACAGCGGCAGCAATAGCGGTGATTTGAGTTTTCATGGTTACATCCCCTTTATGATGTTCTTGCTTTAGTTATTACTGAGGCAGCATGTGACTGCTCAGTAGGTTTCGACGGTGACTGGACGAGCATTGTCTGAATAGGCGCGCTGTTCGACGCTGATGCTGCGATAGCCACTCCCCGATTGGGATACTTGAACATCGCTACGCTGGCCCAACTGAGTCACGTAGGTTTCAAGCTGTTGATCGTTTCCTGATTGGAAGACATCGGCAGTGTGATGATTACCTTTTTGTAAAATCACACCTGCGTTATTGCCCCCCACTTGCTCAATATTGGCAGTGTTCCAATCCCCTCTCTGGTTAATACGAGAGAAGTTGCCTGTTTGGTAACTAGCAGAATAGGACTGGGTAACGTTAGTGCGATTATTGTTACCAATCTGTTGAATGATGCTGTAGTTACCTTGATAATTCTGAGTGTCTACACCATTAAAATATTGTTCGACACGATGGCTAAAAGAGTCTGCAAAGGCAGGTAACGAAACCGTCGCAGCAATAAAGCAAACGGCAACTTTTTTACCTAGCCGAAGGTTTGCAGTTATTTGCTTTGAGTCTTTAGGTTTCATTTTTATTCCCTCTGCAACGGTTTGTATCTTTTTGTATTCCATGCGTTGAGTTTGGATGATTTAATTTTTGACGCCATAAGTAAAAAACGTATGTTGTAGGCGATTTTTTTAATTAAAAAATACAAAAAAAGTATGAGATAACTAATGTTTTTACTTTTCGCAAAAAAAAGCGGCTTTGCATAAGCAAAGCCGCCAATTATTGTATTTTATGTTCCCTTAAATCAGGTGGTGACAAAAGCAATATTATAAAGCTGGCGTGGGTGCATTTAAGTAGTCAGCTAATACAGAGTTTTGAAGGCTAGACCCGTTTGATAATTTCCATAGATTGTTTTCTACGCCTCGTGCGATTAAGTGAATAACGGCGGATTCGATGGCTGACATCACGGCAAGTTGAACCGGTTCATTGGTAGTGATGCCCGCTTCTGCTTCTAATAGCCGTCTAAAGTCAATAAAGCGATAAACGCCAGCTCGAAGCTCTTTTGAATAGATAGTTTTAGTCGTCGTCACGTTAGCCAGTATTTCGCCTGTGGATATCTCGACGGCCCGTAAATTCACCGTGACCTGATCCACCTGATACTGCCCAGAAGCACCAATACCAAAATATTCCGCGCCTGCGCCCCCGGTTCTAACGTTGGATTCATAAGCGATGATGCCACCTTCCAGCATCACTGATGCTGCTCGCAGGGAAGGCAGTGTGTCTGGCTGGCTAAAGCGCTCAAATTCGGCACGGATAATACGCCGCTCAGTTAATAGGTTTTGCAACCCTACGCGCTCTAAGGGAATAAACCAGCCTGAATCCGCCAATGCACCCGTCAGCATCGCCGCAGCACCTTGCGTGACAGCGGTTGAAAAAGTACTGGCTGGCGCTGGGCGGTACTGGCCTGTTTGGTCGCGGAAATCATACACAGAAACAAAGATTTTGCCGGCGGGTGGCGGCAGTGATACTAAGTCTTGATAGGTAGCTCCACGGGGAGTCAGTGTCGCTTGAGCTCCCTCTAGATTTTCTGATGTGGCTACCATCCCCGCACAGCCACTTAGGAGGCTGACCATTATAATTGAAGCGATGATTTTCATGTTGATCCCCTGACGACACATAGAGCGTTAGTTTTCGGCTTAGTCGCCGAGTTGATGTTATTAGGTGCCGGTTTTTTTATTTTTTAAGGATTGAACAGGCCACCAACGCTGATATTGGTAACATCCCCTGTGACTTTATCGATGACTCGGACAATGAGCTGTCCGCCTTCATCGCGTACAACAACGCTAAACTCACCACTGTCAAAAGAGCCTTCCCCAATTTCTCCCGTACCCACATCGCTGATGAGCTGGGAGATCAATCGACTCTCAAGGCTTTGAATCAGCCGTTCGGTCGAGGAGAGTGTTTCCAGGCTTCTGGCATTAGGGTCACTGTTCGTATCTTGTGATTGCGCTTTCCCTAATAAATAGCTTCCCATAAAGGGGTCACCGCCAAAAGAAGGGTTGAGAGGCTGGTAGATAAGCTCCCCTGCGGTACTTTCTAGCGAGAGAGCCGCTGCCAAGCCAGATATTATCAATGCACTTAACGTGCTTTTTTTAAGATTGGCTTTCATTAGTTTAACTCCTCTTTTCCAAGGTCTTTGTCTGAGGTGAACGCTGCCGTCAACTGCTGTTGAAGAAGCGCTTCTTCGACAATTTGTACAGCTTCTCCAGCAACGCGGTCTGCCTCGCTAATCCTGGGAGAGAGCTGGGTTCTGAAGTACATCTTATTGCCTTCCATTACCCATAGTTGGCTACCCCAGCGTGCATCGGGGCGTTCCTGAATAGTGAGTGTGGCGTTCCCTATGATGAGGTTGTCCATGGCTTGCTGACTGAACGCACGATAAAATGTTTTTCCTGCCATTGTGATCGTGCGATCCACCATAATTCCGGTTAATTCACTGCTTCTATTAACGCGACTTTGTATTTCCGGTCCGTCAGGACTGGATAACTGGTTAATCTCATTAACAGCGGCTGCATCACTAACGGGATCTTCTTCACTGGCATGAGCGCTGTTTACATGGAATGCAATAATCAGTATGGCTAATGACCAATACATATGACTCAATATGGTTTTTAACATGATATTAGCTCCCGTATGACTAACGATGCCGCTGTAAACTGCGTGCAGTTTCAATGTTAGGCAAAATGGGGCCTAGATTTTGATGAATCCAATTGAGCGCCTGTATACGGTTATGAACATTGATTTTTCTGAATATATTGTAAAGATGAGATTTAACCGTATGTTCACTCACAAATAGCTTGTCGGCTATTTGTTGGTTAGAAGAACCAGCACTGAGCAGTGAGATAATTTCCATTTCGCGATTGGTTAAACCACAGGCTGGTCTAAAAGCGTTACTTTGGTATTTGCGGTAAAAGAGAATCAGGCGTGCCATTAAATCTCTCGACATCCATAGCTCGCCTTCCAGTAATGAATGAATGCCTTTGCAGATCACATCGAGGCTTTCATTACGATAAAAAACCCCTTTTAACTGGGCGCATGAGAGGGCTTCAAGGGCGTGATCCATATCGCGAATGTTAAAAGCGGCGAGTGATGTTTTCGCGAGGCTGTCAGGGAGTTTTTCCTGCCATTCAGGCAACGCCTCTATTCCAATGTGATCACTATCAATCAGGATCAGCAGTTTGTCGGGAGTGGCAGCGGGTAATGCGCCACGCGGTGAGTGGATACTGACCGTACACCCTGTGTGCTGGTGTAAGTAGTCAGCAAACAACTGCGATTGAGGGCTTTTTTCGGTGACGATGTACACCAAGCCGTGCGTCTTTTCTTGTGACATTGGGGAGGCCTCATGGGAGTAAAGCGTGAGCAGGTGACCATTACAGTGTTGCCCATGAGCTACATTTCGTAAAGTTTTGTTATTAAAATAATAGTAAAAGTAATTTTTACATAGATATATTTTTTTGGAATATAGAATTAAAATGTTGTTTAATAAATAAAAATATAGTTAAAAATGGTTATTTTGCCGTTGATCTGTCAGATACATTGAGTAACATTTTGTCTCCTTTAGCTGCGTTTCTGATAGGCGTAAACTGAAAGCCTTCTGTGTGGAGGTAGCCCTTATGAATGCAGCAAACACGCTTGTTTTAGCCAGTGGAAATGCTGGTAAATTAAGAGAATTCAATCAGTTGCTGTCGCCGTTAGGGTTAGATGTACGGCCACAGGCGGATTTTGGTGTACATGATGTAGAGGAAACGGGGCTTACGTTCGTTGAAAACGCTTTGTTAAAAGCGCGTGAGGCTAGCCGAGTCAGTGGATTACCTGCGCTAGCGGACGACTCTGGGCTAGAAGTAGATGCGCTGCATGGGGCACCGGGCATCTATTCCGCTCGCTATGCAGGTGAGCCTAAAAGTGACGAACGTAACAATGAGAAATTGCTAGCGGCGTTGAGTGAGTGTGCTGAAGGGCAGCGCAGCGGACGCTACTGGTGCGTGCTGGTGTATCTGCGTCATGCGGAAGATCCTGTCCCTGTGATTGTGCAGCGTAGTTGGGAGGGTGAAATTCTTGCTCATCCTCGCGGTGAGGGCGGTTTTGGTTACGACCCGCTCTTTTGGTTACCCGACCAGGGCATGAGTGTCGCCGAGCTACAAAGCGAGACCAAAAACCGCTTAAGTCATCGCGGTCGCGCGCTACATGCATTAGTGGATATTTTGAAGGTGGCGCATGGCTGATCAGCTGCCGCCACTCTCACTCTATATCCATACGCCTTGGTGTGTCCGCAAGTGCCCCTATTGCGACTTTAACTCCCATGAACCTGATGCCAGCGAGCTACCCGAAGCGGCCTACTTGGCTGCTTTACTTAGCGACTTGGACGGTGATTTATCGTTAGCTTCCGGCCGAACCGTTCAAACCATTTTTATCGGTGGCGGTACGCCTAGCCTTCTTTCTCCTGGGTTTTATCAACAGTTATTTGATGGTATTCGCCAGCGGCTACCTTTTTCACCCACGATTGAAATCACGCTGGAAGCGAATCCAGGCACGACCGAGCAGCAGCGGTTTATCGGTTACCGGGAAGCAGGTATTAATCGCCTGTCACTCGGCGTACAGAGTTTCCGCCCAACCCAATTAAGCGCTTTAGGGCGAATTCATAGCGGCAGCGAAGCGGTGACGGCGATTAGCGAGGCCAGGGCGGCGGGGTTTGATAACCTCAATATTGATCTGATGCATGGGCTACCCCAGCAAACGCCCGAGCAAGCCATGGAAGACATCGACCAGGCACTTGCCCTCAACCCTGAACATCTTTCCTGGTATCAGTTAACCCTGGAGCCTAATACGGCGTTTTTCTCGCATCCGCCACCTCTGCCAGAAGAAGAAGCCCTGTGGGATATTCAGGAAGCGGGGCACCAGCGCTTGGAGCAGGCTGGATTGAACCGGTATGAGATCTCTGCCTATGCCCGGCAAGGGCGACAGAGCCGCCATAACCTGAACTACTGGCGATTTGGCGACTACCTGGGAATTGGCGCAGGCGCTCATGGAAAACTCACCCACATAGATTCCCATGGCAAGTGGCAGATTGAGCGGCGCTGGAAAACACGCCAACCTGATGCGTACTTGCGTCGCGCTAACGACCCGCGTGGTTTTGTGGCAGGCCAGCAGCTTATCGAACCCCAGGAGCTGCCCCTTGAGTTTGCCATGAATGCGCTGCGCTTAACCGAAGGCGTGACGTTAGCAGATTGGTTGGCCCACACTGGCCAGCCAAATGCTCTGTTACTTAGCCGTTTACAAAGCGCCCACGAAAAAGGACTTTTAATGGAAATGCCTGAAAAGCTGCGTGCATCGCCTCAAGGTCTATTATTCTTGAACGAGTTGCTGGCCTTGATCAGCGAAGAGTGATCCGCGACGAGTGACCAGCGATCCATAAGGCCATAAATCAATCATAAGCAAGGAGTGAGTGATGCGTATTTCTCGACTACTGACCCCGTTGGCAGCCGCTATTTTACTGGCAGGCTGCGCTACATCAGACCCGTACGGCGGTCAAACGCAGCGCTCCAGCACCGCGATGGGTACCGGTATCGGTGCTGCGATTGGCGCGGCTGCCGGCGCGCTGTCAGGCGATGGCAGCACTAGCCGTCGTGACCGTGCATTAATTGGCGCCGCTGTTGGTGCGGCTGCCGGCGCCGGTGTAGGTGCTTACATGGACCGCCAAGAGCAGCAGCTGCGTGACAACCTGCAAGGTTCGCGCATCGAGATCGATCGCCGTGGCGACGACATCGTGCTCAACATGCCCAGCAGTGTGACCTTCGGTTTCGATTCTGCTGAGCTGACTGGCGATGCCCGCAGCGCCCTCAACGAAGTTGCTAGTGTCCTCACTCAGTACACCGATACCCGTGTGAATATTGCGGGCCACACGGATAGCACGGGGGATGCCAGCTATAACCAGCGTCTCTCTGAGCGTCGCGCGCAGTCGGTGGGCAGCTATCTGAGCCAGAACGGTGTCTCCTCTATGCGTCTCAACACCATGGGCTACGGCGCTACCCAGCCGGTAGCCAGCAATGACAACGAACAAGGCCGCGCACAAAACCGTCGGGTCGAAATTACGCTGACCCCTACCGGTAATGGCCAGTAGTTGCCAATGAGTTAAATCTCAGCATTGCTGTAAAGCGCCCGCTATGCTCACATAGCGGGCTTTTTTTGTTCAACTGCAAGCGAGCTGCCATGCTGTCGTATCAACACGCCTATCACGCCGGTAACTTTGCCGATGTACAGAAGCATTTAACGCTTTACGCAGTGGCTGACTATTTATTACGTAAAAAATCAGCGATTACATATGTGGACAGTCATGCGGGGAGGGGCCTCTATCCGCTAGCCACCAAAGAGACCCAGCGCCTTCAAGAGTACCGAGAAGGCATCGCTCCGCTATGGCAGGCCCGACAGCAGCTGAGCGACCCGTTGCTCAGCCGTTGGCTTACCGCTTTGAATTCAGCACAACCCAACCCTACTGAGCTATCTCACTACCCGGGTTCCCCCTGGTGGCTTGCTCAGGCGCTACGTGAGCAAGACCAACTGCGTCTATTTGAACTGCATCCGGGTGAGCATGAACATTTGAGTGGCCAGGCGCTGCCTAAGCAGGCACGACGTATTTACGGTGACGGGTTGCAGGGGCTAAAGCAGTTGGTGCCGGTGGCGACGCCTCGAATGTGCGTACTGGTAGACCCTAGCTATGAGCGTAAAGCGGAGTATCAAGAGGTCGTTGAGGCAGTTGCTTACACCCTCGAAAAAGTGCGCCACGCTGTGATAATGATTTGGTACCCGCTATTGCCTGCTGGACATCACGAAACGCTGCTCAGCAGCCTTGAAGCGAGCGGCATTCGTAAAATTTGGCACAGCGAGCTGCTGCTACGGGCAGCGGGGGAGGGTGCACACGGGATGTACGGTAGTGGCATGGTGGTCATCAACCCGCCCTGGGGGCTCGATGAGCAGCTAGCCTCAGCGATGTCCCAAGTGACACCGCTGTTGGGGAGCGACAGCCACTACCGCGCCAAATGGCTGGTGGGCGAGTAGTGATGAAGAGTTGTGGTGGATGATTCGTTGTGAGTGGCTCGGTTACTTACCAATACAGAAGCTGCCAAAGATTTCGCCAAGCAGATCATCGGCGCTAAATTCGCCGGTGATCTCTCCTAGCGCCTGCTGCGCATCTCTTAGGTCTTCGGCAAGAAGCTCACCAGCACCGTAGCCATCCAACTGGGCTCGCCCGGTATCAAGTGCAGCCATGGCGCGGTCAAGAGCATCCAAGTGGCGGCGCCGGGCGGAGAAACGGCCCTCTGTCGTTGCAGAGAACCCCATCACCTCTTTCAGATGCGTTTTCAAACTATCCACACCCTCTCCGGTTTTCGCAGATAGTCGGACGATGGGAGTGGTTGTGGATAATTCAATGCCCGGTGCCTCAGCACTGGCATCGATTTTATTACGCACCAGGGTAAGCCGGCTTTGATCGGGGAGGCGCTCCACAAACTCCGGCCAAATGCTCATCGGGTCGGTAGCTTCGGTGGTGGATGCATCCACCATGAGCAGTACACGGTCGGCTTTTTCAATCTCTTCCCAGGCGCGGGCTACGCCGATTTTCTCTACTGCATCGGGCGTGTCGCGCAGCCCGGCGGTGTCGATAATATGCAGCGGCATGCCGTCTAGGTGGATGTATTCCCGCAGTACGTCACGGGTGGTGCCAGCAATATCTGTCACGATAGCCGTATCCTGCTCGGTCAGCGCATTCAACAGGCTAGATTTACCTGCGTTTGGGCGGCCTGCAATCACCACGCTCATACCCTCGCGCAGTAGTGCGCCTTGCCCAGCGGCTTTGCGAACGGCAACCAGCGCCTGCTGAACACTCTCTAGGTGCGTGGCGACGTGGCCATCGGCGAGAAAATCGATCTCCTCCTCTGGAAAATCGATAGCAGCCTCGACATAAACGCGCAGCTCAATGAGCCGTTTGACCAGAGCGGAGACCCGCTGTGAGAACTCGCCCTGTAGCGAGCGTACTGCGTTTTCAGCGGCGGAGCGGGAAGTGGCATCAATCAGGTCGGCAATCGCTTCTGCTTGGGCTAAATCCAGCTTGTCGTTGAGAAACGCCCGTTCGGAGAACTCCCCTGGGCGTGCCAGGCGCGCCCCTAACTGCAGGCAGCGCTCAAGCAGCATATCCATAATGATGGGGCCGCCATGGCCCTGCAGCTCCAGTACGTCTTCACCGGTGAAAGAGTGGGGGCCGTTAAAGAGAAGCGCAATGCCCTCGTCGATAGCGCCCTCAGCGCCGTGAAAGGGGCCGTAGTGGGCGTGACGAGGGGCGGGGCAGTCACCCAGTATCTTAGCGGCTATCGTCCGGCAGGCGGGGCCTGACACGCGAATAATACCAACGCCGCCACGGCCGGGTGGGGTTGCCAAGGCGGTAATAGTGTCTTGGGTATAGAGTCGATCGGCCATGACGCTTCCTAGTGGCTAAAGAGAGGAGTGTATCGGTGATGGCGCTCATGATGAGCAGGTTAAGCCTAAAACGCCAGACCCCCGCAAAGGCGGGGGTCTGGGAGTATCAGAAGAGGAGCGATTACTTGGTTCGCATCCCTTTGCCGACACTTGGGTCATTCTCAATGCTACGCGTAATGAAGTACTGCTGCGCCACCGAGATGATGTTGTTGACCACCCAGTAGATGACCAGACCTGCCGGGAACCACAGGAAGAAGAAGGTGAAGATAATCGGCAGCATCTTCATGATCTTCGCCTGCATGGGGTCTGGCGGTGTCGGGTTCAACATCTGCTGAACAAACATCGAAATACCCATCAGGATCGGCAGGATGAAGTAAGGATCTTTTACCGAGAGATCCTGGATCCAGAACATGAACGGCGCATGACGCAGCTCAACGGATTCCAGCAGCATCCAGTACAGGGCGATAAACACCGGCATCTGTACGAGGATTGGCAAACAGCCACCCAGCGGATTGATCTTCTCTTTCTGGTAGAACTTCATCATCTCTTGAGACATTTTCTGGCGATCATCGCCATACATCTCTTTAAGACGCTGCATCTCTGGACCTAACTTGCGCATGCGCGCCATGGACTTGTAGGCCTTGGCAGAGAGCGGGAAGAGTACCAGCTTCACCAGCACGGTCAGCAGAACGATCGACCAGCCCCAGTTACCGACAATGTCGTGGATCTTGTCCAGCAGCCAGAACAGCGGGTTGGCAATAAACCATAACCAGCCGTAATCAACGGTAAGCTTGAGGTTTGGCGCGACTTGCTCAAGGTAGTCTTGAACTTTGGGGCCCATGTAGAGCGTAGCGCTTAATGTGGCTTCGCCATCAGCAGCAACGCTGCTGGTGGGGCCAGCAAAGGCAACAACATTACGATCACGGGAATCGGTCGTTACGTAGTAGAGGTTTTGCTGGTTTTGCGCCGGAGCCCAGGCAGACACAAAGTAGTGCTGGATGATGGCAATCCAGCCGCCCTGAGCCTCGCGGTTTTCAAAGTTACGGCTTTGAATAGCATCAAAGTCGATCTTCTCGTAACGCGCTTCCGGCGTGGAGTAAGCAGCACCCAGGTAAGAATTCATGCCCATGGCCACACCGCTAGACGGGTCAGGGCTATTGTCACGGGCTAGCTGACCAATAAAGCGGGCACTTACGGGTGCATCAGTGTTGTTGGCAAGGTAGTAGCTCACGTTGACCGCATAGCTTCCGCGATCAAATGTTAGACGCTTGATGACGTCAATGCCGTTAACTTCAGCTGTTAAATCAACACTAAGCTGCTCTGCATCGTCACTTAAGCGGTATTCGCCACGCTCAGTAGAAAAAGCGATACGGCTGGCTTGACCGTCAAGTTGCAGACCTGAGCGAGCCACATAGCTGCGAGAAGCGTTGTCCGACAGCAGCACGTAGTTGCGGTCAGAGTCCAGCGTCAGCTTATGCTGCGGCAGCGCGGCGTACACAATATCGCCACCAAAGGGGTCGATACGTACGTCCAGGACATCAGTGGTCACCGCAATAAAGTCGCGGCTGGCAGTATCGCTTTCAGCATCACCCACGCCTTCGCTGATGGCGCTTTGGGGTGCGGAAGTGCTAGGTACGGAGAGATCGTCGTTAGCGTTCTCGCTGGCGGAGGCCCCATTACTGCTTTGGGTAATTTCCGGCGTCGAGTCGTAAGTGGTCTGCCCGTAATCCTGATTCCACTGTACAACCAAAAGATAGGCAAGCAATGCCAGTGGAATCAGTAATAAAAGTCGTTTTACGTCCATGAGGGTTCTGCCCGATGGGTGGTGAACATGCTAATGGCGCAGTGTCATTTACTCGACCCATGACACACGAAAGCCTGCCAAGCGGCAGGCCAAGGTCGAGCGGCGAGGTGTGTCGTCAAGCGTCACGTGTTACGCCATTAGGCGGGGGAGGTGCAGACACCGCCTGTGCGTCGCGCTGAAGTCGTTTCCACATGCCGTGTAGCTGGCGAGTAAGCGTTTCGTTGTCGATATCCTGCACGCCTCGTTTTGCCAATATCACGATATCCACAGAGGGTAAGTGATCTTGACGAAGACGCACGGATTCTCGAACGAGTCGCTTGAAGCGGTTGCGATCCACAGCGAGCTTCACATTTTTTTTGCTGACCACCAGTCCAACACGGGGATACCCCCGGGTACTCATGCGCGCTAACGCCATCATACCTTTGCCATGAACTTTGAGGTCTGCCTGTTCAAACACGTGACTAAAATCCCCGGCATTTAGCAAACGTAAGCACCGGGGAAAGCCTTGATGCGACACACGCAATCCGAGATCAGGCGCTCAGACGCTTGCGGCCTTTGGCGCGGCGGCGTGCGATAACGGCACGGCCGTTTTTGGTTGCCATACGAGCACGGAAGCCATGCGCGCGCTTGCGCTTGAGAACGCTGGGTTGAAAAGTGCGTTTCATAACTCGTTATTCCCACGTGGTTTAGGACGGAAAGTGAATTCCAAAAGACCCGGTCCAGTGAGGAACTAGCCGGGGAGTTTCAATTCAAGACCGGAAATTGTAGAGACTTCCCGCGCCGGGTGCAATTTTTCCTTGCATAAAAAGCGTGAAAAAGGCAATAGCGCTGCGGCGTCGGCGTACTGCTTGGGTACTTTGTATCAGACTATTATTACTAATGAAGTTATTTAAAACTTACTGTTATTAATAGTGGGGATACTAATTGTGGATAAGCTATTTTATGATAATTTT
Source organism: Vreelandella lutescens (assembly GCF_014640815.1). GTDB lineage: Bacteria > Pseudomonadota > Gammaproteobacteria > Pseudomonadales > Halomonadaceae > Vreelandella > Vreelandella lutescens. Next base: position 55,515 of record NZ_BMHM01000004.1, on the reverse strand, counting down.
ATCAACAGCTTAAAATAATAAAAAATCTGTGCATAAGTCCCGAATAAGCGATAAATAAACTGTGAATTATGTGTGTGCAACGTGGCACAACTTGGTCGGAAATGAGGTTGTGCCCACTCCGCTACCGGGTTTTCCTTAGCCCTCACATATAGTTGTCCACAGGCAAAAAAGAGCCGTTAGCGCGTGTGGATAACCGCTTCGTTGGGCGCTACAATGGTCGGCCGTTTTCAACCGATGGTGAGATGAGTGTCGCTCGCGCTTTGGCAACAGTGCCTGGACTACCTGCAGGACGAACTGAATTCACAGCAGTTCAATACCTGGATACGTCCGCTGCAGGCAGAAGAAGGAGACACCAATGAGCTACGCTTATTGGCGCCGAATCGCTTTGTGCGTGACTGGGTGAGTGATAAGTATGCAAAACGCATTAGTGAATTGATGCGCGAACTTGCCCCTTCTAAGCCTCCCAAAGTCAGTTTGACGGTGGGCAGCCGCCGGGCCGCAGCCCCTGCACCGCAGCCCAGAGACCTTGGCAATCCAGTCTCGGCAGCCCCTGCACAGCCGGCATCACCTGCTGTGCATACGCCACCGCGAGGTGATATTGGCGATGAGCGTGAAATCGACCAACTTCGTGAAGAGAGTGGCCCTAGCCGCCGTGGTAACGAACGCCAAGTGCAAGTAGAAGGCAGTTTGAAGCACAGCAGTGGCCTAAATCCTAATTTTACCTTCGACACTTTTGTAGAAGGTAAGTCTAACCAGCTGGCACGCGCGGCTTCTCGTCAGGTCTCCGAGAATCCTGGTGGTGCTTATAACCCTCTGTTTTTATACGGTGGTGTGGGTTTAGGTAAAACGCACTTAATGCATGCGGTGGGTAATGCACTGGCTGGCCGACGTGAAAATGCTCGTGTGGTTTACCTGCATTCTGAGCGCTTTGTCGCCGACATGGTGAAGGCGCTTCAGCTTAATGCGATTAATGACTTTAAGCGTTTTTACCGCAGCGTCGATGCCCTGCTGATTGATGACATTCAATTTTTTGCTGGTAAAGAGCGTTCTCAAGAAGAGTTTTTTCATACCTTTAATGCGCTGTTAGAGGGCGGTCAGCAGATGATCCTCACCTCTGACCGCTATCCTAAAGAGATCAGTGGCGTTGAAGAGCGGCTAAAGTCGCGCTTTGGCTGGGGGCTGACCGTGGCGATCGAGCCGCCAGAGCTTGAAACTCGAGTGGCGATTCTGATGAAGAAAGCCGACCAAGCTAAAGTAGATTTACCCCATGATGCGGCTTTCTTTATTGCCCAAAAGATTCGCTCCAACGTGCGTGAACTTGAGGGTGCGCTGAAAAAGGTGATTGCCGACTCCCACTTTATGGGTAAAACCATTACCCAGGACTTTATTCGCGAGTCGCTAAAAGACCTATTGGCGCTCCAAGATAAGCAGGTAGGGGTGGATAATATTCAGCGAACAGTGGCTGAATATTACAAAATCAAGGTGGCTGATCTGCTCTCCAAGCGGCGCTCTCGTTCGGTCGCCAGGCCTCGGCAAGTGGCCATGGCGCTGGCGAAAGAGCTTACCAACCATAGCCTCCCTGAAATTGGTGATGCATTTGGTGGTCGCGATCATACGACGGTGCTGCACGCCTGTCGCAAAGTGAAAGCTCTGCAGGAAGAGAATGCGGATATCCGTGAGGATTATAAAAATCTTCTGCGTCTGCTAACCAGTTAACCCATTTTCGTTTGGGCCTGCCAAGCGGCAGGTCTTTCAGGATAGACACCCGGAGTTTCGATGAAATTTACCATTTCCCGAGAGGCGCTGCTTCGCCCGCTGACTCTGGTAGCGGGCGTAGTTGAACGGCGCCAAACGCTGCCTGTGCTTTCAAACGTACTGATTCAAGTAGAAGGCGATCAGGTCGCTCTAACCGGTACCGATTTAGAAGTGGAACTCGTTGGCCGTACGGTGGCCAGCCAAGTGGATCAAGCAGGTTCTGCCACCGTGCCTGCTCGTAAATTGATGGATATCTGTAAATCGCTGCCTGATCAGTCCGAAATTCAGCTGGCGGTTGAAGAGGGTCGTGCGGTATTACGTAGCGGTCGTTCGCGCTTTACACTTTCTACACTTCCTGTAGCAGAATTTCCTAATATTGAAGATGCTGATGGCAGCCAGGAGCTTAGCGTTCCCCGTGGTACGCTTAAGCACCTGATCGAATCAACTTCTTTTGCCATGGCGCAGCAGGATGTGCGTTATTACCTCAATGGTATGTTGTTAGAAATTCAGAGCAATCTGCTGCGTACGGTTGCCACCGATGGCCACCGTTTGGCGATGTGTTCGCGTCCTATTGATGTGGCGGTAAACCAGTCGCAAAAGCTGATTGTGCCCCGTAAAGGTATCCTAGAGCTTTCGCGTTTACTGGATGACAGCGACGAGCCGGTTAGCCTTACGCTTGGGTCAACCCATGTGCGTGCTCATACCGGTGACTTTACCTTTACCTCTAAGCTGATTGACGGCAAGTTCCCAGACTATGAGCGCGTAGTGCCCCGCAATGGCGACAAAGTATTAATCGCTGAGCGTGCTGAACTGCGTCAGGTATTATCCCGTACAGCGATTCTTTCTAATGAGAAGTACCGCGGTGTACGGCTATATCTTGAGGAAAATAACCTCAAAGTAATGGCCAACAACCCGGAACAGGAAGAGGCTGAAGAGAATATTGCGGTGGAATACAACGGCAGCGCCATGGAAGTGGGCTTCAACGTTGGCTACCTGGTAGATGTGCTTTCTGTACTTGATGAAGAGCGCGTACAAATAACGCTTGCTGATCCTAACAGCAGTGCGCTGCTGGAAGAGCCTGGTGGTGGTGATGCGCTGTATGTGGTCATGCCGATGCGTTTATAACAGCCCAAGTGTTGGATGAAAACGGCGCTTCTGATAGCAGAAGCGCCGTTTTCGCATTTGGCACGGAAAGCGAGTTTTATGGTCTTACTAGGTGGCATTAACAGATGAGCGTGACACAACTCACTTTTCACGGTCTGCGTAATTTAGCGCCAGTCACGCTGTCCCCGTCGCCGCGCATCAATGTAATACATGGTGTTAATGGCAGTGGTAAGACTAGCTTGCTTGAGGGGATTCATATACTGGGTATGGGTCGCTCATTTCGCACTCGCCAGCTCAAGAATGCGATTCAGTCAGATGCACCGTACATGACGCTGTATGGCCGACTAGCAGGGGACCCTGAGGTAACGCTAGGAGTGAGGCGAATGCGTGCTCAGCGAGAGCTAGAGCTGCGTTTGCGTGGAGAAAAGGGGGTTCGGTTAGCCGAGCTGGTCGAAGCTATGCCGCTTCAGCTCATCAATCCTGATGCTTTTCGCCTTCTAGAGGGCTCACCTGCTGGGCGTCGTGAATTTCTAGATTGGGGGGTGTTTCACGTGAAACATCACTTTCTAGACGCGTGGCAGCGCACCCGGCGAGCGGTGAAACATCGGAATGCGCTTCTCAGGCGTGGTAGAATAGTACCCAGCGAAATAGCCGTTTGGGAGCAGGAGCTAGCCCACTGGGGCGAGCAAATGGATGCGCTTCGCCAAGCATGGTTCAGCGAGTTCTTACCGGTGTTCGATGAAACACTAAGTAAGTTGTTACCCCTGCCGGGGTTAACGCTGCGCTATGCGAGAGGTTGGGATAAGCAGCGTTCGTTAGCGGATGTGCTTCGTGATAGCCGAGATACCGACCAGCAGATGGGGTTTACGCAGCAGGGGCCACAGCGCGCTGATTTACGTATTCGGTTGAACAAGCAGCCCGCCATTGAGGTGCTTTCCAGAGGTCAGCAAAAGTTGGTGGTAAGCGCTTTAAAGCTTGCCCAGGGAAGGCTTCTGGAAAGTACCGCACAGCGGCACTGTATTTATTTAATTGACGATTTACCAGCGGAACTGGATGAGCGACATCGCCACCAGTTTTGCGCTTTGCTTGAAGAGATGCAGTGCCAAGCATTTATTACCAGCGTCGAGCCCACCGCGCTAAACGATGTCTGGCAGCCCACTACCGCCGTTGAAATGTTTCACGTGAAACATTCCGAGCAGGGGCTAAGCCAGTGTCAGCCAGATGGGTAGACGACACGGAACGAGACAGACTTCACGACGGAGTGGTCAATGAGCGAGCAGGCTTACGATTCATCAAGCATCAAGGTGCTCAAAGGTCTAGACGCAGTACGTAAGCGTCCAGGTATGTATATCGGTGATACTGACGACGGCACCGGGCTGCACCACATGGTTTTCGAGCTGGTGGATAATTCCATCGATGAAGCTTTGGCAGGCCACTGCAGCGAAATTCGAGTGGTCATCCACGCGGATGAATCGGTAACCGTGAGCGACAATGGCCGTGGGGTTCCCACCGAGCTACACGAAGGCGAGGGCGTTTCTGCTGCCGAAGTCATCATGACCGTGCTTCACGCAGGCGGTAAGTTTGACGATAACTCTTATAAAGTATCGGGTGGCTTACACGGCGTAGGTGTTTCGGTGGTGAATGCGCTCTCGGAAGAGCTGCGCCTGACCATCTGGCGTCAAGGTGAAGTGTTTGAGCAAATTTACCACCACGGTGTGCCGCAAGCGCCGCTGGGTGTAGTAGGTAAAACGGAAAAGAGCGGTACCCGCGTTCACTTTCGTCCGTCTCCGGCCACGTTTGCCAATATCGAATTTCACTACGATATTCTGGCGAAACGCCTGCGTGAGCTCTCCTTCCTCAACTCTGGTGTTGCCATTCGTCTGATGGATGAGCGCAGCGGCAAAGAGGAGCTGTTCCACTATGAGGGTGGTCTGAAAGCGTTTGTTGACCATCTGAATAAGAACAAAACCGTGCTTAACCCTGTGTTTCACTTTAATGCCGTGCGTGAAGATGGCGTGGAAGTGGAAGTCGCCATGCAGTGGAGCGATGCCTTCACTGAGAACATTTTCTGCTACACCAACAACATTCCTCAGCGGGATGGTGGTACCCATTTGGCTGGTTTCCGCGCTGCGCTGACGCGTACGCTGAATCACTATATTGAAGCCCAGGGCCTGCTGAAAAAAGCCAAAGTGAATACCTCTGGTGATGATGCTCGGGAAGGCTTAACCGCCATTATTTCCGTGAAGGTTCCGGATCCCAAGTTCTCATCACAGACCAAAGATAAGCTGGTCTCTTCCGAGGTGAAAACGGCGGTAGAGCAAGAGATGGGCCGTCTATTTGCCGACTATCTGATTGAAAAACCCAGCGAAGCCAAATCCATCGTCAATAAGATGCTGGAAGCTGCACGTGCCCGTGAAGCTGCACGCAAAGCGAGGGATATGACTCGCCGTAAAGGTGCGTTGGATATTGCTGGCTTGCCCGGTAAATTGGCGGACTGCCAAGAGAAAGACCCTAGCCAATCAGAGCTTTACTTGGTGGAGGGTGACTCAGCGGGTGGCAGTGCCAAGCAGGGACGTGACCGTCGTACCCAGGCTATTTTGCCGCTAAAAGGTAAAATCCTGAACGTCGAAAAAGCACGCTTTGATAAAATGCTTTCTTCCGCTGAAGTGGGCACGTTGATCACTGCGCTGGGCTGCGGCATCGGTCGTGAAGAGTTTAACCCTGATAAGCTACGCTACCACTCCGTTATCATCATGACCGATGCGGATGTGGACGGTTCGCACATTCGTACACTGCTGTTGACGTTCTTCTTCCGTCAAATGCCAGAGCTGATTGAGCGTGGGCATATCTTTATTGCCCAACCGCCGCTGTATAAAATCAAACGTGGCAAGCAAGAGCTCTACCTGAAAGATGAGCAGGCCATGATTGATTACCTGACCACCACCGCGTTGGATGGTGCAGGGCTGTATGTGAATGCGGATGCTCCGGGCATTGCCGGTTCTCAGCTAGAAGCGCTGGTGAACCAGTACCGTAACGTGATGAAGCGTATTGATCGTTTGGCTAGAGTTTATCCCATTGAAGTTCTGAAGCAGGTAGTACACGCGACGGGGTTACACGGTGAACCGAGCCTGAAAGACCGCGTAACGATGGAGAACTGGATTGCCGAGCTTCAGAAAGCCATGGATGACATGGTGGCCTACGAAGGCGGCCCGCGCTATCAGTTCTACCTCCAAGAAGATACCGAGCGTGGCCTGCATCTACCGGCGGTTTCCCTGATCGCTCACGGCGTGACCACGGAGTATGTGTGGGGCCTAGACTTCTTTGAAAGCGCTGATTACCGCGCCATTGCAGGCTTAGGGGAAACCCTCAACGGCTTGCTGGATGAAGGTGCCTACATCGCCCGTGGTGAGCGCCAGAAGCCTGTTGGGCACTTCTCTGAAGTGCTTGCATGGCTCATGCAGGAAGGCCAGCGTGGCCTCTCTGTGCAGCGCTATAAAGGGCTGGGTGAGATGAACCCAGATCAGCTGTGGGAAACCACCATGGACCCGGATAGCCGTCGTATGCTGCGCGTCACGATCGAAGATGCGGTCGCGGCGGATATGATGTTCAACACCTTGATGGGCGACGAAGTAGAGCCGCGCCGCGAATTTATCGAGACCAATGCGCTCGTCGCTAACCTCGATATCTAAGCAGTCTCATCAGTGTTTCACGTGAAACACTGAAAAATAAAAACCGCAGGCGATACGTCTGCGGTTTTTTTATGCGTGGTGCTCAACGCTGTTCATGCCACCGATCGCGGAAAACTTCGTAAAGGTTAGTCCAATAGCTCTGCTATTAAGTCATCAACAAAAGCAGCCAAGTCAGCGTAAATCAAGGCATGCTCAAGCCCGGCCCCTTTCGCTAAGGTTTTTTCGCCTTTGCCGGTTTTAACAAGAACGCTGCGGCATCCCACCGCTTCACCGGCTTGTAGGTCGCGGAGGCTGTCGCCCACCATCCAACTGCCTTGCAGGCTGGAAAGCTTCAGCTTTTGCTGTATTTCGGTGAGTAGCCCAGGTAGGGGTTTGCGGCAATCACACTGGTCATCAGGACCATGGGGGCAGTAGGCGATATGCGCAACTTCGCCGCCTTCGGCGTTTACCAGCGCATTCAAACGCTCATGCATGGCGTCCAGCGTGCTTTCATCGTAGTAGCCCCTCGCGATACCGGATTGATTGGTGGCGACGGCGACGGTAAAACCAGCCTGGGTTAACCGTGCCATCGCGCTAATCGCAGAAGGGTAGGGGATCCATTCGGCAAGGGATTTGATGTAGGCATCCGAGTCGTAATTGATCACGCCATCCCGGTCGAGAATCACGAGCTTTTCCGGCGGTATGACAGTAACAGGTAGTGAAGAGAGCATACCTTTTCTATTTCCTACGGAGATGTTGATCTATAAGGGCCAGCGCGTGCAGCGTATGAGCGATTTTTTTTCCATCACTACCAAAGCGCTGAAATGGAATTTTTTTCATGCGCTTGAGTCGAGGCAGCGTGGCGATAAAACGTTCACGCACATCATCTCGGGCATCCTGAAGTCCGCTTATCAGCGCTGCTGTTAAGCGCTCTCGATGTAATGGGCGTTTGCTCAGCTTGCCGTAAAGCGAAAAAATAAAGCAGTGCCAATCGCGTACCATGCAGTCGGTCAGCTCATGATATTGGCCTGGATCGGTTTCAAAGTCGATAAACACAACCCCTTCTTTATTGACGAGGATGTTGCGGGCAAACGCTTCACTAAGATAGCAGCTTCGGGTGTGCACATCGTTCAGTGCTGAGATACCTATACTGAGTAGGTGGTCGATTTCATCGGGTGTGTTGGCCTGTGTCAGGCTTTCCAATAGTGTTTGTGCAGGTGCCTCTTCAGTACCAACATCAGCCAGTAATAGCGCTTCAGAGGTTTCCGAAAGTACCACTGGCACTGCAATGCCAGCAGCGGAGAGTGCTCTGATTCTCTCAGCTTCCAAGGCTACGCTTTGCTCGCCGCCCAGATTGGGGACGGGATTGAGCGCCTCGAGTTTTAACCACCGAGCCAGCAATGTCAGTGGCAGATAGACCCAGCGTGAATTGCGTTTAGTGGCTTTCTTTAGCCACACTTTTTGGCCATCCAGTCGATAGGAAGCAATGTTGGACTGTTGCTGGGGAAGGGTATCAAAAAGAAACATATCGTACACAAGCCAACTCCTTGGCAATAAATCGCCTGCACCTGTGGAAAAGACGCAGCGAAAAGCATAAATATTTTATTAATTTTACCTTGATGTTTCACGTGAAACAAAATGAATCATAAAAAAAAAGCCCGGCCTATAAAGGCCGGGCTAACGCTGTCAGTAATGAACTTGCGTGCAACGTGGTAAGTTGAGTTACCGCTATTGGGGCAGCTGGGAAATATCCGCAACGCCTAAGAACAGCGCCTGCAGACTCGCCAGTAATGCTAAGCGATTACGACGCACGCTGGCATCGTCCGCCATGACCATCACCTGATCAAAGAAGGCATCGACGGGCTCGCGCAGCGTGGCCAGCGCGTCTAATGCCTGCTGGTAATCACCTGCTGCAAACAGCGGAGCCACCTGCTGCTGGCTAGCCGTGACTGCTTCAAATAGGGCTTTTTCCGCCGCTTCTTGAAGAAGCGAGGCCTCTACCTGAGTGCTGCCATCATGCTCCTGCTTGCTCAGGATGTTGGAAACACGCTTGTTCGCAGCGGCCAGGGCAGCTGCTTCTTCACGCTGGGCGAAGGCTTTCACAGCACGTAAGCGACGCGCAAAATCCAGTGGTTTGGTGACCGGGCGGGCGCGAACCGCAAGGTACATTTCAGCAGAGATGCCCTCTTCCTGACCCCAGGCGCGGAAGCGGTCAAGCATGTACGTCAGCACGTCTTCTACCAGCCCGTCGGCTTTCGGCAGGTTCTGGTGCTGGTCAGCCGCCACTTGCAGCAGTTCACGCAGGTCGAGGTTCAGCTCGCCTTTTACCAGAATATTCAGCACGCCAATGGAGGCGCGGCGCAGGGCGAAGGGGTCTTTCGCGCCCGTGGGGCGTTGGCCAATACCAAAGATGCCCACCAGGGTATCTAAGCGATCTGCTAGTGCCAGCGCTTGGCCGGTCAGGCTTTGCGGAATCGCATCGCTGGCAAAGCGGGGCAGGTATTGCTCTTCTAACGCCTGGGCAACTTCCGCAGGCTCGCCATCCTGCTCAGCGTAGTAGCGACCCATGATGCCTTGCAGCTCTGGGAATTCGAGTACCATCTCAGTGACGAGATCACATTTGGCTAATGTCACGGCACGCTGGGCGTGGGCCACATCGCCGTGAATACGCTCGGCGATAAAGGTGGCAATGGCCGTGCTGCGGCGGGCTTTATCTGCCAGCGTGCCCAGCTGCTGCTGGAATACCACGCTTTCTAACTGCGGAATGCGCGAGGCCAGCGTGTGCTTGCGGTCGGTATCGTAGAAGAAGGCCGCATCCGCCAAGCGCGGACGAATGACCTTTTCATTGCCGGAGATCACCTGATCAGGGTCTTGGCTCTCGATGTTCGAGATAGTGATGAACAGCGGCTTCAACTTGCCCTGGTCATCTAACAGGTGGAAGTACTTCTGGTTGGCCTTCATAGAGGAGATCAGACACTCCGCGGGCACTTCCAAAAAGCGCTCGTCGAAGCTGCCGGTTAGCGCAACGGGCCACTCCACCAAACCGCTGACCTCTACCAGCAGGTCTTCATCGATGACGGCGTTGGCTTCCTGAACCTCGGCCTCGGCTAGCACCTGCTCACGAATACGCTCGCGGCGGCGCTGGCGGTCTGCCAGTACGTAGGCGTTTTCCAGTGCCGCCAGGTAGTCATCGGCATGCTCTAGCTGAATCGCATCCGGCGCGTGAAAGCGATGGCCGTAAGTGGTACGGCTGGCTTGAAGGCCAAGGGCTTCAGCCGCTACCACGTCGCTGCCATACAGAGCGACCAGCCAGTGCACAGGGCGGGAAAACTCAACGCGGGACGCACCCCAGCGCATGTTCTTGGGCACTGGCAGCGACTGTAGCGTTTTACGAATCATCTCCGGCAGCAGCGCTTGAACGCTTTCGCCTTGCTGCTGCTCCTGAAAACCTAGCCAAGTGCCTTTATCGGTTTCCAGGTGAATCAGCTCATCGACGCTAACACCGCAAGAGCGAGCAAAGCCTTCGGCCGCTTTGGTGGGCACGCCATCTTTAAACGCAGCGGCCAAAGCGGGGCCACGGCGCTCTACTGCGCGGTCAGGCTGCTTGTCGGCAAGCCCGGTCACCTGCACCGCTAAACGGCGTGGTGTGGCGTAGGCGGTCACGGTTTGGAACGGAATTTCGGCGTCTTGCAGGCCTTTTTCAATGCCCGCAGCAAACGCATCAGAGAGTGCGTCCAGCGCGGTAGGGGGAAGCTCTTCTGCGCCCAGTTCTAATAAAAGCGTATCAACGGCCATTATGCGTCTCCCTGGTCGGCGAGTGATTCTTGTAACAGTTCGCGGCGCAGGGCCTCGGGGGCCATGGGGAATCCTGCTGCTTTACGAGACTCGAAGTAGGCGGTAGCGACGTCACGCGCCATGGTGCGTACGCGCAGGATGAAGCGCTGGCGTTCCGTGACGGAAATCGCGTGGCGGGCGTCCAACAGGTTAAACGTATGGGACGCTTTTAATACCTGTTCGTAGGCGGGCAGCGGCAGGCTAGCGGCCAGCAGTTTGCTGCACTCTTTTTCCTGGTGGTCAAACGCTGCGAAGAGCTGATCCACATCCGCGTGTTCAAAGTTATACGCTGATTGTTCCCGCTCGTTTTGCAGGTAGACGTCGCCGTAGCTGACTTTGCTACCGTCTGGTGCGATGGCCCATACCAAGTCGTAAACGCTATCGACGTTTTGCAGGTACATGGCAATACGCTCAAGCCCGTAGGTCAGCTCGCCGGTCACGGGGTAGCACTCGATGCCACCGGCCTGCTGGAAGTAGGTGAACTGGGTGACTTCCATGCCGTTGAGCCATACTTCCCAACCAAGGCCCCAGGCACCTAGGGTGGGGGATTCCCAGTTATCTTCCACGAAGCGCACGTCGTGAATCAGCGGATCAAGCCCTAGGCGCTTCAATGAGCCCAAGTACAGGTCCTGCAAGTTACTGGGGGAGGGCTTCATCACCACCTGAAATTGGTAGTAGTGCTGCAAACGGTTGGGGTTTTCGCCGTAGCGGCCGTCGGTTGGGCGGCGGGAAGGCTGCACATAGGCAGCGTTCCACGTTTCTGGGCCAATTGCCCGCAAGAAAGTCGCGGGGTGGAAGGTGCCCGCGCCGACTTCCATATCGAGGGGCTGGAGGATGACACAGCCCTGTTCTGCCCAGTACTGTTGCAGAGCAAGGATCAAGCCTTGAAAGGTCGACACATCGGGTGTCGATTGGTTTGTCGAAACACTCATCGCGGAAAGCACCGTTGGCCATGAATTCATAAGCCGTCAAGTATACAATCACAGGCAGATGGGTTATAGGCACGTTAGCCAAAGAGCCGCTTTTGGTAAGGAGAACGAGATGATCGTGGTAACAGGCGGCGCCGGGTTTATCGGCGCCAATATTGTCAAAGCGTTAAATGCTCGTGGCCGTGACGATGTGATGGTGGTCGACGACCTGCGTGATGGCACCAAGTTTGTCAATTTGGCGGACTGCACGCTGGCGGACTACTTGGATAAAGACGATTTTATTGCCCGGGTGAAAGCCGCGCTGCGCGGTGAGACGGTGGACCTGCCGACCATTGATGCTATTTTCCATGAGGGTGCCTGCTCGGACACCACCGAGTGGGATGGGCACTACATGATGGAGAATAACTTCGAGTACTCCAAAGTGCTGCTCAACTACTGCGAAAAGCTGGGTATCCCGTTCTTGTATGCCTCGTCGGCGGCCACCTACGGCGGCAGCGAAGTCTTCAAGGAAGCGCCAGAGCATGAGAAGCCGCTGAACGTTTATGGCTACTCTAAGCTGCTGTTTGATCAGCACGTGCGCTCACGCTGGAGTGAGCTCACTACGCAGGTGGTCGGTTTCCGTTACTTCAATGTCTACGGGCCGCGTGAGCAGCATAAAGGCAAGATGGCCAGCGTGGCGTATCACAATCACCTGCAGATCCGTAACGGCGAGACGCTGAAGCTATTCGGTGCTTACGGCGGCTATGAGGCGGGCATGCAGAGCCGCGATTTTGTCTACGTCGGTGATGTGGTCGATGTGAATCTTTGGTTCCTGGATAACCCCAGCGCGTCGGGTATTTTCAACCTGGGCACTGGCCGAGCCGAGCCGTTTAAGGCCATTGGCGAAGCGGTCATCGACTTCTATGGCCAGGGGGAAATTGATTACATTCCCTTCCCCCAAGAGTTGAAAGGGCGCTACCAGAGCTACACCCGCGCTGATATTAGCAACCTGCGTGCGGCGGGCTGCGATGTGGAGTTCAAAACCGTCGCTCAGGGCGTTAAGGCGTACTTGGAGTGGTTAAATGGCTAACTCTGCCAAGCGACTGCTGGTAGTAGGCCCCTCCTGGGTAGGCGATATGGTCATGGCCCAGAGCCTGTTTATGACCTTAAAAGCGCGCTACCCGGGTGCCACCCTAGGGGTGGTCGCCCCCGCTTGGTCTCAGCCGATTCTTGAGCGAATGCCGCAAGTAGATGAGGTGCTGCCACTCACGGTAGGCCACGGTGAGTTTGGTCTCGCCAGCCGTCGGGAGCTGGCAGCTCAGCTACGAGGCCGCTTTGATCGTGCCATTGTGCTGCCGCGCTCCTGGAAGGCGGCGCTGGTGCCGTTTATGGCCCGTATTCCCGAGCGAGTGGGCTTTCTAGGTGAGCACCGCTACGGGCTGTTGAAAGAGCGTCGCAAGTTAGATAAGCAGGTGTTGGATCAAACCGTTAAACGGTTTGTATCGCTTGGGCTTCCCCTGGAGGAGGCGCAAACCGGCCAGTTCTCGATTCCCAAGCCGCGGCTCACCATTGACCGGGATAACTTGGTAAATTTGCGGCTTGCCCATGCGCTTTCGTCACGGCCTGCGATTGGCATGATGCCCGGCGCGGAGTACGGGCCTGCGAAACAGTGGCCGCTTGAGTATTTTCATCAGCTGGCGGCGCGGCTAATAAAAGATGGCTATGAAGTACGGGTATTAGGCGGGGCAAAAGATCATCCGGCGGGGCAGGCCATCGTGAAAGGATTATCGCATGCGCATAATCTGTGCGGTAAAACGCAGCTGGCGGACGCGGTAGATTTACTCGCTGACTGCCGTCAAGTGGTGACTAATGATTCAGGCCTTATGCACGTTGCCGCTGCCGTGGGTGTGCGCATCCATGCGCTTTATGGCTCCTCGTCGCCGGCCTATACGCCTCCGCTCACGCCTAATGCCGCCATACACTATCTAGGGCTCTCCTGTTCGCCGTGCTTTAAACGGACCTGCCCGCTTGGTCATACGAACTGTCTCAACGAGCTGGACGTTGATCGGGTCTATCAGGCGATGCGCGAGGATAAAAGCCCCGTTAGCGCATAATTTCCACTTCCTCGGCCTGATCGGAGGGCGTCTCGGTAATCTGTTCGGTGATGCTCTCTTCTGCTTCACGCCGTTGAGGGGTAAGCCCTTCCCAAAGTCTGTGCTGCAGAGCGGTCTCTTCTCTTAAGCGTCCATTTAGCGCTTCCAGCCCATGGATTTCCACTAGCGTGGGCTGGCTACTAAGCAATGAAGCGCCTAACCCGGCACGGTTATCATCCAGCTCTAGCCCCATTGCATCTAAAATCGTGGGAAATACATCCAGCATGGTGGCACCTCGTTGCACTCGCTGCGGTCTGATGCCATCTCCCAACATGATGAACGTGTTATCACGGTCAAGCGCGGTGAGCTGGTCCCACACGGATACCCGCATGGTGAGGTGGTCGCTGAGTACGACGACGAGCGTGTTATCTAGCAGTCCCTCTTGCTCTAACTGTTCGATAAAGTCCCGCGCTTGGCGAGCAGAACACTCCACGGAGTAGAGAATATCCTGACCATCGAACTCGCCCTGTCGATCCAGACAGGTTTGGGACGGAAAGCCGCCGGGAGCATGGCCTGCAATACTGAGGTTCACCACGGCCCAAGGGCCGTTATCCTCTTCATTGAGGCGGCGTATCTCCTTGGCCGTAAAGTCGTATAGTGTGTCGTCGTAGAGCCCCCAGCTGTTGACATACTCGGGATCATCAACCTCAGGCAGTAGCTCCTCTTTGCCTTTCACGGTATTAAACTGATGGCCGCGGTAGAAAAGCCCTTTTCCCGCGAACTGCGTGCTAGCACCGCCTAAAAAGCTGAGCCGATACCCTTGCTCAGCCAATACATCGCCCAAACAGTCGACCCCAGGCACTACTTTGGAAAGAGGGTCAAACTGGCTATCGTGAAGCAGTCCTGCTGGCATTAGCGGCACACCGCACTGGCTGGCAATCATTCCCGCCATCGTCCAGCCGGTATTCTCCATTTGGTGAACACCTTCAAATACTAGCCCCCGTTCGCCTAGCGCAGTTAAATCAGCATAAGCATCGCCAAACAGCTCATGGCTGTAAGTTCGCTCCAGGCTTTCTAAATACATGAGCAGCAGGTTGGGGGCATTTGCCTGGTCGCTGACGGGCGGCGATACGTAGCGGCGGTCAAGCCAGGCACCATCGTCAGTTACAATCGCTGCGCTACGCTGCCCCAGGCCGTACAGGAGCGGATTAGCCGCCAGTAAGGCGATGGCGAAGAAGCGCTCCGTCAAACGCCAGCGCTGGTCGTTACGTGAGAGCCACGTCACCGAGGCGAGTAACGCGATGACCGTTAGGGTATAAGTGAGCGCCAGCAGCATTTTGCCAGCACCGCCATGCTCCGCCATGCCTGCCTGAAGGTGAAAAAACACGGCGCCTAGATCGACATTGCCAAAGCTGTCGGCTAAATAGACATAGATGCCAAATAGGCTCAGCGGGACAAGTGACCAAGGCCACATGGGGCGGTAGCGCGCATTTAGCGGCGCTCCCCAGCGTAGTTTTAGGCCGACCCCAATCCATACGGCTGCGGTCAAAAAGAGCGTCCACCAGGGCAGGCGAGTAAGTACCGTGACCGCATAGCCAAGACTGAGCCCAATAATAACGAGTGGCAGCCAGGGGGTAAATTTGAGTGACCGGAAGGGGGGCATCCTGTATCCCTTTTCATAACCTGCTAAATGAGTGAGTCAGCTTAACAAAAGTCGCGGGCTGTGGCCGTGTTAGCATGCAACTAAACGAGCGATGGTCATCCGTGGGCCATGTGCCTTAAACCGAGCTGGCAAAGGTGAATCGTGTCTATTTCCGCTGTATTGATTGTCAAAAATGAAGCCCATCATCTCCGCGAGTGCTTAGACACGCTGACCTGGGCGGATGAAATCGTGGTGCTGGATGCGGGTAGCCAGGACGAAACCTGCGCGATTGCCCGTGAATTTACTCACAATGTGAGCGTTAACGCTGACTGGCAAGGCTTTGGTATTCAGCGCCAGCGAGCGGAAGCCCTGGCAAGCGGTGAGTGGATTTTGATGGTCGACGCCGATGAGCGCGTGACACCTGAACTGCGTGACAGCATTCAGGCGGCCGTTCAACAGCCGCCCGCTGCTTATAGCGTGAGTCGGCTCTCTTGGTGTTTTGGCCGCTTTATCCGCCACTCGGGCTGGTACCCAGACCGTGTGCTGCGTCTCTACCCAAAACGTCAGGCCGGCTATAACGCCGCGCTGGTGCATGAAAAGCTGGTGGTGGAAGCGGGGCTGGCTGAAAAGCCGTTATCCGGCGACTTGCTTCACTACACGTACCGTGACCTGCGCCACTATCTGGAAAAATCGGCCCACTATGCGCAGGCCTGGGCAGAGCAGCGCGCGGCTCAAGGCAAAACGGCCACATTATGGCAGGGCGTTAGCCACGGGTTGGCCTGTTTTCTCAAAATGTATGTGCTCAAAGCGGGCTTTAAAGATGGCAAGCAGGGCCTGCTGCTAGCACTGCTGTCTGCGCACTCAACCTTCGCGAAGTACGCCGATCTCTGGGTTCGTACGCAAACGTTTGAGAAGCAGCGCTGAGATCTGTTCGGCTGCTGCGTTGAGATCAATGGCGGTCATGTCCTGCTGGCCGGCGTCTGAAGGCGGGCTAAACGCTAGGCGCTTTTCTGCTCGGTTGCAGGTTTGCCAGCGCAGCGGCGTGGCGGAGCGTTTGGCCGGATAGAACCCCGCCGTGGCGATGTCGAGGCAGCCTGCGATATGCAGCGGGCCAGTTGATCCGGCAATCAGCATATCTGCTCCGCCAAGCTGTAGGGCAAAGGCGTCGACACCTGTGGTGTCGGGGAAGTGGTCTGCCGTAACGCCGTTGTCGGCTAGCCGCTTTCTCAACTCTTGTGCCTGGGGCTGCTCACTGGGGCCAGAACTGATCAGCCAGCGTAGCGGCAGGTGCGGGCACTGCTGATGGACGTGAGTGATCAGCGCGGCGTACTGCGCTACCGATAAATTCACGGCCGAGCCGCCGCTGCCGGGATGAACCACCACCACGTGCTCTGAAGCGTCGTTGACCAACGTTTGGCGCTGTGCATGACGTTGCGCGTCATCCAGCGGCCAGAAGGGGGGCGAAGGCATGGTGGAAAGCTTTAGTGAAAGGCGAGCCAGCAGTTCACAAGCCAAATCAACGTTGTACTGATACTCCGGTTTCGCCGACTGCGAGCGGCGTTGGCGTACCCGTACGTTATAGAACACCTGCGCCCACTTGGTCGCGGGGGCAACCCGCAGCGGAATGCCCGCTTTCATGCCTAGCCAACCGATACGCGGCGTCGAGAACAGTGTTAGCAGTGCATCGAATTTCGATTGTTTCACGTGAAACAATAGCGCCTGCTGCGCCGCTTTATCGGCTTGGCTGCCGGGGTCAATAATGACCTCATCTACCCATGGGCACGCCTTGGCTAACGGGGCCGTATAAGCGGGCACCAGCACCGTGACGTGGGGCGCAGGCGATGCCTGTTTCAAACACGCCAAGGCTGGCCACGCCAACATAAAATCGCCGATTTTGTCGTTACGTACGACAAGCAGTTTCTGCGCCATGATTTAGGCCCCGTTAATAGCAGCCTGTATACTACAAGAGATTGTAAGGATTGTTTAACGGTGGGCGGCTAGGTAGGGCGAGCGATGGCAAATAAGGTACTGCAACTGTGTCTTTCCGATGGCAAAGGCGGAATGGAGCTATACGTAGACCGGGTGATAGAAGACCTTCAGTCAGAAGGGTGGGAAGTCCTCGGCATCTGCCTGAAAGATACCAAGGTAGAAACTTACATGCAGCGCAATGGGGTAGCGTATAAGGCCTTTGCTAGCAACGGACAGGCACTAACCCATTTGTTCTCGATACGCCGCTGGTTGATGGAAGAAGATATCTCCGTCATTCACTGCCATAAATCGAGTGATCTGCGTCTCACCACGCTGTTAAAAGCGCTATTACCAAAACTAAGAATACTTTACACGGATCACGTGGGGGGGCAGCGTCCTAAAAAAAGCCCCTATCATCGCGTTGCCTATGGCAGCGTGGACCGTGTGCTGTCTATTAGTCAGGCAACGTATCAGCGCAATATCCGCAATTTACCGCTTCCCCAGGAGCGTGTGGTTTGCTTGCCCCACGGGGTCGATATCGACAAATACCAGCCCAATCGTGACCCCGCTGCCATGACTGCTAAGCGGGAAGCGCTGGGTGTTCCGGTAGATGCGGTGCTGATCGGGTTACCTGGGCGTGTCACGCCTGGCAAAGGCCAGGATGTATGGGTGAACGCGCTATTAGCACTTGACCCTACGCTTCACTTTTATGCGCTCTCAATCGGTGGTACCGACTATGCCTCTGGTGGCGTGGAAGCGTTTTATGCTGAGCTACAGCGCACTATTGCGGGCACACCGCTGGCCGATAAAATCACCTTTTTAGGGCATCGCAGCGATCTTACCGATATTTTGCCCGTGTTGGATGTGGTGTGCATTCCGTCAGAAAACGAAGCGTTTGGCCTCACCATCATCGAATCCATGGCCTGTGGGATGCCGATTATTGGCTCGAATACCGGGTCGTTACCGGAGCTGGTAGATGCTGATTCCGGCGTGCTGGTAGGCCCGTTTGATGTGCCCGCCTGGCGCGATGCTATGGACACGCTGATTCGGGATGCTGCTACGCGCCAAGCGATGGGGCGTGCCGCGCGGCGGCGAGTCGAGGAGCACTTCAGTAACAAGCAGCACGTAAAGCGCTTGATGGAGATTTACACGGCGTCTGCATAGCCTGCATAAAGCGGTGCCATCAGGCTTTCCACTTGGCTAGGGGCAAACTTCACCACCGATCGCTCCAGCCGCTGCAGGTTACTTGCCTGCCACTTGCCCGGCGGGCGCAGGCGGCAGCGGTCGAGATCGATTAGCCAGGACTTGCCTGCTTCATCCACCAGAATGTTGCGGGCGTTGAGATCCACGTGATCCAGCCCTGCCTGGTGAAAACGCTTAATCATTGCCCCTACACGCGTTAACAGCGTGTCATCCGCCTCACCTGCACTCAGTAACGTTGCCAGCGCCCGAGCACCGGGGATACGCACGGTCAGCAGTGCCGCTTCGTAAGTCAGGCCAAAGCGTGTGACACAGCAGGCCACCGGGCGGGGCACAGGTAGCCCTTGCTCATACAGCGCGGCGGTTAACCGCACTTCACGAAACGCTCGAGTGCGCTCTACCCCCAGCCAGACATAGCGCTGCTGGCTGAGCTTGGCGATCAGCCCGCCACGCTGGTACGGTCGCAGCACCCACTGCTCGTCGTCGCGTGCCTGTACAAAAAGGCTGCTGCCACGCCCTGGGGCCTCACCCACCACTAGGCCACGAGTGCGCCAGTAGGCCGCTTCAAATAGAGCCGGAGTGAAGGCGTGCGCTATGCCTGGGGAGGCGGACAGTTGGTGTGATGCGGATGCGTCACTTAAACTGTCTGCATCATGTAGAATCAGCCCATTTTTCTGCTGGAGTGCCGCTAAGCGCATGAAGCCCTCTCTGCCTGCTCAACCAAACCATATTGCCATTTTGCGCCTCTCCGCGTTGGGAGACGCGTGCAATCTCGTGCCCACGGTGCGAGCGCTACAGCGTCAGTGGCCAAACGCGCGCATTACCTGGATTATCGGCAAGGGGGAGCACAGTTTACTGGCGGGGCTTTCTGGGGTCGAGTTTGTTGTGTACGACAAATCGACGGGGCTTTCCGGCATGCGCGCTATCTGGCGCGAGCTTGCTGATACCCGCTTCGATGTGCTGCTGCATATGCAGCAGGCCATTCGCGCCAGTGTGCTTTCGCTCGGGCTTAAAGCCAACGTGCGGGTAGGGTACGACAAAGCCCGCGCCAAGGATGCTCAGCACTGGTTTACCCAGCATCAGTTAGTGCCCCATCCTAATGCCCACGTGCTGGAGTCGTTTATGGACTTCGCCCGCCTGCTGGGCGTAGAAGACGACCGTCTGGAGTGGAATCTCGCCGTTCCCGCAGTGGCCTATGATGAAGCCAGCGCGATTAGCGGCGATGCACCTTATTTGGTGATCAACCCCTGTAGCAATGCGCGTTTGCGCAACTTTCGCAACTGGTCGGTGGAAGGGTATGCCAGCGTGATTGAACACGCCTGGGTACAGCACGGTCTGAAGAGCGTACTCACTGGTGGCGGCAGCCCGCTTGAGCGGGAAATGGGCGAGCACATTGAAGCGCTCTGCCAGCCGGATAGCGTCATCAATGCCATAGGCGGCACGTCGCTGAAAGGCGTGCTGGCGCTGATTGATAACGCCCGCGCGGTGATCGCTCCGGATACCGGCCCCGCCCATATGGGCAACGCCATGGGTACGCCGACGCTTGGCCTCTACGCCACCACCAACCCGCAGCGGGCAGCGCCCTACCTGTGGCGTGATTTTGCAGTGAACGCGTATCCCAACGCGGTACGCACTTACCTGCATAAATCGGTAGACGAGGTGAGCTGGGGGCAGCGCGTACGCCACGCCGATGCCATGGATTTAATCAAGGCGGACGACGTTATTGCCAAGTTAGACGCGCTGCTGGCGCATAGCGCAGCGCAGACCACAACAGGACCCTCGGATGAAAGTTGATTTAACCGCCCTAGAACATGCCCGCGTACTGGTGGTAGGCGATGTCATGCTCGACCGCTACTGGCATGGCGGCACCTCGCGGATCTCCCCAGAAGCGCCGGTGCCCGTTGTGCGTGTGGAAGATGCCGATGACCGCCCCGGTGGCGCGGCCAACGTGGCGCTCAACGTGGCATCATTAGGTGGCCATGCGGCGCTGGCGGGCGTGGTGGGCGAGGACGAAAATGCCGAACTGTTAACAAAGCGCCTAGCGTCATCCAATGTAAGCACTTACTTTCAGCGTAGCCCAGAAATACCCACGATTACTAAGCTGCGCGTGATGAGCCGTAACCAGCAGTTGCTGCGCCTCGACTTCGAGCAGCGCCTCGATGGTGTGGACACCAGCGCTCTGCTGGCACAAGTAGAAAAGGCACTGCCTGAGTGCGACGTGGTGATTTTATCCGACTACGGTAAAGGCACGCTTAACCAAGTGGAGCGGCTGATTGAGATGGCTCGCCAGCACGGTAAGCGGGTGCTGATTGACCCCAAGGGCCAAGACTTCACCAAGTACCGGGGTGCCAGCCTGATCACCCCCAACTTGACCGAGTTTGAGGCTGTGGCAGGCCCTTGCGCCACCGACGCCATACTGGCCGAGCGGGGCGAAGCGCTGCGTGCCGAGCTTGAGTTAGAAGCGCTGCTGATTACCCGCAGCGAGAAGGGCATGACGCTGATCCGTGAAGGCCATGCACCGCTGCACCTGCCCACCCGTGCTCAGGAAGTGTTCGACGTCACCGGTGCAGGCGATACCGTGATTGGCCTAATGGGGCTAGCGCTGGCCGCCGGCCACGCGCTGCCGGAAGCTATGATGCTGGCGAACCTGGGTGCGGGCTTAGTGGTGGCCAAGCCGGGCACCGCCACGCTCTCCATTGCGGAGCTCTACACCGCGCTGCACGGTGATAAGCTGGCCGAATTTGGCGTGATTACGCAGGCAGCATTGGTAGAGGCCGTGCGCGCCGCGCAGCGTCGCGGCGAGCGAGTGGTGATGACCAATGGCTGCTTCGATATTCTGCACGCGGGCCACGTGGGTTACTTAGAGCAGGCCAAGCGCCTGGGCGACCGTCTGATTGTGGCGGTCAATGACGATGCCTCCATTGGCCGCTTAAAAGGGCCAAAGCGCCCCATTAACCCGCTGAACCGGCGGATGCAGGTGCTGGCCGGGCTCGGCGCGGTGGATTGGGTGGTACCGTTTAGTGACGACACCCCCGCTGCCCTGATTGAGCAAGTACTGCCGGATATTCTGGTCAAAGGCGGCGACTACCGCCCCGAGGATATCGCTGGCGGCAGCGCCGTGATTGCCAACGGTGGCGAGGTCAAAGTGCTGGGTTTTGAGGATGGCGTGTCCACCTCGGCGATGATCAGTTCGATTCTGGATCGCGAAAGTTAATGGCGCTATCCCGCTGGCCGCGGTTGGCCTATTCGGCGGTGCTGTATGGGCTAGCACCGCTGATTGGCTGGCGTATCTGGCGTGAGCAAGTACCCACTTACTCGCGGCTCCAGCGGCTGGGGATGCGTCTTGAACCACTGCCGCCCGCACCGCGCCTTTGGCTGCACTGTGCCTCGGTAGGCGAGGTACGCGCTGCTCGCCCGCTGATCGAAGGGCTGCTGGCGCGGTTTCCTCACCATAGCCTGCTGCTGAGCACCATGACCGCCACCGGTGCCCAGCAGGCGCTGGCGCTGATCGCAGAGCAGGGCGCTACCGATCAGCCTCGCCTTGCCCACCGCTTTCTTCCGCTGGATTTCCCCGGCGCGGCCAAGCGCTTTGTGGCCCGCGTACAGCCTGATCTGGCCATCCTGTTTGAAACCGAGCTGTGGCCCAATCTACTTCACGCTTGCCACCGGCAGGCGGTGCCCGTCGCGGTGGTCAACGGCCGACTATCGCCTCGCGCGTTTGCCCGCTATCAGCGTCTTCGCCCGCTGATGCACAGCGCCTTAGCCAATGTGGCATGGCTTGCCGCCAAATCGTCAGAGGACGCTGAGCGCTTTCAAGCACTGGGGTGTGCGGCCGACGCCACCACCGTGGTGGGGTCGCTGAAGTTTGAACAGGCACTGCTTGAAAAGGCGTTGGCGGAAAGTGAGCGCTTACTACAAGTGTGGGGAGAGCGGCCCGTCTGGGTCGCGGGCTCTACCCGCGATGGGGAAGAAGCGCTGCTGCTCACGGCCCACCGGCAGTTGCTCAAACGCTTTCCAGACGCACTGCTGGTACTGGTGCCTCGCCACCCTCAGCGCTTTGATGAGGTGGCGGCACTGTGCGAGCGCGAGGGCTGGGAGATTAGCCGCCGTAGCCAGCAGCAATCCGTTACACCCGCCACCCAGATCTATCTGGGCGATACGCTGGGCGAGCTGGCGGCGCTATACGGCGCGGGGAGCGTGGCCTATGTGGGTGGCAGCTTGGTGCCGCTGGGCGGGCACAACGTATTGGAGCCTGCTGCACTGGGTAAGCCCGTACTGTGCGGACCGTCGCTGGAGAACTTCAGCGATGTCGCGGAGCCGCTGTTGGCGGCCAAGGCGCTAACGCTCGTGGCCTCCCCTGATGCGCTTGCCAGTACGCTGGCAGACGCCTTTGCCCACCCGGCCCACGCCCAACAGGCGGGCCAAGCGGGCAAGGCGGTTATTCAAGCCCAGCGCGGGGCGCTCGCGCGTACCTTAACGGGTATTGAGCAGCTGGTCTCGATGCCTTATTGATAGTAAGCATTCACTCCCTTCTCACCCTGGCTGCCTACTTATGGGGCTGCAGCATAAACGTTTGGAACGTGAGCTGCTCAAACTCATGATCAAGTACGGCAAGCCCTACCAACGAGGCAAAGAGCAGCGACAGCGCATAGCCATAGCCGTAAAACACCGGGCCTAGCATTTGGCTGAGCAGGGTGAGGAGCATATTGGCGATGAAAAACAGCAGGCATAGCCACAGCGCGGGCTTTAGGCGGTCGAGATAAAACAGCACGTTCAAGATCGCCATAAACAGCACCTGTATGGCGACCGCCACAATGTCGATATTAAACAGCGGCAGGTACCAGTGGGAAAAACCGAGCCAGGAAAAGAGTGTCGGCCCACTGAGCAGTAAGGCCACTACCGTAATGCCCTGCACCTTGAAGATGTCGTAAATACCGTGCCGCACGCTGGCCACCATCTCGCCGCGTAGATCCTCAATGTGCAGCAGCGTATCGCCTTGGCGAATGGCGTCGTAATAGGCTTGGCAGCGCTCTGCGAAATCTGTCTCCATACGCATGATGAACACGGCCATGCCCGGCACGATGGAGAGGTAAGCCAGAAAAATGGGCAAGTCGTAAATGGGTGAGGCGCGCAGCGGGCCAATAATGGCCTCTGAGGTGCCAGGGTGAAACCAAAAGACGAGCTTATCTGCCCAGATACCTAGCTGATAAAACAAGCCAATCGCCATCAGCGCCCGCTGACACTGCCCAGCCCGGTGCAAGTCAAAAGCCCACAGCCGATCGCTTGGGTAGTGGCGAATCACCATCGCTAGCAGCGTAAAGAGCAGCAGGCTCTGGCCCAACACAAAGCCCCCCAGTAACCCGACCAGCCCGTAACTGCTCAGCAGCATGCCGCCCACGAAGGTGGCGCCGTAGCCAAACGCAAAGGCCCACAGGACTTGGCGATAGGCCTTAACACCGGCAACGAACACCGTGACGCACCAGATCATGCTTAGCACGATAAAGCTCATCAGCATTTCAAGCTGATAAAGCCATGGCGTGCCTTGAAAGGTGAACCATAGAAGGCTCACGCCGACGCTGGCCGCGACGAGCACCACCAGCGTGAGCAGACCAAACAGGTTCGGCAGAATCGCACTGTCGCGCTTTTCAAACAGGCGGTCAGCTACAAAGCGGGTAAACAGCAGCTGCACCAGTGACGTTAGCAGCAGTGAGCTGGCCACCAGCCAAGTGACCGAGACTAAAAACTCCGTCACATGGGCGCTGCCACTGGGGCTTGCTGCTGCCGACAACACCCCTAGCGCCATCACCGCCAGTATCGACAGCACCCAAGGCCCAGAGCTGATTAAACCTGCGTAGCCATAGGCACGCAGCAGGCTGACGTAACTGTCTTGGCGCAGTAACCGCCGAAGCTCAAACCCAATGCCTGCCATAAACCAACCCTCCTCGAATACGTGGCTAGTGCCTGCTGAGCGCGGTGAATAAGCGGGACGCCGCTGTCATCGGTGCGGTGGCGGGTGGGGTAATAACATCGTCATACAGCTGCTGATAGCGCGCCATCATTAAGGCGTCGGTGTAGTCGGCTTCTACGCGGGCAATGCCTGCTGCACGAGCGTCCAGCCATCTAGCGGGCTGCGTTAGCAGCTGCTCCATGGCAGTCGCAGTGGCCATTGGGTTGGCGATGGGCACAATCTGGCCCGCCGCCTGTTGGCGCGTTGGGTCGCCGATCACCAGTTCACGGCAGGCACCCACATCGCTGCACACCACCGGTATGCCCGCCGCCATTGCTTCCAGTACCACCAGCGGCTGGGCTTCGCTAATGGAGGTCAGTACCACTAAGCGCACCTGGGCCAGTATCTCCTCGGTACGTTGGAAGCCAAGAAACCGCACCTGCTTTTCAACGCCTAGCTGCTGGACTAAATCGCGGCACTCTTGGGCGTAGGCAGGATCTTCACTGTCGGGCCCGACAATCCAGCCCTGGGCGTCAGGGACTTGGCTGATAAGCTGGCGCATCGCGCGAATGAAGGTCTTGATATCTTTGATAGGCGTCACGCGCCCCAGTAGCGCCACAATCGGCTGCTGGTTGTTAGCAGTCGCGCTGCGTAGCGGGGCGAAGCGTTCAATCTGGATTCCGTTGGGAATAATCCGCGTGCGCGCCTTTTCGGCACCGTCCTGAATCTGCCGTAGGCGGTTGCCTTCATGTAGCGTGGTAATGTGCGAGGCGCTGGCATAGGTCATGCGGCCAAGGCCCTGGAAAAAGCGAATCCACATCTGGCGCAGGTAGCCGGTATCGATCTGAAAGCCGTGTGAGAGCGCGTCGGTGGACGTTTTGATCCACTTCGCTTCTAGCAGATCAATTTGTCGCTCCTTGGTGTAAATGCCATGTTCGGTAATCACTAACGGGGTGTGATGAATATGGTGCGCCAGTGCGCCGAGAAACCCCGCGTAACCGGTTGAAATGGCATGCAGGCAGCGCCCTTTAGGCAGCCCTTGGGCAATGCTGGCCAGCAAAAACAGCGGGGCATGAATATTGCGCACCGACCAGAAGTAGTCGATGAAAGAGGGCTCGGTAACATGGGTGAGGTAGTGGTCAACGATTTGCTGCCAAGCCGCTTGGCTATGCAGAAAATCCTCCCGGCTTAACCCGCCCCGCTGGCCAATCATTCGCGCCACATCACACAGGGCGCGTAGCGGGTCCTGCTGCTCAGGGTTGCGCAGGTTTTCGTGCAGCTCCTGCACGGTGTTGAACGTACTGGCTTTGCCCTGGCGTGCTTTGATGGCCGATAACGAGGGCAGATCGTCCATCAGATAATGGCACTCCAAATGCACCACGTTCGCGGGCCGCTCAAACAAAATACCCTGGTAGTGATCAGGGCGACCGCCTAAAAAGACCAAGGCAAAGCGCAGGTGGGGCAGCCCACGAATGAGTTGATCCACCCAGGCACTGACGCCGCCCCGTACCATGGGGTAGGTGCCTTCAAGCAGCAAAATTACATCTGCCGGTACGTCGCGTTTACCCAGCGTGGGCCATGTCATCGCCAATACTCCATTAAGGGGTGCAGTACAGGGTGCTGCGCGGCGCTAGGGCTGAGCCGTGCAAGCTGCTCGCGCATGTCGTCATAACGGCGGGTTTGAAAGGCCAGCTCAGCGCGGTAAGCGGCCAGGTCATCGTCATGCATGCCGAGCAAAGCGCACTGCGTAAAAGCGGCTTCGGCGCTGTCGAACGCTTTCAGCGCTAAGCACAAGCGGCCGCGCAGCAGCTGGCGATGGGCCGAGTTGGCGCGGCGAATGGCGGTATCGATCTCAGTTAAGGCTTGGGTTAAATAAAAATGCGCCGTGCTGCCCTGGGCAAGATGCAGGTAGTCGTACTCCCAGTTCAGCATGGCGAGCGCTTCAGCATGATGGCCGTACGGGTCGCCGTGTTGGTCTCGGGTAGCTGTCAGCCGCTGAATACGTTCGTCTAGTTCGCGCTCAAAGCCGCTCAGCATGGAGTAAGCCAGCAAGCGCACATCATCGGTCGGGTCTGCCAGCCCTAAACGCAGCAGGCCAATGGCTTGCCTGGGGGGTAAATGGCGACAGGCTAAAATGGCTTCTTGGCGCGCCATGGGGCTCTCAGAGAAGCTCAGAACGCTGGTAAGCCCTTCCCGCATGGCAATCGAATCCGCGCTTGGGGGTGTCAGTGGCCGGTAGGGAAGGGAGGGTAAATCCAGCGTTTGCCAAGCGCGGATGCGTGCCGGGGCGGCTAAGTAGAGCGCGGGCACGACAGCCAGCAGTAAGCCGATTAAGGCAATGCCGGGCAGCAGAAACAGCAGCAAGAACAGCACCAAAAGGCTGCCCAATACGGGCTGCTGATAGTTAAGCGGTAGCGCCCGCCGGAGGCCTTCGGCCAGTAACACGCTTCCCGCTGCGTGCATGGCGATATCCGTCAGGGAAGGTACGCCTGGGCTCGCGATCCAGCGATGCACCGCCCATGCCTCCACCCCTAAGCCTGCCGCTAGCCAGCATAGGCTGATGGCGTAGTGCCTTCCCCCCGGTTGAGCAGGATTAGGACGTGGCATGGGACACCTCCGCGTGAACGTGGCGCGAGAGGAGTTTTTTGGCCGATAGCCGCCCATCAATCACTTGGTAGCTGAGGCGAATGGCCTGACAGGCTTCGCCTAATCCAGGCTCCGAGGCAAAGATTTCCTGTAGCCGCTCGGAATAGATGGCAAAGGCACGTGGCTGGGTTAAGGGGAGGAGTACATAAAGGTGTTGTGGGTGGTCTGCCTGACGCACCACCCAGCTGCGGTCCAGGCCGCGCTGTTGGTGCGCGACGTTGTCGATGATCAACTGGATCTGCGCGTCGCTTAGCTGTTGGGAAAAGTCGATCGTCACAAGCAGCGAGGTGAGTTGATGTTCTCGTGCATGCCGTACCCACTGAGCAACCAAGGCACGCTGGTCGCCGCTGTTTCCTTGGCCAGGATGCTGCGTGTGTTGAAGCATATCGCCAAGCTGAGCCCCGAGTACCGCCAGCAGGTGCAAATGCCCGCGATGAAAGTCAATAAACGGCATCGCGGTCACCGCCACCACCGCATGAATCTGCTCTTCAACATCGATCAGTGGCACTACAGCGAGCAGAGGGGCGTTATCAATATTGATTCCCTGGGTCATGGCGCTTTTCAGGCAGATCATGCGGCGTTGTTCCAGGCAGGCCGTCAACATTGGGTCATGCCAATCCAGGGCCTTTTCGCCCCCAAACCAGATCGCGGCTTGAGGCACTAGCCGCTGCTGGTGATCCACGGGCAGCAGGACGGCCTGTTGAATGCGCGCGTGAAGCGCTAAAAAATTCAGCAGTTCGCTACCGTGTTGCGCCAGTGGATCCTGATGCGAGGAGAGCGACAGGAATTTCTCTTCCAGTGCGCGTAGCGCATCTCGCAAGGTAAAAGGATTCGCGGCCAGCCGTTCGGCTAGCTGGTCGTGGGAGACCCGGAGCAGCTGATAGTGGCGTACAAACTCTTCTAAGCGGGTCGACTGTGCACGATGAAGAATGGCCATTTGCTGTAAACGCCGCCGCCACACATCTGCCATTTCACCCGCCACCATGCCCACCAAAATGAGCGCGATGGCAATGGGCAACCGCTGGGCGCGTTCTGCCAGCAACTCCCCGTGGTACCAGAAGCCTTCCAAGCCCATGATGGCGACGCTGATCAACGCACTGCTAAACCCCATGGCGAAGCCATAGCGCATCCCCACCAGTAGGGGGGCAATCGCCAGCAGCCAGGTTAATCCGCTGCCGAGCAGCAGCGGGTCGTTTGGATTAATAATCCAGCCAATCACTGGCAGCGCTAGGGTGATCACGAGGGCTTCTAAATAGCGCAGCCAGCGAGGGGCAAGCGCGGGTTGCAGTTCGTCTATATGGGTGGCCATGGCAGACCTCTCTATTGCAAAGGCAGCGTTTCGACGAGATCCGCCATGAGTTTTTGCGCGACGCCGCTAGTGGTACTAAACCCCCAGCCAGTGCGCGCGCCGCTGGCGCTCCACACAATCTCACCGCTATTCACATCGACCACTCGCAGGCTCATGCCAATCGCGGGTTCACCATCTAGCCCCGCTTTGTATTGCCACTCATCCACTGAGCCGGTCACGCCGTAGCGCACGCCTTGCTGCTGCGCCCAGGCAAGCGCTGCCTGATAGTCCTGGTCGCTGGGTAGGCTGAGTAAGTCCATGGCATCTGATCGTGGCGCTTGGCGGAGCGAGTGAATGCCACGCTGCTGTAGCAGCGTGACCAGGCTGGCTTCCGCCTTGTGCCCCGCAAGCGGTGTTTCAGAGTGATTGGCGAGGGGCAGCAGGGCCCAGCTGGCTTGTCGGCTGACAGGGTCAGAGCGATGCACATCGGTGACAGCGCAGCCGCTTAACAACAGGCTAAGCAGCGCCAGCCACATCAGGGGGCGTGATAGATAGGTTTGCATAGCGGTATCTCCGAGGGCGCTAGAGCGGCGCCGCAAGCAGTGGGTGGAGTAACGGCATGGCCGTTGAGTGACCTGTGACATGGCTAGTGCCCTAGGAAGTAGTGATAGGTCAGCGATACACCCAGATTGGTGTCACCTTCGCTGCCAGACCCTTGATCCGCTTCTAACTGCAAGCTGATCGCATCGTTACCAAACAGGCGGCTGCCAACGGCAACACGGGCATTCACGCCAATATCGTTATCGGGCAGCCGGTAGCCTGCCTCTAGTCCGATTTCCAGCATGGGGGAAGCCAGCTGTGGCGAAGTGGCGTACGGGTCGCCGCGCCGCAGTGAGACGCCCACGCCCATAAAGCTGCTGCTGTTGGTGAGCAAATCGGTGGCTTGGGTGCCCGCTGTAAGCCGCCGCTGAATATCGTTAGGCAAAGGGTCGTTGACACGGTAGTCGGCGTGGTTGGCGAGCAGGCTGATCTCTAACTGCCGCGTTGCCCCTTTGATCAGCGCATGGCGCCACGCGGCATCGACGCGGTAGCCATCCCCCAGGCTTGCGCGGGTTTCTCGGCTGCGCAGGTCGATATGGCTGGCGTTGAGGGTCAGGGTGTCGCGAGCGGTGGGCGTCCACTCCAGCTGGGCTCCCAGGCGATCTTCAATGGCCAGTAACCGAAGACGCTCGTTGATCTCTGAGGTTTGGCTGATCTCCCCATACAGCGTGCCGGCAAGGCGCGACGTGGCCTGCCAGCGCTGCGTTGCGCTGCCATAGGTGCGGTTGACCCGGTCCGTTTGTAGCTGGCCGACGTGAAGCGTGGTATCGAGCCTGGGGCCATTCCTGCCCAGGGTTAATTCGGCACCGCGCTCATTGGTGATGCCGCTGCTATCAACGTCATTAGCAGGCGCATCCAACTGGCGCTGTACCAGCGTTAGCTGGCCCCAAAAGCGCTCGCCGCTGAGTTGGTAAACGGCTTCTTGCTCGGCAATCTCCAGCTCTCCCAGGCGTTGATAGGAAGCGCTGCTGGATAGCCGATGGGGCATTTCCTGGGCGAGCTCTACAAGGTCTTGGCGATGGTCTTCCCCTGCATGGGTAAGCGTTTCGGCCAGCGCACGGGCATCTTGGCGGCGGTCAAGCTGGCGCATAATAGCCAGCCGGTCGGTGGTTGAAAGCGTGCGGCCTAGATCACTCTCCAGCAGCTGTTTTAGCGTATCGCGATCATTTTTTTCCATGGCCACGGCGAGCACTTGCCATGGCGGGCTGGGGTAGCCGAGTGCCTGGGCGCGCAGCAGCACATAGCGGGCATGTAGCGGACGCTGCAGGGCGATGTTGGCGTCGAATAACCACTCGCTATCACTGGCTTGCACGGGCGTTGTGGCAAACGCGTCAGCGACGATATGGTGATACCAGCCACGCACGCTGTCTGGGCCCTGACGCTGGGCGACCAGTGCCATGGCTTGGGTCTGTTCACGGCGTTGCTCACTGCTCAGCGGTGTGTCGAGGTCTTTTATCAGCCCAGGAGAGAGCTTGCCAAGTGCGGCGATGCGGCGGGTAAAGGCAACGTTATGCTGGCCGCTTTGGTCCAGCGCATCGGCGTAATACAGCTGCTGCCAGTCATCCAGCACGCGGGCCTCGCTGGCCAAGGCGTACCACATCAGGGCTTGATCCAAATTGCCTAAATAGCGATGGCCCTCTGCCATCGCGCTCATCATGGCGGGCGTATTGGAAGCGGTGGGCTGCCACTCTGCAAGGCGCTGGCGCAGCACGTCCGCCTCACCAGCCGCGGCGAGGGCGTAAAGCATGCCTGCTTGCAGGCTTGGGTCGTCAGGCGATAATTCCAGGGCGCGTTGATAGGCCGCCATGGCCTCGTCTGGGGCACGCTGGAGCAACGCTTGCTGTGCGACGGCTCCCCAGTAGTCGGGAGACTGCGCAAACTGCTCGGGCGCTTGGTCGGCCATGGCCAGTAACGTTTGTGTCAGCGCTGGCTGGCGCTCACGCTGGGCGAGGTACAGCATTTGGATTAGGGCATCGCCATCTCTCGCTTGTGTCCACCGCTGCTCCGACACCCGCATCGCCAGGTCAAACCGTTGCTGATCGGCGGCGGTCTGGATAAGGCGAGAGGTGCCGTCTGCATCGAGTGCCCCCTGTTCAAACAGGGCGGTATAGGCTTCCAGGCTTGCCGCGCTGTCACCTAGCTGCCACGCCAAGGCAGCCCGCTGTTGCCAGTATCCGGTGGCTGTGCCGTGGGCAGCGGGTTGGGCGTTGGCAAGAACATCGAGTGCGCTATCCAATTGCCAGGTTTGTGCCAATACGTTGCTCTGTGCCTGAACAAACGCAGGCTGAGCACCGTACTGGGCATTGATGGCCGCCCAGGCCTCGCCTGCTTCGTCCAGGCGTCCGGTTTGCTCAAGCCATGTGGCGGCGCGAATGGCCAGCGACTGGTCGCGGATACCCGCCGCTTGCCAGGATTGAATGCGGGCGATGGCGGCATCCGGGTCCCCCAGCTGTTCCAACAGGTCTGCCCAGAGCTGACGATCTTCCAGGGTGATCGAGCCATTGTTCTCTAATCGGGTAAGTGCCTGTAGGGCCACGCCCCGGTCACGCACGCTAAGCGCCAGCGCTACCACCCACCGGTCATGGCGCTCTTCGCCGGTCAGCCTCGCCAGCGCTTGGGCACTCTGCATGGCCCCTGCCGCATCCCCTGACCACTGCTGCGTTTGCGCTAGCTGCTCTAGATAGCGGGGTTGCTCTGGGTGGCGTTGGCGCAGAAGTGCGAGTGCTTCCAACGCGGTGGCGAGTTCGTTAAGCCCCAGCGCGATGGTGACATGTCGCTCTAGCGTTGCAGTGTTGGGCTGTACGTCGATGAGCCGCTGCGACCACGCTAGCGCCTGCTGAGGCTGGCCGTGGGAAAGCGCTAACCGAATGCCCAGATCCAGCAGCTCAGGGTCTCTTGGAAACACGCTGAGGTACTCACGAGCGTAGCCAACGCCGTCATCGTCTTGGCTTTGCTGCGCTGAGCGCAGCGCTTCTAGCGCGGCAGCCCGACGGGGAGACTCTGGCGATGCTGCATCCGTTTGTGCGTAGGCAGGGCTCACCAGCCAGCCTAGCCAGCCCAGTGTGACCACAGAGGTTTCCGCCACTTGGTAGGCGCGATGCCAAGCCGCGGCGGAGCGGTCTGGGTGTCCGGCTCTCAGCCACCAATGGCCTGCCAGAGAGAGCCAGTGATATTGACGCTCCAGATCCTGCTCCCCTAAACGTTCATATAAGGTGGCTGCATACACGGGGTGCTCTGTGGCTAGCCAATACGCGGCCATGGTTTCCAAATAAGCCGAGGGCAGGGCTGCATGACGTTGAAACGTCAGCAGCCATTGCTGAAAGTGCTGCACGGCGCTCTGCCGTTCAGGATGATCAGAGGGGATCGCGGCCAGCAATTGCCACTCGATGCTGAGCCTCAGCCACTGCACCGCGATATTGCGGCTGTCATGTAGCGGCTCCAGGGTCGCTTTTGCGAGCGCAAACTCGCCCACCTGAAACAGCTTGTTGGCGAGGCTGATACGCAGCTCGATATTGCCAGGGTTGGCGTTTAGCAGCGCCTGGGAGTAAAGGATCGATATCCGGCTGGGCATGCTGTCGCTGTTTTCTAGCGTGAGCAGGTGATGCGCGGGAAAAAGCAGCACCAGTATCAAGGCCACGACGGCTGCAATGAGGCGTAGCGTGAGCGGCCGAATGAGCCGCCGGGCGGGCAGCACCACCGCCTTACGAACCGTGGGGGTGGGCTTATCGGTTAGCACAGCGCACCTCAATACGCTCACCGCGAGCGCTGCCATAGTGTAGGAAGGTACTGGTGCCGCGTTGCTCTAGGCGCGCATTTGGTGCTGAGACCTGACAGCCCTGAGTGGCAGCAAGCTCCGCCTGCAGAGGCACTTGCTCAGCTGCCAAGGAGAGCGTGATGTTGCCTGGAGAGAGGTGCTGCCATGTATCAATGCGTCCGTTGGCATAGCGCAAGTGCGGTGTTTGCGGGGCATGAGGAGTGAGATA
This sequence comes from Vreelandella lutescens, assembly GCF_014640815.1. Taxonomy (GTDB): domain Bacteria; phylum Pseudomonadota; class Gammaproteobacteria; order Pseudomonadales; family Halomonadaceae; genus Vreelandella; species Vreelandella lutescens. The sequence continues at coordinate 22,879 of NZ_BMHM01000004.1, read as the reverse complement.
CAGCTGGGCGTCGTTTGCGCCTGAGAGCGCCACATAGCGGCCTGACGCAATCTCGCGGACACCCGCCACATTGGTTGAGCGCTGTAGATCGGGCCAGCCAAGCGATGTCGGCAGACGCAGCGTACGCATGTGATGGGTACCCTGAATCATCCAGCTGCCGTCCAGGTGGCGAGCCACCCCTGTGTGGTACCACTGAGTAGCTACATCGCTCCAGGTGCTGGTGTATACCGGCAGTGTCTCTTGGGTCAGCACGTACTCGTACACTTGGTGCAGTGCCCGTAACGCACCGGGGCTAGCGGCCGAGTAGAAGTGGTAGTAGATATCGATGGGCTTTAAGCGGCGAGGCTGGTCGGTAATCTGATAGGTTTCAATCGCGCGCCGATAGCCCCAGAGCGGGCCCAACATGTTATTGGTGTAGACGTTTTCATTAATCTGCGGCGCGTAGACCTGTAGATAGCGCCCCACAGGCCGCAGCATCGGATACACCCGGGTCATGGTGGGGTTACTGTGCGTCACGCTGGTATTGCCGCCATTGATATTGCGAAGACCGAGCTCGTCGGCAATGGCCAAGGCTTCTTCCGGTGGCAACGCGTTGCCTGTCCAGAGCACGACGCTGACGGGCTTTCCGGCAGGTGCGAGCGCGCGGTTGATATAGTTGGCAGAGCCCTCGATTTCTCGACGTAATGAAAACCGGTAGTTAGGGATCGGCATGTTGTAGTTAAAGCCTGCCGTGGTGGTTCCCTGGCCAGCCAGGTCGTTTTCGTTGAGATTTTCCCACTCAAAGGGGTGGCTGAAAGTATGGGTCGCTACCTCTACCCAAGGCAGGGCAAAGATGCGTCGTGCGAGCGGTTCTAATACCGAGCGGTACTGGGGATAGAGGCCTTCTGGGCCTATTTCACCCTCAATGATCGATACCGTGGTAGGCACTTGATAGCGCATGAGAATATCGGACAGCATCAATTCGCCGGTAAAGGGAGTACCCGGCAGGTCGGCACGACTGACAAAGGCGTCGCCATCAATTTGGGTCATCCAGTACCGAGCGCCATTCTCTGTCGTGGCGTCGGGCACGGGAATATCGGGCAGTGCTAAGGCGCGCTGTAAAAAGGCAAAGGGGTCAAGGTTCCAGCGTTTTTGATACTCGTTCGCCTCTTCGACAACCCATGGGTAGCTGGCCAAACCTCCCCAAGCACCGGTGACAATCGGTGCAAAGTGGCGGCCAGTGTTGTCACGGAGAGTGAGGTGGGCGGTTAAGCCACTGCCTACCACTTCATAACTGGTTTGCGGCGTGGGCGGTGAGAGTGGCATGCCTTCAAAGTTAGCCACGTCATCATGATTCACCACGGTCAGACCCTGAGAAGCAATGCCATAGACTTCACGTAATCCCATCAAGCGGCCTAGCGCTCCGGAAATCGGCACCCCCGGTAAGCCAACAATGGCAGCCCGTAAGCCATGCTCCATTTGATGCTGTAACCAAGCGCTGTAATGGCTCGCATTCGTCAGCGGCTCGTTAAACCATGTCACGACGCCAGCGTAGCGGCCATGAAGCAGGTCGCTAGGCAGTGGACCGTTAACATCCAGGTACTCTGCGCCATAACCTAAGTATTCCAGTGGCATCGCGAGGTAGCGGTGCGCGTTGGTATACGCTAGCTCCCCCGCTTCTGTTGTTGATTTATCAAACAAAATCAACACTCTGCGTGGAATTGGTTCAATCAGGCCCACGCCCATTTGATTAAGCTGCGGCACACTCACCCAGGGAATGAAGCCCTCTGCATGGATGCGTTGCGCGGTATCTCTGGCAAGCTCACGGTTATTAGCGGGCACATAATCAATCGCGATGGCTGGTAACTGATACTGATCGCGCACACGGGCTAACTGCGGGTAAAGCCAGGCTTGATCGCTGTCGGGGACTGCCCCGTATACCTGGGTGGTCGGATTCCATCCCCGGTAAAGCGACTCTGCGGCCACGCCAACAATCTCTCCATGCACCTGCTCAAGGACTTCAAAGCCACGGTTGAGCAGCAGCTGCATCTCAGGAAGCTGCTGCTTAATGGAATGAATAATGTCTACCAGCGCGGCCTGCTGACGCTCGGCGGCTGGGCCATCGGGTGCAAATAAGCGATAGCTGTCTAACGTATCCAGAAACAGGCCACGATAGCCTGCTTCCCACAGCGGGCGGATGTGCTCTTCAAGCAGGTATGTGCGCCATGCTGGGTGTGTTAGATCCGCCACCTGGCTATTCCAGGCGGTGTTAGAAGTGACGAGCGCAGCAGCGGGCAGCGAGGTGGTAGCACCCCGCCATGCGTCGAGTTCACCGATGCTGACATACGCAAACGGTTGCCCCCCATGCTGTGCTAGCAGGCGCTGCTCGGTGCTGTCGACATTAGCGGCCTCGACCACAATCCAGTCAAACTGAGACAGCAGCTCAACAGGGGGCTCGTTACCGTAATAAAACGCAACGCTAGGCTGTTGGTTGGGAGCGTTTGCGTAAACAGCGGTGCAGCCAAGCCCGAAGAACAGCCATGCTAGCGTACATATAAAAAGCTTAGCCATCGGTGCCACCTATCGTTTTAAAAGAAGGTGAAGAAGGGGGTCTGCTAAGCGTTTAAGCGAGTAGGCTCATTAACGTAGTCGTGTGTAGGGCTTACATAACGAATCAGCTCACTTAAACCTTCTGCCAAGGTCCACTTGGGCTCGATGGTTAACCATTCGGATAACCGCTGGTTGTTACCACACGAGTCACGGATATCTTCTGCTTTGGCGGGCAGGTGTTGAGGGGCCAAATGGCAGTGGGTGAGTTGACCCAGCAAATCGATCAAGCCAAGCAAATCAATCTGCTGGCCCGTCGCGACGTTGCATACGCCGCATCGAGGGCTCAATAGAGCGGCCACGTTGGCTCGAGCGATGTCGCCGACATAAACAAAATCACGCGACTGCAGGCCATCCCCGAACACTAAGGGGGGCTGAAGGCTAAGCAGCCTGTCGAGAAAGCGCGCAATCACGCCCGCATACGGAGAGTTAGGGTCTTGACGGGGGCCATACACATTAAAATAGCGTAGCCCTAAGCTGGGTAGCCCATGCAGGCTGCCCAGCAGAGCCGCATAGCGCTCATCCACCCACTTCTCTAAACCGTAGGGTGATAAGGGCTGAAGCGTAGCCTCTTCTGATAGTGGTAACTGAGCAGGAATGCCATACACCGCTGCAGAAGAGGCATAGACGAGCTTATGAACACGGGCCATGGAAGCCGCATGCATTACGTTCAGCGCACCCAAAATATTATGAGTGGCGGAACCCACAGGGTCCTCAACAGAGCTTGTAACAGACACCTGTGCTGCTAAATGCAGGCAGTGTGTTACGCCCTTCATGGCGGCTTGAACGTCATCGACGCTGCGAATATCACCGATGACAACGTCTAGCAGCGGGTGGGTGGGGAGATTGCTTAAACGACCCGTGGAAAGGTTATCTAATACCCTGACGCGAAAATTTTCCTGCAGCAGTCGCTCAACGGTATGGGAGCCAATAAAACCCGCTCCGCCAGTCACCAATACCTGATGTGGATACGTTAGCATGGTCTTTCTCCCGTGAGGCTCAAAGCAGGCCATAGCGAGTTGCTAAGAATTCATGATTTGAAACAGAATGTATCTTAATGTTTAATTGAATTACATTCAGATACAAGGAGCGGGAGGCTGATATTTCTCCTCAAGAAAAGAGGCTTCTTCTAAACCGGGGGATATGAGGTAAGCGTAACCCGTCAGACAAATGACAGGGCCAGCACTGGGCTGGCCCTTAAAGCGAAAGAATATTATACGGTTAGCGTAGCGCTGTGCGTTCGACGCCATCCGCCTTGCCTAGCAACAGTACATCGGCACCACGGGCGGCAAATAGCCCGTTGGTCACAACGCCCACGATACTGTTAATACGCGCTTCCATCGCGACCGGGTCATCAATCATAAAGTTAAAGCAGTCGATAATATGGTTACCGTTATCGGTCACCACCCCTTGGCGATACACCGGCTCGGCCCCTAGCTTGACCAGCTCGCGCGCAACGTAGGAGCGTGCCATGGGAATCACTTCCACGGGGAGGGGAAAGTGACCCAACTGTGCCACGTATTTAGAGCCATCGGCGATACAGATGAAGTGCTTGGCGCAAGCGGCGACGATTTTTTCTCGTGTTAGCGCAGCACCACCGCCTTTAATCATGTGTAAGTGAGCATTTACTTCGTCTGCACCATCGATGTAAAAAGGAACATTCCCCACTTGGTTCAGCTCAAATACCTCAATGCCTAACTTTTGAAGGCGCTCGGCGCTCGCTTCTGAGCTGGCCACGGCACCTTTAAATTGGTCGCGTAGCGGGCCTAAACGGTCGATAAACAGGTTAGCCGTAGAGCCGGTGCCGATGCCCAAAACGGTGTCTTTTTCAAGGTGGGGCGTAATCTCGTTAATGGCAGCGTCGGCTACCGCCGCTTTCAGTTCATCTTGTGTCATGATGGGGTCCAGTATTAGGAAAGGCAGTCGCCCTTAGTATAACGACCTAAGCGCCGACTGCCGATGGCAACGCCGCTAGACGTTGCCAGCCGTAATCTGCTACCAATAAAGGTTTTGCTCGCACCCGTCAGGGTCACGTCATTTTTCTGGGATTTCAGCATGCTCGAAGCAACCGTCAAAAAGATCCTCCAAGCTCGCGTTTATGAAGCCGCTTGTGAGACGCCTATTTCCCCCGCTCCCTTTTTGTCGCGTCGTTTCAACAACCAGATTTTGATTAAGCGCGAAGATCTGCAGCCTGTGTTTTCGTTCAAAATTCGCGGGGCCTACAACAAAATGGCTCAGCTAACGGAAGAGCAGAAAGCCAAAGGGGTGATCGCCGCCTCGGCAGGCAACCACGCCCAGGGATTGGCTATGGCGGCCAAGCTGATGGGGGTTAAAGCCGTGATTGTGATGCCACGCATTACGCCGGATATCAAAGTCCAAGCGGTACGGGCCCGTGGTGCAAAAGTGATTTTGAAAGGCGATGCTTTTGCCGCCGCCGCTGAGCATGCGCAGGAGCTGATTAAAGAGCACGGCTACACCTATATCCCTCCGTTTGATGATATCGACGTGGTCGCGGGCCAAGGCACTATTGGCGTCGAGATTCTGCGCCAGCACAGCGGTCGCTTAGATGCGATTTTCATCCCCGTAGGCGGCGGCGGGCTGATTGCCGGGGTCGCTGCTTATGTGAAGTATCTACGTCCAGATATCAAAATTATTGGCGTAGAAGCGGAGGATAGCGCTTGCCTGAAAGCCGCGTTAGAAGCCGGTGAGCGCGTGGTGCTGGACCAGGTGGGCGTGTTTGCAGAGGGTGTGGCGGTCGCGCAAATTGGTGAGGTGCCGTTCTCGCTGGTGCGTGATTTGATCGATGATGTGATCACCGTTAATACCGATGAGATGTGCGCCGCGGTGAAAGATATTTTTGAAGATACCCGCGCGGTGGCAGAAACGTCGGGGGCACTGTCATTGGCGGGCCTTAAAAAATACGTTCAGCAAACCGGGGCTGAAGGACAAACGCTCATCTGTATTAATTCAGGCGCGAACACGAACTTCGACCGTTTGCAGCATATTGCCGAGCGCACGGAGCTTGGCGAGCAGAGGGAAGCCATTTTAGCGGTCACGATTGCTGAAAAGCCGGGGAGCTTTAAAAAGTTCTGTCGCACATTAGGTAAGCGTATGGTGACAGAGTTTAGTTACCGCTACGCCGATGATAGCGAAGCGCATATTTTTGTCGGCGTTCAAGTAAAGCCCGGCGGCGAAGATCGTCAGGCGGTGATTGAAAAGCTACGGGAAGGTGGTTATCAAGTAGAGGATTTAACCGATAACGAGTTGGCTAAACTGCATATTCGTCATTTAAGCGGCGGCCGCCCTAGCGAGCGTTTTGAAGAAGAGCTTTATCGGTTTGAGTTTCCAGAGCGCCCGGGTGCGTTGATGAACTTCTTAACGCAACTACCGCATGACTGGAATATTTCGTTGTTTCATTACCGCAACCATGGCGCTGCCTATGGTCGCGTACTGGTGGGGATGCAGGTGCCCAGTGAAGATCGCACCCACGTCACGGAGTATCTAGACGCCATTGGTTACCGCTATTGGCAGGAGAGTGACAACCCCGCTTACCGACTCTTTATGGCGTAACGTTATGTAAGTGTTCACTAACTGCGCATTCCAGAGCAGCTAGGCAAAGTGAGGCGGCTAAAACGTTTAATAAAGAGGCTAAAATAGTGCTATTAGCAGTTGTCATTGAGCCCCTTATGGCCCTATAGTCGTGACCGAAATTAATGAGGTGTGTCATCTTCCCAAAATGAAAACTTGGTGACGCACAAAGGGCATTTGGCAACTGCGAAAGACGTTGGAGAAGAGGCATGCGGCGTAGAAAGCCTGATATGGTGATGGCGTTAACCGTGGTGTTTTTACTGGGTGTATTGGCCACTGGATATGCACAGGCGCTGTCGGGGAGTTAACCAACGGTTAACAACAGCGCTCTAAGCATTAACGCTGCACCTGCTAGGTGAACACATAAAACGGGCTGATCATTCTGATCAGCCCGTTTTTGTTGGTCGAACGACGCCAGTGTCGCTGACCACCGCATTAAGCGGAATATCCCAGGGCTCAATAGGTAGGGTGTCCACCTGCTGGCAAGCGTGTGCCACGCCAATCAGCGTGGGCGCGGGCCCGGGGCGGCGCATAAAGGCCAGGCTACGGTCATAAAAGCCACCTCCCATACCCATCCGGTTTGCGTGCTGATCAAACCCCACCAGCGGCACCATCAGCGTATCCAGCGCCCACGCGGGCAGCCGGTTGCGGCGCTGGGCAGCAAAGCGCGGGCAGGGCTCGGCAATGCCAAAGCGGTTTTTGACCATGGGCGTGGTATCGCCGTAGGCCACAAACCAGAGGCTGTTATCGCTAAAAGGGCGTAAAACAGGCAAGTAGATCGCCACCCGGCGCTGGCGCAGCCAAGGAATTAACGGCGTTGGGTCGATCTCACCGTTGACCGGCAGATAAAGGCTGATGCGTCTGGCGCGACAGATTTCCGGAAGCTTGCGCAAACGCTGGCAGAGTGCCAGGGCGGCCTGCTTTTGCTGCTCGGCGGAGAGTATACGGCGGCGGCGTTTCAATTCGCGCCGAATGGCTGTCTTGTCGCTAGGTGAGGTAGGAGTCATCTCGCGGAAGGTCATCACAAAGTGTTCCCCAGAATGCCGCTGTCGTTCTGGCCCTGAACCTACTGGTTCAGGTGGGTGGCCGCAGCCAAACCGTCAGGCTTTCCGACGCACGGACATGCACACGGGTCTGGCTAGCATTTGGCCCCCTGGGTACTGCGCATAGGCTCGAGGGACTATAACGACTGGCGTACACCCCAGAGAACATCGCTATCCTAACAGAGCCGTTGCTAATGCCAAAGTATCGGTTGCAGATGTTTGGCAGTTTAAGGCTCTTTGCGCGGCCGGGTGCCCATCAGCGCCCGCTCAAGCCGATCATTTAAACGGCTGAGATTGGCTTCCCCCGCGCGATGCTCATCCAGCGCTTCCAGCAGTTCGTGGGTAATATTGAGCGCCGCCATAATGGCGATTCGCTCGCTGCCCAGCACGCTGCTCTGGGCATGAATGCCGTGCATGGCGCGATCCAAATAGCGAGCAGCGCGTTCAAGCTGGGCTTCTTCGCCTGTGTCGCAGGCAATCATATAGCTGCGACCCAGCAGGGTAATCTCTTTCGTTGGCCGCTTTGCGTTACTCATCAATGGCTCCAGCACGGGCCAGCAAGGGGCCCAATGCGTTAACATCACTACATAGGAAGGATAGACGGCGTTCACTATAAGAGAGCCGCTTGTGTGGGGTCAACGCGCAGGCTCGCCCGCCTATCCTCGTGGTCTTATCTTCACACTGTATAAAGCGAGCATGAAACATGTCATTGATTGACGAGCGCCAGGACTTTTCTGACGTAGCGGATGTATTTTTATTGCACGGTAGCATGCAGTCCCCCGCCTTTTTAGATGGTCGCCTGTGTGGCTTATTAGCGCTACGCGATGTGACCGCTGAAGCATGGCTGGAAGAAGTTTGCTTGAGCCTGGGTGTCGAACAGCCTCGTGACCCGGCAAGCGCTGAGCGCCTGCTAGGTTGGCGTCGCCAAACGCTAGAGGCATTGAGTGCCAGCGACTTGAACTATGCCCCCTTGCTGCCTGATGAGCTGTTTTCACTGGCAGAGCAGGCTCAAGGCCTTAAAGAGTGGACGCTAGGCTTTATGGAGGTGGTGGAGGAAGTGGCCGATGACACCCTGCGGGAGCGCTGGTCGCAAACGCTGAAAGAAGCGATTGATGACTTGGAAGGCCTGGGCCAGATGGAGACCGACATCGACGACAGCACGGAAAACGAGAACGACCTGTTTGCCTTAACCGAACATGCCCGCATGGCGGCCATGCTGCTTTACACCGAACAGCACCCCGGCAAGCCTCAGGTTGAGCAAACCGACGCCCCCGTTCATTAATCACGTCTGCATAGGAGCCGTTATGCCCACGCCACTGCCTCGCCCCGCTGCCATTTCCGCAGACGAGTATCGTCAGCGCCGAGAGGCGCTTATGGCGCAGTTGCCGAACCATGCTGCGCTGCTGGTGCCGGGGGCGTCGCTCGTCACCCGCTCTCACGACAGCGAATACCCCTTCCGCCAGCAGAGCGACTTTTACTACTTAACCGGCATTCAAGAGCCTGACGCGCTGCTAGTTCTGTTGCCAAGCCGCGCAGGGGGTCAAAGCGTGGTGTTCTGCCAAGACCGAGACCCCACCATGGAGGCCTGGACCGGAAGGCGGTTAGGTGCCGATGGCGTTGTCAGCCTGCACGGTATCGACCAGGCGTTCGAGAATGCCGAGCGTGACGCCCTTCTCATGGAGCTGCTGGATGGTCGCGAGCTTCTCTATGCGCCGCTGGATAACCCTGAAGCGGTCAGCATGGCTGAAGAAGCGCTTGCCCATGCTCAAGCGGGCATGCGCCGGGGCAAGCCCGCCCTGAAAGGCTGGCTGGATAGCCGCCCCTTGATTCACGACATGCGCCTGATCAAAAGCCCTGCTGAAATAGCTTTGCTGCGCCATGCAGCGGCCATTTCAGCCCAGGCCCACGTACGTGCTATGCGCACCTGCCAAGCCGGGCTAAGTGAGTACCAGCTGCAGGCTGAACTGGAGCACACCTTTGTGTGGCAAGGCGCTAGCGGGCCTGCCTACAGCACGATTGTGGGCGGCGGCGCCAATGCCTGCGTGCTGCACTATATTGAGAACAGTGATGTGCTGGAGGAGGACACGCTGGTACTGATTGACGCTGGCGCCGAGTTTGACCTCTACGCCGGCGACATCACCCGTACCTTCCCGGTGAGCGGGCGCTTTAATGACGCCCAGCGAGCGCTCTACCAAGTCGTGTTAGACGCTCAGATACGTGCTGTTGAGGCCATTGCGCCTGGTGCTACGCTAGCGGATATCCACCAGGGCGTGGTGCATGACCTGACGGCTGGCCTGATTGGGCTGGGGCTTTTAGAAGGTGATGTTCAGGCGCGGATTGATGATGAAAGCTATCGCCGGTTTTACCTTCACTCGACCTCTCACTGGCTGGGGCTGGACGTTCATGATGTGGGCACCTACCGCCTGGATGAAGCCACTCCCCGCCAGCTAGCTCCCGGTATGGTGCTCACCGTTGAGCCTGGGCTCTATATCCCTGATGAAGACGATATTCCCACTGCCTATCGCGGTATTGGCATTCGTATTGAGGATAACGTGGTCGTCACCCAGCAGGGGCATGAAGTACTGACCGAAAGTGTGCCTAAGCAAATCGCAGAAATTGAGCAGTTAATGGCTAATAAATAACCAGAAATTTTTCGCTAGATAGTGGTTATGTAAACTACGTTACGAAATTACGGTTAGGTTTGATAGCCCGTTATAAACAGAGGAGAGGTCAATGCATCGGTCTGAACAGGTAACGCCTGCACAGAAGCAGTCGCCCAGCCACGACATCGTGATTGTGGGCGGTGGGCTGGTAGGTGCCAGCTTGGGCTGTGCATTGGCACCATTAATCGAGCGCTACGGCTGGCGAGTGGCCATTGTCGAAGCCAACGCGCTGCCGCAAGACGACCAGGAAGCCACTTGGCAGCCAAGCTTTGATGCCCGCGCCAGCGCCATTGCCGAGGGTTCTGCTCAGCGCTTTCGTCAGCTAGGCGTGTGGGAAGCGATGCAGGCCGAGGCCACACCGATCAACCGTATTCATATCAGCGAGCGAGGCCGTTTGGGAGCGACTCGCCTTGATGCGCAAGAGCTAGGCGTCGCTGCCTTGGGACACGTGATACCCAATGCCTGGATGGGGCGCGTGTTGCATCAGAAGCTGCAGCAATTACCCATTGAGTGGCACTGCCCCGCCACGGTGGCACAGTTAACACCCACGGCTAGCGGCCATCATTTGCAGCTTTCCGATGGCAGCGAGCTAACGGCAGCGTTGACCATTTTGGCTGATGGCGGGCGCTCGGGGCTGAAGGAGCAATTGGGGATCGCCAGCCGCCGTCACTCCTATGAGCAAACGGCGGTCATTGCCCATGTGGGCATTAGCCAGCCCCATCAAGGTATTGCTTATGAGCGCTTTACCTCCGAGGGGCCTATCGCGCTGCTGCCGCTGCCGGGCCAGGCCATGGAGCTGGTCTGGACGCATGCCAGCGGTAGCGAGCAGGCACGATTATCGCTATCGGATCATGCCTTTCTGAGCCAGCTGCAACAGGCGTTTGGTGACCGTGTTGGGCGGTTCACCCGCGTTGGCCAGCGCTTCAGTTATCCGCTGTCACTGGTCACCGCAGAAGAGCCCGTGCGCCCTGGCTTAGCGGTGCTGGGAAATGCCGCCCACGCGTTGCATCCGGTGGCGGGCCAAGGGTTTAATTTGGCGCTGCGTTCGGTGATGGATCTCATCGAAGCGCTGTCTCTGGGCGCTCAGCAGCAGCGCTCATTAGGTGATATGCATACCCTGCAGGCCTTTGAGCGCCGTCGCTCGCAAGACCGTGCCAACGTGATCCGTTTTAGCGACGGTTTGGTGCGCCTGTTTGGTTACTCATTGCCACTGTTGCCCCACGCCCGCGGTGCCGGCTTAATCGGCCTTAATTTGATCGGCCCGCTGCGCCGCGGTTTAGCGCGCCGTGCCATGGGGCTTGAGCGCTGATGCGCAGCTATCGCTCTCAACCAGCGAAGGCCACCACCGAAGGAGTGTTATGACAACGCAATCAGAAGCAGCTAAGCCTCCCGTCGCGCAGTTCGACGCGGTGATTGTTGGCGCGGGCATGGTAGGCACTGCGCTGGCTGGGCTACTGGCAGAGGCGGGGATGCAGGTGGCGCTGGTGGAAGCCAAGGCATCGCCACTGCGCCTGGACGAAGTCGCTGGCGAGATTCCCGCGCCCCGCGTCAGCGCGCTGACCCCAGTGTCCCAACGGCTGCTCACGCATTTGGGCGCATGGCCCGCCATAGCCGCGGCAAGGGTAACGCCTTACCGGTATATGCAGGTGTGGGATGCTGAGGGCAGTGGTCATATTCACTTCTCGGCAGATGAGGCAGGCACTCCTGTGCTGGGCCATATCGTAGAAAACGATGTGACACTGGCCGCGTTAAACGCGCAAGTGCACAAACAGCCGACGCTGACACGTCTGGATAGCGTGAGCGTGTCGGCCCTGCAAACTACGTCTACTAGCCGCTGGTTGGTGCTGGATGATGGCCGCCAGCTGCAAACGCCGCTGGTCATCGCTGCTGATGGCGCACGCTCTGCTTTGCGGGAGCTGGCGGGTATCGCTGTGGCTGAAGAGTCGATGGAGCAAGAGGCCGTTGTCACCACGGTGCGCTGTGAACAGTCTCACAATGACACTGCTCGGCAAGCCTTTATCGATGGGTGCCCGTTAGCATTTTTACCGTTAACCGTGAACGGGGATGACCGCTACTGCTCTATTGTATGGTCAACGACGCCTGCGCACGCGCGTGAACTGACCGCGTGCTCGACTGAGGCGCTGGGCCAGGCGCTTGGCGCAGCTTTCGGGGGCCGCTTGGGGCATATCATCCCTGTGGATAAAGCCTACCGGTTTCCGCTGGTGCAGCGCCATGCCAAGCAGTATGTGCAGCCCAACTTCGCTTTAGTAGGCGATGCCGCCCACAGTATTCACCCGCTGGCAGGCCAGGGCGTCAATCTCGGTTTGATGGATGCAGCGGTGTTAGCCGAAGAAGTAGTAGTGGCATGGCATCGAGGTGCCCCTTGGGGCAGCCTTGCCACGCTGAGTCGCTATGAGCGTCGTCGGCGCTTGGATAACAGTGCCATGCTGGGCTTAATGAAGGGGTTTAAAGTGCTGTTTGGTAGCCATCAACCTGTGTTTACGCTGGCGCGCAATCTCGGTATGAGTGGCATGAACCAGTTAGTACCGCTTAAGCGTGTGGTGATGCGGCAAGCGACCGGTGAGCGAGGCCGCCTGCCTGCGTCGTGTCGCTAGCCGCGGCGACGATCCACCACGTTCAGCGCCTTCAGGAGGTTCAGCGCTTCGCTAAGCTGATAATCGTCACGCAGCCGCTGGGACATGGCTGCTCGTGCTGGCGGTAGGTCGCTTTGGCTACCTAAGTGGCCATCTAGGTCGGCCTCACGCACTTCACGCCGCCCTTCAGCCACCTCCAGTCGGCCGCGTACCACTTCAACATCGGGTTCAATGCCCTGCGCTTGAATAGAGCGACCGTTGGGCGTGAAGTAAAGAGCGGTAGTGAGCTTCAAGCCTTCGCCATTGCCCAGCGGCATAATCTGCTGCACTGAGCCTTTCCCGAAGCTCTCTGTGCCCATAATGACGCCTCGGCGCTGGTCTTGTAGCGCACCCGCGACAATTTCAGCGGCGGAGGCACTGCCGCTGTTGATTAAGACGACCAGCGGTACGTCGGCCGCGGGGGTGTCGGGTGAGGCAGAGAACGACATCTCGGTATCCGAGAGGCGGCCTTCGGTATAGACGATTAATCCTTCATCTAAAAACAGATCCGCTACACCAACCGCCGCTTGAAGCACGCCACCGGGGTTGTTACGTAGATCTAGAATCAAACCCTCCAAGGGCTGTTCACGGGCCATGCGCTCTATGGCACGGCGTGCCTGTTCGGGGGTCCGAGACTGAAATTGGCTGATACGTAAATAGCCATAGCCAGGCTCAAGCGTCTCGTGTTTTACGCTCTCGCTACGAATGACTTCACGGTTCAATGTGAACTCACGGGGTGACTCTTCGCCTGAGCGCAAAATGGTGAGGCGAAGCGCGGTACCAGGCTCGCCACGCATGAGGTTCACTGCTTCTTGTAACGACAGACTGTCGGTGGGGGTGCCGTCGATAGCGATGATAATATCCTGAGACAGCAGGCCTGCCCGCGAGGCGGGCGTGTCATCAATCGGCGTCACAACCATCAGTTGACCATTCTGGTTACCGACTTCAATGCCGATACCGCCGAACTCACCTTGTGTTGACTCTCGAAGACTCTGGTACTCGTCTTCGTCTAAATAAGCGGAGTGGGGGTCTAGCTCGCTCAGCATGCCGCGCATAGCGTTACGCAGTAGCGTGCGGTCATCGACCTCTTCCACGTAGCCGCGCTTAATACGCTCGAACACCTCAGCGAAGGTTTGGATCTCTTCCAGTGGCAGGTCGTCGGCAACGCTGTTCGCCGGTTGGGCCGCTAAGGGGAGCGGAGCAGCTAGCAGCGCGAGCGGAAGCAGGGTAGCCAAAAAACGCTTGGCAGGGGCCGATACCTCGGTAACAGATAGCGTCATGCGGACTCCGCTAGGCGAAAGGCAGCGTTGGGCGTCGCTGCACGGGTTGAGACGTTCATCACAAAGAGAATGAAATAAAGAGAGCTATCAGCTTATCCCGTCAACGTCGTGCAATCCAACGTTGCGGATTAATTGGTTCGCCACCACGGCGCACCTCAAAGTAAAGCGCTGGGCTTGCTTGGCCCCCAGTGTTGCCTATTCGGCCAATCTCATCGCCACGGTTGACCTGCTGGCCAGGGCGGGCGCTGAACTGTTGTAAATGGGCGTGGAGCGTCATGATCTGGTCGCCATGGTCGATAATTAATAAGTTACCGAACCCGCGCATCCAGTCAGCGAAGACCACACGGCCGGAGTGAACCGCTGTTACCGCTGTCCCTGCGCCTGCCTGAATCACAATCCCGTTGTAGTGCACGCCATCTTGGCGCTGAAAACTTGCCGTGATCGCACCCTGCACCGGCCAGGGCAAATCGCCTTGAGTGCGGGTGATGTGCGTGGTGGGCGTGGGTTCTGCTAATCGCGCCAGCTCGGCTTGAATGGCTCTTAGCTGCTGCTCGGCCTGTTCACGGCTTTGGTTAAGATCTGCCAAGCGATCAGCTTCACTGCCGTAGCGGTCGTCTAGCGTCGTCACCACGCCACGGCGCTCTTCGGTGCGTTCGGCGAGCAGCGCGCTTTGCGTTTCTAGCTCGTCGGCTAGTGTGTCCAGGCGAGTTTGCCGCTCAGCGAGCGCCAGTTCGGTATCCGCAAGCGCTGTATCCAGCCGGGCGATATCGGTCAAGCGCTGCTGGCGCGCTTGGGTAAGCCGGTTTAAATAAGCCTGCATGCGGTCAAGTTCAGCGGGATCGCTTTGGTTGAGCAGCAGCTTAAGCTGGGGCGTTGGCCCCAGCCGGTAAAGCGCGGCAAGCTGCTGACCGAGCGCGGCGTACTGGGCATCGCGTTCCCCCTCTAAGCGCTCGCGGTGCTGGCGTAGCTGAGAGGTTTCATCAGCGAGTTGGCGTCGCTCGGCCTGTAGCTGGTCCAGCCGCTGGTGGGTCTGGGCCAGCTCTGTTTCCACCTCGCGCAGCTCACGCTGGGCACTGTCACGTGCTTGATCCGTGGCGCTTAGCCGCTCGGCCATGGCGTCAATTTCTTGGCCGAGGGCGTCTAGCTGCTCTCGTGCGCCACGTTCATCCTGCTGCGCCAAGGCGGCTTGTGAAACGCTCAAGGTCAGTAAGGCCACCAAGGCCAGCCGTTGCCAGGTCTGCATTACTCGAAGCGCAGCAGCGGTGTTCCGGTCATGGCATCAGGCTGTGGCTGATTCATCATGGTCAGCAGCGTGGGGGCAAGGTCGCACAGGCGGCCATCTTCGAGCTGAGCGGCCCGCTCGCCAACGTACACTAGCGGCACCACAAAGGTGGTGTGGGCCGTCTGCGGCTCACCTGTTTCAGGGTGCACCATCTGCTCAGCATTGCCGTGGTCGGCGGTAATCAGGCAAGCGCCGCCTGCACGCTCAATGGCTTCCACCACGCGGCCAACGCAGATGTCGACGGTCTCAATCGCTTTCACGGCAGCGTCGAAATCCCCGGTGTGGCCGACCATATCGCCATTGGCGTAGTTGCACACCATGAGATCGAAACGGCCACTATCAATGGCTTCCACGAGCTTGTCGGTAATCTCATAGGCGCTCATTTCCGGCTTTTCGTCGTAGGTTTTTACGTCGCGGGGGGAGGGCACCAGGATGCGCTCTTCACCTTCGTACTCATCTTCGTTACCGCCGGAGAAGAAGAAGGTCACGTGGGGATACTTCTCTGTTTCGGCAATCCGCAGCTGGGTGAGGCCGCGCTTGGCGACCACTTCGCCGAGGGTGTCGGTGAGGTCGGTGGGCGGAAACGCGGCTGGCGCGGCGATGTCCGCTGCGTAACGCGTCATCATGACCAAACCATCACCGGCAAGCGTGGGGCGCGCACGGCGCTCAAAGCCGGTGAAGTCTGCCTCGATGAAGGCGCGGGTCAGCTCACGAGCGCGGTCGGAGCGGAAGTTCAGGAAAATCGCTGCGTCGCCATCTTGTAACGTAATGGCGTTACCGTTGACCGGTACGCTGGTCGCCGCCACGAATTCGTCGGTTTCGCCGCGCTGGTAGGCATCCCGCAAGCCGCTTTCCGCGCTGGTGGCGGTGTAATCGGCGTGGCCGTCGGTGAGCAGGCGGTAGGCTTGTTCAACGCGCTCCCAGCGGTTGTCGCGGTCCATGGCGAAGAAGCGGCCAATGATGGAAGCCACGAAACCGTTATCGGCACCGACCAGTTCGGAAAGGCGGGCGTTGGCGCGCTCGATAGACGCCAGCGCGCTTTGCGGCGGCATATCTCGGCCATCTAGAAAGGCGTGCACGTAGATGCGCTGGGCACCGCGACGCGCCGCGAGTTCAGCCATGGCAATAAAGTGATCTTCGTGGCTGTGGACGCCGCCAGGGGAGAGCAAGCCCAATAAGTGTACGGCGCGGCCATTGGCAACGGCTTCGTCGATGGGCTTGGTGAGCACCTCGTTGGTATCCAGGTCACCATCTTCAACCGCTTTGGTGATGCGGGTGAAGTCCTGGTAAACGATGCGCCCGGCACCCAGGTTCATATGGCCCACTTCAGAGTTGCCCATTTGCCCGTCAGGTAGACCCACATGGCGGCCATCGGTATGCACAAAGGAGTGGGGGCGGTTGGCCCACAGTGCGTCCATCACCGGGGTGTTGGCCGCAGCCACGGCGTTGTGAGCGTTATCGGGGTTGTGACCGTAGCCGTCTAGGATGATCAGCGCGACGGGGCGCGGTGCAGATGTTGTCATTGAAAATTCCCTCGTTTGTGAGTCAGCCAAGCGACGTGAGGTGCAGTTTGAAACGCTGGTGAGGGCGGCTCAGCCAGTTTTCAGACAACACCTGATAATCGGGGTCGCGACAGGCGCGCGCTTGGGGCATCATAACGCAGGCAGCCGTCGGGCGTCATGGCCTGCGCGGTATGCCCTGTGACGTGTATACTTGTCGCGTTTCTGAGGGCGGTTAGGCCGCTTTTTTCTGCATAGACCAAGAGATTGTGTTCGCGATGATCGATCAGCTGTTCGAATTCGTAATGAACCACCCCCTCCTCGTGGGGGCATTTTTGCTAGTGCTCATAGCGTGGATTGTTTATGAAACGCGTAGCGCCGCCTCGAATGCGGTGTCCTCTACTCAGGCCACTCAGCTCATCAACCGCGAAGACGCGGTGGTGCTGGATATTCGTGAAAGCAAAGACTTCAAAGCCGGACATATCGCTGGCGCTCGCAACATTCCCCAAAGCAGCCTTGATAGCCGCATGAACGAGCTGGATAAAGTGAAAGCCCAGCCGATCATTGTGGTCTGCAAGCATGGCCAAAGTTCGGGCGCTGCCCAGGCAAAGCTGGAAAAAGCGGGCTTTGAACGGGCGATGAAGCTGCGCGGCGGCATGATGCAGTGGCAGGCCGATGGTCTTCCGTTGGTTAAGAAGTAAACGAGAGCATAAGTAGCTGCGCAGCTGCGCATATTTTTATTGGATGAACAATTAGGAGTATCCCATGGCGGAAGATAACAACACCCCGCAGGCAGGTGCCGCAGAAGGCGAAAAGCCCCAGCTGAAATTCTCTTTACAGCGTATTTACGTGAAAGACATTTCCTTTGAAGCGCCGAACTCTCCTTCTGTGTTCAAGCAGGCGTTCAAGCCGAAGGTGAATCTGGACCTGAACACCACCAGCCAGAAAGTGGCCGACGACCAGTACGAAGTGGTCGTCAAAGTGACCGCGCAGGTCAACGACAGCGAAACCGGCACCACCTCGTTTTTGGCAGAAGTCGAGCAGGCGGGCCTGTTCCATATTTCAGGCATCGAAGGTGCACAGCTTGAGCAAACGCTGGGTGCGTTCTGCCCTAACCTGCTGTTCCCGTACGCCCGTGAGTGCGTTGACAACCTAGTCAACCGTGGCGGTTTCCCGCCGCTGATGCTGGCTCCGGTTAACTTCGAAGCCATGTACGCCCAGCGCAAGCAGCGCGAAGCGCAGCAGGCAAGCCAAGCGGCTGAGAACACGCACTAAGCTATGTCGGGTTCGCTAAACGCCGCTGGTTGGATCGCGCTACACGGCAAAATGCCGCGCCTCTATGTGCCTGCTGAGTTGTCAGCGGGCGCTATCTTAACGCTACCTGAGGGCCCTGCTAAGCACGTTACCCGCGTGCTGCGCATGGGCGAAGGCGCGCCGCTGATCTTGTTTGATGGCGCAGGCCAAGAGGCGGGCGTTCGGCTGGCGGAGGTGGGGCGTAAGCACACCTCTGTCACCGTTGAGGCGGTGTGGTCAGGTAGCGGTGAGTCGCCGCTATCAGTGCATCTTGGGCAAGCGATTTCCAAGGGCGACCGCATGGATTACGCCATTCAGAAAGCCGTCGAGCTAGGTGTGGCGGCGATTACCCCGCTGTATACCGAGCGGGGCGATGTGCGTTTGAAAGGCGACCGCGAAGAGAAAAAGCTGGCGCACTGGCAGGCCGTGGCGGCCAGTGCCTGCGAACAGAGCGGCCGGGCAGTGGTGCCTCCTGTTCACCCCCCGCAGGCGTTAGGTGAGTGGCTGGCCGAGCGCCAAGAGCCGCTGCGCTTGATGCTGCACTTAGCGACAGGTAACGGCTTTGCTCAGCCAGAGCGGCCCACGTCCGCCGCGCTGTTGATTGGCCCAGAGGGTGGCTTAAGCGATACGGATATTCAGGCCGCTATCGCCAGCCACTTTACGCCATTAACGCTGGGGCCACGGGTACTGCGCACTGAAACGGCTCCTGTTGTTGCGCTAACGCTTCTGCAGCACCACTTCGGCGATTTGTAAGCGCTTACTATCAAACCGCTGCCGTGTTTGCTGCGGCAGCGGTTTTTTTGTACCCAGCGCTGGCGTCATTCGACGCTGCTTTGCCTTGCTTAGGCAAGGTACCATAATGAAGATCTACTTCTTGTAAGGACGGCACCCATGGTCCGTGAGTCACACTCAACCCCCCGATCCGCCAGCGATGCGTCTGCCCAACTGGGCGATGTGGCCTATTTAACCGTGACGGCGGTGAACAGTACCGGAGCCTTTTTGCGTTGGGGGCAGCCCAAAGACGTGCTGCTGCCCTATAGCGAGCAGCGCTTTCGCCCCGACCCCGGTAAACGGGTATTGGTGATGCTGTATAGCGATGACCAGGGGCGGCCGGTCGCTACCATGCGTCTTGACCGTTTTTTGACGGACGACGCCTGGGCGCTAGAGAAGGGCGACGAAGTCGATGTGGTGGTAGCCGACCGCACGGACTTAGGCATGAAAGTAGTGGTCAATCACCGCTACTGGGGGCTGATCTACCAAGACGATATTACCCAGCCTCTGCGCCGTGGTCAGTCGCTGAAAGGCTTTGTGAAGCAGCGCCGCGAGGATGGCCGCGTGGATATTTCACTGCTACCGCCGGGCGCGGCACGTCTGGATGTGGTGGGGGACAAAGTGCTGAAAGCGCTGCGTGAAAGCGGCGGCTATCTGCCGTTGGGCGATAAAAGTTCGGCCCATGATATTAAGACCCGATTAGGCGTTAGCAAGAGCGCTTTTAAACAAGCCATTGGCCGCCTTTATAAGCAGCAGCTGATTACCCTTGCGCCTGATGCCATTAGGCTCGTGCCGGGTGCGATGACACCACCAGATACCGAGTAGCTCCTTACCGCTGTGGTTGGAGCCGTGCAAGCAGTGCGGCATACTGATGACCTATTGATCCTCCATGGACTGTATTTCGATGAGCCAATCAACGTTGCATCTCGGTGTGGTGATGGATCCCATCAGCGACATCGCGTACAAGAAAGACACTACCCTGGCCATGCTGTGGGCCGCTCAAGAGCGCGGTTATACGCTGCACTATATGGAGCAGGACGACCTATTCTTACAGGCGGGTAAGGCCTACGCGCGGATGCGTCCACTCACCGTGCACCGTAACCCAGATCACTGGTACGACCTGGGCGAGGCTACCCAGCGCCCGTTGGCCGAGCTGGATGTGGTGCTGATGCGTAAAGACCCGCCGGTGGATGCGGAGTTTATTAACGCGGTGCATCTGCTGGGCTTTGCCGAGCGCGAGGGCGTGCTGGTGGTAAACCCTACCGCTGCGCTGTTGCAGTGTAATGAAAAGCTCTTTGCCCAGCAGTTTCCCCAGTGCTGCGCGCCGACGGTTGTGGCGAGCCGCGATGATGTACTGCGTGCCTTTCATGCCGAGCATGGCGATGTGATTTTCAAGCCGCTCGACGGCATGGGCGGCACGGGCATTTTTCATATCGGCCCCGATGGCCGCAATATTGGTGCGGTGATTGAGCAACTGACGCTGCGTGGCCAGCGCCAAATCATGGCTCAGCGCTACCTGCCGGAAATCAAGGATGGCGATACGCGGATTCTCTTGGTCGATGGTGAGCCGGTGCCGTTTGGCCTGGCGCGAATCCCTTCGGCGGGCGAAACCCGCGGCAATCTGGCCGCAGGCGGTCGCGGTGTGAGCCGCGAATTGACCGAGCGCGACCATTGGCTGATTCAACAAGTGCAGCCGATGATTCGCGAGAAAGGGCTGATGTTCGTGGGCTTGGATGTCATCGGTGACTACATTACCGAGATCAACGTCACCAGCCCCACCTGTGTCCGTGAGATCGACGATCAGCGCGGCACCGATATTTCCGGAATGCTGTTAGACGCTATCGAACGTCGCTTGGCCTAATCAGTGAACGTTCTACTCGCCAAATGACGCGAGGCTTGCCGAGTTATCGGCAAGCCGTAGGAGACGCATGCAAAGCTTAAAACACCATTTTTTAATGGCGATGCCCCACCTAGAAGATCCTAATTTTGCGGGCAGCCTGATTTATCTTTGTGACCATGATCACAATGGTTGCATGGGCGTGATTGCCAACCGGCCCCTGGAAATTACCCTGGACGCCCTGTTCGAGCAGCTCTCTCTCGGCGGTGACGACAGCCCCCACCGCAATGCACCGGTCTATTACGGCGGCCCTATGCATAAAGATCGCGGCTTCATTCTTCACGTGGGTGACAGCCAAGCGTGGGACTCCAGCGTACAGGTGGAAGATGGCATTGCGCTCACTACCTCCATGGATATTCTCCAAGCGCTGGCGGATGGCACTGGCCCCGAGCACTTTCTGGTGTGCTTAGGCTGCGCAGGCTGGGAAGTGGGGCAGTTAGAGGATGAGCTGAAAGAGAACGCCTGGCTAACGGTAGAGGGCCAAAGCAGCGTGCTGTTTGATACGCCCCCAGCCGAGCGCCTTACGGCCGCTGCGGGGATTCTCGGGGTTGATTTAAACCTAATGACGCGCAACGCGGGGCATGCATAAGCGTGCGGTTGGATGGGGCGTAAGTGGCATGGCAGATAACGGGCAGCGCCTGATCTTGGCGTTCGATTTTGGAACGCGGCGCATTGGCGTTGCGGTGGGTAACGAGCTGCTTCACAGTGCCCGGGAGCTGATGCCGCTGCCCGCGCGTGACGGCATCCCTGACTGGAACGTGGTCACACGCCTTATTGAAGAGTGGCAGCCAGACCTGTTTGTCGTTGGCCTGCCGCTCAATATGGACGGGACTGAGTCGCTCATGAGTACCCGGGCGCGTAAGTTCGGCAATCGCCTGCATGGCCGCTACGGCAAACCCTGTGAGATGGTCGATGAGCGTGGCTCGACTCAAGAAGCCAAGCGGATTGCCCACACGGCGGGCCACCGAGGTAACTACCGAGAAGAGAGCGTAGACGGTATCGCCGCAGTGTTAATTTTGGAAGGTTGGTTCGCCCACCAGGAAGGCCTTCCCGGCGGGCGGAGCGCCTACTAATCCACTGCCGTATTAACGGTCGAGGGTGCCGGTTTGGGAGGGCACGAACCAGCGGACTGGGCGCAGGTCTTTCTCAATCAGGTCATCCACTTTTAGCAGTGTGGCAAAAATCGCCATCCGCATGGGGATACCATTATCGGTTTGGCGGAAAATCGCCAGCCTCGGGTCGCCGTTCAAATCGACGTTCAAATCATTAGCGCCTGGGCGGCTATCGCGGGGAAGCGGGTGCATTACAATCGTGCTTTGGCTACAGCGCTGGTCAAGAAAATCACGGTTGACCATAAAGTCGTCGGAAAGCCCCTGGAAACTCTCGTTCATTTCATCCGTAAAGCGCTCTTTCTGAATGCGGGTGGTGTACACCACATCCAAATCGGCAAAGTCACTGGCCAATGAGTCGCGTTGCTCAATGCGGTGCCCGCGAGAAGCCACTAGATCAATTAAGTAAGCAGGCATCTCCAGCCCTGGTGGCGACACCAGCGTAATGCGCAGCGGGTCATAGAGTGACAGCAGCTTAATCAGCGAATGCACCGTGCGACCGTATTTCAAATCACCGGTCAGCAGAATATGCGCCCCGCTTAAGCGTTTGCCTAACCGCTGAAACTCCTTATCAATCGTATAAAGGTCCAGCAGTGCCTGGCTTGGGTGCTCGCCTGGGCCATCGCCACCATTGATGACGGGCACATAGGTGGCAGCGGCGAACTCGGCTACCGAACCTTGGTCTGGGTGACGCATCACAATCGCATCGCAGTAGCCGCTCATTACACGGCTGGTGTCGTAAAGCGACTCGCCTTTGGCCATGGAAGAGAAGGTAAAGCCTGTGGTGTCGCACACGCTTCCCCCCAGTCGGCAGAATGCGGCATTAAAGCTCACTCGTGTGCGAGTGCTCGCTTCAAAAAACAGGTTACCCAACACTGCACCTTCCAACACCCGCGTGACTTGGCGGCGGCTAGCAATCGGCTCCATGCGTGCCGCCACGCGTAACAAGTGATCAACGCTCTCGCGGCTTAATGAATCGACAGTTAATAGGTGCTGGCTCATCATGGACCTCATCTTTGGTGGGCGTGGGTGAAGGTGGCAGCTATATAGAGTGCTAAGTGTAACCGCCAAACTAGACGTGCCGAAGCGGTTTCCATTGCTCTATAGAAAAGGGCAAATAAAGAAGCAGAGACTTTTTTCGACTATTTGATAATTAGCTCTTGCCAACCCGGCCGCGAATCCGTAAAGTACGCATCCGCTGCCGGGGACGCCAAGCGTTACCAGCGGTGAAAGAG
>NZ_BMHM01000003.1 GCF_014640815.1 Vreelandella lutescens | reverse complement strand
GTCGAACCACGTAGCGCGGCGTAACGAATCTTGCGAGGCACGAGCAAATGAGGCACCCGCGAGGGCGGCGATGAGCCGCCTGGATTTGGCCACCGTAAATCATTCAATCTCTGTGCCGCCTTCGGCACCCCTGTCGGGGTGCTTCGCGGGTGCGCTATCGCTTACGCCGCGCTACGGGGTGGCCACCTTAAGTATGGTCGAACCACGTAACTCGGTGTAACGAATGAGCGAGAGCAACGAGCAAATGAGGCACCCGCGGGGCGGCGATGAGCCGCCTGGGTTGGGCCACCGTAAATCATTCAACTTTGGTGCCGCCTTCGGCACCCCTACCGGGGTGCTTCGCGGGTGCGCTCCGCTTACGCCGCGCTACGGGGTGGCCACCTTGAGCGCCTGGGAACCACGTAGCGCGGCGTAACGAATCTTGCGAGGCACGAGCAAATGAGGCACCCGCGAGGGCGGCGATGAGCCGCCTGGGTTTGGCCAACGTAAATCATCACACCTGAGTACCATCTTCGGCACCCCTACCGGGGTGCTTCGCGGGTGCGCTCTGCTTACGCCGCGCTACGGAGCGGCCACCTTGAGANTCACACCTGAGTACCATCTTCGGCACCCCTACCGGGGTGCTTCGCGGGTGCGCTCTGCTTACGCCGCGCTACGGAGCGGCCACCTTGAGAGCCTGGGAGCCACGTAGCGCGGCGTAACGAATCTTGCGAGGCACGAGCAAATGAGGCACCCGCGAGGGCGGCGATAAGCCGCCTGGATTTGGCCAACGTAAATCATCACATCTGAGTGCCACCTTCGGCACCCCTACCGGGGTGCTTCGCGGGTGCGCTCCGCTTACGCCGCGCTACGGGGTGGCCACCTTAAGTGTGGTCGAACCACGTAGCTCGGCGTAACGAATGAGCGAGAGCAACGAGCAAATGAGGCACCCGAGGGGGCGGCGATGAGCCGCCTGGGTTGGGCCAACGTAAATCATCACATCTGAGTGCCGCCTTCGGCACCCCTGGCGGGGTGCTTCGCGGGTGCGCTCCGCTTACGCCGCGCTACGGGGTGGCCACCTTGAGCACCTGGGAACCACGTAGCGCGGCGTAACGAAAGAGCGAGAGCAACGAGCGAAGGAGGCACCCGCAGGGGCGGCGAGTAGCCGCCTGGAAGGTGCCACTGCTGCGTTGCTATAGGTGGTGTTTTAGCGGGATCCAGCGGCGTTGGCGGTGGCTGTCTAGGCCAGCTTCTAGTAGAGCCATGCAACGCAGGGCGTCATCAATATCCACGGGAAGCGGCGCTTTATCACGAATCGCCGTGCTCACCCCTTGGTAATAGGCGAGATAGTCGCCGGGCAGCGTGGGGTGGTCGTGACGGACTAGCGGTGCGTCTTCTCCTTCCCCATCGCGCAGGGTAAGCGTGCCAGGGCTATCCTCTCCCCAGGCAGACGACGGCGTTTCCCCGGCTTTTAAACGATCTTCCTGCGGGTCTAAGCCGTACTTAATGTAGCTACCTTTGGTGCCATGGATACGGTAACGCGGCGTGGGTTCTGCCACTAGCGTACCGGCACTCAAGCTCACACGGAAACCGTCGTATTCTAGCAAGGCGAGGAAGTCGTCATCCGCTTTGGCACTGTCACGGCGTACGCCTAGCTCTAGCAAAATGGCGCTGGGCGTGCCGAATAGCTCGCAGGCTTGATCCAGCAGGTGCGGGCCTAAGTCGTACCAAATACCGCCCCCTGGGGTAGCTTTTTCCCGCCAGCGGTCGCGCACTTCAGGACGAAAGCGATCAAAGCGCGACTCAAAGCCGGTCATGCGCCCTAGCGTGCCTTCCTTTAAGAGCGCTTGAATGGTCAGGAAGTCGCTATCCCAGCGGCGGTTATGAAATACCGAAATCAGCCTTTCCTTATCCACCGCCAGGGCTTTTAGCTGCTTTGCTTCTGAGAGCGTGACGGTAAAGGGCTTATCCACCACTACATGCTTACCCGCCGCGAGCGCCGCTTTGGCTAAAGGGAAGTGGGTATCGTTTGGCGTGGGAATCACGATCAGATCAATATCCTGACGCTTACACAATGCCAGCGCTTGGCTTTCCACCTCCACGTTTGGCAGATCCGCCTTCACTTTGGACTCATCGCTGGAAGAGACAGCCACTAAATCTAGCCCTTCAGTCGCTTGAATCAGCGGGGCGTGAAACGTCTTGCTTGCGAAACCATAGCCAACAAGGCCAACGTTGATGATCGCCTTCATTACAATCCTTAGTCGATGTGACGGTTCAGGTTGGCAAAAAAACAGCCCGTACGAGACGGGCTGTTTGATGGGGAGATTAATCTAGCTTAGACAGGTCGCGCACCGCGCCTTTATCGGCGGAGGTGGCAAGCAGCGCGTAGGCTTTGAGCGCAGGCGTGACTTTACGCGGGCGCTGCTCGACCGGCTTCCAGGCATCTTTGCCTTTGGCGTCCATGGCTTCACGGCGTTTGGCCAACTCAGCATCGCTGAGCTGCACGTTGATGGTGCGGTTGGGGATATCGATCAAGATGGTGTCGCCTTGTTCGACCAAACCAATCGCGCCCCCTGCTGCCGCTTCCGGGGATACATGCCCAATCGATAGGCCCGATGTACCGCCGGAGAAACGACCATCGGTGAGCAGCGCACAGGCCTTACCTAAACCTTTCGATTTCAGGTAAGAGGTCGGGTACAGCATCTCCTGCATACCGGGGCCGCCTTTGGGGCCTTCGTAGCGGATGACGACCACATCGCCCTCTTTCACTTTGCCATCTAACACGTTGGTCACCGCTTGGTCTTGAGACTCCACCACGTGGGCTTTGCCTTCAAATACCAAAATGGAGTCATCGACCCCTGCGGTTTTCACCACGCAGCCATCCAGCGCGATATTGCCGTAAAGCACGGCCAGGCCGCCCTCGCGGGAGAACGCGTGCTCCAAATCGCGGATACAGCCGGTGGCGCGGTCGCCATCGAGACTTGGCCAGCGCGTGCTCTGCGAGAACGCTGTTTGCGTTGGCACGCCACCCGGACCTGCTTTAAAGAACTCAACCACCTCAGGGCTTGGCGAGCGCATGATATCCCACTCATCAAGCGCCGCTTTTAAACTGTCGCCGTAGACGGTAGGAACCGAGGTATCCAGCACGCCTGCCCGGTCCAGCTCGCCCAAAATGGCCATAATGCCACCCGCACGGTGTACATCTTCAATATGGTACTTCTGGGTATTAGGAGCCACTTTACACAGCTGCGGCACTTCCCGGGAAAGTCGGTCGATATCCGACATGGAGAAGTCGACTTCTGCCTCTTGCGCCGCTGCTAATAGGTGAAGAATGGTATTGGTAGAGCCGCCCATGGCAATGTCGAGCGTCATGGCGTTTTTAAACGCCGCCTTGTTGCCAATTGCACGGGGCAACAGGTGGGCCTCTTCGCCCTCGTAGAACCGTTTAGCGAGTTCAACAATGCGGTGACCCGCATTTTCAAACAGTCGACGACGGTCTGAGTGGGTTGCCAGCACGGTACCATTACCTGGCAGCGCTAGGCCCAATGCTTCCATCAAGCAGTTCATGGAGTTGGCGGTAAACATACCTGAACAGCTACCACAGGTGGGGCAAGCACTGCGCTCTACTTCCGCCAGCGTTTCATCATCCACGCTGTCATCGGCCGCCATGACCATGGCATCGACCAAGTCTAGGCCGTGGTTGAGCAGCTTGGTTTTACCGGCTTCCATCGGGCCGCCTGATACAAAAATCACCGGAATATTGAGGCGCATCGCGGCCATCAGCATTCCGGGGGTAATTTTGTCGCAGTTGGAAATACACACTAGCGCATCGGCACAGTGGGCGTTACACATGTACTCGACACTGTCGGCGATGATATCGCGGCTCGGCAGCGAATAGAGCATGCCGTCGTGGCCCATGGCGATGCCGTCGTCCACGGCGATGGTGTTGAACTCTTTGGCTACGCCGCCCGCTTTTTCAATCTCACGCGCCACCAGTTGGCCCATGTCTTTTAGATGCACATGACCGGGTACAAACTGGGTGAAGGAGTTGGCGACCGCAATAATCGGTTTATGAAAGTCGTCATCTTTCATACCGGTGGCACGCCATAGGGCACGGGCGCCAGCCATATTGCGGCCAGCAGTAGTGGTACGGGAGCGATACTCGGGCATGGTGTCCTCTACATCTTTATCATGGCCTGCCGCATACGTGGCAGCAGGCAGTTGAATCCAGCGGTCTTAGATTGTGGCATGAGCGCACCGCTGAGACTAGATGCAGAGGGCAACCAAAGGCCTGTGAGGCCGCCTAGTTGTTAGAAGGTCTCCCACTCCTCTTCTGTGCTCGCTGTGGCCGGCCGTTTGAGCGCCGGACGTGGCTGAGGCGGGTCATTCTCTGGCTGAGTGTCATGAAGTGGTAGGCTAGGCGCTTGGGCATCATTGCGCAGTAACCGTAGTCGCGCCGTTTCGCTGCTCTCCTCTTCTGCCCCTTCTAGCCGGAAGGCAGCAATGACATTCGCTAAGTCCTGCGCTTCGTTCGTTAGCTGCTGGGCAGCACTAGAAATGGACTGCAGCTTGCCAGCGTTCTGCTGAGTGACATTGTCCATTTCAGAGACCGCCGTATTGATCTGGGCGATGCCGCTGCTTTGCTCATCAGAGGCGGTGCTGATCTCTTCCATGATGTCGCTGACCCGCATCACCTGACTGACCACCTGATCGATGGCCTGCTCGGCCTGTTTCACAGCGTCAGCACCACCGGCAATTTCCTGGGAGGAG
Source organism: Vreelandella lutescens (assembly GCF_014640815.1). Lineage (GTDB taxonomy): Bacteria > Pseudomonadota > Gammaproteobacteria > Pseudomonadales > Halomonadaceae > Vreelandella > Vreelandella lutescens. Next base: position 678,797 of record NZ_BMHM01000003.1, on the reverse strand, counting down.
GTGTCGATTAGGCGACGAATCTCTCCGGCGGCATCGGCACTGCGGCCAGCTAAGTTACGTACTTCATTGGCGACCACGGCAAACCCGCGCCCCTGCTCGCCTGCTCTCGCGGCCTCAACGGAGGCATTTAGCGCCAGAATATTGGTTTGGAAGGCAATGCCGTCAATCACGGTGATGATGTCGTTCATCTTATCGGCGCTCGCGGCAATACGCTCCATACGCTCTACTAATGCCTGCATGCGCTCGCCTGTCTCGCGGCTGGTGGTGGCGTTTTGCATGGCAAGCTGATTGGCCTGACGGGCATTTTCCGTGTTCTGCTGAACCGTCGCGGTCATTTGGTCCATGCTGGAAGCAGTTTGCTGCAGCGAAGAGGCCTGCTGCTCCGTGCGTGAAGCCAGCTCTTCATTTTGCTGCTTAATATGCTCCGAAGCAGGGGTCACGACGTCGACCTTATTGCCCACTTCCGTAATCAGCCCAGATAAGCTGGCCCGCATCGTTTCTAACGACGCCAGCAATTCACCCAGCTCATCATCGCGTTTGAGAGTCACCCGGTTAGCGAGGTTACCCGCTGCAATTTGGAACGTGACACGGCGAGCTTCGTTGAGCGACTTCAGCAGCGATTTCAGGACAGCCACACTCAGCCAAACCATCAAGATAATGCCGAACAACAGAACGCCTAACTGCCCCCACAGTAGCCACTGCTGCTGACGCTCCGCATTGGCCATCAAGGTTTGCGCAGCGGCGCGCTCGTTATCGACTAGCAAATTGATCGTGGCACTTATGCTGTCGGAGGTGGGTTTCACAACATCGTTAAAGGCTTCAAACGCGGCAAACCCATTGCCATCGCGTATCGCGGTAAAGGCTGTTTCAGCACCGGTTAAAAATGTGGCCAAGTGCGCTGTGAGCCCCTGCTGAACGCCACTAGCTTCCGTACGCTGGGCTGTAAAGTCTTGCCAAGTTTGATTGATATCCGCCTGAAGCGTCGTTAATTGTTCTTCCAGTAAGACTAAATCAGCTCGACGCGGGTTACGTACGGCTGGCTCTAACGCCTGAAGTAGCTGTGCGGAGCCCTGCTCAATCTGCTGAAGGTCTGCTATGCCTTCAAGACCCGTTTGGTTCAGGGTACGCAGCCGCTCAGCAGAGCTGGTTAACCCGTAGACCCCAGCCGTTCCGGCCACGGCAAGCAGCACAATGGCGGCAATCACCATTCCCATCAGCTTGGCTTGCATGCTGCTGAAACTAAAGCGTTGCACCCAACCACGCAGCCCGGTGCGGCGTAATGCACCATTATGGAGCTTGAAGCCTCGACTGCGCCCTTGCTGCATCGCGCTATACCCCTTAATAGCGCGAGCGATTGATTTTTGGCCTGCTTTACGGCGAATGGCGGTATAGCCTGCTACGCGATTGCCATCCAGCAGTGGCGCCACGGTAGTATGCACCCAGTAGGTATCGCCGTTCTTGCTACGATTTTTCACCACCCCTTGCCAGGTTTTTCCTTTCTCGATGGTGGCCCACATATTTTTGAAGACCAATGAGGGCATTTCTGGATCGCGAAAAATGCTATGGGGTTCACCCATTAGCTCTGCCTGCGAGTAACCACTAACATCGATAAATGTCTGGTTCACGTAGGTGATCTTCCCCTGACGATCGGAGCGCGAAATCAACACCTGATCATCTGACAGTTCAAGCGCTGTCTGGCTGGATATGCTCATAAAGAACCCCACCTGTTATTTTAAAAAAGGCCTGTTTTGCCTAATGACCCAGCGATGTCCTTTTTACCAAGCCGTTCACTCTAATCACTCTGCTACCTAACCAACGGATATCAGTAGAAAGTATGAGCAAAAAATATGCCACCCAAAGGATGGCATATTCAAATGGTAAAGCATGGTGGTGACTAATGGTGATTAAACGCAGCCGTCAAAAGGCATCCCACTCTTCACTCTCATCGCGCTGACGGTGCTGCTGAGCACTGGGTTGTGACGGTTTGCCGCTTGGCAATCCGGGGGCTCCCTGCTTTACGGCTTTTTGGGCACGGGCAAGCTTTTCACGGGCGGTGTTAATGCTCTCTGCCTGCGCGCCCTCTAAGCGGAAGGCGTCAACAACGTTCGCAAGCTCAAACGCTTCCAGCGCAAGGTTATCTGCCGATGCGGCAATCGACTGCACTTTGGTGGCGTTTTGTTGCGTGACGCTATCCATTTCGGCAATCGCCGCATTGATCTGCCCGATACCGCTGCTCTGCTCATTGGAGGCGGTACTGATGGACGCCATCAGCTCACTCACACGGCTGACCTGTGTCACGACATTCTCAATGGCCTTTTCCGCTTGCTCAACCGCACTGCGACCGCCGCTCACTTCTTGCGTGGTGCTGTCGATCATCTTGCGGATTTCTTGCGCCGCATCCGCACTGCGACTTGCCAACATACGCACTTCGCTAGCCACCACCGCAAACCCGCGTCCATGCTCCCCGGCCCGAGCAGCCTCTACCGACGCATTAAGCGCTAAGATATTGGTCTGAAACGCAATGCCATCGATGACACCGATCATTTCGGTCATCTTTTCGGCACTCTTAGCAATGCGCTGCATACGCTCAACCAACTGCTCCATCTGCTGACGAGTATCCCGCGTGCTGGTGGCATTTTGCTGAGCCAGCTCTGTCGCTTGTCGGGCGTTATCGTTATTTTGCTGAACGGTCGAGGTCATCTCTTCCATGCTAGAGGCGGTTTGTTGCAGCGACGATGCCTGCTGTTCGGTACGGCTCGCCAGCTCCTCGTTCTCGGCGGCAATTTGCTGAATCGCGGGTGTCACGACCGACACGCGGTTTTCTACATCGCCCACGATGCTGGATAAACTGAAGCGCATGGTATCCAGCGAATAGAGCAGCTCCCCTAGCTCGTCATTGCTTTGACGACGCTCCCGCGCCGCTAAGTTACCCGCTGCAATCTGGAACGTCATATAACGCGCGCCCGCCAAACTGCGGAAGACTGATTTCAGGATGAAGACGCTGAGGGCCACCAGTACACACAGGCCAATCAGCAGCAGCACTAGCTGGGCAATAAACATCTGCTGTCGATCATGACGGGCATCATCCATCAGAGCAGCAGCGCCAGCGCGTTCGTAATCCACTAGTTGGCTATTAAGCTCACGAATTTCCGTTGTGGCAGGAAGTACCACGCTATTGAGCGCCTCAAACGCCGCAAACCCGTTGGCTTGGCCTACAGCCTCAATGGCACTGGTAGCACCACCACGCCAAGCGTCAAAGGCAACATTAAACGCCTCTACGCTCTCCTCGGGGGCACTGCTGGTTTGGCGGTACTCTTCCCATAGCTGCTGGGCGGTCTGCGTGCTGCCCGTTAAACTCGCAGACACGGCCTCCATATCTATTCGCCGTGGGTTTCTGACGGCGGGCTCCAACTGCTCCACCGCTAACCCAATATGGCGTTCTATTAACTGCAAGTCAGCCACTGCCTCAAGACCTGCGCGGTTGAGGGTTTCAAGACGATCCCCAGAGGCACTCAAACCATAAAGCCCCAGGCCGCCCGACAACCCGAGCAAGATGAGGGCAACGACCACCATACCGGTCAGTTTTGCTTTTAAGCTGGTGAATTGAAAACGCGCCGCAATACCGCCTAGCCCTCGGCGCTTTAGCGCCCCTTGATGCAAGCCATAGCGACGGGATTTGCCCTTTTCACGTATTTCCGCATACACCCGTTCTGCCAGGGCGATCTGCTTATCCGACGCTTTGCGACGCAGCGACGTGTACCCCACAATACGGTCGCCATCTCTCAGGGGAGCCACCGTTGCGTTGACCCAGTAGTGATCACCATTTTTGCGGCGGTTTTTTACCGTGCCCTGCCAAGTGCCGCCTGATTGAATGGTTTTCCAAAAATCCGCGTAGGCGACTTCAGGCATATCAGGGTGACGAATGAGATTATGCGGCGCGCCGAGCAGCTCATCCCTTGAATAGCCGCTCACCTCCACAAAGGCTGCGTTGGCATAGGTCACGTTACCTTTTAAATCAGAGCGTGAAATAAGCACGGTCTCTTCATCGAGCACGTATTCACGTTGGGTAACGGGCTGGTTGTTGCGCATAGAAGCTCCCCAGGGGCATTATTTTTAATAATTTGATTTTTCTCTATTATCCAGAATTAGCGGGGCACTTAACCAGTAAACAGATGTAAAAAAGCGCCGCTCTCTTCAGAGCGGCGCTTGTAACGATGTTATGGTCTGCCTCAGCTGGCCATCGGCCCGCTATTTGAAGACCACGTTAGCGACATCCCGATAGCGGTTGGCAAAGTGCACCGTCATCCCCTCTTTCAGATAGTCCGGTAGCTCTTCGTAGTCGCGACGGTTTGCTTCAGGCAGGATCACTTCAAAAATATCGCTGCGCCGTGCGGCAATGACTTTTTCGCGGATACCGCCTACGGGTAGCACTTGGCCTGTGAGGGTAAGCTCACCGGTCATCGCCAGCGGGCGAGTGATGGCTTGATGCTTGGCCAACGACAGTAGCGCGGTGGTCATGGTCACCCCGGCGGATGGACCATCCTTAGGCGTTGCCCCTTCAGGCACGTGGAGATGAACAAACGCAGAATCAAAGAAATCTGCATCCGCACCGTACTCCGCCAAATGCCCCAGCGTGTAGCTATAGGCAATATTGGCCGACTCTTTCATCACATCGCCGAGCTTGCCGGTTAGCTTGAAGCCGCGATCTAGCGAATGCACCTTGCCTGCCTCAATCGGCAGCGTGGCACCACCCATGGATGTCCAAGCAAGTCCTGTGACGACGCCTTCGCCTTTCAGGACTTTCTCTTTACGGAAGAGCGGTGCGCCCAGGAACTCTTCCAGGTTTTTGACCGAAACTTTGACGGTCTCGACCTCCTCTTCCAGCAGCTTCACTGCGGCTTTACGTACAATGCGGTGCAGCTGTTTTTCCAACTGACGTACGCCTGCTTCACGGGCATAACCGTCGATCACCTGCTTCAGCGCCGCATCGCTTAGGTTAATGCGCTTTTTCGGCAAGTTATCGCGCTTAAGCAGCTTGGGCCACAGGTGGTGCTTAGCGATTTGCAGCTTCTCTTCGGCGATGTAGCCCGACAGGCGAATCTGCTCCATACGGTCCAGTAGAGGCCCGGGGATGCTGTCTAAGGTGTTGGCGGTGCATACGAAGAGCACCTTGGAGAGATCCATCCGTACGTCGAGGTAGTGATCCAGGAAGTCGACGTTCTGCTCTGGATCAAGCACTTCCAGCAGCGCTGACGCGGGATCACCCTGGAAGGATTGGCCCAGCTTGTCGATCTCATCCAGCATGATGACCGGGTTTTCGACTTCCACCTCTTTAAAGGCTTGAACCAGCTTGCCGGGCATAGCGCCCACATAGGTGCGCCGGTGGCCTTTAATTTCGGCTTCATCGCGCATACCGCCCACCGAGAAGCGGTAGAACTCACGGCCCAGCGCCTCGGCAATGGAGCGCCCAATGGAGGTTTTACCAACCCCAGGCGGGCCCACTAGCAGCACAATCGAGCCACCTACATCGCCCTTGAACGTGCCTTCGGCGAGAAACTCGATAATCCGCTCTTTGACGTCTTTCAGGCCATCGTGGTCGCGGTCGAGCACTGCCCTGGCGTGCGGAAGATCCAGCTGGTCTTGGCTAGTTACCCCCCAAGGTAATGATGTCAGCCAATCCAGGTAGTTGCGGGTTGTGCCGTACTCCGGCGAGCCGGTTTCCAAAACGCTGAGCTTATTGAGCTCATCATCAATGCGTGCCTGCACGCGCTCTGGCACCACTAGGGAATCAAGCCGGTTCCTAAAGGTATCCACGTCGTTTTCGCGGTCGTCTTTGGAGATCCCCAGCTCACGCTGAATCACCTTAAGCTGTTCGCGGAGGAAAAACTCCCGCTGACGCTCCTGCATCTGCGCGTTGACCTGCTCGCTGATTTCGCTTTGCAGCTGTGCCACATCAATCTCTTTACGCAGCAGCGGCAGCACTTTGTGCATGCGCTCGGCGACGGGCAGCGTGGCTAACACGTCCTGCAACTCGGGGCCTTTAGCGGAGGTAATGGCTGCTGCAAAATCCGTCAGCGGGCCCGGTTGATGAGGGCTAAAGCGGTTGAGGTAATGTTTTAGCTCTTCCCCATAGAGCGGGTTGATGGGCAGCAGCTCTTTAATGCCGTTAATGATCGCCATGGCATACGCCCGGGTCTCTTCGTCTTCAGCATTTACGGGCTCTTTCGGGTAGGTAACTTCTACCAAGTATGGCGGCTCTTTTGATAGCCAGCGCTGAATTTTAAAACGCTGCAGGCCCTGGGCAATAAACTGAATTTGCTGATCTTCACTTTTCAGCTTATGCACCTTGACGGCGGTGCCAATCTCAGGAAACCCTTCGTGATCCAGGGACTCAAGACCGTGCTCACCCACAAAGGCCACGCCAATGGTGTGGTGCGGCGTATTACCAACCCGGCGCATGGTCTCCTCCCAGCGCTCGCGGTTGATGACCAGCGGCTGCACCTGGGCAGGAAAGAAGGGGCGGTTGTGAATCGGCAGCAGATAAATGCGTTCGGGCAGCATTTCACTGGCGGGCACTAGTGAGTTAACGCGCTCTCCGTCAGAGCGATAATGCTCACTTTCAGTGCTTTCGTTGCGGGCGTCTTGTGGCTCCTTATCGGTGAGCCACTCATGGTGTTCGTGATCGCGTTCGTAATCCTGGTCGCTCATGCGCCCTCCCATCAACAGTGGTTAGCGGCTTTCGTCGCTTAGCATTGTTAAAGGAATGTGGGCATAGAGCGAAAACTTCAACCCTAAACGTGATTTAGCTCATCACTTGGACATCAGCAATTGCCGTTATGATGGGCTTACGGTTAAGGCTGTAGCAGCGGCGGCATAGGGCGCCCATTCACGCGCCATACGCCGCGAATCACATCAAACTGCAGCTCCCGTGTCCCCAAGGGTAGTCCCAGCCAAAGCGCCGCTACGGTGGGGGCATCATGCCAAATAAAATCGCCGTCGATGCGCTCTAACCAGCGGTGACGCTCTTCCGGTTTATCTAGCGCCGTGATCCGCAGCTCATCTAAGCGGCGAGCATCGAAAAACAGTGCGCCATCCGCCTCTACTTGCAGCCCTAACAGCGGGCTATCGAGTGTGATGGTCGTCACGTCTAATCGGGGGGAGTCACTCAACACCTGTCGTAAATCGGGCTCTAAACGGGCTAACAGACCTTCTGCCATGGGTAGACTGGTGTCTCCCCAGGCCGCTTCTTGGCGCAAACGACGAATGGTTTGACGTACGGCATCCGCGTTTAAGCGGGAAAGCTCGGCTTCTATCCGGCCACTGAGTAGAGGCGTATCAGGGGCTTCGCTAGGCACGCGCACTTCCCCAACCACTAGCTCGCCTTTAAGACGCAGCTCGCTTTCATCCAACTCCATGTGGCTGTGTACGTCCAGGGGCGCAACGTGGATATCATAAGCGGGATAATGAAGCGCTAACTGCTCAATATGCAGGTGGTCGCGCTGGGCAAAGTGGTAGGCGTCATCAATATAGGTGTATCGGCTTTCCAGCGTGGTGGGCCCTAGCGTTAGCTGAGAAAGGCCATCGGTCAAGGTGAGTTGATCCAGCAGCCCACGAAGACGCCAGTCACCAAACATACCTTCTAAGCGGACACGCGCTCCACGCACATCCAGTTCACGACCATTTTGCTGGATAACAAAAGGGGCAAGCGCTAAGCGCAGTTCGGTGTGGCCACTCAATGTTTGATAGCGGCCCTGCCAGCGCGGTACGGAAGGGGCCGAGACTTCACCCACGGCTTTTTGTAGCACGCTATCCAAGCGCGGCAGCAGCGTACCTTCTACATCGGTACTGAGCACACCGTGCCGCGCGCGATATGTGAGTTCCAAGCGCCAAGGTCGGCCTAGCAGCGGTGACAGTACGAGCCGACCGCGGGAGCTCAGCCACCCCTGACGGCTTTCTAATCGGCTCACACGCCACTCACCACGCGCTTCCAAATCCTCCAGCGCTTGGCGGAGACTGCGTTCAAATAGAACGCTGGATAGCAGTTGCGCGACCATCCAAACGACGGCAATCGTCGCGAGGACAGGCACGATCAAACGTTCCTTGCGCATGCTATCTCCTTGAATAGCCTCCCTGCGATACCTTACTCCCTGCATTTCTGCTGGCGGCTAGTTGCTTAACATAACAGGCCATTGGCTCTCTTCATGTCATCCTTTTGATTAATGCAACCAGAACCACAGGTGCATGGTGCTCCAGGCATAAATGCCTGCCATGACATCATCAATCATAATGCCAAAGCCACCGGCTACCCGGCGGTCTGCCCAACGAATGGGCCACGGCTTGAAAACATCGAAAATACGAAAGACCACAAACCCCCAGAGCGCTGCTTCCCAGGAGAATGGCACGGCTGCCATGGTAATCCAATAGCCAACGAACTCATCCCAGACAATACCGGAATGGTCATGCACGCCTAGGTCATGGGAAGTTTTGTCGCACAGCCATACCCCGACCACAAAAGCGACCAGCACAATGCCGAGGTACCAGCCCAAGGTTAGGTCGGCCATCATCCAATAAAAGGGAATGGCGGCTAGCGTACCGAAGGTGCCCGGTGCCCAGGGCACTGTGCCGCTACCTAGGCCAAAGGCAAAAAAGTGAGTGGGCCGTCGCCAAACGCTCGCCGGTGCTCGATTCATTGGGCGCCTCCACAAAAATGCTGCCAGCCAGTGGCGGCTTGAGCGGGCACACCGGTTACCCCTAACGCTTCGCTACAGTGACCAATCACACTCAGTGAGAGCCCACACTCAGCCAATTGCGCTCGCGCTTGTGCCACGTTGTCAGGAGACAGCGTCACTAAAAGCTCGTAGTCGTCTCCCCCCGACAGCGCAGCGGACAATGCCGCCTCACGGCCTAGCGCATCTACTAATCCTTCTACCAAGGGTAGCGCTTCAGGCTCAAGCACAACGCCTACCTGAGAGGCTTCGCGCAGATGGGTTAAATCCGCCAGCAGGCCATCGGAAATATCCATGGCTGCAGTGGCAAGTCCACGCAAGGCAATGCCCGCCGCCAGCCGTGGCTGAGGCATAAGATAGCGCTGTAGCAATGGGTGTGTCAGGTCTCGCTCACCCTGTTGCCACAACGCTAGCCCGCCAGCACCACCGCCTAACGCGCCGGTCACGGCCACTACATCACCCGGCTGAGCGCCTGAACGCGTCATGGCTAACTCAGCAGGCACTTCCCCCATTACCGTCACGCTAATGCTGAGCGCGCCAGAGGTTACATCGCCTCCGGCGAGGGTGGTGGCGTGCTGCTGGCATAACGCATGGAAGCCACGGGCGTAGCCTGCCAACCATTGCTCGGCGGCGGTTTCTTCCTTGAAAACACGCTGATCAAGGGTAAGCGCCATCAGACACCAGCGCGACGTTGCCCCCATGGCGGCCAAATCACTCAGCGCGACCGCCAACGCACGATGCCCTACCGCGTGGGCGGGGGCATCGTGGGGGAAGTGTATGTTCACCACAGAGGTATCAACGCTTACGACAAGCTGTTGGCCTAACTGGGGAATCAATAGTGTGGCGTCATCGCCGCATCCTAGGGCAACGCCATCTGTCGCTTGCGCCTCCTGCGGCGACATCATGTAACGTCGAATCAGATCAAATTCGGCAAGCACAAAGGCCCCTTAAACGCTTGATCAGGCCAGCCGCTTATAGGCGGCGGGCGCTGACTTCGGCACTTCGTAAGCGGTTCGCCAGCTTATCGAGAATACCATTCACGTATTTATGGCCGTCGGTGGCGCCAAATGATTTTGCCAGCTCAACGCCTTCGTTAATCACTACGCGGTAAGGCACTTCCATACGCCGAGAGAGCTCGTAGGCTCCCAGGCGAAGAATGGCCAGTTCCACCGCGTCTAAATCTTCCAAACGACGATCCAGCAACGGCGCAATATCGCGATCTAACTCGGCTTTAAAACGCACCGTGTTATGCAGCAGCTCATGGAACAGCGCTTTGTCCGCGATCTCCATGACTTTTACCCAGTTCTCATGATCTTCTAAATCATCGTCAGCCACTTGGCTACGAAATTCAGCTTCAATCGTGGTAATGGATTTACCGGTCATATGCCACTGGTAAAGTCCTTGTACCGCTAATTCCCTTGCGGCGTGACGCCCCTGCTGTGCCGCAGAGGGCTTGCGCTCACGACGCTCGCTCATTGAGAGTCTCCTACCGGCAGAGCGCGTAGCAGCGATACCATTTCCATCGCGGCCATGGCGGCTTCGGTGCCTTTGTTACCGGCTTTGGTGCCCGCACGCTCAATGGCTTGCTCGATAGATTCAACGGTCAATACGCCATTGGCGACCGGTGTATCAAACTCAAGCTGAAGATGGTTCATCGCTGTATTGCAGCCGCCCGCCACGTACTCAAAGTGCGGCGTGCCGCCACGAATGACAGCACCCAGGGCAATCACCGCGTCTGGTTTCATGACCTTCAGCACACGCTTCACGGCAAGGGGCAGTTCCCACGCGCCCGGCACATGAACGATATGAATATTTTCCACATCCACACCGTGGCGTGTCAGGCTGTCGACAGCGCCTTCTACTAAGCTATCTACGACGTGGTGATTAAAGCGGCCCACCACGATCACGTAGCGTCCATCGACGTCTACAAAAGTGCCTTCAATTTGCGAAAGGGATTGCATCACATTATTCCTGCTGAGAAGTTGGCTCGTCGGCCGTGTCGTTTGGCCCCAGGCGCTCAACCACTTCCAGGTCAAACCCAGAGAGCGCTGAGAATTTCCACGGAGAGCTGAGTAGCCGCATTTTACCCACGCCTAAGTGGCGCAGAATCTGCGAACCAGTACCAATCGTTAAGTAGTTGCCAGACCCATCTGAATCGCTAGTACGCGGTTGACGCACACGATCCAGATAGATATCTAGCTGGTCTTTCAAATCTTGATTCGGGCGTCCGTCATCAATCAGAACAAACACGCCAGCCGGTGCCTGGGCGATTTGGTCAATGGCACGGTGGGCATCCCACCTGCATTGTTCGCCCTTCATCAGGCCCATCACATCGCGCAGGGTGTCGGCTAAATGGACACGTACGGTAGTGGCTTGTTCAGGCGTTGGCTGACCTTTCACCAGCGCCAGATGATGCGCTCCTTGAATACGGTCGCGGAACACATGCAGCGCCAGCTGTCCGTGAACGGTAGATACCTGGGTGGTTTCCACATGGTCTACGGTTTGCTCGTTCACTATACGGTAGTGAATCAGATCGGCAATCGTGCCCATCTTAATGCCATGCGCCTTCGCAAACACTTCCAATTCTGGACGACGCGCCATGCTGCCATCATCGTTCATAATTTCACAGATCACACCGCTGGGGTCAAAGCCTGCCAACGCCGCCAAATCACAGGCGGCTTCGGTGTGGCCAGCACGGCGTAGCACGCCGCCGGGCTCTGCCATGAGCGGGAAAATATGCCCTGGCTGTACGATATCGGACGGCTTTGCATTCGCGGCTACCGCGGCCTGTACCGTACGCGCGCGGTCAGCAGCCGAAATGCCGGTCGTCACGCCTTCAGTTGCTTCGATAGAGAGCGTGAATTTGGTGCCAAAGCCCGAGCCGTTGTCGCGTACCATCAGCGGCAGGTTGAGCTGCTCGCAGCGCTCGCGGGTCATTGGCATACAAATGAGGCCACACGCATAGCGTGCCATGAAGTTGATATGCTCAGGCTTCACCATTTCGGCGGCCATGATGATATCACCTTCATTCTCGCGATCCTCATCATCCATGAGAATCACCATTTTGCCCTGGCGAATATCTTCCACCAGCTCAGCGATCGGGGATAAACCCTCAGAAGAGGAGTGCGCCATGGAATCTCCAAAAAATGTGGTCGCATCGTATGCGATTTCGGGCGTCAGGGTACCTTGCAATGGCAGCTTGCGCTAGTCAGCGTGAGGGGTGGCGATGATCCACCAATCTTGCCCAACGGTTCGCGACTCTTTAATCGTTAAGCGTTTTTGGTCGGCCATCTGGATAATTCCCGGCAGTGCAAAGAGTGGTCTTGCTTCACCGCCTAATAGCGTAGGAGCGATAAACAACTGCAGCTCGTCGACTAAATTCGCCTCTAATAGCGCTCCCGCCAGCGTTGCACCGGTTTCCACCAACAGCTCATTTACCTGCTCATTTTCTGCCAGCCAGCGCAGCATATCCGCTAGCGCAATACGGCCGGCCTCAGCGGGCAGCACCTTAATCTCAGCGCCAGCGGCGGCCAGTTTACGCCGTTTCTCTTCGCTATGCTGATCTGTCGTGATAATCAGCGTGCGCCCTGGTTCCCGCAGGCACGCCGCCGCCAGCGGTAATCGTAGCCGTGAATCCAGAATCACCCTCAACGGCTGGCGCTGAGCGATATCGTCGGCATTGGCCAACGCCAGCTGGTCGGCGCGCAGCGTTAAGCGCGAGTCATCCATAATCACCGATTCTACGCCGCTCAAAATCGCGCTAGAGCGCGCACGTAAACGCTGTACCTGGGCGCGTGCTTGCGGGCCGGTAATCCACTGAGACTCACCCGACCCCATGGCCGTGCGGCCGTCTAAGCTCATGGCCATTTTCAGCCGCACAAAGGGGCGCTGGCGCTCCATACGGGAAATAAAACCAGGGTTTAGCGCGCGCGCATCGGCTTCTAGCAAGCCTACCTGAACCTGGATGCCCGCTGTTTTTAAATGCGCAATGCCACCACCGCTAACCTGAGGGTTGGGGTCTTTCATGGCGACTACTACGCGCGCAACCCCCGCCTGCGCCAGCGCCACCGCGCAGGGGCCTGTTCGCCCGGTGTGGGAACAAGGCTCTAGGGTGACGTAAGCAGTAGCGCCCTGGGCGGCGCTGCCTGCCGCTTTCAGCGCGTGAACTTCTGCATGTGGCTCTCCCGCGCGCTCATGGTAGCCCTCCCCCACCACGCAGCCCTGCTCACTGCTATCAAAGCGCACAATCACACAGCCTACCCTGGGGTTAGGGTCCGTGGTGTAAAGCCCTCGTTTCGCCAACTGAATAGCACGGGCCATAAAGCGATGGTCTGCGGTGGAGAACTCACCCATTACGATGCTCCGTGTGATGAACTATTTCCTGCTATCTCATCAGTAGGCTCTTGGGAGAGCCGATCAATCTCAGCGCGAAATTCATCTAAATCTTGAAACTTGCGGTATACCGAAGCAAAACGAATGTAGGCTACTTGGTCGAGACTACGCAGCGCTTTCATCACGGCTTCCCCAATCTCGCGAGCATTCACTTCACGGTCGCCACGGGCACGCAGCGTTTGGCGGATGCGCTCCACCGAGGCTTCGATGGCCTCAGCACTGACGGGGCGCTTTTCCAACGCCCTTAGCATACCTGCCCGCAATTTCGCCTCGTCAAAGCTCTCGCGGGAGCCGTCGGATTTCACCACCCGAGGCATAATAAGCTCGGCGGTTTCATAAGTCGTAAAGCGCTCGTGGCAATTGGCACACTGGCGGCGACGGCGTACCTGATCGCCTTCCGCCACCAGCCTTGAATCTGTCACTCTCGTATCATTTGCACCACAAAAAGGGCAATGCATGGCAGTCAACCTATTATCAGTACGCACTGGAAGCGGTGCGTGCAGCGTGTCAGCCTGTACGAATAAACCATTGGCAACGCTTAACGCCCTGCCGTTATTCGCCATTTTGTAAACTGTTTTATCGCCTGTTGTCGGCGGCAGCCGTGTCGCCGACCTGACGGCGTAGCTGTGTTATACAACGCATATCACACAGTATTGTAACGATTTGGCACACAAGCTGCAGCGTTTGTCGAAGGTTGATTGATAGGACGCCCTTTATGACCACTTTCGAGCAGACCGTTCACCACTACCTGACCCACCTGTATGGCCCCCGTGCGGGGGAGGTACAGCGGCGGATAGGCCAACATATTGCGCATTTTCGCACCGCCTCAATGGCTGCTCCACCCGCGAGCGCAGCGAATCAAGATGCACCAACATGGAGCGAAAAAGATCAGTGGGTCATCTGTTACGGTGACTCTATTGTGAATGAGGGAACGCCGCCGCTGGCCGTGCTGGACACTTTTCTACAGCGCTACCTAGGGGATGCCATCAGCGGGGTTCACGTGCTGCCCTTTTTCCCTTGGAGCAGCGACGACGGTTTTTCGGTGATTCACTATCGCGAGGTCAATAGCGAGCTGGGCGAGTGGGCGCATATTCAAACGCTAGCCAGCCACTATGACTTGATGGCCGATTTAGTGCTCAATCATGTATCGCGGGAGTCGCTTTGGTTTGTCGATTACCTGACCGGCAGCCTGCCAGGCCGCGACTACTTTATCGAAGTCGATCCGGAAACAGATGTGTCTCAAGTCACCCGCCCACGCAGTAGCCCGCTACTGGTGCCGATCTCCACCCGCCGTGGCATGCGCCACGTGTGGGCGACCTTCTCGGAAGACCAAATAGATCTCAACTTTGAAAATCCGGATGTGCTGTTAGAGTTCGTAGGTATTCTGCTGTTCTACCTACAGCAAGGAGTGCGCATTATTCGCCTGGATGCGGTGGCGTTTTTATGGAAGCGCTTGGGCACTTCCTGCATTCACCTGCCTGAAACCCATACAGTGGTGCGCTTACTTCGCGCCATCGTGGATGAAATAGCCCCAGGTACGCTGCTCATTACCGAAACCAACGTGCCCCATGCCGAAAACATCAGCTACTTTGGCTTAGAGCGCTCAGCGGAAAGCAAGCCCGATGAAGCCCACATGGTGTATCAGTTCGCCCTACCGCCACTGCTGCTGCACACCCTAACCCGTGGCGAAGCGACGACGATGCAAACGTGGTTAAACAGCCTGCCGGTGCTGCCTGAACAGTGCACCTACTTAAACTTCACCGCGAGCCACGATGGTATTGGCGTACGGCCGTTAGAAGGCCTGCTGCCTGACCATGAGCGCGACGCACTGCTGGAGCTGATGCATCGCTTTGGTGGGTTTGTCAGCATGCGCAGCAACCCTGATGGCAGCGATACACCCTACGAGATCAACATTACTTGGTTTGAAGCCATGCGCGGCACCCGCCGCGGGCCAGACCCGTGGCAAATTGCGCGTTTTCTATGCAGCCAAGCGATCATGCTCAGCCTGCAAGGAATACCCGCGCTCTATATTCATACGCTCACCGGCACGCTAAACGATGTCGAAGGCGTGGAGCGCAGCGGCCGCTTACGCTCGATTAACCGTCGCCGCTGGCAGCTTGATGAGCTAGCGCTGCTGCTGGAGAGCCCTTCCACCCCCACCCATGACGTTTTTCGAGCGCTTCACCGGCTACTGGAACAGCGTCGCCAAGAGCCCTGCTTCCACCCCAACGCGCCACAGCGCGTGATAGAAACGCCGCCTGAACTGCTAGCCATTGAGCGCGGCCCGCTTACTCATGGTCGACGTCTACTCGCGCTGTATAACGTCACCGATGGTAAGTTTGACCTCGCCCACGCAGGCGATGCCCTGAACCAAACGCTCACTCAGCACCACTGGCAGCCGCTAGACCCGCTGACAGCTCACCACGAGGAAACGCTGCCGCCTTATGCCGTGCGCTGGCTGGTTGCTGACGCGTAACCCTTGCGACATAACGACTCAGGGCAACGCGAGATAATCGTTAAATAATCTTACTCTGACACACTCACGCTAAACCACCGGAGAGAGCGTGAGTGATGATGCTGCAGCAAAGCGTTGCGATTGGGCCAATGGGGTTTAGTCTGCATCAATTGATGATTGGATTTGCCTTTTTACTGGCCCTGCTAACGGGTGCGCTGATTGGCCAGCGGCATCGTGTGGCGGTCAGCGATACGCTATTTACCTTACTATTTGTGGCAATGGTGGCCGCACGCCTCGTCTTTGTGGTGCGCTACTGGAGCGACTATGATGGCGTTCTGTCGCGTTTGGATATTCGCGATGGCGGCTTCGATATACTGGGTGGCATAGTGGCGGCCCTTGGCTATGCGGGCTGGGCAATGTGGCGCTCATCGCGCCAGCGAGTGCCGCTTGCGGGGGCACTTTTAGTAGGCGGTTTGGCTTGGGGTTTGACAGCTGGCAGTACGCTCCTGATCGAACAGCAGGCTCGTCCACTGCCCACAACACCGCTTGCAACGCTCAGCGGCGAGCCTATTACCCTGCCTGAACTTGCTCAGCAGCAGCAAAAGCCCATGGTGATTAACCTATGGGCAAGCTGGTGCCCGCCGTGTATTCGTGAAATGCCGGTGTTTGAAGAGGCTCAGCAGCAGGCGCAAGACATCACCTTTGTGTTCGTTAACCAAGGTGAAAGCCTTCAACACATTCATGCGTTTATGAGCGAACACACCTTTGATTTGAATAATGTATGGCAAGACCCACGCAATGCCCTAGGCCAAACCACCGGGGCCCATGCCATGCCCACAACGCTTTACTACAACGCAGATGGTCAGCTCGTTAGCACCAATTTTGGCGAGCTTTCCCGTGCCACTTTGCAAGATGGCCTCACACGTATTCGTTAATATGTTTTACCTCTCGGCACCCACATCAAGCCGTATTCATAAGGATAGTGCTATGCAGCGTGTTTTCTTACCCTATGCGGGTCGTTTCGCTTTATTTGCTGCACTGAGCAGCGCAGCGGCAGCCAGTCATGCCGACGAATTGCCAGCCCCCGTTCAGGCACTTGCTGACCAGGGTTTAACGATTCATGGGCAGTTTGATGCGCCGGGCGGAATGCGTGGCTTTGGGGCTAGCGCGCAAGGGCAAGATATGGCGATTTATCTAACGCCTGATGGGGAGCACGCCATTATCGGCACGCTGTTCGACAGCGAAGGTAGCGACCTAACAGAAGCACAGCTAGATGAGCATGTACGGGCACCCTTAGAAGCTGAAACCTGGAAGCTGCTTGAAGAGAGCCGCTGGATTCAGGATGGCAACCCGGATGCTCCACGCATCATCTACACCTTCACCGACGCCAACTGCCCTTACTGCCGCCAGCTGTGGCAACAAACCCGCCCCTGGGTAGAGGCTGGCGAGGTTCAGCTGCGCCACATTATGGTCGGCATTCTCGCCCCTAATAGCCCTGCGTTAGCCGCCACGCTTCTCGGCGCTGACGATCCCTCCGCCGCCCTACACCGCCACAGTGAAGGCGATGAACTCTCCCCCAGCGCACAGCCACGGGATATCGAAGAGCAGGTCTACGCCAACAACCAACTCTTTGAAGAGCTAGGCCTCTACGCCACCCCCACCAGCGCTTTCCAACGTGAGGCTGAAGGCGGCACTGTTCGCATTGACCGAATCCAAGGCCTCCCCAGCCAAGAACGACTCATTGAGATGATGGGTAGCGAAGCGCCCTAACAAAATAAGTAAAAGGCCAATTCATTGGGCGACGGCGGCGATAGCCGCACTTAGCCTGCTGCCGTACTGGTGACCAAATCTTCGCGAGCTGAAGCTCCCTCCCACACCTGAATTTTGAGTCGTGAAAAGCTTGATGTGGGAGGCCAATTCATTGGGCGACGGCGGCGATAGCCGCCCTTAGCCTGCCGCAACACTGGTGCCTTCATCGTCGCGAGCTAAAGCCCCTCCCACACCTGAATTTTTGAGTGATGAAGAGCTTGATGTGGGAGGCCAATTCATTGGGCGACGGCGGCGATAGCCGCACTTAGCCTGCCGCCGTACTGGTGACCAAATCTTCGCGAGCTGAAGCTCCCTCCCACACCTGAATTTTGAGTCGTGAAAAGCTTGATGTGGGAGGCCAATTCATTGGGCGACGGCGGCGATAGCCGCCCTTAGCCTGCCGCAACACTGGTGCCTTCATCGTCGCGAGCTAAAGCCCCTCCCACACCTGAATTTTTGAGTGATGAAGAGCTTGATGTGGGAGGCCAATTCATTGGGCGACGGCGGCGATAGCCGCACTTAGCCTGCTGCCGTACTGGTGACCAAATCTTCGCGAGCTGAAGCTCCCTCCCACACCTGAATTTTGAGTCGTGAAAAGCTTGATGTGGGAGGCCAATTCATTGGGCGACGGCGGCGATAGCCGCCCTTAGCCTGCCGCAACACTGGTGCCTTCATCGTCGCGAGCTAAAGCCCCTCCCACACCTGAATTTTTGAGTGATGAAGAGCTTGATGTGGGAGGCCAATTTATTGGGCGATGGCGGCGGTAGCCGCCCTTAGCCTGCCGCCGCACTGGTGACCAAATCTTCGCGAGCTAAAGCTCCCTCCCACACCTGAATTTTTGAGTGATGAAGAGCTTGATGTGGGAGGCCAATTTATTGGGCGATGGCGGCAGTAGCCGCCCTTAGCCTGCCGCCGCACTGGTGACCAAATCTTCGCGAGCTAAAGCTCCCTCCCACAGAACATTCTACAAAGCATGTGCTAAGTTAATTAAAACTTTATAGGGAGCATAAAATGAACAGGAGCCACCTGCTTCGTCAAGGAAGGAACTCGATTCCGAATGCTCACTACTTAGTAACTGCAACGACTCACCGTCGTCAGCAGGTTTTTACTAATTTTGATAATGCCTGCTGCGCATCCAGGCATTTTTATCACCCTCGCGTGAGCGAGCTAGCGACAACTTTTGCTTTTGTTGTCATGCCAGACCATATCCACTGGCTAATTCAGCTAAACGGCGACCTATCTGAAGCTGTGCGACGTTATAAGACTTATGTATCGCTGAATATTGGCAAGCGTCTTTGGCAAGATGGCTTTCACGATCGAATGATCAAAGATGAAACATCACTTAGAGCAGCTGCAAGGTATATCGTCGCAAATCCTCTAAGAGCTAATTTGGTCGAAGATATAAGAAAGTACGGCTATTGGAATGCTGTTTGGCTATAAGTCACATCCTAGAAAACAAGTGTAAACAACCAGCTGTTTGTCGATTAGAAAAAAGCCAGATGTGGGAGGCCAATTTATTGGGCAACGGCGGCGTCAGCCGCCCTTAGCCTGCCGCAGCACTGGAGCCCACATCATCGCGAGCTGAAGCTCCTCCCACACCTGACTGCTTGAGGGGTGAAGAGCTAGATGTGGGAGGCCAATTTATTGGGCGACGGCGGCGTCAGCCGCCCTTAGCTTGCCGCAGCACTGGAGCCCACATCGTCGCGAGCTGAAGCTCCCTCCTACAACAGTCCTTACGTTCTCTCCTGCAAATGCGTTCAAGCTTACTCTTCAGAGAGATTTTCGAACCGGGGCATGCCGACGTTCCAGGGTTGGATGTCACCTTTCTCGCCAAAATTAGCGTGGTCGCCTAGCACATGGCCGTCATGCTCGCGGGTTTGGCCGTAGAGCGAGCGGTTGTGGAATGTGGGGCCGAAGCGCTCAGCGGTTTCTGCAACATCGCCGGTGTAGCGCGGGTCTTGGGGGCGCTCTTGGCTATTGATGTAGTAGGCAATATCCCACGCTTGCTGACCGGTTAACGAGCGCGGCTGGCCCAGTGGCATGTTTTGATAGATAAACCCAGCCATGGTTTCTACCCGTGCAATACCGGCCCCCCAGTTGTTGGAACCGTCGCCCCAAGGGGCGGGGAAGACATACTCGCCGCTTTCATAGTGCCCAGAGCCATCTTCCTGGTGGCAGATGGCGCAGTTTTCCTGATACGCCTCCTCACCTCTGGCATAGCTGGGTGCTTCAGGCTGCTCAGGTGCTGGGAAGCCACGCCCATAGATCGGCTTATCGGGGTACATCGGCGCGCCGGTGGCGAGCCACTGGTGGTAAGCGCTCAGCGCCAGCATTTCGTCGCTACCATACTCAGGCGGTGTGCCGTTCATGGAGTAGGCAAAGCAGCCTGCAATGCGCTCTTCCAGGTTGTTCACATGCTGATTTTTGCCGCGAAAATCGGGCAAGGTGATGGCGGCTGCCCACACCGGCGCGCTAAACGGTACGCGACCCTCTCCTAGGTGGCAGCTTGAGCAGTTCATATCGTTGTAAACGTACTCGCCTCTTAGCTGCTGGGTATTGGTGAAAAGGTCATGGCCGTAGCGAATGACTTTTTTAAGCTCTGGGTGAAGATCGGAGGCTTCCAGGTCTTCCATGGTGGGCGGCTCATGCACCAACTGATTCAGCGCGGCATCGGCCCGCTCCTCCTGCTGGGCAAACGCATGCGCGGCGTAGAAGCTTAATCCAGCACCCACCACCAGAACAGTACTGGATAGCGCGATTATTTTATGGCGACGGACAATGCTCATTGTGTGGCCTCCCCCTCAGCGGCGGGCTGAGTGGCGTACCACGCCGACACCGCCTGGATATCCTCTTCACTCATGCGTTTAGCAATCGCTCCCATAAGATTCTGTGGGTCGTTACTGCGTGAGTCGTTCTTCCAAGCGTTTAGCTGCGCACTGATATAGCCTGCATGCTGCCCCGCGATGCCTGGAAACGCCTCACCTACACCCCGCCCACCTGGGCCATGACAGCTTTGGCAGGACACAATATAGGCGTTCCAGTCGCCGCGTTCGGCAAGCCGTTGGCCGCGCGCTAGCAGCGCCTCATCGGCATTGTCACCGCCTTGGCCTGGCGTCGCAGGTAGTTGGCTGTAATACACCGCCCCATCGGCAATTTGCTGATCGTTGAGCATATTGGCGAACGTCATCATCGTGGCGTTCTGGCGCTCCCCGGATTTGAAATCGTGCAATTGCTTCGCGATATAGTCAGCATTTAAGCCAGCCAAACGCGGCCAGGATTCGCCACCAGGAATATTCATGCCTCCACCGTTGGCTTGGTGACAGGCTACACACGTCGCTGATGCCGCTTCACCCCGCGCGACATCACCCTCTTGCGCCATGCTAGTGTTCGCCATTAGGCAGGCCCCTAGCAGCAGGCTGAGCCTGCCCCCACGCACTATTTTCATACTCCCCCCTTATGCTTCTGTTGTTATGGTCTTACTGGTTTGAGCTGATACGGTGGGCACTCGCAAGTGTGCGCAAAAACCCCCAGTGGGTGCGTTTTCAAAACGAACATCCCCCCCGAAACGCTCTGTTATCGCGGCGACAATGGCCAATCCCAGCCCACTGCCCTGCTGTTTGCTGGCCCGCCAAAAACGCTGGGTCAGTTGAGCCAGCGTCTCTTCATCCACTCCTGGGCCCTGGTCGTGCACAGTGAAGGTAATGTCGCTGTGCGTTTGTTCAGCCGAGAGCGTAATGGGTGCATCTTTGGGCCCGTGATGTAGCGCGTTATCCACTAAATTTCGCAACGCCGTAATCGCAAGCTCCCTAGGCATCGCCAAATACGCCTCAGGCAGCGCTGCTTGCCACTGGCACTGGCCTTGAGCAGCGGCACTATCGGCAACAGCCAACTCGACAACCTGAGCCACATCGCTTGGCTCGCCATCATCAAAGCGCATGCGGCCCTCAACGCGGGCCAGCGTGAGCAGTTGGTCCAGGGTGTGGGCCAGACGCACGACGCCTGCCTCGGCATGCAGAAGGGCTTCTTGAGCAGCCAGGCCCTCCGCTCGCTGTGCGACTTGTAGGTGGGTTTTGATCGCGGTGAGCGGGGTGCGTAACTCATGGGCAGCGTCATTGGTAAAACGCTGCTCTCGCACCAGGGTTTGCTGCACCCGCCGTAATAAATTATTGAGCGTATCAATGAGGGGCTTGATCTCTTTCGGCACACCGTAAGTAGAGACCGGCGCCAACGCTTCCGGGTGGCGGCTTGCCAACGACGCCCGCAATCGAGAAAGCGGTGCCAAACCACGCCATACGCCTATCCACAACGCGATAAGGCTGCCGATTAATGCCACTACAAATGGCACAACGGCAACACGCACAATGCCGTTTAATAGCATATTGCGCTCATCCATTCGGTCGGCCGTAGTAATCACTAAACCGCCTCGCTCGTAGGTAAACACACGCCAGGTGGTATCGCCTTCTTGGCGGTAGGTATGGCCATGTCGCCCGGGTGCTAGGACGTCATCCATATTGGCGTGAGTGCGGGCGATAATCTCACCGCGTGGCGAGTGCACCTGGCAGGCCAACCCTTCAATAGGCGGAATGGAAAGCGTATTCATCAGGCTTTGCTCCCACACTTCTTCCGGCAATTGATGCACCAGCCCTGCCACCATTCGCGCCGACTGAGCCAATCTCTGGTCGAGGGTGGCCACGAATGTTTTCTGCAAATCGTTGAGCAACCAGGCAGCCGCAACGCCCCATAGCAAGGCCAGTGTTAACCCCAGCGTGAGCAGCAGGCGGGCGCGCAGACTCATCGCTGCCCCTTGGGCATTTGCCCCGGCACAAACACGGCTTCTGGCTTACCTAAGCGGTAACCCAAGCCGCGTACGGTCTCAATAATGCCGCTGCCTAACTTGCGCCGAAGATGATGAATATGGACATTGAGCGCGTTACTTTCGACATCGTCGCTTAGCCCGTAGAGGCTATCTTTGAGTTGATCGGCTGACAGCACGCTACGTGGGGCATGTAGGAAAGCCTCTAGCAGTACCAGCTCACGGCGTGAAAGTGCGATCAGCTCACCGGCTACCCATACTTCCCGCGCGGCAGGATCAAGCGTTAGCGCCCCGTGCACCGTCAGCCCTTGGCTGCGCCCAGCGACACGCCGCAACAAGGCATGCAGTCGCGCTACCAGCTCATCTAAATCGAAGGGCTTGATGAGGTAATCATCTGCGCCTCTTTGCAGCCCATCCACTCTGTCACGCACGGCATCCCTGGCAGTCAGCATGAGCACCGGCGTCGTAACGCCTTCATCTCGCCACGCGCTCAGTAGCGCTAGACCATCGCCATCGGGCAAGCCGCGGTCCAGAATCACCACGTCGCTGGCGACGCTTTGCATTGCCTGACGCGCTGCTTGCACCGAGGTCACGTGCTCCACCACGAAGTGGTACATCATTAGGCCAGAGCGAATACCCGAGGCCACCAGCGGATCATCTTCAATCAATAGGACGTGCATAGCGGTTTCCTTGTGATGGAAGCAGCATGACAAAAGCGCATTAACTAAGCGTTAAGCCACAAGGCAAAAGGATTGCGCCAGATCAAAAAAAGCGCCCTTACCGGGCGGCAAGGGCGTCGATCTTGTAAGCGCTGATAACTTAGCGGGAGATTCGCTGAGCGATAAACCAACCCAGCACCATCGCCGCCAGTAGCGCCAGCAGTGGCAGCGTTACCCCGCCAACAGACGCAATGGCAGGCCCAGGGCAGTAACCCGAGAGCCCCCAACCCACTCCAAACAGCGCTGCGCCGCCTAGCAGCTTGGCATCCAGCTCCTGCTTGGTTGGCAATTGGAATTTGGTGCTAAAAAGCGGCGTGCCGCGGGCGAAGACTAAGCGATAGCCCACAAAGGTGGTGCCCACGGCGGCTCCCAGTACAAACATCAGCGTTGGATCCCAGGCACCGGCAATATCCAAAAAACCGAGCACCCGTGCAGGGTCTGTCATCCCTGAAATCGCGAGTCCCAAACCAAACAGCAGGCCGGCGAGATATCCCGCTGCGGTTTTGACGACTGGCGTGCTCATACCCCACCTCCGATGACATGCCGTACCACATAGACCGTCGCGATGGCCGCCACCAGGAACGTTCCGGTAGCCGCCATAGACCGTGGCGCTAAACGCGCCAAGCCACACACGCCATGGCCACTGGTACAGCCACTGCCTAGCCCAGTGCCCAATCCCACCAAAAGCCCCGCGAGTAGCATTAGCGGCACGCCACCTGCGGGTTCACCAATCACTGCACCGGGCACGCCTGCCACGTTACCTAACCCACCCCCTACGGCCATTACCAGTAATGGGCCGCTAATTAGCCCGGCCAAAAACGCCACCCGCCAAGCACTGTCTCCTTTGGGGCGCTGAGTGATTAAGCCACCAATAATGCCGCTAATACCGGCAATGCGCCCTAGCGCTCCCATCAGCCACACCGCAGAGAGCCCAATCAGCACGCCACCTACCAGCCCTTGCAGGCTTGCCATCGCATTCACAAATCACTCCTTGTACGTTCTAACGCTTGGTTTTGCAGGTTGAAATCCCCAGCAGCGAGTAGAGTGGGCAGAAACTAAATAGCCCCGTCGCCAGCGGAATCACGCCGACCCAGCCCCATACGCCAATCGTGCCTGTTAGCGCCAGCACAATGAGCAGTGCGCCCACTGCAATACGCGCCATTTTGTCGAAGCCACCTACATTCGTTTTCATTGCTGGATACCTGCTGATTTAACGTTGCGCCACCCACCGCTCAAAACCGATTGAGCGGTACTTTTAAGTACACCTGCCCGTTGTCTTCAGCAGGCGGAAGTTCACCTGCCCGCATATTGATTTGAACCGAAGGAATAATCAGGCGCGGCATACCCAAGGTGGCGTCCCGTTCGGTACGCATCTTGACGAATGCCTCTTCACTGATGCCGTCATGCACATGAACGTTCGCTTGGCGCTGTTCAGCAACGTTGGTTTCATGCTGATAGCTTTCGCGCCCTGGCGCTTTGTAGTCGTGGCATAGAAACAGCCGCGTCTGCTCAGGCAGTGCCAATACTTTTTGAATAGAGTGGTAAAGCGTGCGGGCATCCCCGCCTGGAAAATCGCAGCGCGCCGTGCCGTAGTCCGGCATAAAGAGGGTGTCGCCCACAAACGCGGCGTCTCCTACCACATAGGTTAAACACGCCGGCGTGTGGCCCGGCGTATGAAGCACCCGCCCTTCTAGCGCACCAATAGTGAAGGTGTCACCTTCGTTAAAGAGTGCATCAAACTGGCTACCATCCCGTGCAAACTCGGTGCCTGCATTGAAAGCTTTGCCAAAAATTTCCTGCACGTCGACGATGTGCGCACCAATGCCTGTTTTGCCGCCCAGCTTGGTATGTAGGTACGGCGCGGCCGACAGGTGATCTGCATGCACATGGGTTTCTAATATCCATTCCACCTTAAGCCCTTTACCACGCACAAAGGCAATGATCTGCTCGGCAGAGCGGACGTCGGTGCGCCCGGCGGCGTAATCAAAATCGAGTACGGAGTCGATGATGGCGCACGCATCGCTAACGGGGTCTTGCACCACATAGCTAAACGTATTGGTGGGCTCATCGAAAAAGTGGGTGACGACAGGGCGTTGCATGGAGAGCCTCCTGTTGATGCCTGCTAACGTTCAGTCAGTATTTAGCAAGCATAGCGCATTTATAGTTATATATTTAGATCATTTTAGAATTTAAAGACACGAATTACCGTTCGTTTTTTCTTAGCTCCGACTAAGGTCGCAAGCATTTCGGCCGATAAAAGTAAGGGCTTACTTACTGATTGGATTTTTCACAGGGACACCATGAACCGTTTGACAACGACACAGAAACTTTGGAGCACGCTCGGCATCATTTGGGTGGCGATGCTACTGCTAGTGGGCTGGTTGGCGTGGGAGAACCGCCAAACCATCGAAAGTGAACGTCGCGACAGCATTGAGCATATCGTCAGCAGTGTTCATGGGCAGGTTGAAGCACTACAGGCACGCGCTGAGCGCGGCGAGTTAACAGAAGAAGAAGCGCAGCAGCGCGCGATTGATAATATTGCCAGCGTCAGCTTTGGCGACGGTGAGTATGTCTTCGCCTTTGATAACGCCTTGGCCATTGTGTCGCACCCCAATCGTCCTCGGGGTGAAGATATGAGCGCTTACCAAGATGCTAGTGGCATGCGCCTTTACGCCGCCTTTTTAGACGTAGCGCAGGCCGGAGGCGGTCATGTGGACTACTTCTCACGCCGCATTAGCGGTGACGACCAAGTACCCAAAGTGAGCTATGTGGCGCACTTACCCCAATGGGGCTGGTCGCTGGCCGCAGGCGTGTACGTAGATGATATCAACGCCGCCTTTATTGCTAGGTTGATTCGCTCAGCAATGATTCTGTTGGTCATTGGCGTGCCGGTCACACTACTGATGGGCTGGGTCATCCGTGATGTTGCCCGCCGGTTAGGTGGAGATCCTCGTTATGCGGCCACCGTGGTACGCCATATTGCCGATGGCGATTTGACCCAAGCAGCCACCCTCTCCGCCAACGATCAGCACAGCTTACTTTATGATATTAATCGTATGCGCGAGACCCTAGCCGACACTATTAGCGACATCCATCACGGCGCTGACCAAGTCAATAACGGGGTAGAGCAAATTGTAGGTGTCAACGAAGAGCTCTCTACCCGTACCGAAGAGCAGGCCGCCTCGCTTGCGGAAACTGCCTCCAGCATGGAACAGCTAACGGCAACAGTGAAGCAGAACGCTGAACATGCTGACCACGCCCGCACACTGGCTACCAAAACAGCAGAAAGCGCTCAACGCGGTAGCGATGCTATGGTGTCAGTGATCAATACCATGACCACCATTAACGACAGCGCGAGCCAAATGAGCAGCATCGTCAATACGATTGATGCCATCGCGTTCCAGACCAATATTCTGGCACTGAATGCCTCGGTGGAAGCAGCCCGCGCGGGTGAGCAAGGCCGTGGGTTTGCCGTAGTGGCCAACGAAGTTCGCCAGCTGGCTAGCCGCTCTGCGTCTGCTGCTCAAGAGATCAAAGGCTTGATTGAAAACGCCGATGCCCAAGTGGTCGAAGGCAGCCGCCAAGTCAAACACACAGGCGAGATGATTAACGGCGTGGTCAGTGATATTCAGCAGCTCAGTACGCTGGTACAGGAGATCTCGGCGGCCACCATCGAGCAAAGCAGCGGGATTGAGCAGGTGAACCAGGCCGTCACTCAGATGGACCAAATGACACAGCAAAATGCAGGCTTGGTACAGCAGAGCAACCATGCTACTCAGCAACTAGCGCACTTAAGTACTCAACTGCGCCAACTGGTGACGAACTTTAAGCTCAATAACACCGCTCGCCCACCGGCGATTGCCTCTGCCAATGCACCTGCCAAATCCTACACAGACGACTTTTAACCCAGTTTAGCCCCGCCTGACCTTTCAACGGGCGGGGCTTGCTACGTCCTAAATTCTAAGTTCTAAGTTCTACGGCCTACACCTTCCCCTGATTATCCAGCTCTACCGCCTCATGCATGCGCGCCAATATATCCGGCACGGCCGCCTGTACACGGTTCCAGCTAGGGATAAAGGGCCGTTCACGGGGGTTATCTAAAAACAAGTTGCCTGCTTCCAGCAAGTTGCTGGCAAACAGTTCTACCGCCTGCTCTTCGCAGTGGCGATCTAAACTCAACCCATTCATGGTGGCGTCGTGGTCGTAAGCTTCGATCAAATCGAGCGCTAAGCGGTAATAAGTTGCTTTTAGTGTGCGGAAGTCTTCACTGCTAAAGCTCACTCCTTGAGTCGCCAGCTTACGGTACAGCGCTTTGGCGATATCCAGACTCATGCGGTTCAGGCCACCATTGGCATCATCTTCGCTGACGGGCTGGTGCTTGTGGTCGTAAGCATCGGCAATATCGACCTGACAGAGCTGGCGGTGAGAGTAGTTACGCTGCAGTTCAGACAGCACTCCGATCTCCAGGCCCCAGTCGGCGGGGATACGTATGCCTTCCAGCACATCGCTACGCATCGCAAACTCCCCAGAAAGCGGGTATCGGAAACTGTCTAAGTAGTCCAGGTAAGGCAATGGCCCGCATACGGTTTTGAGCGCTCGCAGCAGCGGCGTCACCATCAGCCGAGATACCCGGCCATTGAGCTTTCCTTCCGCAATGCGCGGGTAATAGCCTTTGCAAAAACTGTAATTAAACCGCGGATGAGCCACGGGGTACATGAGCCGTGCCAGCAGGCTGCGGTCATAAGTGAGAATATCGCAGTCGTGTAGCCCCACGACAGAAGAGCGGCCTGACGCTAGCACGTACCCGGCGCAGTACCACACATTGCGCCCTTTGCCTGGCTCCAGCGCGCCCAGACCATGACTCTCCAATTCGGCATCCAGCTCACGCAACCGCGGGCCGTCGTTCCATAAAATACGAGTGTGTTGGGGAAGGCGTGAGAAAAACTCACGGGCGTACAGAAACTGTTCGCGGTCGGCACGATCTAGACCGATCACAATTTCATTAAGGTAAGGCACCTTTACCAGTTCATCGACAATCGCAGAGAGTGCAGGGCCTTCCAGCTCGGAAAATAGCGACGGTAGTATCAGCCCCATCGGTCGGCGTTTAGCAAACTGACTCAGTTCCTGTTCCAGCGCTTCCACTGGGCGGCGGGTAAGGTTATGGAAATCGGTGATAACGCCATTTTGATGAAAATCACTCATACGCTAATCCCCTCATTGGTTAGGCCATGGCAGACGTTTGCAGTGGTGCCGCCGCTAATCGGCGGTCGTCTCGCCCCCACCAGTGGGCCACCCCCTCGGCCCAGCCCGTAGGCCCGGTTTCCTGCGTGCGATAAAGCGCGGTGTTTGTAGGTGTGACCGTTAAGTCGTGGCAGCCTTTGATCACGACGGCCTGATCGACGGCATTGAGCATGGAAATGTCGTTGGGACCATCACCCAATCCCAATGCAAGCGGCGTACGCCCACGTAACGCTGTAAAGCGTTTAATGAGCCAGTCAACGGCGCTCCCTTTATCAGAGGCTTTGCCCATCACATGCCAAAAACGACCGCCTTGCGTTAGCGTCAAACCATCCCCTTCAAGCGCTAAACGAAAGTTTGCCAGCGCGGCCTCATCGTCTTGCCAAATCAAAGGCTCACTACCCTCACGCTTGCGGGCTGCCTTAGCACGGGGTTCATCTAACCCCGTGAGCGACATGACATCGCGAATGTCCAATTCGCTCATGCGGGTAAAACGTACGCCTAGACGATGACGCCAAACGTTCAGTCGGGCGCGGATAAATCCAACGTCAACACCGGTGTGCTTCACCACCACGCCATCCAAACCGCTGCCAGGACGGTCTAAGCGGGCATGACACCACCCCGGCGGCAAACCAATAACGGCACCGTTTTCAGCAACAAACGGCGTGGCCGTCAGGCCTAACGCCTCACGTAGAGAAATAAGTTCGGCACGCGTTTTACTGGTGACCGGTATCACGGGGACGCCTAGCTGCTTTAGACGCGCAAGCCAGGGCGCTGCCGGAGAGAAGTCATAACTGTGGTGGTCAAGCAGAGAGCCGTCTAAGTCGGTAACCACCAAGCGGGGCTGCAGGGCCGGGTCGGCAGCGCTCCCCGTTAGCGGATCGAGATCAAGCAGCTCCGGGTGAGCGCGTGTAGTGCGGGTGTGTTCTGTCATGGCACCACCTTATTACTATCTTAATCACTATCTTAAAAGCCGTTATGCTGGCGTCTTGTTCAGATAAGCAATAAAGCAGAATGCATGCCAATGATTTTTAAACAATTAAAATCAAATACTTAAAATAAAAACTAACGCTTATTCATTCGGAGCACCAAAATAGCGCACCTATAAAGCACCATTTAAGTGCACACCACCCGCACTCCCCTTACCAGTGTCGGAAAGGAAATTTGCAAAAAAAGTAAACAATGCCTTGGCAAACCCTCATAAATAGCTATACTCGAATTGTACCCACTGACAACCTTGTACACCCCCTCACCTGATGTCAGTGGGCTGCAGTGAGCCAAGCCCTTTCATGCCCGCCACCCCCGGCGGGCTTTTTTTATGCTGTATCTATCGCCTTATACAAAAGCGTTGTTCATTGCTTGATGCCACCTATTGAGCATGAATGACCACCTCCACTCGGCGATTACGCGCACGCCCCTCGGCGGTGCTGTTATCTTCCAAGGGTTGAGTGGCGGCTAACCCTACGGCTCGCAAGCGTTCAGCGGCCACACCCGCCGCTTCCAAGGCTTCAACAATGGCAATAGCACGTGCGCTGGAGAGCGCCCAGTTAGAGGAGAACTCTGGGGTGTTAATACTTTGGCTATCAGAGTGGCCTTCTACCCATACTTCGCCATCGTAGCGCTGAATGGTTTCCAGTAGGCTACCCACCAGTGATGAGCCGCCTTCAGTCAGCTCGGCCGTCGCAGAGGGGAACAGCAACCTGTCTTGCACGCGCAAGCTGATGCCCTCAGCCACCCTCGAAACTTCTACCCCTTCCAAATTGGGTAAATAGGGCGAGGTCTCCACCCGTTCAGAAAGCTGGGCATCCAATGCCAGGGCGCTACTGATCGCCTCATCGCTAACTGCCTGTACATTTACCGGGGGACGATCGGTCAGCAGTACCATGTAATCTGCCAAGGGCGCGACGGCAACCTCCTCATCCACACGTACTAGCGGAGTAGGTAGCGTAGAAGTGGGTGATGGAGAGGGTAAGCGCTCCACTAGCGATGCCACCAACGGTGGCTCTAATTCCGGAGTGGGCTCCTCTGCTGCTGGCAGTGCCAATAAAGGAGGTACAAGGGGAGCAGCGGCAGGTCGAGGAGGCAATCCAGCCACTCCTAGTGCGGCGCTCACGGCCATCGGACTAAGGCTGCCTGGCACCGTCACCAGCGCTGCACTTCGCTGCTGGCGGCGCTCTTCCAACATAGCGGGTAAAGGCACTTCTAACGGTGCTGTTAGGCTCTCGCTTGTGTCAGTCTCAGCCGTCTCAGGTGACCAGTCTGGGCTTGTCACCCCCGCTGCGGCAATAATAATGACAAATAGCGCCACCAGCAGCGTCATGATATCGATATAGCTAATCATCCAACCATTGTTGCTATCATCTTCTGGGTAGGTAGACAAAAGTGAGTCATGACGTGGGCCGCTGCGGTGGTCTTCAAGCATGGGGGTGATTACTCATTCAAGTTTTTAACCTCGTGGCCGATTTATGCTAAGCATGGCAAACTAGTCTATCAAAAAGCCGTTTAGTAGCGATAAGGAACTACCAGGTGCGCACTCGTCCTATGTCACTCCCCATTGCCCATTTTTTACGCCCCGTTGGCCTGGGACTTGCTAGCCTGATGCTCAGCGGCTGTTTTTATGCCAGCACCTCGCAAGCGCCCATTGCCACTACCTATCCTTACACTGAACAACAGCGTATGCAGGCGGCCCAACATTGGGAAGTGCTCGCACAGCACGAAGCAGCCGGTATTTTAGGCAGTGAGCGGGTACGCTTTCGTGATTTGCATATCGCAGCCCCTGAGCACGAGCAATATGGCTCATACTACAGCGGTGGAGAATTCGAGCGCGGTTTTAGAACGCTATTAACCAGCGAGCTGGTTTCTCGTGGCGGCAGTGTAACGACCCAGCCACGGGCCAATGGTGCTCTAATACAAATTGATGTAGAAGTGGTCGCCCATCGGGATCGAGGATATACCCGCCCGCCTTTTGGCGCATACACCGCCCTAGCGAGCGGTATTGCCGTTGCCAGCATTCCACTGGGCAACTGGAGTGAACCTGCACTTGCGCTCATTCCAGCGGCGATGGTGGCAGATACCACCAGCGGCAGTTGGACACCTAAAGGGAATGAGGAAATCATCATTACGACGCAAATAGTGGAACAGGATCAGATTCTCTACTCCTCTTCCAACATCTATTACATTAATGCAGGTGACCGCCGCCAATACGCGCCTCACCGGGTTCCTCAAGCCCCCACCACGCCAACCGTTTCTATCACCGATACTTGGTAACATTTATGTCCTTACAATCTCTGTTTGTGTCGTCATCAGCGCGCGTCTTTCGCTTGGGGGCTTTTGCTACCCTCTGCTTGGCAATGCTGGCAGGCTGTTCGACGCTAGGTAATAACGCCCAGCCCCAGGAGCCAAAGCCAGATCTGTCTGAACTCGCCCATCAAGCGGCTCAGCAAATGGTCGCTAACAATCCTGATTTAACGCGCTATAGCCCGATGATAGCCGCCACCTTTGTGAGTATCGACAACCTTACCCAATCCTCCACCTTTGGCCGTATCAGTTCTGAGATTATGGCATCGGCCTTGGCCCAGCAGGGGATGCAGGTTCGCGAAGTAAAAATGCGCGACAGCATGTTTATTGAAGAGAGCGTGGGTGAACTTATTCTCTCTCGTCAGGTTCAACGTTTAAGCTCTCAGCATAATGCTCGCTCAATTTTGATGGGTACGTACGCCCAAGGGCAGGACGCGCTTTATGTGAGCGCCCGAGTGGTTCGCGCAGGCGATGCTATGGTGCTGGGCAGCGCAGACTTCCAGCTTCCGCTGGATAATAATATGCGCAGTTTATTAGAGGCTCAGGGCGGCTGGTAATCTATAGGCTCGCCAGCCAATGACAGTCTGAAAGCCTAGCGATACGCTAGGCTTTTCATTTGCTTAATGAAAGGACGACTATGTCTGCACGTCGGCGTAACAGTAAACCACACATTGTGGCCGTCAGTCGGGTCATCAAGCTATTTGCTAACGTTACCAAAGTATTGAGCTATGGGTTCCACGCACTCTTTCCCAACAAGCGTTTTACGCTGCCAGAACGTGCGGCCCCCTGGCTACCCGCCAATCAAGATACCGTCATCCCTCGTATTATTTGGCAAACCAACTTTACCAATAAGGTGACGCTGCCGGTTTATCTCAATTATCTCTTTAACCGTCTGATGGCACCGCGCTTTGAGTATCGTTTCATGATCACCCAAGCGCGCCATGACTTTATAGAGCAGCACTTTGACCCTGCGTGGCTCGAGAGCTACGACAAACTGCAAATTGGTGCCGCTCAGGCCGATTTTTGGCGGCTATTGGCGCTTTATAAGCATGGCGGCGTTTACCTAGACATCGACGCCCATGCCATCTGGCCATTAGGCCGGGTAGTACCAGCAAATATTGACGAATTATATGTGACGACCCGCAAGGGCGAGCTGAGCAACTACTTTATTGCCAGCCGTCCTGGCAATCCCAATGTGCTTAAATTAATTGAGCAGGTACATCGCAACATTGAGGAGAATCAGCTGACTAATGTGTTCGAGTTAACGGGGCCTGGGGTGTTTATTAAGCTGCTGGATCAAGAGCACGTGCAGACCGTCTCTTATCGCCACGCTTGCAATCAAGGCAGCTTCACTAATGAACACTTTCAGTACATTGATAAAAAAGCGGGGAAATGGACCAAGGAGCAGCAAAAAGTCAGCATTATTCGCCAAGATCCTCCTTCCACGTCTTAATGCACAGCACCGGCTGCCGCTCACCACTAAGCCATAAAAAAGCGCTAGCCTTTACAGGCTAGCGCTTTTTACTAGGCGGTTTTACCCAGCCTAGTGCCCCTTAATGGTGGCTTACTTATACACTGGGAAGCGGCCACACACGTCAGCAACTTTATCCAGCACTTGAGCTTCGATAGCGCTGGTGTCTTCGCCTTTGGCCAGGACGTCGAGAATATCGCAAATCCAACCTGCTAGGTGCGTGCACTCGTCTTCACCGAAGCCGCGCGTGGTCACGGCGGGGGTGCCGATACGCAGGCCAGAAGTGACGAACGGGCTTTGCGGGTCGTTCGGTACGGCATTTTTATTGACGGTGATATGGGCGCGGCCAAGGGCAGCATCCGCATCTTTACCGGTCACGCCCTGCTTGATCAGTGATAGCAAGAACAGGTGGTCTTCGGTACCACCAGATACGATATCGTAACCGCGGTCGATGAAGACCTTCGCCATGGCTTGGGCGTTCTTAACCACCTGCTGCTGGTAGGTTTTGAACTCGGGCTCCATGGCTTCTTTGAAGCAGATCGCTTTGGCGGCAATCACGTGCATCAGCGGGCCGCCCTGGCCACCGGGGAAGACCGCCGACTGCAGCTTCTTCTCGATGTCAGGGTTGTTCTCTGCCGAGAGAATCACGCCGCTACGCGGGCCGCGCAGGGTTTTGTGCGTCGTGGACGTGACCACATGGGCGTGGGGCAGCGGGCTGGGGTAAACGCCAGCAGCGACCAAGCCAGAAACGTGCGCCATATCCACCAACAAGTAAGCGCCTACTTCGTCAGCGATCTCACGGAATTTTGCCCAGTCGACAATCTGAGAGTAGGCAGAGAAACCGGCGATGATCATCTTCGGCTTGTGCTCACGGGCCAGTTCAGCGACTTGGTCGTAATCGATCAGGCCTTGCTCATTCAGGCCGTACTGAATGGCATTGTAGTGCTTGCCAGAGAAGTTGGGCTTGGCACCGTGCGTTAGGTGGCCACCCGCGTCCAGGCTCATACCGAGGATAGTGTCGCCCGGCGTAACCAACGCTTGGAAAACGGCGCTGTTGGCTTGAGAGCCAGAGTGCGGCTGAACGTTAACGTAGGTCGCGCCGAACAGCTGCTTGGCGTAGTCGATGGCTAAGTTTTCAGCGATATCGACAAACTCACAGCCGCCGTAGTAGCGCTTGCCTGGGTAACCTTCGGCGTATTTGTTGGTCAGCTGGCTGCCTTGCGCTTCTAGTACGCGGGGGCTGGCGTAGTTTTCAGAAGCAATCAGTTCGATGTGGGCTTCTTGGCGTGCCACTTCTTTTTGCATGGCATCAAATAGCGCATCATCGAATCCGGCAATTGTCATATCGCGGCTGAACATCGGCGGGAACCTCGTTACAAAAGGATCATCATGGAGAAGCGAGGCGGCTATCATACCGCAGCCTGACGCGACTTTCATCGCATCCGCGTCAGGTCTTACATGAGCATGTTTCATGTTGCCAGCCGCCCCTCAAACCTGACCGACTGGACAACCACGCTACTTCAGCTCAAAGGTGAAGGTGAGGCGCTCGCTGCTGCCCATGGGGTTCATTATGAATTGATTAAGCATAAATGGGTTAGGCAGCGCCACATTAACGGTTAACGACTGGGCTTTGCCCGCCATAATATCCACCATGCCCACCATGAGCTTGGTAATTTGCGGGCCAAGCAGCGGTCCTAATTGCTGCGCTTGCGCCCAGGCTTGCGAAATCGCTTGTTCTTCGCTGATGCCTTCTTGGTTTGCTATTTCGGTAGTCATGCGCGGCAACATGCCTTCATCGCTGTAAGCCACGGTGACGTTACCACCGTACAGCGTCGCCGCTTCAAACAGGGCGGGGTTTTGTGTGGCCTGCTCTAAGGTGGCCCCTTTGGGCAAGCTGATGGGCACATCCATAGAGAACTCTAGGCCACCGGCTCCGTCCAACTGCAAATACCCTTCTGAGGTGAGGCGGTTGCGGCTGCTCGGTTCATTGGAGGGTGCTTCATGCCACTGCGAGGCGCTTTGGCCTTCGGCACTTAAACGCCCGGTACCGCCCGTCAATACACGGTTCAGGGCTTGAAGTTCTTCTCGCTCAGCGGGGGGCACTAAATTGATTAACTCGCCAAGATCAAATTCCGCACCGCTAAAACCCGCCTCGCCTACATAGCTGTTACCTTTTACCCAAGCGTTGTCCAGTAATACGCTCCACTGCTCGCCGGTTAAACTAAAACCGTTGAGTTCGGCATGCTCAAGGCGCTCGTCTCCGGGGCGGTCGAGCCCTTCCAGCGCTTCAATGCGCATATCTCCTAATGCCAACGTCGCGGAGATGCCGGTGGCGAGGTCGTTCAACTCACCGCTAACCCCTTGTAACGCGATGAGACCAACGGCACTGCTGCTCGCCTCTTCTAGCTCTAGGGAATCAATGGAGAGATAACCTGCTAGCGCTTGGCTCTCAAGCTCAGCAGCTAGCTCATCTGCCAAGCTGCCCTCTAGCCGAAAAGTAATATCACTCAGGCTGAGTGCGCTAATCGGGCTGCCTTCCGTCTCGAAAGCTTTTAGCGTAGGCACGGCAGCGCCAGGTTCTCGTAGTACCAGCTCTCCCACGGTCAGCACGGGCGAGTCGAACCCCAATTCAGTGACGCTGATGCCATCTAGCGTAATTGACTCTGGCTGTGTGTAACGACCTGCCACGCGGTAACGGTCGATCGAGAGCAAATCGCCATTGGCGTAAGTAATCGCCACATCTTCTGCCACATAGCTGTTGGCTTCTTCTACTAGCTGCCCAATGGCCATACGGGCATCGTCGCCCGCCAGTTCTGCCTGCAGATCCGCCTCGAACTGCTGTAGCGACGCCTGCGCGGTTCCCGCCACCAACCACAGCGCTACCCCTGTTACGCCCCACTTCATCACATTCGCCCGCATGCCACGACCTCCCTGTTGAAAGGTTTTAGCATATCACCAAGCTGCACCAACGCCATCGCTTATCCATCAGCGAAAAGGCTGCTAAAGAGCCGCCTTTTTTTATTGCTAGTACGATTACGCCTCGCCTAATAATCCTAAGCTTGCCGCCGGGGCTTGCCTACGCAGGCTGTAGGAGAGCGCGTGGCCGATGACACCTATTAACAGCGCGCCGCCGATGGGGAGTGTTAGCCATAGGCCGATATGCAGGCGCGGAGTTAAATCGAGCCAGTAGAGGTAGAGCGCGGCGGTGGCGAGCTCTGCGAGCACCGCCCCTAGCAAGCCGCTGGCAAAACCGAGCAGAGCATATTCTGCCCCCTGCACGCGGGAGATCATCCGGTTACCCGCACCAAACACCCGCAGCAGGCCACTTTCATGGGCACGCACCGGGCGGCTGGCGGTGAGGGCGGCGTAGAGCACACTCACGCCCGCTAACAGCACCAGAATAAGCACGAGCTCCACCGCCCGAGTCACTTGGGTCAACACATCACGAACCTGCCCGAGAATGGCATCTACGTTAAGCAGCGAGACGCCTGGGAAGTCGCTAACCAGCTCGCGCACCAAGCCCTGCTCTTCGTCTGGCAGATGGAAAGCGGTGATGAAGCTATGGCCGAAAGATTCCAATACGCCGGGCGGGAAGATCACGAAGAAGTTCGGGTTAAAGCTGTCCCAGTTAAGGCTACGCAGGCTGTCGATGCGCGTTATGATGCTGTCGCTGCCCACGGCGAATGTGATTTCGTCTCCCAGCCCCAAACCAAGACGCTCAGCCAAACCATCTTCTACCGAAATGGGGACAGTTTCTGAGTCGCTCGAAGGCGTCGCGTCCACTTCGCTCATCCAGCCTTGAGGTTCACTGGCAGGGGTAAACCACTGCCCTGCCACCACTTGGTTGCCCTCAGGCAGGTCAGATTGCCACGTCAGATTTAACTCACGGCGCAGCGAGTTGTCGCCTCGGGCATCAGCGGGCACCGCATCCCTTGGCGCTTGACCGTTAATCTCGGTAATTCGGCCGCGTACCATGGGGTAAAGGGTGCTCTGGGTATCGACCCGTGGCGCCACCGCTTGCTCAAACGCATCCCGCTCGCCGGGCTGAATGTTGATGGCGAAGTAGTTGGGCGTATCTTCTGGGAGCTGGTCTTGCCATGTAGTGAGCAGATCACCACGCACCAGGACGATCATCGCCATGGCAAAAAACGTCACCGAGAAAGCTAATAGTTGCCCCAGCCCCGCCTGCTTGCGGCGGGCCAGCTGACGCCCGCCCAAGCGAAACGCCTGAACCCACTCGCCACCGCCCGTAAGGCGCTGCACAGCGCGAAGCAAACCATTCAGCAATAAAGAACTCACACCCCAAAGCAGCGCCAGTAAAGCTGAGCCACCTACCAGAAGTGCCAAGGCTAATGGGAAGCTGCCTGAATAGAGCCACAGCAGGCCACCAAAGACGATGCTGGCCACACCCACCACCAGCCAAGCGGCGGGCGGCAGGGGGTCCAGCTCTCGGCGCAGTACTTTCAGCGCGCTTACCTGCTTGATACGCAGCAACGTTGGCCCCGCAAACCCTACCAGCACCGACAGCGCGGTAAAGATTCCCAGCCACAGGGGCATAATGCCCGGAGGTGGCAGGGTCATGGGTAAAAAGCTGGTCAAAAGCCACAGTAGCAACGATTGCCCCACCAACCCCAGCAAGGCACCCAGAATCGATGCCATCAACGCTAGGCCGATCAGTTGCAGGCTGAAAATCGTTACTAGCTGGTACTGGCTGGCCCCAAAGCAGCGCAGCAAGGCAGCGGTGTCCAGATGACGCTCTACGTAGCGGCGAGTCGACATCGCCACGGCCACCCCGGCCAACAGCACCGCTGCTAACCCGGCAAGGCCTAAGTAGCTTTCCGCCCGCTGTAAGGCGTTGCCCAGCTGCGGGCGGTCTACCCGCACATCACGCACCTCTACTCCATCACGCCGTAGCTGTGCTAATAAGCCCTGCACTTGCTCTAACGCGGCGGGCGGCCCGGCAGCCAGCAGTTCAAACTCAATGCGCGACCCTGGCTGTACCAACCCAGTGGCTTCAAGGTCAGCGGTATTGAGCATCAAGCGCGGGTTGAAGTTACCAAAACCTGCGGACTGGTCCGCTTCGCGTTCGATAATCCCGCTAATGGTCAGTTCCGTTTGCCCCACCTGCACGCGGTCGCCAATCTCTATCTCAATCAGCTCGGCGAGCCGTGGGTCAGCCCAGGCTTCTCCCGCAGGTGGGCCAGAGGCGATTTGCTCTACGCCGTTACCACGATCCACGTGAGAAACGCCGTAGTGTGGGTAAATATCATCCACCGCTTTGAGGCTGGCAGGCTGGAAACGCTCGCCTTGGCTGATCATGGAGACCAGATCCACTTGATCGCTCAGCGTAAAACCCGCCTGCTCTAAGGTATTGCGCAGCTCTTCCGAAAAGGGATCACGCTGTTCAAGCACTAAGTCGCCACCTAGCATCTGCCCGGCCTGGCGCTCTAGGCCGCGCTCTAACCGATCAAGAAAGAAAGCAATCATGGTGGAAGCGGCCACCGCCAGTACTAGCGCGACAAACAGCGCGCGCACATCTGCCGCGCGAAGATCACGCTTAAGACTTCGCGCCGCTAATCGCCAGTTGATATCACTCATCGCCTTCCTCGCTGCTTGCCGGTGCGGGATCAAACGCTTCCAACTGGCCATTGGTCAGGCGTAGGCAACGGTCGCAGCGACGTGCCAGGGCATGATCGTGGGTGACGAGAATCAGTGTTGTGCCTGCTTCATGATTGAGTGTGAAAAGCAGATCGATGATTTGCGCACCCGTATCCGGATCTAGGTTGCCGGTGGGTTCATCGGCGAAGACCAATTCGGGATCTGTCACGAAGGCTCTGGCAATGGCGACTCGCTGCTGCTCACCGCCAGAAAGCTGCTTGGGCTGGTGGGAGGTGCGTTCGCCCAATCCTACACGTTCTAGCCACTGCTCAGCGGTGCGAGCCTCACCGGCGCGTGGAGAGAGCTCAAGCGGTAGCAGCACGTTTTCTAGGGCACTTAACGTGGGCAATAGCTGAAAATTTTGGAACACAAACCCTACACGCCCTGCCCGCAACGCAGCTCGGCCATCTTCATCTAAGCGGCTAAGCGCATGACCAAAGAGCGTTAGCTCTCCATCGCTAGGCGTATCTAACCCCGCTAGCAGGCCTAACAGCGTTGACTTCCCTGCCCCACTTTTGCCTAGGATCGCCACGCTTTCCCCCGCCGCCACGCTCAACGAAAGGTCGTGTAAGATAGTGAGCGTGCGTTCACCACTGGTCACCCGTTTGGCAAGCTTTTCTGCATGAAGTACTGGCTGGCTAGCCACTTCATTCGGAACCTTATGAGCAAACGATGGGTCGGTGGTGGGCTGGCGTGTAGGCGCGCCATCGGTGGTTATCTTGGATGTTGGGTCAGAGGAGTAAGACATGAAGCTTGGGTTCCCTATAGCGATTCAAAAACTGATGATTCAAAAGCGAGTGATCCAGTCACTTTTTTTTGCTCGTCTTGGCGTTTCAAGTAGCGTTGCACTGGTGACGTTAATGAGCGCGACACCCCTGTATGCCAACAACATTGCCAACGACCCTCCTACACTGCTGGTGATGGGAGATAGCCTCAGTGCGGCTTATGGCATTGAGCAGGAGCAGGGCTGGGTAGCCTTATTAGCAGAGCGCCTTGACGGCGACGCGCAGGTCGTTAATGCCAGCATCAGCGGCGAGACAACCTCAGGAGGCGCGCAGCGATTTGCCGATATCATCGGACAGCGTCAGCCAGATATCGTTCTCTTAGAGCTTGGTGGCAATGATGGCCTACGTGGCCTACCGCCTGCTCAAATGCGGGCCAACTTAGCGGTCATGATTGAGCAAAGCCAGCAAGCAGGTGCAGACGTACTGTTGCTGGGCATCGATATTCCGCCGAATTACGGACAAGCCTACCGCGATGCCTTCACCGGGGTCTATCACTCTCTGGCGGAGGAGTACGATCTCTCCCTCGTGCCTTTTTTGCTGGAAGATATCGCGCTTAACCAACAGCTGATGCAAAGCGATGGCATTCACCCCACAGCGGAAGCCCAGCCCATTATCTTAGATAACGTATGGCCTGCGCTTGAACCCATGTTGGAAGAGACGTACCAGGCTTCTTCTCAGTAGCTACTGAACTCAGTCAGCGTTGATACTTTCTACTGAGGAGATATAGCGCTTTTTTGCCTTAGCTTGTAGTCTTAAGCGATATTTGACCAACGCTAATGGCGTCCATGTCTACTTCCTCGTCCCGCTCGCTTTCTACCGTTTCGCGTCGGCAGTTTTTAACCGCTGCTGGCGCGTTGCTATTGGGTGCCGGGCTGGGGATACACCCCTCTTCTGCGGTGGCTTTCAACCCTCAACAGTTGCGACAAAGTATGCAACAGCAGTATGGGCAAGTTGGACTTAATGTGCTTGAAGAGTGGTTCACACTATTGGAACGCTTACGCGGCCAGGACGTGCAGGCACAGCTTCGCGATGTGAACGATTTTTTTAATCGGCGTATCCGCTGGGTAGAAGATATTCGCGTATGGGGAGAAGAGGACTTTTGGGCAACGCCGCTGGAAGCACTAGGTAAAGGCCAAGGGGACTGTGAGGATTACTCCATCGCGAAATACATTACCCTGAAGCAGCTTGGTGTGCCGGGGGAGCGCTTGCGTATGATCTACGTGCGCGCCCGTATTGGCCGCAGCCAAATCACCCAGGCCCACATGGTGCTAGGTTACTACTCAACACCGAATGCCGAACCGCTGGTACTGGACAACATTTCGCCTTCTATCTCTCCTGCTTCTCAGCGTAACGATTTAGACCCCGTCTTTAGTTTTAACAGTGACGGTCTTTGGGCAGGTGGCGGCTCAGAATCCCGCGCCGACCCGCTGGCACGGCTATCGCGCTGGCGTAGCGTCATCGGGCGGATGCAATCACAAGGATTTATTTAAGAGGACTGGCGTTATGTCGCTGATTAAACAGCTTTGGCTGGCCATTATTGCGCTCTTGCTGTTGTCGTTTGTCGGCAGCCTGGCGATCAGTATCACCAGCAGCCGTGACTACATCGAGCAGGAAGTGCGCATTAAGAACGAAGACAATGCCACGACTCTGGCGCTCTCCATGAGCCAGTTGGATAAAGACTTAGTGATTTTAGAGCTGCTGATCTCGGCCCAGTTCGATACCGGCTACTACCGCTCAATCACACTGCGCGATGCTGAAGGCGAGGTATTGGTTGAGCGCCGCGCCGGTGAATACAGCGGCGATGTTCCTGCATGGTTCCGCAGTTTAGTCCAGTTCGATGTACCCACTGGCAACGCCACGATTCAAGATGGCTGGCGGCAGTTCGGCACGCTGGAACTAGAGAGCCAGCACAGCTACGCTTACGCCTCACTTTGGCGCAGCATGTTAGAACTCGCCGGCTGGTTTTTACTCGCTGGGGCCATTAGCTTAGCGATTGCCACCGTGATGGTGCGGGGCATCAAGCATCCTCTGGTACGCGTCGTCGCTCAGGCAAAAGATATCAGCGCGCGACGCTTTACCACCATTCAAGAACCCCGCACGCTAGAGCTTCGTGAAGTCGCCCAGGCGATGAACGTGCTTTCCGCCAACGTGCGCCAAATGCTCAGCCAAGAGAGCCAAAAGCTCGATGAACTGCGCCGCCATTTGCAGCATGATCGCGTCACGGGAGCTTTAAACCGTGATGTTCTGATGGGCAAACTGGCATCACTATTAGGCAGCGACGATGCCCGCGCCACAGGCCTGATGGTGATGGTGCGCGTGCAGTCCCTAGAGAGTTTGAACGACCAGCTAGGCCACCAAGCGACCGACCAAGTGCTTAGCACCCTGGTCACAGAGTTGGCAGCTCTAGAAACCAGCGCCGACGAAGCGATGATTGGGCGCTTAAACGGCAGTGATTTTCTACTGATGTTGCCGTTGGAAGAGCAGCCAGATGCCCTACTCCCCCGTTTGCAACAAGCACTGGAAAAGGTCGCTTTTAGCGCCCCAGAGGCAAACATACGCCTAGCGACGGCGGTAGTGGCTTATCACTCTAACGACGAACGCGGGCCACTATTGGCCACGTTAGATGATGCCTTGGCCGAAGCCGAAAGTGACAGCAGTACGACCAATATCGCTCTTCGACAGCGTGAGCAAGGTTCATTGTTCGGTAACCATACCGATTGGCGTAACGCGCTAACCGCGGCTATTGCTCAAGGCCCTCAGTTGGCTTACTTCCCTGTGGTGGATGCTCAGAACCGAGTACTGCACTACGAATGCCCGGCTCGACTGGAGCTTGCCAATGCTTGGCAAACCGCAGGCTTGTTTATTCCTTGGGTCACGCGTTTTGCGCTTGAGCCCGCCTTAGATATCGCTGTTATCAAAAAAGCACTGGCACAGCTGGACGTTAACCCAGACCAATGTATTGGGATTAACCTCTCCATTGCGTCGATCAACAATGCGCAGTTCGTCAACGAGCTGCGTTTACTATTAGAGAAGCAGCCCGCCCTTGCAAGTAAGCTCTGCTTCGAAGTGCCTGCTACTCTGACACCTCATACCATTGGCAGCCTACGCGGGCTGTGCAGCGCACTGCGGCCACTTGGCTGCCAGTTCGGTATTGAGCACGTAGGCGCGGAATTCACTAAGCTGGCCGACTTACACGACGTAGGACTTGCCTATCTCAAAGTGGATAGCAGCTTAATTCGCGGTATCCATACCTCAAACGAGCAGCAAACCATCGTGCGCGGCATGGCCACGCTGTGCCACTCGCTGGGGATTCAGGTAATTGCGGAGGGAGTCACAAGCTCTGAGGAGCTAGAAAGCCTGTTCCGCACAGGCGTAGACGGTGCGACGGGACCAGGCGTGCGCTTGAGCTAATCGCTCAAGCCTCTCTTTAGTAAGATTGTTTAGATAGACCACGACGCGGCATCTGCCGCGTCAGATAATCCCGCCATCATCACTCAGCAAATTCACATCGTTCTTAGCACGAAGCGACTTACGCTCCATCACCTTACTCTGAGCGGCAGCGGGCAAATCGGTAAAGCTAAGCACACCTTTCTCTAGCAGCACTTCCAGCATATCTTCCACTACCCGCACAAACGCTAAATCCGACGCAATCATTTGCGCCGACTGCCCCGTTTGCTGGGCCAGAAAGGCAAACACCTCCGGCGAATCCGCCGCGATGGTGTCATTACACTCAGGCGAGGGCTCTTTGCTGAGCATCACAATCTCCCCACGGGCATTTCGTTTGATGTAGAGCATAGCCGCTTCCTCTGTAAGTAAACGCACTGATTGGTTGCGAAAAGTAAACCTGGGTTAGAGACGACAAGGCCGCCCGGAGGCGGCCTTTGGGTTGGGTTAGATATTACTGGTCGATTTTGAGTTGATCGTTATTCAACATATGCTGAATAACATCTTGAGCGCTTCCGCCACCGAAGTCAGAGAAACTCTTACCTTCCAAGCGAACCACTTGATCTGCGTTCTCTTTATTACCAGCCAAATTACCGTCAGAGTTGATGTACAGAACCGTATCATCCCCTTCTTCTTCCGCAACGATATAGGTGCTCAAATCAGCAGCACTCTCTTCGTTCTGAAGCAGCTCAGAGATATCCAACACGTCCCCCTCGCTAGCATTGAAATCCATGACGCTATCATTAGCAGGCTGCTCGGTAGAGCCTTGGTCACCAAACTCCCACTTGAAGGTGTCTGCGCCAAGCCCACCTATTAAGATATCGTCTCCTTGACCTCCAATCAGCGTGTCATTTCCGCCTTTAGCAGGGTTCGGGTCTATCAAGCTATCATAGTTATCTTTGATATAGCTGTAGATATCATCCGATGTGGGTACGCGGCCTAAATCGTCCTCTAGGAAAGCTTTCAGAGCCTTCAACCCAGAACCATCTGGAAGCTCAGCCGAGTCGCGTCCCTCCCATGTCAAAGTATCAGTGAAGATAGCATCGCCAAAGATAATATCGTCACCCTCACCACCACGGAGTATATCGTCCCCGACGTCTGCCAACTCCAGTTCGGTAGATCCTTGGTTCAACGCAACAGAGAGTTCATCTGCTGTATTGACGATTTGTGGTTGGCCAATAGCGGCTGTCACGGGTACAGGAGACACTAGGCCAATTTCATTCAAAGACATTGTTGCATTGGAGTTATTGTTACTCCGGTCATCTACAGAGTAGACAAGCCTGTAGTCACCTGCAGCCAGATCATTGATGACAATGGTAGAGCCACCCGTTCTACTCAAACCGCTATTGATGAGCGAGTTCCAAGAGCCTCCAACCAATTTTTGAAGCTGATATCCAAAGACGTCACTTGAGTTACTAAAAGTGGAGTAAGAGAAACGTAACTGGCTACCATCGGCGGCCACGTTAAACTGATCGCTCGTAACAGAGAAGGCACCCTGGTTTCTTGAATCTGAAATTTGCAGATAGCCTTGATCGATGACAAAGCGACCATTACTGCCAGCTCCTGTCCAATTAGACGCTCTGTCAAGTACGTCATTACTGCCACTAAAATCAGCCAACGTAACGGTATCGATTACACTGACAGTTCCTTGACCTAAGCTATTGGTATTGTCAAAGAAGTTCAAATAATCTTGATTGACACCATTTCCAATGCCTACGCCATAGACCTTCGTGCTACTAGCCTGCACCAACGATCCATAAGCATCGATAGAGGCGCGCAACACGTCAGCATTTGTTGAGTTCCCTGGCCCTTGATCGTTAGCCCCGTAGAAGGTGGGATCGCCATCGGTTAAAAAGAAGGTTAGGTTCTCATACCCAGCCTTGGCATCACTACCGCTAAACCACTGCTCGGCGGCATTGAACGCGGCAGAATAGTTCGTACCGCCGTTAGCACTTAACGTATCAATGGCGTCGGTCAAGTTCTTAAGAAGCTCGCCACTTTGTAAATCTTTTACCGATGCTTTGATG
Organism: Vreelandella lutescens; assembly: GCF_014640815.1. Taxonomy (GTDB): domain Bacteria; phylum Pseudomonadota; class Gammaproteobacteria; order Pseudomonadales; family Halomonadaceae; genus Vreelandella; species Vreelandella lutescens. Next base: position 633,963 of record NZ_BMHM01000003.1, on the reverse strand, counting down.
GACGTTTGTCCGCTACCGGCAAACGGTATCAGTGCAATATTGATGACGCCGGAATGGCCCGCAAGCTCGGTAACAAGTTGTGAGAGCGCCTGCTTGGCTAGCTCCATCCGAGTTAGACCGGCGGTGCCCGAAGCATTACCCATACTCCCCGAGACGTCGACGATTAGGGCAATATTATAGTTACCGCCTGGCTCAACAGTCACTTTCGCCCCTCCGACATCACCAATGATGACGTCGTTACCAGAGCCACCTTGAATCACACCACTATTGGGCTCTTGCGGGTTAGGCGTATTATGGGCTGGCGGTGTGTCTTGGCTACCATCGTCATCTAGGTTGCTACCGATAACCAGCAGGCCTTTGTAGAGAGTGATACTTGCTGGTACCGCCACTGATTCAAAATTGCCGTTTACTTCAAGTACAGTTGCTACCAGATCGACATTACCCTCAGCATCCACAGAGAGAGTGCCTTTACCATTTCGGTCAAGGTTAACTACATACTGCGTGCCGCCCACTTCCACCAATGCTGTTGGGAAGGTGTATTCAAAATCGTACTGACTAACGTCGGGTGGATTCGAGGTCTGTATATCAAAGACCACTTCAGAAGGCCCATCAATAGTGGAAGCATCTTCAGACAACACTTCTTTATACTTGATAGCATGTATCAAGTAGTCATCATCATGGCCAACGGCCGTGAACTCAGCACGAGTGAAGAGCAAGCCACTTCCCGGCTCGAATGTGTAAGCATTATCTACTCTATCCGAGCCACCAGGCGCATGCTCTGTTTTAGTGACATTGCCTTGAGCATCGTAATAAGTAACTAACGCATCTGTTGAACTGCCACCACCAGACACAATTGCCCAACCAACGGAATCCCCCTCGTCGTCGAAGAAGTCTACGCGTGCTTCCTCAGCATTATTTCGCCACGCAAACTGGACGTCAAAAGACTTAATCTGGTTATTAAACTCAACCGTAATCTTCTCACTCTGTCCATTACCAACATAGCCAAGCTCACTGCTGGCGGCACCACCCGAGGAAGCACCGACTACTCCAAAACCATCATGGACGGTTCCCGTGACCTTGGATATCTCACCAACGTCACCGTTACCCTTGTAGGCAGTCACAGTAAAGCTACTGGTCGTATCAACGTTTCCTACGTTAATTTCTGATGTCTTCGTGACAATCGCACTGATACTAACTGTTGTGGTATCGATGGTGTCGTTCACTGTAACGGTAGCTTTATCGCTAATGTCTAAGCTTTCAAAATTATGATTGCCTGCATCATTCACCGTGACCTCATAGCTTTCACTATCTAGGTATACATCATCACCCTGAACAGCAAATGCACTTGAGACACTTTCTGTTGCTCCTGAGGCAAAGGTAATGGTCGCTCCATTACTTAATGTAACCGTGAACTCTTTACCTGCTGGATGGCTCAATGTGGCACTAATCGTAGCCGTGCCGCTGCCTTCGTTCACAGTAATATCGTGAAGGGTGATCGTGGTGACGTCGTTGTCGTCAACCGTGGCCACCGTGGCGGTGCTGGTGGTGTCCAGGGCTTCGTAGTTGCCACCGGTGGTGCCGGTGATGCTCAGGGTCTGGCTCTGCTCGCCTTGCTGGAAGACGTCGTCTTCACGGCTGGCGAACGTGACGCTGCCTTCGGTGGCACCGGCGGCAATGACGATCTGCTCGCCGTTGGAGAGCGTGATGGTCAGCTCGGTGGCCGGGGCGTTGTCCACGCGGGCGGTGACGGTGATGTCCTCGCCTTCGGTGACGGTGTCCGGGGCCTCCAGGGTGACAGTAGCCTCTAAATCAGCGTCTGCATCAGCATCCGCATCGGAATCTGCATCTGAATCGGCATCCGCGTCTGCATCGGCGTCCGCATCTGCATCTGCATCGGCATCAGCGTCCGCATCTGCATCGGCGTCCGCATCGGCATCAGCGTCCGCATCTGCATCAGCGTCCGCATCTGCATCTGCATCCGCATCCGCATCGGCATCTGAATCGGCATCCGCATCTGCATCCGCATCCGCATCTGCATCCGCGTCGGCGTCTGCATCGGAATCTGCATCCGAATCGGCGTCCGCATCTGCATCGGCATCTGAATCGGCATCCGCATCTGCATCCGCATCCGCATCTGCATCCGCGTCGGCATCGGAATCTGCATCCGAATCGGCGTCCGCATCTGCATCGGCGTCCGCATCCGAATCGGCATCAGCGTCCGCATCTGCGTCGGCGTCGGCGTCGGCGTCGGCGTCGGCGTCGGCGTCGGCATCAGCGTCCGCATCCGCGTCTGCATCTGAATCGGCATCGGCATCGGCATCGGCATCGGCATCCGCATCCGCATCGGAATCTGCATCCGAATCGGCGTCCGCATCTGAATCGGCATCCGCATCAGCGTCCGCATCAGCGTCGGCGTCGGCATCAGCGTCCGCATCCGCGTCTGCATCTGCATCTGAATCGGCATCGGCATCAGCGTCCGCATCTGCATCCGAATCGGCGTCCGCATCCGCGTCTGCATCGGCATCGGCATCGGCATCGGCATCGGCATCGGCATCAGCATCAGCATCAGCGTCCGCATCGGCATCAGCATCAGCGTCCGCATCGGCGTCCGCGTCAGCGTCAGCATCGGCGTCCGCATCCGCATCCGCATCAGCATCAGCATCGGCATCGGCATCGGCATCGGCATCAGCGTCCGCATCGGCATCAGCGTCCGCATCGGCATCTGCGTCCGCATCGGCATCCGCATCCGCATCTGCATCGGCATCGGCATCAGCATCGGCATCAGCATCGGCATCGGCATCGGCATCAGCATCGGCATCGGCATCAGCGTCCGCATCTGCATCTGCATCTGCATCGGCGTCCGCATCGGCGTCGGCATCTGCATCGGCATCGGCATCGGCATCTGCATCTGCATCGGCGTCGGCATCTGCATCTGCATCTGCATCTGCATCGGCATCGGCATCGGCGTCGGCATCTGCATCTGCATCGGCATCCGCATCGGCATCGGCATCGGCATCAGCGTCCGCATCTGCATCCGCATCTGCATCCGCATCCGCATCGGCGTCCGCATCTGCATCGGCATCGGCATCGGCATCGGCATCAGCGTCCGCATCCGCATCCGCATCCGCATCAGCGTCCGCATCTGCATCGGCATCGGCATCAGCATCGGCGTCCGCATCTGCATCGGCGTCCGCATCTGCATCAGCGTCTGCGTCTGCGTCTGCGTCTGCGTCTGCGTCTGCGTCTGCGTCTGCGTCTGCGTCTGCGTCAGTATCGTCTGCGGCCGCAATGCCGCCATCGAATTCTACGAATTCAGCGCCTTCCAGGCCGCCTTCTGTACTAAAGCTGAGTGGGTCTGTTTCTTCGGCAATACGGGCAACACGTACGAAGCTGTTGCCACCACCACCGCCGCCACCGGCGCCACCACCTGCTGCGGTGGCATCGAGCAGATCGAGCAGATCGCCTTCTTCATCATCTAATGCGGCGAGAAGTGCTTCTAGATCGTCGTCCAGTGCACTGGCGTCGGTAGCAACAATCGCGTCATTGCCAAGCTCAGGCGTGAGGGCGACTTCTTGTCCACCTTCAACAACATTGGCTCCTGTGCCGTCGGCAAAGTCCAGGTCTACTCGACCGTCTGCGGACGTTACGAGCGTTTCGCCTTCTTGGATCACGTCACCGATGCGCAATTCACGCAGGTTACCGTCTTCGTCACGCGCCCATGCTTGACCTGTAATCGCGATTACTGTTGCCATGTTGTCTACTCCGCCCACCGCTACATTTAAGGGGTCGCCGCGTTGGTAAGCACTCATCAAAATAGAGGACTATTAACGGCATTTTGTACCAAGGCTAGTCCTGTTAACGGCGTATTTATATTGTACCGGTGGACAGTACGTACATAGGGAGCGGCAAACGTTGCCAGAGGGCTCTAAAACTCTGTATTAGCGGGTACTTAGAGGCGTTGATTTATGTGTTTACCCCACTCATAGCGTCGTAGGCTTTGATGATCCCATTCAGCATATTCAGGGCACCTGAGTCGTTGTGGGTTTGGCAACGCTGGCAAAACTCATGGGCACGGGCGGCTAAGGCAATGTAATGAGAAGCTCTTTCCGGTGAAGAGAGCGCTAACCACTCCTGCCTTTCACTCAGTTGTGGCCATTGAGCACTCACCACCTCCAATACTTCTTTATATAGCTTGGCGGAAAGCGGCCAGTGGGCCCCCAAAGAGTCATAGCTCCATCCCTGCCAATCCAGCAGAAGTGGATGTGTTCCAAGCATAGCTAAGCGGGCACTACTCGGATTATGAAGGGTGAGGCAGTAAGGCACTTTTTCCACGGCGGCAATGATATAGGGCCAACGCTGCATAAAGGGCTCTACTTGAAAGGCCTGCTGATCATCGTGAGTTAAGTAGCCAAAGTGCTTGGCCTCTATTTTTTTCATGCGCTCTGGCAGGGAAGCAAAAGTAGCCATGTATTGCGTGCGCAGCGCATTCGATAAAGGCATTTTCATAAGCGTTTGGCGCAGCACTGCCATCCAAGGCTTACGTTCTTCGGAATTTAGCCACCTGGGCTGCTGCTCTCCCATCTCCAGGAGGAGGTAATAGCACCAAGGCAATCGGCCGTGGTCACACAACATCGGCACCGTCTGCTGTGTATCCATACGATGTCCACCCACTTCGGTTAAAAGTGCGCTTTCATGTAAGGCTTCATTTTCCCGTGACGGTTTGTAGCATTTCAACAGCCAGTAGTAAGTGCAATCGCTTTCATCAATAACCTGTATTAACACCTGTGCCACCGAACGCCCATGTAACAGTCGGCACTCGATGATGTGATACGACATGTGGTGGCCATAACGTTCCGCGATCCATGCTGTTAGCCACTGTGGCAGGGTGTTGGATTCAAAACGCTTTACAAAGTCGGTGGTTTCTAACAGCGAAACATGCCGGTCACGCGGCAGCAATAGCATGTTAATCGACTGGAAATGTTTGACAACACCCAGGAAGTTGACTAACCCATTCAAGCTGGCCGCCATCATTTGGCGCATTGAAATAAGTAAAATAAAAAGCGTTAACAGCGGACGAACAGATCCGTAAAGATAATCTAGCACGAGGATCGAAAAGCCTAACGCAAAGCTGATATTGATCACGGTGAGGACATTGCTTTGCAACGTATCCTGAATGATCTGTACCTTTTCATAGCGGTAGTAGTGCATAACCACAGCTGCCAATATCAGCACACATATGGCCGCTAGTAACGCTAGCAGCGGGTGCAACAGGGCAATCACACAACAAAACAGCAGAGCAATCACCGAAGAAGACAACGCGTTCAACACAACGGTGAGTACACGATTGCCCAGCAAACGGTGATTGGCAACCAGACGTGTTTTATTTAGGGATTGCAGTATGGCACTGGCAAAATGTGCGATGGCATGTCTTATCAGCCACTGCAGTAGAGCGTAAGCACAAAAGCAGAAAACAGCTAACGCTAACAAAATAGCGATTTGATCTTGATCACTGTGGATACCGGGCATCCATCCCGTCAGGCGGCTTTGGCCAGTCATCAGCACCTGAAGAAGCTGCCATGGAAGGACCAGGCTGGCTAACAAGAGCACCTGGGTCGCCACCTGCATCATGAGGATGGTCAGCACACGCCAGCGAAATGGCCATAGCACTTCACTGGCCAGTGCACGCATCAACGCGCGTATGTGCGCTCGGTGGACGGCTTGCCCTTCTCTTCCTGACATGAGCGGCTGACTACTCCATAAGAGGGGCAATTAATTGCATAAACGCCCGCAATTCATCTGGCTGTGATGCTACCGGGAGATACGTTGACACGGCTTTATATAGAGCGGAAAGGATAGCGGGGTTATGCCTTGGGCTGCGCTGCTCTGACTCGGCCCAGCCATAGATGGGCCACTGTTCTCGATAAGACACCGCTACCCCTGCTTGATGTAGCTCAGCGAACAGGTGCGACATAAAGTCAGCACCATAAAGGCGGCCCAAGGCCACGATGGGTTGACCGTTGTGATAGCGCTGGCTGACCAGCGCCTCAGGAACAGCAACATCGCCCTGAGTGTCTGTCAGATAAAACAGCCGCTGCCAGAAAGCGACCGCAGAATAAGAGGATTGCATGACCGCTTCCAACGCGTCTCTGTCGGCAGGTAGTGCTGGCCCTGAATGGCCATCCCCGCGGAGCAGCGATTCCGACCATCGAGCCAGCCCTTCATGCACCCAAGCCTGCTTAAACATCATATGGGCGTTCTGATAGAGGTGGAAAAGCTCATGGGCAGGGGTGAGATTGTGGGCTGCATCCACTTGCCCACCCAGCGCCATACGGATATGGCACTCTGGCACCGAGGGGTTGCGAACCACTTCGTCGTAGGCCTGTCCGCCACGGGTTTGGTCGGTGCGGAGAATCACCATTATAAAATCGGCCTGCTGGTAGCGGGGCATTTGCAGCGGCGGTGTCAGGCGAAGCACTTCCTGGTAGAGCGCATCCGCTACCGCTAGCTGCCGCTCTATGTCCTCACGCTGCACGGGATCAATATCACTCTGGTAAGAGGCATCCACAAAAAAGTGCACGCCTTTCTCGCTAACAGCATCCCCTTGCGGCGCTGGCAACAAAGATAAGGGGGGCTCACGCGATAAGAGATGGCAGGTACCAGCAGACTGAGACGCTACCGTCTGCTGTGCCATGGTAGGTGCTACGCTCCACACAGTGCAGAATAGCAGCAGCGCTCCCGCCCGCAGCACGATCACCCACCAGGGTTTAGTCACGAAAAGAGTCAGCCAATAACGAATAAAGGCCCACCCCATGAGACGCTTTTACCAGCACGTTGTCATCTGGTCGTAAATGCTGCACGAGTGCCTCTTTCAGCGCTACGACGTTAGGGTAATGAAAGACGCCGTTGGCTTCCCCGCCTAATGCCGGCACCAGCGCTTGGCACAGCGGGCCACATAACAACACTCGGCGGGCACCCACTGCGCTGATGTGAGGTGCCAAACCAAGATGCAAGGTGTCAGCCTCTTCGCCTAGCTCTAGCATATCCCCAAGGATCACAAGTTTTTCGTCAGCCTGAACAGGCAGTGAAGCAAAGGTTTCTAGGGCCATCCCCATCGAGAGGGGGTTCGCATTGTAGGCTTCATCATGCACCGTGATGGGCATGCCCTGGTGGTGGAGACGTTTGACCTCACCTCTTCCGGCAACTGCCTGAAAAGTACTCAAGCGCTCGATCACCGCCGATATATTTACATGATCGTGCCGTGCCACAGCCAATACTGCCATTGCGTTCAGCAGCATGTGACGCCCGGCAGCGCCAAGAGTCACGGGGTATAAAGCACCATCAATGCTCACTAGGCCAGCCTTCTCGGTGTACTGCACCAGCCGTATATCTGCCTCAGCGTGCTCCCCAAAGCTGATGACGTTTAAACGATGGTGTGTCGCCTGCTGTGCCAAATACTCATAATGGGCACCATCTCGATAGAGAATGGCGACGCCTCCTGGCGACATTCTCTTGAATATATGGGCTTTTTTTCGAGCGATTTCATCCAGAGAGCGGTGGTAAATAAGATGAGAAGCAGCAATGTTGGTAATAATCGCGAGATCAGGTCGTGCCAGCTCGGTATTAACCAACATGGAGCCAATGGCCATTTCGACCGCCCAGTACTGTGCCGTTTGTGGCATGGAAGCGAGATTCCAGGCAACCCCCACCGGTAAGTTTGCGCTTCCCCGGCTATACCCGACCGCTTTGTCGCTACGCAATGCATGCGCCAGCATAGCCACTACTGTGGTCTTCCCCGCACTACCGGTGACACCGACCACTCGTCCTGTAAACTGCCGACGCTGGTGCTGGCCAATCGCTAGCACTGCTTTGCGTACGTCATCTACCTGAAGCACTGGAACGCCTGTCTCACGATACGCGCTAGCTTCTTCACACAGCACTGCAGAAGCACCTTTTTCCACCAGTGACTGTACCGCTGGAGCAGATAAAAACCCCACCTCGGATTTACCACGCGCAACAACGATATCGCCCGATTTAAACAGCGATGGCTGACAGCATAGTCCCTCTGCCTGCCAACCTGCCGGAGGTGCCTCGCTCCAATGGCCTTTGGCTACCATTACCAGAGATTCAGCATCTAATATGCCTTGTCCAGGTTGTCGGATATTCGCCTGCCGCCCATGTAGCAGCATCTGTTGATAAGCCACTAAACCAGAAAGGTAGTGTTCAACATCATCGATACGTACCCGAAAGCCATGATGGCGAATAAAGAAACCATCAAGCACCGTATGAGGAGCTTTAAAATACATGGCCACTTCTGGCCAGAAAAAACCATTGAGCAGGTAGTTAGCTCGGGTATGCAGGGCCTGATAAAACTCATCAACGTTAAAATGATGCAGCACATCAGCGAACTCTGGCACGCTTTCCAGCTTTAGCAGCGTTTTATGAAACGCCATAGAGAGTTCAAGGAGCGTGGGGAAAGTCGTGATGCGATCACGGATAAAATCAACATACCCCGCGACATTGCGTACGGCAAAGTCGAAGTAGCGACGCTCTGGACGATACGCCAATAGCTCATTCGTACAGTAAGCCAACCAGTGATCGTGAGCTTTCTCATGACCATTGGCGATAAAAAAATCAAACGCTTTCACCACACAGTCCAGCCACGGGCGGTGTTGGGTTTGCCCATAAAGCCGCATCAGCGCAAACGCGGCTTCCCCATCGTAATAGATAATCCGCGTCTTTTCTTTAACCGACAAATCATCCGCGTTCAGAACATGGACAAAGCTTCCGTCAGGCTCCTGCATACGCACAATGCCCAGTGCCAGCGCACTGGCCACACTTGCATAGCGCTCATCACCCATCACCTGCTGATACTTAACGAGAGCAAGAATAGCGACCGCATTGGCGCCCAGTTTAATCAGGTTGCCCGTATCAACAACGTAAGCTGCCTCTTCGCGCTGAATAATATCTTGGGCGCACAGACTTGAGAGCGCAGCGCTAATTTGCTGGCGTAACTGCGCTAGCTGCCCCTCATCAAGCAACTGTTGGGCACGGCACGTTTCATAGCCTTCCAGTAGGGCGTAAGTACTGCTGGCATGACGAAGCACGTTATAAGTGCCGATTTCACGATGAAAACAGGGAAAATAGCCATATACGTAGCGACCATCCGGCTTTACTTGTTGGCCTAAAAAGCGGGTAGAACGTGCAATGAGCGCTGCTGTGGAAGCAGCACTTAAAGGAGCGACCTCTCGACGGCCCCAGCATCGCGGCTGGGTGCTCAACACATGAACGCTTGGCGCTTCATCACTGAGATCGACAAACATCCCTGCGGTAGAGAAACTCCAGACCGGCATATCATCCGCAAAGCTCGGCATTTGGCTGGAGCCATGGCGGGCCTTGAAATAGCGCTCAAGGTGCGCCTGATGAATATCCGCGTGCCCCACCTGGTGTCCCGCATACAGGCAGGCATTGGCGTTCAGCTCCATCTCGCTCAACAGCAGCCTTGGCTCGCGCTTACCTCCAAACGCCAAGCCGCTGCGAAAGTAGCTACGCTTGTAACGTTTAAGCTCTTGCTTGAAGTCAACCCAGTGCCATTCACGTACCGCAAAAGGCCACTCCACTCGACACCACACCAGAGGGTGTTGAAACTTATGCTGTAGCCGATTCACCGCTTGCAATAAAGTAGGCCATAACGCTGACCAGCGGCTTTCCTGCAAGCTAGCCACATCCAACGATACAGTGGCGACCTGGGCGCGTTGACGGCCATCACTGACCGACACCAACACCAGTGGCTGGAACGCTGGTAGTACTGCATGCCGGTTTAACCACATAGGCATTAACGTGCTGCCTAAGCTTTCTAGCGCCGCCTGTGTTCTAGGGTCACTCATTACTGGGATACACGCTCAGCCACCGGCGCTAACTTCAAAATCAGTTGAAGCCGGTCGCGCACGGCCAGCTTTTTGAAAATAGCGCTCATGTGTGCCTTCACCGTTCGTTCGGTAATATCCAGCTGGCGGGCAACCTCTTTGTTGGTGGCACCACGTGCCACCGCCAGCGCGACGCCCCGCTCACGCTCTGACAGTAGCGCCAAGTATTCGCTATGTTGGTAGCGATCAGGCTCCACACGCTGCTGAAGGGCCTTAAATGACCCCGCCAGCACCTTAGTAAGCAGCTCTTGCCCTACCCAAACACCTTTATTAGTGACCACCAAGGCCACCTGATTCAGCACTTCGGAAGCAGCCAAAGTATGAACATAGCCGCGTGCGCCTAAATCTAGAGCGGTAAGCGCTTGACGGTCATCGGGCGTGTAGCTCATGACAACCACTATGGCTCCCTGCCCCGCTAACAGGGTCACCAGCGCAGGCCATTCATTTAAAGTGGTCGGAATCCAAACGAGATCATCCGTAGCTACCTGATGACAGGCATTAGGTGAAAGCGGCGAGATATCTCGAAACGCTTTTTTCCACCGCGCCTTTAAACTTCCATCCGTTGTTATAAACCAATGTTTCATCAGCGCTCCCCCATGGAATCTCGCCACGCTCTCAAAACAGGTTTCAGCATAAACTGCATCACCGTTCGTTTACCGGTGACGATATCCACCTGCGCCGTCATACCCGGTATTACCTGCAACCGATCCGCTACGCTTTCATTTTCCAGACTGCGTACGCGCACCTGATAGAAGGTGTTTCCCTCTTCATCTGTAATCGTGTCGGCACTAATGTGCTCAAGCTCGGCCTGCAGGCCGCCATAAATGGCATAGTCGTAAGCAGTGAGCTTGATCGTGGCGGGCTGGCCAGGATGAAGAAAAGCAATATCCTGAGGGGCAATCCTTGCTTCCACCAAGAGCTGATCATCGCTGGGAACAATTTCCACGACTTCTTGCCCAGGTTGGGCCACCCCACCAATCGTATTGATATGAATGCGCTGAACAATACCGTCTACCGGTGAGCGGATTTCTGTTAGCCGCACTCGATCTTGCAGCCCCGTACCGGACTGCTGAAGCGCGTTGAGATCACCCAGCGCTTGGGCTAAGTCGTTACGCCACTCGCTGCGTCGCTCTGCGCCTAATTCGCGGAGCTGGGTTTCGGCTTCTTCCACCGCCGCCTGTAAACGAGAGACAGCGGCATCTGATTGATTACGCTCCCCCGTTGCCCTAGATACCTCACGCTGCAGTCGCAGTACTTCAACCTCAGATACCGCCCCGGATGCCAGCAACGGGCGCGTTAAATTCAACTCTTGGCTTGCCATACTCGCCTCACGCCCGGCGGTATCACGACGCGCCTCCGCTTCGCGCAACTCCTGCACGCGCTGACGAATCCTGTCTTGCAGTACATTCTCTTGTTCACGCAGCTCTTCACGACGGCTTTCGTAAACTTCTCGCTCCTGCATGACGATGCTAGGCACTTCTTGACGGAGTTCCTCTGAAGGCTCAAAAGCGGTGCCGGTGGCTAACGCTCGCAAACGCTCAGCACGCGCTTCTAGGGCAAAACCTTGGGCGCGGTTTTCACGAAAATCAGACACAAAACGCGTCGGGTCGATTTGCATCAGCACATCGCCTGCGCTGACCACCTGACCTTCCCGTATCATGATTTGGTTGACCACCCCACCATCAAACGACTGGATTCGCTGAAGCTGGCTCGCAGGAATGACGCGCCCAGCCCCTCGGGTGACTTCATCAATGGCGGCAAAGTATGCCCACACCAGTAGCGCAATGATGGTGAGCAGTATGGTATAGAGAAACAAACGCGCTCGAATGGGCTCTTGTTGCATCCGCGCCCAGTCAGTGTCGCTGGCCCAGTCACGGTTCAGGTGAGCGGATGTGACCCGCTTGGCAAACAGTCGATCCATAAAGGGGCGAAACGGCTTTTGGCCCTTTTCTGAAAAACGACCAATCGCTTCAAAGCCTTTTTGTTCGGACGTGGAGGAGGATTTACGCGCCATTATGATGCCCTCCCGATTTGCCCTTTGCGTAGTGCTTCCACCACGGTATCGCGCGGACCGTCCGCCACTACTTTACCTGCATCCATCACAATAATGCGGTCCACCAGAGAGAGTAGTGAGGTGCGGTGCGTCACCACCAGGATCGTTTTCCCAGCCGCCACGTTTTTCAGGTTAGCTTTAAACGCCTCCTCACTCGCGTTATCCATGGAGCTGGTAGGCTCGTCCAACAGCAGGATGGGCGGATCTTGTACTAGCGCCCGCGCAATGGCGACCGACTGTTTTTGCCCACCTGACAGTGCCTGCCCCCGCTCTCCTACTTGAAGGTCCACACCATGTGGATGGCTATTAACGAGTGACTCTAAACCGGCAAGTTCAATAGCTCTCAGTAACGCCTCATCGTCAACGCGCTCACTACCACCCCCAGCCACGATGTTGTCACGTAACGAGCCAGAAAACAGGCTCACATCTTGAGGGACATAGCCGATATGCCTTCGCAGTTGGAGGGGGTCAAGCTGGCGAATATCGACGTTGTCGACCAGTACCGCGCCTGACGTAGGTTGATAGAAACCCAGCACAAGTTTATTGAGTGACGACTTACCGCAGCCAATACGCCCCAGCAGCGCCACTTTCTCGCCTGCTTTTACCGTGATGGAGACATCTTTTAAGGCGTCGCGCTCTTCGTTGGGATAGCGTAGCGTCACTTTTTCCAGCCGAATATTGCCCGCAAAACTGGGCTTTTCCACATAGGCTTTGCCTTCGTGGCGTTCCACTTTTTTGTCCATGACCGCATTCAAGGAGTCCAGTGCGGTAGAAGATTGGTGGTACTGAGCCAGCAGCGCAGCGGCTTGACTGATGGGAGCCATTGCCCTGGAAGAGAGCATGTAAGCGGCAATCAGACCGCCCTGGGTGAGATTGCCTTCGATGATTTGGTAGACGCCCACAATAATGACGCAGACAGCCACGCTGTGCTGGGCCCATTGCGCTACGTTAGAGACCGAGGTGCTCACCATCTTTAGCTGGGCACCCGTCTTGGATAAAAACGCAGAGGCTTTTTCCCAATGGCGCTGAATGCGGCTCTCCGCCCGCAGTGCTTTTACATTCTCCAATTGGGAGATGGATTCAACCAGCAGCGAGTTGCGCTGTGCGCCGACCTCCCAGGTGGTTTGTGAGAGTTCGTGGAGCTTCCCCTGAGCGGCCAAGGCGTATAAGAGAACAATAACAATCCCGACCAAGACCGGCAGCACTAACCACGGGTTTATCAGCGCGATAATGGCCGCAAACATCAGCACAAACGGCAGATCCACAATGCCTAAAATGGTCGCAGAGCCGATAAAAGCACGCACCGACTCAAACGATTGCAGCGTCGAGGTGAACGATCCCGTCGAAGCGGGTCGCTCCTCTAAACGCAACCCAAGTGACTTTGCCATAATCGCGGAAGAGAGTTTGACATCTGCCCGGCTGGCGGCAAGATCTACAAAGCTGCTGCGCATCAGTCGCAGAGCTAAGTCAAAACAGAGAACGATAAAAATGCCTATCGCCAATACCCACAGCGTTTCTGTTGCTTGGTTGGGCACCACGCGGTCGTAAACGTTAAGTACAAACAGAGGCATTGCAATGGCGAACAGGTTAATCGCCACGGAGCCTAATACGATATCGCGGTATAACCGTCGATTCTCTCGAATAACGCCCCAAAACCAGTGCTGATCACGGCGTTTTTTGACACCAGGCTCGGAAGCGTTATCGGCTAAAAATTTAGGGCGGACATAAATGGCTTCACCGCTGTAACCGGTATAAAGCTCATCTAGAGATATTTCCACATCGGATTCAGAGAGCTCAGGAAAAATAACCCTGGCTTTTTTTTGTTTGACATCTAGCCCGAGCAGCACACAAGCGCGCCCTGGCTCTAATAATAAAATGGCAGGAAAGAGCGCAGGGTTAAGTCCAGACAATCTACTTTTGACAATGCGTGCCGATAAACCAGCACGTGAGGCTGCCCGGCCAAACACGGAAGGAGTCAGTCGTCCCTGCTCTAACGGCAAACCCGCCCGAAGAGCTTCTGAAGAAACATCATGCTGATGAAAGGAGGCGATGGCTTTCAGACACTCCAGTAGCTCATCCCCTGTTTCTTGCTCGGAAGTACTAGTCTCATCCGAAAGCGAGTGAACAGCATCTGTATTATGCAGGTTTGCCTGTGTCACAAAGACCTCATTGCCCAAATACACATTAAGCGGCTCATCTCCGCGCTCTGTAGAGTGCACAAGCCCGCCGTTATCAAAACGGCAGGCTCCGAGCGATACTCATTACCTAACAGTATCATGACGCTAGCCATTCGTTACGAAAGCATCCCCATACCCCATTCCTTGGAGTGTTTGCTGCAGTGCCTGCGCATCCGTTAACGATGCCACGGGGCCCAACTGCACACGGTAGTTTCCAGCAGCGGCATACACGCGTGACTGACTTGTCAGCTGTTCGCTTAATTGGGCACTTAACAGCTCCGCACGCTCTACCGCTCCAAGCGACGCCACCTGAATATAGAGGCTGCCTTCTACGGCTGCAGGAGCGACCGTTTCACTCGCAAAGGCTGTTTCATTTACCGGCATGGTGATCGGCTGTTCACTCGCTGCGTAAGCACTCGATGGCGTATCCGTAGCGAAAGGTGCAGAGGAGATACCCCGCGTAAAGTCTTCCAAGGTGAAGCCACGAGGACCGTCGGTGGCACATGCCATTTCTGGATCTTGTGCCATATCCCCATAGCCAAGTTCTGATAGGCTTGGGATATCCTCACGTACGACTTCAAGCGTCTGCATTAACTGGCCCATAGCCGCCAGTGTGCGTGCCTGCGCCAGCGTCAAATCAAACTCGGCATTGGCATAAGCACGGCTTGCTTCAAAGTACTCGTTTTCACTGTCCAAGACGTCAAGTAGCGTTCGCTGGCCAATATCAAACTGCTGCTGGTAGGCACCACGCACACGGTCTATGGATTGACGGTGATCGTTTAGATAGCGCAGCTGTTCATTAATACGTTGGGTGTCGTTGTAGGCAATTTGGGTCGTTTGACGCACGTTGGTACAGGCCACTTCTCGTTGATTCACTGCCTGTTCAATACGTGTTGAGGCAGCGTCAAACGCTGCACTATCGGAACCACCTCGGTACAGGTTCATGCTGGCCACTAGCTGAATGCTGTGCTCATCGCTTCGACCGGCAATGGAGTCATCTTGGTTATTAGTGCCAGTACGCCCTTGAATATCGAGCCGAGGCATAAAAGCAGCACGGGCTGCGCTTTGCTCTGCACGCTGAACGGCAATATTCTCAATAGCGGCATGAAAATCAGGATTGCCTTCAAAGGCTAAACGAACGGCCTCACTAACATCATTAGGTAATTCACCTGCCAATGTCGGCGCGGGGGACATATTTTGCGGCGGCAGTTCGCCAACAATACGCTGATAACGAGCCGTTACATCGTGCAGGTTCGATGCTTCGGTCATCAGGTTGGACTCAGCCAGCGCCAAACGGCCGCTGATTTGTTCTAAGTCAACGCCGCGCCCAGCACCAGAGAGCGCACGCTCTTCGATTTGAGTGAAGACACGCTGGTGCTCGCGGTAGTTATCTTGTGCCAAGCGCACCATTTCGCGAAAGCGCAGCACATCTAGGTAGGTTTCGAACGCTTCGAGTGCCACGGTCTCACTGGCACCCAGCAGTTCAAAATAAGCGATCAAACGAGTGCGATCTAGACGCTCTACTTCGCTACGCGTTGCAAAGCCATCAAACACCATTTGAGTCAGGGTGAGTTCAGCAAAGTCACTGCTGTAGCTACCACGGCCATCATTTTGCTGATCTTGGCGCCCAACAGCCGCGGTGACATCGATAGAAGGTAGATAATTGCCCTGAGCGACCCGTACGTCGCTACCCGCTGCGCTAAAATTTGCCCACGCCGCGTTCACCTGAGGGTTCGTGACGATGGTTTGTTGAATGGTGCTTGTCAGGTCGGTGCTTCCCGGCGCGTACAAGGTAGGAGGCAACTGCTGAGCCAGCGCTGAAAGCGGTAAGCAGACGAGGGTTGTCAGCGTCAGTGGTCGAAAAGCGCGCTGTAAAAAGAGAGGGTTGCGTTTCGTTGTAACGTTGTCTTTCATGGCCATAGTTCCCTAATGAACGTTTTCGCTACTGGTGAGCAAGTCGCCTTTCCTTTGCAACAACGCACAAACGCATTGTTACCCCCTGGGCTGCTTACCCGTTGAGCACTGCCGACACAGCATCATGCTTCACAAGATCATTGGTGGTTTTGTCTTAATTAAAACACCTTAGATGAATGATATTAGCTTAAGTTAATCGCATGAGTGACAGAGACAAGCTATAAAAACAAAAGTCACAAAAATTTACAATAAGACTTCAAAAAAACACACTAGTCCGACGCTGCCGATTTCCCACCAAGCAACTGCTGTATCACCAACCCACACAGAATAAGCACCAGCCCCACCAACGTAGAGGGCAACATCGGCTCCCCAACGACCAGATAAAGGAGCAAAAGAGAGACCGGTGGAGAGAGAAAAATCAGGTTCGATACCTTGGCGGTACGCGACACTTTCTGGACAGCCATTTGCCACAAAATGAAAGCAACTCCCATTTCAAACAGGCCCACATACACCCCCGCCCCCAATGCTGGCCATCCATGCCATTGAAAACCAGGACCAAATAGCAGCAAAGCCGTTAACACAGGTAGGCCCACGCTAAAATTCTGCCATTGCCCCACCAAGGGCTGCCGCTTATCCCGCGCATTAAGCAGCCAGTACAGCGCCCATAACAGGGTGGATGCGAGGGCAAATAAAACGCCCAAGGGATCTTCAAAAGCGACATTAAAAACATGGCCGCGTGTCGCAATGACCCACACGCCGCTATAAGCCACCAGGCCCGCCGTGATATCTAAGCGTGTTAGACGATGCCCCAGCAAAGGCACTGCCAGGAACGCCATGGCAAGCGCCCAGGTGTAGTTCAGTGCCATAGCCTCTTGGCCTGGCAAACGGTCATACGCTGCAAATAGCACCAGATAGTAAGCGACGGGATTCATCAGGCCAGCCCACAGCGCCGTTCGCCAGCCTTGGCGAAGTGCTAACGTCATATTGCCCTGCTTGAACACTAGCGCGCCCATCAACAGCCATGACACCAGCGCTGCCATCCACATTAGCTCCAGCGGGCTCATCCAAGCCAAGGCCACCTTGAAGGCCGTAGCCACTGTCGACCACAGGGCTACTGCCCCAAGACCGTAAAGTAAGGCCTGCTGGTCTTGAGTCATCGGTCGATATGCCCTAGATCGCGGGCAGGATCAATCTGGTCACGTACCTTCTGTTTAAGCACTTTGATATCGGGGAAGCCGCCATCACGTTTACGCTCCCACAGCAGGTTTTCCCCACACCAGATCTCAAAGGTCCCTCCATGAGAGGGAGATAACGCCACTTCTGTCAGTTGCTCACCAAAGGTGGAGAGAAGCTCCTGCGCGTACCACGCGCTGCGCAACAGCCACTGACACTGGGTACAGTAGCGAATATGAATGCGTGCCATTTCGAGTCCTTATCCATGATTTCCTTTGCACACGACCGCTTTCAGTTCGGCTTACTTGCAGCATTGTGTGGCATCCTAAGCAAGCATTCTGTCATCTTATATTAGCAACCGCCAAGGAACTGAGCATGTCTCAACCAGACGTTTCACAGACGCAGCTGTACGAGTGGCTAACAGGCGACGACGATAGCCGGATGTGCGACGACATCCCTGACGAGGCCTGCCAAGAGCAACCGCGTAACTTCTTTCTCCACTTGTTTGCATCACTGGGTAATAAACTGGCAGATGAGCTCTCTAGCGCTCGCCTCGTACTACCCTGGCTATTAGGCATCATTGGGGCTCCGGTATGGATGGTTGGGCTCTTAGTCCCTATCCGTGAATCAGGCGCCCTCCTTCCTCAGCTATTCGTCGCTGGCTTTATTCGCTTGAAACCTCAGCGCAAATGGGTATGGGTAGCGGGAGCCACACTACAAGCCATCGCCGCTGCTGCGTTAGCGGCATTAGCACTTGCCGGCAGTGGAGCATGGGGTGGCACACTGGTACTGTCAGCGCTGGTTCTGCTCTCGTTGGCCAGAGGATTATCTTCCATCGCCACCAAGGACGTGCTTGGAAAAACCATTGCTAAGCGCCGCCGAGGCACCCTGATGGGCTGGAGCGGCAGCGTAGCAGGCGCAGCCACGCTGGTCGCCGGTGGCGTATTAGTAGGGTTCGGCGATAGCCCCGGTCATGTAGCGCTGGCGATACTCCTTCTTATAGCTGCCGTAGGCTGGCTACTGAATGCCTTCTGCGCCGCCCGAATTAGAGAAGTACCCGGCGCCGTCGAGGGCGGTGAAAACGCTTGGGACAGCATCAAACTTGGGCTATCACTGATGCATGAAGACCGCACATTCTTGCACTTCAACATTGCCAGAGCCCTGCTGCTCTCAAGCGCTCTAGCCTTACCTTACTTAGCCCTACTGGGCCAGCAGCAAAGCGGTACGGAGTTAGGCGGGCTAGGCCTTTTGGTAGTGGTCTCAGGTCTCGCCGCTATGGTGGCAAGCCCCGTCTGGGGGAAACGAGCAGATCAATCCAGCAGGCGTGTCATGCGCGATGCGGCTATAGGTACCGCTATTTGCTGCTTACTTGGTGCGTTATTGGCGTGGTGGCCGGGTAGCTGGACACAAAGCGTGCTGCCCTACGCTGTTGTTTATTCGCTGTTGGTCATCGTGCATCATGGCGTTCGATTAGGACGTAAAACCTACTTGGTAGATATTGCTAGCCAAGATAATCGCGCATTATACGTTGCCCTCTCTAACACCTTTACCGGGGTGCTCATGCTGGTAGTCGGCGGCATAATTGGCGCATTGGCACAGTGGCTGGGCAGCGCTATGCTGCTGGTGGTTTTAGCACTGACTGCGGTAGGTGCCATGCTAAGCGCACAGCGATTACCAGAGGCAGAATAGTATTGCGCATTGCAAAGCTCAGCAACGCTCGCCATGATGGACAGCAAATCGCGGTGACTAGCTTTTTTTTGCTATTCTACCTTTGTTTGGTGGTGTAAAAGACTGCATCGTCCTGCACTAAGAGAGCCCCGCGCCGACGTACAGCGCCATGGCGAAGAAAGACGAGAAGCAACAGGAACCCATTGATGAAACGATCTCCTTTAATAAGCCCGGAGTTACTCGAACGAATTATTGACGCTTCTGAAGATGGCATCGTCGTTGCAGAGCAGGAAGGTGACGAAAACATCCTGATTTACGTCAACAAAGGGTTTGAACGTTTAACGGGCTACAGTGCGGATGAAATTCTGTATCGCGACTGCCGTTTTTTGCAAAATGAAGACCGTGATCAAGATGCATTAGCATCCATTCGTGAAGCTCTACAGGATGGCCGCCCGTCTCGCGAGGTACTGCGTAACTATCGTAAAGACGGCACAATGTTTTGGAACGAGCTATCCATTACGCCAGTGTACGATGAGGCCGATAAACTCATGTATTACATTGGGGTACAAAAAGATGTGACGGAGCGCGTTGAGGCGCAGCTCGCGCTCGCAGAGCTAAAGAAACAGCAGGAGCTTGCGCAATAACGCGAGAGCCTATACGTCATTCATAACTATGTCCTTCATAACTATGAAAAAGTCTCTCGCTACCGCATCGATTGGCTAAACGCTCAGCGCTAGCGGCAAAAAGACGCCTTGCGAAGTACACGCCCATGCGAGCACGTGCTTTTATACAGCTATTTTACAAAAAAGCTTGAACTTCAAACTCAGTGGCGCTATATAGCGCCTAGGCGCTTAATGAGCGTTAGGCGCTTCTCGCTCTGTCGAAACCCTGTGTTGAGGTGGAGCAAGGAGCCGTTGTGATGCCGGTGCGCCGGCTTGGGTTGGAGGGCATTCCATGAGCCGTGACCCCTTAAATCGTGAAACCTACACCAACGACGGGCTTGATGCTGACGAGTTTGATAACTTGGATGCGGTCAACGACGATCACTACGGTAAAAGCAAACCCAGTAAAGCGGATACGCTTCGCGCTCGCCGTCAGGTGGAAGCGTGGCTTGAAGAACGCCGCTTACAGCGTGCTATTGAAGACGATTGGGATGAAGAAGAGTAACGCCTTGCCAACCTACTAAGCGTTTTCCAAGGTGGATAGAACCCGAGGGGCACCCAAACGAGTGCCCCTTTCCGTTTTGACCTCACACTGCATGACTTGCTCCGCTGCATTGCTGGCCTTTAGACGCGCTGGGCACTATCATCTGTGCACCAAGCCAGCATAATGCTGGTCTCGCTTTTACCACAACCTAACGGATTTCCATGGCGCAATACGTATTCACCATGAATCGGGTTGGCAAAGTAGTGCCTCCCAAAAAGCAAATTCTCAAGGATATCTCGCTCTCGTTCTTCCCTGGTGCCAAGATCGGCGTCTTGGGCTTGAACGGTGCCGGTAAGTCCACGCTGCTGCGCATTATGGCCGGTGTCGATAAAGAGTTTGAAGGTGAAGCTCGTCCGATGCCCGGTATCAATGTGGGCTACCTGCCCCAAGAGCCGCAGCTAGACGACGAGAAAAACGTTCGGGATACCGTTGAAGAAGCTCTGGGTGCTATTAAAGAGGCGCAACAGAAGCTTGACGCGGTGTATGTCGCTTACGCAGAACCCGATGCTGATTTCGACGCTCTCGCCAGCGAGCAAGCGCGACTTGAAAACATCATTGAAGCCGCTGATGCCCATAACATTGAGCGCAAGCTGGAAGTAGCTGCCGAGGCGCTGCGTCTGCCACCGTGGGATGCCAAAGTCGGCAACCTGTCTGGTGGTGAGCGTCGTCGTGTGGCGCTATGCCGCCTGTTACTCTCAAGCCCCGATATGCTGCTTCTAGACGAGCCCACCAACCACTTGGATGCGGAATCCGTTGCATGGCTTGAGCGCTTTTTGCACGACTACAACGGCACCGTTGTGGCTATTACCCACGACCGCTATTTCCTCGATAACGTAGCGGGCTGGATACTTGAGCTCGATCGCGGTCAAGGTATTCCCTTTGAAGGCAACTACTCACAGTGGTTGGAGCAAAAAGAGCAGCGCCTGAACCAGGAAGCGAAGCAAGAAGCGACCCGTCAGAAAGCCATCAAGCAAGAGCTTGAGTGGGTGCGCAGCAATGCCAAAGGCCGCCAAGCAAAAAGCAAAGCGCGTCTTAATCGCTTTGAAGAAATGCAGTCTGGTGACTTCCAGAAACGTAACGAGACCAACGAAATCTACATTCCGCCTGGCCCGCGCCTTGGCGATAAAGTGATCGAGTTCCACAACGTTGCTAAGCGCTTTGACGATAAACTGCTTTACCAGGACCTCTCCTTCACTATTCCACAAGGGGCGATTGTGGGTATTGTGGGCGGTAACGGTGCCGGTAAATCAACGCTATTTAAGCTAGTAACAGGCAAAGAGCAGCCGGATGCTGGTGAAGTAGTGATTGGCGATACCGTCGACATCGCCCATGTTGAACAGTTGCGGGATGCGTTAGACGATAAACAAACTGTTTGGGAAGCTGTTTCCAACGGCCAAGACATTCTGAACATCAACGGTTACGAGGTCTCTTCGCGCGCTTACGTTGGTCGCTTCAACTTCAAAGGTAACGACCAGCAAAAGCGCCTGGATGAGCTTTCCGGTGGTGAGCGTGGTCGCCTGCAGCTTGCACAAACCCTGAAACAGGGCGCTAACGTGCTACTGCTGGACGAACCTTCCAACGACCTGGATATCGAAACCCTGCGTGCCTTGGAAGAAGCCCTGCTCGCCTTCCCCGGCTGTGCCATGGTGATCTCGCACGACCGCTGGTTCCTGGATCGTATTGCGACCCATATTCTGGCGTTTGAAGGCGATTCAGAAGTGGTATTCTTCGACGGCAACTACACCGAATACGAAGAAGATCACAAGAAACGCGTTGGCAACGACACACCGAAGCGCATGAAGTACAAGCGCATCGACGCCTAATGTTGTAAGCCTTGCACAACGCAAAAGCCCTGCTGACATTGTTCGTCGCAGGGCTTTTTTTATGGCGCTAACTGTCGAGACAGTTTAGCCAGCGGGCCAGGTAAACTCACGCCCACCCATGAGATGCATATGGATATGGTAGACGGTCTGCCCACCCATTTCGTTGCAATTCATCACTACCCGATAGCCGTCTTCCGCAAACCCCTGCTGCTTGGCAAGCTGTGCGGCGGTGTGCTGCAAGCGGCCCACGAGGGCTAAGTCATCAGAAGCAATATCGTTAAGCGTCGAGATATGCTTTTTAGGGATAATGAGCTGATGCGTCGGCGCTTGGGGGCTAATGTCATTAAACGCCAGTACGTGCTCATCTTCAAACACGATATCAGCGGGAATCTCGCGGTTAATAATTTTGCAGAACAGGCACTCCATCGCAGCCTCCTTAGGTTTGGCGCGTTTATTATCGGTAAAAGGCAGCCCCGCTTACCCCGTTAGCGAAAACGGCGCTGCGATAGCAAATGGCGAACCAGCGGCGCCAAAATAAGCTCCATCGCCAGCGACATACGCGCCCCTGGCACTACCAAGGTGTGCGGGCGAGTCATAAAAGAGTCTTTGATCATCGCTAGCAACCAAGGAAAATCCACCGTCGATGGGTCGCGGAAACGGATGACCACAAACGACTCCGCATCGGTTGGGATATCCTGCACTTCGAAGGGGTTGGACGTATCGACCGTAGGCACACGCTGAAAATTGATATGGGTACGAGAGAACTGCGGCTGAATATAGCGCACGTAGTCATCCATACGGCCAAGGATGGTATCGATCACCGCTTCTTGAGAGTAGCCGCGAAGCTTGGTATCGCGGTCAATTTTTTGAATCCACTCCAGGTTCATGGTGGGTGCCACCCCTACCAGTAGATCGACATGGCGGGCAATATCGTACTCTTGAGTCACTAACCCACCGTGCAATCCTTCGTAGAAGAGCAGGTCGGTACCGCAAGGTAAAGATTGCCACTCGGTGAACGTACCTACCCGATACCCAGCCTCGATTTTCTGCTTATCTTCCGCGTGAATATAGTGCCGGAAGGTGCCGGTGCCGTGCTCGCCATACTCGATAAACAGCCCTTCCAGGCGATCAAGCAAATTGGCTTCAACCGCAAAATGAGACAGCTCATCTTTACGTTCCGGCTCTTCACGAAACATGCGCTTTAAATCATCGCGGGTATAGCGATGAAACGCATCGCCATCCACCATCGCCGCATGCACATCTTCACGTAGAAACATGCGCTCGAAGCTACGGCGTACAGTAGTGGTACCCGCACCCGACGAACCCGTTACTGCAATGATGGGATATTCTCGGGACATTACCCCTCCCTTGCATCAGCAAGCGTTTGTTTCACTGCATCGGGAATGGCCACCGGGCGGCCCACCGCCAGATCTAACAGTAATTTGTTGATCCGTGCGGTGGCGACCACATCGCCCGTTTTGGCCTTAGTCACGCGCTGATATACTGTCAAGGCTTTGCCTTCTGGGTCGGGCACCGCTGTTTCAATCACCAGCGCATCAGGAAAACGAGCCTCCTGCTGATACTGAACCGCCAAATCCACAACAACGCTGGGATAGCCGCTCATATCCCACTCTGGCAGGCCAAGGGCGGCAAATGCGTGCGACCTAGCTTCATGAAGCAGTGAGACCAGCGCGTCGTGGCCCAAGTGGCGGCCATAGTTCATATCAGTCACCCGCACTGTTAGCGGATGACGATGGATAACCGCTGCAGTAGGGAAGTCCAACGAAACACGCTCCATTGCTCTACTCCTTGCCGGGTGACGATGTGACCGTAAAAGTGGGGCGTTACTGCTCGCGCGCGATAGCACGAAACGCGATATCCCGACGGAACTCAACGCCGTCCCAGTGAACCGCTTTCACTCCTTGATACGCTTGCTGCTGGGCAGCCGAAACGGTATCGCCCAACGCCGTGACACACAGCACTCGCCCACCAGCGGTGGTGATTTCACCCGCCGCGTTTTGCGCCGTACCCGCATGAAATACTTTGCACTGTGTCTGTTCAGCATCGCGCAAGCCGTGAATCACGTCGCCTTTGCGGTAGCTACCGGGGTAACCGCCCGCTGCCAGCACGACGCCTACCGCCGCTCGGCTATCCCACTCACACTGTTTGCCGGCCAATTCTCCCTTGGCCCCTGCCAAACACAGCGCTGCTAAATCAGACGTCAGACGCATCATGATCGGCTGAGTTTCTGGGTCGCCAAAGCGGCAGTTGTACTCAATCACTTTGGGACTGCCTTCCGGATCAATCATTAATCCGGCATATAGGAAGCCGGTATAGTCATTGCCCTCTTGTGCCATACCACGCACGGTAGGCAAGATCACCTGCTCCATGATCCGAGCATCAACTTCTGGTGTGACCACGGGAGCCGGGGAGTAAGCCCCCATACCGCCCGTATTCGGACCGGTGTCGCCATCGTAGGCGCGTTTATGATCTTGACTGGTCGCCATGGGAACAACGTTTTCGCCATCCACCATGACAATAAAGCTGGCTTCTTCGCCTTCAAGAAACTCTTCGATAACGACTCGTGCGCCTGCGTCGCCAAAAGCGTTAGCTTCAAGCATATCGCGAATCGCCGCTTCGGCTTCCACTTCGCTCATGGCAACAATCACGCCCTTACCTGCCGCTAAGCCATCCGCTTTGATCACAATGGGCGCGCCCATATCCGCTAAATACGCCAAAGCTGGCTCTACAGCCGTGAACGTTTGATAATCGGCCGTAGGAATGTGATGGCGGGCAAGAAAATCTTTTGTGAACGATTTCGAACCTTCTAGCTGTGCCGCACGCTGGCTAGGACCAAAGATGGTCAGGCCAGCCGCCTGGAATTGATCAACGACGCCTTCCACCAGCGGGGCTTCAGGGCCAACCACGGTCAACGCGATGCTCTCTTGCTGGGCAAAAGCCACCAATGCATCCAGGTCAGTCGCGTTGATCGCTACGTTGGTCAGCTTAGGCTCTGTCGCCGTGCCTGCGTTACCAGGTGCAACAAAGACCTGCTCTACGTCATTAGATTGTGCCAGCTTCCAAGCAAGAGCGTGTTCGCGGCCACCGCCACCGATCATCAAAACTTTCATGGGTATCCTTCTTAAACGGGAGAGCGTCGATGGGCGGCATTATGCCACAACACACTTCACAAGGTGGCGTTAGGAACCTTTATCCGTTTTGTCATCATCATCTGTTTGGGTGGGCTGGTTGAGCGCATTTTGCCAAAAGCGCATATTCTCCTCAGCCAGCTCACGCATAAACTCCATGGGCGAGTGGCGCATCGCCTGCTGCCACTGAGACTGCATCCGCTTTTGCTGCTCTAACATAAGCTGCGTTCCTTGCTCTAAGTAGCGCGCCAGCGGTAGTGGCGAAGACATATCATATACGCGGATCAACTGCGCCAACAGGTCGTTAGAGAACACTTCAGCTTCACTATCCGCCTGCTCCTGTTCGATAATAATCGACAGCAAAATGGTACGCGTCAGATCTTCGCCACTTTTGGCATCTTCAACGCGAAAGGGCTCTTCTTCAATAATCAAACACCGCAAATCCTCAAGAGTGACATAGCGACTCTGTTGAGTGTCGTACAACCTGCGGTTGGCATACTTACGAATTACGCGCACAGCGCATCTCCTTAAACGCGATAGAGGCTTTTGTCGCCGTTGCTGCTATTGTGCCTGCAACACGCGCCCATGCAAGCCAGCTTAGCGGATTAGTGACGTTAAGCACGCCTTTCCTATGACCAATAGACGACGATTATGAATTTGATATTGCTAGATCAGAGCGAGGTCGACGGTCACCACGCTCGTATTACCGATGCGCGACGCCTGACCCATCTGCATGAAGTGCACCGCGCCAATGAGGGCGACCGCCTAACAGTGGGCATTCAGGGCGGTGCCATGGGGAAAGCCACGCTGGTAGAACTCAGCCATACCCAAGCGCTCTTTGCCTTGGAAGATCTTAATGAGCCTCCGCCGCCCGCCCTTCCCGTTCACCTTGTGCTGGCCCTACCCCGTCCACGCATGCTGGCACGAACGCTGGAACACGTGGCAGCGCTAGGCGTGAAAGAGATCACCCTACTGCATACCAAACGGGTAGAAAAAAGCTACTGGCAGTCGCCAGAACTGCGGCCTGAAAAGATCCACCAGCACCTGGTGCTGGGGTTAGAACAAGCGCGTGATACACAGCTACCTTACGTCGCACTGTGTAAAGGATTTAGGCCGTTTATGGAGGAACAGCTACCCGCATTACTGGCCGAGCGGCGAGGTTTAGTAGCACACCCCGGTATGGAAAATGCCTGCCCACGCGGCATTGATCAGCCAACGCTACTACTCGTTGGCCCTGAGGGCGGGTTTATACCGTGGGAAGTGGAACAATTAATCACCGCAGGCTGCGAAGGCATGCACCTAGGTCCTCGCATCCTACGCGTAGAAACAGCCGTGACAGCGCTGCTATCACGGCTGTTCTAAGGCACGTCTATCTCAAACGTTTATGACTGGTCGTCTTCTGGGTCGTGGGGCACATAAGCAGCATTTTCCCCACACCCAGGTTCCTGCAAGAAGGTATTGCGCACATCTAACAGGCCCAGGTGGCTGATGGTACGCCGCCCTAACAGCAGCGGGTAAATCATCTCTTCTCGATCACGAAGGCTAAACTGCTCTTCGTAAACGGTGTCCCCCATGCACACATCCATCAGCACCACAGGGCGCTCGTCACGCCCACCTGCACCACGCACGGTTTGTTCGCGATAGAGAGGACGCTCAATTTGGTCGCTAAACGTCTCACCACTTTCTTGGTCTTCTAGCTTCAGACGAAAGCGCACCCACTCTTCACCGTCCTTTTCAAACATCTCAATATCGCGAGCGTCTAGTGATGACGTCAGCGCACCACTATCCAATTTAGCTTTGACTGCAATGCCCCACGGCTCTATGTAAGCATTTTCGACCCAGCCAAAGACGTTATCTTCAGCCTGAGCGGTCGCACTGACCAGCAAGGAACCGGCCAGTACACTGGCCCCTAATACCCCTAGAAACGTTTTTCCCATTGCAACTCATCCTTGGTGAGGAATTGACGACATGATTGGAGAGGTTGGCGCAGCGATGAAAGCGTGCGCTAGCGAAGCCGCTCTAACAGCGACTGGGTAGCGAAACCATCCGGCACTAGCCCTTGATCGCGCTGGAAAGCACGCAGGCCTGTTTGCGTGTTAGGCCCCATAATGCCGTCAGCGGTACCTACTGAATAACCGGCATCATTCAAACGCTGCTGAAGCGTTCTGACATCATCACGGGTCAAAGGTGCCTCATCTCTGGGCCATGATTGCGAAATGCCCTCACGTCCGGCGATGGCATCCGCTAGGGTGGCCACGGCTAACGCATAGCTGGTGGCATTGTTGTAACGCAAGATAGCGCGGAAGTTGGGGCCAACAATAAACGCGGGGCCGTTGGCACCTGCGGGCACAATCACCGCAGCGCTATCAAAAGAGGGTAGCTCGCCTCGCACGGCTCGCACACCTTGAGCGGCCCACTCAGCACTGCTCTTACGATCGGTTTGGGAATAATCAAAAGCAGCCGGTAAGACCACTTCCGCTCCCCATGGCTGGCCAGCCTGCCAACCGGCGCGTGCCAAATAGTTAGCAGTAGAGGCCATCACATCCGGGATACTACCCCAAATATCGCGACGCCCATCGCCATCGCCATCTACCGCATAGGCTTCAAAGCTGCTGGGAATGAACTGAGTATGCCCCATGGCTCCTGCCCAGGAACCCTTCATCTGTTCGGCGGCAATATCGCCTTGGTCGATAATACGTAACGCAGCCAACAGCTCGCCACGAGCGAAATCCCGCCGACGACCATCGTAAGCAAGCGTGGCGAGAGACTCTAACGTCGAGAAGTCACCAAAGTTACTGCCGTAATTACTTTCAACACCCCAGATGGCAACGATAATTTCTGCTGGCACGCCGTAGCGCTGCTGCATTTGCTGGGCCGTCTCACGGTGCTGAGCATACTTCTCCTGACCATTAGCGATGCGCGTGCTCGACACAGCACTGTCCAAGTACTGCCAAATAGCACGCACGAACTCAGGCTGATAACGATCCAACTCAATGACCCGGTCACGATAACGTAGGCCATCAAAAGCGGTCGCTAGCGTCGCTTCACTAATTCCCTGGTTAGCTGCATAGCGACGAAACTCGCTAACCCACTGGTTGAAACTAGCATAGCGCACCTCCTCAGCCGCTCGAGCATCCACCTCAGTCATTAGTTGTGGGCTAGCATGCGCCACAGTGCCATGAAGGGAAGCTAGAGTAGCAACAATATAAAGCGGTACTAAGGCACTACGGCGGGTACTCAATGAACCTTTACATTTCAATAACATGGAGTTCAACGGCATAGTAATCTTCTCTCGGCAATCCTTGGCGTGACCCTGATGATGGCTCAGAAAAGAGGGAGATACCAGCCCTAGGCAGCCAAGCGCCACAAAACGGCCAGATGGAAGATAACGACCATGACGGTAAGCGTACAACGCAACCATAAATACCAAGAGGGAAAGCCTTCGCGCCCCTCACGGCTGACATCGTACCCACCCATGAGTAAGAAGCCTGCTAGTAGCACCCATAACCCCGTTATTGGGCTGAACAGTAATGCAGGCCATGCAATCAGACTAGGCACCATCGCTAGGATCAGCCGCCGGGCGTTATTCGCACGAGGCACTTGAAGCGCACTCCCCCAATGGACGCCCCCTAAAAAAGACAATATGACAGCGCTGTAGTAAGTGAAACCGTAAATCGCGCTGACCTGCCAAACGGTAGGCGCCAGCCACACGGCAATGCTGCCCCCCAAAAAGGGCAGCAACCCCGCAAGGCCTAAGCCCCATGCTAAACGGCGGTCACTGACAGTTGAGATCATTCCTACTCATCCGTTTCTTCAAACTCTGTTGCGGCAATCAACCAACGCTGCCATTCGTTAGGCAGCACGCAGGGCGGCTCAAATTGGGAGGGGGCAACACGCCAAGGCTGATGACGCTCCAAACCAAAGGGCAAAGACTCCAGAGCAGGCAGCCAATAGGCGACGTAAAGCCCTTTTGGGTCATAATGACCGGCTTGCTTAAGCACGTTAAAATACCGATCTTGCCTAGGATCACGACCGACCCCCGCAATATAGCGCCAGTTACCCCAGTTGCTAGCCACATCATAATCAATCAAGCAGTGTTCAAACCACCAAGCGCCCAAGCGCCAATCCACCTGCAAGTCTTTTACCAAAAAACTGGCTACGTTCTGACGCGCACGATTTGATATCCAGCCGGTCCGTTTAAGCTCCAGCATGGCAGCATCAATAAACGGCACGCCCGTTTCGGCGTTGCGCCAAGTGTTAAATGCGTCATTCACAGGTGGAAGCTGTTCACGGCCAAACAGCGCCGCGCCTTCCAACTGAGCTGCCCGATGGAAGTAGTCGCGCCACAGCAACTCGAAAATAATCCAGTAGCTAGATTCACAGCTTCCATTAACGGCTTCCCACGCTTTTACCTCTTTATGCACTTGGCGCGCCGATAAGCACCCCCGTGCTAACCAAGGGGAAAAACGGGTTGAGAAGTTAGCGCCTAACAAGCCGTTGCGAGTTTTCTTGTAAGACTCCGCACCGTTTTGCCGCCATAAATAGTGTTGCAACCGGTCGTTAGCGGCAGACTCTCCACCTACAAAGACAAATCCTTGGCGCTTATCTGGCTGCCAGGCGGCGCTCGTCTCACACACCGCTTTCAGCGGTGGAAACCCACGCGGAGCCCCTTCTGGCCAACCCGGCAGAGTCACTGGCGCGGGTTGAGGCTTTGGTATGTCACACTGCTTTTCAACGCTTCGACGAAACGCCGAAAAACTTGCAGGCAGCTCTTCTCTATCAAAAGGTAGTGTCGCAGCATCCAGCAAATAGCCGCTATCAGCACGGTATAGCTGGCAGCTATCGGGCAGGTTTGCGGCTACGCGAGCAATATTATTGGCCTCTTCGCATCCTGAATGCTCCGATACGCGCACTTCTTGGGCGCGAAGCTTCGTCGCTATCTCGACGACCACCTCAGCGGGGTCGCCAATACGCACCAATAGATCACTTCCGCGCTGTAATAGCTCGCCACGAAGCTCCATGAGGCTTTGCCATAAAAAGCGCAGCCGAGCTGGCCCTAATCTGGGCGTGCTGTCACCGGGAACGGTTGCCTTCAACCAACGCTGGTCTAGTACATAGAGGCAAAGCAACTGGTCGGGGGATTGATCGAAATGCAATAAGGGGTTGTCGGCTACCCGAAGATTGTCCTGCAGCCAGACAATATTAGTCGTGCTGTTCATGCTCTTGCCTCCTCGGCGTGCTGTGCTGCCTGGCCTCGCGACGGCAACGTTCGCTGCAGAAGCGCACCTCGTCCCAGCAGCGCGCCCATTTTTTCCGCCAAGTAAATGGGCGCTGGCATTGAACGCAGTCTTTTTGCGGTAAATCTTGTTTACGTCTCATCTATCCATCTCGCTACGGGCTAATCACGCCACGTCACGCCGTAATACATGGACATAATATCTTATACAGTACAATTATTGTATATAAATTGACACCGCTATTTTGCAGTAGCGCGCATTTGCCATGCGCTGCTTTTAGATATAAAAAAAGCCACCGATCAGGGTGGCTTAAGCACAAAACGTGTCTTACTAATGTTAGTCGGGATCGGTATTGCGAGGCTGACGCTTAGCGTTTTCGTGAGTCTCCATACCGCTTTTAAGCTCATGGGTAAGCGGATCGTAGTTGGGGCGTAGCTCATCCTTCACCGTGCCGCTCCAAAGCCGCGACCCCACAAAGTATCCGGCTCTCCCTATCACATGGGCCGCAATGGGCGCAGTAATCAAGATAAAGACAATAATAGCAAAGGAGCGTGCCACGACCCCCACTTCGGCAAAGTGCATCGCCGATGCCAACATAATAAGGATGACGCCCAGCGCCGCTGCTTTGGTGGTCGCATGCATGCGCGTCAGCAGGTCAGGCAGTCGCAATAATCCTATGGATGCCAGTAGCATAAAACTGGCTCCCGTTAAGATCAGCGTTCCTTTAATAAACTCAATCATCCCGAGGGCCCCCACGTTCCAAAAAGCGTGCAAAGCCGATGGCGGCCAAGAAGCCCATCAGCGCAATCACGATGGCGGCATCCAAAAAGCTGGAGACACCTGACTGAATGGCATAAACGCCCACCAAGCCCACCACGGTCGTTGAAAACAGCTCCAGAGCGACGACGCGGTCAGGTAAGCTGGGGCCGCGCACTACGCGAACAAACGTCAGCACCAACGCTAACCCCATAATGACCTGACTGATTAAAATCACGGTATCCATTAACGAAATAGCTCCAGTGCCCGGTGTTCCATCTCTTTTAAATTACGGCGCAGCTCTTCTTCGTCGTCCAGAAACATCGCGTGTATATACAACACCTTACGGTCATCTGAAACATCAAGACTGAGCGTTCCCGGTGTTAATGAGATCAAATTTGCCACCATAGTGATTTCCATTTCAGTGCGCGCAGAGAGCGGCAGTGCAATGACCCCAGGCTGCATATGCCAAGGTGGTGTCAAAATATCAAAGGCGACGCGCAAGTTGGCCTGCACCAGCTCTTTCATAAAGAAACCGAGAAAACCAATAATACGCGGCACGCGAGCAGGGTAGCCTTTTAGCGACTCCACCTGGGGCTCGATCAGTAGCAACGCAATATAGCCAAAAATCATCCCCACCAGCAGGTTCAAGCCTGTGAAGTCACCGCTGAGAAGGACCCATGCTAGTCCTAACAATAGGTTCCAAATTGCACCGGTCATGGGGTTTCCTCCAGGCCATTATCAACTCGCTCTGCTTGTATCTCGATGGGATCAAGCAGAGCAGACTCTGCACTGGCCGAGGCACCTAGCACCGCCTCAATGTAGCCTGATGGCGTCATTAGCTGGTCACCAATTTGGTTCATGACCAGCATGATGGGCTCTGCAAACACGCCAATTAACAACGACATCATGGCAAGCACTACAACCGGCAAATACATCATCCACAGGCTTGGTTTCAATAATCGCCCGTCATCCCCTGCCGGTGTGTACGCTTGTGGCACTTGGTTCTCTTCGGGCAGTGCTTTCCAGAACACTTCATTCCAGATCTTCACCATGGAGTAGAGCGTCATCAAGCCAACCGCCAACGCAATACCGGTGGCGACATACGCTTCCGCCTCTAAACCTGCGCGCACCAGCACAAACTTGGCGAAGAACCCCGACAGCGGCGGAATACCCGCCAACGAGAAGGCACTAATAAAGAACGCTACCGCCAGCCAGGGGCGCTCACGATATAGCCCACCCATCTTTTTCAGCTGATAAGTGCCTTGCAAGCGGTGAGTAATCCCGCTGATTAAAAACAGATTCGTCTTCACAATGATGTTGTGCATGATGGCAAACACGCCGCCAGCAATGGCCAGCGGGGTGTAGAGCGCCAGCCCCAGGATCATGTAACCAATCTGACTAACGATGTGGAACGAGAGTATGCGGCGAAATTCATATTGAGCGGCGGCACCCAGCACCCCGGTGACCATCGTGAAGACAGCACCCCACAGCATGATGTCTTGAAGATAGCCCATTGTCTGATCGAAGATCAGCGTAAACACCCGGAACAGGGAGTACACGCCCACCTTGGTCAATAGCCCTGCAAACAGCGCAGACACCGCTACCGGCGGTGTATGGTAAGAAGCAGGCAGCCAGAAGAACAGCGGAAACGCGGCGGCCTTGATACCAAACGCCACCATGAACATCACCGCGAGCACTTCCACCATGCCGCTATGCTCGGCTTCATCCATACGCAATGCGATATCGGCCATGTTGAGCGAGCCGACCGTGCCATATAACAACCCTATCGCGGTTAAAAAAATCACCGATGCCAGCAGATTGAGCGTCACGTACTTGATCGCCCCTTCCATCTGGGCGCGTTCACCGCCCAAAATCAGCAGCGCAAACGAGGCCACCAGCATCACCTCAAACCATACATAGAGGTTGAAAATATCACCGGTTAAAAAGGCCCCCGCGACACCTGCTAACAGCAAGTGCATAAGCGGATAGTAACCAAACTTCTCGTGCCCACGACCGGTGGTCGCGAGGGAGTAAATCCCCATGGCAAGACCGATAATCCCAGTTAATAGAATCATCACAGCGCTGAGCATATCGGCCACTAAGGTGATGCCGAAGGGAGCCGGCCAACTGCCCATCTGCATGGTGATGTAACCATCCGCCAACACGGCAATAAACAGCCACAGGCTGACAACAAAAAGCGCTACATTGCCAGCAACGGCAACAAATCGCTGCATGGGCCGTGAGCGCCAGAACATCAGCGAAATAGCCCCAGAAAGCAGCGGCAACAGAACGGGAAGTGCGACTTCAGGCCTCACGTGTCGGTATCCTTCATCTTGTCCAAATCATCTGCCTTAACAATTTCGTAAGCCCGGCGAATCAATACCACTGCAAACGCCAGCACGCCAAATGCAATGACGATGGCGGTTAACACCACTGCTTGTGGCAGCGGGTCAGCCACATCGCCCAACGGCTGCATCATCCCTTCAGGGATCAGCGGCGGCGCGCCACGAGTCATACCTGCAGTGGTGAAAATCAGCAGGTTGGCGCCATTGGATAGCAGCAGTAAGCCAATCACCAATTTGACGATAGAGCGGCGTAGCATCATAAAAATCGCGGTGGCATATAACAGGCCAATCGCCAGTGCCATTAACGGTTCCATGGGCGTCCTCCTGCTAATATTGGGTTAGGTAGCTTACGGCTCATCCTTATCCACCTCCATTAACGCCATGACCATGCCCATCACCGAGCCCAACACTGCCAAGTACACTCCAATATCAAAAATTAACGGCGTAGATGCTTTGAAGTCGATAACAGGAATCGTCCACCATTGAGCGGTCAGAAAAGGCTGCCCCATAAACCATGCAGGCACGACTGAGATCATCCCAAACAACAGGCCGGCACCGATCAGATCCCGAGGGTCAACCATGCGCAGCACTTCTTTGGTCGCGCTGACACCAAAGGCAAACAGATACAGCGTGAATGCACCGGCGGCTACCAACCCGGCAATAAAGCCACCGCCCGGCTCATCATGACCACGCAACAATAGGAAAACCGAGAACATCAGTTGCAGCGGCATCAGAAAACGTGCCGCCGTATTAAGAATAATCGTGCCTGATTTAACCATCGTAGGGCTCCTTCACGCTGGCTTTTTCGCCATCTACCGCTTTGCCTTCCGTTTCGCCGTGACGCAGCTTTAGCATCGCAATCACACCAATGGCGGCAAGTGCCAAGACAAACATCTCGCCCAGCGTATCGAGCGCACGATAATCCACCAAAATGACGTTGACGATATTGCGGCCATGGGCAAGCGGCGCGCTGTTTTCCACCATGTAAGTGGAGATCGTCTCAAATTGGTCAATACTCCAGGCCGTCATGATCAGCAGGAAGATCAATACACCCATGGTGGCTGCTACAGATCCGTCGCGGATGCGCTCAAGGTTGGTAGAAAGATTTGAAAAACGCGGCAACCTGAAGAGCACTAGAACCAGCAGAATGACGGTCATGGTCTCTACCAACAGTTGGGTAATCCCCAAGTCTGGAGCGCTGAATAAAATAAAGATCAATGCAATGGAGAAGCCCATGATACCTACCGACACCACGGCACCTAAGCGCGAGCGGGAAATGGTGGCAAAGAGAGCCCCCATGGCCATGGTGGCCACCACAATGACCTCATGGAAGCGCACATCCAAGGTAAGGGCCAACTGAGGTGAGTGGCGCAGTAGAATGGAGTTACCAATCAGCGCGATGAGCACCACAAGCATAACGAGGATGTAATTGCGCATATAACCATTTTGCAGCAAGCGCGTTTGCCACTCAGAGAAGCGCACAATGCCATTCATCAAACCTTCATAACCCGCTTCAGGGCCATATCGCATCACCGGGGCCAACCGGGCTAGCTGGCCTCGCACGCTGTCCCAGCGTTTAAATAGCAAAAAGCCAAGTATCAAACTTACCACCGACATAATCAGCGCCACATTCACGCCGTACCATAGCGACAGCGATACAGGCAGCGCGCCTCCTGACACAGCAGTGGCTGCGGAGGTGAGCATTGCATCTGCACCCAGCATGGCTGGCGCTAAGCCAAGCGCTAACGAACCAAAGGCCAACAAACCTGGGCCAATCAACATGCTCAGCGGTGCTTCATGAGGTGTTTTAGGTGTTTCATGTCGTGCACCGTAGAACGGTCGTAATGCAATGACCGCTGCCACAGCAATCGTCAAGATCGCTGCTAGGAAAGCAAATAGGACCAACAGCAACTGAACTCGCTCAGCGCCTAATGCTGCTTCAAGCATTAACTCTTTGCCGATAAAACCAAAGAGCGGTGGCATCCCAGACAACGAAAGCGCCGCGATAAAAGCAATCACCGCCGTCACGGGCATAACACTGCGTAGCCCCCCCATGGCGGTAACATCTTTCGTGCCGGTTTCATGATCGAGAATACCCGCCACCATAAATAGCGCCCCTTTATACATAGAGTGGGCGAGCAAAAAGGTGACGAAGGCGGTCATCGCATAGTCAGAACCAATACCCAACAACATGGTGAGCGTACCCAACGCCATAATGGTCGAATACGCGAGAAGCTTTTTAATGTTGGTGTGATGAATCGCTAAGAAAGCACCGGTTAGCATGGTGGTCGCCCCCACCACAGAGAGCACCGTTACCCACATACCGGTTCCACCCAGTTCCGGCTGTAGACGCGCCAGCAGGTATATACCAGCTTTCACCATGGTGGCGGAGTGCAGGTAGGCCGACACAGGCGTCGGTGCCGCCATCGCGTTAGGCAACCAAAAGTGGAAAGGAAATTGCGCAGACTTGGTAAAAGCACCCAGTAACAAACAGATCAGCAAAGGGGTATAAAGCGCATGCTGACGCAGATCGTCGTCTGATTGCAAAATCTCATAAAGCGACCAGCTACCGCTGGCCACGCCCAACAGTACTAAACCGGCCATCAACGCTAGTCCACCGGCCACCGTCACAAATAGCCCCTGACGGGCAGATTTACGGGCCTCGATATCCGTGTGGTTAAAGCCAATCAGCAGATAGGAGGTGATACTAGTCAGCTCCCAAAAGATGAACAGCGTGAGCAGGCCATCAGCCAGCACTAGCCCCAACATCGATGCCATAAAGGCGACTAACGCCAAATGAAAACGGGCAATATCGTGGTGGCCTTTTAAGTAACCGCCTGCGTAAATCAGCACGCAGGTACCGATCACCGTGATCAGCAACCCGAACAGCAGGGAAAGACCGTCTAACAGAAAAGTAAGGCTAATACCTAATGAAGGCACCCACTCCCACTCTAGTAATTGAGGTCCCTCGCTAAACACCAACGGTGCCTGGCTGAGCAGCCAGCCCGCGATTAACGCCGGAAACAGCGCAAGCAGCAGGCTTGTTCGCTCCCCAAACCAGCGGTTGAGCAGCGGCGACGACGCTGCCAACACAAAGCCCATTAACACGGCAAATTGCATCCGGCGTTTTCTCCCTAGTGAATGCTTAATCATCCAGATAAGCAGCCTATGCCGATGCACAAGCCGCTTAAACGTTGAATAAATGTGATTTTAAATGCACAAACCTTATACCAGCCTTTCTCAAATTTCTAGGAAAGTTGGTCTCAATAAAAAGCTGCCTAGCGCGCAACGCTAGGCAGCTATTTTAACAAATGCATGGTATTAGGGCGTGGAAAGCCAGCCAGAGAGCTCGTTGTTGACCACGGCCAGCAGCGCATCGATGTGGTCATCACGGTCATTCAAACAGGGGATGTAGCTGAAGGTTTCTCCACCCGCTTCCATAAAGCTGTCGTGAATCTCCTCCTTAATCTCTTCAAGGGTTTCTACACAGTCTGAGGAGAAGGCAGGTGAAAGAATGGCGATGTGCTTGTGCCCCTGCTTTGCAAGCTCAGCAACGTGGTCGACAGTTTGTGGCCCTACCCACTTTTCAGGACCAAACTGCGACTGAAACGCCGTATCCACTTCTTCTTTAGTGAAACCTAACTTTTCACGCATTAATCGCGTGGTTTTTTGGCACTGGCAGTGGTAGGGGTCGCCTTCCATCAGATAGCGTTCCGGCACACCGTGATAGCTCGCCACTAGTTTTGTCGGTCGGCTTTCAAATCCATCGTAAGCCTCTTGCACGGAGTTCGCTAACGCCTGAATGTAGGCAGGGTGCTCAAAGTAGGCGGGCACGGTGCGGATATAGGGCTGCCACTTCATTTTCATCAGTGTACGAAAAGCCTGATCGTTCGCCGTTGCGGTGGTGGGCGAACCGTATTGCGGGTAGAGCGGAAAGAACACGATGCGCTCGCAGCCCTTCTCTTTCATGCGTTTCAACACGCTATCGGTCGAGGGGTTGCCGTAGCGCATGCAGAAATCAACCTCTACATCATCGCCATACAGCGCTTTTAAGCGCTCGGTCATTTTTTCCGTTTGGGCGCGCGTGGTGGTTAACAGCGGGCTTTCATTCTTCTCATTATTCCAGATGCTCTTGTACGCATGACCAGACGAAAAGGGACGCTTGGTCAGAATAATCAGCTGTAGCAGAGGCTGCCATTTCCAACCTGCGTAATCCACCACGCGCTTATCAGATAAAAATTCGCTGAGATAGCGGCGCATGGACCAGTAGTCGGTGGCATCAGGCGTTCCCAGGTTGGCAAGTACCACGCCCACCTTGGCGCGGGGAACGGCAGGGTGATTGCTAGGCGCATGGGTTAAACGCCCCTCACCGGGTTGATCCTTCACAACGCTATCGGCCATCTCGCTAACTCCTTAGGTGCAGTACGTAATGGGCAAAATCTTACCACTTTTCGGCACAGCCGCGGCATAAAGTTATACTATCAGTATTATTTGTATAACTGCAGGCTAACTCATGTCTAAGCCGTTACTCCTTATCCTGGGTGACCAGCTGTCGCTGTCACTACCTACGCTTCGCGATGCGCCCCCCAATGCGGTGGTTGCGCTATGCGAAGTGGCAGAAGAAGCGCGCTACGTGCCGCATCATCTGCATAAAATCGGCCTGTTTATGGCCGCCATGCGCCACTTCGCTTATACCTTGCGCGATAAAGGCTATACGGTGCATTACAGTCGTATTGACGATGCCGACAATACCCACTCATTGATAGAAGAAGCCGAGCGACTCGCAAAGCAGTATGGCTGTGATGAAATTCGCGTCACGCGCCCAGGTGAGTGGCGGCTGTGGAACAGCATGCAACAGCGCCAGCAGGCTGCCCTTCCTTGGCAGCTGCTTGAGGATGATCGTTTCTTCACCACCCCTGATGATTTCGCACACTGGGCAGAGGGCCGCAAGCAGCTGCGTCTGGAATACTTCTACCGGGAGCAGCGCAAACGTACTGGGCTTCTTATGGAAGGCGACGCGCCCATCGGCGGGCAATGGAATTACGACCACGACAACCGCGAGCCTATCAATGCCTCTTTAAGCTTCCCCGCCCTGCCTCAACACGGTCAGGATCACCTTACTCAGCAAGCCCTTAAGGATGCGGCGCACTACTTTGAGGGCCATATGGGGTCGATAGAGACGTTTAACCTCCCCGTCACTCGCCGCCAAGCCCTGGTGGACTTGAACCATTTTATAGAACACGGGCTAGCTGATTTTGGTCGCTACCAAGATGCCATCAGCGACCGCGAGCCTTTTCTCTACCACTCACGGCTCTCTGCGGCGATGAATATTGGCCTGCTCTCACCGTTTGAAGTCTGCGAAGCGGCTGAAGCCCACTACCATGCCGGCAAAGCGCCCATTAATGCGGTGGAAGGCTTTATTCGCCAAATCTTGGG
Source organism: Vreelandella lutescens (assembly GCF_014640815.1). Classification (GTDB taxonomy): domain Bacteria; phylum Pseudomonadota; class Gammaproteobacteria; order Pseudomonadales; family Halomonadaceae; genus Vreelandella; species Vreelandella lutescens. Next base: position 595,100 of record NZ_BMHM01000003.1, on the reverse strand, counting down.
CTGGCGCGAATACGTACGCGGGCTCTACTGGACACAGATGCCCACATACAAACAAGAGAATCGACTTAACTTTACCCGAGACCTCCCCGCCTTTTATTGGGATGCGAAAACCGACATGCGCTGCCTCCAGCGCGCTATCCAGATGACCATTGATAACAGCTACGCCCACCACATCCAGCGGCTCATGGTGACCGGCAACTTTGCGCTGCTATGCGGCGTAAAGCCTGAAGCGCTGTGTGACTGGTATTTGGCGGTCTATGCTGATGCCTGCGAGTGGGTAGAGTTGCCAAATACATTGGGCATGGTGTTACACGCTGATGGTGGGCTGATGGGCTCAAAGCCCTACTGCGCCTCTGGCAAATACATCGACAAGATGTCCGACCACTGCCAGCACTGCCGCTACTCCCCCAAAGAAATGACCGGCCCCAAGGCTTGCCCGTTTAACAGCCTTTACTGGCACTTTCTGGAAACCAATGCCGAACAGCTCAACCGCAACCCGCGCATGAAGCTTATCTACGGCTCACTGGCCCGTATGAAAGAGGAAAAGCGCGAGGCCATTCGCCAGCAGGCAGAACACTTCCTCGACCAGCTATCCACAAGCACTAGTTACGGTCAGCCAGCGCATACTCAAGGCTATTCCACCCAGGAGACTCCCTCATGAGCCGCTTTGCTACGTTAGAAGCGCAAGCGCCAGTGACGCTCTACCACGATGGTCACTGCCCTTTTTGCCGAGTGGAAGTGGCTTGGCTGGCTAAACATCGCCACCGCGAACGCGTGAAGCTGGTGGATATTCAAAGCAGTGAGTTTAACGCAGACGCCATCGGCCGCAGCTTTGATACCATGATGGGGCAGCTGCACTTGCAGGATCGACAGGGGCATTGGTATGTAGGCATGGACGCCAGCCGGGCCCTCTATGCGGTGTTGGGCTACCGGCGGCTAGTAAGACTTTCTTGCTTACCGGGCCTGCGAAGCATCATGGATGCAGGCTACCGTTTTTTCGCCCGACGCCGTATCCGGCTGGGGCAGTGGTGGGAAAAACGTCAGGGTAAATCCGTTCGCTAATTAAAATACCAGCGGCATACGCGAGGTCAGCGGCGCACTGTAATGGGCGTCGCGGCCAATGACTTCATCCTGCGGCACGTGCTGAACGAGGTATGCGCGATGAATACCCGCACGCTTTAGCTCCAGATACACGTCATCCAATGAGCGAAACAGCATCGGCTTGTTACGCTGCATTAGCATATGGCGCTCACCTTCTACATCTTCCAACTCTACTTGGTAGAAGCGGCTGCCTGAATGGGTAATTACCCGAATCTCAAAGTTGTCGTGGCTTGCGACGAACTGTTTTAGCTCTTTCAGTTCCATGGTTCCCTCCTGTTATTGGTCATCGCCATGGAGCACAGCATGACGCGGCCCCATGACAATAATATTACCTTGGCACTAACTGCCTAAGAGGGCAATAACAGAAAAGAGTTCCTGACCAATTCGTCAACTTATGGTCGATTTACTGATATTCCGAGGGGTCAATCGCTTTACCCAGCGAGTTACGATCAATCCAGTTACCGCCCTTGGTCTCTTTGTACCGAAAGACCACTTTGTCGCCGACAGCAACAGGAAGCTCTGCATCTTCTGTTTGGTAGCTGTACTTTTCCCCTTCCACTACTAAAAAATAGCGGTAAAGATCGGGCATGCCCAACCACTCTTTAAAAGGCCCCTCACGCTCTAGCGACTGGAGTTCACCACGGCCTTCCAGCTTGGGAAGACGTTTGCGGTTACCGCGCCTAAAACCACCTGCCATTTGCTACTCCTGTCTATCTATCTGCTCGAGGCTAACTGCTCAATGGGGTGCGCATTATACGTCCTCCCCCATAACGCTCAAGTTAATCACCAAACGCTTCGCCATAGCTATCGGGCGCCAAGTCTTCAAAACGCGTGTATTTACCGATGAACGCCATATGAACGGTGCCAATCGGCCCGTTACGCTGCTTGCCGATAATCAACTCAGCGATGCCCTGGTTATCTGGGTTATCCGGGTTATACACCTCATCCCGGTAAACGAAGGCAATGACGTCCGCATCCTGCTCAATCGCTCCCGATTCCCTCAAATCCGACATCACGGGTCGCTTGTTGGGGCGCTGCTCTAGCGAGCGGTTAAGCTGCGAAAGCGCCACTACCGGGCACTGAAACTCTTTAGCTAACCCTTTCAGTGAACGGGAGATTTCAGAGATCTCTCCCGTGCGGTTTTCAGAGAAGCCGGGGATCTGCATCAACTGCAGGTAATCGATCATGACCAGCGCCATATTACCGTGCTCTCGCACGACACGGCGCAGGCGTGAGCGCATCTCGTTAGGCGAGAGCGCGGCGGTATCATCAATAAATAGCTGCTTATCTTTAAGCAGGTTCACCGCTGAGGTAAGGCGCGGCCAATCTTCATCTTCAAGCTGTCCTGAACGCACTCGGGTCTGGTCAATACGACCCAGTGAAGAGAGCATACGCAGCATCAAAGACTCAGCTGGCATCTCCATGGAGAACACCATGACGGGCTTATCGCTGGCAATCACCGCATGCTCTACCAGGTTCATGGCAAAGGTGGTCTTACCCATGGAGGGTCGACCGGCAATAATCACCAAATCGGAAGGCTGCAGGCCTGAAGTCATCTCATCCAGGTCGCGAAAACCGGTGGAAAGCCCGGTCATTTCGCCTTTGAGATTGAACAGCTCATCGATGCGATCAACGGCCTTGGTGAGTAGCTCACTCATACCGATCGGGCCACCGGTTTTTGGTCGCTCTTCAGCAATTTGAAAAACCAGCCGCTCGGCTTCGTTTAAAAGCTCATCAGCTGGACGCCCCTGAGGAGAAAACGCCCCATCGGCAATTTGATTCGCCGCTCGGATAAGCTTACGCAGCGTTGCACGCTCACGCACAATGTCAGCATAGGCGCGAATGTTGCTTGCCGAGGGCGTATTACGGGCCAGCTCTGCCAGAAAACCCAACCCACCTACGGTATCTAGCTGATCCCGCGCCTCAAGCGCTTCGGAGAGCGTGACCACATCTAACGGCTTACCCGACTCCGCTAAATGAATCATCACGTTGAACACCAACCGGTGCTCATAGCGATAAAAATCGTCAGCCACCAAGCGCTCAGAGACGTTATCCCACGCTTGATTGTCTAACATAAGCCCGCCTAACACCGACTGCTCCGCCTCTAACGAGTGCGGCGGCAGCTTAAGCGCCGCCGTTTCCTGATCAGCAGAAGGCTGGTCCTGCATAGCGAGCTCCTTAAAAATAACGCATTGCCAACGGCGCTTATCTTAGCCGGGCAGCTTCCTTCGTACCACTGACATAGCACATCAGTGGTCGCTTAAAAAAGACAAAGGGCGCGGGAAATCCCGCGCCCTTTGAGGCGTTAGCGTTGGCGAGAGAAATTACTCTGCGACAACAACCACGCGTACAACGGCGTCCACTTCTGCATGCAGGTGGAGGTCGATGTCGTATTCGCCAGTTTGACGAATCGGTCCATTCGGCATACGAACTTCGCTCTTGGCCACTTCGATGCCAGCAGAGGAGATCGCGTCAGCCAGGTCACGCGGACCGATAGAACCAAACAGCTTGCCTTCGTCGCCCGCTTTAGAAACCAACGACAGTTCGATGTCGTTAAGCTGCTCAGCGCGTGCTTGGGCTTCTGCTTTACGCTCAGCGGCTTGAGCTTCAAGCTCAGCACGCTGTGCTTCAAACGCTTCAACGTTTTCTTTGGTGGCCGGTACGGCTAAACCGTAAGGCACCAAGTAGTTACGACCATAACCAGGCTTAACAGTGACCTTGTCACCCAGGCCGCCCAGCTTACCAATGTTGTCGAGCAGAATGACTTCCATCTCGTAAACCTCTTGTCAGTTGCTGCGGGCAAGGCGTGCGCGAACGTTCGCGAATGTATCAATCAGCCCCAACAGCAGCACAATGAGAATCGTGGGCCAGGTCGTGATCAGAAGCACATAAAATGCCACCAACCACAGCCCGTTCATCCCCTTAATTCCAATAAACCCATGCACTAACGCAATACCGGCTATCAGCAGCGGGATCCAACTAAGCATGGCCAGCGCCTGCGCACCAAGCGCCATCCCTGCCACCCCAAGCACCACTAGAACAGCGAGCTCTTTAGGTGTTAAACGCAGGGCATGGAATTCGTCACGAAAGCCGCCTGGGTTATAAAGCCCAGCCTGCCAGCTACGTGCTAGCGCCAAACAGGCAATGGCCGCTAACAACACTACCAGCCCCGTCACGCCACCAATAACAATGGCGGCTAGGCTGGCCGTATCGACGCCTTGATTAGCAAACTCCGTGAGCATGCGGTCAATCTCAACTGAGCTTTCCCGCAGTTGCTCCAGCATTAGCTGTGTCCCACCCGGTGGGCTGAAGATGCCGAGCTGAACCATTGCAGCAGCCACTAACGTGCCTACAATCAACGCTTCACTCCAACGCATCCGCTCACGCAAAATGACAGCCATCAGCGTCACTAGCAGTACGCTAGATAGCGGAATAACGTCACCTTGCGCCCACCAAAAACCTGCTGGTAGTGCGGCGGCGATAATAACCGGTAGCGCGGGGGCAAAGCCTTTACGCAGGGTTACGAGCGCCGCGATGGCAGCACCTAGCCAAAACAGCCAGGGCACTAGCGCTGCTAACGCTGCCCCGCCTGCGGCGTAGGGCGTGCTGCGCATCAACCATCTTGCTAGTGCCAGCATCACGTTAAACGCTTACTGGTGGCTATCGGAGTAGGGCAGCAGTGCCAGGTAGCGTGAACGCTTGATAGCGGTCGCCAGCTGACGCTGATAGCGTGCTTTGGTGCCGGTGATGCGGCTCGGAACGATCTTGCCGGTTTCGGTGATGTAAGCCTTCAGCGTGTCGAGATCTTTATAGTCGATCTGCTTGACGCCTTCAGCGGTGAAGCGGCAAAACTTACGGCGACGGAAAAAACGTGCCATGGACTAGCTCCTTAAAACGTGCGGTGGATAAAATCAGGCAGTTTCTTCAGCTTCGCGCGGCTTTTCTTCGCGACGCGGACGCTTTTCTTCTGCCGGCTTCATCATCGGAGAAGCTTCAGTGATCGCTTCTTTGCAGCGAACAACCAGGCTGCGGATGATGGCGTCGTTGAAACGGAAGATGTTCTCGATTTCTTCGAGAGTCTCGCCGGTGCACTCAACGTTCATCAGCACGTAGTGGGCTTTGTGGATCTTGTTGATCGGGTAAGCCAGGTGACGACGGCCCCAATCTTCAAGGCGATGCACAGTGCCAGCGTTCTCAGTAACGATGCTGGTGTAGCGCTCGACCATTGCCGGCACTTGCTCGCTCTGATCCGGGTGGACCATAAACACGATTTCATAATGACGCATGGAATCTCCTTGCGGTTTGACAGCTTCCGGTGTGCGTTGAGGCAAATGCCTTAACTACGACAGGGAAGCAAGGAGTTAACTGAAATGCCCTTTCTTGGCCGCGAACAGCCGAGATAGCGCATCAAGCAGAACTGTTAATCGTACAAGTTATATACCAATACGAGCGCCCGCTTATGAATAAACGGGCGCAAGCATTCTAGTGGGCTGGCAGCTAACTTGCAAGCTGTCGCTGCCGAACGGCCTCAAACAGGCAAATGCCGGTGGCCACCGATACGTTAAGGCTCGATACCTGCCCGGCCATCGGCAACTTAGCAAGATTATCGCAGGCTTCACGGGTCAGCCGGCGCATGCCCTTCCCTTCCGCTCCCATTACCAGCGCGGTGGGGCCAGTCATATCAATCTCGAACACGCTGGCCTCTGCCTCACCCGCCGTGCCGGTAATCCAAACGCCCGCATCTTTGAGCTTTGCCAAGGTGCGCGACAGATTAGTGACCTGATACACCGGCACCACTTCTGCTGCCCCACAGGCGACTTTTCTGACCGTTGCGTTTAGCGGCGCCGCTTTATCTTTTGCCACAATCACGCCATGCGCCCCTGCCGCATCGGCACTTCGCAGGCAGGCACCGAAGTTATGCACATCGGTCACACCGTCAAGCACGAGCAGTAGCGGCGGTGTGGGTGCTTGCCAGGCGCGTAGCTTAAGCCAAAGCGACTCTTCGCCTTCTGGTGTTAACGGCGAGCAAAACGCCACCACCCCCTGATGGGCAGCCCCTTGCGTCAGCTGATCCAGCACATCACGAGACTGCTCTTTCACGCGCGCGCCAATGGCTTGGGCGTTGGCGACCACTTCCTTTAAGCGGCTACCAGCACCTTGCTGAACCCATAGCTCACGAGGAGCTTCACCACGTTCAAGCAGGCTCTCCAAGGCGTGAATACCGTACACCTGATCCAGGCCATCCGGTGTGCGGATGGCCGTACGTGGCTGACGTCGAGACGACGACGATTTCATGCTTAACCCTTTTTCGCTGATGGTTTACGCGGGCCGTTACGAGTGCGGCGCGGGCCACGACGCGTAGGCGCGTTATCCGTTGCTGCGGCAGCTTTCGGACCACCGCTTTCACCACGGCGCTTGCGCGGCTGGCGACGAGGGCGCGGCTTATCATCGGTGAGACCAAAGTCGATCTTACGGTCATCCATATCCACCCGCGCCACTTGAACCGTGAGGCCGTCACCCAGGCGATACGTTGCTCCTGTGCGCTCCCCTTTCAGGCGGTGCTTCTCGGCTTCATAGTGGTAGTAGTCCGACGGCAGCGAAGTGACGTGAACCAAGCCTTCCACATAAAAGTCGTCGAGACGCACAAACAGGCCAAACTGAGTCACCGAGGCAATAGTACCGTCGAAGGTTTCGCCCAGCTTGTCAGACATAAACTCACACTTGAGCCAGCTCTCGACATCACGCGTCGCTTCATCGGCCCGGCGCTCGGTCATTGAGCAGTGCTCGCCCAGCTCCAGCATTTGCTCGAAGGTGTACGGACACCATTTGCTTGGCGGCTCGACCGGAGCACCTTCTACACGAACCACCGTATTGGTCTGGCGAGGGCCACGAATAACGGAGCGAATCGCACGGTGTACCAGCAGGTCAGGGTAGCGACGAATAGGCGACGTAAAGTGCGCATACGCCTGGTAGGCCAAACCAAAGTGACCTTCATTCTGCGGCGAATAGACGGCCTGATTCATTGAACGCAGCATGACGGTCTGGATAATATCAGCATCTGGACGGTCAATAATGGCTTCACGTAAGGCCTGATAATCCTGCGGCGTTGGCATATCGCCCCCACCCACAGAAAGTCCCAGTTCGCTGAGGAATAGGCGCAGCTTGTCTAGTCGCTCAGGCGTAGGCCGCTCGTGAATACGGTATAGCGCCGGCAAATCGTGCTTGTCTAAGAAGCGTGCTGTCGCCACGTTCGCCGCCAACATGCACTCTTCAATAAGCTTGTGGGCGTCGTTGCGCGTGCGCGGTACGATTTTCTCGATTTTACGCTCATCGTTAAAGATGATCGCCGTCTCAGTGGTATCAAAATCGATCGCGCCGCGCTCTTCACGAGCGGCGCGCAGCAGGCCGTAAAGCTCATGCAGATTTTGCAGCGGCTTGACTAGCTCGGCATGCTCACGACGCAGCGCTTCGCCCTCTTCGCTTTCGCCGTCCAACATCGCTGCCACCTTGTTATACGTCAGGCGGGCGTGAGAATTCATGACGGCTTCGTAGAACGAATAACGGCTAATCGCACCGGTTTTGGAGATGTTCATCTCACACACCATCACCAAGCGATCGACATGCGGATTTAATGAACACAGGCCGTTAGAGAGTAACTCAGGCAGCATCGGCACCACTTGGCCGGGGAAATAGACTGAGTTACCCCGTGTGCGTGCTTCATCATCCAGCGCGGTGCCTGGGCGCACATAGTGCGACACATCTGCAATCGCAACCAGTAGCTTCCAGCTGCCAGATTTAGTTTTCCAGGCACATACCGCGTCGTCAAAGTCTTTGGCAGACTCATCGTCAATAGTGACCAGCGGTATATCACGCAGATCAACGCGATGTTTTTTATCCTCTTCCAGTACCTCAGCGGAAATCTCGCTGGTCTGGTCAAACACCTCCGGCGGGAATTCTGCCGGGATATCGTAGCTGCGAATGGCAATATCGATTTCCATACCGGGGTCCATACGCTCACCCAGCACTTCGATGACTTCGCCTACCGGCTGCACACGGGTCGCAGGCTGCTGAACGATCTTGGCCGAAATGACCTGACCATCTTTAGCACCGGCGCTCACAGTATGGGGAATAATCACTTCTTGGGTAATGCGCGGATTCTCAGGAATCAGCACCCCAAATTCCGGTGTATTACTGCGATAGACGCCTACAATCGTTTGCGTATTACGCGCAATCACATCGGCAATGGTCGCCTCATCGCGGCCACGGCGGTCACGCCCACTCACGCGCACCAGCACATGGTCGCCATGGAACACACGGCGCATTTGGCGCGGCGGAAGCACGAGGTCAGGTTTTTTCCCATCGTCACGGAGCACAAAGCCAAAGCCATCCCGATGCCCCAGCACTTTACCTTTGATCAAATCGAGCTTGTCGATGAGGGCGTAAGCACCGCGGCGGTCGCGTAGCACCTGGCCATCACGCTCCATTGCCGCCATACGCCGACGCACGGCTTCAAGATGGTCTTCATCTTCAATGCCCAGCATACGGCTCATGTTTTCATGGGTAATCGGCTTACCATAGCTTTCTAAGGCAGCCAATAAGTATTCGCGGCTGGGCGCAGGATTATCATACTTTTGCGCCTCGCGCTCGGCGTGCGGATCATCACTCAACGTCCAATACTTCATGCGATCAACATCCTTGATTGCGTTTGCGGGAGGCGGACAGTTAGCGCAGGCGCTGTACGCTGCGGGCGGGTGTTAATGTCGACGGCGCTAGCGTCGGTGTCAGCTGCTAATAAGCTGAAGCGTGTCATATTTTGTTTGGTCATGGGCGCAGTATAGCGCTGCCCGTTCAATCACCCAACCACCTAACACTGCATTAATATGAATTCAGTGTTAAAAAAAGCGCCTCAGGGCTTGTATTTAACCACGACCTCGGTATCATACGCGCCACTTGCCCAGATGGCGGAATTGGTAGACGCGCTAGCTTCAGGTGCTAGTGTCCGTATGGACGTGGAGGTTCAAGTCCTCTTCTGGGCACCAAATAACGTTATGTTACCCCCTTTTCATGACGTTATACGGTGCAGCGGCAAGCAAGCAGCGAAAGCTGTATTATGTAGTAGTATGTAAAAGCAGTAACTGTAGTTTGTATTCGCCCAGGTGGCGGAATTGGTAGACGCGCTAGCTTCAGGTGCTAGTGTCCGTATGGACGTGGAGGTTCAAGTCCTCTCCTGGGCACCATACGAATACAAACAATGTACTGCAAAAGTAAGACATAAAAGATGATGCGCCCAGGTGGCGGAATTGGTAGACGCGCTAGCTTCAGGTGCTAGTGTCCGTATGGACGTGGAGGTTCAAGTCCTCTCCTGGGCACCATTTTTGGTCCCGTCCGCATCACTCTTATCTTCTCTATACTTATCTTCTCTGTGTCTCATTTAATTTATCCCTCGCCCAGATATTCATCTGTATGGCGATTTTTTTGTTTTCTCTTTCCGCTCTCACCTCTCGAGTTGACGCTGTGACTGTTGGATTCATCCTTTGATCAGCGCTCTTACCTGCGCTTCTATCATCCGCTGTCTATTTCCGAACACACCTATTAAAGGCAGCGAACGACATATACCCTTTCGCCCGCTGCCGGTCTTACGCAACGCTTAGCTGCGTGTCTCCACTGTAATAACTATTGATAGCGCCCTGGGCGACGAGCAATCTCCTCCAGCGCCCACCCCTGTGTTCGCAGCTCACCCTCTAACACGGCTTCCATGGTGGGGGTGAGATCAGGAAAGAAGTTGAGCCCGGTGCGCGCTTCGATGTCATCAATCGTTACTAAGTAATCATCCAGAGGCTCATTACCCCTAACGTCTTGGGGCATGATAAACGCTAGCGCTAAAGGAACATCATCGTGAGGTGCAACGATAATTTTATAGAATGCTTCAGGCACTTCTACAAAGCCCACGCGGTTAAATACGTTATCCATAAAGCGTTCGGGGTAAATGGGGCCGGTGATCACCTGTAGACGCTCAAAGCGAGGCGCAAAGTGATCCATCACCGACTCTTCTAACCGCTGCCACAGCTGACGATTTAAGTTAGGCCGCTGCGGGGCCATATTGCTCATCAAAAAGGTGTCGATTTGCGCACTGCGCCCATGCACTGCAGCAATGGCGTAATTGGGAGCCAAATGTCCGCGGTCATAGCCGCTTCCTGAGTAACTGTCGGTTCCCACCGGCCAAAGTGTGCGCCAGTCAGCTCTAAAATTAGGCCGACCACCGATACGAGTACCGTCCGGCACGGCTTCTACTTGATAGCTTACCCACAGCGCGCCAACGCGAACATCGGACCATCCCACTAAAAACCCATCATTACTTAACACGCGATGGAACGTAGTGGGGCGAAACGCCTCCCAGGTGGGCACGCCTTGCCACGTATAGGCGTCTTGATGCTGGCGACCTTGGAACTCCCACAACCCGGTACCCACAATCACAAACAGCACAGCGATGCCCAGACGTCGCCCTTGGCGACGCCAGCGCATAAACGATTTCCCCAACGAAGTCACTCCCCTACAAACGTTACTCAATCACTCGCTTTTTAAGAGATGGCGAGAATTACCAACCCACTGAAAACATCGTTTCTAAATCATGGCGGGAGTGAACCTGCATCGCGTTAAGCGTTTCGGTATCGCTGATTCCTTCGACGGCATTTAGGCGCTCGGTGACGAGCTCAGCCAAGCTTTCAAAGTCGCGTGTACGGGCAATGGCGACTAAATCGTAACGGCCACAGGTGGAGTACACTTCGCTAATGCCTTCGACATCCGCTAAGCGCTCAGCGACGGCTTTTACTTGGCCTTTTTCGGTGTTAATCAAGATCACTGCGTTTTGCATGGCGCCCTCATGGATCATGGTGTGTGGATATCACGCTAAGGGGCGAGTATAGCAGCCTGCTGGTGGCGGCCAAGCGCTGCCAGCGAGCGTGGCTAATTGTCGCGCTATTTATAAGGTTATTCGCACTAATTTTGAGCATGCGCTAGCATGTACCAGAGACCTTCGACTTATGAGCTTTGTCGAAGTATTAAGAGGTGGCCCACCACCCAATCACCGTAGCAAAACGTCAGACCGTGACGATAAGGAGACACCATGGCTAATCAAAGCCGTCGTAAGTTCATGCGTAACAGCGTGCTAGGCCTCGCTGCCCTGCCGTTTGGTGCTGGAATCCTGTCGAAAACTGCTTTTGCCCAGGAGCTGCCTCGTCTAGACCCGTCCTCACCTACCGCTCAGGCGCTAAACTACGTTGAAGTAGCCAGCGACGCCAGCGACCACCCCGCCTATGAAGAGGGCGAACTCTGCTCTAACTGCATGTTCTTCAATGCAGACAACGAAGGCTGCCAGCTCTTCCCGGAAAACAGCGTAGAGCCCGATGGCTGGTGCCAGTCATGGACTGCCAAAGCGTAAGCAGCGGTTAAGCGAACGCCATCACGATGACCCCGCGCACGGCGCGGGGTCATCGTTTTTTAGCGCTACGGTTTAACCTCTTTACTGTCCTCTTCCACCGGCCAATGGTAGCGGCGCGTTACCTTCCCTTCCTCCATGGAAACGAGATGCACAGGAAAGCCCCATAGCTGCTGTAGGTGGCGAATCACCGGGTAGACACTTCTGCCCAATGGCCGACGATGGTCCTGAATATGATGCAGGGTTAATGAGCGGTCGCCACGAATGGCGGCTTCCACCACCTGAATATTCGGCTCTCGCACTGACAGCGCATACTGGCTTGAAAGCGCTTCCCGTACTCGCTTGTAACCACGTTCATCGTGAATCGCAGCCACTTCCAGCATCTCTGATTGGTCATCATCAACGATCAAAAACAGCTTCAAGTCACGAATGACCTTGGGGGATAAAAACTGCTGTATGAAGGATTCATCCTTGAAGTTGCGCATCGCAAATTCAAGCGTCTCCCGCCAGGGGCTGCCTGCAATATCGGGGAACCACTCCCGGTCTTCCTGGGTGGGTGTTTCACATATACGCTTGATATCCATAAAGATGGCAAACCCCAACGCATAAGGGTTAAGGCCGCTGTAATAAGGGCTATCAAACCCCGGCTGGTTAATCACCGCCGCATGCGACTGCAAAAACTCCAGCATCAGGCCCTCATCGACCTTGCCTTCATCGTACAGCCGGTTCATTAGCGTGTAGTGCCAAAAGCACGCCCACCCCTCGTTCATCACCTGAGTTTGTCGCTGCGGGTAGAAGTACTGCGCCAGCTTGCGCACGATGCGCACAATTTCCCGCTGCCAGGGAGCCAAAAGCGGGGCATTTTTTTCGATAAAGTAAAGCAGGTTTTCCTGTGGCTCAGAAGGGTAGAGACCGCCGCTATGCAGTCCTAACGGATCGTCATCGCTGTGTAAGCTTCCCGGCAAGGGGGCCATACCCGCAGGCGGTTCGGGAATAGTTCGCCACAGCATATTCACCTGTGTTTGCAGATAGGCCTCGCGTTCATCCTGACGTTTGGCCTCCTCCTCTGCCGAAATAGGTGATGGCCGCTTGTAGCGGTCAACGCCGTAGTTCTGCAGTGCGTGGCAAGCATCCAGCAGTTGCTCAACCGCGTGTACACCGTGGCGCTCTTCGCACTGGGCAATGTATTTGCGGGCAAACACCAGATAATCGACGATAGATTCGGCGTCGGTCCAGGCACGAAATAGGTAGTTGCCTTTAAAAAAGGAGTTATGGCCATAGCAGGCGTGGGCAATCACCAGCACCTGCATCATCAAGGTGTTCTCTTCCATCAGGTAGGCGATGCAGGGGTTGGAGTTGATCACCAGCTCATAGGCGAGCCCCATTTGCCCACGCTTATAGGCCTGCTCCACCGCTAGAAACTGCTTTCCAAACGACCAGTGATGATAGCCCACCGGCATGCCGACACTCGCATAGGCATCCATCATCTGTTCGGTGGTGATGACCTCGATTTGATTGGGGTAAGTATCCAGCCGATACTCATCGGCAAGCCTAGCGAGTTCTTCATCGAAGCGCTCCAACACGCTGAAATTCCAGTCCGACCCAGTGGCGATGGGCTTGCGGGTTACACTCATGGCGCACTCCTCAACTCGCACTACCGCTCTTGGCTCAAGCGGCGCTTAAATAGCTCACGAAAGACAGGGTAGATATCTCCGGCATCGACAATCTGGCGCATGGCAAACCGTTCGGGAAACTGCGCAGCCACGGTTTCGTATTCATGCCATAGCGACTGATGGTCGTGGGGGGTGATTTCCACGTAGGCGTAGTACTGCAATTGAGGCATCAGCTGTTTGACCAGCAAATCGCGGCAGATATTGGAGTCATCGTCCCAATTGTCCCCATCGGATGCCTGGGCCACGTAGAGATTCCACTGACCGGCGGGGTAGCGTTTTTCAATGATCTTATTGACCAAATTCAGCGCGCTGGAGACGATGGTGCCGCCGGTTTCTCGGGAGTAGAAAAACTCCTCTTCATTCACCTCTCGAGCGGCGGTGTGGTGGCGCACAAACACCAGTTCAACCTTCTCGTAGTGCTTCTCTAAAAAGAGATAGAGCAGTAAAAAGAAGCGTTTGGCGATATCTTTATGATTTTGTGTCATGGAGCCGGACACGTCCATAACGCAGAACATGACGGCTTGGCTCGACGGCTGCGGCTGAGCCGCCAGCTGGTGGTAGCGCAGGTCGTAGGTATCAATAAACGGCACCGCCTCGATGCGTTTCTCCAGCCGTTCTATCTCCGCTTTCAGCTCTACGATACGCGCAGGATTGCGCAACACAGGGTCTTTGCGCTCCTCCGCTGCTAATGCTTCCTGGGCCTCTTTCAGCGCGCGTTTAATCGGCGCACGCATGGCAATGCGCCGTGCGTAGGCTTCGCGCATCGAGCGGGTAATACTAATGCGCGAAGGAACGCCATCTCGCGCAAGCCCAGCCCGCACCATTTTGATCTCTTCAAGCGATTTGAGCGGCTTGCGCTGCAAGTGGGGCAGCTCTAAGCCGTCAAACACAAACTCCAAAAATTCTTCGCGGCTAAGGGTAAACGCAAACTCATCGCTGCCTTCACCCTGATTAGATGCGCCGCCCTCCCCGGCACCACCGCCACCGCCTTGACCGCCAGGGCGGCGAATTTTATCGCCCTGAAGAAACTCCTTATTCCCCGGTGAGACGATATTGCGTGCCCCTCCCTGCCCGTGCTGAAACACTGGCTCAGAAATATCTTTGGCGGGAATCGATATTTTCTCGCCTCGCTCCATATCGGTGATGGAGCGGCGGTTCACCGCCTCCTCCACCGAGCGCTTGATATGCTTGCGATAACGCTCTAGAAAGCGCTGCCGATTGACCGCGCTTTTATGCTTAGCGTTAGGTCTGCGATCAATAAAGTAGGTCATTCGACCTCCTTAACACCCCGATCTTAAGCGCTTGGCTTCAGCGCCTTCGTGTACGGCCCTAACGGCAGCCCGCTATTGTGACTTACGTACGCGCAGGTACCACTCAGACAGCAGCCGCACCTGTTTTTCGGTATAGCCACGATCTACCATGCGCGCCACGAAGTCCTCGTGCTTTTTCTGATCCGATTTTGACGCCTTGGCATTAAAGGAGATCACCGGCAACAGCTCTTCGGTGTTGGCAAACATCTTGTGCTCAATGACCCCTTTTAACTTCTCATAAGACTGCCAACTGGGGTTCATACCGTTGTTTTGTGCCCGCGCCCGCAGCACAAAGTTCACCACCTCATGACGGAAGTCTTTCGGGTTGGAGATCCCTGCCGGCTTCTCAATCTTCTCAAGCTCCTCGTTCAGCGACTGGCGGTTAAGCAGCTCGCCGGTTTCGGGGTCGCGGTACTCTTGATCCTGAATCCAAAAGTCGGCGTAGGTGACGTAGCGGTCGAAAATATTCTGACCATACTCGCTGTAGGACTCCAGATAAGCGGTTTGGATCTCCTTGCCGATAAAGTCCACGTAGCGCGGGGCCATGAACTCTTTGATAAAACCGAGATAGCGCTCGAACACTTCCGAGGGCAATTGCTCGCGCTCCAGCGCCTGCTCTAGCACGTACAGCAAGTGAACCGGGTTCGCCGCGACTTCAGTACTGTCGAAGTTGAACACCTTCGAGAGAATTTTGAACGCAAAGCGAGTAGAAAGCCCCTGCATACCTTCATCTACGCCCGCCGCGTCGCGGTACTCTTGAATCGACTTAGCACGTGGGTCGGTGTCTTTTAAGTTCTCGCCGTCGTACACACGCATCTTAGAGTAGATATTAGAGTTCTCGGGCACTTTGAGCCGCGATAGTACTGAGAACTGGGCCAGCATGCGCAGCGTATCCGGTGCACAAGGGGCCGCATTGAGCGAGGAATCTTCTAACAGCTTTTGATAGATTTTGATCTCTTCTGACACCCGCAAGCAGTAAGGCACCTTGACGATATAGACACGGTCTAAAAACGCCTCGTTATTGCGGTTATTACGGAACGCCTGCCATTCAGATTCGTTGGAGTGGGCCAGAATGACGCCATCAAAGGGAATCGCCCCCATGCCTTCTGTGGGGTTGTAGTTGCCCTCTTGAGTAGCGGTTAGCAACGGATGGAGCACCTTGATAGGTGCCTTAAACATCTCCACGAACTCCATCAGCCCCTGGTTGGCACGGCAAAGCCCGCCTGAGAAGCTATAGGCATCCGGGTCGTCCTGGGAGTAAAGCTCCAACTGACGGATATCCACCTTACCCACTAGCGAGGAGATATCCTGGTTATTCTCATCACCCGGCTCGGTTTTGGAGATAGCGATTTGATTCAGCCGTGATGGGTAGAGGCGCACCACCCGGAACTGGGAAATATCGCCGCCGTACTCTTTTAAGCGCTTGGCCGCCCAGGGCGACATCACGCTGCGTAGGTAGCGCCCTGGAATGCCAAATTCTTGCTCCAATAGCTCGCCGTCCTCTTCCGGCGAGAAAAGCCCTAAAGGAGACTCATATACCGGAGAGCCTTTAATGGCATAGAACGGGATGCGCTCCATTAACAGCTTTAAGCGCTCGGCCAACGACGATTTACCGCCGCCTACCGGCCCCAGCAAGTACAGAATCTGCTTGCGCTCTTCAAGCCCTTGGGCCGCATGACGGAAGTACGCCACAATTTGCTCGATGGCCTCTTCCATCCCATGAAACTCGGCGAAGGCGGGATAACGGCGAATGACTTTATTTGAAAAAATGCGTGATAGACGCGGGTCTTTCGCCGTGTCGATCACTTCAGGCTCGCCTATCGCTTCCAGCATGCGCTCGGCGGCGCTGGCATAAACCTTCGGATCGCGGCGACAAAGCGCCAAGTACTCCTCAAGGCTCATGTCCTCTTGCTGAACGCGGGCAAAACGGTCTTGAACGTGATCAAAGATGCTCATGGAACTCTCCTGTGGCCCATCCCCCAGCAGCGACCGCCCAGTGAAATCATCGAAGCGGCGTGCCATTCGAGGTGTCGCTCTATCAGCGTAGTCAGCATTAGCAAAAAGTGATGACTTAACCTTCAACGCAGCGTCGCTAACCGCTGAGATACCCTTATGAGCACAAGAGGAGAGGTTTAGTTGCGTTGAATTTATGGCGTGCGTGCAACGCAAAACGCCACCTAAGCGGTGGCGTTTTACAATCATAAAAGCGGCATCTGCCTGGGCAGCGGTGCGGCTACTCAAGCACCGTTTTTACATCCGCTAATAGCTGGTCCAGCAATTCAACGGTAGTGTTCCAAGCGCACACAAAACGTGCTCCACCGGCACCGATAAAGGTGTAGAAGGTCCACCCTTTGGCTTTCAACGCTTCGATCGCATGTGGGGGCAATTCAACGAACACGCTGTTGGCTTGAGTGGGGAACATCAGCGAAACGCCGGGCAGCGCTTGGAGCCCCTCCGACAGATAGCGTGCCATCGCGTTAGCATGTTCAGCATTGGTTAACCAAGCACCGCTTTCCAAAAGGCCTAGCCACGGCGCTGATACATAGCGCATTTTGGACGCCAGCTGCCCTGCCTGCTTACAGCGGTAGGAGAAGTCTTCAGCAAGCTCGCGGTTAAAAAATAGAATCGCCTCGCCAAATGCCAGACCGTTTTTAGTGCCTGAGAAACACAGCGCATCGACGCCCACTTGCCAAGTCAACTCCGCAGGCGAGGCTTTGAGACTAGCGCAGGCATTGGCAAACCGCGCACCGTCCATATGCAGGCGCAAGTCGTGTTTGTCGGCCATGGCACGAATGGCCAGTAGCTCTTCTCGGGAGTAAACAGTGCCCACTTCAGTGGCTTGGGTCAGCGATACCACCTTCGGTTTTGGGTAGTGAATATCGCTGCGCTTGGTCACCAGCGCCTCAATACCTTTTGGCGTTAGTTTGCCGTTCGCCCCTGGAGAGGTCAGCAGTTTGGCACCGTTGGAGAAAAACTCCGGCCCACCGCACTCGTCGGTCTCGATATGCGCCAGCTCATGACAAATCACGCTGTGGTAGCTGCGCCCCATCGCGGAAAGGGCCAGTGAGTTGGCTGCAGTGCCGTTGAACACGAAGAACACGTCGCAATCGTAGTCGAACATTTCACGAAAACGATCGGCGGCGCGGGCGGTCCAGCGGTCATTGCCATAGGCGAGGTCATCGGCCTGGTTGGCTTCAAGTAGGTACTGCATCGCCTCCGGACAGATACCGGAGGTGTTATCACTGGCTAAAAATCGCGGGGTACACTCCGAGGGCATGACGATAATCCTTTTGTCTGACGGTCGTGCGGCGCAGGCTGGGTGCCACCCGCGCCTTAAATCCCTAACGTGGCTTAGTGGTTAGGGTGATCCATCAGTCTATCGCCATTTTAGCGTTAACGTCACGCCCCATAAGCATTACAGCGAGGCTGCTAATCGAGTGCCCTGATCAATGGCGCGCTTTGCATCCAGCTCGGCCGCTTCATCTGCGCCACCAATCACATGAACACGCCCGCGAGCTTGGCTCAGCGGAGCAATCAAGTCGCGCACTGACTCTTGGCCCGCGCACACCACGATGGTGTCCACCTCAATCACCTGCTCTTGCCCTTCGCGGCGAATGTGCAGGCCCGCATCGTCGATGCGCACGTACTCGCAGCCGGTGAGCGTCTCTACACCGCGCTGCTTTAACGAAGCGCGATGCACCCAGCCGGTGGTTTTGCCCAGGTTTTTGCCCGGCTTAGAGCTTTTTCGCTGCAGCATCACAATGCTACGCGGTGAACGAGGCGGCAACGGCGCTTTTAGGCCGCCCCGTTCGCCCACGGCTAAATCCACGCCCCACTCATCGCACCATGCGGCCACATCCATGGCGGGGTGCCCCTCGTGGGAAAGCAGCTCCGAAACATCAAAACCAATGCCGCCTGCCCCAATCACCGCCACGCGCTTGCCTACCCGCTCAGGCTGCTCAATGGCGTCTGCATAGCTCAGCACGCTGGGGTGGTCGGCCCCAGGTAGCGCCAACTCGCGAGGCATCACACCGGTGGCAATCACGATCTCGTCAAAATCTGCCAGGGCGTCTACGCTGGCCTCGGTGTTTAAGCGCACGTCCACCGCGTGCTTTTCGAGCATGACGCGGAAGTAGCGCAGGGTTTCGTTAAACTCCTCTTTGCCGGGGATTTTACGGGCGTAGTTGAACTGCCCACCCAGCTCGCTGCGACGCTCAAAGAGCACCACGGCGTGCCCACGGCTGGCCGCCGCTACCGCCGTGGCAAGCCCCGCCGGGCCACCGCCTACCACCGCTACCCGCTTAGGCGTTTGCGCAGGCACCAGGGTAATCTCGGTTTCGTGGCAGGCACGGGGGTTGACTAGGCAGGAGGTCAGTTTGCCCATAAAGGTGTGATCCAAGCAGGCTTGGTTGCAGGCGATGCAGGTATTAATTTCATCCGACAACCCCGCCTCGGCTTTACGCACCCACTCCGGGTCAGCCAAAAACGGACGCGCCATCGACACCATATCCGCATGGCCCTCGGCCAGTACGCGCTCGGCCACCTCCGGCATATTGATACGGTTGGTGGTAATCAGAGGAATCGACAGCGCCGCACGGATGCGGCGGGTGACCTCGGTAAACGCCGCCCGTGGCACGCTGGTGACAATGGTGGGCACTCGCGCCTCGTGCCAGCCAATGCCGGTATTGATGACGTTCGCGCCAGCGGCTTCGATGGCCTGGCCCAGCTGTACGACTTCTTCCCAGGAGCTGCCCTCTTCTACTAAGTCGATCATCGACAGGCGGAAGATCAGCAGGAAACGCTCGCCAACCGCTTGGCGAATACGCTTGACGATCTCGACGGGGAAACGCATGCGCCGCTCAAAGTCGCCACCCCACTCGTCGTCACGCTGGTTGGTGCGGCGACAGATAAACTGGTTGATCAAGTAGCCTTCCGAACCCATCACCTCAACGCCGTCGTAGCCTGCCTGCTGGGCGAGCGTAGCGCAGCGAACGTAGTCGGCAATTTGCTGCTCTACCTCTTCGCTGGAAAGCGCCCGAGGCGTGAACGGGTTGATAGGCGCTTGCAGCGCTGAAGGGGCCACCAGCTCTGGTGAGTAAGCGTAGCGCCCGGCGTGCAAAATCTGCATGCATAGGTGCCCACCTTCAGCGTGTACCGCATCGACAACGTGGCGGTGCTCCGCCACTTGTGAGGCCTCTGTCAGCGCGTTAGCACCTTGAAACACCGCTCCTTCGGCATTCGGCGCAATACCCCCCGTCACAATCAGGCTTACCCCTGCACGCGCCCGCTCTGCATAGAACGCCGCCAAGCGCTCAAAGCCATTCGGCGCTTCCTCTAAATTGGTGTGCATGGACCCCATCAATACGCGGTTAGGCAGCGTTAAGTGCCCCACGGTTAATGGACGAAATAGGTGCGGATAAGCTGGCGCTTGGTGCATCACGGCGCTCCTTCACTGTTATTAGTACGGCGGGTAGTCAACGGCTTGCCACTCACATTCAAACAAGCGTATGACATAGCGCTGGCTACGTACAGACTTTTACCACGCTTCTTCCAGGCCTTTTTGCCCAACGGATGCCCGTTATCTTGCCTACTCTCCCCCTTGCCCCTGGCGGCAAAGCGCGTCACATTAACCGGCTAACGATAAGGGATTGAATTTAGGGAATGCGCTATGCCATTGATTTACTTTTTACCCCCGCTGGCCACCGTACTGATTTGGTCTGGCAATATGACCATCAACCAGCTTTCGGTAGATGCCATCGCTCCTAGCAGTATCGCGTTTTTACGCTGGCTGCTCGCCCTCGTCGTGATGACGCCTTTTGTGCTGCCGGCCGTACTGCGCCACAAAGATGAGATCGTGCGTAACTGGCCAAAACTCGCTCTGCTCGGGCTATTAGGGATGGGGCTATGGCAGGGGTTGGCTTATGTCGCCGCTGAAACCACCACCGCCACCAACATGGGCATTCTGGCGGCCATGGTACCGCTGCTAACGGTGCTGTTAAGCGCGCTGATATTGAAAGAGCCCCCAACGCTAGGCGGTGTGATGGGCGGCGTGCTCGCCTTTATCGGCGTGACGGTGCTACTGGGCCGCGGTAACCCCCTTTCACTGCTGCAATTACAGGTAGCCCAGGGCGATGCGCTTATGGTCGTTGCTGCTACCTGCTACGCGCTTTATGGCGTGATGCTCAAGCGCTGGTCGATGAACCTGCCGCCATGGGTGATGCTCTATGCACAGGTCTGCTTTGCCGTGCTGTTCCTGCTGCCGCCCTACTTGATGGGCCCCATGACGCCGGTGGATGGGCAAAATATCTGGCTCATTCTGTATGCGGGCATTCCTGCTTCCGTCATTACCACGTTCTTGTGGATGCGAGCGGTTCGCCAAATCGGCGCTAATCAGGCGAGTATTTTTATCAACCTGATGCCGCTGTTTAGTGCACTGATTGCCATGGCGCTACTGGGTGAACAGGTATCGGGATTCCACTTCATAGGCGGGCTGTTAATCCTTGCCGGTGTCATGATGGCGCAAACGCTGACACGCCCGTTAGTACGCGCCGCCGCTGCTCGAAAAACGCGCAGCGCACAGCAATGATACAATAGGCCAACTTCATTCAATGAATGGGAACCCCTGACCTATGTCCCTAGAAGAACTGCACCTTAATCTGCGTAACCTCACCAGCGACGACTACGGCCAGCTGAAATCGCTGATGGACGCGGTGTATCACGATATTGGTGGCGCTTGGCCCAAGCACACCATCGATAAGCTGATCCAGGAGTTTCCTGAAGGCCAAATTGCTATTGAAGACGATGGTGTACTGGTCGGTGTTGCCCTCACCGTACAGGTGGATTACGACGAGTTCTCCAACCCGCATAAGTACGACGACCTGATTGGCCATCGTGAAATTATCCTGAACGATCAGGAAGGCGACGCCATGTACGGGCTGGATGTGTTGATCCACCCGGACTACCGCGGCTACCGCCTGGGCCGCCGCCTTTACGAAGCCCGTAAAGAGCTGTGCCGCTCGCTTAACCTCCGTGCCATTCTGGCGGGCGGGCGAATCCCTGAATACCATCAGCACGCCCATGAATTAAACCCCGCGCAATATATCGACAAAGTGTCCCGTAAAGAGATTTACGACCCGATTTTGTCGTTCCAGCTCGCCAACGACTTCCAGGTCAAGCGTCTGCTGCGCAAGTACCTGCCGGAAGATGAGCAGTCCCGTGGCTACGCCACGCTGCTGGAGTGGAACAACATCCTGTTTGAGCCCGCTGAAAGCGTGCTGGATACCCGCCCGACGCAGGTGCGTGTCGGTGCCGTTCAGTGGCAAATGCGTGAGTTCGCCTCAGTAGAAGCGGCGTTGCAGCAGATTGAGTACTTCGTCGATGCGCTGTCGGATTACCAAAGCGACTTCGCCGTTTTCCCGGAGCTATTCACCACGCCGCTGATGGGCCTGCAAGACCGCGCCGCTCAGAAAGACCAGACGGCCGCCATTCGCTTTTTGGCGGGCTTTACCGACCGCTTCAAGAGCGAATTGTCGCGGATGGCGGTCTCCTACAACATCAACATCATCGGCGGTTCGATGATCGAGGTGGGTGACGATGATCGCCTCTACAACGTGGCGTATCTGTTCCACCGTGATGGCGAAGTAGAAAAACAGCTGAAACTACACATCACCCCGCAAGAGCGCCGCGACTGGGTAATCGAGGGCGGCGATAATCTGCAGGTGTTTGATACCGACGCAGGCCGCGTAGGCATTTTGATCTGTTACGACGTGGAGTTCCCGGAGCTGGGCCGCCTGCTGGCCGACCAGGATATGGATATTCTCTTCGTACCGTTCTGGGTCGACACCAAAAATGGCTACCTGCGGGTGCGCCACTGCGCCCAGGCTCGCGCCATCGAAAACGAGTGCTACGTGGTCATTTGTGGCAGCGTCGGCAACCTGCCCTCCATCGAGAACCTGGATATCCAGTACGCGCAATCAGCGGTGTTCACGCCGTCCGATTTCGCCTTCCCCCACGATGCGGTGCTGGCCGAAACCACGCCCAACACAGAGATGATATTCTTCTCTGATTTGGACCTGACCCGCCTCACCGTGGTGCGTGCCGAAGGCTCGGTCACCAACCTCAAAGACCGCCGTAAAGATCTCTTCGATCTGCGCTGGCGTGACTGGTCGTGGAAGTCCGGCGGTAAGCAGGAAGACTGAGGGTCAGTCGCCCGACGACACCACCGCGCATAAAAAACGCCGCCCACCGGGCGGCGTTTTGCCATTCACAACTCACTTTTCACCACTTACAAATCACCACTCACCACAAAGCTACTCCTCCGGCCAAACAAGGTGGCGCGGCACTCTGCCTTTGGCATCAAACGCTACGCCTTCGGCGCGCAGCTTTTCGTGCTGGCGTGCCGCGCCGCCATGATCAGCCAGCTTTAGTGACGCCGCGATAACGCGGTGCCAGGGCAGCTGGTGGCCATCGGGTAAGTGGCGCATGGCCGACCCCACCATGCGCGCCGTTGCCCCTTCGGTCATCTTGGCAATGCGCCCGTAGGTCGTCACCCGCCCGGCTGGAATCTGATCCACAATGGTGTAAATCTGTTCGAGCAGTTCCGGACGTGGCATGACAACCTCGTTGGCTTATGGCGTTGGTTTAGAGCGCTTCGACCAGTTGATCAATGGCTTGGAAGGCTTCTTTCATCGCGGCATCGCGATGGGCATCGCCCATGTTCAGGCCTTCGGCAAACACCACTTCCACATCGCTGATGCCCATCAGGCCCAGCATGGTTTTCAGGTGCGGCGTTTGGCTATCAAACTCAGTGCCCGCGTATTGACCGCCACGAGCGGCCAGAATAATCGCCCGCTTGCCTTCGATCAGCCCCTGCGGGCCGTTTTCAGTGTAGCGGAACGTTTCACCGGCGCGCAGCACGCGGTCAAACCACGCTTTCAGCTGTGACGGAATGCCCAGGTTGTACATCGGCACCGCCAGGACCAGCACGTCGTTAGCGCGCAGCTCTGCCAGCAGCTCATCAGAGTGAGCGGCCAGTGCCTGCTGCTCTGCCGTGCGCTCTTCAGCAGGGGTCTGCCAAGCGCCTAGCTCTGCAATATCGAGGTGCGGCAGCGTGTTAGCGACCACATCGCGGTGGGTAACGGCGACGCCATCGCGTGCAGCGGCTTGCTGTTGAAAATGAGTCGCCAGCGCATTGGACTGACCGTTATCACCGAGAATGGAAGAGGTGACTAACAGGGCACGAGTGGTCATGAAAATTCCTTAAAAATCAGGGGGAAGGTTAGGCGCTATTCTACGGCGCTTTTGGCTAAGCAAAAGCGCAACGTTTTCCGAGTTTCATTCGACAAAATCGAATTATCTTCCCCCTTGAAAAAGCCCCGCTCGACGCTGCTTTCACCGCAGCACCCAGGGGGCTGATAACGCCTAACAGGCAAACGCGTGCCTACTTTTTAGCAGGCCATGCGTTCGGGTCGACCTTTTTGGCCAGTTTCGGGAACTGGCTGGGGTCAAACACCGGCTCTTTTCCTGCTTTTAACTGGGTGTCGTAATCCTTGAACAGCGCAAAGGCAATGGGCGACAGCAGCAGAATCGCCACCAGGTTGATAATCGCCATCATGCCCATGGAGAGATCCGCGAAGTTCCAGATTGCCCCCAGGCTGGCCACCGAACCGACCATGATCATGCCCAACACGGCAAAGCGGTAGATCATCACCGCCAGCGGCGCACGACGCCCCGCCAAGTACTCGATGTTGGATTCGCCGTAGGAGTAGTTGGCAATCACCGAGGTAAAGGCAAATAGCAAAATGGCGATAGCGATAAACATGCCGCCCCAATCACCGACATGTGTAGAGAGCGCCATTTGCGTTAGCTGAATGCCATTATTCTCTTCACCTGCCAGTAGTTCAGGGCCCGCCATGATGATGATCGCCGCCGTCGCGGTACAGATCACCAGAGTATCCAGGAACACCCCCAGCATTTGAATGAAGCCCTGTGCCGCCGGGTGGTCTGGGCGGGTGCTGGCGGTAGCGGCGGCGTTAGGCGCAGAGCCCATGCCTGCTTCATTAGAGAACAGGCCACGCTGAATACCGTTCATAATCGCCTGGGAGATGGCATACCCCATCGCACCGCCCGCCGCTTGCTCGATACCAAACGCACTCTGCACAATCGTCATGATCGCTGCGGGCAGGTCGCTAATGTTGACGGCGACCACCACCAGGGCCAGCACTAAATAAAGCAATGCCATGAGCGGCACTACCAGCTCAGCCACTTTAGCAATCGACTTTAAGCCACCGAAAATAATCGGCGCGACGATGGCCATCAGTACTAACCCCATGGCCCAGGTGGGAATGGCAAACGCCTGCTCCATGGCCTGGGCGATAGAGTTGGCCTGTACGCTATTAAACGCCAGCCCAAACGCGATAATCAGGCAGATCGAAAACAGCACCGCCAGCCAGCGAAGACCTAAACCGCGCTCAATATAGCGCGCCGGGCCACCGCGGAAGGTGTTATCGCCATGGTCGGTTTTGTACGCCTGGGCCAGCGTGGACTCTACAAAGCTCGTGGCCATGCCCACCATGGCGGTCATCCACATCCAGAAAATCGCGCCCGGGCCACCAAAGTAGATGGCCACCGCAACGCCCGCCAGGTTACCGGTGCCTACACGGGCCGCTAAGCTGGTTGAGAGCGCCTGAAAAGAAGAGATACCGCCGTTAGACTGCCTTGAGCTGCGCAGCAGTTTGAACATATGACCGAAATAGCGAATCTGAATAGCGCGGGTCATTACCGTGAAATAGAGGCCAGCACCGATGAGCAGGTAAATCAGCACGCTGCCCCATAACAGCCCGTTGCCGCGATCCACCATCGCGGTCAACAGCGGAGGAAGAGTAAAATCCATACCAAACACGCCTTTTTTGAAACAATGAAGGCGCTTCATTCTTCACGGTTGCACCAAAATGGCAAGAAAATTGGCAAATTTCCTGCTTAACAGTCATAAACACTGCCTAGCGAGAGCCAGACAGCCACTCCCATACCTCGCCCGCCTCTTCGCTTACCTGCCGCTTGCTAGGACGCACGAGCCAGAGCCAGAACGCGATAAGTGACTGACCGCCATGCGACGAGGCAGCTTATATCACGGCGATGGTGCGTTTAAGCACATCCGCTCAGCGTCGCCAGTAGCCGACGAGAACCTCCCTGCTCACGGTGTTCACCTAGCCACACCCCTTGCCAGGTGCCAAGCGCTAAGCGGCCATCGCGCACCGCAAGGCTCAGCTGGGTGCCCAACAGGCTAGACGCCACATGCGCGGGCATATCGTCAGGGCCTTCCAATGTGTGGCGAAAGTAGTTAAGCCCTTCCGGCACTAGGCGGCGTATAAAGGCATCCAAATCGTGACGAACATCTGGGTCGGTGTTTTCATTGAGCGTTAACGAGGCGGAAGTGTGCATAAGCTGTAAATGCAGCAGCCCTTGGTGGCACTCCGCCAAGCAGGGCAGCGCCCGAGCAATATCATCAGTAATCAGGTGAAAGCCCCGGGGCATTTCCGGTAAGTGAATCTCTTGTTGATGCCACATAATCACTCCTTTGTTATCAGCATTGTAAGAGGAAACCGTCACAGACATACCATAGCCTATTTCCTTTACTAGCTGCGTAAACCCCAGTGGGGAACCATGGCACGTAGGGCCCCACACTGATAGATTTAATGTTTATTGTTCACGTGTTAACCAAGGAGCGAGATGATGAAATCCGCATGGCGGCCAGGGAACATGGCCACGCTGGTAGCGGTAGCCACCACCGGCACACTGCTGATCGGCTGCACGGGCATTCCCGACGGGACCGAGCCGGTCACCGGGTTTGAACTAGAGCGTTATCTAGGCGAATGGTACGAAATTGCCCGCCTGGACCACTCCTTTGAAGAGGGGCTGGACTGCGTGACGGCTACCTACAGCCTGCGCGACGATGGCGGCGTCAAGGTGATTAACCGGGGCTACAACCTGGAAGAGCAAGCCTGGGATGAAGCCGAAGGGCGCGCTTACTTTATTGATGATGAGAACGTTGGACGCCTGAAGGTCAGCTTTTTTGGCCCGTTTTACGGCGGCTATAACGTCCTTGAGCTAGATGACGACTACCAGTGGGCGTTGGTGGCGGGCCCTAACCGCGACTACCTATGGATTTTAGCCCGTACGCCCAGCCTTGAAGGCGACGTGGAGCAGCGTCTACGCCAGCGCGCCGCCGAGCTGGACTTCCCCACCGATGAGCTAATTGACGTGGTGCAGGACCAAACCTGCCCAGGCCGCTAGCACGCCCCCTCGTTAGCCATTGGGTAAGGCGGGCACCCTGCCCGCCATTTCCCGCTGTAAGAAATCGATCAATGCACTGATGCGCGCAGGAACATGGCGGCGGTGCTCAAACACGGCGTAAAAGTCGGCGCGCACGCCCTGCCAATCGGGCAGTAGATTCTGCAGTGAACCGCTTGCCAAGTGCTCGTTGACATCCCACCAGGAGCGCAGCATCACGCCGTGGCCATCCAGTGCTAAGCGGGTAATCACCTCGCCGTCGTTGCTGGCCAACGGCCCGCTGACCTTCACCGCTTGGCGCTGCTGCGAGTGGCGATGCTCAAAGCGCCAGAGCGGGAAGTCGCTATCGTTTTCACGAATCACTAGGCAGCTGTGTTGGGCAAGATCGCTCGGTACGTTCAACGCGGGCATCTGCGCCATATAGCTTGGCGAGGCGCACAGCACCCGTCGGTTGGGCAGAATACGCTTGGCCACTAGGCGCGAATCCGGCGGCTCGCCAATGCGAATCCCTATATCAAAACCGTGATCGCTTAAATTAAGCGGGAAGTTGGTCAGCTCCAGCCAGCTCTCTATGGCCGGGTGCTGGGCGCAAAAGCGTGAGAGCAGCGGCGCAATATGCCGCCTGCCAAAGCCAAAGGTCGCGTTAACTCGCAGCCGTCCGGTTAGCCCTTGGCTCGCGGTATCGCTGAGTGCGCTTTCCAGCGTTTGCAGCTCTTCTAAAATCAGCCCGCCCTGAGTGAGATAGCGCTCCCCTTCGGCGGTCAGCGTCAGGCGGCGAGTGGTACGCGCCGCCAGCGTCACGCCTAGCCGGGCTTCTAGCTGCTTTAAGCGCTTGCTGACGGCCGAGAGCGACAGGCCCAACTCTCGGGCGGTAGCGGTTAAGCTCCCTGCCCGGGCAAGCTGCTGAAAAAAGGCAAGATCATCCAGCATCATGGGATTCTTCACTTTAAGGCAACAATAGCTTGCATAGTAGCCTGATTATCTCGACGCCAACAGGCGCTACACTCATACCACGGAAGCACGCCCTGCTACTTTTGTAACGTCTAACAAAACAAGGAGCCCCCATGGCCCATCGTATTGCAGTCATTGCTGGCGACGGTATCGGTACCGAAGTCATGCCCGAGGGTATTCGCGCACTAGAAGCCACTGCCAAGCGCTTCAATATCGACCTGGAATTCACCACGTTTGAGTTCGGTAGCTGCGACTACTACCTGGAACACGGCAAAATGCTGCCTGACAACTGGTTTGAGCAGCTCAAAGGCTTTGATGCGCTGTTCTATGGGGCGGTGGGCTGGCCAGACAAAGTGCCGGACCATATTTCACTGTGGGGCTCACTGCTGCAGTTCCGTCGCCAGTTCGACCAGTACATCAACCTGCGCCCTTGCCGGTTAATGCCTGGCATTAAAAGCCCACTGGCGGGCCGCAAGCCCGGTGATATCGACTTTTACGTGGTGCGCGAGAACACCGAGGGCGAGTACTCCAGCGTCGGTGGCAAGATGTATGAAGGCACCGAGCGTGAAATCGTCATTCAAGAAACGGTGATGAGCCGTATCGGCGTTGACCGCGTGCTGAAGTACGCTTTTGATCTAGCGCAAACCCGCCCGCGCAAAAAGCTCACCTCGGCCACTAAATCCAACGGTATCTCCATCACCATGCCTTACTGGGACGAGCGCGTGGCCGAGATGGCCAAGCAGTACCCAGAGATCGCCGTGGATAAATTCCACATTGATATTTTGACCGCCAACTTTGTGCTGCACCCGGACTGGTTTGATGTGGTGGTGGGCAGCAACCTGTTTGGCGATATTCTTTCCGACTTAGGCCCGGCCTGTACCGGCACCATCGGCATTGCGCCCTCGGCCAACATCAACCCGGAAGGCAAATTCCCCAGCCTGTTCGAGCCAGTACACGGCAGCGCGCCGGATATCGCCGGTAAGGGCATTGCCAACCCCATCGGCCAAATCTGGTCTGGCGCGATGATGCTGGAGCACCTGGGCTATAAAGAGGCTGGCGACGCCATGGTCGATGCCATTGAAGCCGTGCTGAGCGAAGGCGATAGCCAAGTGCTCACCCGCGATGTAGGTGGCCAGGGCACCACGGTCAGTTTGGGTAAAGCCATTGCCGAGCGGATTGGCAGCTAATCCCCTATAAAAACAACGCCCCATAATGTACAACGCCTCGCTGCATCAGCAGCGAGGCGTTGCTCGTTTTCAGCTAGCATTTTCAGCTAAAGGTTAGCTCGCTAGTTTGGCAGCAATCTCAGCAACATGTTTACCCTGGAAGCGAGCGATTTTTAGCTCGCGATCATCCGGCTGACGGGAGCCATCACCACCGGCCAGCGTTGCAGCACCGTATGGCGTGCCGCCGCTTACCTTGGAAATATCAAACTGCTCTTCAATGCCGTAGCCAATCGGCACAATCACCATGCCGTGGTGAGCCAGCGTGGTCCAGGTGGAAGTAATAGTCATCTCATCGCCACCGCCGGTACCGGTAGAGGTGAACACACTCGCCACCTTGCCACGCAGCGCGCCGTTGGCCCATAAGCCACCGGTTTGGTCCAAGAACGTGCGCATCTGGCCAGCCATGTTGCCAAAGCGGGTCGGCGTGCCAAAGATGATGGCATCGTAATCGGCCAGCTCCTGAGGCGTGGCTTCCGGCGTGGTGAAATCCTGCTTTCCGCCCGCGTTTTTGAATGCCTCGTCTGGCATGGTTTCAGGCACGCGTTTCACCGTGACCTCTACGCCATCAACACCTTTCGCCCCTTCCGCGACGGCGGCAGCCAGGGTATCGATGTGACCATACATGGAATAATAAAGCACCAGTACCTTCGTCATTACTCACTCCTTTGCACATGCATTCAAGCATCAGACAGGTTGCCACTGCGGGCAGCGAAAACTATTTAAAACATAGCGTAGTTAAGCGTAGATAAAAGCGAATGTTTTCGACGCCGCGCTTCGATTTCATCGACGCGCCGACCTTGCGCTTTTGCCACTTCAGCACTAATTTTTCTTGTATCGTTTTTACGAGTTGTTTCATTCACGTATAACGCCAAGGAGTCCGGCATGACGATTTTCGAAGCACTGCGCAAAGACCACGATATTCAGCGGGACCTGCTGGCACGCTTGGTAGAAACCCATGGCGACAGCGAAGAGCGTGACACGCTGTACCAACAGGTGCGCGCCGAGCTGAAGCACCACGCTAACGCCGAAGAGCGCGCACTGTATGTCCCCATGATGGATATCGATCTTACCCAGGAAAAAGCGCGCCACAGCGTGGCAGAGCACCACGAAATTGATGAGCTCATCGAATTGCTAGATGACACCGATTACAGCGCTAGCAACTGGCTCACCCATGCCAAACAGCTGCAACATTTGGTGACCCACCACCTAGACGAAGAGGAGCAGGAGGTGTTCCAACTTGCCGGGCGCGGCCTGCAGGAGAATCAAAAGACATCGTTGGCGAAAGAGTACAGAGAAGAAATGCAGCGACAGCGGGCAGGTTAAACACCCTCTAGAGCGCGATTGATACAAGAGCGCCCGTGATAAAAGCGCTTATGGCCCTGTGCCATGAGCGTTTTTTTGTACCGGCAACTTTCATCATCCCACCGGCCATTTTCACGCGAACGACGCCTCCTCTTGTGATGAGGAGTCAGCGTGGTAAAGCTAGGGGCAACAAAAAGCGAAGCCCATGCTTAAGGACACTTTCATGCTAGGCCAATGGCTCGACTGGACCCTCGATGAGGAACGCCCCTCTCCGCGCATCGGCCGCTTTCCAAGCGGTACTTACCATCTGCACGGGCCGGGGATTATAGAATTAACGCCTAACATTCTGCGCCCTGGCGCTCATGCATGTATTTTTTCTGCCGCCATTCATGGCAATGAAACCGCACCTGTAGAACTGATCGGCGACTGGCTGAGCGCTCTGGAAGCCAGCACCGAACAGCTCGGCGCGCCGGTCCTGGTCATCTTGGGCAACATCCCCGCGTTAAAAGCACAGAAGCGCTTTATCACGACCAACCTCAACCGGTTGTTCAAGCGCGAGCTCGACGAACAGGGCAGCGAACCTGATCGGGCAAGGGAACTAATGGAAGCGGTGGACACGTTCTACGCCCGCCACCATGCGCTGCCAAAACTGCACTACGACCTACACACCGCTATCCGTGGCAGTTTATACACACGCTTTGTGGTAGAACCTTATGCGCTTTGCGCCACCGACGCCGAGCAGTGGCAATGGTTAGCCGCCGCCGATATGCAGGCAGTGCTGCATCAGCATCAACATAGCTGGACCTTCTCCCACTACAGCAAACACTACCATCACGCCCAGGCGTTTACGTTTGAACTTGGTCAAGTCGCCCCATTCGGTGAGAACGATATGGCAGCGCTGGAACCGATGCTGACTCTGCTTAGTACGCTCAGCGCAGGCTATGAACCGCCGAAAAAACCCGCTGACACCATGGCCTTTTTCAAAGTGCAGCATGAGCTGATGCGCCAAGCGGAAGGGTTTACTCTCTGCTTTGATAACGATGTTCCCAACTTCAGCCGCTTTGAACCAGGCACCTGCCTAGCCAAAGATAGCGTGGCGGGCGACTTTGTGGTGGAAGAGACACCGCTGCACGTGGTGTTTCCCAATGCTCAGGTCGAAATCGGGGCACGAGCAGCTCTGCTAGTCGTGCCCAGTCACGCCATCACGTGACCTTACACACCACCAGTAACACCGATTAGCGTCAGTAAAGACGCTTTTATAACAATAACGTAAAGGGGCAATCAGGACACAATGCCGTACACCAAGACCAATGTCGCCCTGATAAAGTACGCGCATTTGGCACAGTCCTGATAGAATCGCCCCTTTTTTCGCGCCAGCCGCACACACGCACGACGAATTCATCTGTTGCTGCTGCGGCAACCCTGTACTGGAGCCTAAGTTATGGCCGCTACGCCTACTCCCCTTGAAGTGCGCAATATTAAAAAGCGCTTTGGCGATACAGAAGTCCTCAAAGGCCTCTCTCTGGAAGCCCAAAAAGGTGACGTCATCACCCTCATTGGTGCCTCAGGGTCAGGCAAAAGCACCTTCTTGCGCTGTATGAACCTGCTGGAACAGCCCGACGATGGCGAGCTGTATGTTCACGGCGAGCAAATCCGTTTCAAAACCACCAAGCACGGCCGCGAGCCCGCCGACTGGAAACAGGTGGTGCAAATGCGCGCCAAGCTCTCCATGGTGTTTCAGAGCTTCAACCTATGGGCGCACATGACGCTGCTGGAAAACATCATTGAAGCGCCCATTCACGTGCTAGGTAAGCCGAAAAAGGAGGCCATCGAGCACGCCCACTCGCTGCTGGACCGTGTGGGGCTAAGCGCCCGTGCCAATGCCTACCCGGCACAAATGTCTGGCGGCCAGCAGCAGCGCGGCGCGATTGCCCGAGCGCTTGCCATGAACCCGGAAGTGATGCTGTTCGACGAGCCTACCTCGGCCCTCGACCCGGAGCTGGTGGGCGACGTGCTGAAAGTCATGCGCGATTTAGCCAATGAAGGGCGTACCATGGTGGTCGTCACCCACGAAATGAGCTTTGCTCGTGACGTCTCCAGCAAGGTGATTTACTTACACCAAGGCCTAGTAGAAGAAGCAGGCATGCCAGACGATGTGCTGGGAAACCCGCAGTCACCGCGCCTAAAGCAGTTCCTGGCTCCTAAATACTGATCGCGAGGCACGCACACCATGCTTGATTTGCAAGGTTACGGCCCCCGCCTGATCGAAGGGGCGGGCGTTACCGTTCAACTGGCCGTTCTATCGCTGATACTGGCGATTATTCTTGGCCTACTTACCGCCAGCGCCAAGATGTCGCGTAACTGGTTCTTACGCCGCACCGCCACCGTTTACACCACGGTGATTCGTGGGGTGCCGGATTTAGTACTGATGATGCTGCTGTTCTTCGGCGGCCAGATCGGCGTCAACGCCATCAGCGACATGCTGTACTACAACTATGAAATTGATATTTATATTAATTTCAATGCCTTTGCAGCAGGCGTACTCACCATTGGCTTTATCTTTGGTGCCTATATGGGCGAAACCTTCCGCGGTGCATTTATGGCGGTGGATAACGGCCAAATTGAAGCTGGCAAAGCCTACGGCATGAGCGATGCCCTGGTGTTTCGGCGCATTCGCTTTCCCCAGATGATGCGCCACGCGCTGCCTGGCCTCTCCAATAACTGGATGGTACTGCTCAAAACCACTGCGCTTGTCTCGGTGATTGGCCTGACCGATATGGTGCGGGTTGCGGCTGAAGCTTCCCGCGCGACCCACGAGCCCTTTGTGTTTTTAATCCCCGTGGCGGTGGCGTATTTGCTGATCGCCAGCGTGTCTGAGTGGATTTTTGCACGGCTACAAAAACGTTACGACATCGGCTTTGGGGGGCAGTGACATGCTAGACATCTCTGCATGGTTTAACGATCTGCTGGCGGATAACCTGATTTTCACCCCCACCACCCTGGGCTACTATTGGGAAGGGTTGGTGACCACCACACAGCTGGTGTTTCTATCGCTGGTGGCCGGGTTAATTCTAGCGGTGCCGCTGGCCATTATGCGCAGCTCAAAGCATAAGTGGATCAGCCTGCCGGTGTACTTTTACACCTACGTATTTCGCGGCACGCCACTGCTGATTCAGCTCTACATCATCTATTACGGTGTGGTGTTTATTGACGGCATTCAGGAAACCTTCCTGTGGCCGGTGCTAAGAGAAGCCTTCTACCCGGCGCTTATCGCCTTTACGCTGAACACGGCGGCCTACACCACCGAGATTTTCCGTGGCGCCATCAAGGCAACCTCTAAAGGTGAAATTGAGGCAGCGCGCGCCTACGGCATGTCGCAAAGCCTGATGATGCGGCGGATTATTCTGCCTAGCGCCTTTCGTCGTGCACTGCCCGCTTACGGCAATGAAGTGATTTTCATGCTTCACGCCAGCGCCATTGCCAGCGTAGTCACGCTCATGGATCTCACCGGTGCGGCGCGCTTCGTCTATGCTCGCTTCTACGCCCCCTTTGATGCGTTCTTGTTTGTCGCGGCGATCTATCTCTGCTTAACCTTCGCGATTTTGTACTTTTTCCGTTTCCTTGAGAAAAAGCTGCTGGCCCACCTGCGGCCACAAAATTCCTAGCTACAATAAATCCAACACGTCCAGCGTAAAACAAACGTTGGTTTATATGCAGGCTCCCCCCTTTTCGCCAACCTCAACCTGGGGTAGCTTAAAGGGGATCACCTTCGGTGAACCTGTTTCTATTGGAGTATAAAATGAAAAAACTACTGACTGTTTCCCTGCTGGGCTTGGCCGTTGCGGCAGCGTCTTCTGCACAAGCACGCGACTACGACAACGTTCGCATTGGCGTTGACGTTCCCTACGAGCCCATGGAATACCGCACCGCTGATGGTGAGCTAACCGGTTTCGACATCGACCTGGGCAACGCCCTGTGCGAGCGCATCGGTGTTACCTGTGAGTGGGTTGAGCAGGAGTGGGACGGTATTATTCCTGGCCTGATGTCACGCAACTACGATGCGATCATGTCCTCCATGACCATCAACGACGAGCGTCGCCAGCAGGTGCTGTTCTCTGACCCCTACATCACCATGCCATCTGCCTGGTTCGCCCCGAGCAGCCTGGATATCAGCGAAGCCAATGAAGAGACCCTCGCAGGCAAAACCATTGGCGTCCAGCGTGGCACCCTGCAGGATAACTTCGTCACCGATAACTTCAGCAGCGTCGCGCAAATCAGCCGCTACTCCACTGCCGACGACATGGTGCTGGATATGGAAGCCCAGCGTCTGGATATCGTGTTCCTCGACTTCCCGATCGGCCAGTCCACGCTGCTAGACAGCGAAGAAGCTGAGTACGTAGTCGTAGGTGAGCGCATCAGCGAGCCGAAAGAGTACTTCGGCGACGGTTTCGGTATTGCCTTCCGTCAGCGTGATGAAGCGCTGGCCGAGCAGTTCAACGAAGCCCTGGCTGAGCTTCAGGAAGACGGCACTTACGATGAAATCTACGCCCGTTACTTCGGCGAAGAGTAAGCGCTAGCTGCTTAAGTGTGCCTCCCCACCTGGGGAGGCACGCAAGCGAGATGCCACCATGACTTCACGCCACTGCTTATCCCCCGCGCTGCACGCGCTTCGCCCAGGTACCCGTGGCACCATTGCCCGTTTCTACCTGAGCGAATGGTTCGACGAATAGCCCCCTCCTTTTGGCATGCCCATGCCAATTCACGCCCCTGCGCGTGAACGTTGCCATGCGTGAGAAACGCACGGCACTCCTGCGCTTAGCGCATCCATGCTGTAGCCGCCCTTAAAGGCGCTTGGCATTAAGCAACACCCACATACCTACTAATAATCGCTTCAGGAGACTGACTATGCGTTATACAACGCTGTCCGTGGCCGCTATTCTTGCGGCAGGTGTTTCACTTTCAATGGTATCCACTGCCGCACTGGCGCGGGACTACGACGAGATCCGTCTGGGTGTCGATGTTCCTTACGAGCCGTTTATGTACCGGGAAGCCGACGGCACCCTTACCGGTTTTGAAATTGAGCTGGGCAACGCCGCCTGCGCCTACATGGAAGTTAGCTGTACGTGGGTAGAGCAAGACTGGGACGGCATCATTCCTGGCCTGCTGGCGCGTAACTACGACGCCATTATGTCCTCCATGGCGATTACCGACGAGCGTGCCCAGCGGGTGCTGTTCTCCGAAGCCTACTACACCACCCCCAGCGCCTGGATCACCACCCGCGACAAAGAGATCGATATTGAAGACCGCGCCAGCCTGGAAGGCTTAACCGTCGGCGTTCAGCGCGCCACGCTGCAGGATAACTACGTCACCGAACGCTACGGCGACGTGCTGGAGATCCGCCGCTATACCGGCGCAGACGATGTGGTCACCGACCTGATGGCAGGCCGCCTAGACCTGACCTTTATGGACTACCCCATTGCTGAAGCCACCATCGATATCGACACCCCAGAGAGCAACTACAAACGCATCAGCGACTTCATCAAGCAGCCCGAAGAGATCTTTGGCCAAGGCGTGGGCATGGCATTTCGCCCTCGGGATGAAGCGCTCGCTGAGCGCTTTAACGACGCCCTGCGTGCGATTAAAGAGAACGGCACTTATGATGAAATCATGAATCGCTACTTCAACTACGATGTACGCTTATAAGCGACCTGTTTAAATAGCGTGACGATACCAACACCAGCGCCGGCCCCAGGTCGGCGCTTATCGTTTGCTCATCACTCTCCTGGGAAACCCATGCTGACACTTGTAAAAAATGCCCAGCTCTTTGCCCCCGAACCTCGCGGGCTGTGCCACCTACTGATCGCCGACCAGCGTATTGCGGCGGTATTGGATGCTAACGAGGCGTACCAGTTGGGTACGCTTATCAAACACACCATCGACCTGGAAGGCCGCAGGGTGATTCCAGGCCTAGTCGACCCGTTGGTGCACTACATTGGCGGCGGCGGTGAGGGCGGCTTTGGCAACCGCACTGCCGAACTCAGCCTGGAGGATGCCTGCGCTTCGGGTGTGACTACGCTGATTGGCGCGCTGGGCACCGATGCCCTCACTCGCACCCCCGCCAACCTGATTGGCAAAGCGCGGGAGCTTGCCGCAGGCGGGCTAAGCACCTATGCCTACACTGGCTCTTATCAGCTGCCGCCCGTCACGCTGACCGGCTCGGTAGCCAGCGACATTCTCTATATTCCTGAATTTATCGGCGTGGGCGAAGTGGCGATTAGTGACCATCGCGGCTCCCAGCCCACCACTCAGGAGCTGACGCGGCTGGCCTCCGACGCCCGCACCGCAGGGCTGCTGGCAGGCAAATCGGGCATCGTGTTTATCCACACCGGCGACGCTGACTCCCACCTGGAGCCGCTGCGCCAGGTCGCCAAAAACAGCGCCATTCCGCTGGCGCAGTTCTACCCCACCCATATCAACCGCACCGCCTCGCTGTTTGAAGATGGCCTGCGCTTTGCCCGTGAAGGGGGGCGCATCGACTTTACCACCAGCACCACGCCCGAGCTGCTAGCAGGTGGCGAAGTGCCCGCCTCTGAGGCGGTGGCGCGGGCGCTGAAAGCGCGTATTGAGCCCCACCAGCTCAGCCTCTCCTCCGATGCCAACGCTTCACTGCCGGAATTTGATGACCAGCATCGGTTTATTGGCCTAAAACCCGGTAAACTCAGCAGCCTATTTGAGGTACTGGGCGAGTGTGTCAATGACCACCAGATCAGCATGGAGCAGGCGCTGCACTGTACGTCCACCACCGCTGCAGATACCTTGAAGCTGCCCCGAAAAGGCCGCCTTGCGCCCGGCGCAGATGCGGATTTTATCGTGCTAAGCGAAGGCCGCTGGGCCATTGATCACGTATGGGCGCTGGGTAAACCGATTTTCAGCGCGAGCTAATGCCCCATCTCCCTAGCGAACTTGCTCAGCCAAACCGGGTCTTTACTATCACTTAACCACATACAAGGAGGTAGCATGGCTGAATCGACGGCGGCTCACGCAACGCCACAGGCAAGCACCGCAGAGGTGTTCCGCCCCTCTTCCCACTGGACCGCGTGGGGCCAGTGGCTGGCGCTGTTTACCATGACCGTAGACCACCTGACCCGCTACGTGCTGCCAGGGGACTGGGATTTAGGCTGGGCTGGCTCTTCGATTGGGCGCATTGCGTTTCCGCTGTTTGCCGCCATGGTGGCGTGGCACGGTTTGTTTAATACGCGTAATCCGCTGCGCTACTCACGGCGGATTTTGATTATCGGCCTCGCCGCACAGCTGCCCTATATGCTGATGCCCCGCGCCTCCGATGCGTTTATTTTGAACGTCTGCTTTACCCTGGCCAGCGGCTTGGCCCTGGGTGCGCTGGTACGCCAAGGCTGGCAACACTACCAGCAGCAAACCTTGGGGTTAGGCTGGCTGATGCTAGGAGCCGCCGTCGGCGTAACCGTATGGTACCTGCTGGGGTTCTGGGTGGAGTATGGCCACAACGGCCTGCTGTTAATTCCGCTGTTTATGTTTGCCATGCAGGCGCTCAGCGAAACCCGAAATGCCTTGAAATCACGCCTTTGGGCGGGGCTAGCAGCGTTTCCCGTGCTGTGGATTGCCGGGCAGATGAACGCGTCTGACATGGCTAAATCATTTACCGTCGCTACTTGCGTCATCGTGCTCATGCTGGCTGCCGGTGCTGCCCAGCGGGTGCCGCCAGTGGCGCTGGAGATGCCGCGCCGTCTTTGGTTAGCCTGGTACCCAGGGCACTTTGCGTTGATTGCCCTGTGGCTACTGCTTAGCGGTCAACTGGCAGGTTAGGCGCTTGCTCAGCAACGCGTTTATGCACTTCATCACGCATCCAAGGCTGGTAGCGGCGCAGCCGCGTCCGGCCTTCGGTCTTCGCTTGATACATGGCCGTATCTGCCTGTTTAAGCACATCCGTATGGTCGCAGGCCGTGGCATCAAAACAGGTGTAGCCCATACTCGGCGTCACCTCCACCCAGCGGCTCTCTAGCCGATACTCGCCCGCCAGCGCCTGTTGCACGGTGTTCATGTAATGGGCCGCGGCAGCGTTCAACGCCTCACTCTCTGTCACATCAAACAGCGCCAGCAGCACGAACTCATCGCCACTCAAACGAGCGGCCATATCGTCTGCCTGCAAACACGACTCCAAACGACGTGCGACCTGCACCAGCAAATCATCGCCTGCCGCGTGGCCCAAGGTGTCGTTAATCAGCTTAAAGCGGTCCATATCCATAAACATCACCAAGCCACCGCGCTGGTCGCTTGCTTGCTCGTTACATAGCGTCTCTAAGCGCTCGATAAACAGCCTGCGGTTAGGTAAATCGGTCAAGGCATCGTAGTAGGCTTGGCGGTAAATAATCGCCTCGCTGCGCTTTCGCTCGGTGAAGTCTTCAATAATCGCCACACCGCCCACCATCTGGTTACTCGCGCTGTGCACACCATTGAAGAACGCCCGCAAGGGCGTGCCCACACTGGCTTTGGGAAGTTGATAAGTGCCTTCGTAATACCCCGTGCCTTTTTCCAGCGCATCCCTCACCGCCTGGGCAACCCCACGGTCGGCAGAGCGGTCCAGCATGCGGTAACCCAATAGCTTGGAGCGTTCAACGTCTAAAATGTCCAACAGCTTGCTGTTGCAGTCGGTGATCTGCCCTTGCTCGTCAAAGTGCAGCACCCCCAGCGGCGAGTGCTGAAAAATAGAGCGGTAGCGGTTCTCGCTTTCGCGCAGCTGCGCCTCGCGGGCGGCCATGTTCACCCGCAGGGCGATATTGTCGTGAATGGTGCGGCTAAAACGGCGGCTGGTCGCCATAATCAGACCTAAAAACAGCACCAGCATCAGACCAATCAAAATCGATAGCGACGAGCCCTGGAGCAAAAACTGCAGCTTCAAAGGCAAAAGAATTGGCAGTACAAAGCCAATCGCAATCCACCACACTGACGAAAGCGTGGTCACACCGCCGGCAGCAATCCCGGCCAGTACAATCGAGAGCGCGGCAATTTGGCCCGGGTGGTCGTGGCTGAACAGCAGCACGCCCGACGCCCCCCACACGCAGCCAGAGGCAATCGCCCCCATGGCAAACCAGCGCAGCCAGCGTTGGCGCTGCTGCTGTAGCGCGGGCAGGCGCTTAAACCGCTGGGCTAGCAGTAGCCTAAGCCCAGAAATCACCGCCAGGACCGTAAACCACCCCAGCAGTAGCGCGGAATCCACTACTGGCCACATGGCCGCCACCAAGAGCCCACCCGCCAGTACGCTGCTCAGCACCGGCTGCCATAGGTTGTCGTAAAGCAGGCGCACTTTTTCACCGCGCAAACGCTGCATGGTGATGTGGTGGTCTCGTTGATAGCCACTACGCAGCCCGGAGGCCGTCGCCGTGGTGGCGAGGGGTGTGGAGGGCGACATACAAACTCCCTGTTCTTCAGTCGGCTTAACGCCAATCTTATTGATTAGGATCTTTTTAATACATCTGTTTTAGCACGTTTAAGCGACAAAAGTAGTGACTGACTATAATAAAAAAGCCGCCTAACTCAGGCGGCTAATAGCTTACAGCGCGGATTCAAAACTCCATTCCACGGGGGGCGCATCCGGTATCAACGCCTGGCAAGCGCGCACTTTTTCCAGTAGCTCGGCGTGATTCTCCGCCACGACGTTCACATGGGCCAGCTTACGCCCTGGACGCTCAGCTTTGTCGTAGCGGTGCAGGTGGGTGTCGGCAATGGCCAGCAGCGCTGCGTTGTCGCCTTCCAGGCCAATCACATTCACCATGCAGGTCGGTGCAATGGCGTTTGTCGCGCCCAACGGCAAGCCTTGAATAGCCCGCAGGTGGTTCTCGAACTGGCTGGTGACCGCGCCGTCCATCGTCCAGTGGCCAGAATTGTGTACGCGTGGGGCCATTTCGTTGGCCAGCAGGCTGCCGTCGCGGGTTTGGAACAGCTCCAGCGCCAGCACGCCCACGTAATCCAGCTCATCCAGCAACACACGAATATAGTTATCGGCCGCTTGTTGAACGCTGGCGTCCAAATCCGGTAGCGGAGCCACGGAGTAGCGCAGAATTCCGCCCACGTGCTGGTTTTCCGCCATGGGGTAGAACACCACGTCCCCATCGCGGCCGCGCACCGCAATCATCGATACTTCGCGTACAAAATCAACGAACGCCTCGACGATCAGCTGAGAATGGCCAATCGCTTCCCACGCCTCTTGGGCCTGCTCCGGCGCTTTCAGCACCGCCTGGCCCTTGCCGTCGTAACCTTCGGTCACTGATTTGGCCACTACCGGGCAGCCTAATTCGGCCGCTGCAGCCTGGAGCTGCTCAGCGCTTTCAACCACGCGATAAGCGGGGGTAGGAATGCCCAAACGGTCAAACAGCGTTTTCTCTTCCACCCGGTTTTGGCATACCGCGATGGCGCGACTGCCTGGGTAAACCGGCTTGTGCTGCTCGATTTGCTGCACGAGCTCAACGGGCAGATGCTCAAATTCGTAGGTCACCACATCGACCTTATCGAGAAATGCCGCCAAGTGCTGGTTGTCTGGGTCAATGATGACTTCACCGATACCCGCGCTGGGGTTACCGGTGGTATCTAAAAAGGTAAAGGTGTTCCCCAACGGGTAACCCGCCAGCGCCAACATACGACCCAATTGGCCCGCGCCTAGAACACCAATATTTTTTGCAATTTGAGTGCTCATGTTGGGCGACCTATTGTGCGGAGTGATTGGTGGCAGGTGCATCGGGACGGGGGTCAGGGTTATCCAATACCAGCTGAGTTTGCTCTGCACGGAAGGTCTCAACAGCTGCACGCACGGCGCTATCCTGAAGGCCCACAATTTGTGCTGCCAGCAGGCCTGCGTTGGTGGCTCCCGCTTTGCCAATAGCTAGCGTACCTACCGCAATACCGCCCGGCATTTGAGCAATAGAAAGCAGTGAATCCAACCCTTTCAGTGCTTTGGACTCCACCGGCACCCCCAGTACCGGCAGCGCCGTTTGTGACGCGACCATCCCCGGAAGGTGTGCAGCGCCGCCAGCGCCAGCCACAATCACTTGAAGGCCGCGTTCAGAGGCGCTTTTCGCATAGTCGAACAGCAGATCAGGAGTGCGATGCGCCGATACCACGCGGGTTTCATAGGCAACGCCCAACCGCTCCAACATCGCCACCGCGTGCTCCATGACCGGCCAATCCGACTTAGACCCCATGATCACGCCCACTTTGGGTGCGCTGTTCGTCATGCAAAACTCCTCGGCCAACGGCCTATTTAAGCTAGAAAGCGGTCGATAAGCCACGCACAGCGCGCAGCTCACTCAGAAATAGGAAGGCGCATAGTTTACCAGAGCCACGGGCATTTGCGGGTGTTAGCGTGATCGTGAAATTTTCATCAAATTAGGCATTGAAAACCACGCGACTTGGCGGCATTGTGTGTTGGTCATTTCCGACTGATGGAGTCACATGAGTACGGCATACTCAACTGCTCACGCAGAAACGCTGGATCCTCCGCGAAGCAGCCCTGACCTCGATGTCAGGGAATTAGAAAAACGTACGCGCCTCATGCGTATTATTACCCGCCTGATCGCCGTATCAGATCTGGGAAGCCGTGAAATAGCCCGCCAGGCTGGCTTGCCCGTTCAAAAGATCAGCGACCTGCTCGCCGGAAGGCTGGAGCATTTGGA
Source organism: Vreelandella lutescens (assembly GCF_014640815.1). GTDB lineage: Bacteria > Pseudomonadota > Gammaproteobacteria > Pseudomonadales > Halomonadaceae > Vreelandella > Vreelandella lutescens. The sequence continues at coordinate 553,112 of NZ_BMHM01000003.1, read as the reverse complement.
TATTGACGAGCTCAATGTCCTGCGTCGCACCTTAGAGCTGGAGGCGCCATAGCCACAGCCCAAGCGTTATTATTTACCTCAACACATCTCGGCACTTATATTTGTACAGCTTCTATGGATGTTGCACTGACTAATCGCCCCACTTTTGTGGGGCGAATCGTTTTAAGCCGTATTATCACGCCGCAATCACTACGCCTCCCAGCGCTACCACTATCACCACCAGCCAGGCGGGTAATTTCCAAACGGTTAATAGCAAAAAGCCCGTTAGCGCCAGAGCAAACTCGTAAGGCCCTACAATGGCGCTGGTCCATACGGGGTTGTAGAGCGCGGCCGCTAAAATACCCACCACCGCTGCATTGGCACCACGCATCAGTGCCTGAGCGCTTCCCCACTGACGGAAACGGTTCCAAAACGGCAGCACGCCTACCAAAAGCAAAAAGCCCGGTACAAAAATCGCCAGCAGCGCCAACAGTGCGCCAATCACGCTAGGCAGCCCTGGGAGCAAAGCCCCTAGATAGGCTGCAAAGGTGAACAGTGGCCCTGGCACTGCCTGTGCAGCCCCATAGCCGGTCAAGAACTCATCCGCCGTTATCCAACCGGACTGCACCACTTCGGCTTCCAGCAGCGGCAGCACCACATGACCACCACCAAACACCAGCGCCCCCGAGCGGTAGAACGAATCGACCACGGCCAGCCACACAGCACCACCGGCCAGTAACGGCAACAGCACCAGCAGCGCTACAAAAAGCCCTAGGGAAATCATGCCTACCTTACGTGACACCGCAAAATGCAGCGAGTCGGCCAGCTCTCCCTGAGCACTTTCACGGCAGAGCAACAGCCCCACTAAACCACCCAGCACAATCGCACTCACCTGCCCCAACGGCCCGCTCACCACCACCACGGAAAACACCGCCGCAAGCGCAATGCCTGCGCGGGTTTTATCCGGGCAGAGGTTACGCGCCATCCCCCACACCGCATGGGCCACAATGGCCACCGCGACAATCTTCAAGCCGTGAATAATACCGCTGGCCATCGGCCCATCTAGCAGCGTCGCGCCCATGGCAAACATCGCCAATACCAACGCCGAAGGAAGCGTGAATGCCAGCCACGCCATGGCCGCGCCCCAAGGGCCTGCCCGCATCAGCCCCAACGCAAAGCCTACCTGGCTACTGGCTGGCCCTGGCAAAAATTGGCACAGCGCGACTAAATCCGCGTAGGCCTGTTCGCTTAGCCACTGGCGTCTTTCTACAAACGCCGTGCGAAAGTAGCCAAGGTGCGCGACCGGCCCACCAAACGAGGTCAGCCCCAGCGCTAAAAAAGCCCAAAAGACTTCGCTGGCTCGACCTCTTGCCTGCTTCTCTATCGTCATCGTGCCCACCGTTCATTCAATAAAAAGCGCAAAGCGTTAATGCTACGCCTTGCGCTTGACGACTTAGTGACAGCCTAACCGCATGGGTGACGCTTCGCGGGTTACTCTTGATCAGTCACCGCGCCGGTACTCGCAGAGCTAACCAGCTTGGCGTACTTGGCCAGTACACCGCGCGTATAGCGAGGTGCTGGCTGCTGCCAGGCCGCGCGGCGGCGCATTATCTCTTCATCGCTGATATGCACATCAATGGTATCGGCTTCGGCATCAATGGTGATGGCGTCACCATCTTCCACCAGCGCCAGCGGGCCGCCATCAAACGCTTCCGGCGATACATGCCCCACCACAAACCCGTGGCTGCCGCCAGAGAAACGACCATCGGTAATCAGCGCCACGTCGTTGCCTAAACCACGGCCCATAATGGCCGAGGTAGGGGTGAGCATTTCGCGCATCCCGGGCCCACCTTTCGGGCCTTCGTAGCGAATCACCACCACATCGCCCGCGACCACGGTGCCGTCATTAATTCGCGCCTGGGCTTCCTCTTCCGAGCCAAACACCCGCGCCGAGCCGCTAAAGCGCGTGCCCTCTTTGCCGGTAATTTTCGCCACCGCCCCTTCCGGCGCTAAGTTGCCAAACAGAATACGCAGGTGGCTTTCGGCTTTAATCGGGTTACCCAGCGGCGCGATGATTTGCTGATCCATCGGGTAGGGCTCAACATCAGCGAGGTTCTCCGCCAGCGTCTTGCCAGTCACGGTTAAGCAGTTGCCGTTGAGCAGCCCAGCATCCAACAGGATTTTCATCAGCGGCTGAATGCCGCCAATCGCCACCAGCTCGCTCATCATGTAGTGGCCGCTGGGGCGCAAATCGGCCAGTACCGGCACACGCTTACCGATCTCGGTGAAATCGGCCAGAGTCAGCTCGACACCGATGGTGCGCGCCATACCAATCAGGTGCAGCACCGCGTTGGTGGAGCCCCCAAGAGCAATTACCACGGTCACGGCGTTCTCAAACGCTTCGCGGGTCATGATATCGGAAGGCTTAATGTCTTGAGCCAGCAACGCCAGCACGGCTTCGCCAGCGGCTTTGCAGTCGTCGCGCTTCTCTTGGGAGATGGCGTTTTGCGCTGAACTCCCCGGCAGGCTCATACCCAGCGCCTCAATGGCTGAAGCCATGGTGTTGGCGGTGTACATCCCCCCACAGGAGCCAGGGCCAGGAATCGCGGTCTCTTCGATGTTTTTCAGCTCGATCAGGTCGATGTCGCCACGAGAGTGCGCGCCCATCGCCTCAAACACCGAGACAATATCGGTGTGCCCTTTGCCGGGCATAATGGTGCCGCCGTAAACGAACACGCTGGGGCGATTGAGTCGCGCCAAGCCCATCACACAGCCCGGCATGTTCTTATCGCAGCCGCCAATCGCCACCAGGCCATCAAAGCCTTCGCAACCCGCCACGGTTTCGATGGAGTCGGCAATCACTTCCCGCGAGACCAGCGAGTACTTCATGCCTTCAGTGCCGTTGGCAATGCCATCAGAAATGGTGATGGTATTGAACACCACGCCTTTACCACCGGCGGTATCGGCCCCATCCCGGGCAAACTCCGCCAGCTCACCAATATGGCTATTACACGGCGTCACCATGCTCCAAGTGGAAGCAATACCTACCTGAGGCTTTTGAAAATCGTCATCGTTGAAGCCCACGGCGCGCAGCATGGCGCGGCTAGCCGCTTTACCGGGGCCATCCACCACTTGGGCAGAGTGGCGGCGGGTATTATTGTTGGTCGGCTCGGTCATCACGGACTCCTCTCAATGGCATGGCAAAGGGCACAGCTTGGCGATATATCTTACATCCCGCAAGGTACTTAACTTATGGCACCATAGCCTCACCGCACCCCGTGACGCTGATTGCTGTGAAGGAACGCCGCCATATGCCTGCTAATGCTTTGTTCTCCCCCACTCCGCTCCCCCCTGGTTTTATGGTGGTACATGCTAACCGCTTGGAAGATTTACGCGGTTTGGCGGTGGAGTGGATGCGCCGCCAGCCGTTGGGGCCGTTGGAGAACGAAACCATTCTGGTGCAGAGCAACGGTATTGGGCAGTGGCTGAAGCTGGCGCTGGCGGAAGACCCCAAAAACGGCGGCGCGGGGATTGCGGCGGCGCTAGAGGTGATGCTGCCCGCGCGGTTTCTATGGCAGGCCTACCGCACGGTGCTCACTCACGTTTCGCAAAATGCCGATGCCGTGCCGGAAACCTCGCCGTTTGATAAGTCGCGCTTGGTATGGCGGCTGCTGCGCCTGCTGCCTACCCTGGCCGGGCAGCCGGTGTTCGAGCCGCTGGCGCAGTTTCTAGAAATCGACCGCGACCAGCGCAAGCACTACCAACTGGCCGAGCGGCTGGCGGATCTGTTCGACCAGTACCAGGTCTACCGCGCCGACTGGCTGGACGCCTGGGCCAACGGCCACGATGTGCTGATTACCGCCAGAGGTGAGCACCGCCCGCTGGAAGAGCACCAGCGCTGGCAGCCCGCGCTCTGGCGCATCCTGCGTGACGATGTGGCCGCCACCCAAGGCGATGCCGGGCTGAACAGCAGCCGCGCCCAGGTTCACCAGCGCTTCTTGAAGGCCACCGAGCACCTGGAAGGCCAAGACTGCCCTCCGGGGCTGCCCCGGCGGCTGATTATCTTCGGGATTTCATCGCTGCCCCAGCAAACCCTAGAAGCGCTGGCGGCGCTCTCCCGCTGCTGCCAAATCGTGCTGTGCGTTCACAACCCCTGCCAGTTCTATTGGGCGGATATCATCGAGCACAAAGACCTTCTGCGCGCCCAGCGCTACCGCCAGCGGCGCAAAACCGGCATGCCCGAAGCGCTGGATGTACTGGGCACCGGCGATGCCGATGACGCCCTGCACCTGCACGCCCAGCCGCTGCTGGCCGCCTGGGGCAAGCAGGGCCGCGACTACCTGCGCCTGCTCGATGAGCACGACGACGCAGGCAACTACCAAACCCTATTCGAGCAGCAGGCACTGCGCATCGATATGTTCGAGCCGTTCAGCGGCGAGGATCGCCACTGCCTGCTCAGCCAGCTGCAAGATGACATCCGCGAGCTGCGCCCCGTGGCGGAAACGCAAGGCCACTGGCCCGCACTGCCCGCTGCCGATGACTCCATCGTGTTCCATATCGCCCACGGCCCCCAGCGGGAAGTGGAGATTCTCCACGACCAGCTGCTGGCCGCCTTCAGCGCCGACCCACACCTGCGCCCACGGGACATCATCGTCATGGTGCCGGATATCGACCGCTACGCGCCGCACATCGAAGCGGTGTTTGGCCAGCTGCCCACCGACGACCCGCGGCACATTCCCTACACGCTCTCCGACCAAGCCAGCCGCCACCGCCTGCCGCTGATGATTGCGCTGGAAAAGCTGCTACGGCTGCCGGAGCTGCGCCTGTCGGTGAGCGATTTGCTCGACCTGCTGGATGTACCCGCCCTGCGCCAGCGCTTCGGCCTAGAAGAGCGCGACCTGCCGGTGCTAGAGCGCTGGATGGAGGGTGCGGGAATCCGCTGGGGGCTTAACGCCAAGCAGCGCCAAAGGCTGGAACTGCCCGGCGGGCTGAGCCAAAACACCTGGGCATTCGGCCTGCGCCGCCTGCTGCTGGGCTACACCGTGGGCGAAGGCCACGCGTGGCAAGGTATCGAACCGTTTGATGATATTGGCGGGCTGGAAGCGGGCTTAGCGGGGCCGCTGGCGACGCTGCTAGAGAAGCTCGAAGCCACCTGGGAGAGCTTCTGCCAACCCACTGATGCCGCTACTTGGGTCGCGCGGCTAAGGGAGCTGCTGGAAACTTTCTTTCTTACCGACGACGCCCAAGAGAGCATCATGCTCACCAAGCTGGAGAGCGGCTTGCAGCAGATGCTGGAAAGCAGCCGGGAAGCGGAACTCAACGACCCGCTGCCGCTCTCCATGGTGCGAGAGCACTGGCTGGCGCAGATTGATGAACACAGCCTTTCCCAACGCTTCTTGGCCGGGGCGGTCAACTTCGCCACGCTGATGCCCATGCGTGCTATTCCCTTCAAGCGGGTGTGCCTGCTGGGCATGAACGACGGCGAGTACCCCCGCTCCCAGCCGCCGCTGGATTTCGACCTGATGGGCAGCGACTACCGCCCCGGCGACCGCTCCCGCCGGGAAGACGACCGCTACCTGTTTCTGGAAGCGCTGCTCTCCGCCCGCGACCAGCTCTACGTGAGCTGGGTCGGCCGCAGCCAGATAGATAACACGCCGCTGCCGCCCTCAGTGCTGGTGGGCCAACTGCGCGACCACTTAGAAGCCGGCTGGCAAACGGAAAACGGCGCGCTGCTGCTGGAAACACTCACCACCGAGCATCCGCTGCAGCCTTTTAGCCGCGCTTACTTCAACAGCTCAGCAAGCCGACTGTTCACCTACGCCCACGAATGGCGCGAGGTGCACGCCCCGCGCACGCCACCCGCCGCTAGCCGCACGCTGCCAGCGCCGGAAAACGCCCCCACCAGCCTCTCGCTTGGGCAGCTAGGCAGCTTTCTGCGCGAGCCGGTGCGCAGCTTCTTCAATACTCGCTTAGGGGTCTATTTCGAGCAGGAAGCCATCGCCGAGCTGGACGCCGAGCCATTCGCCCTTGATGGCCTGCAAAACTGGCAGCTCCAAGATCAGCTGATTGCCGCCCAACGCCACGCGGTGGATAACGGCCAGCCGCGTATGGAAGCATTGCACGAAGCCTTGGAGCGCTTTCAAGGCCAAGGCGTGCTGGCCATGGGCGCGTTCGGCGAACGCATGCGCACGGCACTCGCCGAACCCATGGAGGCGCTTTTCAACGCCTACGAAGAAGCGCTCGACGCGTGGCCGCATCCCCTGCCCGACACCATGATTCACTTTGAGGCCCACGGCCTCACGCTGGAAGAACCCTTGGGTGAGCTGCGCCAGGATGAAGCAGGCCGCCGCTGCCGCCTGCTGCTACTCAGTAGCAGCCTGATTAGCCAAGGCAGCGGGCGCGGCCAGTACCGCTGGAGCCACTTGCTGCGCCCCTGGGTCGCGCACCTAGCGGGCAACCTGGATGGCCCGATGACGACGCAACTGCTCTCCAAAGCGGGGCATGTCACGCTAGCGCCGGTGGATGCCGATACCGCCCGCCAGCATTTAGAAACCCAGCTAGCCGCGTGGCAAGCGGGCCTAGAAACCCCGCTACCGCTCGCACCGCAAGCCGCGTTTGCTTGGCTAAGTAAGCAAGGCACGCCGGATATAGCGCAAGAGAAAGGCCGAGACAGCGACGCCTACGCCGCCGCCGAAAGCGCCTATGAAGGCGGCCGCTACCAAACTGGTGAAGTGGCCCAAAGCGCGTATTTAAGCCGCCAGTGGCCCCGCTTCGAGCGGTTGTTCGTCGAACAAGCCAACGGGCACACCTTTGCCACGCTCACAGAAGCGCTCTACGCGCCGCTTCATCAGGCGGTCAAAGGGTAAACCAGCGCGGGTGTTACATAGCGTCGAGCGTTTCCACATCGAACGCCACAATCTGGCGTTTGGCGCTGGAGAACTCGACGCCGATCAGGTGTATGGGCTTGCCAGAGGCGCGGTACTTGTCGGCGTACCCCTTCTGCTTGATTTGCGCCAGCGCCTGACCTTCCGGCAGCTGCTCCACCACTTTGAACTCGAACAGGTAGATATGCCCGCCAAAGTTCACGCTCATATCCACCTTGCCGTGGTGGCTGGCATCTTCCACCGTCACCTCCAGCCCCAGGGCCGCGAAGTGGCTGTAGAACACGCTTGCATAATGGCCTTCATAGCGAGCAATCGGGTTGTTGCGGTACCAGTCATGGGGCAGCCCGGCATAAAGCGCCTTTAGGTGCGCTTCTAACCCGACAAGGTCATGCTGGCTTAAATGGCGGAACAGCGTTCTACGCTCACGCGGGGCGTTTTCGACCCCCAGCGATGGCAGCAAGGCGTGGTTGAGGCTGGTTTCCACCTCACGGTTAGGGAAGCCCAGCGTGTACTGGCGGTATCCCAGCAGCGGCTCCTCTACCTGCTGGATGGTCAGGTAGCCGGTTTGAAACAGCAGGCCTTCGGTGCTGATCTGATCCACATCGAACTGGCTGAGCAGTTCATACTCGGTTTCCCAGTGATCCAGTGAGGGCGTAAATACACCCCGCTGTTTGAGAATATCGACCAGGAACGTCGGCGTGGCAGACTCGAACCAGTACGGCGCAAACTCGCGCTTTTGAAACAGTAGCAGCACATCAAAGGGGTTGTAGACAGACACTACCTCGCGCCCGCCCCAGCGGTAGCCGTTGTACCACTGACGAATGGCTTCACGATCCAAGCCGGGTAGCTCCGGCGCGAACACCGTATCGATGTCTTCGTCGGTGTAACCGCAGATTGTGCTTAAGTGAGCATCCAGGGTGATATCGTTCAGGTTGTTCAACCCCGAAAACAAGCTCACCTTACTGAACTTGGAAACCCCGGTGAGCAGCACGAAGTGCAAATGAGGGTCGGCATCTTTCAGCACGCTATACAGGTTCTTCAACCCCTCACGCAGCTCCCGAGCACGCTCAGGTTCCAGAATGTTATCCAGAATCGGCTTGTCGTATTCGTCGATCAGTACCACCACCCGCTGGCCATATTGCTGGTGGGCGCTGCGAATCAGAGTTGAAAATTCACCGGGTATATCCGTCTTGTGGTGTTGGACAATTCCCAGCCGCTCACGCTGAACTCGGAGCTGATCACGAATACGCTCATCCAGCGCGTCACGGCTCTGCATGACGCCATCGGCAAAGCTGATACGAATGACCGGGTAACGCTGTTGCCAGTCCCACCTGTCGTGAATATATAGCCCTTCAAACAGCGCCTGGCGGCCCTCGAACAGGCAGCGCAGCGTATCCAGCAACAGGCTTTTGCCGAAGCGGCGCGGCCGCGAGAGAAAGTAGTATTTGTTCTGGTTGACCAGGCGCTCGATATGCGGCGTTTTATCCACGTAGTAATAGTCGCCCTCGCGGATATCCGAGAACGTCTGAATCCCGATGGGGAGCTTACGGCGATGGGCATCCTGCACGGCGGCCTCCAGAACACAAAGTGCGATACAAAGAGCAGTTTAGCATGCGGCTGCCCCAGGCAGCCTCAGATCAGCGGGCTTTCATCTCCCTTGCCGCCCAGCGATAAAATGCGCTTAGCCAACGCAATCATCTCCGGGTCGCCGGTGTTCTTGGTGGGCACATCGGACAGCTTCACCACCGGCAGCCAGCCCTGCCCCTCGGGGCGGGCCTCGACCATCTTGATCACCATGTTCATGGGCGCCACGCCAATATCGTTAGTGAAGTTGGTGCCAATACCAAACGCCATGCCAATACGCCCCTGGCAGCAGGCGCGGATGCGTTCCACTTTTTCAGGGGTGAGTGCATCGGAGAAGATAATGGTTTTGCTCAGCGGGTTAATGCCCAGGCGTTGGTAGTGGGCAATGGTGGCATCGGCAAACTCAATCGGGTCGCCGCTATCGTGGCGCACGCCGTCAAACAGCTTGGCGAACTTCTTATCGAAGCTCTCGAAAAAGGCGCGGGTAGTAAAGGTATCGGTCAGCGCGATGCCCAAATCGCCCCGATAAACATCCACCCAGTGCTCCAGCGCCAAGCTATTGGCCATTTTGAAACCGAAACGCGCCCCGTGGAACATAAACCACTCGTGGGCGTGGGTGCCGATGGGCTTCACCCCGTGGCGCATCGCCAGCAGCACGTTGCTGGTGCCGCTGAAGGCCTCGCCGCCGTAGTGGCGCAGCGCTTTGACGACCCGGTCGTGCACCGCAAACGAGAAACGCCGACGGGTGCCGAACTCGGCAATCTTCAGCCCGTGCTGGCGGTAGAGTTCGATCTTCTTCCGGGTGCGCTGCTCGATGAGCGCTTCATCCTCTTCAGACACCGCCACGCCGCGCAGCCGATACCATAGCTCACTGATCAACGCCATCAGCGGCACTTCCCACAAAATGGTGCGGTACCACGGGCCTTCCATCACCACCGAGAGCTCGCTGCCCTGCTGCTCGATCGTCACTTCGCGGGGGTCGTAACGAAAGCCCGCCAGAAAATCGAGATAGGTGGGGTCTAAGTAAGGGCAAGTGGTTTCCAGGTAGCGCTTCTCCTCATCAGACAAGCGCAGCGCCGCCATGCGATCCACCTCACCGCGCAGCGCCTCACCAAAGCCCTCAGGAAACGCATGCTCCCCGCGATTGATAAACGCATAACGGGCATGGGCATAGGGGAAGCGTTTAATCACGGCGTTCTGCATCGTGATTTTGTAGAAATCGTTATCCAGAAGCGAGGTCAGCATGAGATCCCTTCGTGTGAGTGAACCGAAGCCGCTGGTAGCGTAAACTGAGCATCCTAAGAGTGGCTTGGCGGCTAGATTAGCAGGTGGCAAAGCACTCATACAGTCTAGGCCCCAAGCAGGGGCGCGTTATTGTTGGAGCCTGAAGAATGAGCCAGCCCGCCCCGCTGAACCCGCTGACGCTACCGCTTCACGGCAGCCGTTTGATTGAAGCCAGTGCGGGTACGGGGAAAACCTTCACCATTGCGCTGCTGTATGTGCGCTTGGTGCTGGGCGGCCAGCACAGTGAAGACGACACCGCCTTCGTACGCCCGCTCACCCCGCCGGAAATTTTGGTGGTCACGTTCACCAACGCCGCCACGCAAGAATTGCGCGAACGTATCCGCCACCGGCTAGTGGAAGCGGCGGCGGTGTTTCGGCATCAGGGTGAAGACTCACTTCTGCTCGCGCTACGCAGCCAATACCCCGAGGCCACGTGGCCCGCCTGCGCCCGCCGCCTGGAGCTAGCCGCCGAGTGGATGGACGAAGCCGCCGTTTCTACCATCCATAGCTGGTGCTACCGCATGCTGCGCGAACACGCCTTCGATAGCGGCAGCCTGTTCTCGCTCAATTTGGAAAACGACCAGCAAGAGCTGGAACAAGAGGTAGTGCGCGACTACTGGCGCACCTTCTACTACCCGCTGGACGCCGAAGCGCTGGGCAGCATTACCGGCTACTGGAAGTCGCCGGACCAACTCCACGGGCAGGTGCGCAAACTGCTGGCCGAAAGCGAAGCCCTAGGCAGCCCCCGACCCGCCCCCGAGCAAACCCTCAGCGCCGCCCAAGCCGAGCGCAGCGCTCGCCTAGCCGAGCTAAAAGCCCCCTGGCCTGCTTGGCTGGATGACCTAGTGCCCGCACTGGAAGACGCCGCCAAACGCAAAGCCTTCAAAGGCCAAAGCTTCAACGCCAAAAGCCGCGCCAACTGGCTAGGCGCGCTGCGGGAGTGGTGCGACAGCGACGCCACCCGCCCCGCACTCACCGATGCCGCCTGGAAACGCCTCACCCCAGACGGCATGGCCGAGATATGGAAAGAGGGCGCGCCCCCTTGCCCCGCCGCCTGGGAAGCGCTGGCCGAGCTGCCCGCCGCACTGAACGCCCTGCCCGAACCGCGCAACGACCTGCTGATTCACGCCGTGCAGTGGTGCAAAGTGCGCCTGGAGCGGGAGCAAGAGCGCCGCGCCGAAATGGGCCCCAACGACCTGCTCACCCACTTGGACCGCGCCCTGCAAGGCCCCAATAAAGAAGCGCTGGCTGCGCAAATACTGCGCCAGTTCCCCGTGGCGCTGATCGACGAGTTCCAGGACACCGACCCCATCCAGTACCGTATTTTCAACGCGGTGTATGAGGTCGCCAACCCCCGCCGAGACGCCGCCATGCTGCTGATCGGCGACCCCAAGCAGGCCATTTACGCCTTTCGCGGCGCGGATATCTTCACCTACTTAAAAGCCCGCGAAGACACCGCAGGCCGCCACGTGACGCTGGGCACCAACTACCGCTCCAGCCGCGCCATGGTAGAGGCGGTGAACCACTGCTTCCGCTACGCCGATGAGCACCCGGCCGGGGCATTTCTGTTCCGCGAAGAAGGCGGCGACAACCCGCTGCCGTTTCTGCCGGTAGACGCCAAAGGCCGAAGTGAACAGCTCGTTCACCAGGGCAAACCGCTGCCCGCCATGACGCTCTGGCCGCTCGCCGCCGACGAGCCACTCTCCAAAACCGCCTACCAAACCGAGATGGCCGAACGCTGCGCCTCGTACATGGCGGAACTGCTCAGCGCAGGACAGAAAGGCGAGAGCGGCTTTCAAACCGATGAGACACTCACTCCGCTCAAGCCCTCGGATATGGCGGTGTTGGTGAACGGCCTACAGGAAGCCCGCGCCATTCGCCAAGCGCTAGCCAGCCGTGGGGTGAAGAGCGTGTATCTTTCTGATCACGATAAGGTGTTTAGCTCGCCCATGGCCGCCCAGGTAGAGCGCTGGCTGCGCGCCTGCGCCGAGCCGCTGGCTAGCTCCCGCCAAGCCGAAGCGCACCTGCGCGCTGCGCTGGCCACGCCGGTGTTGGGGCTAAGTTTGGCGGACCTAGACCACCTGCAGCAAAACGAGCTGGCCTGGGAAGAGCGGGTAGAGCAGTTCAGCCACTACCACCGCCTGTGGCAGCGCCAGGGCGTGCTGCCGCTGGTGCGCCGCATGATGGTGGATTTTGATATTCCCGCCCGCCTGCTGGCGGAGTTTGAAGAGGGTGAGCGCTTGCTCACCGACCTGCTGCACCTGGGCGAACTGCTGCAGCAGGCCAGCGCCGAACTGGACGGCGAGCACGCGCTGATTCGCTTTCTGTTTGACGCCATCGCCGACCCGGAAAGCCACGGCGACAGCCACAAACTGCGCCTGGAGAGCGACGCGGATTTGGTGAAGGTGGTCACCATCCACAAATCCAAAGGACTGGAGTACCCGCTGGTGTTCCTGCCCTTCATCGCCAACCACCGCCCGGTTAAAGCCGAAGACGTACCGCTGCGCTGGCACGATGGCGAAGGCAACCTACAGCTCAGCCTAGAAGCCGATGACGCGATACTCGCCACCGCCGACCGCGAACGGCTGGGGGAAGACCTGCGCAAACTCTACGTCGCGCTTACCCGCGCCCGCCACGCCACCTGGCTGGGGCTGGCCCCGCTGAAAGGCCTGGAGAACAGCGCGCTGGGCTACCTGCTAAAAGGCGGCAATGCCCTTTCACCGGAGGCGCTCAATAAAGCGCTTGGTGAGCTGGTGGAAGGCAGCGAGATACAGATTCACCAGCCACCCGCGCCCACCGCAGAGCGCGTGGCCCAAGTGGAGCAAAGCAGTGTGCTGGGCCACGCCCGCACGCCCACGCGCCCTGCCAAAGAGCACTGGTGGATTGCCAGCTACTCCGCGCTGCGGCTTTCCGGCACGCTGACCGCCCCGGCACTGCCACCGCTGGAACCCACCACCGCCCAGGAAGCCACCGCCTTCGAAGTGCTGGATGAACCTCGGGATCTATCTCAACCGGAAGCATATCACCTGCACAAATTCCCCCGTGGCCCCGGCCCCGGCACCTTTCTGCACGGGCTGCTGGAGTGGGCGGGCAAGCAAGGCTTTAATGCCGCCGCGAACGATATGGACGTCCTCAACGACATGCTGTGGAGGCGGGTGCAGCTACGCGGCTGGCAGGCATGGCAAGAACCGCTGGCGGGCTGGCTAAGCGCCCTGCTGACCACGCCGCTACCGCTGGCCGCGCCCACCCCGCAAAGCGTGGCGCTGAATGAGCTAGAAAGCTATCAGGTAGAGCTAGAGTTCTGGTTTGCCGCCAAGCGGGTGAACACCCAAGCTATCGATGCGCTGGTAAGCAAGCACTTACTGCCAGGGGTAGAGCGCCCCGCGCTGGATGTCGACACCCTGAACGGCATGCTGAAAGGCTTCATTGACTTGGCCTTCGAGCACCAGGGGCGCTTTTACGTGCTGGACTGGAAATCGAACTACCTAGGCCCCAACGACAGCGCCTACGAACCCGAGGCCTTACGCCACGCGCTGCTCGCCAAACGCTACGACCTACAAGCCGCGCTCTACTTACTCGCCATGCACCGGCTTTTAAAAGCGCGCCTGCCGGATTACGACCCGCACCAGCATTTGGGCGGTTCGATGACGGTATTTTTACGCGGCAGCCGCAGCCCTGGGCGCGGCGTGGTGGGCGAACCCGCCCCGGTTGAACTCATCGAAGCCCTGGATAGCCTATTTGCAGGCGAGCCACACGCCACCCAGCAGGAGGCCACGGCATGAGCCGCCAGCACGACACCCACACCTTCGATATGTTCGGCGAAGCCGCCAGCGCCCACCCTGCACTCGGCAGCACCCCAGAACTGCTGGCCCTGTGCGAACGCTGGGTAGCGCGAGGCTGGCTGCGGGACTTGGACCGCGCCCTGGTGCGCTTTTTAGCCAGTGAAGCCCCGGACGCCCCCACGCTGCTGCTACTGGCGGCAGCACTTGCCAGCCACCAGCTAGGCCGCGGCCACGTATGCCTGGATATTAACGCCACGCTGAACGCGCCGGATTTCGCCCTTTCGCTACCGCCCGAAGGGGACGACCTCACCGACCCGCCGCCGCTGCCCAGCGACGTGCTGGCCACGCTCACGCTTAGCGAATGGCAAGCCGCCCTGCACCACCCGCTGCTCACCAGCGAAGGCTCCGGCAACACTCCACTGGTCGTAGTGACCACTCACTCAGCCAGCGGCACCCCCAGCACGCGGCTATACTTGCGCCGCTACTGGCAGTACGAACAAAGCCTGCACCAACACATCGCCGCCCGCCTGGAAACTACCAGCACCGGCTCAGAAAGCACGGGCACAGAAGGCCAAAGTGGGAGGCCAATTCATTGGGCGACGGGTGACGCCAGTCACCCTGGGTTACTCCCCCAAGCCCTGAACATACTGTTCAAACAAAGCAACGGCCTAGACTGGCAAAAAACCGCCTGCGCCCTGGCTGCCCGCAGCCGCTTCGGCATCATTACCGGCGGCCCCGGCACCGGCAAAACCACCACCGTGGTGCGCCTGCTCGCCCTGCTGCAAACCCTGCAACTGGCCCAGCACCCCAGCCAGCCGCTACGCATCCGCCTAGCCGCCCCCACCGGCAAAGCCGCCGCCCGCTTAAATGAATCCATCGCAGGGCAAGTCGCCAAGCTCCCCTTCACTGACCTAACCACTTTGTTGAAAGAGGCAAAGCAAGAGGGAATCTTGTGGGAGGGAGCTTTAGCTCGCGACGATTCAGCCACAGAACAGCTAAAAGCCACCATCCCCACAGAAGTCACCACCCTCCACCGTTTACTCGGCGCACGCCCCGACACCCGCCACTTCCGCCACAGCGCCGCCAACCCGCTGGCGCTGGATGTGCTGGTGATCGACGAAGCCTCGATGGTGGATATCGAAATGATGGCCGCCACCCTCAGCGCCCTGCCCGCCCACACCCAGTGCATTCTGCTGGGGGATAAAGACCAGCTCGCCTCGGTAGAGGCAGGCTCGGTACTCGGCGACCTATGCCGCCGCGCGGAAGCCGCCCACTACACCCCGGCCACCGCCGAATGGCTGGCCCAGGCCACCGGCCAGCCGCTGCCAGCCGAGTTCATCGCCCCCGCAGGCCAACCGCTCGACCAAGCCATTACCATGCTGCGGGTTAGCCACCGCTTCAATGAACACAGCGGCATCGGCCAGCTGGCGAAAGCCATTAACCAGCCGGGTCATGCGCAAAGCGAACGGGAAAAACAGCAGGCAGTCACAGCCGTGCTGCGCCACGGCTACCCGGATATTCACCATTTGGTGATGAGTGACGACGCCGCGCTGGATAAGCTGGTGATTCACGGCAGCCCCAGCGGCTTTGCAGGCAACGGCGAAGGCCGCACCGACCACGAAGGCAAGCCCATCGCCCCGCCCACCGGCTACCGCCACTACCTTAACGTGCTGCACGCACAGCGCCCACGGGGGGAGTCGTTCGAGGAGAACACAACCGCCTACAACACCTGGGCCAGCGAGGTACTCAGCGCCTACAGCCATTACCAACTGCTGTGCGCGCTGCGCAAAGGCCCCTGGGGGGTAGTAGGGTTAAACCAGCGCATCGCCAGCACATTGCGCCGCGAAAAGCTGCTGTTCGGCAGTGACTACACGCTAGAGAAAGGCTGGTACGAAGGCCGCCCCGTGCTGGTTACTCAAAACGACTACGGCCTGAAACTGATGAACGGCGATATCGGCATCACCCTGGCCGTGCCCGACCCGCGCAATCCGCAGCAGAAGTTATTAAGAGTCGCCTTCACCACTAGCGACCCCGACAAGCCCATCCGCTGGGTGCTGCCTTCCCGCCTGCACGCGGTAGAAACCGTGTTTGCGATGACGGTTCACAAATCCCAAGGCTCCGAGTTTTTGCACACCGCCCTACTGCTACCGCCCACCCTAAACCCCATTCTGACCCGCGAGCTGGTATACACCGGCATCACCCGCGCCCGCGAATGGCTCACGGTGGTGGAAGCCAAGCGCGGGGTGTTGAATGAGGCGGTGGTGAGGGAGGTGGTTAGGGTTAGTGGCATCTAAAATGCTTATTGTTTAAGCTCAAACTATGCCAATGATAGTAATTTTTCGATTAAAGCGCTTTCCTCAAAACTCTAGTATAATACTTAAAAACTGGCTAGCTATACACAATGCCAGCCGTTCACTATATTTACTTAATTTTTCCATGCTTGTTTTTCAAAAACCAAGATTTTATACTTCAACCTAAAGCTCCTTCATAAGCTAGTTAAATCTGCGTCATTAACCGTGTACAAGAATTTATTTCTGGGCACATACTCTTTTCTTTGCATAAGGTTTATAATTCTCACATGCTTACCGTACTTTAAATACTTATAAGTAAAGTACCTAGCAACTTTATCTTCATGCGTAGACAAGATGATTTGTTTTTCACAGAAATCATTACGCAACACTTCGACTAAAGATGACATATTTATCTCATCCATAGTCTGAACAGGGTCATCAATTAAAATGCTTGAAAATCTTTTCGCATAGACTTTGTTTAAGGCTAAGGTTAAAGCGATAACTACTGCAGACACCTGTCCAGAACTCATGGTATTGAGTATATCGTGATCACTATCCCAATTAGAAACGAGGCGTACGTTTTTGAGCTCATCCTCACCTTTTGGATCTTTAATAAGTATTCCATGCCCCATTCCTGCTTGATGTGTTTGTAAAATTTTACCTGAATAAATGTAGAATGGGATTTCAATGTCAGTGATTAACTTTTTTCTATACTGCTTAACTTTTCTGCCAATAGTATTAATTATCCGGCTTACGTCATCAGCAGCTTGCCCAAATAGATCGATTTGCCTTAAAAGCTTATCTAACTCATCCTTAACTTCTTTCATAGAACTAAAATAGAGTTTTTTGACATAATCCTCTTTCTCCTCAAGTTGAGAGACTCTAACCCCAGCCAGCTTATTTTTACTATTTTGAAAATAATCTCTGTAAATTCTATCAAAATTATTAGAGCCATTAGCTTCATAATATCCTTCAGGAGCATCGCCAATCGAAGCAAGTATTCGCTCACACAGATGATCGGCAGCCTCGGATATTTTATTAGGGCCACCTATTATAGGAAAAGTTTCTAAAATCAATTCATCATGCTGGACTTCTTCATTCACCAACCAATTACGAAGGTTTGTTAAACGCTCATGATTTTGTAGCGCCTTAGACAGAGAAAACAAATCTTCTTGAGAAGGTGCAATTGTTTTTTCTAGATAAGAGGAACATGCTTGAACTAAAGAAAATAGATATTTATGATTAAAATCATCTCTTGCCTTAACGAGATGCTTATCATGCACAGAAAGTTCAGAGCGGAGCAGATCACCATGTTGAGCTATAGCGTTAGTCAAAGTATCATGGGATTGATAATCATGCCCACAAAGCAGGCAAAGTGCTACATCTGGTATTTTTTTAATGTCTCTAGCCATATAATCATGATGTTTGAGCAGCTCGGAATATATTGAATTAAGGCCATTTGCCTTTTTCTCTAAATCCAAAAGAGACTGCAACTCCGTTTCAAACCCAGCATCTATGCTTAAATCTAAAATCTCAATAATAAATTTAATATTATCGATGCTATTTATTTTAACCAGATCACCACTTTTAAGAATTGGATATGAGTTTTCTATTAGCTGATATTCCTGACTTTTTAAGGCATATGAATCATACTCATTGACTACATTATAGTATCCAACATATAATTCAATAATCTCTCTTTGTTGAATGGCACTTTCAAACCTCCGCTTCCTTAAATAATAGTTTTGATACTCAACTAATTTTTTTACACTTATAATTTCAGACAAGCTTTTATTGAGCTTTTCATCATTTAACTCTGGAATGTTCAGCGTATCCCAGAATGGGCTACTACTGATATCAGCCAGCCATGGTAAAACATAAAAATGTTGCTCATCTACCAACCTAGCTGTGCGAACATTCTCATCTATCTTATAAATTCGATTAATCTCCTCAACTCGATTAACAGCAGTTCTTTTTGCTGACATCAACTTTTTATAAAAATCTTTGAGCCTGTATAGTTTCTGATCAGCTTCGCCTGTATTACCGAATAGTTGAGATAGTTCATCTGCTCGTTTTGACTCATTATTTGTTTTAAGAAATAGCGCTGTATCTTCCTGTTGTACATAATGGAATAAGAGAAAGTCACGTGCAAAATCTTTACAATTAAAATATCTATCTAGCTCGCTCTGATTCGAAGGTACCGAAATACCATCAACAATTTCGTTCAACTCCCATAGCTCAGCGAATTTTGATATTTTCTTTGAACTCTTAGGAACTGGATTCTTTAGCTTCCGTTGAAATATTTTTGAATTAGAGTCCTCTGATTTAAATTCTAATTCTATCTCAACATTTTCGGCGCCTTGATGTGCGACAACGATATCATCAGGATACTGACGGTCATCTAAAGTGATGAGACGTCTAATTTTTCCTGTTAAGCCTAACTCTATGGCATCAAAGACAGATGTCTTCCCGTATCCGTTCGGCCCATCAAGCAAAATTAAACGACTATCTTCAAAATTTATACAGTAAGGCTCAGCACCGAACACTTTGAAATTCTTAAACTTGATTTTATTTATCTTAATCACATTAAGCCCTCCAAATTCTTTCAACACACTCAAGAATATTTTCTTCACTCCATTCTACATCTTCACTTAACAACTGGTTATAAATAGAAAACTGATCGCTAGTAAGCGAACTCTCAATCTCCTTATCAAGATTAACAAGACTTTGTTCTTTAGGAGCATAAGAAAAAAAAGGAAGCTTTAAAACAACTTTCAATATAAGGGAATAATAATTTCTTTGCTGCTTGTGGTTATCCTTAAAAGACAAGAACGACCTCCCTTCATCAGAATTAATCATTCTATTTATTACAAAGCCATTCAAACTCTCAATCTTCAATTCTTTCATGTATTTCTTCAAATCAGCAAGCTCTTCATGATAATAAGATATAACATTCTTTTTAAAATTATACTGATCTTCCTCAATCAATAATACTGTATCTCTATTAATTTTATCTTCCTCGAAACATAAAAGCATCGTGCAATTTTTTAAAAATTCATTGTTTACTTTCCCTGAGCTAAAAACTTGCTCGAACAACGGTTCAGCCTTTATTTCCAACCAGTTCCTTGCTTCCGCATCAGTTTGATTGCGTAATCTTACAGCAACGAAATATTCTTCTCTCATGATTTCTTCAAGTGGCTGATAAATGTAAATCTCAGCTTCATCATGGTGTAATTCTAAATCAACTAGTCTATATCCGTTACTATCAAGTATATTCTTAACTACCTCAATCATTAATCTAGCACTCCCTTTGCATAAACTATAGGAACAAGAGTTATATTTTTTAACACTTCATCTCTTTTAGATCGCCTATCTTCATCTTCTGCTTGTGGAGCTGTTGTATTGGTCATTGAGTCTGGAGAAAAAACATACTTTTCTGAGCCACCACAAATCAAATAACCAACCTCGTATAAAGCTTCGATCATGTTATGATTTTTAACAATTTGTTTTGCAGTGTAAGACCTAGGAACAGCACTTGTAATAGTTGTGGGCAGAAAGCTCTGACCAGGTGAACTATTTGCACGATAGATAAATTTATAAGGGGACCCTTTTTGCACTACTTTTTCAATATTTAACTTATGAAACACCTCGATTAAAACATGCCTAATCCCTTCAGTGCTTACTTCAAGTGCATTTTCTGTATTACACTCGTGATGCAGGCTACTTTGAGGAGAGAAACTACGATAATACTCCCATAGCTCATCTGGATTGAGGCTTAAAAGAAACTTTCTTGCTTCTTTTAAATTACAGACCAAACCATCCTCTGGCTCAGAATAGTTGCAGGAATCTTCCATATAGTCATCTATCAAAGCGGCGAATTTTTCTTTAAATTTAAAAGCTAAATAAAAACTACCAATATCCTCTCTGTCACATTCTAAAGAACTAACAATATCACTAAATTCTAGTTGTATTTTTTCTTGATCTCGCTTAGTTTTATGCCGATCAATAATGTAACTATCCATCATCCCTAAAAAATAATAAAATGTTTTATCCTTTTTCTCATCAGTATTAACAGTACCCTTTTTATCCCAATATTTGGCCATTTCCGACTTCAATTTGGAATTTATTTCATTTAAATCACAATATGCATTTCCATCATCATACACATAGCAATCTAACCTTTCGAGAGCATTATTATCTCTTGTGACTATTGCTTTTAAAATATCGCGCAACTGCGGTGCGGAAAAATCTTTAAATGCTAATCTTAGGATAGCTGCTTTTTTTGGAATTTTGGTAGCAGTTGAAGCAGCCTTTGCTAGGATAGTGCCTTCATCCTTAGGGTCTGAGTTGTCAAAATCTTTTATAATTTCACTCATGTCATGCCGCAGCGATGCTTTCAAATCTGCATAGTTTGGCTTAGAATTAATTGGCTTCCATGTGTGAATTTTTCCCAAAACTGAAGGCTGTTTATATAATTCTAAAACAATTCCTAACAAGGCATCTGAGTAGTCATTGTAAGAACTGGAATTATATGCTTTAACCTGATGAATAGAGACAGCAACCCGATTTCTCTTGATCTCAAAATCTTCAGTATCCTCTAGCATCAAGCTATAATTAGAAAAATCTTCGGCTTCAATCTTTTTATTTATAAAACTTAAGGCATAATATAGAGCCACTTTACCTTGATAATTAAACCCACTCCATGAGGGTGACGCATCAAAAGCCATTAAAAAATCCTGTATTAACAAAATTATTAATTTTCACTTAGGGGAGGTTTCAACACACCCTCTGTATTAAGATTAATAACTTACAAGCTAAATAGTTGCATGACGCTTGAGGGCTAATGGCGCGGCGGGTAGCCGTGTTCGCGGAGTTCAAGCGTATTGCTAGAGTCGGCTAGCAGAATGCCATCCAACCGCACTTGCATGCGCTGCTGGCTAGGATGAACCGTTATGCGGGCATTCTGCATCGTGTAGTCCCTGCGGCATTGTCTACTCTAATGCTTCGAGACTAGCAGCAAACATAAGTTAAGCCTACCTTGGGAGCTTAACTTTTAGTCGGTAACTCATACTTAGCTATGTAAGTTAGTCATCACTTCCGCGTAACCGCTTATGCCACCGTGGTGAATACGGCACAGCACTAAGCTGGGCTGGGTGCCGTTGGCTTTCACGGCTAGCTCGCCTGCTGCGTTCCAGCCGCCGCTATTACCGCAGGTTTGCCAGCCGCCCGTAGTGGAAACGTGGTTGGCGAGCAGTAGCGGCAGTTGGTGGCGCTTTGCGATGGCGGCGAGCAGCTCGGCATCTTTTGCATAGCCGCCTGGAGAGATCAGCGCGCTGGCGAGATATACGTCCGCTTGTTGTTTGGCGGCGGTAGCGGCGTGGCTTGGGTGGGTGAAGTCGGCGCAAACGGCCAGGGCGATGCGGGTGCCGTTAACGTTGATGAGGCCGCTCTCAGTGCCGGGGGCACAGTAAACCTCTTCTCCTTCGTGAAGGTGCTGTTTTAGGTAGAAGGTATGTTCGCCGTTGGGGAAGCAGATCACCGTCGCGATGTAGGGTTTACCGTTGGGGTTGTGCAGTGGGCAACCTGCTATTACCACCGTGTTATTGCCTACGGCAGCGGCGGTGAGCGCGGCAAAGGTGGCATCGTTGCGGGGCATGGCCAGTTGGCTGAGTAGCGCCAGCTCGTAGCCGGTGAGCGAGAGTTCGGGAAAGGCCACCACGTTGGCCCCCAGCGCGGCGGCGCGTTCTATGTAAGCCAAGTGCGTTTGTAGGTTGTCGTCTACCGCCGCTTTGCTGACGGGCAGTTGGGCGAGTGCAATGGTGATGGCTTTGCTGTTGGTCACTTTTGTCCCTTGGCTGGCTGGGGGCTGGAATGGTCGCGGGCTAAAGCCACCTCCCACTGCTGGCTCACTCTCGGGGCCGATTCAGCTACGGGCTAATAGTGATAGCGGCAAGAAATGACAGTGATCGCGTGGTGATCGACTGCATAAACAAGCCGATGAGTATCGTCTATACGTCGAGACCAAAAGCCCGCTAGGTTTTCTTTTAAGGGCTCTGGCTTGCCGATTCCCTCAAAGGGAGAGCGCTTTACATCGTTTATCAGCTTATTAATGCGCTTAAGGGTTTTCTTATCCTGCGCTTGCCAGTAGACGTAGTCGTTCCAAGATTCATCTGTCCAACACAACAGTCGCTGACTACTCATCCATTAACTCGCGTGCGCTTGTTTGGCCAGCCCGATATTGCGCTATTGAGCGGTTAAGGTGTTCAGCATTATTAGGCGAACGAAGCAGGTGCACTGTTTCCATTAGGCTATTGTAATAATCCAGCGACATCACCACGGCATCTTCAGCATCCCTGCGCGTGATCACGGTGGTATCCGCATCATTAACGACGCCATCCAGCACAGCTTTCAAGCCATTCCTCGCTTCTGTAAAAGACACGATTTTCATACACGCCTCACATGTACTATTTAGGGTACAAGTCTAACCGTTGCCCGCAAACCTGTACAGCTAATAAGACAGAACGACTGCTTCAAGCCTTTTTCACAAACTGCGCGGTTACCATCATGTCGCCTGCGCCGTCGACTTTGCAGTCTAGCTGGTGGTCTTTACCCTCTTTTAGCCGTTTGATGACGGCTTTGGTACCGATCTTGAGCACTTGGGAGCTGCTTTTCACCTTGAGGTCTTTGATCAGCGTGACCTTGTCGCCTTCGGCAAGCGGCGTACCGTTGGCATCCGCCACGTTCACGGCCTCTTCGGCGGCGGCTTCTTCAGGGTTCCATTCGTGGGCGCATTCGGGGCAGATGAACAGGCGTTGATCCTGATAGACGAATTCCGATTGGCAGCGGGGGCATGGCGGGCAAGACATAAGCAGTGGCTTCTGTGGTGAATGAGCGGGTGATGATACTGAGCCAGGGCGGCCTTGGCGACTGGCGAGTGCCCTTGGCAGTGCCGCCGTGGGCGCTGGCGAGGCTCAGGCGCTGGCGTCGTCCGCGTGTTCGCTGGGGTGAAACACCTCTTTCTGCTCGGCCCATTTCAGCAGCGCATCCAGCGCGGGGCAGAGCGCTTGGCCCCACTCGGTTAGGCGGTACTCCACTTTGGGCGGCACTTGCGGGTATACCTTGCGCGCTACAATGCCGTCAGCTTCCAGTTGCCGCAGCTGCTGGGCGAGCATCTTTTGCGAGATGCCGGGGATCAGTTTTTCAAAATCGGAGTAGCGCTGCACGTTACCGTCGAAGAGGTGGAAGAGAATAATCAGCTTCCAGCGCCCTTCCAGCATTTTTAATACATCTTCCACTCCGCTGGCCGCGCTAGTGGGCGTGTAAATCCTTCTCATGGGTAAGCCACTTACCTTTTTGTGCGTTCTTGATAATCGGTAAGCCTAAGCAGAAGATCCTCGTACAGCAACCACGATGAGGAAGGCCTACCATGAGCGTGTCACTCTCTACTCCCATTGCCACCTATATCGCCATTAGCAACGGCGCGGATGATGCCCCGCTGGCGGAGTGCTTTACCGCCGATGCCCGCGTGGTGGATGAAGGGCAAACCCACCAGGGCATTGCCGCCATTCGTGCCTGGTTACGCGACACCCGCCGCCAGTTTGATTACCACGTGGCGCCCACCGACGTCTCTCGAGATGGCGACAAGATGGTGATGTCCACCACCGTGACCGGCGATTTTCCCGGCAGCCCGGTGCAGCTGTTTCACCATATCGAGCTGGCCGATGAACGCATTCAAAGCTTGGAGATTACCCCATGAACCTGCAGCTTAGCGGCCGTCGCGTATTGATCACGGGTGGCGGTAAAGGCGCGGGTGCGGCGGTGGTGGCGCTGTTTCGTGAAGAGGGCGCGCAGGTACTCACCACCGCCCGTAATCGCCCCACTGCCCTGCCTGAAGAGCTGTTCGTCGCTGCCGATCTCACCACTGTGGATGGCTGCGCCACCGTGGCGGAAGCCGTGAAGGCGCGCATGGGCGGTGTGGATATCATCGTGCATGTGGTGGGCGGCTCGTCTGCCCCGGCGGGCGGCTTTGCGGCCCTGGGTGAAGAGGAGTGGCAGCAGGAGTTGAACCTGAACCTGTTCCCCGCCGTGCGGCTAGACCGCGCCCTGCTGCCGGGCATGCTAGCCCAGGGTGAAGGGGTGATCGTTCACGTGACCTCGATTCAGCGGGAGTTGCCTTTGCCGGAATCCACCACCGCGTACGCGGCGGCCAAGGCGGCGCTCTCGACCTATAGCAAGAGTTTGTCGAAGGAGGTGTCGCCACAAGGGGTGCGGGTGGTGCGCGTCTCGCCGGGTTGGATCGAGACGGAAGCCGCCGTTGCCTTGGCGGAGCGTCTGGCTGAGCAGGCAGGCACCGATTACGAGGGCGGCAAGCAGATCATCATGGGCGCACTGGGCGGCATCCCGCTGGGCAGGCCTTCTACCCCGGCGGAAGTGGCGAACCTGATTGCGTTCGTGGCCTCGCCGCTGGCAGGCTCAATCACGGGCACAGAGTTTGTGATTGATGGCGGCACGGTGCCGGTGGTGTGAGGCCGTGATTGCAGCGTGATGGATGGTCAACACCATCAGCGGCATATAAAAAAAGCGCCCCGGCTGGGGCGCTTCCTGCTGTTGGGCTTAGAAAGAGGCCCAATCATCATTATCCTGCTGGCTACCCAGCACATGAGAGGCTGGCCGTTGTTTCGCTTGCGGTTGGCTGGCGCTGCGTCGCTCTGTGGCAGGTAATGCGGCCTGCGGCTGGTGAGTCGCAGTTCCTCTAAAGAACGACACCTCTTTCAATAACGCTGCCGCTTGAATTTGCAGCGAACGGCCTGCCGCGCTGGACTCTTCCACTAAGCTCGCGTTTTGCTGGGTCACACTGTCCATCTCGGAGATAGCCGTGTTGACCTGATCAATCCCTTGGGACTGTTCATGGCTGGCGGTCGCAATCTCGCCCACTAACACCGAGACGCGCTGCACCCCACTAGCGATATCTTCCAAGGCTTTACCCGCTTGGTTGACCAGCTCAGAGCCATTGCCTACTTGGCCGATACTATCCTCAACCAGTTGTTTGATCTCTTTAGCGGCGTTGGCACTGCGACCGGCTAAGTTGCGTACCTCGCTAGCAACCACCGCAAAACCACGGCCCTGCTCGCCTGCGCGGGCTGCTTCAACCGAGGCGTTAAGTGCCAACAAATTGGTCTGGAAGGCGATTTCATCAATCAAGCCCACAATACCGGCAATTTTACGGCTGGAGGCATTGATACCGTCCATCGCTTTGACCGCTTTCCCGGCAATTTCACCGCCTGCGTTGGCTTGCTGGCTAACCTCGTAGACGAGCTTATCGGCTTCGGAGGCGTTGTCTGCGTTCTGCCGCACGGTGGAGGTAATTTCATCCATTGAGGCCGCTGTTTCCTCAATGCTAGCGGCCTGCTGCTGAGTTCGGCTACTCAAGTCTTCGGTGCCATGCGCAATCTTATCCGCAGCGCTATTCACGGATTCGGCGTTATGACGAACGGACATGACCACCTGAGAGAACTTCACTTCCATGGCCCTTAACGCATTGAGCATGTCGCCAAATTCATCTTTACAGGTGATATTGATGTCGTTGTCCAGCCTGCCTTCCGCCATGGCAGTGGCAAGCGCTTGCGCCTTGCCCAGCGGTGTCATGATGCCTTTAATTAACCATATCGCCAACAGGATGCTCGCCAGCACTGCAAACGCCATTACGCCGATCACGAAGTTACGCGTCCACACATAGTCATTTGACGCTTGCTGATTAGAAGCGGCGGCTTGGGCGCTATTGCGGTCGATCAGTGCTTGGATCGGCGTTAGCGCTTGCGGGTACGCAGCCCGTAGCGTGGTGGTCGCAATTTCGCGTGCGGCATCAAAATCATTGCCAATCATCGCCGCGTTAATGTCGTCGATACCGGCACGCAGCTCTGCCAGAGCGCTAATAAACTCCTCAGCGATGCCACGCTCAATCTCATCAGACACACGCTGAGGAAAGTAATCGTCCCAAGCGGCATCAATAATGGCATCGTTCTCAACAATTTCTTGTTGCGTCGTGATGGCAGAAGCCGGATTCCGGTCACGCTGTTCCGCCGTTATCTTCACCCGCGTACTCAGCAGCGCTTGGTTGATTTTGCTCAGATCCGCCAGCGTGAGGACGTTACCCTCATAGGTTTGGGTAACGGCATCGTTGGTCTTGCTAAGGCTGTAAAGGCCGATAGTACCGACGACGATCAGCATCAGGATACAGGCGCCCAAACTGACGGTAAGCCGTAGTTTGACGCTTCGTTTTAGAAATAGCATGGGAGAGACATCTCATTAAACCCGCAGCGCGATGCCTTGGGGGGGTTGGAAGCAATCGCGTCACCTTTAGCGCTTAGGTAGGCAGCGTGTGGCTAGAAGCAATTGTGGTTAGCAGCAATATGTGGATTATCGGCATACTTACAAAAAAATTTAACCCTCATCAAAAATAAAATAGCCAATGGCTTACAAGCCGACAGGGCAATGTCTTACATCAAAAAAGGCTAATATCTTACAAGGTAATACGACAATGTCTTACAAACTCATTCGCGTATGCCTTACATAATTCACTCTTGGATAAGCAGCAAATACTATCTTGATCGGCATTCTCTTAACTCTTTAATTAAAAATATACGCATTCTTATTTTCATCTTTTATATCAATTAAGCGCATTTGTTGGCGTGCTAACCTTTATTCTTTACACATACGATATCGTCAACCTTCAGCAATCGCCGTTGGCGTACCCAGGCTTCGGCTCCTAGACTGAAGCTTCGTTTCTCTTGAGATACCCGACCTATGCGCGTTTTTTCTAATCCGGTCGGTGCCGGTTCACTTTGGTTTGATAATTTGGTCACGGCGGATGGCGTGCCGGTGGCCTACGACCCCCAGGCGCGGGCGTTTATTCCCATGCCGCCCTTCTGTGCCAACCGCGACGTGATTGGCTGTAACTGGATTGCCCCGAAGCAGGGCGAGTTCTGCCGCGCCTGCGCGATGACCGCCCTAGCCCCAGACCCTTCCATTTCCGATGCGATACCTAACTGGGCGCAAACCGAGGCAGCCAAGCGCTGGGTGATTGATAACCTGGGCCGCTGGCACTGGTTTCGCCCGGAAGACCCCGGCGCGCCGCCGGTGTTTCATATGCTGGCGGAAGGCGACACCCCGGTGCCCATGGGGCACGTGGGCGGCGTGGTAACGATTAGCGTGGCGGAAGCCGATGCCGTGCTGCGCACCACCCGCAAAGAGGCGTTAGATGAGCCTTACCGCACCATGATTGGCCATATGCGCCATGAAATTGCCCATATGCTGTGGTGGCGGCTTAGCCTACGGGAGGATTTTCTGGATGCCTTCCGTGAGATGTTTGGTGATGAGCGGGAAGATTACCCGGCGGCCTTGCAGCGCCACTACCAAAACGGCCCGCCTGCGGATTGGCACACGCGGTTTCTCTCCACCTATGCGTCTTCCCACCCCCACGAGGATTGGGCGGAAACCACCTCGCACCTGCTGCACTTAACCGATATCACCGATAGCTTTGTGTCGTCGGGCATGACCTCGCCCGTGCTACCGGATGACCACAATTGGGATGCCTACGCTGAACCGGATTCAGAGCGGCTGATTCATATTGCGGCATCCTTAGTGGCAGGCGTAAACCATGTAAACCGTTCGATGGGGCTGTCGGATCTTTACCCGTTTGTGCTTTCCGAAGTGGCACTGCGCAAGCTGGCGTTTGTTCACGACTGGCTGCGGCGCGGTGCGCAAGGGCTGTAGGCCACTTGCGCTTCGCTTGATGCGGGTTAGTGAAGTCCCAGCGTTTCAATCACCGCTTCAACCTGTTGGCGAGCTTCCCCTTGCAGGGTGTTCAGCGGTTGGGGCAGGCTAGGTGCGCTAACGCGACCGGTGAGTTCAGCAATGGTCGCCGCCACCCGCAGGCTGCCGCCATATTCGTGATACAGCGCCCATAGCGGTGCTAAGGCGTCTGAACGGGTTTGGGCCTGTTCGGCGTCGCCCGCTTGGGCGGCGCGTGTTAGCGCCAACGCTAATTCTGGGTAGAGCCCGCCAATCACCGAATACCACGCCTCGCAGCCTGCCAGCAGGCCCGTCGCGGCGGCGGGGTCGCCGCTGATGCCGATGGTCACATCATTAGGAATCAGCGCCCGCAGCCGCGCCACGCGGGCTTTGGCATCTTCCAAGTCAGTAGACACTGGCGGAATTTTGATCGAGCGCACCTGGGGCAACTCGGCAATGCGCCCGTGCAGCTCGTCGCTGAACGCAAAGTGCGTGGTGCCGGGGTTATCGTAGACGCACAGCGGCACGCTGATGGCGCGGCTGACGGTGCTGAACAGGTTGAACACGTCGTCATCAGTCAGCTTTTGGTAAGAAACAGGCGCTAACAGCAGCCCACTCGCCCCAGCCTGCTGGGCATGTTCAGCATTGGCCAGCACATCGCGGGTGCGCAGCGCACCAATGCCCACCACTACCGGCACCCCCGCCGCACTCTCCACACTCAGCTTGGCCACCCGCGCCCGCTCTTCCACGCTTAAATAGGCGTAGCTGCCGGTCGAGCCCAACACGCCAATGGAATCCACCTGCGCTTGGGCCAAACGTGCCACGAGCTGGGTAAATTCCTGCTCGTTGATGCCTTGCTCATTCATGGGGGTTAGCGGAAAAGCACTCAGGCCGGTAAACATGGGGGTGTCCTTTTAGGGGGGCATAGAAGCAAGCAACGGTGTGCTGACGAGGGCGCTACAGCCCGCCCGCGAGATCCAACAGGGTACCGGTGGCAAACGATGACTTGTCGCTGGCTAACCAGTAAATAGCGTCGGCCACTTCAGAAGGTTGGCCGCCCCGCTGCATTGGGATGCGTGATTTTAAGCGATCCACCCGTCCAGGCTCGCCGCCCAAGGCGTGCATCTCGGTGTGAATCAGGCCGGGGCGTACCGCATTTACGCGGATGCCTTCGGCAGCCACTTCCAGGGCCAAACCTCTGGTCAGTGTATCCACTGCGCCTTTCGAGGCGGCGTAATCCACGTACTCGTTGGGCGAGCCGCTTTTGGCTGCCATCGAGGAAACATTGACGATACTACCGCCAGCGCCGCCCTGGTGCGTCGACATGCGCTGCACGGCCTCCTTGCAGCAGAGAAAGCAGCTCATGACGTTCTTTTGCAGCACGTTGCTAAAACGCTCCGGCGAGATATCCACCAGCCGCGACTGGGTGTTGAGAATAGCAGCGTTGTTGACCAGCACCGTCAGTGTGCCGAGTTCTTGGTCGACCCGTCGAAACAGGTTCGCCACCTCATCGGCCTTCGACACATCGGCTTTCACAGCCATGCAACGCACGCCCAGGGCGAGAATGTCACTGCGCACGCGCTCGGCGGCCGCGTCGTTTTCGACATAGTTGAGGCAGACATCGTAGCCATGTTGAGCAAACAGCCTAGCCGTCTCGGCACCAATGCCTCGACTCCCGCCGGTAATCACTACCACGTTGGGATTTGCCATGCGCCCTCCTCGTTTGCCAGCGTTTTGCGAATGCCGCCCACTCTGCACCGTCTAGTGAATATACACTGACACCGCCGTTGAGCAATTATGTACAAGCCACGCTGGCGCCCGCGTCATATCCTAAACGGGTCAGGGTAAGCCTGCCATGGGCCGAATTCGATCAAGGAGGTTGGCATGGGCAGCAGCCAGTTCGAGTTTTTCAAAAGTCATCATGTGCCGTCACTGACTGTCTTGAAAGCGGCCATCGAGGATTTTAGCTATGACCGTCATGCCCACGAGGAGTACGCCTTTGGGGTGACGCTGGCGGGGCGGCAGGATTTTTTCAGCGGCGGGCAGTTTCATCGTAGCCCACCGGGTAACGTGATTCTGTTTAACCCTGAAGAGGTTCACGACGGCCACTCTGGCGGCAGGCACACCCGGCAGCTATTGGTGATAGGCAGCCTGATTGGCCAGCGCGTCAGGCTGCCGTAGCGGTGTCGATTGGTCATGAACACGTTTGGCTCGTGGTTACTGCCCGAAACTAATCCCCAAACGCAGCGCTTGCAGGCCGTCCAGCTGTACCGTGACCTCATCGGACCACAGCGGGTGGCCTTGCACACGCACGTTGACCGCTGCCTGGGAGCCACGATACCCCACGGTAACGGCGATATTGGTGCTGTCACTCACTGGGGCCAGCCAATCGTATTCGACGTTATCCACGCTTACCGATGACAGCCCACGGGCTTCTAACTGCTCCTCGACTTCCTTCTCAATCACCACGCCGTAGTAGACATAGAGTCCTGCGTAGCCGAGTCCCAGCAGTACCAGTAATGAAAAGAGCTTGCCCATTGTCTTCCTCTGTTTGAGTTGTCGCGGCACGTTGCCACCATCAAACGTGGATGATGCCTGTTTTCTAGAAACAGCGGCAAGTGAAGCATGGTGCTTTCGTGTACACACTTTCACGCACTATTTTCGTCGGCATCGCTTGATAATAGCCTAAGACCTATATAACTTATAAGCTATACCAGGGAGGGTGTTATGTGGTCGATTGAACAAACGCCAATTTTTGAAGAGTGGTTTTTCTCTCTTGACGATGCTGATCGTGAGAATGTGCTGGCCTCAGTACTATTGCTACAGGAACGCGGCTCCATGTTGTCTCGACCGCATGCCGACACAGTGAAAGGCTCGCAGTTCGCCAATATGAAAGAGTTACGAATTCAACGCCTTGGTCGAACCTTAGAGCTTTTTTTGCGTTTGACCCGACTCGAACAGGCATCATTTTATGCGCTGGCGACAAGGGTGGGAATGACAAACGGTTTTACGATGAGATGATACCGGTAGCGGACCGTGAATACGCGGCGCATCTGGAAACGCTGAAGTGAGGTGAGCATCATGGCAAGAAAATTAGAAGACTTGCTGGCGCAGGAAAAGCCGGAGGTGGTAGCAGCGGCTAAGGCGAAAGCAGGCGATATGCTGCTTGACATTAGACTTGCCGAAATTCGACTGCTGGCAGAAAAAACCCAAGCTGACATTGCCGATGCCATGGGCGTAAAACAACCAACGATTGCAGGACTTGAGAAGGTAGGCCAGGACATGCGCCTTAGCTCTCTAAAACGCTACGTCGAGGCACTGGGTGGCCGTGTTCGCGTTGATATTGAGCTACCCGACGGTAGCCATCACGGCTTCCCTGTCTGACTTTTTCCTCAATCTTTCATAACGTTATACAAACAGAGCGAGCCATTGCCCGCTCTGTTTTTTTGATACGGCTTCCCATCAGGCTGGCAAACTTGCGTGCTCCTCTTGGGCTTCTCGACAACCTCTCACACTCTCCGCCAGCTCTTTCACCAGCCCATGCACCCGCGTCACGGCCTCTTCGCCGCTGCTGGCGTGTTCGATGCAATCTACCAGCGCAGAACCTACCACCACGGCGTCGCTGAAGCGGCCAATGGTGGCGGCCTGTTCGGCGGTGCGGATGCCAAAGCCTACGGCGATGGGCAGCGGCGTGTGTTCGCGCAGCTGGTTCACGGCACCTTCGAGACGCTCTGGTGTTGGGGCGCTGCCGCCCGTCACCCCCGCCACGGAAACGTAGTAGATAAACCCGGAGGCGTTGGCCAGCACTTTGGGCAGGCGCTTGGCATCGGTGGTGGGCGTGGCTAAGCGGATAAAATCGATGCCGTGCTGAGCGGCAGGCTGGCACAGCTCTTCGTCGTGTTCGGGCGGTAGATCCACCACGATCAGCCCGTCTACTCCGGCCTTGGCGGCATCGGTTAGAAAACGCTCGACGCCGTAGCAATAAATCGGGTTGTAGTAGCCCATCAGCACGATGGGGGTGGTGCTGTTCTGTTCACGGAAATGGCGCACCATCTCCAGCGTTTTGGCTTGGGTCTGGCCGTTTTCCAGCGCTCGCAGGGCGGCTTTTTGAATGGCGGGGCCATCGGCCATGGGGTCGCTGAACGGCATGCCGAGTTCGATGATGTCCACGCCCGCTTCTGGCAGCCCGTGCAGCAGGCGGCGGGAGGTCTCGGCGTCCGGGTCGCCAGCGGTGAGGTAGCTGACCAGCGCCGGGCGGTTTTGTTGCTTGAGCGCGGTAAAGCAGTGTTCAAGACGAGAGGCGTTAGTCATGTCGTTCTTCTGTAGCGAGCTCATACGTTTTTCACTCCGAATTTATCGCCCAAGTGGTGGGCCACGCTCATCATGTCTTTATCACCACGGCCACTGAGGTTGACCACCATCAGGTGCTCGCGAGGAAGTGTCGGCGCGCGCTTAGCCACTTCAGCCAGGGCGTGGGCGGTTTCTAGCGCGGGGATGATGCCCTCTTGGCGGCAGCAGATTTGGAACGCTTCCAGCGCCTCATCATCGGTAGCGGAGACGTACTCAACCCGTCCTTGCTCGTGCAGCCAGGCGTGTTCGGGGCCGATGCCGGGGTAATCCAGCCCTGCGGAAATCGAGTGAGCGTCGATAATCTGACCATCTTCGTTTTGCAGCAGGTAGGTGCGGTTGCCGTGCAGCACGCCGGGGGTGCCGCCATTCAGGCTGGCGGCGTGCAGGCCACTGTTAACGCCTTTGCCGCCCGCCTCTACGCCCACCATGTGGACACTTTCATCATCAATAAACGGGTAAAACAAGCCCATGGCATTAGAGCCGCCACCCACACAGGCAATCAGCGAATCCGGCAGGCGGCCGTGCTTTTCAAGCATTTGGGTGCGAGTTTCGTGGCCAATCACCGCTTGGAAATCGCGCACCATGGCTGGGTACGGGTGCGGGCCTGCCACGGTGCCAATGATGTAGAAGGTATCGTCGACGTTCGTGACCCAGTCGCGCAGCGCTTCGTTCATGGCATCTTTGAGCGTGCCGGTGCCGGAAGTGACCGGCACAATCTCTGCGCCCAACAGCTTCATGCGGAACACGTTGGGCTGCTGGCGTTCGATGTCGGTCGCGCCCATGTAAATCACGCAGGGCAAACCAAAGCGGGCCGCTACGGTAGCGGTGGCAACGCCGTGCATGCCCGCGCCGGTTTCCGCGATGATGCGCTTTTTGCCCATCTGCTTGGCCAACAATACTTGACCAATGCAGTTGTTAATCTTGTGCGCGCCGGTGTGGTTTAGCTCTTCACGCTTGAGGTAAATGCTCGCACCGCCGAAGTGCTCGGTGAGCCGCTCGGCAAAGTAGAGCGGGCTGGGGCGGCCGACATAGTCGCCCTGAAAATAGGCGAGCTGGCGCTGAAACTCCGGGTCGTTTTTGGCGGTGGTGTACTCATCCTGCAGCTCAAGAATCAGCGGCATCAGGGTTTCAGCGACAAAGCGGCCACCGAAACTGCCAAACAGCCCGTTGGCATCGGGTAGGCTTAAGGGTTTGTTCATCACGACCTCTGCGGTATCGGGGCGATTTAAGATGCTTACGACGTTAGCGCAGGCAGGCGGGAAGAAAAATCGATAAGATGGCAACAACCTGTGAGTTTTACGCAACTATTAAAGAGGCACCCATGCAACATAGCCTGCCGCCCTTAAGTGCGCTGCGCGCCTTTGAAGCCACCGCACGGCTAGGCAGCGTGACCGCCGCCGCCGATGAACTAAGCGTGACTCACGGCGCGGTAAGCCGCCAGCTTAAGAGCTTGGATGAGCATTTTGGCGTGGCGCTATTCACCAAAGCGGGCCGTGGGCTAGTGCTCACCCACCACGGCGAGCGGCTACAAAGCGGCGTGGGGGAAGCCTTCGCGAAACTCAGAGATAGTTGCACCCTGCTCAAGCATGAGGTGGAAGAAGCGCCGTTTACCCTGGCTTGCCCCGGCAGCCTGCTGGCTCGCTGGCTGATCCCCCGTTTAGACCGCTTAAACCAGGCGCTGCCGGAGCTAAAACTTCAGGTGGTGGTGAGCGATTCTGAGCAGCTCGGCACGCCTTCAGATGCCAGCGCGACCTTGGCATTTTCTGCACCACCTTGGCCTGTGGATGTAGAAGTGATTGAACTCATTCCTGAAGAAATTTGCGCGGTACTCAGCCCGCGTTTGGCAGAGGCGTGCGAAGCTACTGACCCCGCTTCGCTGTTTACCAATAAGCTGCTGTATACCGCCTCGCGCCCACAGGCATGGCCCCAGTGGGCCGCCGCTCAAGGGCTAGAAACCGCCGCGTTGGAAACGGCCCTCAAACAAGGCCAAGGCTTCGCGCATCTTTACTACTTAATGGAAGCCGCCGTGGCGGGCTTAGGGGTGGCTATCGCCCCTAGGCTACTGGTGGAAGATGATCTGAAAAGCGGAAGGCTCGTCGCCCCTTGGGGCAGCATCGAAACCCCGGCTAGGCTCTGCCTGTGGCTGCCCAAACACACCAACGCCCGCCGCAGCGACGCGCTGGCTAACTGGTTGCGCAAGGAGCTTGAGGGCTAGAGCCCTACTCGGTGCGGATACACCACAAACGCCAGCTTGTTGCCATCCGGGTCGCGGACGTAGGCGGCATAAAATCCTTCGCCGTACTGCGGCCGAAAGCCCGGCGCGCCTTCGTCGCTTCCGCCGCTTTCCAGGGCGAGCTGATGCAGCGTGTCGACTTCTTTGATGTCGGTGAATTGGAAGGCGGTCATGGTGCCGTTGCCCACCGTCGCTTCGTGGTCATCAAAGGGGTAGCCCACGAAGTATTGGGGTACGTTGACATCGTCCGGGTCACCAAACGAGACACAGCTGTCATCTTGCCAGCAAATATCCAGCCCCATCGCATTGAACAGCGGCGTGTAGAACTGCAGGGCACGCGCGAGGTCTTTTGTTCCCACCATTGTATAGGCCAGCATGCGCGCTCTCCTTATAAGCGTTGGACATATAACGGTTATGCCATAACGCCAAACAATCGGCCAATGAGCGATGTCAACGCCATGGCCAGCGCCCCCCAAAACAGTACGCGCAGTGCAGCGGTACGCACCGGCGCGCCGCCTACTTTGGCGGCCAACGCGCCTAACAGCGCCAGCAACGCTAGAGAAGCCACAGCGACCAGCGGAATCAGCAATACGGTGGGTGCCCACCACGCCACCAGAAGCGGCAGCAGCGCACCGATGGTGAACATCGCCGCCGAGGAGAACGCGGCCTGCAGCGGCCGCGCTTGGCTCACCACGGTGATGCCGATTTCATCCCGGGCGTGGGCACCCAGGGCATCTTTTTGCATCAGCTGTTCAGCCACTTGGCTGGCAAGCTCGGGCGTTAACCCTCGCTCCACATAAATATCTGCCAGCTCCTGTTGCTCCGCTTCAAAGTGGTCGCTTAGAGCATCACGCTCTTTGGCGATATCGGCACGCTCGGTGTCTGATTGTGAACTCACGGAGACGTACTCCCCCGCTGCCATCGACATCGCACCCGCCACTAGCCCTGCTACCCCCGCCAGTAAAATATCGCTTTGCACAGTGGAGGCCGCGGCCACCCCAAGAATCAGGCTGCTAGTGGAAACAATGCCATCGTTAGCCCCCAACACCGCGGCCCTTAACCAACCCGAGCGGTGGGAACGATGGTGTTCTTGATGGATCATGGCAGCTCCTGAGCAACGCTATGTGAACGCCTTCTTGATTCAGCTTAGCTCATTGGCGGGGCATCACCCTTAGCAGTTGCCCTTGTGGGCTGTCGGTGAGCAGATACACTGCGCCATCAGGACCTACCCGTACATCACGAATGCGGGCATCAAGCTCACTAAACAGCCGCTCTACTTCTTCTGCACGGCCGTCTTCATGCAGCCGCACCCGACGCACTTCCCGGTTAACCAACGCACCCACCAACAGGTCGCCCTGCCATTCGGGAAACAGCTCGCCTTGATACAGCGCCATACCAGAAGGCGCGATGGAGGGTGTCCATTCAAGCGCAGGCGGCAGCATGCCGGGGTACTCCTCAAACGGCGACACCCGTGCGCCGGTGTAGTCCAGCCCGCCTGTGGCGATAGGCCAGCCGTAGTTGCCACCTGGGGTGATGACGTTTAACTCATCACCGCCTCGGGGGCCGTGCTCGTGGGCAATTAGCCGCTGATTCGCTTCATCAAACACCAGCCCCTGCACGTTACGGTGGCCGATGCTGTAAAGCTCCGGCAGTGCGTTGGCGTCCGCTACAAAGGGGTTATCACTCGGGGCGCTGCCATCGGCGTTCAGGCGCACAATACCGCCAATATGGCTGGTTGTACGCTGGGCTGCTTCGCGGTTATCAAAGCCATCGCCCAGGGTCATGATCAGCGTGTCATCCGCAAGCCACGCTAGGCGGCCGCCAAAATGGGCGTCGCCGCTTTTAGCCGGGTGAACGCGAAAAATCTCTTCGACCTGCTCTAAGCGGTTATCCCCGAGCGTCGCCCTGGCTAAACAGGCGTGGTTAGCGCTGGCGGTGCCGCAGGCGTAGCTGAGATAGAGCTGCTGGTCTTGCTCAAACTGAGGCGATAGCAGCACATCAAATAGCCCTGATTGCCCAGAGGCAAACACGGCGGGTACACCGCCCAGCGACTCCACCAGCGTCTCGCCCTGCGCGCTTAACAGCCTAAGCCGCCCCGGACGCTCGGTGACCAGCATGCGTCCATCGGGTAAAAATGCCAGCGCCCAGGGGTGCTCTAACCCCTCAGCCACGGTGTCAATCTGATAGGCGCTTGGGGCAGGCTGCGCCTCTAATGGCGATGCCATGGGGAGCGTCAACGCGCTCAGCAGCACCGCGATGCTGGCCGTTCCACGGGCATAGCTCGCACCACGTTGGGTAAGCCGTGCAAAGACCCACCCGGCCACGCCTGCCGTTGCCAGCATGGCCGCCAGCCCAACGGGGCCGCGCGTTGCTGCAATGAGGGTTGGCATGGGGGCAAAGGTATTGACGAGCACAAAGGTGGCCCATAACCCTAATGCTGCCGCCAGCGTATGGATCAGTAGGCGATACCGACGAGATACTCGCCGCACCACCAGCGTGGCTGCCGTTTGAGAACAGACAAACCCCACTATCAACACGCCTGCATAAATAGGTGCAAAGTGGAGGAGATCTTGCCCAGTGGTGGAGACCCTAACGCCCAAAGAAATCTCAACGCCTAGTGCTTGAAGTGCGGCTAAATTGATCTGTGTCTGCACTACGCTGCCCAGCACAACGCCTGCCAGCAAAGCGATGACAAAACGCAGCGCCAGCGCCCCCATACTTAACCGTCTGGTCATTACTCACCTCTCACCATTGTCTGTTTATTCATGTCAGTGGGCCTGGTCTTACTATGCGGTGCTCTACCATCCTCTGCCCACGACTTCGTGCGTTTGTCATGTGAGGCAGGTAAGGTCTTTACACTCAACTACCTCAAGGAGTGTGATTATGGCGCGCTACTCATTGATCACTATGCTCACGCTGCTAGCCGGCCCTGCGGCCATGGCAGCGGCAAGCGATTCACCATTGACGCAACAGCTCGACGAGTTAAACAAGTTCCAGGTGATTGCTCACCGCGGTGCCAGCGGGCACGCGCCGGAAAGCACCTTACCCGCCTACGAGCTTGCCCACCAGTGGGGCGTGGATTACCTGGAGCTCGACGCGCAGCTCAGCGCCGATGGCGAGGTAGTGCTTTTTCACGATGGGACGCTTGAGCGCACCAGCAACGGTGAAGGCCATATCCATGACCACACCTTAGCCGAGCTGAAAGCGTTAGATACAGGGTCGTGGTTCCACGATGCGCATCCTGAGCGAACTGAGGCGGATTATTCCGGCACGCAGATTCTGACGCTAGACGAACTGTTCGACCACTTTGGCCACACCACTCGTTACTATATCGAAACCAAATCTCCCGACCTGAACCCTGGTTTGGAAGAAGCGCTGGTGCAGCGCCTTGAAGCGTACAACATGGTGGAGCAAGGACGAGTACTGGTGCAGTCGTTTGATCAGGAGAGCTTGCTCAAAGTGCGCGCCCTGAATCCTGACATCCCATTAATTCAATTGCTTTGGTACTCCCCTAGCGAGCAAGATAGCGCCACCTTAACGGAGTGGAATAACACCACACCGGGGGCCAACGCGATTCGCGATGAGGATTTTAAGCGTATCGCCGAGTATGCCGTCGGGGTTGGCACTAACGCGATCTACCAGGGCCAGCCTGTCATTGATGCAGCGTTTATTCACCAATCGCAATCGAATGGTCTGCCGGTGCACGTCTACACCGTCAATGAGCAAGACGAGATGGAGCGCTTGATGGCACTGGGCGTGAATGGCCTGTTTACCGACTACCCTGACCGCCTGCTGGAACTGATCAACGAGTAAGCAACAATAGTTAGCCACACCGTTGATGTGAGCCAACGCAAGGGCGCTTAGAGTGATGTAAATTATTCTTGCGCCCTAATCAATTTTTGCCATTTTTTTTGTAGTTTGCGTTACTTAAAAAAGCCGATAAGCTTTTGGCTCTTATTCATCTTTTTGGCTGGCAGCCGTAAGGGAGAAGCGTCATTCACTCATTCACAGCTGATGTGTGGGCAACACCTACAGGGTGCATGAACCTGACGTTCGGCAAGCCAAGGTACCCCCTGAGCCATGCCGTTTAATCGGCACCTAAGCACACTTATTAGCGCGTTGCTGACGGCGCTAATGACACTTGCGCTGCTTTTTAACACGGCATCAGCACAAACGAGCGAAGAACTACCCAAGACTATTATCTTGATTGCCCACCCTTCGGTGGGCACGCCCATGATTCACCGCGACACAGCGCGAGCTATGTTTGCCATGCGCCAGCGCACATGGCCCAACGGGCAGGCAGCGCAGATTTTTGTGCTGCCCAACCGAGACACAGTGCATGGCCGTTTTACCAAAGAGCAGCTGGGCGTATACCCCCATCAGTTGCAGTTGGCATGGGACAGAATGGTGTTTTCCGGCATGGGGCAAGCCCCCAACCGAGTACGCAGCCAAGAGGAGATGCGCGAACAGGTCGCCCGTACTCCTGGTGCGCTAGGTTACCTTGAAAGGGAGTACCTGGATGAAAGCGTCCATGTTATTTCAATGGAATGAGCACCGCGCCCCCATGTCATGGCTAGCGATAGGACTACTGGCGCTACTCCCCATGACCGCTGATGGCGATGAACACCCATGGGACACGCTGCAGGTACATGGCTTTCTCAGCCAAGCGCTCGTCATCACCGATGATAACGACTTTTTTGGGACGAGCAGTGAGAACGCGGGCAGCCTGGAGTATACAGAGCTTGGTCTCAACGCCTCGTTTCGCCCTCATCGTAAGGTCCTTGTAGCCGCTCAGTTGCTCAGCCGCCGCGCCGGTGGCGAAACTAGCGATGCGACCCCCACGCTTGATTACGGCGTCATTGACTACCAAATGGCCTCCAGCCAATCGCGTACGCTTGGAGTGCAGGTTGGCCGTTTTAAGAACCCCTTTGGCCTCTACAACCAAACCCGCGACGTAGCCTTTACCCGGCCGAGTATTTTACTGCCTCAATCTATCTACTTTGACCGCACTCGCGCGCTTGGCCTGGCAGCCGATGGTGTCAGTGTCTACTGGGAAGAGCATACTGCTGCCGGTACGTTGCGCTTTCGCAGCGGCCTTGGCAGCCCACAAACAGGATCTGAACTGACGCGGCAGCTGTTTAATGGTGCAGCCAGTGATGTCTCTGCGTCTGAACCTTCCGCCATTGCCCAACTGCTGTTTGAAGACCCGACAGGACAGTGGATCGCCGCGTTAAGTACCGCGAGCGTTCATTTAGAAACCTCATTAGGTGGTCATGCCGCAGATTTTGAGTTTCAGCCTTGGATTGCCTCGTTGCAGTACAACGAAGAGCAATGGAATCTCACCGCCGAGTACGCACTAAGGCAACAGTCGCTAAAAGGTGACAATGTGCCTAGAGCGTTCGATATCACTGGCGAGAGCTGGTACGTACAGTACCAGCGCCGCTTTACCCCCTCTTGGAGCGGCTTAATTCGTTTTGACCGTCTGATAAACGATACCGATGACCGCTCGGGCCAACGCTATGAGCAAGGTGGCTTAGGCCCTGCCCATTCACAGTTCGCCGATGACATCACCTTAGGTGTGCAGTGGACACCCACGTCTATGCTGATGTTGGCGGGTGAGTACCACGCGGTTAATGGCACCGGATGGCTGCCGAAACAAGACAACCCGGAGGCTAGGGAGACACGTCAACACTGGAATATGCTGCTGTTTCAACTTTCGCTGCGCTTTTAACCCATTGACCTGATCGGGATACGCCGTGATGAATCGGTTCTCACCATTGCCTGCACGTCATCGGTTTAGCTTAGCTTGGCGGGTCACCGCGCTTAGCAGTTTACTGCTGTTGATTTTGGTGGCGCTCTTTATCTGGCTTGGGCATCACCACCTCATGCAGCAGTTTGAAAATAGCCGCATGGCTCACCATGAGCGCCAGCAGCGTGAGATCCGCCTGGCCATGCAGCGCTCTGCGGATAATCTACGCCAATTGGCGGGGTTAACCGCTGCCGCGCCCGCCTTAGGCAATGCACTCGCCATCAACGATACCTTAGCGATAGATAATGCGCTTCGTTCCCAATGGCCCTCACTGCAGCTTGAGGCAGGGGTGGACGAAGTGCTTGTATTTAATCCGCAGGGGCAACAGCTTGGCCACTCAGGCGGTATGCAGCCTGTCAACGAGTTGCCGGTACAAGGCTGGATTGACGACGTGTTGGCCCGTGAAGCGCCAATGACGACCCTTCGCTGCGGCTTGAACTGCCAACAGTACGCAGCAGTGCCTATTTTAATGGCGGGAAGCAGCATTGGTATGGTGGTACTGTCGCGTTCGCTGGCGGATGTCACCCGTGAAGCCAAGGAGGTGTCAGGCAGCGAGATTGCGCTCATGGTCACCGGTTACACCGGCACCGCCACTCTGGATGTGGGCCGTCGCCTGCCAGAATGGAACGGCCACCTGGTGGCCTTAACCAGCCGAGAGGCCACGCTGCCTTTGCTAGAGCGTGCCTCCCACGTAGCGCCTATCTTTACCTTAGCCGATAGGCCGCTTAGCCTTCCCTACGCCGAGCGCTATTTAGAGATCAGCGCCGTATATATGGAAGACGATGCTGACTGGCGCAGCACCGGTTATTTTTTGCTGATCTCTGATGTTACCCCGCAAACGGTGGCTATCCAAAAGGCCACTAACACCCTGCTGGTGCTCGGCGTGGTGGGCTGGCTCGCTGCAGAATTACTGCTACTCGCGATTTTACTTGGGCCCATGGCACGGCTACGGCGGGTGGCATCTCTGCTACCGGCGCTCGCAAAAGGCGACTTTACAGGGGTAAGAGGAAAGCTCCCTCAGCATACCCCAAGGCTCTCCAATGAAATCGATGTGTTAGAGAACGTCACGCGCACTTTGGCCAATCAACTGGAGCATCTTGAATCCAGCGTGACCGTGCATAGCAGCCAGTTAGCAGAGCGCATTGATGAGCTTGCCCGAGAAAGAGACTTTGTGAATAGCCTGCTAGACACTGCTCAGGTGTTTATTGTGGTGCACAGTAGCGATGGGCGTATTCAACGTGTGAATGCCTATACGCGGGGGCGTTTAGCACTCAATGATAGCGAACTGATTGGCCGATATTTTTACGATATCTTTGATCAGTTGCCCCCCGCAGGGCTGCCGATATCAGGCCGGTCACTGGCCAGAGATACTTCGTTGAATGCCGCTCTCAAAACACCTCAGCAGGAAGAGAGGACTCTGCAAACAGCAGATAAACGTTGCTGTACCGTGGCCTGGTACCACTCCACGCTGCCTGCCCACTCACGAGAACAAGCGCTGCGTATCTCTGTTGGTTTGGATATTACTGAACGTAAAGCGGCAGAAGAACGGCTTACGTGGCTGGCTGAGCGAGACCCGCTGACAGAACTATTTAACCGCCGCTACTTTCAAGATGCGCTACAAAGCGCGCTGCTGCACAACAGCGAAGGGGCTATTGTGCTGCTGGATTTGGACCAGTTTAAGGAAATTAACGAACTGAGCGGCCACCACGTAGGCGATCACTTACTGCGTGAAGTGGCAGAGACACTCTTTCTCAACCTGGGCCAGCGCAGCATTATTGCTCGGTTAGGCGGTGATGAGTTCGCTCTGCTGCTGGAAGGAGTGACCAGCGAGCAGGCCATTAGTATCGCAGGTTATATCAGCCAGCTGCTGAGCGGAATCGGCTTTCAGTCAGCCGGAAGAAAACATCATATCTCTGCCAGTATGGGCATCGCCCTGTTTCCCACTCACGGGCGGACGCCTGCGGACCTGCTGGCCAGTGCCGATATGGCGATGTACAAAGCCAAGGAGAGCACTCATCAGCGCTGGTATCTGCTTTCTCAGGCAGAAAACGCAAAAGATGAGTTGCAAGACCGGGTTTACTGGGTAGAGCAGCTCCATAACGCACTGGAAAACGATAGTTTTGAACTCATGGCGCAACCCATTGTGCGCTTAGAAGACCAGGATATTAAGCACTACGAAGTGCTGCTGAGGATTCGTCATCCCGATGGCAGCCTCATTACACCCCAGCAGTTTATTACCATTGCAGAACAGAGCGGATTAGTTGTACCGCTCGACCGATGGGTGATTAAACATAGTCTGCAAGCGCTCAGTACACTTCAAACACGCGGCATATCGCTTGCGGTGAATCTGTCGGGTCAGTCGCTACACGACTTGGAGCTAAAGCAGTATTTAACCGACGAACTGCGCAGCAGCGGTGCCGACCCTCACCATTTGATTCTTGAAGTGACCGAGACGGCCGCCATTACCGACTTTTCGACCGCCCGCAACGTGCTGCAAACGGTGCGGGACTTGGGCTGCCGCACGGCCCTGGATGATTTTGGCATTGGGTTTAGCAGCTTCCACTATTTGGGCCAGCTACCCGTGGATTACATCAAAATTGATGGCTCATTTATTCGCAGTTTACTGATTAACCCAGACAGTCACACCATCGTCAAAGCCATTGCCGATATCGCTCAAGGGTTCGGCAAACAAACCATTGCAGAATTTGTCGACCAGGCAGCGTTAATGCCTATTCTAAAAGAGTATGGCATTACCTACGGCCAAGGGTTTTATTTAGGAAAGCCACTGCCACTTGCGCAGCTACTGGAAGGATAGACGATGGTGATAACGACAATAACGCCTCCTATTACTACCCCGGAAATACTGACAGACACCACGTTTAGCCCGACCTTTTTCAACGACCACTTTACGTTAATTATTGCGCAAACAGAGGATGAACAGCATCGTGCCTTTGCACTTCGACACACCGTATTTATTGAAGAGCTTAACTATGACATCGGCACATCCAGCGAACTCAATATTGAACATGACGAGCACGACCAGCACTCGCTTTTGTGTCTGCTTCACCATAAAGCGACAGGCATTGACGTCGGCTGTGTCCGAATTGTGCTGATTGACCCGTCAGTCGAACAGAAAGAGCGCGGCTTACCGCTAGAGGATTATTACCCGGCCCATTTGTTTATTGCCGATACGCATCCTCACTATTTCCCAGCCAGTACCGTGTGTGAGGTGTCTCGTTTAGCCGTTCATCCTACCGCAAGGAAAAAAAATAAAGACATCCAAAGCCCTTATGACAGCATCAAAGAGAGCCCTGCGTTACTGAGCCTCAGCCTTTTTCTTGCTGCCACGGCCATGGTCGGCCTTAGCCAACGCTATCACGTGTTTGCAATGTTAGAGCCGCGCTTTAGTCGCTTGCTAAAGGCTTCGGGCCTGCATTTTTATCAGGTAGGTGGCGTGATTAACTACTGCGGCAGCCGGGCACCTTACTATATTGATCAGCGGGTGGCAGAAGAGAGCCTGCCCATCAAAATCAAGCCGCTGTATCAAACCATCAAACTTCAGTTAGAAGCTCAACTGCCGCTCACGTCGCCCCTGCACTAACCGCTAAGCAGCAGGCGTTGCCGGTCTGGCAGGGAGAAAATCCTGCGGCGTGACGCTGGCGAATTTCTCGACGAAAAACACCAGCGTTTCTGGATGCCGAAAACGCCGCTCAAAGGTTTCCTGGCGGCTTTCATAGCGCCGCGTAACGGTTGCCTGATATTCACTGCCCACTTTGGCTACGTTGACGCTGTTTTCATGCCCTGATTCACGGTGTACTGCCGTCACCGTTGACTGTTGCTCCAGGAGTGTCGCCAGCTGTTGTGCCGCTGCACGCTCCGCGTCTGTCGCCCACAGCGGCTGGTCGCGGTTACCATAATGGTAGAGCAGCACCGCCAGCAGCATGGCAAAGATACTGCTGGTGAGCATCCAGGTAAGCGCCACACCAGACACCGGCATGGTGAGCATCACCACCAGCTGCAGCAAACTACCCATCACAAAGACGCCTGCCAGCGGACGCCACATGCGCTGGTTCATCACGCCTCGTTTTAAAATATATCCCCACAGCCCCACCACACCCAAGACGCCAAAAAATAGATGCGCCATGGCCAGTGGCGTTCCTCCGCCGGAAAACACGGCCACAATACCCATCACAGGTAGCAGGCTATAAAGCCCAGCCAGTAGAACGTAGGCACGCTGAAGGGACATAGATGACTCCTTATTTCATGGTAAAGCCGCGTTTCACCAAGAAATCACGCATATGGGGGCGCAGCTTGCTATCAAACAGAGGGGTTAGGTTGTGC
The DNA here is from genome assembly GCF_014640815.1 of Vreelandella lutescens. GTDB lineage: Bacteria > Pseudomonadota > Gammaproteobacteria > Pseudomonadales > Halomonadaceae > Vreelandella > Vreelandella lutescens. Next base: position 508,785 of record NZ_BMHM01000003.1, on the reverse strand, counting down.
GACCAATCACTGTTTTTATTGCCGCTACTACGAGATTGATAGTACGCCTGCATGGTGTCGTCAAAGGCGGCTACATGGTCGCTATCATCAGTGTAGTAGTCCTCTTTCAGAATCGCTTCAACGGGCAGGCGCGGCTTCACTTCCGGCTGGTGGTCGGGATACCCCAGGCACATGCCAAAGACAGGGTAAACGTGGGCAGGCAGCCGTAATAGCTCGCTGACAGCATCCGGATTGTTACGAATCCCGCCGATGTAGCAAATCCCTAAGCCCTCTGACTCAGCCGCTACCGCGACATTTTGCGCCATGAGCGCGGTATCCACCGTGGCGACCAGAAGCTGTTCCGTCATCCCACGCTCCACGTTAGCACCGGTGCGAGCCGAGGCTTCCGTGGGGCGTTTCATATCGGCACAGAACACCAAGAACGCAGCGCTGCTGGCGACATAACCTTGCCCACCAGCCAGCTCAGCAATGGCTTCGCGGTTGGCGGGATCTTTCACATGAATCACCGTGTAAGCCTGCACATGGCTAGACGTGGCCGCCGCCTGCCCTGCCTTGATCAGCTCTCGCAGCAGCCCATGGGGGATCTTTTGATCGGTGAACTTACGAATGGAGCGGTGGGAATTCAGTAATTTGATCACATCGTTCATTACACTGGCCTCTTCAGTTCCTGCCTATAGAGTGCGCTACAAGCCTGGTGGATTCGATTCATGGCAAATCGCAAATATTTTTCAGCGTAACGCTATTGGCTGAGCTTGGGTAGGCACTTACGGCGGTTAACGCACGGTGGTTAAAGAATTTTTACGTGATGTTGCACGCGTGAAAGGGAACGCTCGCTATACTGCTAGTAACCCTTTGAGCCTAATAACGATGCTAGGAAGCCGATATGTCAAACGCCCCTGATACCCCGCCTGGCCAGGCATGGAGTGCCGGTCGGTACGCGGAACACGCCAGTTTTGTACCTGATCTTGGCATGGATGTGGTCAGGTTACTCTCCCCCCAACCGGGGCAGCGTATTCTAGACCTTGGCTGCGGCGACGGCGTGTTAACAGAACGCATTATGCAGTTAGGTGGCGATGTGCTGGGTATCGATGCCTCTGCAGATATGGTGGCTGCTGCCCAACAGCGCGGCGTCACTGCTCGCGTTATTGATGGCCATCAGTTGCCCTTTGATCATGAGTTCGACGCGGTCTTCAGTAATGCGGCGCTGCACTGGATGCTGGATCCTCAAGCAGTGCTGGCCGGCGTAAAGCGTGCGCTGAAACCGGGAGGACGCTTTGTGGCCGAGTTTGGGGGCCACGGCAATGTGGCGGCCATTTGCACCGCGCTGATTGCCTCTCTGCAGTTTCGCGGCATTAGCTCGAAGGGCCGCCATCCGTGGTACTTCCCTACCACCCAGGAGTACACCAACCTGCTGCAAACCGTCGGTTTTCGGGTGGATAGCATTGAACTCATTCCCCGCCCCACCCCGCTGCCTAAAGGCATGGCGAGCTGGCTAGACACCTTTGCGAGCCCCTTCTTTCACGGGCTAGATCCTGACCTGAGAGATGCTATTTTTGACAACACGCTCAACCTGTTGGCCCATAGCCTCAGCGACGGCCAGGGTAACTGGACCGCGGATTACGTGCGCATTCGTGTGGTTGCTCACGCGTAAGCCCATCGCCATCGCGAGCATGATCTTTTTAAACGTATTCAGGGCGGCTAAATAGCCGCCCTGAAGATTGGTACGCCCTACAGATGTTCACTCGGGGTTAAAATTCATCCCAGTCGTCGCTGCTATTCACCGTTTGCGGGGCAGCCGATTTATCCGCCGGGCGACGCGGCTGCGCCTCTAACGCAGGCGCAGCTACGGGTTGCTCGCTGCCTTCCGCCAACCGGAAAGTAGCCATCAGCGTGGCGAGCTGGCTTGCCTGCCCTTCCAACGCACTAGCGGCAGAGCTGGTTTGCTGCACCAGCGCCGCATTCTGCTGGGTCACCGAATCCATTTCCGTCAGTGCGGCGTTAATCTGCTCAATGCCGCTATTCTGCTCGCGAGTGGCGGTGGAAATTTCACCCATCAGCGTGGTGACCTGACGAATGGCATCGACGGTTTGGCTAAGCGTCTCACCGCTACGCTCGGCTTGGGTGGCACCGCTATTGATTTGCGTGGTGGTTTGCTCAATCAAGCCACGGATCTCTTTAGCCGACTCCGCACTACGGGTAGCTAACGAGCGTACTTCGCTGGCCACAACCGCAAAGCCACGGCCTTGCTCGCCTGCCCGGGCTGCTTCCACCGAGGCATTGAGCGCCAGAATATTGGTTTGAAAGGCAATCGAGTCGATAACGCCGATAATATCGTTGACCCGGTCCGCACTGGCAGCGATCTCGCGCATGAGTAGCACGGTACGCTCGACTTCCTCACCGCTGGCTTCAGCCGACTGGGAAGCGGCCACCGAGAGCTGATCAGCCTCTTGGGCAATTTCAGCATTTTTACCTACGGTAGTGGCCATCTGCTCCATGCTAGACGCCGTTTGCTGAAGCGCAGAGGCCTGTTGCTCGGTACGCGCAGAGAGGTCTTGGCTACCTGAGGAGATATCGCTAGCCCCGCTGTAAACATGCTCGCTGCTGCTACGTAGCGACAGCACCAGGGTCTTCAGTTTTTCCTGCATTCCAGCAAGCCCCAAAAAGAGCAGGCCAATCTCATTGCGGCCACGATCTTCAATGCGCCCGGTTAAATCGCCGTTGGCGATTCTCTCAAAATGCCCCAGCGCTTGCTGTAGCGGCGTTACCACGCCACGCATCATCGCGATACGAATCACCACCGCTGCCAGCAGCGAAAACAGCAGCAAGCCAATGGCCACTGCGCCGCCGATGGTCGCTAAGCGCTCCACCTGATGCATTACCTGCTGGCCCCGCGCTTCGGTATAGCCTACAAAAGCCCCCATCGCGGCATCCAGGTTGGCCCCCAATTCGCCCAGCGCCTCTTGTTGGCGCTGAATTTGGAATGGCGCAGCCTCCAGTAGCGGCACGATGCCTTCGGTTACAAAGGCGTGGTAAGCCGCTACCACGCTATCGCGCCGCTCTGCCAGTTCGCTTCCCGGCGTAACGGAGATCGCTGAGAACTCTTCAAAACGTGTTTGTGCGGTAGTGACGGCTTCCGCCGCCATGGCGAGGCTCTCTCGCCCCTTATCTGGATTGCCCTGGGTGCTAAAGTTTGCCGAACGATCTAAAAAGGTTTGCGCTCTTAGCGCATGCACTTGGGTACGGTTGGCTAAATTGGCAAGGCGCACGTTGATGTTATTAATCTCGTTAAGCGCGCGGTCGCTGGTGGTGTTGGTATAAAACCCCAGCGCACTGATTAAGCCAATCATGAGCACCAACAGTGCTAAGGCAGCCGTCAGGCTCCATTTTATGGAAAGTCGCTTCATCGCCGTGTTCCCTTCTGCTTTATTAGTTGTTACCCCACCTACCAGGAGGGTAAAGCAAGATGAGGGGAAATATGGCACCACTACGACCTTTGTATACCAACAAATTTCATATAACGAAAAAACAAAAAAGCCCACCGCCGTAAAGCGGTGGGCTTACTAGGACACGACAGCTTAGGCAGCGGTGTCTTTCAGTGTCGCCATATCGATCACGAAGCGGTAGCGTACGTCGCCTTTCTCCATGCGCTCAAAGCCTTCGTTGATCTTATTGATATCAAGCATTTCGATATCGCAGGTAATGTTCTGCTCAGCGCACAGCTTGAGCAGCTCTTCGGTCTCAGCGATACCGCCGATCAAAGAGCCCGCCACAACGCGACGCTTGAACACCAGGTTAAACGCTTCGATCGCTGGCTCGATGGGCTCTAAGAGGCCGACCAGAATGTGCGTACCATCGTACTTCAGCGATGCTAAGTAGGGGTTCAGATCGTGCTGCACCGGAACGGTGTCGAGCATGAAGTCGAAGGTTTCAGCAACGGCATCCATTTGCGCTTGGTCGCTTGATACCACTACGTGATCAGCGCCGTTACGCTTGGCTTCTTCAACCTTGGCATCAGAGCGGGTGAACACGGTCACTTCAGCACCCAGCGCTTTGGCCAGTTTCACGCCCATGTGGCCTAAACCACCCATGCCGATAATGCCTACTTTGTGGCCTTTACCCACACCATGGTGCTTCAGCGGCGAGTAGGTGGTGATACCGGCACACAGGATGGGCGCGGCGGATGCCAGGTCAATGCCATCGGGCATTTGCAGAACGAAGTGCTCGCTGACCACGATGGAATCGGAGTAACCGCCCTGGGTCAGGGTGCCATCTTGGCGGTCCGGACTGCCGTAAGTCATGGTGAAGCCTTCCAGGCAGTACTGCTCTACGCCATCTTTACAGGCGGAACAGGTACGGCAGGAGTCGACCATGCAGCCAACACCAACCAAATCACCGGCTTTAAAACGGCTAACATCGCTGCCCACGGCAGTGACACGGCCAACAATTTCGTGGCCCGGCACAACGGGGTATTGGCTCATGCCCCAGTCGTTGCGAGCAAAATGCAGGTCGCTGTGGCACACGCCGCAGTAAAGGATTTCAATGGCAACATCGTCAGAGCGAGGCTCACGACGGTCAAAGGTAAACGGCGCGAGAGGCTTATCAGCGGAAAACGCAGCGTAAGATTTGGCTTGGCTCATGAAAACTCCTTTTTAATGCATCCCGCAGGTGCGGAAAGGTGTTCCCATTATTGGCCTCCTGGCGTGAGATAGCGATGAACGAAGCTACGTTTTTTTTGCTTATTTCTCTATTCAAGTGCAATAAAATAACAAAAATAGTCAGAAAAACGTCATAATTATCGCAACCAATAAGATTTAGCCTGCGTGAGGAGCGCCCAGATGGCCAGTACCGAGCATGTCGGCAACGCCCTTGCTGACCTCATTAGCCCGCTTGTAAAAGGCGACGGCCCTAGCGCCTCCCGCTTAGCACGCGTCAGCCTGCTTTGCCTGGGCAGAAACCAAGTGCGCACACCGCTCATGTATGAACCCAGCCTGATTATCATCGCCCAAGGGCACAAAGTGGGTTACCTAGGCGACCGGGAGATTCATTACAACCCTGGCCACTATCTGGTGCAAACGTTGCCCTTACCGTTTGAATGCGAAACTTACGGCTCGCCTGAGGCACCGCTGCTGGGTATTTCGGTCAAGCTCGACCCCGCACTGCTGAGCGAGATGGTCACCGCCATGGGGGATATGCACCAGACACACACTACGCCCCTACCGATGGCATCAGTGGCGATGAATGTTGGTATGCAAAAAGCCGTCTTGCGGTTGGCGCGCACGCTGCATGATGCGGTGGAGTGCAGCACGATGGGAGAGGCGAGAATACGCGACGTGGTGTTTGAAGCACTGAAAGGCGAACAAGGCCCTGCCCTGCGAGCACTGGTAAAGGGCCACGGCAACTACTCACGCATTGTGCAGGTGCTGTCGCAGCTACATACCCATTTTGCGGAAGACTTCACTGTAGAGCAGCTGGCGCAGCAGGCCAACATGAGCATCTCGACCTTTCACCAACACTTTAAACAGATCACCCGTGCCTCGCCTGCCCAGTACCTAAAGCGGCTGCGCCTTATTAAAGCGCAGCAGCTATTGTTGCAGGATAGCCATAACGTGAATCAAGCGGCCCTGGCGGTTGGCTACCGCAGCGTGCCGCAGTTTAGCCGAGACTATAAGCGCTACTTTGGCGAATCACCGCTGCAGCATCGCCGCCATGAGCAGGCGCTGCGCGCCTGATGACGCTTGGCAAACCAAGCTTATTTGGCGAAGATCTGACTCTTATCTTGGAAGGCTTTGAACTCTAACGCATTGCCGCAGGGGTCGAGCAGGAACATGGTGGCCTGCTCGCCTACTTCCCCTTTAAAGCGGATGTAGGGCTCAATGATAAAATCGGTATCGCGCTCTTTTAAGCGCTCAGCCAGGGCTTCCCACTCGTCCCACTCTAAAATCACGCCAAAATGCGGCACCGGCACGTTGTGGCCATCCACAGGGTTAGTGTGGGCGCTCTCTTGGCCCGGCGTTTTGGGGTGCTCGTGAATCACTAACTGGTGGCCAAAGAAGTTGAAGTCGACCCAATGGTCGCTTGAGCGGCCCTCTTCCAGACCGAAAACGTCATTGTAAAAAGTACGCGCCAAGGCAACGTCGTACACCGGAATCGCTAAGTGAAAAGGGGAAAGGCTCATGGAAGTCTCCTGGTGTTGCTGTTGTTGAGGAATGTCGCTGGGAATGTCGTTGGAAACGTATCGGAGAATGGCTAGCGCGCTGCGCTATCACCGTGTCACTATCCTAAAAGGCGTCATGCAAAAATAAAATCAATTGTTTTTTGATGCATTGACAATTTTTATTGATGAATCCAAAGACCCATCGACCATGATTCGCGAACTCAAAACGCTCATCGCCGTGGCGCAGCACGGCACGTTTGCCGCAGCAGGCCAGCGCATTGGCCTAACGCAAGCCGCCGTCAGCGCGCAGATGAAGCGTTTGGAGGCAGAGCTTGGCGTGACGCTGTTTGAACGCAGCGGTCGAGCGGCCGTACTTACCCAGCGTGGCCAAGAAACGCTGCAGCAAGCCCAAGCACTGCTGGCGCTGTACGCAACGCTCGGTGCGTCATCATCAGGTCAGGAAATGGCGACCCGCGTAACGTTAGGCGCCATCGCCTCTATTCAGCGCTCGCTGCTGCCGGAGGTGTTGGCGCGCTTTCATCGCCAGTTCCCAGAGTGCCGTACCCGAGTAGTGCCGGGGCTTTCACTGGCGCTCATGAATCAGGTGGATGCGGGGGAGCTGGACATGGCGGTGATTATTCGCCCGCCCTTTTCGCTACACAGCGACCTGCGCTGGCAGCCTCTTGCCCACGAGCCGTTTCGATTACTGGTTCCCCGCTCAATGGCCGGTGACGATTGGCGGGGGTTACTCTCCAGCCAACCCTTTGTGCGCTACGACCGCGCCTCATTTGGCGGCCGCCAGGTTGATCGCTTTTTAAGAGACAATCACTGCCAAGTGCGCGATGTGTGTGAGGTGGACGAGCTGGAGGCGATTGTGCAGCTGGTTGCTAACGAAGTCGGCGTGGCGCTGGTGCCACAGCCTCATGCCATCAAACGCTGGCCTGCGGGTGTGCGCGCCATCGATTTAGCGGAACACACCTTTCATCGCGATATCGGGATTATTCACCGCGCCAGTGGCCAGCTAAGCGAACCGGCCAAGGCTCTGGCGGCGCTGCTCACGCGGGTGGCAAATACCGCCGCACACTAAAACGCCAGCCCGAAGGCTGGCGTTGGAAAACACACCACACGCATGGCTTACGCCTCGGTGATGCTTTCTTCTTCTGTAGTGCTCGGTTCTGCTTCCGATGGCTCGTCGGCCTCTTGGCTCGGCTCGCTAGCAGCGTCTGCTTCCTCTTGAACATCGCTCCGCTCAACGGTCTCGGAGGGCAGGTTCATGGGCTCGTCTAGCTGCAGCGTTTGCGCCGTGTAAGCACGCACTTCGCGGAGTAACGCTGGGTTTTCTGCCAGCTTTTGACCATAAGAAGGAATGATATCCATCAGCGTTGATTGCCACTCATCGCTTGCCACCTGGGTGGGGAACACGCGATCCAGCAGGTTGAGCATGATCGAGGGTGCCGTAGAAGCACCCGGCGATGCGCCCAGCAGCGCGGACATCGTGCCATCTTGAGAAGTCACCACTTCGGTACCAAACTGCAGCACGCCACCACGCTCAGGGTCGTTCTTGATAATCTGCACGCGCTGGCCCGCAGTCCACAGATCCCAGTCGTCACTGTTAGCGGTCGGGTAGTACTCTTGCAGCGCTTCAAAACGGTCATCGTCGGACATTAACACCTGCCCCACGAGGTAGCTCACCAGATTAAAGTTATCCAGGCCGACTTCCATCATGGGCCAAGTGTTATTCAGCGTCATGGAGCCAAACAGATCCGTCCAAGAGCCCTCTTTCAAGAACTTGCTGGAGAACGTGGCAAAAGGACCAAAGAACAGCGCAGGCTCGCCATCCAGATAGCGCAGGTCCAGGTGCGGCACGGACATCGGCGGAGAACCCTCACCCGCTTTGCCGTAGGCTTTCACGTCGTGTTGTGACACCACGTCGGGGTTAGTGGTGTAGAGGAACTGGCCGCCTACCGGGAAGCCCGCATAAGCCTCAGCTTCAGGAATGCCCGATGCCTGCAGCAGCGGAAGCGCCGCACCACCGGCACCGATAAACACATAGCGGGCGTCAACGGTGGTCTCTTCGCCACTTTCCAAATTGACAATGGTGACTTGCCAGGTGTCGTCATCGTTGCGAGTCAGGTCGCGTATTTCACTGCTTAACCCTAGCGTGAAGTTGTCGCTACGCGACAGCGCCTCAATCATCTCGCGGGCCTGAGCCCCGTAGTTCACCTCGGTGCCCATTTGCATGCGCGTTGCGGCAACCGGGCGTTCATCATCTTCACGACCAGCCATCACCAGCGGCATCCACTCGGCAAGCTCAGCGCGATCTTCTGAGTACTCCATGCCTTCGTAGAGCGGGTTTTGCGTCATGGCATCATAACGCTCGCGCAGGAAGTTGACGTCTTCGTCGCCCCACACTACGGCAATGTGCGGCACACTCTTGATAAATGAAGAGGGCTCGCCAAGAATGCCGTTGTCGACTTGGTGTGCCCAAAACTGACGAGCAATTTCAAACTGCTCGGTGACATTGGTAGCACGCTCAATCTCAACGCGGCCGCTAGCATCGGGCGTGTAGTTCATTTCCATAAACGCAGAGTGGCCGCTGCCCGCATTGTTCCAGGCATTCGAGCTTTCCTGAGCCACTTGGTCAAGACGTTCGTAAAGGTGAATATCCCAATCGGGCTCTAGCTCTTGCAGGTACGTACCTAAGGTAGCGCTCATAATACCGCCACCAACCAGCACAACATCCACCGGCTCATCGGCCGCAGCCGGCATGGCGGCTAGCGCTAATAGCGGTGAACAGAGTAAAAGACTTAAACGTTTTTGCATGTCATGTCCCTGACGATACAGAAATGACGTGCCGGAACAGCGGGTGTCCAGCGTCGAGGGGGTATAATTTTCGACGAAAGTCTAACAAAGAACCGCCATCACGGGAACATAAAAGAAAGCTTAAATGAGAATGAAAGGAATTAACGTATGAAGCCAGAAGATCTGGAGACCTTAGTGACTCGGAAGATGCCCTTTGGGAAGTATGAAGGCTGGATCATTGCCGACCTGCCGGGCCCCTACCTAAACTGGTTTGCTCGGGAAGGCTTCCCTAACGGGGAGATTGGTCAACTGCTGCAACTCATGCACGAGATTGATCATAACGGCTTAAGCGATTTGTTAGCGCCCCTACGCCAGCGCTAACACACCGAGGGAAACTCGCTCTCAGCGGGCACGCAGCGCCTGCTCGCGCTCTTCGGCGTAGCGGATGCTGTGCTGGGCTGGATCGTGTGGGAAGCGCCCCAGCGCGACAGCTTTTTCAAAAAAGCCACTGGCGGGTAAATTCTCCCCTCGGCGGCTAATCACCAGCGCGGCGATCATCGGCCGCCCGGCTGCTACATCCTCTTCCATTAACCGCTCCAGCGCCTGGGCCACCCGCGCAATGGTGCGCGGTGGGGTCAGCCCAAGGGTGCTGGCTACCTGCTGATAGGTCATGGGCAATGCGCTGGCCGGAGCTTGCATTAAGAGTGCGCGCACTTGGCAGGCGAGCAGAGAGTCGGCATTGGGTTGGCTCATCACGGTGTTACTCATCGATTCAGGCGTTAGCAGAGAAAAATAGCCACGCTACCATATCGCTGGCTATGCTGTGGCCAGTGCTTTTATATCCGTAGATGTTTGTTGGTACTTCACATAACTACGAGGGAAAACATATGGCCGATAGACTCAATCAGTCCCGCCACAAAAGCCGTTGGCCTATCGCTCTGGCATGGTTAAGCGTGCTGGCATTGGTGGCAGCGGTGCTATTAATGGCGGGCGCTGGTCCAGCCTATCGCTGGCAGTGGGTTGGGCTAGGAGAGGCGTTTAATCTTCTCCGCAATGGCGTTTATGCCGCTACCGCCGCGGTGGCGTTAAGCGTATTGGTGCTACTGATCAGCGCATTCACTCGACGCGCTGGAACGGCGCTCGTCGCCATTTTAGTGATCAGCGCTACGGCTGCCCTGCTCTACATGCCCTGGCAGCAGTGGGAACGGGCTCAGCAGGCCCCGGTCATTCATGACATCACCACCGACACCCAAAACCCGCCAGCGTTTGTTGCCCTGCGCGAGGCCCGTGAAGCAGCACCCAACGGGTTAGATTACCCGGGCGAGGCGACCGCCGAACAGCAGCAGGCGGCCTATCCTAACGTTCAACCTCTGTTGGTGAATGCAACTCCCGCCACCGTATTGGCTGCTGTTCAAGCCGAAGTAGAAGCGGCAGGCTGGGCAATTGCCGATATTACTCCCAACCGTTTGGAAGCCACCGCCGTGACCCGCTGGTTTGGTTTTGAGGATGATGTGGTCATTCGCTTAACTGAACAGGGCGAAAGCACCCAGGTAGATATGCGCTCAGCCTCACGGCTAGGCGCTAGCGATGTGGGTACTAATGCGCTGCGCATCGAGACGTTTTTAAACGCACTGCGTGACCGGTTGGAGTAGCGTGATGACGACGCTAGTGAACGTGCTTTCTATGCGGCACGCCTTGATGCAGCTTGTCAGCACGCAACGTACCATCACGCAACGTACTTTCACGGGCAAGAATCTGCTGGGCGTCCAGCTCGCCGATGGGCACCGCCATGCTGGGCGGTATATCGCCGCTGAGCTGTAGGGCTTGGTAACGAAGCGCGCAGACTCTCAAAAACGAGGTGAAGTTGCCTAGGTCGTGCCCGGCATCAATCGACTCATGGTAAAGCCGAGTGATCATTTGCGCAGTGTTCATACCATCGCGCTGGGCGATCTCTTCCAGCAGCCGCCAGAAGTAGTTCTCCATACGCACGCTGGTCACCATGCCATCGATACGTAGCGAGTGAGTGGCACTGCGCCATAGCTCTGGGTCAGCATCAATAAACAGTTTGCACATGGCGATTACCTCTTCACGGTCACCTACATCATCGCATCTATTCAGCATAGCGGTTGATGGCGTGCGCGCCCACCAGATAGGGTGCGCACGAGGTCTGCTATGAGGCTACTTGTTCAGTAACGCCATAAACTGCGCCAACCACGCGGGATGGGCAGGCCACGCGGGGGCGGTCACAAGATTGCCGTCGGTCACCGCGTCGGTGACTTCCAGATTCACAAACCGCCCTCCAGCGAGCTCAACTTCAGGCTGGCAAGCGGGGTATGCTGAGCACTGCTTGCCTTCCAGTACCTTGGCTGCAGCTAGCAACTGGGCACCATGGCAAATCGCCGCTACCGGCTTCTGGGTATCAAAAAAGTGCTTCACCATGGCGAGCACTTCTTGATTGAGGCGCAGGTACTCGGGCGCACGGCCACCGGGTACGACCAGGGCATCGTAATCGGCCGGGTTGATGCTGGCGAAATCCGCATTCAGCGCAAACCGATGGCCCGGCTTCTCGGTGTAGGTCTGGTCGCCTTCAAAGTCGTGGATCGCGGTGGCCACGGTGTCACCTGAGGCTTTACCAGGGCATACCGCATCGACCCGATGCCCCACCGCCATCAGCGTTTGAAAGGGCACCATGGTTTCGTAATCTTCAGTGAAGTCGCCGGTGATCATTAAAATACGTTTACTGCTCATCTCCGTTCTCCTTGTGATTGTCTTAGAGGAGCACGCGCAACGCGTGTAAAAGCAGCCTAGCAAGCCGCCTGATTCGATGGGTAGTAAGCCGTTACTACAGGCTAAAAACCTTCCACGCAGCAAAAAGCCCGCCACCAATGGGCGGGCTTGGTCATCTGGTGGCACGGGTTATAGCAAAGCGTCGACGGGGCGTTTGCCGTCTAGCAGGGTAATTTCTTGATTGATGAGCCCAGGGGTTTGCACCACACGCAGCAGGGCATAGGCCACGTTGGCCCGAGAGATTTGGTTATCCCCCGCCTCTTCTAAGCTATTGGCAAACTTGTGAGTCGGCTCATCATCGGTGAGGCGGCCCGGTTTCAGGATCACATAGGAGACATCGCTATGACGCAAATGGGCATCAGCGGCGAATTTAGCGGCCATGTAGGGGCGCATCTTCTCTGGGGCTTCCAGGGGTTTTTCCGCCCGAATGGCGCTGACCATGATAAAGCGCGACAGCCCTCGCTGGCTCGCCATGTCGGCTGCTCGGATAGCGCCAAATAGATCAATCATCAGCGTTTTATCTGGCCCCGTATGAGGGCCTGAACCCGCAGTAAAGACGACTTGATCACACCCATCAAAGGCATGTTCACACTCACCTTCCAAGTCGCCTATCACCGTTTTAATGCCCCGATCATGAAACCAAGCGGCCTGCTCTTCACTGCGAATCATTGCTTTAATAGGCGTACCGGCTTGCTTGGCGAGCTCACAAAACTGTTTCCCGATTTGACCATTGGCACCCATCACTAGGGTCGTCATATTGCCTCCTTGTCGATCGTGTCTCCTTTATCAGTGTAGGCAGTACGCCTAAAGTTCAACCGTCAATACAAAAACTGCGGGCACCTTTCGGTGCCCGCAGTAAGGACGAAGGACTCACTTCTTGGCTTACGTCAGGCGCGCGTGCTCTTCTTGAGCAGGCAGCGCCGCCTGTTGTCCGGCGCTGTGGCTAACGTGAAAGCGGCTGACCAGCGTGTGCATGTCGCCCGCGCGCTCATCCAGCGTTTGGCTGGCACTGGAGGCATCTTGCACCAGGCGGGCATTCTGATGCGTCACTTGGTCCAGTTGAGAGATAGCCTGGTTAATTTGGTCGATACCCGCCGACTGCTCTTTTGTTGCATCGGCAATTTCAGTGACGTAGCGGGTCACTTCGGAAAGGCTATCGATAATGTCCTGCAAGTGATGGCTGGAGGCGTTCACTAGCTGCTCCCCTTCGCTCACTTTTTTAACGCTGTCGTCCACTAAGTGGCGAATTTGCGATGCTTCTTCAGCACTGCGGCCTGCTAGCTTGCGCACTTCCTGGGCCACCACGGCAAAGCCACGGCCCTGCTCGCCCGCCCGTGCCGCTTCTACGGATGCGTTCAGTGCCAACAGGTTGGTCTGGAAGGCAATATCGTCGATGGCTTTGATGATGGAGGTGATTTTCTCACTCGCCTGGCGAATATCGCCCATGGCAGCGGTCGTGCGTTTGGCCACATCACCCGCGGAACGCGCTCGCTCATCCACACTGCCACTGGCATCTTTCGCTTGGTCAGCATAGTCAGCGGTCTGTTTTACCGTGGCAGTAATCTGCTCAAGGCTTGAGGCCGTTTCCGCCAACGAGGCTGCCTGCTGGTCGGTACGCTGGGAGAGGTTTTCATTACCGGCGGCAATCTGACGGCTGCTTGAGGCGATGGCTTCAGCACTCTCACGAATTTGCGATACCATGCTCTCAAAGGTATCCATCATGCGGTTGAACGCCTGCGCCGCTTGCCCCACTTCGTCGTTACGCTGTAACGCGAGGCGCATGGATAAGTCGGCATTTTCTCCCGCCGCACCGCTGATGCTCTCCATCTGGCGACGCATCGCGACCAGCGGCCCCAGCACGCGAACCAACGTTCTCCAGCCGAAAATTGCCAGCACCACAATCACACCCGCGGTGACGAGAATCAGCAAGGTCCGACCCGCGTTTGCCAAGGTTTCGGCTTCTGCACTGGCGCTGGCTGCCTGGGCAACGGTATAGGCTTCAATATCGCTAAGGGCAACGCGCATTTGGGTGGTTGCGGCGGCTACATTGGCCAGCGCTGCCTGTACCTGCGTGCTCTGGTTCAATTGCTGCTGACGCAAGGCATACACCGAGCCTGCGTCCTCAACCATTAGGCTGTTGAGTTCAACAATTACCGCATCGAGTTCGCTAATCAGAGCACGCTGTTCAACCGTGGTACTGGAGGCGTCAGCAATGGCAGCAAGTGACTGGCGCGCCAGCGACACCTGCTGTGAAATCTCATTGCTACGCAGGTTGACCAGTGCATCTATGCTTTCGACCTGCATCATTTGCCGCCCTAAATCAGACAGCGTGGCGACGGCCATACGGGCATTACCGCTTAGCCGACCAATATCCACGCGGGCGGTGAACATGTTATCCAGAATCTGGGTGGGTAGCGTGGTGGTGCCTTCCTCCCGCCAAGCCTCCATAAGTTCCCGCTGACGGCGCTCCTCACGCACTTGGGCTAGCGCAGTGCGGCCAGCAATATCTTCGGCACTGCGCATCACGTTGGTGATGGCCGCCTCCATTTGGGCAATTTGCTCGGCCATCTGAGCCTGCAGGCTCAACGCATCACGGCGAGCATTTTCCAGCGCCTCATCGCCTGTTAACAGGCTTTGATATTCGCTATCTAACGCAGTCAGTTGCCCAGCGACATCCGTTTGCTCAATGCGTGCAAGCCCTGCGCGGGCCTGACTGTAGCGCGTGTCTAGCTCACTGCGAGGCGTGACCTGCTCAAGCCCTTGGGCGGTATCTGCCGCGAGTAAATCAGCATGCCGCTGGCCGAACGCGCCCATGGTGAGCACCATGCTACGGCTGGCGTCTTGAAGCGGCAGCACGTCATTGGTCACGAAATGCTGCACATTAATCAAGCGCTGGTTGGTCATCCAGCCGGTTCCCGCCAGCACGATGCTGCCCAGTACGGCAGCAGCAAAGAGGCTAATCAGCATCGCGCGGATACTTATGGTTTTTTTCATCAGGGGTATTCGCTGTGTCAGAGGTAAAGCAAATGAAACGTTAACAACCCGTTACTGCGTTACGCTGGCCCAATCCACCGGCTCGAACTGGCCGTTTCGGATAATAGTGGGCCATACCGCATCGCTTGCCTGGTGGTCGTTCGGCCCTAAGGTGAGCGGTTCACCCACGCCAATATCAATGCTGCCAAGGCTTAACAAGCCATCCACAACGGCCTCTCGATCAGGATTGCTGCCGGCCGCTTTAACGCCTTCGACGAAAAGTTTAGCGGCCAGGTAACCTTCAAGAGAGATAAAGTCGAGCGTTTCGTTCGGGGCATATTCTGCCATTGCTTGGCGATACTCTTCTACGGCAGGCAGGTCAGCATCTAACGGCGGTACGACTTGAGTAACGATGACCCCTTCTGCCAGTGGGCCAAGCGTCTCTAGCAGCGCTTGGCTACCCACAAAGGAGACGTTGAGGAAAATCGTATCAGGCAGATCTTGGCGCGCTTCACGAATAAAATCAGCGGCGGGCCCAAAGGTGCCGACAATAATCACCGCGCGAGGCGTCACCGGAGCCTGCAAAATACTGGCTAACCCCTGATGAATATTACGGGTTCCGCGGGAGAAACGGCCATGCACTAGCTGGGAAGTATTCGAGATACCTTGAGCATTCAGGGCACGAATCGCACCGTTATAACCCGCATCGCCAAAGCTGTCATTTTGGGTAAAAAACGCGATCTCTTCGGGCTGAATACCCGCAGCCAACAGCCCATCAATCATCGTAGCCGTCTCTTGAACGTAGCTGGCCCGGTAGTTGATCACATAGCGGTCAGGCGGGGAGCGACGCAGGATACCTGCTCCGGTAAAGGCGCCAAACAGGAGCGTTTTCTCCTGATTGTATATGGGAATAGTCACCGCCGCGGTGGGCGTTCCGACGTTGCCGATGGCTGCCAGCAAGTTCTCATTGCCCACCAGCTCGCGGGTATACTTGGCAGCCTGCAACGGCGCGTACTGATCATCAAAGGTGGTTAGGCTCAGCGATTGGCCGTTAACGCCCCCTTCCGCGTTGAGCTTGGCAAAATAAGCTTCCACCCCCTGCTGCATGCCAATCCCCAGGGGTGCAGCGCCGCCGCTGGCGGGGGCGACCATACCCACTTCAAGCTCTGCTTGCGCCAGTGGCGCAACGACTAGGCCGGTAGCTAATAACCATGTTTTGATTCGCCGCATTGATTCTTCCCCGGAAGGTGGTACATCTTTCTACTATCGGCGGAAGAATATACGACTTAAGCCTAGCTAGCCCTAAACAGAATGTAATAAAACGTGTCTTGGGTTACGTTGGACGCTCAATGGCAAAACGGTCGGTAATGCGCACGTAGTCGCTCCCTGCTAATCGGCCGATGGGTTGAAGCGCTTCCAGGTCAACGTGGCGACCATCCCATAGGGCATCATCGATGTGTATGGCGACGATTTGCACCAATATTAAGCTGCCTGCCAGGGGGCGATCCCCAAAACGGATCACATCCACCAGTTTGCAACCAAAGGCGACCGGTGCTGCGGCAATACGCGGCACGCGAACGCCTTGCATCGTGGTCTTTTCAAGCCCCGCTAGCGTAAACTCATCTTCTCCACGGGGAAGGCTTGCGCTGGTGGTATTGAGCGCCTCCACTAGGCCTTCAGTGCCCACGTGCACTACGCACTCTTCCACTTCCTCTAGGTTGCGCAGCGTGTCTTTGGGCTGAGCGCTGCCATCCAGAAGCGGCGAAAAGGCCAGAATAGGCGGATCAATACTGGCCACGTTAAAAAACGAGAACGGTGCTAAATTGGCGTTACCTCGTTTGTCCTGTGTGGCTACCCAGGCAATGGGCCGGGGGCATACGCTACCCGATAGCAAGCGGTAGAGGGTCCCGGCACTCAGCGGTGATTGTTCTAATAGGGCATCCATGGGCGCTCCTTAGCACAGGTTGAAGAGATATCCCTTAATAGGCCGCCGCAGCCTGCCCACTGTCAAGTGTGTTAGCCTTATAGGTTCATTGGGATACCAAGGAATTGAATGCTCACTATTTCTAATAGCGTTAGCCTTGCCGACTGGGAAATCGATATTAGCCAAATTCGCGCGCAGGGCGCAGGCGGCCAGAACGTGAATAAAGTCGCGTCTGCGGTGCACCTTCGTTTCGATATTCAGCGCTCAACGCTGCCCCCCGTTTACAAAGAGCGCTTGATGGCTCTCTCTGATCAACGTATCAGCAAAGAGGGCGTGGTGATTATTAAAGCTCAGAGCTATCGCACGCTGGAGTTGAACAAAGAGGATGCGTTAAAGCGCCTGCAAGCCTTGCTTCAAAGCGTGGCAAAACAGCCCAAAGCCCGCCGCCCCACTAAGCCGACGAAAGGCTCTCAGCGCCGCCGTGTGGATCATAAAACCCGCAAAGGAAAAATTAAGTCGCTGCGTGGTAAAGTGCCAGTGGGCTAGCGTTGATTGCGCCCTAACTATTTTTCCATGCCTAACACAGTGACTTTGATGCCCACGACTCCTCGACCGTTATCGCCCTGTATTCATGTTTGCCAAATAGAGCCAAGCACGTCAGTTTGCCAAGGCTGTGGCCGCACGCTGGATGAGATCGCCTGCTGGGGAAGCATGACCGAGGTCGAGAAGACCCCGGTATGGGAACGCATTGAGCAGCAAGGTTATATTGAACGGCAAAGCAGCATGACCGGAGAGGGCCCCCAGGGCTGAGCCACTGATACGCTCAACGTTCGTCGTTGTGGCGGTCGCTTAGGATGTGGTGCAGCTCGCCACAGGTTACCATCGGGTCATCGCAGTCAATCACAATCTTCGACTCGGCCAACACATAGCTACGCCCGGTAATGGTGTTTTCCACCACTTGATAAGTGCCTTCCTGATGCGTGCCGGTAAACGTGCCGATAAAGCCGGTCTCCCTTAGCGATACCGTTTCCAGCTTGTCACCTAGATTTAACCGTCCCTCATGGTGCATCAGCGCCAGCCGCGCCGACGTGCCGGTGCCCGTGGTGCTGCGACAAATCACGCCGGGATGCACATAAGTGGTCGAGCGAGAGCGAATATAGCCTTCCGCTATCTGCTCCTCTGGCCCCATAAAGTGCAGGAATGGTAGCGGGCCAACATCCCCTAAGGTGTAGTGGGAAAACCCCCGTTGAGCCTGAATCGCTTCAACGATTTTATGGGCACACGCAGCCAGCGCCTGCTCTTCGCTACGTATCAGCTTAAAGCCCAATGCTTCAGCATCGACCAGGGCGTAAAAACCACCGCTGTAGGCGATGGAGTAAGTCACTTCGCCAATGCCCGGCACCTGAAGGGTCTCCCGGTAGGTGTCGATATAGCTGGGTAAGCCTTCGCAGGTGACCGACTCGACCACGCCGTTATGCACGCGAGCCTCTATTTGCACCAACCCTGCCGGGGCTTCCAACTTAAAGCGTTGGATGCCTTCCTGCTTGGGTACGATTCCGGTTTCCAGCACGGCGGTGGCCGTGCACAGCGTGTTAGAACCCGAATAAATCGGGTAGCCCATCACTTCCATAATGATGTACCCGGCCACCGCTTCTGGGTCGGTGGCAGGCACGAGCAAATCCACCGACATCTCGGGAATGCCGTAGGGCTCCTCCAGCAGCAAACGCCTGAGGCCATCAGCATCGTCACGCAGGTACTCCATCTGCTGACGAACCGTGGCACCGGGCAGTGTATCAATCCCGCCGGTGACGATCCGGCTGACATCGCCACCGGCATGCGTATCTAATAATTGAATCGTATGGAGGTTTTTCACAAGCCTGCCTCCTAGGCAGTGGTGAGAGCAAAAGGCGCGCCATGAGTGTCCCACTGAGCATCGGGAACAATCACGATCTTACCCAGGTAGTTACTGCCCCGATTCACAAAGTAGCGCTCGGCCTGATGTAAGTCAGAGAGCTTGAACGCACCATGCAAAACAGGTTTTAGCTCACCGCTACGTATCCAGGCGATCAACTGTTCTGCCTCTTCACGCGTGCCGTGGGAGACACCAAAGATTTGTACCTGATAGAGGTAGATACGCGTCCACATGATCTCGCTGAGATTGCCGCCGCTAGCGCCAGCAATAGAGAGCCGCGGGTACGTGCTACGCCGGCGCATATCGCCAATCATGGTGTCGATAAACAGGTCGGTCATTTCACCGCCCACTAAATCCATCACCGCATCAATGGCATGACCGTCGGTGGCCGCCAGTACGCGCTCAACGAACGTCGGCAGGTCGCCGCGATCAATCACCGCTTCCGCACCCAGCGCTCGCAGCGCATCGGCTTTATCGAGCTGGCTAACCGCGTAGGGAATTGCGCCCACAATGCGGCATAGCTGAATAAGCGCCGTGCCGACCCCACCGCTGGCACCACTGACGAGGACGCGCTCTCCCGCCTGAACGCTGGCGGCAGTCATCATGTGATACGCCGTTTGATAGGAGCACATGCCCATGGCGGCAAGCTCCGCATCGTGTAGCTCTGGATTCGCCACATGGTGGAACTGGTCGGCAGGCACCGCCACGTACTCGGCATAGCCGCCATCGGCCCCGTGGCCGTAGTAGTCGGGGGTGAGATTGATATCGCGACGCTCATCAGCGTAGATATTAAAATCCAGCAGGCCGCGCTCGCCTATACGCTGCGCGTCAACGCCCTCCCCCACAGCAACAACGCGCCCCGCCACATCAGCCCCCTGGATTCGGGGAAACGTCAGCGTCGGCGAGCCGCCCATGGCAAACGAGGTCACCTCCTCTTTGCCCTTGGTGGGGTACAGCCCTTCGCGTGCTTTACGATCCGTATTGTTTTTTGCCGTGGCCGTTACTTGCACTAGCACCTGACCAGGACCGGGCGCTGGGGTGGGTACATCGTCACGATACTGCAGTACGTCCACATCACCGTGGCCAGTTAAGAGCATTGCCGACATCGTGGTCGAGATAGCCGCGCGATTTTCCGTATGGGCCATGGGTCGGCTCCTTATCGGTGCATATGCCGCGACAATACCAAACGCCCGGCAAGGTTCAAAAGGCTAGCCAAAGACGGGCACGCCGATAATGACTTGGTGCAAGTAGAACGCGAACAGCCCGTAAGCCACGAGCCCAATGGCAACCGTGGCCAGTGTGGCGGGCAGTGACGTGGCCTGAGCGGCTGGCGGAAGTTGACGGCTACGCTGTTTAGCGGCTTTAAACGCCAAAATGGCCCACACAAGAAACGCTGCAAAAAAGAGGATATCGCCCAGCCGACCGTTCACCAGCAGGTGGGCAAATGCCCAGATTTTAACGGCCAACATCATCGGGTGGCCCAGTTTGGCTTTAATCGCATTACCCGGTACATAAGCTGCCACCAACATAATAAACGCAGGCAGCATCAGCAGCGCCACCGCATGGCGCAAGCCCATGGGAGGGAACCAGACATTGATGGGATTTAGGCGCGTTTGGCCATAGCCGTAAATGGCAATGGCAAGCCCTACAATAGCTACTACAGAGTAGGCCACTTTCCAGGTGCCTTCGCCGCGTGCGGCGATCTGCTGCTGTCGCCAGGATTCAGCAAAAATACGTACCGAGTGCCCGCCTAAAAATATCAGCAGGCCTAAGATCATGATGGTCATGGAGGTCACTCTCTGGTGAGTTGCAAGTCGTTGGTCGAGTGCGAGCATGCCACACTCCTCGGCAAACCACATGACACTACGTCAACTTTTAGCCAATGGTGGCGAGATAAAAAACGCGTCAAGCTAATCAAGTGATGACATATCTCACATCATGTTGATCACTCTATTGATGACTTTGTTGACGCCTGTGTTTCACACACCGGCTCTTAGACCCAGCCAAGGAACGGTATGCTTCACTTCACTTCTGCGTATCATCGCCGCCTCACTTGGACTTATTTTGGGCTATTCGTTGCCATTGGGATGACCGGCGGGCTACTTGGCCCCGCCTTGCCCCACTTAGCCGAAGTAAGCGGCTCTTCGATGAGCCAAATTGCCGTGCTGTTCACCGCGCGAGCCGTTGGCAATATGAGCGGTGCGATCGTCACGGGGCTGTTAATGGATCGCTTTAACGGCCATAGGGTGCTGTTGATGATGGGTGTACTGGCGGTGGCGGGTCTTAGCCTGGCACCGCTTAGCCCGCTTTTACTGCTATTAACGCTGCTGTTTATGCTATTAGGGTTTGCGGAGGTATCACTAAACGCAGGTGGTAATACGCTGCTGCTATGGCTGCACCGAGACGCGGCTGGCCCGAATGTCAGTGCGCTGCACTTCTGCTTTAGCTTTGGCAATATGTTAACGCCGCTGATTATGATTGCCGCTCTATCACTCACCGGGCAGTTTCATCTCACGTTTTGGATCGTCGCGCTAAGCGTCGCCGCTATGCTTTGGCCGCTTTCGCGCTTTACCAGCCCGACGATGCCCATCGACGTCCCCCATCCCGACACCGTCGCAACGCTCAAACATCGTGACCCGCTGCTGTTGGGACTCTTTATGCTGCTTTTCTCTATTTATGTGGGTATAGAGATTACTTTTGCAGGCTGGGTCACAGCCTACGGAACGCTTTCTGGGCTGACCACTGAGCAGGCAGCCCTGCTAGCCACCCTCTTCTGGCTAGCGCTTTCCGCTGGGCGCTTACTGGCTATTCCGTTACTGCGTATTTGTTCACCCTGGCAGGTGCTTTCAGGCTGTTTATCGTTGGGGTTGAGCGCATCCGCTGGCCTGCATGTAAACGCGCTGCCGCTAAGCGTCAGCGCCCTGTTATTTGGGCTTTCGGCCTCCGCTTTTTTTCCTACACTCTTTGCATTATGCAATCAGGCTATCGTCATGCGTGGGCGCACCACTGGCGCCATTTTTACTGCGGCAGGCAGCGGGGCGCTCATCATCCCCTCGTTGACAGGCCCGCTGCTGGACATCGCTGGCGCACGGGCGTTTCCTATTTTACTGGCGTCGCTGTGGCTGTTGATTGCATTAGGGCTTTGTTTGCTCGCCTTTCGCTTACGCCAGTTGACGCGCCGGCAGGGGCTTTAAAACCAGTCTTTGCGTTTAAACAGCCAAATTAACATGCCGCCAATGCCCAGCATGACTCCCCAGACAAAGAAGTAGCCGTACTGATAGCTCAGTTCAGGCATGTACTCAAAGTTCATGCCGTAAATCCCAGCAATAAACGTCAGCGGGACAAAGATAGCGGTGATCACCGTTAACACGCGCATGGTGATATTAAGTTGATGGGAAGAGATCGAGATATAGCCATCCACCAAATCACCACAAATGTCGTAGTACATTTGGGTTAGCGTATAAAGGCGCTCAAAACGCTCCTCTACATCGGTAATGGCATGCAGCGTTTCACTCTCGCCTCTAGGTAAGTGAGCGTAGTCATAGGCCGTTAGCTCTTGCGTAATGCCTTTATGGTAGCTAAAGATGCGGCGCATTTTCACTAACCGTGAACGGTAAGCGGTGATCTTGCGCATCAAGACATCGTTACCATTTTCGAGCAGTTCATCTTCGAGGTCGCTTAACTCGGTTTCAAACTCCAGCAGGCTATCGATGTAGAAGCCAGCCGACGTATACATCACTTTTAGCGCTACTTGCTCAGGAGAAAGCGCTAGCAGCGCTTTTCCATGCTCGCTAAATAAGCGCTCGATACTGAGCGCTTCCCCGGGGTGCAGGGTTACCAAAAAGCGCTCACCAATAAAAAAACAAATCTGCTGAGGCACAAAATTTAACTGGGCATCAAAAGAGGAAATGCCGCGATAAATAATTAACGTATGGTGTTCAAACTCTTCAATTTTCGGTGGATGACGCTCTTTGTGGGCATCTTGAATGGCCATAGGGTGGCAATCAAAATGCTCTAGCACCTCGCGCTCTTGCGCCTCGCTCTCCCCTTTCATATCCACCCATAAATGGGCAGTGGGCATGGTTTTCCATTCATCGATCAGGCTTACATCGCCCTCACGTACGTCGCCTTCTGGCGTCGTTAAGATGCAACGAATCATAATCGTCCTTGGGTTCGTTAAAGGTTAGGCGTGGTGTCTGCTGGGCACGCTAACTCAATGCGTGCTTTACCTGCCCGCTTGGCAACATACATGGCCACATCCGCGCGTTTTAACAGCTCATGGGCCGTTTCGGCCGCATCCGGAACAAACAGCGCCACCCCAATGCTGGTACTGACCTGCAACACAGCGCTACCCACCTGCAACGGCTGCTCAATAACGTGTATTAGCTTTTGTGCCAGCGGCTCTAACGCGTCCTCGGTTACCCCTTCTAGCAACACGACAAATTCATCGCCTGCCCAACGGGCAACGAAGTCGGTTTCTCGCACCGCTTGCTGCAAGCGTTTAGCCACGTCGCGTAGAAGTTCGTCCCCCATGGCGTGGCCATGCTGGTCATTAATGCTCTTGAAGCCATCTAAATCTAGAAATAGCACTGCCAAAGGATTCAGCGTTCGCCGTACGCGTGCCATGGCCTCAGGCAGTCGCTCGTCTAAGGCACGGCGGTTGGGCAGCCGAGTGAGCACGTCTTCACGGGCCTGCTGGTCCCGTAAGCGCTCTAGCTGCTGTCGCTCAGTGATATCGTGAATAAATAGGCTGCGTCGCGCCCGGCCATGGATTTCATAGCTCGTTAAGCGCACTTCTACCGGCAAACGAACACCGTCGCTTCGCGTTGCCTCACAGGAGACGGGGACTGTTTCATCTTGGTGAGAAAGCCCTTGAGGGAACATCAACGCGGTCAGCGGACGTGTTAAGGCTTCTTTACGGCTCCAGCCAAACATGCTTTCGGCGGCACGATTCCAGTCCAGCACACGGCCTTGGCCGTCAATACTCAGGTAAGCATCGTACGCAGACTCAATCACTAAATTGAGCTCGCGGGTTCGCCGCTCGATTTGCTGCTCAAGGCTTTTATGAAGTGCTGTGAGCGCTTCTTGGGTGGCAGTACTGATTTTTTGCTCTTTGATCAGCCGCTCGCGCAGATGAATTTCACCGATCACAATATCGGCTAAATCCTGCATGGCGGCCTGCTCTTGAGTAGTAAGCAGCCTAGGTTGGCTATCCATAGCACACAACGATCCCAGCACGTAGCCCTGGGAGTTTTTAAGCGGTATGCCTACGTAAAAACGAATGCCGTCTGGCATCGTCACATACGGATTAGTCGCAAAGCGCTCGTCTTGCTTAGCGTCCTCCACCACCAGCGGCGCAGCTTCCAACACGGTATAGGCACAAAACGCCACATCACGTGGCGTTTCTGAGATATCAACGCCCACTTGTGACTTAAACCACTGACGGTCGGTATCAATTAGGCTAATGGTAGATTGAGGAACGCCGAGTAGCACCGTTACCAAGCGCGTAATGCGATCGAAAACAGGCTCATTCGGCGTATCCAGCAGTGCCAGCTCGTTAAGCGCGGCTAAACGGGCGTTTTCGTCAGGCGGTAACAGGTGGCTCATGGCGATCGCACCCAAAATTGTAGTTAACCAACCGACAGCATAACGCGAAACAACACTTCCTGCTTAACGCCTTGATTCTACGTTATGTGCAGGCCGCCCCCTCAAACATGCCATCAATACGCTGACCGCCGTCGATAGCAAAAGCGCACCCACAAAGGGCCCTAAGGTAGGAATACTGCCCGGGAAGCTTGCTGCGGTCATACCGGCCATCACACTCCCTTGACTCACCCAGCCTGGTAGCACCGCGCCGACAAAGCCCGCCAGCCCACCACTCACGGCTGCCAAGGGCGTCATACGTCTCCACAAGCCCAACAGCACTGGCACCACAATCGCAGCACATAATAAGTCCGCAATCAGAAACAGCCGCAACACCGACAAGCCTTGTAAGGCAATGACAATCACCGGCACCATCAGTGCCACGGTAATCCAGCGCGCTTTATTCAGCGCACCGGCATCGTCACCGCTAGCCCACAAGGAGGCAATGCCGTTTTGGAGCGTATCGACGCTGGAGGTCACCAGTGTAACGGCCAGCACCAGCGCAGGCAGCGTTATCCAGATAGGCGCACCGCTTAACAGCGCAAAAAATGGCATCGGCGGGTCACCCAGGCTAGCGCCACTCATCGCTGCCATCATGCCCACGCCACCAATCACCATAACGACGAGCACCGTCATACCGCCGCCTAGCCAGGCCCCTTTTCCAAGGCTTGCGCTATCTTTGGCTGCCCACACGCGCTGCCAGTAGCCTTGGTGAAATAGATTGGCAGCCGTCACCGCAATCACCAGGGTTAACGCCACGCTTAGTGAACTACCCATCGGTAATGACGGTAGCGCCGCATTGTTGGGCATCGCCGGAAGCCGCCACAGCGTCACGCTGGCGACTGCCAATAACAAGGCTAACAGTAACCAAGCCTGCCAACGGTCGGTGGCCAAGCTAGCACGCAGCCCTCCCAGTACGGTGTATAGCAGGGTAGTCAGTGCAACGCTAATGATGACCAGTGCGGGCGGCACATCCGATAGCAACGCTGTAATGGCACCAATGGCCGTCAGCTCTGCGGCTAAAAAGCAGCCCATGTAAGCAACGGAGATCAGCGCCACAAAACGGCGTACACCGGTGCCATAACAGGCTTGCGCAAACTCTGCGATGCTTCGCCCCTCAGGCAGCGCTTGGCGTATTTTTGGCCCGTAAAGACCCAGCACGATAAACGGCAGGGCCGAGCCAAGTGCATAGCCCAGTAGCGCTACCGGGCCAACAAAGGCACCAATCTCTGGCGGGGCAAAGAGAATCCACGCGCCCATGCCGGACGCTAAGAAAGAGAGCCCAAGGGTAGACGCTGTTTGCGAGTTGCGCGCGGTGACGTAGTCATCCAGCGAGCCTCCCCCAAACCGTGCCCGAAGGCCCAAATACGTAAAGCAGCACAATGCTGCGCCTATGATTGCAGACGTTAGGTAGGGCATGTCGCACTTCCTCCGCCGGTATGAGCCGGATCAGGTTCCAGGGTCTGCGTCATGCGCATTCTCAGCCCGTCTTGGGCTCCCCTGGCGACAGTGAATGGGGGGCTATCCTCAATCAAAGTAGCGTTTTAGTAAAGTCTTACGATGTTGGCTGAGTGGGTTCATCCGGCTTTTTGGGCACGCGCCCCATTAGATAAAATTCAGAATTGGGTGGTGTTCCCGCTAAGGTCACCAAGCGATTCGACATACCAAAAAACGCGGCAATAGCACCAATGTCCCAACAGTCATCCAGGGTAAACCCCACCTCTTCTAAGCGGGTTTGCCATTGTGGCGAAAACTCCCCCAGTTCAATGGCACTGTGCAATGCAAAATCAAGCATTAAGCGGTGGCGTTCGCTTAGCCCTGCCACGGTATGGTTAATGGCGATATTATCGGCTAATAGAGGGTCTTTACTGTAAATACGCACCAGCGCGCCATGAGCCACCACACAGTACAAACAGCGATTACGGGCACTGGTGGTCACCACAATCATCTCTTTTTCAGCTTTGGTGAGCGTATCGGAGTCACGCTCCATGAGGGCATCGTGATAGGCAAAGAAGGCACGAAACTCATCCGGCCGATGGGCCAACATAAGGAACACATTTGGTACAAACCCCGCCTTTTCCTGAACGGCCAGCATGGCATCGCGGATATCGCTGGGCACATCCTCTAGCGTTTGAGGCAGTTTAAAACGACTAATAGCAGCAGACATAGGCACACCTTTTTTGTTGTGTTGTTGTTAGTCAGCGCCCCCTTGAACTAGCAGGTAACAAATTGCTAACTAAAGAGTCTTTCAATACACGTTAGTGCTCGCCATACTCTTAATGATTTTATGCCATAAGAGCCGTACGCTATTTGCAAAGCGGCGTACTAACAGGGAAAACCACCATGTCATACTCTGAAGCAAAAGAGCACACGCCAGGGCGTTTGCATGAACTCTTCGCGGACCCCTACCGTGCGTTCGAAAACGATACAGATGAGCGCCAGCTGCATGTTCGTATCATGCTTCATACGTTGCTTGCCCGCCCTATGCAGCGGGGGCAGGTGACGCTTCGTGTGATTCACGGTTGGGAAAATGGCGGCTTCGAACCGGCCGACCTGCAACATGCCGACTTTCCCTTACGCAGCCTTGAAGATTTCGACGTCGCTGTCGAGCGCTTTGCTAAGGCAGCTCAACAGAATGCGCCCTTACCCGCTGATAGCACCGCCATCCTTGCCGCTCCGCTGGCCAATGCCATTGCGGACGCCCAGGCAGAAGGCAAATCGCTCACAGACGATATCCGTGCAACCCCTGCGCGTTGGCCCGCGTTTGAAGGCGGCTTAGCGCTTTATACGCTGTTTAAGATGTACCACCGCTTAGTCTATGGCGAAGACGACACCTACCGCTGTTCGCAGTGCGACACGCCTCATGGCCCACGTGAAATCCATGAATTCCATATGGAAGAGGGCGAATTCGCCCTGCTCGCCCCACTAGATGAGCAGCCTGAAGCCCCTTATTTGGTGGTACTGCACGAAAGTCAGCTCGGTCCTATCAAGCAATTACTCACCAGTAGCTTGCCGCTGTTTGAACCCTTCTAATGCCCACGTACCCCTTCTCCCCGCAGGAGGGAGAAGGGGTATTTTGTGTGCTTGTTTACAGCGATATCGTGCTGTTAATACCGCTAGAGACATTTTCAGGCTCAAACCAACGGGCGGTAACCGTTTTGGTTTGCGTCCAAAACGCAATAGCCTGCTTACCGTTGGGGCCTAAGTCGCCCAGTTTAGACGCCCGCGAGCCGGTAAAGCTGAAGTACGCAACGGGCACCGGAATCGGCACGTTGATACCAATTTGGCCCACGTCGATGTCGGTTTCAAAACGCCGCGCCACCCAGCCTGAATTGGTGAAGATAGACGTGCCGTTACCGTTAGGATTCGCGTTTATAAACGCAATAGCGTCATCCAGCGTTTCTACGCTCACCACGCACAATACTGGGCCGAAAATCTCTTCTCGATAAATGGTCATGTCTGCCGTGACATCGGCAAACAGGGTTGGCCCAACGAAGTTACCTTCGGAGTACCCTTCTACCGTGTAACCGCGGCCATCTACCAGCAGTGTCGCACCTTCCTTTTCACCCGCAGTAATCAAGCGCTCGACTCGCTCTTTGGCCTGTGGCGATACCAGCGGCCCTAGATCAGCATCACGCTGAGTGCCTGGCCCTACCTTCATGCCACGGGCTCCCGCCTCGATATCTTTGATCCACTCGCGCGCTTCGCCTACCAGCACGACGACGGAGTTGGCCATACAGCGCTGCCCAGCGGCTCCAAACGCAGAGCCCAATAGGCTATCGATGGCTTGGCTGCGGTTAGCATCCGGCATGACAACACAGTGGTTTTTCGCGCCCATCATCGCCTGCATACGCTTGCCTGCGGCGGCGGCGCGGTTATACAGCAGCGAACCTACGTGAGTGGAGCCAATAAACGACAGCGCTTTGATATCCTGATGATCCGCGATTTGATTCGCCACATCAGGCCCACCGTGCACTACGTTTAAGACGCCTGCAGGAACTCCCGCTTCATGAGCCAACTCAACCAGCCGCATAGTAGAGCTGGGATCTTGCTCAGAGGGCTTCAACACAAAGGTGTTGCCGGTAGCGATGGCCAGCGGGAACATAAAGCAAGGCAGCATAATCGGAAAGTTAAACGCAGTAATACCCGCGCCTACACCCAGCGGCTGGTGCATGGTGTACACATCTACTTCATTCGCCGCGTTTTCCGCCAGCTCACCTAGCTGCAGCGAGGTAATCGAGCACGCGTGTTCTACCACTTCCAAGCCGCGCCCTACTTCACCTTCCGCGTCGGGCAGGGTTTTGCCATGCTCTTCGGTAATCAGCGCCGCAAGCTCGCCTGTGTGCTCACGAATCAGCGCCTGTAGCTTGAGCATGATGCGCATGCGCTTACCTAACGGTACTTTACGCCACTCTTTAAAGGCTGTTTTGGCACTGGCAATGGCGCGCTCAACCTCCTCAGCGGTACAGAAGGGAACGCGAGCGACGACCTCTTGGGTCGCTGGGTTAACCACGTCCCGCCACTCCTGGCTTTCTGACATCACCGGCTGACCATCGATATACATCGGTATTTCGCGAACGGACATGACGCTTTTCCTCATGGTTATGTTTGTTATGGAATCTGTTTAGGAACCCGTAGGGTATATCAGCAAGTTGACGTAAACGTCAATTAGCCACTGGATAAAGGTTAATCACGCTGCCAACCACAATTTGCCTTTCCTTCCCAGCGGCGGCCTCGCTATGCTGAGACAGTTGCGTATCAGCATTCACCCTCGTGAGATGCGCTGTGGTGATCACACAAGGAGGCATCCATGCAGACGTTTAGCTGCCGCTGCGGTAATCCGCTGTTTTTCGAAAACACTCACTGCTTATCCTGTGAGTCTGAAGTAGGCTGGTGCCCCGCCTGCAACAATATTGTCGCGCTAGAGCCGTTAGATAATGGCGGCTACCAGTGCACCCACGAAGGCTGCGGTACCGCGCTGATGAAATGCCATAATTACGCCGTCGAGAATGTGTGTAACCGGATGGTGGTAATGGCAGAGGGCCATGCAGATACGCTGTGCGACTGCTGCCGCTACAACGATGTGATCCCCGACCTAGATATTGAGGGCAACCGTGAGCGCTGGGCAGCACTGGAAGGCGCAAAACGACGGCTATTCCATACTCTGGACCTGCTCAAACTGCCCCACGGTATTGAGGGTGAAAACATACGCGTACCGCTGAGTTTTTCGTTTATGGCGGATGCGCTTCCCGACCAGGGTCTGTGGCGCTCTACGGCAAAACAAGAAAAGGTCTATACAGGCCATGCCAATGGCCATATCACCATCAACGTTAAAGAAGCCGATGACGTTGAGCGTGAGCGGTTACGGGTCGACATGAACGAGTCCCACCGTACGCTCATTGGCCACTTTCGTCATGAAGTGGGCCACTACTACTGGGATTTACTGGTAAAAGGCCAGGATGAAGACGCCAGTTGTCGTGTGTTTGGCGACCACAACAACCCCACTTACAGCGATGCACTCGAGCAGTACTATCAACAAGGCGCGCCTGCTGATTGGCCAACGCGCTTTATCTCGGCGTATGCGTCGATGCATCCATGGGAAGATTTTGCAGAGACGTTTGCGTTCTATCTCGATATGGTAGCTGTGTTAGATACGGCGCTGCACATGGGACTTTCCCGCGCAGAATATGATGGCACGCTGGACAGCATGCTACAGGCGTTTCATCAGGTAGGCATGGCGGTAAACGAGCTTAATCGTGATATGGGCTTGCTGGATTTGGCACCGGGAGTGATTGCTCCTGCCGTGCGAGAAAAGCTGACGTACCTGCACCAACTGATTCATAACGCAGACGCCAGCCCTCAAACTAACTAGTCGTTATCTTGATCTCCTGAGTGGCTCTGGCTTTGCCGCTGAGTCACTCGAGGAACATTATCGGCATTCACAAAATAAGTAGCGCTGAGCGTATCGTGAATCGCCGCAAAACCAATTTGCAGCTCATCCACAAAGGCGTGCAGCTTGCTTGGTGAATGCGCCAGCGCCTGAATATCTGCATCCACAACGTCAGCCCGCACCAGCGACACCGTCGCCGCCACGCGGTCTTGGCGAGGCAACAGCTGCAGCTCATGCCCTAGGGTTTCTAAGCTACAGGCAATTGAACGGGGTAGGTGTGGGTCTTGTAGCAAAAAGCGCAGGACATCAGGGCCACGCACCCGCAGACGCACCTGCTGACGATACATCTGATACGCGGTGAGCGATTTCAGCACACTCATCCACTGCAAGTTCTCAAACGGCAACAACTCTTCAGGGTTTTGCGGCAATAAACTGGCCGAGCGCACATCGACAATCCGCGTGGTCATATCGGCGCGCTCAAGCTGGCGGCCCAGCTTGATAAACGTACGCGCCGGACCGTGACTCAGCGTGCCTTCAATCAAACCCGTCAGCGTCTGGCAGCCACGAATAACGTTCTTCAAAAACGCATCTCGACGCCGTGGGCTGACCCCGTTTTCGGCATGGTCCGCCACGCTAAGATAGAGCTGGTTCACCTCTTCCCAAATTTCTCGTGGCACCACATCCCGCGTAGTACGCAAGTTCTCCCGCGCGCTGGCCAGCGCTGAAAGAATAGAGCTACCGTTTTGGGCATCGGCACATAAAAAATGTACAACGCTGCGCTCGTCAAAGCTGGTGTGGCTAGCATTAAACGCTTCCAGCGTACCGGTCATTTCAATAAGCGGTGCCCAGCCAAGCGGCAGGTGGCGGGGCAAATCCAGCATCAAATGGCTGTTAACGCTTAACAGCCGCGCGGTGTCTTCGGCCCGCTCAATATAGCGCGCCATCCAGTAGAGATTTTCTGCTACGCGTGACAGCATGGCGCTAGGCTCCTTTCTGCTCAGCGGCACCTGCCGCGTTCTCATCAGTTTCAACAATCCAGGTATCTTTACTGCCGCCCCCCTGGGAAGAGTTCACCACCAAAGAGCCCTCCACGAGGGCAACGCGGGTCAGCCCACCGGTGGTGACATGGGTTTCCGGGCCTGACAAAATAAACGGACGAAGATCGACGTGACGCGGCTGCGGCAAGCCGTTAGCAAGCGTTGGAGTCGTTGAAAGCGCCAGCGTAGGCTGAGCCATATAGTTACGCGGGTTTGCTTTGATTAACCGGGCGAATTCGTCACGGGTCTCTTTGGTAGAGCGAGGGCCAATCAACATGCCATAGCCGCCAGACTCATTGGCAGGTTTTACGACCAGCTCATCTAAGTGATCCAGCACATACTTACGGTCATCTTCAAACATACACAGGTAGCTGGGTACATTAGGCAGCAGCGGCTCCTGGTCGAGATAGTAGCGGATGATGTCAGGTACAAACGCGTACACCACTTTGTCATCGGCAACGCCTGCCCCAGGCGCATTCGCCAGCGCGACCTTGCCCGCTCGCCAAGAGCGCATCAAACCTGGCACCCCCAGCATGGAGTGCGGGTTAAACGCCTCGGGGTCTAAAAACTCATCATCGACCCGGCGATAAATCACGTCGACACGGCGCAGGCCTTCGACGGTTCGCATATAAACGACGTCATCGTCATCGACCAGTAGATCACTGCCTTGCACCAGCTCAACACCCATTTGCTGGGCAAGATAGGCATGCTCGAAATAGGCTGAGTTATAAATCCCCGGCGTGAGTACCACGACTTGCGGGTCGTCCCCTGGACGTGGCGACATCGCCGCCAGCATGTCGTAAAGCTGGGCGACATAATCATCCACCGGCAAAATCTTGCCTGAGGCAAAGAGCTCCGGCAGCACGCGCTTGGTAACATTGCGGTTTTCCAGCATGTAAGAAACACCGGAAGGAATCCGCAAATTATCTTCTAGAACGTAAAGAGTGCCGTCGCCACCACGCACTAAATCAGAGCCACAGATATGCGCCCATATACCATGGGGAGGATTAACGCCGACACACTGGGGACGAAAGTTTGCCGACTGAGCCAACACTTCAGCCGGCAATACTTTATCTTTAATGACTTTTTGATCGTGATAGAGGTCATCAATAAACAGATTGAGTGCCTGAACACGCTGCTTTAAACCTGCCTCTGTTTTACGCCACTCATTGGCCGGTATAATTCTTGGTACAATATCAAAGGGCCACGCACGATCAATCATGGCCCCTTCTGAATAGACGGTAAACGTAATACCCATCGTTCGGATGGCAATTTCAGCCGCTGTTTTACGCTCGGCCAACTCTTCAGCGCTAAAGTGCGCCAGCATGTTACACAACTCATCCGCGGAGGCACGTGGCTTGCCTGGGGCCGCTAACAGTTCATCGTAAAAATCACGGCACGCATAATTATTCCAGTCTACTTGGCTCATGGGCGCTCTCCTGGCGCTAGGGTGGAAGCGGCAACTTCCTTAATTCACTAGTGTAGGCCTGCCGCGTGCAATGTACGTAGCAACTTGACTATATAAACACGCAAAACTCGTACCATATTCCCCGCTATTTCAACGCTTAACCACCTTTTAGAGCCTTCTTGACGATTCATTATGCCCCGCAGGCTACTTTTTTATGCAATAGAGAACTTAAATTGCACTTTTTAGTAACCAATAGAGCAAAAAAGCACCAAAACAGTGCGTCACAATTAGCCTTTTTGGTGCGCTGACAATTTTCCACACTCTTTAAACGTCTTTATCCATATTGCAGCTGCAAAAAAGTTCAACTCCAACGATACTTCTAGTTACTTATCTTCTTAACCGACGCCCTACTGTTCATCAGCGCGGTTACTTTTGACTTTTTTTGAGGGTGGCTCATGACCATTCGCGTTGCCTTGCATCACCGTACCACTTACCGGTTTGACCGCCCGGTGAAACTTTCGCCCCATGTCATTCGTTTACGTCCTGCGCCCCACTGCCGTACCCATATTGATGCCTACTCGCTTAATATTTCTGGCGATGACCACTATTTAAATTGGCAGCAAGACCCTTTTGGTAACTTTAATGCCCGCGTGGTGTTTCCAGAGCCGCGTAAAGAACTGACGATTGCCGTTGAACTGATCGCCCCTATGACGGTGATCAACCCGTTTGATTTCTTTTTAGATGACGTTGCCCAAAAAATCCCATTCGCTTACCCAGACGACCTCACTAAGGAGTTGGGGCCCTACCTTGAAGTCACCGAAGCAGGCCCACGTCTAAAAGAGTGGTTGAAAGAAGTGTCGCTTGAGCCCACCACCAGCGTGGATTTTCTAGTCGCACTGAACCAACGCTTACACCACGACATTAGCTATTTGGTACGTATGGAGCCTGGCGTACAAAGCTGTGAAGAAACGCTAACGCTCGCCAGTGGTTCGTGCCGTGACAGCGCTTGGCTGATGGTTCAGATCCTGCGCCATTTGGGGCTCGCCGCACGGTTTGTGTCGGGCTATTTGATTCAGCTAACGCCGGATGTGAAAGCGCTCGATGGCCCCAGCGGCACCGAGGTGGACTTCACCGACCTACACGCCTGGACCGAAGTGTTCCTACCCGGCGCAGGCTGGGTCGGCCTCGACCCCACCTCTGGTTTATTTGCCGGTGAAGGGCATATCCCATTAGCAGCCACTCCCACCACCGGCAGCGCTGCGGCTATTACCGGCTTTTCTGATAAGTGTGAGGTGGAGTTTGATGTGGAAATGCGCGTTGAGCGCATCCATGAAGACCCACGGGTGACCAAGCCGTACAGCGACCAACAGTGGGAAAAAATTCTTGAGCTAGGCGATCAGGTGGATCGCGAGCTCAATGAGCAGGATGTTCGCCTTACCATGGGCGGCGAGCCTACGTTTGTTTCCATTGATGATATGGAAAGCCCTCAGTGGAACACTGAAGCACTCGGTGAACATAAGCGGGAACGTGCTGAAGCTCTGCTGACACGGCTTCAAGCCGCCTACGCACCGGACAGCGTGATCCAACAGCAGCAAGGTAAATGGTACCCCGGCGAACCGCTTCCCCGCTGGGCGCTGGCCTGCTACTGGCGCAAAGATGGCGTACCGCTGTGGCGCGACCCGACGTGGCTTGCCTGTATGGAAGGCGCACCCTCCGTGGCGGTAGATGATGCTATGGCGCAGCGTTTTACCCGTGCGCTTAGCAAGCACTTGGGGATTGCCGAGCGCCACTGGATTCCTGCCTTCGAAGATGCCTACTACTACCTGTGGAAAGAACAAACGCTGCCGGTGAGCGTTGACCCGAGAGACACCGACTTAAAAGATGACGCTGAACGCCGTCGCCTTGCCCGCCTGCTGGAGCAAGACTTAGGGGCAGTGGTGGGTTATGCGCTACCTTTGCGCCACTCTATCGCTCAGTCTCACCGCTGGGAGAGCGGGCGCTGGCCGTTAAAGCGCGACCACCTTTTCCTGGTGCCCGGCGACTCGCCGATGGGTCTGCGTCTACCGCTTTCTGCACTGCCCTGGGCCGACCCGGAAGAGCAGCCCCAGCCGCAATCGCTGTTTGCCCCACGCCCGGTACTGGGCGACATTCATGGCGAAGTAGCGCGCCGTAACGCCGAGCAGCACCGGCTTACCGGCGCTGAACGTCTTGGCCAAAGCCTACACCCAAGCCACAGCCACCCCGAGGGTGAAGCCGTTCAGCAGCAGCCTAGCGCCGAGAACGACCGCGAACATAAAATTATTCACACCAGCCTGTGTATTGAGCCGCGCGAGGGTCGACTGCATATTTTCCTGCCGCCGCTAACCCAGCTGGAGCACTATCTCGACCTACTCAGCAGCATCGAGGAGTGCGCCCGCACATTGGGCTGCCCGGTCATGATTGAGGGCTATGCCCCGCCCCGCGACCCACGCCTTGAAAGCTTCCAAGTCACCCCAGACCCAGGTGTTATTGAAGTCAACATCATGCCCGCTGCAAGCTGGCAAACCCTGGTAGCGCAAACCGAGCGGCTCTACGACGAAGCGCGCCAAGCACGTCTGGGCACCGAGAAGTTTATGCTTGATGGTCGCCACACCGGCACCGGTGGCGGTAACCATGTCACCCTTGGCGGCATTACGCCGGATGACTCCCCGTTTTTGCGCCGCCCAGACTTACTCGCCAGCCTCGTCACCTACTGGCAGCACCACCCAAGCCTTTCGTACCTATTTTCTGGGCTGTTTATTGGCCCCACCAGCCAGGCCCCCAGGGTGGACGAGGCGCGCCATGAAGCGCTGTATGAGCTGGAAATTGCCCTTCAGCAGATGCCCGAAGGCGAGGTTGTGCAACCGTGGTTAGTCGACCGCTTGCTGCGTCACCTGCTCACCGACTTAACCGGCAACACGCACCGCGCCGAATTCTGTATCGATAAGCTCTACTCACCGGATAGCGACAGCGGCCGCTTGGGGCTTTTAGAACTGCGCGGCTTCGAGATGCCGCCCCATGCCCGCTTGGGCCTGATGCAGATGCTGCTGATCCGTGCGTTAGTGGCTCGCTGCTGGAAAACGCCTTACCGCGCCAAGCCCGTGCGTTGGGGCAGCGCACTGCAAGACCGCTGGATGCTGCCCCACTATTTGTGGGAAGACCTGAACGACGTATTGAGTGACCTGGGCCACCACGGCTTTGACTTTGAACTTGACTGGTTCGCGCCTTTCCTTGAGTTCCGCTTCCCTGTGCACGGGCGCTTGCATACGCCAATGCTCAATATCGAGCTACGCCAAGCGATTGAGCCATGGCATGTGCTGGGCGAAGAAGCCGCTGCGGGCGGCACCGCACGCTATGTCGATTCATCGGTTGAGCGCTTAGAAGTCAAAGTAAACGGCATGAGCGGCGAGCGCTATGTGGTGACCTGCAATGGCCGCCAAATCCCGCTGACGCCCACTGGCCGCAATGGTGAAGCTGTAGCGGGCGTGCGCTATCGCGCTTGGCAGCCGCCCTCCGCGCTGCATCCGCAAATTCCTGTTCATGCGCCGCTGGTGTTTGATGTGATTGATACCTGGAACCAACGCTCTGTGGCGGGCTGCACCTATTATGTGTCGCACCCTACCGGACGAGGTTTTGATACCTTCCCAGTCAATGCGTTTGAAGCGGAAGCGCGGCGTTTAGGCCGCTTTAGCGACAGCGGTCATGGCCACGGTTACCAAGCGCCGATGCCAGAAATACAGAGCCTTGAGCTGCCCTGCACGCTGGATCTTCGCTGGAGCCCACGTTAATGGTGTGTCTAATGCTTTCTTATCAACGCTAGCTGCAGGATAATCCGCCCCTTACCTGCTTAGGACAACAAGGATCATGACCGCCCCTGTCTCTCCCTCACTGCTTGAGTTCGGCACTGCCGGACTCGTTGAGGACTACTTGAATCAGCTAGGCAAGGGACAGCCCGGCACCTTTGATGCCATGCTTGACCGGCAGGGCCAGCTGCGCCCTGGCTGGCAAAGCCTTCTCAGCGCTTTGGAGGCGCTGGGGTCGGATGGCCGCCACCAGCAGCATGAAGAAATTCAGCGCCTGCTGGCGGAAAACGGCGTTATTTTTAACATGCATGACGACATCCAAGGGCGTTCATGGCGGCTTGACCCGCTGCCTTGGGTGATCGATCAACTGCAGTGGCAAGCGCTGGAAGTGGGTTTAACCCAGCGCACTCGTCTCTTTAATGCGCTTTACGACGATATTTACGGGGCGCGAACGCTGTTTGATGCGGGCTTACTCCCGACCCAAGCCATCCTCGCCTCTCCCCATTTTTTACTGCCCTGCCACGGCTCACAGCCCAGCGACCGGCCAGCGATCAGTTTTCACGGCATTGATGTGATTCAAAATGCCGAGGGTCAATGGCGCGTGATCGGTGACCGCTTACAAGCACCTTCCGGTACCGGCTTTGCGCTTGAAAACCGGATTTTGATGGCGCGGGCACTGCCTGAGATGTACCGCAATGCGCCGCTAAAACGGCTGGCAGGCTTTTTAGACAAGTATCATCGCACGCTGACTGCGCTGGCTTACCAGCATCGCGATAACCCCACCGTGGTATTGCTTACCCCTGGCCCCGGTAGCCCACGTTATTTTGAGCATGCCTACCTTGCCAACTATCTGAACATCGACCTAGCCGAAGGCCAGGATATGGTCGTGCGTGATAGCCAGCTATGGCTGCGCACGTTAGGCGGCCTACAGCCGGTAGATGTGGTGCTTCGCCACTGTGACGACGCCTACTGCGACCCGCTAGAGCTGCGTGGTGACTCTCAGTTGGGCGTGCCTGGCTTATTACAAGCAGCACGCGCCAGCGGTGTCGCGATGTCCAATGCCTTAGGCGTAGGCGCTTTAGAGCTACCTGAGCTGGCCGATTACCTGCCAGCTTTGTGTCAGCACCTGCTGGGTGAAGAGCTACTGCTGCCCAATGCCGATGCTCACACCCAGCCTGCGACAGCGCCTATCTTTGATCACCAGATGCAGCGGCTCTCGCCAGCGACGCTTAACTTGCGCTGTTTCGTATCACGGGCACCACACAGCGTGTCCACGCGCAGCCAGCAGCCCAGCGACTATCACGTTATGCCGGGTGGTTTGGCCTGGGTGGGCACCCCTGGCTCACCCTCGCTACTCAGCCCGGTCGTAAAAGATGTGTGGGTCACTGCGAATACGCCGCAGCCGCACGTTAGCCAACTGCGCCAAGCCCGTGGCCCGGTGGTCGCCACGCGGGACGGTACCGACCTACCCAGCCGCGTTGCTGAAAGCCTGTTTTGGTTAGGCCGCTACGGCGAGCGCTTAGACGCCCGCGCACGCTTGCTGCGTGAAGCGCTGCTGAGGCTGATGGAGTATGACCAGGACGAGATTGCCGACCAACTGTTGGACGAACTGCTGTTAGCGCTAGAGATCACCACGCTCAACCATGACGGTGAAGGTGCAAAACCGCCGCTGGTAGGCTTCGCACAGAAGCGTACCGCGCTGCTAGCACAGTTTGGCGAACGTGAGCCGCTGGCGTTGCAGCCCATGTTTGCCCACCTGCTGCGCAATGCGAGAAGCGTACGCGACCATTTAGGCGACGACTCCTGGCGGGTAGTGCACCAATTACGCCAGCGGGTAGATACCTTCAACCCGAGCTTGGGTGCCAGCGCTGCCCGCCGCGCCTGCGAAGGGCTTTCAGCGCAAATTGCCGCGTTCTTTGGGCTGTGCAATGAAACCATGCCCCACCACTACGGTTGGCGGTTTATGGATATTGGCCGCTTCCTGGACCGTGTATTAGGGCTGCTGTCGCTGCTCAAACTCACCCTGAACGCCCCCCATTCACCAGGGCTGGCGCTTTGGGAAGTGGTGTTGGCGACAACGGACAACTTCACCGCCTACCGCAGGCGCTATCGTAGCGAGCTGCACCCAGAAGCGATTTTGGACCTGCTGCTATTCGATGAGACCAACCCACGCTCAGTGGGCTATATGCTCAAGCGCCTAGAGCGGCAAATGGATAGGCTGCCCGGTAGCTCCTCGCCCTATCGCAACGCGGAGCGGCGTCTGTTGATACAGGCCAACGCGGCGCTGCACTTGGCTGATATTGACCGTCTTAGCCATCTCGCCGACACCCCCGATGCCCAGGAGGCGCTGGAGCAACTGCTGGATGAGCTGATTGCACCGCTCAACGCACTGTCTGATGCCATTAGCCATAGCCACTTTAGCCATGTAGAACGGCCGCGCCAACTTGTCAGCATGGAGCCCGACGAATGAACTACACCTTGCGGCACACCACACGCTATCACTACAGCGCCCCGGTTACGCTGTGCCATAGCGAGGCGCGGGTGCTGCCGCGTAAAACCCAGCACCAGCAGTGTGGCGCCTCAGAGCTAACCATCAGCCCGATGCCCCAAGTGCAGTCGGAACGCCGCGACGTGTTTGGCAATCGAGTGCTCTATTTCGCCATGGAGGACGTTCACCAAACCCTCGACGTCACCGTGGTAACGCCGCTCAATACTCAGCCGCTGGGGCCGTTACCCCACACGTCTCCCGCGTGGGAGAGCGTCGCGGAGCAGCTACGCGCCGACAGCCGCTTCGACATGCAGCTTTATCGGTTGGACTCCCCGTTTATACGCCGCAACGATGAGCTGGCGGAGTTTGCCCGCAGTTGCTTTACGCCAGGCCGCCCGCTGGTCGAAGCGGCGTTAGCGCTTAATCAGCTGATCTACGACACCTTTGAATACGACCCCAGTTTCACCACTCTGGCGACGCCATTAAGCGAAGTACTCGCTAACCGGCGAGGCGTATGCCAAGACTTTGCCCACCTAGCCATAGGCGCACTGCGCTCGGTTGGATTGCCCGCCCGCTATGTCAGCGGGTATTTGGAAACCCAACCACCCCCAGGCCAACCCCGCTTGATTGGCGCAGATGCCTCCCACGCGTGGCTCGCTGCCTGGATTCCCGACTGGGGCTGGCTAGCGCTGGACCCTACCAACGGCACAGTGGCAGGGGAGCAGCACCCGGTGCTGGCCTGGGGCCGAGATTACGCCGACGTAGCGCCGCTCAAAGGCGTGATGAACGGCGGCGGCGAACATCAGCTTGAAGTGGAAGTAGATGTCATGCCGCTCACCGACCACAGCGCGGCCTAGGCCGCGCGGGCATCGTTATTCAGAGCTGTCTTCAGCGCTGAATAAGACCGTTAGTTAACCATGGCAGCCATGCCAGCAGCACCAGAGTCACCAACGTGGCTAGCAAAAAGGGCAGCAGCGCTCGGAAGATTTTTAGCGGCGGCGCGCCGGTCATGGAGGAAGCGATAAACAGCCCCGCGCCTACTGGCGGGGTGAGTAACCCCATCACCAGGGTTAAGCAGACCACCACGCCAAACTGGTAAGGGCTAATCGCAAACTGGCTTTGGGCAATCGGCATTAAAATAGGCACCACCAAAATCAGTGCGGCAA
Source organism: Vreelandella lutescens (assembly GCF_014640815.1). GTDB lineage: Bacteria > Pseudomonadota > Gammaproteobacteria > Pseudomonadales > Halomonadaceae > Vreelandella > Vreelandella lutescens. Next base: position 468,780 of record NZ_BMHM01000003.1, on the reverse strand, counting down.
TGCCATCTATCACCATACCTACCAGCAGTAGTGCTCCAATCACCAGCAGTAAGAATACAAAAGGGTCGCTGGTGAGCTCGGCAATCCACGCAGCGGCCATTTGCGGTAACTGCTCATAAATCACTACCCAGCCAAAGACGCCTGCCGCTGCAATCAGCATAATCACTAGCCCGGCATTAATCGCCGTGCGGGTAAGCACTTGGGGTAGCTGTTGAAAACGCAGATCGCCGTACACAAAGCGCCCCATTAACAGCGCCGCCAGCGAGGCCAGCGCCGCCGACTCTGTGGGCGTCGCAATACCCAGCAAAATACCGCCAATGATAATCACTGGAATCAGCAGCGCAGGCATGCCCCATAGCGCATCGTGCAGCGCCTGTTGACGGCTGGGCCACTCCCCTTTCGGGTATTGCTGCACCAGCCCCACCAGGGCGATGACCACGAAAAAGCTCGCCCCCAGCAACAGCCCCGGCAGTAGCCCAGCGATAAACATCTCCGCAATGGGTACTTGGGCCATTACCCCAAACAGTACGAACAGCATAGAGGGCGGAATAATAGGCGATAACAGCCCGCCAGCAGCGGTAATCGCCGCACTGTAAGGCGTGTCGTACCCCTCCTCCTCCATGGCAGGCACCATGGCACGGGACATAATGGCGATTTGTGAGGCCGCCGAGCCAATAATCGCCGCCATCATCATATTGGCGACTAAGTTGATATAAGCCAAGCCACCGCGAAATCCGCCCACCAGAATGCGCGCAAGAGCAATCAAGCGTTTGGTAAGCCCGCCCTCGTTCATCAACTCACCTGCCAGCATGAACAGCGGAATCGCCAACAGCCCATAGCTTTCAATAGCGCTGAACAGCTGCTGCGGGTAAGAATCAAACAGCACCGTATTACCAGAAGCCTGGATGTACCACATCGCCGTAAGTGCTAGCACCAGCGCAATGGGCACCGCCCCCAGCAGAAGCAGCAAGAACACCACAACGGTCATAACTGCCCCCTAAGCGCCTTAAGCGACTGCAGCAAATTGGCGACGCCATGCAGGCTCAGCGAGAGCGCAAACCAGGGCACAATCAGCCACGCCCAGAACTTTTTAATCCCCAGCGTGGAAGTGTTTTCCGCATAGATAAAATTAAACGTTTGCCCCTGAAACGCCCGTGTGTCGAAACCGGTTTGGGCAAGCGTCAGCGGCTGGTACCAGCGCCAGCAGAGCCATACCAGCAGCAGCGCAAACAGCAGCACCATGGCATCCACCATCACGCCCACCAAGTGACGCCCCGTGGGTGGTAGTAGGTCGCTCAAAAGCGTCACTGCGATGCCCTGGCGGCGCTTGAGCACCGCCCCGGCAATCAAAAACGTCATCCAGATCATGGCGTAAATCGCCAGTTCACTGACCCAGTAAAGCGGGCTGCCCAGCGCGCGAAAAGCGATATTAGTGAGGATTAAACACGTCACCGCCGCTGCCAAGGCAGCGGCGGTGATCTCTTCACAGCGGGCAAGCCGATGAGAAAGGCGTTGCAGCATGATGATTAAGGGCCTTCATGAACGACTAACGTATGAGCAACAGGTTGCTCATCATCAAAAACTACTCTTCGCGCAAGCGGTCAGCCTCGGCGCGCAGGGTTTCCAGCATGGGGGCTTTCGCTGCCCAAATGCTCTCCCACTCAGCAATAGCATCAGAGAAAAACTCGGCATCGGCTTCAACAATATTGATATCCAGCCCGCGAATTTCTTCTTCCTGAGCAGCGTCCATCTCCTCAAAACCCGTCAATACATTTTCCAGGTGTTCGGCCATGGCGGTATCAATCAGCTCGCGGTCCTCCTCAGAGAGCTCGCGCCATACCCGCCCAGACACCACCCCCACCATCGGGAACATCATATGGTTGGAGATCAGCAGATTGTTCGCCTGCTCGTAGAATTTCAAAATCAGAATCGAGTCGAAATCCATGTCAATGGCATCGACCTGCCCATTGGCGAGGGCATCGTACACTTCCAACAAAGGCATGGGCGCAGGGGCAGCGCCGGTGGCGGTGTAGAAGTCGCGGATCGGCTCGAAGGGCGTAATACGCAGCCGCTGGCCCTGCAGGTCTTCAGCGATTTCAATGGGGCTGCGGCTCAATACTTGGCGCATGCCCACCATGCCGTAACCTACCCCAACAAGGCCCACACCTTCCGGCATCAAGTCGAGTAGCTCACCGGCTGCATCTGAGCGCAACAGGCGCGCCGCGTGATTGACGTCGTCCACCAGATACGGGGCGTAGAGCGCGCCAAAATCAGGAATGCGGTTGGAGATTTCGGCAATGGTCAGAAAGGCCATGTCTAGCGCACCGGTTTGTAGCTGCTGCACCATCTGCGCTTCATTACCTAACTGCTGAGCAGGAAACACGCTGACGCTATGCTCACCGCCTGAGCGCTCATTGAGTGTTTGCGCAAACGCTTCGGCTTCGGTGGACCACAGATGCTGGGCGGGGGTAATCAGCCCTAAACGGAAATCACGCGCCTGTGCGCTCATGGAAGAAACGGCCAGGGCGGCGGCTGCGCAGGCAAGCGTCAGCGTTTTCATTCGGTTCATGCAAAGCCTCTCAGGATCCCAGCGGCAAGACGTTAGCGTCTTGCTTTATTTTCGTTAGTAGCCCCTGAGAATACCCCAGCTACATCGTTGATAACACCCGTGCTTGTTGATCCCCCTTGACGCTCTTAGGCAGAAAAAAGGATGATAGTCACTCTCATCAGGAAGATGCCATGCCGTCCAGCCCTTCACACAGCAAACACCAGCACTCATCCAGGTACTCTATTAGTCAGTTTACTCGGCTAATGGGACTTTGCTGCTTAGTTGTCCTGTGTCTTGGCGCATCCGGCATTGAACACCCGTTAGTGGGTAAAAGTGCGGAGCCCACAGGCGTACAGTGGGTCGGCCATGGCGAGCAACGACATTTCGCTTATCTGCCAGAACTGCCACGCATTCGCCACCCGTTAACGACTGCCTCCCCAGACGCCTCTGTTTTACCGGCTTTCTTTATACAGGGCGACGAACCATTTACCGTTCACTCCTGGGCCGTTGATGCTCCTGATACACGATTAACAGGCAACAGGCCTTGGCAGGCTGCGCAAGCTAGCCATGCAGAACGCTGCCGTTTACCCCCCACCCGCGCCTCACCCCACATGCTGGCTGTTTAGCAGCCAACCTTCACATCATACCCTCCCTGACGGCGGCACTGACCGCCTGATGGCAACGTTGGTTTATGGTAAGGACAACGCATGTTTCCCGTGGATAAGCTTATTCTGCTGGCCGCTGTACTGCTGCTGGTAGGCATTCTTTCAAGCAAACTCTCTGCCCGTATTGGTCTTCCAGTGCTGGTACTGTTTTTAGTGATTGGCATGCTGGCCGGTGAAAGTGGCATTGGCGGCATTGCTTTTGATAACCCAGAGGGTGCCCATGCGCTAGGCACGCTGGCACTAGCGATTATTCTGTTTGACGGCGGCTTACAAACCCCTACCGCCTCCATTCGCGCCGTATGGAAACCCGCTTCGCTGTTGGCCACTTTTGGGGTACTCGTCACGGCGCTCATTACCGGTACCGCGGCTGCCTACATTCTCGGTCTGCCGCTGCTGGAAGGGCTATTGCTGGGGGCGATTGTCGGCTCTACCGATGCGGCCGCGGTGTTTTCGCTGCTACGTAACGCGGGCATTCATATTAACAAGCGTTTGAAGTCGACCCTTGAGATCGAAAGCGCTTCTAACGACCCGATGGCGATTTTTCTCACCGTTGGCCTGCTGGAAGTGCTCGTTAACGGCATGCAGCCAGGGATGGGGTTACTCGAGCTATTCGTGATGCAAATGGGCGTGGGTGCGGTAGTGGGTCTGAGCGTCGGTTGGCTTTCAGTGAAGCTCATCAACCGTATTCACCTTGTGGCCTCGGGCCTCTATCCCGTGCTGGTGGCCGCGTGTGGCTTCCTCTCTTTTGGAGTTTCTGCAAACTTAGGTGGCAGCGGCTTTCTAGCGATATTTTTAACCGGGGTGTTTATCGGTAACCATCGCATTGCCTTTCAGCGCAGCACCTTTCTATTTCACGACGGGTTAGCATGGCTAAGCCAGATTGTCATGTTCGTTGTGCTGGGCCTGCTGATCAATCCTCTGTCACTGTTAGATGTGTGGTTTGAAGGGTTAGTCATTGCAGCAGTACTGATTCTAGTCGCCCGTCCGCTGGCGGTTGCTCCTGTGATGAAGCTGTTTGGCTTCAACACGCGTGAGATCAGTCTTGTCTCTTGGGTAGGCCTTCGCGGTTCAGTCCCTATTATTCTGGCCATTTTCCCGCTCATGTTTGGGCTTGAAGGGGCAGAGCTCATCTTCAATGTGGTGTTTTTCGTGGTGCTGATTTCCGCCTCGATTCAAGGCACGACGCTGCCCTTTGTGGCACGCAAGCTAAAACTCACCGAAAAACCGCCCGCGCTTCCGGCGGCTAGCTTGGAGATCACCGCGCTGGAAGAGGTCGATGCCGATATCGTGGAGTACACCCTAAGCGAGCAGCCCCGTGCGGCTGGGCGGCGGCTATCCCAGATGGCGCTGCCTGATACGACGGTAGTGGCCATGATTACCCGGGGCAACGAAGTGATCCCGCCCAGAGGCTCCACGGAACTGCATCCCAGAGATCATTTGTTTGTCGTCCTGCGACCAGAGACTCGCCCCTTTGTAGACTGCGTTTTTTCCGATGCGCCTGACAAGGTCAGTAGCGACTTCTCAGACCAGCCGCTCAGGCTAAAGGGAAGCACAACGCTGGGCGATTTAGCGCATTCGTATGGTTTTAAGCTAACAGAGGATGACGAACTGACGCTGGATGCACTGCTGCGCGCCAAACTGCCGGTGCCTTTGAGTGCCGGCGATACGCTGGCATTAGATGGGATGACGCTAACCGTCGAGGGAGTATTAGGAGAAAGGGTCACTACCGTGGCGTTACAAATAGCCGCTCACAGCGAAAACGACACCTAAAGTGCTGACTTACATGGCCCCAGGTGTGGGCCATGTAAGCCTCGTGGCGTCACGCCGCTTCGTAGGCCGCTTTTAAGCGGTAAAACTCATCTACAATCGCGGCCATTTCAACGTCATCGTAGTCGCACAGCCCGCTTACCACGAGCTTTTTAGAGCCTACGCCCACCGCTTCTCCGGCGGACTCAATCGAGAACTCCAACAGCGCATCGGCGCGCTTGCCTTGAACTTCCAAAGAGGATTGAGTCAGCGCTAAGTTGGGAGAAAAGCCGTCTAAACGCTCCAGGCAGAAACCCATACTGTCGTAGATCACCAGCGGGCGCTTAGGATTGAACATCACCCCATGCTGCTCCATGAGCGGCTTGAGGTAGTGGGGAAAATTTTTACCCGAAAATGCCACGTAGCAGCGGGCAAACCCTTCAACCACTGCTTCATCACGGGTCATCTCCCCGCTGCGCACCACCTGCAAGTAACACTTGCCGCTTTCGTCGCAGACGTGAATGTCGCCATTAGCGGTTTCACTAAACTTAATCGGTGTATCAGCACCCACCATATTGGTGAAGCGAAATTCCATTTGTCGCGACAGCCCGAACTTCACCAGCACCAGCGTAAATAGCAGGTCGCCGGGTACGCAAAAACGCCGCGCATCCGGATTGTGAATTGGGTTGTAGTCGCCGGCCACACCTTTAGCGAAGCGGCTGGCCTGCTCAGCGGAGATCACTACATACTCCCCGCGCTGCGCGTAAAAATCCTTGAACATGGCTTTGCTGCCTGCCTAGCGTTGAAATCGAAAACCCATAACTGCTCCACGTCGCGCATAATGCCATAAAACACGCGCCAACAGGAGTCATCTGCTAGGAAGCCCGTATGACGAGTGACACGCCCGCTACTTCACGACGTTTTCGTTCCCTTATCGCTGTGCTGTTGGGCATGCTGGCACTGGCGCTATTTTGGGTATTAGGCAGCTACTGGCTACTCAACAGCCAATGGTTACCGCAACGGATCTCTACTATTGAAGGGGTCGACGTTCGCTGGTCTAACGCCCAGAGCCTTCACCCTGGGCGCTGGGAGGTCGACAACCTCTACTTAGCCCGAGAAGACGATGCGCTACCGATTACTGTCGAAGCCCGGCAAGCCACGCTGTCTCTATCGCTGCTCGCCCTGCTACGCGGAGAGCTACACATTCAAGCACTGGAGGCAAACGGCATTCGCCGCTTCACCGTCGGGGACATTGCGCTGGAGGCAGAGGGCCAACTTCAGGTAACCGATACCCAATTCAGCCAAGAAACCCTCAGCGTGCCCTATGTAGGCTTGGATATTACCCAAGGTCGCCTTGTCCGCTTAAGCGATCAAACCACGCTGGTGCAGGACATTCAGCTACGCAGTACGGCATCGCTGGACTCACTTTCCACCCAGCAAAGTAACGATGCGTTAACCGAGGCGCTGCTCAATGCCCTCACCGCCCAGCTTGCCATCACGGCTCAAGCCGACGCTTGGGATGTGTTCATGCCCTACCTAGAAGCGCTGCCCTGGTTGAGCCTGACAGGCAACGGCGTATTGGAAGGTGAACTAGCGCTTGTTGAGGGCCAACTACAGCCGGGCAGCGAGCTCACGTTAGCGGCCCCAAGGCTTGCGCTCTCTATCGATGAGCAGCGCTTGAGAAGTACCGATAACACGCGCCGCTGGCTGGTAGCGGATGAAACACCGCCGCCGCATACCGCCACGGGCCAGGGGCGCGTGAGGCTCGCCGTGGAAGAGGGGCAACTGCGCTTCGCTACTCAGCTGGAAGACGTCACGCTAGCCGATACGCACCCCTACGCCACGAACACGCGGCTCGCACTCTCTACACACATCCCCAACCAGCGGCTGGATCAGCTCGACTTGCCCACGAGCGCCTCACTTCAGCTATCGGGCGAGGTAACGCGCCTGGACATGCTCGACCGCTATCTCGCATCGGCCTTTGATGGCCAAGGGATTCGGCTATCCGGCCAGGGGAGTATCGCCGCGAGCGCGACGCTGCGGGAGGCGCGTCCTTATGAAGCATCGCTAACCGTTCAAGCCCCCACGCTAGGCGCAGAGCTGCTTGAACTCACCGCGCAAGGCAGCGGCACACTTAACGCGACGCTCTCCCCCAGTGAGCAAGTAGCGGCAACGCTGGCCTTCACAGACGCCACATTGCGCCATCAGGAGCGAACCTTGCTGGCGGACGCAGCGCTAACGTTGGCCGCACAAAGCCCCCTTGACCCCGAGCTGGCCCAACAAATCGCCACGGCGCAACTGAGCTGGGAAGAAGCAACGCTGCCCAATATCCAAGCGCTACAACCCTACCTAGCAGCGGTGTTGCCCAGCCCTTCTCCGCTAACGTTAAACAGTGGCTCAGCCACCAGCCACGGGCAGCTACGCTTTACGACCGAGCAACTGAGCGGAGAGCTTTATTTGGCTGGCAACGCGCTGACCACCGGCTGGCAACTGAGCGAGCAGAGCGGCACGTTGGTGAGCGATATGCAGCTTGCGCTGGCCATCAACCAAGCGGCGCTGGATGGCACAGCACTGGACATCAGCGGCTCGCGGCTAAGCTGGCAGGTGGCCGACCCGCAACATCCCAGCGAAGCGCTGGAGAGCACGCTGGTGCTGCGCAACGGCCGTTTCCAGCGCCAAAACGCCACCCCAAGCGGGCAGTTCACGCTGGAGGGCAGCGTGCAGCGGCTGGGGTTTCTCAACACGTTTTTACCGGATGCTCACGGCGTATCGCTTTCCGGCAACGGCCAGCTCTTTTTACAAGGCGCGTTTATTGATGACACGCTGCAAGCCCCTACGCGGCTGCGGGTCAATGCTAACCAGTTGGAGGTGACGTTTCTCGACTACTTAGCCACCGGGCGCGGCGAGCTGACCGCCCAGTTAGATAGCCCCGAGCAGGCACAGCTTTCGCTAGGGATTCCGCAGTTTGCCCTACGGCGACAAGATGATGACCGCCCGCATCTGGAAGGCCGCCACTTTGCGCTCACCACCCAAACCGACCGCTTTAGTGACGCGCTGGACTCACCTGCTCCCGAACACTTCACTACCCGCGTTGCGCTGCCACTTACCGAGGTGCCGGACATTGCCCGCTACAACCGCTACCTGCCAGAAGATGCAGGGGTTGAGCTACTCTCCGGCAACGCCAGCCTAACTAGCGAATGGCTGCTAGAGGGGCTGCGTGCCCAAGGTGATATCACGCTGCGCGCTTTCGAAACGGAGATGGCGCTACTGGAGCAGCGCCTGAGGGGAGATGTGACGCTGCATTTACAGCTCACCGAGGGCGATATCGAGACGCGCCGCTTTGTCGCCAATGACTCCTACCTACGCCTGGAAAACGTCTTTCGCCGGAGCGACGACGGTACTCAGGACGCAGGCTGGTGGGTGCAGCTCACCATGGAAGAAGCCCAACTCAACTGGGGCGACCCGATACACCTCACCAGCCAGCTACGGTTAGGCATGCGCGATACTGGGCTGCTGGCACGGCTATTTCTCGCCCGTGCCCGGGAGAGAGACTGGCTGGGCAGGCTTTTAAACGTGCATAACATCAACGGTCACGCCCTGCTCACAGTGAGCGGCGAGCAAATACGCCTGCATGACCTCACACTCACAGGCGGCCCGCTGCTACTGCTTTCCGATGTGACCTTAGCGGACGGCCAAGCCAACGGCGCGCTCTATGCGCGGCTGGGTGCCGTGGGCCTCGGCGTGGAGCTGAACGACAGCGAACCGGCCCTGCGTGTACTCCAACCTAAACGCTGGTTTGACCGCTGGCGAGAGGCCCAGCGCTTTCCAAGGCCTTAGCGGCGCGTGCGTTCTCGACGAATCATACGCACGCGCTCTTTGGCTTTTTGTGGTGTAGACAGCGGCGCGCTAGCGTCTTGGTGTTTAGGCGGCACCGTAACCCAGGCAAACACCGGCAGGGCCAAGTGCCAATGAATCGCCGCTAAGCGCAGGCCTAGCGTCACGCTTAATGAGGCGGCAATGGCGAATGTCAGCGGCGCATCAAGCGCCTGCAGCGCGACATACACAATCCCGCCCGCCATGGCGGCGGTGGCATAAATCTCTTCACGCAGCACCATCGGCACCCGCTGGGCTAGAACATCACGAATCATGCCGCCCGCCACGCCTGTCATCATGCCCATGAGTACCGCCACCACGCCAGAGGTGCCCAGCAATAGCGCTTTATGCGTGCCGATCACGGTAAATAGCGCCAGCCCAAAGGCGTCGGCTACGGGCAAAAAGCCCCGGGAAAGACGATGAATGTAGTGAAACCCCACCAGCGACACACCTACCGTGGCCAAGATCACCCAGAGATAGGTCGGGTCGGTCACCCAGAACACCGGCCTAACGCCCAGCACCAAATCACGCAGCGTACCGCCCCCAATGCCCGTCACCGCCGCCAGCACCAGCATACCGAACGGGTCCATCCGCGAGCGGCAGGCCAAAATGACCCCCGACAAGGCAAACACAATCACCCCCGCCATATCCAACCAATAAATCACACCCGACACGCGACTCTCCTTTCACACATGCTTTATTAAGGAGGCAGAATACCACCGTTAGCACAGAGCCGTTGGGACAGGGAAAGTCCAATCGCGTTAGTGTCCGTGCTGCTCTAGCCACGCTTTCAAAAAAGCAATTTCACTCTCTTGAGCGGCGATAATGTCCTCGGCCAGTTGACGAATCTCGTCATCTTCGCCGTGCTCCAGCACGATTTCCGCCATGGCAATCGCACCCTCATGGTGAGGAATCATGCCCTTTGCAAAATCCACATCCGGATCACCCGTAAAAGCCATGTTCATATCTTCGTGCATGCGGTCGTTCGCGGCTTGATAAGCGATGACAGCAGGATGGTCGCTATGTGCAGCGCTGTGCTCTCCCCCATGCTGCTGATGGCCGCCATGCCCCTCTTCTGTGTGATGGTGCGCATAGCTATTCGAGGAGATTAAAAACCCTGACAGCAAACAAAGGCTCAGTACCGGCATCACACGTGACTTTGCAGACACCGCTCTCAGTGCAACATAACGAGACATAGACTTCTCCTTGATGAACGAACGCATGACCGTGGGTCACAACCATCAACACTTACCCAATAAGGTTGAACGAAGTGTAAAACCTACAGGCCGCCCACAGGTCAAGATGGGCTAAGTGCGTTACTCTGTTAAACATCCTTCGTCGTTAGTTGTGGAGTACATATGGACTGGAACCCTGCTTACAGCTGGCTGGTGCTCGCCCTGCTGTTGAGCCTAGCCGAACTGACCTCTGGCGCGATGGTGCTGTTGGCGCTCGGCATCGCGGCGGCGCTCACCGCCGCCGTCACGGCTTTGGGACTATCGCTGCCCTGGCAGTTGCTCAGCATGGGCATCTTTGCGGGTGTGCTGGTGCCGTTAGGCGTAATGGTGATTCGGCCACGCTTCTCCCCCAAAGGCGTTGCCTACGGCACCACCGGTACCGGAGTAGAAAAAGGCCATCGCTATACCACGCTGATTCGTGAGTATGACAATGCCACAGGGATTAAAGTGAACGGCGATTTTTACCGTTTACGTGTGCTTGAAAGTGGCCAAACAGAGCTGCCCGAAGGCACCCAAGTGGTGTTCAAGCACTTTGAAGGTACGACCGCTCTGGTGAATGTATCATCACCTGAAGCACTCGATAGTGAACGCAATACGCCCGACACCTAGGAGTTTTAAAATGGATTTACCGATTAGCCCCGGCCTATTGATTAGCCTGATTGTTGTCATCATTGGCATTTTGATCATCTCGAAAGGCTTGGTGATTGTTCGCCAGTCAGAAGTGATGGTGATTGAACGCCTCGGCTCTTTTCACCGCGTGTTAGAAAGCGGTATTAACATCATCATTCCATTTATTGAACAGCCCCGCGCCATCACCATGCTGCGCTATCGCAAAATGGGCGAGGAGTACACGGCCATCACCACCGATGAAACCCGCATCGACCGCCGCGAAACGGTGATGGATTTCCCCGGCCAGCCCGTGGTGACCACAGATAACGTCACGGTGCGCATCAATGGCGCGCTGTATTACCAGATCATCGATCCAAAACGGGCGGTCTATGAAGTCGAAAACATGAGCCAAGCCGTCGAGGTATTAGCGAAAACCACGCTACGCTCGGTGGTGGGTAAAATGGAGCTGGATAAACTGTTTGAGTCTCGTGCAGAGGTCAACAACGAGATTCAGGCGGCGATGGAAGAGCCTGCCTCTAAATGGGGCGTGAAAATTTCCCGGGTGGAAGTGCAGGATATCGCCATGCCGGAAGAGGTAGAGTCGGCCATGCGCCTGCAAATGGCCGCCGAGCGGAAGCGGCGCGCCACGGTGACCGAAGCCGAGGGTGAAAAATCGGCCGCCATTGCCATGGCCCAGGGCCAGCGTGAATCCTCCATCTTAAATGCTCAGGGCGATAAAGAGTCCGCCATTCTGCGCGCCCAAGGTGAGCAAGAATCCATCAAGCTGGTGCTTAGCGCTATCGGCGATAGCGAAGAGAACAAGCGCACGGTGGTGGGTTACTTGCTTGGCCAAAGTTATATCAAGGTGCTGCCCACCATGGCGAAAGACGGCGAGCGAGTGTTCGTGCCTTACGAGTCCTCTGCTCTGCTGGGCTCTATGGGGATGTTCCGTGAAATGGCAGGCTCCCCAGAAGACACCGTGTCTAATCATTTAAAAAGCCGCTCCGGTCAGGAAAGCGGCTTAAGAAGTGGCATTGTCGGTGGTGCCAGTAGCAGCTAACGCAAAGGTCTTAAGCTACTGGCACGGTACTGCTCAGCCTATGATTCCGTGTCAGTGGCTAGAAAATGCTCCATAAACACTTGGTAGTCTTGAGCCACACAGTCCGCGTAGGCCTTAGCAAGCGTTGAGACCACGCCGATAAACTGCTCTTCACGCCCTTCTAACCGCTGGCATACCGCGTCGGCAAACGGTGCGGCTTTACCTCGGTTAAGTGCCTGTGCACCGCGCAGGTGTTCACGGGCCAGAATCTCGCCCCACTGGCGCGCCAGCTTGCGGTAGGCTTTACCGCCTGAGAGCTTGTGGGTAGGGACATCCTTTTTGAACGGTGAACGTTCGCGTACCGAAAACACCTTGCCGTTCATGGTCAACCAGCCAAGGTAGGCATCCGGGTGTTCGGCAATGGCATGGAACGCCGCGGCATGGCGAATACCTTCATTGGGAAACAGCTTGCGCCACGCCTGCTGCTGCGCTTTGTCCATCAGACGGTAGGCTTCTGGCGTGACCTGCTCTTTGATGTCCAGGATCACATCGTCGTGCTCGTGATCGGCCCCGCCTTCGATCAGCACGTAGTAACGCTCAACGCCCAGCGACCCAGTGCCTGCATCCAAGCGCCGCGCGGTGTCTTTGACAAAGAAGTGCTGCGGGTCGCTCTCCTTAATGGGGTGCTGAAGCGTTTGCTGGTACTCCTGCTCGATGATGCGCCGTAGCTGGCTTGCCATATCGGCAGGCAGATTGGCGAGTTTGCCGGGGCGCTCAGCAAACTGACGCCCTTTATCTGGGTCGAGCGTCGTCCACTTCTCTAGCATACGCGCACGGCTCTGTTTATCGGCCACCTTGCCCATAAAGGATTTGAGCGGATCTTTCGCGCTATCGAGAGTAACAGCGTAAATCGGCAGCTCCTCCTCGCAGTGCGCGCTCAGAGTCTCCATGTACCCTTCCAGCAGTTTTTTGAGTGCTTTATCCACCGCTTTGGGGCTTAACTCAGCGTTTTCACGGGCATCCAACACGAGGCTAATAGCCAACCGCCACACGTCGTACTGATAATCCCCAATCAACGCATCATCGAAGTCATCCATGCCGTAGCGCACTTGGTCATCGTGATGGCCGTAGGCGCCAAAGTTGTAGGCATGGGCGTCGCCCTGCAACCAGGTTTGGGTATTGGGCCAGCCGCCGAACAGCGCAAAGCGCCAGTCGTGCCAAACATCTTGCCAATAGAGATGGTTGGAGCCGCGAAAGAAGCGATAGGGAGAGGCCGCCATTTTGGCGTATTTCGCCTGCCGATGCGCCGCGCTTAGCGACGCATTCGCCTGTTGAATGGCCTCAATGACCTGTTGAGGGCGGTTGTGTCCAGTCAATGCGTGGCTCATTGCAGTGCCTTTGTAGGTGCATTAAATCGCTGTGCGCTAAGCGTAAACGATGCACGTTAACAGATTAAGACACCCGCTTACCCACACGCGTCAGCCCCCGAGGCGCTGCAATGCGAAAGAAGCGCTCGACAACCTCGTCACGCGTCGCAGGGGTCGCTAGCGACACCAGCACAAACAGCGGCAAATTGACCATTAGCCCCCAAAACCCTGCATGAATGCCGAGCGGATGCCGCCATAAGGTAGTGAACGCCACGGTCACCACAAAGCCGCCTAAAATGCCCGCCATAACGCCTAGCCTAGAGGCGCGAGGCCAAAAGAACATGCCAATAAACGCGGGCAAGACCTGCGAGGCAAAGCCAAGCCCTACGAGCAAAATCATCACTAGGCTTCCCGGCTCGGCAATCGCCAGCGGCGCAATCACCAGAAACATAATGGGCAGAATCAAAAGCCGCGCCAGCTTGGCGGTAACACCTTCCGAGAGTTTTAGCAGCGGCTGCAGCACATCTTTACTCACAGAAAGGGAAATCGAATGAATAAACGGCTCGCTGGAGGACATAGAAGCCGCCAAGGTGCCCGCGCCCAGCAGCCCGACTAACACCACGGGCAAATGCTGCATGGCGTACTCCAGCACTACGGTATCTGCCCGCACCAGCTCTGGTAGCGAGAAAATACCGATAAAGCCCACCACTACCATGGGCAAAATCACCACGTAGTAGGTGGGTAGCCATGTCGCGCTGCGGCGGATGGTGCGCGCTGAGGAGGCGCTCATCCACTGCGTCCAGACGGGGGGCATAAACGAGAACATCGAGACAATGATCGACGTTGTCCAGAAGCTAAAACTCATATCGCCACCCGCGCCGGGTAGGGTCAGAAACTCGGGGTGCTCGGCGGCGATGCGTTCAAACACCCCCGCAAAACTCAGCCCGCCGGTGGCACTATGTATGGCCCATAGGCCTACCGCCCAGGCCACCACCAGCATCAGCACGCCCTGGAACGCGTTGGTGCGGCCAATCGCCCGCTGCCCGCTGGCGTAGAGATAAACCGCAATGCAAGCCAGCACCAACAGCACGCCCAGCCAAACGGGAATCTGCCCGCCGCTCATCACGAACAGAATATAAGCAGAGCCAATCGTTTGTAGCACCGCGTAGGCCACGGAGCCTACCGCCATGACCAACGCGGACAGCGCCCCCAACGCAGGACTTTGATATCGATCGGCAATGGCGCTTGCTTGGGTCACATGGCCAAACTGCTCGCCGAACTGCCATACCTTCGGCCCGAAATACCACGCCACCAGCGCTAAATAGGCCAGATAAACCGCTACATAAAATACGGCTACGCCCTTGGAGTAGGCCCAGCCCGGCGCGCCCATAAAGGTGTAAGCACTCACACTGCCTGCCGCGATCAGCAGATACAGGGTTACTGGCCCCATGCTGCGCCCAGCCACGCCCCACTCTTCAAGATTATTCATGGAACGCCCCGCCCGTGCGCGAAGGCCAATCAGCATCGCGGTGGCAACGTATAGCAGCGTGATCACCAGCGGCCAGGCACTATTCATGATCGTCTCGCTCTACCATCCGGTTGCCTATCAGCATGACCGCCACGCAGGCGAAGATAATCACGTAGCTCCACACCACCAGCAGCGGCAGTCCCATCACCAGCGTGGCGCGGTTCACCCAGCTAATCACCGGCCAACTGCCTGCCAACACTAGCGTCAAAAAGGCAATAAGAAGCCCCCAGCCCGCCCGAGACGTGGGCAGCACTAAAAAACGTCGCATGTCATATCCATAAGATGATGAAAAGAAGTGGTAGCCTCAGCGGCTGTCATGGCGGTGTCACGGCACATTGCCACACTAGCGGCAATGCCAGCCGTTAAGCCGCTTATAATGAAGATTTTAATGCTTTCCGACGTCTACTTCCCCCGGGTGAACGGCGTTTCCACGTCGATTGAAAGCTTTCGCGGGGCGCTAGAGCGTTTAGGCCATCAAGTACATCTGATTTGCCCCCGCTATGCGGATCACGCCAACGAAGACCCGCGCCTTTGGCGTATCGATTCCCGAGGCGTATTGGGTGACCCCGAAGACCGCATGATGCGCTACCAGGCCATCATGGCACTGGCTCCGTCGCTGCACGCCATCGAGTTTGATCTGATCCACATTCACACCCCTTTTGTGGCGCACTACGCGGGAGTGGCATTAAGTAAACGGCTCGGCGTGCCCGTCGTAGGCACCTACCACACGCTGTTTGAGGAGTATCTGCACCACTACGTGCCGTGGCTGCCTCGCCGCAGCCTGCGCTTTGCTGCCCGGCGCTTTTCGGTGCACCAGTGCCATCAGCTTTCCGCTGTTGTCGCTCCTTCGTCCGCCATGAACACTGCACTCACCGCCTATGGCGTTCGCTCCCTGATCGCAACCATTGCAACCGGCTTATCGCTCACTCATTTCGTTGCGCACACCGCTGGCGGAGAGTTTCGTGAGCGGCATGGCCTCCCAACACAGGGTCGACTGCTGCTGTTTGTAGGTCGCGCCGCGTATGAGAAAAACATCGGCTTTCTGATCGATATGCTGCCTAAGGTGCGCCACCAGCACCCGGCGACTCACCTGGTGATCGTCGGCGAAGGCCCGGCACTCACCTCACTGAAACAGCAGGCCCAGCAAGCAGGTCTCTCCGATGCGGTTCACTTTTTAGGCTACCTTCCCAGGGATGGCGCACTGCAAGATGCCTACCGAGCAGCCGATGCCTTTGTGTTTGCCTCCCGCACGGAAACCCAAGGCTTAGTCCTGCTGGAAGCCATGGCGCTGGGCACTCCAGTCGTCTCGACCGCCATCATGGGCACCCAAGATGTATTGCAACAGGATGAGGGCTGCCTGATCGCGGAGGAACACCCTGCCCGCTTTGCAGAACACGTCAGCCGACTGCTCTCTGATGACGCTCTTCGCACCACCCTCGCCCACCGCGGCCAAGCCTACGCCCAGCGCTGGAATGAAGACACCAAAGCCGAAGCACTGGCAGCGCTGTATGAGAGCCAATGCCCTAAGGGGTTTGCTTCATCGCCTGCTTAGTTGTCGATATAGTTGTCGATATAGTTGTCGATAGAGAGGATCACACAATACGCCGCTCCATAGCATGCACGGCGTCTTCAGTGTTCAGCACTCGAAACCCCGTGCGCTCGTATAAAGCGATAGCGGGATTGATACTAAATACCCGCAGCCGCAGTCGGTGAATACCTGCTTGCCGTGCACGCGCTTCGGCGAAGTATAGCGCCGCTGTTCCCAAACCTTGGCGCTGCCACGGCGGGGCAATTTGCAGCTCTCGAATATGGTAGGCGTCATCCTCCTGATGGAGGCATAGCACGCCGACAGGGGTCTCATTGACGACTAACTCAAAGCTTTCTAGCTCGCGCCACTGCTGATCGAACAGGGCGGTGTCCCAGTGCCACCCTAGCTGCTGGTGGTAAGCCGCCATGTTGTGACGAATCAGCGTTTCGGCAAACGTTTTGTCGTTTGTCGGCCGGATAACGGGCGTCATAGCGCAACGCCTGGTTCATCCGGCCATTTGCGAACACAGACTTGGCCGTTCATTGCCTACCCTAATTGGAACGGATAGACCGGGCCAACTTGCAGTAGCTGAGTCAGCTCATCCAGCGCGGTGAGCACTTCTGTGGCGAGTTGGGGGTCGGCGAGGTCTTCACTCGTCAGGCGGTCGCGGTAGTGGCGGTTCACCCAGGCGGTGAGGTCGCTATAAAGTGCATCGTTGAGCAGTACGCGGCCAGTCAGCGCAGCGCGCTCGGCTTCCGACAGCACCACCCGTAGGCGCAGGCAGGCGGGGCCGCCGCCGTTGCGCATGCTTTGCTTCACGTCTTTCACGATCACTTCGCCGATGGGGTTATTGCCCGCCAGGATGAAGTTTTGAATCGTGTTCCAAACGGCTTCGCGCTCTTGGCACTCGCTGGGCACCACCAGGGTCATGGTGCCATCTGGGTTGGAGAGCAGTTGGGAGTTGAACAGGTACGACGCCACCGCGTCTTCCATGCTCACGGCTTCCACCGGTACCCGCACAGGAATCAGCGGCGTGCTCATTTTGGCGCGCAGCTCGTTCAGCGTGCGCTCTTCATCAAGAAACGCCATTTCGTGGTAGAGCAGCACCGGGCCGTTACCCACGGCAATCACATCGTTGTGGAACACCCCAGCATCGATGGCCTCCGGGTGCTGCTGGGCGAAGACGGTTTGCGCCTCACTCAGACCGTGCTGGCGGGCCACCGCTTGGCTGGCTTCCAGGGTTTGGCGGGCGGGATAGCGCTTGGGTTCGCGCTCACTGCTGCGCTCGTCGCCAAACGCTTGGCGGCCGTAAACGAAGAGATGAACGCCTGGCTCGCCGTATTCGCCGCACAAGCGGGTGTGGTTGGCCGCCCCTTCATCGGAAAATGCGGGCGTGGCGGGCAGCACCGGATGATGGGCAAAGCGCTGCTCATCGCGGAAAATCGCCTGCAGCACGCGGCCAGTGGTTTTCGGTTCCAGGTAGCGGTGGAAGCTGGACTGCAGGTTGGCGGGGGTGAAGTGCACCCGACCATCCGGTGCATCGACGCTGGGGGTAATCGTGCCTGCGTTAGCCGTCCACATGCTGGAGGCTGAACATACTGCCCGCAGCAGCTGTGGCGCTTGCTTCGCGGCTTGAGCGAGGATCTCGCTATTGCTGCCGCTAAAACCTAACGCTCGCAGCGCGCCCAAATCCGGGCGCTGCTGGGGAGGCAGCACGCCCTGGGCGTAGCCTGCGTCCATCAGCGACTTCATTTTGGCCAGCCCCTGCAGCGCACCCTCTTTGGGGTTGGAAACCAAGCCGCCGTGGCTCATGGAGGCCACGTTGCCGTGGGCAAGACCCGAGTAGTTGTGGGTAAGCCCTACCAAGCCATCGAAGTTAACTTCCCGGATGCTGTTCATGCTCATAGGTTGACTCCCGGCGGCAGGGTTTCGGGCATTTCCAGGCTCTCGGCTTCCATGGAAGCGACCGGATAGGCGCAGTAATCCGCCGCGTAGTAGGCACTGGGGCGGTGGTTGCCGCTGTCGCCTACGCCGCCGAAGGGCGCATCGCCAGAGGCACCGGTGGTCTGACGGTTCCAGTTCACAATGCCTGCGCGAATACGCAGCAGGAAGTCGTCCCAATCCGCCTGCTCGCCACCAATCAGCCCTGCAGAAAGGCCGTAACGGGTGTCGTTGGCAAGAGCCAGCGCCTCATCCCAATCCGCGTAGCGGTGGATTTTCAGCAGCGGGCCGAAGTGCTCCTCGTCGGGCACGTCCAGGCCCGTCACGTCGATCAGCGCGGGGCTGAGCAGGCTGGTGTTCTCTTTGAGGCGCTGCATACGATTAATCACCGTGCCGCCCATGGCTTCCAGTTCATCCTGGGCGTTGAGCAGGCCATCGGCTGCGGCAACGCTTACCAAGCCGCCATAAAACGGCGCGGGCTCCTCGTCGAACTGCCCCGCCACATACAGCTTGGTAATAGCATCGGAAAGCGCATCGATGAGACGGTCGCCCACCTCGCCTTGGGGCACCATCAATCGGCGCGCACAGGTGCAGCGCTGACCCCCAGAGAGAAACGCTGATTGCAGAATCGTCAGCACCGCTGCTCGCTCGTCGTCAATATCCTTCACCACCAGCGGGTTATTGCCGCCTAACTCCAGCGCGAGGATTTTATCCAGCTGCCCGGCGAACTGCTGCTGCAGCATTCCACCCACTTTGGCACTGCCGGTGAACAGCAGGCCATCAATGCCAGGATGGGCAGAGAGCGCCTGCCCAACCGCGACACCGCCCTGCACGAGGTTGATCACCCCGGCAGGCAATCCAGCTTCTAACCAGCACTGCAGGGTTAAATCCGCAGTAAGCGGGGTTTGGTCGCTGGGCTTGAATACCACGGTGTTACCTGCCAACAAGGCAGGCACCATATGGCCATTGGGCAGGTGGCCGGGGAAGTTATAAGGGCCAAACACCGCCATGACGCCGTGAGGGCGGTGGCGCAGTACCGCTTTGGCGCTGCCGACCTCTTTTTCGCGCTCCCCGGTGCGCTCGTGGTACGCCTTGATGGAGAGCGCGACCTTACCCACCATCGCGCCTGCCTCGGTGCGTGCTTCCCACAGTGGCTTGCCGGTTTCCGAGGCGATGGCAATGGCCAAGTCTTCGCGGCGGGCGGTTAATACGTCTACAAAGCGCTCGACCAGCGCCTGACGCTCAGCAAAAGGTGTACGTGCCCAGCCAGGAAATGCCCCACGCGCTGCGTCAACCGCCGCGCCTACCTGGCGGCTAGAGGCAGCCGCGCCTTGCCATAGCAGCGTTCCCGCGACGGGGTCGTGCTTCGTCAAGGAGTCAGCGTCGCCGTCTTCCCAAGCACCGTTGATCAGTTGCTGCTGCTGGGCGTGCATGTTCTGGATGTGCATCGTGCTCTCCTTCACTGAGCCTGCGTGTCTGTCGAGTCGTTTTGTTAGCGAGCCGGGCGTTAGGTTTCCAGTAGGCGAACGGTATCGCCGCTAGATACCCCCAGGCGCTCGGCTTCTTGGGGAGTGAGGACGATGGTGCTGCCGTCTTCGGGGCCACGACCTACCCAGCTAGCGGTAAAGCTGAGCATGCGGGTAGACGCTGCCAACCAGCGGCTAACGCTCTCTTGCTTCGCGTTAGGTGACACTTCCACCTGATAAAGCTGCGAGTTGCGAATGGCGCGCACGTCATCGATATAGGCTTCTACGGTGGGGCCACCATCGAAGATGTCGATGTAGCCTTCCCAGCGAAGCCCCTCTTTTTTGAGCATTTCAAGCGCCGGGCGTGTGTGCCGGTGCACCTGGCCAATACACGCCCGCGCCTCTTCCGCCATAAACGTGGTGTAGATGGGAAACTTGGGCATCAGCTCGCCGATAAAGCTCTTCTGGCCCAGGCCGGTTAAGCGGTCGGCTTCGTTGAAATCCATGGGGAAGAAGTGTTTGCCAAGGCTTTCCCAGAAGGGGCTGACGTTGTTTTCATCGAACACACCGCGCATCTCGGCCAGCACTTTTTGTGGAAAACGATCGCGGAACTGAGCAATAAACAGCCAGCGCGCTTTAGAGAGCAGCGCCCCGTTACGCAGGTGTTTGTTGGCCTCGCCGCGATACTCTGGGCGCAAAAACAGCGAACACACTTCGGCGTCGCCGGTATGGTCGGAGCTTAAAAACAGTGTATCGATGGTGCGATGCAGATCGAGCTGTACCGACGAGTGCGCCAACGTACCCAGCCGGTAGTTATAGAACGGCACTTCGCGCCCTACCTGGCCTTCAATGGCGCAGCAGCCTGCCAGCTCGCCGTTGGTTTCATCTTCCAACACAAAAAAGTACAGACGGTCATCTACCGGGGTGCGCTCTTCAAAAGCGCGGGCGGCGGCCTCGATTTTACCGGCTAAAAATTCGCGGTTATCCGGCAGCGAGGTAAAGCCAACGCCAGCCTGCTGCGCAAGCGCCTGGAGCCCATCCAGATCATCACGGGCAATGGGTCGAATGCGCATTACATCTCTCCTTCATCAAGCGCATCCACGGCGCTTGGCAGAGTTAACGGCGCGGCCAGCACCGCCCGCCCCTCTTCTACGCCCAAACGCTCCGCGTGCTGGGGGGAGAGCATCAGCTGCCCCGTGGGCGAGAGCGCATAGCGCGCGACGATGCAGCGGAAATCGCTCAGCGTTTGGTTGGCGATCATTGCCGGTTCGGCATCCGGCAACGCGTGTTCTGGGCGGATTCGTACAGGGTGCCAGGCAGCGCGGCGGAAGGTTTCCAGGCGCTCGCGTTCGGCTTTGACGATGGGGCCTGCGTCGAAAATATCCACATGCCGGGAGCGCACGAAGCCTTCGGCCAGCATTTCGGCCAGCGCCTCTTCATGGGCCGGGTGCTCGCGGCCAATGGCAGCGCGGGCCTGGGGCGTGAGCAGCGGTAAGTAGAGCGGAAACTGCGGCATCACTTCAGCAATAAAGCTTTTCGAACGCACGCCTGCCATGTGATTCATCTCTTGGAAGCTGCGGGCAAAAAAGTGACGCCCCACGCTCTCCCAAAAGGGGGATTCATTCTGACTATCCAAATAGCCGGGAAAGGCCACCGCCAGAATCCGCGAGAAGCGCTCCGGGTATTGGGCGATAAACATCAGCCGCGCCCGACGCAGCAGGCTCTCCGCACTGGTGCCTTTATAGCGCGGGTTGAGCGATAGCGCGCAAAGCAGCGTGGCATCCGAGGCTTCATGGGAAAGCGCCAGCGTTTGCACTTCACGGCGCACGTTGAGCTGCTGAGAGGCGTGAATCAGCGTCTCTTGACGGTAGGTGTAGTAGGCCTCGGCGGCCCCTGCTTGGGCGCGAATCGTGGCCGTTCCCAGCACGTCATTGCGGCTATCGTCCGCCAGCACAAACATATAGTGCTCGTTACCGGGATACTCGATATCACTCGCAAACGCTTCCTGGGAGCGCAGAATGCGCTCCTCAAGACGGTCACGGTTGGCAGGCAAGTTGGTAAGCCGTGGCACTGCGTGCTCTGCCAGTTGCTCTAAGGCGGGAAGGTCAGCCAACGTGACCGGACGGATTACCAACATGTTTAACGCCCCCTCTTTTTTATCTTGCTGCCTGCTCATGCGCTGGCAACAAGTCGCTCGATGGCACGTTCAAGGCGCGCCATGCCTTCAGCAATGTCTGCTTCCGGAATCACCAGCGAAGGCGCCATACGCAGCACGTTGGGGCCAGCAATCAGCGCCATCACGCCCTCTTCAATGGCCAGCGGCAGAATATCCTTGGCGCGGCCTTCGAAGGCATCCGACATCTGCGCCCCCATCAGCATGCCCATGCCACGAATCTCTTTGAAGACGCCGTGCTTGCGGTTGATGGTTTCCAGGTGCTCGCGGAACAGGTCGTGGCGATGTTTGACACCTTGCAGCACCTCGGGCGTATCGATGAACTCAACCGCCGCCAGCGCTACCGCGGATGCCAGCGCGTTGCCGCCGTAGGTAGAGCCGTGGGTGCCGATGGCCAGCGATTTGGCGATGGCATCGGTGGTCAGCGTGGCACCAATCGGGAAGCCGCCGCCCAGCGACTTAGCGCTGGTAAGAATATCCGGGGTGATGCCGAAGTTTTTATAGGCGTACAGCTCGCCGCTGCGGCCAACGCCGGTTTGCACTTCATCGAAAATCAGCAGCGCGTTGTGCTCGTCACACAGATCGCGCAGACCCTGCAGGAATTCCTGAGTGGCGGGTACGATGCCGCCTTCGCCCTGCATCGGCTCAACCATAATGGCGCAGGTGTCGTCGCCCACGAGCTGACGTACGCTCTCCAGGTCGTTGAAGTTGGCATGCAGAATGCCGCCCGGTACCGGGCCAAAACCTTGGGAGTACTTGGGCTGGCCGCCCACGCTCACGGTAAAGAACGTGCGGCCGTGGAACGACTGGTAGAACGAGATGATTTTGTCTTTGTGCTCGCCGTGGTGGTCTACCGCCCAGCGGCGGGCCAGCTTCAACGCGGCTTCGTTAGCTTCGCCACCGGAGGAGCATAAAAAGACCTTATCGGCGAAGGTGCGCTCGGTCAGGGTTTTGGCCAGTTTGAGCGCCGGTTCGTTGGTGAACACGTTGGAGAGATGCCAAAGTTTTTCGCCCTGCTCTTTCAGCGCGTTGACCAGCACCGGATGGCAGTGACCCAGGGAGTTCACCGCGATGCCACCGGCAAAGTCGATGTACTCACGGCCTTCTTGGTCCCACAAGCGGCTGCCTTCACCACGTACCGGAATAATCTGCTGCGGCGCGTAGTTAGGCGTCATGTAGTGGTCGAAATCTTGACGGCTCGGGGTGTGGCTCATGGGACAGTACCTCCAGTGGAGTAAGCGATAGAATCAGTATACGGGGGGCGATGGACGCCCTGCTTTCAGTATTGGGACGGTAAATTATGAAAAGCTGCGCTTAACCCAGCCGCTCTTCTCGCGGGGTAATACCAAAGTGGTTGCGGTAAGCGGTGGAAAAGTGCGCGCCAGAGGAGAAACCGGTCATCAGGGCGATATCCCCCACCGGGCGGTCGCTCTCTCGCAGCTGCTTGCGGGCATCCTGCAGGCGTAAATCTAGGTAGTAGCGGCTGGGCACCGCCTGCAAGTACTTCTTAAATAAACGCTCGAGCTGACGCCGGGAAATCCCCAAATGCTCCGCCAGTTCCAGCGTCGAGAGCGGCTCTTCGATATTGGCTTCCATAAGAGTGACCGCATCTACCAAGCTTTGGGGGGCATGACCCAACCGGTTGCGTAGAGGAACGTGCTGGCGCTCATCGGCTAAGCGAATACGGCCACACACAAACTGTTCAGAGACCTGCTCGGCTAGGCGCGGGCCATGATGTTTACCAATCAGCGTCAGCATCATATCCATGGCGGCGGTGCCGCCCGCGCAGGTCAAGCGGTCACGATCAATCTCGAAGAGCTGTTGGGAAAGCGTCACCTGGGGGTAGGCTTGAGCAAAGGCCTCGAAGCGCTGCCAGGGCAAGGTGGCGCGGTAGCCTTCCAGCAAGCCACAGCGGGCCAGCACTTCGGTGCCACCGGCCAAACCGCCCAACACCACGCCGCGGCCTTGGTGGCTACGCAGCCACTCATTGAGTTTTGCGGGCAGTGCGTACGGCAGCGGCGTGGGCGCACACACCAGCAGTAGATCCAGCGGGCCAAGGGGCTCAGCCAGGGTGTGTTGCGCCATAAGCGATAGCTGCGCGCCGCTGCGCACCGGCTCTTCATTCAAGCTGAGAGTGACGGTGTGATAAAGCATCTGACCGCTCAGCTGGTTGGCCATTTGCAACGGTTCAATGGCGCTGGCGTGGGCCAACAGCGAAAACCCTGGCAGCAGCACAAAGGCTACCCGCCTACGATTCTGGGAGGGCGGGTTTAACGTGCTAAAAGACATGTGAATTCGCTGATGTGCATGTGACGCTGCATGAAAACCGCCGCTGGCTGACTGGGTAAGGTGTTCTATTTAAACGCCATCTTACCCAATTGCGCGATTGAAGGCAGCGCCATGACCACGCAAACAAAAACAGGACGCATAAATGCAAATTGCCGGGCCATGGGCCCGGCAATGGAGGAGTCACGTTGTTAACCGCCGCTGTTGCCCATCCCCATAATAATGAAGGCTGCAACGATTAACCCTAAACCAATAACGACAATCGGCAGCAGCTTATGAAGGCCGCTGGGAGATTTTTTGGCTTCAGGCTGCCGTTGGGGCTCAGCGCTGTCAAAATCCTCCGGTAAGCGCTGGTTTAGCACATGCTCTTTCTCTTCTTCCCGGGTTTTGCTTTCTCTCGTATCCATACAACACCTCATCCTATCCGGTAGATGATCAACAGCGCGGCGGAAAATGATGCCCGTCGCGCGTCGCCTTATAACGTCACGACATCAAACACAACGTCAGGGTTCACATCGGCGTCGTAATCCACATCGTCACGCTCGAAGCCAAACAGCTTCAAAAACTCATGCTTGTAACCAGCATAGTCGGTAATCGCGAATAAGTTTTCAGTGGTGACTTCTGGCCATAGGTCCTGGCAGGCTTTTTGAACATCGTCACGCAGTTCCCAGTCGTCCAGGCGCAGGCGGCCCTGGTCGTCGGTCGCCATCTCGCCGGGCTGGCCAGAGTAGAGACGCTCACCAAACAGACGGTTCAACTGATCAATCGTGCCTTCGTGCAAGCCCTGCTCTTTCATGATGCGGTAGACCATGGCGATATACAGCGGCATGACCGGAATCGCGGCGCTGGCCTGGGTCACCACGGACTTCAGCACGGCTACATTGGCACCGCCGCCGCTCGCTTTCAGCTTGGTGTCGATGGCTGCCGCCGCGCGGTCGAGATCTTCTTTGGCTTTACCCAGCGCGCCGTGCCAGTAAATTGGCCAAGTGATTTCGGTGCCGATGTAGCTAAACGCCACGCTACGCGCGCCTTTCGCCAGCACGCCCGCGTCATCCAGCGCGCTCATCCACAGTTCCCAATCTTCGCCACCCATGACGGTGATGGTGTCGTCGATCTCTTGCTGAGTGGCGGGTTCCACTTCAGCTTCGATGATGGCGTCTTTGTTAGTATCAATGGCCGTGGCGCGGTAGGTTTCACCAATCGGCTTCAGGCTGGAGCGTTTGACTTCGCCCGTATCCGGCAGCTTACGCACGGGGGATGCCAGGGAGTAAACCACGAGATCAATCTCCCCCATGTCCTGCTTAATCAGCTCGATGGCTTTTTCCCGCGCTTCGTGGGAGAACGCATCACCATTGATAGATTTGCTGTACAGGCCTTCTTGCTTGGCAAATTTGTCGAAAGCAGCGCTGTTGTACCAGCCCGCCGTCCCGGTTTTCTTCTCGCTGCTGGGCTTTTCAAAAAATACCCCTAGCGTATCCGCTCCATAGCCAAAGGCAGCTGTAATACGAGCGGCTAAGCCGTAGCCGCTGGACGCACCAATCACCAGTACCTTTTTAGGGCCAGCGCTTTTATCCAAACCACGGGCGCGGGTCGCCTCAATCTGCTCAAGAACATTCTGCTCGCAGCCCTTGGGATGAGTAGTCGTACAAATAAAGCCACGCACTTTCGGTTTAATGATCACAGTGAACCCCTTTATCAGATAATGATCGCGTTCGGCACGGCGGTGCCGAGTTACCAATGGGGGTATTCTAGCGGTCTCGGCGCGCCCTGTCCGCTCTTGAGCTTCTCCGCTATTCGCGGCAGGATAGCGGCCTGCCCACCACTTGCCGACGAGATCTTTGATGAATGCACAGCAGCTAGTCGATGAGCGAGGCGATCTGTGGCTTGCACTCGCCCCCCTCTGGCTTGACCGTGAACCCAGCGAGCGTGATTACGCCCACATGGTTGAGGTGATTGAACAGCACCACCTGTCACTGAAAGAGCTTGAGTGGGTGTTCCGTATTGAGCTGGCCCCCGTGCTGTCACGCCACCAGCTCTCGGTCGCCAGCGAGTGGCGTAAGTTCGATGACTACAAACTAATGAAACAGTTGGTTAACCATAATCTTCGCTTGAAAGGATGGCGACGCAAAAGTTGGGCACTCTTCTCTGGCCTAACCACGATGATGGTTCGCCATCGCTGGACCGAATTAATGCAGCGGCTAGTGGTGGTACGCGGTGAGATTTAGTCGCTGCTGCGCTACTCTTTATCCAGTGCAGCTTCAAGAGCTAAGCGCAGCGTTAGCCCATGATCTTTGGGACCAAAACGGGCAATCACGTTGCCATCTCGCCCCACCAGAAATTTCGTGAAATTCCATTTAATGGCTTTGGTACCCAGTACGCCTGGCGCATCTCGCTTGAGCTGCGCAAATAAAGGATGGGTATCAGAGCCATTTACCTTGACCTTCTCCATCAGCGGAAAGTGCACCCCAAACTGCTGTTCACCGAAGGCGCAGAATGCCTCAGCGCTTTCAGGCGATTGGCGTCCAAACTGGTTGCACGGAAACCCCAGAACCGTAAAACCGCGATCACGGTAGCGCTGATACAGTGCTTCAAGCTCTTTTAACTGAGGCGTAAAGCCACACTGGCTGGCCACATTGACGACCAGCAGCACCTGACCACGCAGCGCGCGTAGGTTAAAAGGCTTTCCTAGGTGGGTATAACAATCCTGCTCGTAAATCGTCATTGCCAGGCCTCTAAATGCCTTTACCAGCATGCGCCTTACCTTGCCACGGCAACGGTAGTGACACCAGCGTGGAGATTAAATGATGGGTCCCGCCACGACACGCAGTGCTAACGCAATCAGCAGCACACCGGTGATACGGTTAACCCAGTGGGCGTTGCGTTGCAACCACGGCAACACCCTAGAGTGAGAGAGACCTACTGCCACTAGCACGTACCAGCCGCCATCAATAATAATAGCGGTAGCCACGATAATCGCCTTGGCCAGCAGGCTCATTTCCGGCGTGACAAACTGGCTCAATAGAGCAACAAAAAAGATGATCAGCTTCGGGTTACCCAAGGCGACTAACACGGCTTCTTTCGCCGCTTGACGCGGTGTGGTCATCACCGCCCCCGGCGTAAATGCTCCCCCACGGCCTGCGCGTAGGGCTTTGATGCCCAACCACGCCAAGTAGGCCGCCCCACACCAGGTGATGACCTGAAATAACTCGGGGAAACGCACCATCACAGCGCCTAAGCCCAGCACGGTCAGCAGCGCGTAAAACCCCACGCCCAAAGCATGGAAGATGGCAGCCGTCATCCCAGGCACGCGCCCACCCCCGAGAGTGTGGCGAAGCACCAGCGCCAAACTTGGCCCAGGCGACATGGCCCCCATCGCACAAATAGCGGCCAGTGATAGCCAGAGTGTCAGTGGCATAACTTCCTCCATGAAAGCGTCGTCTTTGAGCGGCTCAGTATACGCCAGCTTTCTTCGCGACTAATCGCCAATTCTCGTGGTGTTTTTATGCGTACTTTTTTTAGTGTTGATAGTCATCTTTAGCGAAACCACACGAGCACTTAAATAACGCTGTTAGCATGGTACGCTGTTGGGTAAAATTTTCCCTTTTTTGAACACGATGACGCCTGCCATGCAGGCGGTTCATGGCTGATAAAGGACTTCGATATGGGTAGGGCGTTTCAAAACCGTAAGGAATCCATGGCCAAAACGGCCGCTGCGAAAACCAAGGTTTACAGCAAATATGGACGCGAAATTTACGTCTGTGCCAAAGCGGGCGGCACAGACCCCAACGGCAACCTGACGCTGCGCGGTTTGATGGAGCGCGCTAAGAAAGACCAGGTTCCCTCTCACGTCATCGATAAAGCGCTGGATAAAGCCAGCGGTGCAGGCGGCGAAGACTTTTCACCAGCGCGCTATGAGGGCTTTGGCCCCGGCAATGCCATGGTGATTGTCGACTGCCTCACCGACAACCCTAACCGCACGTTTGGCGATGTGCGCGGCTGCTTTACCAAAACCAAAAGCAAGATCGGCACGCCGGGCAGCGTGAGCCACATGTTTGATCACTGCGCGATTTTCTCTTTCACCGGCAGTGATGAAGAAGCCGTGCTGGAAGCGCTAATGGAAGCCGACGTGGATGTCACCGACATCGAGCAGGAAGGCGGTCGCATCACGGTGTTTGCTCCCCACACCGATTACGCCAAAGCCAAGCAGGCGCTGCTGGATGCGTTCGGCGAGATCGACTTTGAAGTCGATGAAATTCAGTTTCTGCCACAAGCCACCACGCCGATTGCAGGCGATGATGTGGCGTTGTTTGAAAAATTCTTGGGCATGCTGGAAGAATTAGACGACGTGCAAAACGTCTTCCACAGCGCGGAGCTCCCCGAAGAGAACGCCTAACCGATTAGCTGTTTAAGGCGTCCTTCGGTACAAAGATCCACCCTTCGGCCGCTGGCACCTCTGTTGGCGGCCAAGCCACGCTCTCTTTTGCATGTTCCAAGCTCCACGCCAACAACGCGCAGTGCCAAGCATCGTGGATATCTTGCTGCTTTGGCGTGGGTTGATGAAGCATGGCGTTCAATGTTTCAGGCATGTGCACGCGCTGACGCAGCGCCGCAAACTCGGCCGACCGTTTAGCGGGCGACGGGTAGCCCTCGACCGCGCACAGCTCTCCCGCTACTGATTGCCACTGACCGCAGGCCGTTATGCGCGGAGCAAACCGTGCTAAAAAGTGCATGCCTTTCGTGGCTTGGCTGCCAATCATATCTTTAATCGGCGAAAGCGGCGCGATACCTCGGTCAAACAGCCAGCGCTCAGTTTTCCGGTATAGATAAGGATTCTCCTGTGAGCGGCCCAGCGTATCCACTGCCTCGCCACGGGCAAGCGCCAGGAGCGCCTGAGGAAGCGCTAACGGCGTATCAATCGCCATCGCCACTCGCTCATTGCCACTGGGCACATATTGGCACAGCGCCAGCAGCCGGTTGATCACATCACGACTAGAGGTAGCAGCATTCAGCGTAACGCGTAGGTTTCCACGCCACGGCGTTCCTACTACCTGCAGCGCTTCATCCAGCACCACCAGCGCATCCCGGCTGGCAGGGTTGTTGTCGCAGTTCCAGCCGCCCACATCCCAGCCCATGTAGAGTGTCTTTTGCCATGTCATCAAAGGGCTGCGCCTCGCGCATCTAGCGCTGCATCTGGTGGCAGCAGCGCGGGTGTAATGCCTGCAGCGCTGAGCACCGCTTTTCCGCGCACGGTTAAATCAGTGACAAATAGAAATTGCTGGCGGGGGTCGACCGGATAAGCCCGGATACGGTAATGGGTGCCCCAGGGCTTCTCCTCCGCCACCACAATAATGGGCTTATCGAATTTTAAGTACGCGCTGGTGAGGGCTACATCGCGCAGCGCCTTGCGTACCCAACCCGCCTCATGCGCTGGGTGAAGGTAGAAACTGGCCACACACTGCAGGCTCGTACCGCCGTTATTGGCATTGTAGATCGCAGAGTCCCAGAGCTTTAAATGCGGTACCGCCACGAGATCATCATCCGGCGTTTGGACTTCCACTGTGCGCATGCCCACGTGCTTTACTTCGCCGTAAGTGCCTTCGATATTCACCCAGTCGCCGGGCCGGTACGGCAGCTCCACCGCAGACACTACCCCCGCAATCAGGCTGCTCACATAATCTTTCAGGGCAAAGCCAATGGCTAGGCCAATGGCCCCCAGCAGCGTCACCATATTGCGCAGCGACGGCTCGATAATAATGGGTACGGCAATGGCGAGCGCAGCAATCAAAATGATCAGCCGGGTGAGTGGCACCAGCGCAAAGACTCGAAAGCGCACTTGGCCATGCAGCCGGTTCGCCACCCAGTTGAGCCCTCGCTGGCTGGCAATAATCAGTAAGATAGTGCTGGCTAAAATCACCCCGAGCGTTATCAGCGCTTGGCTATCGATATCGTTAAACAGCTTGGCATACTGCCCTTGATCGTCCATCAGCGCTCCTACAGCGGGTCCACAAGGTAATTACGCGACTCAAGCAACTGCCGCACGCTGGCGTAACTAAGCGGTGCCACCTGCCAGCGCCCTTGCTGGCTGCTGAGAATGCCACGCCGGGCTAGCGCAAACCGTGCGTTTAAAGCCTCATGGTCCGAAAACGGCAGCACGTGTTTTAACGCTTGATCTTCAAGCCCACCATGAATCAGCAGGGTATGCAGCAGTAGCGTGGCTACGTCACCGGTATCCGCGGGTAGCTCAGCGTCAGCAAGCGCATCCAATAGCCATAGTTCTTGGGAAGAATCAGGCTGAGCTTTTTCACTCTGTTGATCGTCCGCGTCAACGTCCTCGGCGGGTTCACGTAGCCTTTCCCGCCAGTAGTGCCAAGCAATGCCCAAATGCCCTCGGCAGTGTGCCGCCAGGCGCTGTAACTCTTTGAACACCGCTTTTTGATCACTTTCGCTGGTCAGTATCAGCTTCCCTGTGCGTGTGCTGTATACGGTCGGGCACTCCCCAGCCGCTTGAGAAAAGTAGTGGGCCAGTTGTTCTCCCTCTACTCCCTGTAGCGTTAAGACCGGTATACCCTCAAGCCCCACCGCATGCTGCAAGTAGGCGTAGGTCCAGCTGTCGCAGCCTATCACGCTCTGCCCTAAACGACCGCTCAACGCGCGTTCAAACAACTCACGAACGCCTTGTAAGCCGTGGGTATGGCGTAAAAAATGACGCTCAAGGGCGGGAATTGCCCAATGCTTGGTTTGGGTAGCGCTATCGACCCAGGCCAAGTTTCCGTCTATTAACTCTTTTAATGTGGGGACGGTGAGGCAGTCCGCGCCCTGTTGTGCAGCCCAATGGCTGACCACCGCACTGTGCCCTCCGTGGGGCGGTGAAATGAAGAGCACTACAGGGGCATCGTGATAGGGCTTCAGCGCCTGCTCCAAGCGCGCGGCGGCGGGTCGCCAATCAATAGAAGGTGCCACGTGCGCCAGCTTGATTTCAGGCAGCGCACGCAGCTCGCTTTCCTGTTTCGCTTGGCGCTCGGAGGCTTCTCTGCCGATCATCCAGGTAGTCGCTGCCCGCCAACTACGTCGCCACTGGCTCGCTTGAGTGCGTTCGGGGGTTTGAAAGGTATCTAATGCCACTACATCCCATGGCGATAAAGCCGCGTTCGTTGAGCCTTGCGCCATATCCCGCCTCAGATTCGTTAACTATATTAAGGTTAGCATGCCTTATGCTGGCCCCTCGGGGCTAGCCGAACTTATCGACTAGAATAAAGTCGTTATAACTTAGCAACTCACCTTTGAGCGATGCGCAGGAGGCAACGATGAGCGTGGTTAATGTCACCATGGCAGAATTACACGAGAAGCTTGCAAAGTGCATTGCTGGCGAGCGAGTGCTTGTTGACCAGGAGGGAAATCGCTTCAGTGCCCGCATTCAGCACGTTGGTATGACGGGAGTAAAGGTGATTCCTGAGACTATCATCAAAAATAGCACCGGCGACCCAGGCGACTTAGACGGCGTAACGGTACCCTACGATGATATTTGGGAGCTTGAGGTGAAAGGCGTGGTATTTAGCCGATTAGGAGAGTAGACCCACGTTATGTGGCTGCGCGCCTACCTCTCGGCAGGCGCGCAAAGACGTGCGCAATGCCTTTAGAACGTCAGGCAGATTTTACCGAAGTGCTTACCCGACTCTTGATGGCGAAACGCCTCAGCGATGTCAGACAGCACAAACTCGCGGTCAATCACTGGCTTCATGTTCGCCGCTTCAATGGCACGAATCATGTCCATCTGATGACGGCGGCTACCCACAATCAGCCCCTGCAGCCTGGCCTGTTTCGCCATCAGCTTCGCGGTCGGGATCTCACCTTCACGGCCGGTGAGCACGCCAATCAGCGAGATATGCCCACCAATTTTCACCGCATCGATCGATTGCGGCAGCGTGCCTGGACCGCCCACTTCCACCACGTGATCAACACCTTCACCATTGGTTAGCTCTTTGACCGCGTTACCCCACTCTGGGGTTTCACGGTAGTTAATGGTGTGCTCAGCGCCCAGCGCACGCAGGCGCTCAAGCTTCTCATTGGATGACGACGTTGCAATCACCCGAGCGCCCATCATCTTGGCAAACTGCAGCGCGAAGATAGATACACCACCGGTGCCTAGTACCAATACGGTATCGCCGGCTTTCAGCCCGCCATCCACGACCAAGGCGCGCCACGCAGTTAAGCCCGCGGTGGTCAGCGTCGCTGATTCGGCATGGCTGTAACCTTGCGGCTGACGCGTAAACCAGGTGGCGGGGCGAATTACTTGCTCCCGTGCGTAGCCATCTACGCCATCGCCTGGAGTGGTTCTGAAATCGCCCACCCGCGCGGGGCCTTCCAGCCAGTAGGGAAAGAACGTCGAGACCACCGCATCGCCCACAGCAAACTCTTCAACGCCTTCGCCTACGGCTTCCACCACGCCTGCACCATCTGACATGGGAATACGGGCATCGTCGGTGGGAATCATCCCTGCCACCACCGCGTAGTCGTGAAAGTTCAGCGAGCTGGCGTGCAGGCGCACTTTGATCTCGCCGGGGCCCGGCTCACCGGGAGCGGCCACGTCGACGACGTTCAATTTGTCTAAACCGCCGGGTTGTTGCAGCTGAATGGCTTGCATCACTACCTCCTGTTAATGCGCCTTTGTAGGCGACCGGTCTAGTTTCAAATGGGGGCGTTGTTGTCAGGATCAAGGTCATTACCCAAAAAGCCGCCCGACTGGCGCTGCCATAGGCCTGCGTAAATGCCGTTTCGGGCCAGCAATTCCTGATGGGTGCCGCTCTCCACCATGCGCCCTTCATCCACCACAATCAAACGGTCCAGCATGGCAATGGTAGAGAGCCGGTGTGCGATGGCAATCACCGTTTTACCCTCCATCAACGCGTCCAGTTGCTCTTGAATCGCCGCCTCTACTTCAGAGTCTAGCGCTGAGGTCGCCTCATCCAGCACCAAAATCGGCGCATCTTTAAGCAGTACACGGGCAATGGCAATGCGCTGGCGCTGACCGCCAGAGAGTTTGACGCCCCGCTCGCCCACATGCGCATCTAAACCGCGCCGCCCTTTGGGGTCGACAAGGTCGTTGATAAAGGTATCCGCATGGGCGCGGCGCACGGCCTGCCAAACATCTTCGTCGCTGGCGTGAGGGCTGCCGTAGCGAATGTTGTCCCGCAGCGAGCGGTGCAGCAGCGAGGTATCTTGGGTCACCATCCCAATCTGATGGCGCAAAGAGGTCTGCGTCACCTCGGCAATGTTTTGGCCATCAATCAGAATGCGCCCGCCCTGCAGGTCATAAAAGCGTAACAGCAGATTCGCCAGGGTGGATTTGCCCGCCCCAGAGCGACCAATAAGGCCGATCTTCTCACCGGGCTTGATGGTTAGGTTCAACCCATCAAACACGTTTTTGCTCTCCCCTTTGGCTTGGGCATACTGAAAACGCAGGGCGTCGAAAACGATTTCTCCCTTTGGCACCACCAACGCTTTGGCATTGGGTATGTCCTTCACCATGGGCGCTTGGGCGATGGTATTCATGCCATCTTGCACGGTGCCAATATTTTCAAACAGCCCCGCGACTTCCCATAAAATCCAGTCGGACATAAAGCGGATCCGCATCACCAGGGCAATGGCGATGGCCAGCACGCCTAGAGAGATCGCCTCCATGTACCATGCCGCAATGGCCATGCCTGCCGTGCCGACCAGCAGCAGCGTGTTGAGAAACGTCAGGCAGACGCTCATCACCGTGACCAAGCGCATTTGGCGATGCACGGTGACCATAAAGCCTTCCATGGCATCTTTGGCGTAGCGCTCTTCGCGCTGAGTATCGGCAAATAGCTTAATGGTTTGGATATTGCTGTAGCTATCCACCACGCGGCCGGTCATTTGCGCGCGGGCATCCGCCTGGGCCATGGAGACATCCCGCAGGCGAGGTACGAAAAAGCGCATGATGCCCAAATAGCCGATCAGCCATAGCCCCAGCGGCAACAGCAGCAAAGGGTCGGCCCGCCCCAGCAGGATCGCAGCCCCGGTAAAGTAGACGATGGCATACACCATCAGGTCCATCACTTTGGTCACGGTTTCCCGTATGGCCAGCGCGGTTTGCATCACTTTTTGCGATACCCGCCCAGCAAATTCATCCTGATAGAACGCCAGGCTCTGGCTCAGCATATGGCGATGCGAGAGCCAGCGGCCAATCATCGGGTAGTTGCCAAAAATACTCTGGTGAGTGACCAGCGACTGCACCAGCACCAGTAGCGGCAGCCCGATCACTACTAACAAACCAAGGCCCGCCAGCCACAGGCCATGGTTAGCCCAGAAATCGGCGCGCTCAACGCCGCCCAGCCAGTCCACCAAATCCCCCATGTAACTAAAGAACACCACCTCTGCGGCGGACACCACCGCCGTGATCAGTGACATCAGCAGCAGCCACGGCCACACCGGGCGCGAAAAGTGCCAGATAAACGGCAACAGCCCCTTCGGTGGAGTCGTGACACTTCCTTCGGGGTAGGGGTTAACGCGCTCCTCAAAGAAACGGAACAGCGGCGTAAGCAAGCGTGACAGCATGGAGAGTCCTTACATAACGCGAAAACAGAAAAGAGCAGGGATTAATGGGATATCAGGAGCGAGCGCTTCGGTGTAGCAACCAGCGAGCCCAAAAGGGAGCCACGATCATTAATGTGATCATGCGTAGCAGGTGGTGAAAGGCGACAAACACCGGATCAATATCCAGCGCAACCGCCAGAATGGCCATTTCACCAATACCGCCAGGCGCTAGGGCGAGCAAGGCAACATCCCGCCCTACTCCCACCGTTTGGTGGATCAGTTCGGCAAAAACAGCCAGTACAATGAGGGCCAGCAGCGTTGCAACACCTGACTGCCATAAGTAGCGGCCCAGTAGCCTCCGGGTCATGCCTTGAAAGCGTGAACCAATCGCGCTGCCCAGCACCCATAGCATCAGATTCATGCCCCAGCTTGGCAGGGCGAGGCTGGCAATATCGAGCCCTGACAGCAGCGCCGCCATCAGTAACGGTGCTAACAGCGCGGAACTTGGGATTTTCAGCCAACGCCCTAGCGGTAACAGCAAGGGTATCGTGAGCAGCATCCACCCATGTTCCAGTACTGATGAGGCAGGGCCAAGCTGACCCTCTCCTCCTTCAAACGCCCAGAACAGTGGCGGTAGAAATAGAATAACGAGAATAATACGCAGCGATTGGGCTATCGCGATACGTTGCGGGTCGCCGCCGCATTTATCCCCTAGCATGATCATGGCGGTCATCGCCCCTGGGGAGGCACCAAACCAAGCGCTCACAGGGTCAAAACCACAGCGACGGTACCAGGCAGAGGCGACGGCGGTGGAAGCAGCGACACCGGCTAACAGCAGCGCGGCGGAAAGCGGCCAGTCCAATACCCGATGAGCGAGCTCAGGTGTGACTTGGCTGCCCAACACCAACCCCATGACGGCAAGAAAAACGTTACGCAGCGGCTCAGGCACCGCCACTTTCACCCCTTTTGCCGAGGCCAGCAGGTTGGCCACTAACGGCCCCAACATCCAGGCGAGTGGCAAGTTAAAGAGGTGAAACAGCGTGCCACCCAACGCACCCACGCTTAGCGAAATCGCCAGCGCCCTTGCACTCCCTGCACTGAACTGGATGCCCTTCACGCGCTCCTCCAATGGTTAACGGCTGACAAGGCGCTGTCGCAAAGTGACGCCCCCTCTCTTGGAAAGAGCGATGTCATCGCCCGTACTTAATCATCGATACGAAATCATCAGACCCTAATGAAAAGCACCCAAGAGAAAGTACTTACTCTGCTAAGCGTTGCCGTCAGTTTACCACTGTTTTTGCTTAATCCTCGTCGTCGTCATCGCGCATGCGCGCTTGGCGCTCGGCCTCTTCTTCTTTGGCGTCGTCGATGACTTCCATCAGTTCATCCACGTTGGCAATGTGGCTGTCAAACTCGAAGTGGCCGGTGAGTTTGCTATCGGGATGCAGCTCACCCGCTTCATAGAGCGCCCACATCTCCTTGGCGTAATGGGTGTCGAGTAGCGCTGGCGCAAAGCGGCCAAAATAAGCCCGCATGTTATCGACATCGCGCTCCAGCATCGCGGCGGCACTGTTATTACCGGCCGCATCTACCGCTTGAGGCAAATCAATAATGACCGGGCCATCGGCATCGACAAGCACGTTGAACTCAGATAAATCGCCATGAATCAGACCTGCACAGAGCATTTTCACCACGTCTTGGATCACTTTAGCGTGATAGCGCAGGGCCTGCTCTTCGGTCAGGGTGACATCATCCAAGCGCGGTGCCACGTCGCCTTCGGCATCGGTGATCATCTCCATCAGCAGCACGCCATCCACAAAGCCGTAGGGCTTTGGCACACGTACATCGGCAGCGGCTAAGCGATACAGCGCATCGACCTCGGCGGTGAGCCACGCCTGCTCCTGCTCTTTCTGGCCGTAGCGGGTCTTCTTGGCCATGGCCCTGGCTCGGCGGCTATTGCGCTCTTTACGCCCTTCTTGGTATTGCACCGCCTGCTTAAAGCTGCGCTGCTTGGCTTCCTTGAATACTTTGGCACAGCGCGTGTCGCCGCCGCAGCGCACCACATACACCTGCGCTTCCTTGCCGCTCATCAACTGCATCAGCACCTCATCGATCAGGCCGTCATCGACCAAGGGCTGTAATCGTTTGGGTGTTTTCATAGCTTGCTGCGAAGGCTCCTATCTCATGCCAGACATATACATGGCGAATGCGCGAGTCGCGAATACGCTGACGACCAAGTGATACACATCAGCATTGTTTTGAATACGTCGTTAATACCGAATGCGGCGCACTCGAAAAGCGCGCCCTTTTAGCTTATCCCGCTCAAGCTTTGCTTGGGCTTTTTGCACCGCTTCTCGCTCTACGGCAACGTAGGCACTGCGAGCCAGGACTTTGATTTTGCCCACCTGATCACCGCGCAGACCGCCCTCACTGGTTAACGCTCCCAGAATATCGCCGGGGCGAAGCTTGTCTTTTTTGCCGCCGGCTAGTTGCAGGGTCGCCATCGGTGGCTCAAACGGGGCACTGTTGGTCGCTTTTGGCAGCGGCTCGGTTGTCAGTGTTTCACCCAAAAGATCCGCTAACCGTTCTAAACGATAGCTCTCTTGGGGAGTCACCAGCGTGCAGGCAATACCACTGGCCCCTGCACGCCCGGTGCGGCCAACGCGGTGCACATGCACCTCTAGCTCACGAGCAATTTGGTAGTTAAACACAGCGTCTAACTGCGCGATATCCAGGCCACGGGCGGCGACATCGGTGGCCACCAAAATGGACGCGCTTTGGTTGGCGAACAGTACCAACAGCCGGTCGCGATCTTTTTGCTCAAGATCGCCGTGGATAGCCACCGCGCTGAAGCCCGCATCGACCAGACTATCGGCCACCGCTTGGGTTTCTCGCTTGGTGTTACAAAACACCACGCTGGTGGTAGGCCGTGTCGCAAGCAACAGCTGCTTTAGCGCAGCAAAGCGGGCGTCGTCGTTGGCCACATCATAAAAGTGCTGCTCAATAGTCGTTGCGTCATGGGTCTCTTCGACTTTAACGCTAACCGGGTCGCGCATCACGCCCCGCGTCATGATCGCCAACCCACCCGAGGCTTCTTCGTCAGGAAAAGTAGCGCTGAACAGCAGGGTTTGGCGGTCGGCCGGGGTATCGGAAATAATATCGTCAATGGTGGCCTGAAAGCCCATATCCAGCATACGGTCAGCTTCGTCCAGCACCAGGGTGGTGAGTGAGCCAAGCGTCAGTGAGCCTTTGCGCAGGTGCTCATCAATTCGCCCCGGCGTGCCCACCACGATGTGCGCGCCATGCTCCAACGATGCGAGCTGCGGGCCAAACGGCGCACCACCGCACAGTGTGAGCACTTTTACATTGGCCATACCACGGGCGAGGCGCCGCAGCTCTTCCGCTACTTGATCCGCCAGTTCCCGAGTGGGGCACAGCACTAAGCCCTGCACACTGAAGGCTTCTACACGCAGCTGTGAAAGCAACGCCAAGCCAAAGGCGGCGGTTTTCCCCGAGCCGGTTTTCGCCTGGGCCATGACATCGTGGCCTGCCAACATCGGCGGCAGGCTCTGTGCCTGTACCGGCGTCATCTCGTGATAGCCAAGGGAGTCTAGGGTAGTAATCAGCGCAGGTGACAGCGCCAGGGATGCAAACGAGGTGTCGGACACAAAAAATTCCTGAAGGGGCCATTAGGCCCAGCAAACCAATAATGTGAAGCACCATACCAGAAAGTGCCACCCCCTGCCTTGCTGGCCTTCGCTTCCTCTCTGGCATCCCCTCTCGCTGCCTCTCTTGCTTCCCTTCTACGCCGACAGCTCAGCAAAACGCCCTTGGCTCAACGTTGCTAAATCGCTGGGTGCTAGCTCAATTTCAAGCCCTCGCCGCCCAGCGCTAACATACAGCGTTGACCACGCCTGCGCCGAGGCATCTATAAAGGTGGGCAAACGT
Source organism: Vreelandella lutescens (assembly GCF_014640815.1). GTDB lineage: Bacteria > Pseudomonadota > Gammaproteobacteria > Pseudomonadales > Halomonadaceae > Vreelandella > Vreelandella lutescens. The sequence goes on along the minus strand of NZ_BMHM01000003.1, from coordinate 430,271 downwards.
TTTTTCTGACCCAGCGGGCTCACGCCACCCAACACGTAGCCGGTGGTGCGCTCAACGATATCAGGCGCGGCCATCACGGCCTTTTTGGCACCTGCGGCTTTAGCAATCTGCTTCAAACCCAACTGGCTATTCACCGGCACAATGCCCACCGCCAGCTGTTTACCATCCAAGCTGACCACCAGGGTTTTAAACACTTGCTCGGCCGTGACGCCCAGTTTTTCAGCGGCTTCCAGCCCGTAAGAGGGAGCGGAAGTATCGTGATGATACTCATGGAGTTGAAATGCAATACCTGCGTGCCTTGCGCTGTTAATCGCCGGTGTCATGGAGTTCTCTTATGTTAAACGCGCCAGCCTGTCTGGAAACAACACTACCCACTGCTAGGCTTAATAGCGTGAGCACCTAAGGGAAGTCAACTGACAGGAGTTGTTAAATGAAAGCCACCTCCAAAGCACAGCAGAAAGCCGCCGGGGCTGCTCTCTCGGCCAAGCGCGGTGAAACAAAGCCCAGCGAGCTGTATGACGCATCGAAAGAGATGTACGACTCAATGAGTGAGGAGGCACTCGAGGAGATGGCGGGGACCCAGCGTAAAGGTAAACCGCAAAAGAAAGAGAGTAATCACTAGCAGCTGCGCCAGCGAGTGACGCTGGCGCAGCGAACGCAGGCCAAAGGCGGTGTACCAATTACTGGCAAGGCACCACGCGACGCAGCGTATCTTTCGCCCACAGGGTTTGACCGTCGGGCGTACGGCCATGCTCGTTCCAGCGCTCGGTAGTTTCTAAGCAGAACGAACCGGCGTTTTCGGTACGCGGGTCAGCGCTGGCAGGACGCTCTCCGCCAATACGCATCACGTCAGGATTTTCAGTGGTGTAGCGTGGGGCAATGGTAGAACTTGCGCAGCCAGCCACCAAAGCGGTGACCAGCAGCACGGGCAAACAGCGGCGCAGTGGCATGTTTTTGCAACCCTCAAAAGTGCAGTGTTAGGCCGACACCAGTTGTCGGTAGCGCTGAATATCACCACACCTTTGACAGCGTCAACACTTTTTCGATGAGAACGTTAGGTGACCAGCGTAATACTCGTTACCGGACGTAAATTACGCAGCTTACAGTGCTGCTCCACGCTCTCAACAATCTCTTCGGCGTCATCCATCTGCTGCTTATCCAGCTGAATATCGACCATTAAGAAGCTGCCTACCTGGGCAAGGCGCACATCATCGTCAGCAATATCAAAATCAGCGACTTCTTGCACTACCTCACGGCGAACGCTGCCCAGCGGCTCGCCAAACATCAGTTCACGCAGCGCTCCCTTCACCATACGAATCGGCATGGGTAGAAAGTAGCCCGCAATCAACAGCACCATGACCGGGTCGGCAAAGCGCGCTAAGTGGGCCCAGGGCGAGAGCGTAAGCCCCCAGGTGAGGGCAAAGCCCAGCATTACCGCCGCACTGAGCCAAGTATCCATCTGCCACTGGCGCAGCTCGGCGGCCAATAGTGATGAGCGTGCCACTTTGGCGTAACGATCAAGCCACCACCACGTCAGCAAACAGCCACTCACGTTGACCACGCCAAACATCAGCGCCAAATCCAGCGTGACTAAGCGCCCGCCCTGAGCAAGGCTCCAGAGCGCTGACACCAGTGAAAATAGACAGACCAGCGCGATCACCACGCCTTTGAGCAGCACGGCCAGCGGTTCTACCGTTAGCCGCCCAAAGGGGTAGTGATCATCCGCAGGTTTGCGGGCCTGCTGAAGTGCAAACAGGGAAAGCGAAGCCAGCACTAAACTTAATAGCGAATAACCGCTATCGAATAGAATCGTAATTGAGCCACTAGCAAGGCCAAGGGCAAGCCCGGTAAAGGCAAACAGGCTGGCAGAAATGGCGGAAAATCTAAGCGCACGGCGCTCGGCGACGAAGGGGGTCACGCGGGTTGCTCCAATAGAGGGTGGTAAAAGACCGCCATCATAATGAGTGCATTAGCGCTTCACCAATCGCTCAGCGCCAACTATATTGGCGCTCAAAGGGTTTTCACAAGGTCGTTTGCATGCGCGCAGAACAGGTACAGGCGTTTATTGATGTCACAGAACATGGGTCGTTTGCCGCCGCTGCCCGGCACACCGGAATAAAGCGCAGCACGCTGAGCGCTGCCGTCAATGCGCTGGAAGATAGTCTGGGCGTGGCACTGTTTGAGCGCTCGGGTAACAGCCTGCAGCTAACAGCGGTGGGCGAAAGCGTGCTCCCCGACTGCTACCGCCTACTGACCAGCGCCAGCCGTATTAACAAACATTGCCAGCAGCACTTACAGGGGGTTGAAAGCCAGCTTTGTATTGCGCGAGATGACGCTCTTCCCGAAGCGTTCTGGCGACAGGTGATGCATGACTTAAAGCAGCGCTATCCGCTCACGGCCATTTCCGTTTACCTGCTGCCACCCCAAGAGCATGCACAGTTTGTGCTGCGTCAAACCGTGGATATTGCCTTTGGGCTTTACACCGCCGAAGGCGCTGCGGTAAACGCCAGTAACCTTGCCCCTGTGAGCATGAGCCTGGTGGCCGCCCCTAACCACCCGCTTAGCCGCCTGCCCAATGTCACCAAGGATGACTTGGCGCAATACACCCAGGTCTGTCTGACCTTTGATCAAGGCGACAAACTCGTGAGCGAAGCGCTGTTCTCAACGAACTACCTCGGCCTCACCATGTTTGAGGTTATTCGCGACGCGGTCATCAACGGAACCGGTTGGGCGCTGCTGCCCTACCCACTGGTGAAGGATGCCTTAAACACACACGCTCTTTGCGCCCTCAACCACGACCTGCTATTGGAAAGCCATTACTACCGTTACGTGGAAGGTGAAAGTCTTGGCGTCGTCGCCACAGCGCTACTCACCAATGTCATTCGTTTTTTGGGCACCACGCGCTAAGCCGCCCACCTGAGAGAAGCGTTGAAATTTAGCAGTGGCAAAAAACACGTTTGCCTTCCACGCTGTAAAAAACAGCTTATTGAAGGAGCACCAAGGACACGCTAGAGAACCGACACAGGCAAGTGTCATCTAAGCGTAAAGTGCATCTGCCAGTGTCGATGTTGCCGTCAACCAAGGAGTAGTTTCCGCGATGGTACGACTCGATAAGAAAGCGACTAGGCTGTATGTCCTAGACACGAATGTCCTGATCCACGACCCCGCCGCGCTCTATCATTTTGATGAGCATGATGTGGTTATCCCCATGACCGTGCTTGAAGAGCTGGACAAGCACAAAAATGGCATCCGAGAAATCGCCCGTACGGCACGGCAAATTAGCCGCACGCTTTCCGACCTCACTAACCAAGTCACTTTCGATGAGATTCAAAAAGGCATCCCCATTCCCCGCATCAGTGGAGAATCCGGCCGCCTGCACTTCTTGTGCTACAACGATTTAAAGCCGTTCGACTCGCTAGACGATAGCCCCGACAACCGAATTCTGGCAGAAACCTGCCGCCTGCGTGACGAACGCCCGGATGCCTCGGTCATTCTCATCACCAAAGACATTAACCTAAGGGTAAAAGCCGCCGCCCTGAAAGTACCGGTGGAGGACTACCTGAACGACCGCGCCTTCTCTGATAGCGATGCGATGATTGAAGGCGCGCAGGTGTACGCCCAAGCAGGGCAAGATGGCGCCTCGCTATGGGAAGCGCTCAACGTTGAGGTCACTGTTGAGCGCGTTGGCCACCATCACTTCTATCAACTTAGCGGTAATATGCCCCGCCACTGGCACGTGGGCATGCTGGTCTCTGATAGCGAAAATGGCGCTGAGTTCGAGGCTATTGTGCGCGAACTATCGCCCTCCTCTGCCCGGCTTCAGCTGCTCACTAACTATCGCCACCATGCCGGTGTGTGGGGCGTTCATGCCCACGACAGCCGCCAGAACTTCACCCTCAACCTACTGATGGACCCCGAGATTGATCTTGTCACTATTGCCGGTAATGCGGGCACCGGTAAAACCTTTATGACCTTGGCCGCCGCCTTCCAGCAAACCCTGGATGCAAAGCGCTTTGAACGCATTGTGTTTACCCGCGCACCGATTCCCATGGGGGAGGATATTGGCTTTCTGCCGGGTACCGAAGAGGAGAAAATGTCGCCGTGGATGGGTGCCTTCCACGACAATATGGATAACCTGCTGCGTAACGAAGAGGGCGAATCCAGCTGGGACAACGGAGCCACCCGGCAGCTTATAGGGTCGCGGGTACAAATTCGCTCGCCGAGCTTTATGCGCGGGCGCACGTTAAACGACACCTTTTTAATTATCGATGAGGCGCAAAACTTCACACCTAAACAGCTTAAATCGCTGGTGACCCGTGCCGGACGCAACACCAAGATTGTCTGCCTAGGCAACGTTGGGCAGATCGACACGCCCTACCTCACCGCTAACACCTGCGGTATGGCCGCGGTGGTGGAACGGTTTAGAGACTGGCCCCACGCCGGGCATATCACTTTGAAAAGCGTTGAACGCTCCCGTTTGGCGCTGGCCGCCGAGGAGCTGCTGTAACACCTACAGGCCTATTTCACTTACGCTCACGCCGCCCAGCCCTGCTGGGCGGCCATGCGTTACGCGCTTACTCACTCGGGCGGCGCTGGCTATCGTCGGGAGCACTACCGGGCGACTCTTTATTCCAAGGGTTTTCAACGCCAATGGTGTCAGCGGCAAAGGCTTCACGCTCTCCCAAGGGGCGCACCGTACCAATGGTGGTGTCGTGGCAGGTTTGCCGCTCCATCTCACAGTTAAGCTCTGCACCAAATAGTACGACAAACGCTGAGAGCCAAAACCACAGCATTAGCGCGACAACCGCCCCTAACGAGCCATATAGCTCGCTAAAGGTCGAAAAATAGCGCACATAGAGCGAGAGGCCACCGGAGCCCAACAGCCACATCAATGTCGCCAACAGCGTGCCGTAACTCAGCCAGCGCCACTGCGGTGAACGGCGATAGGGGGCAAATCGGTATAACAGCGCAATCAGTAAACTCATCAACACTAACAGCGCAGGCCAGCGTAGCCACTGCAGTACTCGATCCAACGGTGGATCAATTAGCAATCGATCTACCACCACCGGCACGACAGCAATAAAACCCAATGAAACAAGCGTCATACCAATTAAACCAAAGGTCAGCGAGACCAGTACCAGGGCGCGGTACAGTAGCGGTCGTTTCTCCTGTTCGCCGTACACCGCGTTTAGCCCTATCACTAATACCGACACCCCTTTTGAGGCAATAAACATGGCGACCAACAGCCCCCCCAAAGCCGTCATGACATTGCCAGACTCGGTACTCTCCACCACCTCTTGCGCCTGTTGATCAATCAGGTTGGCAGCATCCGGCGGCATAAAGCGGCTAATGGTATAGAGCTGTCGTCCCGCTTCTACCGGGTCGAACAGCAACCCCCACAAAGAAATCACCGCCGCAATCGTCGGAAACAGCGCTAGCAGGGCATAAAAGGCGACGCCCGCTGCAAACATGGTGATTCTATCTCGGCGAGCTGCGCGCACTACCCGCCAAGCAATATCCTGCCAGCCCCGCTTGGGAATATCGTTTGGCGTATCGGCCTGTCGCCCACGCTGGCGTGATGGCTGTTTTGCTTGTTGGCCCACTACAGCCCCTCCCACATTAGTAACAGCGCAAGGAGAACGGCTAACGCCATCATCAGCCCTCCGCCATGCTGACGCATCCATGCCTCCGCTTGAAGTCCGCGTAGTAATCCTCCCATGACAGCGCGCTCACTTTTCAGTGCCAGCGCAACGGAGGTTGCCTTACCCTTTCCACATAGCCCCGCTACTGAACGTGCGGTGCTTATGCAGATAATGGCGACGGGGCTATACACCCACCACAAATCGCCGGACGGAGGTGGTGAAATGGCAGAACGACGCAACGCCAGCATCAACACCACCACACTCAGCACCCCCACCGGGAAGGGCCATATAATCCCTACCCACTCTTTTAAGGGAGGAGCTATCACGCTTGCCTCGGGCAGCGGCAGCCAAAGCGGCGTTACTAGCGCAGCGAGTAGCGCCACTAGCCACGCACCCCACTGAAACGAATCGCTACCACCTTGGTGCCGCTGTTGCCATTGTCGCCAAACACAGGCAGTGACAAGTGCCGCGGTCCCAATGGCCGCCCAGGTTAACAGCAGGATGATGCGCTCTTGCTCGAATTCATAGAGGGCATGTTTCACGCCCCACTTACTGAACATTCCCGCAGCTAGTGCCCCCGTCAGCGATATGCCGGGCAGCGCGATCAAAAGAAACAGCAGCGGGGAGGGCCACTTGGGCATATGCTCACTCACGCTGGTTCCCATAAACAGTGCCCCCTTGGCTAACGCATGGTGGCCTGCAAATAAAATAACGGCAGGCAGCAGTGTCGCCCACACGCTGGGTGTCACTAATCCTACTCCTACCAGCGCTGTCAGCATTCCCATCTGACTGATGCTGGAGTAAGCCAAAACTGCCTTGGGGTGTTGCTGCCAAACGCCGTAAAGAGCAGCGCCAAACGCCGCTGCAAAGCCTGCCACCAAAATAATATTGCCAAGTTGTGTCATCTCGGGAGAGAGCCCCTGCGCGCCCAGCGGCAGTACGTTTAGCCAGCCCAACAAGCCCGCCTTAATCATTGCTCCACTAAGAACAGCGCTGGCGGGTGCCGGTGCCACTGGGTGGGCCAACGGCAGCCAAACATGCAGGCCGATGACCCCAGCCTTCACTCCTAAACCTAGCCACAGTAACAGCGCCATCCACACGCCATGGTCGGCGCTTGCCAGGGTGTCGCGCACGCCTTTGAGCGTTAGCGTATCCGAGGTGCCTGCGGCCCAAAGAAAGCCGCCCAATATCAGGCCTTCGCCGATGACTGCTAATACCAGATAGGCTTTGGCCCCCAATGTCGCAGCAGGGCTGCCGTTATGAACAACCAGCGCATACGCGGCGAATGTCATCAGCGCAAAACCAAGATAAAAACTGGCAATATCCTGGGCAATAATGAGCAGAAGGTTCCCTAACAGGGTTAACGGCCAAAATAAGGTTAACCGCTGTAAACGCCGCTGAGCGTTGGCGTCTCCCGCTTGGGCCTGACGCTGCTCGCCAGCGAAGTAACCCCGCGCGTGGAACGCCGCAATACTCCACAGCAGAGCGGTGAAGGCTAACCACGGTCGGCTAAGCGCGTTCAACTCCCAGTAACCGCCTAACATCCAGGCATTGATTGTCCACTGGAATTCGCCCACATACGCTAACAATAAAGCAGGCCAAGCAGCGCTTACCCACAGCATCGACACGTAATTGCGTTGATGCGCGGGCACTTGGTAAGCGCACCATACCGTGCTGCCTGCCACAACAAGCGGCCAAAGTAAGGCCACAGCTAACAGCAGTGAACTCATGGCAGATACTCCCCAACGGCGACGCGCGTCGCCCAGTCAAGTGGGCTAAAGGGCAGCCCCGCCAATAAGCCAGCACCGATACTAATAACCGCCGTAAATACCGCGGGCCACAATAACCACCCGTGGGTTTCCAGCCGCCCCAACCGCTGCTCTTTAGGCCACTGACCTTTTCCGTGCGCAGGGCCTTCACGGAACCAAAGACGATGCAGGATGGGTAGAAAATAGATGGCATTCAAGGTACTGCTTGCGACTAACACCGCGACGACCCAATACATCTCTGCCTGGATAGCACCGATACCTAGGTACCATTTAGTGATGAAGCCAGCGATTGGCGGCAAACCGATCATGCCCAGTGCACCTACCGTAAAAGCGAAGCTGGTCAATGGCATACGTTTGCCTGCACCATCCATTTCATCAATACGGTGAATGCCCAGCTCCTCCGCATAATTACCGGCACAGAAAAACAGAGTCACTTTCATAAGGCCTTGATGAAGCAAATGCGCCAGCGCCCCTATCGTGCCAAAGGGCCCAAACAAACTAACGCCTAGCACCACATAGGAGACTTGGCTGATAGTTGAAAACGCCAAACGTGGCTTTAACTCCTCTTGGGCGATAGCCCGCAGCGACCCATAAATAATGGTGATAGATGCCGCAATGGCCAGCACGGTGGTGACACCTAGCTCGACGCTCAGCTCAATCCCATATAAATCATAAATGACGCGCAAAATGCCAAACGCACCGGCTTTAACCACGGCAACGGCATGCAACAATGCACTCACCGGCGCTGGCGCTACCATGGCTCTAGGCAGCCAGCCATGCAGCGGCACCATCGCCGCCTTAACGGCCAGGCCGCCTACCAGCAAAGCAAAAATGAGGGTGAGCAACCCACGGTGATCATCCAAGTAGGGCGACAAGCCTTGCTCGGACGCGAAGGAGTGATCGTTCGTTAAGCTGTACAGCAGGACAACGCCTAGCAGTAGCACCACGCCCGCCGTCAGGGTGTAACGCAAATATACCCGCCCTGCTGCTAACGCCTTCGCTGTCCCAGAATGCACCACCAGCGGGTAGGTAGACAGCGTGAGCATTTCGTAAAAAATCAGGAAGGTGAACAGGTTTCCCGACAGGGCAATCCCTAGCGTACTGGTAACGCACAAACTGAAAAAGCCGAAGAAACGCTTACGATTGGCCGCCCCTTCTAAGTAACCAATGGCGTAGATCGTGGTACACAGCCATAGCAGCGACGAGAGGCCCGCAAACATAACGCCCAACGCGTCTGCCCGCAGCACAAAATCGACGCCACCCACGATTTGAAAGCTAAAGGTATCTTCATAACCTTCTGAGACACGCCCAACCATCAACGTCACCAGGACGATTTTACTGACAGCAGCCAGCAAGTTGATGCTCGTACGAACCCGCCGAGCCTCTTCCGGTAGTGAAAAAATCGCCACCGCCGCGAATAGAGACGTCGCCAGCGTCATCAGTGGTAACCATGCCGCGTTCATGCTCCACCTCCATGCAGCAGCGCCAGCGGCAAATGGGCCAGCAAGCCCAACGCCAAGGCCGCTACCGCCAAACAAAGGGCGATCAGATCCATGCCGGGAGCGAGCGGCTGATAGTCGTGACGTGGAGCCGTTTCATCAAATGAGTAGCGAAACACACGAAACACGTACGCAGCCGTCAAGAGTGTGCCTGCCATTAGTGCCGCAACGGCGACCCATTGTTGAGTTAGCACCATGGATTGAAGCAAGAGCCACTTCGCCGTAAATCCTGCACTGGGTGGTAGCCCCATTAGGGTGACGGACGCAATTCCAAAAATAAGCAGGGAAAGCGGCAACCGGCGACTGGTACCTGCCAAAGCGTTAAGCGAACTTTCACCCGTGGCAATGATTAAATTTCCTGCCGCCATAAACATGGCGGCTTTGGCCAACGCATGCCCCATTAAATGTAACCAAAACCCGTCCCATGCAAGCGCCAGAGGCAGGGGGGCGATTCCTGGCCCTAACAGCAGCGGAAAGGCCACCATCAAATAACCCAGTTGTCCCACGGTGGAAGAAGCAATTAACGTTTTCAGCGAATCAGCTCGCCACGCCACTAGCCCTCCCCAAACAATCGCCAGCATGCCTAACCACGCTATCAGCCGAGGAGCCAACAACGTTTCAGGAAGCAGGATGCTCCACAGCAGGATTAAAATATATAACGAGGCCTTAATGACTAACGCTGCATGCAGTGCACTGACGGGCGTCCAAGCATTTTCATGCACTGGGGTTAACCAGCCATGCAAAGGAAATAACGCAGCCTTTAAGGCAAGCCCCGCCCCCATCAATGCGGCCGCCACCCAGGTAATAGGCTCTTGCTCCACCAGTTCAACAAGCACCGCTAAGTTGAGCGACCCCCATTGGCTCAATAACAGTGCTATCCCCAGCAAAAAGGCGAGTGAACCGACGAGCGCTAGGAGGAGATAGCGCATTCCCGCCTTTAAAGCAGCAGGTTTGCCCGATAACAACAGCATGCCCACAGCCGCCAGCCCCATAATCTCCAAGGCGGCATACAGCGTTAAAAGATCCGCCGCGAGCCAAATCAGGGAAAGCGCACTGACCAGTAGTCCCATTAACGGCCAGATCCAGCGATTGTTAAGATCCGGGTAGGTTAATCGCAAATAACCGGGCGTATACATGGCAACGGCGGCGGCGGTCCATTGGGTAATCAATAACATCAAGGCACTCAGGCCACTAAAGCGCAGCGTGAACTCAATATCCCCTATCACCCACTGCCAGCGCAGCAAGCCAGCTTGTTGATAATCGATCACCATGAGCACACCCGCTACTAAAATGGGCATGCATGCCAATACCACCGGTAATGCACGAGATGGCCGGAATATAGCCCCCAGCAAACCAGCCATGATAGGTAGAAGCAGCGCGCCTGCCAGCGCCCAGTGAGTCATCCACAACGGATCAAACGAAGGGTCGTACAAGCCAAAACGCCACATCATGAAGGCAACCTCGTGGAAGATTGCTCACCGTCAAGGGCAACGCTGCCCTCCTGCTCCACTAAACGGCGTATTAACAAAACCCCTAATAGCGAGCCCAACCAAGCAATGACGAGCCCAACGCTTATGAGCGCCTGCGAACTAGGCCGGGTGTCTGCCATGCCTGCTAGCATTAGGAAGACACCCGATCCAAGTACATTAAACGCCATCAAACGGCGCAGCAGGTGACGATGGAGGGCAAACGCCCCCATACCCACCGAAACGATCACAACAGCGGCTAAAATAAGCGGATGTTCGGTGAGTGACAGCGCCATATCAGGCAATAAAAACTGGATGGCAACGCCCAGCATCAGGCTCCAGGCAACGGTTAGCAGCACGCGAGTAATGCGATGGCTCCAACCCACCTGAGTATGATCATAGCGGACGATAGGGCTGCGTTGACTAGGCAGGTTACGTAAGGCGTATAAGAAACTACCTCCGGTCAGCACCCCACCTAATACCACTTCCACGAGAGCCAACCACGGAGCGTTTAGATACCACCAAGCAACACTCATAAGGAGTGCAAACAGTATCAAGAGCCAGCAAGCCCTTAATAAGTGGCGGTCAAATAAGCACGCGATTGCGATGACCAGCAGACACACCGCTAGCCCACTTTCCATAGTATTGATAGACGATATCATGTGACTTCGCCTGTCCCTTGCCTTGGCTATTAGTAGCAGCAGCGTACTATCAAAGACGCCTCACGCCTACCGCACTCTTCTATCAGATCAGCCGCTCGCTCAGCCACTTACCGATATCATTGACCTGCTGAGGGCAAAGCGCATGGGCCATCGGGTACTGGCGATAGTTAACGCTGTAGCCCATGGTTTTCAAACGCTCAACGCCACTACGCCCTAGTGTTTCAGGCACAATAGGGTCGAAGTTACCGTGATGAACATCAATCGGCAGCTGACGATTAGCCTCGGCAAGCTCAATGCTATCGGCAGTGGCAAAGTAGGTCGACATTGCCAGCAGCCCGCCTAGTGGCTGAGGGAACGATAGCGCGGCCTGGTACGCTACCGCGCCGCCTTGAGAGAAGCCGGCGACGATGATGCGCTGGCTGTCGATACCTTGATCGATCTGTTCTTGAATCAGCGCCTGGATACGCTCGGCGGATTTTTTAAGCTGAGTTTCATCGACCCGGCGCCCCAAATCCATAGCCAGAATGTCATACCATGCAGGCATCACCATGCCACCGTTAATGGTCACCGGCAGGCGGGGCGCATGGGGCATAATAAAGCGAATATGGGCATTATCTGGCAGTGCCAAGGCGGGCACCAGAGGCTCAAAGTCGTGCCCATCGGCACCTAAACCATGAATAATAAACACGCACGCATCGGCGGGTTGACCATTTTTCGGCTCAATAATCAGTTCGCCTGGGGCTGTCATGGGCTTTTTCCTTGCTGATATTAAAAGCGCCACCCTAGCGTAAAGCAGCGCAGGGGGCGAGTGATAACCTGCTTAAAACGGCCAGACGAAAGGAATCAGTGCAACTGCGATCATGCCGGTCAACACATTCAAACCACCGCCAACGCGCAGAAAGTCACTTATCCGGTAGCCACCAGGGCCATACACCATCAAGTTGGTTTGATAACCAATCGGGGTCAGGAAGCTTGCCGAGGCGGCAAACATGACCGCCACCACAAACGGCATAGGGCTGACCCCAAGGCTTTCAGCAGCCGCCATCACCACGGGAAAAATAATCACCGCCGCAGCGTTGTTGGTCACCAGCTCCGTGAGTAGCGCCACCACGCAGTAGGTGCCAACCAGCAGTAGCCACGGGTTTCCTGCCACCAGTGACAACACATTGCCCGCGATGACATCTGCCGCCCCAGAGGATTGCAGCGCAGCTCCTACTCCAAACGAGGCGGCAATCGTTAATAGCACCTGGGTGTCCAAACCGCGCTTAGCGGCACCTACCGAACAACAGCCCGTCAGCAGCACCATCGCAGCCCCCAGCATAGCGGCGTTTAGCATACTTAATACGCCAATCGCGGCCAGCAGCACGGCACCCAGCAAAATACCCCAGGCCAGCGGCGCTTTCTCGTGGATAGGTCGTGCAGAGCCGTTTAACTCGCTGATCAACAGGAAATCTTTTGACTGCCGATGACGCTCGATAAAAGGTGGACGTGCCTCTAGCAGCAGTACGTCAGCAGGCTGCAAGCGAACCTGGCCGAGGTTCCCTTTGACCCGCTCACCGCCACGGCAAATGGCCAACACGGCAGCACCGTAGAGCGTTCTAAAACGCCCATCGCGGATACGCTGTCCGATAAATTGGCACTGGCTAGAGACCACCGCCTCGACTAAACGACGCTCTTTAAACTCTTTCTCCAGACTGGAGGCCCCATCCCGTGAAGGGATCAGCCCACGGATCTGTTGAAGCTCCACAGCAGCATCTGATGTGCCCACAAAGACGAGGCGGTCACCGCCTTTTAGCTGCTCTCCTGGCCCCACGACGCTCACCACGTTACCGGCCCGCTCAATTTCAACCAAGAACAGTTCCTGAAGGTGCCGCAACCCGGCCTCTTCCACCGTACGATCAACCAACACGCCGGCGGGATCCACCTCCATCTCAATGGTGAACTCCCGAGGGTTGGCAAACGCTTTTGCCATTCCTTCGCGTGCGGGCAATAAACGTGGACCAAGGATGATCAGGTAAGCCAACCCTGCTACCGCCACCGGAAGCCCTACCCACGCCAAATCGAATAACCCCATGGCCAAATCAGGATAGCGTTCAATCAGCAGCCCATGCACCACTAAGTTTGTACTGGTGCCAAACAGCGTGATCGTGCCGCCCAAAATAGAGGCAAAGCTAAGTGGCATCAGCAAGCGCTGTGGAGAGAGTCGAATACGGCGACTCCAGCTCATGACGGCAGGAATATACGTCGCCACGACCGGCGTGTTATTAAGAAAGCCGCTGAGCGATGCGACGGGCAATAGCAAGCGCGCAAGTGCACCTCGCTCGCTGGCAGGCCGCCCCAGCACATAGCGAATAATCAGATCGATGCCGCCGGTTTCACGAATACTGGCCACCAGCACGTACATAAAAGCCACAGTAAACAGGCCGCTATTGGAAAACCCGCCCAGCGCCTGCTGAGGGTCAATCACGCCAAGCGTCATCAGCACCACCACCGCGCCCATCAAAATAATATCGGGGCCCAGGCGTGAAAGCGCCATCAGCGGAAAAATCGTGAGCACTACCCCTACTGCAATCCAAGCATCCAGCGACATAACCCTGCGTCCTTCATAGCGAGTCTTAATAACCGTCTAAACAAGAAAGTACCGGGAGCATTGTGCCGCCTGCCGGATATTCTAAAAAGTTATTTTTAGAAACACAGTAAGAACAAAAAAGAATATTCGTGTGAGGTGTGAGGTGTGAGGTGTGAGGTGTGAGGTGTGAGGTGTGAGGTGTGAGGTGTGAGGTGTGAGGTGTGAGGTGTGAGGTGTGAGGTGTGAGGTGTGAGGTGTGAGGTGTGAGGTGTGAGGTGTGAGGTGTGAGGTGTGAGGTGTGAGGTGTGAGGTGTGAGGTGTGAGGTGTGAGGTGTGAGGTGTGAGGTGTGAGGTGTGAGGTGTGAGGTGTGAGGTGTGAGGTGTGAGGTGTGAGGTGTGAGGTGTGAGGTGTGAGGTGTGAGGTGTGAGGTGTGAGGTGTGAGGTGTGAGGTGTGAGGTGTGAGGTGTGAGGTGTGAGGTGTGAGGTGTGAGGTGTGAGGTGTGAGGTGTGAGGTGTGAGGTGTGAGGTGTGAGGTGTGAGGTGTGAGGTGTGAGGTGTGAGGTGTGAGGTGTGAGGTGTGAGGTGTGAGGTGTGAGGTGTGAGGTGTGAGGTGTGAGGTGTGAGGTGTGAGGTGTGAGGTGTGAGGTGTGAGGTGTGAGGTGTGAGGTGTGAGGTGTGAGGTGTGAGGTGTGAGGTGTGAGGTGTGAGGTGTGAGGTGTGAGTCAGATAATAATCCACAAACAAAAAACCCCGCTCAAGGCGGGGTTTTTCTAGCTCACTAACATCAGGTGTTAGCGGCGAACATCAAGCTGGAATTAACCCAGAACTTTGATGTTGGAAGCCTGAAGGCCTTTTTTACCCTGGGTGACGTCGAAGGAAACCTTCTGGCCGTCTTGCAGAGTTTTGAAGCCGTCAGCTTGAATTTCGGAGAAGTGCGCGAACAGGTCGTCGCCATTGTCGTCCGGAGAAATGAAGCCGAAGCCTTTAGTGTCGTTAAACCACTTAACGGTACCAGTTGCCATGATCGAAATCCTCGATAGAGCTTAATGTAGAGCCGGGTAATACCCGAGTTGCAGTGGGTAGAACAAGAAACTTTCACCAGACTCAACGCTAGAGCGTTTCGATACTGCTGACAACGTTCGACTTGCTAACCAACTGCATTCAGCATGCGCTTAACCAAGCCGCACGTCAACACTATGATGAAAAAAAATGTCAATGCAATGAATTTTCATTAAAAATCCATCCAGCGGCCTTTTCGGCGATCATTAACGTGGGCGAATTGGTGTTTCCACTGGTGATGGTGGGCATCACGCCTGCATCGGCTATTCGCAGTCCGGCCACCCCGCGCACCCGCAGTTTTGCATCTACCACCGCCATAGGGTCATCGCTTCTCCCCATCCGCGTGGTGCCTACCGGGTGAAAAATCGTTGTACCAATATCCCCGGCTAACCGCGTTAACTCGTCATCCGTTTGATACTCAACGCCCGGCTTTACTTCTTCAGGCGAATACTTAGCAAAGGCAGGCTGTTCGGCGATACGCCGAGTCACCCTCAGCGAGTCAGCGGCCACTTTGCGGTCTTCTGGCGTGCTGAGGTAGTTCGGCGAAATCGCTGGTGCCTGACGCGGGTCGGCGCTTTTCAAACGCACCGTTCCTCGGCTGGTAGGGTTCAAGTTGCATACGCTCGCCGTAATGGCCGGATACGGATGCAGCGGCTGCCCGAAAGCTTCTAGGCTGAGCGGCTGCACGTGATACTGAATATTGGGGTACGGCTGATCGTCAGAACTGCGGGTAAACGCGCCGAGCTGCGAAGGCGCCATGCTCATCGGCCCGGTGCGCTTGGTCACATACTCCCAGCCAATCCCCGCCTTGCCCCACAGCGTACTGGCAATAGCATTGAGCGTTTTGGCATTACTGACACGATACACCGAGCGAATCTGGAGGTGATCTTGCAGGTTTTCGCCCACCCCAGGCAGGTCGTGCACCACCTCAATGCCGTGCTCACGCAGATGCTCAGCAGGCCCGATGCCCGACAGCTGCAAAAGGTGGGGCGAGCCAATGGCCCCCGCACACAGCACCACTTCTTTGCTCGCCTGAACACGCTGGGGCTTACCGCTGCGCACCACTTCTACCCCAGTGCAACGAAGCGTTGGCTGCTCCTCATCAAAGCAGAGCCGATTCACCTGGGTCGAGTGCCAAAGCGTCAGGTTGTCCCGCTTTAGAGCACTGCGCAAGAACGCTTTAGCGGTATTCCAGCGCCAGCCATCGCGCTGGTTCACCTCAAAATAGGCAACCCCTTCATTACTACCGCGGTTGAAATCTTCAGTGCGAGGAATACCGGCCTGAACCGCTGCTTCGGCAAAGTCATCCAGCACTTCCCATTTCAGGCGCTGCTTCTCAACCCGCCACTCGCCGCCGTGGCCATGAAAAGCGCGGTGAGTCTCATCACCGTCGCTGCCTTCATCCAGCCGGTAGTGGTTTTCGTGTTTGATAAAGTCCGGCAGGCAGTTCTCCCAGCGCCACTCGTCGCTACCGGTAACCTCCGCCCAGTGGTTGTAATCCCGCGCTTGGCCGCGCATGTAGATCATGCCGTTGATGCTGGAGCAGCCCCCCAGGGTTTTCCCTCGGGGGTAGATCAGCGAGCGGCCATTAAGCCCCTTGTCCGGCTCAGTACGAAACAGCCAGTCGGTGCGCGGGTTATTGATGCAATAAAGGTAGCCCACTGGAATATGAATCCAGTGGTAGTTATCCCGACCGCCCGCCTCAATCAGCAGCACCCGATTATTGGGGTCGGCGCTCAGCCGATTGGCCATCAGGCACCCTGCGGTGCCTGCGCCAATCACGATGTAATCAAATGCCTCTGCGGTGGGATAGGTGGTTGTATTAGTTGGCATGGGCTTGGCTCCCGTAACGGTCAGGCGTTACTTCGCCGTCGGCATCACAAACTCAGCACCCGCGTCGATGGAGTCCGACCAGCGCTGCATGATCGACTTCTGTTTGGTGTAGAAGCGCACGCCCTCTTCGCCATACGCGTGAGTATCGCCAAACAGCGAGCGCTTCCAGCCGCCAAAACCGTGCCACGCCATAGGCACCGGAATCGGTACGTTGATGCCGACCATGCCCACCTGAATACGGCGGCCAAATTCCCGGGCAACGCTGCCGCTTTCGGTAAAGCAGCTCACCCCGTTGCCAAACTCATGGTCGTTGATCAGTTGAATGGCGGTCGCCACATCCGGCACGCGCACGCACACCAGCACCGGGCCAAAGATCTCCTCTTTATAGATAGTCATCTCCGGCGTGACGTGGTCGAACAGCGTGCCGCCCATCCAGAAGCCGTCTGCACAGCTCTCGCCCGCTTGGGTGCTATCAAACCCACGGCCATCGACGATAAGCTGTGCGCCTTCCGCCACGCCCTTTTCGATGTAGCCGGTAATCCGCTGGTGCGCCTGGCGGGTCACGATGGGCCCCATTTCTGCATCCAGCTGCATGCCATCTTTGACTTTCAGCGCCTTGGCACGCTCGGTGAGCATCGGCACCACTTTATCGGCCACATCGCCTACCAGCACGGCCACGCTAATCGCCATGCAGCGCTCGCCCGCACTGCCGTAGGCTGCACCAATTAACGCATCCACCGCTTTATCCAGATGGGCATCCGGCATCACGACCATATGGTTTTTCGCGCCACCCAGTGCCTGCACGCGCTTACCGTGCTTGGCACCGCGCTCGTAAATCGAGTTGGCAATCGGCGTGGAGCCGACAAACGACAGCGCTTTAACATGAGGGTGATCAATCAGTGCCTCAACGGAGTCTTTATCGCCTTGCACCACGTTGAACACGCCAGCGGGCAGGCCTGCCTGCGTTAACAGATCCGCGATCATCAGCGAGGCGCTAGGGTCCAACGGGCTAGGTTTGAGAATAAAGGTATTACCGGCGGCAATAGCGATGGGGAACATCCACATGGGTACCATCGCCGGGAAGTTGAACGGCGTAATACCGGCGACCACGCCCAGCGGCTGGCGCACGGTCCAGTTATCAATACCGGTGCTAACCTGCTCGGTGTAATCACCCTTTAATAGCTGGGGAATGCCGCAGGCAAACTCGACAATATCAATACCCCGTGCCACTTCGCCCTGGGCATCGGTAAATACCTTGCCGTGCTCTTTGGTGATTGCTTCCGCCAGGGCGTCTTTATTGGCGTTTAGCAGCTCCAGGAATTTGAACATGACCCGAGCGCGGCGAATGGGCGGCGTATCGGCCCAGGCGGGGAATGCCGCCTGGGCGGCTTGCACGGCAGTGTCCACATCGGCGGCCGAAGCCAGGGCAACGCGGCCGGTGACCTGCCCGGTGGCGGGGTTGAAGACATCCTGGGTGCTGCCGGAAGTACCTTCGCTGCGTTGGCCGTTAATAAAGTGATGGATGGCGTTGGTTGTCATTGTCGCTACCTTTATAACAAAAGCTTAAGTGATCGGAGAATGACCACTAGACTACCCCGCCCAACAGGCCAAGCAATTGAGTAATTTTTAACCTAGATATAAGCTTCGCTAATAACATAACAATGAAGGTTCACCACTATGCAGGAGTACGCCACGCTGCGGGCCTTTGTGGCCGTTGCCCACACCGGCAGCGTCTCAAGGGCGGCCGAGCAGCTCCATCTGACCCAGCCCGCGGTTAGCCTAAAGTTGAAGCAACTACAGCAGCATCTGGGCTTAACGCTGTTTACCCGTCGCCCGCAAGGGTTAACGCTCACCGCCGATGGTTACGCCCTGCTGCCTGCCGCTGAAAATGCCCTGGCCAGCGCCCTGGCCTTTGAGCAGAGCGCCAGCGCGTTACACAGCACGCTGCGCGGCAAGCTGCGTATTGGCACCATTGTTGACCCGGAATTTATTCGCTTGGGCGATTTTCTCAGCCGCTTGATGGCCCGTGCGCCACAGCTGGAAACCGAGCTTCACCACGGCATGAGCGGCAACGTATTGGGCAGCGTGGAGCAGGGGGAGTTGGATGTCGGCTTTTTTCTCGCCCCGCCCGGCGAAGGCACCGGCAATAGCGCTCTGGCGTGGCGGGAGTTAACCCACTTTCACTACCACGTGGTGGCACCGCCGGGCTGGGAAGCCAAACTCGCTGATACCCGCTGGGAGGCGCTTGCGCAACTGCCCTGGATTGTGACCCCCACCGTGTCGGCGCACTCGCGACTACTCAAGCGGGCGCTGGCCGATAGCGGTGCGACCCCAAACCGCGTTGCCCAGGTCGACCAAGAGGCGTGTATGCTGGATTTAGTACGTGCAGGCGTGGGCCTGAGCCTAGCGCGAGACGCCCTGGCCATGGCCGAACGCCAGGAGAGCGGCTTAGCAGTGGCGGACAACGTTCGCCTGCCCTGTGCATTAAGCCTGATCTGGCGCTGCGACCGTGCCACCGAGCCCACGATTAAAGCCGCGCTAGACACGCTCGATACGGTGTGGCCGCATCGTTTAAGGTCGCTGTAAGGAAGCGGAACCTCTCCACACTAATGGACTCAATAACGAGCTTTGACTCGCCACCTCCACCGGAGTGTTTGTAATGATCCGATTTCCCCATATCCGCCCCTTAACGCTGTGCGTGATGGCCGCTGCCGGTTTTGCAAGCGCATCGCTTCAAGCGCAGTCTAATGCAGAGGCCACCTTTGCCGGCGGCTGTTTCTGGTGCATGGAGCCTCCTTACGATAAACAGGTGGGCGTGAGCGCCACTATTTCTGGCTACATGGGCGGTGAGCTTGAGAACCCCACTTACGAGCAGATCTCCCGTGGCGGCACCGGCCATATAGAAGTCGTACAAATCGAGTACGACGACACCCAGATTAGCTACGAACAGCTTCTGGAGATTTTCTGGCGCAACATAGACCCCTTCGCCGTCAACCGTCAGTTTTGCGATAGCGGTGACCAATACCGCTCGGCCATTTTCTACAGCAACGATGAAGAGCGGCAATTAGCGGAAGCCTCAAAAGCCGAGTTGGAAGCGAGGTTTGATCAAGAGATCACGACCGACATCCTGCCCGCCAGCGAGTTTTGGACCGCAGAGGAGTACCATCAGGATTACTACCAGAAAAATCCGCTGCGCTACCAGTTCTACCGCCTGAGCTGCGGCCGGGATGATCGCCTAGAAGAAGTATGGGGCGAAGAAGCGGGCGGCCCTACTTTCGAGTAATCTCACCCCGTTAGCCTCAAAACGCCAAGGCGATTAATTCGCCTTGGCGTTTTTTTATGGAACGATTTCCAGTGCGCCCTGCCCCATCAGTAGCTTTATTGAAAGGCGAATCATTCATTTGGGCAAAACGCCATTTTTCTACTAAGGTAGAAAGTCAGCATTAATAGACCAGTCGGCTAAAGGACTGCTCTACTTGATTGAACGCCCCGTTGATCTAAAGATAGGAGATCTTATGAGCAACACCATTACGACAGTGAACCCGACCACCGGCGAAACGCTTGAGACCTACACGCTGATGGATGAAAGCCAGGCCAAGCAGGTAGTCGAGGCTAGTCATGAGGCGTTTTTAGATTGGCGGCTCAAGCCGCTAGAGCACCGCGCCAAGGTGGTGAAAGCGATTGGCGAAGCAATGAACGCGCATAAAGAAGAGCTTGCCGACCTGATGGTCAAAGAGATGGGCAAGCTGCCCTCGCAAGCGCGCCAGGAAGTGGATCTCTGCGTCGGCATTTGTGACTACACCGCCGAACATGGCCCCACTAAGCTGGCCGATGAAGAGCGCAAACCCGGTAACGGCGAGCGCGGTATTGTTACCTACTCCCCCATGGGCGTGATTTACGGCATTCAGCCGTGGAACTTCCCTGCTTACCAAGTGGTGCGCTACTCCATCGCCAATATTATGGCGGGCAACAGCGTGCTGCTAAAACACGCTGAAAACGTGACAGGCAGCGGCCTGCTGCTGGAAAAAATCTACCGCGAAGCGGGCCTGCCGGAAAACGTCTTCCGTACGCTGGTGATTTCACACGATGTGTCCGACACTGTCATCGCCCATAAAGCCGTGCGTGGCGTGACCTTAACCGGCAGCGACGGCGCTGGCCGCAAAGTGGCCGCCAAAGCCGCCGAGCACCTGAAAAAGACGGTACTGGAACTGGGCTCCAACGATGCCTACTTGGTGCTGGACGATGCCGACCTAGACGTTGCGGTCGACACCTGTGTGACCGGTCGGATATTTAACGGCGGCCAAACCTGCGTAGCGGCAAAACGCTTTGTGGTCACCGAAAAGAATTACGAAGCGTTCAAAGAGCGCTACGTGGCCCGCATGAAGGACTTAAAAGCGGGCGACCCGACCAAAGAGGATAGCGACCTAGGCCCGATGGCCCGTGTCGATCTTCGTGACGGCCTTCACGAGCAGGTGGAAGAGAGCGTGCGTAAAGGTGCGACAATCCTCTGCGGCGGTAAAAAGCCTGAAGGTAAAGGGGCATTCTACCCGGTGACCGTGCTGGATAAAGTCACTCCCGGCCAGCCTGCCTACGACGACGAGCTGTTTGGCCCGGTCGCCGCGCTGATTCGTGCCAAAGATGATGAAGACGCCATGCGCATCGCCAACGACAGCCGCTACGGCTTAGGCGGCGGCATCATCTCCAAAGACGTGAAGCGCGCCACCGAGCTTGCCAGCAAGTATTTCGATACCGGCATGGTGTTTATCAATGGCTTTGGTGTGGCAACGCCTGAAATGCCGTTTGGCGGCGTGAAAGATTCCGGCTACGGCCGTGAGCACGGCGGCTTTGGGATGCATGAGTTCGTCAACGCCAAATCGGTGATTGTGGTGCAAAGCTAACATCGCCAAGCCCATCGGCTCACGATGGGCTAACCCATAAAAACGCCGCAGTGTCGTTTCCACGACCTGCGGCGTTTTTATGGGTAGCGTATTTTAAAAGCAGCGTTAGGCGATTTGCCGCCGACGCTGCCATAGCGTCACCAACAGGGCGACCACCAGCCAGCTTACCAGCGCGGCAATCACGTCATCCAACACAATGCCCAACCCGCCAGTGACATACTCCGCTAAATGAATAGGCGGCGGTTTTAAGGCATCAAAAAAGCGGTACACGCCAAACGCCAAGGCCAGAACCAACGGATGGCGAGCGGCTTTTAGCCCCAGCACCGCTAACGGAAAAGCGACGTACTCATCGGCGACAATGCTACCGTGATCCAACCCATCGTAGTGCCATGCCGCTACATGGCACACCGGTACGGCGGCCACCACAAGGAGCGCCATAATGGCGGCCTGCTGCCCAGTCGGGCGGCCCAAAAGCCACCACGCCAGCGGCAAGCCAATCAGTGAACCAAAGGTACCTGGCGCAACGGGCGCTAGCCCCAGCCCAAAGCCGGTGGCTAGCCAAACATTCAACGTATCGAGCATTAGCCAGCCTGCTGTGCCTGATGCTCAAGCTCCGCCGCCATCTCTGGCGTTAGGTTTAGCGCGCTGGCCAGTTGATCCAACCAAGCCCGCTCCATGGGGTTCTGGTCGTCAATCACTGCCACGCTAATCAAATACATCTCGCGAGCTGCCTGGGGGGAATCCGCTTCACGGGCCAGTGCCTGGGCATCCAGCGGCGCTTTTAACTGCTGTTCCACCCAGCGGTGCATCTCCTGATCTGCGCCAAGGGCATCGATCTGATCGGTAATTAGCGCCTGTTCCTGCTCATCGATATGACCATCGGCCCGGGCGGCCATGATCATCGCCTGCAACAGCTCCAGGCTGCGGCGCTCTTGATACTCACCGCTCAATACTTCGACTCGCTCGCCTTCTGAGGAGGATTGGGTCGCGGCGCCTTTCTTTTCCTGGGAGCTTTGCCACGCTTTCCACGCCAGCATGCCCACACCCGCAATCGCGCCATATTTCAACGCTTTGCCGCCCATGCTACGACCCCGTTTTGAACCCACCAGCATGCCCATGGCACCGCCGCCCAGCAGACTTTTCATATCAAAACCGCTGGAACCGCTGCTTTGACGCGTGCCTTGGCTGCTATTACCGCCTAAATGGCGGGAGAGACCATCAATCACACCTTTCACATCCATGCCACCGCTGCTGCCTTTGCTACCACTGGCCTGACTCATCAGCTGCTGTAGAATTTTGCTTGCGTTCATCCTTGTACTCCTCAATAGACATTCATTCGACGGGTCGAACGCGGGTCGTTTAACCCTTGTTATAACGCATGCTACATGAATGCAGCATGAACTAACCCCGCGCTAACGCTTAGCTCAGCGCCCCTCTCACCGCAACCGAACTACCGTGACGGCTAGCGCTCACCTCAATACGAACCGGCATCTGCTCTTTGAGTTCGCTGACGTGGGAAATAATCCCAATCATGCGCCCGCTCATTTGCAGCTCGCTCAACATGGCAATGGCTTGATCCAGGGCATCCTGATCCAGGCTGCCAAAGCCTTCATCAATAAATAGCGTATCCAGCTGAATACCGCCCGCGTAGGCCTGCACCACATCGGAAAGCCCCAGGGCCAGCGACAGCGCCGCCATAAACGACTCCCCACCAGAGAGCGTGGCCACCGGGCGATTTTTGCCGGTGTAGGTATCGGCCACGTCCAGCTCGAGACCAGACGCTTTATTGCCTTTAGAGGGATCTTCCCGGCGCACTAACTGATAGCGCCCTCGGCTCATGCGCACCAAACGTTCAGAGGCTTGAATCAACACGTCGTCCAGCAGTACGCCCAGCACGAAGCGCTGCAGGCTGATGCGGTTACCTGTGCGTCCGTTAGCGACTTCGCTGAGCGTGCCCCACAGTTTGTACTGCTCCTCTAGCGCTGCCTCTGCGCGGCGGGCGTTCGCCAAGCGCTGCTGAGTGTCAGTCAGCTGGTCGAAGCGCGCCGCCAAGCGCTGGTACGTTTGCCGGGAGGCCTCCTCATGGGTTTTGGCCGCGTCGGCGTTGGCGTTGAGAGCGGCAACATCAGGGAGTGCCTTGCCTTCCAGCAGCGGCTCGCTGGACTCAATTTGCCCATCCAGCTTTGCCAGCTCCCGCTGAAAGCGTGCGACGGTATCGCTCAGGCGCTGCTGCTCCGACGCTTCAAGGCGAGCCGCGGTAAACGCCTGCTCATCGCTAAAGGGGCTTACTTGCAGCGCTGCTTGCCACTCGGCTTGAGCGGTTTCCAGCGCGCGCTGCGCCTCTGCTTGGCGCTGGGCGGCTTCGGTGAGCGTAGTTTGCGCTTGGGTGAACGCCGTATGGGCGGCTTGGGCCTGGGCATGGGCGGCTTTCCAGGTCTGTTCACAAGTGTCTATCTCGCGCTTTACGCTGGCCAACGAGGCCTTCAATACTTCCAGTGAAGAGCCTTCCCCTAACTGCCCGCGCAGCTGTTGGCAC
Organism: Vreelandella lutescens; assembly: GCF_014640815.1. Classification (GTDB taxonomy): domain Bacteria; phylum Pseudomonadota; class Gammaproteobacteria; order Pseudomonadales; family Halomonadaceae; genus Vreelandella; species Vreelandella lutescens. Next base: position 406,337 of record NZ_BMHM01000003.1, on the reverse strand, counting down.
TGCTCGTCTAGGTGGTTTGCCTGCTGCTCCAAACGCTGAGCGGCTTGCTGAGCGCTAATCCAAGCCTGGCGAGCGCGCTCATAAGCATCCCGCGACTGCTTCACCTCCTCCTGAGTCACCAGCGCCTGAGCAGGTATGGCAGGGGCTGGATGCTCGCGACTACCACACACTGGGCAGGGTTGGCCGTTATCCAGCTGCTGGGCGAGCAGTGCCGCTTGGCCCTGGTGCCAGCGCATCTCCTGCTCAATGGCGTGCTGCTCTTGCTGGGTGGCAGCACGCTGCTTTTGCTCAGCCGATTCAAGGGCTTGAGCCGCCTGACTGGCGAGCGTTTGGTGCTGCCCTTCAAGCGTGGCCAGCTCCTGCCACTTAGCAAGAGATTGCTCCCGCTCATAGGCCTGACGCTGCAGAGTGGGCAGTTGCTCGTGCTGGGCATTGGCCTTCTCCAGCCATGCCTGGGCCTGCTGGTGGGCGGCCTGGCGTGGGGCAATGGACTGCTCGGCTGCTTGGCATTCACGCTGGGTGGCGGTGGCGTTTTTCTGGGCGCTTTGCAGCGTATAAAACGGCGTCGCCAAGGTTTGGGTCTGCTCGTGCTGTCGCAGCTGTTCTTGAGCGTGCTGTACCGCAGGCTGCTGCTCAAGCAGGGACGCTTTTGCGCTAACCAGCGCGGCATGCTGCTCGAACTGACGGGCCAACGTCGTGCCCGCCTGGGCAGCCGTTACGGCCTGCTCGCGCTGCTCACTCGCCGTGGTAAGCGCATGCTTGGCAGCTTGATAATCGGGTGATAGCGCCGCGAGTGCCTCGTTAAGGGCGGCTTCGCTCTCGACATCGCTTGCTGAGAGCATTCCCTGTACTCGCTGCCGATGGTCATTCACCTCACGAACGATGTGTTTGGCCTGATCCAGTAAACGCTGTTCGATACGCTGAAAAATCTGCGTCTGGAACAGCTGGGCAAAAATCTCCTCACGCTCTTTAGAGCCCGCCAGCAACAGCTCGCGAAATTTACCTTGGGGGAGCACCATGACTTGGCGGAACTGGCGGGCGTCGACTCCCAACAGGCCCTGCAATTGGCTGGTGGCATCGGTCACGCTGCGGGCCACTAGGCACTCATCCTCTGTACCTTGGGGCGTTAGCCGCCAGAGCTGAGCTTCGGCATTTTGGGTGGTCGTGCCTTCCCCCCGCGCTTTGGGACGCTCCTGCTGGGGAACGCGGCGCACCCGATAGGTGTCATTACGCAGGCGGAAATCCAAGGTGACTTCAGTAAGCAGGGTGGCATCCGCCTGGTCGCAGCGCATCTGACCAGCGTCGCGCTCGTTGCCAGTGGTTTGGCCATAAAGCGCAAAACAGATGGCATCGAGGATTGAGCTTTTGCCCGCGCCAGTGGGGCCGTTAATCAGAAACAGCGGGCTTTTGCCCAGCGCGGTGAAGTCGATAGTTTCGCTACCGGCAAAAGGGCCAAAGGCCTGCATGGTGAGCGTTAATGGCGTCATGCTTGGCCCTCCTGCTCGCGGCTCAGGGTGGTGATCAGCTCGCCCATGGCGCGGGCTTGCTCATCACTCATCGGCTCGCCGCTGGTTTGGGTGAAAAAGTCGCTAAACATATCCAGTGCGCTGAACGTGAGCCGCTCGCGGTCCAGCTGCTGGCGGCCTTTTGCTTCCAGCATGCCGGGCTTTTCCAGGTGCAGCACGTTGGGGTACACCGCCCGTAGTTTGCCCATGGGGTCAAGAATGGCGTGGCGGTCGGTGAGGCGCACTAGCAGGTAGTCATCGGCGTGGGGGTCATTGACCCCTTGGGCCAGCAGCTGCGCCAGCTCACCTTCTAACACGCGCACATCCCGGCGGGGCAGCAGCGGATGGTGGGCTATTTGGGTGACGCCTTCGCGCCCCACCTCTACCAGGGTGACACCTTTGCGCTGGGTGGCTTCGGAGAAGCTGTACTTCAGCAGCGAGCCGCTATAGCGAATATGCTCGCCGCCGCGAATTTGGGGGCCGTGAAGATGGCCAAGCGCTACGTAGTCAAAACTTTGCATGGGCTCCCAAGCCACGCTTTCCGCACCGCCTAGGGTGAGCGGGCGTTCGGAGTCGCTGGCCGTGCCGCCATCGACAAAACAGTGGCTCATCAGTAGCGTCGGGCGCCCCGGCTGGCGCTGTGCCTCAATACGCTCCAGCAGGTAGCGATGGGCGCTGTCGAAGTCGCGCACGTCTTCGCCAAATTCGCTGCGTACATATTCTGGATCGGCGTAGGGGATGCCGAAGATATCCACCGTGTCATCGCCAATCGTCAGCGTGACCGGCTGGTCGCAGCTGGCTAGGTCGGTGAGGATATGCAGCCCGGCCTGGCGCAAGTGGCGTGCGCCAAACCCCAGCCGCTCGGCACCGTCGTGGTTACCGGAAATCATCACGACCGGCAGGCCGCGCTTCTCGCACAGCTCGCCTAATATCTCATCCAACAGCGTAACCGCCGCTGCCGGAGGCACCGAGCGGTCGTAAATATCGCCCGCCACCAGCACGGCATCCACCTGCTCGCGGTCGATAATCTCCAGCAGTTGTTCCAGCACATGACGCTGGTCGTCCAGCAGGGAAAGGTTGTGAAACAGCCGGCCCAAATGCCAATCGGCGGTGTGAAGTAATCGCATGACAGGCTCGATACAAAAAGTGTGTCGCCATCATAGCAATCGCGCCTGGGATTCACCCATGAAAAAGCCCCGCACAAGGCGGGGCAATGAACACGGAACATATGAGGCCTTAGTCTCTAAATGCGTCCGGGTAGGTGGTGAGATCCACGCCCCACAGCATCGGCAGCAGGAAGTAGACCGCAGCCACAATCAGGAACATCGCAATAATGTTCAGCCAGAAACCGTTACGCACCATCTCAATGATTTTGATTTTGCCGGTGGCGAAGATGATCGCGTTAGGCGGCGTGCCTACTGGCAGCATAAAGGCGCAGTTAGCCGCCATGGCCGCTGGCACCATCAGTACGAACGGGTGAATATTCAGCGCCAGCGCAAGCGATGCCAATACCGGCAAAATCATCGTGGCCGTGGCCGTGTTGGAGGTAATTTCGGTCAAGAACAGCACCATGCCGGTGGCCAGCAGAATCACCAGCAGGAAGTTTACGCCTTCCAGCACGCTCATTTGGCCGCCAATCCAAGAAGCGAGGCCCGATGAGCCAAAGCCTGCAGCAATCGCCAAGCCACCGCCGAACAGCAGCAAGATGCCCCACGGTACGTCTTTGGCCACATCCCACCCCAGCAGGCAGCCGCCTTTGTTGGGGGAAGGAATCAGAAACAGCGCCACGGCAGCGGTAATCGCAATCATGGTGTCGTTAATGCCAGGAATATTAATGATCTGGCCCTGCCACAGGAACGAGCGGGTAATCCAGAAAAACGCGGCAAACAGGAACACACCGAGCACCGCTTTTTCTTCAAAGGAGATTTTACCCAGCGCCTCTTTCTCTTTACGGATCAGCGCGCGGCCGCCCGGCAGCTTGGCGAGCTTAATCGGGTAAATAAAGCGCGTGAGCATAATCCAGCCAATCACCAGCAGCGTGACCACCACCGGGAAGGCAAACATGAGCCATGCGGCAAACGAGATCTCCACGCCAAACAGCTCGTTCACAATCGCCGCCAGGATAATGTTCGGCGGCGTGCCGATCAGCGTGCCCAAACCGCCAATGGTGCCACCGTAGCCCACACCAAAAATCAGCGATTTGCTGAATTTATCGATCTCATCGCTATGGTCACCCTCGGTTTTGTTCAGCTCCTGAGTGACCTGGTAGACAATGGCGGTGCCAATGGGCAGCATCATCATGACGGCGGCGGTATTGGACACCCACATGGACAAAAAGCCCGTGGCAGCCATAAAGCCGAACACGATGCTGTTAATACTGGTGCCGAGCACGGAGATGATCGACAGCGCAATGCGCTTGTGCAGATCCCACTTCTCCATCGCCAAAGCGATCATAAAGCCGCCCAGGAACAGGAAAATAATCGGGTTACCGTAGGCGGCGGTGACCGTATTGCCATCCAACGCGCCGGTAATCGGCAGCAGGATAATCGGCAACAGCGAGGTCACCGGAATGGGAATGGCCTCCGTAATCCACCACACTGCCACCCATAAGGTGGTAGCCAGAACCATCCGCCCTTCAAAGCTAAGATCGGCAGGGTGGAAAAACATCACTACCAGTGCAAACAGCAACGGGCCCAGCACCAAGCCGATTTTCTGCGCTCGGTTATACGCAGGTGGGCGGGGTGAGTGGCCGCTGCTGCCCTGGGTGCCATCAGCATCGCGGGATGAGGAGCCACCGGTACTTGAGGTCGGCAACGCACACATGAGGAGATTTTTGACTTGATCGTGGGAGTGCCAAAGCTGATCCCACAGCGTCATCGTAGCAGTTCTGCGCATTATTAAAGTACCGCTCGCAGTCAGGGTGAACGAAAGGGCTCAGGACATTGCTGGCCCTATGGCGTTTTTGCCAGCGCCGCTGGCTTTTGTGGTGCCCTTTATTCACTGCAATAGGCCATTAGTCCAGTAAATTGGCAGCAATTACAACCAAAGTCTAACCACTTTAGTCGCAACTATTAGTATCGACTAACATTAAAACGCCCCCCTTTTACGGAGATATCATTGTGTTAGACCGCTTTACCATGCCACTCACCCAGCGCCCACTTCGTTATCTTGCTCACGCCTTACACCAGCGAAAAATCACCCCCGACCAGGTCACGCTGACCGCGTTTGTGATCGGTATCAGCGCCCTGCCATTGCTGGCGTTTGAGCAGTATGGATTGGCTTTAATCGCGATTTTGCTCAATCGCGTAGGAGATGGCATCGATGGTGCTCTGGCACGCCTGAGCGGCCAGCAAAGCGACGCCGGTGGATTTCTGGATATAGGGCTGGACTTTGTCTTTTACGCTGCCGTGGTGCTCGGGTTTGCACTCGCGAATCCGATACAAAATGCCCTACCCGCCGCGCTACTGCTGTTTGCGTTTATTGGCACCGGCACGTCGTTTTTAGCCTTTGCGATTGCCGCGAAAGCACGCCAAGTGGAGCGCCCTAACTTTCCTCAAAAAGCCTTTTACTACTTAGAGGGCCTGACCGAAGGCACCGAGACGGTTGCTGCGCTGGTGCTGTTTTGTCTATTTCCGAAGGCGTTCCCGCTACTGGCCAGCCTGTTCGCCGCGGCTTGCCTCATCACCACGGCTACACGGCTATGGGGCGGCTACTGGACGCTGCGCCAACCCTAACCAGAGCCAGCAACATGAGGCGCATAACAGCGGCGCTGCAGCCTCTGCGTTTGTGGCCGTAATGTGCGTTAACGAACCGACAGTCACGGTCATTGCGACCATCGTCTTGGTAAGGAAGCCCTGTACTTGTTGCTAGTACTTGTTGCTAGTTCTTGTTGACAGTACTTGGGTGCGGTATTCGCAGCGAAACCAGGATGGTAGCCGTGACTCTTTTATTCCAATCGCCCTTTTTTCAGCGTGTGCGCCGATATAACGCTTCTGCATCACTCTGGAACTCGACCGCCCCCGTGCGTGAAGAACTCTTCAGCGCAGAGCGACTGGAACAGCACGCGCTCAGCCTGGCGTTGGCTCAGGTCGTGACGCAAACACCCCCTAGAGTGGTCTCCTTATCCCGACGTCTCAACGAAAACGCCAGTGTTCTGCTGTCTGCCTACCGCGCCTGTGCAGCAACCCTGGCAGAAGGGCGCGATATTGTGCCTGCTGCAGCTTGGTTACTGGATAATTATCACCTGATTGAGGCACAGATACGGGAAATTCGCGGTAATTTACCGCCTGGCTATTACCGCCAGTTACCAAAGCTGGCCGATGGGCCGTTTGCGGGTTACCCGCGGGTGTTCGGTATCGCTTGGGCATTTGTGGCCCATACCGACAGCCATCTAGAACTGGCCAACCTGCAGGCTTTTCTCACCGCTTACCAACGCGAACAGCCGTTAACAATTGGCGAGCTATGGGCGGTCGCCATTACGCTGCGTATTGTCTTGGTGGAAAACCTGCGCCGTCTGGCCGATCAAATCACCGAAGAGCAAAGCGCCCGAGATAAAGCCGATGCACTCGCCACAAAATGGCTGGTGGAGCAAAACGCGCATGATTTTCCCTCTTTTACGCTGCAAAAGGCTCCCCTTTCTGCCTCTTTTACCGCCCAGTTGGCGAAACGCTTACGCGGTATCAACCCCCGCACCAGCACGCTGGCTTGCTGGCTTTCAGAGCAATTACACACTCAGGGAGAGAGTATTGATGACGTGGTACAAAATGCGCAACAGCGCCAAGGCGCGGCGAGCGTCACCATGCGCAATATCATCACCAGCATGCGGTTTATTGCCAGCACTGATTGGGCTGAACTGCTTGAGAGCGTCAGCTTGGTCGATGCCTTGCTGGGCCAACATAGCCACTTTGCACACTACGATTTTGCCACACGCAACCAATACCGCAGCGCTATAGAGGAACTGGCCCGGGGCTCTTCCTACAGCGAAATTGACGTCACCCACCACGCACTCAGCGCCTGTCGTGACGCCATGAAAACCGCAGCAGATGATAGTGAAGCAGCCCGCATCGGTGACCCCGGCTACGTGTTGGTGGCGGCGGGAAGAGCCGCCTTAGAGAAACGGCTGCACTTTCGCCCGGCTTTGCGCCGCCGTTTTCGCCAACGGCTGATCAATAACGGTATTCCGGGCTATGTCACGCTGCTTTCCATGACCACCGTGCTACTTGCTGCACTGGCAGGATGGCTGCTCTGGCTCGCGGCTTCCCCTCAGGCGGTGCCTGTACCGTGGCTGGTGCTGTTGGGCATTATCAGCCTGCTGCCGCTGATTGAAGTCGCCACGCTGATCGTCAATCGCTTTGTGATTCACAGCATTGGTGCCGAGCCTCTGCCCAGCCTGGATCTCTCCAAAGGCGTGCCCGCTGCGCTAAGAACATTAGTTGCTGTTCCCACGCTGTTAACCAACGAGGCCGATTTACAAGAGCAGCTTAATCGCCTTGAAGTGCACTATTTAAGCAGCGGCGATGGTGCCATTAGCTACGCCTTACTCTCGGATGGTGTGGACGCGCCGTGCGAAACGCTACCCCATGAGGCCGCGCTATTTCGCATTGCAGAGCAACGTATTCAGCAGCTCAACGATCGCTACTGCCCCTCTGGCAATGAGCAGCGCTTTTTTTGGCTCCATCGCAGGCGTGTTTTCAATGCTCGCGAGCAGTGCTGGATGGGCTGGGAGCGAAAGCGCGGTAAGCTGCGCGAATTGAACCGGCTGTTACGCGGCGCCACCGACACCACCTTTATCGCCCCCCCGCTCCTGCCTATCGGCGTTCACTACGTCATCACCCTGGATGCCGACACTCGCCTACCTCGAGGGGCCGCCAGCAAACTGATTGGTAAGCTCGCACACCCCTTAAACCATCCGCGCCTGGACCCGCGCCAACAGCGGGTGGTCGAAGGCTATGCCATTTTGCAGCCTCGGGTGACTCAGTCGCTCCCCATGTCCGGCAGCGGTTCCACCTATCAAAGGCTGTGCTCTGCCCCCGGCGGTATAGAGCCCTACGCAGCGGCGATTTCCGATCTGTATCAAGACTTGGTAGGTGAAGGATCCTATGCAGGCAAAGGGATTTACCATATCGACGCCTTTGAAGCGTCGTTAACCGGCCGTATTCCTGAGAACAGCTTGCTCAGCCACGATATGTTTGAAGGGGTTTTTGCCCGCGCGGGGTTGGCGTCGGATATCGAGGTGGTGGAGGATTTTCCGAATCGTTACGATGTGGTCGCCAAGCGCCAGCACCGCTGGGTTCGCGGTGATTGGCAGCTACTGCCATGGTTACTGAACGATGCATTACCCCCCATTGGACGTTTGAAAGCACTGGGTAATCTGCGACGCTCGCTACTGCCACCGCTGCTGCTGGCCTGCTTGGCCGTTAGCTGGCAGTTACCCCCACTGATGGCCTTAGTCAGCACCTTGATCGTTATCCTGATGTTAGGTGCCCCGGTCATCTTGTCGCTATGGGCTGCCTTTATTCCGCTACAACCTGGGGTAAATCTTCGCCACCACTTTCAACAGTGGTTGGCTGAACTGCTGCTGGGCGCCAAGCAAACGCTGGTGCAGCTTATTTTCCTGCCAGACCAGGCGTGGCGCATGATGAGCGCCATCAGCTGCACGCTCACGCGTTTATTCGTTACCCACCGCCACTTGCTGGAGTGGACCTCCGCGGCACAGACCATGAAGCGCCCTCAGCTTAGCGCACTAGGGTTTTACCAATACATGGCCCCTAGCACTGCCCTGGGTTTGGCTGCTGCCGTAGCGGCACTCGGCTTCAATAGCCAAGTGTGGGGCATGGTACTGCCTATTGCGCTGCTGTGGTTGGCAGCGCCTTACATCGCCGCTTGGCTCAGCAGCACAGCCAGCGCTGCGACTCATCCCCAACCCTCGGCAGAGACCGCGCAAGCGCTACGGCTGATCGCTCGCCAAACATGGCGCTACTTTGAAACCTTCGTGAATAGCGACAGCCACTACCTGCCGCCCGATAACTTCCAGGAAGCACCTCAACCGGTCGTGGCCCAGCGCACCTCGCCCACTAACATGGGGCTTTATTTATTAGCGACCGTCGCCGCACGGGACTTTGGTTGGATTAGTAGCCAGGAAGCCCTGCACCGCCTAGCCACTACCCTGGGCGTCATGCAGACGCTGCCGCGCTTCCGGGGCCACTTTTATAACTGGTACGCCACCGCAGACGTTCGCCCACTCGACCCGCGCTATGTATCAACCGTGGATAGCGGCAACCTGGCAGGCCACCTGATTACGCTGGCCAACGCTTGCGAGACCTGGCAAGACGCAGCGCCTCCCAACCCACGCCAAGGCGTCGCCGATACGCTGATGCTCGCCGTCGAGGCCCTTACGTGCTTTTCGTCCTCAACAGGCGAGCATGACGCATCGGCCATCAAGCTCCTTGAAAAGCAGCTCCAGTACGTTGATGCACTGTTAAACGAAGACACCACCGGGCCGCTACCGGTCAATGATTTATTATCGCTCACCAGCGCGGCGGTGGTATCTGCACAGGCGATGCTGACGCCCTCGATCAATGCTGAAAGTGACACGGCGCTATTCTGGGTGAGTGCCGTTCATCAAGCAGTGGCGCAGCATCGTGACGATCAAGTAAGAGCGTCGCTTTCGGTCAGCGCCCGTCCGGCTCAGCTCCAGCAGTTGGCCCATCAAGCGCGGCGGCTGGCGACGTCCATGGATTTCGCGTTCTTGCTCAATAGCGAGCGGCAGCTGCTCTCCATTGGCTATTCATTGGATGACTACTGCCTAGACAGCAGCTGCTATGACCTGCTGGCCTCGGAAGCACGGCTGGCCAGCCTATTTGCCATTGCTAAAGGCGACGTGCCCACCCGCCACTGGCTGCGTTTGGGCCGCGCAGCTACTCCGCTTGTACGCGGCGCGGCGTTGATCTCCTGGTCGGGTTCTATGTTTGAGTACTTGATGCCGTCATTGGTGATGCGCGCGCCCGCGGGGAGCCTGCTAGAGCAGACCAATCGCTTGGTCGTGAAGCGCCAACAAGCCTACGCTGAACAGTTTTCAGCCCCCTGGGGGATTTCTGAATCGGGGTATAACGCCCGGGATATTGAGCACACCTACCAGTACTCTAATTTTGGCGTGCCGGGGTTGGGGCTAAAGCGCGGGCTGTCGGCAGATTTAGTGGTGGCCCCCTATGCCACGGGGTTAGCCACGATGATTGACCCGGAAGCGGCCTACCAGAATTATCGCCGTTTAGCCGAGATGGGGGCTCGTGGGCGTTATGGCTTTTATGAAGCTATCGACCTGACTCGCTCGCGACTCCCTGCTGGCGAAGAGGGCGTAGTAGTACGCAGCTATATGGCGCATCACCAAGGTATGACCATGGTGGCCATCGCTAATACGCTGCAACAGGGAAAAATGCGCGCCCGCTTTCACCGTGAACCGATCATTCAAGCCACCGAACTGCTGCTGCAAGAACGCATCCCCAGGGATGTCGCGATTGCCTACCCACGGGCCGAAGAGGTGAAATCCACCGCCAGCCAAGTCACCAACGACGACCAAGCCGTGCGCCGCGTTGCTACGGCGCTGAACGGACCACCGATGACGCACCTGCTCTCCAACGGCCACTACTCCGTTATGTTGACGGCAACCGGCGGAGGCTACAGCCGCTGGCACCACATGGCGATTACCCGCTGGCAGCCCGATACCACTTGCAACCCCTGGGGCTGCGCTATCTTCCTTCGCGATACTCGCCATCCGGGCATATGGACCGCCACCGGGCAAACCGCTGAACACCATAACAGCTCTCACGATACCGCCAATCACGCGCTGTTTGCTGAAGATTACGCACGCTACACCCATCGTCACGACGATATTTCCAGCCACTTGGATGTGCTGGTCTCAGGAGAAGATGACAGCGAGGTTCGCCTGCTCACCCTGACCAACAACGGCCGCCATACCTGCGATATCGATGTGACCTCCTATGCAGAGCTTGTCCTCACCACGCCAGCCACCGACAACGCTCACCCATGCTTTGCAAAAATGTTTGTGGTCACCGAGTACCTGGCCGAGCTCAACGTACTCATCGCCACACGGCGACAGCGCGAGCCCACCGAACCCTCAGTATGGGTCGCCCACTTCGCAGTGGTGGAAGGGGATACCGTGGGTGATATGCAGTATGAAACGAGCCGTGACGCCTTTATTGGCCGGGGCCGTGGTGTGTTGAGCGCCGCCGCACTGGCAGAAGGTCAACGCTTAACCGGTACGGTGGGCAGTGTACTTGATCCCATTTTGGCCCTGCGCTATTGCCTGCGGGTCACCCCCGGCAGCGTTGCCCGTATCGCCTTTTGGACGGTGGTGGCGGCTACCCGAGAGGCGCTGATGGACTTGATCGATAAGCATCATGATCGCAGCGCCTTTGAGCGCGCTAAACTGCTGGCCTGGACGCAAGCGCAGGTCCAATTGCGTCACTTAGGCATACAGCCTGATGAGGCTGCCGATTTTCAGCGCCTAGCGGCTCCACTGCTTTATCCAGATGCCCGTTTTAGAGCCCCCCCCTTAGCCATCCAACGAGGTGCCGGGCCACAGTCGCTGCTTTGGCAACACGGTATTTCCGGCGACTTACCCATCGTTCTACTGCATATCGATTCGCTAATGGATATCGCGCAACTCCATCAGCTGCTTCGCGCCCAGGAGTACTGGCGCATGAAGCGTTTGGAAGTGGATATCGTAGTGATTAACGAGCGGTGCTCTTCTTACGTGCAAGACCTGCAGCAAGCCATCGAGGCCATTATACTCAGTAGCCAAGCCAGACCGAGAATGCATGATGGCCAAACCCAAGGCGCTATCTTTGCTCTACGCGCTGATTTAATCAGCCCCACCTCGCGTGCGCAGCTCTTGTCGATTGCGCGCGTTGCCCTGCTGGCCGAGCGTGGCGATATCGCCACTCAACTGCTGATCACCCTGAAAGAAACAAAGACGCTCACCTTTACGCCCCCCACTAAACGCGCGCTCCCTCAGCCCCGTAAGCTGAATACCCCTCCCCCTGACACTGGCACCACTTCGCTTGAATGCTTTAATGGGTTAGGGGGCTTTGACAAGCAGGGCCGCGAGTACGTCACGCTCTTGGATAGCCACCGCACCACCCCCGCCCCCTGGATTAACGTTATGGCGAATCAGCGGTTTGGCTGCCAAGTCTCGGCGGACGGCGCGGGCTACCTATGGGCAGACAGCAGCAAAGAGAACCAGTTAACGCCCTGGTCCAATGACCCGGTGATCGACCCCAGCGGGGATGTTATTTACCTTCGCGATGAAGAGAGCTTGGCCCTGTATACCGCTACCGCCAGCCCGCTTCGCGATGCCGGGCGCTACGTGGCCAGACATGGCTTTGGCTACAGCCAGTTTGAGCACCGGGTGGATGGGGTAGCGATGACCCTACTTCATTTGGTGCCTCTGGAAGAGCCGCTGCGCATCTCGCGTCTGAGGATTACCAACCACTCTAACCGCGTACGCAAGCTCTCCGTTACTGCCTATGCTGAATGGGTGCTTGGCACGTCGCGTAGCGCATCGGCTCCGTTTTTAATCACCTCTCAGGCAGCAGGCAGCGGCGCGCTATTGGCCACCAACCCCTGGAACGCCGCCTTTCCCGGCAGAGTGGCTTTTTTGGATATTGGCGAGCCGCCAATGAGTTGGACAGCCGATCGCAGCGAGTTTATTGGTTACGGTAAAAGCCTTTCAGAGCCCGCCGGGCTACGCCATAAACGTCCCCTTTCAGGCACACTAGGCGCAGGCATAGACCCCTGCGCAGCGCTGCAACGAAGGTGCACGTTAGCGCCAGGAGAAACCGCCGACATCGTGGTGCTGCTAGGCCAAGGCGACTCCACTGAACACGTGCAGGCGCTCATTGCGCGCTATCGCGATGTTGATATGGATGCAGAACTGGACACATTGAACCAGTACTGGGAGTCGCAGTTAAATGCCATCCAAGTCACTACGCCTGACCGCACCATGGATATCATGCTCAACGGCTGGCTTCTGTATCAAACCATCGCCTGTCGGCTAACCGCCCGTTCGGCTTTTTATCAAGCCAGCGGCGCTTACGGCTTCCGCGACCAGCTACAGGACGGCATGGCGTTAACCTTTAGCCAACCGGACACCACGCGCCAGCACTTGCTGCGCGCCGCCTCGCGCCAGTTTCCTGAGGGCGATGTGCAGCACTGGTGGTTGCCGCACTCAGGGCAAGGGGTGCGGACACGCATCTCCGATGATCGGGTATGGTTAGCGTATGCCTGCGCTTGTTATATCAATGCCTCCCTTGACCGCGATGTCCTGAATGAGCCGATCAGCTTTCTCAACGGTGCGTTACTGGCACCCCATGAGCAAGAGCATTTTTCGTTGCCTAGCGTATCCCAAGACACCGTCACGCTTTATGAACACTGCGCACGGGGCTTGGATATCTCGTTAGCACAGCTCGGTAAACACGGCTTACCGCTAATGGGCAGCGGCGACTGGAACGATGGTATGAATCGTGTAGGTGCGCAGGGGCGCGGGGAAAGCGTGTGGTTGGGCTGGCTGCTGGTTAAAACGCTAGACCTGTTTATCCCCTACGCTGAACAGCATGACGCCATGCACCCTCAGCTACCCGAGAGTGAACGCCGAGCAGAGCGCTGGCAGCAGCAGGCCAGCGCGCTACGCTCCGCGTTGGAACAGAGTACCTGGGATGGCCAATGGTACCGGCGGGCCACCTACGACGATGGCACTTGGCTTGGCAGCCAGTACAGCGATGCCTGCCAGATTGACTCTATTGCCCAGTCTTGGGCGGTACTTTCTGGGGCTGCCCCCGCGGAACGGGCAGCGCTAGCCATGGACTCTTTAGAGCGCCACTTGATACGACAAACCCCGCCATTAGCGCTGCTCTTTTGGCCACCGTTTGATCACCCCCAACGCGACCCCGGCTACATTAGCGGCTATCCGCCCGGCATGCGCGAAAACGGCGGGCAGTATAGCCACGCCGCCATGTGGGCTATTCTGGCCTTCACCAAACTGGGCGAAGGCGATCGTGCCCATCACCTCTTCTCACTGCTCAACCCAATTAACCATGCGCTGACCGCCGAAGAGACTGCGCGCTATCGAGTCGAGCCTTACGTGGTGGCGGCTGATGTTTACTCGGTTCCACCTCACGAAGGCCGTGGTGGCTGGACATGGTATACCGGGGCCGCCGGCTGGATGTATCAGGCGGGCATGGAAGGTATTCTCGGCATACGTCGCGAGGGTCATTGGTTAGTGATCGCGCCCTGCCTACCCAGCGCGTGGCCTTCGTTTAGCGCCACCGTCACCTTGGGCAGCAGCGAATACCGTATTCGGGTCAGCCAGCCCTCGACCACAAGGGAAGCCGCTACCACCGCGCGCTCCGCGGTACTGGACGGCGTCACGCTGTCACTCTCTGACGAGCAGCCCCTGCGTGTGCCCTTAGACGGTCAGCCGCATCATCTTGAGCTGCATCTACCCTCAAGATGACCTCCTCATGACACCATAGTTAACATTTTGTATAGCTTTTATGAACCCACTTTCACAACCGCTGGTCTATGATGGGAGAGTCAACACAGCGTGCAACGATAGCACCAGTGACGCCACTGCTGTTCTCTTTGAGGGGGATCACACACATTGCCCAAACATGGGGAGGTCAGATGATCCGTCAACATATTTACAAAGGCACCCAGCCTGGCAGCCGAGAGCATCTTGAGAAATATCTTATGGAACAAAAACATAGCCGTGCAAAAGCTAAACAGCTGGATGTAGTTACTGTCGCGACCGTGTCTTTTTTCACAGGTTGCCTGGTAACACTACTGGCTACTTTTACTTTCTAGCTCCCGCCGCTTTCAACGAAATCCCCACCCATAGCGTGGGGATTTTTTTATCGGCAAAAAAGGTGATTGATTCTCACCAACCCCTGTATTACCCTCGAAGAGTACAACACGCGTACAAATAGCGCGTTTAACACTAAATGACCGATTTGCTCTTAATGAGCCGCCGTTAGCATTCACAAGGAGTCGTGGCATGCAACCTAATCAATTGATGGATATTTCCCAAGCGGGCCTTCAATTAGCAATTCAAGAGATCAAGGAAGAGATGTTCGATACCCCCCAATGCGACTACACCATTGCCAAGCTGTTAAGCCATTGCGGCCAGTTTGCAGCGGCAGAGCGTCATATCGACGACATGTTGCTTAAATGGGGCGCTTCTCCAGATGTTATTGACCTCACTGAGCAAGCTTACGCAGATATGGCAGCACTAAGTGCCCACACTGCGGCACAAGCCACTTTACACATCGCTCAGCGCACACCGACGTTTACTCAATCCAGTGCGGTTGCCTAACGTTAGGTAGATACCTGCCCACAGCAACTACTGTGACTAAACGGCTTGCTACCCAGTCAGGAGCAAGCCGTTGGCATGTTGTTAGTCTAGATTATCCAGCGTTACTTCAAGGTCTTGCGTAGAAACGTCAACGTTCCAAAAGGTGTAGCTGTCGTCTTCTTCATCCACTAAGCGGATATCAAAGTAGGGGCTTGAGTAGCCCGTTAGCGTAACGCGCTGCGTATCCCCGTCCATCAGCACATCACTTCCCAATACATCCTCTTCCCAGCTTTTTGAGTCCTCCGGGCTCACGTACATGTAATAAATGGTATAGCCGGTACGGTTAGTGATATCCACGTAGTAGTCGGCAGCCATGACCAACGACGAGCTACACAGCATCAGCACTGCAGCTAACAACACTTTCATGCGCATGGAACGTTCCTTTTTCTTTTTTTTAACAGGCGGGAGGTGGCATAAGTGCCGCGCTGCGGTAATGCCCCGCAGCCAACAAAGTATAATCTGGCGCTGAGGCCAGAGATAGCGGGTCACGTTTTTTTACATGCACGCCCAAGATGCGCCCGCAACTGGTAGAATGCTGCCCCTTTCAGGCGCGGTTGCGGTACCTCCGCACCGCTTCCCACCTTCTACTACCTGAGAGTCGCGCAATGATTGCCACCGCTAATGCCTTGTTTCGGCCGCTTTTACGGCTAGGGCTGATCCCTCAAATCGTTATCGGGATCATAGCCGGGGTGCTACTGGCCCTGTTCACCCCCGACATAGCTCGCAACGTTGCGCTACTTGGCCAGCTATTTATTGCAGCGCTCCAAGCCGTGGCCCCTATTTTAGTGTTTGTGCTGGTGGCTGCCGCCATTGCTGCTCACCAAACAGGCCAGCCCACACGTATCCGCTCCGTGCTGGTTCTCTATGTGGTGGGCACGCTAATGGCAGCTTTGATTGCCGTAGCCGCCAGCTTTGCACTGCCTACGGAGCTTGCGCTGGATGCAGGCCAAGTAGACGGCAACCCACCCAGCGATATTCTTAGCGTGCTGCGCGACCTGCTGCTCAACGCGGTGGCAAACCCCGTGACCGCCCTGATGGAAGCCAACTTTATTGCCATTCTGGCCTGGGCGATTGGCTTGGGCTTAACGCTGCGCCAAGCCAGCGACACTACCCGCCAAGCGCTCAGCGACTTATCCGCCGCCATTACGCGTATTGTCACGTTGGTGATTCGCTTAGCTCCTCTGGGTATTTTCGGCTTGGTGGCCGGTACGCTAGCTGAATCGGGCGTGCAGGCGCTGCTCAACTACGCCCAGCTACTCGGGGTGATCGTCGGCTGCATGCTGTTTGTGGCGCTAGTGAGTAACCCGCTGCTGGTCTATTTAGCCACCCGCCAAAATCCTTATCCGCTGGTATTCGCCTGCCTACGGGGCAGCGCCATTACGGCGTTTTTCACCCGTAGCTCGGCGGCCAATATCCCGGTCAACCTGGAGCTGTGCCGCCGCTTAGACCTGGATGCCGACACCTACGCCATCTCCATTCCGCTGGGCGCTACCATCAATATGTGCGGCGCGGCGATCACGATTACCGTGATCACCCTGGCCACCACGCATACGCTGGGGATTAGCGTCGACTTCCCCACCGCGCTGCTGCTCTGCGTGGTGTCGGCCCTTGCGGCCTGCGGCGTTTCGGGCGTGGCGGGCGGTTCTTTAATGTTGATCCCCATGGCCGCTAGTCTGTTCGGCATTCCTACCGAAGTCGCCATGCAGGCCGTCGCCATCGGCTTTGTGATTAGCGTGGTGCAGGACTCCACCGAGACAGCCCTCAACTCCTCCACCGACGTGCTGTTTACCGCCGCCGCCTGCCGAGCGCGCAAGCCTACCTAATCACTTCTTTATGGCTTGTCGATTGACAGCCCGCTGTTCCTTATATAGAACGTTCTATAAAAGGAACAGCGGGCAATCACTATGGATGAGCACTCTCTTCTTACGTTAGGCCAACACCTTCAGGCGCTTCGCAAAGCGCAGGGCTTGTCGCTTTCTCAACTTGCCAGCGCGGCGGGTATTGCGAAATCCAACCTATGCCGCTTAGAGCAGGGCAACGGTAACCCGACGCTGGATACCATCTGGCGGCTGGCGGTTCAGCTCAACGCCCCATTTGGCACCCTGGTCGCACCGATCAGCGTGCCGTTGGGCGAAGATGGCGTGCAGGTACAGCTGATTGACCAAGGTAAAGACACGCCTCAGGTAGACGCCTACTGGATGCGCTGTGCCCCCAATACGCTGCGCCATGCCGAAGCCCATACACCGGGTACGCAGGAAACGCTGACGCTCATCAGCGGATGGTTAGAAGCCGGGCCTGAAGGTGCCACCACAGCGCTTGGCCCCGGTGAGAGTGTGACATTTCCCGCCGACCAGCCACACCTTTACCGCACCCATACAACTGAAGCTACCCTGCTACTCACCGTCACCTACGGGCAAAAAGGCACCCGCTCATGAGCCAGCCAGTTGACCACACAATGCACACCCAACACTCTCCGTTGCGCTCTGCGCTTCAGGGCGTGCGTGAAGCCATTCCGCTATTAGGTGGCTACATTCCCGTGTCGCTCTCGTTTGGCTTAGTCGCGACGCAGGCCGGTTTTACCACCTGGGAAGCTGCGATAATTTCCGCACTGATTTACGCAGGCGCGTCGCAGTTTCTATTTGTGGGCATGATTGCCGCTGGCGCGCCGCTATGGCTGGTGGTGGCGATGACGCTGCTCATCAACGTGCGCCATGTGGTGTACGGCCCCAATTTGGCGGCGCTGCTGCCCCGCAGCCGCCACTGGCCCTGGCTGATGCACGGGCTGACCGACCAAGTCTTTGCCTTAGCGCTTACACGGCTCCCTCAGCTACCAGAAGTGAAGCGGTTTAGTTGGTTCGTAGGGGCGTCGCTGCTGGCGTGGGCGGTGTGGATTATCGGCACCGCGGTGGGTGCGACCGGCGGCGAAGCGGTCACCGCCCGCTGGCCGCTGCTGGGTGAAATTATGCCCTTCGCCCTCCCCGCGCTGTTTCTCACCATGGTGGCACCGCGCTTTACCGACAAGCGCTGGGCCGCCGCGATGCTGTGTACCATTCTTGCCGCGCTCGGGTTGAACCTGGCCGGGTGGAGCAACGTGGCGATTCCCCTTGCAGCCGCCTGCGGCGCGCTGTGCTTCTACACGGTCACCTTTCAACCACGCAGGAGCCGCCCATGAGCAGTGCCATGTGGATCGCCGTTATTATCTGTGCATTGGGCACGCTACTAATGCGCGTGGTGCCTTTTTTATGGATGCAGCGTCGGCTGGGCAGCACAACGGGAATGAACGCCATGCCCCAATGGCTGGTGATTCTAGGCCCCATGATGATTGCCGCCGTGCTGGGCGTTTCGATGGTACCCGTCAACCCCAGCGCCATCTCTTGGTTGGCCACCGCGATTGGCCTGAGCGTTACGCTGTTGGTGTGGCGTCGCCTGCGCTCACTGGGCTGGCCGGTGGCGGCGGGGGTGGCGGTGTTTGGGGCGGTGGAGGTGGCGGCCGCCCTTATTTAAAGAGCACGGTCATCGCGCGCGTCGATTCAAAAGCTCAATCACAATTGATAACTATTTGCATTAAACAGCCTTAACATGGCATCATCACTTTCTGGGTGAGGCGTCATAGCAGCACGTCTGCTTTGCCATATCCCCATGACATCTCAGAAAGTGGGTCTCATGCCGAACGCGACTTCCAACGGCAAAAAAGTGCTGATCAGCGTGCTACTGGGCACCTTTACCGTCAGCCTCAATAACAGCGCTCTTAACCTAGCCGTCGCTGAACTCATGGTGACGTTTAACGCTAGCGCCACCCAAGTCAGTTGGGTAGTGACCATCTTTATGATTGCCATGGCGATGACAATGCCGCTGACGGGCTATTTGGCAGGCAGATGGGGGCGAAAAACGGTTTACCTCATGGGCCTATGCGGTTTTTTGGCCGGCTCGGGGCTCGGTGCCTTAGCGCAACATCTCAATGGCATCATCGTGGCCCGAGGCGTGCAAGGGATCGCCGCTGGCTTGATGATTCCCCTGTCTCTATCGTTAATTTTTTCCGCCTACCCTCGCGAACAGCGGGGACGTGCCAGCGGTGTATGGGGCTTTGCCGTCATGATGGCGCCCGCCATAGGTCCGACGGTGGGAGGCCTGCTGTTGGAGATCAGCCACTGGCGAGCCCTGTTTTTGATGAATATGCCCTTCGCGATCGTAGGGCTGATATGCGGTTACCGTTATTTATCCGCCGACTCGCGGCCGACTCGACGTCAGTTTGACCTAGCGGGCTTTTGTCTCATCACGTTAGGTATCGGAGGCGTACTGCTTTCTCTCAATGGCGTGGAAACGCTGTCTGACCTGTTGCGCCCCGCTACCCTTGTGCCGCTTCTACTAGGCGCCATCGCGTTAACGCTGTTCATACGTGTTGAACGACAGCAGGCTGAGCCGCTGCTCGACCTGTCCCTATTTAACCATCATCGCTTTCGCTACAGCGTGCTGCTTGCCAGTTTGCAATCGATCATCCTGTTTGGATGCATCTTGTTGATCCCTCTGTGGATGCAAAACACGCTGGGCTTTAGCCCGCTGACGACAGGCCTCGTGTTTCTCGCCACCGCGCTTGCTGCCGCTGCCTGTTCGCCCATCGCAGGCCGTTGTATCGACCGGGCGCCCCCTCAGTGGTGTATCGGTTTAGGCCTTATCGCCACGGTCATCAGCTTGATAGGACTCGGCACGCTGAGCGCGGCTACGCCCGTTTGGATTATTGCTGCCTGGATGGGGCTTCGTGGGATCGGGTTGGGATTCGCTTACTTACCGGCGACCACGGTGGGCATGAAAGATCTTCCTGAACAGCAGGTGGCCCAGGCCTCGGCCATGAACAACATGGCGCGTCGACTCGTCTCCTCACTCGGGGTAGTCGCACTATCGGTCTACTACGACATGAGTGTACGAGCATCCCTGGACCTGGGCACCTCCTACTCCGAGGCCAGTGCCTCTGCCCTGCATGTGGCCTTTTTTGTCTTGGCGGGTATCGCGCTGGCATGTCTACCTCTGGCGTGGGCACTGGGTCGCTCCGGTGTTTCACCAGACATGGCGATGCCCTCCTCCTCGAACAGCCAGCCGCAAACGTCGCTTCAAGGAAGAGCCAAATGATCCCTTTTCAAACGCACCGAATGACATGGCGATCTTCATGGGGGAAGACGCTGCTGAGCGTTGCCTTCGTCGTGAGCTTGATAGGCGCTACCTGTGCCGCCCAATCCCACAGGAGCCAAACACCCTCCGCTGAACGCGTCGTAACGCTTTATCAAGGTGCGACGGATAGCGCCGTCGCATTGGGGATCACCCCCATTGGCGTGGTGGACTCATGGTTGGAAAAACCCATGTATCGCTACCTACGCGACGAATTAAACGACGTGCCGCACGTGGGCCTGGAAACACAGCCAAACTTGGAAAAAATCGCTTGGCTAAACCCTGATGTCATCGTGGCCACGGATTTTCGTCATCAGAGGATACAACCGTTGCTGACGGCCATCGCCCCCACTGCCACGGCCGATAACGTTTTTGACTTCAAGGAGACGCTGACCCTGGTGGCCAATGCCACAGGTCGAGAGGAAGTAGCCAATGCGTTACTGCGCAATTGGGCAACGAGGGTCGACGACTTTCACCGGCAAATAGCAGACACGCTTGGAGATGCGTGGCCGCAAAAAGTCGCGGTGATCCGCTTCAAAAGTGATCACCTGCGTATCTACTCTGGCGGCTTTGCGGGCTATATTCTTGATGAGTTAGGGTTCGAGCAACCCGATACCTTGAACACGCACGGTTGGGGCATGAAGCTTTCCAGCACTGAGAACATCCCTATTTTGGATGCCGATGTCATTTTCGTGCTGCTGGAACCAGACCCAGCGATTCTCGATAACTACCAGCACTGGTCGTCCCATCCTTTGTGGCAGCAGCTAGAGGCCGTCGAACATCAGCGGGTATTTGAGGTCGACCCCATCAACTGGATGATGGGCGGCGGTATACTCGCCGCCAATGCCATGCTTGATGACCTCTATCGCCACTATGGTCTTGAAGGCCTCGAGCAACGTGATGCGCCTGCTAGCAGCCAGGAGACGCAGGATGCTAGATAGCCACATCGCTAAAAGTCTCGGGCTGCTGATTGGGGTGGTGGTGACCTGGAGCGCATTTTTAACCAGCACGCTATCAGGAACGACCGATATTGCGTGGCACACGCTGTGGTCGGCCTTACATCACTACGATCCCGGCAATGTCGCACACATCATTCTCATCACCGAGCGTCTTCCTCGAGCGATCATCGCAGCGTTGGTGGGCGCTAGCCTCGCCATTGCCGGGGCTCTGATGCAAACCATCACACGCAACCCGCTGGCCTCACCTAGCCTCTTAGGCATCAATGCGGGGGCTATGTTTTTTGTCGTGGTTGCCGTGTCGCTCCTGCCGCTATCAGCGCCTGCCCACTATGTCTGGGCGGCTCTTCTCGGTGCATCGGTGGCCGCGCTTTTGGTCATTCTGCTAAGTAGGGGACGACACGGAGAGCTATCGCCGCTGCGTGTCGTGCTGGCCGGGGTGGCCGTGACGGCCATGTTCGTCGCCTTCAGCCAGGGGCTACTGGTGATCGATCAGCAAAGCTTCGAAAGCGTGCTCTACTGGCTGGCAGGCTCGGTAACCGGGCGAGAACTTGCGTTGGTGGTTCCTTTATTACCGCTATTTGGCGCGGCGCTACTGCTCTGCACCCTGCTGGTCCGTCATGCCAATGCGCTCTTGTTAGGCGATGACATGGCGACAGGCCTGGGTTTACAGGCCACTACGATAAAACTGCTGCTCGGACTCGTCGTGATCGTGTTGGCGGGCAGCTCCGTGGCCCTATCGGGGATGATCGGGTTCATAGGGTTGATCATTCCTCATATGGCGAGGGGTCTGTTTGGTATCGATCACCGCTGGCTTTTGCCCGCCTGTGCGCTACTAGGCGCCAGCCTTCTATTGCTGGCAGATGTGGCATCACGCTTTTTAATTCCTCCCCAGGAGATCCCCGTGGGCGTGATGACCGCTTTGCTGGGTACGCCTTTCTTCATTTATCTGGCGCGACGCAACATGGCTGGCCAATGACACCGAATACTTCACGCTCCTTTATCTACGCTGAGCAGCGCCATGACTATCGGTCGCTGCTCACAGTCGTCGGCTTGGCCATTTTGCTGTTGACCAGCGCAGGCTTATCGCTGAGTTTGGGTAGCTTTCCTACCTCGTTCGTGGACGTTTTAAAGGCGTTAACAGCGCCGCAAAGTAGCGACATTGTCTTTATCGTTTGGGAGTTGCGCCTACCGAGAATCGTATTGGCTATCTTGGTGGGTGGCGCCTTGGCGATGGCAGGAGCCATTTTGCAGGGTATCGTCCGCAATCCGCTGGCATCTCCTGATGTCATCGGCATTACTAGCGGCGCCGCACTGGCGGCGGTCCTATTTTTAGCGCTGTTCAGCAGCACCATAGGTATTCATTGGCTGCCACTCTTTGCCATGCTGGGTGCCCTGGTATCGGCCCTGCTGGTCTTTGCACTCGCTTGGAAAAGCGGTCTACACCCGTCACGTATGGTACTCGTGGGCATTGGTTTGGCCGCGGCCATGGGAGCAGGCACCACGCTATTGATCGTCATTAGCAGCGACGCTGCTGCCATGTCGGCCTACGTCTGGCTCACCGGCAGTCTCTATGCGGCACAGTGGCGGGACGTCAATGGCTTACTACCGTGGCTGGTGGTGACCACGCCGGTCTGCTTGGCCTTCGCCCGCCATGCAGATGCCATGGCACTGGGGGATCAGGTGGCGGAAGGGCTAGGCGTGGCAGTGATGCGTAGCCGAGTCATCCTACTGGCCTGTGCCGTGGTTTTGGCAGGCGCTGCGGTGGCTTATGCAGGTGCCATCAGTTTCGTGGGCTTAATGGCGCCTCATATCGCGGCGAAATGTGTGGGACGCCATATGGCACGCCTCATTCCTGCATCGGCGCTGGTAGGGGCGCTGATCGTACTGTATGCCGATTTGTTGGGCCGGGTCGCTTTTCTTCCCAAAGACCTGCCCGCAGGTATTTTCGTCGCTGGCATCGGCGCGCCCTTCTTTGTTTATTTACTGCACCGCACGCGCTACCAGCGCGCTTGAGGGAATCAGGGAGAGTTCTATGTTTCATGTCCTGCCCCGTAAGGAGAGCATCACCCCCCAGCAGCGGCAGAGATTCGAGGACATTGCCACCTCGACACTCGGGCATTTTACCGATATCGGAGCCATCGCGACCCTTCTGCCTCTCAAGCGCCCTGTTCGGCTTTTAGGCACGGCCCTCACGGTGCGCATCCCCCATGTGGATGGCAGCATCATCCGTGAGGCGCTGACCATGGCACGCCCAGGCGACGTGCTGGTGATCGACGTCGGCAGCGATGTACAGCGTGCCTGTTGGGGAGAATTTCGCGCTTACGCCGCTCTACAAAAAAGCCTGGCGGGCGTGGTGACCAATGGGTCGGTCACCGACTGGGCCCATCTTTCTCAGCTAACGCTACCCACGTTTGCGCGGGGAACAAGCCCGTTAACCACCCGAGCACTCTCGCTAGAGGGCGAGATCAACACGCCCATCACGATCGAAGGGTGTGTCGTAGCCCCAGGGGATCTGATCATCGGAGATGACGATGGGCTCTTCGTTATACCTCCTCACCGTGCAGAGGCGCTTGCGAGTGCCGCAGAGAAAAAGCAGGCGCAGGAAGACGAGAAGCGGCGTGTGCTGCGAGCAAAACATCCCGCTTGGTTTTGCTAGTTCATCGCGTTGATTGAATAGCCGCCTAGTTGATCTACTAGGCGGCTTTTGCCTTAGTGTTCCATTACCGCTTCCTTATGGTGCCGCTGCTGGGAAACGTCGACTCGGCGAAGCGGATTACAGGTTGCGCTGGTGCCGAAGGGCATACTGCCTGGCCCTCCCGCTCGCTCGATGATCGGTGAAATCAGGCGTTTATAGGGCCACTGCTCCTGCTCGAACAACTGTTTCAGCAGCCTATCCCGGTCGTGTTGGTCAAAAGCAACCTCCTCCAGCTGGGCTCTCAACCGTATCGCCAGCGTCTCCCATAGAGTGTGCGCCGAGACTCCGTAGTAGCCTACCAGCGCGTCGATGATGGCGCGTAGATTGACTTGAATGGCAAGGGTTTGCAGCCAAAACAGCAGGGCTTCCAGGCTATCGTGGTAAAGGGTATTGGAGTGACCTTGCTTGATGCGGTAGCACGGATCCTGCATCCCATGCTGTTCCAGCCGCTCAACGCAGATACGCAGCGAGTCATGATCGCGTAACAGCACGCCGTGGCACCGGCCTGATTTAAAGACCATGACCGCATTCTGACCATGGACTTCTGCCAGCATCCCCAACCGAAACAGGCGTAGGTTGATCTCGAAGAATCGGTCGCACAGCTCGCCGAAGAGGGCTGTCACGGATGCCGCACTCGCAGGCCACTCACGCTCGGCTAACCAGTCATCGAACACATGATGCTCACCACCCGGTAATGGCGTTCCCAGCGTGGCCATGGGCACCAAACGCACGGTATCGTCTTCCAGTAACTCAGAGGGGTAGCTACGCACCATGGCCGACAGGTGACGAGGCGCTTCATCAAAGAGCGTTGCCCCTTGCGGCATATACGCCCACCACTTGCTTTCATCACATAGATAGAGGCCTTGCGCTAATCGAGCGTCGCGTGCCTTGGCCTGCTGCAGCAAGCGGGCACTGAGATCGCCATTGATCATTTTCACGGCCGGTAAATAGCGAGAAGCCCCCAGAGAGTAAATGGCCATGGGCAGTTTGAGAAAGTGCGGGCTGGCCGTGGTGGGCGCAAGCGACCGTAACGAGGAGGTGGCTAGCCAGGGTTCCGTGACGGTCGTGAGTGACACGCAGGCACCGGCTTCAAAGGCGTCTTGCAACCAACGGGGCAACGCATGCTCGTACTGCCACGGATGTACCGGAATGGCGGTATGCGTATGCGCTAGGCCTCGCTCGACCATCTCCTGCTCCAACATCCCAGCGCTGGTCTCGCTGGCGAGCCAGCGCACTGGCAGCGGCGTTTCTTCGTTGACACCGTCACCACTGAGCAAAGCGTTATTGTCGATGGCGACCCAACAGAGTTCGATAGGCCGATTGAACTCCGCCATATAGGCGTGATACTCCTGATTATTCAACCCCTGCTTGGCTTTCGCCGTGGGGTGATAAGGGCGATCCAACAGCGATGCCCACTGCTCCATCACGGCAAAATGATCAGCCGTGGCAAGCGTGGGCAAATCCGCCGTTCTTACCTGATGCTTCACCGAGCTGGTCGCTTGCCAAAGCGTATCGGAGAGCGCCTGCAAAAATACTTCCTGCCCCTGGGTTAGGGCTGCGTCATCCCCGCCTCCGTTAGCAAAGAGGTAATGCATGAAGGCCTCAGGTGACAAAGCGTGATGCTGACCTGCGGCATGGTCGACCAACACGACCGGCGTCTGCGGCACTTTCTCCCAAGCCTGCGTGATACCAGGCTGAAGCAGCATCGCGACATGCCAACCCGGCTTTGCTGGCCAGCGCCAAAGACGCTGCGCGGGATCACGGGTAAAACCACCAAACAAGCCAGTCAGTGCTTTCTCGTCGTCACCGACGATGCTCCACTGCGCATCGAGCCCCTCTAGCAAGCCTTCTACCAAGCACCCATCGACCAAACATTGCAGAATCTGCTGTTGCGCATAGTGCTGAGCATTAACGGATGTCATGTGCCTAAACTCCAAAACAGTATCAGTAACGTGAAAACATCGATCAGTGTGAGACGTCTTTAGCTTCGTGAAGGCTCTTTTGCAGAGCGCGAAACGCAATCCCTCGCTCATCTCCCAGCATGAAGGTGTGAACACCCCGTGCCTGCCATCGCGCTTTAGCTCGGGAGTGGCGGAGAAAGGCCCCGTAGGGGATACCAAATGCCTGAGCCGTCCGCTGAACATGCTCGAGCGACTGAACGACGTCTGGATGATCGGTTTGCCACGTCACCCCCAGGGACTGGGAAAGATCCGCTGCGCCTTCCAGCACCATATCCAAGCCAGGCACGGCACAAATCGCTTCTATCTGCTGCACACCTCGACAACTTTCAATCATGGCAATGACCATCGTTTCTTGGTTGGCTTGCCCCACGTACTCGACGAGAGAGGACTTACCAAATCCACCAGGGCGACCGGCGTTGAGGCTCCTTGCTCCTTCAGGCGCGTATTTACAGGCAGCAACCGCGTTTGCTAACGACGCTGCCGACTCCACATTGGGTAATACGATGCCTTGCGCACCGCCATCCAGCAGGCGCAGCAGCTGTTTGGGTTCCGTATCCGCCACTCGAACCAGCGGCGTCATCCCATAGCTTTCTGCGGTACGAATCATGTGTTCGACGGTTTCTGGGTTGATCAGAACGTGCTCGGTATCGATGACCACGTAGTCAAAGCCTGCTTCTCCAATCAACTCAATCGAGGCAGCGGTCGGCATGGAGGCCATTACGCCGAAGACTTCCTTACCCTCTAGCAGCGCACGCTTTAGCTGGTTCGTTCTCAACATGCGCGCTCTCCTTCAGGCGCAAAGGCGGCCAGCGGATTGGGCACCTTTTTGACCTGGGGCTGCTCGTCTCCAAAGAGACGGCGACGAGTGAGCGCCTCCACTTCCCACTCCGGAGTAAACACATCAAAACAGCGATAGCGCTTAGCGTGCTGGGGATGCTCGCGCTGATACTCTTTGACGACCTCTGCCGTCATGGCCCAAAAGTGAGCCTCCTCCAAGCCAAAGTGGCGCTTCAAAAAAATCGCCATGTCACCAAGCGCAATGAAGAAAAAGGCATCGCAGGAGTAGTCACGCACCGCCGCTAGATCATCGGTGACGATAAAGGAGTTGCGATTGAGTGCGGCATGACGCGGAGGGACCGGCTCAAGCTTAGGCGCCAGCTCGGGACGGGCGAGATGCGCCTTGCTAAAACGCACGCCGTCATGAAAATCTTTGAGGGCAACGCGCGTAGGCCAGCCATCACGATGGATGACGACGATATTTTGCCCGTGGGATTCCATCCCGATACCTTCCGCAAACAGCAGATGGATGATCGGTAGCGTCGTAACGTGAATCAGTTGGCGCGTCCACGCCGCTAGCCCGTAGCGCTCTACCCAAGGCGTGATAAATGGATCAGAGGGCTCCCCTTGCGACGTGCGGGTAAGCTGACTCAACCCGTTGAGCGGGGCAGCTTGCTCGCCCTCATGTAAATATTGGCGGATATTCTGTCGCCAAATGGCCCCGACCTTGCCATACACCTCTGCATAGCGCTTGGCAGCAAACGCGCGCTCATCCAAGGCCACGCCAGCAATCTCCCCTAACAGGACAAAGCCCGCAGAGGAAGCGGTATCATTCGTCTCGATCAGCCGCTGAAGCCACTGCGTGATGATGGGGCCGTTGGTGACGGTATGGCGCGCCAATATACGTGTGCTAGACGTATTCGTGATACTCATCGCCAGCTTGAGGTAGGGTCGATGGCTTGTTACCGGGGCCAGGGTACGTATCGACTGCTGAGGGGTATAAACCGTTTCGCCCTCCCCCAGGAAGGCAATATCGCCACTGGCAAGCTCGGGATAGAGCGCATCTACCAGAGCATTTTCCCACTGCCATGGATGCACGGGCATGAGCACGACCTCATCGCGCCGACGCTGCTGGCGTTCGAGATAGACCTCTAACCTCGCTAGCACCTCTGGCCCAGCCTCTTCCATGGCCCGGCCCAGGCAGGTTTCACCATCCACCGCACTTGCATGGGCTAACTGGTTGGGCACCGCTAGCCAAACAACGCGAAGCGGTTGAGCAAACTCGGGGCCGTAGCGCTGGTTATCCTGTAAGGAGAACCCCAGCCGTGACTTGTAGCAAGGGTGGTAACTATGGGCATCCGTGAAATAGCGCTCTAATGCATCCGCCTCCAGCGTTTGAGGCGATGCGATGTCACTCAGCGCAAACGCAGCCGACTGGGTGTCTTTGATGAGTGTCTGAATCAACTCGTTGACGAAGCCTGGCTGAATGGCTCCCTCCCCCAACGTCTCTTCGAGATCCGTAATGAAGCACTGCAAACTGATGGTGCCGGGTTGGTTCGGCGCGCCACTCACCGACAGCGTGGCATGGTCAAGACGAATCAGGTGGAAGCTGTGGCAAACCCAACCCTCAACGCAATAGCAGCGGCTACCTAGCGTGATTGAAAATCGTGAAGCCCCAACCCGCGTGGCGGCTGGGTTAGGCACGACGGCATAGCTCAGCACATCTTCATACAGCAGGGTTTGCAGCAACTGCCCAATGACACGCTGCTCAATACGCCGGTAGTGGCGCCAGCTATCCAAAGAAGAAAAAGGTGTGGAGACAACGGAGTTCTCGATGACCGCCCGCGTGGGCAGCCAAGATGCTTGTGACGTCATGGAGTACCTTCACAACATAGAGAAATGGATAACGATTAGCCTGAGTAACCTTCAGCCAACACGCGACGAAGCCCGGGGCGAGAATGCAGCGCTTCAGCAGTGTCCGTCACAAAGTGCTGAGATGGCCGGGGATGACACAGGAAGTCCGCATGGGAAATGTTGTAGCCATAGGCACCTGCCAAAGGCAGCACCAATAAGTCCCCCACCCTGACGCCACGCAGCTCTTGGTGTCGGCTCAATACATCTTTTGGGGTGCAAAGCTGCCCCACGACCGTCCAAGCGCGTTGTTCGCCATTGCTCGACTGCTCTGGGTCGCGGGGTAAGTGAATGACCGGATGGTCGTGCCCCTGCGCCACAGGCAAGCGGAACTGATGCGTTCCCCCTCGACAGACTAAAAACCCTTCACCATGGCTGACTTTGGTATCCAACACTTCCATGACGTAGTAGCCACAAAAGGCAGAAAGATAGCGCCCAATCTCGAAACGAACGCGTGGCGGTTCGGAAAGGTTGTCGAGCTGTTGCCCGAAGGCGTAGCAGAGACTAGCCCAGTCGAACTGGTGGGAAGGCTGGCGATAATTCACCCCAATGCCGCCTCCCACGTTGAGCTGAGTCAGTTGCTCGGGGTAACGGGCCAGCGCTCGCCACGATGGCCAACGCTCCAGGTAGAACGCGAGTAACTGTTGATGGCGCTGCTCGCTTGTTTGATGCGACATGGCATGCACATGAAAGCCGCAGAGCTTTAGGTTTGGCGCGTTATCCACGGCACTGACGGCCTGGGGGAGCTGTGCTTCATCGATACCAAACGGTGTCGCCGTGCCAGCCATGCGCAAACGACTGGAAAACGATTCAGGTAACCAAGGGTTGATACGCAAAAGAACGGGCTGCGTACGCCCCAACGCTGCAGCGATGGACTGCAAACGCGCAATTTCTCCGAGACTTTCGACATGAAACGCCTCCACGCCCCGCTCGATGGCACTACGCATGTCCGCATCTAGCTTGCCAGGCCCCGATAACACCCATGGCCGTGGCGTGGCACTTCGGCACGCGCGCTCGATTTCTCCACCGGAAGATAACTCTAGGCCATCTACGATAGGGGCCAAGGTATCGATGATGGCAGGCTCGCTGTTCGCCTTGATGGCGTAGTACAGCTCCACTCCCGGTGGCAGCGCCGCTTTCATGGCGTTAGCGTGGGCGGCCAAGGCAGGCAGGTCGTAGAAAAAGGCGACCATGGGGTCGCTACACTGTTGGCGGTATCGCTCTATTGCTGAAAGGATCGAAAGTGGCAACTCATTTGGTTCAGCCATAGGCTACCTCCCGCCCCATAACCCGAGGAACGTGCCAAGGGTTGGGCAACGACACATAGTGCGCCTGGCGGTCTGCCTGAGCCATGAGCCGTAATTTGAAGTTGGTCTTGCAGGGCAGCGCGCCGCCTTGTAACAGCGCATCGAGCTCTGGCGCGGCCACCTCCAGCTTATTACGCACACGCTGCAACTCCGTCGACGTGTCTTGCCATAACGCATCCGCCAACGCTGGTCGTTGCCAGCTCAGCGCGAGAATAGCCTCCGCAATGTGGTTGACGAACAGGCAGTAGGCAATTCGGTTCCAACCTTGCTCCCGGCTATAGATCATGGATGCTTCGACGCGAGGGTGAAGGACTTCACCCGCCAACCATGCGGTGCCCTTATCACGGGTCAACTTGACCCCCTCGAAGTCACGTAACAGCATTTTCTGGGGCGTTCCCGCCTCATGAATCAAGACGCAGTTTTGTAAGTGCGGCTCCATGACGATCCCGTGCCGGAAGAAAAGCCCCAGCACCGGTGCCAGCAGCGTCCGCAAATACGCCTGAAACCAAGCTCTCACCTGATTCTGTTCAGGCAAGGTGCTGGTACTGCGCGAGCCTTCATACCCCTGTGAAATGAAGGAGAGCACCATAGGCACCAGCGTCGTATCACGCGCAAATAGCGTGCCCGTGAGTAAGCAATCTTGAGGAGAGAACCGTCGACAAAAGTTTTCTCGCAAGATGATGCCTGTTTGTTCGCGGAACCAACGCTGCTGCTCCTCGCTGCCCTCGTTAGGCGTCCAATGCACCGTGGCGGGTTCCTCGGCAACGAGTAACGTCGCCAGGGAAGGGTCTTCCAAGCGACCCAGTTGATGCATGATGCGATCAATCACCAGCGTGCTTTCCAGCTCGTACCACGCGTTTTTACGCACGCAGTTGGTGATGCGCACATTGAGCGATCCTTTGATGAACCAGGGATGCCCTTCGATATACCACGTGCGCATGGAGGCCGTTGGCACTGCGCTAAAACCACTTTGACCAAGATCCCTGATCACGTTGCGCTGAAGCAGCTCTCTGGCGGCAGGCGCTTTCTTAAACATGGCCGCTTGCACCGGATGCATGCTCAGCACGACGCGTTCATCACTCTCGGCGGCCGCTTGGTCTGCCACGTAGGAAAGTACGTCCTCTTCTTCAACGCGGTTGGCCTGAACGCGTAACCCGTCTGCGGGAAAGGAGAACTGATAGAGCGAGGTGGCGATGCCACACTCCGGGGCGTAAGAAGGAGTGCCATCAGCCAAGCATTCATCAGGCCACTGGCGCGCTTTAGGCGTGGGGTGATTCGGATGACCAAACCACAACCCTTGTTCGCTGCTAGGATAGTCGGCTAAGGGCTGTCGGTTAGGCAGCTCGGCAGCATGCGTGACAATCTCTGCCATCACTTGACGACTTTGACGAACCTGCTGCGCCAGCTCCTGATTAATAGCGGTATCGGCACTGGGCAGATGCTTGAGCAGACCGCTAATAAGCGTCTCGGCATCAGCGGCTGTCCACTCAGGATCGTCTTTGGCCTTTAGGTAAACATCGGAAAGATAATACTGGCTACCTATCGTCGACTGGCGGTCTACCATTACCCATAAGTCCAGCGACGTTGACCACTTGATCTGAAGGGGAATACCCGACAACTCCTCAGGCAACCCGCGACGATGGCTCGGCCATTGAAACGCTAACGTTCGTTCAGGTATGGCGACTTCTTTGATAATACAATTGAGTAACGCATGCACTGAGGCACACTGACTAATATCGCTCGCTGAGCGATGATCCTGTGCGTAGCTCATATAGCCTCCGCAGAATGTCATCCTTTTTAAAGGTTTACTTACCCATCGATAGGTAAACCCACGCATCCATGGCTAGTCACATCGCGCGGTTTTTGTTGTGTTACTGCTTGAACGAAACGCCCTCCTCCGGCACGTTCAGTTGGTTGTCGGTTAGCCACTCCTTCCTTCGAAGGAGTGGCCATGCGTTAGACAGCACTAGAAACAAGACGCCTGAGCCTTAAAAATCCAGCTGATACCCCACCGTGAACGTGCGCCCACGGCCGGTGAAGTAGTACTCATCGCTGATGCGAGCGGCTTGAGAGTAGTAAGTGAGGTAGTCTTCGTCGGTCAGGTTCTCGATACCCAGCGATAGCTGCCCCGTAGGGAGCTGGTAGGCCAGCGAGGCGTCCACCAAACCGTAGCCATCAAAGTCGAGCGCCGGGTTATCGACGCTGCGGTCGAAGTAATAGCTGCCCTGTAGGCGCGTCGAGAGACGGTCGTTCCACACGGCGCTCCAGCCCAGCTTGAGCGTATCGGGCGCGATGTTGATACCGGTGAGCTTGGTATCCACGCTGCCATCGCCGTCTTGGTCTGACTTGCCTTGGGTATGGGCGTAGGAGAGCGACAGATCATGGTGGTCATTGACCTGCATGTTGCCGGTCACTTCCACCCCTTGGATTTCAGTTTTTTCCCGGCTGCCCACCCACGTGCCGTTTTGCTCGGCCAAGCGCTGGCCAAAGTCAGAGTTCGACTCGTAGTAGCTTACTTCCAGGCCGTATCGCTCCCAGTCGAAACGCGCGCCAATTTCACGGTTATCGGTCACGATGGGCTGCAGTTGAAGCAGCGTATCCACATCCTGGCCCGGTTCGCCGATGCCACGCAGCACGCGGCCGACATCGGGCATGCCGAAACCTTCGGAGTAGCTGGCGTACAGCTGGGCCCAGTCGGTGGCTTGAAAGGTTAAACCCACGTTATAGAGCGTTTCGTCAAAACTGGGGTTGCCACCGCCAACGGCCACGTCGTCCTGGGTCACGTTGTTACGGTCAATCGTCTGGTAAGCATCCACTTCTAGCTCTGCATGCTCATGGCGAACGCCAGCATGCAGCGTCAGTGGGTCGGCGATTTTGAACTGCCCCTGCAAGAACGGCGCAATGTTGCTGTAGCGGCTTTCCGGCACGTAGGTGCGCCCGGTCTCTACCAGCATTTGGCGGGTTTCATCTTCGAGGATGTCTAACCCCACCGTCACCCCGAGCCGGTCATCCAGCATGCCCTGGCGGTTCAGGGTGAACTTGGCGCCCTGCTTATCCGATTCGTTACGGGTTTGGTCGAACTGGGTATTGCCGTTGCCATCTAGGTAAGGGAAGAACGGCGTGGTGGCAAAGCGCGCCCGGAAGCGCTGGCGATACACTTGGGCATCGACCGCATTGCCGTACCAATCGGCATGGGAGTACGCCAAGCGGGCGGTGGTGACCTCATTAAAGCCCGGCGCTCCATCGGGTGTGCCACGTTCGGCGCTGGTAGGGATCCCCGCCTCGCGGTCGCCCACCACGGGCACGTAATTGTCGCCCTCTTCCAGATCAAAATGATTGAGCGACACCTCGATATTCTGGTTGTCGTCGATCCAATAGCCTAACTTGCCGAACAGGTCGTAACTTTCAGAGTTTTGCAGCTCGCCGGGGTAGGCAATACCCACGCGACGGTCGCCGCCATCGTAAAATACGCCCCGCTCTTGGCGCGTGGCAGCGGCTACAAAATCCCAATCGCCCTGCTGGCCGCTAATGCGATAGTTGAGCTTGTTGCCCAAGCCTTCTGAGTGCAGGTCGTCGTCAACAGTGAAGCTAATGCCCGCGCTTTGACTAATACCGCCCCCTTCGGCCCGGCGGGTAACGAAGTTGATCAAACCGCCGGTGGCCCCCAAACCATGCTCAGCGCTGGCCCCGTGAATCACTTCAATCCGCTCGACCATAGAAAGGTCGATGGTGTAGCTATCGCGAGAGCTGTCGCGCAGCGGATTGGACTGAGGCACGCCATCAATCAGGAAAAGCGCATCGCGCCCACGCATCGTTTCGCCCGCATTGGAAAGCTTTTGTCGGCTAGGCGAATAGGAGGGAATCAAGTTGCTCAAGACCTGGCCAGGGTCGTCGGTAATGGCCAGTTGCTGTTCGATCTGCTCACGGGTAATCACTGTCACCCGCTGCGGCGTTTGCCCCTCTTCGCTGCGGCTACGCGTCGCCGTCACGACCACCGTAGGCGATGACTCGCTGAGCGACTGCCCCACCTCAGCTGCCTCTTGCTGGGCATTAGCCTGAGTGGCTGCCACTAAACTTGCTAACGTCACCGTTGGCCAGAAAGCGGCTTTTTTCATCTGTGTCATGCTGACTCCCCTGCGTGATGTGAATGCCCCTTGGTATTAGCTATCGCTTAAATGCTAACGCGCATCTAAATGATAATGATTATATTATGCATAAATGAGCGAGGAGGTCTATCGCTTCGAACGAACGGTTCGAACTAACGAAATGACCGGAAATGAGGTGGCAGCAAGAACAATGTTGAAAATGAGAATATTTTATCTTAGGGTGCTGACTGCCTTTATCGCGTGACTGAGCCTGCCTTATGCCCGCCTATTCCCACCCTGCATCACGACTCACCGCTGACGCCCTGAAAGCTGGCTACGACGCCAAGCGCATTTTGCAAGGGGTGGATATTGCTGTAGCGGAAGGCCAACTCACGGTGCTGCTGGGGCCCAATGGCAGCGGTAAATCGACCCTGCTAAAAACCCTGGCGCGAACGCTGACGCCTAGCGGCGGGCATGTCTATCTCGATGGCAAGGACATTCATCGTAGCAACACCCGGGAGGTCGCCCAGCGGCTAGGGATCTTGCCTCAAGGTCCCATCGCCCCCGAGGGGCTAAGCGTAAAACAGCTGGTGGGCATGGGGCGCTTCCCCCATCAAGGGTTTTGGAAAAAAGACCCACAACAGGATGCCGCCGCCATCGCGGAAGCCATGGCCTATATGCACATCACTGAGTTTGCCGACCGGGATGTGGAAGCACTCTCCGGTGGCCAGCGCCAGCGCTGTTGGATCGCGATGGTGCTCGCCCAACAGACCGATTTAATTTTGCTGGATGAACCGACCACTTTTTTAGACTTGAAGGTGCAAGTAGACCTGCTGGCGCTGCTTTCTCGTCTGGCCCACGACCATGGCCGCACGCTGCTATTAGTACTGCACGACTTAAACCTAGCCGCCGCCTACGCCGACCATCTAGTGATGATGCGTGACGGCCAGATCGTCACCAGCGGCGCGCCAAACGATGTGTTCACCGCGGCCAATCTGAAACGCGTCTTCGACCTGGATGCTCATATTCTGCGCGACCCCGCTAGCGGCAGCCCAGTGTGCGTGCCCTCTACGTCGGCGAGGTTAAAAGTGGCCCAATGAACCATACCTTCTGCGCTGAGTTAAGCCGCGAACAGCACGACCCGCTCGCCGGTAGCGCCGCCCATGCCGAGCGCAACTTACTGCTCAGCTGGCCGCGCTCAAAGTGGCTGCGCAAACTGCGCCATGCCAGCGATATGAGCGATTCATTAAAGCAAACGCTGGATACGCTGGCCGACGATGGCCTGCGCATCAACCTGATCCAACAGCCGGGCATGGAAAAATACCAGCATCAGCTTTTTCTGATGCCGGAGCGGCGGCGTTTTCGGGTGGCACGAGGGGAGTTAGAGGCATTTTTCACCGCCTTTCAAAGCGGTAGCAATCTTAGCCAGTGGGAGCAGCCACCGTTGCTCAACGACTTGGTCCTCTGCTGCACCCACGGCACCAAAGATAAGTGCTGTGCCAAGTACGGTTATAAAACGTTCAAAGCGCTAGCCAGCACGGTGGCAGAGCACCCGCTGCCGTTCGAGGTATGGGAGAGCAGCCATCTAGGCGGCTGCCGACTCGCCGCCAGCGTGATCATACTGCCCAATGTGCGCAAATATGGTCGCATTACGCCCGAACAAGCGTTGCCCTTTTTACAGGCTGAAGCCCACCAGCAACGATACTTACCCGGCTATCGTGGCGGCTCGCAATTAACCCCCGCGCAGCAAAGCGCTGAAATCGCTGCGTTAACACACCTCAGCACAGATACCGGACAGCCAACGCTGACCCTAATCAGTGATCACGGCGACGACGAAACGCGGGAGATACGCTGGCAGTGGCAGCTCGGCCACGAGCAGGGAGAACTGACCGTGCACTGCCAAGCCACCACCCTATGGCGTGTGGATACCTGTGCAGACCTAGAGCAAGGCCCTACCGAAAGCACCGTATGGCAGGCTAAGGTGAGTTGGGGGTACGCTCCATCAAGTACTCCGCCACCGCCTGATAAGCAGGCAATGAGGTAGGATCGTTGGCCGCGTTACCCGCCACCGGATGCGAGGCAAACCGCACGATCACCATCTCAGCGGTGGGGTCGATATAAATCGTTTGGCCATGCACACCCCGGGCAGCGAACGCCCCGTGTTCATTGTGCAGTGACCACCACATGCCGCGATAACTGCCACCTGGCAGAGTTGAGTAGCCCGCTTGTGCGAACGCTTCCCGGTCTCCCCCCTGGCGGATACGTTGCACTGCCGCCGCCGGGAAAAGTGACTGGCCGTTGTGCTCCCCCTCGTCCAAGACGAGCTGCCCCACTCTGGCCAAATCGCGCAGCCCTGCACTCAGGCCGCCGCCCGCGAACGGCGTACCAATCGAGTCCACCGTAAAGTAGGCATCTTGCTCCATGCCCAACCGCTGCCAGAGCCGGGACGAGAGTAGCGATGCCACGGACTCGCCGGTGGTACGCGCTATCACCCAGCCCAGGGCGTCGGTATTGATCGTCTTATAACCAAATACCTGGCCGTGCTCCCCTTCTGGCTGAACCGTTGCCAAATATTCGTAATAGGTGCGTGGGCCGTTGTACTCATCTGGTTTCGGTAACGGACTTGCCGCCGCGTTGTAGGCCCAAATTTCAGCGTCTGGGTCGCTGTAATCTTCGCTAAACGCCAGCCCGGTCGTCATTTCCAGCAGTTGCTGCACCGTGGCATTTCCAAAAGCGCTGTTAGCAAGTTCGGGCACTATTTCTCTCACCAGAGCCTGCTCATCGAGCACGCCCTCTGCGACCAGAATCTCGCCCAGCAGGCCGGTCATCGATTTGGTGACGGACATTGCTCCATGTTGACCGAGCTCGTCCAAACACCCGGCATAGTGCTCATACACCACGTGCCCTTGATGCAAAATCAGCAGGCCATCGGTGTAGTTCTCACTCAGCGACGCCGCCCAGGTCATCGGCGTTTCGCTACCAAGCGGGTAAAACGTAACGGCATCGATCCCATCGTCCAGGGCATAAGTGAGAGATAAGGAAGCCGCTAGCCCCCGGCTCACCTGCTTGGTAGGCAGTAATTCCCGAAAATGACACACCGTCCAGCGCATCTTCGGAAAGCTAAAGTAGTCGGCATCGGGTTGGCCAATGATGCGCTCGGCAGGGGGTGGAAACCCCTGCATCCAACCCAAGCGCACCGGGTCAGAAGCGTCAGCCGTTAACGGCTGGCTGTTGGAAGCCTGCGCTGTCAAAGGGAAGGTGCAGCACAGCAATAGCGCCGCTACGGTGACTGGCTGGGTACATCGTAAGGAATTAGGGCAGCACGGCATGACTCACTCCTTGGCAGTCAATACGACACAGGCAACTACATGCCCTGTAGTCTAGCGAAGCCCCTAGCGTTAACCGTGTTTAATTTGATCGAGGTGTACAAATCATGCCCACCAGTGGCGAAATACTGCCTTGAAACACTTGGTACTGGTTACGGCCACTTCGCTTAGCGTGATACATGGCGGCATCGGCGTTATTGAGTAACTCGTGTTCGTTACTGGCATGATCGGGATACAGACTGACCCCAATGCTGGCACTGATACAGCGCTCAACGTGCCCCATTAGGCAAGGTTTGGCTAACGTGGTAAGAATTTTTTCCGCAATCCTCACAGCATCCTGCGTGTGCTCAATTTCACTGAGCAAAATAACGAACTCATCGCCCCCTTGACGGCACACCGTATCCGTCACACGGATACACTCGCTCAAACGCTCTGCCACCGCCTGTAGCAAACGATCACCCAAGGCGTGGCCCAGGGAGTCGTTGATGCACTTGAAATTGTCGATATCCAGATACAGCAGCGCCACTTGATGACGATGGCGTTTCGCCAAACCGATGGCGCGGGAAAGACGCTCGGCAAACAGAAAACGATTGGGAAGAGACGTTAGCGCATCGTACTGCGCTTGGTAGGCAAACTGCGCAGAACGCGTTAGCGACTGGCAGGCATCGTGAAATACGACCACCGCGCCCACCGTAAACCCTTGATGGTTATGGATAGGAGCCGCCGAATCTTCGATTTCTAGCTGGCTGCCATCTTGACGAATCAACAGACAGTTCATGGCCAAACCGACGGTGCGATTCTCCGTCATGGCACGCCGTGCTGGGTTCGTCGCCGTGTGAAAGGTTTGGTTATTGACGAGTTTTAGGATGTGCTCCACGGGCTTTCCCAGCGCGTCGCGGCTGGCCCAACCGGTAAGCTCCTCTGCCACCCGGTTCAGGTAAGTCACTCGGCCCTGCACATCAGTGGTTAAAACAGCATCGCCGATCGAGTTCAGCGTTACCTGTGCCCACTCTCTTTCAGCCTGCAGGGCGGCCTCGGCACCACGCAACCGCTCGTCGGCACTCTGCTCCCCCTCCCCTTCGGAACGCCCATTGTTGCTCTGGCAATCACCGTACAGCATGACATCGTTCTCCATGTGTAATCTGATCCGGGATGCATATTTTTATTGTGAGTGTGGTTCAGCAGCGCAGCCATGTTGATAAAAAAGTGTCGATCAAAAAAGTGGCGCCGCGCTCCCTGCAGCGCACAGTGCAACATCCTGTTCAGGCATCTCCGTTGCCTCACTGAAGCAACCTTAGACGCCCCTGACAGTATTGACTGTGCGTTAGCGAACATGGCAACAAAATGTGGGTAATGTTTGTTATTTGTCGCGATCTTTTACCACTTTGGACAGCGTACTCTTTCATGAATCCACTACCTTATGTGCGATAGCGTACAGAGTTTTTCACCGCGCGCCCTATACTTAAGAACGGTACGTCTGGCGACGGACGACATACAAAGTGGCCGATTAAAAAACACTTAAAAAAGCGCCTCACATCGTTCAATTTCACCAGACGCTGCGCGAAAGCTAGGAATAAGGGAGATATTCAATGCTTCAAACGCGTCACTTTCAGCAAAATGCCTTGCTTGGCCTACTGCCTGAAAAAGAGCTCGAACACCTGTTGCCACATCTTGAGGAAGTATCGCTGACCCTGGGCCAATCGCTGTCTGAATCTGGCCGACACATGAGCCACGTCTACTTTCCGTTAGACGCTATCGTGTCGCTTCTGTGCGTCATGGAGAACGGCGACTCAACAGAAATTGCCGTGGTAGGCCATGAAGGCCTGGTGGGCGTTTCTCAGTTTATGGGGGGAGAAACTACGTTAACTAGCGCCATCGTGCAAAGCGCTGGGCAAGCCTATCGCCTCAAAAGCCACCTGCTCAAGCGTGAGTTCGACAGAGCAGGCACCATGCAACGCTTACTGCTGCGCTATACCCAAGCATTACTCACACAGATGGCGCAAACGGCCGTGTGCAACCGCCACCATAGTCTGGATCAACAGCTGTGTCGGTGGCTACTCCTCAGCCTAGACCGGCTGCCCGGCAATGAGCTGATTATGACGCAAGAGCTGATTGCCAACATGTTAGGCGTGCGCCGCGAAGGGGTAACGGAATCTGCCGGAAAACTGCAAAAGGCGGGGCTGATCTCCTACAACCGAGGCCACATTACGGTGCTGGATAGGCAAGGGTTAGAAGACCGCGTCTGTGAGTGTTACGCGGGGGTCAAAAACGAATACGACCGACTGCTGAAATATCCAGCCGTGACGGTGGCGTGCTAACCCCTCCATAGATCCCTAAGTGCTCTAAGATAAGCGCGAGTTGTGTACGCTAGCGTGCCGACGGGTGATTTACCAAATGGTAATATGCCGATGGGCCATCCATCACTGGAACCCCATCTGCAGCCGACATCAAAATGAGAACCACCATCATTGTGCCGTTTGCCAGGTTCATTTGACCGGAGAGGCGCATGATTTCTATTTCCCACGCGATCAATACCAACCGACTGCTGGCTGACCTGCCAAGCGCCGAACAGGCTGCTTTAGCCGCCTGCTGTGAAGTGGTGCCGCTCGCCTTTGGCGAAGTACTCTATCAGCCGACCGACACGGTGACGTACGCCTACTTCCCTATCAATAGCTTCGTCTCCAATATCGTCATTCTTAACAACGATAGCCGCCTCGAAGTCACTATGGCAGGCCTTGAAGGCATGCTCGGTATTGCCCTAGTGCTGGGCTTCAACAAAGCGCCGCTGCTGGCCGTGGTGCAAGGTGCAGGTGTTGCTTTGCGGATCCCTGCTTCGCAGTTTCAAGCATTGCTACCCACCAGCCCAGCGCTGCACCAGCGGCTCATGCGCTATCTGTATATTGTGATGAACCAGTTGGCCAATTCAGCGGCCTGCATCCACTTTCACCGCATTGAAGAGCGGCTCGCCCGCTGGCTGCTGATGACGCAAGACCGCGCTCAAAGCGACCATTTACAGCTTACCCATGAATTTCTTGCCATGATGTTAGGCGTTCGGCGTGCAGGCATTACCCTCGCCGCCCTTGCCCTGCAGCAACGCGGATTGATTAGCTACCACCGTGGCGACATCATCATTTTAGACCGCAGCGGATTAGTGGCCGCTGCCTGCCAGTGCTATACACAGGATTGCGCGCTGTACGCCAACGCCATGGCCACGCCCTAACGGGCCTACAACGACAACGCCCGGCTTAAAGCCGGGCGTTGTTCGTTAGTGCTTGGCGATTAGCAATTACTCACCAGCGGTACTTCACGCTGCCGATCACACTGCGAGAAGCACCGTAGTAGCAGTAGAAATCGCAGCCGCTCACGTACTCTTCATCGGTGATGTTGTTCACGTTCACCTGCGCGGTCCAGCTGTCGTTAATATCGTAACTGGCCATGGCATCGTAAAGCGTCGTGGAAGGCACATCGCGGTTAATGCCGCTGCCAGGGCTCGGGGACGTTTCACCGATATAACGCACGCCAGCCCCCACGGAAAGCCCAGGCAAGCTGCTGCTCATATCGTAATCCAACCATGCTGAGGCCATATGGAAAGGCACCAGCGGCACGCGCTCATCCTGTTGGGCATCGCTTACATCGTAGCGCGCATCGGTATAGGTGTACGCAGCGGTGAGCTGTAGGTCATCGGTGAGGTAGCCCACACCTTCAATCTCCACACCCTGGGAGCGACGCTCGCCAGCCTGCTCTTGCACCGGCGCGCCGGTGGAAATCAGCGTGTTGTCCTCTTCCACGTCGAACACGGCAACGGTCACGTAGCCATCCACATCAAACGGGGCAATCTTCACACCGGCTTCTAGCTGACGGCCTTCCAGCGGCTCGTAGCTAGCACCATCCGGCCCGATACCCGCCACCGGCGTAAACGACTCGCTGTAACTAAGGTAAGGCGAAATGCCGTTATCGCCCAGGTACATGGCCCCGGCGGTGAGTGATAGCTGCTCGTCATCGTAGCCTTGGCTGCTGCTGCCGGTGGCATCGCTGAAGTCGTCGCTGCTATCCACGCTGTCGTAGCGTGCGCCTGCGAGGAATACCCACTTATCTGCCACGCGCAGCTGGTCTTGCACGTAAATACCGAACTGGCGGCGGTCCACATCATGCTGGGTCGGGTCGCCGGTATCCGGCGCGGTAAAGGCGGCGTAATCCGGGTTGTAGAGGTCTACGGTATCCACGTTCGCAAAGAACGTAGAGCCATCGCCCAAGGTACGGAAGCTATCGCGGTTGGTGTAGTTCAGGTTCAATTCCTGATAGCCCGCGCCCACCAGCAGGGTGTTTTCCGTGTTGTCGGTGTAGGTTCGTGCAATCAAGCGGTTATCGATATTGAACGCATCGTACTCGCCGTCGCGATCAATCACACCACGGGAAATACTGCGCGGCGGGGTAACAAACGAGTTGGGATAAACATTACGCAGCTCAAGATCTAAATGCGTATAGCGAGCGTTCTGCTGGAACTCCCACGTATCGTTGATCTGGTGCTCAAGCTCGTAACCAATGCCCACTTGGCGCTGATCCAGACGGTCGTAATCCGGCTGGCCCAGGTTGGTCTCGGGGTCGATTTGGCCGAACGGAGAGTCGTTCAGCGTACCCAGTGCCGGGAAAAAACCGGTAGTGGGCACGCCCTCATCTTTCTGCACGCTGGCTAGGAAAGTGACCGTGGTATCGTCGCTGACATCCATTTCCAGGCTAGGCGCAAAGTAGTAGCGCTCTTTTTCGCTACCGTTAAGCTCCCCTTCCCCATCGCGATACAGCCCGACCATGCGGTAACGCATATCGTCGCGCTCGGCCACCGGGCCAGAGACATCAATGCCCACTTGGCGATGCTGCTGGTTGCCCGCCTCAATTTCCAGCATGCCCTGTG
Source organism: Vreelandella lutescens (assembly GCF_014640815.1). GTDB lineage: Bacteria > Pseudomonadota > Gammaproteobacteria > Pseudomonadales > Halomonadaceae > Vreelandella > Vreelandella lutescens. Next base: position 364,316 of record NZ_BMHM01000003.1, on the reverse strand, counting down.
GTTCGCTGGTCGGGCGCTTGCTGATGGCATTAATCACACCGCCAGGAGGCGCTTCACCGTACAAAATAGAGGCCGGGCCTTTGAGTAAATCCACCCGCTCAACGCCAAACGTTTCGTTCATCCACCAAAAGTAGCCGCCGGTGCGGAATAAACGCAGGCCGTCTTGGTAGGTCGCGCTTTCCGCGCTGAAGCCACGTAAAAAGAACCAATCTGTGTTGTTGTCATCGCCGTAGGGCTGGGAAACAACGCCAGAACGATACTGGAACGTTTCGTCGTACTTATTAACACCACGGGTTTCCAGCTCTTCCGCGCTCACGGTCGAGATCGCCCGGGGCGTTTCTGCCTCAGGGGTGTCTACTTTCAACGCGGTCGCGGTGACCACCGTGGTACCGGTATTGATGGTCTCTTCTTGAGCCAGCGCGGCCAACGGCGCAACGCTCAGCATTCCACCAAGCGACACCAGCAACGAACGACGAACGGCCGCGGGCAACGGCGCGACGGAAAACGGCAGGGTTTTACGGAGCATGGGGAGGTCTCAACGGGCATGAGGAGTAGTATGGTTATAGTAAAGCGAATGATACGGATTTTTATTCACAATCACAACGCACTTGCTAAGGCAAACTCTCGCAACAGAACAGCAGGTTTCACTTTGCGAGCTTTTCTAATTGAAGGCACCCAGTGCGCCAGATAGAATAATGAACCAAATAAAACTTTATTATTGGGTGAACGGCCCGATACCGGAGCCTTTATACAATGGCCACGTTCATTCCAGCCCTAACGACCATTCCCCGAATGACCGCAGGCGAGCGCCGTGTGGCACAGCGTCTCGATAGCCTGCTGGAAGACGACTACATCGTCTGGTATGACATTCCGCTAGGGCGAAAGCGCCGCTATCCAGACTTCATAGTTCTCCATCCTGCCCGAGGGCTTCTATTTCTTGAGGTAAAGGACTGGAAGATCGAGACCCTCCGCTCAATCACGCCTGACAGCGTTGAGATCGATACCCAACAGGGGCGCAAAGTTGTGAGCAATCCGCTGGCCCAGGCACGCCAATGCGCCTTTTCCGCTATTAACCAGCTACAGCGCGACCCACAACTAACGCAGCGTGGTGAGCGCTATTTGGGGAAACTCTGCTTTCCTTATGGCTTTGGAGTGGTCTTTCCCAACATCACGCGTCTTCAGTGGAACAAAGCGGTTTCCGAGAATGAGCAAGAGCTTGTCTTGCCAGCCCATCTAGTGATCTGCAAGGACGAGATGTTGGCCACCACGGATCCAGAAGCATTTCAGGAACAACTATGGAATATGTTCGGCTATCAGTTCGGCGAGAAGCTGAGCCTTCCCCAGCTCGACCGAATTCGCTGGCAGCTTTTCCCAGAGGTGCGTATCGATATACCTATCGGGGATCTCTTCGATGACGAAGAAAGTGATGAGGAGCCAGCAACCGAAACCATTCCCGATATCGCACGCGTTATGGACTTACACCAAGAACAGCTGGCGCGAAGCATGGGTGATGGCCACCGAGTAATTCACGGCGTTGCAGGCTCTGGCAAAACGCTGATTCTCGGCTATCGCTGCCTACACTTGGCCCAAGCGACAACCAAACCGATTCTGGTGCTGTGTTTTAACATCACGCTGGCGGCAAGGCTACGCTGCTTCATCGCCGAGAAAGGCATTACTGATAAGGTGCAGGTTCATCACTTCCATGAGTGGTGCGGCCTACAGCTCAGGGCTTATCACGTCGACTTACTGGCGGGAAGCCAACCCGTGTACGAGCGTCAAGTGAAAAGCGTTATTAACGCCGTCGATCAATCACTCATTCCGCGGGCGCAGTATGCTGCAGTTATGATCGATGAAGGCCACGACTTCGAGCGCGACTGGCTCAAGTTGGTAGTGCAAATGATTGACCCGGACACCAATTCGCTGCTGCTGCTCTACGACGATGCGCAATCCATCTACCAGAAAGGCTCGTTGAAATTTCCCCTCTCTGCCGCAGGGGTTCAAGCCCGCGGGCGCACCACCATTCTCAAGCTGAATTATCGTAACACCCGCGAAATACTCACGTTCGCCTACGAATTCGCACGGGATTTCCTGGAAGCGCACGACACCGACGAAGACCATGTTCCGCTCATCGCCCCCGAAGTCGCTGGGGTAAGCGGCCCCAAACCAGCGTTTCGCCACTTTGAAAGCGATCGAGACGAGAGCCGCTATCTCGTACACTGCATTCAGGCTTGGCAGCGCCAAGGTAGCAAGCTAAGCAGCATCGCAGTTGTGTATACCAGCAATGCCCAAGGTCTTAAGTTCCACAAAGCTTTCCAAGAAGCCGGGATTCCAAGCCGCTGTCTACAGCAACCTTCTGACAAGCGTGCCTATAACCCGGAAGCGAATGAAGTGGTGCTGCTCAGCCGCCAAAGCAGTAAGGGGCTTGAATTCGATACGGTGCTGCTCAGTGGACTGGGCGCACTCAGTAACGATGAGGAAAAACAGGCCCAGGAAGCACGCCTACTTTACGTGGGTATGACGCGAGCCCGCCGCCGCTTAATGGTCACCAGCAGCAAGGCAAACTGGTACACCAAGCGGCTAAAGGAACTGGCTCCTGCTTGAACACGACAATGCCTGTAATGCTGACGTAGGTATGCAGCTAGGTGAGGTGACGCTCAGTGATATTTGCTACCTTGAGCCGTTAGCCCCTACCCCAAGAGAGTGAAGGACAGCTTAATACCCCATGAAAGGTGCATACTGAAGACACTAGCCCGCCAACTTAAGGTTTCCAAATGAGTACTTTTTGACGAACTGCAATCATCGCTGCAGGAAGCCTTTGAGAACACACAAGGCAAAGCACCCGCAAGCTGCTTCAAACTGCATAAAGTGACTGATGTAAAAGTCATTCGTGCCCAGCCCCATGTCTCTCAGACGTAATTTGCCGAAGCCATGGGCACCAGTGTAAACACACCCAAAAGCCAGTAAACCAAGCGCCGTAACCCTAAAGGGCTCGCCGCTAAAGTGCTGGCTACGATTTAGGTCAACTCTGAGAGTTTGCTTCGTATTAGCAAGCAGCACACGCGAAAGCGTTCGGTTTAATTTCTAACCGAATCGTCGTAGGGTGTTTTGAACACCTACAGCAATCCGATTCTAGACCAACTGCAACAACGTACCGATAGTACAGGCGCCGCCACTGGGTCATTGAAGCCCCGGTGGCACCACCAACTTCGGACAAGGGTCGCGGCCACGGCCGGGTCAGCCCTCCCTTGACAGATGAAACATTGATAGCCTTGGATTCTATTTATTATTTTTCATAAAGGCTCATAAAGGCTCATAAAGGCTCATAAAGGCTCATTTCCACTTAATGTATAAAATGTGCCACGCCGCTCTCCATGCTGGATGAGCTTGCTTTCACTGCTCATGCGGCTTAGCAGCTTAGAGGCTTGATCCTTGCTCAGATAGCAAAGCTCCATGACTTCACGCCTCTGGATGCGGCCATGGTGCTGGATATGATTGATCACTAGCTGCTCATGCTGTAAGCCACTTAGCCCAGCCTGACGGGTATAAGCCACCTGTTCACCCTTCGCTCGGTAAACATCGGCAGACAAGGTATAGCTGCGGTTGCGATTACTACCATGGGGTTGAACCAACCCAGCCTCTACTAGTTGTTCTAGCGTACGCCGAGTTTGGTGAACATCACGATGAATATGGCGTGACAGGGCTTCACTGCCCAAGCGCTTTTGTTCACGCAAGGCGGCCAGCACAATTAGGGTGTCAATCGGTAGAGAAATACCGTTTTGCTTGTTTTCCTGTTCAACAACCAGCTTTAAGAAAAATTCATCTGCCGCAACCGTCGCCAACTGAAGAATAACGCTGCTAGAGTCGGTTCTACTGTAATCGGGTTCTGGACGACCAAAGCGCAGCATGCCACGATAAATCTTGTCTACCCCACGCCCGGAACGCTCAACAATGCCAATACGCTTCATGGCATCTGCCAACATGGGATTACGCGGACGCGGTTCTGTTGTGAGCAAGTTTTGTAGGGTGACGCCTTCTACTAAGCCACCAGGGTTGCTAACGGTTAACCCACTATCATCCATACGTACATGCACAGCCCCAAGGCGGTGATAATCTCTATGCACCAGTGCATTGGCAACCGCCTCACGAAAAGCGCCCATGTCCACTTTTGGTACAGGCACACGAAACAAGCCGATTTGTACTTCATGCTCGGGGTTATGCGGGCGAAAGTTAGTTTCTAGCCATTCCAGGGCTTTCAACAATGGAAAGCGCCGAAACTCGTTAAACGCCACGTTTTCACGAACCAGCACCTGAAAGGCCAGTTCATGAGTGGGCACCCGCTCACGTAGTGCTTCTTCTCGCCCAATGATCAATAAGCCCGTCAGGGTCGGGACACGCTCGCCGGTGTCGGTACGCGTGGTAAAGCCCAAGGCCCCATCCAATGCTTCGTCATCTAACTCCAGCAAGACACGATCACCGCCATATTGACGGATGGTCTGACGCAAGCGCTCTCGTTCTAGCGGATCGAAATCCGCTAGCGTGACTCCTGCCACCGGCTGGGCAGAGGTATCAGCCAAACCAAAATGGCTAGCCCTACTGCTTCGCTCGTGAGGCAACATCGGTATATTTTCTGGAGTACCATCTTGTTTCAAGCGGCGGCGCAAATACATGCCCGATGTTGTGGCCACTTCCGAGCGAGATTTAGGCACCTGTATGCGAGCGACGCTAACGCCTAAAATCTCATGCTGTGTGACGCTGATTGCCAGCGATGGCGATGTCCTGGCCGACACTAATCCAGGCAAACCCAGCAGGTTCTGGTGAGCTTCATGCAAACCGGTTGGCGTACCATCATCTTCCACCCCCAGCCATAGCTCGCCACCCTCTGTATTAGCAAGCCCAATCAAGGCTTCGATAAGTTCACTATCAGGAAAACGCTTACGGTCACTTTTAAATTCGACGGAGAGGGATTCAGTGTATGGGATGCTTTGAGTACTCATTTCACCGCGGCTCCTTGCCTACCATGCCCAAAGTGTTTACTGAGCCATTACGGTATAATTACATACTCAGGGTCGTAAAATCAGCGACGTTGCCTAGAAAATGGGCTTCACAACGATATCGCCCAAAGCACATTAGAAACAATAAATATTAATTAGTGAATGGATATAGTACACACCCAAGGCCGCTGCTTCAGCGTCTGGCGTGCTTGAAAAATAAGTAAAAAAGAATGGATATAAAAATAGGCGGGAGCTAAGACCGAGGGATTTATAAACCCCCTGCTTTGACAAAGCATCTAGAAATGGTGGGCCCAGTAGGACTTGAACCTACGACCAAGGGATTATGAGTCCCCTGCTCTAACCAACTGAGCTATAGGCCCGAAAAGCGTGCATATAATAGCGAATGTGGGGGGGCGAGGCTACCCCTTGGTGCGCTATCTTACGGCGTGATCGGCATTTTTTCGGCACTAATGACCGGCGCTGGGGTCTGGTGGTGAATGCTTCTATGGAGAATCGCTTTGAAAGCTTTGATGGCTCTTTTTCCGCTGCTGTTGGCGCTGCCGGTGCAGGCGGATTGGCAGCTTGATCCTGGCCAATCCCAGGTGCAGGCGTCGATTACCCAACTGGATGGCGAGTCCCCGCAAACCCATCACCATCAGGTGAATAATTTACAGGGCGATATTGCTGCCGATGGCACGCTTCGGCTGCCGCTGCGCTTGAGCCAAACCGATCTGCTCAATCGCTTTGGGGAGCTGCCGCCATGGGTGGGCTTGCTGGCGAATACCACGCTGGTGACGCTGGTGGCGCAAATGCCGCCGGAGCGGTTAGACGGCTTGGATATTGGCGAGTCGATGGTGGAAACCCTCACCTTCCGGGTGCAAACCGACCTGATTAACCAAGAAGAAGCGGTAGCGCTGCGCTTTACCCGCGAAGGGTTAAACGAGGTGCGCGTGACCCACGCCGAACCCATGGCGCTGGATGGCAACGCGCTGATGGCCAACAGCACGGTGCGTACCGTGCTGTCGATGTTGGGCTACCAGCAGATTGATGAGCATGTGCCCGTCACGCTAAATGCGCTGCTGGTGAACCGCTAACGTTTGGCTTAGCCACTGATGAGCGCTTAGTGGCTAAGCGCTTCTACATCGCCTGCTTGGGCGGCCCCGGTTTGTACCCGCCACTGGGCGGCATAATGGCCGTCGGCGTCTAGCAGGCTGGCGTGGGTGCCGCGCTCGGCCACTTGGCCTTTCTCGATCACCACGATCTCATCGGCGTGCACAATGGTGGAGAGCCGGTGGGCAATCATAATTACCGTTCGGCCGTGGGCGATGCGCTTTAGCGAGCGCTGAATGGCGGCTTCGGTTTCGTTATCCACCGCGCTGGTGGCTTCATCCAGCACCAGAATCGGCGGGTCTTTTAATAGCGCCCGCGCCAGTGAAAGCCGCTGGCGTTGGCCACCGGAAAGTCGTACGCCCCGCTCGCCTACCGGCGTATCCAGCCCTTGGGGCAGCGTTTCGATAAAACTCAAGGCTTCGGCGGTTTTGGCGGCGTCGATAATCGCGGCATCCTCGGCATCCGGCTGACCGTAGGCGATGTTGTCGCGAATACTGCCTTCAAACAGATACACGTCCTGGCTGACTAAGCCAATCGCTTGACGAAGTGAGTGCATACTTACGTCGGTGATAGGCTGACCATCTACCAGCACACGGCCACTGGCGGGGTCGTAAAAGCGCAGCAGCAGTTTGATCAGCGTCGATTTACCGGAGCCGGTGGCCCCCACCAGCGCCAGCGTATTGCCAGCGGGCACGTGTAAGTCCACGCCGTTCACACCTACCTGGCTAGTCTCATATTGAAAGCTCACCGCCTCGAAACGCACGTCGCCTTTTACCGGGGCAGTTAAAGGCGTGGTGCTGTCATCCTTCACGGTAATCGGCACTTCGAGTAAATCCAGAATCCGTTTGGTGCTGGCCATGGCGCGCTCGAACAGGTCAATCACCTGGGCAAGGCCAGTGAGTGGCCACAGCAGGCGCTGGGTCAGGAACACCAACACGCCATACGCGCCCACGTTGAGGCTGCCGTTCAGCGCCATCATGCCACCAACGGTAAAGGTGGCAAGAAAGCCCGCCAGAATCGCCATGCGGATGACCGGAATAAACGCAGAACTGACTTTAATCGCGCGACGGTTGGCTTCTACATAGGCTTCGCTGGCATCCCGCAGCCGCTCGGCTTCCTGCGCTTCGCTGGTGAAGCTTTTAATCGTGGCGATGCCGCTGAGGTTGTTAGAGAGACGGCTGGCAAGGTCGCCTACTTTTTCGCGCACATCGCTGTACAGCGGCCCGGCTTTGCGCTGGAAGAAAAACGCGCCCCAAATGATCAGCGGAATGGGCGTGAATGCTAGCAGCGCGATCAGCGGAGAAAGCACGAAGAACACCGCGCCTACGGCCACCACCGTGACCACTACTTGAATCAGCGCGTTAGCACCGCCATCTAGAAAGCGCTCTAGCTGGTTGACGTCATCGTTCATGGTGGCCACTAGCTGGCCGGAGCTTTTCGATTCAAAAAACGCCATGTCGAGGCGCTGGGCGTGCTCGTAAGTGTCTTGGCGCATATCCGCTTGCAGCCGCTGGGCTAGGTTGCGCCAGAGAATCTGGAACAGGTACTCAAACAGCGACTCCCCCGCCCAAATAAAGAAGGTGAGCACCGCCAAAATGGTGATCTGCTCTTGAGGCGATTCAAACCCCAGCCGCGCCACAAAGCTGTTTTCCTGGTTCACCACCACATCGATCGCCACGCCAATCAGGATTTCCGGTGCGATATCGAACAGCTTGTTGATAATCGAGCAAATCGTGGCGGTGATAATCTGCCGCCGATAGCCTTTGGCGTAGCGCAGCAGGCGTATTAAGGCGTGAAAGCTTTGATTGACGGACGCTTTGTCAGCGCGGGTCGGGGAAGAAGCCACATCGATTCCTTTTACGTTGTTATCTAGGGTGGTTAACCGTCAACACGTTACGAGGGTTGGCTCGCCCGCCGCACGTTGGCGAGCAAAGGGCTGCCGGTATCGGGGTCAAGCAGCAGCGTGCACTCCACCTGATACAGCTCCCGCACCAGCGCAGGCGTGACCACCTCTGATGGCGCACCCTGGGCAACAATTTGCCCGTCGCGCATGGCAATCAGGTGGTCGGCGTAGCGGCAGGCGCTGGCAAGGTCGTGCAGCACCATCACCACCGTGCGGCCCTGGTAGGCCAGGTCGCGCACCAGCTCGAACACCTCTATTTGATGGCCTAAGTCTAACGCGGAGGTGGGCTCGTCGAGTAGTAAAAGCGGCGTTTGCTGAGCGATGGTCATGGCGATCCAGGCGCGCTGGCGCTGGCCGCCGGAAAGCGCTTCCAAAGGCCGGTCGGCAAGCGCCTCAAGCCCGGCAGCGGCCAGGGCGTAGTGCACCACCTGCTGATCTTCCGCTGACCACTGGCGCAGCCAGCCCTGGTGGGGCTGGCGGCCAAAGCGAATCAGTTCGGTGACGGTCAGCCCTTCCGGAGCGACCGCTTCTTGCGGCAGTAGCGCCAGCTTGGTGGCAAGTTGGCGGGCGGGCATCTGGGCGATGTCGTGGCCGTTGAGCAGCACGGCACCGCTGTCGGGTTTATGCAAGCGGGCCAGCCCAGAGAGCAGCGTGGATTTACCGCAGCCGTTGGGGCCAACAATGACGGTTACTTGCCCGCTGGGCAGGCTAACGCCGAGTTCGTGAATCACTTGGCGCTGGCCGTAGCTCATGCTGAGCGCATCGGTGGAAAGCGTGGGTAATGAGGTCATGGGCGGCTCCGTTGCGGGCGCATTAATATCCAGAGTAGCCAGGGGCCACCCACTACGGCGGTAACAACCCCCACGGGAATCTCGATAGGGGCAAACAGCGTGCGGCCCGCTAAATCGGCTAACACCATCACCAGGGCACCCGCCAGCGTGGCGGCTAAAATGGGTACATGGCGGGCGCTAGAGAGCGAGCGGGCAATTTCAGGTCCGATCAGCGCCACCAAGCCCACCGGCCCCGCCACGGCAACGGCCAGCGCGGTGAGCACTACTGACAGTAACAGCACCTGCAGCCGCCCCACTTTCACAGCGGTGCCTAAGCCACTGGCGATGGCATCCTTAAAGCGCAGCAGCGTGAGCGAGCGGGCCAGCGCCAGCGCGGCCACCAGCCCAAGCGCTAAGCCAATACCCAATAGCTGTACCGCGCTTGCCGGGCGGGCATTGAGGGAACCAACGGTCCAGGGGTAGGCAGCGTTGGCGGTATCAATCGCTACCCGCGCCAACATCAGCTGTGTAACCGCGCCAAAAACCGCGCCCACGCCAATGCCCGCCACAATAAAGCGATAGCCCTGGGTGCCGCTGCCTGAGGCCAAGCCAAAAGTGAGTACCGCGGCGGTGGTCGCCCCCGCCAGCGCCATGGCAGGCGGGGCAATCCCTACGCCTAACCCAACAATCGAGGCCACCGCAAAGGCGGTGGCACCGTTATCAATGCCGATAATGCCCGGGGTCGCCAAGCGGTTACGGGCTAGGGTTTGCATTAATACCCCAGCCAGCGCAAACGCAGCCCCGGTAAAACAGGCGGCGATCAGGCGCGGCAGGCGCAGCTGCTGCACCATAAACGTCGTCATGCTATCGCCCCGCCCCACTAAGGAAGCCACCACCGCATTCGGGGAAAGCGTCACGCTGCCCAGGCTTAAATAGAGCACGCAGGCTGCCAGCAGCGCGGCGCTCAACCCTATATTTACTACCAAAGCGCGCTTTTCCAGCAGCACGCTCACCCCATAACGAGGCAGCGCGGCGCGCCAGTAGCCCTGCGGAGCCGCGACCGCTTGGGCACTCGCCTCTTCATGATAAGCGGTGGATGTGTGGGGCAGTGCCACCCCGCTGAGCGACTGTTTTGCCGTGTTTTTCATAGCATCAGATAACCAAAGAGAGTGCGTTAGAGCATGGGCAGGCGCTTGGCCCGCACCACCGCAATCAGCACCGGCGCACCGCATAGCGCGGTGAGTACGCCCAAGGGCAGCTCGGAAGGGGCGACGACGACACGGGAGATAATATCGGCGGTGAGTACGATCAGCGGGCCGACGGGCAGGCAGAACCAGAGCGTGCGGCGAATATCCGGCCCGGCGATAGCCCTGGCCACAAACGGCACCACCAGCCCCACAAACGCAATCGGCCCCGCAATAGCGGTGGCCGCACCGACTAATAGCGCCACACAGCCAACGGCCAACCAGCGAATCAGCCCAGGACGGTGCCCTAAACCGCTCGCGGCCCGCTCCCCCAGCGCCAGCGCGGCCAGCGGCCGGGCAATCAATACAACGCCCGCCCCTGCTACCAACAGGCTGGGCAGCACGGCCCACAAATCGTCTAACCGCCTACCGGCCAAGCTGCCTACCACCCAAAAGCGAATCTCATCGGCGGCACGCTGGTCGTAAAGCAGCATCAGAGCGCTGAGTGAACCGAGCAGCCCCGAAAACGCGGCCCCCGCTAACACTAAGCGCACCGGGTCATTCCCCACACCGCGCAGCCGAGCCACGCTGAGCACGCACACACAGCCGATGAGCGCCCCTAACTGGGCTACGGGAATGCGCAACGTGGCCGCGCTGGCCCCTAACACCAGCGCCAGGGAAACGGCAAACGCAGCGCCTGCGCTCACGCCCAACAAGCCCGGCTCGGCCAGCGGGTTGCGGGAAACGGCCTGTAGCAGCGCCCCCGCCACGCCCAGCGCCACGCCAACGGCAATGCCAATGAGCGTGCGGGGCGCGCGCAGCTCCCAGACGATAAAACGCGCTTCCGCGTGATCACTACCGCTTATCAGCCCTAACACTTGGCGGGGGCCTACGCTGCCTGCGCCTATCAACAAACTAACGACGCTCACCGCCACAAGGGCGGTGAGCAGAATCAGCATCCAGTGTCGGGATGAACAGCGCCACCTGGCGCTACTCCCTGCCTTGGTAAGTAGCATCACGGCAATAACGCATTCTCGATGTCATCCAGAATCGCCTGAGCCGCCAACGGGCCGTTGGCACTGCTCCAGAGCTGTCCGTTTACCGGCACCACCCGCTCACTCTGTACCACGTTCAAGCGGTTGAAGGCGGCGCTCTGTTTGGCGCTCTCCAGGGCTGCTTGGCCGTCATCATTGAGCGTAGCCAAGAACAGCCAATCGCCGTCTACTTGGGAAAGGTTTTCAAGGCTTAATACGTCGCTGTGAGCGCTGTCTGCTTTGATAAGGCCCGCATCTTGTACATCAAGCCCGACCTTCTCTAACAAGCCGGTGGCGATCAGTTGCGTCGACATCACCATCGGGCCACTGGGCATCCAGCGCGCTAAAAAGGCAGTGCCACCGACATCGGCCGCGGCAATCGCTGCCGCCAGTTCAGCGGCACGCAGGTCAACCGCAGCCATCGCCTCTTCAATCGCCTCTTCTTGGTTCAGGGCCTGGCCGAACAGACGCGCTTCGGCTTCCCAGTTATCTGCCGCCAGCGGTTGAGTGTGGGGAACCACGGTAGGCGCAATTTGCGATAGCAGCTGATACTGCTCCTCCGGCAGCTGTGCTGCGGCTAAAATCAGGTCCGGCTGCTGGGCCAGCACTGCCTCAATATTAATTTCTCGCACAACGCCTACAATCTCAGGGTGTTCGAGCTCGTTCGCATGGAGGTAGTCGGTCACGTATTCCGCCACGTTGTCGCCGCCACGGGTGGTCACCGCCCCTACCGGGGTCACGCCTGCCGCCAGCGCTGCATCCAACGCGCCTTCATACAGCGTCACTACACGCTCCGGGTGGTCAACAACCTCAACGTCGCCGTAAGCCGTCTCCAGCGTGCGCGCCTGGGCGGTGCCCACCAATAAGCCGCTTATCAGCATCCCCAGTAAACCGCGCTGTAGTAACGTGTGTCGCATATGAGCCTCTCCTGATTAATCGCCGCAGTAATAGTAACGATTCTCAAAAGCAGTTGCACCCATATTCCAACGAATAGCATGTTGCAAAAACTGCAACCTTGAACGCCGCCAATATAATTAGCGCCCTAACTGCTTGTACAAGCTGCCTCCTATGACTTTCAGCGTTCCAAAAACAGCAACACCATGTTCGATAAAACAATCTCGCAAGTGGGAACTTTTCTTCTTAGAATCCGCAACTCATTTGATAATCAGTTTCATTGGTAAACAATACTCATATCAGGGGATCGCCATGCCACGCTTTACTCGCACCGCCCTCGCCAGTGCCATCGCGCTCAGCGTTACTGCGACTGTTCATGCCCAGGAGGCCACCCAGAACAGCACCCAGCTTAACAATATGGTGGTTACCGCTGCCGGTTATGAGCAAACGCTGAACAATGCCCCTGCGAGTATTGCCGTGGTCACCCGTGAAGAGCTGGAGCAAAAACAGTTCTCCAACATCGCCGAAGCGATTGCCGATGTTCCGGGCGTCGATGTGCGTGCAGGCACGGGCAAAACCGGTGGTTTGAACATCTCTATCCGTGGCATGCCCAGCGACTACACGCTGATTTTGATTGATGGCCGTCGCCAGAACACCTCCGGTAGCGTCACGCCGAATGGCTTTGGCGAAACGTCTACCAGCTTTATGCCGCCGCTCTCTGCCATTGAACGTATTGAAGTGATTCGTGGCCCGATGTCGACGCTGTATGGCTCTGACGCCATGGGCGGGGTCATCAACATCATTACTCGCCGCATTGGCGAAGACTGGGCAGGCTCGGTGAGCGTTGAAAATACCTTTCAGGAAGATCGCGATGCGGGCAACAGTTCGGCGATTAACCTTTACAGCGCCGGGCCGCTGGTGGAAGACACCGTTGGCCTACAGGTACGTGGCCGCCTGTTTGACCGCGATAGCTCCGAGCGGATGATCGAAAACAGCACAGGCCGCGACCCGCGCCCTTCAGAGGCGCGCATTTACTCCATCGGCGGGCGCTTAAATGTAACGCCAGACGAAAACAATGAGTTCTGGCTAGACGCCGAACGTGCACGCCAGACCTATGACAACAGCGATGGTCGTCTAGGCAATCTAGACACTCCTGCGCGTATCTTTGGCTATGACGATGAACAGCGCTTCAATCGCGACCAAATTGCGATTGGCCACACCGGCCACTACAGCGCGGGCACCTGGGAAAGCAGCGTAACGCGCAACGTCACCGAAACCCTTGGCCGCACGCTGCCGGCGGGCAGTGCGCCTGAATATGGTTACGAGGCACAAGGCGGTGAAGATCGGCTGTTAGAAAACCGCGACATTATCGTCGATACCAAGTTCGTTGCCCCCATCGGCGACCATATCGCCACCGTCGGCGGCCAATATATCGATGCTAAATTAGAAGATGGCGCTGCAGGTAACCAACCTTTTGAACAAACCAGCTGGGCGCTGTTTGCCGAAGATGAGTGGTTACTGCGCGACGATCTAGCGCTGACGCTGGGTGGCCGCTATGAGCACCATGATGCTTTCGGAGGTCACTTTAGCCCACGCAGCTATTTGGTATGGAACACTACGCCTAATTGGACATTGAAAGGGGGCGTGAGCCGTGGTTATAAGACACCGTCACTCAACGATCTCCATGATGGCGTGACGGGTTTCACTGCCCAGGGACGTAGCGTGACACTTGGCTCGCCAACGCTAGAGCCCGAGAAGAGCACCAACTATGAAATTGGCGCTATCTACGATAACCAAAGCGGTTTCTCGGCGGGTGCCACGGTGTTCTACAACCGGTTCACCGACCGTATCGCCGATGCGGCCGATATTCCTAACTGCCAATTCGTCGACAGCAACGGCAATACGCCGAACGCCGGGCTAGCGAACTGCCTGAGCGTTGGCAACTTTACCCAGCAGGAGAGCTTTGGCCAGCTGACCAATATTGATGAAGCGGAAACCCGCGGCGTCGAGCTAAATGCCAGCTACCAGCTCGCCCCGGCGTGGCGTGTTAGCGGTGGGTATACCTTCACCGATTCCGAAATCACCTCGGGCGCTAATGAAGGCCAAGTCCTCACCAATACGCCTGATCACAAGCTGACTGCCGACCTCACCTGGGCGATCAACGACCGCTGGAGCACCACGCTGGAAGGTGAGTACTACTCTTCCCGCGAGCGTTTTGTCGGTGATATCAGCGGAGAATCCGCCTCACTCGTCGAGCAGTTGGGCAACAAGCTGGATGGTTACGAGCTGTTCAACCTACGTAGCTCCTACCGCTTCAGCGACAACGTGCGCCTGACCGGCACCATCTACAACCTGTTTGATAAAGACTTCACCGGTGCGGATACCTTCGTACACAACGGCGACACGCTGCTGGCCTACCGTTTTACTCAAACCGGCCGTTCCACCGACGGCGTGGCGCTGGATGGCCGCAGCTTCTGGCTCTCCGCCACTTACGATTTCTAACGTGTAAGGTTTCTGCTGACTGTTTCAATGCTGACTTGCTGCCCCGGCCTTGCGCCGGGGTTTTTTATGACGTGCTTTTGTATAAAGCGTCCACCGCAGTAGCTTCCCGCTATGGTAGCGATTCATGGTTTTAATCTATTTAAACGCATTCGCTTGGGTAGTATGAGCAGTGCGCGTACTCCTTACCTACTGACGCTCTCACCCACCTTCACTAATGCTAGGAAACAGCCTGTTATGACGGTGCCTCCGCTTGCCCGCTCTCTTGCTTTTTTACTGATACTGGCCTGCTCACTCTTCGCCAGCACCGCACTGGCTCAATCCGCTCCTCGGGTGGAACTGGCCAGCGTGAACCGCGAGCCCATTTATCAAGAACTTAATATAGTCGGCACGGTGAACTCCCTGGAGGATGCGCTGCTCTCCTCGTCGGTGGCGGGGCTGGTCGCGGCGATTAACGTGAACCCTGGCGACCGGGTTGATACAGGCGACACGCTGGTGGCGCTGGATGATGATTTGGCACGCTTTGAGCTAGCTGGGGCGCAAGCGGCAGAAGAGGAAGCCCGGGCCGCGCTTAGCGAAGCGCAGCGGCTGCTGCGGGAGGCGGAATCCGTAGGGGCTGGGCGCAACATTGCCGCTACGGAAGTGAGCGCCCGGCGCAGCGCGGTGAGCGTCGCCAACGCAGCGCTTTCTCGCCTGAACGCCGAACAGTCACGGCTCAATGCACTATTAGAGCGCCACACGGTTACCGCGCCGTTCAGCGGTGTGGTCAGCGAGCGAAGCGTCAACCTGGGCGAGTGGGTCACACCGGGCGGTAGCGTTGCCCGTTTGGTCAATCTCAACGCACTGCGCGCCGATTTGCAGGTGCCCGAAGCGTTCTATACCGCCTTGGAGGAGAACGCCACACTCACCCTGACAGCAGGCGAGCAGAGCGCTGAAGCCCGCATCGCCACTCTGGTGCCAGTCAGCGCCTCTAGTGCGCGAACGTTTTTGCTGCGCGCCGAAGTACCCGAAGCGCTGCCACTTTACCCTGGCAATGCGGTCGACGCCGTGGTGAAAGCCGCCACCGGGCGCGATGGTATCACCGTCTCCCGAGATGCGCTCAGCCGCTACCCTGATGGCCGGGTCACGGTGTGGGTCGCCACGCCTGACGACAGCGGCACGTACCAGGTGCGCGAACAAAGGGTCGAGGTCGGCATCAACTTCGCTGAACGCGTCGAAATCACCAGCGGGCTATCCGGCAGCGAGCAGGTGGTGGTTCGCGGCAATGAATCCTTGGTAGAAGGCGTCAACGTTGAAGCCGTCTCGGAGGGTGGCGAATAATGTTTGCTGCCCTGCTGCGCCAGCACACGCTGGTGACCGTGATTGCGCTGATTTTCCTGCTGCTGGGCATCGCCGCGACGCTGCGCATTCCGGTGCAGATGATTCCTGATATTGAAGCGCGCACCATTACCGTGGAAACGCGTTGGGCGGGCGCGACGCCCCAGGATATCGAAAAAGAGATTCTGGTAGAGCAGGAGCAGTACCTGCGCAACGTGCCCAACCTCACCCGCATGACGGCGGTAGCGGAAAGCGGCAGCGCGGAGATCGAGCTGGAGTTTCCGTTCAGCGTGGACATGACCGCCGCGCTGATCCAAGTGAACAACGCCTTAAGCCAGGTCTCCTCCTACCCCAATAACGTCGACCAGCCCCGGGTGGTGTCGGCCGCGTTCTCCACCGATGCGTTTTTGCGTTTTCACGTCGGCACCCTGCCCGGCAACCCCAAGGCGCTGGATATCCAACTGATGAGCGACTTCATCGAAGACCGCGTGCGCCCGCGCTTGGAAGGCATTGAAGGGGTCTCGGAAGTCGGCGTGAACGGCGGCGCCCAGCGCCAGCTGCAAATTTTGGTCGACCCTGCGGCACTCGCCCAGCGCGGTGTCTCGCTGCTGGAGCTGCGCGAAGCGATTACCCAGCGCAACCGGGATATCTCCGGCGGCGAGCTGGATGCGGGAAAACGGCGTTACCTGGTGCGCACGTTGGGCCGGTTTGATAGCGCCGAGGCGCTGGCACAGCTGGTGGTGGCCCGCGAGGGCGATAGCATCGTGCGGCTGGCCGATGTGGCAGACGTGCGCCAAGGGCAGTCGCGGCTTAATCAGCTGTCGTTCTACAACGGCGAAGCGGGGATTGGGATGGACCTGCGCCGGGAGAGCGGCGCCAATGTCATCGACATCAAATACGCGGTGCAGGATGAACTGACAGCGATCAACGAGACCATTCTGCGACCCGCAGGCATGGAGATTGTGCTGACGGCCGATGACGTGCGCTACGTAGAAGCCTCGGTGAGCAACGTGTGGAGCAACCTACTGCTGGGGGCCGCCTTCGCGACCCTGGTGATGTACCTGTTTTTGCGCTCGGCTCGCGCCACGTTTATCGGCGTGATCGGCATTCCGTTCTGCACCATTGCCGCGTTTTTGGGGCTAATGCTGACCGGCCGAACCATTAACGTGATCTCCATGGCGGGCATTGCCTTTGCCATCGGCATGAGCGTGGATAACAGCATTGTGGTGTTAGAAAACATCGAGCGCTACCGCCGCCAGGGGCTAGACCGCATTGAGTCGGCGCTGCGCGGCGTGCAGGAGGTGTGGCCCGCCACGCTCGCCTCCACCGCCACCACCATTCTGGTGTTCTTACCGATCCTCTTCATCGAAGAGGAGGCCGGGCAGCTCTACTCCGACGTGGCCATCGCGGTGTCGGCGGCGATATTTGCTTCCATGCTGGTGGCGGTCACGCTGGTGCCCTCACTCTGCTCGCGATTCAGCTTTTCAATGAATCCCGCTTCTAAGCACGACGACGCTCAATCGCTAGAGAACGAGCGCCCTTCTCGGCTGGGCGCGCTGCTGGAGCGGCTGA
Organism: Vreelandella lutescens; assembly: GCF_014640815.1. GTDB lineage: Bacteria > Pseudomonadota > Gammaproteobacteria > Pseudomonadales > Halomonadaceae > Vreelandella > Vreelandella lutescens. The sequence goes on along the minus strand of NZ_BMHM01000003.1, from coordinate 347,042 downwards.
TTGCAACCCCGCTGCGGCGCGGGGTTATTTTAGTGTTCACGCTACTGATCAGCGGCTGGACAATACTGGCACTGACGCCGCCCGCCGAGTACCTGCCCGAAGGCGAAGAGCCCAAAACCTTTGCCCGCATGAGCCCGCCCCCTGGCTACAGCCTGCAGGAGATGGCTAGCATTGCCGAGCAGGTAGAAGCGTACTTTCTCCCCCATGTGCAGGCGGAGCCTGACGCCTTTTTAGCGGGCGATACCGAGGTGCCGCCGATAGCCTATATGAGTATGCGCGTGGCCCCCACGCAGCTCTTTATCGTTGCCGAAGCGGTCGACCCTGCGCATATCGAAGCGCTGATGGAGGCACTCACCCACTACTATGAGCGCTTCCCTGGCATGCGTGCCTTCGCTTCAAAAGGCTCCATTATTTCCAGCAACGATGGCGGCACGCGCAGCATCAACCTGGATGTGTCCGGCCCGGATTTAGCCACGGTGTACGGCGCGGCCAACACGCTCTACCGGGAAGCCCAAGCGCAGTTTGGCAATCCGCGTATTCAAAGCCAGCCTTCGTCGCTGTCGCTCGACCAGCCGCTGATTCAAATCCGCCCCGACTGGGCCAGGGTCGCGGAGCTGGGGATTTCTGCCGAGGCGGTGGGGTTTTCGGTCTCTGCCCTGGGGGAAGGGGCGTATGTGGATGACTTCTTTTTAGACGATGAGAAGATCGATATTTACCTTTATGGCCCTCAGGCGTCGCTGCCATTAGACCAGCTGCCAAACCTGCCGCTGCACACCCCCGATGGCTATACGCTGCCTCTGTCGGCAGTGGCGCGTATCGATGAAACCATGGATACCAGCGTGATTCGCCGGGTAGACGGCAGCCGCACGGTAACGCTGAACGTGATTCCGCCTGCCAGCATTGCACTAGAGGCAGGCGTCGAGCAGGCCGAAGCAATGCTGGAGCGGCTGCGCCAGGAGGGCGTGCTGCCCTCGACGGTGGATGTTTCAATTTCCGGCGCTAGCGACCAGCTGAACGCCACCCGCGAGGCGCTAACGGCCAACTTCCTGATTGCTATTGTGATCGTTTACCTGCTGCTAGTGGCGATCTTCTCCCATTGGGGCTATCCGCTGCTGATTTTAACCTCGATACCGCTGGGCGTGGTGGGCGGCATCATGGGGCTGGCCGCCATGAACGGCGTGGGCAGCCTGCTGCCGTTAATCGGCGTGGCACCGCTCAGCCAGCCCTTCGATATGATTACCATGCTGGGCTTTTTAATCCTGATGGGCACGGTAGTGAATAACCCGATTTTGGTAGTCGACCAGGCCAGACGGCGGCTGCATGATAAAACGCTCAGCGTTCAGGAGGCCGTATCGCAGGCGGTACAAACCCGCCTGCGCCCCATCGCCATCACCACGCTGACCACCCTGTGCGGGCTATCGCCGCTGGTCTTTTTACCCGGCGAAGGCACCGAGCTGTATCGCGGCGTGGGGGCAATTGTGCTGTTTGGCCTGCTGGGTGCGGCGGTGGTCACGGTGACCTTCCTGCCCGCGCTGATGATCAGCGTGCTCAAGATCACCGAGCGCCGCTCACCCCGCTCGCGGACATAAAAAACGCGGCCACCCAACGGTGGCCGCGCTTCTTGGCTACTCACGTGATGTTTAGAAGGCGATATTCAGGCCCAGCCATACTCGGCGGCCATCATCCACATAGCCGTACTCGTCATAGGTGATGCGCTCATCAAATAGATTGTAGATACCGGCATTCACCGTGGCGCTGTCGTTGAGCTGATAGCCAATACCCGCATCCACGAAGGTGTAGGACGGCGCGACAATCGAGCTTTGCGACGGCCCGGTGGTGGGCTGGCTCTCTTCGCCCCGGTAGCTCACTTTGGTCCACTGGCTAAGCCGTGCGTTCACGTCCCAATCCAGCGTGGCCGACACCTGATGGCGGGGCAGCTGGGTCAACGGCTCGCCAGCGTAGTCGCCGCTTTTCTGTTCGGAATCGGTAAAGGTGTAGCTGGCGGTTAGCGCTAGCGTGTCGGTTAGCGGTGCGCCCAGGCTGGCCTCGACCCCTTGGGTGACTGCGTCGTCGATATTGATCCGATAAGTCGGGTCGCTGCCAAACTGGTTCGGGCCTGCATTACAAATATCGATGGGGCAGGCAATGCGGGTAATTTTGTCTTTGAAGTCGTTGTGGAACAGCGTCAGGCTGCCGTTCAGGCCTGCGTCGTTGCCGTACAGCAGGGCGATCTCTTTGTTGAGCGAGGTTTCCGGTTCGAGATCCGGGTTGCCGTATACGTTGCCGCCACGGCTGACCTGCCCCCAGTCCGGAGTAATTTCCCGAAGATTGGGGGAACGGTAGCCGGTGGACACGCCGCCTTTCAGGGTCCATTCAGGGGTCATGTTCCATACGCTGTAAAGGCGCGGGCTCAGATGGCTGCCGTAGTTGTCGTCATCGTCCAAGCGCAGCCCGCCGGTCAGTGCCCAGGCGTCTGTCAGCATCCACTCATCTTCCACAAACAGCGCCCACTGGCTGTTTTCGATAGTGTTGCGATCAGAAATCTGGTTAGTCGTGGCGTCTTCCAGCGCCTCCTCTTCCCAGCTCGCGCCGACGGTGAGCATGTGCATGCCCAAGGGAATCACCGCGCTGGTTTTCGCGGTGGTGTTGGTGATTTCAATCTCCCGCGACTGGTTTTCGCTGCGCTCACGCTGCACGAAGGTTTCGCTGGTGCCCCAGTCGAAGCGGCCGCTGTGGGTCACCGCCACGTGGGTGTTGGTGTATTCGCCAATGCTGTCGGTGCAGCCCCCGCGGCAGCCGTCCACCGGCCCGGAGCGCCCCACCAGCGAGCGCCGGTCTTGCTCGGTAATACCCGCTTCGGCGGTGAAGTCATGATTGTCGCTAGCGGCGAGGCTCAGCCGTGCGGTGAGGCTTTGCAGGCTTTTCTCTTCGTAGCCGTACTCGATATCGTCCTCGTCCCGTTCGGAGGTGCGGCCATACAGCTGTAGGCCCAAACGCTCGCCTACCAGCGGCCCGCTGAGGTAAAAGTTGGCTTGGCGGCTGTCGCCGGAGGCGCTGTCTTCCTGCAGCACCGTATCGAGCTGGATGTTGCCGTGCCAAGTATCCGCCACTTTGCGGGTAATCACGTTGATCACCCCGCCAATAGCATCCGAGCCGTACAGGGTCGACATCGGCCCGCGCACCACCTCGATGCGCTCAATGGCTTGCAGCGGCGGCAGCCAATCCTGTTCAAAGCCCGCATCGCCGTTGGGGCGCGACTCTCGCGAGCTCTGCGGGCGGCCATCTACCAAAATCAGCGTGTACTGGGAGGGCATACCGCGAATGGAAATATCGTTGCCGCCATCGCCACGCCCGCCGCCGGTCACCACCACGCCAGGCACATCCCGCAGGGCATCGGTGACGTTTTGATAGTAGCCGCGCTCCAACTCTTCGCGGGAGATGACGCTGATGGAGGCGGGCGCACTGCTGATGTGCTGCTCAAAGCCGGAGGCTGTCACCACGATATCACTGAGCTTGGGTGTTTCTTGAGCCACGGCTGCCCCGCAGGCAAGCGAGGAGATAACGCTGGCCAGCAGCGAACGGCGCACACGAGAAGACATAGCGGGTTCCTTTGATATAAAGAGCACTTGCACTCAAATACGAATTATTAGCATTTGTATTTTTGCATACTCTTTGCACAAAGAGGCGGGACAGCGCGTTCAAACAACCGGAACACAAATGCCAATTATTTTCATTCACAACATTAAATGGCACAATGGAGAACTCCGTTTCTCCAGTGGCCCCGACTATGTACGATTTTGATGAACTCGCCGCTTTTGCCGAGGTGATGAGCACCGGCAGCCTGACGCGCAGCGCACAGAAGCTCGGGCTCGCTAAATCCACCTTAAGCCGCCGGATTAGCCAACTCGAGGCGCGGCTGAACCAGCCCCTGCTGCGTCGTCAGGCCAACCGTTTGATCCCAACAGAGGCCGGGCTGCTCTTTCAGAGCTACTGCACCGAACTGCTGGCCATGGCCGCCCATAGCCAAGAGGCGCTGGCAGAGCTTCGCGAGGAGATCAGCGGTAAAGTCACGTTAGAGGTACACGGCGCGCTAGCCAGGGGTTGGATGGCAGGCGTGATGGATGCGTTTTTAACCCGCTACCCTAAGGTAGAGTTGACCCTGCACACTCGGGAAACCCCACCCAGTAAAATGCACAGCAACAGCGTGCATATCTGGCTAGGTGCCACCCATGAGTGCGGCCTCAATCAAGAGCGCTTGGGGCATCTTACCCGCGGCTTATATGCCAACCCTAGCTATCTCAGCCATGCAGGTACGCCCCAGCACCCCAGCGAGCTTGACGCTCACGCCTGGATCGATCTACTGGATACCGCCTCCAGCGGCCTACTGCTGCATCACCCAGAACACGACGACTACCTCTTTAACGCTCCCCGCTCGCGGCTGCGGGTGGACCTAACGGCACTTCACATTGATGCCATTGCCTATGGCCAGGGCATCGGCCTGCTACCTCATTGGGTGGTTGAAAAGCGCGAACGCCATCACCCTGGCGATTTAGTGAACTGCCTGCCTGGCTGGGAACCCGCTCCGCTGCCCATCACGCTGCTCTACGCCTACGGGCACCACTCCCGTCGGGTCAATGCGTTACTGGAGTTTCTCCGCGATCAGGTGCCGGCAGAGTGGCAAACGCGCCCACGCGCCATTCACGCCTCTTAAGACTTTCGCCTTGCCAGTTAGCCGCCTAATTACCCACAATAGGCAGCCGATAAACGTCAAGGAACGTTAATGCTCGCTGAACTTTTCGCCGTGATGGCTCCTGTATTGGCGGGTGCCGGATTGGGCTTTTTATGGGTACGTCTTGGGCAACCCTACCCTGTCGATTTTATTACCCGGCTGGTCTTTAACATTGGTACCCCTGCCCTGGTCTTGGCATCGCTCTCGGGGGCGACGATTGATGCCGGTACGTTTGGGCAAGTGATGCTAGCGACGGCACTCGTCATTTTAACCATGGGGGCGGCCAGTTTTGCCGTTGCTAAACTATTACGCCGGGATTGGCGCGTGTTGATCGCCCCCATGATGTACCCCAACACCGGCAACATGGGCCTGCCGGTGGTGCTGTACGCCTTCGGCAGCGCGGGCTTTGCCTACGGCATTACGGTGATGGTGACCGTCTCACTGTTTCAGTTCACCTTAGGGGCAGTGCTGAACAGCAGCGGTAGTCCGATCAAAACGCTGCTTAAAACCCCCACGGTATATGCCATTTTAATTTCCATGGCACTGCTGCTTACCGAGACCGCGCTGCCGCTATGGATGGCGAACACAGTGGATTTGATGTCCGGCTTCACTGTGCCTCTCATGCTGATCACCCTAGGGGTGTCACTAGCCAGTATTCAGGTCAAAAGCCTGCGCTCAGGCGTCGGTTTTAGCCTCATTCGTATTCCGCTGGCCGCCGCTACCGCTTGGTTAATAGCTGGTTGGCTGGGCTTGCCACCGCTGGCCCAGAGCATTTTAGTGGTGCAAATGTGTATGCCGGTCGCTGTCTTCAACTATCTATTTGCTCAGCGCGCCCAGCGTGAGCCTGCTTACGTGGCAAGTTTAGTCTTCTGCTCTACCCTGATGGCCTTGATCTACTTGCCGGTATTGCTGGCGCTACTGATGTAGCGGCGGGGAACCCCACCCACCTTAGGCAGTCACTGCTAGACTAAGATTCGGATTCCGTGCAAAAAGAGGACACATAATGCCAACGCGACACCTCATGCCCACTCGATGCTCTCAACCGCTGATCACACAGCAACGCTCGCGATGCTTACAGGCAAAACGCTGGGTCGCACCTTCACTGGCCGGGTTGTTACTGGCAACGACGGCCCAAGCGGAGGTAGTACATAACGCCCTTGGCACCGACCACCTTTCAATCACAATTGAGCGAGTGGCCGATGACTTTGCGAACCCGTGGGCGGTAGCGTTTCTGCCCGATGGTCGCTATTTGGTCAGTGAGCGCAGCGGTGAGTTAAATCTTGTTGACGCTAATGGCCAGTCGCAGGTGCTGGAAGGCATGCCTCAAGTGAGTCAGAACGGCCAAGGTGGCCTGCTCGACGTGGTGCTGCATCCTGAATTCGGCGATGGCGAGCACGATTGGATTTACTTCACCTGGAGCAAGCCGGAAGGCAATAACAGTCGCTCAGCGCTCTCCCGCGTGAAGTGGGAAGGTGATTCGTTAGGCGATGTTGAGCACTTGTTTGAGCAGGATCGCGCCTCCTCCCCCGGCCGCCACTACGGCTCCCGCTTAGCGTGGCTCAAAGATGGCACGCTGCTGATGAGCATTGGAGACCGCGGGGTAGACCCCTCCCGTGCCCAGGCAAGCGACGACCACGCAGGCTCTACTTTGCGTCTGACCGAAACCGGCGGTGTCCCCGACGACAATCCCTTTGTGGATGACGACAGTACGCTGGATGAAATCTACACCCTGGGCAATCGCAATATTCAGGGAATGACCGTGCTGAGCAATGGCGAACCCTGGGCCACCGAACACGGCCCGCGTACTGGCGATGAGCTAAACCAAATTGTGCCGGGTAATAACTACGGCTGGCCGGAAGTGAGTTTAGGCAACGACTACGGCACCAACGAGCCCATTGGCGTGGAATCAAAACCCGGCATGGAAGATCCGGTGTACCGTTTTGATGGGCGCTTTGCCCCCTCTGGCCTTGCCGAAGTCACCAGCGATGCCTTTGGGCCCTGGCAGGGCAGCCTGCTAGCAGGTGGCCTGGGCAGCCAAAAGCTGCTGCGCCTTACCCTTGAAGAGGGCCAAGTAGCGGATGAAGAGCTGATTTTAGAGGGCGAGCTTGGGCGGATTCGCGACGTGCGCCAAGGCCCCGATGAGGCACTTTACTTGCTAACCGATGGCGGCCAAGGCAGCCTTTACCGCCTGACGCCCACAGAACGCTAACGTTCACCCACCACCAGGAAGCACGATGCGATTACGTAACCTCATCATTTTAACGGTCATCGTGCCGCTGTTCGTGATTCTGGTGGTGTTTAGTCTGGTGGCGATTAAATCGTTAGAAGATAACGTTCGCTCTAAGCTGCAAACCGAAGTAGAAATTATCACCCGCGCGCTCAGCACCTCGCTGAGCTACGCGGTGGCCCGAGACAGCGCCACCCCACTGGAAGAAGCACTGCAGTCAGCGTTTTCATTTCACCGTATTTACGGAGCGTATGTCTTTGATACCCAGGGCCGTGAGGTTTACGGCCTTGGGTTGGGGAAAGATCTGTTCACACCAGAAGAGATCCAGCAGGTGATTGAGCGTGACGACCTGCACAGTAGCTATCGCCAGCAAGAGGGCTGGACCTACTACTCAGCCCTTACCCCACTGCGTACCCAGGATGGTGCCGTTCAAGGCGTGCTGCAGGTGAACCGCCTCAACACCGGCATTGAGAATTACACCGGGTTTATCAGCATCGTCGCCGTGCTGGTCTTTGTGATTGGCGCTGCGGGTATCGTCTTCAGTATTTGGTGGGGATTTCGCCACTATATTGAGCAGCCGCTGAACCGCCTGCTGCGCGTTATGTTGCTGGTAGAAGATGGCGACCGCAGCCAGCGGGCCACAGAAGGTGGCCCGACGGAGTACCGCCGTTTAGCCTCGGGCTTAAACGGCATGCTGGATGCCATGGCCGAAAAAGACCGCGACATTGACGCGCGTCAACGCCGAGAAATCGAGCTGGAAAAGCGTCTACGAAAATCCAAAAAGCTAGCAGAGCTCGGCGTACTGGCAGCCGGGGTCGCCCATGAAATAGGCGCGCCGCTCACCGTGATTAACGGCCAAGCCCAGCGCTTGGCCCGCCGGGACACCATAGGTGACGACGAGCGTGCCCGACTTGGCCGAATCCGCGGCGAAGTGGAGCGCATTGTAGAAATCGTCCGCCAACTGATGGAATTAGGCCGGCAACATAACGTGGAGAAAGGACATCAAGCCCTTGACCAGCTTATTATGAGTGCCAGCGAGCTGGTCGAGGAGGAGCTGGAGCCACGAAATATCTATCTGGATATTGATCTTCCCTCCCCGACCCCCCATCTATTAGTGAACGGTCAGCAAATTGTGCAGGTGCTGACCAACTTATTACGCAACGCCGCCCAAGCCCCAGACGTTAGCCATATTCGTGTTCGCGCCCAGGCGCACAGCGACGAGCTGACAGTATGGGTGGAAGATAACGGGCCAGGCATACCGACATCGCATCATCATCAAGTGTTCGACCCCTTTTTCACCACCAAACCGGTGGGCCAGGGCAGCGGCTTGGGGCTATCGATGGTGCACCGCATTATTAACGACCACGGCGGGACGATTGGCGTATTTGACAGCGCCCTTGGCGGCGCTGGCTTTGAGATTACGCTGCCCCTTAGTGAAACCGCATCCGCTTGAGGACGACGTTTGTGACCCATCAGGAACACCTTTTGCCTTTATTGGTGGTGGAAGATGACGCCGCTATACGTGAGTTATTAGAGGAAGAGCTCAACGACGCGGGCTACGACACACTGGGAGTCCCCAGCGCAGAAGAAGCCATTGCCCTGCTTAGCCATACACCGGTGGCCATGATGATTACCGATGTACGGCTGCCCGGCATGACCGGCATTCAGCTGCTTCAGCAGCTACGCCAAAGTGGCAGCGAGTTAGGTATTATTGTCATCACCGCGTTTGGCACGATTGATCAGGCAGTAGAGGCTCTCAAGCTTGGCGCGGACGACTTTTTAACCAAACCCCTTGATTTAGATGCCATCCGTGAAGCCGTTTTTCGGGTACTGGAGCGCCAGCGTTTATCACTCTCCCATGACACAGAGCTCAGTCACTTTCACGGTATTGTGGGCAAAAGCCCTGCCATGCAGTCGCTGTTTCACGACGCCTCACGATTAGCGAAAAGCGATGCGCCTATTTTAATCCTGGGCGAAAGCGGCACCGGTAAGGAGCTGTTAGCCCGCGCGATTCATCAAGAGAGCAGCCGCCAAGACGCGCCTTTCGTTCCCGTGAACTGTGCCAGCATTCCCGCTGACTTGATGGAGAGCGAGTTTTTTGGCCACGTGAAAGGTGCCTTTACTGGCGCTAATGAAGCCAGAAAAGGGCTGTTTCACAGCGCTCAGGGCGGCAGCCTGTTTCTTGATGAAATCGGTGAAATGCCCATTAACCTGCAGGCTAAGCTGTTACGGGCACTGCAGGAAAAAACCGTTCGCCCGGTGGGCGGCGAGCGAGAAGAGCCAGTGGATGTGCGCATTATCGCCGCGACGCATCGCAATCTAGAGAAAGAGATTGAGCAAGAGAACTTTCGCAGCGACTTGTTTTACCGGTTGGAAACGTTCTCGCTGCGGATCCCACCGCTGCGCGAACGCGGCACAGATATCGAACATCTTGTGTTCGCGTTGATTGATAAGCACGCGGAAGCCCAGGGCAAGCAGATTGAGCAGATTGAGCCAGAAGCGCTGAACAGCCTGTTGAACTACGCTTATCCTGGCAACGTACGCGAGCTGGAAAACGCGATTATGCGTGCGGTGACCCTCAGCGAAGAGGGCCTACTGCAGCACCAAGACCTGCCTGAGCGCCTACGCGAACAGGCCAGCCAACAGAAAAGCGGTACCGATATTGCCCCCACGCTCAGTGGCGAAGTACTGCCCGGCACGCAGATCCCTGCGCCAGCACCGGCTCGCTGGCCAAGTCTGGAAGAAGTAGAAAAGCGTTACATCCGTAAGGTACTTGAGGCGACAGGGGGTAATAAACGCAGAACTGCAGAGGTGCTTGGGATTGCCCGCCGCACGCTCTACCGTCGCCTAGAGGATAGCGAAGAGTAGTGACACTATCACCGCAGTGAAGTGATGGTAACAGCATCATGCCGGTCGCCGCTAAGCGACCGGCAGCTCTGCGTAGACGTTGTTACACGCTCTTTATCCTACGCTACTCCGTCACACCACCAGGCGCATCTCGGGTCGTCTGCCCATCGTTGGACATTGGGCCGGAATCCATGGGCTCTTGGGGGTCATCAGAAATCATATCCTCTGAATCTGTCGTGGGTGGTGCTTCCTCTGCATCACCACAACCAGACAGCACACCCGCCATTAGCAAAGCGCTAAATAGCAGCGCCACCCACTGTGTATTGCGTAATCGTGACATCATGTCATTCTCCTTCCTTGTTAAAAGCTATGGCAGCGCATCCTATTAACGAGCGCCTCTTTAACCTTAGCGGCTGCCTGCCAACTTGCAAAACTTACAGCTACTCTGGGCAGAAATAGCCGAAGGCAAAAAAAAAAGCCCCCGCGGGCGCGGGGGCGAAAGGATGATAAACCGTGTGGAGCAGCCGCAGGGAACAGACAGCTGGGTCGGTTTATCATCGTAGGGAGCGTTGACGGCTACTGGCCGCTAGTCATCTCGTCATCTTCATCGCCATTGGTGTCGTCATCGGCACCGGTGTCGTTTGCGCCAGGCATGGGATCTGTACCTTCACCAAACCCGGGGTTCTCTTCAGGGTCTGTTGCCGCTGGCGATTCGCCGGGCATCGGCTCTTGGGTTGCCGCGGGGTCTTCACCTAACCCTGGATCTCCGCTCATCGGATCATCAGCCATTGCCGGATCTGTTGCAGGGTCAGCCATGGCAGGCTCGTTTTCAGGCGCAGGAGCCGTTGTCGACGTCGCATCCTGCTCTAGCGTTTCAGGCTGCTGTGCCGGGGGCATATCCTCTTCACCGTTACCGCAACCTGCCAGTGCCAGGGTGCTGACGGTCGCTGCTAACATACAGAGCGTTAAACCACGTGAACGCTTTTTCGTTTGGTTAGCTTGCTTATCCATAGGGGTTGCCTCCGTTTTCATCTGAGTTGCTTACCAAGATACATCCACTACTCGTGCCAACTCGGCCTTAATATTTTTTTATTGTTTAAAATCAATATTTTGAAAAATAAAAAACATGCCAACGCAGTGCCCTCACAGAGGTAAAAGAGGGGGTTCAAAATGACACATGTGGCGTAAATTGGCCCTGCAGGCGGGAGCGTTGTGACACATCCTGTTCATTTATGTATAATATTTTGTAATAAATTATTAGATATAATCTTAATTTCTACTTATGAACCGTTTTGTGTCGCTGCTTGCAGGGAAGCACAGTAGTGCAGCAAGTATGCGCATTGAGTAACGACACAAGGCTGCTCATTCAATCAAAAGGCACCGCTGATGGACGAGACACGCCCTGTCAAAATTCAGGTACGCGGCTTAAGTAAGGTATTTGGCAAACAGCCCAAAAAAGCCCTTGAGCTTCGTGACCAGGGGCTTAAGCGCCCTGAAATATTAGAAAAAACCGGCCAGACACTAGGCCTGTCCAATATCTCTTTCGATGTCTATGAAGGCGAGCTGCTGGTGATTATGGGCCTATCCGGCTCAGGTAAATCCACCCTGATTCGCTGTCTCAACCGCCTGATTGACACTACCGAAGGCGAGATCATTATTGATGGCGAAAATATCCCCACGCTGGGAGAAAAGGCACTATTAGAGTGTCGCCGCCGTCATTTCTCGATGGTCTTCCAAAACTTTGCGCTCTTCCCCCACCGCACCGTGCAGCAGAATGCAGAGTTCGGCCTGGAAATTCGCGGCGTCGAAAAATCGGAACGTCACACCATTGCCCATAACGCGCTCAAGCAGGTGGGATTGGAGGGATGGGAAGATGCCTACCCCAACCAGCTCTCGGGCGGTATGCAGCAGCGTGTCGGGCTCGCCCGTGCGTTGGCAAACGATGCCAGCGTACTGCTGATGGACGAAGCGTTCTCCGCGCTCGACCCGCTCATCCGTAAGGATATGCAGCAAGAGCTGCTGCAGCTGCAAAACAAAATGCAGAAGACGACCGTCTTCATTACCCACGACCTGGATGAAGCGCTCAATATCGGTGACCGCATTGTGCTGCTGAAAGATGGCGAAGTCGTGCAGATCGGTACGCCCGAAGAGATTCTCACCAAGCCCGCCGATGAGTATGTGCGCCGCTTTATTGAAGGCGTGGATCGCTCGCGCATTCTCACCGCTGAAAGCGCCATGCGCCCAGTGCGCACCACCGCACGCGACAGCGATGGCCCGCGCACTGCGCTGCACCGGATGCGTGATCACAGCATTGACTCCATTTACGTAACCGACCGTGATCGCCAATTGATAGGCCTGTTAGAAGCCGACGCTGCCAGCCGTGCCATTGAGGCAAAAGCGGAGACGATTACTGACCACCTGACCCAAGATTTCCGCAAAGTGCCGCCAGAAGAGCCGCTGCAAAACCTGTTCGCCATGTTTAGCGAAAAGAGCTACCCGATTGCCGTGGTGGATGAGCAGCAGCGCCTTTTAGGCGTTGTGGTGAAAGGCGCTGTTTTGGATGAACTGGCACGAGCAGGAGAGCAGTAATGGAGATTCCACGTATTCCTTTAGGTAGCTGGATTGAGGGCGGCCTAACTTGGCTCACCAGCGAGTATTCTGTGGTCACACGCGGGATTTCCCGCATTACTCAAACCGGTATTAACAGCCTTAATGATGGCCTAATGTGGCTGCCGGAATGGGCACTACTGGCGATTATTGCGCTGCTGTGCTGGAAGCTTGCTAGCACACGTTTAGCGATTGGGGCCGTCGCAGGGCTTGCCCTGATTTGGAACCTGGGGCTTTGGAATCCCATGATTGAGACGCTCACGCTGGTGGTCATCGCCACGCTAGTGGCTGTCGTGATCGCCCTACCGGTGGGCATTGCGGCGGCGCTTTCCGAGCGGCTCTACCGGCTAATTATGCCGATGCTGGATTTCATGCAGACCATGCCTGCGTTTGTGTATCTCATTCCTGCCATTCCGTTTTTTGGTATTGGCTCGGTCTCGGCTATTTTCGCGACGGTGATTTTCTCGATGCCGCCCGCGATTCGCTTTACCACTCTGGGTATCCGCCAAGTGCCAGTAGAGCTGATTGAAGCAGCCGACGCCTATGGCGCGACCCGTGGCCAAAAACTCTTCAAAGTGCAGCTGCCGCTATCGTTGCCTACCGTGATGGCCGGTATTAACCAGACCATTATGCTCGCGCTCTCCATGGTGGTCATTGCCGCCATGATCGGTGCCGACGGCCTAGGCAGTGAAGTATGGCGCGCGATTCAACGTCTGCGCCCGGGTGATGGCTTCGAAGCCGGTATCGCCGTGGTCATTCTTGCCATGCTGCTAGACCGCTTGACGCAGTCGTTGCGCAAATCGCGCCGCTCGTAATCACCATCGGCACTGCGTTGACCATGGCACTTGATCGATAAGTACGTAGTGACCATGCTGAAAGTGCCAACACGTAACTTACATTAAGCCAACTCAGGCTACATATACCGCAGTGGCGACAGCCACTGCCCATCAAGGGAGCAAGTGAATGAAAACTCGTACGTTGAATCACCGCATCCGTCTCGCTTCATTAGCCTTAGTGGCGGGTACTGGCCTTGCCGCAGGCAGCATGGCCCACGCTCAAGACCAGGGCACCGTTAATCTGGCCTATGTAGAGTGGTCTTCTGAGGTTGCTTCTACCAATGTGGTGGCCGCTGTTCTTGAGCAGGCAGGTTTTGAGGTGGAACTGACTTCCCTCTCCGCTGCGGCCATGTTCCAAGCGCTTTCCACGGGTGATGCTGATGCCATCGTAGCGGCTTGGCTGCCCACCACCCACGCTGACTACATGGAGCGTGTCGGTGATAACACAGAAGACCTAGGCGTTAACCTCGACGGCACCACGCTCGGCTTAGTCGTACCCGACTATACTGACGTGGATTCCATTGCTGATTTAAACGACAACGCCGACAGCTTTAATGGCGAGATCATCGGTATTGACCCCGGTGCCGGCTTGATGTCGCTCACCGAGCAGGTTGTGGATACCTATGACCTTGGGCTGAACCTGCGTAGCGGTAGCGGTGCCACCATGACCGCGGCCCTTGCCAGCGCGATCCAAAATGAAGAAGACATCGTCGTGACCGGCTGGACGCCTCACTGGATGTTCGCTCGTTTTGATCTGAAATATCTTGAAGATCCGGAAAACGTTTATGGCGGTGCCGAGCAGATCCATACCGTGGTACGTAGCGGTCTGAAAGAGGATATGCCGGAAGCCTACGCGATTCTGGATGCGTTTGAGTGGACACCCGACCAGATGGGTGAGGTCATGCTGATGAACCAAGAAGATGGCAGCGACCCCTACGAGAACGCCAAACAGTGGGTAGAAGAGAATCAAGACGTCGTTGAGCACTGGCTCAATAGCTAAACGCCTTGCCCAAGCGTTAAATAACAGAGGGCTGCGGCCCTCTGTTGTCGTTGTAAACGTAGTGCTTTTTCGTGGTAATGTTCCCGCGCGTTGAATAAACATTAAGCAACGTTTGCTATTGTTACTTATGTAACGCACGCCTGCTACCGCATTGATGAGTGACCAGAGGTTTACCGCTGGTTAATAAACGTGCGTGTAGCGGTTTCTGTTCGACATGGAGAGGCTCCCGTGGATAACCCTGACTCTAAGCGTCCCGCTGAAGAGCCGGTTTCAGAAGGCATCCCCGCCCCTGATGGACCGGCGAACCTGATTGACACAGATTATGTGATCGGTCAGGACAACATTACGACCAATGCAATGGGGTTTAACCTTGATCTACACGGCAAGGTTTTCTCCATTTCAGCGGTCGTGGTGCTGCTATTCGTTGTGCTCACCCTTGCACTGCAAGATACGATTGCACCGGTTTATGATGCCATCTTTGGTTTCTTAACCGGCAATCTGGCCTGGTTCTTTATTCTGGCCGCCAATATTTTTGTCATCCTGTGCTTGGGCTTAATTGTTTCACCGCTGGGTAAAATCCGCATCGGCGGCGCAGATGCCAAGCCAGATTTCACCTATACCGGCTGGTTCTCCATGCTGTTTGCAGCAGGTATGGGGATTGGCTTGATGTTCTTCGGCGTTAACGAGCCGCTGACCCACTTTGGCACCTCGTTAGATGGCGGCAGCTGGGCACCACTGGCAGGGGCTGAAGGCGACACCGCAGGCGCTGCTGCGCTGGGCATGGCAGCGACTATTTTCCACTGGGGCCTGCACCCGTGGGCGATTTATGCGGTGGTGGCATTATCGCTGGCACTGTTCTCGTTTAACAAAGGCTTACCGCTCTCCATGCGTTCGGTGTTCTACCCGCTGCTGGGTGAGCGCGTATGGGGTTGGCCGGGCCACCTGATTGATATTCTGGCGGTGTTTGCCACGCTGTTCGGTTTGGCCACGTCTCTTGGTTTGGGCGCTACCCAAGCGGCAGCCGGTTTAACGTACCTGTTCGGTGCACCAGAAAGCGACATCACGATGATTCTGCTGATCATCGGTATCACCATTATTGCGATTGGCTCCATTATGGCCGGTGTCGATAAAGGTGTTCAGCTGCTGTCCAAAATCAATATTGCCATGGCCGCGGCCCTGCTGTTCTTTGTGATCGCGGTGGGACCGACCTTGCTGATCGCTACCGGCTTCTTCGAGAACCTGGTGAGCTACGTGGTTCACTTACCGGCGCTTTCCAACCCGTTTGGCCGTGAAGACGCGAACTTTAGCCAAGGCTGGACCGCCTTCTATTGGGCGTGGTGGATCTCCTGGTCCCCGTACGTCGGTATGTTTATCGCACGAGTATCACGTGGCCGTACCGTTCGTGAATTCCTGATTTCTGTACTGATCGTACCGTCGGTCGTTTCGGTTCTGTGGATGACTACCTTCGGTGGCACGGCGATTGATCAGTACGTCAGCCAGGGCATTGAAGCCGTACGTGATGCAGGCGTCGATTTGCAGCTGTTTATCATGCTAGAGCAGCTGCCGCTGTCGCAAATCACCTCGTTTATTGCGATTTTGCTGGTGGTGATCTTCTTCGTGACGTCCTCGGACTCCGGCTCGCTAGTCATCGACTCCATCACCGCTGGCGGTAAAGTAGATGCACCGAAACCGCAGCGCGTGTTCTGGGCGATTATCGAAGGCGCGATTGCGATTGCCTTGCTGCTGGGCGGTGGTTTGACCGCACTGCAGACCATGGCCGTCTCAACCGGGTTCCCGTTCACCATCATTTTGCTAGTGGCCTGCTATGCCATTATCAAAGGCTTGATGAGCGAACCGAAAGCGGTCTAACGGTGAGCGCTTAATCTCTCAGCAACACGTAAACGGGCAGCCCTTGGGCTGCCCGTTTGCGTTGTCTATTCTTTCAATAGCATGTGCCCTTTCAACACCACACTGCCTTGAGCGGCGTATCAGGCGAATAACGATTGGCAATTTGCGCTTGCAGCAGCTCGGCGGTGGCCAGTGCGTCCACCAAGGCATGATGCCCTTGGTAGGGGGGTAAACCGTAGCGTTCACGACTGGCATTCAAACGAATCGATACCGGCGGGCGGCCCAGCCAGCGCCGAAAGCGTGCCCAGAGGGTTTGTCGATGCAGTCGTGCTTCCAACGACATGGTGTCGATCATCGGAAACAGTACTCCCTCCCCTCGACGCGCCTTCACCGCCGCATCGAGAAAAGGACGCTCAATATTGCGAAAGTGCACCACCACAATACGCCCTGCCAGCACCGCTAACAGCTCATCCAGCACGCCATCCAGATCTGGCGCATCGGCCACCTCTGAGTGCGTGATATGGTGATAGGCGATGGAGGCTTCATCCAGCGGCCGGGGTGGCTTTACCACCCAGTAGCGGCGCTGAGCCATAGGAATACGCCCTAGCGTAAACGGCACCACACCGATACTGACGATCCCGTGACGACGCTCATCCAGCCCCGTGGTTTCCATATCCAGCGCGACCATCGGCACTTCCGATAAGGGCGTTTCAGGGTCGGGCATTGGCGTACTAAAAAAACGCTTCAGCATCTCATCTTGGGCCCGTTCAGCGCGGGCAGCCATGTAGCCATTCCAATCAGCTTGAGTGACTTTTTGGCGCGGTCGTATGCCGTGCATATCAGCGCCCCTGCCGTTGCGTAGGAACGGGATAGCGGAATTTCAAAAATTTCTGGGCATTGCTGAGCACTTGGAAGGCATCTTTCAGCGTATGCCGTTCGCTATCCTCTACGTTTTCCGGTTCGATATTGTTATCCGGCACGCGCTCCTCTTGCAGGTCAATCATCTGATGGCGGATGCGCGACATGCATAGAAACTCCAGCGCATAGCTCAGCTTGTCACTCACTCCAGTAGCGAGCAGCTGCGTTTTGCTAATGTCGTCTAAACGCTGAAAGGAGTTTTGCGCTTTTGAACCGCAGGCCAGCGCATGCACGCGAATAAGGTCCACCATGGGTGCCGTACCGCGCCGTTTGAGGTTGATAGAGTTGTTGTGCTTACCATCTTTCTCCATCACAAAGGTGCGGAAAAAGCCTAGCGGCGGCGTACGGTTGAGCGCATTGCGTGCCATGGCCGCCAGAAACAGCGGCGACTTAGGGGCGGTTTGAGCAATCAAATCCTGCAGCGTTTCGACGAACAGGTCTTCCCCATAAATACTGTCGAGATCGAAAAAGATCGAGCTATGCAGCAGCTTCTCTGGCGTTGGATTAGCCATCCAGTCCTGAAAATAGCGTTTCCATACCGCCAGCGGCTGACGCCACTGGCGGTTGGTGGCCATCACATCGCCCTTGCAGTAGGTGTAGCCACAGGCGGCCAAGCCGTCGCTGACGAACGCCGCCAGGGCATGGAAGTACTCGTCGTGCTCTTCGGGAACAAAATCATCCGAGAGAATCAGCGCGTTATCCTGGTCGGTGACAATACTCTGCTCGTTGCGTGCCATAGAGCCATTAACCATATAGCAGTACGGCACCGGCGGCGGCCCCAGCGTATCTTCGGCTAGCTCCAGCAGCCGGCGAGTGAAGCTGCGCCCAATCGTGGAGAGCGCGCTGCCCACCATTTGCGAGTTAGCACCCTCCTGCACCATGCGTACGAATGCCGCTCGAACGTCCGGCGCGAGCTTGGCCAGCCCTTGAGCGCTGGATTGGTTAAAGATGTTGCTGACCAAGTAGAGCCCGCTGTGGGTTTCGTAGCGAATGATATCGGATAAGTGCACCACACCTACCGGACGCTGGCGGTAAAGCACCGGCAGGTGATGAACATTGCTACGCAGCATCGTCAGCATGGCCTCATACACCGAGGCATCCGACTGAATAGTAATCAGCCGTTCAGAAATCACCTCGCCAATCGGCGTGCTGGGCGATAGGCCCTCCGCCACCACCCGCGTACGGAAATCACTATCGGTAAGAATGCCGCACATCTGCCAAGTTTTGCCTTCGCTATCTTGAAAGCTGTAGCGCGGGTTATTGCTACCTTCATTAATCACCAGCACCGCAGAGGCCTGGGCATCAATAATCTGTTTGGCCGCCTGCTGCACGCTGGTGGTGGATTCCACCATGACCGGATAACGGGTGACCAGCTTACGAATGCGGGTCACCATCATGTCGTTAGACTTTTTTTGCTGCTCGGCGGCGGTCTCTAACCGAGGGCGCTCCAGCTCGACGAAATCGGCAAAGTCATCATCCTCTTCACACAGGCGCTGAAACACCGCGTCGGGGATAAAGTAGATCAGCGTATCTTCAATGGCTTTGGCGGGGAAACGCACCTTATGGTTACGCAACAGGCTGAAGTGGCCAAAAATATCGCCTTCGCCTAGGCGGTTATAGAGCTCGCCTTGGCGGCGATATACTTCAACCGCGCCGCTGCGAATGTAGCAGAGCTCGTTCAGCGTATCGTTGAGCGTCAGGATATCGCTATCTGTTTTGAAGTAGCTCACCTCTACCTGCTCGGCAATTGCGTCCAGCAGTTCATCTGATAAACCATCAAACGGGGGAAACTGCCCCATATGCTGGCGTATTTCTAATAGCTCAACGTCCATACGCTCTCCTACTGGCGCTATGTCTCTTTCACTGGTTATCCCGCAGCCAGCCATGGGCTAAGTTTGTCTTGAACGATGGGCATCGACAACCCTTGGGAGAGGAAAGCATGACGATAGAGAACGTTGAAATAAAAAAGCCCAGCGCGTTGGCGCTGGGCTTTGTTCGGCTGCCGATATGCAGATACTTCGCACGTTAAGGAAAATCTGGCACTATCCGCATAGCCTTGATGAGACGATTAAGAGTGCTTACGACTGGCTAGCCATCTCTTGAACGCGCTGCATCATCTCTGGGTCTTGCTGAATAGATTGACCAATCGCATTGAAGGTGTCGACATCCAGACCGCTATCTTCAACCACTTCGATCATGCGGTCATTGGCTTCAGCGCGAACTTCCTGTTGGGCAGTTTCGTCTTCTGCTTCCTGCAGACGCTGTGTGTACTCTTGCGAGATCACGGCGATTTCTTGAGAAGCATCCGCGAACTGCTGTAGCTGCTGATCAGAAAAATCCTGGGCCGGTGCTTGCTGGGTAGCCATCGGATCTTGTGCTTGGCCTTCGGTTTGCTGTGCGTGGGCAGTACCCGCCAGCAGACCAGTGGCGAGAAGAGCAGCAGAGAACAAAGCAGTCATACGTTGCATAGTAAGAAACCTCATTGGCGCGTTATGAATGTGCCCAGTGTGACGCGCTGTTCAGGCGCAGGTTCAATCTTTTATGTAAAACTAAGTAACAAAAAGAACAAAAAGTAAATCAACCACACCATTAATCATGCTACTCCAGGAACATTATGTCTATTAATTTCAAAGTCTTACAAGAAAAAGATGCGACTACTCTTGGGCTAGCCGCTATGCCCGGCGTCTTTGTTCTTTTATGGAGCACAGGCTTTATTGGGGCAAAATTTGGGCTCCCTTATGCCGAGCCTTTCACCTTTTTGTTTATTCGTTTTGTCCTGACACTGATGTTGCTGATCCCACTCACGTGGCTAATGCGTATTTCCTGGCCGTCATCACCCAGGTTATGGAAACACATCGCGATATCAGGTTTGCTGGTACATGGCACCTATTTAGGTGGTGTCTTTTACGGCATCTATTTGGGCATGCCCGCGGGCTTGGCCGCTCTACTAGTAGGTCTGCAGCCACTCCTCACTGCTGCTTGCGCTGGCCCACTGTTGGGAGAGCGACTGACCAAGCAGCAGTGGCTGGGCCTAATGTTGGGCCTGCTCGGCATCAGCTTGGTACTAGGCAGCAAGTTAGAACTTGGCAGTACGCTGTTCAGCGGGTTTGGCGCAGGCGCACTCATCAGCGTGATGGCGGCACTGCTAGGTATTTCTCTGGGCACGCTATATCAAAAGCGCTACTGCACCAGCATGCCTTTGCTGTCTGGCGCTGTGATTCAATATATGGCCGCTGGCGGGCTATTGGGGATAGGCGCACTGTTATTTGAAAGCCGAGAGGTGACGTGGAGCACAACGTTTATGCTCACGCTTGGCTGGCTCGTGCTGATTCTGTCAATTGCCGCTATCCTGCTATTAATGGCCTTGATAAAAAAGGGGGAGGCTTCCCGGGTGGCAAGCCTCTTTTATCTTGTGCCACCGGTCACCGCGCTGCAGGCGTGGTGGCTATTTGATGAGCGCTTACCGCTGCTTGGGTTAGCGGGCATGGTGATCGCTATTGCCGGTGTGGTAATGGTGGTAAGACCTTCAACGACATAAATCATATGATAATGATGAAAATTCCAGGGCTTGGAAAAACATGACTGCACAACCTCATTGCGCCAGGGTGAACGGCGTTTGCAATCGCTGTGATACACCGGTTCCCTTCGCGTTTACGATGGCCTTCCAACCGATAGTCGATGTTCTGCAACGGCAGGTGATCTATTACGAGGCGCTGGTTCGCGGCATCAACGGCGAATCGGCCTTTTCGATCCTAGACCAAGTCACCGATGAGTTAATGTATCGCTTTGATCAGGCTTGCCGCGTTAAGGCAATTGAACTTGCCAGTGAGCTAGGCATGAAAGAGCGGCTTTCGATTAACTTTCTTCCCAATGCCGTCTATGAACCGGAAGCCTGTATCCAATCCACACTAGAAACCTCACGCCGGGTAGGCTGGCCCACCGAGCGGCTTAATTTCGAGATAACAGAAACCGAGCGGGTTGTTGATCGTGCCCATATGCGCAATATCATCGACAGCTATCGTCGCATGGGCTTTACCACGTCGTTGGATGATTTCGGCAACGGCTACGCGAACTTGGACCTGCTCACCGATTTGCGGCCCGATACGCTCAAAATTGATCGTGAGCTCGTCATGGGCTGCGATAGTAATATCCGCCGCCAAGCCATTCTAAAAAGTATGGTGGCGCTGGCACGCACGCTTGGCACCCAGCTCGTTGCTGAGGGCGTGGAAACCCGCGACGAGTCGCGCTGCCTGTTAGCACTAGGCATCCACGTACAGCAGGGCTACTACTTTGCTCGCCCGCAGGTGGCCAAGTTGCCTATCGTGGCATCGGAAAAGTACGACTAACCACCAGGGCCAGTGATTCGCTAACGCTGGTTAAAGCCGTTCAAGGTAAGAAGTGCCACCCAAGTTGCGCATTTGCTGACGAATCCACTGGCTACGGCGCTCGACCTGGGCGTCGGGCCGAGAGGCGCTGCGAGTGCGAGGACTAGGAAGAATCGCGGCCAACAGGCTGGCTTGACGCTCGGTCAAGGCACTGCCTGAAGCACCGAAATAGTGGTTGGCGGCAGCTTCAAGACCGAAGACACCGGTATCCCACTCGGCAACGTTGAGATACACCTCCAAGATCCGCTGCTTACCCCATAGCGTTTCGATCAGTAGCGTAAACCACGCCTCCAACCCTTTACGCACCCAGCTGCGCCCGCTCCATAAAAACACGTTTTTGGCGGTTTGCTGGCTCAAGGTGCTGGCACCGCGCAGCCGCGCCCCGTCTTGGCTCGCTTGCCAAGCACGACGCATTTCAACGAGATCAAAGCCGCGATGCTGAGGAAAGCGCTGATCTTCTGCGGAAATCACCGCCAGTTTGGCGTTACTGGATAAGTTTTCCCAACTACGCCACTGGCGCTGAATATCAATCGGCTCGCTGTTGATCCAGCTTTGCACTTTACGCTCGACCATCACCATAGAACCAGGCGGGGGGACAAAACGGAACAGCAGCACCAGGGCCACGGAGAGCACTACAAACCCAAGCGCACCACGCCATACAAGACGCCATAGCAGACGAAGAAAACGGCGCAGCGCGCGATTGAGCATCTCGGAATCCTTAGCGTTTCATGAGGTGTTCCGCATGATAGCGCAAATGGTCCTCGATGAACGAGGCGATAAAGAAGTAGCTGTGATCATAGCCCGGCTGGCGACGCAGCGTCAGCGGGTGATCATGCTCTTCACATACGGCTTCCAAACGCTCGGGCATCAGCTGCTCTTCCAAGAACTGGTCCGCTTCGCCTTGGTCGATAAACAGCCGCTGGCGGGAAGCACCGTTCGCCACTAGCTCGCAGGCATCGTACTGGCGCCAGCGCGACTGATCATCCCCAAGGTAGCTGGTAAAGGCTTTTTGCCCCCAGGGGCAGTTCATCGGGTTCACAATCGGCGCAAAGGCAGAGACCGAGCGGAAACGGCCAGGATGGCGCAGGGCCAGAATCAACGCCCCGTGGCCGCCCATGGAGTGGCCACTGATAGATTCACGCCCGTTAACCGGGAAGTGCTGGCGCACCACGGAGGGCAACTCTTCAATGACGTAATCGTACATGCGGTAGTTGGACTTCCACGGCGCTTGGGTGGCGTTTACGTAGAAGCCTGCCCCGGAGCCAAGATCGTAGCTGTCGTGCTCACCGGGTAGGTCAGTGCCGCGCGGGCTGGTATCCGGGCAGACAATCGCCACGCCAAGTTCTGCGGCAATGCGGTGTGCACCTGCCTTCTGCATAAAGTTTTCGTC
The DNA here is from genome assembly GCF_014640815.1 of Vreelandella lutescens. Taxonomy (GTDB): domain Bacteria; phylum Pseudomonadota; class Gammaproteobacteria; order Pseudomonadales; family Halomonadaceae; genus Vreelandella; species Vreelandella lutescens. The sequence goes on along the minus strand of NZ_BMHM01000003.1, from coordinate 324,255 downwards.
GTTGCAGGTCAGGCCCGATAGCCACCATAAGAGCGGTACACGCTCGTTTTCTGCCTGAGGCGGCAGATAAACCGCGAAGACCATATCGCAATCCAGCGCCCGGGAGTAATGGCGGTAGCGCTTGTGCCAGCCGCCGCAGCTGCGGTTGGCCGACACCAGTTCTAAAGTTTCACTCATGCTCATGGGGTAGGCTCCTTGAGAAGATGAAAACGCGGCAGGTCGCCCCTACCGCGTTCGTTTACCCGGTACTGTTTGAGTAGATAATACTCAGTAATGCAGCACGGTACGAATGCTCTTGCCTGCGTGCAGCAACTCAAACGCTTCGTTGATCTTCTCAAACGGCATATCGTGAGTGATAAAGTCGTCGATATTGAGTTCGCCATTCATATAGCGATCCACGTAGCCCGGCAGCTCGCTACGGCCTTTCACACCACCGAACGCCGAGCCTTTCCAAACGCGACCGGTCACCAGTTGGAAGGGGCGGGTTGAGATCTCTTCGCCTGCACCTGCCACGCCGATAATGATCGATTCACCCCAGCCCTTGTGACAGCACTCAAGCGCTGAGCGCATCACGTTGACGTTGCCGATACACTCAAACGAGTAGTCGACGCCGCCATCGGTCATATCAACAATGACCTGCTGAATCGGGTCGCTGTAATCTTTCGGGTTGACGAAGTCCGTGGCACCAAACTGCTTGGCCAGCGCAAATTTGTCCGCATTCACATCGATAGCGATAATTTTAGATGCTTTCGCCATCACCGCACCCTGAATCACCGCCAAACCAATGGCCCCCAGGCCGAACACGGCAACGGTAGAACCCGGCTCTACTTTCGCGGTGTTGAGTACAGCGCCAATACCGGTGGTCACGCCGCAGCCCAGCAGGCAGATTTTATCCATCGGCGCTTCTTTGGAGACGACCGCCAGCGAGACTTCCGGCAGCACGGTGTACTCACTAAACGTGGAGGTGCCCATGTAGTGGTGCAGCATTTTGCCGTCTAGCGAAAAGCGTGACGTGCCGTCTGGCATGACGCCTTTACCTTGGGTCGCACGTACGCTGCCACACAGGTTGGTTTTACCTGAGAGGCAGAACTTACACTTGCCACACTCCGCGGTGTAGAGCGGAATGACGTGGTCGCCCGGCTTGAGGCTGGTAACACCTTCGCCTACTTCCTGAACAACGCCCGCCCCTTCGTGGCCGAGTACCGCCGGGAAATTGCCTTCCGGATCAGCACCAGACAGCGTGTATGCATCCGTATGGCACACGCTGGTGGCCGCCATTTTGACCAGTACTTCTCCCGCCTTCGGGCCTTCAACATCAATCTCAACTAGCTCAAGCGGCTTACCCGCTTCAAGTGCCACTGCCGCACGTGATTTCATAGTCACTCCTATTGGATGGGCGTTGCGAGCACGCTATAGCGTGCTCGCTAAAGGTGATGGATTACTCGCTATCGCTGCTGATAGGCCCAAATTCAATGGGCAGCCAGCGGTAGCCTTCGGTATCTTCCACAATATGACCAATACCAGGGAACGGCATGTGGGCACCCGCTACCCAGTGCTTATCCGCAACGGCACTTTCTAATACGGCTTCACGGGTGCGAATGGCCTGTTCCGGGTCAGAATCAAACTCGATGGCCACACTCGGGTCGGCAAATTGAACGCCGTAGCTGTGTACAACGTCCCCCCATACCAGCATGGCGTCTTCATCACTGTGGAGCATAAAGCTCGCATGACCTGGGGTATGGCCGTGAGTGTCTTGCGCGACGATGCCCATTAGCAGCTCATCGCCCGGCTCAAAGGGGCTGAAGCGACCGCTCTCTTGATAGGGAGCCACGGCCTCTTGCGCCATGGTAAAGAAGGCGCGTTGATCTTCCGGCAGTGCCTGAGAGCGCTCTTCATCTAACCAGAAGTCAGCATCGCCTTGGCTCGCCCGCAGCTCTGCGTTGGGGTAAACCGCGTCACCGTTCTCATCGGCTAAACCGCACACATGGTCAGGATGCAGGTGCGTCATCAGAATCGTATCGACCTCTTCTGGCACATAGCCAGAAGCGCGTAAGTTCTGCTCCACTTGGCCCAAGGTAGGTCCAAAGCAGGCGGCAGAGCCTGCATCTACCAGCACTAAGTTATCGCCAGTGTGAATCAAAAAGGCGTTCACGGCGGTTTGCATGCCGTTTTCCGCATCAATAAACAGCGCATCCAAATGGCGAAGGATCTCCTCCCGCTCCATTCCTTTAAGCAGCGAGGTATCCAACGTGGTGTGGCCATCATACAAGGCCGTCACTTCGTACTCCCCCACCATCATTCGGAACCAGCCAGGGGCCTGCTCCTGCTGCTGGGCAGGTGGCTCTGCCTGCGCAGCGACTACCCATCCCATACTTATTGCCGCCACCAAGGCGCGGCGAGACCAGCGTGCAGAGATCATCGACATCAGCAAGACACTCCATTGATACGCTAAAGAGGCTTTCAGTGTAGGTCAGCTAGGCGGAGGGGATAAAGCGGGATACACTCATAAGATTATTGCCTGTGAGCAACAATCTAACGTGTAAGGGTCATGCATGCAGCGCTGGGATCGCATCGAAGCGTTTGTGGAGGTCGTGAGGCTGGGCACGTTTTCCGCCGCCGCACGTCACTTAAAAGTATCGACCTCACATATCAGCCGCTTGGTTAGCCAGTTAGAGAACCAGCTTGGCGTACAGCTGCTCTACCGTACCACACGGCAGATTCGGTTAACGGATGCGGGGGCGCTTTATGTCGAGCACTGCCGCCATCTATTTGACGGGCTGCGGGATGCCGAGCAGGTGATCAGTGAGCTACAGGCCAAACCCCATGGGCTGCTTAAACTTACGTCTGCCACCACCTTCGGAGAGCGTTACATTGCGCCGCTTGTGAATGACTTTCAGCGCCTGCACCCACAATTAGAGGTGCATATGCACTTTACCAACCGGCCGGTGGAACTGATTGAAGAGGGCTACGATGTTGCGATTCGGATGGGAGTGCTGAAGGATTCCAGCCTGATTGCTAGACGGCTTTGCGAACGGCGGGAGTACGTGGTGGGCTCTAACGCCTATTTTCGCCAGGCCCCCAGGCCCCATACGCTTTCCGAGCTGAGCCAGCATCGCTGCCTGATCGGCTCACGCCCTAACTGGCTCTTTGAAGTTAACGGCCAGCGCCGCGAGGTAAAAGTCGAGGGGTGTTGGAGCGGTAACTCTGGGCCTGCGTTACTTGATGCTGCGCTCAAAGGGCTAGGGCTTGCCCAACTGCCGGACTACTACGTAGCCCCTTACTTGGCCAGCGGTGAGCTGGTGTCGGTTCTGGAGCCTTTTCAGCATAACGATACGGCGGTGTGGGCGGTCTACCCACGCCACCGCCACTTATCGCCGAAAATTCGCCAGCTGGTGGACTATTTGGTAGCGAATATTGCCACTACCCTGCCCGCGACTTAACACTCAATCGCGTTGACCGCGAGGCCGCCTTTAGAGGTCTCTTTATATTTATCCTGCATATCGCGCCCGGTATCGCGCATGGTGCGAATCACTTTATCCAGCGAGACAAAATGGTCGCCGTCGCCATGTAACGCCATGCGGGCGGCGTTAATCGCCTTGACCGACGCAATCGCGTTGCGCTCAATACAGGGCACCTGAACCAATCCAGCGATAGGATCACAGGTGAGGCCCAGGTTATGCTCCAGCCCAATCTCCGCGGCGTTTTCTACCTGCTTGGGCGTGCCGCCCAACACTTCAGCAAGCCCAGCGGCGGCCATGGCGCAGGCCGACCCCACCTCCCCCTGGCAGCCTACTTCAGCACCGGAAATAGAGGCATTCTTTTTACATAAAATGCCCATCGCACCGGCAGTCAGCAAAAAATTCACCACGTCAGCATCGCAGGCGTCGGGCTCAAATTTTAAGTAGTAGGCCAGCACGGCGGGAACAATGCCTGCGGCCCCGTTAGTCGGCGCGGTCACCATCCGCTTTCCAGCAGCATTCTCTTCATTGACCGCCAACGCAAACAGATTGACCCAATCCATCACGGTAAAACTGGTGACAATCAAGCGCTGGTTGGCAGGCGGTGACAGCAGCTGTTGATGCAGTGAGTGGGCGCGGCGGCGGACATTTAAGCCGCCCGGTAGGCGCCCGGTGGCCTCAAGGCCATTATCGATACTTTGGCGCATGGCGTGCCAAATGGTGAGTAATTCGTCACGTATCGCGGCGTCGCTTCGCCAGGCTTTCTCGTTTTCTAACATCAGCTCGCTGATGCGCAGGCCATGCTGCTGACACAGTGCTAGCAGCTCATTAGCCGACTCAAACGGGTAAGGCAGTGCCGTTTTGTCCTCATCCAGCCCGCCTTGATCGGCGCAGGCTTGATCGACGTAAAACCCACCACCCAGGGAGTAGTACGTGTTTGTAGCGACCGGCGCTTCGTGCTGATACGCCGTGAGCACCATCGCATTGGGATGAAACGGCAGGCAGGTCTCATCCCACTCAATATCACGGGTTTTATCAAACCCCAGCGTCTGGCCGTTGGGCAGTGTGAGCGACGCGCCGCTCTCTAGCGCAGCCAGGCGTTCAGTAATCGTGTCTAGGTCAACCGCTTCAGGCGTCTCCCCCATCAATCCCATGATCACCGCGTTATCAGTGCCATGACCAACGCCGGTCGCCGCCAGCGAACCGTGCAGCCGCACCACCACACGAGTCACTTCCGGTGCCGTCAGCGCCATCACGAAATCCCGCGCTGCCCGCATGGGGCCTACGGTATGTGAGCTGGATGGGCCAATGCCGATCCGAAACAGATCAAATACGCTAATTGCCATAACTGTGCCCGCCCCTCAACGGTCGTTCTTACTTGTCACTAAACGCTTAGAACTCTTCTAATGAAACTATCCAGTCGAAACGGTGTTGCTGAGATCACGCTCTTCTCATTTTGTATCTGCCAGCTACTTTGCAGCTTTATCCACTGGCCGTCGAGTGATATGCAGTAGGTTGGACGTGCGAGCACACAAAGGTGACGTTATAATGAACATTCATCTCTGCATGTTTGTCTCGCTACCCCTCCGATAAGGATATTGGTATGTCACCGTCTCCACCCTGGGCGATTAGTTTTCGCACCGCCTTACTGCGTGCCACTCTTTACACCCTTGCCATTGGCGGTATTGCTCAAGGCGGCTACTTAGAGGTGCTGTACTTACCGGAGGTGCGCTATACCGAGCTTGGCTTTACCGAGTTCACCCAAACGCTGGTGCTCGCTAGCTGTTGCGCCTTGCTGATTTATGTACGCCAAGTACTTAAGGTATGGCCAACGGTCACGCTGCTGCTCTTGGCATTTATATCGGCATCCCTGGTACGCGAGCAGGACTACTTTCTGGATCACTATGTCGCCGACAATACCTGGAAGTTTGTAGTGGCGCTGATCGTGCTGCCAAGCCTTGCCTGGGTGATTCTCCACCGGCAGCGTTTTCTGGATGAGTTCTACTATTACAGTAATACGTTTTCGTTTGGATTGTTCGCTGCTGGCGTGTTGGTGACCTATATCTTCTCGCGCCTTTACGGCCGTCAAGACTTTTGGCGCGCGGTGCTGGAGGAGAACTATATCCGCGATTTTAAAGATATCGCTGAAGAGGCCATTGAGCTACTCGGCTACAGCTTGATTCTGTTTGCGATGATAGAACTCCTCCTCCTCGCTAGGCGACTCCATCGGGCACGTCTAGCGCCTTAATCCCCCTCTTTTTGCCTACCCAATGAAACGCCGCTGCCCACTGGGTCAGCGGCGTTTCATTTTTTACATCTCGCTATACGTAAAGCCATTTGCGCCTCTTGCGCCATCAACGTAGTGTCGACCATCACACCTACATGGGCATTTTTTGCTGAAAAATAACCTACCAACGATATAAATCTTATGACAAACCCACAAAATCGTGAAGAAAACCTAAAACGCGGGGCATTTACTCGCTTTCTCGATAGCGTTGAGTGGCTAGGCAACCTACTGCCTCACCCGGTGACTCTGTTTGCCATTCTGTGTGTATTAGTGGTCATAGCAAGCGGGATTGCCGGTGCCTTGGGCGTGTCGGTTGCTGACCCACGCCCAGCCAATGAAGGCGAGTGGATTGCAGTGAACTCGCTCTTAAATGCCGAAGGGCTACGCCGCTTAGTGACCGAAATGGTGACGAACTTCACCAGCTTTGCGCCTCTAGGCACAGTGCTGGTCGCTATGTTGGGGGTGGGCGTTGCCGAGCACTCTGGCCTGCTATCGGCCAGTATGCGGGCGCTGGTGCTCAACCGCTCACCGCGCATTGTGACCTATGCGGTGGTGTTTGCCGGGATTATGTCGAACATGGCCGCCGAGCTTGGCTATGTGGTACTGATTCCGTTAGCGGCGATGATTTTTCACTCTTTAGGACGGCACCCGCTGGCGGGCCTGGCAGCAGCGTTTTGCGGCGTTTCCGGCGGCTACAGTGCCAACCTATTGATCGGCACTGTCGACCCACTGCTCTCTGGTATTACCCAGGAAGCGGCACGGTTGCTCGACCCTACCTACTCAGTCGGGGCTGAAGCCAACTGGTTCTTTATGTTTGCCAGCACCTTCTTTGTGACTCTCATTGGTGGCTTGGTTACCGAGCGTATCGTCGAGCCCAAGTTGGGCAAGTTTGACTCTGCCTATGCGGATAGCGATATCGACAAAAACCGCATGGAGGGCCTGACGCCTACTGAAAAGCGGGCATTAAAAGGCACCGGTCTAGCCACCCTAGCCCTCGTTGCGCTGGTCGCAGTGATGGTGGTTCCAGAAAGCGGCATATTGCGCCACCCTGATACTGGGCTTATCAGCGGCTCACCGTTTTTGCGTGGCATTGTTGTCATTGTCGCCATCGCCTTCACCGTGCTTGGCTTCGTTTACGGCCGCTTGGCAGGCACCATGCAAAACGACCGCGATGTGGTCGATGCCATGGCCAAAAGCATGAGCAGCCTCGGGCTCTATATCGTGTTGGTGTTCTTTGCTGCTCAGTTCGTTGCACTGTTTAACTGGAGCAACTTTGGCACCGTCACGGCGGTGGCGGGGGCAGATCTGCTGGACTCTTTGGGCCTGCGCGGCCCCGGCTTGTTTGCGCTATTTATCATCATGTGCGCGTTTGTAAACCTGTCGCTGGGTAGCGCGTCGGCGCAGTGGGCGGTCACCGCGCCAATTTTTGTGCCCATGCTGATGCTGATGGGCTATGCACCGGAAGTGATCCAAGCCGCGTACCGGATTGGGGATTCCGTCACCAACCTGATCACCCCAATGATGAGCTATTTCGGCCTGATTCTGGCGGTGGCTACCCGCTACCGCAACGATATGGGCATTGGTACGCTGGTAGCACTGATGCTGCCCTACACACTGTTTATGCTGATTGGCTGGAGCCTGCTGTTCTTTATCTGGGTGTTTGTATTTGGCCTGCCGGTTGGCCCAGGCTCTGCCACGTACTACACGCTGTAAACTTTAAACGGCATAACGCAAAAAGCCCGCTGTTCTGAGAACAGCGGGCTTTTTGATCTTCGTGGCGACTCTATTCACCACTCACGCTTCACTACTCGCGGCTTACTCGTCCAAGAACGAACGTAGCGGCTCTGAGCGGCTGGGGTGGCGCAACTTGCGCAGCGCTTTGGCTTCAATCTGACGAATCCGCTCGCGGGTAACGTCAAACTGCTTGCCCACCTCTTCCAGCGTGTGGTCGGTATTCATATCGATACCAAAACGCATACGCAGGACTTTCGCTTCGCGGGCAGTCAGGCCGCCCAAGACGTTGCGAGTCGCTTCGATCAAGCCTTCGCCGGTGGCCATATCGATAGGCAGCAGCATAGTGCCGTCTTCGATAAAGTCGCCCAGGTGCGAATCGTCGTCATCACCAATCGGCGTCTCCATGGAGATCGGCTCTTTGGCAATTTTAAGGACTTTGCGTACCTTGTCTTCCGGCATTTCAAGGCGCTCACCCAGCTCTTCAGGTGTCGGCTCGCGGCCCATCTCCTGAAGCATCTGACGTGATACGCGATTGAGCTTATTAATGGTCTCAATCATGTGTACCGGGATACGGATGGTGCGCGCCTGATCCGCGATAGATCGGGTAATCGCCTGACGAATCCACCACGTGGCGTAGGTCGAGAACTTGTAGCCGCGACGGTATTCGAACTTGTCTACCGCCTTCATCAAGCCGATGTTGCCCTCCTGGATCAGATCCAGGAACTGCAGGCCACGGTTGGTGTACTTCTTGGCAATCGAGATTACCAAGCGCAGGTTGGCCTCAACCATCTCTTTCTTGGCGCGGCGCGCTTTCGCTTCGCCAATCGAGAGCTTGCGGTTGACTTCCTTCAGGTCGGCCACGGTGAGCTGCACCATGTCTTCTTCAAAGGCAATCTTGCGCTGTGAGCGAGCGATATCGGCACGCAGCGGCTCTAGGCGATCGGCATACTTAGGCTGCGCTTCCTGGAAAGCATCCAACCACTTCTGGTCGGACTCATTACCTGGGAAGGACTTGATAAACGTCTTGCGCGGCACTTTGGCTTTTTTGACGCACAGCTGCATGACCGCTTTTTCCTGGGCACGCACCTGTTCAACGCTGATACGGATCTGACCGACCAAACGCTCGAAATGCTTAGGCACCAGCTTAATCGGCGAGAACAGCTCAGCAAGGCGAGCTTGCTCAGCCTTCAGCTCTGCGCTGCCACGGCCATGCTTAGCCAGCGCGGCTTCAACGGCGGCATTTTGCTCGCGAATCTGCTCAAAGCGGGCCTTCGCCTCTTCGGGGTCCGGGCCACCTTCACTGGCAGTAGTGTCGTCCTCTTCGTCGTCATCGTCGCTGTCGATATCATCGTCATCGCTCAGCTCAGTTTCAACGACAGGCTCTGGCACTTCCGCTTCAGCAACACCCGGAATACCTTCGTCGGGGTCGATAAAGCCAGAGAACAGGTCAGATAAGCGCCCAGGGGCTTCTTCATCCTGGGTAGCGTCGTAGGCTTCAAGAATAGAGGCAACTGCACCCGGCAAATAAGCCAGTGCAGACATCACTTCCCGCGTGCCCTCTTCGATCCGTTTAGCGATTTCAATTTCGCCTTCACGGGTCAAAAGCTCTACCGTCCCCATTTCGCGCATGTACATGCGCACAGGGTCGGTGGTGCGACCGACGTCGCTTTCCACGGCGGCAAGGGCCGCAACGGCCTCTTCCGCAGCGGACTCGTCCGTGGAGTGATCCGACATCATCAAAGTGTCTTCATCTGGCGCTTCTTCAACGACACTAATACCCATGTCGTTGATCATGCCAATGATGTCTTCCACTTGATCCGGGTCGGCGATATCCTCGGGTAGATGGTCGTTGACCTCGGCATAGGTCAGGTAGCCCTGTTCCTTGCCGCGCGCGATCAACTCCTTCAGACGTGACTGCTGCTGCGCATTTCCAGCCATAGAAACCCTATCTCGACGAAGAAGAATGAAACACCTGGGGCGCTGAATCGATTAAACTCAACAAGCCGAACAGTATAGCGTAAATAGCTGTATTTTTTCCAGCGAAACGTATTTGCGCGGTCATTCAGGTGTGTTAGGTTGTTCGGTTAGGCCAGCGCCTGGCGACTAACCTGTATGTGGTGCTGAAGCCTGGGAATTCAACCCCACACTTCTGTTTTGCCTTGATTTAGCATTAACGATGCTGAATAAGCTCCATCATTAGCTCCGCTAACCGCTGTCGCTGTGCTTTATCCAGCTTTTGTCCTTCACGCTCTAGCGCCAACAGCGCGTCATACTCTTCCTGGGGCGAGCGCCTACGACGCTTATCTACCAAGTGCTTGACCAACCCCAGCAGCTCTGTTTCCCGCGCTGCCTTGGGAATCAGCAGCTCACGCTGTGCAAGCTCTGCTAGCACCTGCCCCTCTTGGCTTCCTTGAAAGTGCGCCAACACCACCTGCGGGCTACGGTAGCGGCCAGCGCGTAGCAGTGCGATAAGATCGCGGCATAGCGGCGCTTCTTCACTCTCTTCCGGCAGCCAATCCAGTGACTCTGGCAGCACCTCCACCAAACGCGGCTCATGCAGCAGCACCTGCACAATACGGCTGACAACCGAGAGTGCGCGTGGCGCAGTTCCCTGGCGGCGCGAACGACTCGTAGGTTTATGCCCCGCACTTTCTACGGGAAGCGATAACGAGGGCTCATCAACAGGCTCCCACTGCGCCGACTCTTTAGGCGCGGATGCAGCGACGCGTTTATCCAACAGCCCCTGCAACTGTGTCTGCGTTAGCCCACTGCGCTTGGCCAACGACTCAAGCAACAGTGATTTGAGCATGCCGTCAGGCACTTTGTTCAATGCCTCCAGCACCTGACTGGCAAACCGCTCGCGCCCCTCAACCATGTTGAGATCGCGCCCTTGGGCGGCCTGCTCAAAGAGAAACTCTGAAAGCGGCATGGCACAGGTGACGCGATCCTGAAACGCTTCGCTGCCTTCGCGGCGTACCAGCGAGTCAGGGTCGTCACCTTCCGGCAGAAACAGAAAACGCGCCTCGCGACCGTCGATCATCTGCGGCAGCGCCGTCTCTAGGGCGCGACTGGCTGCCTGCCGACCCGCACGGTCACCATCGAAGCAAAACACCACTCGACTCACTAGCCGGAACAGGCGGCTTAAATGGTCTTCCGTGGTGGCTGTACCCAGGGTCGCCACAGCGTTATGAATGCCATACTGGGCCAGTGCCACCACATCCATGTAGCCTTCCACAATCACCAGCTGCTCTAGTTTGCTAGAGGCTTGGCGCGCCTCATATAAACCATATAGCTCGCGTCCCTTATGAAAGACAGGCGTTTCTGGCGAATTGAGGTATTTAGGCTGCTCATCGCCCATGACCCGGCCGCCAAAGCCTAGGGTACGGCCACGCAGATCGCGAATTGGGAACATGACCCGATCACGAAAGCGGTCATAGGTGCGGCCGGTATCTTCGCGGTGAATCAGCAGGCCGTACTCCACCTGCACCGGCTCACTGATCCCTTTTGCACTGAGGTGCTGCTTTAGCGCTTCCCAACCGCCGGGGGCGTAGCCAATCCCGTAGGTGGCTATCACTTCCGGTGAAAGACCGCGTCCCTGCAAATAGCGCTGGGCGCTTTGCCCTTCCTGCATTTTGAGCCGTTCGCGATAAAAGCTTCCGGCCACTTCCAGCAGGTTAACGCCCTCTTTGCGCTTTTTTTCCCGCTGCTGAGCACGGGGGTCATCAGCACCTTCTCGCGGCACATCCAGCCCTAAACGCCCGGCCAACTGTTCCACGGCTTCTGGGAATGGCAGCTTGTCGTACTCCATCAAAAAACGCAGCGCATTACCGTGAGCACCACAGCCAAAGCAATGGTAGAACTGCTTATCGGCACTGACGGTAAACGATGGCGATTTTTCTTGATGGAAGGGGCACAGGCCTGAAAAATTACGCCCTGCTTTTTTCAGCTGCACGCGCTCGCCCACAACTTCAACCACGTCAACGCGGCCAAGCAGATCGTCAATAAAACGCTGTGGAATTTGACCTGCCATGAACTGCGGGCATCCTCGCGCAAAGCGCTTACGGGCAAGTTTAACGTCATCAGGCAGCGCGCCTGATCACCTTAAACTGCCAAAACATACGTCACAGAACGAAAAACAAACGGCCACCTAGTGGCGGCCGCTTGGCATCCCTCTTGAGATAACCGGCTAACAACGCAGGCTATCCCCAGGTACGGATCAATAGAGCCGTTCGAAACGCTTACGCTCACGCTGCAACTTCTTAGCGTGACGTTTTACGGCAGCTGCCGCTTTGCGCTTGCGCTCAGCAGTCGGCTTCTCGTAGTGCTCGCGACGACGTACTTCAGAGAGAACGCCGGCTTTTTCGCAAGAACGCTTGAAGCGACGCAGGGCGACGTCAAACGGCTCGTTATCACGTACTTTTACAGAAGGCATTAAGCACTCACCTACCTTAAGGAGTCTTGAGTTCGGATAGTACGCACACCGAACAAGACGGTGTACGACCCAGTTTTTACAGCGCACAGTAGTCTAGTCGTGGTTGGCGATCTTTGCAAATGCTTACGCCCCTTCATGGCCACAATGCTAAACTAGCCGATTTTAAACCTCTGCCTTACCACCTACACGAGTTCTTTTGCTATGCGCGTACTGGGCATTGAAACGTCTTGCGACGAAACCGGCGTCGCCATTTACGATACCGCGTTCACCGGCGGCCAGGGACTGCTGGCCGATGCGCTGTATAGCCAAATCGCCATGCATGCGGAGTACGGCGGCGTAGTGCCTGAGCTGGCCTCCCGCGATCACACCCGCAAACTGCTGCCCTTAATTGAGCAAGTACTCGCAGATGCCAACCTCACTCGAGGCGATTTAGACGGCGTCGCCTATACCGCAGGCCCCGGCTTGGTCGGCGCACTGATGGTCGGTGCGAGCACTGCGCATGGCATGGCCAAAGCGCTGAACATCCCCGTACTTGGCGTTCATCACATGGAAGGCCACCTACTCGCCCCCATGCTTGAAGATGATGCGCCAGAGTTCCCCTTTGTGGCGCTCCTGGTATCGGGCGGGCACACCCAGCTGGTGGAAGTCCACGGGCTGGGGGACTACCAATTACTGGGAGAGTCGGTGGATGACGCCGCAGGGGAGGCCTTCGATAAAGCCGCGAAAATGCTCGGCCTGGCTTATCCGGGCGGCCCGCTGGTGGCCAAACTTGCCGAACAGGGTGACCCGAAGCGTTTTCGCTTTCCACGCCCCATGACCGACCGTCCCGGCCTGGACTTCAGCTTCTCTGGCTTGAAAACGCATACCCTGACCACGATTCGCCAGTTAGAAGCAGCAGGCGAGCTCGATGAGCAGGCCAAAGCCGATGTGGCCCGGGCCTTTGAAGAAGCCGTGGTGGATACGCTGGTGATTAAGTGCCGCCGTGCGCTGGATCAAACCGGCTTGAAACGCATTGTGATGGCGGGTGGCGTGAGCGCCAATACGCGCCTGCGTGAACGGCTAGCGCTGGAAACGCAAAAGCGTCAGGCGCGCGCCTACTACCCCCGAGGGCGCTTCTGCACCGACAACGGTGCCATGATTGCTTATGTCGGCGCACAGCGCTTGGCAGCGGGCGAGCGCGATAATGACGGCGTGATGCAAGCCACTCCACGCTGGCCGCTCAATACGCTGAACGCGCCGGTTTAACTCAAGCGGCTATTCAAGCGCTTATTCAAGCGGCTACTCAAGTGCTTATCCACGCAGGTGGGGCTCTTCCCCTCGGCGTAAGCGTCGGATATTGAGGCCATGGCGGGCCAGCACTAATAGGCTGAAGCCCCCGACTACGCTGACATAGCCCGGGGCCAGCCATAGGCAAAAAAGCGGGGCTAACAGAGCACTGATCAGCGATGCCGCAGCGGCGGTGCGTAATCGCCAGGCTAACAACGCCCAGCACAGCGCTACCAGCAGCGCCACGCTGGGCACGAGCACCAGCAGCACGCCAAACGCGCTGGAGACCGATTTGCCACCACGAAAGCCATGCCAGAGGGGGTAGCTGTGGCCCAGCAACACGGCCAAGCCTACTAGCCCCTGCAGCCATACCGGCAGCGCCAGCAGCTTCGCAGCCAGCACGGCGGGCACCCCTTTCAGCGCATCCAGCAACAGCGTGGCGGCGGCAAGTCGCGGCCCATACAGGCGCAGTACGTTAGAAAACCCGGGATTACAGGAGCCACAAAACCGAGGATCCGCAACGCCTGCCCAGCGGCATACGCTCACCGCCGCTAGCCAACTGCCGCTTAAATAGCCGATCACTATCCACATCATGGCCTGCCCACCCTGGCATTGGCGGCCAACGCCGCCGCCTTACTGTCGTTTCTAGTCATCCTCAAGTACAATCGCCCGCTTGTTGACCCTGGGGGAAGGCCTGTGGACCGCATTTTGATCGAAGCACTCACCGTAGATACCGTCATCGGTGTGTACGACTGGGAACGCACGATAACGCAATCGCTGAGCCTGGATCTATCGCTGGCAACCGATATCCGGCCTGCCGCCGCCACGGATGATTTACGCTTAACGCTTGATTATGCCGCGATCTGCCAGCGAATCCAGCAGTTCGCCAATGAGCATCAGTTCGCGCTGGTGGAAACCTTTGCAGAACGCTTAGCGGCCTGCCTGCAACATGAATTCCCCATCAGCTGGCTGCGTATGACCGTCCGCAAGCCTGGCGCTGTTCCTCAAGCGGCAAGCGTGGGCCTTGAAATCACGCGCGGCACATTACCGGAGGCCACCTAGGGCACGCATTTATGAACTTGGTGACGCTTAGTTTAGGCAGCAACATCGACCCCGACACCCATATTCGTCTGTGCTTGGACGCTCTGGAAGATACGTTTGGCCCGCTGCAGATTTCGCGCATTTTTGAGAGCGAGCCGGTGGGCTTTAAAGATAGCCGCAACTTCTACAATTTAGTGGTGGCGTTTTACAGCGACTGGTCGGTGAACAAACTCCAGGCGTGGTCTAAGCAGCTTGAGATTGCCCACGGCCGTACACCCGACATGGTGAAATGCAGCCCCCGTGCCCTGGATATCGACCTGCTAACCGTGGGTGATGCCTGCGGAACGATCGATGACGTGACCCTGCCCCGCGGCGAAATCACCCGTAACGCCTTTGTGCTCCAGCCGCTTGCCGAGCTGCTGCCCAACGAGCGCCACCCCGCCTGTCAAACCCCTTACAGCACGCTATGGAAGCGGTTTAGATTAGGCGACCAGCGTTTGTGGGCCATTGATTTTCACTGGCGAGGCCGCTGGGTCTCCCAAGCCGACCCGCAGCCTCGCACGGCCATGGCGCGCTAGCGCTTTGTTTACTTCTTAATTCACTCTTCACTCAACGCGTTGGCGACTGCCTTTTGGCGATGCTGGCGAAGCGCTTCTCCTAGTGCGGCACCTTGATACCCCTCGCTAAGTAGCGCCTGTGGGCTTACCGCTTGCGCTGCCTGCCACGCAGCGCGCAGAGGGGCTTGGTGCTGTAGGTCTAGCTTGCCGACAAGCGCTAGCTGAGCCGCTACCTGGCCAGGTTTGCGCCAGCCATCCAGCCGCTCCAGCCAATGCAACACTCGCTCGTCGTTTAACGGCTCGTTGAGCAGCGCTTTAGTCAGCGCAGTATGGCGAGCTAACTGCGCCACCGCGTTGGGCAGCCGAAGCCTGCCCGCTAGCGCATCCCGCTCCTCATCACTCAGCAGCGAGACCAGCAGCGCGTAGCGCCAGTGGGCCAACGGCAATGAAGGCTCCTCCGGCGCGCTTGGCATTTCAGCCAGTGCGGCGGTTAATATCTCGTCCTCGGCAAGCTCAGGCCACCAAGTGGCAAGTGCCTGGCACTCGTGTAGTGTGGTGAAGTAGCGTTCAGGGTTGGGTTCGCCCAACGCTTTCTCGGTTTCTACCCATACCCGCTCTGCGGCTAAGTGGCTAAGCTCACCGCTTTGGCTTACTTCACGCATCAGCGTGTGAGTATCTGGGGCGATGGTAAAGCCCAGGTGAGCGTAGCGGGCTAGAAAACGTGCGGTACGCAGCACCCGCAGCGGGTCTTCGCTAAACGCAGGCGATACATGGCGCAGCAGGCGCTGCTCAATATCCTGCTGGCCGTCAAAAGGGTCCGTTAACTGGCCGTCTGGCCCTTGGGCAATGGCATTGATCGTCAGGTCACGCCGGGAGAGATCCTCCTCCAGCGTCACATCGGGGCTGGCATATACCTCGAAACCACTGTAGCCGTGGCCGGATTTACGCTCAGTGCGCGCCAGCGCATACTCTTCTGCCGTTTGTGGGTGCAAAAACACCGGAAAATCTCGGCCAACGGGCTTAAAGCCCCGCTGACGCATCGCTTCCGGCGTGGCGCCTACCACTACCCAGTCGTGATCCACTACCGGCCAGCCCAGCAGCGCATCCCGCACTGCACCGCCTACCCGGTAAACGTCAAGCCCTTGGGTCAATGCATCCTGTTGAAACACTTAACGGCCTCCTTGCAGGCTCGGCACGCTAGTGCGTTCGCCGGTGCCCAGGTTCATCGCGGTGAGTGACCCACCCCATACGCAGCCGGTATCCAGCCCTTGAACGCTGATCTTCGCCTGCGGCGTGCGCCCTTCCAGCGCCGCCCAGTGGCCAAACAGGACCTGCAGATCATCCTGACGAGCAAATTGAAACCAGGGGGCAAATCCTTCCGGCGCGCTATCCAGCCCCTCTTTGGCGGCAAAATCAAGGCGCTCCTGCGCATCGATAAAACGCATGCGGGTAAACACGTTAACGATACAGCGCAGGCGGTCCACGCCCTCCAAGTCCTCCTGAAAACGGTCAGGCTGATTGCCGAACAGCTGGGTCAAAAATGCGCCTGCGCTTTCACTGTGCAGCGCTGCCTGCACCTCACCACTCAGCGCCAGCGCTTGCTCAGCACTCCAGCTCGGTAGCACGCCTGCGTGGGTCATTAACGTATTGCCTTCTTGAATCGCTAACGGCTGGCTCTGCAGCCAATCCAGCAGCGCTTCCCGCTGGGGCGAGGCAAGAATGTCGTCTAGCGTATCGTTTTTCTTCAGTTTGCCGCCCCCACGGGCGACCACCAATAGGTGAAAATCGTGGTTGCCCAGCACACAGCGCACGGCGCTACCCAGCGCCTTGGCCTCCTGCAGGCAAGCGAGCGAACCGGGGCCTCGATTAATCAGGTCCCCTACCAGCCAAAGCGTATCCTGGGCCGGATTAAAGTGGAGCTTTTCCAGCAGGCTGACAAATTCGGCATGGCAGCCGTGGAGATCGCCAATGACGTACGTACTCATAGGCTAAGGCCTTATGATGAATGGAATAAAAAAAGGATAGACAACACGTCTAGTGACTCAGGGTAACGCCTCGACGTTATCACTCTACGGCAGCACAAAATTCTGGAGCAATCGACAAAGTTACATCACTATGTACTCAGACAGCTCGCGACTTTCTGTTAAGGATAACGATACGCTAATGAGCCCTTACTTTCCGCGTCACCCTGCCATCGATCTTACCCGCCGAGGCGTTTTAAAAAGCCTGCTCCTTTCAACCGGCGCGGTACTGACCCTGAGCCGATGGCCCGTGGCAGCTGCACAGCCAGTGCCCACACCGGCCCCCGTGCTGGGAAACGGCTGGCTGCTACGCGCTGAAGACCGCTAATGTATCTCGCCTTTGAAACTCTCGCGACCCAAGAGACCGAGTACGACATCTGCATTATTGGCGCCGGGGCTGCTGGGATTGCCATGGCCGTTACGCTGGCAGAGCAAGGGCACCGTACGCTGCTGTGCGAAGGCGGCGATGCCTCTTACAGCGAGCGCTCCCAGGCCATCTACCGCGGCGATGTCGTAGGCGACCCTTATATCCCCCTGGATGGCGCACGCCTTCGCTACTTAGGCGGTTCCACTAACCACTGGGGTGGGGTATGCAGACCCCTAGACGCCCACGATTTTACCGCAAAGACGGCCGCACCTGAGACTGCTTGGCCGATTACCCAAGAGACGCTTGCGCCGTATTATACCCACGCTGCCAAGCTGCTAAATTTAACGCAGCCTCATGCCGATTACCCCGTCTCCGGCTCAGGGTTTGAACGTATTTACTTCTCCTTAGGCAACCCCGTCAGGCTGAAGGATAAGTACGCGGCCACGCTCAATGCCTCTCCCCACGCTGATTACTGCTTAACCGCCAATTTGGTCGGGCTTGAACGCCATAATGGCCGCGTTGAGCGCGCCACGTTACGCAGCTTTCAGGGGGATGAGTGCCATGTTCGTGCACGGCATTTTGTGCTTGCTTGCGGCGGCATCGAAAACTCACGTCTGCTGCTGTGGTTAAACCAGCAATCCAATGGGCAGCTAATCCGCAATGCCACCACGCTAGGCCGCTATTGGATGGAGCACCCTCATGCCTCGGTAGGCCAGGCACTGCTGTTTGAACCGCAGGCGCTGGGGCTCGATCAAGAGTACAACGTCTTTTTATCGCCCACCCCCGATATGCTTGCCAAGCGCCAACTGCTCAACTGCGGCTTGCGCCTTCACCGTATGAACGCAGAAGCGACTCAGCAACTGATCGAAGCGCTATCGCGAGAGGCTCCGTCACTCGGTGATCAGTTAGCTACTTGGCAAGCCCAAGGCCGTGTGATGCATGGGGTGATTCTGCGCGCCGCCTGGGAGCAGGAGCCGCGTTTTGAGAATAGTGTGGAGCTTGGCGCTGACGTGGACGAGTTTGGCATCCCCCGCAGCCGGCTAGTTTGGCGGCAGTCGGCATTGGATCGCCATACCATCCGCGAAAGCCTGCTGCTACTGGGTGAGCACCTGCTCAATGAGAACATCGGTCGCTTGCAGCTAGCCGACTGGCTAGCCGTTCAACCGGTCACGATGCCCAGCGAGGGCGAGCTGGCAGGAAGGCACCATATGGGAGGCACCCGCATGAGCCACAGCGCCGAACAGGGCATCGTCAATAGCGACTGTCGTCTGTTCGACCAGGAGAATATGTACGTCGCAGGCTCAAGCGTTTTTCCAAGCGTTGGGCACGCCAATCCCACACTGACCATCGTGCAACTGGCGTTACGACTGTGCGACCATCTTGATCGCGAACTGACACTGGCACGCCGGGCTTAATCAACGTTAATGCAGCTGACGGGGCACCGCTAGTCGAAACGGCGCAACGGGCACATCAAAGGCCCGTTGGGTATAGGTATTGAGCAGGGTGTAAGCCCCCTCCATGACGCCCACCGGGGTTTGCAAGATGGCCCGACTGGTATACCGAAAGCGCTGTCCAGGGCCAATTAACGGCTGCTGACCCACGACCCCCTTCCCGCGCACCTCTTGGCTATCGCCGCTGCCTTGGGTAATTTTCCAATAACGCGCCATCAGCTGCACGCTGTGGGGGCTTTGATTGTGTACGGTGACGGTGTAGCTAAATACATAGCGGGATTCGCTGTCGCTAGACTCTGCGTCACGAAACTCTGGGGCGACGCTGACCTCGATGTCTAAGCCACTCACGCCTCGTCGCTCCCCTTTGTATCGCCATTGGCAGCTGCGCTAGCAGCGTCATCGGCAGCCACTTGGTTGGCAATCGTCACGTACTCTGCCACCGTCAACGTTTGTGGACGGCGAGCGGGGTCAATGCCGAGTGCTTCGAGCGTCTCAGCGCTCACCCGCCCCTTCAGATTGTTCCGCAGCGTCTTGCGACGCTGGCCAAACGCCAGCTTCACCAGCTCAAACAGCAGCGCGGGGTCATCAGCGGTATGCGGAAGGCTTGCGTGGGGCGTCAGGCGAACAATCGCCGAATCAACTTTCGGGCGCGGCACGAAGGCTTCCGGCGGCACGATAAACAGCTGGTCCACCTGGCAGTAGTACTGCGCCATCACCGAAAGACGGCCCCAGTCGGTGCCACCCGGCTCAGCCGCCAAACGCTCTACCACCTCTTTTTGCAACATGAAGTGCATATCGGCAATGGCATTGCCCATGGTCAGCAAATGCACAATCAGCGGCGTTGAGATGTTGTAGGGCAAGTTGCCCACTACCCGCAGCGCCGGGCCTTCGCCCTTTAGCTCAGCAAAATCAAACTTCAGCGCGTCGCCTTCATGAATCACAAACTCGGGGTAGTTAAAAAACTGCACCCGCAGGCCAGGAATCAGGTCGCGGTCGAGTTCGATCACTTCCAGTTTGCCAGTCGCCTCTAACAGCGGTGCCGTCAGTGCGCCTTGCCCGGGGCCAATCTCGACGAGCCGGTCGCCTTCGCGTGGCCCAATGGCGCGGACAATACGCGAAATAATGCCGAGGTCACGCAGAAAGTTTTGACCGAAGCGTTTACGAGCGCGGTGCTGCTGAGGCACTTGAGACATCTAACAGTGTTCCTTGGAGGGTTGATTCATGAAGCGGCCAGGGAGCTGGCACGCTGAGCAGCAAGCCGCTGCGCAAGGGCAAGCGCAACACCCAGGCTATTGGGGTCGGCAAGGCCACGGCCCGCTAAATCCAGCGCGGTGCCGTGATCCACCGAGGTACGCACCAGCGGCAAGCCCAGAGTAATGTTCGCCGCTTGCCCAAAGCCTGCGTATTTTAGCACTGCTAGGCCCTGGTCGTGATACATCGCGAGCACCGCATCCACCCCGGCCAAATGGCGGGGGGTAAATAGCGTATCGGCGGGCAGCGGCCCTTGGATATCCAACCCTTCGGCGCGCAGGGCGTCGAGGGCAGGGATAATAATATCCAGCTCTTCGCGGCCCAAATGACCATCCTCCCCCGCGTGGGGGTTAAGGCCACACACCGCAATACGAGGGTTTGGGATACCAAACTGGCGCTGTAGGTCAGCGGCCAGCAGGCGGCTAATCTGGGTGACCCGCTCAAACGTAATGGCATCGGCCACATCACGCAGCGGCAGGTGGGTTGTCACCAGGGCAACGCGTAAATCGCCACTGCCTTGCCAGCTTGGGTTCTTCGCATGCAACGCGGCATCGGTTGCCAGTAGCATCACCACGTCATCCACACCGCAGGCGTCGCGCAGCCATTCGGTGTGGCCGGTGAAGTGGGGAAAGCCGCCTTCGATAATGACCCCTTTATGCAGCGGCGCAGTCACCATCGCCGCGGCCTGCCCTGCTTGGCAGGCGTCCACGGCAATTTGCAATGTCTCTAACACGTAGCGGGCATTGGCGGGGTTAAGCACCCCTGGCGTCGCTGGCTCACGAAGTGCTGCAGGCCATACCACTAAGCGCCCAGGAGATGACGCTTCCTCACTGCCGGGCGCGGCTTCAACAACCTCTACGGCTAGCGCCAGCCGCTCGGCGCGCTGGCGTAGCATGTGCGGGTCGCCCACCGCGACGGTGTTGGCTAATTGCCCACGGGCGGCCAGCATCAGCGTCAATTCTGGACCAATACCCGCGGGCTCACCGGTAGTAAGAAGCAGCGGTAGCGTCATTAGAGACGAATATCCACAAAGGCCTGTTCGCGGATTTCACGCTGCCAGGTTTGCAGCTCTTCGTTGGCACGACGCTGGAAAATCGCTTGGCGCACCTGCTCACGACGGCTCTCTTCTGTCACGTCCTGACGACGACGCTCCAGCACCTCAATGACGTGGTAGCCAAACTGGGAGCGTACCGGCTCAGAGAGCTGGTTGGGGCTGAGCGAGGTCATGGCTTCTTCAAATGCTGGTACTGTTTGGCCGGGGCGCACCCATCCTAAGTCGCCACCGTTCATGCCGCTGCCACGGTCATCGCTGTACTCACGGGCCACTGAGGCAAAGTCATCACCCTGCTGCAAGCGCTGACGAGCTTCTTGCGCACGGGCGCGTGCTTGGTTTTCATTGCGCGTGGGGGTGAGCTCCACCAGCACATGGCGAGCGCGAGTCTCTTCAATAAACGCTTGGCCTTGCTGGCTAGGCTGCTGACTCAAGAAGCGCTCGACGTCGCGATCAGACACCGTGACGCGCTGGCTAATTTGGCGCTGCTGCACTTGGCGCATCAACATTTCACGGCGTACGTCTTCGCGCACGTCGGCCAGGGTGATGCCGTCGGCTTCTACCGCATCCGCAAACTGATCCAGCGTCATGTTGTTGGATTCGGCAAGGCTACGCAGCTGGCGATTAAGCTCCGTGTCATCCACGCTCAGGTTCGCTTGACGAGCCATTTGTAGCTGGATTTCATCCATCACCATACGCTCCAGCACTTGCTGGGCTAACTGGTTACGCGGCGGCAATGTACCGTCTTGGGCCGTCGCTTGCTGTTCCACTTGGGCGATACGTTCGTT
The DNA here is from genome assembly GCF_014640815.1 of Vreelandella lutescens. Lineage (GTDB taxonomy): Bacteria > Pseudomonadota > Gammaproteobacteria > Pseudomonadales > Halomonadaceae > Vreelandella > Vreelandella lutescens. Next base: position 302,551 of record NZ_BMHM01000003.1, on the reverse strand, counting down.
CAGCTCGCTGCGCATAATCACACCGTCATTAACAACTGCGACGACGGTGTCTAATTGCTGACGCTGGGCCGACTCAAAGTTTTGTGCATGAGCGGCCAGTGGAACCAGCGCTGCGCCAGTACCCAGGCAAAGCACCATCATGCTGCCAACCGATAGTTTGGTTGCCCGTTTTTTTAGCGCGCAGGTCAGCAGGGTCTTTCTGATCATCATAAAAAGTCTCTTTCAGTCGCTCGTTAAAGTGGTCGTTATAGGGGCGTGGGGCGGTAGCCAGGAATCGCCTGTTCAAAGTAGCCGTCGGCCTCTTGGCCTACGCCACCTAGACCACGAAACACAAAGCGCAAAAATAGCCCGCGGTCGTTGAAGTCATCGCCAACCCGCGCCGTATCGTTATCATCGATCCATTCGCGCCATACCAGCTGCACGCCGTAGCAGCAGTCGTTCCATTGCAGGCCCGCTATCTGCTCCAGCGGCCGATTATTGGTTTGATCGTGCAGGTAGCGGCCAATCAAATCAATCCTGGGGCTCGCTTTCCAGGCCAGCGAGAGGTCCCACTCCTCGCGACTATAGTCGCGGAAGCCGTCGTCGCCGGGTATCACGCTCGGATCAAACCCTTCGATCTCCCAACGGTAGCCAAGGTTCACTACATGCCCTGCCGGATGGCGATAACGTACATCCACACTGGAGCGCTCGGTTTGTTCACGCTCATCATCGTAAAGCCATTCGTAGCCGGTGCTCCAGCGGTCGGAGATTTGCCAATCCAAGCGAGTGACCAGCGGGGAGCGGTCGCGAGTGGCTTGATAGCGGCTCTGCGGATTAACAGAGGGGTCTTCGCCCGGGCGTGGCGGCAAGGTATCCGGGTCGCCTTCGCTATCGATCCGACGCTCAGAGAAGTAGACGCTTTGACCAACACCAAGCGTTAGCCGATCACGCCCCGCACTATCTTCGATCAGGCGTGACTGAACCCCTAAAGAAACGCGATTGAGATCACCCACTCGGTCAGCACCCGAGAAACGGTGCGGTGACCAGAGTTGGTCCCAGGAGAATGCACGCTCACGGCTATCGAAATCGGGTAGCTGGGTCTGATTAGTGCGCGGCACGTAGGCATAGTTCACACGGGGTTCGAGCGTTTGCCGGTAGTCGCGCCCGCCTAGCTCAAGCTCCCGCTCAAACACTAGGCCGCTGTCGATAGAGGTAATGGCAACACTGCGAGTCGGCGAGGTGGCTCGATCGGTGACTCGGTCGCCGTAATCCAGCTCGTAGGCGGTGTGCCAAAGCTCGGTGCGAGGCTCAATGTAGCCCCAGGGCTGCTCATAGCGCCAGCCCACCGCGGGCGTTAAGTGCAGACGGGAACCAATAGCCGCTTCACGCTCCGGTACCCGCCGCTCGTCAACATCGCGCCAGAAGTAAGTGGCGTTCGAGCGCCACTGGGTATATAGCCCACTCCCTAACTGCCAATCGGAATTGGCCGTTAAGCTGGGCAGGCGATAAAACGGGCGGTCGGTGTCGCTAAGGGGGTCTTCCAAACGCTGAAAGCCCTGGGCGCGGGCGTCAAGCTGCCAGCGCTCACCGCGGTAATCGACTTGAGCCAAGCGCTCCATACTGACCCGGTCACTATTGCCAAATTCGCCGCCAAAGTCATCAAAATAGCGTCCGTCGCTGGCGGCACCGTAGCGGAGCTGATAATCGCTGCGGGCCGTTAATGTGCCAGCGTGCTGAGCATCAATGTACCAGCGGTCATCACCTTCAAAGCGGTTATCACCGCTACTGGTACCGCCGTCGCTATCGAGATAGCCGCCCTCGACCAAACCTTGGCTCTGCTCCAAAAGGTAACGGTACTCACCGTTGAGCAACAGCCCACGATCCGACATCCAGCGCGGGGTAATGGTAGCGTCGTGGTTCGGCGCAATGTTCCAATAGAACGGCTGGGTGTAATCAAAGCCGTCGCTAGAAAAGCTCACCGAGGGTGAGAGCAGCCCGGTATGGCGGCGGTCATCAATCGGGAAACGCAGCCATGGCCAGTAAAACACCGGGACATCTTTGACCTGCAGGCGCGCGTGGCGGGCGGTGCCAAATCCCGATGCCTGATCAAGACGAATGTCGCTGCTAACCAGTTGCCAGCTGTTAGCGCCGGGGTCGCAGGTCGTAAATGTGGCCTCCTGCAGCCGATATTGGCTCTCACCGGTCTGTTCTAGCTGGCTTGCTTGGCCACGCAGATGCTGTTCGTAAAGCACGTAGTGGCTATTACGCAGCGAGGCGCGGTCTTCATTCAACATGAGCGTTGCTTGCTCACCGCGCACTAACGCTTGGCCATCGCGGATCGCTAGATTGCCCTCGGCATCCACCTGCTGGCGCTCCGCCGGAAGAAAGACGCGCTCAGCCTGCAGTTCGGTATTGCCCCGGCGTAGCACCACATCGCCACGCAGCAACGCTTCGCCATCAGCGGCGTAATCCACTTCTGCGGTTTCCACCGAGAGGGTTTCCGGGTTCTCCTCCGCTGGCAAGCGGTAGCCGGGCATCACATAGCGCCCCCGGCACAGCTGTTGCGGCGCTTCGTCTTGGCTCCAGGCCTGCCAGTCCAGCGCCTCTGCAGGCAGTGTTTGTCCCTGCGCCACCGCTGAAAACGAGGCGCCAGCGAGCAAACTGCCCAGCAGCGTATGCGCAACCGGTACGGTGCGCGAGATTCGCTTGCCCATGTTCGTTATCCTTGGCATCCAGAATCGGTATTATACAGCCCGCATGATGCCCGACCAGCAAGGAGCTTGCATGTCCTCTTCTCGGATTGACGCCCTCACTCAGTGGGCGGCGCAACACCATGGCCTTGATAGTGCCACCATTCGCCTCTCGGCGGCGGGCGGTGACGCCAGTTTTAGGCGCTATTTTCGACTTACGCTGCCGGATGGCAACACCCAGATCATCATGGATGCGCCCCCCGCCCAGGAGGACTCCGCGCCGTTTGTGGCCATTGGCCAGCGCTGGCACGCCGCTGGGCTCCCGGTGCCTTACATTCACGCCAGCGACTTAGCTTCCGGTTTTTTGCTGCTTGATGACTTGGGTGATACACCGCTGCAGGCCACCTTTACTGACCCGGCAAACACGGAGAAAAACCACCTTGCCGCGCTTTCGCTGATTGCCGAGCTGCAAAACCGCGCTAACCCAGCCGCCCTGCCTGCTTACGATGCCGCCCTGCTGGGCCGGGAGCTGGATCTGTTTCCCGAGTGGTGCCTGAGGCGCTGGCTGTCGCTGTCTGTTCCCGATAGCTGGGAGGCAGTGCGCGGCACATTGATCGAGCGTGCGTTAGAGCAGCCGGTGGTGAGCGTCCACCGTGACTTCGATGCCATGAACCTGATGCTGCACGATCAAACGCTTTATATGATCGATTTCCAGGACGCCGTGGCAGGCCCGCTCAGCTATGACGTTATTTCGCTGCTGCGAGGGCGTTACTGCCGCTTTAGCGCTGAACAGTTTGCCTCGTTTGTAGGCACTTTCTATCAGCAGGCGCGACAAGAGGGGCGCTTGACCCGCTCGGTCAGCGAAGACGTCTTTTTGGCACAGTGCCACGCCATGGCCGCCCAGCGCTCGCTGAAAGTACTGGGCATCTTTTGCCGTTTGACCCTGCGCGACAGCAAAGAAGGCTACTTAGCCCGCCTGCCCTACTTTTTAGCACATTTAGAAGATAGCCTAGCGGCCCTGCCCCAGCAGCGCGAGTTTGCCGACTGGGTAAGCGGCGCGCTGCGCCCGGCGATCATGCAACGCCTGGAAGAGGAGACGCCATGAAAGCGATGATCTTGGCGGCAGGCCTGGGCAAACGGATGCGCCCGCTCACCGACCACTGCCCTAAACCGCTGCTGCCCGTGGCGGGCAAACCGCTGATCGTGCACCACTTGGAGCGCTTAGCGCGCGCAGGTATTAATGAGGTGGTCATTAACGTGAGCTACCGCGCCGAGCAAATTATCTCAGCGCTGGGCGATGGCTCTGCCTACCAAATGCGTATTCATTGGAGCCAGGAGGATAGTCCGCTTGAGACCGGCGGCGGCATTCAACGGGCACTGCCGCAGCTAGGTAGTGAGCCGTTCTTATTGATCAACGGCGATGTCTGGTGTGACTACCTGCCCAGCGCTTCCGCGCTGGCAGAAGGCGACCTTGCCCACTTGATCTTGGTGGATAACCCTGACCACCATCCAGGCGGCGACTTTTTACTACATCAGGGGCGGGTGACCATGTCCGGCGATCCACGGCTCACCTTTGCAGGCATCAGCGTAATACGCCCTGCGCTGGTGGCTGATGAGCCGCCCGGTGCCTTTGCGCTGGCACCGCTATTGAAGTGCGCCATGGCAGACCAGCGGGTGAGCGGTGAGCACTTTTCTGGCCACTGGGTCGATGTGGGAACCCCCGAGCGGCTGGCCGAGCTTGACCAACACCTTCAATTCGCTTGAACCGTGCGAGCCGCGCACGATCAAGCAGTGCGTCGCCCCATAGAAATGTTATGCTGCGCGACTTACCTTTCGTCGCCAAGATGAGGAGAGCAACGTGAAAGCACGGGTAAAATGGACCGAAGGTCGTCAGTTCGTCGCTGAATCCGGTAGCGGACACAGCGTTGTGATTGATGGCCCACCCAACCACGGCGGCCGCAATACCGGCCCTCGGCCGATGGAAATGCTGCTGATGGGCATGGGTAGCTGCACGGCGTTCGATATTTTGAACATTCTTGATAAAGCCCGCGCCGATGTCACCGACTGTGTGGCCGAGCTGGATGCCGAGCGCGCTGACGAAGTGCCGGCGGTGTTCACCAAGATTCACGTCCACTTCGTGGTCACTGGCCGCAGCTTGAAAGAGAAGCAAGTACAGCGGGCGGTGGAGCTTTCTGCAGAGAAATACTGCAGCGCCTCAATCATGCTGGTCAACGGCGGCGTTGAGATTACCCACTCCTTCGAGATCGTCGAGGCTTGAACCCCACGTCGCGACACTTTCATCCCGGTTTAAAAAAAATGGCGTGGTCGGATGCAACCCTCGCCGCAGGCGGGCATAATACGCCCGCTTGTTTCTCCCCATACTGCGTAGTGCGGGGCCGCTTGATGAGTAGCGGCTGCGTCAGCACGGTAACAAGTGTTTATCGGTTCCGGCGCTGGATCGTCGGGGTGTCTTCATCTGCCATAGGGAGGTTCGGACGTGTCAGATAATCTCCGACTCCACGGGTTCAACAACCTGACAAGCTCGTTGAGCTTCAATATTTACGACATCTGTTACGCCAAAACCGAAGAGCAGCGTGCGGCTTATATCGACTATATCGATGAGCTTTACAACGCCGAACGTTTGACGCAGATTCTCAAGGACGTGACCAATATCATCGGCGCTCATGTGCTGAATATTTCACGTCAGGATTACGAGCCCCACGGCGCGAGCGTGACCATCCTGATCGCTGAACACGAGCTGGATGACCCCACACCTGGGCAAACCGAGCCGGGCCCTGGCCCGCTGCCGGAAACCGTGGTTGCTCACCTGGATAAGAGCCATGTGACGGTGCATAGCTACCCAGAATCGCACCCTGACAACGGCATCAGCACCTTCCGCTTGGATATCGATGTTTCCACCTGTGGTCATATCAGCCCGCTGAAAGCGCTGAACTACCTGATCCACAGCTTTGATTCCGATATCGTCACCATGGATTACCGCGTGCGCGGTTTTACTCGGGATGTGGACGGCAAAAAGCTGTTTATTGATCACGACATTACGTCCATCCAGGACTACTTGGCAGAAGACACCAAGCAGGCCTACCAGATGATCGACGTGAACGTGTATCAAGAGAACATGTTCCACACTAAGATGCTGCTGAAAGACTTCGAACTGGATAACTACCTGTTCGGCACCTCTCGCCGCGACATCACCTTTGAAGAAGCGCGGGATATCGAAAGCCGCCTGCGTAAAGAGATGCTGGAGATCTTCTACTCCCGCAATCTTGATTAAGGCACTGCCTTAAGCCTATGATTCAGCTAACGAAAAGCCGCCTTTGGGCGGCTTTTTTTATGGCATTTTCATTGGCTAGTACAAACCTGCCTCGCCTTCTGGACGGGTTTTGAAGCGTCGATGCAGCCACAGGTACTGCTCCGGGTGTTTACGGATTGCCCGCTCGATAAAGGCATTCACCCGCGTGGCATCAGCCATTTCATCGCCACTGGGGAAGTTGTCAAAGGCAGGCAAACACTCGATGGTGTACGTACGGTTATCCGGATTGCGGTGGAACATCAGCGGCACCACGGGGGCACCCGTCATTTTGGCAATTTTGGCCGTCAGGCGAATCGTCGCCGCCTGCTGGCCAAACAGCGGTGCAAAGACGCTCACATCACGACCAAAATCCTGATCCGGCGAGTACCACACGATATGCCCCGCTTTAATACGGCGCACCACTCCGCGCAAGTCATGCCGATCAATCGCTTGGCCGAAAATACGCGAGCGCGCGCGGGTCATAAAGCGCTCAAACAGCGGGTTGTTATGGGGGCGATAGACCACATCGGCTGGGAAGAACAGTGAGTGCAACGCCCCGCCTAAATCCAGCGTTGAGAAGTGAATCCCCACCACCAATACGCCTTTGCCCTGAGCTTTTGCGCGGGCAAGGTGCTCTTGGCCGTGATAGGCCACGCGATGACGCAGTCCTTCTGCATCCCGGCACCAACCGGTGGCGGTTTCCACCAAGCCAATACCATTAGCGATAAAGGTCTCTTTGACCAGTTGGCGCTGCTCATCGGCGCTTTTTTCAGGAAAGCAAAGCGCAATATTAGTGGCCGTAATGTGCCGACGACGCTTCGCTAACCGCCAAGCCAACAGGCCAATGGCTTTACCTACCCATAGCTTGAGCCGCCAAGGGAGCCAAGCGGCCACGTACATCAGGCCAATGGCCAGCCACGTGGGCCAGTAACGAGGATGCGCAAAAGAGCGCGGATAAGACACTTTAGACATACAGATAACCGTTTAAATGTGAGCCCTATGGTAGCGCCGCGGCGCTCTAGGCAGCACCCCCGTCAGCAGGGTGTAACTGATGGTATCGCAATAGCGAGCCACTTCATCCACTGACAGCACTGCGCCGTTGCTGGCCGTGCCCCAGAACACTACTTCGCTTCCAATCACCGCATCGGGTACATCGGTCACGTCCACCGTCAGCATATCCATGGAAACCTTACCGGCGATGGGGCAGCGCTGGCCATTAACCAGCACCGGCGTGCCATCCACTGCATGGCGGTCGTAGCCATCGCCATAGCCTGCGGCGACCACGGCGATTTTAGAGGGGCGTTTGGCTTTCCAGCGACCGCCGTAGCCCACCTGCTCACCCACTGACAGTTCACGCAGCGCCATAATTTCAGAGCGCAAGGACATGACCGGGCGTAGCTGCTGGGTTATCTCATTAGCGATTTCTAACGGGTCGCTGCCGTAAAGCATGACACCAGGGCGGTTCCAGTCGCCATGAGCAGCAGGCCAAGCCAGCGTAGCCGGGGAGTTGGCCAAGCATAGCGGCGCATTCAACTCAGCGGCTAACGCTTGCAGAGCGGCCATCTGACGGTTGAAGTAGCTAGCGTCCTGCGCATCAGCCGTAGCAAAGTGGCTCATCAGGTGTAGCGCCGTCACTTGGGGGGCGTTGACCAACCGCTGCCAGACGCTGGGAGCTTCCTCAGGTGGGAACCCCAGGCGGTGCATACCAGAGTCCACTTTTAGCCATACAGGAATAGGCTGCTGGGGAGCGTAAGCCAAGAGCGCCTCGACCTGCCATGCGCTGTGCACACTGGTCCATAGGCGATGCTGGTCGACCAGGGCCAGCTCATCGGCACTAAAAATACCCTCCAGCAGTATAATCGGCGCGCGAATGCCACCTTCCCGCAGGCTAAGCGCTTCCTCAATGCAGGCCACGGCAAAGGCCGGAACATCGGCTTCCAAGGCGCGGGCACAAGCCAAAGCACCGTGCCCGTAGGCATCGGCTTTAATCACAGCAACTGAGCGGCTTTGCGGAGCGCAGCGGCACGCCAGTTGATAGTTGTGACGCAATGCGTCCAAATCAATATGGGCCACTAACGGGCGCATGGCTCTCTCACTCTCTCACTTACACTGGGGCGACTGACCCTAGGCCACTTGGCCTATCCGCTTACCTGCTCGCGTTGCGGGCAAGGTGACGTTATTCAGTGCGTGCTACATGAATAAAAAATGGTTAGCCCTAACAACAGCGCACCGAGCGGGTAACTCGGTGCGCGTTGAGTGCATTTATCAGGCTCGGCCAGTACGGCTGACTTGCCCCTCTAGGGTGGATTAACTCTCGAAAATCGCGTCGAGGGAAAGCCCCTGTTTTTCCAGCGAGCGGCGCAGCTTCTTTAACGCTTCTACCTGTATCTGACGAACGCGTTCGCGCGTTAGACCAATTTCAGCGCCCACTTCTTCCAACGTGGCAGCTTCGTGGCCTCGTAAACCAAAACGACGCACCACCACTTCGCGCTGCTTTTCACTCAGCTCATCTAGCCAGTGGTCTACGTGCTCACGCACATCACCATCCACTAAACACGCTTCGGGGCCCAGTACCTCGTCATCCGTCAGCGTATCAATCAGTGGCTTATCACTGTCGCCACCCATGGGGTAATCAACCGAGGAGACCCGCTCGTTTAAACCCAGCATCTTTTTCACCGTTTCAACCGGCTTATCAAGATGCTCAGCAATCTCTTCGGCGGTGGCCTCGTGATCCAGCTTTTGGGTCAGTTCACGGGCAGCACGCAGGTAAATATTGAGCTCTTTCACCACGTGAATAGGTAAACGAATGGTACGCGTCTGATTCATCAGCGCACGCTCAATGGTTTGACGAATCCACCACGTCGCATAGGTCGAAAAACGGAAGCCACGCTCTGGGTCGAACTTCTCTACCGCTCGAATTAAACCGAGATTCCCCTCCTCGATCAAATCGAGCAGCGTTAAGCCCCGGTTCAGGTAGCGTCTGGCAATCTTGACCACCAAGCGCAGATTCGACTCAATCATCCTTGAGCGGCCAAGGGCATCGCCTTTGCGCGCTAGGCGGCCATAATACACTTCTTCTTCCGGCGTCAGCAGCGGAGAGAAGCCAATTTCATTCAGGTAGATCTGTGTCGCATCCAAGCTTTGAGTCGATTGACGGTCTTCACGGCCCAGCGCTTTTTCAAACGCATCCTCTTCTGCCGTGGCGTCGTCGTCAGCGTCATCTAACGCCTCTTCAACTTCATCCAGGTCAATCTCCTGTAGGTCCTTCTCCAGCATACTCATGGTCATACCCCCGTTGTCTCGCCTATCCGCCATTTCGAAAAGTAAGGGTGGTCGCACTCCCTGTGCGCATACACCTTATTGTTATATGACGCCCTAGTTCAGCTATTCGGGTATTGCTAGGTGATGACTAGCGAGATGGCAGATAGTCCAACGGATTTTGCGGCTGACCATCGCGGCGCACCTCAAAATGCAGTTTGACAGCATCTGCATCGCTATCGCCCATCGTGGCAATGACTTCACCTGCCTCGACGACATCATTCTCTTTGACGCTTAAACTATCATTATGTGCGTAGGCACTAAGAAACTGATCGTTATGTTTCAGTAGTATTAAGTTACCGTAACCGCGCACACCGCTACCGGCGTAAACCACAATTCCAGGACCAGCCGCACGAACAGGTTGCCCCTTTTGTCCGGCGATATCAATCCCGGCAGTAATGCTGCCTCCCTGACCAAACTCACCCGTCACTTGACCATCGGTTGGCCAGCGCCAATCAATGTTTTCAACGGGAGTGAAGGTGCGCGACGAGCGATCTGGGCGGGCCGCCTGGGACGGTTGAGCCGCTGGTTCTGGCTCCGCGGCAGCCACCGGTTCAGGTTCAGGGGCCGGCTCTGGGGTAGGTTCAGGCGTCGGCTCAGGCGCTTGCGCCGTCTGGGCAGGTGGCTGCGTATTCGCAGACTCCGCTGGGGCGTTAGCCGCTGCCGCCACTTGCTGCGAAGCTTCAACCGCCGAACGCTCGGCGGTCAGCCGCTGATTGCGCTCAATGGCACTCTCATCCGGCAGCAGCCAATCCAGCTCCTGGTCGTTGCTGGCCACCGCCGTTGCTGGGGGCTGTAGGCCCGTTGCCACGACGCCACTGGTAGCGGCCGGTGCTGCACTGGGCTGAGCAGAAGCACTGCCTGCACCTTCCCGTAGCGCAATCGTTTGGCCAGGATGAATCTGATAGGGCGCGGCGATATTGTTGATAGCGGCTAACTGGCGGTAATCCAAATTGTGCTGCCAGGCGATGCCGTAAAGCGTATCACCTGCCTTCACGGTGTATTGCGGCGAATTTTCAACCGCACGGCGAGCATCGCTTAAATCGCGCACTTGGGGAGTATTTGATTGCTGATTAGCACAACCACTCACTGCCAGTGCGAGCACCGTCATCATAAAAACCTTACGCATGCAAACCCTACTCCTGTTCAACGCCGTGCTAACGATCAATGGAACGACTGTCTGTTGAGTGATGCTGGGCATGGGCGGTCGCGCGGCGGTTCAATAGTACGACCATCAGCGCGCCCACTGCCATCAACGTTATTACACCAGTGACCTGTGCCGACGACCCTGTCAACACGGCGTAGTCGCTGGGCAACAAATAGCGATAAGCCAGCGGAATCATCTGCCCATCAGGGCCTAACTGGTAGCGTAACAGCTCGCGCCAGGGCCAGAGAACCGGTAGCGAGCCGACAATAAACCCCAATAACAGCTGTAGCGTCGCGCCGTAATAGCGCCGCAGCAACCAAGACAATAGGCGTGATGAGAGTGCAAGCCCAACGATACAGCCCATTCCAAATAAAATGATAATACCGATATCAAAGCTGCGAATAGCCCCCATGATGGTGCCGTAGAGACCCATGGTGAGCAATAGGAAGCTACCGGAAACGCCGGGTAGTAACATGGCACTGATCGCAATCGCCCCCGCAATCACCACCACTAACGCTTCGTTACCCACCATCAGCACCAGCGGCATCATGCCGGGCAGCAGTTTGGCCAGCATCAAGCCAATGGCCAACGGTAGCAAGTACCAAATTTTCCATCGCTGCCCCGCTTGCCCCACCACTAATGCAGAGGCTGCGACAAGTCCGAAGAAAAAGCCTTCTAACAGCAGCGGATAGGCCTCCATTAACCATAAGGCTAGATGGGCAACACTGATGAGGCTGACGGCAACACCCAGCAGTAGCGGGACTAAAAACGCTAAATTCAGGTGCAGCGCTAATCCTTTCCAGCCACCACGTTGCCAAGCACCGAACGCGCTGGGGCCAAATTGCTTTATGGTATTAATCAGCTCTTCATAAATACCAGTAATAAAGGCGATCGTGCCTCCCGATACGCCAGGAACTGCATCGGCAGCGCCCATCCCGGCGCCTTTTAAGAACAGTCCTATGGGTCGACGCTTCAATCCACCACTCCTTGCAATAGAGGTACAAAGCGCACGGGCTCAAGACGCCGCTTTTCAAAGGCGGAGCCAATACGCTTAATTTGGGTCAGCCATTGGCTGCCATCAGGCTCTTCCAACGGCGCAATCATGACGCCATCATGGCTTAACTGCTCCAACAGCGCCTCAGGCAGTGTTTGGGCGCAGGCCGTGAGCAGAATCACGTCAAAAGGTGCAGCTTCTGGCCAGCCTTCGCCGCCATCTGCCACGGCTAAGGTCGCGGGTGCCTCTAACCGCCATAATCGCTCAGCGGCTCGCTCGTGCAGCGTATAGATTCGCTCGACGGAGTAAAGTGTTTCTACCAATCGCGACAAAATCAGCGTTTGATAACCCGATCCCGTACCGACTTCCAACACACGCTGAGGCGATGCCCGCAGCACCAGTTCTGTCATGCGCGCTACCGTTAGCGGCTGGGAAAGCGTTTGGCCAAAACCAATAGGCAGCGCAGTGTCTTCATAGGCCCGGTGGGCGAGCGCCTCATCGACAAACAGGTGACGCGGCTCACTGGCCATTACGTCCAGTACACGCTGGTTTTGAACGCCCTGCGCAAGCAGGCGTTCAATCATGCGGTCACGGGTGCGCTGGGAGGTCATACCACGACCACGCAGCTCACCGGGAGATAACTCAGGCAAAGGCATCCAACCAGTCCTGCACATCGCGGCGCGCGGGGTGGCGTGTCAAATCGGTCTGCAGCGGCGTAATCGACACATAACCTGCCTCAATGGCCGCAAAATCGGTGTCTTCGCCATCATCGGCATTGGCCGCCACCGGAGCAATCCAATAGCGGGTGCGTCCGCGAGGGTCTTGAATGGGCACGGGCTTTTCGGCTGGGCCGCGATACCCCAAACGGGTGACTTTCACGCCCTTTATTTTATCCCAAGGGAGATCTGGCACGTTCACATTCAACAGCGTGCGCGGCGGCAGCGAGAGCTGTTCAGCGGCCCCAATAAGGCTCGCAGCAAACGTGGCAGCCGTTGCAAAATGCTGGGTACCGCATAGCGACATCGCAATGGCCGTCATACCTAGGTTACGCCCTTCCATCGCGGCGGCCACCGTACCGGAGTAGAGCACGTCATCGCCGAGATTACTGCCGTGGTTAATGCCTGAAATGACCAAATCCGGCCGCTCATCCCAAATACCGTTAACCCCTAAATAGACGCAGTCGGCTGGGGTGCCATCGACGCTATGAAAGCCGTTCTCTAGCGCCGTTAGAGTGAGCGGGCGCGACAACGTGAGCGAATTGCTAGCGCCACTTCGGTCGCGGTCTGGGGCAACCACGCGCAGGTTGGCATGGGGAGTTAACGCTTCGTAAAGCGCCCGAAGACCGGGGGCGTGAACGCCATCGTCGTTAGAAAGCAGCAGTCGCCGCATCAGAATCTCCTCACCTCAGCGTTACGCCGTATCGGGATGATGAATTAACTCGCCAATCACCGCTGTGGCAAAACTGCCACGGGGCAGTGCAAACGAGAGCAGCACAGCGTCTTTTTCAACAGTGGCCTGTGGCTCTATGAGCCGGGCTCGCAGTGCACGCTGACCACGTTTAACCCCGCTTTTCTCAAGCCCCTCACACAAGGCGGGGTGCTGCGCGGCAAGCTGTGCCTCATACGCGCCCGCCTGCCCACTCGCCCTGTCACCAACGCCCCACAGCATACCGGTTGGGTGAACATCCAACACGGCGGCACGCTCTACCATGCTCTCTTCTACCGACGCTATGCCAAAGACACTCTGGGTGCCGTCGAGCATCAACGTATCTCCAGGCACCGGCTGGCACCAATTACCGTCTTGCAACCGTGCGCTGAGTAGCTCATTAAAGAGGAAGCTGCGTGCGGTGGAGAGCATCATGCCTTGGCGGTCGTCTCGTTTGCGCCAGCCTTTCGCCAGCACCACTTCAGCACGCTGTAAGTTACGCGCCCCGGCACCAAAGCGCTGGTGACCAAAGTAGTTAGGCACGCCTTGGGCACAAAGGGCCTCCCAGCGCGGCATGAAGTCGCTGGACTGCACCGCTTCTCCGCTCAAACGCAGCGTAAAGTGATTGGTGCGATGCACACCCCGCTTCAGCTTACGCGGGTGGCGTGCTTGATCAAGTACGTTAACCCCCAGCGCCGCCAAAGAGGCGGATAAATCCGTTGGGGCGTCGCGCCCGGGCAAATGGACACTTAGCCATTGGCGCGTCACTGCCACCCGGTCTTTCATGCCGGAGTAGCCGATATCACGTGGCGTAACACCACACAGGCGGCTGAGCTGCCTCACCACGTCTAACGTGGTTTGATTACGTTTTTCAAGCCGTAACCACAGATGCTCGCCGTGGGCTTCGGGGGTAAAATCGAGCTGCTCATCGACAATAAAGTCTTCCGGCTGAGCGCGGTACTGGCCCGGCTCTGGCACGCCAAAAGTAGGCGTTAAGCTACGCTGCCATGCAGGAAGATTAAGCATCCTGCGCCCCATGTGCAGCCAAGAGTACAACCGCTTCAGCGGCAATACCTTCACCGCGTCCGGTGAAACCAAGGCGTTCGGTGGTGGTGGCTTTCACGTTTACCTGCCCCAAACTCACGCCGACATCCTCTGCAATTACCGCGCGCATGGCATCAATATGGGGGGCCATTTTGGGTGCTTGCGCCATTAACGTTGCGTCCAGATTCACCACATCAAAGCCTTCACCGCGCACCAGAGCCACTACATGGCGCAGCAGGCCGCGGCTATCGGCCCCTTTCCAAGCGGGGTCGGTATCGGGAAAGTGGCGTCCGATATCTCCCAACGCACAGGCACCCAGCAGCGCATCGCTAATGGCGTGGAGCAGCACATCGCCATCAGAGTGCGCCACAAAGCCGTGTTCAAACGGCAGCTTAACGCCGCCGATCATTAAATGGTCACCCGGCCCAAAGCGATGTACATCAAAACCGTGGCCAATTCGCATTAGAAACTCCTGTTACTAGCAGTTGCCGCTTGGGCCGCCAAAATGGCAGCCGCCAGGGCTAAGTCGTCAGGGTGGGTGACTTTTAAATTATCGCGACGCCCTGTGACTAAACGTGGCGCTTCGCCCAGCGCTTCAATTGCGGAGGCTTCGTCGGTCACCACGGAGCCGTTTTGCTGAGCCTGTTCAAGCGCATGGAGCAATAGGGCGTAGCGAAACCCCTGTGGCGTTAGCGCATGCCATAGCCCGTCTCTCGGCTCGGTGGTATGGCTCAACAGGTCATCGTGGTCACGCTTCATGGTATCCGCCACCGGCATGGCTAATAGCGCCCCCCCGGAATGGGCCTGTGCTGCTTGATAAAGGGCATGTAGATCTTCGCGGGTGATACAGGGGCGCGCAACGTCATGCACCATCACCAGATCGGTATCGTCGGCGGACATGGCCTGCAGGGCATTCATGACGCTATGCATCCGCTCAGCGCCACCCGGCACTCGTTGCCAGTGTGGAAAAGGTACCCAAGAGGGGTCAAACCAGCGGTCGTCGCTGTCTAGGCAGAGCACAAGACGCGCATCCGGAAATGCCTCATGCAGCCGTGCCAACGTGTGGGCTAGGATAGGCTGGCCATGCAGGTTCAGGTACTGTTTGGGCTTATCTGCCCCCATCCGTTTCCCCTGACCCGCCGCTGGAACCACCAACCAAACGCGTGGATTCATTCGACGCTGCCTTGACGACTATTATTGGGGAGAGCGCCGGGCTGAGACACCATCCCGGCATGAATACCGATCAGCTCGTTTTCGATCGCGACGCCAGGCACCCAAAAAAACTGTTCATCCGTTCGCACCATGCCCATATCGCTTCGGGCGCGCTCTTCAATGGCATCAAGCCCGGTTTTAAGATCGGTGACTTCTGCGGCAAGCCTGGCATTGCGTTCGCGTAATGGGCCGTTGTCAGCCTCCTGCACAGCTACCCGCTGTTCCACCTGCTGGAGGTCTCTCCAGCCGCCGTTACCCAGCCAAAGCTGGTACTGCAGCAGGCCAAGCACGGCAAGCAGCAGCCCCACAAGCCATTTGTGCATCACAGAGATCCTTTGTGAAAGCGAGAACGGCGCGCATTATGCCATTAAGGACAGAGTCCAGCGAGCCGCCGCGCCGTGGGAATTATTTAAACGGTAAAGCATCCTCAGCGGCACGGCGATAGGCCATGATATGAACGCTCTCTTGTTGGCAAAACTGGGCCACGCCTGCGGCCAGCCCAGGATGGGCCAGATAGTGTAACGAGCGAATCCGCTGCGGGGCAAAACCTCTTACTAGCTTATGCTCGCCTTGAGTACCGGGATCAAATAGCGTGAGGCCTTTGGCTAAACAGTACTCGATGCCTTGGTAGTAGCAGGCTTCAAAATGCAGGCAGTCAGCCATGACCTCGCTTCCCCAATACCGGCCATAAAGGGTGCTATCGCCCTGGAAATAGAGGGCCGCCGCGACAGGACGGCTATCCAAGCGGGCCTGCACCAACATGAGTGACTCCGGCATGACATGGCGTAGACGCTCAAAAAAAGCGTGATTCAGGTAAGGCGGACGACCACGCTCATGGTAAGTAATGGTATAGCAACGATAGAAGTGGGCCATATCCACATCACTAATGTCACTCCCCTCCAAACGATGCAGCGTTATGCCCTGATCGGCGACTAAGCGCCTCTCCCGCTTCATCATTTTGCGCCGCTTGGATGTCATGCTCGCTAAAAAGCCGTCAAAGTCGCCAAAGCCTCGGTCGCGCCACTGAAACTGTACGCCTTCGCGGGCAATCAGCTCGGGGCAGTGGCGCTGCCACGCCTCCACCTCTACCTCATCAGCAAATAGCAGATGCCAACTGGAAAGCCCCCTCTCCTCGCACTGCTGCTGCCAAGCGCTGGCCAGCTGCGCCCGAATAGCCTCTGCATCTGCCTCGGGAGCGACTAGCGTACGGGGGCCAGGCACGGGGGTGAAAGGAATCGCACTCAGCGCTTTTGGGTAGTAATCGCCCCCCGCACGCTCCAGCGCCTCGGCCCAGCCCCAGTCAAACACGTATTCACCGTAGGAGTGATACTTACGGTACATAGGCAGCGCGCCCACCAATTGCGCCCCTTGCCACACGCATAAATGGCAAGGCTCCCATCCTGTAGCCGCACTGACAGAGCCGCTGATTTCAAGCGCTTGCAAAAATCCGTGGCGTAGAAAGGGCTGATTTTCAGGGACGAGTGCATCCCACTGACTTGCCGCAACAGCCTCAATGGCAGGTAGAATGGTGTAGGACAGCGGACGCGAATGCATAACATCTCCCTGGCACAAATGGCGGATGGCTTACTGTATCACTCCGGCTGCGTATGCGTATGAAACGCCTTCATTTGTAAACAATTGTTGATGCTGGGCAGGCAACGTACCGAAGCAATCCCAAAGCACGTATTGTCAACGCTAGGTGAATCCAAGGAGAGGTCATGAATCGCGACTTAACGGATATTTTAAAGGCGCAGCGCCAAACAGCAGGCCAAGCACCTTTCCCGACGTTAGCCGTGCGGCGTGAACGTTTGGCCCGGCTCGCCAGCATGACCAAACGTCACCAGCATGACATTGTGCGCGCTATCCAGCTAGATTTTGGGCAGCGTAGCGAGACCGAAATTCGCCTCGCTGAAATTACGGCGGTATTGCATGCCATTCGCTATGCGCGCCGCCACCTTTGGCACTGGATGCGCCCCCGCCGTGCAAGCGTTCCCTGGCGGCTATGGCCAGCCCACGCTCAGCTTGCCCCCCAGCCGCTAGGCGTGGTGGGCATTATGTCGCCGTGGAACTATCCCTGGTGCCTTAGTTTATTGCCCGTGGTGGATGCGCTCGCGGCCGGGAACACGGTAATGGTCAAGCCCAGCGAGCAGACCCCTCACACCAGCGCTTTACTGGCAAAGCTAGTGCCGCAACACTTTACCGACGAAGAGTTTAGTGTCATTCAAGGAGGGGCCGAGGTTGCCAAAGCGTTCTGTGCCCTGCCGTTTGATCATCTAGTGTTTACGGGTTCAACCCACGTGGGACGGCAGGTCGCCGCGGCCGCCGCCACTAACCTCACCCCCGTCACCTTGGAGCTGGGGGGTAAATCACCCGCGCTAGTGGCAGGCGATGCGGATCTCGATAGCACGGCCGAGGCAATCATTTTTGGCAAAGGATTTAACGCCGGACAAACCTGTATCGCGCCGGATTACGTGCTGGTAGAGAGCCGTCGCTTGGACGCACTGATCCACGCATTGGAGCGTGCCATTCGTCGCCAGCGGCCCGATGCCAAAGAGTCTACCGGCTACGTCAACGATGCTCATCGCCAGCGTATTGAACACATGCTGAGCGAAGCGCGAGACCATGGTTGCCGAGTGCTAGAGCACGGCAGCCATGCACCTGCCCTAGTCATTGACCCCCACCAAGGCTTAGCCCTGATGCAAGAAGAGATTTTTGGCCGTGCGCTACCGGTTATTAGTGTCAAGCATATCGATGACGCCATTCGGTTTATCAATGCTCGCCCTCACCCACTGGCGCTGTATGCCTTCACTCGCCAGAAAACGTTGCAGGAGACACTACGCCACTGCACGCGTTCCGGGGCGCTGGTCTTCAACGATACCCTACTGCACCACGCCGTTCCTTCGCTGCCCTTTGGCGGAGTCGGTGACAGCGGAAGCGGCGCTTATCATGGTCGACATGGGTTTGAGCGCTTCAGCCATATGCGCGGCGTGCTCTGCCAATCCAAGCATCCCAGCAGCCGCTGGTTAAGGCCGCCTTATCACCGCTGGCTGCTCAAATTACTTCGCCTTGGCTAAAGCTAGCGAGTTAATGTCCGATATTTATTTAATACGCTTTTTTTATAAGACCCTCACGTTTAGGAAACGCCATGCAAGCCGCCGATCTACCGGATAATGAATCACAGCGCCTGACGGCCTTGCATGCATTACGAATTCTCGACACGCCTATCGATGACGCTTTTGAGCGGCTGACACAGCTCGCCTGTGACCTGTTTGATGTGCCCACCGCGCTGGTGTCGCTGGTGGATAAAGAGCGCCAGTGGTTTAAGTCTCATACCGGATTAGACGCTTGTGAAACCAATCGGGAAGTGTCTTTTTGTGCCCATGCCGTGGCCTCAAACACGCCGCTAGTGATTGAAAATACCGGCAGTGACCCACGCTTTGCCGACAACCCGTTAGTAAAAGGCATGCCCCATATTCGCTTTTACGCGGGGTATCCACTAAGACCCACTGACGAACTGGCCGTCGGCACGCTGTGTTTGATTAGTGACCAGCCTCGTGATTTCTCAGCGCGGGACATGAAGATCCTGGAAAGCCTAGCGGGCCAAGTGGACGAGCTGTTGCGCCAACACCAAATGCGCTACGCCCTTTCACAAACCACCCGCCGCTATGAAGCGCTGTTTAATGAAAGTGCCACCGGAATCGTACGCATTGACTGCGCAGGCAATGTTCTCAGCATTAATGCTTTTGCCTTAACAATGCTCGGCTATACAAAGCAGGAAGTCGTCGGCAACAACGTTGCGATGCTAACGCCGCCTCCGATTCGCGTGGAACACGACCACTTTATCGAGCGTTTCTTGGCGGGCAACGCCCCCAAGGTGATTGGTCGTGGGCGTGAAGTCGATGCTTTACATAAAGACGGCCGTTTAATCCCCGTCCATCTGGCCGTGAACGCCATACACAATGAACAAGAGGAGGTGGTTGAGTTTCTGGGCATACTGACGAACCTAAGTGATGTCTACAACGCTAACCACCGTATGCACAAAGAGCAGAGCCTGCTTAAGGTGCTGCATCAAGGAATCACCGATTACCAAGCGCTCATGTCCGGTGAACAGCTGTGGACATTTTTAATGGAAGCGTTGCGCGAGCTGACCGACAGTGACTACGCTCTCATTGGCGAAGTGTTGCCAACAGAGACAACTAACGCACTGAAAATTCACGCCATTACGGATCTATCCTGGAACGAAGAGTCGCGCCATTTAATGGAAATGCTGCGCAGCGGTGATATGACGCTGACCAACCCCGACTCGCTGCTTGGCCGCGTGTTCGCTTACGGTGATGTGATGATCACCGACGACGTGTATCACCATGCCAAGCGCGGCGGATTCCCGCCAGGCCACCCTCCTATCGATAACTACCTGGGTGCCCCTATTTTCAGCGGTGACAAATTAATTGGCATGTTCGCCATTGCCAACAGCAAGCAGCCCATCAGTCAGGCACTGCTGGACTGGCTGCAGCCGTTTACCGATACCTGTGCACTGCTGATCAATCTGTATCGACAAATGGCCGAGCGTGAACAGGTGACCCAAGATCTCGCCACCGCTCGAGACCAAGCCGAAAAAGCCAATAAGGCGAAGAGCGAGTTCCTCTCCTCGATGAGCCATGAACTGCGCACGCCGCTCAATGCCATTATTGGGTTTGCGCAGCTGCTGGGCAAAGGGCGACGCGACCCACTCAGCGAGAAGCAGCAGCGTCAGGTGAGCCAGATTGAGAAAAGCGGCCAGCACCTGTTGAGCCTGATTAACGAAGTGCTCGATTTAGCAAAAATTGAGTCTGGGCATATGACGCTGTCCATCGAACCCATCGCGATTGAAGGCGTGATTGAGGATGCCTGCAGCACCTTAGAAGCCAATATTTGCGCTGCCGGGCTAACACTCAAGCGCCAGCCTTTATTAACCCCCTGGCGAGTGGCCGCAGACTACACGCGCACGAAGCAGGTACTGCTCAACCTGCTTTCCAATGCCATCAAATATAACCGCCCCCAAGGCTCTATCCACATCGCTGTCGACCAGCAAGGCAGCGAGCTGTGTATCCGCGTTACCGACTCTGGGTATGGCATTGCCCCTGAGCGCCAGCATGAGCTTTTCGAGCCTTTTAACCGTTTGGATGCGGAGCATGGCACCATTGAAGGCACGGGGATTGGGCTAGCCATCACCCGTGAATTGATTGAGCGCATGCAAGGCAGCATTGGTGTTACCAGCACACCCGGGCACGGTGCGACCTTCTGGTTCACGCTACCACTCACCGACGTTAGCGCCCCGAATGACACCAAAGCCGCGCATGCGCCTACGATGGCCACGTCTGACAAACACGATTACCGCCTGCTCTACATTGAAGATAACCCTACCAATCAGCGCCTGATGGAAGACATTATTGAGGGCTTCCCTGAGCTACAGCTGCAAACGGTGACCAGTGCAGAACTAGGGCTTGAGATCATGCGTCACTCACCGCCTGATCTTGTTCTTATGGATATCCACCTGCCCGGCATGAATGGCTACCAAGCGCTGCATGTGATTCAGCAGGATGAGTACTTACAGAAAATCCCGGTGGTTGCGCTCTCTGCGAATGCTATGGAGCGCGATAAAACCCATGGTTTAGCCGCCGGATTTGCCGATTACCTGACCAAGCCGATTGATATCGACCAGCTTTTTGCGACGCTGAACCGCTATAT
Source organism: Vreelandella lutescens (assembly GCF_014640815.1). Lineage (GTDB taxonomy): Bacteria > Pseudomonadota > Gammaproteobacteria > Pseudomonadales > Halomonadaceae > Vreelandella > Vreelandella lutescens. The sequence goes on along the minus strand of NZ_BMHM01000003.1, from coordinate 281,705 downwards.
CTCGGCAGTACCCGCACCAGACACACCAAGGAAGGCACCATGACGTTTATGACCAAACACCTGCTCGTTGTGGATGACAACAGCATCAACGTCGAGCTACTGCTTGATCTTCTAGACGATCATGGTTTTGACAATGTGCATGGGCTCAGCGACCCCCGTCAGGTGCTGCCCCACTGCCAGCAAGCTTTACCAGACTTGATTTTGCTCGATATCCGTATGCCCTACTTAGACGGCTACGGCGTGATAGAGCAGCTGCAGGGCGCATTTGCCGAACAAACCCCACCGATTATCGTACTCACGGCACAAATCGATGACGAAACCCGCCACCAGGCTCTGAGCCTGGGCGTGCGGGATTTTTTGACCAAGCCTTTTAAACACGATGAAGTGCTGCAACGCATTCGCAATACCCTCAGTGTTGAGCATCGCTATCAGGTGCGCGACAAGCAAGCCGAAACCCTGGAGCAAATGGTCGCCAAGCGTACCGAAGAGTTAGACCATCAGTCGCGGACCGACCCCATTACGCAGCTTCCCAATCGCCGAGCGCTGACCCAGCATCTCGCAGAGGCGGCTCAGCAGGGCCGCCCAACGGGGCTTTTGTTTATTGCGCTGGACCACCTAGACGATGTCGTGCGCTTGCACGGCTACGGTATTGCCGACCAACTGATGGTGCACATCAGCCACCGGCTCAACGCCCAGTTGGAGGCGGGCAGCACCCTCGGACTTTGGGGGGGCAGTGAGCTTCTGGTGATCACCCAAACAGCGGAGCTTAGCGAGCTGCGCCAGTTAGCGGCACGCCTGCTCAGCTGTTTTGAGCACGACCAAGCGCTGGGCGATCTTTTGCTTCCGCTGAACGCGCGGATTGGTATTAGTTGGTCTCAGGGGAATTTTAATACCGAACGGCTGGTACACATGGCCGCGTTGGCGCTTCCACAAAGCGGCTCGCTGCGGCTGCAAAGCTATAATGAAACTCTGGAAAACCAACAGCGCCATCGGCTGCACCTTCAGCAGGCGGTGCGCGGCGCAACCCAACGCGGGGAAATGTCGTTGGCATTTCAACCCAAGCTGTCGCTCGCCACCCAGCGAGTGATTGGCGCGGAAGCGCTATTGCGCTGGCACCACCCAGAGCTCGGCCACGTCTCACCAGGTGATTTCATTCCTCTGGCAGAGGCCAGTGGTGATATCCTCTCGATTGGTGAGTGGGTATTAGAAGAAGCCATGCGCTATATTGCCTCCTGGCGAAAACAGGGGCTACTGGACGATGATTTCCATATCGCGGTGAACGTCGCCGCACGTCAGCTAGCGCGAAAGGACTTTGCAGAAAATTTATTAGCACGCCTGGCAAAACATGGCATTCCAGAGCGTTTTTTTGCACTGGAAGTCACTGAGTCGGGGCTGCTGAGCGATATGCACAATGCGCGTATTCAGTTGGCGCAACTGGCCGAGGTGAACATTGCCGTGGCCATTGATGACTTTGGCACCGGGCACTCGTCACTGGCCTACGTTAAAACACTGCCTTTTTCGACGCTCAAAATTGACCGCGCCTTTGTGATGGATCTGGAAAAAGACGCGGTGGACCGCCACTTAGCGCTCACCATTACCCAATTAGCCCATGCGGTGGGCTGCGATGTGGTGGCAGAAGGGATTGAAACCGCCGCACAGGCCGACTACTTACGTTCAATTGGTTGCGAAGCCGCACAAGGGTATTACTATGCTCGTCCGCTGCCTGCCGACGAGTTTTATCGCTGGTGCACGGACTGGACACCTCACACACCTAACGCTTGCCACGGAGTCAGTTAATGGCGCATGACCTGCTAGACCGCTTACGGGAACGCTTGGAAGAGTTGAATCGCTCTGAGCGTAAAGTCGCAAACGTCATCTTGGAAGACCCCGCAGCGGCCACCAGCCTGAGCATCGCAAGCCTAGCCCAAGCCGCGAGCGTCAGCGAACCTACCGTTAATCGGTTCTGCCGTAACTTCGGCGCGAAAGGCTACCCTGACTTCAAAATCAAACTGGCCCAAAGCCTGGCAGGCGGCACGCCCTATGTCACCCGGGCCGTTGAGCCAGGCGATACCGCCACCCAGTACACCCATAAAATCTTTGGGGCGACCATTGCCGCGCTGGATGAAGCGCAGCGAGAAGTAGACATGGCCGCCGTTGAGCGAATGGTTGATTACCTGACGCAAGCCAAGCAGATTCACTTTTTCGGGCTAGGCGCGTCAGGCGCTGTAGCGCAAGATGCGCAGCATAAGTTTTTCCGCTTTAACCTGCCGGTCATGGCGTATGTGGACGTGCTGATGCAGCGCATGGTGGCCGCCGCCTGCCACACCGGCGATGTGGTGGTGATTATTTCCTACACAGGCCGCACCCGGGAACTGGTCGATATTGCCAAAGTAGCCAGGGAAGCAGGGGCGGTGGTACTGGGCATTACTGCCCCTCACTCTCCGCTTTCGCGAGAGTGTACCGCCACGCTGGAAGTCGCCACACCAGAAGACACCGACCACTACATGCCGATGACGTCCCGAGTGATTCAGCTCACTTTGATTGATGCGCTCGCTACCGGCGTAACGCTTAGGCGCGGCGAAGACTTTCTGCCGCACCTGAAGAAAATCAAAGACAGCCTACGCGATACCCGCTTTCCAGCGGAAAAACCCGCTAAATAAGCACGGTTGCGATTACGCATCCACCGCGGTGGTAACCGTAATTTCTACTTTTAACTCGTCAGCCGGCATCGGCGCACATACACAGGTGCGTGCCGGTGCGTAGCCTTCCGGCACCCAGGCATCCCATACCTCGTTCATCGCCGCGAAATCGCTGCCATCTTTCAAGTAGATGGTGGCGCTTAATAGTTGTTCACGGCTGGAACCGATCTCTTTTAGCAGCGCATCTACCCGTGCCAGCATGCTCTCAGTTTGCGCTTTGATATCGCCGTGGCGCGCCTCAGGGCCCGCCACCTGACCACACAGATAGGCAACGCCCTGATGAATCACAGCGCGACTCATGCGGGCTTTTGTATCATGACGCTGAATACTCATAGATCAATCTCCTAGTTAGATATAAAAAGCCAGTGTAAACCGCCACCAAGTCACTGCCTATGCTTCGTTCGCCAGTCAGCATTAGGTAGGCACAGGGCGGTGCTCAAACACGCGGCGCAATACGAAGCTCGTATGGGCTCCAGTGACCCCTTCGATGCGGTTGATCACATGCAGCAGCAGGTGCTGGTAATCATCCATGTCTTTCACCAGAATTTTGAGCTGAAAATCGGCGGCTTGCCCGGTAATGATCAAGCACTCCACCACGTTGGGAATAGTGCGAATGTGACGCTCAAAGTTATCAAAGCGTTCGGGGGTGTGCTGGTCCATCGAGATATGCAGCAGCGCCATCAGCTGGTAGCCCAGCGGCCGCGCATCGACCACCGCCCGATACTGGGTAATCAAGCCATGCTCCTCTAGCGCCCTCACTCGCCTTAAACACGGCGATGGCGATAGCCCGATGCGCTCGGCGAGCTCCTGATTGCTGATACGCCCTTCTTGCTGCAGTACGTCCAGGATACGGCGGTCAAAACGATCCAGCGTTAAGGGTGTTGTCGCCATCTCAGCAGCTCCTACCAATATAAAATTATTTATTGATATATTCTGCCACTTATTTCCGATAAAGCCACATTTTCGCAATAACCTTTCGCGGCACTTTGCGTAGACTGTCTTTACTGTCACAAGCAGCCCTCGATTGACGCCTTACCCAGGCGTCCCTCTAACGCTCCTCCTACCCCGGAAGAGCACGCTCAAGCGGCTTGCGCCACAAGCGGCCGCCCTAAACAACTTAACGTTTTCAGGAAATTCACCATGCCTGCTTTTGATCATCGCAAATATCGTCCAGCCCCACGTGTGCCCGCGTTCAATCGCCAGTGGCCGGACCGGGAGCTTACTCAAGCACCTATTTGGGTTAGCGAAGACCTACGCGATGGCAACCAGGCCCTGCTAGAGCCAATGACGGTGGCGCAAAAGCAGCGCTTTTGGCACCAGATCATCAAGGTCGGCATCAAGGAAGTCATGGTGGGTTTTCCCTCTGCTAGCCAGCCGGATTACGACTTCGTACGCTGGCTGATCGAAGAGGACCAAATTCCTGACGACGTGACTATTGCCGTGCTCGTGCAGTGCCGCGAGCACCTGATCGAGAAAACGTTTGCCTCACTGGTAGGCGTCAAACGCGCCATTATTCACCTGTACAACTCCACCTCGACCATACAGCGGGAGCGAGTATTCGAGATGGACCGCGACGGGATTACCGATATTGCCGTGCAAGGGGCGACCTGGGTCAAGACCTACGCTGCGCAATATCCGGATGTCGATTGGCGCTTCCAGTATTCGCCGGAGAGCTTCTCCAGCACGGAGATCGACTTTTCGCTGGCCATTTGCGAAGCAGTGATGGATATCTGGCAACCCACGCCTGATAACAAGTGCATTCTTAACCTGCCTACCACCGTGGAAGTGGCTGGGCCACACCACCACGCTGACCAAATTGAGTACTTCTGCCAGCACATTAGCCGCCGCGACAGCGTGATTATTTCTGTTCACACCCATAATGATCGTGGCGGTGCCGTGGCCTCGGCTGAGCTTGCGCTGTTAGCGGGTGCCGACCGGGTAGAAGGGACGCTGCTTGGCAACGGTGAACGCACCGGCAATATGGATATTGTCACCCTGGCCATGAACCTTTATAGCCAAGGCATTGACCCACAGCTGGATCTTTCCCACCCGGATGAGATCATTCACGTGGTGCATGAGTGTACCGGCATTGCCATTCATCCCCGCCACCCTTGGGTGGGCGAAATGGTCTACACCGCCTTTTCCGGCAGTCACCAGGATGCGATTCGCAAATCGCTCAAACACCAAACGCCGGACGAACCCTGGCAAGTGGCCTATCTGCCCATCGACCCCCACGATATTGGCCGGGACTATCAAGCGGTCATTCGGGTGAACAGCCAGTCGGGCAAAGGTGGCATGGCCTTCCTGCTAGAGCGCGACTACGGCATTAACCTGCCACGCTGGATGATGCTGGCACTCGCCCCCTACGTGCAGCAGGAGAGCGAGCGTCGTAACAGCGAACTTTCCAGCGAAATGATTCGCCAAGTGATGTTTGACCATTTCTCCCATGATGCCCCGCTAGCGCTGGCCGATTACCGGCTTTCAAAAGGGCAGCAAGAAGGGATCGATATGACCCTGTGGCAAGGCGCAGAAACGCTGCGTTTATCCGGCACGGGCAATGGTGCCATGTCGTCGTTCACCGACGCCTGGAAGAAGCATACTGGCACCCACGTGGCCATTCTGGATTACAGCGAGCACTCGCTGGGCGGCGACAGTGAAGCCAATGCCATTGCGTTTGTGCAGCTCAACATTGATGGCCAGCGGGTGTGTGCCGTGGCGGAAGATAGCGACACGGTGAGCGCGTCGCTTAAAGCGGTACTCTCAGGGATTAATGCCGTTCAGCCAGCGCTCGCCAGCCCCAGTGAGGTGAGTGCTGTAGACACATAATCACTCTGCACACTCAATGCATTTGAGCACTAGCGGGTCCCATGTTAGGCGTTTGGCACCAATCCACTCGCCGCACTCGATGCACTCACCGAAGTTCTGATGCTCAATACGCTGTAGCGCGCCGCTGATACGCCTAAGAGCCATTTGGCGGCGTTGCTCTTCTGCTTTGGCCATTGCTTGCCCCTGAAGCGCGTCCATACGGGAAAGGCGGCCGACTGAGGTTTGGTCAAGCACCACCGTCTCCCTGGATTCAGCACTGCTCTCGCTCTCTTCTTTCAGCCTTACCTGCATGTCATACAGCGTTTGCTTAACCGCTGGGATGTCAATCTCGGGATGATTCATCTTATCCTCCTGATACCCTACAATACTTAGCAAATTAACCAAATATTTGCGAAGGAATGCTGCGCCATGGGCTACCGGACTCTATTGCGCGAGCACCGTAGCGTGCTTGGAATCGCTTTTTTAGCCATGTTCAGCTCCAGCCTTGGGCAAAGCTACTTCATTGGCTTGTTTCAAGCGCCGCTATCGGCCCATCTAGGCCTGAGTGCCGGGCAGTTTGGCACCGCTTATGCAGTAGTCACATTGATCGCTGGTTTCTGCATGCTGCGCTTTGGCCCTTCCATTGACTGGGTCAACCCTCGTCGCTTTGCGATCATCGTATTAAGCCTGTTATTGACAGGCATTGTCTTGCTGACGCTCTCACCCTGGTGGTGGCTGGGCATCGTAGGCCTGGGCATCGTGCGGCTATGCGGCCAAGGGATGCTAACCCACCTGGGCAATACCCTAGCCGCCAGAGAGTTCACCACGCTGCGTGGCCGCGCCATTGGGCTTGCTAATCTTGGTATTCCGCTAGGGGAGGCTTTACTTCCCCCTCTCGTAGCTGCGGCTCTGGTGTGGACAAGCTGGAGCATTGTCTGGTGGTCACTGAGCGGCATCCTAGCGTGCCTTTGGCTATTACTACTGATGATGGCTCCTTGGCCCAAGGCACCCGGCAGTAAACCCACGCCCAAAACACCCCAAGGGCCACGCCCGTTTCACGACCCGCGCTTTTGGCGCTTACTGCCGTTATTAATGGCATTACCGATCACCATGACGGGCCTCTTTATTTACCAAACCCAGCTTACTGCATCGCTCGATAGCACGCTCACTGTCTACGCCTTGGCACTTACCGGCATGGGACTAGCGAAATTACCCGGTGCACTGCTAGGCGGTCGATGGGTCGATAAACTAGGGCCGGTGGCACTCGCCCGGGTGTATCTACTGCCCTACGTGCTGGCAATGGTGATGGCCGTGACGGTAGGTGGCCATGTGAGCGTATGGGCTTTAATGGTCGGCGGCGGTTTAGCCATGGGCGCACAAGAGCTGATTGCTTCTGGGTTAATGATCAAGCTTTGGGGAACTGAGCACTTTGGTCGTGTACGCTCTTCACTTAGCGCTGCGATGGTGTTTTCCACCGGCATCGCCCCTGCCGTACTCGGCACTGCCATCAGTGCTGGCGTGCCGTTTCATTCCCTGTTGCTCGCCATGCTGGCCTTTATTGTGATGGGTTGGCTACTCGCCCAAGGCGTATTGAGCGAGGCCAATCACGCACCGGACGTCACCTAAGAATCAACACTGGCAAATGGGCATTACGCAGCATCGCCGTGGTGGTGCTGCCCACCAGCAAATGACGAATGCGCGAGTGGCCGTAAGCCCCCATCACTAACAGGTCAATATTCTTTTCTTGTTTATAGGCACGCAGGGTTTCTTCTACTTCCCCCGCACGAATAGCGCCTTCAGCTTGGTGACCAGCGCCCTTTAGCGTCTCGGTGGCCCACTGTAACTGCGAGCGGTTCTCTGCGGTTTCTGCGCCTACAATCACCACGTGACACTCAGCGCCCTCGAACAGCGGGCTTTTCGCCAGCATTTCCACGCCTTTGCGCGCTGTTTTGCTACCATCAAACGCCATCAGTATGCGTTTAGGCGGAGTGAACGCTCTTGGCACCATCAAGATAGGCCGGTGCAGCTCGCGCACCACACGCTCAAGGTTGGAACCTAAATGACCGCTGGATTGATGGGCCGTTTCTCCTCGCTTGCCTACCACCAACAGGCGGATCTCTTTTTCGTGTTCGGCCAAGGTATCCACAAGAGTGCCATTGCGCTGCATGCAGGGAGGCTCTGAAAACCCGGCTGCCTCACTTCGCGCTTTGGCGGCATCCAACATTAAACGCCCCTGCTCGCGGGCGAGTTTTCCGCGCTGCTCTTCAATGTCCGAAAGCTGTTCCAACAAGTGCTCTCGGGTGCCTAGGCCAAGATGGCCTGTGAGGTCAGGTTCTGCGACCTGGGCGTGATTATCGACGGTGTGCAGAAAACGCAGCGGAGCAGAGAGCGCCGTGGCTGCCCAAACCGCATAGTCACACACACTTTCTGAGTAGTGAGAACCATCAATGGCTGCTAATACGTAATCAGACATACGGACTTCTCCTTGAGCGGGTGCATCAGTCGTTATCATTATTCTGACTTCTTTTGTACACGAAGAGATTGATCAGCAACACCGTTAGCGTCTGCTTTTTTGCTCGCCTACCACCTTCTGGGCTCCTCCCGCTGCGGTGTTACACTTAGCCGCCTAGCGATTTTCACCAACACAGAGCGAGGCGTGATATGGGACACGGGATCACTAGCGTCGTACTTGTCGCCTTGGGCGGCGCACTGGGCGGTATGGCCCGCTTTGCCGTCTCCAATGCCATGGCCCATTTACTGGGTAAAGTCTTCCCGTGGGGCACGCTGCTTGTGAATGCCAGCGGTGCGTTTCTTGCTGGAGGGTTGCTAGGCGTTTACGGCGTGCCTAACGCACAGCCGTTTTGGCTATTTGCGATAGCGGGCCTGCTCGGTGGCTATACCACGGTGTCATCGTTTAGCTTGCAGACTCTTGAGCTGTTCCAGCGCGGCCAAGCGTATCGTGCAGCGCTCAATATGGGGGCGACGCTGCTGTTAGGCATCGCCATGGCAGCGCTAGGCTGGTGGTTGGCCCAAGGTTAGAAAGGAGCCCTTGATGAGCATTAACGTCTATCTCGCCGTTGGCCTTGGCAGCGCTATGGGTAGCGTGCTGCGCTATAGCGTCTCGCTAGCTTCAATGGCAATGCTAGGTAGCCACTTCCCCTGGGGAACATTATTGGTAAACGTGTTGGGTTCCTGCCTCATCGGCTGGCTAGCCGCGAAAACATCCCGCATACCCCATGGCAAGCTGGCACGCCATCAACCGCTTCTGATGGCAGGTTTCTGCGGCGGCTTCACCACCTTCTCACTCTTTAGCCTTGAAACGCTGCACTTGACGCAGCAGGGCAGCCTAGGGCTGGCGCTGTTTTATGCTGTAGGCAGCTTACCGCTGTGCGTAGCCGCCGCCTGGATGGGCGAGCGCTTGGCCTTTTTTAAACCAACCAGTGGCCTAAGCTCTTGATACGCGCACAGCTCGAACAACAGCAGTCATGGATTTATCTGGCGTTTATCGCGCTCGGGCTTTGCCTTGGCCTACTGGCTCCAGAACCAATGGCAGCGTTTGAGCAGGCGCTATGGCCGCTACTCGGCATATTGCTTTACGCAACCTTTACGCAAATACCGCTGCTGAGAGTCAAACAAGGGTTTCAAGACCGACGCTTTATGGCGGCACTATTGGTGGGTAATTTTATCGTTATTCCCGCGTTACTGGGGGTAGGGGTATTGTGGCTGCCGTTACCAGCGCCTGTGCTTGCGGGTATCCTGATGGTGCTACTTATGCCCTGCACCGATTGGTTTATTAGCTTTACCCACCTAGGCAAAGGCGATACGGCGCGCGCCATAGCCGCGACGCCACTGTTACTGCTCGTACAAATGGTCGCGCTACCCGCCTACCTGTGGCTATTTCTAGGCAGCGAATGGCTGCATTTAACGCTGTCACCCGCGCTATTGGGCGCTTCGCTGGGGTTAATAGTACTCCCCTTACTGCTAGCTTGGTTAACCGAATACGCAGCGCAAAGCCATCCAACCGTAAAGCGGGCTGCCCACGCGCTGGGGCTTATGCCGGTACCGCTACTGGCCTGTGTGTTGTTGATCATAGCGGCTACTCAGGTAACCCAAGTACTGGCGATGCGCCAACTGCTCTGGCAAACGATAGTGATCTTCCTGGCCTTTTTAATCGTCGCAGCGCTATTGGGCAAAGGGCTTGGCCAGCTATTCAAACTCTCCCCCGCCAGCGCCCGCACGTTGGTATTTAGCTTCGGCACTCGCAACTCGTTCGTCATGCTGCCCATTGCTCTCACCCTGCCCCATGGCTGGCAGGCTGCCGTCGTTGTGATCGTTTGCCAATCACTGGTGGAGCTCTTTGGCATGGTGGCCTTTATTCGTTGGGTACCAGGTAGTTTGCTACGTGGCCCATAAAAAGCGCCAGCCCTAGGGCTGGCGCAATGATAGGTCGAGACTAGCCGCTCACTCAGCGCAGTATCAGCACCGGTACTCGGCTGCTGCGCAGCATCGACGTTGTCGTGCTACCGACTAGTAAATGGCGAATGCGTGAATGCCCGTAGGCTCCCATCACTAGCAGATCGATGTTGTTTTCTTGCTCATACGTTTGCAAGGCATCATCCACTTCCCCTGCGCGAATTGCTCCTTCCGCATGGTGTCCAGACTCGCGTAAGGTACTGAGCGCCCATGCCAACTCGCTTCGATGCTCGGCAGTGTCTGAGCCCACAATTAGCACATGGCAGGTTGACCCAGTAAATAAAGGCGAACGGGCCAGCATCTCCACTCCCTTTCGGGCGGTTTTGCTGCCATCAAAGGCAATCAATACGTTCTCTGGACGCTTAAAGGCTTTTGGCACCATCAAAATCGGGCGGTGCATTTCGCGCACTACCCGCTCTAGGTTAGAGCCCAGATGCCCACTGGCCTGGTGAGCGGTTTCACCACGCTTACCCACCACTAGCAGGCGAACGTCTTTTTCCAGCTCTACCAGCGTTTCCACTAACGTGCCGTTTAACTGGCGGGTAGCGGGGTTGCTCACCCCGTCTTCCAACGCCCTAGCCTTAGCCGCTTCCAGCATCAGCTTGCCTTGTTCACGGTTTACCCTGGCACGTTGCTCATCAAGTGCTGAGAGCTCTTCCATTAGTTTTTCGCGGGCACCGAAGCGCAGGCTACCGGATAAATTTTGCTCTCCGGGTGCCTCAGAATGATTATCCACTACGTGCACAAAGCTCAAAGGTGCATCAAGAGCCAGGCTTGCCCAGGCGGCGTAGTCACAAACGCCTTCGGCGAATTGGGAGCCGTCAATGGCGGCGAGTACGTGTTCAGTCATGTTGTTCTCCTTGCCTGGCTTAGTGGCCACCCATCAGTTTTTCAACGGCTTCTGGGTCATTGTGAACGGCGTAGCGATCCACCACAGTGGCACTTGCTTCACTCAAGCCCACTAGGTCTACCTCGGTGCCTTCGCGGCGGAACTTGATCACAACACGGTCAAGCGCCTGAACGGCGGTCACATCCCAAAAGTGCGCTTTCGACAAATCAATGGTGATCTTGTCGACACTCTCTTTGAAATCGAACGCGGCCATAAAACGCTCAGATGAGGCAAAAAACACTTGTCCCACCACCTGATACTCACGCTCTTTACCAGCCTCTACCTCTTTTGAACCGACGTACATGATGTTGCCGACTTTATTGGCAAAGAACAGTGCTGCTAACAGCACACCTACAAAGACACCAATTGCCAGATTGTGGGTACCTACCGTGACGGCCACCGTTGCCAGCATAACGATGTTGGTGCTCACCGGGTGCTTTTTCAGGTCGCGAATGGACTCCCAGCTAAAAGTACCAATCGCCACCATGATCATCACTGCGACCAGCGCTGCCATGGGGATTTGCGATACCCAATCGGCTAAGAACACCACCATCATTAACAACACCACACCCGCAATCAGCGAGGATAAGCGCGTACGACCGCCCGATTTAATATTGATGACCGACTGACCAATCATCGCACAACCGGCCATACCGCCCATTAAACCGGCACCAATATTGGCGATGCCCTGACCTTTACACTCGCGATTTTTATCGCTGGACGTGTCGGTGAGGTCATCCACAATGGTGGCAGTCATCATCGACTCAAGCAGACCTACAACGGTAAGCATGATGGCGGTAGGGAAGATAATCATCAGCGTTTCAAGATTTAACGGTACGCTCGGCCATAAGAAAACGGGCAGTGTATCCGGCAGCTCACCCATATCGCCGACGCTGCGAATATCCATGCCGCTGATCATATACACGGCGGTGAGCACCACGATGCACACCAGGGGCGAAGGGATCGACTTACCAATCACCGGTAAATAGGGGAACAGGTAGATAATACCGAGGCCTGCCAGCGTCATGGCATACACATGCCACGTTACATTGGTGAGCTCTGGCAGCTGCGCCATGAAAATAAGAATGGCCAGAGCGTTCACAAACCCGGTCACTACCGAGCGAGAGACAAAGCGCATCAGCTCCGCTAGCTTTAAGTAACCCGCAATAATTTGCAGAACGCCAGTGAGCAATGTGGCCGCCAGCAGATACTCCAGGCCGTGCTCCCGCACCAGCGTTATCATCAGCAGCGCCATCGCCCCTGTCGCGGCAGAAATCATACCCGGGCGGCCGCCGGTAAAGGCGATAATCACCGCTATACAAAACGAGGCATAAAGCCCCACTTTTGGGTCTACACCGGCAATAATCGAAAAAGCGATCGCTTCAGGAATTAGTGCCAGCGCGACGACAACACCTGCGAGCGTATCGCCCTTAATATTAGAGAACCACTCATGCTTGCTGAAAAGTGCCATTCAGGGAGTCCATGGTTTGAGGTTTAAAGATATTGCGTGCCACAGCCGCACAAGGGCAGCAAATAAGCACTCATTAGTCATAGTTTGTCGGATGAAGGCTACCGAACGAAGACGCTAGCGCGTCGATAGCCAAATAACGGCAATGGGATGCCGCAGCGCCGGGATAACGCGAAGAGCGTTATGACGCTAAAAAAGAGAGGAAACCTAGGGCGGAGTCATCAGCCCTGGTGTGGGCAGAGCAATCGCTGCCATTGCATTGTTCATTAGCAATAAACCTTGCTGTTCTATTATCGTTTTTCAGACGAGGGGGGTGGCCGCTAAGTGCCTTGATCCTAAGTGCCTTGGTCGTCGTGAGCGCAGCATTCTATCAGTAAACGGGAAGCTTCGCACCCGCCAAACCTAGACGTTTAGACGATGACCTGCCCCCTAGGCTTGGCTTACCATGGCACTCAAAGGGCGGCCTAACCGCCGTTTCCTCGCCACTTTTTATCCTACCCAACGAGAGGACCCCGCACATGAGCCAAACAGTAGCAGTGATTAAAGGCGACGGCATCGGCCCGGAAATCATGGACGCCACCCTGCAAGTGCTAGACGCCCTGGAGTGCGGGCTAAATTACGAATTCATCGACGCGGGCTTGGTAGCACTCGACAAGCACGGCACGCTGATTCCTCAAGACTCGTTGGATGCCATTGAAAAGCACGGCATTGCCCTGAAAGGCCCGCTCACCACGCCAATCGGCAAAGGCTTTTCATCCATCAACGTGCAGTTGCGCCGCCACTTTGACCTGTATGCCAATGTACGCCCGGCGATTAGCTTTCCGGGCACGCGCTCCCGCTACGACGATATCGATATGATCACCGTCCGTGAGAATACCGAAGGCGCTTACCTCTCCGATGGCCAAGAGATGATCGACGACGGCAATACCGGCATCTCGATCATTAAAGTGACGCGTCAAGGCTCTGAGCGCATCGTGCGTTACGCCTTTGAGCTGGCTAAGCAGAACGGCCGCAAGAAGGTCACCGCTGTTCACAAGGCCAACATCATCAAAACCAGCTCTGGTCTGTTTTTAGAGGTTGCTCGTGAAATCGCCAGCGAATATCCCGAGATCGAATTTCAAGAAATGATCGTGGATAACGCCTGCATGCAGCTGGTTATGAACCCTCACCAGTTCGATGTTGTCGTAACCACGAATCTGTTTGGTGATATTCTTTCTGACCTATGCGCAGGCCTAGTGGGCGGCTTGGGTTTAGCGCCTGGGGCAAACATCGGCGAAAAAGCAGCGATTTTTGAAGCGGTACACGGCTCAGCGCCGGATATTGCAGGCAAAAAACTGGCCAACCCTTGCGCCTTGTTACTGGCAGCGGCCCAGATGCTTGACCACTTAGAGATGAATGAAAAAGGGGATGCTATCCGTCAGGGAATCCGCACAGTATTGGAGAGCCGCCGCGATATGGTCACTCCAGATATGGGCGGCACTGGCACGACTGACACCTTCGCTCAAGCGCTGGTGGAGCACCTGAAAAGCTCCTAGTAGATTCACGCAATAAATAGGTACATGCCTGCCTTGTTACAGAAGGCAGGCCATTCACTCGCTTCAAAACGCGAATATGTGGAGATATTCATTGAGTATTTTAGTCAGCGGCACAGCAGGTTTCATCGGGGCCGCAGTGGCTTATCGCCTGTTAGAGCGAGGCGATACGGTTATTGGGATAGATAATCATAACAGTTACTACGACCCCACATTAAAAGAAGCGCGCGTTGACCGTTTATCTGCCTTCCCTAATTATACTCATTTACGTATAGACGTTGCAGACCGCGCCGCGATGGCAGCGCTATTTAAGCAATATGCGTTTCAGCAAGTGATCCACTTAGCCGCACAAGTCGGTGTTCGCTATTCATTAGAAAATCCTGCTGCCTATATAGATAGCAACCTAGTCGGCTTCTCAAATATATTAGAAGGATGTCGTCAGAAAAAAGTAGAACACCTCGTTTACGCTAGTAGTTCTAGTGTATATGGTGCCAATGAAGCTATGCCATTTGCCACTCACCACTCTACTGACCACCCTATTAGCCTTTATGCAGCGACTAAAAAGGCAAATGAGTCTATGGCGCATACCTATAGCCACTTATACGGCATTCCTACGACCGGCTTACGTTTTTTTACAGTATATGGCCCGTGGGGCCGTCCTGACATGGCACTGTTTAAATTCACAAAAGCTATCTTGGAAGGCAACACGATACCTGTCTACCATTATGGTGAGCATCGTCGCGACTTTACCTACATTGATGACATTGTAGAAGGTGTTATACGTGTTTTAGATCGCCCAGCCCAAGCTAACTCCCAATGGTCAGGCTTACAACCTAACCCTGCCAGCAGCAAAGCACCTTGGCGTTTATATAACATTGGCAATCAAAAGCCAGTGGTATTAATGAATTATATTTCTGCACTAGAAAAGGCGTTAGGCATGACTGCCCAGAAAGAACTTCTACCTATGCAACCGGGCGATGTCCCCGATACCTATGCGGATGTGGAAGATTTAGTATCACAATTCAACTACCAGCCAGCGACACGTATCGAAGACGGAGTCAATGAATTTGTAACATGGTATCGCGATTTTTACCATCCTACGCTTAGTAGCCATTAAGTGACACAGAGCATAGTGAACCACATGAAACTTTCGGTCATTATCAGCACATATAATTCTCCTGATTGGTTAGAAAAGGTTCTTTGGGGATATAGCGCACAGACCTATAAATACTTTGACATTATTATTGCCGATGATGGCTCAACTGAAGAAACACGCCACCTCATTGAACGTATGCAGAAAACGACAGGCTTAACCATTCAGCATATATGGCATGAAGACCAAGGCTTTCAAAAGTGTCGAATTTTAAATAAGGCCGTTCTTGCTTCCAGTGCTGATTACTTAGTTTTTACCGATGGTGACTGTATTCCCCGCGCTGACTTTTTAAATGTACATGCCACAGAAGCTTCACCCGGATACTATCTCTCAGGGGGCTACCATAAACTCCCCCTTATAACGAGTAACGCCATCACCCAAGACGACATACTCTCCGGCCGCTGCTTTGAACTTTCTTGGCTAAAGAAGCATGGCCTGTTATCGAGCTATAAAAACAGTAAACTTACTGCCAACCACTGGCAGGCTCGAATTCTTAACAAAATCACGCCAACCCGCTGTCGTTTTAAAGGTTCAAACGGATCGGCCTGGAAAAAAGACGTATTAGCGGTTAATGGGTTTGATGAAACAATGGCCTATGGCGGCGAAGATAGAGAATTTGGTGTAAGGCTAGCAAATTTAGGTATTAAGCCGAAGCATGTGCGTTATAACGCTATTGTTATACATCTAGATCATGCTAGAAGCTATGTAGACACGAACATTATCGCTGCCAATAAACGTCATCGCCTGCATGTCGACAAACACGGAATTACTCGTACACCCCATGGAATTGCAGAACATACGCAACTTATAGAAAAAGGCAATCCCCTGTGATTTTCTTCGTTTTTTCTTATAATCGTGGCCCTCATTTGCGCAACTGTATCGACTCAATCGAACGCTGCGCCGCTCAACACACTGTGATTATTTACGATGATGGTAGCGACGACCCTGAAACCCAACATATATTGGCTGATATTGAGAAACGTCACGAGGTGAAACGGCCTCGTAAAGCGGGTGAAGAGAGTCAACACGGCGCGCTGTATGCCAACATGCAGCGCGCCATTGAGTCTGTTGAAGAAAACGAGCTAATCTGTTTTCTTCAAGATGATACTCAGTTAGTCCGTGAGATAGATGAGCACGACATCCACTTTCTGGAACATTATTTCAATACATTTCCAATTGGCGGCTTTCTTGCTCCCGTTTTTCAAAAACAAATTACACGACAGAGTACACGTGACCGCTTCGTTTTTTATCCAGAGAGAGGCGTCTATGTGTGTGAGCACCAGAGCCGAAAACCTGTTGCTGGCGTCTATTATTCCGATATTTCTATCACCCGCAGTGACCGCCTCAAAGAGGCTAATTGGTCATTCTTAGCTAATGAGTTTGACAATGAACAACAGGCCAAACAGCATTTTTTAGAAATGGGTTACTTACCTGCCCCCTTTGCTATGTGGCTACCCAACCCTCCGGCCTACCGAAATAAACAAAAAAGCTTCACGTTCAGGCTGGCTGAAATTGTCAACCAAGCTGGTTTTTATCCTTTTAATATAATGGATAGCCAAGCAATAAAAGCGCTTCGAGAACGACCAACGAACAGCGCACCCATCGCCGAAGATTATCTGTCAGTCGCAGCCGATGGCCTGAGAACACCTTGGATTTATGACCCCCTTAGACGCTACCGGCTGTTACGCAAACTCGCCAAGCTGGAAGCATTACTTAGCCGCCTCAAACACTCCAAATCATAAAAATATAACCCAATGCTGCTGCACAAAGAAGCTGATAGCACTGCCCTACCTGTCAGCATCCAGCGTGAAGCTTCAACGCTGCCACATGATAAGCTGTTAACTCATAGCATCGTGGCCGTACATCACTTTTGCCGCTCCATACATGCACCCACCTACCTAGGACTACGATGATGTGGACATCGCTACAACTCGCTTTTTTCCGCTTCGCCGCGGGAGGTAAAATCCCGCCTACGTGGTTCGAACCTGATCTGCCACCCAACCCTGAACGCGCATCTAAAACAGGACGCCTGTCGCTTGAAGTGGTTAGCCATTGCTGGAATTACTCGCATTTTTTGGTTTATCAATTGAGCTCTCTGGTGCTCTTCCCGCCCCATCAACTGCATGTGACGATGACCGTTTTCTATAGCCCTGAAGACACCAAAACGCAGGAGCTACTCGACTTTTTCAACACCATAGAAACGCCAAATGTGACGTGGAATTGGCAGCCTGTTGCTAAGCAGGCGCTCTTCCGGCGCAGTATCGGGCGTAACCGTGCAGCACTTGCGACTAAAGCTGATTGGGTATGGTTTACCGATTGTGACCTGATGTTTCGTGAGTCTTGTCTTGACCAGTTATCAGACCATCTGCAAGGCAGACGTGATGCACTTCTTTTCCCTGATGAAGAACGCACCACCGATCTACTTGCCGAAGATAACCCTATGCTGAACGCCACCCAAGAAGGCCCCAGCGTACTAGATATTGACACTTCTTCGTTCTCATCTCGCCAAATCACTAAAGCAACCGGACCGCTGCAAATTGCGCATGGCGATGTGTGTCGTGCCGTTGGCTACTGCCGAAACATTGGCATCTATCAGCAACCGGTAGACAACTTCGCTAAGTGCCATGAAGATCGAGCCTTTCGCTGGCTATTACAAAGCCAGGGTACGCCCCTTACCTTGCCAGGCGTTTACCGTATTCGACATATCGCTAAAGGCCGCTACAGTGGCAATGACACCCACAATAAAATTCGTGAACGGCTGCGCATTTGGCAGTCACGGCGGCGTGACCGTAAAGAAAATGAAGGTGTTTCCTCATGATTGAACAGCAGCGGCTTGTCTTCATCACTCCCACATGGGCAGGAGACATCGATCATTTTCGAGTTATGAGAACCTCTTTTGAGCAGTCTCAGTTTTCTGGATACGCACACTATGTGGTCGTTCAAGATGAAGACCTTCCTCTATTCAGTGAGTTTCAAGGCCGTGACGGCTTAGTCCTGTTATCAACAAAGGATGTATTACCTCCTATTGTTGAACACCGAAGGCATCAAGCCAAAGCGTTTGCAAACTCATTAGGGCGTAATGTTACTAGAATTTGCGGCAGTCTAAAACGAGTCTTTTCTCGCCCGTTATGGCCTTCTTATACGGGTTGGCATACTCAACAAATATGCAAATTAAAGCTAGCCAGCGAACTACCGTATACCACGGCCATTATTATCGACTCTGATGTCATTATCACAAAATCAGCGGTCATTGATGACTTCGTGAGTAGCGACAGCACTATATGCTTCAGCGACTGGCTGGAAAGAAAAAAACTGAGAGGAAAAGTTAAAAACTGGATAAATGAATCTGACCACTTAACTAACAACCAAACAAAAGAGCCGTTGGTTAACGTCTATTTTGACACCCCCTTCATTATCAACAAATCTCTTCTTTGCAAAGCACTGGCTGACCTTGAAGCATCTTCAGGTAAACCATGGTGGAATGCCTTATTGGATCGCCCACCGCGTCGATGGTCAGAGTTTGGTTTTTACAAAGCATTTTTAATAAAAAATGCTGATAGTAAAACGATCGAGTGGCGCGAACCTACCTTTAGCCACTTTCTTTATGACACAAAAAACCCCGAAGCGGTGGTTCAATCAGTCTCTAGCATGCTAGAGGATTCAAATATCCATTACATCACTATTCATTCCCAAGCTAACGGACGTGAATACCAAGATCCGAACACTTACTTAAACTCTATTCTTTCCTTGCTATCTAGCTCAGAATAATCTCTTCGCTCTAAGCATGGATAGAAAGGCAATAAGAGAACATTATGTCCGCCATCACCGTATGCATTTTCTCTTTTAACCGCGCACAATACTTGCGTAACTGCATCGACTCAATTCGCAACTGTCTTACTGGTGCAGACATCCTCATTTTTGATGACAATAGCGATGATACAGAGACGCTTGAACTACTTAATAGCTTAAAAAAAGACTGCCGAGTAATAAAGCCTAATAAATTAGGAACCATCAAACACGGTGGGCTTTATCACAACATGAACTTGGCGCTTGATTTACTTAATGACACGCCGCTAGCCTGTTTTTTACAAGATGATACCCAACTGGTGCGTCCTATCGACACTCCAGAATTACATCAAATTAAAGACATGTTTAATCGCAATCCAACGCTTGGATTTATACACCCATGCTTTATTCGAGGAATAGATCTAAAACGACGAAAAGTCACACCGTTACCGTCTTCAGACAGCCTCTTTTTTTATCGTCAGGATACAGGGCAGAGTGCTGGCATCCATTACTCTGACTTAGTTATATTTGAACCAAAGCGACTCATTGAGGCAGGTTGGCATTTTCAGCAGTCTGAGCCTGCCAATGACCAACAGGCCAAACAGCTCTTCGGCATGATGGCCTACATGTGGTTGCCTATCGCAATGTGGCTACCTGAAGTGCCTGCTTATCGAGGTAAAAAGAAAACGCTTGGTCTGCGTCTTGCCGAAAAACACAAGCAAGTCGGCTTTTACCCGTTTGAGATACTAAGCATCAGTAAAGATGAGTATATTCAGAAAAATGAAATGCCAAAACTACCCATAGCGGAGGAATTTTTGACATGCCAAGGCACCACACCACCTGCCCCCTGGACGTACAACCCGCTAACGGGACTAACGCTGTACAAACATGTCAACAATATAGAAATTTTTATTCGCCGATGGCTGCGCAAGCTGAGAGGATAATGTGACCATCACCGCTTCGCTGGCCGCCACGCATTTCAGCCACATGCGCCCTCGCCTACTCGCCTTTGCGCGCTTACAGTTAAGAGACGCCGCTGCCGCTGAAGATGCCGTTCAAGAAACGCTGCTAACCGCTTTTGAAAAAAGCGCAACGTTTGAAGGCCGCTCTGAGTTTGAAACCTGGGTGTTCGGCATTTTGAAATTCAAGATACTGGATCAGCTACGCCATCAGAAAAAACAGAGTCGCTGGCAGCCGCTGGATGACGACCTAAACGACGATACTTTAGATCGCCTTTTTGAAGCCAATGGGCATTGGCAACCTAACGCTCGACCAAGCGACTGGGGGCAACCTGAACAGCTGCTCGAAAATCAGCGTTTTTGGCAAGTCTTTGACGCCTGCATGCTCGCCCTACCCGATAACGTTGCCCTTATTTTTAGCCTGCGTGAGCTAATGGGACTCTCAACGGAAGAGATCTGTAAGGAAACCGGCGTCTCTGACACCAATTGCTGGGTTATCTTACATCGGGCTCGGCTGCGTCTACGAGAGTGTTTAGAGAGCGGCTGGGTTCGCTAGCAGGAGTACATAACGATGCTAATGTGCCGCGAAGCGACACGCCTCATGTCGCTCAAGTTGGATAAAAAGCTTACCTTCCGAGAGCGGACTGCGCTGCGTGTACATCTTGCCATGTGCGGCGCTTGTCGAGCCTGTATGCGTCAATTTGATTTGCTGCATAGCGTGGGTAGCCGCCACCCTGCTGCCCCGACTCAGCCGGGAGAAGACCACCATGGCGCGTAACGTGGCGTTTAGCATCGTTCAGCGAACCCTCATGGTGAGCGCCTGCGTTAGCGGTTTGCTCGCAAGCCAAGCCAGCGCTCAAGAAGTACGCTTTACTCCGAACCAAATCATGACCTGGCCAACCCGCAGTTTCGACGGTGAAACACGCTACAGCATTGTAGAGAAGTCTGGCCAACGGGTTTTACAGGCAGACGCCATGGGCCAAGCATCAGCCCGTTACTTAGAGCGCGATATTGATCTAAACGCGACACCTTACCTGCACTGGTGCTGGCAAGTCAGCGGCATTTACCCAGGCCTTGATGAAACCACCAAAGCAGGCGATGACTATCCGGCAAGGGTGTATGTTGCGCGCAAAACGGGCCTACTGCCGTGGCAGGTGGAGTCAGTGAATTATGTGTGGGCTTCACAGCAACCACAGGGTGCCCACTGGCCCAACGCGTTCACTGATCGCGCGCAGCTGCTGGCTTTGCAAAGCGGAGAACAGGCCGTTGGGCAGTGGAAAGCGGAGGTGCGAGACATACGCGCTGACTATCAAGCACTATTCGGCAGTGCCCCCAATGACATTAATGGCATCGCCCTGATGAGCGACGGGGATAACGCAGGAGGCAGCGCCAGCGCTTGGTTCACGCACCTCGGCTTTTCCGCCAACTCGACTCCCCCCACCTGCCCATAGACGTTAATATTTATTAAAACAGATACTTAACATTACTGACGTGACATTTTGTGCCACAACGATACAAAACAGTGTTTTCTATAAGAAACTGGTCTATTCTGAGCACATTTATAATACTGCGCTCGAGACCTTGCCTCCATGTTTAGCCCCTTCGCCTCTGGAAATTTACGCAGTGCGCTGAATCAGCACACAGCCTGTATCTACTTCACTCCTGAAGGCATCATTCAAGATGCTAGCCCCCAGTTTCTTGAAACCGTGGGTTACTCCCTTGAGGAGGTCAGGGGAAAACACCACCGGCTCTTCTGTTATCCGGAAGATACCAACAGCGCAGCTTACACGGCTTTTTGGGAGGCCCTTGCTGCGGGAGAGAGCCAGCAAGGGAGGTTTCGTCGCATCAACGCCTTTGGGGAAGAGGTGTGGCTGGAAGCGACCTATGTACCGATTAAAAACCGCCGCGGCAACGTCGTTCAGGTGTTTAAAGTGGCCAGTAACGTCACTGAAAAACACCAGCGCGCCGCTCGGGAGCGAGCCATTTTGCAGGCACTGGATAGCTCAATGGCCGTCATCGAGTTTACTCCCGATGGTTATATCTTAGATGCCAATAGCAACTTTGAGCAGGCTATGGGGTATTCGCTACGCGAGATTCGCGGCGAGCACCACCGCATGTTTTGCACGAAGGAGTTCTATCAGCAGCGTCCCGACTTCTGGAAGCAGCTCGCCAGTGGCGAGTTCAAGCAAGGCAAGTTTATGCGCCTTAACGCCCAGGGCCGCGTGATATGGTTAGAAGCCACCTATAACCCCATCGTGGATCACGAAGGTAACGTCGTAAAAGTGGTTAAATTTGCCACGGATATTACCCGCGCCATGGAAGCATCAGAGGCTGCCCGAGCCACGGTCGGCAGTGCGCGCACCTCCTCCAGTCAAACCGAACGCATTGCCCAGGAAGGCTTGGCGCACCTGAAAAAGGTGATGACTCACTTCCAGCACGCAAGCCACACGCTGGGCGATGCACAACGACTGATTAGTGACCTTAATACACAGGCAGAGCAGATCAATAAAACTGCCACGACGATTGCTCAGATCGCCAGTCAAACCAACCTGCTTTCTCTTAATGCCGCTGTTGAAGCCGCCCGTGCAGGTGAGCAGGGACGCGGCTTTGCCGTGGTCGCCAATGAAGTACGCCAACTCGCTCGCGGCTC
This sequence comes from Vreelandella lutescens, assembly GCF_014640815.1. Classification (GTDB taxonomy): domain Bacteria; phylum Pseudomonadota; class Gammaproteobacteria; order Pseudomonadales; family Halomonadaceae; genus Vreelandella; species Vreelandella lutescens. Next base: position 259,291 of record NZ_BMHM01000003.1, on the reverse strand, counting down.
CAGCGAGGCTGTCGACGAAATCACCCGGGTACTAAAAGAAAACAATGCGTTGGTGATGCGCACCACCGAAGCGATGCAGCAGGTGGTGGAGCAGGGGCAAACGAGCCAAACCAGCGTGCATGAGATTGAGTCCATCGTGAATGAGATACTGCAAGGGGCACAGAGTATCTCCAACTCGATCGAGCAGCTAACACTCGAACCTGCCTAATAAAAAAACCCGCCAGCTCAACGCTGACGGGTCTTCCTAACGTTGCCGCCTAACAGCGGCAATTAACGCAGCTTCGTTTTACGCAAATACGGCAGTACCGCGTCAAACTCGCCAAATTTCTGCTGAGCATCGCTGTCAGACACGCTTGGCGGAATAATGACATCCTGGCCCACAGTCCAGTCAGCCGGCGTGGCAACACCATGTTTAGCCGTCGTTTGCAGCGCATCAAGCGCACGCAGAATTTCAGCGAAGTTACGACCCACCGTCATCGGGTAAGTCATCGAAAGCTTAAGCTGCTTATCCGGTCCAATAATAAAGACCGAACGCACAGTGGCACTGTGTGCCGGGGTGCGGCCATCCGGCAAATAGGCGTCTTCTGGCAACATATCAAACAGCTTAGAGACTTTCAGGTCTTCGTCAGCAATGATAGGAAAGCCTACGGTGCTGCCGCTCACGGTTTCGATATCGCTGGCCCAGCGTTTGTGATCTTCAACGCCATCAACAGATACCCCAATCACCTTAGTGCCGCGCTTTTTCCACTCAGCGCTAAGGGTCGCTACCGCACCGAATTCAGTGGTGCAAACCGGCGTGAAATCTTTAGGGTGTGAGAAAAGAATCGCCCAGCTATCGCCGATCCAGTCGTGAAAATGGATGGGCCCTTGGCTCGTTTCTGCTTCAAAGTCAGGCACGACTGCATTGATACGTAATGACATCGTTGCTCCTCGTTAAAATGAAGTGACTCTCATACCTTATATGACTTTCAACGCCTTCACTATAGAACGTTTTGCGCTAAGACAATGAGTACCCAGCAGTGTTCACTCCGTCGGTTTCACATCTTTCTCTTCGCGTTTAATCCGCTTTACCCAGCGCTGTTTTGCATAGTGACGTAAGTTGGCAACGCTATCGGTTTCATCGACGATATCTTGACCCAGAATGGTCTCAAGAATATCTTCCAGCGTGATCAGCCCCACAAAAGTGCCATGTTCATCGTAAACCACCCGCATGTGCAGGTGATCCTTAAGCATCGACGTGAACACCTGCTCAACATTGTTGGCAACATCAACGCTACCAATCGGGTGCATCAGTTCACGCATCGTTTTGCTATCGTCGGCATGATACATATCTGCTTTATGCACATAACCGAAAGCTTGCTCGCCGTTATCCATCACAGGAAAGCGTGTAAACGATGCTTTGCCGTACTGCGCGTCAAATTCGCTGACGGTCATATTGGGCGGTACCGTTTCACACACGGTGCGTGGCGTCATCGCTTGGCTTACCGCAATATCGTGCAAATTCAGCATATTAATAATCGTGCGAGACTCATCTGCATCTAGCACGTTTTGCTCAAGGCCAACACGGGCCAGCACTTTAATTTCATCCCGCAAATCCACGTCGTGCTCAGACTTTCCTAAACGACGAGTAATCAACTCTGACATCCAGATAAAGGGAAGCAGGCTTAAAATCATCATATTAAGAAGACGTGGCAGAACGGGGGCTAAGCCACGCCAGTAAGTGGCACCAATCGTCTTGGGGATAATCTCTGACAGCACTAAAATCAGCAGCGTCATCACCGCAGAAACAATCGCAATAGAGGACTCACCAAACACTACAGCTGCTTGGGCACCTACGGCGGTGGCACCGACGGTATGAGCAATCGTGTTAAGCGTTAAAATCGCGGCTAAAGGGCGGTCGATATTGTCTTTTAACGTCGTTAGCGCAGCGTAAAGCTTGGGATTGTCGTCCTTTTGCTTTGCAATATAGCTCGGCGTGATCGACAAAAGGGCTGCTTCAAGGATAGAACACAGAAACGAGATACCAATTGCAAGCGTGGCAATCGTGATAAGGAGGAGCATGGTAGCCTAAGGTGATGAGTGATGGCCTGTTTATAGAACCTGCTGAGCCTCACTGTCAATGCGTTAATACAAAAAAGCTTCATTGGCACATACGCGCCTAAAAATGATGCCTTCTTAACAGCTAGTTATGATACTTGGCATGTGCCATCTCACCCGATTACGCCCCTCTTTTTTAGCCCGATACAACGCTTGGTCCGCACAGCGAAGATCGTCCTCCCATTGATCATTGTTAGCACCTGGCGCCACCTGACACGCCCCGATGCTGACAGTCACATTAACGCCGCCTTCACTTGTCATAACCGGCTCTGCGGCGATAACTTTGCGCAACGTTTCAAGGGTGGGTGCGCCTTTCACATCAAATAGGCATACACCGAACTCTTCCCCCCCCAAGCGTGCCACTAGATCGTCTGAACGCAACGAACTGTTGAGGCGAAAAGCCACCTCTTGTAGCACCTCATCACCAACCTGATGACCATATTGGTCGTTGATGGATTTAAAATAATCAATATCAATAATAGCGATTGAAAAAATGGTGGCATCTTGCTCATAAAACGCCTGTATACGCTCTATGAACGCGCGCCTATTGGGCAGCTTTGTCAGTACATCGGTTTCGGCTAGATAACGCAGTTTTTGTTCAGCCTGGAGCCTCGACTTCTCAACTTCTAGCGCATAAAAAAGTGCCCCTAAGGTATCAAGGAGTGGCTGCAAAAACTGTGCATCCTCATCAGAGTAGTCTTCCTCCTTATTTGCCAGGCCAATCATACCCACGGTTTCTTCACCAATTTTAATCGGCAGCCCCAAAAAACGCCGTAATGGAGGGTGCCCGGACGGCGTTCCTTTTGCCGCATGGTGTTGCCGAGGGCGGTTAGCCATCACGACCCCACCACTGGTAATCACATGACCAAACAGGTTATCGAGATTGTTAAAAAACAGCTCTCCCCGCTGGTAGGCGCGATACTGCTCATTGGTCTCTTCGCTCCAGCTAATATTAGAAAGTGCATGAATAAATAGCGATTGGTCGCCTCCACTCTGCACCTGAACTTGACCAATTAGACCAAACTGACTTTCCGCAAGCGATAGCAGCTCATCGAAAATCATTTCACAGGAGTGTCGAATATTCTTCTCATGAAGAAACACACTCTGGGCTCGATTCATAAAGTTAAGCAGTTGAACTTGCTTGCGTTCACGAAGCTCAGCACTTTTTTTCTCAGAAATATCCCTCATCACGCAGGTTAGCCGTAACGGCCGTCCAGAACGATCGTTCGCCACCACCCGCCCATACGTATTTACCCACACCCAATGCCCCTGGGCATGCCGCATACGATACTCAACATTCAGCACTGCTTCGTCCTGGGCTAAATGCCGACGAATAGCATTGTTTACCTGAGTGAAATCATCTGAATGAATGAGGCTTTTCCAAAAGCTGGAACGGCTCTCGACCTCATCCGTTTCAATGCCTAGTAGCTCACACCAGCGCTGGTTGAAGACATTGTGATCGTTGGGTATTTCCCAATCCCATACGCCTACATCAGCGGACTCAATCATCATGGCAAAGTCACTGCCGCTAACCCCTGACCTTTGCTTATCAATAAGATGGATATAATCGCTAATGAAGTAACTCAGTGACTCTAAAAAGCGCAGATCCTTATCGGAAAGCGTATTAGGTCGATTATCAATCAAGCAGACAGCGCCCACTTCACGCCCACCTGCCGTCAGCGGAACACCCGCATAAAAGCGAATATGTGGCGCAAAAAGCACCAGAGGGTTGTCACAAAAGTCAGGATGCTGGCTGGCGTCCTCAATCACTAAAGGTGCCCGCAAGGCCACCACATGGCGGCAAAAGGCATCCTCTAACGACGTAAAATCAACATCCAACCCAGACTTGGCAATAAACCACTGTTTTTGACCAAGAACAGACACTAGAGCAATAGGAAACTCAAAAAAGTCAGCTACCGATGCAATCAGCTTATCCAACGCGTCGGTGTCAACGTCAGGAGCTAACTTGTGTTGACTGATATGTTGCCAGCGTTTATTTAGCATCACCTAACATCCTAATGGCGCAGATCACATTGCCTCACCCCGATCTTAGCTATACTTTATCAAGCACTAGCATCAAGACTGTCAATCAGTAAAACTATGTAGGTTTATAAGCGCTTTTATTATCAGCTACTTGCCCTTTTTATTTTACATTTTTTCACATTTTTATTATGCCGGATCAGTCGATAAAAAGGCTATATTGCTAACGGGCTCAGCTTTTAAAAATAGAAACAACGTGGCTAATAAAAATTACTACTTTAAAAAATCATGCCATGTTTAGCTGAGGTGCCTCCCCTTGCGCCTCCTCCTGCACGGATCACTGAAAACAGAGAAGGCAACAATGCATACTCCTTTTTTAAATGCATCTCTTTATCAAGCGCTCATATCGCATACTGCTTGTATTTTCTTTACGCCACAGGGAATGATCAAACACGCCAGCCAGCCATTTCTTGATGTCATGGGCTGCCATTTGCAGGACATTAAGGGGCAGCACCATCGAATATTTTGCGATGGTGCTGAAACGCAGCGCTCAGAATACCAGCAGTTCTGGCGGTCACTCGCCGAAGGTGAGAGCCATACGGGTCGCTTTCGTCGTTTTAAAAACAGTGGCGAAGAAGTTTGGCTGGAGGCGATGTATGTTCCTATTGTCAACTTTCGTGGCAGCGTCACTTCCGTGCTTAAAATTGCCAACGACGTGACAGAGCGTCACCAGAAAGCCCAGCGACAAGACGCGGTGCTACAGGCTCTCAATGCCTCCATGGCCGTGATTGAGTTCACTCCTCAAGGTGAAATTTTGGAGGCCAATGACAATTTTGAAAGTGTCATTGGCTATCGTGCCAAGGAGTACCAAGGCAAGCATCACCGCATGTTTTGCCCAGAGCATTTTTACAAACAAAATCCGCACTTCTGGGAACACCTCGCTCAGGGAAACTTCACCAAAGGCAGGTTTGAGCGTATTAATGCCAAAGGCCATAGCGTTTGGTTAGAGGCGACTTACAACCCAGTGAGAGACGGCGATGGCAACGTGGTAGAAGTTGTTAAGTTTGCCAGCGACATCACACCACTGGTTGAAAAAGCCAACGCGACCTCGGGCACCATCAGCTCGGCTCAGAGCAGCACCTCGCAAATTGAGCGCACCGCCAAGGACAGCCTGGATCACTTAGATGAAATGGTGAAAGGCTCAGAGCAAGCCGCGCAAACCCTGGCAAAAGCTCAAGAGCTGATCGATGCGCTGCACAAACAGTCGCAAAGTATCAATACCATCACGGAGTCCATTGCAAAGATTGCCAGCCAAACAAACCTGCTTTCCTTAAATGCCGCGGTGGAAGCCGCCCGCGCAGGTGAACAGGGGCGGGGCTTTGCCGTCGTTGCGAACGAAGTACGCCAACTGGCGAAGGGTGCCACCGAAGCCGTTGATCAAATTACCCGCGTACTCAAAGACAACAGCAGCTTGGTAGAACGCACCACGCAAGCCATGCAGCAGGTTATTCAGCAAGGCAAAGCCAGCCAGTCCAGCGTCAGCGAAATCGACGCCATTGTGAACAAAATTCTGCAAGACGCCAGAAACGTCGCCCACTCCATCGAGCAGCTAGCGGCCGACACGCATATTTAGGCAAACCGATTTTCATGCACAGGGACGTGCACCCTATGACACAAAACGCCCCCATAAAGGGGGCGTTCAGCAGTCAGTGCTTACTTACACAATGACTCACGCAAATACTTCAGTCCACTCACTGCGCTTGGCCAGCAGGCCTTTGGCGAGTTCCTGGGCGCCTTCCAGGCTGTGGCTGGCGGCCCAGCCGCACTGCATTTCGTTGCAGGCAGGCACTTCGGTGGCGGTGAGTACGTCGTTGAGAGTGAGCTCGATGATTGACAGCACATCGTCGTAATCGTCGTGGTTAATCAACGCGATGTAGAAGCCGGTCTGGCAGCCCATCGGGCTGATATCGACCACTTTATCGGTATGATTGCGGGACATTTCCGCCATCAAGTGCTCCAGGGAGTGCAGCGCGGGCATCTCCATGTGCTCTTTGTTGGGCTGGCAGATCCGCAGGTCGTACTTGTGGATACGGTCGCCGTTCTGGCCCTCTTTGATATCGGCCAAACGTACGTAAGGTGCTTTTACCTTGGTGTGGTCCAGGTTAAAGCTTTCGACGTTCATCTTTTTTTCGGTCATGTTGGCTCCGTAGTCGCTCTCTTTCGTTCGCCTATTCTACACACTGAGTGCCGATTACACCTTGGGAGCGTCAAAATTCCACGGCTCATCGGTGTAAACGCACACGTTGGCGTCTTCGATATCACCCTCGGGTGACTCAACGTGCTTGGCGAAGAAGTCTTGAATCTCTTGGCGCTGGCAGTGGGCTTCAAACTCTTCACGGCTGGCCCAAATTTCATGGAATACGATGGGGTAGCTAGTGCCTTGGGCAAACGGGTTATCGATCTGGCGAGTCACCGTGTAGTGCAAGCAGGCATCTTCACGATGCGTATTGGGTTCTAACGTCTGCAGCGCTTTAAAGACCGCTTCTTCTTTACCGGCTTTGGGTTTGAAGCTCGCGATGCAGTAGATTTTTTTCGACATAGTCGTGTGTCCTAAGATATTGAGTGGGCAATATTATGCGCGCCCGAGTGGGCTATGGACAGTGTTAACGTGACTGCGTTCACGCCGCTATTGCGCTGCGCTTTGCGCGACGTCGCGCAGCACGTTGGCCACGTTCTCAAGAGGAAGATCGCACGCCTCCAAGCCATGCCGTTCTGCCAGATACTCGGGAGCGTTCCATTCTAAACGCACGCCATCTGAGGTTTCGCGCACCACCATTTTTTGAGGAAGGTCTAAGGCAACGCTGCCTTGGCACTGCATCATCGGCGTGCCTACATTGGGGTTACCGAAGATGAACGTAGCCGTGGGCGGCAGTTCCAGCCCGTTATTCGCGGCATTTTGCGTGTGGTCAATCGTGGCAACTAAGGTGAGTCCTTTTTCATCCAGCGCGGCATTTAGCTGTTCACTGACCTGCTCAAAGGTTGAATCACTCGTAATGTACTCAATACCGTTGGATGAAGCCGCCAAGGCGGGAGCCATCACACAAAACGTTGCCGCAACGGTCGTCATACGTAATAAATGCATCGATGGTTTCCTTAAGGTGAAGAGTCATCATCTACTTAATAAGCGCTCACTGAAAGCGGTTAAATCAGACACGGTCATATCCGGCTCGCCACCCCAGGGGTCGAAGGGCGCATCCGATTGGCGGCGCACCCAAACACTGCGCAGGCCCGCTTGCGTGGCACCAATCACGTCAAAGGCGTTGCTTGAAATCAGCCAAGTATTTTCTGGGCGAGCTTCAAGCTGACTGCGTAAATAAGCGTACACGGCGGGGTCGGGTTTGAAGCGTTTGATATCGTCCACACTCACCACCGCATCCATATGGTGCTGCACGCCTGCACGGCTCAAGAGCTGGTTCACCGCGTCTGATGTGCCGTTAGAAAACGCCACGCAGCGAATCCCTGCATCGCGCAGCTGATCCAGCGCAGGCACCACATCGGGGAATGCGGGCAGTTCTGTATACACGGCCATCAAGTGGTCGTGATCGTTATCGGATAGCCCGGCTTGCAGCGCACGATTCGTAAATACCAGCGCTTCGCGAGTACAGTCAGAAAACGGCACGTAGGCCCCCATTAACCCTCGGCGAAAGCTGTATTCCAGCTGTTTTTCGCGCCAACGCTTGGCGAACTCAAGCGCTTGTGAGGTATCTTTCAGGCGTCGTTCCAGCTCAACGGTGACGCCCTGGGTGTCAATCAACGTGCCGTATACATCAAAGGCGAGTACCGGTTGCATGGTGAGCGTCTCCTCAACGATCAACGTTCTATTGTCTATTTACACTGTCCAGCTATTCACACTGTTCAGCATAGACGCCACGATCAAAAACAAAAACGCCGCTGCATCGGCAGCGGCGCTTAAACAACTAACGCAGGCGATTAAACGGTAAAGGCGGCTTCTTGCTGACCTGTTTTCAGGTCGCCAGAGCGCACTAGCTCATCGGTCACGCGGTCGATGGCACGTTTGGCGCGGCCGATCATTTCGTCTACTTCGCCACGGTTGATGGTCAGCGGCGGTGCAAAGCCAAGAATGTCGCCTTGGGGCATGGCGCGGGCAATCAGGTTCTCTTCCATGGCCGCCGCGGCGACACGCGGGCCCACTTTCAATGTGGGGTCGAAGTGCAGCCGCTGTTTTGCATCCGGCGAGAACTCCAGCGCCGCCATTAAGCCAACACCACGCACATCCCCGAGTAACGGGTGGCCTTCAAACGTCGCTTTCAACTGCCGCTGGAAGTAACCACCGGTTTCCGCCGCGTTACCCACCAGATTTTCACGCTCGATGATATCCAGGTTGGCAAGGCCTGCGGCACAGCCCAGGGCGTGGCCTGAGTAGGTCCAGCCGTGGCCGATGGGCCCAAATTCACCTGTGCCCTGCTCTAGCACTTTCCATACTTTATCGCCGACAATCACGCCCGACAGCGGCTGGTAGGCGCTGGTCAGGCCTTTGGCGATGGTGATGAGGTCAGGCTTCATGTTGTAGTGGTGGCTACCGAAGTCGGAGCCGGTACGGCCAAATCCACACACCACTTCGTCGGCAATCAGCAGCACGTCGTACTTATCCAGTACCGGCTGAATCGCTTCCCAGTAGCCTTCCGGCGGCGGCACGATGCCACCGGTGCCCAGCACCGGCTCGCCGATAAAGGCGGCCACGGTGTCCGGGCCTTCCTCTAAAATCATCGCTTCGAGCTTATCCGCGCAGTAGGCGGAGAATTCCCGCTCGGTCATGCCGTGCTGCTCGGCGGCGCGCAGGTAGTAGTGCGGCGCTTCGGTATGGCGAATGGTGTCAATCGGCAGATCGAAGTGGTCGTGGAACGCTTTCAGGCCGGTGAGTGAGCCAGACGCGATGCCGGAGCCGTGGTAGCCGCGCATGCGCGAGATGACCTTTTTCTTCTGCGGGCGACCCAGTACGTTGTTGTAGTAACGCACGATTTTGAGCTGGGTTTCGTTGGCGTCAGAGCCGGACATGCCGTAGTAGACCTTGGACATGTTGAGGCCTGCAATTTTCAGCACGCGCTCGGAAAGCTCGATTTGCGGCTCGTTGGAGTGGCCGACATAGGTGTGATAGTAAGAGAGCTCCAGCGCCTGCTTATAAATTGCTTCTGCTACTTCGGTACGGCCATAGCCGATGTTGACACAGTAGAGGCCAGCAAAACCGTCGATGAACTCGCGGCCATCTTTATCAACAATATTAATGCCTTTACCGCCGGTAATGACACGGCCAGGCAAATCGCCATGGGCGAAGTCACGTAGGTGGGTAGAGGCGTGAAAGGTGACTTTGCGATCGCGTTCGATCAGATCCTGATGCAAGCTCATAACGTTCTCTCTGTACGATAAACCTCCCCACTGTTGGGGAGGGTGTTTTATCTTTGGTGACTGACGTAATGTTGGGCACCTAGCGGTGCCTTCGCCCGGCAGAGCCGGCCTCCCACAGGGCCTATTCAAGCGCCTCAGCGAGTGTTGTGGGAGGGCGCTTCAGCGCGCGATGCTGTGGTTCCTAAACCTAGCTGCCCGATACCGAACCCAGCGCCCCCAGGCAGTAGTACTTTGTTTCCAGGTATTCATCGATACCCGTGGCGCCACCTTCACGGCCAAGGCCAGACTGCTTGACGCCGCCGAAGGGCACGGGCGGGCCGGTCATCTTCACGGAATTGACGCTCACCATGCCGTACTCCAGCGCGCGCATCAGCTTCCAAATACGACGAATATCGTGGGTGTAGATATACGCGGCCAAACCGTATTCGGTGTCGTTGGCCATCTCAATCACTTCGTCGTCGCTACTATAAGCGGTAATACCTGCCACCGGGGCAAAGTTCTCTTCCCGCCATACTTTCATTTGCGGCGTCACACCGGTCAGCAGCACCGGCATAAAGAAGTTGTCGCCCGGCGCTTGGCTTTGGTCGCCCGCGATCATGGTGGCCCCTTTAGAGATCGCGTCGTCCACAATCGCAGCCGCTTTTTCAACCGCTTGGCGGTGAATGAGCGGGCCAAGATCGACTTCGCCGTGCAGGCCGTTGCCCACAGTGAGTGCCGCCATACGCTCGGTGAACTGGGCCACAAACTCATCGTGAATCGATTCGTGTACCAGAATCCGGTTAGCGGCGAGGCAGTCTTGCCCTGCCGTTTGAAACTTCGCCGATACTGCGGCATAGGCGGCTTCTTTCGGGTCCATATCTGGCCCAACAATAAACGGTGCGTTGCCGCCCAGCTCCAGCGAGAGCCGCTTCACGGTGTTCGCGCTCTGCTCGATAAGCAGACGGCCAACACGGGTGGAGCCAGTAAACGAGAGTGCACGAATACGCGGTTCGCTGCACAAAATCTTGGAGACTTCCGCAGGCTCGCCCAACACCACGTTGAAGATGCCTTCGGGAATGCCCGCTCGCTCGGCAAGCTCTGCCAGCGCCAGCGCCGAGAACGGCGTTTCGTTCGCGGGCTTCACAATCACCGGGCAGCCTGCGGCCAGCGCGGCAGCGGCTTTGCGGGTGATCATCGCCAGCGGGAAGTTCCAGGGCGTAATCATCGCGGCAATGCCCACCGGCTCTTTAATCGTGCCGAGCGATGCATTGGGAATGTGGCTCGGGATGGTCTCACCGTAGGTGCGCTTGCCCTCTTCCGCGAACCAGCGCACAAAGCTTGCGCCATACTCCACTTCGCCACGAGCATCGGGCAGTGGTTTGCCCTGCTCCAGGGTCATAATAGTGGCCAAGTCTTCACGGTTAGCTTGAATGAGGTCGTACCACGCCAACAGACGTTCGCAACGCTCGTCAGCGCGCAGTGCCCGCCAGTGAACAAACGCTGCTTCCGCCGCATCCACCGCCGCAGTGATTTGATTCGCCTCTAGCAACGGAATATGGCCAATGGCTTCGTTGGTAGCGGGGTCAAAGACAGCCTCTTCGCGGCCACCTTCACCATGCGTCCATTTGCCGTTGACATAAGCGTACTGACGGAATAGGCGAGGGTCTTCAAGGCGTTTCACAAGCGTGGTCGATAGTGTGGTCATGGGAACCTCCCCAGGTTGCAGCCAGTACGGTGAGGCCAAGTGAGGGCAACAAACCGTGACGCATGAATAAAGTAGCCATTAGCAGCGGCGAAACAGCCTGCTGTTCAGATGTGCTCAGCGTACGGGAGATCAGACACGAAGTGTTTTTGAAAGCACTGGAGAAACCCGCTACTTTTTTTGTGGCAAGGCGGTTTATAGCGGTTTTTTTTGGTGAGAACGCATATTCGCCGTCGTTGCGGTCGCTATAACGCCTTTAAACTACAAAAATGGTGGCAAACGTTTTTATCTTCCCCTTTCCCATTGATTCCCAGTTAAGCTGAGGTAGCTCAATAGGCCGAGAGATCACACCGTGTACCGACCAGCTTACTATCAGCAGTTGTCAAAGCGCATGGGCGCAATGACCGTACGCGAAAAGTACGATATCGACCGCCATGATGAGCGTCTCAAAACATTGCGGCTACTCACCAAGCTGCTCGCGTTTTTCTATTTTTCTTACACGCTGGTAGATATCTACCTATTGCCAGATATTACTCTCCGCTCGTTGCTGCTTCGCGGTTGCGTGATGCTTCCGCTTACTTTCTTTCTCTTTGCCTATTACAACCGTCCTGTTTCGATTCGTCGTAAAGAGCTAGCAGCCGTCCTTGTCATCACCTTATCAGCCGTCGTGTGGTGTGCCATTTTGCTTGGCTCAGAGAATGAACGCGTGCTTAGCTATTTTTATGCAGGCCTTGTCTTTCTTATGGTACTGACCATCGTCTTAACACCGCCTTTCGAGCAAAGCCTCTACAGCTCCCTCTTTGTATTTGCTTGCCTTTACTCGTCTATTTGGTTTTTGTCTGGCTCAACAAGCTTTTACGTTATTAATCATTTATCGCTGGGCGTTCCTGTGCTGGTGCTCACCTTGATGGCTAACTACCGCTTTTCTGCTGAATCTTTGCGGCTCTATTTAGAGAATGTCAGCGTGGAGCAGCTTCGCGAGGAGCTGGCTGCCCGCAATGCAGAACTCGAAAGAATTTCCCATATTGACCCACTGACGGGGCTGACCAACCGCCGAGGCTTAGCTCGCTACGCGGATGATTTACAGCAGCATCCAAACGCGCAGCACTGTATTGCCGCCATTCTTATCGATGTGGATCACTTCAAAGCCTTTAACGATTTTTACGGACATTCAGAGGGAGATAACTGCCTACGCGACGTTGCCAATGCCATCCGCGACGCCTGTAGGCCAGACGATGTGGTATGCCGTTTTGGGGGCGAAGAGTTTTTGATATTACGCTCTGACAACAGCTCCCACACACGTCATGCGCTCGCCTTAGCAGAAGAGATTCGCGTTAAGGTGATGGAGCTAGCGATTCCTCATCAGCCTACTCAAGAGATGCGAGTCACCATCAGCGTGGGCGTTTGTGTAGCCGCACTGGGTACCGACACAGAGCTTAGCCCGTTGATCAAAGCCGCGGATACCGCCTTATATGAAGCAAAGCGAGAGGGTCGCAACCGTGTTCGAGTCAACAATCAACCTGACAACGACGCCCACCACCTTTCAACACTATCTGTTTCCAATATTAATACAGCGCTATAAATCAGCATTTGACTCAGCATCAATGCCAATAGGCGCATGTTTAACCGTCTTCGTCACGATATACGTAAAGTAGCGCTCGATGCCCGCCTCTGACACCAGCCACTTATCCATCATCCGCTGGTAGCTATCAATGGTACGGGCTTCAAACTTCACGAGATAATCGACGCCACCACCGACAGCCACACACTCGGTCACCTCGGGGGTTTGCATCACCAGGGCTTCAAAGCGGGCAAAGCTTTCGGCGTTGTGCTGCTTGAGCTCGATTTGCACCCACACGGGGTTGCGCGGCACCAACACCTCCGCATTGATGCGCGCTGTGTACCCTTCAATCACCCCGGCCTTTTCAAGGCGCTTCACTCGTTCCCAGCAGGGGCTAACCGAAAGGTTAATCGCCTCGGCCAGCTTCGACTTGGTGATTCGACCATCCCTTGAAAGGATATCGAGGATTTTTAAATCATAGCGATCCAGTTTCATCATGCCTTGGGCTATGCCTCCAGGCGTTCGACAACATCAGCGATCACCGCCAGGGTGTCCCCCATATTGATCAGCGACGGCGCACGGCGGGCCATGAGAATACCGTCACGCTCGGCTTTGTAGGCTACCGGAGCCGTGCCGCTGCGGGTCATGTCGTAAACGTAGGCGATGGTTTGGCCCTTCTTCACTTCGTCGCCCAGCGCCACTAACAGCTCTAACACGCCGGAGTGCTGGCTCTGCACGTAGCATCTGGCATCCGGCATATCGAGGTACATCTGCCCGCCTTCGGGCATCTCCACTTCACCGGCTACCAAACCGTAATGAATTAAGAAGTTGCGCACGCCACGCTCGGCAATGGCAATACTTAGCGGGGTGGAGGTACCGCCGCCGCCAAGCTCAGTGGCCACAAATACTTTGCCCTGGCGTTCGCAGGCGGTGTCGAAAAGCTTTTCGGCATCTAGCTCAAACATCACCATGGCGTAAGGTGCACCAAACGCTTTGGCACCTTCTAAGGCTGCCTGCTGCTGCTTTTTGTCGTCCAATACGTGAGACGCACCAAACGGCAGGATATCCAGCGTGCGGCCGCCGGAGTGCAGGTCGAGCACCACATCGCTCATGGGCACCAGCACACGGGTGAAGTAGTCGGCAATTTGCGAGGTCACCATGCCGTTAGGATCGCCGGGGAAGCTGCGGTTCAGGTTGCCTTTATCCATTGGCGAGGTGCGTTTGCCCGCCATCACCGCTGGGGTATTCATGCAGGGCACGATGATCACACGCCCGGTCACGTCTTCCGCTTTCAGCGTTGAGGAGAGCTTCAGCAGCGAGGTAATGCCCTCGTACTCATCGCCATGGTTGCCGCCGGTTAATAGCGCCGTGGGGCCTTCGCCATTTTTTACTACCGTGACGGGGATCATCACCGCGCCCCACGCCGATTCATCGGTGGAGATCGGCAGCTTTAAAAAGCCGTGCTGCACGCCGTCGGCGTCGAAATCAACGGTGGCAGAAATAGGGCTTGGCCGCAGTTGGTTCGGTTGAAGCGTCATTGTGTGTCCCTTATGTTGTCACGCAGCTACTTAACGAACAGCTGACGGGGAAAATTCGCCAGGGTTTCGCAGCCGTCTTCGGTAATTAGAATGCTTTCGGTAATCTCCAGCCCCCAGTCATCGACCCATAAGCCGGGCATAAAGTGAAACGTCATGCCGGGCTGTAAAATGTTGTCATCCGAGGGGCGTAGACTCATAGTGCGCTCGCCCCAGTCGGGCGGGTAGGAGATCCCAATGGGGTAACCACAGCGGGCACCGCCTCGGTCAAAGCCATATTTATCCATCGCAGCACCCAGCGCCATGGCGATATCTGCCGTGCGGTTGCCGGGTTTAGCAACGGCTAAGCCGTTTTCGATCCCTTCCAGCAGCGCCGATTCCGCACGGATAAAATCAGTCGGGGGCGTACCCAGAAAGACCGTGCGCGACATAGGGGCGTGGTAGCGCTTAAAGACACCGGCAATTTCAAAGAACGTGCCTTCACCTTTCTTAAAGGGCGTGTCGTCCCAGGTTAAATGCGGGGCAGCCGCGTCTTTACCAGTGGGCAGCATAGGTACGATGGCCGGGTAATCGCCGCCGAATACTTTGCCGTTTTCGTCGATAAACCCTTCAATGCCTACGCGATAAATTTCTGATACCAGCTTGCTCTTGGGCAGGCCGGGTTCAATCACTTCAAGAATGCGCGAGTGCATCCCTTCGACGATTTTGGCCGCAACCCGCATGTAAGCAATTTCTTGGGGCGACTTGATCGCCCGGCACCAGTTAACCAGCGCGTTAGCATCCATAAACCGCGCATGGGGCAGCTCTTTCAGTAGGCTCTGATACGCTTTGGCGGAGAAGTAGTAGTTGTCCATCTCCATGCCCACCACGCCGGTATGCCAGCCACGGTCGGGCATAATCGACTGCGCCAGATACTCCATCGGGTGCATATCGGGGTTCTGGACGTAGTAATCCGGGTAGTAGGTGATGTTGTCGGGATGGATCCAGCAGGTGCGCAGCGCGCCGTTGGCATCCATACGGCGACCAAACCATACAGGCTCGCCTTCCAGCCCCACCAATACGCACTGGTGAACGTAAAATGACCAGCCATCGTAGCCGGTTAGCCACGCCATATTGGAAGGGTCGCTTACGAGCAGTACATCAATACCGCGAACGGCCATTTCAGTACGCACCTTCCACAGGCGGTTTGCATACTCTTCACGAGTGAAAGGCAGGGAAACCTCAGTCATCGGGCAACTCGCCATCAAAGATCACTAAGAACCAGCACAAGCCCTACAGGCTTGCTGCGCTGGGCCACAGGATCGACCTGGCCACCGCCGCTGTTGGCCCGCCAATGTCGTCTTAAGCCGATACTAGCACCCACCCTCGGTTCCCGGTCAAAACCTTTATTACAAAAATTTCATATGCCGTTAACATTGGCTTTATCTATACGTTGACAGCATTCTCCATAATGCCCTCAGGTTGCGGTATTCAGCTCCTCTCGCCCATGATAGTCAGCATGCATGATTCACTGAGTACAAGGAGATAACATGAAAGTCGTGGTGCATATTGACGACGCTGCCCAGTGGAAAGCAGCGATTGCAGAGGCGCTGCCAGAGGCCACCGTGGTG
Organism: Vreelandella lutescens; assembly: GCF_014640815.1. GTDB lineage: Bacteria > Pseudomonadota > Gammaproteobacteria > Pseudomonadales > Halomonadaceae > Vreelandella > Vreelandella lutescens. Next base: position 243,403 of record NZ_BMHM01000003.1, on the reverse strand, counting down.
ACCAGTGACGCCCCCGCCAGCGAACGGGCCAACGCCGACTACCTCGCCGTATGGAAAGCGCCCGCTCACCTACTGCAAGAACAAACACAGCTAAAAGGCATTATTAACCTAGGGGCAGGGGTCGATTATTTACTGAAGACGCCAGGGCTCCCCAAAGGCGTGCCTATCGTGAAGCTGCGCGATGCGGGCATGAGCGAGCTCATGGCCGACTATGTGCTCTACGGCGTACTGCATTTTTTCCGCAGCATGGATCGCTATGCGGCTCAGCAACCTAATGCCCAGTGGCAGCCCCATGAGGTGTTGGATAAAGCGAGTTGGCCGGTAGGCGTGTTGGGCCTGGGCGCGATTGGTAGCTATGTGGCAAGCGCACTTCAGCAGGCGGGGTTTCCCGTGCTGGGCTGGAGCCGTACGCCCAAAAAAATCACCGGCGTGCGCTGCTTACACGGCGATGCGGGCTTGAGCGAGCTGTTAAGCCAAGTACACAGCGTAGTGACAATTCTTCCTGACACGGCGGCCACCCAGCATATTCTCAATGCCGAACGGCTGGCGCAATTGCCTAAAGGCGCCAGTGTCATTAACCCAGGTCGTGGCAGCCTAATTGATGAGCAGGCATTGCTTGAGGCACTGGGGGATGGGAAGCAGCCAGGGCACCTGCGCGGTGCTCTATTGGATGTCTTTCACGAAGAGCCCTTACCCGCCACTAACCCGCTTTGGCAGCATCCAAAAGTCATGATTACGCCCCACATGGCGGCACCTACCCCGCTTAACGATGCCATTGATCAGGTCATCTCCTACTTAAATGCGTTTGAGGCGGGAGAAACACTGGCCACCGTCAACCCAGAGATGGGCTACTGACGGCTAACACTGCGCTCGTTATACTGGCCTAAGGAACCAAGCGCTCGCTAAAGGCTCTTAGGACAACAGACTTTACGGAGGAAGGGCCTTTGCGTCATACATTCGCTAATGCCGCTAGAAACGGGTTATTAACCACTGCCTTAGTTGCCGCACTGATGACAGGAAGCGTTAACGCTTTGGCAAGCAACAGTGCAGCGCTGCCCTCTCCTCAACCGTTTGAGGCGCAGTATCGGCTGGAAATTCGCGGCTGGCCGGGGGCAACCATTACGCATACGCTCACCAATGAAGGCTCACATTGGCTCAGCGATATGAGCTTTTCTATCGCAGTCGCCCGAGGTCAGGAGCGCAGCCGCTTCTCGATTGATGACACTGGCACTCACTCTCTGCTTTACAACAGCAGCTATTCGCTCTTCGGCATGGGCGATAGCTATCAGCTGAACGACAGCGACATTCACTCCATTGACCGTCAAACTGCGCTGTTTGACCTGTCTCGGCGAGCGGGCTTTGAAGGCTGCACTGAGACCTCCCCTTGCGAAATCACTTTCGTCGACCATCGCGGTCGTGACGAAAACTTTCAATATTACGTTAATGAGCCAACCACTAAACGTGTTCCCGCTGGCGAGTTTGCTGCCAAGCAAGTCACGCTGGTCGATGCCGAAAAACCAGACCGCCATTTGCTGATTAACTTTCATCCCGAGTGGCCAGGACTCATCCTGTCCGCAGAGTATGAAAAAGAGGGCAGCAGGCAAACAACCTTAACCATGACCCACTTCTCCCCCGCTGGGGGTAACGCGCCCTAAATGCTCTCTGGCCTATTGATTGTTTTATTGCCGCTATTCTTGGGCTACTTGGTACGCGTTCGTTCACCACGCTTACTCCACCTGATTAACCGAGCCGTTAGCGGCTCGGTTTATTTGATTCTGCTGTTCATGGGCGTAAGCCTTGCCGGGCTTGAGAACCTGGGCAGCCAGCTCTCTCGCTTAGGGGGCAATGCCCTGCTGCTGTTTAGCATCACCACGCTGTTTAACTTAGCCGCACTGTGGTGGCTTTCTCGGCGAGTGCGGCTCAGCGCGGGCGGCTCTCCGGTAGTGAAAGATGCCCCCACCAGCAAACTCGCCGCCATGCAGGGCTCGTTAATGCTGGTGGGCGTGGTCGCTGCGGGTGTCACTGCGGGGCTGCTGCTTGGGCCTATGGTTGGCGAGGCGCTGTTCACCACCGCCGACTGGCTAGCCGAGTGGGTGCTGTATTTACTGCTAGTGTTGATTGGCTGCCAGCTACGCAACTCCGGTATGCCGCTGAAGCAAATTTTGCTAAACCGATTGGGGCTGGCGATTGCAGTCACGCTGGCCGTTAGCTCGCTGCTAGCGGGCTTGGTAGCCGCCCCGCTGCTTGCGCTGAGCTGGAACGAAGGCCTCGCGATGGCCTCAGGCTTCGGCTGGTACTCGCTTTCCGCGATCCTGATTGGCGACCAGCTCGGCCCGCTGATGGGTGGCGTCGCGTTCTTTAACGACCTCACACGCGAACTGCTGGCGTTTATCCTAATCCCGCTGGTCATTCACCGCCATACCGCACTGGCGATTGGCTACGGCGGGGCGACCTCCATGGATTTCACCCTGCCCGTCATCCAGCAGCACGGCGGCGTGGCCTGCGTGCCGATTGCCGTGGTGAGCGGCTTTATCCTCTCGCTGCTCTCCCCGCCGCTGATACTGTTCTTTCTTTCGCTTTCGGGTTAGCACGCACGGGCGCTCCTTGGTTAGGATACGCAGCAAGCGCATACCCTCTTTTATGACCAAGGACGCCCACCCGCCATGCTCAACGGAATCTGGTTAAGCTTTTTTATTGCCGCCTTTGCGGCCTCACTTTGGCAGTGGCTGGTGGGTGGCGACAGCGAAGTGTTTGCCCGCTTGGTGCAGTCGCTGTTCGATATGGCGAAGGTGAGCGTCGATATTATCTTGGTGCTACTGGGCACCATGACGCTGTGGCTAGGGTTTCTTTCCATTGCTGAAAAAGCGGGGTTGATACGGCTACTGGGGCGGGTGCTCGACCCGCTGTTCAGCCGTCTGATGCCAGAGGTGCCCCGTGGCCACCCGGCCATGGGGCTGATTAGCATGAATTTTGCGGCCAATATTCTGGGCTTGGATAACGCCGCTACTCCTATTGGCATCAAGGCGATGCACTCGCTGCAAACGCTGAACCCCAGCCGCGAAACGGCCAGCAACGCGCAAATTCTGTTTTTGGTACTGAATACCTCGTCGCTTACCCTACTGCCCGTCACGATCTTCATGTACCGCGCCCAGCAGGGGGCAGCGGAACCCACGCTGGTGTTTCTGCCGATTCTGCTGGCGACCAGTGCGTCCAGCCTCGCTGGGCTGCTGGCGGTGGCTATCATGCAGCGCCTAAAACTTTGGCAACCGGTCGTGCTGGCGTACTTACTGGCCGCTGCGCTAGCGCTTGGGTTGTTGATGACCACCTTGGCAGGCATGTCCGCTCAGGCGCTAGCAGCTGCCTCCACCTTGGTCGGCAACCTCACGCTATTTAGCATTGTGATCATGTTCTTAGTCGTCGGTGCGCTGCGCGGCGTCAAGGTATACGACGCTTTTATCGAGGGAGCCAAAGAGGGCCTGAGCTTCACCATCACCCTGCTACCCTACCTAATTGCCATGCTGGTAGCCGTGGGAGTGCTGCGCGCCAGCGGCGTGTTGGATGCCGGGCTTAGCGGCATCCGCTGGCTGGTGGAGAGCATCGGCTGGGACACCCGCTTTGTGGATGCGCTGCCCACTGCCTTTGTGAAACCGCTTTCTGGCAGCGGCTCCCGTGCCATGATGATCGAAACCATGAACACCTTTGGTGTCGATAGCTTTCCAGGGCTACTGGCGGCCACTTTCCAAGGCAGCACCGAAACCACGTTTTATGTGCTGGCGGTTTACTTTGGTGCGGTGGGCATCACCCGCATTCGCCACGGCTTGGGCTGCGCATTAGTGGCCGACGCAGCGGGCATTACCACCGCTATTCTGGTGTGTTACTGGTTCTTTGGCTGAATCAGCAAGGTGGGGTCAACGCGACTGCTCACCGCGCATCGGCGCACTGAGCGCCTTGCGCAGCACCGGCTCCGTTAGCCCTTGGCCAATCAGCACAATCAGCTTCGCCACGGCGGCTTCTAACGTCATATCGCCCCCGGCGATCACGCCCGCCTGGTTAAGTGCCGCCCCCGTCGCGTAAGCGCCTTGTACGACTTCCCCTTGGGCACATTGGGTGACGTTCAGCAGCGCCACGCCCCTCTCATTGGCGGCGTGTAAAGCGCTTAGCAGTTCGCCTTCAAAGCTTGGGGGGTTACCCACCCCGTAGCTGTGCAGCACAAGCCCCTTGAGCGAAGGCTCTGCCAGGAGTGCTTTAGCGCGCCGTAGCGACATCCCTGGGTACAGCGGCAGCACGGCCACCGCCTCATCGTCTAGCTGGAGCGGCGAAAAACTAGGCTCCCCGCTGAGCAGCGCCGACGGTTGGGGGAAGGTAATGCCTATGCCTATCTCGGCCAGCCAGGGGAAGTTGGGGGAATCGAAGGCATCCAGGCCTTGCGTGCGCACCTTACGGGCGCGGTTGCCGCGCAGCAGCCGGTCATGAAAGAGCAGGCTCACTTCGCAGGGGGTAGCCGGATGAGCGGCCAGCTGTAGCGCGCTGACCACGTTGTTCAGCGCGTCGCTTCTTGGCTCACCCAGCGGAATTTGAGAGCCGGTGAAGATCACCGGCTTATTGAGCGCACCGAGCATAAGCGACAGCGCCGCAGCGCTGTAAGCCATGGTATCGGTGCCGTGCAGGATGATGAACGCATCGTAAGCCTGCCAGTGGTTTTCCAGCACGGCCACGAGGCGATTCCACGCCTCGGGCATCAGTTCGGCGCTGTCGATCAGTGGCTGCATCTCCACCACATCGAAGGCAGGCAACCGATAAGGGTCGCCCAAGGCTAGGTGCGCCGCTAAGCGCTCGGCCAGCCCCGCGCTGGGTACATACCCTTGTGGCGATGGCTGCATACCAATGGTGCCGCCAGTGTAGAGCATAAGTACGCGGGGCATGGGTGCTCCTTATTCAATGATCAAGGGCGAATTACTTCGCTATCGCGCTTTCCAGGCGCTGCTTCAGCGCTTCAGCTTCTTCTGGCTCCAGCTCCCAAGCTTTGGGGTCCAGATCAAGATCCGGGTGCTGGTTCGCATCAAAAATCGGCTGTTTGATGCCCTGACGGCGCTGGCTGTCGAAGTCGTTCAGAATGCGCAGGCCGCACTTGAACAGCAGAATCAGCGCCACGAGGTTCACCACCGCCAAGAGGCCCATGGTCACATCGGCAAAGCCAAACACGGTGCCTAGATCGGTGGTCGCGCCCCAGCACACCAGCAGCACAATCGCTACACGGAAGGCGTTGAACAGGTTCTGGTTGTCACGGCTGAAGAAGTTCAGGCTGTTTTCGCCCAGATAGTAGTTGTACAAAATGGTGCTGAAAGCAAACAGCAGCAGCGCCAGGCTCACAAAGGTACGACCCCACTCGCCCACGTGATCGGCCAGCGCCGCTTGGGTGAGCGCGATGCCTTCTACGCCCGCACCGGTGGCCGGATCGTATACGCCGCTGAGTAGAATCAAGAACGCCGTAGCCGAGCAGATAATCACCGTGTCGATAAACACCGAAAACGCCTGCACGATGCCCTGGTTCGCCGGGTGAGGCACATAGGCTACCGCAGCGACGTTGGGCGCACTGCCAAGGCCTGCTTCGTTGGAGAACAGGCCACGCTTCAGGCCCATCATGATGGCAGCGCCAATACCGCCGCCTACCAGCGGCTCAAGGCCAAAGGCACTCTTGACGATCAGAGCAATCACCGCGGGGATCTCACCCAGGTTCATGGCAATCACTAACAGCGCCACCGCGATATAGCCCACGGCCATAAAGGGCACCAGAAACTCGGAGATACGGGCAATACGCTTGATGCCGCCAAAGATAATCAGCCCCACTAGCATGGCCAGCGCAATACCGCTGTACAGCACCGGCACGCCAAAGGCGTCGCCAAACGAGGTGGCAACGGCATAGGACTGCAGGGCCGTAAAAGCAAAGCCGAAGGTAATCAGCAGCAGCACCGAGTAGAACGCCGCCAGCCAGCGCCACTGTTTGCCCAGGCCTTTCACGATGTAGTACGCCGGGCCGCCACGGTAGGTGCCGTCGCCTTCCGCCTGTTTGTAGGTTTGCGCCAGCGTGCACTCTAAAAAGCTGGTGGCCATGCCCATTAGGCCCACTAGCCACATCCAGAAAATCGCACCAGGGCCACCCAGCGTAATCGCCACGGCCACACCGGCAATGTTACCGCCGCCCACACGGCCCGCCACCGACAGCACCAGTGCCTGAAACGAGCTTAAGTGGCCGTGCTGATTACGCTTGAAGGCTTGGCCTGAACCCAGAATACGGAACATCTGACCAAAGTAACGAAACTGTACAAAGCGGGAGGCAACGGTAAAACCGATACCAACGCCCACCAGTAAAACAAGCAGGACCTTCCCCCAGAGGAGGTCGTTGAGCATATCGAGCATGGGATAGTCTCCGCATTTTTATATTGGCGTTATGGTTGTGATCGCGTCTTTATTTTGCTGTTGAGAGGCGCGGAGACTGTTGTACCAAGCCAAGAGCGGGATGAAATTTAGCGCAGCGGTGCAGTTGGTTGCACTCACTGCGCCAATCACTGCATCACAGTGCACCACATAAAAAACGGTGCGGGCCATTGAAGGCCACGCACCGTTGGTATTAAGCGATCACTGCCGTTAGCGGCCCGCGTTTGCCGCCCGCGCTGCGTGAAGCTTCTTGTAGCTTTCGATCAGGCGCTGGTGGCGCTCCAAGCCTTCTAGTTGCATGTTGGTCGGCGTGAGGCCGTGGAAGCGTACAGTGCCGTCTACTGAACCCACGACGGCTTCCATGGTGGCTTCGCCGAACATGCGCTGGAAGTTGGGCAGGTAGTCCTCCAACTCCAATTCATCGTCCAGCTCAATCTCCAGCACCGCGTTCACCGCCTGGTAGAACAGGCCACGTTCAACAGTGTTGTCGTTGTACTGAAGGAACATCTGCACGCAGTCCAGCGCCTCTTCATGGCGGCCAAGTGCGAGGTAGACCAGCAGTTTCAGCTCCAGAATGGTCAGCTGGCCCCACACGGTGTTCTCGTCGAACTCGATACCAATCAGCGTGATGATATCGGCGTGGTCGTCCATCTGGCTCTCTTCCAAGCGCTCGACGAGATCGGTGAGCTGATCGTCATCCAGGCGATGCAGATTGAGGATGTCCTCGCGGTAGTCCAGTGCCTTGTTGGTGTTATCCCAAATCAGATCTTCAATCGGGTACACCTCGGAGTAGCCCGGCACCAGAATACGGCAGACTGGCGCGCCTAAGTCTTCATGCACCGCCATGTACACTTCCGCGCCCAGCTCTTCGAAAATACCGAACAGGGTCTCCGCTTCCTCGTCGTTGCTGCCGGAGAAATCCCACTCGCTGAACTCGAAGTCGGGCTTGGCGCTGAAGAAGCGCCAGGAGACCACGCCCACCGAGTCTATAAAGTGCTCGACAAAGTTGTTCGGCTCGGAGACAGTCTGCGAGTTGAAGGTCGGCAGCGGCAGGTCATTTAAGCCCTCGAAGCTGCGGCCCTGCAGCAGCTCGGTCAGGCTGCGTTCAAGCGCCACTTCAAAGCTTGGGTGAGCACCGAAGGAGGCAAACACACCGCCGGTACGCGGGTTCATCAGCGTCACGCACATGACCGGGAACTGCCCACCCATGGAGGCATCCTTCACCAACACCGGAAAGCCCTGGGCTTCCAGGGCGTTAATGCCCTCGACAATGCTGGGGTACTTGGCCAGCACTTCTTGGGGCACGTCGGGCAGGGTCAATTCCTGCTCGAGAATCTCCCGCTTCACCGCCCGCTCGAAAATCTCTGAAAGGCACTGTACCTGGGCTTCCACCAGCGTGTTGCCCGCGCTCATGCCGTTACTGAGGAACAGGTTTTCGATCAGATTGGAGGGGAAGTAGACCGTTTCGCCATCGCTTTGGCGCACAAAGGGCAGCGAGACAATGCCCCGGTCTTCACGGCCTGAGTTGGTATCAATTAAGTTTGAGCCGCCAAGCTCGCCTTCCGGGTTGTAAATCGCCAGGCAGTGCTCGTCGAGAATCTCGGCGGGCAGCTCGTCATTCGGCCCCGGCTTGAACCACTTCTCATTGGGGTAGTGCACGAATTCACTGCCCGCGATCTCTTCGCCAAAGAACTGGTCGTTGTAGAAGAAGTTGCAGCTTAGGCGCTCGATAAACTCGCCCAGCGCCGAGCACAGCGCGCTCTCTTTGGTCGCGCCTTTGCCGTTGGTAAAGCACATGGGGGACGCCGCATCGCGGATATGCAGCGACCACACGTGAGGCACGATATTGCGCCAGGAGGCGATCTCGATCTTCATGCCAAGGTCGGCAAGAATCGCGCTCATATTGGCGATGGTCTGCTCCAGCGGCAGGTCCTTACCGGGGATAAAGGTGCTGCCACCTTCCGGCGCGCCCATCAGCAGCGCCTGGGCGTCTTCGTCGATGTTCTCGACCACTTCGATCTGGAACTCAGGGCCGGTCTGGATGACCTTCTTCACCGTGCAGCGGTCGATGGAGCGCAGAATGCCTTCGCGATCTTTTTCCGAGATATCTTCCGGCAGCTCAACCTGGATTTTGAAAATCTGCTTGTAGCGGTTTTCCGGGTCGACGATGTTGTTTTGCGACAGGCGAATGTTCTCGGTGGGAATATTGCGCGCGTTGCAGTACACCTTGACGAAGTAGGCGGCACACATGGCCGACGACGCCAGGAAGTAGTCAAACGGGCCGGGGGCCGAGCCGTCGCCCTTGTAGCGAATCGGCTGGTCGGAGATAACCGTAAAATCGTCGAACTTGGACTCCAGGCGGAGGTTGTCGAGATAGTTAACTTTGATTTCCATAAGCGGGCGTCCGGAGTAATGAGTGTGCCTGAGCGCCAACGCATCAGGCGAATGGCGGCCATTATCCAGTTTTTTACCCGCTTCGTCTTGGGCAGTCGCTTGAATCGCTTATTGCGGATCCAGCAAGAACGGCAGCGCCTCCTCTAGCAGCAGGTCAGGAATCTCTTCGGCGATATAGTGGCCGCAAGGCAGCGCCTTGCCCTCTACCTGCGTCGCTACCTTGCGCCATTCAGCCAAGGCATCGAAGCAGGCTTCAATCGCGCCTTGGGCGCCCCACATCACGTTGATGGGGCAGGTGAGTTTCACACCCGCGTCGATATCCGCCTGATCGTGCTCCAGATCGATGGTGGCGCTGGCGCGGTAGTCGCCGCAGATGCCGGTCGCCGTGCCGGGAAGCGACAAGCAGCGCTCGTACTCCGCCAGCGCTTCTGGGGCGAAAGGTGCCATGCCTGCGCTGCGGGCGCCCATCACGCTTTTTAAATACTGAGCGGGGTCGGCTTGAATCAGCATTTCCGGCAGCGGCTGAGGGCGAATCAGAAAGAACCAGTGCCAGTAGCTGCGGGCGAACGCCTCATTGGTGCCACGGTACATCGCCAGCGTGGGGGCGATATCTAAAAGCACCATGCGCTCAACCCGCTCGGCGTAATCAACGCCTAAACGATGCGCCACCCGCGCGCCACGGTCGTGGGCCAGCACCTTGAAACGCTCGAACCCCAGCGCGCTCATCAGCTCCGCCATATCGGCAGCCATGGTGCGCTTGGCGTAATTCAGGTGCACTGCGTCGTCATCCGGCTTACCGCTATCGCCGTAGCCGCGCAGGTCGGCGGCAATCACCGTGAAGTGCTGGGCAAGCGTGGCCGCCACTTTGTGCCAGATCATATGGGTCTGCGGATGGCCGTGAAGCAGCAGCAACGCCGGGCCACTGCCCCCCATGCGATAGGCGATATCAACCCCATTGACGCGGCGTGTGTGCTTTTCAAACCCTTCAAACATAGCGAGCTCCTCGCGGATAGATGATGCTCTTCATTCGACAACCTCTTGTAACCGCTCAATCAGGAAATCTTTCAGCGCGACCACGGCAGGCGTTAGCGACAGCCGATGCGGGCAGACGAGATACAGCGGCGCGGGCTCGGTAGGAAACGCGGCCAGCAGCGCCAATAAGCGGCCGGCGCGGAGATCCGCCTCAACATCGAGGCGAGATTTATAGGCAATGCCCTCTCCCGCCAGCGCCCAGCGGCGCACACACTCGGCATCGTCGCTCACCCGATTGCCCTGCACGCTGATACGCTCACTGCCGAACTGCCACTGGTTATGCACCCGCTCACCAAGATTAAAGCAGAGGCAGTTGTGCTGGCGTAGTTCATCTGGAGCGGCGGGCTCGCCGTGGCGCGCGATATAGTGAGGTGCGGCGCACACCACCCGTTGGTTATCACTTTTTAGCGGCAGGGCGACCAGACTGGAATCCTCCGGCACTCCGTAGCGCAGGGCAATCTCCACTGGCTGGCGAAATAGATCGCTCACCCGGTCGCTGACTCGAAGCCGCAGGCGCAGCTGCGGATGCAGCGCCATAAAGCGATCCAGCCAGCCCAGCAGCACGTTTCGGCCTAGATCAGACGGCATGGAGAGGCTGATCTCTCCCGCTATCTCTTGGCGCTCGCGGTGCAGCTCTTTTTCCCCTTCGGCAAGGGCACTCAGCGCCGTTTTCGCATGCACTAAATAGTGCGCCCCGGCGGGCGTTAGCCGCAAGCTGCGGGTAGAGCGTACCAGTAGCCGCGTGCCTAACGCGTCTTCAAGCCGTTTAATCGCCACGCTAGCCACTGCCGGGGTAATCGCCAGCTCCCGCGCGGCGGCGGAAAGGCTGCCGTGCTCGGCGGCATAGACAAGCACGTTTAGGTCATCGGTACGCATGGATCGATGGCGCCCTTATTTTCAAAGAAAATGAGAAACTGTTAGCTACATTAGCCCTCTTTTTCATAAAACGACACCCAGGCATGATGTCGCCATTCACCATCCCCTTAGAGAGCGACCATGAAAGCATTTGCGTTTACTAAAAGCCTGCCTATCGACCACCCAGACGCCCTGCACGCCGTTGAGCTTCCGCTGCCCACACCTGAGCCCCACGATATTCGCGTCGCGGTAAGTGCGGTGTCCGTGAACCCGGTGGATGCCAAGGTGCGCAAGAGCGCGCTGCCCGAAGGCGGCGAGCCGCGGGTGCTGGGTTACGACGCGGTAGGCGTGGTCGATGCCGTGGGCAGTGCGGTCACTCGCTTTCAGCCGGGTGACCGGGTGTGGTACGCGGGCAGCATTGCGCGCCAAGGCTCCAACGCTGAGTACCAACTGGTCGATGAGCGTATCGCTAGCCTAGCGCCGAGAAGCCTAACTGACGTCCAGGCAGCGGCTCTTCCCCTCACCGCCATTACCGCCTGGGAGCTACTGTTCGACCGCCTAGAGCTGGGCATGCGCGACACCAAAGGCAAAACATTATTAGTGGTAGGTGCTGCAGGTGGCGTTGGCTCAATTCTGATTCAGCTTGCCAAGCAGCTCACCGATATCACCGTGATTGGGACGGCCTCTCGCCCGGAAAGCCAAGCCTGGGTCACGTCGCTCGGCGCGGATGCGGTGATTGACCATCGCCAGCCGTTGGATGACGCGCTTAACGCCGCAGGCTACGAGCAGGTGGATATGGTGATCAGCCTGAATCAAACCGACCACCACTTCGAGGCGATCATCAATGCATTAAAGCCCCAGGGTAAACTGGCGCTGATCGATGACCCAGAGCTGATCGACGTGCGTAAACTCAAGCTTAAAAGCCTGTCGCTGCACTGGGAGTTGATGTTCACGCGGCCGCTGTTTAGTACTGAGGACATTGCCAAGCAGCACGACCTACTGAGCGAAGTCGCCGCCATGGTGGATAGCGGCCGTTTAACCACGACGCTGGGCGAAGTGCTCGGCCCCATCACTGCCGACAATCTAACGCGTGCCCACGCGCTGATTGAAAGTAACCGTACCGTGGGTAAGCTGGTATTAGAGGGCTTTTAAACACGCTGGCTGGCTATTTTAAGCAGACGTAAAGAGCGAGCCGTTGCACTCTTGGGCGCAAGGCGGCACATTAGCCGCACCGCCACCGCCCAAGAGCCTCGAGTCTCGCCCATGCATGATGAATTTGTGGCCAATTTGCGCCTGCTGTGCAGCTACTACCCCTCTATTGCCGACGTGTGTCGTCGACTGTCGATCAACCGCGCTCAGTTCAACCGCTACCTCAGCGGACGTTACTACCCAAGCCACGCAGCCCTGCAACGAATTTGCCATTTTTTTGGCGTCACGCCAGACGATATCACCCTGCCACACCACGATTTTCGCGCGCTAGTACAAACCGGTCAGCTCAATGCCGAAACCACCACCACCTCGCTCCCTTGGCCCAATGCGCTGGTTCAGCGCGGCAGCGAAGGCATGGAGCGCTATCTTGGGTGCTATTTCGAGCTTTATCACTCTATGTCGCGCCCAGGCCACCTAATGCGCACGCTGGTGTGCCTGGAAGCACGAGAAGGCGGCGTGGTGTATCAGCGCACTGAGCGGATGCAGGTCACTCCTGGCAAGCGCCCCTGTCATAACCGCTATGTCGGGGCAGCCGTTAAGCTGGCCGACCGGCTGTTTTTGGTCGACCACGAAACCCTGAACGGCCACGAGATTACCCAAACCATTCTGTTTCCCAGCTTTCAAAGCCAGGTGACGCGGTTAACGGGGCTAAAGATGGGCGTGGCGGATAACAGCGAGCGCATGCCATGCTGTGTGCGGGTGGTGTATCAGCGCCTGGATGAGCAAATTAGCCTACGTGACGCGCTGGCACAGTGTGGCTTAGTGGCATTGGATGACCCGTCACTGGATGCCTCGCTGCTCGACGCCGTGAAGAATGACATCCCCAGCGGCGACTACCACTTTCGCGCCCGCCATTAAGGCACCGTTGGCTAGCGGATAGCCAACACGTGATCGAACAAAATGGCCTCAAAGTGTTCCATAGGGGCCACAGACTTGAGCGTTTTGGCGCGCAGAATGGCACCTTCCCAACCGGAAAGAATAAAACTGGCGAGTGCCTCGGGGGCAATGGCGGTATTCATCGTGCCTTCGGCCTGAGCTTGGTTAAGGCAGGACACAAAGCGCTTTTCCCAGCGCTGAAACACCACGTTCAGCGCATCGCGGAAGGTATCGCTCTGACCAGATAGCTCCTGGCCGAGATTACCGATCAGGCAGCCGGTGGTGTGATCACAATTCAGCATGTGGGCACGCCCAGTGGCAAAATAGCGGCGCAGGCGCTCTAGGGGAGCAAGGGTCGCGTCTTCTAGCAGCGTTGCAAGGTCCGCATCGTACTCATCAGCGAAGCGCTCAATCACCGCCAGCCCGAAATCTTCTTTGCTGGAAAAATAGTGATAAAACGAGCCTTTGGGGACACCGCAGGTTTTAAGCACAGCATTGATACCCGTCGCGTTATAGCCCTGTTGGGCAATCAGCTCGGCACCAGAATCAATGAGTTTGTCGCGGGTGGCGGTGTTTTTCATAACGTCATACAGACCAGGGAGTCTATGGCTTTTCAAATGAATGATGGCAGCGATTGCGAATTTCGTCAGCGTTTGTCGAGAAAAAAGCTAGCCACCTTGGGTTGCACACTCTTTGCACAAAGCTTACCTAATCGCTGCTTGGCAATCGGTGATGCTAGCATGATACGCCACTTTTTCTGGAATTTTCGCTCTCAGCCAACGGATACCGCCCGGCAATGACCCCAACTCGCTCTCACGCTTTTTATCAGCAAGGTCGCATCGGCTTCGGCGCTTTGGCAGCACTTCTGGTCTTTGCCGGTGGTTTGGCACTTGCTTGGTGGATTGTTAGCCAACCCCCAAGAGTAGAGCGCCGACCGCCGCCACCGCCCTCTCCGCCCGTGGTCGATATCATCACCACTGAGCAGCGCGTGCAGTCACCCACGCTGAACGGCTTTGGCCGGGTAGAGGCAGAACAATCTACCGAGCTCGCCAGCCGAGTGGCGGGTCAGTTAGAGCGCTTTGGCGAAGGCGTCTTGCCTGGCCGGGTGGTAGAACAAGGCGCACCGGTCGCCCACATCGACCAAGCCGACCTGCGTCTAACCTTGGAAGATGCGGAGGCTCAACTGTCCAATGCCCAAGCTCAGCTCGCCTTAGAGCAAGCCGAGCAGCAGCGCGCCCGCAGTGAGTACGAATCCTTTGGCCGCCAGCTAAGCGCCGAGCGCCGCGCTCTGGTACTGCGTGAACCGCAGCTCCGTCAGGCCCAGGCCCAACTGACCCAAGCCCGCGTGGTACGTGACCAAGCAGCGCTCAACTTAGAGCGAGCAACCTTAACCGCCCCGTGGCGGGCCATGGTGCAAGAGCGTTTAGTGGGCGCTGGCAGCCTATTAAGCCAGGGCACTGCTGTCGCGAGCCTGGTCGGCGTTGAGCAGTTTTGGGTGCGCGCCTCGCTGCCGGGTGAAACGCTGGATTGGCTATCGCCGGGGGGCAGCGTCACGCTGACCAGCCAAGGCTGGCCTGAAGGTGCCTCCCGAGAAGGCACCTTGATCTCTATTCTGCCTAATCTCGAAGAGAACGGCCTTCAGGCACAGCTCTTAGTTGCCGTAGATGACCCGCTAGCCCTCAACCAAGATGGCCCTGCCTTGCGCCTGGGCGATGTGCTGCGCGTGGCGTTTCATACCTCGGCTCAAGAACCACTGATTGCGCTGCCTTCAGCAGCACTTCGCCCAGGCGAACAGGTGTGGTGGGTAGATGATGAAAATCGTTTGCAGCGCACCCATGTGACCCTTGCCTACCGCGGCCAAGACGAAGTATTGGTACGCAGCGGCCTAGCGCCCGACCAGCGGGTGGTGGTTGCCGGCCTTGCCCAACCCCGAGAGGGCCAGGAAGTACGGATACGCCAGCGCGGCGATACCCCCGCTCAGGATGAGGGAGCGGCTCAATGATGCGTAAAGGCCCGCTGGCATGGATGGTCGACCACGGCGTTGCTCCCAATCTAATGATGGTACTGTTTATCGTCGGCGGGTTAATGGCATCGCTGGCGATCAAAAAAGAGGTGTTCCCTGAATTCGAGACTGAAATCGTTCAGGTCACCATTAGCTACCCGGGTGCCACCCCCGAGGATGTGGAGCAGAGCCTGCTACTGCCGGTCGAGGCCGCCATTGCCGATGTCGAAGGCATTGATGAACTGACCGCCAGCGCCAGCGAAGGCAGCGGCGTGGTGAGCGCCACGCTGATTGATGGCGTGGACGTCATGCGGGCATATCAGGATATTCAGCAGGCCGTGAATGCCATCACCACCCTGCCAGCCGCTGCCGACCCGCCCCGCTTCACCCTGGCAGGCCGCTCGCGCAGCGTGGTCAGCCTTCAGGTCTATGGCAGCGTGGGGTTGGCTGCGCTTCACGATGCCGCCGAGAACGTTCGCGCTGAACTGCAGGCCACCAGCGGCATCTCCCGCGCGGAGCTTTCCGGCAACCGCGAGCGGGAAATCCAGGTCCACCTGGATGATGAGGCCATTGAGCGCTACGGATTAGACCACCAGCAGCTAGCCAGCCGCATTGCCGAAGAGGCGCTGGACCTTGCCAGTGGCCAGCTCACCACTGCCGAAGGCGAGTGGCTGATTCGCTACCAAGGGCGGCGCAACAGCGCGGAAGAGTTCGCCTTGCTACCGATTTTAACCACCGCCCAGGGCGCTCCGGTGGTGCTGGGCGATATTGCCAGAGTGAGCGAAGGGTTTGCCGAAACCGACCGGGAAGAGTTCTATAACGGCCAGCCGGGTCTGTCGGTGGATGTGTATCAAATCGGCGACCAAACGCCGACCAGTATTTCCAATGCCGTTTATGGTGAGCTTGAGCAGCTACGCGCAAGCCTACCCGACGGCGTGAGCCTGGATGTTTCCCGGGATAGCTCGGAGGTTTATGAAGACCGCTTAGGTCTGTTGCTGAAAAACGCCTGGATGGGGCTAGCACTAGTGCTAATCCTGATGGCGCTGTTTCTAGAAGCGCGCTTGGCCTTTTGGGTCACGTTAGGTATTCCCACCGCCTTTTTAGGGGCCATGCTGTTTCTGCCCTGGGTCGGCGTATCGCTCAATATGATGTCGATGTTCGCCTTTATTATCGCCCTCGGCATCGTAGTGGATGACGCCATCATGGTGGGTGAAAACATCTACAGCTACCGTGAGCAGGGCTACTCACTGCGGGATGCGGCGGTCAAAGGTGCCCAGGAAATTGCGACCCCGCTTACCTTCGCGATTCTTTCTAATATTGTCGCGTTTCTACCGCTGCTCTTCCTGCCGGGCTTTTTAGGGCTGATTTTTGCCACTGTACCCGTGGTGGTCATCACCGTGTTTATTATTTCCCTAGTGGAAGCGCTGTTTATTTTGCCCGCCCACTTGGCCCACGCCAGCAAGCCTCGACAAACCCCTGCCTGGCAGCGCCCTATCGAAGCGGTACGGCTGCGAATGCAGCGCGGTCTTCACCATTTCACCTATCAACAGTTCGAGCCCTTTTTACAGCGTGCGCTGAATCAACGCCTACTGACCGTCTCTATTGGCGTCGCCATTTTATGCGTGGCCATGGCCTGGGCGATGAGTGGACGGCTTGGTTTTTCACTGATGCCAAGGGTCGAGTCTGATCAGGTGCAAGCCACCGTCACTCTGCCGATTGGCAGCCATATCAGCGTTAGCCGTGAGCTCAGCCAGCAGCTCCTGGATGCCGCCGCCCAGCTTAGCGAGCAGGAAGAGACCCTCACCTTCAGCAGCACCCGCAGCCGCCTGGATGGAGAAAGCCTGGAAGTGCGTTTGGATATCGCCTCGGAAAGCCTGGATGCATGGCCGCCTTCACGCATTGCCCGGGAGTGGCGGGAACTGACCGGGGATCTATTAGGCGCGCAGTCGGTGCGCTTTGAGTCTGACTTTGGCGGGCCCGGCAGCGGTGCCGCTTTAAGCCTGCGACTCTCTCACCCTAACACCCAAGTACTGGAAGCCGCCGCTGCCCGTTTGGCCGAACGGTTGGGCGAGTACGGCTTAACCGATATCGACAGCGGCCTGGGTGATGGCAAGCCGCAGCTAGAAATGCGCCTTTCCGCCGAAGGGCGTTCTCTCGGGCTAACCGGCAACGACCTCGCCCAGGCGCTCCGCGGCCCACTGCAAGGGGCGACAGCAGTGGAACAGTTTATTGGCCGTCAGGAAGTCAGCGTGGAAGTGCGCCTGCCGGAGCAGGCTCGGGACAGCCTCAGCGAATTATATCGCCTGCCGGTACGTACCCCCGACGGGATGAGTGTGCCGCTCTCGCGGGTGGCGGATATCACCCTTAGCCAAGCCTCCAGCAGCCTGCAGCGTATTGATGGACGGCGCATTATCACCGTCACCGCCGATTCAGAGGGCGACCAAGCGATTAACCAAGTGCTCGCGACCCTTCAAGAGGAGGTCTTCCCCACGCTCAGCAACACCTGGCCGGGGCTTGAAGTCAGCATGGGCGGTCGCCAACAAGACACCGCCGATAACCTTGCCACCCTGCGTAACGCCATGTGGCTGATGTTAGCCGCGCTCTATGCGCTGCTCGCTATTCCGTTTAGAAGCTACCTGCAGCCGCTCTTGGTGATGGCCGCGATTCCCTTTGGTATTGTCGGCGCAGTGGGCGGTCATATGCTGATGGGCTTTGGGCTGTCGATTATTAGCCTATTAGGTATGCTAGCGCTGTCAGGCGTCGTGATTAATGATGCGCTGGTATTAATTGACTACGCTAACCGTAAACGTCGGGAAGGCATGGCACCTCGCGAAGCGATTGTAGCCGCCGCGACCCGCCGTCTACGACCCATTATGATGACCACGCTGACCACGTTCCTGGGGCTTGCGCCGATGATTTTGGAAACCTCACGCCAAGCACGTTTTATGATTCCCATGGCAATTTCGCTAGGCTTTGGCATGCTCTTCGCCACCCTGATTTTGCTGGTGGTCGTGCCGTGCCTCTATTTAGGGCTGGAAAACCTGCGTGAACGGTTAAGCGCGCCGCGACAGCCAAGCCAACAGGGCGTCAACTAATGGGTAGATTAGCCCAATTGCGCCAGTGGCGGCCTTCGCGGCTGGGGCTAAAGCTGTTCGTGGCGATTCTCAGCGTTAACGTTGCGATCGCTGCCAGCGTGTTTCTCGCGGTCTCGTACAGTATCGACCGCGGGTTTCTTGAGTATCTCAACCAGTCCCAGGAGCGGCGCGCCACCCTTCTGGCCGACGGACTGGTCACTCGTTGGGAAACTCAGGGCGACTGGGCGTGGTTAGAAGCGTCACCTGACCGCTGGCCCTACATCGTGCGCTTTGAGCTGGGCCAAGAGCACCGTGACCGCCCTTCGCCTCTTGGCGAAGCCGAGGATTTTGCCTTGCGCGATACCGAGGGCGACTATGTCGTGCCACCTGTCGACGGACCGCGCGGCTCCATGGACTGGCGCTGGCTGACGCTGTATAGCGATATGACGCCAAGCGGCCAGAGGGAAGTGATTGGTACACTCGGCTTCCGCCCGCCACAAGAGATGATGGAGCGCATGGAAAGCCGCTTTTTGGAGCGCCAGCAGCGCAATCTGGTGCTCATCGTGATCTCACTGGGCCTTGCGTCGCTGCTGCTGGCGGGCGGGCTCTCCTGGTGGCTGGGTCGACGCACCCGTGCCTTGGCCGGTGCTACGCTGCGCCTAACCGAGGGCGACTACCACACTCGCTTGCCAGAGCGTGGCAAAGATGAGCTTTCCCGCCTTGCCCGGGATTTCAACGTGCTGGCCGCCACGCTAGAAGCCAGCCGCGAAGCCCGCGCTCGCTGGGTGTCGGATACCGCTCATGAGCTGCGCACCCCGCTGGCCGTGCTGCGGGGTGAAATTGAAGCCATGCAGGACGGCATCCGCCCGCTGAATCAGGAAAACCTGAGTTCGCTGGCCCAAGAAGTCGCTCAACTAGAGCGGCTGGTGACGGACCTACGCCTGCTCTCGCAAAGCGATGCCGGCGCGCTGGATATTCAACTGGCCCCCATGAACCTGAGCGAAAGCCTTGAGAGCCGTTTGAGCGACGCCGACCGTTGGTTGGAAGAGAGCGGCCTTACCCTCTCCACTGCCCTGGCCGATGATGTGATGATTCGTGGCGATGCCCAACGGTTACGCCAGCTGTGGAGCAACTTGCTGGATAACAGCTGCGCCTACACTCAGCCACCTGGAAAATTGAGCGTCTCCCTTACCTGCGAGCGCGGAGACGCCGTGATTACTTGGCAGGATAGCGCCCCAGGCGTTCCCGAAGGTGAGCTTTCACGACTGACTGAGAGGCTCTACCGTGTGGAAGGATCCCGAAACCGCGCCAGTGGTGGCAGCGGCCTGGGGCTTTCCATTGCCAGCGCGCTGGTCACCGCCCACGGTGGAACGCTCACTCCCAGTGCTTCAGCGCTTGGCGGATTGACCTGGACCCTGCGGTTTCCACTGCTAACCGCCCTTTAAACACACCATAAGCGAGCTTGCGATGTCTCCGAGTGCACCACCCTCCGATGCCTTACCCCAAGATGGCTTATCCCAAGACGCTGCTCTGCTGATCGTTGAGGACGAGCCCAAAATCGCTCGACTCATGGCCGATTACTTACAAAGCAATCATTTTGCGCCCAGCATTATTAGTCACGGCAATGAGGTCATCCCCTGGCTCACCCAGCACTCACCTGCGCTGGTGCTGCTGGATGTGATGCTACCGGGTAAAGATGGCCTGACGCTCTGCCGTGAAATTCGTCAGCAATGGCCTACGCTGCCGATCATTATGGTCACTGCCAAGGTGGAAGAGGTGGACCGGCTGCTGGGGCTTGAGCTCGGCGCGGATGATTACATCTGCAAACCCTTCAGCCCCCGTGAAGTGGTGGCACGCGTTAAAGCCGTACTGCGCAGAAGCCATGCTGCTGCTCAGGCAGATACCCCAAACACCGCAAAACACGCTCCGGTCACGCTGGATGAAGAGGGCTGGCAGGCGTTAGCCGACGGCCAGGATTTAGGCTTAACCGCGGTCGAATTTCAGTTACTGCGCGTCATGATGCAATCACCGGGGCGCATCTTTAGCCGCGAACAGCTAATGGATCATATGTACCGCGATAACCGCATCGTGTCTGAACGCACGGTCGACAGCCATATCAAGAAACTGCGTAAAAAGATTACTGAAGCCCTCCCCGACCAAGAAATTATTCGCTCGGTTTACGGGGTGGGCTATAAATATCAGCCGGAAGGGTGAACCACTATTCAGGCTGTACCTGCTGATTAAGAAACGCGATACCGGCTTCAATGGCGCTGCCTCTCAACAGGAAGCTGGCAAAGTGGCCCCGGCCTCTTTGTAGGTACAGCTCGCTGGGAATGCCTTGGGCTTGCAGCGCGGCGTAAAAGTCGGTGGCATGGTCAACGGGCACGAGCTGATCCCAACTGCCGTGAAATAGGAAAAAGGGCGGAGCGTTCGCGGTGATTTGCCGTGCCGGAGACGCCAGTGCGTAAGCGTCAGGCTGCTCAGCTCGGGTACCGCCAATAAAATCAATGACGAGGCGGCCATCGTTAAATTTCAACAGGTCGCTGGGCAGTCCGCCTGCGACCACCGCTGCCAAACGGGCGTGCTCGCCCCCATAGGGCTCTGCCAGTGGGCCTTCACTGCCTGCAAGCGCCAACAGGCTGACCAAGTGCGCACCCGATGAAAAGCCTACGCCCACGATGCGATCGGTATCGACCTGCCACGCGCCAGCATTCTCATGTATCCAGGCCATCGCCTGCTGCAAATCATGCAGCTGCGCGGGGAAGCGATAGTCAGGTGCAAAGCGGTGCTCAATATTGACCGTCACATACCCCTGCCCCGCCAGCTGTTCGGCAATGCCTTCCATATCCTCAGGGCCGCGATTGCGCCAGCCGCCGCCATGCACCACCAGCGCGGCTGGTCGCAGCGTGTCGCTATGCGACGGTAACAGCACGGTGGCACTCAACGCCTCGGGCCAATCGTCAGGCGTATAGCGCTGGGGATCAAGGCGAGTAAACGGCTGAGTATCCTTTAGCGCGCTTTGCTCAATGGCGGGTGCCCCCTGGCTTACTTGATGAGTAGCGCCACACCCGCTAAGCAGTAAGGCCAGTGCGCTAAGGCTTAAGAGTCGGCGTATCCCAGTGAGTTCTGGCATGTATATCTCCTATTGGCGATAGGTAATGGTGTCCCCTCACCGGTTACCCGTCCCGTGTCTTGCTGCTGTTGAGAAGATCACGGTTGTTGCACACTTTGTGCAAACGATTTACACCAAGCCCGTTAATACTGACATCGTCAAATTACCATGTATTCATTAAAAACGAGGTATGCCATGAAGATGTCACTACGTCAGCTATTTGCTCCTGCCCTGCTTGCAGTGGCCCTCACTCCGTTGGCCTTTACCGCTCAGGCAGACCACCATGAAGGCCGTGGTATGGATCGTGAAGCCATGATGGAGCGCATGGAAGAGCGTCGCCAGGAAGTATATGAACGCGCAGAGCTGAGCGAAGAGCAGCAAACGGCGCTAAACGAAGCGCACGCTGAGCACCGCGAAGCCGTGCTTGCCCTGCGTGAAGAGCATCAGGCCCGCGTCGCTGAAATTCTAACGGAAGAGGAGCAACAGGCGCTGCGCGACGCCATGCACGAAATGCACGCTGAACACCGCCATGAGCGAGGAGAGGGTGAGCGTGGCAAGCACGGTCATCATGGTGATGCCGCAGAGATGGATACAGAAGAAGCCTCTGCCGAGTAAGCGTTTATTTAGCGTCAAACCCGCTCCATGCGCCCAGCCTAGCTGGGCGCATTTGTTTCTATACTCCTGTCATAGCCCTTGTTGCCACCCTGATACGTTAGCCATCGACTTGAAGTGATTGTCTAAACCGCGTATTTTATTTGAACGTTCATTCAAAAATAACGTATCACTCATCTTTGTCTTAACAACAGGAGTCCGCCTCCATGGCGAAAGACAACCCCGTTCTCCCCTCACGAGACCGCCTGAACCCCGTGGTTTTCCACGGCAGCGTCGCGGGTATTCTTGTATTTCTCATCGTGACGATGCTGTTCACCGAACAAGCAGGTGCCTTTTTTGATGCGGGCCTTGCCTGGGTAAGCAAAACGTTTGGCTGGTACTACATGCTAGCGATTGTGGCCTACCTTGTGTTTGTAGTGATCATCGGTATGTCGCGTTTCGGCAGTATTCGTTTAGGGCCTGACCACTCACGTCCTGAATTTTCGCTGCTGTCGTGGTCAGCCATGCTGTTTGCTGCGGGCATTGGTATTGACCTGTTGTTTTTCAGCGTAGCCGAGCCGGTTGCCCACTATCTGGCACCGCCCGACTTAACGCCTGAAAGCCAAGAGGCCATGCGCAACGCCGTCGTACAAACCTATCTGCACTGGGGGCTTTCTGGCTGGGGCCTTTACGTGTTGATGGGCATGGCACTGGCTTACTTCAGCTACCGCCACCGCTTGCCGCTGGCTATTCGCAGTGCGCTCTACCCGCTGCTGGGCAAGCGTATTCATGGCCCGATTGGTAACGCCGTCGATATCACCGCCGTCATTTCTACCGTTTTTGGTATCGCCACAAGTCTCGGCATTGGGGTGATTCAGCTTAACTATGGCTTGAACTACATGTTCGACGTGCCAGAAACGCTGACCGTGCAAATCATCTTGATCGGCCTGGTCGTGATATTGGCCACCATTTCCGTGGTCACGGGCGTTGAGAAAGGCATCCGTCGCCTGTCTGAATTCAACATGCTGTTGGCCTTGGCGCTGATGCTGTTCGTGCTGTTCTCTGGCGACACGCTGGTACTGCTGGATAAAGTCGTCAACAACGCAGGCGACTACCTTTCTGGCTTTGTGGCAGCAAGCTTTGATACTTATGCCTTTGCCGATGAGGGCGCTCAAGAGTGGAAGATGTGGTGGACGATCTTCTTCTGGGGCTGGTGGATTGCTTGGACGCCCTTTGTGGGACTGTTCCTAGCACGTATTTCACGCGGCCGTACTATTCGTCAGTTTGTTGCCGGTGCGCTGTTTATTCCGCTGGCGTTTATGATGGTATGGATGTCGATTTTTGGTAATAGCGGTATCGAATTGGTGGCTAACCAAGGCGTTGTTGAACTGGGTGAGCAGGCACTTAACTCGCCGCAAACCACGCTATATACGCTGCTTGAGTACTACCCCTATGTGGGCATTACCGCCGCCGTCGTGACCGTTCTGGGTATCGTATTCTTCATTACCTCGGCGGACTCTGGCGCGCTGGTACTGGCCAACTTCACCTCGATCTTGAGCGACGTGAACCACGATGCGCCGGTGAAGCTGCGTATCTTCTGGTCGGCGGTGATTGGCCTGATTACTGTGGCACTGCTGATGGCGGGGGGCCTGAACGCGCTACAAAGTGCCGTCGTGATTACGGCGCTGCCCTTCTCGGTGGTGATCTTCGCCATTATGGTGGGCACCTACAAAGCGCTGAAACTGGAAGGCAGCAAAGCCGACGCTCGCCGCATGATTGCAGGCGGTGCCCCCGGCGGCGACTGGCGTGAGCGTCTAGATCGCGCGCTGGATACCTCCAACCGCGCAGGTGCCGCCGCGACCATTGAGCACTCGATTCGCCCGGCGATGACACAGTTTGCCCAAGAGCTTGAGAGCCGAGGCCAAACCGCTAACGTCACTGAAGAGCAGGTTGAGGGGGAATCCCTGCCCAACCTAATGCTGCAGGTCGACTTTGGCGACGCCACCAGCTTTGTCTATCAGGTTTGTCCGCATCGCATGCGTACACCGAACTTCATTCCAGCAGACGATGATTTCTACGTGCGCTTGGATGTGTACCTTGCCGAAGGCGGTCAGGATAAAGACCTCAACGGCTACACCCGAGGTCAGGTGATTGGTGATCTTGTGGCAGAGTACGAACGCCACCTGCACTTCCTCACCCTGGCGGGCCAGCAAATGGGCCATGTACAGGCAATGCCGGGCACTATCGGCGAACCGCCTGAAGACGCTCAGATGTAGTACCCGCGTTAACTGTAAGAACAATCCCGGCCTGCGTGCCGGGATTTTTTTGTCACCATGTCGAGACTAACGCCTTGTTGTGAGCGCCCGAACTCAGGCGTAGCGTAATAGCTCGTTTTCTTTATGGCTATTTCTTTATGGCTAGGGAGGGCTGCGCCATGTCTCGCGACCATCGTCCTTCGGGATATGTTTTCCCGATGCCCGGCAGTGCGCTGTTACAAGCGTGGCGTGAAGGGTATACGCTGGGCAAGTTGAAACGCGATGTGATGGCGGGGTTAACAATCGGCGTGGTCGCCGTGCCGCTCTCCATGGCATTAGCGATTGCCACGGGCGTGCCGCCTCAACACGGGCTATACACCGCGATTGTCGCGGGCGCGGTGATTGCGCTCTCCGGCGGGTCTCGGTTTAACATCTCAGGCCCTACCGCGGCTTTTGTCGTGATCCTCTTCCCTATTGTCGCCAACCATGGCTTGGGTGGGCTACTCATCGCCA
Organism: Vreelandella lutescens; assembly: GCF_014640815.1. Lineage (GTDB taxonomy): Bacteria > Pseudomonadota > Gammaproteobacteria > Pseudomonadales > Halomonadaceae > Vreelandella > Vreelandella lutescens. The sequence continues at coordinate 219,055 of NZ_BMHM01000003.1, read as the reverse complement.
CATTAATGGCAGGCGCTATTTTGGTGGCGCTGGGGCTTTCCCGGCTGGGCAGCCTGATTCAGTACGTTCCCTACCCGGTGATTCTTGGCTTTACCGCAGGTATCGGCGTGGTGATTGCGCTGCTGCAGCTGCCTGACTTTCTCGGCTTAAGCGGCGTCGCACTCGGCGACAGCACCCTACATAATCTCGTGTTAATTGGCCAAGCGCTGCCGACCCTGTCGGTAGCAGAAATCAGTGTAGGGCTTGTCACGTTGGCAGCGCTGTTAACGTGGCCACGCTTAAAAACGCCGGTTCCCGCGCCGCTGGTCGGCTTAGCCGTGGGCACTCTGGCTGCCACGCTATTACTGTGGGGCGGCATCGAAGTGGACACCATCGCCTCGCGCTTTAGCTGGGAGTTCGAGGGAGAGAGCGGCACTGGTATTCCCCCGTTCGCGCCCAGCTTTACCGCGCCCTGGCATTTTCCGGGGGCAGATGGCACGCCGCTTGAGATCAACTTTGCCCTCATTCAATCGCTACTGGGCCCCGCCTTAGCGATTGCGCTACTCGCCGCCATTGAGTCGCTGCTGTGTGCCGTGGTGGCGGACGGTTTAACCCGAACCCGCCATGACCCAAACGCAGAGCTGATCGGCCAGGGGCTTGGCAACTTAGTGGTGCCCTTTTTTGGCGGCATCACTGCGACAGCCGCCCTGGCCCGCACCGCCACCAATATTAAAAGCGGCGCTTTTTCACCGATAGCTGCCGTGGTGCATTCGCTGGTGGTATTACTGGCCGTGGTTGCACTGGCAGGCCTGCTAGGGTTTGTGCCGATGGCGGCGTTGGCTGCACTGCTGTTTATCATTGCCTGGAACATGAGTGAAGCTCGCCACTTTATGCATACGCTAAGGAGCGCCCCCGCCAGCGATGTGTGGGTACTGGTGATCTGCTTCGCGCTGACGGTCATTTTTGACATGGTCATCGCGGTGGCCGTGGGCATTGGCCTAGCCGCTGCGCTGTTTATTCGTCGTATGGCCCAGTTAACCCATACACAGCGCTTAGCCGCGCCTTCTTCAGGCGAGCACTTCCCGCCGGAAGTCGCGCTTTATAAAATCACTGGCCCGCTGTTTTTCGGCGCCGCAGAGAAAGCCATTGCCACCTTGCGGGTGATTGATCACAACGTGAGAGTTGTGGTGCTGGATATGCGCGATGTACCGAGCCTGGATACCACCGCGATGGTGGCACTAGATACGTTACGCCGGGAACTGGGTGAGCAAGGTGTGGGCGTTATGTTTGTCGGGCTGCCACCCCGGTTGGCGCTGAAAATAAAGCGTGCGGGCATTCATCGTGAAGTCGGTAAATTGGCCGTGGTAAGCAACCTTGCCCACGCCGAGCGCATGGCCCGCCGCTGGTTGGGTCACGCACCACGCTAAGGGGCCACGCCAAAAAAAACATCCCGGCGATAGGTTTATCGCCGGGATGCGGTGGGGTTATAACGAATCGTTAACGATTAAAAGAAGCCCAGCGGGTTGATGTCGTAGCTGACCAGCAGGTTTTTGGTTTGCTGGTAGTGTTCAAGCGCCACTTTGTGGGTTTCGCGGCCCACACCGGATTTCTTGTACCCACCGAAGGCTGCGTGGGCGGGGTACTGGTGATAGCAGTTGGTCCAAACGCGACCTGCTTGAATGCCACGCCCCATACGGAAAGCCACGTTAATATCGCGGCTCCACACGCCTGCGCCCAAGCCAAACTCGGTGTCGTTGGCAATCGCCAGCGCTTCTTCCTCATCTTTGAAGGTCGTGACCGCGACAACCGGCCCAAAGATCTCCTCCTGGAATACGCGCATCTGGTTATTACCTTTCAGCAGCGTGGGCTGAATGTAGTAACCGCTGTTAATGCTGTCATCCAGGGTTTCCTTGTTGCCGCCAGTGAGGAATTCCGCGCCCTCATCCCGGGCGATGTCCATGTACGACATAATCTTATCGAACTGCTCTTGAGACGCCTGCGCGCCCACCTGAACATCGGTATCCAGCGGGTTGCCGCGCTTGATGGTTTTGGTGCGCTCAATCACCTTCGCCATGAACTCGTCGTACATGCTTTCTTGAATCAATGCCCGCGACGGGCAGGTACACACTTCGCCCTGGTTAAAGAAGGCCAGCACGAGCCCTTCTACCGCTTTATCAATAAACGTCGGCTCGGCGTTCATAATATCGGCAAAGTAGATATTGGGAGACTTGCCGCCTAGCTCTACCGTAGAAGGAATAATATTCTCTGCCGCGCACTTCAGAATATGCGAGCCCACCGGCGTCGAGCCGGTAAAGGCGATCTTAGCGATGCGTTTACTGGTAGCCAGCGCCTGACCTGCTTCTGCACCAAAACCGTTGACGATATTCAGCACGCCAGGGGGCAGCAGGTCGCCGATCACTTCCATCACTTTCAAAATAGACGCAGGGGTCTGTTCAGCAGGCTTGAGCACCACGCAGTTACCCGCTGCCAGCGCCGGGCCTAATTTCCACGCCGCCATCAGAATGGGGAAGTTCCACGGAATAATTTGCCCTACCACGCCCAACGGCTCGTGGAAGTGGTACGACACCGTGTTAGCGTCGATATCCGCCGCAGTGCCCTCTTGGGAGCGCAGGCAGCCCGCAAAGTAGCGGAAGTGGTCAACGGCCAGCGGAATATCCGCATTGAGGGTTTCACGGACAGCTTTACCGTTGTCCCAGGTTTCGGCCACGGCCAGCATTTCGAGATTTTGCTCAAGGCGGTCGGCAATTTTGAGCAGAATGTTACTGCGCTCTTGAACCGAGGTTTTGCCCCATGCCGGTGCGGCTTTGTGGGCGGCGTCCAGCGCTTTTTCGATATCTTCAGCGCTAGAGCGAGGAATTTCACAGAACACTTTGCCGTTGACTGGGCTAATGTTGTCGAAGTATTGGCCCTTCACCGGGGGAACAAACTCACCGCCGATGTAGTTGCCATAGCGTTTTTCAAACGAGACAACAGAGCCCGCTTCACCTGGGTTGGCGTAGATCATGGTACTGCTCCTGCGTATTATGATTATTAAAAGGTGCCTACCCAGTGTTGGTCACTCACGCCATTCACGATATAGCCCGATGGCAGGACGCACCCTCATCCTTTGGAAGGAGACGCCATGTATTCGCTGTTAGTTGCAGATGACCATCCGCTGTTCCGCGATGCGCTGCACGCGGTGATCAGCAGTGGTTTCACCGACACTCAACTGCTGGAGGCCGACAGCCTCGCGGGGGCCATGGCACGCATTGAAGCCTTGGAAGGGTTAGATCTGCTGCTATTAGACTTGAGCCTGCCGGATGCCGATGGGTTAGAGGGGCTGAAAACCCTGCGGGAGACTTTCCCCTGGCTGCCCGTTGCCATTGTATCGGCCCATCAAGAGCGCCAGCTGGTGCTGGATGCGATTACGCTGGGGGCCGTGGGCTATATTCCTAAATCGACCCCCAGAGAGCAGCTTCTCAACGCGCTGCATCAAATTCTTCAGGGCCAGCTCTACCTGCCCGCCGATATTATGCGCCGCCCGCCTCCTCGCGGTATGCCCTCTACTACAACAGAGGGCGCGGACAGCAAACCAACCCGATTGCCGCGTCTCACCGACAAGCAACTGGATGTATTGAGCTGTATGAGCCAGGGGATGTCGAACAAGCAGATAGCCCGCGAGTTAGCGATTGCTGAAACCACGGTAAAGACACACGTATCGGCCATTTTGCGCAAGCTAGGGGCGACCAGCCGAGTACACGCTATTGTGGTCGCCGGAGAGGAAGATTTAAGCGGTTTTCTCGCCAAACGTACGGCGCTAGCGAAGGGATAGCGAAGGATTAGCGGCTATCTAACAGCGTGCCTAGCAACATTTTTAAGCGCAGCGGTTTGAGTGGCTTTAACAGGCAGTGCATACCCGCCTGCCGCGTGGCGCGTTTCACCGCCGCTTCATGGTTAGCGGTAATTACCACCGTGGCTAAACCCGGATAACGCCGACGCAGCCGGGCCGCTAAATCAATGCCATTTTCCCGATGTTCCCCTAGGTGATAATCCACCAGCAGTACCGCAGGGCGCTCCCCGTCGCTGGCGGCTTCCAGCGCGCTTACCGTTGCTGCGGCCCGTACTCGACATCCCCAACTACCCAGCAGCGCCTGCATACCCTCAATAATCGCGGGGTCATCATCCACTACCCACACCACGCAGCCGTGTAACGGATCGTCGTCCCAGTGCGCAAAAGGCGGCGAGTTAGGTGCTCTTTCAACACTGGCACGCGGCGCTGCATAAGGCACTAAAATAGAAAACAGCGAGCCACGACCTAGCTGTGACGCCAGCGTTACAGGGTGGTCGAGCATGGTACTAATACGGTCAACGATGGCCAGGCCCAGCCCAAGGCCTCGACTATGATTGGCCTGGGGCTGGCTGGCACGGCGAAACTCTAGAAAAATCGCTTTGCGCTGGGGCTCAGGAATACCAGGGCCGGTATCGCCTACCATAATTTCGAGCCCGGTCGCGCGGCGTCGGCAGCCTAACAGTAAGTGGCCATACTCGGTATAGCGCACCGCATTACTGAGAAAATTGCGCACCACCCGCGCGAGCAGCGCCAGGTCGGAGTCTACCCACGCACTGGAGGGAACGTAGTGCAGCGACAGCCCTCGCACAGCGGCCACTTGCCGATACTCTTCCGCCAGAGCATCCAGCAGCGTGCTTACGGCAAACGGCGCTTTATCGGCATGCAGCACCCCGGCATCCAGTCGCGATATATCCACTAGCGTGCCCAACAAGCCCTCAACATCTTTTAACGAACGACCAATATGGCCGACCAGCGCCTGGGAGGATTCAGGCAGCGCATGGGTTTCCAGAGCGCTGGCAAACAGCCGTGCGGCGTTTAGGGGCTGCAATAAATCATGGCTGACGGCGGCCAAGAACTTAGTTTTCGAGACGTTGGCGGCCTGCGCCTCCGCATTCGCCGCCAGCAGGCGTGTATTCACCTGGCTGAGTTCATCCAGCGTACGATGCAGCGCATCGGTGCGCTCACGCACCTGTTCAGCCAGCAACACCGAGCGCTCGAAGGCCGCATAGGGAGCACTGTTGGGACTACCCCCTGACTCCACTCGCTCCATTAACGCTTCGCATACTTTGCGTAAGCGGCGATTCTCCTCATGCAGGGCAGCTATGTCATCGGGGCATCGCTGTGTATCAGGGAGTTGGAACAGTGCCAAAAGCCACCCCCGTAAACGTCTGGTTTACATGCATGCCGTGGTGCTGCTCGCCGTAGGTATTGAACCCCACCACGCGGGCTTGGCTCAGCAGCGAGGAGGCTTGATCAAGCTGGCCCAACGACTCCAAAGCCATCCGACGTAAAAAGCAGTCGCAGCCAATGATCGCAGCGGGCTGGCCCAGGCGTGCGGTGACCCGCTCCAGCATGTGCGCTAAATCCGACAGTAGCGGTGTGGGCTGCATCGCGGTCAGCACAATGCCGTTTTCTACCGCGCAGTAGAAACTCAGGCTACCGTCATCATTAACGCGCTGAATTGAGCGTATATAGTGTTGCCCGCCTAGATGTACCGCGAGCGGATGTTGGGCAAAGATAGCAGGCTCAAGCGCGGAAACCGGGCAACCCACCAGCGCGGCATAAAGCTCAGCCGCGGGAACACCATTGAGCTCAAGTACCCGACGGCGCTCTCGGTCAGCCGCTGTCACCACCAGCTTATGCGTGAGTGGCTCAAGGTGATGGGTTGAGAACACTTCAAACGGCAGCTTGGTATTAAGCATCACCACCACCGCTGCCCGGGTATAAAAACGCCCGTTAGCATACACATGGGTATGGGTTAAGTGGTTGTCATCCCCTGCGGAGCCGCCAAAGCTGGGAATTCGCCCAAGCGCGGCATCCAGCGTTGCCAGCACCTGCTCTTCTCGGCTGGATAACCCATCTAACAGCGTCAGGGCAAAACTGTGCTCGTTCACCGGGGCGACGGCCTGACGACGGCAACGCTCTAACAGCGTATCCACCAAGGGCTGTGCGGTAGGTAGGTCAAAGTGTTCTAGGTCATCGATGAGCGCCGTTTCGACGGCAAAAAATCGCCGATCAAAGCCAATCGCGACGATAGAACCGCGATCATAGCCATGAGGCGTTAGCTCTCCTGCCGTGGTGCAGCCGCTAATAGGAAGCGTGCCAAACGCACTGCTCATCGCTTGGGCAAGCTCAGCCAGCGGGTACTCTGCGCTACAGAAAAACAGCACAAAGCCCACATTCTCGTGGCCCAATATGCTGGCCAGCTCATTAGCGGCCCGTCGCGGGTTGGGATCACGGCTGGCGGCCGCCACCATGCCGCTGCTAGTGAAGCTTTTGGTCACGACGCCATTGCTCCAACGCAGCGTGGGTGCTGGCCGCACAGTGGCACAGCGTCTTCAAGCACGCCTCTAGCTGTTCCAATGACGCGTGATCATTGGCCGCCAGCCTCTCTAAGTGCTTCGCTTGAGCAGCAAACTGATCAGCACCAATGCTCACTGACTCTCCTCGTAATTGGTGCGCAAGCCGTTTTACCTGTTGCCATTGATCACGCTTAAGATCATCACCAAACGCGAGATAGCCTTCCAATTGGGCCATGTAATCACTCACCTGCTGGTGATAGAGCGCGATCAGTTGATGAACGCTGTCGATGCCCAGTGAGCTCACTAGCGTCTCAAGCGTTACTGCATTCATCAACGCGGCGTCGTTCTGCTCATCACCTGCTGCCACGGGAGGGTATGAGGGAGGCGTCGACGACAGTTGAAGCGCCAGTACGTTGCTTAACGCTAGTAGCGACAGCGGCTTAGTGATGTAGTCATTCATGCCAGCAGCCAAGCAGCGGCTGCGATCATCTTCCGCACCGCCCGCCGTCATTGCCACAATAGGCACTGTGCTGCACCAACCACCTCTGGCGCGCAGCTGCTGGGTCACCGCCACACCATCAATATCAGGCAGCTGTATATCCATAAAGATCAAATGCACCTGCTGACGATTCACCCATGCCAGCGCATCGTGCCCATTTTCAGCGCAGATGACTTCGCACCCTAGCCGTGATAGCAGCCCGACCGCTACTTTACGGTTCACCGCGTTGTCTTCGACCAGTAGCAGTGAGGTACCGCTAAAATCTTGGGTCGGCTCAGCAGGCAACGGCGTAGTCACCGGGTTGGCCTCCAACAGCGGCAGCTCACACCAGAATGTACTGCCCTGGCCTGGCAGGCTAATGACGCCTAGGCGACCCTGCATGGCCTCGCTTAACCGCTTGCAAATCGCAAGCCCCAGCCCTGTACCGCCATAGCGGCGCGCTACGCTCTCATCGGCCTGCTGGAAGGGCTCAAACAGCGTCTCCTGCTGTTCACTATTGAGCCCACATCCGGTGTCGCTAATCTCAAACGAGAGGTGCTCTACCGTGGAAGACACCTTAATAGTGACGCTGCCGTGGTCGGTAAATTTGATCGCATTAGCGATCAGGTTCAGCAAAATTTGGCGTAACCGCCCAGCATCAATCATGACCCAGGCGGGCACTAACGGGTCAACGTGTAACGAGAGCCGCAGGTCTTTCTCATGGGCGCGAGGCTCAAAGAGCGCCATCACCCCTTCCACCAAGGGCTTGAGCGCAGTGGGCGAGGTTTCAAGCGTTAAGTGCCCTGCTTCAATTTTAGAAAAATCGAGAATTTCATTAATCATCGCCAGAAGCTGGTTGGCGCTGTCGTGAATCGTACGGGCGTAATCCTCCACTTGGACGGGGCTTGCCGGTTCACGCAGCAGCTCGCTCATGCCAATCACCCCATTGAGCGGCGTACGAATTTCGTGACTGACCATCGCTAGAAAATCTGACTTAGCATGGTTAGCCGCTTGAGCCTGCTTGGCAGTGACTTGAAGCTGTTTACCTAACTGCTCTTGCTCACGGCGCGCCGCTGCGCTTTCGCGCATTTCACGCACCAGAAAGATAATGACCAGCAGCACCGCGAAGCTCATGCCGATCAGTAGCGAAATTAAGAGCTTATACAGCGTACTCAAGAGTGCCCGCTCTTCAGTGGCTGACTCTGCCAGATATCCATTAATGGCGATCACAAACCGTTCAGTCAGCCGCGTAAGCACATGCAACTCGGTTTCCAGCCCAGTGACTGGCAGCGGTGCCAACACGTCATGGGGCTCGAACATCGGGTCTAAGATATCAAGCTGTTGCTGAATTTGATCTAACAGCTCACGCGCAGCACTAATGCTCTGCAAAAGCGAGCTAACTTCCCCTTCTCTTAACAGGGTGATCCGGCTGTAGAGCAGTTCAAAACGTAGGTTGAGTTCATCTTGGGCCGCTGGGGAAAGGGGGCCTCGCGTGTCTGCTAGCAAGTGGTTCAGTAGCTGTACGGCGTCGCGGTCAAGTTTATAGACCACCCAGGCGGTGTCTTCTCGCAGGCTCTGTGTCAGATTATCCTGCCGCCATGCAGACAACGCGGCCACCACTAAGGCGGCCGCAAACAGCAGGACCGTAATGATAGCAACTAACTTAAGGCGACGCGGGTAGCGCAGCAGGCGAGGCGCTCGTGTTACGGAATCACTAACGGACATTAATATGCATTACCTGCCATACCGCTCTAAAGCGCATACGCTCACTGAGCAACGCTTCGTCATGGTCAAAGGGATACAGCACCCACAACGGCCCATACTCCCGAATAGGAATCGTCTGATCGTCCCGCTTGAGGGCTAAAATAACCTCGTAGTCGTAGAAGTCGGCGACAGGAATTTCAGCTTCATAACCGTTCAATGCAGCAACGTTAATAGTCTCGCCCTCGGCCCCCACATGCTCAAGCAGGGTACGCATGAGTGGCCCCTGGTAGTGGCTGGCACCTTCTGTCCATGGTGTGCCGGTGGTGAAGTCATGCTGCGCAAGTTCACTCAGCATCGCGCGATCAAAATGGGCTTCTTCGCCTACATTGGTCGCTGCAATATCACCATCAATTTTGAGTATCACTGGCCCACTCGGTGCTGCCAACGTTTCTGCCGCCTCAGCTAGCCCCGTATGGGGAATGCTGTACGCCAGCATAGTCCACCCCAATAACAACGCTTTCACTACTGTTTCCTCATATCGTAGTGCCCTAGGCGACGAAGCCACGAATGCCAACGAACGCGCAAAGCAATAAAAAAAAGAGATGGCGCTAGGGTACGCCATCTCAATTCATAGGTCAGGCTAATGTCGATCTTTTTGGTAAACAGTCAGTAACATAGGTGGCGTGTAAGTCGTTAAGTTTTCAGCTTTTCGATAGGCTCAAAGCGTACTAGCTCCTCATAGGCATGCCAGCTTGCATGGCCCAACACTGGCAGAATCAGGGCCAAACCAATATAGAAGGTCATAACGCCGACTAATACGCAGCCGGTCAGTATGGTCGCCCACAGCAGCATAGGGCGAAAGTTTCTGGCCACGCAGCGAACGCTGGCTTCAATACCTTCCATAAATGTAAGGTCTTGATCCATTAATGTGGGAATGGCAACCACGCTAATAGCGAAGGCACCAAATGCCAACACACCGCCTGCCATCGTACCGACCGCCAACATCCCTAGCCCTTCCGGTGTGGTCACCATCGTGGTGTAGAGGGTCGCTGGGCTGGGCACTTCAAAGCCGAAAAACAGCGCAAATAGCAGCGTGGCAAGGCGAATCCAGGCGAGGAAGAAAATCATCATCATAACGCCCATCATGGCTAACTGCCCTGCATGAGGACGCCAACTACCAAACGCATCGCCTAAATTAGGGACACGGCCACACTCAAGCGCGCGACTAATCCCATAAGAGCCCACCGCGACTAACGGCCCCACAAACATAAAACCTGAAATCATCGGGAGCAGCCAGTACCAGTAGCCTAGCGTGTAGGTTCCCAAGGTAATCGCAATGCTTAACCCTACCCAAAACATACCGTAGGCAAGGCTTATAGAAGATGCCCGACGGAAATCCTCCATCCCGGCGGCAAGCCAGGCTCTGGGCCTGTCCATCCCCACTTTATTGATAATAATTTTAACGTTGGGCGCACCGGCTGAGTGGTCGTGTGTTTTTGTTGTTGCTGCATTCATGGCGTAACTCCTGTGATTTACCCCAAATGGCTGTCACTGACCCAAGCACCAAGGTAAATAGCTACCATGTGTGTTGATGACCATTAATCCAACGTTAATGGCTTAATGTTCTATTAATGTAGCTGAGCCGCTGCTAAGCGGGTGCTTTTCGATGGACTCAGTACAAAAAATCCTCCACTCGCGCTGTTAACAACAATTAATTCGATGCGTTAGTAAGTTTTAATATGGGAATTACTCTCTGATCGCCAGACAAAAAAAAGCCCCAGGCCAGAAACCTGAGGCTTTTACGATGCACGTTACGTTTAGCGCACGATCATCACCGACACCTTTGCGTGATGAACGACGTGCTCAGCGTTAGGACCCAATACGTAATCAACGAATTTACGCTTGGTATGCGACGCCATCACAATGAGGTCAGCATCAATTTTCTTGCCAACCTTGATAATGGCCTCCCACGGCGAGCCATCCACAATCACGCTCTGGGTTTTCACCCCTTCGGGCACCTGCTCCTGAATAAACTTATGCTGTGCTTCTTTCATCGCCGCATGCGCTTTTTCAGAGAAGTTTTTCGGAAAATAAGCGCCCACCATCGGCATTTTAAATTCCGGCAGTACCGTGACCACATGCAGCGATGCGCCAAAGGTTTGACACAGCGTTACCGCAGTGGGCAGCGCTTTCTTCCATGAAGCTTCTTCGTTTAAGTCCACGGGGAGCAGCACTTTATGGTACATAGCAACCTCCTTAAGCAGCAGCCACTTCGTTCGATTTCTCATGACGCCGACGGCGACGCTGCATGACAACAACCAGACCAAAAAGGCCAAGCGCAGGTAACCACATCCACTCTTTGGTCCAGCGATCAACCGGAGCGAGCACTTCGAGGATCTCTTGATCGAAATCGAAACCAAGGTCAGCCGCTTGGCTACCAAACTCTACAAAATCGACGAGCGTTTGATCACCATCGGTGTAAAGCTCCATGCCCAGATTCGCCATGCGCTCTTCGCCGTTATCGCCACGGGGCACAGGCACCAGCATATAGGTCGTCATAGGCGAGCCAAAGGCATCTTCACCAGCAATTTGTACCCGAAGGTTGCTGCCGTCTTCCACACGATCAAGGGCCTCTACGAATTGGGCCGGTGGCACCGATTCGTAAGGGTCATGGATTTTATCCATCCAGAATCCCGGACGGAAAAGGGTGAAGGCAACCAACAACAATAGCAGCGACTCGTACCAACGATTACGGGTCAGCATGTAACCTTGCGTGCCTGCCGCAAAGATCAGCATGGCAATAGTGGCCACTATAAACACCACAATGCCCTGTATCACCGTGACATCAATCAATAGCAAATCGGTGTTGAAGATGAACAAAAATGGCAACGCAGCCGTACGTAAGCTGTAGTAAAACGCCTGGAAGCCAGTACGCAACGGGTCCCCACCTGATACGGCGGCCGCTGCAAAGGAGGCTAAACCTACCGGAGGCGTCACATCCGCCATGATGCCGAAGTAGAACACAAATAGATGCACGGCAATCAGCGGTACGATCAGACCATTCTGCTGGCCAAGCATGACGATGACGGGTGCCATCAGTGCCGAGACCACGATGTAGTTGGCAGTCGTTGGTAGACCCATGCCTAAAATCAGACTGAGCAGTGCCGTTAGCAGCAGAATCATCATCAGGTTACCGCCAGAGAGGATTTCCACCACATCTGCCAGCACTAAGCCTACCCCGGTTTGTGACACCGCACCCACGACAATACCTGCAGTGGCGGTAGCAATACCGATACCGATCATATTGCGCGCGCCCGTCACCAGGCCATCCCACAGATCCTTAAAGCCTTCTTTAATATCTGCGGCCATTTGGCTACGACCACGGAAAATCGCAATAATCGGACGCTGCGTCACCATGATGAAGATCATGAACATGGTGGCCCAAAACGCGGACAGACCAGGCGAAAGACGCTCAACCATCAAACACCATACCAGTACAACAACGGGTAGGATGTAATGCAGTCCTACCATCACTGTCGGACGAGTTTGCGGTAATTTAATAACTTCAGAGTTAGGGTCGTCCATCTCCAGTTCGGGGTAGTTAGCGCCTACTTTCAACAGCCCGACATAGACAATCGCCAAACCAACAGAGACTACCCACGGGGTCGCATCGCCCAGCAATGGCTTCAGCCAGCCCAGGCCATAGTAAACAGCGATCGAGAGGCCCATGAGCAGTAACAGCCCGGTCATAAAGCCAATCACTTTATTCAGCAACGGACGCGCCGGGTTGCTTGACGGCAGGCCCTTCATGTTGGCTTTCAGGGCTTCCAAGTGGACGATATAGATCAGGGCAATATAAGAGATGAGGGCAGGCAGAAAAGCATGCTTAATGACATCGACATAAGGAATGCCCACGTACTCCACCATCAGGAAGGCGGCTGCCCCCATCACGGGCGGCATGATCTGACCGTTCACTGAAGAGGATACTTCGACCGCACCCGCTTTTTCTGCACTAAAGCCGACTCGCTTCATCATCGGAATCGTAAACGTACCGGTGGTCACGGTATTGGCAATCGACGACCCCGAGATCAAACCGGTCATACCAGAGGCCACCACAGCCGCTTTGGCCGGGCCACCTTTGAAGTGGCCCAGCATCGAGAATGCCACTTTGATGAAGTAGTTACCGGCACCTGCTTTATCCAGCAGCGCACCAAACAGCACAAATAGGAAAACAAAACTGGTGGAAACCCCCAAGGCAATACCAAACACCCCTTGAGTGCCCAGCCACTGGTGGTTAATCAAACCGCCCAGGCTAACGCCACGGTGGGCCAAAATACCCGGCATGTAAGGGCCAAACAGCGAGTAGGCAATAAACACCGCCGCCACAATCATCAGGGGCGGCCCTAATGCTCTGCGGGTCGCTTCCAGCAGCATCAGTATGCCGACAACACCAATCACAATATCTTGAGTAATGGGTCGACCGGGACGCTGCGCTAGATCCGAATAGAAAAGAAACAGGTAAGCACCGCAAAAGGATGCTACCGCTGCCAACACCCAATCGGCTAAGGGTACACGGTCACGGGGCGAGCGCTTAAAGGCGGGGTACGCCATAAAGGCTAAAAAGAGCGCAAACGCTAAATGAATCGAGCGCGCTTCCGTGGCGTTAAACACGCCAAAATTAACAATAAACGGGAGTGGCGATGCAATCCATAGCTGAAAAAGCGACCAGACAGCTGCAATACTTACTAGCAGCTTGCCAGGTGCGCCTAGGGGTTTCCGTGCCCCTGTATCACTGGAAGCGACCATATCCTCCAGGTCGTTTTCAGCGGCTGCCGAAGGTTGTTTGTCATCACGCATACGCTTGCCCTGCCTAATGGTCAGCGCTGACAATCAGCGCTCTCAACAAGAAGCGCGGACACCCAAGGTGCCCGCGCTTTGCAACTCAAAGCGACGCTACTCACCTTCCGTCAATAGCGTCACTCTTTTACGATTTACTCGATCCAGCCACGCTCACGGTAGTAACGTGCTGCGCCATCGTGCAGCGGAGCCGTTAAACCGTCGGAGATCATGTCTTCTTCGCTGAGGTTCTCAAACGCTGGGTGCAGGCGCTTGAAACGATCAAAGTTTTCGAAGACCGCTTTCACAGTTTCGTAAACGATGTCTTCATCAACAGCAGTAGAGGACACGAAGGTTGCCGCGACACCGAAGGTTTCAACGTCTTCGTCGTTACCACGGTAGAGACCACCCGGGATCACAGAACGGGTGTAGTAGGGGTACTCTTCAATCAGACCGTCGATCTCTTCGCCCGTCACAGAGACAAGACGTGCATCGATAGTGGTGGTCGCTTCCTGGATAGAGCCGTTCGGGTGGCCTACCACGTACACCATGGCATCGATGTTGTTGTCAGACAGGGCAGCCGCCTGCTCAGCAGCATCTAACTGAGAAGCCAGTGCGAAGGTGTCTTCGTCCCAACCGAACGCATCCATGACTACATCCATGGTGTTGCGCTGGCCAGAACCAGGGTTACCAATGTTGACACGCTTGCCCGGGAAGTCACTGATGTTTTCAATGCCGGAATCTGCACGTGCAACAACAGTCAGCGGCTCGCCGTGCATGGTGAAGACAGCGCGCATATCTTCCCAAGCGCCTTCTTCTTCAAAGTTAGCTTCGCCGTGGTAAGCGCGGTACTGAACGTCGGACTGTACAACGCCCATGTCCAGCTCGCCGCTCTTCATGCCGTTGACGTTAGCCACGGAGCCACCGGTAGACGGGGCATTACAGCGAATGTTGTGCTCATCGCTGCCACGGTTAACCATGCGGCAGACCGACTGGCCAACCACGTAGTAAACACCGGTTTGGCCGCCGGTACCGATAGTGATGTAGCGCTCTTGGGCAACCGCCGGGGAGGCAAACGTTGCCGCAGCAATGAACGCGCCTGAGAAAGCCGCGGTAGAAAATACATGGCGTTTCATGAACACACCTCTTTATCTTGATGTTGTGAGCGTTATGCGCTTTGCAACCACCTGCAGAACGGTTCCCTTCAGGTGCTTCGGTTCCAAAACGTTGTCAAGACAGTCTGTTATCAACCTCGGCATTTAGTGCCGACTGTTCCTACTTTAGCGAAAAAAAAGCTAATTGGCGAAGCACGATGCATTTTTGCCCTTGCTGCAGTGCAATAGTGCGGCTTGCTCACCTTAGATTTCTCAACTCGCTGAGTACGCCTGTGGGGATGCCTTTCTTAAACGGTTGCCCTCTATTTCAGGCCCCATCACGGTGTCATGACCTTGTATTAGTTTAGCGGCCTGTAACGTTTAGTAAACGTTAAACCTCATCAACCCCGCATGCCATATCGGCATAGGGCATCCCTAATTGATTACCCCTTACGACTAAACGTTGTAACCCAGTACCGTTGGCAGCCACAGCGCAATGCTGGGAAAGATAGCCACTAGCGCTAACGCGCACCCCATCGCGACCACAAACAAGAGCGCCCAGCCAATCGTATGCTCTAGACGTATCTTCGCCACTTCAGTCGTGACCATTAAATTCACTGCCACGGGGGGGGTAAACTGGCCAATCGCGATATTCATCGCCAGCAAGATGCCGAACCAGACAGGGTTCCACTCGAAATGCTGCATTACCGGAATCAAGATCGGCATCATGATCAGGTAAATAGAGATGGCATCGAGCAACATGCCGGCCACCAGCACCGCAAGCATGACAAGGATCAGCAACAGCACGCCGTTATCCGTCAGGCTAATAATCCACTCGGCTAGATGACGGAACGTACCCAGCATGGTACCTGCCCAGGCAAAAATACCCGCCAGCGCGATAATCAGCATCACCACGCCTGAAATAATCGCCGCTTCGCCCAGAAGCTCCCAAAGGTCACGAAATGAAAGCTCTTTAGTGAGCAGAAGCCCCACCAGCGCCCCGTAAGCAACCGCCACCACGGCGGCTTCTGTGGGCGTAAACAGGCCTGAGCGCAGCCCACCTAAAATCAGCACTGGCGCAAACAAAGCAGGCAGCGCCTCGCGGAAGGTTCCGCGTACCGTCAGCTTTTCGGCTCCGTCTACCGGTGTGCCTTCCCAACCGTAACGCTTGGCGACCAGCATCGCCGGTACCAGCAGTGCAAGGCCCGCCAAAATACCGGGGAATAACCCCGCAGCAAACAGCGCACGCAGATCAACGCCCGGCACCACAATCGAGTAGAGAATCAGCGCCACCGAAGGCGGAATTAAGATAGCCGTGGAGGCCGAAGCCGCAATGAGCGTGGCCGAAAACGGCTTGGGGTAGCCTGCTTTCGTCATGCTAGGCAGCATCACCATGGCTACGGCAGCGGCGTCAGCGGGGCCAGAGCCACTCATGCCGCCCATAATCATGCACACCAATACCGCAACCAGCGCCAACCCACCGTGGCGGGGCCCAATGAGCGCCTGGGCAAAACGCACCAAACGCAGCGCCACGCCTGCTCGCTCAAAAATCAGCCCGGTAAGAATAAATAGTGGAATCGCAATGAGAGGGTATTTAGCGATGCTGTTATAGGTATTGGTACCCAGGGTGGCCAGCATATCCGGCGAGAGCCCAAGCACAATACCCACCGCACCAGAAAGCGCTAGAGAGAAAGCCACCGGCACTCCAGCGATTAACAGCCCCGCAAAGGCGAGAATCATCCAGATATCAGGTGTCACTGATTAATTCCCCTTTCAAACGGTCGCGGGTTTGCTGCACTAAACGCCATAGCATGGCGGCAGACAAAATAGGCAACCACACCAAGTACCACCACTGAGGCAAGCCTAACCCGGGCGACAGCGACTCCCACTGATACTCCTGCCACGCCAACTTGCCGCCATACCAGGTAATTAAACCCAGGACGATCAGTCCACACAGGGCTTGAAAGAGAATCAGCGCGCCCCGCCACCGCTCAGGCAAAGCACGCTCTAAAAAGCCAATGCGGATATGCCGGTCGCGGCGTAACGCTACCGACGCACCGGCAAAGGTCAGCACGACCAATAGGAAGACAGAAAACTCTTCCGTGAACGAAAATGAGCCACCTGTTAGGTAACGCGTTATTACATTACCCAGGCTAATCAATGAAATAACAATCAGCGCCAGCGCACCTAGCCAGCGCTCTGGGCGTGCATCAGGAAAGCCTTTCATGGCAGCCTCACAGCAAAGAACTGCCGCCCTTGTTAGGCGGCAGTCAAAACACTCGAAGAATTAACGTGCGTCGATAGCGGCTTGGGCGGCGTTCACTACTTCTTCACCAATGCGCGGGGCCCACTTTTCATACACTGACTGAGTGGCATCCACAAACGCCTGGTACTGCTCATCGGTCAGCTCGGTCACCGTGACGCCACGCTCTTGAATCGCGGCTAACCGCTCACTCTCCTGCTCACGGGTCATGGCAATTTCCCACGCGCCCGCTTCTTCGGCTGTCTCACGCAGCATCGCCTGCTGCTCTTCACTCAACGACTGCCATACCTGCTGGTTAACGGCAAAAATCAGCGGGTCATTCATGTAGTTCCAGAGCGTCAGATGCTCTTGGCCCACCTGGTCAATACGCGCTACGTCAAATACGGAAAGCGGGTTCTCCTGGCCATCTACCGCGCCTGTGGTGAGAGCGGGCTGAGCATCGGTCCAGCTCATCTGCGTAGGGTCAGCGCCTAAGGCGGAGAACGTATCCTGGAACAGCGGCGAGCCCACTACGCGGATCTTCAGGCCATCCAGATCATCCGGCTGGCTGATCGGGCCACGGGAGTTGGATACCTGACGAAAGCCATTTTCACCCCAGGCCAGCGGAATAACGCCACGGGACTCAATCGCCTCGAACACCAGGGTGCCTGCGTCACCGCCGGTCACAGCATCGACGGCAGCTTCATCAGGGATAAAAAACGGTAGCGAGAATAGGTTAAGTTCGGGCACCTGCGGCGACCAGTTAATCGTCGAGCCTACAGCGGCATCGATCAATCCAGAGCGCATGGCAGAGAACTCGCGGGTTTGGTCACCCGACACCAGCTGAGAGTTGGGGTAAACCCGTAGCGTGAGTTCACCACCGCTGCGCTCTTCTACCAGCTCTGCCCACTTTTCAGCGGCTTGGCCCCAAGGAAAGGCCTCTGAAAGCACGGTAGAGACCGACAGTTCACGAGCCTGAGCAGAGAAGGCCGCAGAGAGCAGTGCAGCGCCAGCTAAACCAGCGGTAAAACGAGC
Organism: Vreelandella lutescens; assembly: GCF_014640815.1. Taxonomy (GTDB): domain Bacteria; phylum Pseudomonadota; class Gammaproteobacteria; order Pseudomonadales; family Halomonadaceae; genus Vreelandella; species Vreelandella lutescens. The sequence continues at coordinate 201,315 of NZ_BMHM01000003.1, read as the reverse complement.
CATAGAGCGTGTCAGCGTCATTATTATCATTCCTTTTTTCTTTTTTATGAGATGTTCATAAGGATGTTAGGGCAAGCTTACACCCTCCTGCCCTAGTATCGTTCAGTGGTGGGCAGTCGCCATAGCGAACGACATCCCATTGTAGGCACTCAACGGTTGAAAGAAAGCCATTGATTAGGCTTTTAACTATCAACTTTCGATGCACCGCGTGCTTGCTGATAAGCTGTCGGCTCCTTTAGCGTTTCAAGGATAGATACGTGCCGCTTCGTGATTTACTGCTAGGCCTGCTGGTCATTGCCATCTGGTCGCTGAACATTATTGTGATCAAGGTGGGCGTGGCAGAACTTCCCCCACTGCTGATGACGACCCTGCGCTTTATTTTAGTGGCCGCGCTGCTGGTACCGTTTTATCCGGTAGCCCGGGCGCAGCTGCCGTTTTTAGTGCTGCTATCCATCACGTTTGGCAGCCTACACTTTGCGCTGCTGTTTATTGGGCTGGGCCAAGCCGAGGCAGGTACGGGGGCACTGCTGGTGCAGATGGGTACGCCGTTTGCCACGCTGCTGGCGGTAGTATTTTTGAAAGAGAAGCTAGGGCTTAAACGCCTAGCAGGCCTACTGCTCTCTTTTGCGGGGGTGGTGGTACTGGCAGGCGGGCCTACCCTGCCCTCGCCAATACCGCTGACGATTTTGCTATTAAGCGCGTTTGGCTGGGCGGTATCGCAACTGTTGATTAAGCGCGGACCGCCCATTGCACCACTGGCGCTAGCAGGCTGGGTAGCCCTGTTTGCCGTGCCTCAGGTAGCCGTGGGTTCTTGGCTTTTTGAGCACAACCAGTGGCAAGCGATCACTCAGGCAAGCTGGCTGGGATGGGGCGCGGTGGCGTACACCGCCATTATGTCGTCGATTGTCGCTTACGGCATTTGGTATGCGCTGCTGCGCCGCCACCCGGTGAATCGCGTGGTGCCAATGACGCTGCTTACCCCGGTGTGTGCCGTTGGCCTTGGGGCGCTGCTAATGGGCGACCCGATGGGATTCCATAAGCTGGTGGGCGGCGGACTAGTGGTCGCGGGTGTGGCCCTGATTGTGCTGAATGTAGGCAAACAGCGGCCAACCAGGGCGTAACAAAGCGCGTTACTCGGGGCGGCAGAACCCGGCCAGTGCAGGTACCGAGACACAGTCACCTACCTGGATACCACGCTCAGCAAAGTAGCCGGCATTCACTTCTAACGCGGCATGATAGGCAGCACCCGCAGGGTACGACGGGCACTCGCGCGGCGTATCCGACTCGCACGGCGGCATGGTGTTAATGGCCACAATGCGCCCTTCGCCGTCAATATAGGCGATATCTAATGGGATCAGCGTGCGATACATCCAAAAAGCGTTACCGGCGGGCTGCTCACTCTCGAACCGAAACAGCATGCCGCGAGCCTCGGGCAGGTGCTCGCGCCCCATTAAGCCACGCTGGCGTTGCGAGACTGTTTCCGCCACTTCCACATCCAGGCGGTGTGGGCCACCTTCGCTATGGATCGCAAGCGGCAGCGTGTTAGCAAGCGCGGGCTCAGCTGCCCAGGCTGCTAACAGCGGCAGGGGCAAACAGGCGGCAAGCGAAACGCCTACAGCAGTTTTTAGCAATTGGCGGCGAGTCAGGGTCATAACAGAGTCCTTTTGTTGTGTGGTGCCTGGGAGGTAGGTTGCGCCGGCATAAGATGGATCCCCTCCGCTAACAGCGAAACATACACTGACGCTCCCAGAGTGAGCTGATTGCGTTTAGCCGCGTGGGTGGCGATGTCGAAACGTAGCATATCTCCGTGAGAAACACGCAGCGAGATTGACGTCATGCTGCCCAACACCACCATTTCGCTTACCGTGGCAGCTACCGGATTTTCCCGCTCACCTTGAGAGGGGCGCTCCCGGCGATGCAGCACGATATCCGAGGGCGGCAGATACCAAGTCAGTGTCTCGCCTATGTCGCCACTTTCTAACCCGTTAGCGACTTCCAAGTACCACTCCCCCCACTGTAAGCGCCGCCCTGCGGCGGTCTCGACGATTTTCCCGGCAAACACGTTATGGCGATCCAACAGCTTGGCAACTGTCGCTGAGCGAGGCCGCCGAAACAGCGCCTCGGGGCTGCCTTGTTGCAGGCTCACGCCGTTGTGCAGCACGCAGATTTGGTCGGCGAGCGCAGTGGCCTCTTCTAGGTCATGGGTAACGAGAATGATGGGGATAGAGATTTGCTGGCGCAGTAGCGCCAACTCGCGCTGCAAGCGGCGGCGGGTGACTTGATCCACCGCGGAGAACGGCTCGTCCAGCAGCAGCGCTTGCGGCTCTCTGGCCAACGCACGGGCCAGTGCCACTCGCTGACGCTGGCCGCCGGAAAGCTCACTGGGGTAGCGCGCCTCTAGCCCCTGTAAGCGTACGTTTGCCAGCCACTGGGCCGCTTGTGCAGAGCGCTGAGCGCGGGGCACATGTCCCATAGCGAGCTGAACATTCTGCTGGGCCGTTAAATGAGGAAACAGCGCATAGTCCTGAAACACCATCCCAATCTGGCGCGCTTGCGGTGGCAGGGAGTGGTGCTGCCCTTCTTCCGCCAGAAACCACGCTTTTTCCCCACAGCTCACACGGCCTTGCTGTGGCTGATACAGCCCGGCAATGGTGCGCAGCAAAGTGGTTTTGCCACTACCTGACGGCCCCACCAACGCGAGCAACTCTCCAGGCGCACAGCTAAACGTCGCCTTAAGAGGAATCGGCCCGGCCTGATAAACGTCCACGGTGAGGTTACCCACGCGCCCACCTGCGCTTGCCAGCGAGCCCATACACAAGGCCCAGTGTGGCCAGGGAAATCACCAGCAACAGCGCAGACATGCTCGCCGCGCCCTGCTCATCAAAGGCCTGTACGCGGTCATAAATAGCAATAGAGAGCGTTCGGGTCTCGCCATCAATCGCGCCACCTACCAGCAAAATCACGCCGAACTCCCCGAGGGTGTGGGCAAAGGTCAGCGCTGCCGCCGAAAGAATCCCAGGCCACACCAGCGGCAACTCGATACGCCACAGAGTTTGCCAGGGGCTAAGCCCACTGCACCATGCAGCCTCACGCAGGTTCGCAGGCACATGCTCAAAGGCACGCTGAATGGGCTGGATAGCAAAGGGGAGATTGGCGATCAAAGAGGCCAGCAAAATACCGCTAAAGGTAAAGTTGAGCCCGCCGCCCGTCAGCGCCGCCCAGGCACCGCCTAGCGGTGCATCGCGGCCAAACTGCTGTAGCAGGTAAAACCCTAATACCGTGGGCGGTAGCACCAGCGGCAGCGCAATCAGTGCTTCACACAGCCCTTTGCCGCGAAACTGTGCCGTGGCCAGCAAACGCCCCAGCCAAATGCCGAGGGGTAATAAGAAGAGACAGGTCAACGCCGCAAGCCGCAGCGATACCGAGAGCGCCGACCAATCCATTAATCGGTACTGAATCCGTAGGTGTGAAAAATCGCCTGTGCTTCAGGCTGCTGCAGCCACTCATAAAACGCTTTCGCCACCGCACCGGCTTGATGTGTCAGCACCATGCGCTGACGTAGTGGTGCGTGCCACGTGTCAGGGATAAGCACGTACTCACTACGCTCTCTGAGGGCCGGAGCGAGCGCCAGTGAATACGCGACTAAACCACCCGAGGCATCATCAGAAAGCGCAAACTGCGCCGCTTGGGAGACGTTTTCACCCAACACAATTAGTGGCTCAGCGCGCTCCCACAGCCCTGCGTATTCAAGCGCTTGCTGAGCAGCCACGCCGTAGGGCGCATGCTCAGGATTCGCCAACGCAATGCGCACAGGGTCGCCGCTGGCGTGCCTTTCCACGGCGGCAGATACCGCCGCAAGCGGCGTCTCTTCAGAAGGTACATCCCCCTGCCCAACACGTTGCAGCCAAACCAAACGGCCAATGGCGTACATCACGCCTTGATCTGGGGTGTGACCTTCTGCATACAGGTCATGAACGTAGCGTTCGTCTGCAGAGAGGTACAGCTCAAAGGGTGCCCCTTGGGCGATTTGGCGACGAAAATTCCCCGACGAACCAAAGTTCAAACGCAGCGAATGGCCGGTTTCTTGGCGAAACTGTGCTGCGGCTTCCGTCAGTGCAAACTGCAAATCAGACGCTGCAGCCACAATAGGCGCACCGGCAAATGCCGGTGCACTTAGCAGCCAACCGCACAGCCACAGTAGTACGCGCATGCGTTACGCCTTAGCGTTTTCGGCGTGCTGCTCGTTGATCACCATTACTTTCATGGTGTTGGTGCCGCCGTGGGCATTCATATGGTCGCCACGGGTCAGAATGACGTGATCACCCGGCTTGGCGACGCCCTGCTTCACCAGTAGCGTGAGGGCTTGGTCGTTCAGCTCGGTAGCGCTCATTTCCGAGGTATCGAAGGGAAGCGAGACCACGCCGCGGTACATGGCCATACGGCGTTGGGCAATCGGATTGTGAGCAAGGCCCACGATGGGCAAGCCCGAGCGGATGCGCGAGGCAATCAGAGGCGTGTAGCCAGAGGCCGTCATACAGGCAATCGCTACCACGCCTTTCATGTGGTTAGCAGCGTACATGGCCGACAGTGCAATGGTTTCATCCGGGCGGGTAAAGCCTTCATGGATACGGTGACCCGACTCTTGGGCGACCCGCTCACGCTCGGCACCCAGACATACACGCGCCATCGCTTCTACGGTTTCCAGCGGGTAGTCGCCCGCGGCGGTTTCCGCCGAGAGCATGACCGCATCGCTGCCATCCAGCACCGCGTTAGCCACGTCGAAGACTTCGGCGCGGGTGGGCAGCGGCGCGGAGATCATGCTCTCCATCATTTGGGTAGCGGTAATCACCGCACGGTTGAGCGAGCGGGCGCGTTTAATCATGCGCTTTTGCACGCCTACCAGCTGGGCATCGCCAATCTCAACGCCAAGATCACCACGGGCGACCATCACCGCTTCAGAGGCTTCGATAATGCCATCCAGCGTGGCTTCATCGGCCACCGCTTCAGCACGCTCCACCTTGGCAACGAGGCCAATTTCCTTGCCCTCTTCGCCCAACAGGCGGCGGGCCTCTAGCATATCTTCTGCGGTACGAGGGAAAGAGATCGCCAGGTAATCGACGCCAATCTCAACAGCGGTTTTGAGGTCGGTTTTATCTTTTTCGGTCAGCGCGGGGGCCGAGAGCCCGCCGCCCTGCTTGTTAATACCTTTGTGGTTAGAGAGCTTACCGCCCACGACCACTTGGGTGTGTACCTGCTTGCCCTCTACACGGGTGACATCAAGCACTACCCGGCCATCGTCCAGCAGCAGACGGTCGCCCGCGGTTACATCATCCGCCAGGGTTTTGTAGTCACAGCCAACGCCGTGGATATCGCCAGCATCGCTGTCCATGGCCATATCCAGTACAAATGGCTGGCCCTCTTCTAAATACACGGCACCCTCTTTAAAGCGGGCAACGCGGATTTTAGGGCCCTGCAAATCCCCCAGCGCGGCCACGCTGCGGCCGAGCTGAGCGGCGATTTCACGCACGCGGGCTAGGCGGCGGCGATGGTCGTCGGCGGTGCCGTGAGAAAAGTTTAGGCGAACCACATCCACCCCCGCCTTCAACATGGCTTCCAGCACGCCTTCACGGTCGCTGGCAGGGCCGAGGGTCGCGACAATTTTGGTACGACGAAGGGGGATATGGGTGTTTGCGCTCATAAATGTCCTAACCGTTCATAAAGTGGAGTGTCAGCTTATCAGCATAACCCAACCAAGATGACACTCGCATGCTCTTGCAGTGGGCTATTGCGCTAAAGTGACGGTAACATCTAGAGGATATTCGTCACAGTTATTGCCATCCCCACCGCGGTCCACCACCAAGAACTCCCCTTCGCGCTCCAATACCGATTGAATCGCGTGCCAAGTACCGGCGCGATAATTCACTCCTTGGCGGCCATCGGTCACAAACGCCTGCACCTCGTCTAGCGCAATCGTCTCGCCAGGCGGGGCAACCACAATAATAAAGCGCTCCTGGCGCAGCGGCATAAACGCTTGGCTGCCCTGAGGGTGGCGCTCCAAAAACGTGAGGGATAGCGGCAGTGACACCGGCTGGCTGACGAAAATATTGATCAGCGTATGGGCGTTATCGCCGAGGGTTTCTACCTTGGCGAGATCATGGTGGCGCTGGGTGCGCCCGGCGTTAATTGGATACGACGCGGACGTGCGGGCATCCAGTACATCCCCAAACGGTGCAAAGGCGTCTGCCGTGAGCAGCTTGGCTTCAAGCGTTAACATAACGGTATCCCTTTAACCTATGTGATGCTCCCGATACGGTAGAAGGCCGCTAACCTGCGAGCATCTACCGTGGGAGGTAGCTTAACTCGCGCCTATTAGCGGACACCCAGACGTAGCGCCGCATGACGGTTAACGTCTTTGTACAGCAGGTAGCGGAACGGGCCGGGGCCACCGGCATAGCACGCCTGAGGGCAGAAGGCGCGTAGCCACATAAAGTCGCCCGCTTCTACTTCGACCCACTGCTGGTTCAGGTGATACACCGCCTTGCCTTCCAGTACGTAAAGGCCATGCTCCATCACATGGGTTTCATCAAACGGGATCACGCCGCCCGGCTGAAAGGTGACGATATTGACGTGCATATCGTGGCGCACGTCGTTGGGGTCGACAAACCGCGTAGTGGCCCAGCGCCCTTCGGTGCCCGGCATCTCAATCGGCGCAATGTCTTGTTCGTTAGTCACGAAGGCTTTCGGGACCTCCAGACCTTCCACATACTCGTAAGCTTTGCGCACCCAGTGGAAACGCACCGGCTCGCGACTTTCATTGCGCACCAGCCAGTGGCTGCCAGGAGGAATAAACGCGTAGCCACCCGGCCCCATCGTATGGCGCTCGCCCGCTAAAGTGAGCGTTAACTCACCCTCCACAATAAACAACACGCCTTCCGCTTGGGGGTCCAGTTCAGGCTTATCGCTACCGCCTTCGGGCTGCACTTCCATAATGTATTGGGAGAAGGTTTCCGCAAACCCCGACAGCGGGCGCGCCAGCACCCATAACCGGGTGCCTTCCCAAAACGGCAGGTTGCTGGTCACGATATCGCGCATCACCCCTTTGGGAATCAGTGCATAGGCCTCGGTAAAGACAGCACGATCAGCGGTGAGCTGGGTTTGCGGCGGGTGCCCGCCCGTTGGGGCGTAATAGTGAGCGGGTTGGCGTGTTGTTGGCATTGTCTCTCCCTGGAGTGAGTGGCGTACTCAGCGGTCATGGCAGCATGAGGATGCTGCGCCTATTTCTTGTATACAATATTACGCGGTGCGACTTCAGACAAACCTTAAAGCACCGCAGAGATAAACTGCTTAAGCTCTGGGGTTTTAGGGTTACTGAACAGCTCGGCAGGCTCACCCTCTTCGTGAATACGCCCTTGGTGCATAAACACCACGCGGTCGGCCACATCCCGAGCAAAGCCCATTTCGTGGGTCACCAGAATCAGTGTCATGCCTTCTGCCGCCAACGCTTCCAACACGCGCAATACCTCGCCGACTAACTCAGGGTCTAATGCCGAGGTCACCTCGTCACACAGCAGCACCTTTGGGCGCATGGCCAGCGCCCGGGCAATCGCCACCCGCTGCTGCTGGCCGCCGGAAAGCTGTGCGGGGTAGGCATCGTACTTATCTGCCAGACCCACTTTATCCAGCACTTCTCGGGCGACTTTTTCGACATCGGCACGGGCTTCGCCACGCACCACCACGGGAGCCAGGCACACGTTATCGCCCACGGTTTTATGGGGAAACAGGTTAAAGCTCTGAAACACCATCCCAACATTTTCACTGAGCTCTTTGGGCGACATGGAACCGGCATCGAGCTGCTGTTCGGCAATGGTAATCTCGCCGCTATCGTGCTGTTCGAGCTGGTTCAAGCAGCGCAGCAGCGTACTTTTGCCCGAACCGCTGCGGCCAATAATGGCGACCACTTCCCCCTGGGCAACGTTGAGGTCGATACCCTTGAGCACTTGCAGGTCGCCAAAGGCTTTATGAACGTTATTAACGCAGACCAGCGTCATAGAGCTTTTTCTCCAAATGGCGCGCGTAGCAAGAGAGCGGGTAGCACAGCGCGAAGTAAAAAAGGGCCACGAGGGTGAAGATAGTGAACGGTTCAAACGTTGCGTTATTGAGCATCGTGCCCGCTTTGGTAAGCTCCACAAAGCCGATGATGGACGCCAGCGCGGTGCCTTTAATCACCTGAACCGAAAACCCGACCGTGGGCGGAATCGAGAGCTGCAGCGCCTGGGGTAAAATCACATGGCGCATGGTTTGGAAGTAGTTCATGCCCAGCACGCGGGCGGCGTGCCACTGCCCTTTGGCCACGGCTTCCAAACAGCCACGCCAGATATCGCAAAGAAATGCGCTGGTAAAGAGCGTCAGTGCGATGGAAGCGGCCCACCAGGCAGAGATGGGGTGCCCCATAGCGGCCGCGCCAAAAAAGATCAAAAACAGCTGCATCAATAGTGGCGTGCCTTGAAACAGATCCACATACAGCGAGGTAAAACGCTGCAGCCAGCGGCGGCTGGAAAGACGCATGAAGGTAAGCACCAGCCCCACGGTGGCACCGCCAACAAAGGCAATCAGTGACAGCACCACCGTCCAGCGGGCGGCGAGCAGCAAATTGCGCACGATATCCCACAGCGTGAACTCAATCATCGTTGCTCTCCTTGCTGATACGCGAACACACGCTTACCTACCAGCATAAAGGCACGGCGCATACCGAACGCCAGCAGCAGGTACACCAAGGTAATCAGCAGATAGACTTCAAAGCTTCTAAAGTTGCGCGACTGAATAAAATTGGCCGCGTAAGTGAGGTCAAAGACGGAAATTTGCGACACCACCGCCGAGCCCAGCATGACGATAATGGCTTGGCTAATCAGCGAGGGGTACACCCTGGCAAAGGCAGGTACCAGCACCACATGGCGGTAACTTTGCAGGGTGCTCATGCCCAGCGCTCTGGCGGCTTCTAGCTGCCCTTTCGCCGTGGCGCTGATGCCTGCGCGTAAAATCTCGGCGCTGTAAGCGGCCAGATTCAGCGTCATCGCAATAAACGCGGCGGTAATGGCATCAATTTTGATACCCAGCCCCGGCAGGCCAAAAAAGATAAAAAACAGCTGCACAATAAAAGGCGTGTTACGGGTGACTTCGACATAGCCGCCTAACCCCCAGCGCATCCAAGGCTGCCCGTTCACACGTAAATACGCAACCGCTACTGCCAGCCCAAGCCCGGTTAAGGTGGTCACCACGGTCAGTACGACCGTGGTGGTTAAGCCTTTGACCAGCTCACTGACGTAGGGCAACAGGGTGAGAAAATCGAGTGTTGGCCCCATACCGCCTCTCAGCTACCGAAGTTGTCAGGAAGGTCTGCGCTGAACCAGCGCTGAGAAAGCTCGTTAAGCGTGCCATCTTCCAGCGCCTGGGCAATTAAGCGGTTTACTTCGGCCTGCAGCGCCGCTTCGTTTTTATTCAAGCCAATGTAGCAAGGGGAATCTTTCAACTGATACATCAGTGAAGGCGCACGGCGACTGTTGCGCTCGGCAATTTCTGCCGCAACCACGTTACCGGTGGCGACATAATCCACTTGGCCAGAAAGGAACGCCGAGATGGTGGTGGCATTATCTTCAAAGCGCTGAATAGTGGTGGAGTCGGGAGCGACATTAGAAAGCTCCATATCCTCAACCGCACCACGGGTAACGCCTATGGTCTTATCAGCGAAGCCTTCGGGGCCCTCGACACTCTCGTCTGCATCCGCACTAAACACGCCCAGGAAGAACGGCGCGTAAGCATCAGAGAAATCAATCGCCGCTTCGCGCTCCGGGTTTTTACCCAGGCTTGAGATCACCAGATCCGCCTGCCCTGTTTGCAGATAAGGGATGCGGTTGGCGCTGGTCACGGTAATCAGTTCCAGAGTGACGCCCATCTCGTCGGCAATGTAGTTGGCCATATCGATGTCGTAACCGCGCGGCTGTAGATCAGTGCCTACCGAGCCAAACGGGGGGAAATCCTGCGGCACTGCGATACGAATCGTGCCGCGAGATTCAATGGCTTCCAGCGCATCGGCATGGGCCGCCGTGCTAGCGCTCAGCCCACCCACGGCCAGGGTGGCCGCCATACCGGTGGCCACTACGCCGGTGTGAAGACGTTTCAAGTAGTGCTGAACCGAATCTTTAAAGCCCTGAGGGGTAGTTCCCATGACGCTCTCCTGAAAGTGAGTCGCAAGCCAATGCCGAGAAGAAGTAACGTGTGTGATGCAGTCCACTGAAAGCTTTGTTGCACAAAGCCAATCAAAGAAACTTTTGTTTCACACGACCACCAGCATTAGCAATAACGAGACCAGCCGTAGAGAAAGCAGCTTAAGAACAGCGCGTTAGGTCACTATCAGGCAGGAGAGCACGCAAGGTAACCCAGCGTGCGTTCAGTAAAGCGGTTATATTTGGTGCAGCAGGCAGGCACATCGCACCATTATTGATGGGCGTCCCAATCCACGCTCATGACGGGCGATGCCAGCTCGTTTAATTCCGCGTACTGGTCGCTAATCGTGCTGATCCGTTCGCGACCATCCGCTAAGCGTTGGTGCAAAACGGCATTCGCCAACAGGCAAACCACGCTGTTGGCGGTGGCATAGCTGTCAAACGCTGAGAGGCTCTCAAGCGGTACTTCTAACCACCACGTCACTTGCGTAGCAAACTGCGAGGCGGTGGGGTCAGCAATCAAGAGCACGTTAGCGGGTGAACGCTCCAGTGCAGCGACTAACGCTGCAAACGCCGATGGGCGGCGACGAAAACCAAACAGCACCACGGTATCGTGCTCGGTTAAATCCACCAGCTCTTCGGCCAGCGACTGGTTAGGCTGCGGTGCCAAACGCACGTGGCTACGGGCTTGGACGAGCTGCTGACGTAAGTGCAGCGCCAGCGGGTAGCTGTTGCGGAAACCGACGATCACGACCTGATGAGCCACCGCTAACGCGTCGACCATCGCAGCAAAGTCCTGGGGGGCAAGGCTCGCGAAACAGCGCTGCAGATTTTCCTGCTCCCGCTGGAGGTGGCGCTGGAACGGCGCACCGCTCTCGCTCTCCTCCTCCATGGCATGGGCATCAATCACCAGCGGTACACCCAAATTACGCAGCTCGCGGGCGTGATCTTTTACCGTCCGGTAGCTTTCAAACCCTAGCCGCTTGAACAGGCGGCTAACGGTCGATTTTGACACCCCCGTCAAACGCGCCAGATCAGCGGCGCTATACACGGCCAAATCATCAAAGTGATCCAGAATAAAGCTCGCCACACGCTGCTCTTGGGCGCTAAGTGCATCAAACTGGGCGGCAATCCGTTGTCCGATATGGGGTGTCATAGTGTCCTGTTTCGTTATTTGGGCGCGGGATGATGCTCTGCCCAGTGGCGAGCAATATCGACCCGGCGAGCCACCCACACACGGTCGTGGGCTTCGATATGGTCTAAAAAGCGCTGCAGCGCACGGAACCGCCCGGGGCGACCCAGCAAACGGCAGTGCATACCAATGGAGAGCATTTTCGGCGAATCCTCTCCTTCGGCATACAGTACATCAAAGGCGTCACGCAGGTAGGTAAAGAAGTGGTCCGCCGTGTTGAACCCTTGCGGAGCAGCAAAGCGCATGTCGTTGGTATCTAAGGTGTAGGGCACAATCAGGTGGTTGTGCTCAGCGCCCTGGCTATCGCTCACTGTGGTCCAGAATGGTAGGTCGTCGCCGTAGTAGTCACTGTCGTAGAGGAAGCCACCTTCGTCCAAAATTAAACGGCGGGTATTGGGGCTATCGCGCCCGGTGTACCAACCTTCAGGCTTTTCACCGTACAAACGCTGGAAGATCTCCATGGCTTTTTGCAGATGCTCACGTTCGACGTGCTCCGGGGTCTCTTGGTAGTGAATCCAACGGTAGCCGTGGCACGCCACTTCATGGCCCAGCTCTTTAAATGCCTGGGCCACATCCGGATGGCGCTCTAGCGCCATCGCCACCCCAAATACGGTCAGCGGCAGCCCACGGCGCTCAAACTCGCGCAGAATACGCCACACGCCAGCGCGAGAGCCGTATTCGTAGATGGACTCCATGCTCAGATGGCGGTCTGGGTAGCTGGCCGCGCCAATAATCTCGGACAAAAACTGCTCCGAGCCTGAATCTCCATGCAGTACGCAGTTCTCACCGCCCTCTTCATAATTCAGTACAAATTGAACGGCAATCTTAGCCTTGCCCGGCCAGTTAGCGTGGGGCGGCGTGCGGCCATAGCCGATTAAATCGCGTGGGTAATGAGAGGACATGGTCAGGCTCCTTAATAAAGGCAGAGCGTTTTAGTTTGTATACAAAATAGCCATTTTAGCGAGTGGCCGCAATTCAACGCAGGGCTAATTCGCTGAGATATCGACGCTTTTAGCTGCGCTAACGCGCTAAACCCTTGAAACCTGAACGATTGGTCAACTTCATAACGCGCTACAGCCGCCAAAATGGGGCTTGCGCTTATTAAAAAAGCCCCCTATTTTCGTATACAAGATTACAAATATTGTTCACACGCGAGTGTCTCAACGTGCATATACGCCTGATTAACCCCAACACCACAGAAGCCATGACAGCCACCATCCGTCATGCGGCTGAACAGCTGGCCGGCCCATCTACCACCATTAGCGCCACCCAGCCCGACGCAGGCCCGGTTTCCATCGAAAGCCACTTTGATGAAGCCATCAGCGCGGTGGGCGTGGCCGAAGAGGTGCTGAAAGGCGAGCGCGAGGGCAATATTGATGCCTACGTAGTGGCCTGCTTTGGTGACCCCGGCCTGCTGGCCGCCCGCGAGCTGACCCGCGCCCCAGTGATTGGCATTGCCGAAGCCGCTTTTCACATGGCCACCTTGATTAGCACGCGCTTCTCGATTGTGACCACCCTAGGCCGCACCGGCATTATTGCCGAGCACCTGCTTGAGCAGTACGGCTTTAGCCACCACTGCCGTCGCATTCGCGCCGCTGAGATTCCGGTACTGGATTTAGAAGACCACCCTGACGCTGCCTTTAGCCGCATTGTGCAAGAGTGCTGCCGTGCCCGCGATGAGGATGGTATCGGCGCGATTGTGCTGGGCTGTGGCGGTATGGCGAACCTCACCCACGCCATTAGCAGCGAAGTTGGCCTGCCCGTGGTGGAAGGGGTAAGCGCGGCGCTAAAGCTTGCCGAATCGCTGGTGTCGCTGGGCTTACATACCAGCAAATACGGCGATTTAGACTATCCACGCCCGAAACCCTTTACCGGCAAGTTCGCGGATTTTTCCAACCTTACCTTGCCACCCACACGCCGTTGAAACACGCAACATGACGCTAAAAACACGCAACACAGCACGACCAAAAAGATAACAACGTTACGAATACCGCCATTAGCACGCCACGCCGCAAGCGTCTCTTGGGCAGACACTGCCCAGGTTACCAATAACATCGATAATCTTGCGAGGACGGTAACATGAGCACTTCAACCTCTGCTCTTACCTCAGATGAAGCACCGGGAGCGGCTAGCCCCGCCACTGCCAAAGCCGTTGGGGCCGAAAGCTTAGCGCCACAAAGCACCCGTATTATGGGGCGCACCTCCTACTTTTTAGCCTGGTTTGGGGGGTGTGTCTCTATTGGCACCTTCGCCATGGGTTCAAGCGTGGTGGGTACGCTCAACCTGCTGCAAGCCACCCTGGCGATTGCCATTGGCTGCTTTGTGATTGGCATTGCGCTCGCCATTAACGGGGCTGCCGGTTACAAATACGGCATTCCGTTTATGGTGCAGGCACGCAGCGCGTTCGGTTTTACCGGCACGCGTATTCCAGGCCTTGTGCGCGCCGTGCCTGCCATCGTCTGGTACGGCTTTCAAAGCTGGATTGGCGCAGGCGCGCTCAACATGGTGTCGGCCACGCTGTTCGGCTTCGATAACCTGATCTTCTACTTTATTACCTTCCAGTTTTTGCAGATTGGCCTTTCGGTACTGGGCTTTCAGGGCATTAAGTGGCTGGAGAACATTGGCAGCGCGTTTATTCTTTGCTCGCTGATGTATATGTTCTACGCCACGGTGCAGCGCTACGGCGACGAGCTTTCCACCAGCCTGCTGACCATGGAAGGCTCTTGGGGGATGCCCTTCTGGAGCGCCACCATGCTGTTTTTGGGTATCTACAGCACCATGATGCTGAATGTGAGCGATTACTCCCGCGAGCACAAAAAAGGCACGGCCCAAAGCCTGCTTACCACCATTTACGCGATGTCGATTCTGCCCTGCACGCTGTTTATGGGCCTGATTGGCTACATGGTGTCGCAAGCCACCGGCACCGCCGACCCTATCCAAGTGTTCGCCAACGCGGTGGATAACACGCCACTGCTGATGATCACACTGCTGTTTATCGCCTTCGCCCAGGTAACCACCAACGTGCTGAACAACGTGGTGCCGCCCACCTACGTGCTGATGGACGTGTTCAAGCTCAAGTTCCCCGTCGCCACCGTCATTGTGGGCCTGCTCGCCTTCGCTACCTTCCCCTGGAAGCTGGTGCAGCCTGAATCGGCCGCAGGGTTGCAGCTCTTTGTACAAACCTACTCCGCGTTCCTTGGCCCCATCTTCGCCATTCTGGTGGTGGACTACTACGTGATTCGCCGCCGCACGCTGGATATCGGCAAGCTCTACGATGAAAACGGCCCCTATCAAGGCATTAACCAAGCGGCGCTTATAGCGACAGCGGTAGGTATTGTCGCAGCGCTCTCGTTTTCGGCGGTCTCTTGGTATGCCAGCCTTATTCCTGCCGGGCTGACCTACTATCTGCTGATGAAACACTGGCCCGCCTGCCAGCGCTTCACCCAGTAACCCGCCCTGCCCGCGCCTGCCACCTTCGTGTGGCAGGCGACCATTTCCGGATAACGAGCCTTGCAATGAATGAACAACCCAGCCAAAGCGACCTAAATATTCAGCAGATTGACCCAACGCTCTATAACGAAGACCTCGCCCCTTTAAAACCGGAGCACCGCACCTGGGGTGCTTTTGAGATTTTTAACGTTTGGTCTAACGACATTCAAAGCCTGTTTGGCTATACCCTGGCAGCCTCACTGTTTCTCACCTACGGCCTGAACGGCTGGGCCGTGATGGCCGCGATTATTTTAGCTGGGGTGATCGTGATGTTTCTGGTCAACCTGACCGGTAAGCCCAGCGTGAAATACGGCATACCTTTCCCCGTCATGGTGCGCGCCAGCATGGGCGTGCGTGGTGCCAACCTGCCCGCCATGCTGCGCGCCATTGTGGGTATTTTTTGGTACGGCGTGCAGACCTACTTCGCCTCCACCGCCGTGGCGCTGCTGATTACCGCGCTGTTTGGCGTGGGCAACGGCGGCACCTTTCTTGGCCTTTCCGGGGTGGCGTGGCTGTCGTTCGTGATTGTGTGGCTGTTTCAGATCGCGATTTTTTGGCAGGGCATCGAGCGCATTAAACACTTCCTAAACTGGGCAGGCCCGCTGGTCTACGTGGTGATGGTGGTGTTGATGATTGTGGTATGGGTACAAGCCGGTAGCGAGCTACTCCCCGCCATTAGCACCATCTTTAGCGGCAGCGGTGAACAGGGCGGCCTGGGTGCGTTTCTCGCCATTGTGGGTACGATGGTGGCCTACTTCGCCGCAGTGGTGATCAACTTCGGCGACTTTACCCGTTTTGTGAAAACCGAGCGCCAGATGAAGCTGGGCAACCTGCTGGGCCTGCCCTTGAACGTAGCGTTCTTCTCGTTTATTGCGCTGATTATTACCGCAGGCACGCTAGTACTGTTTGGCGAAGCGCTCACCAACCCGGCGGATATCGTGGAACGCGTCGATTCACTGCCGCTGACCATTGTGGCTGCTCTCACCTTCTTTGCCGCCACGGTGGGTATCAACCTCGTTGCTAACTTCATTCCCCCCGCCTACGACTTAGCCAACCTGTTCCCCAGCAAAATCAGCTTCAAAATGGGCGGCCTGATTACCGCCGTCATTGCCTTTTTCGTGGGTGCGCTGTGGATCTCGGTGATCAGCCAAATTGGCGTGCCGGGCTTTGTGAATGCGTTGGGCGCTATCGTCGCGCCGTTCTACGGCATCATCGTGGTGGACTACTACCTGATCAAACGCCAGCACCTCAATATGCAGGAGCTATTCTCCTCAGCCCCCAGCAGCGCCTACTACTACGTCAACGGCTGGAACACCCGCGCCCTTATCGCCTTTGGCGTGGCGGCGATGTTCTCGCTCTCTACCGTATTAGTCCCTGCACTTTCAGCCCTTGGTGGTTTTGGTTGGATGATTGGTGCCGCTCTAGGTGGGGTTTTCTATTATGGTCTTATGAAGCGGTTTAAGGCAGCGACTGTGATGGCTGAGCAGAAAACGCACTAAGCCATGTAGTGATGACTCACTGCACAACATAGATAACCACTAAAAACGCCACTGGATAAGCTCCGGTGGCGTTTTACGTTAGTCGGGAGTCTCGAAAAGCGGCCTAGCTGTCATCACAGTGGAGCAGAGCTACGTCGTCGCTAAACACCAAAAATCTGCTGCAGATCCGGTACGTTCTCTTCCTCTTCGACCATGGAGAGCGAGGCTTCGATGGCTTTGAGGTGGCGGCTCATAAAGGCTTTGGCACGCTCGCCGTTGCCGGTTTCAAGATAGCCAATCAGGTCGTCGTGGTCGTGAGATTCGCAGCCTAAGTGGCCGCGATGGCCATAGACAGCGAGGATCAGCGATGAACGTGAGCAGAGGCGTTCAACAAATTCCGCCAGGGTGGCGTTGCCGGAGAGTTGGGCTAAGCGCACGTGAAAATCTGCCGAGAGGCGAATGGCCACGCTCTGCTGGCCGCTGCGCAGGGCTTGGCGCTCTTGGCGGGCCATCTCGCGAAGCTCCGCTGCCGCGGCGGCGTTCATTCGCCTGGCAACATCGGGCATGAGGCCGCACTCGATCAGTTGGCGGGCATCGAACACGTCTTTGGCTTCCTCGGCGGTGGGTCGCGTTACGCTGGCCCCACGGCGCGGGGTAAGTGTAACAAGCTGTTCAAGCGCCAACCGCTGAAGAATTTTACGAATCCCCGTGCGGCTAATACCAAATACTTCCGCTAGCGCATCTTCACGCAGCCGAGCGCCGGGCTTTAGGCGCTGCTCCACAATGGCATCGCTGACCGCCCGGTAAATCGCTTCGTGGCGCTCGTCGCCCTCTTTGTCAGTGGGCCGTCGTTTTAACGCCGTCTGCGCATCGCTCATAGTGTCTCCTGTCTGCGACTCTGATCACTCCTCCCAGGCCGCTATGATATCGCGCTCTTCATCACTCATGTTGGTGATATTACCCAGCGGCATGTAGCGGCTAGCCACCACCTGCTGTATTGACGCTTTGTGGCCTAGAATATCCTCCCAGCTATCAAAGGCATAGCCTGCTGGCGGCGCAGAGAAACCGGCGTGTGCAGGGTTACGGGCATGGCACTGGGTGCAGTGTTGCTCAATGAGCCCAGAGACCTGTGCTTGCGTAGGCGCATCGCCAGCGCCTTCTACGGCGGCACGTGGGCTAGGCGCTGCCACCCAAAATGCGAGCAGAATCAGGCCAACCCCTACCGCCGGGTAGGCAGGCTGAATTTTACCGGCATGCATCAGCACAAAGAACTGACGAATCAACGCTCCGGCAAAGATAAACAGCACCATCACCACCCAAGAAAGCTCATGAGCGTAGATAAAGGAGTAGTGATTACTCACCATCAGCAACACCACGGGCAGCGTGAAGTAGGTGTTATGTACCGAACGCTGCTTGCCGCGTTTGCCGTCTAGCGGGTTGGGAGCCTCGCCTGCCTTCATGGCTTTCACCATGCGCCGCTGGCCGGGAATGATCCAAAAGAAGACGTTGGCCGACATGGCCGTGGCCATCACCGCGCCGGTGAGCAAAAAGGCCGCCCGCCCGGTAAACATCTGGGTGCTTAGGTAGGCTACCACCACCATCATCACCGCCACGGCAATGCTTAGCAGGCCATCGCGCTCCATGTTGGGGCTGATGCGCTTACATAGCTCGTTGTAAACCACCCAGCCGCCTAGCAGGAACCCAAGCGCCAGCAGGTTGGCCTGCCAACCGGTCAGGTTAGCCGCCCAGGCCCAATTGCTGTCTGGGTTCACCAAGTAGAAGCCGGGGTTCACCATGTAGAGAATGACGAACAGCGCAAAACCCGATAGCCACGTGGTGTAGGCTTTCCAGAACGACCAGTGCAGGTCGTTGGGTAGCTTGGCCGGGGCCGTGGCATATTTCTGGTTATGATAGAAACCGCCACCATGCACAGCCCACATCTCGCCAAAGATCCCCTTCTCACGATCTTCAGCGGCTTTGGGAGTGCGCAGGCCGTTATCCAGCATCACGAAGTAGATCGATTCGCCGATCCAGGCAATGGCCGCAATCACGTGCAGCCAGCGCAGCAGCAGGTTTACGAATTCAATGATGTACGCTTGCATGATTCGCCCTCTTAACTACCGCGATAGGTCGAGTAGCCATACGGCGAGAGCAGCAGCGGCACGTGGTAGTGTTGGCTTGCATCGGCTACGCCAAAGCGCAGCGGAATCACGTCTAAAAAGCGTGGCTCGGCGGCTTCGACACCCTGACGGCGTAAATAGTCCCCCGCGTGGAACACTAACTCATACTCACCGGGTGTGAGCGCCTCGCCTTCTAACAGGGGCGTATCACAACGGCCATCGCTGTTGGTGACGGTGGAGCCTAAGTGCTCGCGGTGGCCACCCGCTAGCCGAAAGATTTCAATGGTAATGCCTTGGCCGGGCTGCCCTTTGGCGGTATCCAGCACGTGGGTAGTTAAGCGTCCCATCGTCACTCCTTACATTGGCGGGGTTATTGGTGTTATGGATAGAGGTGATGCGTAGAGTTTGACCTATTGGTCAAAGAGTACCGTTGATGCTATTTATTGTATACAGCATTTCCTTTTTCGCACGCCTGGAGAGTTTTTGTGTCGACCGCTACCCCACTCACGTTATCCCCTGCCCCCAGCCAGTGCAGCCTGGAAGCCTTCGTTGCCCACTATGGCGATGTGTATGAGCACTCCCCCTGGGTAGCTAAAGCCGCTTGGCAACATGGCTTGAGTCAAACGCATGATGCACCTGATGCACTGGCTGAACTGATGGGCCTGATGCTGCAGCAGGCCACGCCCGAGCAGCAAATTGCCGTTATTAAGGCCCACCCCGATTTAGCAGGCAAGGCAGCGCTGGCGGGAGAGTTGACCCACGACTCCACCAGCGAGCAGGCAGGCGCGGGGCTCGACCAGTGCTCACCTGAGGAGTTTGCTCGCTTCGAGCGGTTGAACGCCGCTTATAAAGAGACATTTGGCTTTCCCTTTGTGATTGCCGTGAAAGGGCTGGACCGTTACGACATTCTCGCGGCGTTTGAAAAGCGCTTGGAGAACGGCTTGGCAGAAGAGCGTGAAACCGCCATTCAGCAAATTATTCGCATAGCGCGCTTTCGGCTCCGAGCACGCGCTGGCGAGGCATCGCGATCACCGCGATGACGCCTGCCTAATCAAAAAGCACGCAAAAAAATGCCGCGCCTTGGAGCTATCCAGGGCGCGGCATCCTTTCAATTAAGCGGGGTGATTACTGCTTGGCAGTCTCAACCGCTTTCTTGGTGGTTTCTTCAGCCATTTTCTGGCTGTCTTGCATAAAGCTTTGGCTGATAGAGGTCACTTTTTCAGAGTCGCCTTTCATGCGCTCCATCAGGTCAGTAGCGGTTTTTTGCTGGCTTTCCATCGCTTTTTTGAAGCTGTCCGCGTCTTTCACGTCTAACCATGTGCGTGCTTGTGCAATGGTCATGTCCGAGTAAGCGCGTGCAGCGTCCATTTGCGCGCCTACCAGCTGCTCGTAGTAGTTCAGTGCCGCCAGCGTGTAAGAACGCATGGGGGATACAAACACTGACTCAAACTGCTGGCTGGTTTTCTCTGCGGCCTTGTTCATCACGTAATCTCCTTGAGTGAGCTAGCGATTCGGCTTGCGTTGAGGCAGGCCGATAGTGGGCGTTTGCCGTTGCTACCCACAAAGCTAGCAGTGCTTTTTGTGCAGCGCAACATGATTTTTTATCATGCTGCGCTTGCCAAGCTGCCGCTCACTCACACGCTTGAAAAGGCCGTTTTATTAACGGTTGCCAAACAGATGCTTACGCGCCTCAGCATCCATCGTGACACCTGCCTGCGGATTAATGTCTTCCACTATTGCGTAGGCTTTACGCACTGCCGGGCGTTGCGACACCTCTTCAAACCAGCGTTCAAGGTCAGGGAACTCTTCCAGAGTTTGGCGCTGTTTCTCCCAGGGTACTATCCAGGGATAGATCGCCATATCGGCAATCGAGTAGCGGTCACCGCCTACATAATGCTGTTGGGAAAGACGCTGATCCAACACGCTATAAAGCCGATTCGTTTCACGCACATAGCGTTCGATGGCGTACTCAATTTTGTTCGGCGCATAGTGGCAGAAGTGATGGTTCTGCCCTGCCATAGGGCCAAGGCCGCCCATTTGCCAGTGAAGCCACTGCAACACCACGTAGCGCTCGCGCCCTTCTACCGGCAGAAACTGGCCGGTTTTATCGGCGAGATATTCTAAAATAGCGCCTGACTCGAACAGCGACATGGGTTGGCCGCCATCTTTAGGGGCGTGGTCAACAATGGCGGGAATGCGGTTATTGGGTGCAATCGTCAGAAACTCAGGGTCAAACTGCTCGCCGCGGCCAATATTAATCGGCTTGATGCGGTAAGCCAGCTTTGCCTCTTCAAGCATGATGGAGATTTTGTGGCCGTTCGGGGTTGTCCAGTAATACAGGTCAATCATCGCCATCTCCTTTCACACAAACGGCCTAGGCCGTTTGTGTTTGCCTGTGGGTAGTCGGCGGCTTGTGGCCGCCTTCACTATTATAGATCACGAACAGTCAGGGCCTTGCCTGCCACTGAATCGTGCACTTCTAGCATACGCTTAAACCACGCAGCGACGGGGTCCTTTTCATCCACCAGTGTCTCAGTCGAAACGGTGTAGGCCCACATCATGCTGCCAAACAGTAGGTAATCGGCACCGCCTGGGGCATTCCCATCCAAAAACGGGCTCTCTTTCAATTGAGCACTTACCGGCACCAGCGCCTGCTTCAGTAGCTGCCGCCCCTGCTCAGGGTTATTAACAGCCTCCAACGTCGCGCCAAAGCGCGCTTCACGGGTTTTACGGAAGTAATCACGATCATCCGGATGAATTGCAGCTAACAGATCTAATGCGACGATTTTAAACAGTGCAGGCGTAATGCTGCGTTCTACCAGTTGTTTAAACAGCATTAGGCGCTGAAAGCTCACCCCTTCACCTACCACCGGTGCAGCCGGGTAGGCGCGATCCAGATAGCACATGATATCGAAGCTATCGGTCACCACCGTGTCACCATCAGTGAGTACGGGCACTTTGTCGTAGTCGGCAAATGCGAGCACGTCTTTTTCCTGGAAGCGCCACGCCACGGTCGTGCACTCAAGCCCTTTATGGGCCAGTGCCATCCGCACGCGCCAACAGTAAGGTGAAAAACGTAGGCGCTCATCGCGGCCACACAGGTCATAAAGTGTTATTGCCATCTGATCGTACTCCTTTCATCGAGTTGAACTCGCTATTACATTGAGTCGAAGTAGTAAGTGACGCAAGTACCGAATCCCGCCTGTGCCATTAAGCCATGCAAAGAGGACATGGGACATTTAGATCTGCACCGCTCTTTCTAAGGCCAACTGCACTGTCTATTAGTCTAATGGGCGTTGTGAAGCAAGCGTACTCACGAAAAGTTCAAAGTCTCTAAAAAACAATATGTTAAATTAAAACGACCGCTTAGTTTACAAGCCAATTCGCCCCACGCCACTGGTAAGACCAATTTTCCAATGTAGTCATTCTGCCCGCCTAACCGTATCTTTCACGCTGACCCAACTATGATTGAAATGACAAGTTGGCGACTGCGGAGCACACCAAATCAATAACAAGGGGCCGTTCCTCCCATGAATGAAAACATACTTGCTCTTCTGGCATTTCTGCCGCTGTTACTGGCTGGGATTTTGCTCATAGGCTTTAAAATCCCGGCTAAAATAGCGATGCCGATTGTCTTCCTTACGGCGGCCGTTATCGGCCTGACCGCGTGGGATATGTCGTTTAGCCGCGTGGCGGCATCCACTGTGCAGGGCCTCATTCAAACCGCGGGCCTGCTGTGGATTATCTTTGGCGCTATTTTGCTCCTTAATACGCTTAAGCACTCTGGAGGCATTACCGCCATCCGTAACGGCTTTTCGGGCATTAGCCCTGACCGCCGTGTACAAGCGCTGATTGTTGCCTGGCTGTTTGGCTGCTTTATTGAGGGCGCGTCCGGTTTCGGTACACCGGCTGCTGTTGCGGCTCCGCTGATGGTAGCGCTTGGCTTCCCGGCTCTTGCTGCCGTGGTCGTGGGTATGATGATTCAGTCCACACCGGTATCTTTTGGCGCCGTGGGCACACCGATCGTGGTCGGTGTAGGTAGCGGTGTAAACCGTGCCGACATTACCGCGCAGCTAGAAGCGAACGGCTCTACCTGGGACGTCTTCTTCCAGCAGGTCACCAGCTCTGTCGCCATCACTCACGGTATTGTGGGTATTTTAATGCCGCTGATTCTGGTGCTGGTGATGGTGCGCTTCTTCGGTGCCAACCGCTCTTGGAAAGAAGGGCTCTCTATTGCGCCTTTCGCAATCTTTACCGGTATTGCCTTCGTAGTGCCTTACATGCTGGTGGGTGTGCTGCTTGGGCCGGAATTCCCGTCCATGATTGGCGCGATGGTGGGCTTAGCGATTGTGGTGCCCGCTGCACGTAAAGGCTTCCTGCTGCCCAAAGATACCTGGGACTTCCCAGAATCGACCTCTTGGCCAGATGAGTGGATCGGTAACCTGCAAATCAAGCTGGACGATGTGGCCGGTAAAGCACCGATGTCCACCTTTAAAGGCTGGGTACCTTACGTGCTACTGGCGCTGTTCTTAGTAGCTTCACGCACCGTTGAGCCGCTACGTGTAGCTCTGACCTCGATTAACCTGAACTGGGCCAACATTTTCGGTGAAACGGGCGTTAGCGGCGGTGTTCAACCGCTTTACCTGCCGGGCGGTATTATCCTGGCCGTCGTGTTTATCACTTACTTCCTGCATAAGATGAACCCACGTCAGATGAGTGCGGCGGTATCTGAGTCCACCAAAACCATCTTTGGCGCTGGCTTTGTACTGATCTTTACTGTGCCGATGGTGCGTATCCTGATTAACTCTGGCGTTAACGGTGCCGACTTAGTCTCGATGCCTGTCATGATGGCGCAAGCAGTCGCTAACGGTGTGGGCGGCATCTACCCGTTCTTTGCGCCTGCCGTCGGGGCGATGGGTGCCTTTATTGCGGGCTCCAACACGGTATCTAACCTTATGTTGGCGGAGTTCCAGTTCAGCATTGCTGAAACCCTGGGGCTATCAACGGCCATGATGATCGCACTGCAAGCAGTAGGTGCAGCGGCGGGTAATATGATCGCGATTCACAACGTTGTTGCGGCATCCGCGACCGTCGGCCTGCTTGGCCGTGAAGGGACCACGATTCGTAAGACGATTCTCCCAACCATCTACTACTTGGTATTCACCGGCATTATCGCGATGATCGCGTTTTATGTCATCGGGGTGACTGACCCATTGATGTAACCCCTGTTTGACCCCGTAAAACGATTTACCCCCAGGCATTGCCTGGGGGTAAATTTTTAGTGCTTTGCTTACCTGACTTAAGAGACGACCTCAGTCAATACGCTTCAGCGTTGTCGCGTGCTGCTGCCCGCGGATCACATAGCTTTGCGCATTGAGCTTTAACGCTTCCACTGCCTCCGCCGAGAGCTCTCTCACCACTTTGGCAGGCGAGCCGACAATCAGTGAGTTAGGCGGAAAGACAGCCCCCTCTTTGATGAAAGCACCCGCACCTACCAAGCTGTTTTCACCAATCACGGCCCCATTGAGCACCACCGCCTGAATACCAATTAAACAGCCATTGCCCACGGTACAGCCGTGCAGCATCGCTTGGTGGCCTACCGTGACGCCTTTGCCGACTTTTAACGGATAGCCTGGGTCAGCATGCAGCACCGCACCATCTTGAATATTGCTCTCTTCACCGATTTCCAGGTGGTCGCTGTCGCCGCGTAGCACGGCTTGGTACCACACGCTTGAGCGTGCTTTCAGGGTGACTTGGCCAATCACATCGGCCGTGTCGGCAATGTACACATCGTCATGAATAGCAGGCTGATGTTCGCCAAATTGATAAATGGCCACGTGACACTCCTTTTATGGGTTGTTGTACTTAGGCTAGCGCTTGCGCCAGCAGGCGAGCAACGTGAATGGCTTCGCGCCCGCTGCCATCCTGGATTTGGTGGCGGCAGCTGGTGCCATCGGCCACTAACACCGCATCATCACCCGCGCTGCGCACAGCAGGCAACAGCGTCAGTTCGGCCATTTTCATGGAGGCCTCGTAGTGCTCGGCTTCATACCCGAAACTGCCCGCCATACCGCAGCAGGACGACTCAATCGTCTCAACCGCCACGCCAGGAATCCAGTTCAGCACTTGTTCGACAGGGCGCAGCGCATCAAACGCTTTTTGATGGCAGTGCCCATGTAGCATCACACGCTGGCCTTCCATAGGTTTTAGCTGCAGCGGCAGCTCACCCGCCGAGTGGGCGTGTACCAAGAATTCCTCAAACAGATAGGCCGATGCTGACAGCGCCTGGGCCTGTTCCCCAAAACCATACTGCAAGAACTCATCGCGCATGCTGAGCAAGCAAGAAGGCTCCAGCCCCACCACGGCCACGCCGCGCTCGACAAACGGCATCAGGAAATCCAGCGTACGCTGCGCCTCGGCCTTAGCTTTCTCGAACTGACCCGAAGAGAGATAGGTGCGGCCACAGCAGAGCGGCCGCTGGCCTTGGGTAACGTTGAGATGCACGTGATACCCCGCCGCCTCTAGCACTTGCTTGGCGGCGGACGCATTGTCGCCCTCCATGTAGTTATTGAAGGTATCAACAAACAGCAGCACTTCCCGCTCAGCGGTTGCTGGGGCAGGCGAAGCGGAGGCCGTGGCTAAAAAATTACTGTTAAACATGGGTAGCGATCTTTGCGGGGCGAGCTTGAGCGCTTGCTTAATACGCTTTGCCAGCATGGGAACCCGCTCAACGCGGTTCACCACGCTGGAAAAGCGGCTAGCCCAAGGGGCGTAACGGGGCATTTCCCCTACCATACGGTCACGCAGCGAAAGTCCTTTGGAACGCACTCGAGCCGCCCGCGCTTCAATCTTAAACTTAGCCATATCAACGCCTGTGGGGCAGTCGCGCTTGCACCCTTTACAAGAGACACATAGATCCAGCGCCTCTTTCACCTCATCGCTGGCAAGCCCTTCATCGCCCAGCTGCCCCGAGAGCACTTGCCGTAATGTGTTCGCTCTGCCCCGGGTCAGGTGCTGCTCTTCTTTAGTAATACGGTAGCTGGGGCACATCGTCCCCGCGTCAAACTTGCGACAGTGGCCGTTGTTGTTGCACATCTCTACCGCCATGGCTAAACCATGGGTGGTATCTCCAGCGCTACCCGGTGGCGTTTGCTCACCGGTGAGCGGGTCACGCTTGACGTTCCAGGGGGACCAATCAAACACCGGCGTCACGGGAATACGTTGATACGTGGATGGAAAGCGGAAGTAGCGCTCATCATCCATTTTTGGGGTATCGACGATTTTCCCAGGATTGAGCAGATTTTCCGGGTCAAAGAGCTGCTTCACTTCGCGGAAGGCATTGTTGATGGTGTCACCAAACTGCC
The DNA here is from genome assembly GCF_014640815.1 of Vreelandella lutescens. GTDB lineage: Bacteria > Pseudomonadota > Gammaproteobacteria > Pseudomonadales > Halomonadaceae > Vreelandella > Vreelandella lutescens. The sequence continues at coordinate 175,452 of NZ_BMHM01000003.1, read as the reverse complement.
AAGCGACCCACTCGCCACGGCAAATACCGTCGCCGTGCTCACCGGAATACGCGCCCTTGTACTCACGCACCAGCGCAGAGGCCAGCTCTGCGATTTCGCGCATCTTTTGCGCTCCGTCGCGGCGCATATCCAAAATAGGGCGAACATGCAATGTCCCTACCCCGGCGTGGGCATACCACGTGCCCTCGGTGCCGTAGCGGTTAAACACATCGGTGAGTTTGGCGGTGTATTCGGCAAGATGCTCAAGAGGCACCGCGCAATCTTCAATGAACGAGACCGGTTTTCCGTCGCCTTTCATGCTCATCATGATATTGAGCCCGGCCTTGCGTACGTTCCACAGGGCTTTCTGCTCCGCAGCTTCCGGCATATTCACCACGCTGCCGGGCAGGCCTAAATCACCCATCAGCTCATTAAGGCGTTGCAGCGCCTCAAGCTGGGCATCACGATCCTGCCCGGCAAACTCCACCAGCAAAATAGCTTCCGGCTTGCCTATCAGCGCTTTCTCAATGACCGGCCTGAAAGCGGGATTCTCTAACGAGAGCTCGATCATCGTGCGGTCTACCAGCTCGACCGCCATCGGGCCCAGCTTGACGATGTACTGAGTGAAATCCATGGCTTGGTGAAAGGTAGGGAAGTTCACCACGCCCAGCACTTTCTGCTCAGGCAAGGGCGACAGCTTTAGCTTAATCCGCCGACTCACACCGAGCGTCCCTTCGGAGCCTATGAGCAGATGCGACAGATTCGCCCGCCTATTTGGGTCGTAGGGTTTCGGGTTTTGGCAATCAAACAGGTCGAGGTTATAGCCGCCCACTCGGCGCAGCACTTTAGGGAAGTGGTCGCGAATATCGCCCCCCACCCGCTCAGCAATCGCTTTCACCTGCTGAGCAAGCTGCTGCTCCCGCGAGCGGTCAGCAATCCCATCCACAAAGCTGAAATTCACCTCACAGCCATCGGCAAGAATGGCCTCAATGCCTTCGACATTGTGAACCATGTTGCCGTAGTAAATAGAGCGCGATCCGCAGGAGTTATTGCCTGCCATACCGCCGATGGTGCACTGAGCGCTGGTGGATACATCCACCGGATACCAAAGCCCATGGGGCTTAAGCCAAGCATTGAGGTGATCTAGCACCATGCCAGGCTCTACCACCACGGTGCGTGCTTCTGGGTCAAACTCCACCACTTGGTTGAGCCAGCGCGTGGTGTCAATCACCAGCGCTTCCCCCACGGTTTGACCGCACTGGCTAGTGCCCGCCCCGCGCGCTAATACGGGCACATGAGCATCACGGGCAATATCCAGAGCAATGGTGAGGTCTTCTTGGTGGCGTGGGATCACCACGCCAACGGGGGTTACCTGATAAATAGAAGCATCAGTGGCATAACGCCCCCGAGTCGCCTGATCAAATAAGACATCGCCCGCGAGCTCTCGCGAAAGCCGGTCAGCTAGACCGCTGATCGGCTTAATTTTGGCATCTCTAGGCGCATGTTGGCTGGTCAGTGACGTCATGACACTCCTCCCCTTTAGCGCGCCGCTTGATCGCTGGCGGACTGCAGCGGGTTCGCTGCAAAGTAGTCCAGCGCTGCCAATACACCGCTGCCGCGAAGTGAAACGCCTGCCATCTTCATGCCCGCCTCGCAGCCGCCCAGCGTGGCAATCAGGGTCAAGTCATTACAATCGCCTAGGTGCCCGATGCGGAACATCTTGCCTTTCGCCTTGCCAAGGCCCATCCCCAACGAGAGGTCAAAACGCTCATAGATGATCTTGCGCACGGCATCTGCATCGACGCCTTCCGGCATCACCACCCCGGTGAGTACCGGGGAGTACAGCGCAGGGTCTTGGCACTGAATCTCTAATCCCCACGCTTCGACCGCCGCACGCACCCCAGCCGCCCAGCGCTGGTGGCGGGCCAGTACCTGAGGCATGCCTTCATCCAGCAGCATGTCGAGCGCTTCGTTAAGGCCATACAGGAGGTTGGTGCTGGGGGTATAAGGCCAATAACCATTTTGGTTGGCTTCCAAGATTTCATCCCAGGCCCAGAAACTCTTGGGCAGCTTGGCCTGCTTGCTCACCTCGATCGCTTTGGGTGAGAGCGCATTAAAACTAATGCCCGGCGGCAGCATTAGGCCTTTTTGTGAGCCGGACACCGTGACATCCACCCCCCACTCATCGTGGCGGTAATCGGCGCTGGCCAAACCGGAAATGGTATCCACAATCAATAAGGCAGGGTGATTGGCCTCATCAATAGCTCGGCGAACCGCCGCGATGTCACTGGTGACCCCCGTGGAGGTTTCGTTGTGCACCACACAGACCGCTTTAATCTCGTGCTCAGGGTCGTCTTTTAGCCGCTCTTTAATCATCTCGGCCTGCACCCCTTGGCGCCAGCCTTCATACCCCGGCAGGCCAATGAATTCCGGCGTCAGATCCAGGCGCAGCGCCATCTTGTGCCATAGCGTGGCAAAGTGGCCCGTTTCAAACATCAGTACCCGGTCACCAGGCGACATGGTGTTAGCCAGCGCCGCTTCCCACGCGCCCGTGCCAGAGGCGGGGTAGACCACTACCGGGTGCTCGGTCTTGAACACCTGCTTGGTTTTTTCGAGCAGCTCGCGCCCCAGCGCGCCAAACTCTGGCCCACGGTGATCAATCGTCGGCAGGCTCATGGCCCGCAGAATGCGATCAGGCACCGGAGACGGGCCAGGAATTTGCAAGAAATGGCGGCCGGAGGGGTGAAAATCGAGTTTTAACATGGTGTCGCTTCCTATTGTTGTTGTGAATGCGGTTGTCGCGAAATAGCACAGTCAAACTGGATAATGAATGCAAAAATGGTGTTTAAAAAAACTATTTAATGCACCCTTCAGCGCGTAGCGTGTCCCGCTCTTCACCCGACAGGCCTAATTGCTCAAGCACTTCATCAGTGTGCTGAGCAAACAGCGGCGCGGAAGAGCGAATCTGCGCAGGCGTGCGCGAAAATTTGCTCGGAAAACCAATGGTTTTCATTTTTCCGATGACAGGGTGGTCCATCTCTTCCACCATGCCACGGGCTAGATAGTGCTCATCCTGCATGGCTTGGGCGAAATCATTGATAGGCCCTGCGGGTACGCCCGCGGTATCACAAAGCGCCAGCCACTCCTCCACCGTGTGATGCGCCATCAGCTCTTCGAGCAGCGCCTCTAGCTCATCCACATGTTGGCCGCGGTCATGGTTGGTCAGAAAACGTGGGTCTTCCATTAGTGATGCATGCTTTAACACATCACCGCAAAATCGCTCCCAGGTCCGCTGATTGGCGCAGCCCAACATCAAATAACCATCTTTAGCCTTCACCGCCTGATAAGGCGCTGACACCCGATGACGCCAGCCGGTGGGGCCAGGCACGGTGCCCTCGGAAAAGTAAGCCGCCGCTTCCCAGGTAAACCAGGGCAAACCACATTCGGTAATGGCGATGTCGATATGCTGGCCCTCTCCCGTATTCATCTTGTGAATATGGGCCGCCAAAATAGAGTAAACCGCCGTGATGCCGCCGCCGATATCGTAGACCGCAATGCCGGTTTTTAGCGGGCGTCGCCCGGCCTCACCGGTCATGGACATCAGTCCGGTCATGCCTTGCGCTACTAAATCAAACCCACCCTTATGGCTGTAAGGGCCCGTTTGGCCGTAGCCTGAAATAGAGCAGTAAACGATGCCTGGGTTGATCGCTTTGATGGTGTCGTAATCAATCGACAGCGATTTGGTGACCCCGGGGCGATAGTTCTCAACGATGACATCCGCATCGGCCGCCAGCCGATAAAAAATTTGGCGAGCGCGCTCATCTTTGAGATTCAGGGAAATGCTTTTCTTGTTGCGGTTAATTTGTGAAAAGCAGGTCGACTCGCCATTTACATACGGGCCCATCTGGCGGCTGTCGTCGCCGCCATTGAGCTTCTCTACCTTAATGACCTCAGCCCCCATATCCGCCAGCACCATGGTGCAGTAGGGCCCCGCCATAATTTGAGACACATCCAGTACTTTTATATTCTGTAAAGGAAGCATGCGCTTTCCTCCTTAAGCCTGTTGTAAGCAGCGACGTGGAGCGTCGACGACGCTATTGCCCCCGCCACTCAAACGGCGTTTTATTGACAAACTTGTTCACGGCTGCCGAAAAGTCCTGGCTCATGTAGCAAGTCGCCACCCAATCATCGCTCGCCTCTGGCGGGAGCCGACGTTGGGCTTGCACGCGATTAATCAGTGCCTTACTGGCCTGAAGGGTCAGCGGCGCGCGCTTGGCAAATTCGCCAGCCGTTTTGGCGACTTCTGAATAGATGTCCTGTGCCGCAAACAGCTGGTTGATTAAGCCCGCCTTTAACGCCTCGTCTGCGGTTATTAGCTTCGCCATCATGAGCACTTCTTTGGTGCGGGGAATGCCGACCATATCCACCAGCCGAGACACGTTGGTAATGGAGAGCGTATTGCCTAACGTTTTGGCGATAGGCACACCAAATTTCATCGTGTCGGTGGCATAGCGAAAATCGCATACCAGCGCTAACGCTGCCCCGCCGCCGACACAGGCCCCTTCAATCAGCGCCAGCGTAGGCTTAGGGAAGGTCTCTAGCTTCCCAACGACGCGGTCAATTCGTCGCTCGTACCCAATGGCGTCCTCGGCTTCGGCAAAATGCGCAAACTGGGTAATGTCGGTACCGGCGACAAAGGCCTCTCCCCCAACGCCGTGCAGCACTAGCGCATGAATATCGGCATCCTCTGCCAGCGTGTCGCAGTAGTACTCCAGCGCGTTATACATTTCCCACGTCATCGCATTTCGGCTTTGAGGGCGGTTAAAACCAATCCAGGCCACCCCATCTTTTACGTCAAACTGAACGCTATCGGTGGTGGGTGCTTGCGGTTGCTGTGTCATTTGCGCGCCCCTTAGCCGTAGATGAAGTTAACCAATGCCAGAGCAAAGGCGGGAATGTAGGTATTGATCATCAGAATCGTGAACAGCACGGCAATAAACCAAAGGTTGGTTTTAGACGTGGCCCAAATGTCTGATTTCGCGATCGAGCAGGAGGCGATCAATACGCTGGCCACAGGCGGGGTTTGCTGGCCAATAGCAAGGTTCAACGTGACGATCAAACCAAAGTGCAGTGGGTCAATGCCCACCTCAATGACCAGTGGTAGCACAATGGGGACCACCAGGATAATGGCCGCCGCTGAGTGTAAGAACACGCCTAAAATCAAGAAGATGACATTCAGCAATGCCAAAATCACATATTTATTGCTAGTCAGATCACTGATTTGTAACGCGATGGCCTGCGGAATGCGGGTTTCCGTCAGGTAACCACCCACCACCGCAGAAGCAGCGACCAGCAGCATAACAACGGCCGTTTGCACACCAGCGCTTTTGCAGGAGTCGATGAAGTTTTTGATGGTAAATTCACGATACACAACGGCGCTGATAAAGATGGCCACACAGACGGCCAACGCAGCCCCTTCCGTTGCGGTCACAAAGCCACCAAAAATACCGCCCAAAATAATGACCGGAATTAACAGAGCCCAGACGGCCTCTTTTAATGCTGTCCACAGCGTAGAGAGGCGAAAGCGCCCTTCCGAGGGGAAGTTATATTTACGCGCCAGGTAGTAGCACATGGCTGCTAAGCCCATCGCTCCCAAAAGCCCAGGGAAAATACCGGCGACAAACATCTGAACCACAGACTCACCCGACATCACCGCGTACAAAATCATCGGAATGGACGGCGGCAGAATAATGGCCAAACTGGCGGCTGAGGAAGAGATCGAGGCGGCAAACTCTTTTGAGTAGCCTTTTTTACGCATCGCTGGAATCAAAATACTGCCAATCGCCGACACCCCAGCCACCGATGACCCAGAGATTTCCGCAAAGAACACCGATGCGCCAATGGTCACCATCGACAGCCCGCCCTTAATGAACCCCACCATGGCCATGGCAAGATCAATTAAGCGCCGCGATATACTGGAGGCATTCATAATGGCGCCTGCCAGAATAAATAACGGGATCGCGATGAGAGGGAAGTTGGTCGCCCCTTCAAACATGGTCATCCCAACGGTAGGCATCGCCATACTGCCGTAGGTAATAAAAGTGGCGATAGTGCCCACTAGAGCCAGTGCGACCGCGACGGGTACATTGATCAGAATCAGCGCGATGAGTGCAATAAAGATATAGAGAATAATCATGGTGGTTACTTATCCTCGCTGCTGCGTGCTAACGGCTTCAATGTCATCGGCATCAATACCGGCCTCTTCCAGCTCATGATCGATAAAACCTTTGCCGCGTGCGCTTTTCAGGATATCGGGAAGCCGTAGCAGCTCAGCGATAATGAACAGCACCGATGCAATCGGGATGGCCGACTGAGTTACCTGCATGGAAATAGAGGGCAGGCTGACCATATTCATACCGTCAAGAATCAGCATGACCTGATAGCTCGCCAGTCCCAAAAAGATGAAAAACCCGATGGTGATAGCTTCGGCAAGCAATGCGATAGGCACCCGAATGGAGGGCGGGCACATGTTCAACACGCTAGGGCACGTAATATGCGCGCCCTTTGCTGCCGCCAGCGCTGCCCCGTAGTACGTCACCCAGGCCAGTAACACTGCCGCTAATTCGTCATACCAGCTAAGCGGGGAACCTAGATAGCGAGATACAAACCCAATGGTTACCACCCCCGCTAACGCAATCACCAATACCACTACAACGCCTTCAAGAAACGCGAAATAGGCGTTCTTGAACTTGGTATAAGCGCTCATTGAAACCTCCTATGGATAGAGGCGGCGGCCCTTTAGGGCGGCACGCCTCTAAGAGATGATGACGGGGTTATTCGCGCAGAGCGGCAACCGAGTCCAGCATTTCCTGGCCGCCTTCGACATCATTGGCGAAGGTGTCATAAATCGACTGGGAGGCACTTACGAAGGCATCGAAGTCCACCTCATTGACTTCCATACCCGCATCACGCATCTGCACCAAGGTTTCATCATCCAGGCGCTGGCCCTCTTCCAGGGCAAAGTCTTCTAGCTCAAGCGCGACTTCTTGCAGCACATTCCGGACATCTTCCGGTAGGCGGTTCCAACTGGCACCCGCAGTTAAGTAGGCAGGGGTATAAACGTGATTGGAGATAGAGAGATAGTCTTGCACTTCATGAAAGCGCGAGGAGTAGGTCTGAATCAGTGGGTTCTCTTGGCCATCCATCGCGCCGGTCTGCAGCGCGACAAATACTTCAGACAGCGACATGGGGGAAGGGGCCGCGCCGTAGCTGCGGAACATCTCTATGCGCCAGACACCGCTTGGGGTGCGTAATTTGATACCGCGGAGATCTTCAGGGGTGGTAATCGGCCGTACGTTATTAGTGATTTGGCGGAAGCCGTTTTCCCACACGGCAATAATGTTGAAACCCTTGGCTTGGGCAGCATCATAGAGCGGGCCACGCACTACCTCATCGCGAACGCGCTTCATGTGCTCACGATCCTCAATGAGATACGGCATTTCAAACAGCGCAAACTCTTCAGCTTCTGAGCTCATGACCGTAGAGGGAATCGCAAGATCCAGCGAACCGAGGCGTAAACGGCGCATCATGGATTCATCGCTGCCTAGCTGGCTATTGCCATAGACATTCACTTCAGCAGCGCCGTCCAGGCGTTCATTGGCAAGCTCAGCAAAGCGGTTTGCGGTAATTTCAAACAGCGAGCCAGGCCCACCAACATGCCCAAGCCTGACTTCGATATTCGCGCTGGCAACTGATGCATGTAGCCCGAAGGTGACGGCGGCGGCCGCTAGCGCTGTTTTGATAAATTTCATGGGGGTACTCCAAGTGAACCGTTGTTGTTGTTGGGTCTTCACCACTTCAATTTGAATTCAAAATTCAAAATTAGGTATTAAACTTTCGTATTGCAACGCCGGTCACAATGACAACTCATTGATACACCGTGTATTTAGAAAAGCCGTGTCACAAAAAAAGCAGCGTCTATTGAACGCTGCTTCTCTGAACCACCCCCTGTTGGGCCTAGCTCTCCTCGCCGCCGGGCGCTAGCCCCCAACGCAATTCAGCCGCTTTGATACCGTCAATGGCGACCTGCTGATCCTCGTCAGAAGAGGCCCCACTTACTCCTATGGCCCCAATCACACACTGCTGCGCGTCTAAAATGGGCACGCCTCCCGCTACCGGCACAAAATGCCCGTTAGATGCTGCCGCCACGCTGGCTAAAAAAGCCGGCCTCTCAGTATTGCGCTCACCGATAATACCGCTGGCAATGCCCATCCCAAGCGCGGCGTGCGCTTTACCTTGGGCAACGGGAAAGCGCAGCGGCGCGCAGCCATCTTCACGCTCGGCAACTACCACATGGCCACCGCCATCAAGCACCACCAGTGTGAGCGGCGGTAACCCAGCCGCCCGAGCCTGTGCGATTGCTCCATCTACGATGGCGCTAGCCTTCTCTCGACTTAACTGCACGCTACACATGAAGACATTTATGGCCATATACCGCCTCCTAAGTTGTTATTGGTTGTTATGGGGAGCAGTGCCACCACTCCCACCTACCTAGCATAGCCCGACTTATTGCAATTGAATTCATAATTACTTTTGCAGATCATACAAAGAGTCGCCAATATATCCTTATGGCTTTGTGTTCAAATGGTATTTACAAAGCGGCAGCCGTCGCTTGGGGGGATACCAAGCGGACACACACTAAGGGACAGAACAATGACGAAAATCTTACAGCGCAATCTTTACCGTGAAGTCGCCGACCGCATTGGTGAACTGATTGAGCATGGGGAGCTAGCCCCCGGCGAGCGCATCTCAGAAAAGCAGCTGTGTGAACGGTTTGGCGTGTCGCGTACCCCCCTCAGGGAAGCACTAAAGGTACTAGCAACGGAGGGTCTTATTGAGCTCCTGCCTAATCGCGGCGCTCGGGTGGTGCGCTTAACGTTTAAAAAAGTGAAAGACACCTACGACTTGATGGCAGCGCTGGAAGGTTTATCAGGCGAGCTCGCCTGCCAGCATATTAGCGACTCAGAGATTGCCGCTATTCGCGCCTTGCACGATGCCATGCTAGAGCACTATCGCAACCGGGACTTGGCCACCTACTTTGCCGTTAACCAGCAGATCCACGAAAGTATCTTGGCCGCCTCGCGCAATGAAGTCTTGCAAGAGATGTACAGCAACCTCAGCCAGCGGGTAAAACGCGTGCGCTACTCGAAAAAAATGACGCAAAAGTTTTGGAGCCAAGCCGTTCAAGACCACGAAAACATGATGGCCGCTCTTGAGCAACGCAATAGTAAACAGCTGGGTCAGATTTTACGCGACCACCTGTGCAACAAGCTCGAAGTGGCCACTCTGGCAGGCGTCATCGAAGATGACAGCTTAAGCGCTGCTAACGCTTAGCCTGCTATTGCCACTGTTCAAGACGCATAGCAGAGCGCTCTAAACGGTCGTGCTCCGCCTCTAGCTCACGCAACAGCTCACTAATACTGGTTAAGTGCTCCAACGCGATACGCCGCGCCTGCTCGGCATCACCGCTCACCACCGACTCATGTAGCCGGGCATGCTGCTGGTTAATCATCTCCCGAGGGCCAGGCCGATGGTAAAGGTGTTTCACCGAGGCAAACACAGAGCTAAGCAGCAAATCGGTCAGGCTTTGTAAGGTGTGAACCAATACCGGGTTATGGGAAGCTTGAGAAATGGCGAGGTGAAACGCATGGTCTAACCGGGCCAACTGCTCTACCTCTAATGCGTCTGGCGAGGCCGCGTAGGCTGCCATTTCACGGTAGCGCCGAGTGATTAACACGCGGTCCATGGAGGTGCCGCGCCGCGCTGCTAGGTAAGCCGATTCCCCTTCCAGCAGTGCACGCACTTCTAATAAATCAAACAGCGTGCGTGGATGATCGTTAAACAGATGCATCAGCGGGCTTTGATGATGCATGGGCAGCAGCGACGCCACGGTTGAGCCGTGCCCCTGGCGGGTATTAATAATGGCTTTACTGCGCAGAATGCGTAGCCCTTCCCGCAGCGATGCCCGCGAAACCCCTAGCCGTTCACAAAGACGCCTTTCAGAAGGCAGCAACTGTCCAGGCCGAAAGACGCCTTCCAGAATTAACTCTTCCAGACGAGCCGCCACATGCTCAGGCGTGCGCCGCCCCATGGGAATATCATCTCTATTCAGCACCATTTACCGTTCCTTTGGTTTTACCAAGCTAACCCAGTTGGGTAAGACCATGTCATTTAGGCTGCCCAGGGGGCCAGTCATCGCCTTGCTATCGACCAATTACTGGTCAGACCATTGCACCACAACCTAGACAGGCGCACAAAAAAAGCTCAAATTGAGCGCCATGGTAAAGCAACGCTACCGTTACTTTTAATGATAAAAAACTTAGGGATGTCGCTATGAATATCCTTTACGACGAGCGCCTTGATGGTGAGCTTGTCCGCCGTGATAAAGCCGAAGTGCTCAGCGACCTGCAAGGCGCTGTGCCTTCGTTAACGCTACTGCATCGGGAAGAAGATTTACGCCCTTTCGAGTGCGATGGCTTAGCTGCGTACCGCGTGCTGCCAATGCTGGTGGCCTTGCCAGAAACGCTGGAACAGGTCGAAGTCCTGCTTAAGCGCTGCCACGCGCTGGGTGTACCGGTGGTCACCCGCGGCGCAGGCACCGGCCTTTCCGGTGGCGCACTGCCCCTTGAGCAGGGCGTACTGCTGGTCATGTCGCGGTTCAACCAAATCATTACCGTTGACCCCGACGCGCGCATTGCCCGCGTTCAGCCTGGGGTGCGTAACCTTGCCATTTCCGAGGCGGCTGCCCCTTACGGGCTCTACTACGCCCCCGACCCCTCGTCGCAAATTGCCTGCTCGATTGGCGGCAACGTGGCTGAAAATGCCGGTGGCGTACACTGCCTGAAGTACGGCCTGACCGTGCATAACGTCATGCGGGTGGATGTGCTGACCATTGAAGGCGAGCACATGACGCTGGGCTCTGAAGCGCTGGATGCGCCCGGTTTTGATCTCTTAGCCTTAATGAATGGTTCCGAAGGCATGCTGGGCGTGGTCACGGAAATTACCGTGAAGCTGCTGCCGAAACCGGAAACCGCCAAAGTGTTGATGGCCAGCTTCGACGACATCGAAAAAGCAGGCCGCGCGGTGGGCGATATTATTGCCGCAGGCATTATCCCCGGCGGCCTGGAAATGATGGATAAGCTGGCCATCAAAGCAGCCGAAGATTTCATCAAGGCAGGCTATCCGGTAGAAGCTGAAGCAATTTTGCTTTGTGAGCTGGATGGTGTGGAAGCCGACGTGGACGACGACTGCGACACCGTTCGCCGCGTACTTGAAAAGGCCGGTGCCACCAATATTCAACAGGCTCGGGACGAAGCCGAGCGCGCCAAGTTCTGGGCCGGTCGCAAAAACGCCTTCCCTGCCGTAGGCCGTATGTCTCCTGATTACTACTGCATGGATGGCACCATTCCCCGCCGCGAGCTACCCCGTGTACTCAAGGGCATTGCCGCGCTATCCGAAGAGAGCGGTTTGGCGGTGGCCAACGTGTTCCATGCGGGCGACGGCAACATGCACCCGCTGATCCTGTTTGATGCCAATAAAGAGGGCCAGCTTGCCCTGGCAGAAGACGTGGGCGGCAAGATCCTGGAGCTATGCGTGGCCGCCGGTGGCTCCATTACCGGTGAGCATGGCGTGGGGCGCGAAAAAATCAATCAGATGTGCAGCCAGTTCCAGCCCGATGAGCTGACGGTCTTCCACGCGCTGAAAGCGGCGTTCGACCCCAAACGGCTGCTCAACCCAGGGAAAAACATTCCTACCCTGGCGCGCTGTGCCGAGTTTGGTGCCATGCATGTACATAACAACGAGTTGCCGCATCCGGAACTGCCACGCTTCTGATGCTATAAGGAACCACCATGACCGAACTAGCGATACACGCTGCCGACCGAGATATCGCCAATGAACTGTGCGAACAGGTACGCAGCGCCTACGCCGACCGCACCCCGCTACGCATCGTAGCGGGCAACACCCGGGCCTTTTATGGCCGCCCAGTGGAAGGCACAGAACTCAATGTCGCATCGCATAGCGGCATCGTCTCTTACGACCCTATAGAACTCGTCGTCACGGTGCGGGCTGGTACCCGGTTAAGCGCCCTGAATGCGGCACTTGCAGAAAAACACCAAATGCTGCCTTTCGAGCCGCCCATTTTTGGCGGCACCAGCACCATTGGTGGCGCAGTGGCGACCGGCATGTCTGGCCCTCGCCGCCCTTGGGCAGGTGCCGCACGGGATTTTGTCCTAGGCACACGGGTGATTACCCAAGAGGGTAAACTGCTGCGCTTTGGCGGCGAAGTGATGAAAAACGTCGCGGGCTATGACCTTTCTCGCATGATGGCCGGTGCCCAGGGCACGCTAGGCGTGTTGGCCGACATCTCCTTTAAAGTGCTGCCCATTCCTACCGCCAGCCACAGCCTGCGCCTTGAAATGGGCTTGCAAGACGCCTTAGCGAAGCTCTCTGAGCTTGGCCGCCAGCCGCTGCCGATCACGGCTGCGGCATGGCACGCGGGCGAGCTGTTTATTCGGCTGGAAGGCGGTGAAAGCTCCGTCAAAGCCACCAAAGAGCGCCTGGGTGGCGAAGTGCTTTCTGCGGATTTCTGGCAGCAGCTTCGCGACCAGCAGCATAGCTTTTTTAGCCTCGGCGAAGGGCAAGCACTGTGGCGCTTATCGCTACCGCCCCATACCGCAGCGCTAGAGCTCGCCGTTGATGAAAGCGATATTTTCTATGATTGGGGAGGCAGCCAGCGCTGGGTAAAAACCGCACTGCCCGCAGACACGCTGCGCGATGAATGCCAAAAGGCAGGCGGCCACGCCACCTGCTATACCCCTCATGCCCAAGGGGGCGCGGAATCGCCGTTTACACCGCTGAATCCTGTGGTCGAGAAGTACCATCGCAACCTGAAGGCCGAGCTGGATGCCCACGGCATTTTCAACCCTGGTCGTCTTTATGCGGCATTTTAATCAGGAGAGCTGACATGCAGACGCACTTTACCGATGCCGACCGCCAGAAACCGCATATTCAGGAAGCTGAGCGCATTCTGCGTACCTGTGTGCACTGCGGCTTTTGTAACGCCACCTGTCCCACTTATCAACTGCTGGGCGATGAGCGTGACGGGCCACGCGGGCGCATCTACTTAATGAAAGAGCTGCTGGAGAGCCGCGATGACGATGACCAAGTCACCGAAGAGACTCGCCTGCACTTAGACCGCTGCTTGAGCTGCCGCAACTGTGAAACCACCTGCCCTTCCGGCGTGGAGTATCACAAGCTATTAGATATTGGCCGCGCGGAAATCGACCGCCGTGTGCCACGCCCAGCGGCAGAGCGCGCTCAGCGCTATGCGCTGCGCAAAATGCTGGTCGACCCGAAACGCTTTAAAGCACTCCTGACCCTGGGGCAAACCTTCAAGCCTCTAGTGCCCGGCAAACTGCGTAGCAAAATGCCGCCCGCACCGGTCGATGCAGGCCAGCGACCCGACAGCCAGCGCCATGCCCGCAAAGTATTAATCCTGGAAGGCTGCGTGCAGCCGGGCCTGTCACCCAACACCAACGCAGCCACGGCTCGCCTGCTCGACCGCTTAGGCATCAGCGTCACGCCAATCAGTGAAGCCGGTTGCTGTGGTGCCATCGACTTCCACCTCAATGCCCAAGAAGCGGGCCGCGAGCGGATGCGTGCCAATATTGATGCCTGGTGGCCGCAAATTGAGCAGGGTGTGGAAGCTATTGTACAAACGGCCAGCGGCTGCGGCGCGTTCGTCAAAGAGTATGCTGATATGCTCAAGGACGACTCCGCCTACGCTGAAAAAGCCAAAAAAGTTAGCGCACTGGCGAAGGATATCGTCGAAATACTGCGCGACGAGCCGCTGGAAGCACTTCAGTTCAAAGAGCATCAGCGCTTAGCGTTCCACTGCCCCTGCACGCTACAGCACGCTCAGAAACTCAACGGCGCAGTGGAAGGCGTGCTTAGCAAACTCGGTTTTGCGCTAACGCCCGTGAAAGATGGCCACCTGTGCTGCGGCTCAGCAGGCACCTACTCGGTGACACAGCCAGAGCTCGCTACCCAGCTGCGCGATAACAAGCTGAATGCGCTGGAAGCAGGCAACCCTGAGGTGATTGTGACCGCCAACATCGGCTGTCAAACGCATCTGGCCAGTGCCAACCGCACACCGGTACGCCACTGGGTAGAAGTCGTGGACGCTGCCCTGGTATAACCCTTAACACTCGCTGCGCTTTTCACAACGTATTAACGGTTGGGCGCAGCGCTTTCATCCCTATGATAAAAAGGATCCTTTGATGCAAACTAAAGCTGTTTTAAGCCAAGCCGACGTTATCCAAGTACTCGACGCCGCACAGAAAGAAGCTGACAACAACGGCTGGCCGGTCACCATTGCCGTCACCGACGATGGCGGCCACTTGTTGGCACTGCGCCGTTTAGACGGTGCTGCTCCGTTCAGCGCTGATGTTGCTACCCAAAAAGCGCGTAGCGCGGCCCTGGGTCGTAAAGAGACCCAAGTGTTTGAAGAGATGATTAACGGTGGCCGTACGGCGTTTGTCTCTGCACCGCTACAGGGTCTGCTGTCTGGCGGTGTGCCGATCATCGTAGATGGCCAAGTCATTGGCGCTGTCGGCATCTCTGGCGTTAAGCCAGATCAAGATGTGCAAATTGCCAAAGCAGGCGTCAGCGCGATCGCCTAACGCTTCCATAGTCAGTAACAGCAGTAAGTAACAGCAGCGTGCAGCTCATTGACTGCACGCTGCTTATTAGCGTGTTATGTACGCGCAATAAAAAAGCCCGAATCTATGATTCGGGCTTTTTTGGAATTTTTTCGGCTTTATCAATATGACTGCCGATGGGTGCTTAATGGCGGACCGGACGAGACTCGAACTCGCGACCTCCGGCGTGACAGGCCGGCATTCTAACCGACTGAACTACCGGTCCACTGTAAGACACACTAACCATTTAAATAACATATTAAAGCGGTTCAGAGGCGCTAAAACATTCACTTAAATGGTGGGTGGTACTGGGTTCGAACCAGTGACCCCCAGCTTGTAAGGCTGGTGCTCTCCCAACTGAGCTAACCACCCGGGGTATTGAAAGCTTACCGCTTATCAATAGAACTACTTATCGAGTTATCGTGGCGGACC
The DNA here is from genome assembly GCF_014640815.1 of Vreelandella lutescens. Taxonomy (GTDB): domain Bacteria; phylum Pseudomonadota; class Gammaproteobacteria; order Pseudomonadales; family Halomonadaceae; genus Vreelandella; species Vreelandella lutescens. The sequence continues at coordinate 160,282 of NZ_BMHM01000003.1, read as the reverse complement.
GGACGAGACTCGAACTCGCGACCTCCGGCGTGACAGGCCGGCATTCTAACCGACTGAACTACCGGTCCGAATAGCGATAACTTATTATGCAAGTAATTATGATGATGGCGGACCGGACGAGACTCGAACTCGCGACCTCCGGCGTGACAGGCCGGCATTCTAACCGACTGAACTACCGGTCCGAATAGCGATAACTTATTATGCAAGTAATTATGATGATGGCGGACCGGACGAGACTCGAACTCGCGACCTCCGGCGTGACAGGCCGGCATTCTAACCAACTGAACTACCGGTCCGAATAGCGATAACTTATTATGCAAGTAATTATGATGATGGCGGACCGGACGAGACTCGAACTCGCGACCTCCGGCGTGACAGGCCGGCATTCTAACCAACTGAACTACCGGTCCGCATATACATCATTTACTGCATCACGTTTCCAGGGCACCAAATAAATGGTGGGTGGTACTGGGTTCGAACCAGTGACCCCCAGCTTGTAAGGCTGGTGCTCTCCCAACTGAGCTAACCACCCGCTGGTCACGTGGCGCTGCATTCTACAGAAGCTTGGTGGATTGTCAATACTTTGCGTTTAAACTTTTGATTTAAACCCGTGTACACAACGTTCCTGCAGCAACCGCTTGGTGAGCGCGGACGAAGGATGCCGCAACTATGGCCGCTTCGTCAATCAAAACCTGCTGATTTATTCCAGACGCCCGCCGAGGTTTAAAATCATGATCGCCATCCGTCAGCCATTGGAGACGTATAGAGGATGGCAAGCCGTAGCTTAACACCTCTGCTCGGGTACCGAAGGGGTCGCGCTCGCCCTGGAGGATAAGGGTCGGGTCAACAATCGCTGACAGGTGCTCCGTGCGCAGTGACTCAGGCTTTTTAGGCGGATGAAAGGGATAGCCTGCTGCCACCACACCTCCACAGCGGCGCTCACTGGCAAACAGTGACGCAACGCGACCTCCCATGGATTTCCCCCCAACCCACAGTGGGCTCTTGTCCAGCGGAGCAATGAGATCGTACCAATTGGCAAAATGCGCGACGGTTTTCTTCACCGGCGGCGGGGGCCGACGTTTGCCCTGCTCATTCATTTGCTGCATATAGGGGAAGTCAATCGCCCAGACCTGAAGCCCTTGGCTGGACAACGTCGCGGCAAATTGCCGCATAAAATCAGATAGGTGCCCTGCACCCGCGCCATGGGCCAGTACGATTCGCCCTATCTTAGGGATGCCTGAAACACTGACAGGCCCGTAGCCATCGACGATAAACCGCTGAATAGCTGGGCTAGTTGCCTGTTCAACCAGCGCCTTTGGCGTCATGCACCTAAACGTGTGATTGGCGTAGTACGACACTCATGACTCCTAATAATTCAGCGTTACATCCATTGGCGTGTTCAGCTTAGGGCGCGGCTGCGATAGAATCTAGGCCGGATCTTGACCTGCATCATCAAGCGGGTGGCCGCACCCGTGCAAAATGCGATGGCAACGTGCGATTGCAAAATGCCATGGGTTACCCCCTAACCGCGTTCGATGGGAACATGAAATGAGCACAGCATTGGAACACCCGACCTACAATTACAAGGTAGTTCGGCAGTTCGCGATTATGACCGTTGTGTGGGGCATCGTAGGTATGACGCTTGGCGTTATCCTTGCCTCCCAGCTGGTCTGGCCGCAACTGAACCTCGGCCTACCTTGGACTAGCTTCGGGCGTCTTCGTCCGTTACATACTAACGCCGTTATCTTCGCCTTCGGTGGCTCAGCGCTTTTTGCGACGTCTTATTATGTCGTTCAGCGTACCTGTCAGACACGCCTGTTCTCTGACAAGCTCGCAGCGTTCACCTTTTGGGGGTGGCAAGCGGTTATCCTGTCTGCGGTGGTGTCACTGCCGTTGGGCTACACCACCACGAAAGAGTACGCAGAGCTTGAGTGGCCGATCAACATACTGCTGGCGGTAGTGTGGATCAGCTATGCGATCGTGTTCTTGATGACGGTTAAGAAGCGCACCACGTCGCACATCTATGTAGCGAACTGGTTCTTTGCTGCGTTTATTCTGACCGTTGGCGTTCTGCACATCGTTAATAATGCTGCCATCCCCGTCACTCCCATGTACTCCACCTCCATTTACGCAGGTGCTGTCGATGCGATGGTGCAATGGTGGTATGGCCACAACGCGGTTGGCTTCTTCCTGACAGCGGGCTTCCTGGGCATGATGTACTACTTCGTGCCAAAGCAGGCCGAGCGCCCGATCTACTCCTATCGTTTATCGATCGTCCACTTCTGGGCGCTGATCATGATCTACATGTGGGCGGGTCCACACCACCTGCACTACACAGCGCTGCCCAACTGGGCCCAGTCGCTGGGCATGATTATGTCGATCATTCTGTTGGCTCCCTCCTGGGGCGGTATGATCAACGGTATGATGACGCTGTCAGGCGCTTGGCATAAGCTGCGCACCGATCCGACCCTGCGCTTCCTGGTGGTTGCCCTGTCGTTCTACGGCATGTCGACCTTCGAAGGCCCGATGATGGCCATCAAAACCGTTAACGCACTATCGCACTACACCGACTGGACAATTGGTCACGTTCACTCTGGTGCACTTGGCTGGGTCGCGATGATTACCATCGGATCTATGTATCACCTGATTCCACGGGTGTTTGGCCGCACCGAAATGTACTCTGTAAGCCTGATTGCCGTGCATTTCTGGCTGGCGACCATCGGCACCGTGCTGTATATCGCCGCTATGTGGGTGAACGGCATTATGCAGGGCCTCATGTGGCGCGCCATTAATGCTGACGGCACGCTGATGTACACCTTTGTCGAGTCGGTCGAAGCAAGTGGGCCCGGTTACTTTGTTCGCCTAGTCGGCGGCCTCTTCTGGGTAACGGGCATGCTGCTTATGGCATTCAACGTGTACATGACCGTGAAGCGCCGCGAAGCCATCGGCCTCACCACGCCGCAAGCCGCTTAAACCGGGGAAGTTAAGACCAATGAAACACGAGATTGTTGAAAAGAACGTTGGCCTACTCGCCGTGTTGATCCTCGTTGCGATCAGCTTCGCTGGTTTGGCCGAAGTCGTTCCGCTGTTCTTCCAGAAGCAGACCAACGAGCCGGTAGAGGGGCTGCGCCCTCTTACCGCGCTTGAGCTGGAAGGCCGCGACATCTATCGCCGCGAGGGCTGCGTAGGCTGCCACTCGCAGATGGTGCGCCCCTTCCGTGCAGAAACCGAGCGTTACGGTCACTACAATGTCGCGGGTGAGCAGGTGTATGAGCACAACTTCCTGTGGGGCTCCAAGCGTACAGGTCCTGACCTAGCGCGTGTTGGCGGTCGTTATAGTGATGATTGGCACCGTGCCCACATGTACAACCCACGTGATGTCGTGCCTGAATCCATCATGCCCGCTTACCCCTGGCTATTTGAGCGGACCCTTGATGGTGAAGCGACTCCGCGTAAAATGCGGACGCTTCGTCAACTAGGCGTGCCCTATACCGATGACGATATCGCCACTGCCACGGCAGAGGTACGTGGCCAGCAAGAAATTACTGCGCTGGTTGCTTATCTCCAACAGCTAGGAACCGTGCTCGAGGGCACACGTTAAGTTATGGATACGGGAACTTTCCGAGGCCTTATCACGTTCTTTCTGATTATCGCTTTCATAGGCATCTTTTTATGGGCCTACTCTAAGCGAAGAAAGCCTGATTTTGACGAAGCGGCTAACCTGCCCTTCGCTGATGATGATAAGCAGCCGACCCGTGATAAGCATGCTTCGACCACACACGAAGCGGATTCCCGCCACGACAGGGGAGATAAAAATAGATGAATAATTTATGGGGTGACTCCCTATCCAGCTTTTGGAGCGCCTGGATTATTGTCATCACACTGGGCACGATCGCGCTGAGCGTTTGGATTTTATTAGCCAACCGCCGGACCGACAAAATCCCTGATGCTGATGGCAATGTCGAAACAACTGGCCACGCGGCTGATGGCATTGAAGAGTACGACAACCCACTGCCTCAGTGGTGGTTCAAGCTCTTTATCCTAACCGTGGTATTTGCACTCGGCTACCTAGTGCTTTACCCAGGTTTGGGCAATTACGCAGGCGTTCTAGGCTGGTCCCAGGAGAGCCAGTGGGAAAAGGAAGTGGCTGATGCTGAAGAGCGGTTTACACCGATTTTTGCTCAGTATCAGGAAGTGCCCATTCCCGACCTAGCGCGAGATGCCGACGCCATGCAGGTAGCTGAGCGCATTTACCTAAATAACTGTGCCGTATGTCATGGCTCGAACGCGCAGGGTGGCTACGGCTTCCCCAATTTGACCGATGACGATTGGCTCTATGGTGGCGAACCCGAGAACATTCTGACCACGCTGAATAACGGCCGTAACGGTTTAATGCCGTCTTGGCAGCAGCTGGGTGAGAACAACATCGAGAACCTGACCCAGTACGTGCTCTCTCTCTCTGGTGAAGAGCATGACGCTGAGCGCGCCGCCAGCGGTGAAAGCACCTTCTTGGCAGCGTGTGCCGCGTGTCACGCCCCAAGTGGTACAGGTAATATCGCCCTTGGCGCTCCCAACCTGACCGATGATGTGTGGCTCTACTTAGCACCAGGCCAAAGCGTTGGCGACTCTATCCGCCAGACGCTGCGTAACGGTCGTAACGGCCATATGCCTGCCCAGGCAGCCTACATCGGTGAAGAGCGTGTTCACTTGGTGGCAGCCTACGTTTACAGCCTGCGTTTCAACGACTAACCCCGTTGATGGGCGTATAACGCCAAGTAGATCGAAGGGGTGCGGTTACATACCGCACCCTTTCTACATCTAACGTCCGCTCAGCTATCAGCCTATCCGTTACACTATTGTTTAGCGATTTGTGTTTAGCGACTTGGCATCCAGCGTCGAGTTCTAGCGTTACGATAGCTACGCTGCCGTCCACTCATGCCTATTGAGCTGCGATCACCGCCATGGAAAAAATACCTAGCCACGATATAACGCCGCCAGCCGTTGGGCACCATACCCCTGGTGAAACAACGACCCAAGAGATGTATGCCAAACGGCGACATATCTATGTGCGGGAGATTAAGGGGCTGTTTCAAAAGGTACGGCGCAGCGCCAACTGGGCACTGATGATGGGGTTCTTTCTCCTCCCTTGGCTTAACTGGGGTGACCGCCCTGCTGTGTGGTTTGACCTGCCAGGCCGAGAGTTCCACATCTTTGCCGCCACGTTTTATCCCCAGGAATTTATCTTGCTGTCGTGGCTGCTGATTATTTGCGCGTTTGGATTATTTTTAATCACTGTGTTTGCTGGACGGGTCTGGTGCGGTTACACCTGTCCTCAAAGCGTTTGGACGTTTCTGTTCATCTGGCTTGAGCACCGCATCGAGGGGTCGCGCAACCAGCGCATCAAGCTGGATAATCAGCCAATGAATGCCAGCAAAGCTTGGCGTAAGGGCGCAAAACATACTGCTTGGCTGCTTATCGCTTTGGCCACGGGCATAACGTTTGTGGGTTACTTTACGCCGATTCGTGACCTAGTGATGGAGCTTCCCACCTTGGAAGCTCATGGCTGGTCCTATTTTTGGGTGGGCTTCTTTTTAGTATTCACCTACCTCAACGCAGGCTGGCTGCGTGAACAGGTGTGTATTTATATGTGCCCCTATGCGCGCTTTCAGTCGGTGATGTTTGATCGCGATACGCTGATCGTCTCTTACGACGAAGCGCGCGGCGAGCCGCGTGGCCACCGCAAGAAATCGCTCAGCCACACCCAAGCTCGGGAGGCCGGTTTGGGTGACTGCATCGACTGCGAGCTCTGTGTGCAGGTATGCCCCACCGGTATCGATATTCGCGACGGCCTGCAATACGAGTGCATCACCTGCGCCGCCTGTATTGATGCCTGCGACAGCGTCATGGACAAAATGGGTTACCCCAAAGGGCTGATTCGCTACACCACGGAAAACGCGCTGGAAGGTAAAAAGAGCCATATTCTTCGTCCGCGCCTAATCGGGTATCTCGTTGCCCTGGTGGTGATGATGGCTACCTTCGCCTGGGCGGTCAATGACCGCACTCCGCTGAGCTTTGACGCTGAACGCGAACGCACACAGCTGTATCAAATGACCCGCGACGGGCAGATTAGCAACGTCTACAGCCTGACTATCCGCAACCTGGATAACCAGGACCATACCTACGATATTAGCGCAGCAGGCTTGCCTAACCTCCAATTGGATAATACCTCGCTGCGCGTGCCCGCCGGAGAGTCTCGCATCCAAGTGATTACGGTGCTGGCTGACCCCGCATCGTTAAGCGAGCCTAGCCATGCCATCACTTTTACGCTGCAGTCGCAGCAAGATGAGACTATTCGCTCAGAGCGTGAAGCACGCTTCTTAGGCGACGTTAGGAGATAATGATTCATGTCCGATACTCCCATCCAGCCCTGGTATAAACAGTTTTGGCCTTGGTTTCTGCTTGGCCTGCTGTTTTCCTCGATTATTGTCAGCACCACGTTCGCAGTGCTATCGATCAAAACTGCTGATGGCATGGTGGTACAAGAGGATTACTACGAACATGGCAAGGCCATTAACATGGTGCTGGCAAAGCAAGAGCGCGCCCAGGAGCTAGAGCTGTCCGCAGAGCTGCGTATCGACCCGGTGACGAGCGATATCGTCCTTGATCTTGCCGGCAATGACCGCCCTGAGACACTCTACCTGACCCTTATTTTCCCTACCCAGGATGACCGCGACCAAGAGTTTGTCCTGCAACATGTGCGCGAAGGCCGCTACATCACCCAAGGCCCTGATAACCTGCGTTACCGCTGGTATATCCAGCTACAGCCACAGCAGACCGAAGCTGATTGGCGGCTGATTGGCGAAGCCCGCTTCCCCAATGAAGAGAGTGTTGCCCTCCTACCCGGAGGACGTACAGAGAGCGAATGAGCACAACCACGCTAAGCCGCCACGACTTAAGCTGCTACCACTGTGGCAGTCCGGTGCCTGATGGGGCACCGTGGCGTATTGTCATAGATGACACACCACACTCCCTCTGCTGCCCCGGTTGCGAGGCCGTGGCCCATGCGATTGTGGATGGCGGTTTAGAGAGCTATTACCGCTACCGTACCGAACTGCCCGAGCGCCCCGACGAGCATCAGGCTGCGAAAGCAGATACCTGGTCGGTGTTTGACGACCCCGGCCTACAGGCTCAGTTTGTTCACCCTGAGGGCGATGAAGGTCACGTTAGAGCCACCCTCGCCGTTGAGGGCATTACCTGTGCCGCCTGCGCCTGGCTGATTGAGCACCGCCTGAATGCGCTGGAAGGCGTGGCTTCAAGTGCGGTCAACCTGACCCATCACCGCTTGCGCATCTCCTGGGATCCCAGCGCCGTCAAGCTCTCGCAGCTGTTTGCTGAGCTTGCCGCCATTGGTTACGATGCGCAGCCCTACGAACCTGACCAAGCCCAGATTCGTCTTCAGCATGAAGAGCGTATGAACGTACGCCGTCTGATTGTCGCAGCAGTCGGTATGATGCAGGTGATGATGTTCTCCATCCCGATTTACGTATCGGGCCCTGGGGAGCTCAGCGAGGACTTCTTTGCGCTGTTTCACTGGCTATCGTTCGCGCTGGCAACGCCGGTGGTGTTCTTTTCAGCATTGCCTTTTTTCCGCAATGCCCTACGCGACTTAAAAGTGGGCGTGCTCGGCATGGACGTGCCCGTTTCCATTGCCATTGGCGGCGCCTATCTCGCCAGCAGCTATGCGGTGCTATTTAACGTGGGCGAGGTCTATTTTGACTCCGTCGCCATGTTCACCTTTTTCCTGCTGTTTGGCCGTTACGTGGAAGGCCGCGCCCGCCGCCGCAGTGGCCATAGTGGCAATGCGCTCAGTGGCGTCCTGCCGGTGTCAGCTACCCGTCTCGAAGCCGACGGTAGTGAACGTATTCTTCCCGCCAGCGAACTGGCCCCTGGCGACCGCGTACTGATCAAACCCGGCCACGGCGTTCCCGCCGACGGCATCATTGAAGACGGCGAGTCTAGTCTTGACGAGTCGATGCTGACGGGTGAGTACTTACCCGTCACCCGCCGAGTGGGTGAACAGGTTGTAGGCGGAAGCCAGAATATGGAAAACCCACTCACGGTACGGGTTACCCATGCAGGCAACAATGCGCGCGTGGCGGGCATTGTGGATTTGACTGACCGCGCCTTTGCCAGCCGCCCACGGTTGGCCCAAATGGCCGCGCGTATGGCGCACCTGTTCGTGCTTCGTTTGCTGTTGGTCACTACCTGCGTCACCATAGCGTGGTGGTTTATCGACCCTTCCCGCATGCTCTGGGTGCTGCTTTCTGTGCTGGTGGTGACCTGCCCCTGCGCCCTGGCACTCGCCACCCCTACGGCTCTCACGGCGGGGCATGGCCAGCTGCGCCAGCGCGGCGTCCTGATTACCCGCGCCGATGCTATCGAGTCACTCTCTAACGTCACGCGGGTCATCTTTGATAAGACCGGCACCTTGACCCGCGGCGAGATGCAGCTCACTCAAACTTGCCCGTTAACGGAGCAAAGCAGCGAGCAACTGCGCGCCATTGCGGCCGCGCTAGAAGCTCACTCTGAGCACCCCATTGCCCGCGCGTTTCGCCCGTTCCGCGACGCAACGCTTCAAGCGCGTCACGTAAAAAGCGTGACAGGAAGTGGCCTAGAAGGCGTACTGAACGGAGCAACGTGGCGCTTGGGCAAGCCCGATTTCGCGACGACTGAACCACTCACGCCGCCCAGTCGCGGGCAGTGGCTACTGCTAAGCGAAGACGACACCCCGCGTGCTTGGTTTAAGCTCCACGACGGTATTCGCGACGATGCTGCCCAAACCATTGCCGCCCTGCAAGCCAAGGGGTTAGAGGTAGAGCTGCTTTCTGGCGACACTCAAGAGGCCGTAGAGAGCTTGGCGGAACAGCTCAACATCACCACTTGGCATGCAGGACAATCGCCGGAGGGTAAGCTTGAGCGGCTTCGTGAACTGCAGGCACAGGGCGAGTGTGTCGTGATGATTGGCGATGGCATCAACGATGTGCCGGTACTCGCAGGTGCTGACGTGGCTATCGCCATGAATGGGGCCACCGACCTGGCACGCACACGGGCAGATGCCGTATTACTTAGCCCACGTTTAATGCGCATTTTTGAAGCCATAGAAATTGCCGGTGTCACTCGGCGTATTATGCGCCAGAACATGATTTGGTCAGTGTGCTATAACTTTTCAGCGCTCCCGCTGGCAGCAATGGGCCTCGTACCCCCTTGGCTGGCAGCGATTGGTATGTCACTCAGCTCCCTTGTTGTGGTAGGTAATGCGCTACGTCTAACGCGCTGGCGAACGCCTCCCGCTCCTCAGGTAGCGCCTGCCACACCGGTGACCGCATGACGATTCTATATCTGCTGATCCCTCTGTCACTCATCCTGCTGGGACTGGCGGTGTGGGCTTTTTTCTGGGCGGTGAAGAATGATCAGTTCGATGATCTAGAGGGCCCAGCCCACCGTATTCTGTTTGACGACGATGAGAATGACCTCTCTGAGGAGCAGCGTGCCGAGCGTAAAAAACCCGCCAAGCCATCCCGCCAACGCGAACCGCCGCCATGAACCCCACCGGACTTGAACTGCCGCCGCTCATGGCGGCGTTTGTCTTTGGCCTGATGGGCGGAGCTCACTGCATTGGCATGTGCGGCGGTATTATGAGCGCCCTGACTTTCGCGGTGCCCCCCAGCATGCGACACCCCGCCCGTATGGGTGGATTATTGCTCAGCTACAACATCGGCCGCATTCTGAGCTACATGGCGGCAGGCGCATTGGTGGGCGCGCTGGGTACGTTGGTATCGCTCTCACCCCAGGCACGTATCGCGCTGCAGGTAGTGGCGGCGGTCATGCTGATTCTAATGGCGCTATACATCGCCAATTGGTGGAAAGGCCTGTTAAAAGTCGAAGCCGTAGGACGCCGGTTATGGCGCTACATTGAGCCTATTGGCAGGCGTTTGATGCCCGTCGTTCATTTACCTCAGGCGTTTGCCTTAGGGGCGCTATGGGGCTGGCTGCCCTGTGGACTGGTGTACTCCATGCTCGCCTGGAGCCTGGCCATTGCCGACCCGCTCCAGGGGGCGCTTCTGATGGGCGCTTTCGGCTTAGGCACGCTGCCCGCCTTGCTGGCCACTGGCCTTGCTGCGCGACAGCTTAGCCAGCTCATACGCCACCCCGCCACTCGCAGCATGGCTGCGCTGATGATTATCAGTTTTGCCCTATGGCAGCTTTGGACGCTGGCCCCCCATACCGGGCATTAGGCACACCCGTATTGGCGCAACCGCCGCTTGATAACGGTCGCCGTTAAACCGCCTTCGCTTGATATAGCTCAACGCTTTGTCTTGCTTGCTGGCATAGCATGAGCGCTCACGTTTATCCGTTTGTACCGTTACGTCGGAGCGCTGTCTATGCCCGTTCACGCCACTGCTGCTCTCGCTCACCCTACTTCCGTAGCGGCTGAGGCCACTGCCTGGGATGACGCGTTGCTGCGCCGCTACGACACCAGCGGCCCTCGTTATACCTCGTACCCCACGGCGCTATCGTTCCACGACCAATTTACCGCAGGCGATATGACCCAGGCGCTGGAGCGCAGCAACGCCAGCCAAAAGCCGCTCTCGCTCTATGTGCACGTGCCGTTTTGTCGCAAAATTTGCTTTTACTGCGCGTGTAATAAAATCGCCACCAAAAATACCCGTCTCGCAGAGCCTTACTTATCGCGGCTAGACCGAGAAATGGTGCTCACCTCACGCCATCTGGACACCCAGCGGCCGGTGCAGCAGCTACATTGGGGCGGGGGGACTCCCACGTTTCTGACCCTAGCCCAGATGAGCGATTTAATCGACCGCTTAGACGCACGCTTTGGCCTCTCCAGCGCAGCGGATCGCGATTACGCTATCGAAATCGACCCACGCGAAGCGGATGTTTTAACCCTGCGCCATTTACAGTCACTGGGGTTTAACCGCTTAAGTCTTGGCGTGCAGGATCTTAACCCACGGGTGCAGGCAGCGATTAATCGAGTGCAGCCACGGGTACTCACAGAAACGTTGATGGATGAGGCGCACCGCCTTGGCTTTCGCTCGCTCAATCTTGATTTAATTTACGGCCTACCGTTTCAAACCCAGCAGAGCTTTGCCGATACGCTCAATCAAGTCATTGAGCTTAACCCTGCCCGTTTGTCAGTGTTTAACTACGCCCATATGCCAACGCGCTTTGCGCCCCAACGGCGTATCAATGAAGCTGACCTGCCAAGCGCAGATGAAAAACTGGCGATTCTACGCACCACCATCGAGATGCTCACCCAGGCAGGCTATGTGCATATAGGAATGGATCACTTTGCGCGCCCCGATGACAGCCTGGCGCAAGCCCAGCGCAACGGCACGTTGCAACGTAACTTTCAGGGCTACTCCAGCCATGCCCAATGCGACTTGATTGGCCTGGGAGTGTCGGCAATTTCTAGGGTGGATGACGTTTACGCCCAAAACCCTACCCAGCTAGCTCACTATGAAGCGGCTTTAGATGAAGGTAGGCTGGCAACCATAAAAGGGTTACGATTAAATAAGGATGACCTAATACGCAGAGAGGTCATTGAGCGCTTAATGTGCGACATGGCCATCGACCTTGATGCGGTCGGCAAGCGTTGGCACATCAACTCTGCTGACTACTTTGCAACCGCCCTTGAGCGGCTGACAAGCGCAGAGCGAGATGGCCTTCTTATGCGCCAAGATCTCTCTTTCAAGGCAACGCCTACCGGACGACTGCTGATTCGGCACTTGGCCATGGCCTTCGATCATCACCTGCAACGCCAGGACAGCCAGCGCTATTCGAAGATTGTATAAGCGCCTTGAGCCACAGGCCCCCTGTGCCTATGATGGCTAATAAGAAGGGAGAATTACATGTCATATCCTGCCAGCCAACGACGTTCACTGCTGCAAGAGGCACGCTGCCAAACCTGTAGCTTAAGCTCGCTGTGCCTACCGCTCGCCCTAGAGCTGGAGGATATGAACCAGTTTGACGCGATTATTCGTCGCCGCTCTCCGCTCAAAAAAGGGGAGCCGCTGTTTCGTCAAGGCGACGCCTTTACCAGCGTTTATGCGGTGCGCTCCGGTAGCTTGAAACAGGTAACCAGCGAAGGAAACGGCAACGACCAGCTCACCAACTTCTTTCTGCCCAGTGAGCTTGTGGGCCTGGATGGGATCGATGAAGAGCAATACCCCGGCACCGTCATAGCGTTGGAAACCACCACGGTGTGCGAAATTCCATTTGATCGCCTAGATACACTCTCAGAAGAGCTACCCGAACTGCGCGGGCAGCTTTATCGCAGCATGAGCAAAGAGCTACGTGACGACCGGCGGATGATGCGTCTGCTTTCCCGCAAAACCGCTGACCAGCGGCTGGCCAGCTTTTTGATTACCCTCTCCGACCGATTCCGACGTCGGGGCTACTCCCCGTACAGCTTCCGGCTCTCCATGTCTCGGGCAGACATGGGTAACTATCTTGGCCTAGCAGTCGAAACGGTCAGCCGTATTCTCAGCCGCTTTCAGCAGCAAGATGTGGTGGCCGTTTCGGGGCGTGAAGTCAATATTTTGGATATGCAGCGCCTCATCACCCTGGCAGAAGAAGAGGCGCAGACGATTACACGTTAAACGCCTGGATGCGGCCTTCCATCAACGCGGCCTGCTTGGCTTCTAAACCGGCAAAGTCGAATAGCTCACGGTCAGCAAGCTGTGAAGGGGCCACGTTGGTGACGGCTTTGAACATGCTTTCTAACCGGCCGGGATGTTTTTTATCCCACTCCGCCAGCATCTCTTTGACCACCTGACGCTGCATATTAGGCTGCGAGCCGCACAGATTGCAGGGGATGATCGGGAACTCCATCAGCCGCGAAAACTCCGCGATATCCGCCTCTTTGCAGTAAGCCAGCGGGCGAATGACAATGTTTTTACCATCATCCGAAAGCAGCTTCGGCGGCATCGCCTTTAAAGTGCCGCCAAAAAACATATTCAAGAACAGCGTCTCAAGAATATCTTCCCGGTGGTGGCCGAGCGCGATTTTGTTCGCCCCAATCTCTTCGGCAAAACCGTACAGCGAGCCACGCCGCAGGCGCGAGCAGAGCGCACAGGTGGTTTTACCTTCTGGGGTTTTCTCCTTCACCACCGAGTAGGTATCGCGCTCAAGAATGTGGTACTCCACGCCTTGCTTATCTAAATATCGGGGCAGCACATGCTCCGGGAAACCGGGCTGTTTCTGATCCATATTGACCGCCACCAGGGAAAAATTAACCGGGGCGTTGCGCTGCAGGTTGCGCAGAATTTCCAGCATCGTATAGCTATCTTTACCGCCAGAAAGACACACCATCACCCGGTCGCCTTCTTCGATCATGTTGTAATCGATGATGGCGTTTCCCACTTCGCGGCGCAGGCGTTTCTGCAACTTATTGAATTCACGCTTCTGCTTGGCATCCTGCAGGTCGTGCTGCTGGGAAAGGTGATCATCAGACACACTGTCTGACGATGCGGGATCAAAGTAGTCAGGTTGTAACATGGTCGTCGCACTGCCGATGGGTGAAGGAGCAGCGCATATTCTAACAACACTCCGAAGCTCTACCCAATACAAACCCTAGGCGGTTAACGCTATCTCGCGCTGCAGACGCAGGTACAGCAACGCACTGGCAGTGGCCTCACTCACCACGCTTGGCCAAATTAATGCAGGCAATTGCCAACGATTCAGTGCATCGCCAAGACGGCTGCTGGCTTCGACATGCGGATGCAGGCGCCGAAGCTGACGACCATGCAGCTTGGCGACATCCACCTGGGCATTGGGCAACCCGAACCCAAGCACGGTACGAAACAGTCCGTTAAGCGGTTCGATGGTGTGATCTAACTGCCACCCCACCAATGGCCGATTACCGACAAACTCAGCCAACTCACTTAAGCACTCAGCGTCAGGCGTGCGGGACGAAACAGTGTCATGCAACTGATGATGGCGGCGCAGCGTGGCAGGTGCCAGCGCCGGTGACGCGGTCAGTGTAGCTACCCACGTTCGGCTGGTATGAACACGCCGCGGGCTCAGCACGACCGCCGCCACGCTCATCACAGCAGGCTGCACAGTGCTTACCTGACACGCCAAGGCCACCGCCTCTTCGCCCATATAGGGCTGAAACAGCCAGGCATAGGGTGAATCAGCCCAGCGGCGACGATCACTCTCCCGCTGCAGCAGCGTGCGCAGCGAACCACTCAATAGCGTCATGTGTCGGTCTAACAAGGGCATTCCGCTCACGAGTACTCCAAATGGTAGCGATGGGAAAGACGCTGTTTAAAGTCTTTCACAATATGTAAGGCTTCACGCAGTAAGTCCCGCTCTAGCGAAGAGAGCTCTTGAACCACCACCCGATTAGTGCGCTTTTGGTTGATGCCATCCAGCTCAAGCAGCTGCTGACGTAGACGCAGTTCAGTGAACAGCGATAGCGCCTCGCCTAAGTCATCAGCGAAACGACGGTCAAGCCGCCCGTCGGTGGCTAAAGCGTCTAAGCGGTCTAGGGTGGAGGTAGCTTTAATGCGCCGTTCAAGGGCCATGGTGCGGACGCCATGCACAATCGGGAAAATCCCACCCTTTTTGATATCAATCCCGTGCTGGGGCTTTTTCAGCGAACCAAACAGCGTCAGCGGCGTTGAAAAACGCAGTGCCGCACGGGCAAAGTAAGAGAGCAGCAGCTCATCGTGGGAACAGCGTTCAAACAGCGCTTCGCGCACCTGTTCCAATAGCGACGGATTCCCCGCCACACCGTGGGAGTCGAGCAGAATGGCCAGCTTCATCAGGCTATCGCCATCACGGGCATTGACCCACTTGGCAATGTTACTTTTCCACTGAGACACCGTGCCTACCCACTCGGGGTTAGAGACCATGATATTGCCAGGGCAAGGTGGGTAGCCCAGCTGTATCAGAGTCTCGGTCAACGTTGCCATGTCGTCAGCTACCGTGGGCCACTGGCAGTCATCGGCCAAAATTAAGCCGTTATCCTGATCGGTTTTAAGAATCTGCTCGCCGCGCCCTTCGCTGCCCATCACCATCAGGCAGCTTTGGGTGTGGTACTGCTCAGGCACCGTAAAGCCCCACGCTTTGCTCATGATGCGGCCATTCAGGGCCGCCAAAAGATCCATGGCAAAACGTAGCTTCACACCCTGCGCCATCAGCGCATTTACTAGCTCCGGCGTGCGCTGGCTGGCAGCGGCCAACGCCTCCATGTTATTGGCCTGCTCAACTTGCAAACTGACGACATAGCTACGACTGGAGAAAAAGCTCAGTACGTCCATCAGCTCTACCACGCCTTGAACCTTGTCTCCTTCCATGACCACTACCCGCGCCACTTTATGGCGGGTCATTAAAATCAGCGCTTCAAACAGATACTGCTCAGGGGCCGCGGTCACCAGCGACATGTTAGCCAGTGCTTCCACTGCCGTTTCCTGCGTACAGTTTTCTAATACCAATCCATTGAGAAGATCGGTTTTAGTCACCATACCCAGCGCGCCCTGAGTGGCCACTAGCAAGCTATCGGCATGGCTATCATTAAGCTGACGAACGGCGTCGTGGATACTCTTTGAGGCGTCAATCAGAAGGGGTTCACGCATACATTCACGCACTTTGGCTAGCATAAAGCCCGCCATGGTGACGCCGCCGTCAGCGCGCTTTTCGGTCAGCAGGCGTGCTTTGTGGGAAAGCGACTGTTTAAAAAATTGCTCAAACGGCGGGTATTGGCGGCACAGCTGGATAAACAGCGCCTTGGGCATCACATAGCATAGGCACTCCTGTTCGGCCTGAAAGCGATAGCGGCTTTTGCCATTAAGAATGCTAATCGCCCCAAACAGGTCTCCGGAGGTGTAGTGCCCAATGCGTGCGCTGGCCGCCGGTAGCGTTGGGTCAAGCTCGGCGACCTCGCCTTTATGAATCAAAAAGACCGATTCACCCGCCTGCCCCATCTCCAGAATAATTTCATCGCGGTCAAAAAAAGCAAGATCCATCCCGCGACGAACGTGATCACGCCCCGCATCATCTAGCAGCGTAAACGGCAGTTGGGATAGATCCACGTCTACCATGGGCGACCTCGCTTAAGCACAATAAGTAAGAAACAGTGAATGGCTTGATAAATGTTCAACCCATCTTTCAACCCGCTTTCTATTCACCCCACTCTCAAACCGACTCTAACCGCACTATCTTTATACTTTATGCTATAGCGCTAACGTCTTAACGACGTTCGTTTAGCGACTAAAGTAGCGAATATTTAACCCAATTAAACCAATTAATCTTCTCTTATCAAGGTAGCAAACATTACTTTTAACCGAGCCATAGACCATTGTCCTATCACCCGGCGAACGGCGTTTAAAGACCGATGAAAATTCATTGAAAATAATGCTTTATATTCACACACACCATTTCCACCACGTTACTAAGAGCACCTGATACCAAAGTCTGGGATTTATTTTTTGTGATTATTGCCCAGTATTATCAAGGAGTCATACAGGGTAATCGCACAACACCTTGTCTAACGCACTTCAAGCCGCTGACGATAACTTGCTGATCACCCAATAACGATACAAGACGGCTTAACAACAAGAAGGTGACGTGCTTGGCAACGCTGCCTAACCGCTCCACACCAGCGCGGTTTTCAATGCGGGGTTGCCCTGATGGACCACACGCTATCTTGAGTTCACTTTCCAACCCTAAAAATCACAACTGGAGAGCAACACAATGGCAGACGATAAATCCAATGCTGCTGAATACTGGAAGGCTAACGTCCGATTGATTTTCGGATGCCTCGTTGTTTGGGCATTTGTCTCTTATGGATGCGCCATCCTCTTTCGTCCGCTGCTAGCGGGCATTCCCGTTGGCGGTACAGACCTTGGCTTCTGGTTTGCTCAGCAAGGCTCCATTCTTACCTTCATCGTGCTGATCTTCTTCTATGCCTGGAGAATGAACAAGCTCGACCAAAAATACGGCCTGGGGGAGTAAGCCAGTATGAGCCAGTTTGCAATTAACTTACTGTTTGTTGGCGCCTCGTTTGCGCTCTATATCGGGATTGCGATATGGGCGCGAGCGGGCTCCACCAAAGATTTCTACGTTGCCGGCGGCGGCGTACACCCCATCACCAACGGCATGGCGACAGCGGCCGACTGGATGTCAGCAGCGTCGTTCATCTCTATGGCGGGTCTACTGGCCTCTGGCGGTTATGCCAACTCCACCTTCCTCATGGGCTGGACCGGCGGCTACGTCATCCTGGCGATGCTGCTTGCCCCTTACCTGCGTAAGTTTGGCAAGTTCACCGTTCCAGATTTTATCGGCGACCGCTTCTACAGCAACACCGCGCGTTTAGTGGCGATTGTCTGCTTGATCATTGCCTCGGTGACTTACGTTATCGGCCAAATGACCGGTGCAGGCGTTGCGTTCTCCCGTTTCTTGGAAGTAAGCAACACGTGGGGCATCTGGATCGCTGCGTTTATCGTCTTCCTGTATGCCGTTTTTGGCGGCATGAAAGGCATTACCTACACGCAGGTTGCTCAGTACGTGGTACTGATTATCGCCTACACCATTCCGGCGGTGTTTATCGCCATGCAGCTCACCGGTAACCCGATTCCGATGTTCGGCATGTTCAGCACACATACAGAGTCCGGCATTCCGTTACTCACGAAGCTTGACGATGTGGTCAATGCACTTGGTTTCCAAGACTACACCGCAGACGTTGATAACAAGCTGAACATGGTGTTGTTCACTCTGTCGCTGATGGTCGGTACTGCCGGTCTGCCCCACGTTATTATCCGCTTCTTTACTGTACCGAAAGTAGCCGATGCACGTTGGTCAGCGGGCTGGGCACTTGTCTTCATCGCACTGCTGTATTTAACCGCTCCTGCGGTTGGCTCAATGGCACGTCTCAACCTGGCTACAACCGTCTATCCAGATATGGCTGGGCAGGTGGAAAACTATGAAGAAGCCGCTCTTAACCCCATCCTCTATGAAGATCGCCCTGACTGGTTCCGCACCTGGGAAGAGACTGGCCTGATTACCCATAACGACCTGAACAACGATGGTCGCATCCAGATGTACAACAATGCGGCTGATTTTTCTGATCGCGGCTGGGAAGGTAACGAGCTAGAAGTAAACAACGACATCCTGGTATTGGCGAACCCTGAAATTGCCAACCTACCAGGCTGGGTAGTGGGCTTAATTGCAGCGGGCGGTATCGCAGCGGCACTCTCTACGGCAGCGGGTCTGCTCTTGGCAATCTCGTCAGCGATCAGTCATGACTTGATCAAAACCATGATCAACCCGAAAATCTCCGAAAAAGGCGAAATGCTCGCGGCGCGTATCTCCATGGGCGGTGCGATCTTGCTGGCGACCTACTTAGGGCTTAACCCACCTGGATTTGCTGCACAAACCGTGGCACTTGCCTTCGGTATTGCCGGTGCCTCGCTGTTCCCTGCGCTGATGATGGGTATCTTCTCCAAGCGCATGAACAACAAAGGCGCAATAGCCGGTATGCTGGCGGGTCTGATCTGCACCCTGCTCTACATCTTCACCTACCTGGGCTGGTTCTTTGTTCCAGGCACCAACATGCTGGCCAACACGCCGGATAACTGGATGCTGGGCATTTCACCCCTCTCGTTTGGTGCTGTAGGCGCGGTGATTAACTTCGCAGTGGCCTTCCTTGTCTCTAACGCCACCGATGCACCGCCGCAAGAAATTCAGGACCTAGTGGAAAGCGTACGCTATCCGAAAGGTGCTGGTGCAGCGGTTGATCACTAAGTCATAATCGTTCCTCGCTATTGCGCCACTGGCCAGTAGCATCATGGGACCACTTACCATCGGGCTTCCTCAGGGGAGCCCGATGGCTTTTAAGAAGGAAACGTTATGATTTGGCACTTAGTGGCCGCTGTTTTTGCAGGCCTTGCGGCTGCCGGTATTGGCTTACTGCTTCGCACCTTGAGCCGTAAGCGGCTTCCTAAATGGATTGTTCCGGTGTTTGGTGGCCTGGGCATGCTGGGGTATCAGGTTCAGTTCGAGTACGACTGGTTCGAGCATAAACAGCTACAGCTACCGGAAACAGCCCAAGTGATTTCCAGCGATACCTCCAGCAATATGTGGCGCCCCTGGACGCTTTTTTTCCCGATCACGACCACCTTTAGCGTGGTGGACAGCGAGAACGTGCGGGCCCAAACCGTCGATGGCGACCTAGTGGCTGAGTTTATTCTTTATCAGTTTGAACGCCGCCATACGGACCTGATCACCACACAACCCTACATCCTCAACTGTTCAAGCCGGGAGCTTATTCCGCGAAACCCCGAGACCGGAGAAGCCGATCTAAACGAGTTACGCCCCCTGCGAGAGACTTCACCGCTGCTCACCACCGTTTGCCAACTGGCCAACGAACGGCAGACGTAGCGCCTCCCCTTCGCCTAGAATGGAGCCCTTTGCTAGGCGAAGTACTGTTTAAACGTGCTGTTTAGACGTGCTGTTTAGACGTACTGCTTAGAAGCGCTATCTAAAGGTACTGTTAAAAGTACGATTGGTGAGGAGACACTATGTTTCATGGCGGGCTGCTGGTCGCAGTGTCACTGCTCTACATCGCAGTGCTGTTTGGTATTGCCTGGTTTGGCGACCGGCGTGCACGCACTCACGGCGCTAGCCGCCGCCGCCCGATTATTTATAGCCTGGCGCTCGCCATCTACTGCACATCGTGGACGTTTTACGGCGCAGTAGGCCAAGCGGCCACCGCGGGCTGGTCGTTTGCCAGTATCTTCGTTGGGCCCATTCTAACGTTTTTACTGTTCTGGCCCGTGCTGGCAAAGATGATCCGCGTTGCCAAGCATCAAAACGTCACCTCTATTGCCGACTTTATCGCCTCCCGCTACGGTAAAACTCAATCTCTAGCCGCGTTTGCCAGCCTTGTGGCCCTGATTGGCACGCTGCCCTATATCGCCCTACAGCTAAAAGCGGTCTCCACCACCTTTAGTGTGTTGACCGATGCGCAAGACATGACCCACACCCCGCTGTTTGGCGATACGGCCTTTTATGTGGCGGTGGTGATGGCGATTTTTGCCATTCTGTTTGGCACCCGGCACACCGATGCCACCGAACACCACGAAGGGTTGATCCACGCAGTCGCCTTTGAGTCGCTGGTCAAGCTAGTGGCTTTTCTGGTGCTGGGCGCGTTTGTCACTTGGGGCATGTTTGACGGTTTAGGCGAGCTGATGGGCCACGCCGAGAGCCAGCTTGAGCTACAGCGCCAGCTCGCCAACCAAGACTTCGGCCAAAGCTTCTGGGCGCAAACGCTGCTCGCTATGCTGGCCATTCTATGCCTGCCGCGCCAGTTTCACGTGGCGGTGGTGGAAAACATCCATCCCGATGATGCCACCAAGGCACGCTGGCTGTTCCCGCTTTACTTGCTGGCGATTGCTTTCTTCGTGGTACCGCTGGCGGCGGCTGGCCTGCTGCTGTTTTCAGAAAGCGGCGTGGAGCCCGATACCTACGTGCTCGCGCTGTCGATGGCCTCGGGCCAGCAGTGGCTCACGCTGCTCACGTTCATCGGTGGCTTCTCTGCCGCCACCGGCATGGTGATTGTGGCGGCGGTCGCCGTTTCGATCATGATCTCGAACGAAATTGTGATTCCGGCGCTCTTCAGGCTGCGCTGGTTTGATACCAAAGCCCGCGACTATGGCCGCTTGGTGCTGCGCGCCCGTCGCCTCACCATCGTGGCCGTGCTGGCCATGGCCTATGGCTTTTATCAGCTGATTGGCGAATTCACCTCGCTGGCCTCCATCGGCATGCTCTCGTTTGCGGCGGCGGCCCAGTTTGCCCCGGCACTTATTGGCGGGCTTTACTGGAAACGTGGCAACCGCTTAGGCGTGATTGTGGGTATGAACGTGGGCTTTGCCATTTGGGCCTACAGCCTGCTCATGCCCGCCATGATTAACGCAGGCGTGCTGCCACAAGCATGGCTGGCCGGTGGCCCGCTGGGGCTTAACTGGCTCTCACCTACAGCGCTGTTTGGCCTGAACCTGGGCGATACGTTTACCCACGGGGTCATGCTGTCGCTGGGCATTAACCTGTTCTGCTATATCTTTGTCTCCCAGGTAACCTCCCAGCGAGTCGTGGAGCGCATTCAGGCATCGCTGTTTGTGGATAGCGTTGAGACCCGCCAGACCTCCGTGAATCGCCCTTGGACCGGTGCTACCACCGTGGGCGATTTGAAAGTGCTATGTGAGCGCTTCTTAGGCGCGGGCCAAGTCGATCGCGCCTTTGATGATTACGCACGCCGAGCAGGCAAGCCGCTGGATGACGGCACCCGTGCTTCCATCGACGTGATTCAGTTTACCGAGCGCTTTCTTGCTTCTGTCTTAGGGGCCTCTTCAGCACGCATCGTGGTGAACTCTGCTCTTCAAGGGCGAGGCATCGGCATTTCCGATGTCATCTCGATTGTGGATGAGGCGTCTCAGGTGCTGGAGTTCAACCGCGCCCTACTCCAGGCCACCATCGAAAACATCAATCAGGGCATTAGCGTGGTCGACCAGAACCTGCGCCTAGTGGTGTGGAATCAGCGCTATTTGGAGCTGTTCCGCTTCCCTGACCATATTATTCGCGTCGGCGCGCCGATGGACCGCATCTTCCGCTACAACGCCCACAACGGCGAGTACGGCCCTGGCGACCCGGAAGAGCACGTGCAGCTGCTGTTAGACAACATCCGTGATGGCCAGCCCCACCGCTACGTTCGCTATCGCCAGGATGGCAGCGTATTAGAAGTACAGGGCAACCCCATGCCCGGCGGCGGCTTTGTGTATACCTATCAGGATATTACCCAGCAAAAGCGTATTGAAGAGGCGCTGATTCGCTCGGAAAACAATATCCGTATCTACACCGATAATGTCCCCGCGCTGATTGCCTACTTCGATAAAGAGAGCCGCTATCTGTTCACCAACCGCGCCTACGAGCAGGCGTTCAGCATTGACCGCAACGCGGTGATCGGGCGGCGCTACGAAGACGTGCTGCCGGTTAAACAGGCCGAAGAGCGCGTACCCTGGGTACAGCGCACCCTGGCCGGTGAGCGAGTCAGTTTTGAAGTCTCCATGCGGGTGAACGACGCCATGCGCTATATGCTGGTGACCTACACCCCGCACTTTGGCGACAGCCAGTCGATTTTAGGTTTCTTCGCGCTGTATCAAGACATTACCGAGCGCCGTCAGGCGGAAATCGCCCTAAAAGAGACCAATGAAACGCTGGAAGAGCGGGTGCGCGAGCGTACTCAAGCGCTCTCGGAGGCCAACGCGGCCCTGCGCCAGGAGAACCGCGTGCGTGCTGAAGCGGAGCAAGCGTTGCGCCAGGCCAAGCAGCTGGCAGAAGACGCCAACGCCTCGAAAACCCGCTTTTTGGCCGCTGCCAGCCACGACCTCCTGCAGCCTTTAAATGCCGCGCGGCTGTTTACCTCGGCGCTGATGCAAAACGTCACCGCCAGCGACACCCAGCGCACCATTGGCCACATTGATAACTCGCTGCAAGCGGCCGAAGAGCTGCTGGGCACGCTGCTGGATATCTCTAAACTTGATGCCGGGGCGCTGACACCACGGCGCAGCCATTTCGCCTTAGCCGATATTTTCCGCCCGCTGCGCGCTGAGTTTGAGGTCATGGCCGATGATCGTGGTTTAGATCTTGACGTTGTGCCCACTCAGCAATGGGTGGATTCCGACCCGCAGATGCTGCGTCGTATCGTGCAAAACTTCCTCTCCAATGCCATTCGCTACACCCAAGAAGGCCGCGTGCTATTGGGCTGCCGTCGCCAGGGGGGAAGGCTGCTGATTGAGGTATGGGACAGCGGCCCGGGGATTCCTGAATCCAAGCTGACGGAAATCTTCCAGGAGTTCCGCCGTCTGGATCAGGTCTCCCGCCACAAGGAGAGCGAAAAGGGGCTGGGGCTAGGGCTCTCCATTGCCGACCGTATGAGCCGCGTGCTGGATCACCCCATCAAAGTGCGCTCCTGGGTCGGCGTGGGAACGGTGTTTTCTGTGAGCGTGCCCACGGTGCCCGCGCGGGAAATCACGATCACCGAGCAGGAGCCCAACAGCCGCCGCAGCGGTAACAAGCTGGCGGGCACACGGATCGTGTGTATTGATAACGAGACGCTGATCCTAGAGGGCATGACCGCCATGTTAAGCGGCTGGGGATGCGAGGTGTTTACCGCCACCAGCATCGGCGGTGCTAAATCAATTTTGCGCAATATGGACGGCGACCCGGACGCTATCCTGGCGGACTACCACCTAGATAACGAAGTCACGGGGTTAATGGCGCTTGAGGCCCTTAGCGAGCGTTTTGCAGGAGCCGTGCCAGGCATTGTGATTACCGCGGATCGCACAGAGGTGGTTGCTGAAGAGGTCAAACGGGCAGGCTACCAGCTGTTGTTAAAACCGGTGAAGCCTGCGGCGCTGCGCGCGCTACTGACCCGCACTCTCCAGGCCAGCCGCGCTAACCCTTAATCATTAGCGCTAAAACGGTATCCCTAAAACAGTAGCCCTAAAACAGCAGCGCCGCGCTTAGCAAAGACTAAGCGCGGCGCTGTGTACTGACCGTTAGCCGTTAAGACTCGACTTTCGGCGGCTCCACTTCCAGTTTCTGAGCGGCAATGACCGCCTGAGTACGGGAGTGCACACCTAGCTTACGTAAAATCGCGGTCACGTGAGCTTTAATAGTCGCTTCTGATACGCTGAGTTCGTAGGCGATTTGCTTGTTCAGCAGGCCTTCGGTCAGCATGTTCAGTACGCGAAACTGCTGGGGCGTCAGGGAGGCAATCGCCTCAGCAAAGCGCGACTCCTCTTCGCTGGTTTCTTCCAGCACATTGGCTAGCGCTTCTGGTAGCCACACTTCACCCTGCAAAATCTCGCCCACTGCTTCTGCAATCAGCTGCAGCGACGATGATTTAGGAATGAAGCCCGAGGCACCATAGTCGATAGCACGGCGCACGACGTAGGGCTCATCACTGCCGGACACCACTGCCACCGGAATATCCGGCATCTGCCCGCGCAGTTGAATAAGACCCGAAAAGCCGTGGGCTCCGGGCATATGAAGATCCAGCAGAATTAAATCCGCATCGGGGTGTCGATTAACGACCTCAGTGGTGGCTTCCATGGTGTCGGCTTCGACAATCTCAGCCTGGGGGGCCAACTGGCGCAACGCCTGGGTGAGCGCTGCACGAAACAGCGGATGGTCGTCAGCGACGATAAACTTATGGGCTACTGCCATGGATATTCCTCCGGTTCCTCGAGCAGCGGGGTTGCCTGCCGCCGCGACGCTAGGCTCATACGGTTGAAGCATGGTACCCCATGGGCTTCATCATGCCCAAGCATCACATGCACAATTTGTCATTGAGTCGTCATCCAAACAGAAACAGCAGTGCCGGCCCTGTGGCCGGCACTGCATCGGACAAGCGCAGTTTGCCTTACATGAATGAGCAAACGCTTGACGTCCGTCATTGAAACTCGCCCCTAATGCTGAATGCCTAGGGGCGAGCCGCTTACTGATTTGCCCGATGCTCGATCAGGTCATCGACGACCGATGGGTCTGCCAGTGTACTGGTGTCACCCAAGCCATCACACTCATTGGCGGCAATTTTGCGCAAAATGCGGCGCATAATTTTGCCTGAGCGAGTTTTCGGTAACCCCGGTGCCCACTGAATAACATCCGGCGAGGCGATCGGGCCAATGTCTTTGCGTACCCACTGAGTCAGCTCTTTCTTTAACTCATCGGTGGGGTCGATGCCGCCGTTCAGGGTCACATAAATGTAGATGCCCTGCCCTTTGATATCGTGGGGGAAACCCACCACCGCTGCTTCGGCGACAGAAGAGTGCGCCACCAGCGAGGACTCAATCTCAGCGGTACCCATGCGGTGACCAGAAACGTTAAGCACGTCATCCACACGGCCGGTAATCCAGTAGTAGCCATCCTCATCACGGCGGCAGCCGTCGCCGGTGAAGTACATGCCGTCGTAGGTGGAGAAGTAGGTCTGAACAAAGCGTTCATGGTCGCCCCAGATAGAGCGCGCTTGCCCCGGCCAGGAGTCCAGAATCACCAGGTTGCCTTCGGTAGCCCCTTCCAGCGCGTTGCCTTCGTTATCGACCAACGCGGGCTTCACACCGAAGAACGGCGTGGTTGCTGAACCCGGTTTGAGGTCGGTGGCCCCCGGCAGCGGCGCAATCATGATGCCGCCGGTTTCGGTTTGCCACCAGGTATCGACAATCGGGCACTTCTCTTTGCCGATCACGCGGTAGAACCACTCCCACGCTTCCGGGTTAATGGGCTCACCTACCGACCCCAGCAGGCGCAGCGAATCACGCTTGCTGGAATCCATGACGCCGTCGCCGTGGGCCATCAGTGCGCGTACGGCGGTAGGTGCGGTGTAAAGGATATTGACCTGATGCTTGTCGACGATTTCGCCCATGCGGCCGTGGGTCGGGTAGCTCGGCACGCCTTCGAACATCAGCGTGGTCGCACCGTTCGCCAGCGGGCCATAGACGATATAACTGTGGCCAGTCACCCAGCCGACATCTGCCGTACACCAGTAAATTTCGCCCTCTTGGTAGTCGAAGACGTACTGATGGGTCATGGCGGCGTAGGTCAGGTAGCCACCCGTGGTGTGCTTCAAGCCTTTCGGTGCGCCGGTGGAGCCTGAAGTGTAGAGAATAAACAGCGGGTCTTCCGCGTTCATGGCCTCGGCAGGGCACTCGGTAGACTGCTGGTCGACCAGCTCGTCAAACCACAGGTCGCGACCTTCCTTCCAGTCGATATCACCGCCGGTACGCTTCACCACCAGCACGTTTTTGCACACGTCGGTGCCGTCGCGGGTCAGCGCGGAGTCGACGTTCTCTTTTAGCGGAACATGTTTGCCACCACGCACAGATTCATCGGCGGTAATCACTAGCTTGGAATCCGCACCAATCACCCGCTGAGCCACGGCGTCTGGGGAGAAACCACCAAATACCACCGAGTGCACCGCGCCAATCCGCGCACAGGCCAGCATGGCCATGGCGGCTTCGGGAATCATCGGCATATACAGCGTGACCGTATCGCCTTTTTGAATACCCAGTGATTTCAGGCCATTGGCCAACTGGTTCGTGCGCTCGTACAGTTCACGATAGGTGATGTGCTTGGAATCGTTGGGATTATCGCCTTCCCAGATAATCGCCGTTTGGTCGCCACGCTTTTCTAGGTGACGATCCAGGCAGTTCGCCGCTACGTTCAGCTCGCCGTCTTCAAACCAGCGGATATCGACGTTATCGCGGGCAAACGAGGTGTTTTTGATTTTGCTGGGGGTTTTGATCCAGTCGAGACGCTTGGCCTGCTCGCCCCAGAAACCTTCCGGGTCGTCCATGGACTGCTGATACATTGCCGCATATTTATCTTTATCGGCCCATGCCTTGGCAGCGATGCTATCGCGCACTGGATAGACGTTTTTATGCTCGCTCATGAAATTGCCTCTGTCCGTGAAGTTGCACTCTCTAGGAAATGGTGCCGGTCTTATTATTGGTTACACCGACGCGCGTAATATTTACCTAGCATAAACCTGTCCAGAGCGGCTTCCCTTTAGACATTGGTATTAACATTTTTAATTTTAAAAACAATAACTTAAAACGCCATCATGGGTTTTCAAATGCACTGTAGACCAAGGTCTGATCACAATGACGGCAGCGATAACGACGCCCTTTTACCACTAAGGCATGACGTCTGGCCGTAAAACAGTGGGTCTGGCAGCCACACTCATAGCGATAAGGGCGCGGCTGAGAGCGCTGTGTATCAAACCGGTGAGTCACCTTTGGCACCAAGCCAAACAGGTCTCGCATCACTGCTTGCCACTCGCGCCCATGGGGTTTCAAGCGTGTGCCGTTGGCTAAGTGAAACACCAGCCAGTGGGCCATTTCGTGGGGAATGACTTCGTCAAAGTAAGCGTCGCGATTATCGCTGAGCAGCACGGGATTGAAGCGCAGCCCGCCTCGCCCCAAATGCGCTTGCCCCGCCGAGGCCCCCTTTAAATCAAACCACACCTTGGGTGCAGGCAGTGTTGGGTACACTTCCCGACATCGGGCTAACGCCTGTGCCACCCGCTGCTGAGCGGCATGCATGAGCGCCTCTTGCGAGAGCGCCATCAGATCATCGCGAGGCCATGGGGGCAGTGGTGCAGTCTTCATAGTGATAAACTAGCCATTAATAACGTTGCTCGATTGTTCTGGATCGACAGCGGTTTCTCAAAGATGACGTTGACCACGAGGCTCCCCATGGCAGAGCGCAATAACGTGCCCGCAGCAAACTCGCCCGACAATGCCCCGCCTCAGCCGCTGCTGGATGATGAACAGCTGGATAGGCTGGACGATTTTCTCGACTCGGATCAAGTAGGCGAAGATGCGCTGGACCTGATCTCAGCCCACGGATTTTTGGTGGCGCTGGCCGTTGCTCCCAGCGAGCAGCCGCCAGCCCAGTGGTTAGAAGAGCTATTTCAGGGCACCCCCCATTACCGGGATGACGCCGAACGCGCCGAGATTGAGCAACTGCTGACACAGCTGCGCGATAACGCCATGGCAGTGCTTGAGCAAGGCGGCCTGCCCGAGCTACCGTTTGAGTTGACCCTCGAAGGCATTCCCGCCGAAGAGACGCCAATCGGCGACTGGTGCGCTGGCTTTATGGAGGCAGTGTTTAGCGACGAGAGCGCTTGGTTCCAGGAAGACGAAGAAGCGGCTGCGACGCTGCTGCTACCCTTTATGCTGCTATCCGGGTTATTTGACGATGAACCCGATATGGCGGAGATGGCAAAAGATCAGGCCAACCAGGAGTCCTTAGTCGCTCAACTGCCAGAGCTCGTACTCGACCTTTACCTGCACTACCGCGTGCCGCCTGAAACCCCTAAGCCTAAACCCCGCAAAAAAACGCCCGCCAAAGCCAAGGGCAAAAAGCGTAAGTAATTGCACGGCTATTTGAGTCGCGTCACCCAACCATCAATCACGCCATATACCCACTCCCTGGCCCGCTGCCCCCAAGGCCGCGCGGCCCAGGCAGCGGCATCGACCTCTTGGCTGGCAGCGAAGTTGCGCTCAAAGAGCGCCTGGACTTCATCCGCAAACCCAGCATCGGCGATCTCCTGATTGGCCTCCAGGTTCCAGTGCAGATTCCAGTGATCAAAATTGCACGAGCCAAGGCTGACCCACTCATCGGCCAGCACGAATTTGGCATGGATAAACGTCGGCTGGAACTCAAAAATGCGCACCCCCGCCTTTAACAAGCCATGATAGAAGCGCTGGCCTGCATAGCGCACGCCGGGATGGTCATGCTTTGCGCCCGGCAGCAACAGGCGAACGTCGACGCCTCGTCGTGCGGCACGAATCAAGCGCCGGCGCAGCGAAAACGTGGGCACAAAATAGGGCGTACATAACCACAGCCGTTGGTGGGTACTGCTAACTCGCTCATAGAGTGAATGGCGAATGGCCTGATAGCGATAGCCCCTGGCTGACATCACCCTTCCCCGCACGCCATCCTCATGCAGAGTGGCGCTGCGCTGTGAGGGCAGCGGGATGGGCATTTGGCCGCCCGACGCCTGGCGGGTAAGCCGAGAATGCCATAGGCGCCGAAACAGCGCTTCCCAGTCCGCCACGGCAGGTCCATCAATGCGCAGTGCAATCTCATACCAGGCTTCCAAAAACTCATCTACCGCGCCAAAGCCGCCGGTAAATGCGACCTCGCCATCGACCACCACGATCTTGCGGTGGTCGCGGCTAAGGTTACGGGCCAAGGAGTGAAAGCCTATGGGGTTGAAAAACTGCAGCGCTACACCCGCGGCCTGCAGGCGTTCACGGTCGTCTCGCGCTAACCCCATGGCACCGTAGCCGTCTAGCAGCAGATAAGTGCCTACCCCCCGCTGTGCAGCGGCTGCCAGCGCGTCAATCACTTGGCTGGCCAGCTCGCCAGATTCCATCAAATAAAGCTCTACGAGCACGTAGTGCTGCGCCTGACTCACCGCCTCAAACATCGCCGGTAAAAAGCGCGATGCTTCTGGCAGCAGAACGACGCGGTTTCCTTCTCGCCACTCGTGTTGCATAGAGACTCCTTCTCTTGCCCTAGATTTGACGATGACCGCGTTTAACGGGCCAATGAGCGATGAACGTACAGGTCGTAGCGACTCGTTTTGCCTTCCAGCATGTGCTGAGGAGCAGGACCCGCAATGGGCGGTGCTTTACGGGGTCGCTTTACGACGACTCGGTGCGTTGCCACATCCAGCGCGGCTTCCAACAGCCGTGGGGCATCGTCGTCATCCCCTGCCAGTTCACGAAACACGCGCATCTCTTTTTTAACGAGTGCAGACTTTTCGCGGTGGGGGAACATCGGGTCCAGATGAATCACCTGAGGCGCAAACTCAGCATCGGCGACGAGTGCGGCCAACTGTTCGGCGGCGTCGCCATGGCGCAGTGCCATTCGCCCGGCAATCAGTGCCGTTTCATCTGCGCTAGCGGCACGTTCAAGGCCATCTTGCAGCAGCGCCGCAATGGCGGCGACGCGCTCAATCATCAGCACCTGCGCGCCTAGGCTTGCCAACACAAAGGCATCTCGGCCCAGACCTGCCGTGGCATCCACCACGCTCGGCGTGATGCCTTTGGCTAGCCCACACGCTTTAGCCACTAGCTGCCCTCTGCCACCGCCGAATTGGCGACGATGCGCGGCCTTACCGGATACAAAATCAACGCTGAGCGGCTTGCCGTACTGACGCTCATCCCCCACTAGTGCGAGCTGACCATTCACATAGCTCAGCGTTAATCCTGGCGGCAGCGCCACCTGCGGTACCGGCTGGCTCATGCCGGTTTTTTCCAGGCGACGTTATTGCGCAAATACACGGGCTGCGCCTCATGGGCCGCCTGGCCTAAGCCTGCTTCCAGGTCGCGAGCGGCTAGCCAGGCCATCTCTTCTGCCTGAGGTTCCATATCCGTGAGGTGCTGCGACATGCTGGCCTGCACGCCCACGGCGAACTCATCCCATAGGCCAAAGCCTGAGCCAACGCCCACCCAGTCGGTCTCATCGGCA
This sequence comes from Vreelandella lutescens, assembly GCF_014640815.1. Taxonomy (GTDB): domain Bacteria; phylum Pseudomonadota; class Gammaproteobacteria; order Pseudomonadales; family Halomonadaceae; genus Vreelandella; species Vreelandella lutescens. The sequence goes on along the minus strand of NZ_BMHM01000003.1, from coordinate 130,162 downwards.
GGTAGTCGAAACGCACCGGGGGCAATGACGACTTCGTCGCTTTGTAAGCTTACGGCGTCGTTTAGGCAGTGCCAGGTGGCTGCATACACTTCGCCCATGCGGGCATCCAAGGCGGTCACTACATGGCGGAAGTGATAGCGGCGGTGTGCCTGCAGCGCAAGCGCCTCAAGGGTAGAGACGCCCAGCAGCGGGCAGTCTAATCCAAACGCCAGCCCCTGAGCGGTACCGGCGGCGATTCGCAGACCGGTAAATGAGCCCGGACCACGGCCAAAGGCCACCGCGTCCAACTGGCGAGGCGTAATGCCAGCATCTGCCAGCAGCTCATCCACCATCGGCATGAGACGCTTGGTGTGCGCACGAGGCGTTATCTCATAGCGTGCCAGGCATTCACGTTGACCGCCCACTTGGCGGAGCAGGGCCGCTGAACAGGCGCTGGAGGAGGCATCCAGTGCCAGAAGGTATAACGACGACATAGCGGTTTTGCACTCCGTAAAAATAGGGCTCTAGTATACCGCCACACGCCTTTAACGACGATGGCCCGCAGGAAACCTGCGGGCCATCGTGATGCGTAACGCCGCGGCGTGTTTAGCTCAGGGCTTCTTTCACTTGGCGGGTGATATCCGTCACGCTGCCTACGCCCTCTACGCGGTGGTACTGAGGCGCAGCGGCAGGATCTTCTTTGGCCCACTGCTGATAGTAATCCACCAGCGGTGCGGTTTGGTCGTGGTACACCGACAGGCGGTTACGTACCGTGGACTCTTGGTCATCTTCACGCTGAATCAGCGTTTCGCCGGTCACATCATCTTTACCCGGCTCTTTAGGCGGATTGTGCTCAACGTGGTACACGCGACCAGAGGCCGGGTGAACACGACGGCCAGCCAGGCGGCTGACAATCTCTTCATCCGGCACGGCGATTTCAAGGACGTGGTCGAGTTTCACGCCGCCCTCTTTCATGGCATCCGCCTGAGGGATGGTGCGCGGGAAGCCGTCGAACAGAAAGCCGTTAGCGCAGTCGGGCTGGCTAATCCGCTCTTTGACCAGATCAATGATGATGTCGTCTGACACCAAACCACCGCTGTTCATGATCTCTTTAACTTTAAGGCCCAGTTCGGTGCCATCTTTAATAGCGGTGCGCAGCATATCTCCGGTGGAAATCTGGGGAATCTTAAACTGCTCGCAAATAAATTGAGCTTGAGTCCCTTTCCCCGCGCCGGGGGCGCCCAACAGGATTAAACGCATAGCACTGCTCCTTAATGATCGTACTTGATGGGTGGTGATAGATGAAATCAATGAATTGACAATAACCGTGCCGTTCAGGCGACACAACTCCCCAAAAGCCTGAGAGCACAATTATTTATGTTTTTTTAAGTGAAAACAGCAAAGTGGCGACCTCTTGTACTTTGGTCACCCCCTAGCGTCAGGCTTACGCTTAGGCCACAGTGTTTAAACAGGACGCAAACACAAGCGGCGCCCTAATGGGCGCCGCTTACGACTGACAGTATCACTGCTTACAGCAGGAGACGACGAATGTCAGAGAGCACGTCTGCCAGGAAGGCAGTAAAGCGTGCTGCGTCTGCTCCGTTAATCGCCCGGTGATCGTAGGACAACGACAGCGGCATCATTAGGCGCGGCTGGAAGGCACTGCCATCCCATACCGGCTTCATTTGCGCTTTCGATACGCCCAAAATCGCCACTTCAGGTGCATTAACAATCGGTGTAAACGCGGTTCCACCAATCGAACCCAGGCTCGAAATAGTGAAGCAGCCACCGGTCATCTCATCACGCTTGAGCTTCTTGGTTTGCGCTTTTTTGCCCAGCTCCGCCATTTCCTTGGCAATCTCAATCAAGGACTTCTTATCGGCGTTGCGTACCACCGGCACCATCAGGCCATCCGGTGTATCCACCGCGATACCGATGTGCACGTAGTTTTTCCATACCAGCGTATCGCCGTCGCCTTTCAGGCTGACGTTGAACTGGGGGAATTTACGCAGCGCAAAGGCACACGCCTTGACCATAAACGGTAACGGCGTGAGTTTAGCGCCCTGAGCTTCGGCTTCCGCTTTCATCGCTTTACGGAAGTTTTCAAGCTCGGTGATATCGGCTTCGTCGAACTGAGTCACGTGAGGCACGTTGAGCCAGCTGCGATGCAGATTGGTCGCGCCCATTTTGAGCAGACGGCCCATCGGCTTCTCTTCCACTTCACCAAACTGGCTGAAGTCGACTTCTGGCACCGCAGGAATACCCGCGCCACCACTAGCCGCAGGAGCTGCCGCCGTGGCTTTGCCCTGGTTCGCAATGGCTTGCTTAACGTACGCTTGTACGTCCTCTTTCAGCACGCGGTCTTTCGGGCCGCTGGGCTTGACGAGGCCAATATCCACACCCAGTTCGCGAGCCAACATGCGTACCGCAGGGCCAGCGTGCACTAGCTTACCGTCGCGAGGCTTATGAGAGGCCATTTGCGCTTCGGGGCTGGGAGTGCCGGAAGAGGATTGAGCAGGCTTAGCACTCGATGGGCTGGCGCTGCTTTGCTGCGCCTTTTCAGGTGCCGCTTTCTTCGGTGCTGCTTTTTTGGCACCCGCCACTTCCATATAGCCGATCACGTCGCCTTCAGAGACGGTATCGCCCTCTTTGACGGTGATCTCCAGCACCTTGCCTTTATAGGGGCTAGGCACGTCCATGGAGGCTTTGTCAGACTCCAGGGTGATCAGCGGGTCTTCGACATCAACTTCATCGCCCGCGGCGACGCCAATTTCGATAATCGGCACGTCAGCAGAGCCAGAAAGATCCGGCACGCGAATTTCTTTACGTTCCGGCTCGCCGCTGCCGCTCTCCTCTTCGGCCGCGTCTTCTTCAGCGGGCTCACTGGCAGCAGCAGGCTCGTCTGCTTGTGCAGGCGCATCCTCTTCCGCTGCATCGCCTTCACCAGCGATTTCCATCTGGCCGATGACGTCGCCTTCAGAGACGGTGTCGCCTTCTTTAACGCTCAGCGCCACAATCTTGCCGCTGTGCGGGCTGGGCACATCCATGGAGGCTTTGTCAGACTCCAGAGTGATCAGCGTGTCTTCAGCGTTGACCTCATCGCCCGCGCCGACGGCGACTTCGATGATCTCAACGTTATCAGAGCCACCGAGATCCGGGACTTTGATATCCACGGTTTGCTTGCCACCGCTGGCTTTCTTCGGCGCAGGGGCCGCTTCTGGCTGCTTGGCAGGTGCCTCGGGCTGGCTTTTTTCAGCGGCGGCTTCCGGCTCGGCATCGCTCTCACCGCCGCCTTCCACTTCCAGCTCAACGATATCGTCGCCTTCGGAGACTTTATCGCCCTCTTTCACCAACACTTTGATCACCTTGCCGCCTTTCGGGGCCGGTACATCCATGCTGGCTTTGTCGGATTCCAGAGTGATCAGGGTGTCTTCCGCTTCAATGACGTCGCCTTCTGACACCGCAATCTCGATGATTTCGACATCGGTATCCCCACCGATATCGGGAACTTTGATGATTTCGCTACTCAAGGTCGCGCTCCTTCCAAATCGGATCGAGCCGGCGGGCATCTGCCCGCCGGGCAGCGGTTTAGCTAGTCAGCGGGTTCGGCTTGTTGGCGTCAATGCCATACTTTTTCAGCGCTTCGCCGACATGCTTACGATCAATCTCACCGCGTTCAGCCAGGGCACGCAGCGCCGCTACGGTGACGAAGTAACGGTCTACTTCGAAGAAGTAGCGCAGCTTCTCACGGGTGTCGGAACGACCAAAACCATCGGTACCCAGTACGGTGTAGTCATTCGGCACCCAGGCACGCACTTGGTCAGCGTACAGCTTCATGTAGTCAGTAGAAGCAATCACCGGACCATCACGGCCTTCCAGGCACTTAGTGACGTGGGGCTTGTTGGCTTCAGCATCCGGGTTCAGGAAGGCTTCACGCTCCAGCAGCAGCGCTTCACGACGCAGCTCGTTAAAGCTGGTCACGCTCCAGATGTCCGCACCAATGCCCCAGTCGTTGGCCAGCAGCTCAGCGGCCGCTTCTACTTCACGCAGAATGGTGCCCGAGCCCATCAGCTGAACGCGACCTTTGTCACCCTGGGTCTCTTTGAGCAGGTACATACCTTTAACGATATCGTCAGCCGGTACGTTCTCAAGCTCAGGGTGCTCGTAGTTCTCGTTCATCACGGTCAGGTAGTAGAAGCAGTTCTCTTTATCCGTGAACATGCGCTTCAGACCATCCTGCACGATAACCGCCACTTCGTGTGCATAGGTGGGGTCGTAGCTGCGGCAGTTGGGAATGGTGGACGCCTGAATCAGGCTGTGACCATCCTGGTGCTGCAGGCCTTCACCGTTGAGCGTAGTACGCCCGGCGGTGCCGCCGACCATAAAGCCACGTGCCTGCAGGTCGCCTGCGGCCCAGGCCAAGTCACCGATACGCTGGAAGCCAAACATCGAGTAGTAGATGTAGAACGGCAGCAGGGTAACGTTGTTATTGCTGTAAGAGGTCGCAGCGGCAATCCACGCCGACATCGCGCCTGCTTCAGAAATACCCTCTTCGAGAACCTGACCTTTCTGGTCCTCGCGGTAGTACATGATCTGGCCTTTATCGACCGGCTCGTACTTCTGACCTTCAGAGGTGTAGATACCCAACTGACGGAACATGCCTTCCATACCGAACGTACGCGCTTCGTCAGGAATAATCGGCACGACCTGCTTGCCAAGCTGCTTGTCTTTTACCAAACCATTGAGAATGCGCACAAACGCCATGGTGGTAGAGACTTCGCGCCCTTTAGAGCCGCCCATTTGCGAGGCAAAGGTTTTGTCTTCCAGGCTCGGGATTTCCAGCGCGTCAAACGTGCTGCGGCGGCTCGGCAGATAACCGTTGAGACGCTCACGCTGCAGGTGCATGTACTTAAGCTCGGGAGAGTCGTCTTCCGGCTTGTAGTAAGGCACGTCTTTGAGCTGCTCGTCGGTGAGCGGAATACCGAAGCGATCGCGGAATTTCTTCAGCGCTTCGTACTCCATGCTCTTGACCTGGTGCGCTTCGTTGGCTGCTTCGCCATCGCCGCTACCCATGCCGTAACCTTTAACGGTGTGCGCCAGAATGACCGTGGGCTTGCCGTTAGTGGTGTTCACCGCTTCGTTGTACGCCGCGTAGACCTTGAACGGGTCATGGCCGCCACGGTTAAGCTTCCAGATATCTTCGTCGGTGAGGTCTTTGACCATCGCCTCGGTTTCTGGGTACTTACCAAAGAAGTGCTCACGGGTGTAAGCACCGCCGTTCGCCTTGTAGTTCTGGTACTCACCGTCAACCGCTTCATCCATACGTTTTTGCAGGATGCCTTTCTTGTCCTTCTCGAACAGCGGATCCCAGTGACGGCCCCATACCACCTTGATCACGTTCCAACCGGCACCACGGAAGACACCTTCGAACTCGTCCATGACGCGGGAGTTACCGCGTACCGGACCGTCCAGGCGCTGCAGGTTACAGTTGATCACGAAGATCAAGTTATCGAGATTTTCACGGCCAGCAAGCGAGATCGCGCCCAGGGATTCCGGCTCGTCACACTCGCCGTCGCCCATGAAGCACCAAATTTTACGGTCGTGCATATCTTTCAGCTCACGGTGATGCAGGTACTTCATCACGTGGGCTTGATAGATCGCCTGAATCGGGCCAAGACCCATCGACACGGTGGGGAACTGCCAGTAATCCGGCATCAGCCACGGGTGCGGGTAGGAGGACAGACCGTCGCCGTCGACTTCGCGACGGAACTTGTCCATCTGCTCTTCAGACAGACGGCCTTCCAGGTAAGAGCGCGCGTAAATGCCCGGCGCTACGTGACCCTGGATGTAAATCAGGTCGCCTTCAAAGTCGCCTTTGGGGGCACGGAAGAAGTGGTTAAAGCCTACATCGTACAGCGTGGCAGACGACATGAAGCTTGCAATGTGACCACCCAAGCCCGGGTTAGCCCGGTTGTTACGAATGACCTGTGCAATCGCGTTGTAGCGAATCAGAGAGCGAATGCGACGCTCCATGAACAGGTCGCCCGGCATGGGCGCTTCGCGATGAACCGGGATCGTATTACGGTGGGGGGTTGTCACCGAGAAGGGCACCTTCATCCCGTCCCGGCGCAGGCGATCCGCCAGGCGGGTCATCAGGTAGCGGGCACGATCTTCGCCCTCACGATCCAGTACCGATTCCAGGGATTCCAGCCACTCCGTGGTTTCGACCGGATCGAGATCTTCTCTTGTCTCCAGACTCATAGAGGTCTCTCCGAATGACGATAAATGACAATGAGCCCCGCCAACCCTTCGGGCCTGGGGCGGCTGCGGTGTTTAGCCACCACAGGCCAATCAATGCCACGATGCGTTTGCACCGTGCGGGGGTTTTCGTTCTACATTCAACAAGCTACGCTCGTCTTGATGTAGTAAAGCTACACATGTGTGGTAAAAATTAGCCTTTTGTATATGCGAAGATACCGCAAAGTCGCCACGCTGCCAATTCTAGTGAACTGTAAAAGGCTATCCAAAACAAACTATTGCACTGCAACATAAGCGTTTTATAAGACCTTTGTCGCTGCGACTAACGCCTTTTGAATGTAATTAAACTACCGTTTTATTATCAGCCACCAGAACCACTTAAATCGTGTCTTTAATCTATTTACTCACCTCATGACACACGCCTTGATGACAGCTGCTGACGAAAATAGGCCCAGTCAAATGCAGGCCCCGGGTCAGTTTTACGCAGTGGCGCTACGTGTGCATGGCTAGTGATGCGTTTTTCAGTTAACGCGGGATAGCGTGCCATCAACCAGCAGGTCGCTTCTACCAGGGCGGTATACTGCGCTTTCGTAAAAGGTGTTTGGTCGTCGCCCTCAAGCTCAATGCCGACTGAAAAATCATTCAGCGCCGAACGCCAGGAGGATCTCGTTGAATCCCACCAGTAAGAGCGCCCCGCGTGCCAAGCACGCTGGTCGGTATCAACAAACTGCAGGCACTGGCCATCGCGGCGAATCAAGAAGTGCGCCGACACGCGTAGATGGGCTATGTGCGCAAAAAACGGGTGCGCATGGGGGTCCAGGCGATTGGTAAACAGTGCCTCAATGGCATCGCCGGAGAACTGCCCAGGCGGCAGGCTGATGGCATGCAGTAGCAGCAGCGACACCTCTTGATGGGGGCGCGTATCCTGATTAGGCGATAGCACTTGCCGCGCTTGGGACCACTGCCCTGCCAAGCTTTCTCTGTTCATTGCCAATACGCTCCTCTACGTTCGCGCTCTGTTTCACTATAATGCCCGTCATCGAAGATAACGCCCAGAGAACTCATCGCTATGGATTATCAAACTGCTCTTGCTGAAGAGATTCACGCCTGTGCCGCCCGCCTGCTGGCTGAAGATGTCGGCACGGGCGATATCACGGCTCAGTTGATCCCCGAAAACCAGTGGGCAACCGCTAAAGTGATTACCCGCGAACCCGCCGTCCTCTGCGGAGCTGCCTGGGTTGACGAAATCTTTCGTCTTCTAGATAGCCGCGTCACGCTACGCTGGCAGGCGGCTGACGGCGACGCATTAGATGTAGATCAGTACTTTTTAGAACTGGAAGGCCCGGCGCGAAGCCTGCTTACCGGTGAACGAGCAGCGCTTAACATGCTGCAAACGCTGTCGGCTACCGCGACCGCCACGCGCCGCTATGTGGATTTAATCGAGGGCACCGGGGTTCGCCTGCTGGACACTCGCAAAACGCTGCCAGGCATGCGACTGGCGCAAAAATACGCCGTTACCTGCGGCGGCGGGCACAACCACCGCATCGGACTATGGGATGCGTTCTTGATCAAAGAGAACCACATCGCCGCCTGTGGCGGTATTCAGGCAGCCGTGGCCCAAGCCCGCAAAGTGGCAAGCGACCTACCGGTGGAAGTGGAAGTGGAAACCTTTGAAGAGCTGGACCAAGCGCTGGCGGCGGGCGCCGACATCGTGATGCTGGATAACTTCGCCATTGAAGACCTCCACGTGGCCGTGGAAATCAACGGCGGCCGCGCCACCCTGGAAGCCTCCGGTAACGTAGATGACTCTACGCTGAGAGCGATTGCAGATACCGGCGTCGACTGTATCTCCAGCGGCGCGCTGACGAAAGACGTTAAATCCATCGACCTGTCGATGCGTATCACCCAAACCTTTAACGTATAGCCGTTACGTCTCCACAGCGCTGAGCTGTTTCACCAGCCGGTAGCGGCGCAGCATTTCGCCGCTACGCTCCACCCACTGCTCGCCGAGGTTATCAAAGCCTCGGCGCTGCAGGCGCTCAAAAAGTACTAGGCTTGCTTCAATTTCCACCTGAGACACGCCGTGTTCCAGCAGAATGCGCTCGGCATGGATCAGTAGCGTTGTCCCAATGCCGCGACCCGCTAATGACGGCCACACATAGAGGGTTTCAATACGCCCAGCGCTAATATTGAGCTCTAAAAAGCCGACACAGCGGCCATCGCAAGCGGCCACCAGCGTGGTGTAAAGCGCTTGGCGTGCCGCCCAAGCGGTCGCTTCGCGGGGCAGCGCGTTCGCCCAGGCACGGCGTTCATCCAACCCATAATGAGTGGCAGCCCCTTGCATAACCGCGTGATAAAACACTTCGGCTTGATCAGCGGCGTCTCGCGCCAGCGCTGCGCGGTAGGTCACCCGTGCCGCCGGTGCAGGGGTTGATTCGCGTTCGTTCGTTTTTAACATGCTTCGCCTCAATGGGATTTAGCAGCTGGCAAAGAACGTCTGACTGTCTGTCGCCAGCAGGCTATTTTATACTCGTCGCCACGTTACGAAAGACCCACCTCGTCGACCCTGTCGGTGTCGGTCAACCTTCACAAGGCAGTGCTATGCATGATTGTTCAGACAGCGCATCGTTTGCGCTGACGCCTATTGGCCATATCATCAGCGATTACCCAGATAAATTCGGCGTTCCCCGCCAACCAGGGCTCGCGCCAGCGGCTAATGCGCGTTTAGTGCTCACGGAACCGTTTGATGATCCTCTCACCGTACGGGGCTTGGAAGACTTTAGCCACCTATGGGTGACGTTTATCTTTCATCAAAGCCCAACCCGCTGGACGCCTTTGGTGCGTCCGCCACGCCTGGGTGGTAACCGCAAAGTCGGCGTGTTTGCCAGCCGCAGTACTCATCGCCCCAATCGGCTTGGGCTCTCGTTAATCGAACTGTCGCATATCGACACCCGGCAAGGGGTAAGCCTGCATTTGGCAGGCTGCGACTTGGTCAGCGGCACGCCGGTGGTCGATATCAAACCCTACCTGCCGTGGGCCGAAGCAAAGCCCGACGCACGGGCCGGATTTGCCCCCTGCGCACCGTCACTGCTGCCCGTGAGCTTTAGCCAGGAGGCTCAGGCAAGCCTTGCTGCCCGCGCCGACGGGGCCTCACTGCATGCACTGATTGAACAGGTGTTAGGGCAAGACCCGCGCCCGGCTTACCAGCGTGAAGGGCAAAGCGAGCGCGTGTACGGGGTGCGATTGCGAGACGTGGACGTGAAATTCCAAGCGGTACAAACCACTCCCCTTGAAAACGACACCACCACCCTGAAGGTGGTGGCGATCGACCCACTGACTAACGAAACACGTTAGGCGGGAAAGGTAATACCCAGGCGGCGACCCACTTCTTCGTAGGCTTCAATAACGCCACCCAACCCCTGGCGGAAGCGGTCTTTATCCAGCTTCTCACGGGTATTGGCATCCCACAAACGGCAGCCGTCTGGGGAGAACTCGTCGCCCAATACTACCTCGCCGTTGAACACACCGAACTCAAGCTTGTAATCCACCAGCAGCATATCGCCTTCCGCGAACAGCTGTTTGAGGATGTGGTTCACCTTAAAGGTCAGCGTCTTCATCTTGGCGAGCTGCTCGGGAGTTGCCCAGCCAAAGGTTTCCGCCAGCGACTCATTGATCATCGGGTCGCCTTTGTCGTCGTTCTTGAGGAACAACTCAAAGGTCGGCGGGGTGAGCGTAATGCCTTCTTCCACGCCCAGACGCTTCACCAGACCGCCAGCGGCGATGTTGCGCACCACGCACTCTACCGGGATCATCTGCATTTTTTTGACCAGGCTTTCGTTGTTAGAAAGCTGCTTCTCAAAATGCGTGGGGATACCGCCCTCTTCCAAACGCTCCATGATGAAGGCGTTGAAAATGTTGTTCACCATCCCCTTACGGGCGAGCGCCTCTTTCTTTTTACCATCAAAAGCGCTGGTGTCATCACGAAAGTGCAGTACCAGCAGGTCAGGATCGTCAGTGGTGTAGACGGATTTTGCCTTGCCGGCATAGAGTTCTTGGCGCTTTTCCATGGAGGCTCCGTGAGAGAGTGAGAGTCAAAGGGTTAACGTAAGTAGCCGGAGACACGCTCAAGCAACTCGCGCTGATCATCAGCGCTAAAACTACGCTCGCTGGCGTTGATAGCACGCAGCACGGTTTGGTTACCGTTAGGCTCTAGCGCTAGGCGAATCTGCTGTGACATGCGACGAACATCAGGGCTAAAGACGATCTGCAGCGGGTTACGTCCACGCTCGGTTTCCGTCATGTACTCCACCAAAAACTCATAGTTCTCGGCAGACGTATCCAGTAGGTCACGCTGTCCCTCTTGGGTAAAATCAAGCGACAGGTAGTGGTTCAACTCGGCCCAGACGCGGTCAATGGGTTGCGGAATCACGACTTCCCACTCATCCCCCTGCTGACGCATTTGCAGCGTTTGCTCGCTGGCAAGGCGCTGTGCCGTCCAAGAGGAGGAGCTTGCCGTGGCGCTACGCGCACCCAGATACTGCTCCAGCGCGGCCAAACAGCTCTCTACGCTCTGCCCACCCTGGTCGCAGCGTATTTCGCTGCTACCCGAACGCAGGGCGCTTTGCAGACGCAGCGTCGCTTGTGAGGTCACAATCACGCCTTGGGTAGCGCTACTCTCTTGAACACCTAGCTGACGGCTACGCACAAATGCCTCCAGCTGCGGCCAAACGGTACCGGGGTCTGCGGCGACCACTAGCCAGCTTTGGCCACCCACCTGACGGCGCTCAACGAACTCAGGCTCTAACCCACTGCCAATCGCGAGCGACTGCGGCGGCGCTATTTCTGCCGGCTCGTCTAGCTGCGTGCCCTGCATCGCTACCTGAGGAACCGGCATGGCATCCTGGTAACGCTGGGTATTACGGGTTTCAGGCAGTACAAGGGGCGGCGCTGGAGCCGCTTCGGTGTAGTCCAAGTTGCGGTCGTGGTAGTAACCATCGCGCGCGCAGCCTGCCAGTGTGACAGCGGCTGCGAGTGCCAGCGGTATCCATTTAAGCGCACGTTGTTCAAGCACAGAGCTCATCAAGCCACCTTAACAGTCAACAGATCAGTTACCCGGCAGGACACGCCATGGCCGGGTAGCATAAAGATTCGTAGCGCCGGGGGTTACTCCTCTACGACGCCCGCCAGCTGCAGCGCTTCGCTCACCGTGCCGTGGTACTTCTCTGATAGCCACGTCAGCGGCAGACGAATGCCGGCATCCATATAACCCATGCGGTTCAGCGCCCACTTTACGGGAATGGGGTTGGACTCGATGCCTAAGTTGGTATGCAGCGGCATCAGGCGCGTATTGATTTGGTGGGCCTTATCGGCATCCCCCGCCACCGCAGCAACGCACAGGTCGTGCATGGCTTTGGGAGCAACGTTCGCCGTGACAGAGATATCACCATGGCCGCCCATCAGCATGAAATCGCACGCCGTTGCGTCGTCACCTGAGTAGAGCATGAAGTCGCTGCCTTTCAAGCGTGAGATTAGATCCTCTGCGCGCTCAAGGTTCCCGGTGGCGTCTTTCAGGCCGATAATATTGTTCACTTCCGCTAACCGAACCACCGTCTCGTTGTAAAGATCAGAGCAGGTGCGGCTCGGCACGTTATACAGGATGACCGGCAGCTTGCTACCTTCAGCCACCGCTTTAAAGTGCTGGTACAGGCCTTCCTGAGTGGGCTTGTTGTAGTAGGGGCACACTGACAGGCAGTAATCAGCGCCTACTTCGCTGGCATAACGCGCCAGTTCAACTGCTTCAGAGGTGGCGTTCGCCCCCGTACCGGCAATCACCGGAATGCGGCCATTTACCTCTTCCACCACGCTGCGGATCACATCAAAGTGCTCAGCAAACGACATAGTGGTGGGCTCACCCGTGGTGCCCGCAGCGACGATGGCATCGGTGCCATTATCGAGGTGGAAGTTCACCAGACGACGAAGCGCCTCCCAGTCGATGTCGCCATTGACCTTCATCGGCGTCGCCAGGGCGACAATGCTGCCTGTGATCATCCGTATTTTCCTCACCTGCAAAAAGTTGAAATCAAGCTGCCACGCAGGATGCAATGACGTACATTGAGTTAAGACGCGGCGCAGATACCTTGAAGGAGCGCGATTACCCCTGCCCACAAACAGCAAATGGTACTCAGGCGACTCGAACCTGTACAGCGTAAAGCGCTGCGAGTTTACTTAACGTCGACCATCCGCTTTGACAGAGGCACTGCGCTTACGTGTAATTTGCCATGAAAGTCACCCCTACTTAGGAGTCATTATGCCTCTCGAACTCGGCCAACCCATCGCTGATTTTTCTGCCACGGCCACTGGCGACACCACCATCACGCTGTCTGACCTGCGTGGCCAGCAGGTGGTGATTTACTTCTACCCCAAAGCCAGCACGCCAGGCTGCACCACTGAGGGTGGCGACTTCCGTGATCGCAACGCCGCCTTCGATGCCGCCAATACCGTGGTGATCGGTGTATCACGCGATGGACTACGCGCTCAGGAAAACTTTAAAGCCAAGCAAGATTTCAATTTTGAACTGATTTCCGACAAGGACGAAACCGTCTGCCAACTATTTGACGTGATTAAGCTCAAGAAGATGTACGGCAAAGAGCATTTAGGCATCGAGCGCAGCACGTTCTTGATTGATCGTGACGGCAAGCTTGCCCAGGAGTGGCGCGGCGTTAAAGTGCCCGGCCATGCCGAAGAGGTACTGAGCGCTGCTCAGGCACTCAATAATAAGTAAGCGTGTCCATGGCTGTGTCCAATGGTGGGGCACAGCCATGCCCATCATTAATCCTGCTTAAGCGCCGGTGGCGATACATACGCGTTTCGCTCTTCCATCCCCCTTGGCCACGCATATACCAATGCCTTGAGCAGGGTCGCCAGCGGAATGGCAAAAAACACGCCCCAAAATCCCCAAATACCGCCAAAGAACAGTACCGCCACGATAATAGAGACCGGGTGGATGTTATTGGTTTCTGAGAACAGGATGGGGGCCAGCACGTTGCCATCCAGCGCCTGTAACACGCCGTAGGCCACTAAAACGTAGATAAACTGCTCGCTAATACCGAAATGGAAGCCCGCTACCGCCGCCACGGGAATGGTCGCCACCGCAGCGCCAATGTAGGGCACCAATACAGAAAAACCGACCAGTACGGCCAGCAGCGCCGTATAGGGCAAACCAAAAAACGCGAACGTGATATACGCCACCGTGCCAACAATCACGATCTCAATAGACTTACCGCGGATATAGTTGGCGATTTGGCGATCCATTTCGTGCCAAATACGGGTCAGCAGCGTACGCTTTTGTGGCAGCAACGAGAGCGTAAACCCTACCAGCGCCTCGCGGTCCTTCAACATAAAAAAGACCAGAATCGGCACCAATACCAGATAAATAATCAGCGACATAATATTGCCAAGCGACGCCAGCGACAGCGTGAGGGCTCGCTGACCTAGCTGACTAATCTCCCGCCCGGCGACACCAATCCAGCTCTGCATTTGATCAGGTGTCACAATATTAGGGAAACGCTCTTGCAACTGATCTAACCAGCCCTGACCGCTGGCAAACATGCGCGGGGTCTCTTGCACTAGCCCTACTAACTGATTCCAGATCAATGGCATCAAAATAAAGGCAAGGGTGAGCAATACGCTGACAAAGGCTAAAAACACCAGGATGACCGCCAGCAAGTGGGGCACTCCACGCCGCGTGAGGGGGCTGACCACTCCTTGCAGTAAAAACGCCAATACCAGCGCGGTAAAAAAAGGGGCCAACATACGGCCAAACCAAATAATGGCGGCAAACCCTGCTACCAGTACCACCAGAAGAATTAACGCCTCTTCGTCTGAAAAATAGCGCTCGACCCAGCTTTTCAGAATACTGCGCATGGTCATGAGTGGGAGTTCCCTGCTTTACGTATCCAAAATACATACACATCGCCGCGCTGTACCCGCGCTTCCATCACGTGGTCGCTTAGCTCGGTAAATGCCGCCATATCCCGCCATGCACCCGCATCGGTTGCGCTCACTTCCAGCAGCTGACCTGGCGCAAGACCCGCCAGTGCCTGCTTCGCTTTTAACAGCGGTAGCGGGCAGTGCAACCCGGTGGCGTCCAACACCCGATCAGGCTGAACCCCTTCGGCCAACCCAGACGCTGTTTGCTCAGACATACCCTCTCCCCCAAAATACTGCTTCACGTGTTGCTAAATCGTCCGATGACTACATAACGACAGCATTGTTGCATAAACTGTTTTTTTGCGATGCCCGCCGTGGAATTGATTTAACGGCACTTCCCTGCCTGAATCAATGTCACACCGTTGTTCGCTGTGCTTATTACCTGAACTCATGGGGATGCCATGCTGCACTTTAGACCCGTTCATACTCGTTGGGCCTGCGCGCTAGCGCTGTCGCTTGGCGCACTGTGCGTTAGCCCGCCTAGCCACAGCTATGACGACTACCAACTGCCCAGCCTAGGTGGCGCATCGGCCTCAGTGAGCAATGAAGAGTTTCGTCTTGGCCGAGCATGGCTGCGCCAATTTCGTGCCCAGGCCCCTCAGTGGCAAGATCCCATTGTGAGCGACTACCTAGGGAGCCTGGTGGCCCGCCTTGCGCCCTATAGCCAGCTTGGCAGCCTACAAACCACGACGGTGATGGTGGATAACCGCTCACTCAACGCCTTTGCCGTCCCAGGGGGCGTAGTGGGCATTAACTCAGGGCTGTTTGCCTTTGCCGAAGATGAGGGTGCCTTTGTATCGGTCATTGCCCATGAGCTTGGTCACCTCTCCCAGCGTCATTACGCCCGTGGCAGCGCTCGCGCAGAACAGACGCAACTGCCTGCTATGGCGGCCATGCTGGCCGGCATGCTGATTGCCGCCAGCGGCGGTGGCGATGCGGGCATTGCCACCGCGATGGGCTCCCAGGCAGCGCTTATTCAAGACCAGCTTGCCTATTCACGGCGCTTTGAGCAGGAAGCTGACCGTATCGGCTTACAGGCTATGGCAGAGGCAGGCTACGACCCAGAGGCCATGGTACGCATGTTTGATACCATGCAGCGCCTGTCGCGGCTTCAGGGCGGCACACCGCCTGAGTTTTTGCTAACACACCCCGTATCGGATAGCCGTTTGAGCGATGCCCAGGCACGAGCCTCCCAGCTTAGCGTGGCCAGCCGCTACACCAGCGACACCCTGTACGACATGATGCGAGCCCGTGCACTGCTCAGCATTTACCGCAACACGCCCCAACAAGCGGCTTCTCGGTTAGCACAAGAGGAGGCTGAAGAGCCGGCTCTACGCTATATCGACGCACTGATTGCAGCGCAAAACGGCCAGACCGATCGCGCCCTGCAGGCCCTTGACCAGCTCGCCAACGAGCTGCCCGACTACGGCATGCTACCCGCCACTGCTGCAAACGTTGCGTTGGAAGCACAGCGCTATGATGACGCCATTAACCGCAGCCAGCGGCTGCTGCGCTTGATGCCCAGCTATCTGCCTGCTCAGCTCACCCTGGCCGAAGCACAGCTTCAGCGCGATCCAGAGGCGGCCTACAACTTGCTAAGAAATATCACCGCACAGCACCCGGAAAACCCACAGGGCTTTAACCTACTCGCGGAGGCTGCCGGGCGCAGTGGATTTAACGGCTGGGGCCACTTAGCCCGCGCCGAACATCTACAGCTAACGGGGCGTGTGGACCGAGGCATTCGCCAACTGAGCATTGCCAAAGACGCTGCCCAGCAGGAAAACGACACCCAGGCACTGGCACGTATTGAACAGCGTCGAGAAGCGTTTCTTGAGTACCGAGAGGCGCTGGAGAGGTTTTAGCGCCTCATAAAAAAAAGCCCGACACAGATAGCGTTCGGGCTTTCTAAACAACACTGAGAGCGGGCGTTAAGCTCAAGCGTTAAAGTTCAGCATACGCTCAAGAGGCTTTAACGCCTGCTGACGCAGGGCATCATCAACAAAGATCTCGCCGCTGCCTTCACGCAGCGCGCCTGCCAGGTTATCCAGCGCATTCATCGCCATCCAAGGGCAGTGGGCACAGCTACGACAGGTAGCGCCATTACCCGCGGTGGGCGCTTCAAACAGCGTTTTGCCCGGCACTGCCTGCTGCATTTTGAAGAAAATCCCCCGATCGGTGGCCACGATCAGCTTATCGTTAGGCAGCGTTTGTGCTGCTTTGATAAGTTGAGAGGTGGAACCTGCCACATCGGCTAACCTCACTACGGATTCTGGCGACTCTGGGTGCACCAGTACGGCAGCATCAGGATAAAGGCGTTTTAAATCTTCAATGCCTTTTGCTTTAAACTCTTCATGGACGATGCAAGCACCGTCCCACATCAGCATATCGGCACCGGTCTTTTTCTGAATATAGCCGCCCAGATGCTTATCGGGTGCCCACAAAATCTTTTCACCCTTCGCCTGCAGGTGTTCAATGACGTCTACGGCAATCGAAGAGGTCACGACCCAATCCGCACGCGCCTTCACGGCCGCCGAGGTATTGGCATACACCACCACGGTACGATCCGGATGGGCATCGCAGAACGCGCTGAACTCATCGATAGGGCAACCGATATCCAGCGAGCAGGTGGCTTCGAGTGTTGGCATCAACACGCGCTTTTCTGGAGAGAGAATCTTGGCCGTTTCGCCCATAAAGCGAACCCCTGCTACCACCAGCGTGGTGGCATCGTGGCGCGCGCCGAAGCGGGCCATTTCAAGGGAGTCAGCGACACAACCGCCGGTCTCTTCAGCCAGCTGCTGAATAGCATCGTCGGTGTAGTAGTGTGCGACCAGTACAGCGTTATTGGCCTTGAGCAACTGCTTGATTTCAGCCACTCGCGCCTCGTCTTCCGCAGGAATACGGGTAGGACAGTACGGGCTTGGTAGCGGAGCGTCTAGCTCAGCTTGGGAGGTCATAATAGTCATCGTGTCTACCACTGTGACGAACAGGGAATCCCCCTGTTAAACACCAGTCACGGCGTATGCGCTCCGCATGCGCCGCACTCGGGGTAACGGCCGCTGCGTCTCTCGCGGTGGCACGTCACCAGCCTGGCTCCATAAGAGCCAGGGCTGCCGTGACATCTTCGGCAGCCAAACGATCTATCGATTCTTAAATCACCACCACGTTGTTAACCACTCTTCCACTATGGCGATCACGCAATTGTCATGACATTGTGGTGGAGAATGGCTGCCTGCTGCAAGCAGAAAGTCACGCTGCGGCGCGGCAAAACGTGCATAGCAAAACGCCCCTGGCAGCAAGCTACCAAGGGCGTTAAATTTGGTGGGTCGTGTAGGATTCGAACCTACGACCAATTGATTAAAAGTCAACTGCTCTACCAACTGAGCTAACGACCCAAATTTTGCTGCACTAACATGCAATGACTAGCAATACACTGCTAACTTTCATCAAAACAAAGCATTGAGCAGATCACTACCTGATGCGTTTGTCTGTTTCGGATGGTGGGTCGTGTAGGATTCGAACCTACGACCAATTGATTAAAAGTCAACTGCTCTACCAACTGAGCTAACGACCCGTCCGAACGGATGCATATAGTACGGATACGGCTTGTGAATAGCAAGCCCTTTTTTACCTTTCGTCTATATTCATTACTCTGCACGACACCAAAAAACCGCCACGCCGTGCAGAGCGTACTGCTTGAACCGCGCCTAGCTTAACCGCGTTTAGGTTTCGGCTTGCGCATCGCCTGCACCGGACGACGCTTATGCTTGTCGCGGCTCCAGCGATTTTTCTCATCCGGCGTCAACTCAGGCACTTTGCGCGTTTCCAGGTTGGCAAGCGTCGCTAGGTCGTCCACCTCATCCTGGGATAGCTCTACCCACTCGCCCGCTTTGGCGCGCTTATCGAGGAAGATGTTGCCGTAACGCACACGCTTCAGGCGGCTCACCGTAAGCCCCTGGGATTCCCACAGACGGCGTACTTCGCGGTTGCGGCCTTCCAAGATCACCACGTGGAACCAGGTGTTGATGCCTTCTCCACCAAACTCCTGCACGTCGGTAAAGCGCGCCGGACCATCTTCCAGCATCACACCGTCGACCATCGCGACAATATGTTCACGCTTGACGTCGCCCATGACGCGCACCGCGTATTCACGCTCTACCTGGGTAGAGGGGTGCATCAAGCGGTTGGCCAGCTCACCGTCGGTGGTGAACAGCAGCAAGCCGCTGGTGTTGATGTCCAAACGGCCAATCGCAATCCAGCGCTCGCCTTTCAGGCGCGGCAGGCGTTCAAACACCGTGCGGCGGCCTTCCGGGTCTTTACGGGTGCACAGCTCGCCTTCTGGCTTGTTGTACATGATCACGCGGCGCGGCACTTCTTCTTCCGGGCGCAGCGTCACCGGGCGGTCATCAAAGCTGACCTTATCCCGCGCTTCCACTCGGTCGCCTAGCTTAGCGACTTGGCTATTGACCTTCACGCGACCGTCGGAAATGGCGGTTTCCATTTCACGGCGGGAACCAAGCCCGGCGCGGGCCAGCACTTTCTGCAGCTTTTCGCTGGTGGGCGGCGTGGTGTTGTTACTTTCACTCATGGTCGTCTGACCTCACATCGTTGGTCTGCGTGCCAGCGTCCTCATGTTGGCGCTGCGCACGTGCCGCTAGCCGTGCCTCTAAATCGGCAAAACTGAGCGGCTGGGTTAACGCCGTCTCGGCGTGGCGGTCGGCACTCTCTGCCGACGTGTTCTCATCTTTCTGGGGTGGCGCATCCTGCACGCTTTGCGTCGTTTCGTCCAGTGCTGGCGGCGGGTTTTGTTCAGTTGACGCCTCCCCTAGGGAAAGCGCTTCGCTATCGTCGCCGTTGACCAAGGTATGCATGGGCGGCAGCGCATCTAAGGTTTTTAGGCCGAAGTCATCGAGAAAGCTGCGCGTGGTGGCATACACCGAGGGGCGGCCTGGCACGTCCCGGTGGCCTACCACGCGTATCCAGCCGCGCTCCATTAGCGTGCGAATAATCGAACTGCTAACGCTGACACCGCGCACCTCTTCGATATCGCCCCGAGTAACCGGCTGACGGTAGGCAATCAGCGCCAGCGTTTCCAAGAGTGCTCGAGAGTAGCGCTGGGGGCGCTCGTCCCACAGCCGCGACACCCAGTGAGCCAAGCGCGGACGAATGCGTAGCTGGAAGCCAGAGGCGGTCTCTACCAGTTCGAGCGCGCCATTATCGTGGCGCAGCGCCAGCCGCGACAGCGCGTCCCTAAGCGCTTTTCGGCTGGGGCACTCTTGTTCTAAAAATAGCGTTTCCAGGCGCTCAACCGGCAGCGGCTCACCCGCGGCCAGCAGCGCTGCTTCAATAATATCGTCTAACGTGGTGTCTCTCACCGCGACTCCTCGTCAGATTCAAACGCGGACTCTTCAAATGCCGAGGTGGCATCGCCCTGCTCCTCTTCCAAACGCTCGAAAGCGTCCTCTTCCTCATCGGCCAGCGCTGCTTGGCGGGCGCGAACGTGAATGGGTGACAGCGGCGCGTTTTGGACAATCTCAATCATGGCTTCTTTGGCCAGCTCTAAAATAGCCATAAAGGTCACGACCACACCGGCCTTACCCTCTTCCAGGGTAAACAGCGCCTCGAAGGGGGTGTAGCGACCGCTCGCGCCATCCTGGCTGAGCTGCTCCATGATTTTCAGCATCCGCTCGCGGGTAGAAAGCACTTCCCGGCTGATCTGGTGGGCCTGGGCCAGCTCGGCGCGCTTGAGAATATCGGAGAGCGCCCCCAGCAGCTCATCAAGCTCTACATCGGGATGGATCACCCGCGTTTCCAGCGGCGGAAGGCCCGCCTGTACGCTGAACCAGTCCCGACCTACTCGGGGTAGCGTATCCAGCGCCTCAGCGGCTTCTTTCAGGCGCTCATACTCCTGTAAGCGACGAATCAGCTCGGCACGAGGATCTTCTTCCTCCTCGCCCTCTGCTTTTGGCGGGCGCGGCAGCAGCGTGCGGGATTTAATCTCTGCCAGCATCGCCGCCATCAGCAGGTACTCCCCGGCCAGCTCAATCTCCATGGACTTCATCAACTCCACGTACTCAATGTACTGGTGGGTAATGGTGGCCACGTTAATGGTCAGGATATCCAGGTTTTGGCGACGAATTAAATACAGCAGCAGATCCAGCGGCCCTTCAAAGGCTTCCAGAAACACCCGCAGCGCTTCCGGAGGAATATAGAGGTCTTCCGGCAGCTGAGTAATCGGCTCGTCAAACAGACGCCCAAGCGCCTCCACGACCGGTTCGGCAGCAAGGTCGATCATGGGATTATCAATGGCGCTTGGCGTCTCGCTCACGCGGGTCGAATCCTTGGTTAGTGTCTCAAACAACGGCAGTGTAGCAGCGCACCTAGGGTGCGGCATCTAACCCGCCTCAGCGGCTTTACGGTAGCGGCCCGTATAATCAAACAGTTTATCGCGAATTTGAAAATGGCGGCCCACCTTTCGCCCCACTACAAAGTCCGGATGGCGCAGGCGTCGCTGCTCGCTCACTACCTCTTCGGGCGTCATCGGCTGCCATTTGCCGCCGGGTGCGCGCAGGTGAGAACGCAAAAATACGGCATAAAACGCACGGCGTTGGGCTGGGGTTTCCAGCGCAAACCACTCACTCAGGCTTTCGCCATCTTCATCATGGTAGGTGGCTTTCAGGCGCGGCAGGCCACGCCCATTGGCGGTCGCCTCCAACTGCATACCACTCACTCGCAGCACTTTGGCATCTTTAAGCTTCAGCGCATCCTTCAGCTTATCGTCGGCGTCCACCAGCAGCTTCTCGCAACCGTGGCAGCGGCGAGCGGCAATATCGTTTTCAGCACCGCACTCGTCGCACACTTTAAAGCGAAAACGAAACTCGCACTGGCGGCGGCGACCCGCGTCATCCTCCATCAGCCCCTGGCAGCGGCGGCCAAAGTGCTCAATCACCAGCTCGCCATCACGCTTTCCCCAGAACAGGTTTGCGTGCCCACAGTCCGGGCAGGCCACTTGCACCGGTTCGCTGTCGCTATCCGGCTTGGGCTCGCCGACTTCCGGGGCGTAAAGGTCCCAAGGGTTGCCTGCATAGTCGAGAATCAAGCACTCTTTTTTGCCGGGCGAGAGACGCAGCCCTCGCCCTACCATTTGCTGATAAAGGCTAACCGACTCGGTCGGCCGCAAAATCGCAATGAGATCCACATGGGGGGCATCAAAGCCTGTCGTCAGCACCGCCACGTTCACCAGATACTTCAACTGGCGCGCTTTAAAGGCGTCAATCAGCGCGGTGCGCTCGGCCGAGGCGGTCGCACCGGTAATCAGCGCGGCCTGCTCGGTGGGCAGGTAGCCCATGATCTCTTCGGCGTGAGCCACCGTGGCGGCGAAAATCATCACCCCCTGGCGGTCGGCAGCGTACTCCACCACCTGGGCAATGATGCCCGGCGTGGCGCGGCTGCCCGCCACCACACGGTTGAGCTCTTCTTCCCGAAACAGCCCGCTGGACGAGGGCGCAAGCGCCGAGAAGTCGTACCCCTCAATGGCCATATCCAGCCGCTTGGGCGCGGCCAAAAAGCCCTGCTTGACCATCAGGCGCAGCGGCTGCTCAAACACGCAGTCGGCAAAAAAGCTCTCTTCTGAACCACGCACCATGCCGTGGTGGTGGCGATGGTAGATAAATCCTTGGCCCAGGCGAAATGGGGTGGCCGTGAGTCCGAGAATTTTCAGCTGTGGGTTTTGGCGCTGAAGATGTTCAATCACCTGTCGGTAGCTGGAATCCTCTTCTAACGACACGCGGTGGCACTCATCGATCACCAGCAGCGTGAAGCTGGCATCGTTAAACTGCTCCAGGTTGCGCACCACCGACTGCACCGAGCCAAACACTACTTGGCGGCTTGCCTCTTTGCGCTTTAATCCGGCGCTGAAGATATCCGCCTCCAAGCCGTAGGCTTGATACTTAGCGTGGTTCTGCTCTACCAGCTCGCGCACGTGCGCCAGCACCAGTACCCGCCCACGGGCAAGTCTCGCCAGTTCAGCGATCACCAGTGACTTGCCGCTGCCGGTGGGCAGCACCACCACGCCTGGGTCGCTGGTGGCGCGAAAGTGGCCGACCACCCGCTTCACCGCCTCTTTTTGATAGGGGCGCAGCGAAGGCGCGGCCGCGTTAGCCAAGAAAGGCGGCCCGGAGGCCGCCTTTTCAGGATGTGTCATCCATCACCTTTCGGGTTGGTCACATAACGTTAGCCCAGCCATACCCGCGCATTGCGGAACAGGCGTAGCCAAGCGCCATCGTCGGTCCACTCCGCCGGACGCCAGGAGTTAGTGACCGCACGGGTCACCCGCTCGGGGTGAGGCATCATGATCGTCACCCGGCCATCCGGCGTGGTCAGGCCAGTGATGCCTGACGGCGAGCCGTTGGGGTTGGCCGGGTAGCGAGTGGTCACCTGGCCGTAGTTGTCGATGTAGCGCAGGGCAATTTGGCTGCTCGACTGCATGCTGCGCAGGTGCGCCGTGTCGCGGAACTCGGCGCGGCCTTCTCCATGCGCCACGGCGATGGGCAGCGTTGAGCCTTCCATGCCTGCCAGCAGAATCGAGGGGCTTTTCTCGACGCGTACCATGGCCACTCGAGCCTCGAACTGCTCCGACTCGTTGCGCACAAACGCAGGCCAGTTTTCTGCACCGGGGATCAGCGTTTTGAGCTGGGAGAGCATCTGACAGCCGTTGCACACACCCAGCGAGAAGCTGTCGTCACGGGTGAAAAACGCGGCAAACTGCTCGCGGGCGCGCTCGTTGAACAGTACCGATTTCGCCCAGCCGCCGCCTGCGCCGAGTACATCGCCGTAGGAGAAACCGCCACAGGCCACTAAGCCTTTGAACTCCTCCAGCGAGACACGGCCTTCGAGGATGTCGCTCATGTGCACATCCACCGCGTCGAAGCCCGCTTTGTGGAAGGCCCAGGCCATCTCTATCTGACCGTTAACGCCCTGCTCACGCAGCACGGCCACCGCCGGTTTCGCGGTGTTGATATAGGGCGCGCTGATATCGTCGTTGATATCGAAGGTCGGCGCGGCGCTGAGGCCCGGGTCGCGAACGTCGAGCAAGTTGTCGAACTCGTTCTTCGCACACTCCGGGTTATCCCGCAGCGCCTGCATGCGGTAGCTGGTTTCTGCCCAGGTGCGCTGGGTTAGCTGGCGGGTGGTTTCCAGCAGCGGCTCTTCAAACAGCGTCACCCGCACTTGGTCGTCGTAACGCGGGCGAGCAATCACGCCGCAGGTTTCAATACCCGCCATGGCGAACTGGGTCAGCACCTCTTCGGTGTGCTGACGATTGACCTGAATCACCGCGCCCAGCTCTTCGGAGAACAGCGCGTTAAAGGCTTCTACCGGCTCATCGATCAGCCAATCAAGCTTGATCTCAAGCCCTGCGTGCCCTGCAAACGCCATTTCCAACAGGGTGACCAGCAGGCCGCCGTCGCTGCGGTCGTGGTAGGCCAGCAGCTTGCCGTCGCGATTCAGGCCTTGGATCACTTCAAAAAACGCTTTCAGATCTTCCGGGTCGTCCACATCTGGGCAGGCGTCACCCACCTGACCATACACCTGCGCCAGCGCCGAGCCGCCTAAACGGTTCTGGCCGTTACCCAGGTCGATCAAAATCAGATCAGACTCGTCTTGCTCCAGATTGATCTGCGGGGTGAGCGTCGCCAGCGCGTCGGTCACCGGCGCAAAACCGGTCACCACCAGCGACAGCGGCGAGGTAATGCTCTTCTCGTCAGTATCGTCGCCCTCTTGCCACGCGGTGCGCATGGACATGGAGTCCTTGCCCACCGGCACGGCAATACCCAGCGCCGGGCATAGCTCCATACCAACGGCATGAACCGCGTCATACAGCGCCTGGTTTTCACCGGGGTGATCAGCCGCGCTCATCCAGTTAGCGGAGAGCTTGATATCCGACAGCTTGGCAATCGGCGCAGCCGCGAGGTTAGTAATGGCTTCCGCCACCGCTAAACGCGCGCTGGCGGCAGGGTTAATCAGCGCCACCGGCGGGCGTTCGCCCATCGCCATGGCTTCACCGGCGTGGGTGTCGAAACTCGCGGTGGTGACCGCTACGTCGGCCACCGGCACCTGCCAGGGCCCGACCATCTGATCACGAGCCACTTGGCCGGTGATGGAACGGTCGCCAATGGTAATCAGGAAGCTTTTCGAGGCCACCGTAGGCAGACGCAGCACCCGATCCATCGCTTCGCGCAGGTCCAGGTTATCCAGCATCACGCCCGACAGCTCAGGGGTCTGGCGCTCAAACGAACGAGTCATCTTCGGCGGCTTGCCAAACAGCACGCTCATGGGCAGATCGACCGGTTTGGTCTCAAAGTGGCCGTCGCGCACTTCCAGGTGATGCTCCGCCTGGGCTTCGCCCACCACCGCGTAGGGGCAGCGCTCGCGCTTACACAGCGCGTCGAAGGTGTCCAAATCGTCAGGGGCCACTGCCAGTACGTAGCGCTCCTGAGCTTCGTTACACCAGATTTCCAGCGGGCTCATGCCGGGCTCGGCGTTGGGCACCGCGCGCAGGTTAAACAGGCCGCCACGGTTGCCATCTTTAACCAGCTCCGGCAGGGCGTTAGACAGCCCGCCTGCCCCCACGTCGTGAATAAAGCGAATGGGGTTGTTGTCGCCCAGCGCCCAGCAGCGGTCGATGACTTCTTGGGCACGACGCTCGATTTCCGGGTTCTCCCGCTGAACAGAGGCGAAATCCAGATCCGCACTAGACTCGCCGGACGCCATGCTGGAGGCCGCGCCGCCACCCAGGCCAATCAACATCGCCGGGCCGCCCATCACGATTAGCTTGCCGCCGACCGGAATCTCGCCTTTTTGTACGTGCTGAGCGCGGATATTGCCGTAACCACCGGCAATCATAATCGGCTTGTGGTAGCCGCGACGCTCGATGCCGCCTTCGCTTAGCGCATCCTGCTCGTAGGTGCGGAAGTAGCCGGTCAGGTTAGGGCGACCAAACTCGTTGTTGAACGCGGCACCGCCAATCGGGCCATCCAACATGATATTCAGCGCGGACTGCATACGCTCGGGCTTGCCGTAGTCGAAGGCTTCCCAGGGCTGGACAAATTCAGGAATGCGCAGGTTAGACACGGTAAAACCGGACAGGCCTGCCTTCGGCTTACCGCCAATGCCGGTCGCGCCTTCGTCACGAATCTCACCGCCGGAGCCCGTCGCAGCACCCGGGAACGGCGCAATTGCCGTGGGGTGGTTGTGGGTTTCCACCTTCATGAGAATGTGGATTGGCTCTTGGTGAGCGTCGTAGCTGGCGCGCTCGCCTTCGGCACCGGTAAGCGGCGTGGGGAAGAAGCGTCCGCCGTGGCTGCCTTTGATGACCGCCGCGTTATCGCTATAGGCGGAAAGCACGTTATCCGGAGAGGTCGCGAAGGTGTTTTTAATCATCTTGAACAGCGAGTGGCTCTGGGCCTCGCCATCGATGATCCAGTCCGCATTGAAGATTTTATGGCGGCAGTGCTCTGAGTTCGCCTGGGCGAACATCATCAGCTCCACGTCGCTTGGGTTGCGGCCTAGCTCAATAAACGCCGCAACGAGGTAGTCGATTTCATCATCTGCCAGCGCAAGGCCAAGTTCACGGTTAGCGTTAACGAGAGCATCGCGCCCGCCTTCCAGAATATCCACGCTGCCCAGAGGGGCCGGCGAGTGGTGGGCGAAGAGCTTGGCAGCCTCTGCGACATCGGCCAACACGTTTTCCGTCATGCGGTCGTGGAGCAGCGCGCTAATCGTCTCCAGCTGTTCAGCGCTGGGCGTACCGCGCAGCCCGACACGGTAATCGATACCGCGCTCAATGCGGCTGACCTGAAGCAGCCCACAGTTATGGGCAATATCGGTTGCTTTAGAGGACCACGGTGACTGGGTGCCTAAGCGCGGGACGACCAGAAAGCGCTGAGCGTTATCAGGGCTCTCTTGATGCTCGCGGTTGCCGTACTCCAGCAGTTTTACCAACCGCTCCTGGGCGGACTGATCAAGCTCTTCGTGGTGGTCAATGAAGTGGACGTAATGGGCAGACAGCGCCTCCACCTCCGGAACACGGTCACGCAACACCGTTAACAGCCGTTCATGGCGGAAGGCAGAAAGGGCGGGTGCGCCTCGCAGTTCGAGCATATCTGGGAGCCTCTAAAGCAGGAAGAGTTCGAGCAGGAAATCACCGGGCCGCAAAGCGACCATCACACGGACTAAGCCCTATGATACTGGAAAGCGGCGGTCACACGAAATCAACAAGGTGACAGCGTCTATCAGGCTGGGTATCGTGGCAGACTGTTCCATGTTGACAAGCCACCATGCCGACATTGATTTACCAACATTTTATCGCCTCTTACCGGGCGTATTTCGCGATGATCGCGACACTTTTCCTTATTTTGGTGCCGCGCAGCGCGTCGATACCAAGCGGTGAACATTTAGCGCAGATTAACGCCAAAGAGTTCATCACGATCCATACCCGTAATACGCCCACCACCTATTATGAAGGCCGACAAGGGCCTACCGGCTTTGAGTATGAGCTAATGCACCGCTTTGCGGACTATCTGGGCGTTAGCCTCAATCTCAATGCAAGCCATCATCCAGAGAGCGTACTTCCCGCTGTGCGCGCACAGGGGGACCTAGGTGCCGCCGCCCTGCCACTGCTGGCCGATTCACCCGGCATTCACTACACCCGCTCCATTATTCAAATGCAGCCGCTGGTGGTATATCGCCGAGGACTTAACGGCATTGATGAACCCGCTGATCTCGTCGGCCTGGAGCTTGGCACGCTGAGTGAAGCGGGCACCAGCCAAGCGCTGTTAGTGCTACAGCGTGACTACCCCAACCTCACCTGGAAGGAGTCTCACGAGCTGGAAGTCGCTGAGCTGCTGGCCCGGGTAGAGAGCGGTATATTAGACGCAGCGATTATTTTTGATCACCAGTTCCGCTTAAACCGGCTATTTTTTCCTAACGTCGAACGCGGATTCTTCTTAGGTGAGCCGCTCTCTTTAGCCTGGGCAGTGCCCAGCGGCCGTGGGCTGGGGCTATTAGAGGCTGCTAACCGGTTTTTGCAGGGACTTCAGGAAAACGGCACGCTGGAGCAGCTTGTGAGCCGCTATTTTGGCCACGACGACTACCTTGAGTACGTAGGTACACGCACGTTTCTTGCCCACCTCGATGAGCGCCTGCCCAACTATACCGAGCTATTTAAGCAGGCTGCCCGTGACACTGGTTTTGATTGGAAGCTGCTGGCCGCTGTGGGCTATCAGGAGTCGCACTGGGACCCAACGGCCGTCTCCCCCACTGGCGTGCGCGGCCTGATGATGTTGACTAACCCCACCGCCAGCGAAATGGGCGTAGCCGACCGTACCGACGCCGCACAAAGCATTGATGGTGGTGCGCGCTATCTGCGCAGTATTAAGGACCGCCTACCGGAAAGCATCACCGGGGATGACCGCCTTTATATGGCCATGGCGGCTTATAACGTAGGGCTTGGGCATCTTTATGATGCGCGTAAAATTGCCGAGATGCGTGGCGGCGACCCGGATAACTGGCAGGATGTGCGAGCAGCGCTACCGCTATTACAGCAGCGTGAGTGGCATAGCCAGACCCGTCACGGCTATGCCCGTGGCGGCGAGCCGGTGATCTATGTGCGTAATATTCGTCGCTACTACGAGATGATTGAGTACGTGGAGCGCAGTCGACAGCAGTTCTTCCAACTAGAACAAACGCCCACCAGCGAAGAGCCGCTCCTGCTGTTCGATATTATTCCACCGATTGAGCAGTAGCCGCGCTAACGCTTCTCGGCAAAAAACTGCTTGAGTAGCCTTTTGGCAGGTGCCGCTAGCACGCCGCCCGTAATCTCTATCTGGTGATTGAACCAGGGCTGGGCAAGCAGATTCGCTTTTGATTCCACCATACCGGTGCGCGGCTCGGCCGCGCCATACACCAGTCGGGCAATACGGGCATGCACCATGGTGCCTGCGCACATCATGCAAGGCTCTAGCGTCACAAACAGCGTGCAGCCTTCTAAACGGTAGTTGCCCAGCCGCTGCCCCGCCTCGCGCAGGGCACGCACTTCGGCATGCCCGCTGGGGTCGCAGCTTGCCAGCGGCGCATTATGGCCTGCGCCAACTACCTCGCCATGGGCATCGACTACCACGGCCCCCACAGGCACTTCGCCAGCGGCAAACGCCAGGTGCGCTTGGTCCATGGCACGGTGCATGTAAAATTCATCGCTGCGTAACAAGGCAAACTCCGCTAAGGTAGCAAAACGATCGTTTTAATAGCGTGATGGCCGCACTGGGTGCGCTTGCAATCATCGGCGGGAAAACAGACAGCACCAAGGATACAGAGAATGAACGACGCGCTGAAGTCACTGGTCAACTTGTTAGAGCTTGAGCCTCTTGAAGAGACGCTATTTCGCGGCCAGAGCCAAGATTTGGGCTTTCCCCAACTGTATGGCGGCCAGGTTCTGGGCCAAGCGCTTGCCGCCGCGGCGCGCACGGTGCCGGATGAGCGTCGCCCGCACTCCCAGCACGGCTATTTTTTGCGCCCTGGTGACCCGCACCGCCCGGTGGTGTACCAAGTCGATACCATTCGCGACGGCGGCAGTTTTACCACTCGCCGCGTCACCGCCATTCAAAAAGGGCGACCGATCTTTTTCTGCAGCGCTTCTTTTCAGAGCGCTGAAGAGAGCATCAATCATCAGCGGGCCATGCCACAAGTGCCCACGCCGGAAGCGCTTATCGAGAGCGGCGATGCCAAGCACGCGCGCTTCCCCGGCCACCCAATCGAGTTTTTACACTTGAAGGATAACCCGGACAGCGCGTCACCCGCTGGCCAGTGCCTGTGGTTCCGCTTTGCCGGTGGGCCGCTACCGGATGACCCGGCGCTGCATCGTCACCTGCTCTCTTATGCGTCAGATTTCAATCTGCTGACCACCGGCCTGATTCCCCACGGCATTAAGTACACCGACCCCAAACTGCGCATTGCCAGTCTCGACCATGCGATTTGGCTGCACGAAGATACACGGCTGGATGAGTGGCTGCTCTACGCCATCGATTCCCCCTGGACAGGCGGCGCACGGGGCTTGGCGCGGGGCCATATTTATCGCCGCGATGGGCGTTTAGTCGCCTCGACGGCGCAAGAGGGGCTGGTGCGCTATCCGCAGCCTTGAACCGCTGAAGCGATAAAAACAGCAACGCCCGCAGTCAGCGGGCGTTGATGATGTCGTTCTGAACTCAGCGGCCTAATTACCCACCATACACATCATTAATAGTTTTCAGCGGGTAGTGGGCTGGGTACGGCTTGCGGGCAACGCCGGAGTCGACCGCTGCCTGGGCTACTGCAGATGACACACGCGCCAGCAGGCGGATATCCACCGGGGTGGGAATGATGTATTCGCGGCCAAAGCTCATCTCGGTACGCTCGTAGGCGTTCAGCACTTCCTGGGGCACCGGCTCACGGGCCAGGTCTTTCAATGCATGAACAGCGGCCAACTTCATGGCTTCATTAATGCGCGTTGCGCGTACATCCAGCGCGCCGCGGAAGATGAACGGGAAGCCCAGCACGTTGTTCACCTGGTTCGGGAAGTCCGAACGGCCGGTGGCCATGATCACATCCGGGCGCGCTTCGCGGGCTACGTCCGGGTGAATTTCCGGGTCGGGGTTGGTGCAGGCGAAAATCACCGGGTCAGCGGCCATTTTCTTCACCTGATCCGCAGAGAGCAGGCCCGGGCCAGAAAGGCCGATAAACACGTCCGCGCCGTCGATGGCGTCGTCCAGCGTGCGCATGTCGGTATCACGGGCGAACTCAGCCTTGTACTCGTTGATGCCGTCACGGTCAGTGTGAATGACGCCGCGACGATCCAGCATGACCAAATTCTCTTTCTTGGCACCACAAGAGATCAATAGGCGCATGCAGGCAATAGCAGCCGCCCCTGCGCCCATGCAGACGATTTTCACATCTTCGATGCGCTTGCCCGCGATATCCAGCGCGTTGAGCATACCGGCAGCGGTCACAATCGCCGTGCCGTGCTGGTCATCGTGAAAAACAGGAATGCTGCAGCGCTCAATCAACGCTTTTTCGATCTCAAAGCACTCAGGCGCTTTGATGTCTTCCAGGTTAATGCCGCCCCAGGTATCGGCAATACGGGCAACGGTGTCGATAAACGCCTGCGGGTTCTCGGCATCTACTTCGATATCGACGGAGTTAATGCCCGCAAAGCACTTAAACAGCACGCCTTTGCCTTCCATCACCGGCTTACTGGCCAGCGGGCCAAGGTTACCCAGACCCAGAATAGCGCTGCCATCTGAAATAACCGCGACTAGGTTACCTTTGCCGGTATAACGGTACGCATTTTCCGCTTCGCGAGCGATTTCGCGAACCGGTTCAGCGACGCCTGGGCTATACGCTAGCGCCAAATCCCGCGCTGTCGCGGTGGGCTTGGTCAACTCCACGGAAAGCTTACCGGGGATCGGCTTAGCGTGATAATCCAAAGCTGCCTGCTTATTTGCATCCGTCATAGTTAAGGTCTCATCAGCCTAAAGTAGAAAAGTTGTATCAGAATATAGAAAAAACCTAGGCGCCTCAAGCACGTAGTAAACTTACCTACGAAACGACCGTTTTAGCTACATTCCCCTCAATTTCGGAACTTTTCCACGTTATTTGCTGCAACTTATGCATCCAGCCATCAGCTATAAAGGTTTCCTTATTGATGCAGCGCAGTATTTTTGGAAATAAATTCCAATACGAACAACAGAGGTTATCCACACCCCGTTGGCGCAAACACCCTGTGGAAAAGATAACAAGAGGCAGGAAAAGGACCGCGCTAGAGAAGCAACACGTTAAGCAACGTGCAGTTCGCAAGTGGCAACACACTCAGGTAGCAGGAGCGCTAATAAAATGAAGCAAATAAAAAGGGTAGCCCCTTAGGGACAAAAAGCCCACGCCATGGCGTGGGCTTTTGCACAGAGCACAGTGTGTGCCTGCGATAGGCTAAATCCGTTAGGATTAGCCGCGCTTGACTGCAGCGCCGAAACGCTTGTTGAAGCGCTCTACGCGGCCACCAGTGGTCGCTTGCTTCTGCTTACCCGTGTAGAAAGGGTGGCAGTTGGAGCACACGTCCAGAGAGAAGTCCTGACCAGAGGTAGAACCGACCTGGAAGCTTGCACCGCAAGAACAGTTGGCGGTGACCGTGTTGTAATTCGGGTGGATACCTTGTTTCATCTTGAGCCTCGTAAGCTATATGCCGCCACCTGATCCATTGCCAGGCACCGCATACGGGTGTGAAAAAACTGCTAACCGGTTAGCCGCTTGATCCGATAGATTCAGAGCGGCCGCGCATTCTAGCAAACTAAACGCCGGAGGCCAATTGTCCGATTCTGTTTCTGCCCAGCCATCGTCACCTGGGCTGCCTAAGGGCGCTTTTCAGGTGCTCAAGGTCGCGCTACCGTCGCCACTAAGACGCCTGTTTGACTATTTACCCGCACCGCGGGCACCCGCCTGTGGCTGGCAGCCTGGGCTGCGGGTCAGGGTGCCGTTTGGTCGCCGCGATGTCGTCGGTGTGGTGGTGTCTTTGGCTTCCGGCAGTGAACTGCCGCGCTCGCAGCTGCGGGCCATCGGTGAAGCGCTGGATGATGCCCCGCTACCCAGCGACTGGCAGTGGCTGTGCCACTTCGCGGCGCGTTATTATCAGCACAGCCTGGGCGATACCCTGCAGCATGCCATGCCCGCTAGGCTGCGCCAGGGCCACCCCATGGCGGGGCGCACCCAAACCCTGTGGCTTCCGCTACCCAACGATGAAACAGCGCTGGCACGCGCGCCTAAACAGGCAGAGCTTTATGCGCTTCTTCGCCAGCACCCCCACGGGCTGCCGGGCCGGGCCGTGAGCGCCCACGGCTTCACGCGGGACCAGCTAT
Organism: Vreelandella lutescens; assembly: GCF_014640815.1. Taxonomy (GTDB): domain Bacteria; phylum Pseudomonadota; class Gammaproteobacteria; order Pseudomonadales; family Halomonadaceae; genus Vreelandella; species Vreelandella lutescens. Next base: position 98,003 of record NZ_BMHM01000003.1, on the reverse strand, counting down.
TAGCCTTGCAAAAAAAAGGCTTTACCCAACCACAAGAGATCACCCTCACCGCCGCTCAGCCTACCGGCGGAAGTTTACTCGCCTCGCCGTCGCTGCCGCTCAACCGTGAACAGGCCACTGCGCTATCCGTGCTGCATGAAAAACTCGACGGCTACCACCCCTGTTTACTGGAAGGCGTGACCGGCAGCGGCAAAACCGAGATTTACCTACAGCTCATCGAAGCGCTCGCTGCCAAAGGAAAGCAGTCCCTGGTACTTGTGCCTGAAATCGGCCTTACACCGCAAACGCTAGCGCGGTTCAAAAGCCGCTTTCGCGTACCGGTGGTGGCGCTGCACTCCGGGCTTACCGACCCAGAGCGCCTGGATGTATGGGAAGCCGCTGCCAGCGGCCGCGCGCTGGTGATTATTGGCACCCGCTCAGCCATTTTTACCCCGCTGGCGAACCCCGGCGCGATCATCGTCGATGAAGAGCACGATGGCTCTTACAAACAGCACGACGGGCTGCGCTACCACGCTAGGGATTTAGCCGTTGCCAGGGCGCACTACCACGGCATTCCCCTATTATTGGGCAGTGCGACGCCCTCGTTTGAAAGCCTGCAGCAGGCGCTTACGGGCGCTTATCGACACCTGCGGCTAACCCAGCGGCCCAGCCGTCACCCGCCCGCTAAGTTAGAGCTGATCGACCTGCGCCACCAGCGCCGCCAAGGGGGGCTGCTGCCCAACGCGATTAAAGCGATTAAGAGCACGCTCGCGGCGGGCAAGCAGGCGCTCATCTTTATCAATCGGCGTGGCTTTGCGCCGAGCCTGGCCTGCCACAGCTGCGGTTGGATGGCCGAGTGCAGCCAGTGCGATGCGCGCATGACGCTACACCGCCAGCCGCCGCTGCTGGCCTGCCACCACTGCGACAGCCGCCGCGCCCTGCCGGATGCCTGCCCAGACTGCGGCAGCGGCGACTTACGTGCGCTGGGTAGCGGCACCGAACGCACCGAGGAGACGCTACAAGGGCTGTTCCCTGACACCACCGTCCACCGCATTGACCGCGACAGCACACGCAAAAAAGAGAGCTTTGAGCAGGTGCTCAAGGAAATTCAGCGCGGCGAGCCCTGCCTACTGGTGGGCACTCAAATGCTCGCCAAGGGCCATCATTTACCGCATGTCACCTTGGTGGTGGTCGTCAATGCCGATGGCGGCCTTTATGCCGCGGACTTTCGCGCCCTAGAGCACAGCGCACAGCTGCTTGAGCAGGTTGCCGGGCGCGCAGGCCGCGCCGCCCACCCTGGCCGCGTGCTGGTGCAAACCCTCCACCCGGATGACCCGCACCTAGGCCAATTGGCCGAACATGGCTACGGCGCACTGGCCCGCAACCTGCTGGAAGAGCGCCGCATCGCCAAGCTGCCGCCGTTTTGCTTTATGGCACTGCTACGCGTAGAAAGCCCGCAGGAGCAGGCGGCGCTCGCTCTGGCTCAGCAAGCCGCACAGGCGCTGCGCCAGTGGCTGAAGGACGCCCAGGTACCCGTGCGCTGCCTGGGCCCCGTACCCGCCCCCATGGAGCGTCGCCAAAACCGCTACCATATCCACGTCATGCTCACCGCTGACAAACGCAGCCACCGCCACGCCGCCGCTAACTGGCTAGTGCAGTGGTTAGAAGCCAACCGAGAGGCGCGCAAAGTGCGCTGGTCGATCGACATTGACCCACAAACGCTGGCCTAGCGGCTAGCCTTGTCATAAGGCTTCCCCCGTACGTAACGGAATACGGCTTTGAAACTGCGCGCCAATTGCCGATAATGAGCGCTTTGCCGCTGCATTACCTGGGCGCATGCACACGCCGCCACCGACGACATCCGGATATTTAAATGAAAGATACGATTATTTCTCTGCTCGAAGGCGCGGTTGACGCGCTCAAGCACCAAGGCGTGCTGCCCGACGATTTAAAACCCGCCATTAAGGTGGACCCCACGAAAGACAAGGCCCACGGTGACTACGCCACCAACCTCGCACTGATGTTGGCGAAGCCTTCCGGCATGAAGCCTCGCGAGCTGGCCGACACCCTCGTCGCCGCGCTGCCCGCCAGCGACGCCATTCAAAAAACCGAGATTGCGGGCCCTGGGTTTATCAACTTCTTTGCCGCCGCCGACGCTGCTGCACAAATCGTTGCTCAAGTGTTGGATAGTGGCGATGCCTTTGGCCGCAGCCTGATCGGCAAAGGCGAGAAAGTGCAGGTGGAGTTTGTCTCCGCTAACCCTACTGGCCCGCTCCACGTCGGCCACGGCCGCGGTGCAGCGATTGGCGATAGCCTTTGCCGCCTGCTGGAAGCCACCGGCTACGATGTCACCCGCGAGTTTTACTACAACGATGCCGGTGCTCAGATTAAAAACTTGGCGCTGTCCGTTCAGGCACGTACCAAAGGCCTTGGCCCCGACGATGCCAGCTGGCCGGAAGATGGCTACCGCGGCGAGTACATCGTGGATGTTGCCAATGACTATATGGCGGGCAAAACGGTCACCGCAGATGACCGCGAAGTGACCGCTAAAGCGGATGCGGATGATTTAGACGCCATTCAAGCCTTTGCCGTTGCTTGGCTGCGCCGCGAGCAGGATTTAGACCTCAAAGCCTTTGGCGTTGAGTTTGACGTCTACTTCCTGGAGTCCTCGCTTTACGAAAAAGGCAATGTCGACGCCACCGTCGAGAAGCTGGTCGCCAACGGCCACACCTATGAAGAAGACGGCGCGATGTGGCTGCGCACCACCGACTTTGGCGATGACAAAGACCGCGTGATGCGCAAGCGCGAAGGGGGTTACACCTACTTCCTGCCCGACGTCGCCTACCACCTGAATAAATGGCAGCGCGGTTTTAAAACCGTGATCAATGAACAGGGGGCTGACCACCACTCCACCGTCACGCGCGTACGCGCAGGCCTGCAGGCGCTGGAAGTGGGCATCCCACAAGGCTGGCCCGATTACGTGCTGCACCAAATGGTGATGGTGACCCGCTCAGGCGTTGAGGTAAAACTGTCCAAACGCGCGGGCAGCTACGTCACCATTCGCGATTTGATTGATGAAGTAGGCCGCGATGCCACGCGCTTCTTCCTAGCCGCTCGCCGCGCCGATTCCCAGCTGACCTTTGACATTGATCTAGCGCGCTCGCAGTCAAACGACAACCCGGTGTATTACGTGCAGTACGCCCATGCGCGGGTATGCAGCATGCTGCGCAAAACCGAAGATGCCGGCCAACCGTTTGACCACAGCGTCGCCATGGCCAATTTAGCACTACTGGATAGCGACCAGGAGAAAGCCGTTCTTAACCGCTTGGCCCGTTACCCAGAAGTGGTTGAGCACGCCGCAAAAAACCGCGAGCCTCAGCAGGTTGCCCAGTACCTGCTGGATTTAGCCGGTGACTTCCACACCTGCTATAACGCGGTCAAGGTCATGGTTGATGACGACACGCTGCGCAACACCCGCCTAGCCCTTGGCCTGGCAACCCGCCAAGTGCTGCGCAATGGTCTGGACCTTATGGGTGTTAGCGCACCCGAGGAGATGTAGTCCATGGCCAGCCCGCGCACTAAGCCCACCCGCCGTGGAGCCACGTCGCAGCGTAAGTCCGCCCGCCGCTCTGGGGGCGGGCTACGCATTCCCGGCTGGCTGTGGGGGATTGTAGGGGTGGCCGCTGGTTTTTTTCTCGCCCAGCACCAGCACGGCACCGCCCCCTGGCAAGATCAGCAGGAGGTTCCTCAGGCGACGGTACTGCCAAAACCCTCGGGTAGCGATGAGCGCAGCGCCGCACGGCAAACCGAAACGCCCGCCGAGCCCGCTATGCCTACGTTCGAGTTCTACACGCTGCTGCCTGAAACTGAAGTCATTGCTCCCGGCGGAGCGATTCCTTCGACTATCACGCCCCCGACCATAGCAGCCAGTGATGCAGACGCAGGCGATACGGCAACCGATCGCACAGAACCAGCCACCAGCAGCGCGGATGATGACCCCATTGCGCAGGTGATTGCCGCCAACACCCGCCCCAACGAGCAGGCCGCTGCCGCTCAGCAGGCACCGGCGGCCAATACCAGCACGCCCAACCGCTATATGCTGCAGGCCGCGTCATTTCGTGAAATTGGCGATGCCGAACAACTGCGCAGCCGGCTGCGTAACCTAAGCCTGCTGGCACAGATCAGCGAGGTGCAGGCCAACGGCGATACCTGGCATCGGGTTCAGGTTGGCCCTTACGATGATACCCGTGAGCTCAACCGCGCTCAGGACTTGATGAGCACCCAAGGCATTGAGCCGCTGCTGATTCAGCTACAGAATTAGCCAGCAGGGCTTAGCAGGCCCGCTTAATCTTGATGGCTTTCGCTTGCGGGCGGTTGATTTTTTATCAGCCGCCCGCATTTTGTTGGGAATCGCTTTTTTTACGGCCGCCCAGGGTGGCCGATCAGTCATCGGGAGCACGTCTCCCCCAAGGAGTTATCTCCATGACCACGATTGTTTCCGTTCGCCGCGGTAATCAAGTAGCCCTCGCGGGCGACGGCCAAGTCTCGCTTGGCAACACCGTGATGAAAGGCAATGCCAGCAAAGTGCGCCGCCTTTACCGTGGCAAAGTGTTAGCCGGTTTTGCCGGTGGCACCGCTGATGCCTTTACTCTGTTTGAGCGTTTTGAAGCGCAGCTTGAAAAGTATCAGGGCCATTTAACCAAGGCAGCGGTTGAGCTTGCCAAAGATTGGCGCACCGACCGCGCGCTGCGCCGCTTAGAGGCCCTGCTGGCCGTGGCTGACCACAGCGCCTCGCTGATCATTACTGGTAACGGTGATGTGGTTGAGCCAGAGCGCGGCATTATCGCGATTGGCTCAGGCGGCAACTTTGCCCAGGCCAGCGCCCGCGCGCTGCTTGAGAACACCGAGCTTTCCGCCCGGGAAATTACCGAAAAATCCCTCGCCATCGCTGGTGACATCTGCGTATTCACCAATCACCACGTGACGCTCGAAGAGCTGAACATCAACGAACGTTGAGGCCACTTTAATGACCCAGATGACACCCCGCGAAATCGTCCATGCGCTGGATCAGTACATTATCGGCCAGCAAGATGCCAAGCGCGCCGTTGCCATTGCTCTGCGTAACCGCTGGCGTCGCATGCAGCTCGACGACGAGCTGCGCCCGGAAGTGACGCCAAAAAACATTCTGATGATTGGCCCCACCGGCGTGGGTAAAACCGAAATTGCCCGCCGGTTGGCGAAGCTGGCCCGCGCGCCGTTTATCAAAGTAGAAGCCACCAAGTTCACCGAAGTGGGCTACGTGGGCCGCGACGTCGAGTCAATCATCCGCGACCTGATGGAAGCGGCGATCAAGATGGTCCGCGAGCACGCCAAGGAAGAAGTCGGCCACCGCGCCGAAGACGCCGCTGAAGACCGCGTACTCGACGCCCTGCTGCCGCCGCCCCGTGGCCAGGAAGATAAGCCCCGCGAAGATAGCGGCACCCGTCAAACCTTCCGCAAAAAGCTGCGTGAAGGCCAGCTTGACGATAAAGAGATCGATATTGAGATCTCCTCTCACGGCCAAGGTATCGACATCATGACCCCGCCGGGCATGGAAGAGATGACCAGCCAACTGCAGAGCCTGTTCTCCAACATGGGCCAGCAGAAGCGTGAGCAGCGCCGCGTGACCGTGAAAGAGGCGCTGGTGCTGCTACGTGATGAAGAGGCCGGCAAACTGGTCAACGAAGAAGAGATCAAAGCCCGCGCGGTGGAAGCCGTTGAGCAGCACGGCATTGTGTTCCTGGACGAGATCGACAAAGTCGCCAAGGGCAGCGGCCAGTCCAGCGGTGGCGAAGTCTCCCGTGAAGGCGTGCAGCGCGACCTGCTGCCGCTGATTGAAGGCTCGACGGTCTCAACCAAGTACGGCATGGTCAAAACCGATCACATTCTGTTTATCGCCTCCGGTGCTTTCCACCTCTCGCGCCCTTCTGATCTGATTCCGGAACTGCAGGGTCGTTTGCCGATTCGCGTTGAGCTGGATGCACTAACGCCGGGCGACTTCAAGCGGATTCTCACCGAGCCGTCTGCCTCACTGACCAAGCAGTACCAAGCGCTGCTGGCCACCGAAGGGCTGGACCTTGAGTTCACCCCAGACGGTATTGAGCGCATTGCCGAAATCTCCTGGCAAGTAAACGAAGGCACTGAAAACATCGGCGCACGCCGCCTGCACACCGTGCTGGAGCGTCTGCTGGAGGAGGCCTCGTTCAAGGGCGGTGATATGGACAGCCCCTTGGTGATCGACGCCGACTACGTCAACGCTCAGCTAGGCGAACTGGCGGTCGACGAAGACCTGTCGCGCTATATTCTGTAAGCGCTACTATCGGTAAAGCCACCGGCAGCTTGCCCGCTTTGCGGGCAGGCTGCTTTTGCTACTTATCGTCACGAGGTTCCCGTATTCATGAACGCCCCGACGCCCACACGGGTTCACTACCATAAACAGGCTCGCGAGCTTGAACTTGGCTATGCCAGCGGTGACACCTATCGGCTGCCCGTTGAGCTGTTAAGGGTTTACTCCCCTTCTGCCGAAGTGCGCGGTCACGGCGGCGATACGGCCGTACTGCAAGTCGGTAAAAAGGAAGTGGGCCTGCAAAACATTACTCAGGCCGGTAACTACGCGCTCAAGCTGCATTTTGATGACGGTCACGACAGCGGTCTCTTCAGCTGGAACTACCTGTTTGATCTTGCCACACACCAAGACGCGTATTGGCAGAACTATCTCAAACGCTTGGAAGAGGCAGGTGCCTCCCGCGAGCCTGCGGGCATTCAATTCAAGCAGCTGTGACGCGGTGCCCCAGGTGAAGCGCAGACAAATTGGGGTCGGGAAGGCTACAATGTTGCCAACCATTTATTGCGATGACCTAACGGTCGACAACTACCGCCTCGAACTCGGGAGCTAAAGCCCCATGAGCCCCACCGAAAAGCGCACTACCCATTTCGGCTACCAAGAAGTACCGGTCGACGAGAAAGCCTCTCGCGTGGCCGATGTGTTCCACTCAGTCGCCGCCCGCTATGACGTGATGAACGACCTGATGTCCATGGGCATCCACCGGGTGTGGAAGCGCCTCACTATTGAGCGTGCAGGCGTTCGCCCAGGGCACCATGTGCTGGATATTGCTGGCGGCACAGGCGACCTCACTCTCAAGTTCTCCCGTTTAGTCGGCCCGCGCGGTAAAGTCGTCTTGGCCGATATCAATGCCTCCATGTTACGCGTTGGCCGCGACAAGCTGATGGATAATGGCGTGGGCGGCAACGTGGAGTACGTGCAGGCCAACGCCGAGTGCCTGCCCTTCCCAGATAACAGCTTCGACTGCATCACGATTGCTTTTGGCCTGCGCAACGTCACGGATAAAGATGCCGCGCTGCGCTCCATGGCACGGGTACTGAAGCCAGGTGGCCGCCTGCTGGTGCTGGAGTTCTCCAAACCCAACAATCCGCTACTTTCCAAAGCCTACGATGAGTACTCCTTCCGCCTGCTGCCGAAAATGGGCGAGCTGGTGGCGGGTGACGGCGAGAGCTATCGCTACTTGGCCGAATCGATCCGCATGCATCCGGATCAAGAAACGCTGAAAGGCATGATGGAAACAGCCGGGCTTGAGCGGGTTGAGTACACCAACCTGACCGGCGGTATTGTCGCCCTCCACCGCGGCATCAAGCTATGACACAGCAGCATCAAGCGATCATCCCCTGGCACCAGAGGTCAGCATGCTAGTCACCCCGACCCTGCTGCTGGCCGGATGTGAACGCACGTTAAATGCTCTACTTGCCCGCGACCCAGCCGCACCGACGCGGCTGGCGGCGCTGGCGGGCAGTCGCCTGCTGGTGCGGCTTGAGAAACCTCATTTAGCGCTGCTTCTGTGCTACCACGCGACGGGCATTGACCTGCAGCATGGCGATGAGGTGGAAGAGACCGACGTTGATGCCGTCGTAGAGCTAACCCCTGAAACGCTCTCCGAGTGGCTGAGCGGCGCTTCTATTGAACGCCTGATGTTTGATGGCAAGCTCGCGGTGCGTGGCCGTATTCACCTGCTAGAAGCAACCCGCGACCTGCTGTTTGACCTGGATATCGACTGGGAGGGCGAGCTGGCGCGCTGGCTAGGTGACCTGCCCGCCCACTCACTGGCCGAAGGTATTCGCCGCGCTGCCCGCTGGGGGCTGCGTGCTAAAGATGAGCTTTTTCAGGATGTGTCAGAGTACGTGTTTGAAGAAGCTCGCTTATTGCCCGGCCGCCAGCAGCGGGACGTGCTACGCGACCATCTGACTGAGCTTGAGATCGCCACTGACAGGCTAGAAGCGCGACTTACTCGCTTGCATAAGCGTCTAACAGCGGCGCAGCCAACGCCTAAGGAGCAGCGCTGATGAGCCTGCGGCTGTTTAAAATTGTCTGGGTGGTCACTCGGCACCGTTTAGACACCTTGCTGCCCATTGAGCGCCTGCCGTTATGGATGCGTGTGTTGCTGCGGTGTTCACCGCTCAAGCTAGTGCCGGTGGGCCAACGCAGCCGTGGCGAGCGCCTGCGTTTAGCACTTGAAGCGCTAGGGCCGATTTTTATTAAATTTGGCCAGATGCTCTCTACCCGCCGCGACCTGCTGCCCGAAGATATCGCCGACGAGCTTAAACGCCTGCAAGACCAGGTGCCGCCCTTCCCCGGTGAACTAGCCGCGGCGCGGGTAGAGAAAGAGCTGGAGATGTCGCTTCAAGAGGCGTTTGCCGCCTTCGATCAGGTGCCGCTAGCTTCAGCGTCGATTGCGCAGGTGCACGCCGCTACGCTGCACAGCGGCGAAGACGTGGTGGTCAAAATTATCCGTCCCGGCATTGACCGCATCATGCGCCAAGACATGGGCTTGATGTATCAGGTCGCCAAGCTACTGGCCAAAGTGCCTGAAGCTAAGCGTTTGCGCCCCGTGGAAGTGATCCGTGATTACGAAGCCACGCTGTTTGATGAGCTGGATCTCTATAAAGAAGCCGCCAACACCTCGCAGCTAAAGCGTAATTTCAAAGACTCACCGCTGCTGTTCGTGCCCACTATCTACTGGCCCTACACCCGCCGCCATGTCATGGTGCAAGAGCGTATTCGCGGCGTACCGGTGGCCGATTTGGACACCCTCATCGCCCGCGGCACCAACCTGAAAAAGCTCGCCGAGCGCGGAGTAGAAATCTTCTTCACCCAGGTATTTCGCGATAACTTTTTCCATGCGGACATGCACCCTGGCAACATCTTTGTTAATTGCGATGACCCAGATGACCCGCAATATATTGCGATTGACTGTGGCATTGTGGGCAGCCTAACGCGGGAAGATCAGGACTACTTGGCCCGTAACCTGCTGGCGTTTTTTCACCAGGATTACTACGAGGTCGCGGCGCTGCACATTGAGTCGGGCTGGGTAGGTGAAAACACTCGCGCCAACGAGTTTGCCGCAGCCATTCGTACGGTATGCGAGCCGATTTTAGAGAAGCCACTGAAAGACATCTCGTTTGGGCAGGTGCTGCTAGGACTTTTCCAAACTGCGCGGCGCTTTAACATGGAAGTGCAGCCCCAACTGGTGCTGTTGCAAAAGACGCTGCTCAATATTGAAGGCCTGGGCCGCCAACTCTACCCCGACCTGGACCTTTGGAGCACCGCCAAGCCCTACCTAGAGAAATGGATGAAAGAGCGAGCAGGCATTGGCGGGCTATGGGAGTCCCTCAAGCGCCAAGCACCAGAGCTTTCTCATCAGCTGCCTGAACTGCCAGTACTGGCTCATCAGGCGCTTAGCCGCATGGAGCATGAGCATCGTCAGCGCCACCAGCAGGTGACCGCCATTAGCCAAATGCGTCGCCAGATAAGCCAACAGGGCAAACGCCAGCATCGGCTGCGCATTGGCCTTGCCTTAGTGGCCATTGCGTTGGCTTGGCAGCCGCTCAGCAACTGGGCCGCTACTCAGGATTGGCCAATACTCGCTGCTGCCGGGGCTGGCTTAGTGCTGCTATTGTGGAATTGATGCACCCGCACCCCTTGACGAATCGACGCCGCCGATTGATAAAGAGTACACCATGACCGACGCTACCCACGCCCCTGTGCTTGACGCTCTTGCTGACGTTTTAAAGCAGCGACGCCACGCCAATCCAGAAGATTCTTATGTTGCCTCCTTGCATCATAAGGGTTTGAACAAGATACTCGAAAAAGTCGGCGAAGAAGCCACTGAAACGCTGCTGGCAGCCAAAGACGCAGAGCACGGTAGCGAGCAGCATCGTGAAGCGTTGATCGCCGAAACGGCCGACCTGTGGTTTCATAGCCTTGTCATGCTGTCGCACTTGGATCTTGACCATCAGCGGGTACTTGATGAACTCGCGCGGCGGTTCGGTATTTCTGGCCACGACGAAAAAGCGTCCCGATCACAACGTTAACCCTGCACCGATGAGGAAATGCATATGTTAGGTGGTATCAGTATTTGGCAGTTGCTGATTGTTCTGGGCATTATCATCCTGATTTTCGGCACCAAAAAACTGCGGAACGTAGGCACCGACCTAGGCGGTGCTGTGAAAGGCTTTAAGAAAGCCATGCACGAAGAGGAAAAAGAGGGCGACAAGAAAGACGCCGACCAGCCTCAAGCGAAGGTAAGCCACGAAGAAGCAGGCAACACCTACGACGTACAGGCGGAAGAGAAACGCGCTGCCGCTGACCGCAACGAAGAGCGCAAATAAGCCATGCTGGATATCGGTTTTCTTGAACTCATGCTCATTGGCATCGTGGCGCTTCTGGTGCTCGGCCCTGAGCGCCTTCCCAAGGCAGCACGCACCACGGGGTTATGGATCGGCAAGATCAAGCGTACGGTATCCGGCATGCAGCGTGAGATCAGTGCACAGCTGGAAGCGGAAGAGCTACGTCAAAAGCTGAACGAGCAGCAGCAGAAGCTTGACGATAGCCTGAAGAAAGCAAAACAGGAGGTGGAGAGCATCACTGACGCGCCTTCTCCTAACCGCACGGCCACTAGCAATATCGACAACAGCACTACGGCTCAGGCAGCGGCCCAGGACGCCACCGAACAGCGGGTTGCCAAGGCCAGTGCACGGCTGGATGACGCGCTACAAACTGTACGTGAAGATCTCCCAGCGCCTTCTTCAACTCCTTCCGACAAAGCCGAACAGCAAAAGGATAGCAACCACCAATGAGTATGTCTGGCGATTCCCAGGAGCCGCACAACGACCAAAGCCAAGCGCCTCTCATTGAGCACCTCATTGAGCTGCGTTCGCGCTTGATGAAGGCGGTGGTGGTTATCTTGGTGGTTTTTCTAGGGCTTTATGCGTTTGCAAACGACATCTACACCTTTGTGGCAGAGCCGCTAATGGCGCTGCTGCCAGAAGGCTCGCAGATGATCGCCACCGAGGTTGCCTCACCGTTTTTAGCGCCGTTTAAGCTTACCCTGGTGGTGGCTGTCTTTATTGCCATTCCATTTGTGCTGCATCAGGCCTGGGCGTTTGTCGCGCCGGGGCTCTACGATAACGAGAAGATGCTGGCCATTCCTATTTTGGTCTCTAGCGTCGCGCTGTTTTATGCCGGTGCAGCGTTTGCCTACTACGTCGTATTTCCGCTGCTGTTTGAGTTTTTTACTCAAACCGGCCCGGAAAACGTCGCGGTCATGACCGATATTAATCAGTACCTCAACTTTGTATTGAAGCTATTTTTCGCATTTGGGGTAGCGTTTGAGATTCCCATCGCAACGTTTTTGCTGATTTTGTCTGGGGCAACCACAGTTGAGAGCCTCTCCAAAAAGCGTCCCTATATTATTTTAGGCTGCTTTGTCGTCGGCATGCTGCTCACGCCGCCGGATGTGATTTCCCAAAGCCTGCTGGCGATTCCCATGTACCTGCTTTATGAAGTGGGGCTGCTGTTTGGCCGCCTGGTTCGTAAGCGCCGGGTAGAAGAAGACGCCGAGGAGCAGGAGTCGTAAACACGCGACGCTAAGCGACACTAAAAAGCCTCTGTCATCCCACGATGACAGAGGCTTTTTTCCCTACGGATAGTGACTGCGCTATTGCTCAGCCCATCATTTCATCAATGCGGTCTACCAGCTTAAAGATCCCTGTCGCGGCTTCGCTAATACGCGTAGCAAGCATATACGCAGGCGTGGTCACTACGCGATGCTCGTGATCCACGACGATATCTTCCACACCGCAGCTGCGGTGCAGGCCGCCCATGGCGCTGATGGCGCCAGACACGCCCGGATCATGGCCAATGGTGACTGAAATCCCGTCGCCCAGCAGACGCGGCACCATAACAGGCGCAATGCACATTAAGCCAATAGGCTTAGCGTCCTCTTTAAAGCCCGCTAATGCCTCTTTAACACTCTCAAGCACCTGCATATTGTCGCCCTGCATGGCGAAGTCAGAGAGGTTTTTGGCAACCCCAAAACCACCCGGCACAATCACTGCATCAAACGCATCGGAATCCAGCTCAGTGATCGGGCTAATATCACTGCGCGCCAAGCGGGCTGACTCTTGCAACACATTACGGCTCTCGCCTTCTACCGGCGTCTGGTCCAGATGATTAATCACATGGTGCTGCGCCACATCCGGGGCAAAGCAGCGATAACCGATTCCCAATTGATCTAGGCGAAGCAGCGTCAAAGTGGTCTCATAAATTTCCGAGCCATCAAACACGCCACAACCTGCCAGTACGACTGCTACCTGCTTCGTCATGCCTCTCTCCTTGTCCAAGCCATCCGTGTGGCTGAATGGCTCACTTTAGTCAGTCTCTATCGCCGCCACAAGGCGGCTTTCGCTGCATGGCATGACTGATATACTCACACTAAGCCCTGATACACGGGGCAGCCACTATGCGATTGTCTGGAGATAGCCGTTGAATACCCCAAGCCCACGCCATTTCCCCGCCACCCGAATGCGCCGTATGCGCCGGGATGACTTCTCCCGCCGCTTAATGCAGGAGTCTACGCTGACGCCCAGCGACTTGATTCTGCCGGTGTTTGTTTTAGAGGGTGAAAATCAGCGCGAAGCGGTCGCTTCCATGCCCGGCGTCGAGCGCCTCTCAATTGATCTGTTAATTGAGCAAGCCCGCGAAGCCTATGCGCTAGGTATTCCCGCGCTGGCGCTGTTCCCAGTGATTGGCCCTGAGCAGAAAAGCGAGCTGGCCGAAGAGGCCTATAACGCCAGCGGCTTGGTACAGCGCAGCGTGCGCGCTCTCAAAGAGGCGCTGCCGGAGCTAGGCATTATTACCGATGTGGCGTTAGACCCCTACACCAGCCACGGCCAGGACGGCATTCTGGATCAGCACGGCTACGTACAGAACGACCGCACGGTGGATACGCTGCTCAAGCAGGCACTTTCTCACGCCGAAGCAGGCGCAGATGTTGTAGCTCCATCTGACATGATGGACGGCCGCATTGGGGCCATTCGTCAGGTGCTGGAGCAGGAGCATCTGCACAACGTGCGCATTATGGCCTACAGCGCTAAGTACGCTTCCCACTACTACGGCCCCTTCCGCGATGCGGTCGGCTCAGCGGCCAATCTGGGCAAGGCGGATAAACGCACCTATCAGATGGACCCCGCCAACAGCGATGAAGCGCTGCACGAGGTGGCAATGGACATTGCCGAGGGTGCCGACATGGTCATGGTTAAACCGGGCATGCCCTACCTAGACGTGGTGCGCCGGGTGAAAAGTGAGCTTCAGGTGCCCACTTTTGCCTACCAGGTCAGCGGTGAGTACGCCATGCACCGCGCCGCGTTTGATAATGGCTGGCTAGAAGCAGAACCGGTGATTCTTGAATCGCTAATGTGCTTTAAACGCGCCGGTGCCGACGGCATTTTGACCTACTTTGCCCTAGAGGCCGCCCGCCTGCTACAGCGTTAAGCGCCATAGATGCCATTAAGATGACAAATCGGTGACACCTGTTTGTCATCTTCCCTCTGCATACTCCCTTTACTAAACGTTATAACGCTATGATGGGCAAGAACCACTACCGCGGGGGGCAACCATGGACGACAATGCAATAGATTCCACGCCAGCACTACCAGTACCGCCCAATGATCAAACGAGCGGCGAATCCGATATTGCACCGCTGCGTATTAACCGCACGCCCACCGGGGTTCAAGCCAAAGAGGTTCATACAGAAGCGGACCTTGACGACCCTCAGCTCTACTTTAACCGCGAGCTTTCTCACTTACAGTTCAATATTCGCGTCTTAGAGCAGGCGTTGGACGACGCGCACCCGCTGCTTAACCGGTTGATGTTTTTGCTTATTTTCTCATCGAACATGGATGAGTTTTTCGAGATTCGCGTGGCTGGGCTGAAGCACCAAATGGCGTTAGGTGACGACACCACCGCTGCCGACGGCCGCTTGCCAAAAGCGGTGTTAGCTGAAATTTCCGAGATCGCCCATCAGCAAATAGCCCGCCAGTACCAGATCCTCAACGATACCCTGCTGCCTGCGCTGGAAGCTCAGGGGCTGCGCTTTCGCCGTCGTGATCAGTGGACCGACGAGCAAAAAGCCTGGGTACGGGACTTTTTCGATAACGAAATCATGCCGGTCATTAGCCCTATTGGCCTTGACCCTTCCCACCCGTTCCCACGGCTGGTTAATAAGAGCCTCAACTTTATTGTCGAGCTTGAAGGGAAAGACGCCTTTGGACGCGCAGGCGGCATGGCGATTCTGCCCGCACCACGCTCGCTGCCCCGCCTAATGGCGCTGCCGAAAGAGCTCTGCGCAGAAGGCTTTTCCGAATACGTTTTCCTATCGTCGATGATTCACGCACACGCCGAAGAGCTGTTCCCCGGCATGCGCGTGCGCGGCTGTTACCAGTTCCGTCTAACCCGCAACGCGGATATGACCGTCGACCCTGAAGAGGTCTCCGACCTAGCCTCGGCGCTACGCGGTGAACTGTTAGCCCGACGCTACGGCAGCGGCGTACGCTTGGAGGTGGCCGACAACTGCCCAGACGATTTAATCAGTTTCTTACTGCGTCAGTTCGATTTAGAGAGCGGCGACCTGTATCGCGTGCAAGGGCCAGTGAACTTAACGCGCATGATGGCGGTGTTGGGCGACGTTGATCGGCCAGAACTCCTGTATCGCCCCTTTACCCCTAGCGTTCCTAAAGCGCTAAAAGGCGGTAGCCTGTTCACCGCTATCGCTAAAAGCGATATTTTGCTGCACCACCCTTTCCAATCCTTCTCACCGATTGAAGATCTACTCCGGGAAGCCGCCCGAGACCCCGACGTGCTGGCCATCAAGCAAACGCTCTACCGCACCGGCTCAGACTCTCCCATTGTCAGCGCGCTGGTAGATGCTGCCAGCCAGGGTAAAGAAGTCACGGTGGTGATTGAGCTGCGGGCACGCTTTGACGAAGCCGACAACCTGCAGTTGGCGTCACGGCTGCAAGAGGCGGGCGCTATCGTGATTTACGGCATTATGGCCTATAAAACTCACGCTAAAATGCTGCATATCGTGCGCCGTGAAAAAGGCGAACTGCGCCACTACGCCCACCTGGGCACCGGTAACTACCACTCCAAAACCGCCAAGCTGTACACCGATTACAGCCTGCTCACTGCCAATAAGCCGCTGTGTGCCGATGTGCATAAAGTGTTCCAGCAGCTTTCCGGGATGGGCCGAGCGCGCAAGATTGATACGCTGCTGCATGCGCCCTTTACGCTGCACGAGCGCTTAGTCGAGATGATTGATCGGGAAGCCCAGGTGGCACGTAAAGGCAAACGCGGCCATATCATTATCAAGTGCAACTCGCTCACTGAGCCCAAGCTGATTAAAGCGCTGTATCGAGCCTCCCAGGCGGGCGTGGAGTGCGACCTGATTATTCGCGGTATGTGCTGTTTGAAACCAGGCGTGCCGGGCGTCTCAGAAAATATTCGCGTTCGCTCGATTATTGGCCGCTTCCTAGAGCACACGCGGGTGTTTCACTTCCACAACGACGGCAAGCCGGAAATCTGGTGCTCTAGCGCGGACTTTATGTCGCGCAACATGTTCCACCGGGTAGAGACCTGCTTCCCGCTGCTGGATAAAAAGCTCGCCACCCGGGTACGCAAAGACCTGGAGACCTACTTGGTGGATAACTGCCAGAGCTGGCTACTGCAAAGCGACGGCAGCTACCAGCTACAGGACCCAGGCAACGGCGATGCGATTAGCGCCCAGGAAACGCTGCTTTACGCCTACGCGTCTAAGAGTTAATACAACCGCCCCGCTGCCGTAGCAGCGGGGCAGTCACCTCAGCGTTTTCAGTGCGTTATGCGTAGCGTTGGCGCAGTTGATGAGCGGCTTCCACCATATTGGCCAGGGCAGGCTCTACTTCTGCCCAGCCACGGGTCTTCAAGCCACAGTCTGGATTCACCCACAGCCGCTCTGCAGGGATCTTCTCTAGCGCTTTCTCCATCAGCGTCACCATCCACTCGATATCAGGAATATTGGGCGTGTGGATATCATAAACCCCCGGCCCTATTTCATTGGGGTATGCAAAGTCTTGGAAGGCATTAAGCAGCTGCATATCCGAGCGGGAGGTCTCAATGGTAATCACATCGGCATCTAGCGCGGCAATGGCCCCAATGATGTCGTTGAACTCCGAATAGCACATGTGGGTATGAATCTGGGTGCTATCGGACACGCCTGCCGCGCTTAGCTGGAAGCTCTCAACAGCCCAGTCCAGGTACGCTTGCCACTCGCTTTGGCGCAGCGGCAGTCCTTCACGCAGCGCCGGCTCATCAATTTGAATCACATGAATACCGGCTTTTTCCAAATCGCACACCTCATCACGCAATGCCAAAGCAATTTGGCGGCAGGTTGTCGCGCGGGGCTGATCATCGCGCACAAACGACCACTGCAGAATCGTCACCGGCCCGGTGAGCATGCCTTTCATCGGCTTTTGCGTCAGCGACTGGGCATACTCGCTCCAGCGCACGGTCATCGGCGTGGGGCGTGTTACATCACCAAAGATAATCGGCGGTTTCACGCAGCGGGAACCATAGCTCTGCACCCAGCCGAAGCGAGTAAACGCAAAGCCGTCCAACTGCTCACCAAAATACTCCACCATATCGTTACGTTCGGCCTCGCCGTGCACCGGCACATCTAATCCTAATGCTTCCTGGCGCTCTACTGCGTAGGCAATCTCTTCGCGCATCCGCGCTTCGTAGTCCGCTTGGCTGAGCTCACCGGCTTTGAAAGCCCGGCGTGCGGCACGAATGGCATCCGTCTGGGGGAATGAGCCAATGGTGGTCGTGGGGAACAGCGGCAGCGCAAGTAGCCGACGCTGGGCGTGGGAGCGCTGGGCATAGGGCGATTGGCGCTGGCTATCCTGGGCCGTGATAGCGGCTAAGCGCTCACTTACTGCAGGCTGATGAATACGCGCGGACTCCCGACGCTCATCCAAGGCGCGTGTCGCGGCGCTCAAGCGCTGCTCATCTGCCGGCGTAGTGCGGTTATCTATTAGCCGGGCCAACGTCACCACTTCGTCCAGCTTCTGGCGGGCAAAGGCCAGCCAGTTCACCAGCTCAGCGTCCAGTTCGGTTTCTTGTCGAAGATCTACCGGTACGTGAAGCAGCGAACAGCTGGGCGCTAGCCACAGCCGCTGCCCCAACCGAACCTTTAACGGCAGCAAGCGCTCGCGCAGCGCTGCCAGGTCAGCGCGCCAAATATTTCGTCCATCCACTAACCCCACCGACAGCACTTGATGAGGGCTTAATCGGTCAATCACACTCTCTACTTGCCCTGGCGCTCGCACGGCATCAATATGAAGACCATCCACCGGTAGCCGAGTGGTGAGCGAGAGATTGTCGCCTAGAGCACCAAAGTAGGTCGCCACCAAAAGCTTCACCGGTGCCGATTGCAAGCGGTGATAAGCACGCTCATACGCTTGCTGCCAAGCCAATGGCAAATCTTGTACTAGCGCAGGCTCATCCAACTGCACCCACTCAATGCCTTGGGTCGCTAGGCGCGAAAGAATGTCGCTGTAGACATCCAATACACTATCGAGAAGTTCAAGGCGGTCAAACTCTTGCCCTTTGGTCTTGCCCAGCCACAGCCACGTTAGCGGCCCGGTGAGCGTGACTTTAGGCGTAAAGCCCGCCTGCAGTGCTTCCTCTACCTCGTCAAAGAGACGCTGGGAAGCCAAGGTAAAGGCTTGCCCTTTATGCAGCTCAGGGACGAGGTAGTGATAATTGGTATCAAAGTATTTAGTCATTTCACACGCAGCAGCGGGCGTGCCGCTGGGGGCGCGGCCTCGGGCCATGCGAAACGCTGTGTCCAGATCCACGCTGCCAGTGCTCACTTCTTGTTGGGCGTTGAAGCGGGCAGGCACCGCACCCAGCATAACCGAGACGTTAAGCACTTGATCATAAAACGCAAAATCGCCAACGCTCACCATATCCAGACCAGCGGCCTGCTGGGTTTGCCAGTGGGAAAGACGCAGCGCTTGGCCAGTCGCCTCTAGCGCTTCACGGGTAACATCGCCCTTCCAATAGGCTTCAGTGACTTTTTTCAGTTCGCGCTGCGCGCCAATGCGGGGATAGCCGAGAATATGAGAAACTGTCATGATGAATCCTTCCAACGTGAATGATTTCACACAGTTTGGGCATCCACTCAACGTGAATCAAACTAAAGTTTTTAATACCAACCATGAAAATTACTCACAATGATTGAATTACGCCATCTGCGCACGCTGCTGGCACTGCGCGAAACCGGCTCGCTGGTAGAGGCCGCAGAGCGGGTACACCTTACCCAGTCGGCCCTTTCCCACCAGCTAAAAGATTTAGAAAGCCGGGTAGATAGCGCGCTGTTTGTGCGCAAAACGCGGCCAGTAGAATTTACGCGGGCGGGGCTGCGGCTTCTGGCGCTGGCCGATGAAATTTTGCCGGAGGTACGCAAAGCCGAGCGGGATTTAGCACGCCTTGCGGGTACCGAGCAGGGGCGTCTGCATATGGCCATTGAGTGCCATAGCTGTTTTCAGTGGCTAATGCCGACAGTGGATTACTTTCGCGACCACTGGCCGGAAGTAGAGATTGATATTCCTAGCGGCCACCACTTTGACCCGCTGCCGGCCTTGGCCAGAGAGCAGTTGGATTTAGTGATTACCGCCGACCCTCAGCCGTTGGATGGCGTTCACTACGTGCCGCTATTTCGTTATGAGGGGCTGCTAGCGGTGGCCCGCCAGCACGCTTTTGCCGGTCAGCCGTTTATTACCCCTCAGGCCCTGGCTGAAGAGACACTGATTACCTACCCGGTAGAGCAGTCGCGGCTGGATGTGTTTACCCAATTTTTGGCTCCGGCCAATGTGCGGCCCAAAGAGATCCGCACGGCAGAGCTAACGATTATGATGATGCAACTGGTGGCGAGTGGGCGCGGCGTGTGCGCACTGCCCAACTGGGCACTCACGGAGTATTTAGAGCGCGACTATGTCAGCGCAGTAAAGCTGGGCGAGCACGGCATTTGGAGCACGCTTTACGCCGCCATTCGGGAAGAGTCGGCGGAAGCGCCGTGGATGCAGGATTTTTTGCGCACCGCCAAGGAGACCTCCTTTGCGGTGTTGTCAGGTATTAAACCGGCGAATCGCGACGAGGAATCAGCAGCGTAAAACGTGCGCCGCCCAGCGCCGGGCTGCTATCCACGGTGACACTACCGCCATGGCCTGTCATGATTTTCTGCACAATCGAAAGACCAAGCCCGTAACCACCGGAGCTGCGGGCCCGGCTATCATCTAAGCGCGCAAAAGGCTTGAAAACATCGGCACGCGCGTCGAAAGGGATACCCGGCCCATCATCTTCTACATCAATACGCACAAGTTGCGGCTCATCCCACAGACGAATCACTACCTGAGATTTACCATAGCGGCAGGCGTTCCCCACTAGGTTTTGTAGCGCCCGCTGTAGGTAACGCGGCTCTGCCAGAAGCTCAATATCTGGCCCAGGTACCAAGGTTAATGTCTGCCCACTGTGCAGCGGTGCCAGGGTATCAATCACCCGTTCGGCCATGGCACGACAATCCACTAGCGCCATTTCCAACTCAGCCCCGTTAACCGTTTCGCCGCCTAACCGCGCGTAGGTTAAAATTTCATCTACCAACTCATCCAGCTCCGCGATATCCGCATCAATGCCCTGGAGCTGACGCTGAATGGCGGGCTGGTCGGTCATATCCTCCACCATCTGTACCGCAAAACGAATACGTGCCACCGGGGTGCGCAGCTCATGAGACACCGCACGAATCATCTCCTGCTGGCCGCGCAGCAGACTCTGCACCTGATTCGCCATGCCGTTAAACGCCATGCCTAAACGCCCGAGGAAATCGCCACTTTCCACTTTGACGCGGGTTTCCAAGCGACCGCTGGCAATTCGCGTGGCCGCTAACTCTAGCCGCGACATGCGCGATTCAATGCTGCGCATAATCAGGTAAATGATCAGGCTTAACACGACCATCAGCGCAACCAATAGCGGCAAGTGCAAATTAAGCGGAAGCGTGTCACCCCGAGAAATGGGGCCTGCCTGAAGCCATTGATCAGCACCGCCAGAGGTATTTGGCAGTTGATACAGCAGGGTAATAGCGAGCTTGTCAGAGACCAGCCGAGTAATCACGCCCCCCAGTGTTAGCTGAAACTGCTGCTCGGTGGTTAAGTCATCGGGCAGTGCATTGAGCAGACTGAGTGGCCAACTTCCAGGACGCAATTGCGCCAGGGCGTGTTGCCTCTGCTCAACAGGCATAGCGGAAAGCCACTCACCAAGTAAAACCATGCTGCCTTGCCACTGGCGCTCACTCCATGCTCCAAACGTGGCTTCCAGCATCCATTGTTCACCACCTGTGTTGGCCATGGGCAGCCGCTGGCGTAGTTGCCACGGCTCCTCTGAGACCAATACCGTGCCTCGCTCAATTCTTGCTCGCTCAAAATAACCGAGCTGAGCGTCGCTCGTGCTTCGCAATGCGAGCTGCATCCCTAGCTGTTCAGAAAAGTGACCCAGCAGCGCTTCCCGCTGCTCTATCGCCACGCTAGCCAGCTGCTGGGTCATTAAGGACATAGGTAGCGCGGCGAGCTGCTCACGGTAATCTTCACGCCTTACCTGCTCAATAAACGAACGACCGCCTAACGCGATAAAAAACACCACGCATAGTGCTAGGCCCAGCAGTAAGTAGAAACGCAAAAACGTGCCGTGGCTAAGCACTCGGCGCATTAGATAACCTCTCTTTTAGCTATCCTTCACAAACAGGTAGCCTTTACTGCGCACCGTTTTAATGCGGTGTGGCTGATTAGGGTCGTCGCCGATTTTAGGTCGAATACGCGAGACGCGCACATCAATTGAGCGGTCTTGGCCGTCGTATTTAATGCCTCGCAGGTCACTGAAAATCTCTTCGCGGGTCAACACGCGACCAGCGTTACGCGCCAGCAACCACAAAAGGTCAAACTCCGCGCTGGTGAGATCAATGCGGTCACCCGAGAGCCAAGCTTCTCGGGTGGCATTATCAATTTCCAGATTTTCGAACTTCAGGCGCATCTCGCCATCAGGTGCAGGCCCGTCGGCTCGGCGTAGAAGCGCTCGCATACGCGCCAGCAACACTCTAGGCTGCACGGGTTTCGGCACGTAGTCGTCTGCGCCCATCTCTAGCCCCAGCACCTGATCAAGATCATCGGTGCGGGCGGTTAGCATCATAATGGGGCCGGCAAAATTAGGCCGCACACGGCGACAGATCGCCAAACCATCTTCGCCAGGCAACATGAGATCCAAAATCACCAAATCAGGCTGAAGCGTTAAAATACGATCTACGCCTTTTGCGCCATCCGCTTCTAACGTGACTTGGAAGCCATTCGCTTCCAGGTAGTCGCGGGTGAGCTCCGCCAAGCGCTGATCATCTTCAATAATCAGCACGTGATCCTGATCGGGGTAGTCGGGGGTGACCGAATCCTGTGCCCCAAGTGCTTGAAATTGCTGTTCCAAGTGATCTACCATCCTTTTTCTTCACTCCGCTTAGGCAGTTTGTAATATCACCCGCTCACCCGTTGCAAAAGCAGGTTGTGATAGCTCCCAGGATACCTTAAAACCTTGCTAACGCCTGCCCCTTCATCAACGTTCGCAAGGCTTCCTTCACTTGACGCTATGAGTCAGCTTGATTCTTCTAACATCAAGCGCTAATGTGAAGTGGCAAACTGTCGACAATCTGACAGGAGGAGATCGCCATGGGAAGTGGCAAAGCTAAAAGTGTCATTAAACGTGTCTATGTTCCAACACAAGTGCGCGACCTGCCCAACGGTGAGAAGCTGAGAATCCCTGGGCACTACAAAGCACCGCCGAGCGATGGCAACGCCTCGCTTGATGAATAGCACTGTTTATCGCTGCATAAAAAAAGGCAGGCCAACAAGGCCTGCCTTTTTTTATGCGCATCTTGCTATGACCTTGGCTACCCTTTAGGGCCAAATAAGAACCAAGCGATTAACCCCACCAAAGGAAATACCAGCAGCGCGAGAATCCAGAGCAATTTGGCCAACCCACCGGCCGAGCTTTTGGCAACTTTAACGATGGCCCATACCACGATGACGAGCCAGATCAGACCTAATAAACCGCCGACTTCAATACCCATTGTCACTCCTTGCGTTTTAGCATCCATGAGCCTTTAGCTAAGCACATCACTGCTACACACACAAGTCGCCATTACGGTTCTGGCAGGCGTAGAACCATTTCTCCGCCGCGAATTTCAATCGCCAACTGGTTTAAAAAGCTCATCCCCAACAGCACCGTATCGCGCTCCATGCCGGGGCTAATTGAGCCTTGCACGCTGTTCATCCTGATGCCTCCCAACACGACTTCATCAAGTTGAGTCAGGTTGCCCTCCACACGACCATTGGCAGTGTTAAACCAAGCGCTGCGACCCGGTTCAAGGCGCAGCCGTTTAGCCAGCTCCCCAGGTACCGCCACGTAAGTCGCCCCGGTATCCAACAAAAAGGTGACGGGTTCACCGTTAATTTGCCCTGGCGCTTCAAAGTGCCCAGCTCGATTACGCTTGAGCGTAACGGGGCCGTTATCAGGTGAAGTGTTCATGATGTTCACGTTGGGGTGCAAGATCTCTTCAAGCCCGCCCTGTATCCACCACGTTCCCACCGCCATCAAGAGCACCCAAAATAGCAGCATCATCACAATGCCGCCCCGCTGTGGCCTGTGTGTCGCCATTGCTCACCTCATGTATTAGGAGCTTTTCCAGGCCATTGCCGCTTCGCGGCCACGACGCTCGTTGACGCCAACACAAATCAGCATCGCTGCAATAAACAGCCCTACACAGAGAAGAATAGACGCTTGCAGACCAATCAGCGTTTGCAAAACACCTAACATGACAATGCCTAACACCCCCGCCAGCTTGTTGGCCAACCCCCAAAAGCCGAAAAACTCTGCGGATTTCTCTAGTGGCGAGAAGACGCCCACCAAGGCGCGACTTGCCGATTGGCTAGAACCTAAACTCAACCCGGCTAAGCAGCCAACCACCAAAAACACATGCTGAGCCTGCCACTGCCACCCAAACTGCTCATTGAGCCATACGGTTAACTCGGGCGTTGCCCAGATCGCGATAATAGCGGCCACCCACAGCGCCAGGGTCATTTGATAGGTGTGCTTGGCTCCCAACTTATCTTGTAAGAAGCCAAATCCGATGGCCCCAGCAGCGGCGGTGACTTGCACAATAATAAACATGATATTGCGCACACTCTCATCCCAACCAATGACCTGAGCGCCATAGATAAATGCAAACGCGATAATGATGTAGACGCCCGCCATGGAAAACAGCAATGACACTAAGAAAATACTTAAATCTTTGAAGTAGCGTAATTCATGGAAAGTACCCAACAACCGTTGCCGGGCAATATGGCGATAGGAAACGCCACGGGGTTTAGCCACTCCCCGCTCTTTCAACCATAAAAACGTGGGGATGGCGGCCACTAAAAAGAAGCCAGCAGCAAAGGGGCCTACCCAACGGATACGCTCAAAATTGTCCGCCGTGGCTTCTCCTAGCACGATCAGTGTGAAGCCTGCCGCGACAAGGCCCCCGATATAGCCTAGCGCCCAACCAAAGCCGGAAATCTTGCCCAGCGCATCGGGCGGGCCCAACTCTGGCAAAAAAGCGGCAATAAATGATTCCCCCATGGAATAGGCGTAGTTGGAGAGCACGATCAGTAAGAGGCCAAGCACTACATAGCCGGGCTCGACAAAATAGAGCATGGCCGTGGTCGCCACGGTTGCCATGTAGCTGAACAGCAAAAAGCGCTTCTTTTCAGCACGGTAATCCATAATGGCACCACAAAGTGGGGCACTAATGACGACCATTAAATAACTGATGGCTAAGGCTAAACTCCATAAAAAATTCGCTAAACGGTAGCCATCATCACGTTCACCGACGATGACCGTCGTAAATAGCTCACCAAATACCACGGTAATAATGAGCAGCGTGTAGGCTTGATTAGCAAAATCAAACATTGCCCAGCCAAAAATTTCTCGCCGTGTGGCGTAGGGTGTTGCGGCAGGAGAGGCAGTTGCAGACGGCATATCAGTGCTCGCTTAAAAAGAGGCGTAAGATTATCAGTTAGCGATGTCGCACTGCTATGGACAGCGTTAACAGAATAGAGGTGACAGAAACACAAAGTTACTCTAACTTTGCTAGATTAAATTAATAACAGGGACGCAGTTAGATGGCGCATGGCAACATTATAAAAAAGCGTTTACTCGCCACCCTGTCACTGTTGCTAGGGTGCGTGTGGTTAATCGCTTCTCTTTCTGCTGATCGTGTTGCTGCTGACGATTCAACTGTCTCGCTGGCGTCGCTTACTTTTATTACCGAAGAGTACCCGCCTTACAATTACCTAGAGGGTGATCGTTTAGCAGGAACGTCCATCGATCTTCTTCAGGCCATGCTGGCCCACACCGACACGCCGCTCGATAGACGTAATATACGCTATTACCCTTGGGTGCGTGGCTATGA
Organism: Vreelandella lutescens; assembly: GCF_014640815.1. Classification (GTDB taxonomy): domain Bacteria; phylum Pseudomonadota; class Gammaproteobacteria; order Pseudomonadales; family Halomonadaceae; genus Vreelandella; species Vreelandella lutescens. Next base: position 73,056 of record NZ_BMHM01000003.1, on the reverse strand, counting down.
ACTCGCCCTTCACCGTCCTAATACGGTGCTCTTTTCGACGACGCGTACTGCTAGCAGAGAGTCCCGGTTTAAGTGGATCGGCCCTATCGCCCAGGATCATGTTGTGTTGCTGGCTCGACAAGGCGCTAATATCCAGGTGGCGTCTGTTGAAGACGCTATTGAGCAGGGCTTGAGTGTCGCCGTTATCCGCGAGGATATTGGTGCTCAAGCGCTCATCGAAGCCGGTTACCCTGACACACTGGTTCGGCCAGCCATTGATAACCGCAGCGCGCTGCATATGCTGTTACATGAACGCGTCGACCTATGGGCCTACAGCACCGACGTCGCCAAATGGATTGCCGAGCAGGCGGACTATCCCAGCGATATCGTGGAACCGCTCTATACGCTCAGCGAGTCTTATCTGTACTTTGCCATCAACCCCGACACGGACCCGCAGCTGGTGGCCCAGTTGCAGCAGGCGTTCGAGCGTGCAACGTCGCTCTCGCTAGCCGTACAGGCAGGTGGTGATGGTTAAGCACTCCCTCTCTTCTTTCAAGCCTTACTGGCTGCTTGTTGCACTGAGTATGTTACTGGTCGGCCAGCCCAACACGCTTGCCCGCGCCCAAACGCCGCCACTGACCATCAATACAGAAGAGTATCCTCCGTTTAATTATCAAAACGCACAAGGTGTCGTGGTGGGTACTGCCACGCAGCAGTTGCGTAACGCGCTGTCCCATGCAGGCGTTGAGGCGCATTTTCGCATACTGCCTTGGGCACGTGCTTATACTGAGGCAAGGCTGCGCGACCATCATTGCGTTTACTCCACCACCCGCACCCCCGAAAGAGAGCAGCAGTTTCATTGGGTGGGGCCACTCGTGATTAATGAATGGGCTGCCTTTGGCCTCGTCGAACGGCAGCTTGATGTGACACAGCTTGACGACTTAAACGAGTGGCGAGTGGGCAGCTTTCGCGAGGACGCCGTAGGGGATTACGTTGCCAGCAAAGGCGTTACGGTGCTGCGAGCCCCCACTGAGCGGGAGAATATGGCACGCTTGGCGGCCGGTCTACTGGATGTGATTGTGACCGGTAGAGCCACGGGGCAATACTTTGCTGATGAGCGTGAACTAGCGATTGAGCACTTATTCACGTTTTATTACGCGCCGCTCTATCTTGCCTGCCACCCTAGCGTTGAACGTAACATCATTGAAGGCCTTCAGCGCCACCTAGACGCACCCCCCACCCTTCAGCAGGAGCTATTGCCTTGAGCGCTGCCAAGCCTTCTCTCGCCAGCGGTCGCTTGACGCTCAAGCAAGCCCTGCTAACGCTGTTAATCGCCGTGATGATCAGCCTGGTAGCGGGCAGCATCGAACTCCTCGGGCACGCCAGCAGCATGCGTGAAGACGTTCAAAAGCGCACTCTTCAGCAGTTAGCCATTGTGAACGGCGCAGCTGCTGAGGCGGCTTTTCAACTTAATCCGGACCTAGCCCACCAAATCGCCTTTGGCTTATTTAGCAATAGTGAAATTTCACAGGTAGCGATCCGAGACGATTTTGGTCGTGCCCTGGCAGAGTTTCACCCCTCTCAGAACACCTCACCCAGCTGGCTCAGCCAACGGCTTTTTGGCGACATTGTGTATCATGAGATGCCACTACGCTATTACATGGGCAGTGAGACCCCGGAAGCCACCGTCGGTGAAATAGCCCTCTCACTGGATACGGTGTATCTCACCCGAGAGTTCTTAGCCCGAGGCTATGCGATCGTTGGAAGAAGTGTCTTGGAGGCATTTTTACTCAGTGGCTTGGTCATCGCGCTATTTCATATTTTTATTACCCGCCCGCTATTGAAGGTCCACGCCGCCATTACCCTAACGGACCCAACGCGACCCGGCCAGTGGCCCAAACCCACTCTCAAGGGCCACCATGATGACGAACTGGGTCATTTGGTAGAGAGTCTGGATCATCTGCTTAACGCGTTTCAGTCAGGCTTAGAGCAGCGCGACCATCTGCACCAGCTTTCCCAGTATGACGGCTTAACCGGCGTAGCAAACCGTCGTCACTTCGATATGTTCATGGCGCAGCAGTGGCAATGGGCTAAGCGCGCCAAACGGCCTCTGTCCGTCATCTTTATTGATATTGATAATTTTAAAGAATTTAACGATCACTATGGCCACGCTATGGGCGATGACACGCTGCGTGCGGTCGCCGCTGCGCTTAATCAGTGTATTGACTCAAGCCGTGACCTGCTGGCTCGCTACGGCGGCGAAGAGTTTATTTGCGTACTGCCAGGTAAAGACGACAAAGAAGCGGTACGGGTTGCTCAATGCCTGCGCCAAGCGGTGCTCTCTCTTGCCATTCCCCACGCCTACTCCAGCACTCATTCGCACCTAACGGCGAGTATGGGCGTGGCCAGCATGTCGCCCATGCGACCACTGAGCGCCGATGACTTGCTTAGCCAAGCCGATGAACAGCTCTACCTGGCCAAGCGTCGTGGACGTAACCGCATCGAGATACACGAACGCCCGGCTTAGCCGGGCGTTCGTGTAGGCATCAATAAGCTCTGCGTCACAGCAGCCAATGCGCAATGACTGCGGATAGACCCACCACCATCGCTGTTACGACAGCAACGGTAACCACTCGATCTAACCAGCGGTCAAAGGCAACCCCTTTGGGCTGCCGACGCGTTGCTCCGTGACGTCCCTGTCGAGCCATTAGCACGCTGTTTCCATAGGTGCTTCCTCTACTGAAGCCGTTGTTTAGCTATTAATGCGCCGATTTACCACGCTGGGCGCACGGCGCAGCCGCTCCTCTTCTCCGAGCTGCTCCGCTTCAAAGGCGTCTGCACCAACGGGGGTTTCGCCATGACGACGGTAGAGCTGGGTCAACATCGCTTTACGATCCGCACGCAGCTCACGCACCAGCACAATCACCATCATATACAGAATAAAGGTAAACGGCAGCGCTGAAAGCACCGCTGCGGACTGCAGCCCAGAGAGGCCGCCAGCCACAATTAGCGTCAGACAAATCGCGGCAATCAGTACGCCCCACACCACGCGCTTATAAAGCGGCGGATTGATGGAGCCATTATCGGTCATTTGCGCCACGATGTACGAAGCAGAATCGGCTGACGTCACCAAAAAAATGAAAATCAGCATCATCGCCACTACCGACAGCACGCCTGAGAAAGGCATCAAATCAAACATCTCAAACAGCGCGACGGTAATATTTGCCTCTGTCGCTGCTGCAAGACCTACGTCCGTGCCGTTCAATTCCAGATGAAGCGCCGCACCACCAAAGACACCGATCCAAAGGCACGCTAATAAAGGCGGCACAAACAGCACCCCAAACACGTACTCTTTAATGGTGCGCCCGCGAGAAACGCGTGCCACAAAGGTGCCCACAAAAGGCGACCAGGCAATGACCCACGCCCAGTAAAAAATCGTCCAACTGCTGGCCCATTCATTATCACCATAGGGAGAAATACGCAGGCTCATACCAATAAAATTTTGCAGGTAATCACCAATACCCAGCGTTATCGTTTCTAAAATAGCGATGGTGGGGCCTGTCACCAACACATAAAGCATCAGGCCAATACATAGCACCATGTTTAAGTTAGATAAGCGTTTAATCCCTTTATCTAACCCAGACCACGTAGACGCCATATAGGCACAGAACATCACAAATAGAATGACAAACTGCCAAAAGCCGTTCTCCGGCAGGCCAAACACAGCGTTAAGGCCGCCATTCATTTGTAATACACCAAGCCCTAGCGATGTTGCCACGCCCATGACGGTGGCAACGACTGCAAACACATCCAACCAAGAAGCATATGGGCGTACACGAGGATGCTTAGCCGTTACTGAAGAGAGCACGGAGGACACCAAGCCCGCCTGCCCCTTACGGAACTGAAAGTAAGCAATAATCAGCCCCACCACGGAGAATGCCGCCCACTGATGAATCCCCCAATTAAAGTAGCTGTACTGAATGGCATAGCGCGCAGCCGCTTCGCTTTCAGCCGGCACATCGCCGTAAGGCGGGTTAATGTAGTGCGTCATGGGTTCGGCCATGCCGTAAAACACCAGCCCTACCCCAAAGCCTGCGGCCAGTAGCATGCTAATCCATGAGAAAAAGCTATAGCTTGGCGTACTGTCCTGAGGCCCCAAGCGCACTTTGCCGTATTTACTCAGCGCTAAACCAATCAAAAATACGACGAAGCCAAATACTGAGAAAAGATAAAACCAGCCAAACAACTCGGTAATCGATGCAAGGGCGGCTTCCGCAGCGCTACCAAACGCAACTGGAAATGCGGCCCCCACGACGACTAGGCCAAAAATAATTACCGTCGATGCGATAAACACCGACTTACCTCCATGGTTTGTCATAGCACCACCCTGGTTAATGAACAAAGAGATTCATAAAAGCGATCGCTCATAAAATCAGCTTATAAAACGTTAGCTCACAAAAAAATGGCACCTACCATTAGTGCGCTCATTTAAATCCTAACATCCAAGAGTAGTCATCGCATGTTAAGGGCTTAATACAGCAGAATTAGATAATCCTGATATAAACGCGAGTGATGCCTAAAAAGAAGCAGTGAACTTGCATGCTCGGCTATGTTCCAATGGAGGCAAACGAACGATGGAGGCTTTCATGCCACAGATGAACCGTGAACAACGTAATGCCGCTTGGCAGGCCGCCCACCAGTGGCGCGCTCGTGCTACCCAAACGCAGCCCAATGGGATGATGGGTAGTGTAAAACTGCTACTTACATGGCTAGCGTTCGGCGCACTGATGATCGTTGGCGTTGTGCTTGGGCTATTTTTCCTGCTTATTGGCTGGGCGATGATGCCCTTTGTCCGCCATAAAATGAAAAAGCGCATGGAGCAGATGCGCGCTGACCAAGCTCAGGACATTGGCGGCGGCTACGCAGGTGAACAGCGCGCCGGACAGCATGACGCGCTTGAAGGTAGTTACGAAGTCAAGGACGAGCCCCGCCGTTAGGGCGGTGGTTGAATCCAGGCAAATGTGGCCGCAAGTATCAGCGGCATGACAATCAAGCTGCCTAAGTTACCTATTAACACCAACGATGCCACCTTGTGCGGGGCTAGCTTGTACTGCTCGGCCACTAAGTAGTTAAGCACCGCGGGTGGCAGCGCAGCAAACACCAACAGAACAGCGGTTTGCAGTGGGTTGAGTGGTAGTAACCACATGAGTGGTAACGCAATCACCAACCCAGAAAGCGGGCAGAGTACGGCACCCAGCAAGCCTGTCCGCCAGTCGCTAAAGTCAATTTCCAAAAGGCGTACGCCCAGCGCAAAAAGCATTAGTGGGATGCACACTCCCCCCAGCATATGCATGGCTTCCAGCAGCCAACCGGGTAACGCTACGCCCCCCACATTAACCAACAGCCCCGCGACGCTCGCGGCCACAATCGGCATACGCAGCATTCGCCACAGCGAGGTGCGCGGGTCTAACATATAAAGCCCTACCGAGAAGTGCAGCAGCATCTCGACGATAAACACCACTACCGCCGCGGGCAGCGCTTCTGGCCCAAACGCTAACACCAGCAGCGGCACGCCCATATTGCCGGAGTTATTGAACATCATCGGCGGCAGGAAAACCTTACTGTCCAACCCAAGCCACTTCACCACCGGCCATAACACTAACCCTGACCCCAACACCACCAGCGCGGCAGCGCTGGCGAGCCAGGCATACTCTGCAAGCGGCGCTTGACGATCGGCTAGCACTGCAAACACCAGCAGTGGCACAAATAGCTCCATATTGAGGGTGTTTAAACTGCGGATATCGGGGGTTCGGAAACGTCCGTAGGCGGCACCGCTGCCAGCAATCAAAAAGACCGGCAGCAGCGTGGCTAAAATTTGCCCAATCATCGGCGAGCTACCTCAATGGGTAACAGAATAGGGGTCTGGGTGCGCATTCCTTCGTCCTTATTTTTATAAGTACCGCGAGTTTTTATAAGTACTGTGAGTTGTTATAAGCACTGTAAATTTTTATAGGTACTGTGAATTTTTATAGTTGCCGCTCGTATCGCTCAGTGGTTAACAGGCTAGCTTTTTACTGATGCTACTGAAAAACTCGCAGCTCGCCAATCAAGGCTCTAGAAACCGCTGCCAAAGTGCAGTGACCACTCGGCGATGTTCCGCAAATTCGCTGACTAAGCCCAGCGTCTTTTCGCCCGTTAATGCCGCCCGGTGGGTGCGGCTACGGTAGGCCAGATACGCCTCGCGAAGCTGCTCAGCCTCCGCCTGGGTGATGTGCCCGCTCTCCGCCAGGGTTTCCAGAATGCGAATGTTGTCGCTATAGGTGATCAGCGCAGGCGTTTGATGAGAGAGCGCGAGCACGGCGTACTGGCAGAGAAACTCAATATCTACCATGCCGCCTGCATCGTGCTTCAAGCTAAACGTGGCGTCTGCACTGGCATGTTCACCATCACCCCGCTCAGACTTGGCACCCTCTCCTTTCGTGCCCAAATGATCACGCATTTTGTGGCGCATGCTCACCACATCATCACGCAGCGCCTGCGGGTCGCGCTCGCGGCATAAAATCGAGCCTCGCAGCTCATCAAACTTGTCGGCCAGCGCCTCACTGCCCGCCACCACTCTGGCCCGCACCAGCGCCTGATGCTCCCAGGTCCAGGCGTTTTGATGCTGATAATCGGCAAACGCGTCCAGTGATGTAACGAGCAACCCCGCATTCCCCGACGGGCGAAGGCGCATATCTACTTCATACAGACTGCCTGCCGGCGTCACTGCAGTTAGCAGATGGATAATACGTTGGCCTAAGCGGGTGAAAAACACCGGCGTATCTAAGGGTCGGGGGCCGTCGGTACTGCCTTTACCGTCGCTATCGTGCAGGAACACCAGATCCAGATCAGAGCCGTAACCCAGCTCAATACCGCCCAGCTTGCCGTAACCAATAATCAAAAAGGCAGGTTCGCGGTTATTACACCCCGTAGGCGCGCCGTGCTTGCGGGTGACATGCTTCCACGCCATCGCCAGCACCGCGTCTAAAATAACTTCTGCGATATAGGTTAAGTAATCGCTTACTTTCATAAGATGACGCGTACCGGCCACATCTGAGGCGGCCACGTGCAGCATCTGGGCATGCTTGAACACCCGCAGTGCTTCTAGCTGCGCTTCTTCATCATCCTCAGGCAAACGATTGAGCGTTTGACGCAGCTCATCGGCAAGGCGCGATTTGTCGGCAGGTGTGTAGAGCGTATCGGGGGTAAGCAGCTCATCTAGCAAGATGGGGTAGCGTGCCAACTGCTCGGCAATCCAAGGGCTCGCCGAGCATAGCCGCATCAAATGCTCAAGGGTATGCGGATTTTCGCGCAGCAGCGCCAGATAGGCCGTGCGTCGCAGCACTGCCTCAATCAGCGGCTGCACACGTGCCAGCGCCGTATCCGGCGTTTCACTCTGCGCCACGGCAGCCAGCAGCAGCGGCATCAGTGCATCCAAGCGCTCAAAACCAATACGCTGCATGCTCTGCACGGCGCGCGAGTGGTAAAGGCTCTTTAATCGTTTGAGCGCTCTTTCCGATTCATTAAAGCCCGCTTCGCTGAGAAGGGCCTGCGCCTCATCCTCTTCGAGCTCACCGCGCCACAAGAGCCGCCACTGGGAGAGGCTGGCGTCGCTTTGCTCTTCATCGGCCTCCTCTTCAGGGTCAGCGATCACCGCATCGAAGTGCTGGCGCACCCGTTCGCGCACTTCATCCAACTGGGCAATGAGCCCGGGCCAATCCTCATGGTTCATGGCGAAAGCGACGCGTTCCCGGTCTTCATCGTCGCTGGGCAGCATCTGGGTTTGACGATCTTCCAGCGCCTGAAGGGCGTGCTCCACATCACGCAGGAAGGCGTAGTCTGGCAGCAGCTCATCCACTACCGCCTGGGGCAGTAGCCCAAGCTCCGGCAACCGCTTAAGCGCCGTTTGCAGTGAAGTGACCTGAAGCTCGGTGTCGCGTCCACCGCGAATCAGCTGAAACGCCTGCACCACGAACTCCACTTCGCGAATACCACCAGGCCCCAGCTTAATATTGCTCTGCATGCCTTTGCGCTTCACTTCGCGATTGATCATCGCCTTTAGCTCGCGCAGCGACTCAATGGCCCCGAAATCCAAATAGCGGCGATACACAAACGGACGCAGGCTAGCCAGCAGCTCGTGACCCGCATCGATATCCCCCGCTATTGGGCGCGCCTTCAGCATCGCATAGCGTTCCCACTCACGGCCTTGGTCTTGATAGTAGCTGGAGAGCATCGAGAAACTGCCCACCAGCGGCCCTCCGTCGCCCAGCGGGCGCAGGCGCATATCCACGCGGAATACAAAACCATCCGCCGTCATGGCATCGAGGGCAGCGATCAGGCGTTGGCCAAGCTTGGTGAAGTACTCTTGATGCTCAAGCGGCTTGCGGCCGCCTTCGGTGTCGCCCTTTTCAGGAAAAGCAAAAATCAGATCGATGTCGGACGAGAGATTAAGCTCCCCCGCGCCGAGTTTACCCATGCCGAGTATGACCAGACGCTGGGGTGAGCCATCACTGCGAGCGGCAGGGGTGCCCCAGCGAGATGCGTAAAAACGCTCCAGCCAACCAAGCGCCGCCTCGGCACACACTTCAGCCAACCAAGAGACCGAGCGAGCGGTGTCCCACATGGTGGCACCGTCGGGGCGGTTTAAGTCACGCCAAACAATGCCCAGCATGCGGGCGCGGCGAAAGCGACGCAGTGCGCGGTGTAGCGCGTCTTCGTCCTCAGCGCTCGCTAAGGCGTCGTCTAACCACTGAGTCAGCGCCTCTTTGCTGGGGGCGCTATCCAACTCCCCTGCCGCGTCCAGCTCGGCCAGCCAGTGGGGAAAGCGCGCCAGCGTATCGAGGGCGAAGGTGGAAATCGTCACTACCCGAGCCAGCGCTTCCCGGCGGTTCGAGGAGAGCGCCTCCCAACTGCTGGAGGGCAGCGGCTGTTTGGTCATCGAGGCGATGTTGTCCGCTTGGCTTAAGGCCTCGCCCAGGCGCTGATGGGCCTGAGCGGCAGCCGGTGCGAGCGCTTTGGGTAGCGTGGCGGTAGGGAATAACGCATCGTGGGTCTGCATAAGCACCTCGTTGCCAAGCGGTTGTTATGATTATTAACGACATTCAGGGCCAACTAGCCCATCCATTTTTCCCAGCCTAACAGCCCCCAGGTCAGGCCCGCCATGATCAGCGACAGCATCACCGCCGCCGAACCAATGTCCTTGGCGCGCCCAGACAGCTCGTGGTGTTCAGTGCCAATACGGTCGACCACGTTCTCAATCGCGCTGTTCAGCAGCTCAACGATCAGTACTAAAAATAAACTGCCGACCAGTAGCAGCCAGCTTACTGGGCCTTCGCCGATCCACCAGGCAAACGGCAGCAGCACGGCGGTAATCGCCAGCTCCTGGCGAAAGGCAGACTCATTGCGAAACGCCGCTTTCAGACCTTTCCAGGAGTAGCGCGTGGAGTGCAGTAAATGGGTTAACCCCGTGTGACGTGGCTTCATGCCCGTTGCCTCAGCTAAGCGTTTAATTAATTGGCCAAAATCATTGCATCTAGATCTAACGACAGCGGGTCGAGCACCTCGGGCCAGCTTAGGTAGGGTGTACTGCCGCTACCGTTCACTAACACGCTAAACACCCCCCAGCGCCCTTGGGCCGTGCGGAAATAGCCCGCCACTGCACGCACAGCAAACGGCTGATTAAGCGTGCCGGTTTTCAGCATGACGTTATTTTGAAAGGTAGGAGAGCCGCGACGGATAAAGCGCATTACGCCGTTGGCGGGCGACTGGAAAGAGGCCACAAAGCTTGGGAACAGCGCGCTCTGGCGGAACATATCCTCCAGCATCACGTTAACGCCATGAGCCGAGGTGCGGTTATCGGTGGTTAAACCGCTGCCACTATGCAGCGCCACCGGGCCGTGCCCTGGCAGGCTCTGTACATACGCTTCAATCGCCTGACCCGACTGACGCAGCTGCGCCTGGGGTGTTTCTACCAAATTTAGCGCCAGCACATCGGCCATGTAATTATTGGAGTAATTCATCGTGCGCAGCAGCAGCTCCTGCAGCGGTTGGCTGTCCACTGCAGCAAAGCGTCGGGCGCTGCTCGGCGGCTGGGTAGAGCTCACCCGCCAGGGGTCGCGTACGCTCACCCCCGCTTGGTTAAGCATACTCAGCAGCACCTGAGCGGTTTTTTCCGCCGCGTCGCCTGCGCCACGGTACACGTCCCGCGCCGATGCATTGGTGGAGATTTGCCCGGTGACACGCATTACATCGCCACGCTCATCAGTGATGCGCTCGGCGCTGATTTCAGTGCCGCTGTTTGCAGGGCGCGTCACCACCTGATTATCAATCGCGATGAGCGGTGCTTGGCTATCGCATAGGCCAACCCGCGCAGGTTCGCCGGGGGTCGCAGCAGGTGCCACGTTGACACACCAAGTACCGAAGTTCACACCGGCAGAAGTAAGCGGCGCACTGTAGGCGTTGGTGACCCGAGTACGTGCATTGCAGCGGTCGGTGGTAATGCACTCCACCGGGCCAAAGCGCCACTGGCTGACCACCAATGCACCGTCCACTTGATTCACCCCAGCAAGCTGCAAGCGATGCACTAACCGCCATAGATCTTCGGTGGTCAAACCTGGGTCACCGCCCCCCTCAAAGACGAGATCGCCGCGCAGCACGCCGTTATCCACTTGGCCGGTACTGACTAACTGGCTGGTAAATCGATGCTGTGGGCCAAAACGATTAAGCAACGCTGCCGCCATGTACGCTTTGGTGACTGAAGCAGGCGATAGCTGGCGCTCTGGGTGGAGGCTCCCCAGTAGCGGGTTACTGCCGCTATCGGCATCTAAAAGGCGTGCTTCCGCGCTAATTGAAAACCCCTTCGCCTCTAGCTGGCTCAGGCGGCTGAAATCCGCTGATAGCACTGAGCTGGCACACAGTGCAGCCGCTGCCACGCCCGCCACTACGCTACTGCGCAGCCACTGAGCGGGTAAATTAAGAAAACACGTCACGTTCTGCTACCTCAATGCACATTCATTTTAGAGAAGACCTGAAGGGTAACCACTCCGGCCACAATCAGACTAATACCGAGTACAGCAGGCAGGTCGGGCTTTTCACCAAACACAATCATGCCCACCAGCGTGACCAGCACAATACCTAAGCCCGCCCAAATGGCGTAAGTCACTCCCACCGGCAGCGTGCGTAACACTAAGCTTAATAAATAGAACGCCACCCCATAGCCGCCTACCACTAGAAGGCTAGGCAAGGGGCGGGTAAAGCCCGCCGACGCTTTCAGTGCACTGGTTGCAATGACCTCAGCGACGATGGCAAGAATGAGATACACAAACGTCATAGGCGCTCCAGATCGATACACAAACGCCAAAGCGTTTGGCCACTTTGGTCATATTTAGCTTCAAACGGGGTCAAATAGTCTGCGCCAGGCACCACCTGATTCACGCTCGCCTGCTTCCCTGTCGCTACCGCCACCGCTTGGGCAAACTCTTCAACATACAGCCGCCAGTTTGAGCGCAGCTCTAGCCGCCCGCCCAGCGCTAACAGTGTGGGGAAAACAGGATGCCCATGCCAGCGCATTTTCAGATGCGCCGCTTTAGGATAGGGGTTGGGATAAAGAAGATAGTGGCGCTCGGGAGCCCAGCCAACCTCTAACGCTAGCCGCCAAAAATCCACCAAGTCTGCGCGCACTAACAGTGCGTTCTGTGGCAGATCGCCATGCTCCCGCCCCAGCCGATCCTCACTACGGTCAACCCCCACCACCGTATGCTGAGGGAACTGTAGCGCTAACCTGCGGGTCGATAGCCCAACCCCGCAACCCGCATCGAGAATTAACGGTGCTGGACGCTGCTGGCACCATGCATCGGCCTGCTCGAACGCTTGGCGTGTGTGATCAGCAATGGGTTTACGCAGCGGATGCGCTAACGCACGCTCGACCCGGCGCGCCACATCATGATGTGGCCCAGGCTGGTTAGACGTCACTGGCCGTGAAGTGTACTGCATGCCATCCCCTGCATTAAAAAAGCGTGATTCTACCAGTCTCCCGCGTGCGCGGCATGACGCCGTTGCACGCCCGGTGCTATGATCACGCCAGAGTATTTTATGAAACTGAACATTAAGCTCAGGTCGGCCATGTGATTCAGGACGATCTGACAATAACTGTTATTAAAAACCACCGCACCACGAGGAACCCGGCTTGTCACACTTACCGGTGATTGTCGGCATGGGCGGCATCAATCCCGCCGGCAGAACCTCGGGCCATCAGGCCTTCCGCCGCACCGTGCTTGATGCTCTTCCTGCTGACCAGCAGCGCCAAACCCTGGAGGGGCTGGCAGCGCTTATGCGTCTTGCCGCGCACTCCGATAACGGATGGCACGACAGTGCAGGGCAGCCTATTGACGACCCTGCCCAGAGGCTGCGCGATCAGGTGCTTAAACACACCTTAATCCGCCGCAATGAAGACCCGCGCTTTCTAGCACCGGGCATGCCCGCCAATCGCCGAGCCGACCTCGCCTTGGCCGAGCCGCTACGCGTGACACTCCGCCGTCGCCAATTGCCAGAGCAATTGCCGGATGGCTGGCAGGTGCGCGAGATAGACGCTCGTGAGGTTGAAGTCACGATTCCAGCAGGCACGTTTGACGTGCTGTTGCCGGATGCCCAAGAACCCAAAGTACGCGCCGCCGCGCAGCTGCCCTCAGGCTTTGACCCGGCGAGCCTATACCGTAGCGTGCACCATCCGCGGGGGCTCTCCATGGCGGTCTTTGGTGCTAGCGACTGTTTGGGTGCCAGTGGCCTTTCATGGGAAACCCTGCGCCAGCAGCTCAACCCTGATCATATCGCTGTTTATGCAGGCAACTCGATTGGCCAGCTGGACGACGAAGGCTGGGGAGGACTGCTGAAAAGCTTGGTTAGCGGCCAGCGCGCCACGTCTAAACAAATGCCGCTGGGCTACGGCCAAATGCCCGCCGACTTCCTCAACGCCTATGTGTTAGGCAGCGTGGGCGGCACCGGCGCGGCACTCGGTGCCTGCGCCAGCTTCTTATACAACCTGCGCTTGGGGATCGACGATATCCGCGCAGGCCGTCGCCGCGTGGTGATGGTGGGCACGGCCGACGCGCCGATTACGCCAGAGATTATCGAAGGCTTTCGCGCCATGGGTGCGCTAGCGGACGATGCCAGCCTAAAAGCCCTGGATGCGTTAGAGCTGCTAACCGATGCCGATTACCAGCGAGCCTGCCGCCCGTTTGCCCGCAACTGCGGCTTCACCATGGCAGAGGCCAGCCAGTTCGTACTGCTGATGGACGACAGCCTAGCGCTAGAGCTGGGCGCCGATATTTTAGGCGCGGTACCGGAAGTATTCGTGAACGCTGACGGTTACAAGCGCTCTATTTCGGCACCCGGCATCGGTAACTACATTACGCTGGGCAAGGCGGCCGCCTTCGTGAAGGACATGCTGGGAGACACCGCGTTAAAGCAACGCACCTTCCTGCATGCCCACGGCACTAGCACGCCGAAAAACCGTACCACGGAATCCCACGTGTTCGACGAAATTGCCCGCGCCAACGGCATCGAGCAGTGGCCTGTGGTGGCCATTAAAGCGTTTATCGGCCACTCCCAGGGCTCTGCGGCAGGCGACCAACTCGCCAGCGCCTTAGGCAGCTTCGCCCACGGCCTGCTGCCAGGTATCCCGACGCTCGATGCGGTTGCCGATGATGTCTACGCCGACCGGCTACGGTTCTTCACCACGCCTCAAGCGTTTAGCGCCGATGCGGCGTTCATTAACGCCAAAGGCTTTGGCGGCAATAACGCCACCGGCGTAGTGCTCTCGCCAGAGATTACCGAGCGGCTGCTTACCAAGCGCCACGGCAGCGCGGCTATCGATGCCTGGAAAGCACGCCGTAAAAGTGTGCGCGCTAACGCCGCCGCTTACCTAGCCCAAGCCGACCACGGCCATTACGCACCCCGCTACCAGTTTGGCGAAGCCGTACTGGAAGGCCCGGAGCTTGAGATTCACTCAGACCGCATCAAAATCCCCGGCTACGAACATGCGGTGTCGCTTGCCACCGACAATCCGTTTGGCACGCTAGACGAGGAGACGCCGTGATGAGCACCCGTCGTGAGAATATCGCCGTCTACCCTGGGACGTTCGACCCCATCACGAACGGTCATTTTGACCTGATTGAGCGCGGCGCACGCATGTTCGATAAAGTGGTGATTGCCGTGGCGGCCAGCCCCGGCAAGCGCCCAAGCCTTGAGCTGGATACTCGCATTGCCTTAGCGCAGTCGGTGTGCGCGTCGCTGCCTAATGTTTCGGTCATCGGCTTTTCGACCTTGTTGACCACCATGATGCATGAGCAGGGCGCGACGATTATTCTGCGTGGCCTGCGCGCGGTCTCCGATTTTGAGTACGAGCTGCAGCTAGCCAATATGAACCGCGCTCAAAATCCTGAGCTTGAGAGCGTGTTTCTTACCCCGGCGGTGGAAAACTCCTATATCTCCTCGACCATCGTGCGGGAAATTGCCAAGCTGGGCGGCGATATTTCTCCGCTGGTACACCCGCAGGTCGCAGAGGCGCTGCGTAAGCACTACACTACCTAGCTATCGATATTGTTGAGTAAAACACTCGGGTATCAAACTACCCGAGTGACACGCCCTTCGTGAGGTATATCCATGGCCCTGATGATCACCGACGAATGCATTAACTGCGACGTCTGCGAACCAGAATGCCCTAACGACGCGATCTCTCCCGGTGAGGAGATTTACGTGATCAACCCCAACCTGTGCACCGAGTGCGTCGGCCACTTCGACGAGCCCCAGTGTCAGCAGGTGTGCCCGGTAGACTGCATTCCCCTGGACCCAGAGCGCCCAGAGACCCAAGAGCAGTTAATGGAGAAGTACCGCATCATTACTGCCGCTTAACTTGTGCGTATTTGGACCCTAGCCTGGCCCATCATTTTGTCAAATATCACCGTGCCCCTGCTGGGGCTGGTGGACACAGCCGTGGTCGGGCATCTGCCCGACTCCCGCTATTTAGCCGGCGTTACCCTCGGTGCCACCCTCTTTAGCTTCCTTTATTGGGGCTTTGGCTTTTTGCGCATGGGCACCACCGGGCTGGTGGCCCAGGCGATAGGGCGCGAGTCGCCTAGTGACGTGCGCAACTTGCTAGGCCAGTCGCTGATCATGGCAGGCGTGATTGGCACGCTTCTCATCGTGTTTGGCACACCGCTCATCTCGTTTGGCCTGTGGCTACTGGATGGCAGCGTGCAGGCCACGCCACTGGCTCGCGAGTATGCCGAAATTCGCCTCTGGTCGGCCCCCGCAGTGCTTGCCAATTACGCCATACTGGGCTGGTTCTTAGGTCAGCAGAACTCCCGCGTCACGCTCATGATTCTGGTGCTCACCAACAGCGTTAATATCGTGCTCGATCTATGGTTTGTGATGGGCTTGGGGATGACCAGTAATGGCGTGGCGCTGGCCAGCGTGCTCGCCGACTACAGCGCTCTGATGTTCGGTGGCTATTTGGTGCTGCGTCAGCTAGGCCATTTAGAAGGCCACTTTCAACGCCAGCGCTTGCTGGCACTGAAAGCCTATTCGGCGTTATTGAATGTTAACGCCAACCTGTTCGTGCGTACCCTGGGGCTGCTGTTTGCCATGGCGTTTTTTACCGCTCAAGGTGCCCGCCAGGGCGATACCGTGCTCGCGGCTAATGCCGTACTGCTGCAATTTATTATGCTCACTAGCTACGCGCTGGATGGCTTTGCCCACGCGGCTGAGTCGCTGGTAGGGCGTGCCTACGGGCGTCGCGATTGGCAGGAATTTGCCGCCACGGTGCGGGCCACGGCGCAGTTTTCTTTCTGGACAGCCGCTGCTGCCGCGCTGCTCTTTGCGCTGGGCGGCAATCAGCTCGTGGCGCTACTGACAGGGCTTAGCGAAGTGCGTGACACCGCCGCCAGCTATCTGCCGTGGATGGTGGCGATGCCGCTGATTGCCGTCTGGAGCTACCTGCTTGACGGCGTGTTTATCGGCACCACGGCAGTGCGAGAGATGCGCAACAGTATTTTTGCAGGCCTTGCGGTCTACCTGCCCACCTGGTGGCTATGCCAAGGTCTTGGCAATCATGGCTTATGGCTGGCGTTTACGCTCTTTACGCTTACCCGCTCGGCCGTGCTGATTGCCTACTACCGCCGCTACCGGCTCACCCGCTGGCGTGAAGCACCCATCACGACTCATCTTCGTTAAGCAGCGTTGAACCCCGCAACGGGCAGGACCTAAAAACTGCGCTAACGTAACCTTATGCATAAAAATGCACAAAAGCTAAGCGCCCTGCGCGTTAGCCGTTGAGGGGTGAAAATTGTGCCGCACCGCCGTATATTAGCCGCGCACTTCCTAATAACGAATAAAGTGAGCACTCCATGCTAAAACTCATATCAAAACCAGCGGTTAAGCTGGTCGAGCGTTATTTGCCAGACCCGTATATCTTCGTTCTATTGCTGACCCTTGTTGCTGCCGTGGCCGCTATTGCGGTGGAGCGCCAAACGCCCTTGGCCGTCCTGCGCATGTGGGGCGACGGCTTCTGGGGCTTGTTAACCTTCTCCATGCAGATGCTGCTGGTGCTGGTCACCGGCTTTATGCTGGCAAGCTCGCCGCCGGTAAAACGTATTCTGCAAAAAATTGCCAGCACCGCGAAAACCCCTGGTGGCGCGATTATTCTTGTGACGCTGGTATCGCTTGCAGCTAGCTGGATTAACTGGGGCTTTGGCCTCGTTGTGGGTGCCCTGTTCGCCAAAGAGCTGGCTCGCCTGATTAAGGTGGACTATCGCCTGCTGGTCGCCAGTGCCTATTCCGGCTTTGTGGTGTGGCATGGCGGCTTGGCAGGTTCGGTGCCGCTGACCATCGCCACCGAAGGGCACTTCTCTGCCGACCAGATTGGCGTGATTGGCACAGGCTCCACCATCTTCGCGTTCTTTAACCTGGCCATCGTGGTGTGTCTCTTTATTGCCGTGCCGCTGGTCAACCGCTTAATGCTGCCGGATGAAAAAGACAGCGTTTATGTAGACCCGAAACTGCTCAATGACGAGCCAGAGCCTGTAGGCCGCATTACGCGCCCGGCAGAAAAGCTCGAAAACAGCATGCCGCTGGCTCTATTAGTCGGCGTACCGGGACTACTGTTCTTGCTGGATCACTTCTTTCTGCGTGGTGGCAGCTTGAACCTGAACGTGGTGAACTTCCTGTTCTTGTTCCTCGCCATTGTGCTCCACCGCACGCCCCGCAACCTGCTGAACAGTTTGAACGAAGCCATTAAAGGCGGCGCGGGTATCGTGATCCAGTTCCCCTTCTATGCGGGCATTATGGCCATCATGGTGCAGTCGGGCCTGGCGCAAAGCATGTCCGAATGGCTGGTCTCGTTTGCCACTGCCAACTCGCTGCCCTTCTGGTCGTTCCTCAGCGCTGGCATCGTGAACCTCTTCGTACCTTCTGGCGGCGGCCAGTGGGCAGTACAGGCACCGGTTATGCTGCCCGCCGCAGAAGCGTTAGGCGCAGATATCGCCCGCGTGGCGATGGCCGTTGCCTGGGGTGATGCCTGGACCAACCTGCTGCAGCCGTTCTGGGCGCTGCCGGTACTGGCCATTGCGGGCTTGAAAGCCAAAGACATTATGGGCTTCTGCCTCATTCAGCTGTTCATCACCGGTATTATTATTTCGGTCGGCTTGGTGTGGTTCTAAGCCCCTAGGCCTTTCCTCTACGCCCGCCCTGGCTATGCTAGCTAGGGGCGGGCATTTTCGCTTTTAAGGTGACGTTTATGTCCGACACTTCCCCTGAACACAGTGCGCTCCCTGGCCAGCATGAACTCTCCATGACCGTATTGATGACGCCCGACATGGCGAACTTCAGCGGTAAAGTCCACGGCGGTGCTATCCTTAAAAAGCTCGACGAAGTGGCCTACGCCTGTGCCAGCCGCTACTCCGGCCACTACGTGGTCACACTCTCGGTGGATCAGGTGTTGTTTAAACAGCCTATCCATGTGGGTGAGCTGGTGACGTTTCTTGCCAGCGTCAACCATGTTGGCCGCTCTTCCATGGAAATTGGTATCAAGGTAGTGGCAGAGGATATCCGCCAAAAGCTGATTCGCCATACCAACAGCTGTTACCTCACCATGGTGGCGGTAGATGCCGACGGCAAGCCCGCCCGAGTGCCGCCGCTGGCCTTAGAGACCCCGCTTCAGCAGCTGCGCTTTGATAAAGCCGCCCTGCGTAAAAAGTTGCGCAAGCAGGCCGAACGTGAAGAGGAGCTTACCCAGCAGCAGCACCACCAACGCTAAACAAGCGCCTTTACCCATTACGACAAGGAGTCATCATGCCCACCAGGCTGCGCTACCCCCACCTGCCCAAGGCCGTTGAGTATGCGCATATCGGCTGGGATTTTCTGATCCTCGCCGCTGTCATTATTAACCTAAGCCTGCTGCTGTTTGATTCGTTGTTTCTGATTGAGCCTATTAATCAGGCCATTGCCAACATCGCCCCCGGCTTTCACCGCGCCTACGATACGGCTGTTCACAGCCGGTTTCTCACTATTGATTTAATCTTTGTCAGTTTCTTTATTGCCGATGTGCTGCTGGGCTGGGCCGTGGCGATTGCCGAACGGCGCTATCACCGCTGGTTCTTCTACCCCTTTGTGCACTGGTACGACGTGCTGGGCTGCATTCCACTCAGCGGGTTCCGCCTGCTGCGGGTACTGCGCGTGGTAGCGCTGTTAAACCGCCTGCATCGGCTGCGCTTAATTAACGTCACGCGCTGGTCGATCTACCAATTCTTCGCCAAGTACTACGATATTCTGCTAGAGGAGCTCTCTGATCGTATCGCCCTGCGGCTACTGGGCAATGTGCAGCAGCAGATTAAAGCCAGTGACTCACTCACTGAACGAGTGATTGAGCGGGTGATTATGCCGCGCAAAACCCAGCTAATTCATGAAATTGCCCAGCGCCTGGAGGCCACAGCAGGCCAAGCGTATCAGCAGAACCGGCTCGCGATTATGGCGGCCATTGATGATTTAGTGAGCCGCACGCTGCGCGAAAGTCCGGAAATTCAGCGGCTACATCGCTTCCCGATGGGGCAAACGGCCTCCAGCGCCATGCAGGCGTCTATCAGCAGTGTGGCCCAGCGCTTGGTGGATGAGTTAGCCCAGGGCATGCACTCCCCCGCTTTTCGCCAGCTGGTCGAGCGTACCGCTGAAAGCGGCTTCGACAGCTGGCTTACCGTCGATGACGCCAGCGCCAAAGTCACCGAGCAGGTACTTTACGACGTGTTAGAAATGCTCAAAGAGCAGGTGCGCCATCAAGGGTGGAAAGATCGCTACGACTAGCTATACCGTTTCGGTGGCCAAAGGCGGCTGTTCAAGGCTCTTTCGGATAATGACCAGCGCGCTGACGAGCGCTGCCTGGTGAGCAGCAGCCCCCACGCAAATACGCACCGCCTGCGGGGCAGGAGCGCTACCCACGCAAAAGGGCTCAGCGCTGGTAACTTTGACGCCCTGCTGATTTAACCGCTCACACAGCTCCTGCGCCCGCACGCCATCAGGTAACGTTAGCCATACGTTGCTCCCGTTCGGTTGCCGACTAAGCGTGTAGCCTGCCAAATAGTCCGAAACAAGGCGCTGCCGCGCCGCCAGCTCTTGGGTTTGCCACGCCAGTAACTCCTCTGTCGCGGGCTGAGCCACCCAGTGGCAAACTAAATCCACCATCAGCGGTGGCACCATCCAACTTTGAGCTCTCAAGCCCGCCGCCAGCCGGTCAAGCAGTACAGGGGGTGCACGCAGCACGCCCATACGCAGCCCGCCTGCCAGCACTTTGGCTGTGCTAAACACGAACAGCGTACGCTCCGGTGCTAACTGATACAGCGGCGTACCGCGCTGTTCGGCGGGTAAGTACTGCACGCCATCCTCTAACAACCACATGTCATAACGCCTCGCCAAGGCGACTAGCTGCTCTCGGCGCGCCTCACTCAGACAAATACCGGTGGGGTTATTTTGGTCTGGCGTTAGGTAAATTAAGCGTGGCGGCTGGCGGGCGCATTGCGCCTTTAATGCCTCCATACACATGCCATCTTGATCAAACGCGATAGCCACCATCTTGAGATGTGCCTGTTGGGCAGCGCTAATCGCCCCTGGGTACGTCAGCGCATCAGCCGCCATCAACTCTCCCGGTCGCAGCAGCGTGCCGAGCGCCAGGCTAATGCCGTGTTGCCCGCCTTGGGTAATCAGCATCTCCTCAGCGTTCAGGGTCATTCCCAACTGTTCTAACCATTGCGCTAAATAGACGCGATGGTCATCGCTGCCTTGGGAACTTGAGTAAGCCACGCTGCGCCTGAGCGCCTGTGCAGAGGTGCTTAGCGCACTCAGTGCAGCGCTCATCGCCTGCTCTCTCAGGGGGTGGGGCGGCGGCAGGCTAAGGCTTAAATCAATCGTGTCGTCATCGGTTTGCATGCCGGACTGGCCGCCAAACACGCGGGCTGGCCCGCGCTGCTTCACGTAAGTGCCGCTGCCTACCCGGGCACTCACCCAGCCGCGATGCTCTGCTTCAGCATAGCCACGGGTGACGGTGCCCACGGTGACGCCTAGCGCATCCGCCAATCGGCGCTGGGGCGGCAGCTTCTCCTCTGGCGCTAATTCACCGCTGGTAATGGCATCGCCAATCGCCTGAGCAATCGCCCGGTAGCGTGGGCCAGGGGTATGTTCAATCGTCGGCACCCAGATTGTCATGATGACAATAAAACCTTTGACGTGGAAATTAGCCACATTATGCTAACAAAAATGCCCACTAACAACTTAAACCTCAAAATTGTATGGATACAAAAAATGAACAGTGAATGGCTAATCCTTGGCCCTGCCGCGCTCTATATGCTGTCGATGACGCTCACCCCTGGGCCCAATAACATCATGCTTACCGCATCGGGGGCTAACTTTGGCTTTCGGCGTACGATGCCGCATATGTGGGGGATTTTAGGAGGCTGCTTTTTACTGTTTGCCGCCATTGCACTGGGGCTGGGGGTGCTGTTTGAACGCTTCCCGGCGGTGCAAACCACGCTGCGCTGGGTGGGAAGCGCTTATTTGCTCTATCTTGCTTGGAAAATCGCCACCGCCCCGCCGCCCAATTTACACGGCAGCCAGCACGGTGTACCGCTGACGTTTTGGCAGGCAGCCATGTTTCAGTTCGCTAACCCAAAAGCATGGGTGATGGGGCTGGCCCTAATGGCGGGCTTTCTACCGGAAAGCGGCCAGCCGGTCATCAATGCCTTGGTATTGGCCGGGTTTGCGGAGCTGGTGGCGCTGCCCTGCATTGCCCTGTGGGCCGCCTTTGGCAGCGCCATCGGGCAGTGGATTAAAAGCGACCGGGCGTGGCGCGGATTTAACATCACCATGGGCGTGCTCACCGCCGCCTGCGTATGGCTGATCTTGCGCTAACCGCAGCGCAGCGCCTCAATCATGTCGTTGCTTTCCAAATGAATATTGAGGCGGTCGTCACGGTAGTCCATGGTGGCGGCCGTACCGGGGCGCAGTACACGGACCTGAGTTGCGCCGCTTTGCTCTTCTAACGTCGCCACGTTGGCCTCATCAAAGGGGGCACCAATAGCATATTGTACGGCGTTGGCATCACACGCCTGTGCCACTGGCGCGGTTTGCTCCACCGTGGGCGGTTTGGGCGCTGCGGCTTCATTCGGCGCGCTACTGCACCCCGCCAGCAGCACCATGGCAAATAGGCCGCCCAAGCCTTTTGCATAACGCTGCGCTGATGACATTAAAGAATTTTCCAGCGTCATTTATTGACCTCCCTTCACAGCAGTGCGGGCTAGACATAAGTGTCTAGCCCGCACGGAATATGACCAACCATTTAGCCCAGGCCGTTAACTCGCAGCATCCTCTACTGCCTGGCCACCCTCTTGAACATCTTGTCCTGCCCCTGCAATGGTATTACAGCCCGCTAGAGCACCCGCAGTGATGAGTAGAATAAAGCTCGTCGCCAATAATTTTTTCATCGTGTTCTCCATAACAAATCAGTCAACATCGGGAAGCTCCGGCGGCAGCCTCACCGCCAGGGAGTGTTTTCAGCGTAACAGATTTTAATGATTTCGCCTGTTTTCCCTGAGTTAGCCGCTGCCTGCTATGATGCTTGCCACACCGTTCGGCATAGGAGCACATCACTTGGCCACCTTTGAACTTGACCCGCGCTTAGCGGCAGACACACTGCCATTGGCTGATTTACCTCTCTGTCGCGCACTATTGATGAACGATGCCCGCTACCCCTGGGTCGTGCTGGTGCCCAGGGTGGCGTCGGTCAGTGAAGTGTTTGAACTCAGCCAAGAAGACCAAACCAAACTCTGGCAGGAAGCCACTCAGCTTGGCGCGGCGATGAAAGAGGCTTTTCACGGCGATAAGCTCAATATCGCCACGCTCGGTAACGTGGTGAGCCAGCTGCATATTCATCTGGTGGTTCGCTACACCGATGACGCAAGCTGGCCTGCCCCCGTGTGGGGTAACGGCACTCCCACGCCTTATGAATTAGCCCAGCAAGGTGAGCGTCGCGAACAGCTGCTGGCGCAGATAGCGGGGCTTACGCTGTCGTCTTAATTACCCAGCTTAATTGCCCAGCAATGAGCCACGCGCTGGCGGCTCGTTCAATAACGGCCCGCTGACAGGTTGGGCTGCTCCGGCAAGCGCCAGGGAAATGCCTAGCGCAATAATGACCGTGCCACCTGCCAGCGCGGCCCATCCGGCGGCTTTTTCGACCACTTGGTGGCTTTGCTTATGCAGCCGCTTCGTTGCCCAACCTCGCGCTACGATGCTCGCTAGCGCCAGGACAGAGACGGTAATGCCAGTGCCCAGCGACATCGCCACCACCGATGCGACGCCCACATAAAACTGGCCTAAAAGGCTCGCGGCACCCAGCATTAATATCGCACCGCTGCAGGGGCGCATTCCGATCGCCCCCACGGTCATCAGCGCCGTGCGCCAATCCAGCGCCTGCTCGGGCTCAATATGGTGAGCTCCGCCGCAGCAGTGGGTATGGTCATGGCTGTGGTGATGGCTGTGATCATGAGAATGATGAGGCTCAACCACTGACTCACGGCGGGCGGAATAGGCATGGCGCAGCTGTTTCAGCGCTCGCCAGCAGAGCCAGACCCCCAATAGGGCTACCAGCAGAAAGCTGGCCTGCTCGACCCATACCACGCTGCCCATGGCTTGGCGCGTCACCCAGCCAAGCCCGTGAACCAATACCATCACCATCACAATCGCGGTCACGCCTTGCAGCAGCGATGCGGCAAAGGAGAGCCCTAGCGCTCGGCGCGTCGCCCCACCATGGGATGCCAAGTAGGTGGCCAGTACGGCTTTGCCATGCCCTGGCCCTGCGGCATGAAACACGCCGTAGGCAAAGCTCACGCCCAGCAGCGTTAGCCACGTGCCGGAAGAAGGCGTGCGTGAAAGTTCAGTAATCGCTAAGGTGAGACTGCGGTGTAACTCCCGCTGCCAGGCAAGCAGTTGAAGGCTAACGCCCTGCAAATTCGCCTGGACCGCCCATGTGAGTAGCGCCGCAGTGAAGAGTGCCAGCGCTCCCATGGCCACTTGTCGTCGCGTTAACGGCATTACCCCTCCGCAATAAAGATATAAAGTAACACTTTATACATGACCGACCCCACTGGTTGCTAGCGGCAATCGACCCGCCCCGTTTCGGCAAAGTGGCGACCTAAACCGGGCTCTCCCTGTTCATCCACATCCAGCAGTGCGGCCTGCATGACCAGCTCTGGGTCGGGGTCAGCGGGTAGCACGCTCAGTGCGCAGTTAGGCGCACCGTTGAGAATAAGTGCCTGAGCCGAGGGTTCATCCCCCTCCTCTTCATGGACTATTTCAATGTAGTAGGTCGGATCAAAGACTTGGTACTCAAGCAATTGCCCGCTCAACGGCTGGGGCGATGCTAACGGTAGAATGAACATAAACGTTAAGCGCCCATCTCGCTCTAGTGCCGTGTACTCGGTCACGTCGCCAAAGGACTGTTTTTCGCTGCCGATACGCACCTCAGTAAAGTAGTGCTGTGCCGCCAGATTATTACGAATTTCTCCACCGAGCTGATCTAGCCCTTCCTCCAAGCTGCCTCCCGGCACCTGCTGTAACTCCTCAAACACGACCAAGCTGTAGAATGGATCCATCCGCCATGTTTGGTGAAGCCCGGTCGCCACGCCTTCGTCATCGGTGATGACCCGCACGCTCATATCGATCCAGCCGTGGGGGTGCGCCATGGCTAAATGACTGGCGCATAAACTCCCCCCTAATGCTAACGCTAAGCAGGTGCGTCGCAAGATGGCTCGTGATAACGCTCTCATTAAGGTAACTCTCCTAATTTAGCTTGCAGCTCCACCAACCAAGGGTCTAGCACATAGGGAGGAATCGGCTGACTCCCGCGCAGTGCCGAAACGCTGACCAGACTTCCCCCTTGCGCTTCGCTTACTTGAAGCTGAATCCGGTACCCAGGCCAGCGCGCCAAGCTCGCTTCAGCGCGCCCTAACGTCAGGTCGGCGTGGCGTATCACATAGCCCTGTTCCATCATCAGCGCTACCGCCTCAGAAAAAGTGCGTTCCACCGGGGCGTTGTAGCGCAGCTCACGCGGCTCCAAAGGCTGCGTCGTGGCACAGCCTGACAGCCCTAACGCAGTGCACAGCGCGATAGTCACAAGCAAAGCGTGACGCGTTGATTTCATAATGCCCCCTGGGTGATGGCCGCTTGCTCAAATGCCTGTTGGAAACGACGGCAGAAATCATCATTACTCGCGCTGTAGGATTCGCGCAGATCGCCAAGATGGTCGAAGCGGCGAATATCTCGGGAGATACGCAGATGACCGTCGCGAGCCAGCAGCGACACCCGTTCTACCTCCACCGGCTGCTGGCCGAACCCTGGGCCAAAGGAGCCGCCCACGCCAATTCCTACGCCGCGACCAATACCAAACCCGCCAAACAAGCGAAAGCCGCTGCCATAGCCATAGTCGTAGTCATAGCGGTCGTAATAGCCAACCAGCTCGCGCTCACGGGAGGCGCTCACCAACCCAAGCTCAGTGTCGGTCGTCTCCAGCGAAAAACTCCAGGCTTCCAGCACGTCAATGCTTTCTGTCACCACGCTTAACGTTTCGCTCGGCCCGGACTGACCAGTGGGGAAGTAGCAAGCCGCCGCGGGCGCAGGCTCCGCTTGGGGCAGCCGGTCAGGAACCGTCTGACATCCCGCCAGCGCCAATAGGCAGGTGATGCTAATGGGTATGGCCTTCATGATAAATCCTCTCGCTACCTTCGTGGCTGGTGTGTCACCAAGCAGCGCGCTAAGCTCGCAAACAGAGATAAAAAAGAACGACAACACGCTGAGACAACGTTTTAAGGAGGTTGTGCGATGAATGTACTGCTTTGCCCAGACAGTTTTAAAGACTCCCTAAGTGCCGAACAGGCTGCCCAGGCCATGGCACAGGGTATTCACCGGGCAGCGCCCAACGCCATCACACACCTCTGCCCCCTGGCGGACGGCGGCGAAGGCAGCCTGGATGCCTTAATTGCCGCCACCCATGCCGAGCGCCGCACACTTACCGTACAAGACGCCCTTGGGCGTCCACGCCAAGCCGCCTGGGGTTGGCTGAGCGAGCAGCGTACCGCGTTTATCGAGCTGGCAGAAGCCAGCGGCCTACAGCATCTTACCCGCCAAGAACGCAACGCCCTGCACACCACCACCTTTGGTGTTGGCGAGCTATTTCTCGCTGCCTTAGACGCAGGCGCCACCCATGCTCTGCTGCTGCTCGGCGGTAGCGCCACGAACGATGCTGGCGCTGGCATGCTCCAGGCCTTAGGGGCCACCCTGCTTGACGCCCAAGGCCAGACACTACCGCCAGGCGGCGCAGCGCTTGGGCAGCTTGCCACCCTGGATCTTTCGACACTCGACCCACGGCTCGCCAAGCTGCGCGTTGAGGCCGCCGTGGATGTAGATAACCCGCTACTGGGCGAACGCGGCGCCAGCGCGGTGTTCGGCCCACAAAAGGGCGCGACAGACGATGATGTCGCAACGCTAGACCGTGCGCTCGGCCACTTTGCCGACCTCACTGCCAAAGCGCGGGGCAGCGATGATCGAGGGCTGCCAGGGGCGGGGGCGGCAGGCGGTATGGGGTTTGCGGCACACTGCTTTTTGAACGCGACGCTAACGCCGGGCATTGAAATGATCATGCAGCAGGCGAATTTTGCCCACTTGCTGAACGATGCAGATTTAGTGATTACCGGCGAGGGCCGCCTAGATGGCCAGAGCTTAGCGGGCAAAACGCCGATTGGTGTCTCCCGCGCCGCTAAACGCCAGGGCAAGCCGGTGATTGTGCTCGCGGGTAGCCTGGGCGACGGCTGGCAAGCCTGCACGGAAGAAGGCGTTACCGCCGCCTTTGCACTGGCCGATGGTCTCATGACGCTGGAACAAGCGCTGCCTCGCACCGCAGAGCTTTTAGCAGATCGCTGCGAAAGCATTGCAAGCCTATGGCTGGCAAGCCGCTGAGCAAGCAACGTTGAGTAAGCAACGCTGAGTAAGTAACGTTGAGCATGCCCCTTGAAATGACGCGCCTGCGCCTACATCTCTTTATCCATCAGCGATGAGTCAGCCGTCGCCAGCTCACCGCCCTAAACTAGATCAAACGATTTGATGGCCGCACTTTTTGAGCGCGGCTCCAACCATGGAGGAGCACCTAATGGATGATATGAACAGCATTGGCCTACACGAAGGCAGCGCCAGCCAGTTAGCCGAGAAACTCAATCACCTGCTGGCCAACTATCAAATTTTTTACATGAACGTGCGTGGTTACCACTGGAATGTGAAGGGCAACGACTTCTTTGAACTACACGCCAAGTTTGAAGAGTTCTACACCGATCTGCTGACCAAAGTAGACGAAGTAGCCGAGCGTATTCTCACCCTGGGGCATAAGCCGGTACACGCCTACAGCGATTACGTGACGCTCTCGAGCATTCAGGAAGACAAAGACGTTCACGATGGCAAAACCTGCGTGAAGGGCGTGCTCACCGGTTACCAAACGCTGATTGAGCTGCAGCGCGAGTTGCTATCGTTAGCTTCTGACGCCGATGATGAAGGCACGGCTGCCCAAGCGGGCGACTATATTCGCGAGCAGGAAAAAACCGTGTGGATGCTTAACGCCTATTTAGGTAAATAAGTGCGCTAAACCGCCCTGGTTAACAGATAGTGAATAAAAACGGCACCTCGGTGCCGTTTTTTTGTTGCGGGTGGGTGGCATGCGGCGTTACTTCTTCGCCAGTGCTTCCACCAGATCGCGCAGCATGGCCCAGAACTCCGCCACAGACGCCATTTCCACTCGCTCATCCGGCGAGTGCGCGCCGCGAATCAGCGGGCCAAATGAAATCATATCCAGGTGGGGATATTTACTGCCTAAAATGCCGCACTCAAGCCCCGCGTGGATCACTTTTACTTCAGGGACGTACCCCATTAGCGCCGCGTGCCGCGTCTTGAAGGTAGCCAGCAGCGGGCTTTCGGGGTTGGGTGCCCAGCCGGGGTAACCGTTCTCGACTTTTACCCGTGCGCCCATAAGCCCAAACAGTGCCTGGAAACGCCCGGCCATCGCCTCGGCCGCGCTATCGTGCAGCGAACGCACCAGGGCACAAAGATGAAAGCGCCCCTCTTCAACGCTAAGCACCCCCAGGTTATTGGAGGTTTCGACCACGCCGGGTACGTCTGCACTCATGCGCTCAACGCCACACGGGGCGGCATGTAATGCGGCCAGTAGCATAGCGCTGGCATCGCGGGTGAGCGGTTCAGCGTCAGCCTGCTCAGCTCGCTGGGCGGTGAGTACCAAACCGCTATCTCCACTGCCGAGTTCCGCTTTAAGCGTTTTTGCCAGCGCCTCTACCGTTGCCAAGGCGGCGTCCATATCGTCAGCGGGCAGCGCCACCTGAGCAAAGGCTTCGCGGGGGATGGCATTGCGCAGCGTGCCGCCCTGGTAGCTCACCAAACGGGCATCCAGTGCGTCTAGCGCCCACAGCACACGGACTAACAACCGGTTGGCGTTACCCAAGGGCTGATGAATATCCATGCCCGAGTGACCACCTTTCAGGCCAGTCAGCGACAGAGAGAGCAACTGCTCATCTTCTTGCAATGCGGCGCTGGGCAGCTGCGCGTCGACCACCACATCCGCACCGCCCGCACAGCCGATGTACACCTCACCGCGGTCTTCGCTATCCAAATTCAGCAGCAGCGAGCCTTCCAGCCAGTTCTCGGCAAGATTCAGCGCGCCGCCCATGGAGGTCTCTTCCTCCAGGGTGAACAGCGCTTCCAGCGGGCCGTGGGTGAGCTCGGGGTCTTCCAGCACGGCCAAAATTGCCGCCACGCCCATACCGTTATCTGCGCCCAGCGTGGTGCCTTCCGCGTGAAGCCAACCCTCTTTGACCACGGTGCGGATGGGGTCACGGGTAAAATCATGCTCATGCCCCGCGTTGGCCTGGGCCACCATATCCAGGTGCCCCTGCATCACGATGCCCGGCGCGCCTTCACAGCCGGGCGTTGCGGGCTTGCGAATGCGCAGGTTGCCAAAGGCATCCCGGTCGTGGGCCAGCCCTTGAGCATCGGCCCAGGCTTCTAACGTCGCCACCAAGGCGGCTTCATGGCCGGAAGGGCGCGGTGTATTACAGAGGGTGCGAAAGTGCTGCCACACAAGACGTGGTTCGAGCGCTGCTAGATGTGCGTTCATGGAAACTCTTCATTATCGATAACCGGCTTACTTTAACGCTCTGGCTCACTGGGGAAAAGCACGCATGCTTCGATCACTTGCTGCACAGCCTGACGTAAGCGTTGTACGGCCTCTTTTTGAGCCTTCGCTAACGGCTGATTTTGGTAGGCCCAAGCAGCGAGCTGCTGATGCGCCTGCTGGGCCTCGCCTAGCGGCTGCTGGCTGG
Organism: Vreelandella lutescens; assembly: GCF_014640815.1. Taxonomy (GTDB): domain Bacteria; phylum Pseudomonadota; class Gammaproteobacteria; order Pseudomonadales; family Halomonadaceae; genus Vreelandella; species Vreelandella lutescens. The sequence continues at coordinate 44,077 of NZ_BMHM01000003.1, read as the reverse complement.
CTTCTCGCGCCAGCGCCTGCAGCGCCGGGCGAGCCAGGGCGGGGTCGCGGCGGGCATAGGCGACATCGTGAATGGCTTGGTGCTTGGCTGCGCTAAGCGGCTGGACGGGGAGCGAGGTAAGCAACAGCGCCACCACCGGAGCGGGCAGTGTTGCCAACTCAAACGCCAACAGACCGGGTAGCGAAGCGGCAAAGCCAGCGGTTAATTCACTCAGCACCAACTGCCCCTCTTGGTTGAGCGCTTTGGCAACCATCACGGCGTATTCGCCAGTGGCGGCCTCTCGGGTAATGCCTAAACGCACTGGCACAAACCCCAGCGCCAGCCAAAATTGGAGTAACCCTGCCTCGGCCCCAAAAGTAGCCCCATACAGCGCAATACCTTGCTGAGCAGCGCTGGCAATATCCTCTTCCAACAGCTGCCGACCCAGCCCTTCGCGACGGCTCTGGGGGTGGGTGGCGATGCGCGCCACTCGCCGCCAGCGGGCTGTCAGCGCGCCACGAATCCCGCTATGCGCTGCCAGCGACTGCGCTAACAAATGCCCCTGAGGCCTGCGCTCCCCCCGTGCGACCTGATCGGCAAGGGCTGCATCAAAGCCGCCCTCTTCGCGGGTCACCAAGACTGCCTGGGGGTCTGTCTGATGCGCATCTAGCACCACGCGCAGCGCCGTACCGGGGCCATCCAACAACTGGCGTAAATCACTCGGCGTGGTGCGGTAGTGAGACTGTACTAATAGGCCAAACAGTTTTTCGAGCAGCACGTCCTGCTCGGCCAACGATGCTTGGTGGAGCACCACGGTGGGCCGCCGTTCGCCATGACTTGGCTCAGCGTTAGGCAGCGGTGCATCTAATAACAGTACACGCTGTGTCACCGCTTCTAATGGATCACCTGCTGACCAGCGTATCGGCGTTTGCAGGGTCAGCTCACGCCACTGGGGCGCTTTACGCTCTAGCACGTCGCGAAAGCGCAGCGCAAAGCCGCGCCCCGAGCCTTCGTAGCCATGTACTGTGGTGGCAAACGCAATGCGCGGGAAAGCATCCAGCCAGGGGGCTAACAACGCCGCAGGAATGGCGGCTGCCTCATCCACAAGCAGCGTGCTACCGCTGCCCCCCAGCGAGCCTTGTGCCACCTGCTCAGTCAGCACATCGGGAGGTAGAAACCGCAGTCGGCTGCCATTGGTTAGCGCGATATCACCCATGTGATCACGCTGAGCATCCGGGCACAGCGCCGCCACGCGGGCAAAGACACTCTCCACCGCGCTGAGCCTTGGAGCGGTGATGATGAGCTGTACATCGCGTTGGCGCAGCAGTCGGGCGCAAGCGATGCCCAAGGCGGCACTTTTACCTCGGCCACGGTCAGCGGTGATCACCAACGGCCGACGGCGTTTGAGCTTCACCAGCGCACTCACGGCGTGGGCTTGGTCCGCGGTTAAGCAATCAGCATCGTCCCACTGTGCCTGCTGCGAAAGCCGCGGACTCAGCGCCGGTAACACCACGCAGCCATCAACCGACCAGCGTATCACCGCGTGGGCATCATCCAACTGGCGGGCCAGACGCGCTAAGTAATGCGCGCTAAGTGCCTCCCACTGCCAGGGGTAATCGGCAAAGCGGGCGTAGTCAGGGTCGGGCTGGCAGCCCCAGCCAAAAGGTGTCACCAGTACTAAAAAGCCACCGGCACTTACCGTGCCGGCCAGCGCTCCTAGCGCATCGGGGTCCAACCCCTGATGGCCGCTGGCATCCATAATGACAAGCTGATGCTCCGCCCCCAAACGTGTCCGCGCTTTACGGCTTGGCAAGCTTGGCGATACGGGTGCTTGCTGCGCGTCGCCGACCCACAGCGGAGAGCACCAGTCGTAGGCCTGCCACAGCGCTAGCGCCTGTTGACGAGCTTTTTCAGGCGTACCTTCAAGCCACACAAACCCACGCCAGCCGCGCCGTTTCAAGCGATGGGCATAATGCACCAGCGACGCTGCCTGCTTAGCAATGGCCGCACAGGGCAATGAGGTGGACTCAGCGGGGGGTGACCCACCCATGGCAGCTCCTTACGCAAGAATTATCTTACAACTTTGGTTTAACAAACCTGTGCTTTTCAACGTTTTCTCACCCTTCAACACTCATACGAAGGCTTAAAAAATAAATATAAATCATTGTTTTTAAATCTATTTTTAAAGAACTTCCATGCAACCGTTCGCGTTAGCTTCCTTAATTTACTGATATTGCGTTGCAGCGGGTGGAGTGTGCTAGCTTAGCGATGCAGCGCAGAGTTGTTTTACTTTACGTAAACGTCAGCCTGCTCGCTGTACTTTCCTGCTTTCAGGTCACTAACACTAATAACGCTAACCGCCAAAGTACCAGGAAACATACAATGAAAAAGACCACTAAATTCGCACTCACCAGCCTTGCCGCTGGCGTTGCTTTCGCCGCTCTTACCTCCACGGCCCAGGCCCAAGAACAGTGGACCATGACGTCTACGTGGCCCGACAACCTAGACCTGATCAAACTGGATCAGCATTGGGCCGAGCTGGTTAACCAACTAGCCGGTGACGAAGTGCAGATCAATTTCCGCGCTGGCGGCACGCTGATGCCTGGCACCGAAGTATTTGACGCTACCGAAACAGGCAGTATCGAAGCCGCTGGCGACTGGCCAGGCTATTGGGCAGGCCTGAACCCGGCATTCTCGCCATTGGCCACCACCACCAGCCTGTTTAACGCCGTTGACTATATCAACTGGATTCAGCAGTGGGGCGGCCGTGAGCTCTATGAAGAGATCTACGGCCAGTACGGCATGATGTACCTGCCCTACGCCGCGTTGAACAACGAGTCCGGCTTTATGGGTCGCACGCCGATTGAGAGCATTGCGGATCTGGAAGGCAAACGCCTGCGTCTCTCTGGCCGTGACCAAGGGCGCGTGCTGGAAGAGCTAGGCGGCTCGCAGGTCACACTGGCCGGCGGCGAAGTGTATCAAGCCATTGAGCGCGGCGTGATTGACGCGGGTGAATTCTCTACCCCAGGCGTTGACTTCAATGCTGGCTTTGCTGAAGTAGCCAACTATTGGGCCACCCCAGGCTGGCACCAGTCGGCAAGCGTCTTCGGCGTCATGATCAACCTTGACGCGTGGAATGCGCTGTCTGAAGAAACTCAGCAGAAGCTGCGCATTGCCGCCGACGCTACCATGGCGTGGTCACTGGCATGGTCTGAGCGTGAATCAACAGACGCTACCCAGAAATTTATTGATGCCGGTATCACCATCAACCAGTTCTCTGAAGAAGATCTGGCGCGCATCCAAGAGATTACTAACGACGTGATCGTGCGCGGTGCCTGTGAAAACCCTGACCACGCCAAGGTTTACCACTCTATGGTGACCTACCTTGAAGATTACGCCAAATGGCGTGACGTATCGGCTCCGTTCAACATGAGCCGTACCATGGATAACCTGCCCTCACTGGAAGAGATCGAAGCCTGCCTATAAGGCGCTTCTGCGCCGCCCCGGGGAACCGGGGCGGTTTTTTGTGCTGACTGCGGAGATCTTCCATGAACGCGATTGCCAAGGCGATCGATGCAATTAACGAGCTGTTTGGCCGTATTGTCGCACCGTTAATTGCCATCATTACCCTGATTGTTCTGTACGACATTGCCTCACGATTCTTCTTTGGCCGCCCCAGCGACTGGGCGTTCGACGTCACCAAAATGCTGTTTGGTGCTCACTTCATGCTGATGGCCGCTTACGGGCTTCGTCACCACGCTCACGTGGAAGTTGACGTGCTCAAGCGTCTGCTATCACGTAAGCGTCAGGCGCTGCTGGAAGTGATCGGTTATGTCGTGTTCTTTGTGCCGTTCATCTGGATGCTACTGACCTATGGATGGAGCTTTTTTGAGCGCTCTTTTTCCCGCGGCGAAACCACTTACGGCATGGTATCTATCCCGGTCTACCCCATTAAGGGCGTTATCGTGGTGGCCGCTGCGCTGATTCTGCTACAGGCGATTGCCATTGTGCTGCGTGCGATTATCCAACTGCGCGAGGAGGAATCAGCATGAACTTAAGTCCTGAACTGCTGGCGCTCGTTATGTTTGGTGGGCTGCTAATTGGTCTTTTCATGGGCCATCCACTGGCATTCGTGCTGGGTGGTGTGGCGGTGATTGGTGCTTTCCTAGGCCCTGGAGAGCGCGTGCTGGGCACGTTGATTAACAATATTTTCGGTAACGCCATGGACAACTACGTCCTAGTGGCGATTCCCTTATTTGTCTTAATGGCTAGGTTTCTCAATGACTCGGGGGTCACTGAGAAAATGTTTGACGCCATGCGCCTGCTGCTCGCCAACCTGCGTGGCGGCCTCGCACTCACCGTGGTCATCGTCTCGGTACTGCTGGCAGCCACCACGGGTATTGTGGGTGCCTCGATTGCCGTCATGGGCATGATCGCCCTGGTGCCAATGCTCAAATATGGCTACAACAAAGAGCTAAGCGCGGGCGTCATTATGGCCAGCGGCTGCTTGGGCATCCTGATCCCGCCCAGCATCATGCTTATTTTGATGGCCAGCTACTCCCCGGTGTCCGTTGGGGCACTCTTCGCTGGGGCAATGATCCCCGGCCTGATGCTGGGTGTTATGTACGCTCTTTACGTGCTGCTAATCTGTCACTTCAAACCCTCTTACGGCCCTCCTGTGCCCAAAGAAGAGCGCGCAGAAGTGAGCACGAAACAGCTGCTGATTATGCTGGGCAAATATGTAGTGCCGCCCATGTCACTCATCCTGGGTGTACTAGGCGCACTGTTTACCGGCATTGCGACGGCCACTGAAGCATCTGCCATCGGGGTCTTTATCGCCTTTATCTTGTTCATGATTTTTGGCGATCGCAAAATAACCACTTGCTACCACACACTGATTGAAGCGGGCAAAACCACCACGATGGTGATGCTGGTGTTAGTGGGTGCCACAGCGTTCACTGGGGTCTTCTCACGGGGCGGCGGTATGCAGGTGATTCAAGATCTACTGCTTGCTATGCCCGGCGGCACCACCGGCGCGCTGATTATGATGCTGTTCCTGGTGTTTATTCTGGGCATGTTCCTGGATTGGACGGGCATCGTACTGCTGAGCTTCCCCATTATGCTGCCCATTGTGCAACAGATGGGTGTCGACCCGCTGTGGTTCGTTGTGATGGTGGCTGTTGTGCTGCAAACATCCTTCCTGACGCCACCGTTCGGCTATGCGCTGTTCTATCTCAAAGGGGTAGCACCGCCTGGCGTTGAAATTGTCGACCTGTACAAAGCAGTGATTCCCTTTGTGGCGCTCATTCTACTGGCCTGCCTACTGATGGCCTTCTTCCCGTGGCTCGTCACGGGGCTACCCAGCATGCTGCTAGGCTAAACGACGCCACTACCTTTGCAGCACCTTTAAACGCCGCCTTGTGAAGACAAGGCGGCGTAGTTGTATCAGTCGGTTACGCCGCTTATGTGCCAGACACGGCACTGGCTCGCACAATGGGTGTTACTGGCAATACCTTGCGCTCGCCGGTCACCTGCCCGCTGGCAATCTGCCCCAGCAGTAACGCGGTGGCTTCGTCGACCATGGCTTCAATCGGTTGCTGCACCGTGGTGAGCTGATAGCTGGGCCAAGCGGCAACAGGAATGTTATCGAACCCTACCACTGCCACATCCTGAGGCACCTGCAGGCCTAGCTCCGCTTTCAACGTGTCGATGACCGCAATGGCCATATGGTCGTTGGCAGCAAACACCGCATCAGGGTAAACATCGCGACTAAAGAGCGCGCGAGTGGCGGCTTGGGCGGTGGCAAAGTCATAGTCGCCGATGGCCTCAGCCCAACAGGCCGCACCGTGCTCGGCCAGTGCATCTAGAAACCCTTGCCGCCGCTGGCTACTGGTGGAGGAGTCTGCCAAACCTGCCAAAAATGCGATGCGCTCGCAGCCGCTTTCCACCAAATGGCACCCTACCCAATATCCGCCGTGATAGTTATCGCTGGCGACTTGGCTAACGCCTTCAAACGCGACCGTACGGTTGATCATCACCACAGGGATTCCCCGCGCCACGCACTCTTTAGCCAGTGAGGACGAGAGCGTGGCGGCTAGCATCAAGATACCGTCCGCTTGGCTTTGCAAAATATCCGACATGACGCTGGTCGTTTCCTGCTCGTCACTGCTCATAAACAGTAACAGGTGATAGCCATGCTGCTGGAAACGGCGAGATGCATACTCCAGCATTTGTGCATAAAAAGGGTTATCTAACTGAGACATCACCACGGCAATGGTGCGCGATGAGCGGGTAATCAGCGAGCGTGCAATCGCATTAGGTCGGTAGCCAAGCTGCTTGGCAGCGGCGAGTACCTTAGCCTTGGTTTTGGGTGCAATACTCGCCTTCGGTGAGAAACAGCGACTCACCGCTGATTGCGAGACCCCCGCCAGTTCAGCGACTTGCTGTGAGGTTACCGGCCGCTTCTTCATATTTACCTCTACGTGGGGAGTCGTGTTCAGCGCACGCGCCAAAGATCAAACGATGGGCTGCTGGCCTTTATGGGCCATTAACGCCATTAAGCGGCGGTCACGCCATACCTGGCGCTCCGCTAGCTGATCGGCAGCCAACACCGTTCGCCGTTCGCTATCTAAGCGCTGGAGGGTTTCATCTTCCCATGGGTTAGCCTCGCTGCGCTGAGTATCCACATCACGATACAGCGGGCCATAGCGAGCGGCGTAGTCGACCACACCGGCAGGTGCATTTAAATCGATGGTTTCAAAGGGTCCCATAAACGACCACCGTAACCCCAGGCCATGCTTCACAGTTTTATCCAAGTCTTCTGCTGACACATAGCCATCGCGGAACAAACGCAGTGCCTCATTGAGCAGCGCGCCTTGCAAACGGTTCAGGATAAACCCCTGCACCTCCTTTGCCACCAGGATCGGCTCTTGTCCTACCTGATGCATCAGCGCCATGGTGCGCTCTACTGTGTTGTCACTTGTTGCATCGCTGGGCGCTATCTCCACCAAAGGAACCAGGTAAGGCGGGTTCACAGGATGCGCCACCAGGCAGCGCTCAGGGTGCGCTAAATGGCCTGTAAACTGTGACGCGACGATGCCTGACGTTGAGCTCGCTAAAATAGTTCTCGCCTCTACCGCCGCTTCTAACTGCGTATACATCGCCTGCTTAACCGCTACATTTTCCGGCCCGCACTCTTGCACATACGCCACCCCAACCAAGGCGCGAGCTAGCTCTGGCTGACACTCAATCCGTGCCAAAATAGCCTCAGGCTCCTCATCAATTAATCCAGCCTGATGAAGGTCTTGCAGCGATGTAGCGATTCGCTCACTAGCACGCCCAAGCTGCGCGGCATCTACATCGTATAGCCGCACAGACACACCTGCCCGAGCAAATACCATCGCCCAGCCCCGCCCAATGAGCCCAGCCCCTACTACAGCAACGTGCATCGTCATGGTCTACCCCTATTATTAGCATTGTATGAATAACGGCCCGTTAAGCGCCGGCTGTCGCCTTTCAACATAGCATGGCAACAAAGCATTTGCATTCGTATGCAACAGCGCCTAGCCTTACGCTATGCCAGCACTCAAGCGCTTTACATAACAAGGCTGGCCGTTATTCCTTCGCCTTCCTGCGACGACCACAATACCAATAAGGAGCCTTTATGATTCGCCACCTCAAAACCGGTGCTTCCGTTGAAACCCGCGCCGAAGCTGACCGCCAAGTACGCGAAACCGTAGAAAAAACCTTGGCCGATATTCAAGCCCGCGGCGACCACGCCGTGCGCGACTTATCAGAAAAATTTGATCACTGGTCACCTGAAAGCTTCCGCCTCAGCGAGGCCGATATTGCCCACGCCATGAGCCAAGTTGCCGAGCGCGATTTGGAAGATATCCGCTTTGCCCAGGCGCAAATCCGCCGTTTCGCTGAGGCCCAGCTGGCTTCCATGCAGCCGGTGGAAATTGAGACCCGCCCAGGCGTCATCCTTGGTCACAAGCATGTGCCGATCAACGCAGTGGGCTGCTATATCCCTGGCGGTGCTTACCCCATGGTGGCGTCAGCCCATATGAGCGTTCTCACCGCCAAAATAGCCGGCGTAAAGCGCGTCATTGCGGCAGCCCCGCCTTACAAGGGCAAACCGCACCCTGCGATTGTAGCGGCGATGCATTTGGCCGGTGCCGATGAGATATTCGTGCTGGGCGGCGTGCAGGCCGTTGGTGCGATGGCGATTGGCACCGACACTATCGAGCCGGTGGATATGCTGGTAGGGCCAGGTAATGCGTTTGTTGCCGAAGCTAAGCGCCAGCTGTATGGCCGTGTGGGTATTGACCTGTTTGCAGGCCCCACCGAAACGCTGGTAATTGCCGATGAGAGCGTCGACGGCCTGCTGTGTGCCACCGACCTGCTCGGGCAAGCAGAACACGGCCCTACCTCACCGGCAGCGCTACTCACCAACTCTGAAAAGCTGGCACAGGACACCTTAGCGGCCATTGAAGAGCTGCTACAAAAGCTGCCCACCGCCGAGATTGCGCGCCAAGCGTGGGAAACCCATGGGGAAATTATTGTCTGCGACAGCCATGACGAGATGCTGCAAGTCGCCAACGAGATGGCCTACGAGCACGTGCAGGTCATGACAGAAGACCCAGACTTTTACCTTAACAACATGACCAACTACGGGGCGCTGTTCCTTGGCCCGCGCACCAACGTCGCTTACGGCGACAAGGTGATTGGCACTAACCACACCCTGCCCACCAAGAAAGCCGCGCGCTACACCGGCGGCCTGTGGGTCGGTAAATTCTTGAAAACCTGCACCTACCAACGCGTATTAACCGACGAAGCCTCGGCCGAAATTGGCAGCTACTGTTCACGCTTATGCACCCTGGAAGGGTTCGCAGGCCACGCAGAACAGGCCAACGAGCGGGTGCGCCGCTACGGTAAACGAGACATCCCTTACGCTTCAGCGGTGGATGCATGAATCTACCGCGCACGCCCAGCCTGCAGTTAACCGGAAAGCGCGCGCTGGTCACTGGCGCAAGCCAAGGCATTGGCTTTGCTTGCGCATGCGCGCTCGCTCAGGCGGGTGCCTGTGTCACCTTGATGGCGCGCAGTGAAGAGACGTTAAATAGTGCCGTCAGCGCCCTGCGCGCGGCGGGATTACAGGCTAAAGGGCTGGCTCTGGATGTCACTGACCACGCCGCTTTAAAGAAAGCCATAGAGGGGCAAGCGTTTGATATTTTGGTCAACAATGCGGGTACTAATCGGCCAAAACCGCTCAACGAGATCACCGACGATGACTATGCAGCGGTCATGGATCTGAATGTACGCTCGACCTATTTCACTACCCAAACCGTAGTGCAGCATATGCCTGCGGGCGGCAGTGTGATCAATATCTCATCGCAAATGGGGCACGTGGGGGCGGTCAACCGCAGCCTCTACTGCGCCTCTAAAGCTGCCGTGGAAGGAATGACAAAAGCCATGGCGGTAGAGCTAGGCCCGAGGGAAATTCGCGTTAATACCGTGTGCCCGACCTTTATTGAAACGCCCATGACGAAGCCATTCTTTGCAGAGCCCGGCTTTAAGGAGCGCGTGCTGGCTAACATCCCCCTGGGGCGATTAGGCCAAATTGAAGACCTGATGGGCCCGGTGGTGTTTTTAGCCTCCCCTGCTTCCGCCTTGGTCACGGGCAGCGCGTTAATGGTCGATGGCGGCTGGACCGCACACTAGCCGCTTGCTGTCTGTCGTAAAGCGCCTGTTACAACGAACCCTGCCCACCAGCAGGGTTTTTTTAATCGCTAGAGGGTTAGCTGCACCCCACTGGCGCAAGTGATACTATTTGCACCCGCTATTTTTTCGCATTGACGAGCCACGCTGCCCCTCGTCCAAGGAGACAACGACGTGTCTACGCCTGCTCGCCGGTCACCATCGGCTCTGCTTTCAGGTTTCGCTTCACGCTTTACGCTGTCGCTTAACCCTTGGTCAATCGCACTGTTTTTAATTGCCCTGGTGGTCGCCCTGCCCATTTTAGTGGTGCTCGGCCATATCGTGATGCCCACTGAGGGCGTGTGGGAGCACCTCGCCAGCACCGTTTTACCGCGCTATCTCTCAAATACGTTTTGGTTAGTGCTGTGGGTAGGGTTAGGCACCTTGGTGATTGGCACCGGGACGGCTTGGCTAGTGGTTATGTGCCGCTTTCCCGGTAAGCGCCTGTTTGAGTGGGCGCTACTGCTGCCGCTGGCCGTGCCCACCTACGTGATCGCCTATGCCTACACCGACTTTCTGCAAGTGGCGGGGCCGCTACAAAGCATGCTGAGGGAGTGGTTTGACTGGCGAGTCGGCGACTACTACTTCCCCAACGTGCGCTCGCTAAGCGGTGCCGCCACGCTCATCACGTTTGTGCTTTATCCCTATGTGTACCTGCTGGCACGTGCCTCCTTTTTAGAGCAGTCGGTGTGTGTATTAGATGTGGGCCGAACACTGGGCCGCGGCCCCTGGCGGCTGTTTGCCAGCGTGGCGTTGCCCTTGGCACGCCCGGCGCTGGTGGGCGGCGTTTCACTGGTGTTGATGGAAACGCTCAATGAATTTGGTGCGGTGCAGTTCTTTGGCGTAGATACCTTTACCACGGGTATTTATCGCACCTGGTTTGGCCTGGGCGAGCCGATTGCCGCCGCCCAACTTGCCGCCTGCTTACTGACCTTTGTGATTGCCTTTGTGCTGCTGGAACGCTGGTCGCGGGGTAAGCGTCGTTACTTCCACACCACTAACCGCTATCAGCAGTTGCCTGAATATCGCTTGCAGGGCTGGCACGCAGCAGGCGCAACGCTGGCCTGCCTGCTGCCCATTACTGTTGGCTTTTTGCTGCCTAGCGGCATTCTGCTGGAAATGGCCATCACAACGGGTGACAGCCTGTTTGGCACGCGCTTTATCGGTTTTGCCATGAACAGCTTGAGCCTTGCCACGGTGGCCGCGCTGATTGCCGTCGGGCTAGCGGTGCTGCTCAGCTACGGCGTGCGGCTGCATAACTCCCCCAGTGCGCGGCTGTTTACCCGCATTGCGGCCATGGGTTATGCCATCCCCGGCTCGGTGGTGGCCGTGGGCATTTTGATTCCGTTTGCCTGGCTGGATAACGCGCTCAACACCTGGCTACACGCCCATTACGACAAAATCATTGGGCTGGTGTTTAGCGGCACGGCGTTTATTCTGATTTACGCGTATGTGGTGCGCTTCCTAGCGGTGTCGTTTAACGCGGTTGAGGCGAGCCTGGGCAAGGTAACGCCAAGTATGGACGCAGCTTCGCGCACGCTGGGGCAAACCGCAGGCGGCACGCTGCGCCGCATTCATACACCGCTGATGCGCAGCAGCCTGTTGGCCGCCGGCATTCTGGTGTTTGTGGATGTCATGAAAGAGCTGCCCGCCACCATCATTCTGCGGCCGTTCAACTTCGACACGCTGGCGGTACGCGCCCACAGCTTAGCCTCTGATGAGCGCTTGGCAGAGGCGTCTACCGCATCGCTCACCATTGTGGTGGTGGGGATTTTACCGGTGATACTCCTCAGCTTGGCAATGCGCCGGGCGCGGCCGGGCAGCCAAGCTGAGGTGTGAGGCACTTAACGCGGGAAGATAAACACCTGGGAGTGGTCGAGGTCGATATCGATCGGCTGGCCCTCCTGGGGTAGGAAAACGCCCGGCACCCGTGCGTGCAGGTGAGCTTCCTGACCATCCACACCGTGGGCACACAGGTGGATCAAGCTAGTACGACCCAGTAGTTTCGCCATGACCACATGGCTATGGCTGTGGGCTTCCGCAGGCAGATCGCGCTCTTTAATGCGCAGCGCCTCAGGGCGAATCATCACTTGGGCGGCGCTACCTTCTGGCAGCCAGCTGGCATCCACTGCGCCCACTGGGGTTTGCACGACGCCCCCCTGCACCACGCCTTCCAGCTCGTTCACTTCGCCAAAGAACGTCACCACAAACGGATCAACCGGGGCGCAGTAAAGCTCCCGAGGGGTGCCCGTTTGAATAATTTTGCCGTCCCGCATCAGCGCGATGCGGTCTGCCATGAACATGGCTTCCTCTGGGTCGTGGGTGACCAACAGCGTGGCCGAGCCAAGCTTTTTCAGCACGTGCAGCGTATCGTCGCGGATACGATCACGCAGCCGAGCGTCCAGGCTTGAGAAGGGCTCATCCAACAGCATTAGCTTAGGCGTAGGCGCCAAGGCACGCGCCAGCGCCACACGCTGCTGCTGGCCGCCAGACAGCATATGCGGGTAAGTTTCGACGTAATCGGCCATCCCTAACTGCGTTAACAGTTCTAATGCCCGCTCGCGACGTTGGCTCGTAGGAAGATGCTTTAAACCGAAGGTGACATTTTCCACCACGCTAAGATGGGGAAACAGCGCCGAATCTTGAAACGCCAGCCCAACATTGCGCTTTTCCGGCGGCACATGGCGTTTACCAGGGGCGGCGATGGCCTGCCCTTCGAGGCTAACGGTGCCTTCTTGAACCACTTCTAGCCCTGCGGCAATGCGCAATAGCGTCGTTTTACCGCAGCCAGAAGGGCCAAGCAGGCAGACGACTTCGCCCTGAGCGATATCAAGATCAATGCCTTTAACGACGTTATTGGCCGCAAACGTATGCTGAACACCGCGTAGCGACAGCGCCGATGCAGGCGCTGACACCTCAGAAAGTGACACAGTTGCCGTCATTCGTTCACCCATGGTTTGTTCGTTGAGAGCCGATTTACGCGCTGCCATTGCGAACACGGTTGAAAGTTATTTGCATTCTATTTTCTATTGGCACCAGATGCACGTCTATGCATAAAAAGTGATGAGTGTCATTAGCATTTCGCTTGACCTCCGTCGAACAAGGCGTTTCAATAGCCCCTGGCGGTAATGCAACTTATTATCATAAACATTTAGGGTATTTTTTTATGAAAAAAGCACGTCTTACGGCTTCCGTAGCCGCCATCATGGCCGGTTCCGCGGTTGCCAGCAGCGCACTCGCTAACGAAGTTAACATCTACTCTGCTCGCCATTACGACTCTGACGAAATTCTCTATCAAGCGTTCACTGAAGAAACGGGTATTGAAGTGAACGTACTGGAAGGCGACGCCAACCAGTTGATGGAGCGTATGCAGCGCGAAGGCGTGGCTAGCCCTGCTGATGTCATGCTGACCGTGGATGCGGGCAACCTGTGGCGTGCTGAGCAAGACGGCCTGTTCCAGAGCGTTGAGTCGGATATTCTCAACGAGCGGTTGCCAGAATCCATGCGTCACCCAGAAGGCATGTGGTTTGGCTTTAGCCAGCGTGCACGGGTTATTTTCTACAACCGCGAAAACTTTGATCCGAGCCAGGTATCTTCCTACGAAGATCTCGCTGACCCGCAGTTGGAAGGCCAAGTGTGCATTCGCTCGTCCAACAACATCTATAACCAGTCTCTGCTGGCATCGATGATTGAACACCACGGCGAAGAGGGTGCGCAGGAGTGGGCCCAAGGCGTGGTCAACAACATGGCCCGCACCCCAGAAGGCGGTGATACCGACCAAATCCTTGGCGTCGCTAGCGGCGAATGTGGCGTGGCCGTGGCTAACCACTATTACTACGTGCGCCTGCTGCACTCTGACGATGCAGCCGAGCGCGATGCCGCTCGTAAAGTCGGCGTTATCTTCCCGAACCAGGATGACCGTGGTACTCACGTGAATGTCGGCGGTGCTGGCCTCGTTGCCAACGCGCAGAACGCTGAAAACGGCATTCGCTTCCTAGAGTTTTTAGCCTCTGACCAAGCACAAGAAGTGCTGGCCGAGCGCAACTATGAGTTCCCGGTAGTAGACGGTATTAAGAAAAACCCGGTACTGGAGTCTTGGGGCGATTTCGCTAAAGACGACATTAACATCAGCATCCTGGGCGAAAACAACCCAGAAGCGGTACGTATTTTCGACCGCGTTAACTGGCGTTAAGCGCGACGCGAGCCTAAGCGGTACTCACCTTCCGCGGCTCACGTAACGCACTCACAAACACCCCCCGTAGCAGCGCTGCGGGGGGTGTTTGTTATTGGCAAGCAGGCCGTGTGCTTTAGTGGGCTTCATCCCAATTCGCGCCGCTTTGCGCTTCTACAATCAGCGGCACGCTGAGCGAGGCCGCGGCCTGCATGCGCGCTCGCACTTGTTCAATAAAGCGCTCTACCTGTGCCTCGGCGACTTCGAACACCAATTCATCGTGCACCTGCATAACCATCAGGGCATCAAACTCCCCTTCTGTGAGCCACGCATCCACATCAATCATCGCCTGCTTGATGATATCCGCCGCCGTGCCCTGCATCGGCGCGTTAATGGCCGTACGCTCGGCTCCCTGGCGGCGGTTGCGGTTTTGCGAGTGGATCTCTGGCAGGTATAAACGCCGACCCATGACGGTTTCCACAAAGCCATCTTCCGCTGCCTGGGTACGAATGCGGTCCATATAACGGGCCACGCCGGGGTAGCGATCAAAGTAGCGGTCGATGTAGGTTTGCGCTTGGTTACGATCAATATGCAGCTGGCGGGAAAGCCCCCAAGCGCTCATGCCGTAAATCAAGCCAAAGTTAATCGCCTTGGCACTGCGGCGCTGGTCGGCGGTGACCTTCTCTAACGAGGTGCCGAAGACTTCGGCCGCGGTCGCCGTGTGGATATCGCGACCTTCGGCAAATGCTTCCAACAGGCCTTTATCTTCTGAGAGGTGCGCCATAATGCGCAGCTCAATTTGCGAGTAGTCCGCTGCGACAATCCGGTAGCCAGGGCGTGCCACAAACGCCTGACGAATCTTGCGCCCTTCATCCGTACGGATGGGAATATTCTGCAGGTTGGGGTCCGATGACGAAAGCCGCCCAGTGGCCGTTACCGCTTGATGGTAGCTGGTGTGTACTCGCCCGGTGGTTTTGTTGAGCAGGCGCGGCAGCTTATCGGTGTAGGTAGACTTCAGTTTGGCAAGCCCACGGTGCTGCATAATGACCTTGGGCAGCGGGTAATCCAGCGCCAACTCTTCTAACACCGCCTCTGCCGTTGAAGGCGCGCCTTTGGGCGTTTTCTTGATCACCGGGATTTTCTGCTCTTCAAACAGAATCTGCCCCAGCTGCTTGGGCGAGCTTAAATTAAACTCGCGACCTGCCAGCTCAAAGGCTTCGCTCTCTAGCTCGCGAATGCGCTGCTCTAGCTGTTGGCTCTGTTGATGCAGGCGCTCGGCATCCAGCGCTACGCCGTTACGCTCAATGCGCGACAGTACATTGATCAACGGCAGCTCCAGGTGATCCAACACCTGTGCCAAGCGCCCTTCTCGCTCTACCTGCGGGCGCAGCACTTCTTGTAGGCGCAGGGTGATATCCACGTCTTCGCAGGCGTAAGGGGCCGCCTGCTCCAGGGCAATTTGATTGAAGGTCAGCTGCTTGGCACCTTTGCCGGCAATCTCTTCAAACGAAATGGTTTTTTCACCCAGGTACCTCAGCGCCAGCGAATCCATATCGTGGCGGGTCACGGTGGAGTTGAGCACGTAAGACGCCAGCATGGTGTCCGCCAGCGGCCCAACGACAGCAATGTCATAGTTCGCCAGTACGGAAATATCGTATTTAAGGTTCTGGCCAATCTTGGTTTTGGTTGGGTCTTCCAGCAGCGGCTTTAACGCGGCCAGCACCGCTTGGCGGTCTAACTGGGCTGGCGCATCCAGGTAGTCATGGGCCAATGGAATATAGGCGGCTTCCCCAGCGTCTAAAGAGATGCCCACACCGACAATATCGGCATCCATGTAGTTGAGGCTGGTGGTTTCTAAATCGAAGCAGAACCGCTCGGCTTGGTTCAGCCTCTCAAGCCACGCATCCAGCTCGGCCTGCTCGGTAATGACGTGGTCAGAGCGCTGGCTGGGGGTAGCGGCAGGCTCTTCGCTGGCACTTGCCGGGGCGGGCTCGCCACCTTTGACATCGTCAACGCCCTGGTCTTTTCCTTCCAGCAGCTCGGCAAGCCACTGTTTAAACTCCATCTCTTTATACAGCTCGACCAGCGCTTCGCGGTCTGGGTGGGCGATATCTAAATCATCCAGGCCTACGGGCAGCTCGCAGTCGATTTTAATCGTCGCCAGCTGATACGACAAAAACGCCTGCTCGCGGTGTTCTTCCAGCTTTTTGGGCAGCGTTTTGGCACCGCGAAAGCTTAGGGTAGTGACGCGCTCTAAATCGCCATAAATCGTGTCTAAGCCGCCGCCCATGCCCTGTAGCAGGCCAATGGCGGTTTTTTCACCCACCCCAGGCACGCCGGGGATGTTATCTACCTTGTCGCCCATCAGCGCCAGGAAATCGATGATCAGCGCAGGCGGCAGGCCGAACTTCTCCTCCACGCCCGCCTCATCCAGCGTCTCCTCTTTCATGGTGTTGACCAGGGTGATGTGACGATTGACCAGCTGCGCCATGTCTTTATCGCCGGTGGAGATCACCGCATCGCGGCCTGCTTGGGTCGCGTGGTGGGCCAGCGTGCCAATCACGTCGTCCGCTTCCACGCCCTCAATGCACAGCAGCGGCAAACCCAGAGCCTTGACGCAGGCGTGCAGCGGCTGGATTTGGCTGCGCAAATCATCCGGCATGGGGGGGCGATGGGCTTTGTACTCGCTGTACATCTCATCGCGGAAGGTTTTGCCCGGTGCATCAAAGACCACGGCCATCGGGCTTTCCGGGTAATCTTTGATCAGCCGCTTGAGCATATTGATAACCCCCTTCACAGCCCCGGTAGGCTGGCCGTTAGAGGTCGTTAGCGGCGGCAGCGCGTGAAACGCGCGGTAGAGGTACGAAGAGCCATCAACAAGCACGATTGGAGCACGGGCCATAACCAAATTCCATAGTCAGCAAAACAGTGAGAACGTCTATTCCCCCAATAATACGCGTTCGACGCTTTGGCTGCAGAAAAGCCCGGTAAAGACACGTCACTTGCCGACACAACGCTGCCAACTCGCGCGCCAAGCCGCTACAATAATGGGCTTAGCAACCTGGGCGAGATTCTCATGGCTGTATTTACTCCGCTAAGCGACGCACAGGTCGCCGCGTTTTTAGAAAAATTTGATGTTGGCAACTTTGTCGCGCTTCAGGGTGTGGCGGGCGGTACGGAAAACTCCACTTTTTTCGTCACGACTGACCGCCGTGAGCTGGTGTTGACCCTGTTTGAACAGGGTGAGCATGAAGAGCTGCCGTTTTTTGTTGAGTTACTGGATTACTTAGACGAGCACCGCCTACCGGTGCCCGGAACTATTCACGACCGCGAAGGCATTGCGCTGCATAGTTTAGCGGGCAAGCCTGCGCTGCTGTTCCCGCGTTTGCCGGGCAAGCACCCCAGCGCTCCTAATCTTATTCAGTGCCAAACGCTGGGGGCCGCGCTTGGGCAGCTGCATAAAGTCTCGCAGCGTTTCCCTGGCCATCGCCCGAACCCCCGCGACCTGCATTGGCTGCGGGCCGTACACCATAAAGTGCTCACCTACATCAGCCCCGACGACCAAACGCTGATGAAAAACGAGGTGGATGACTTCGAAGGCGAGTTTAGTAAGTATGGCAAGCTGCCCCAAGGGGCGCTGCATGGTGACCTGTTTCGCGATAACACGCTGTATAAAGGCGATACGCTCGGCGGCATCATCGATTTTTATAATGGCTGCACCGGCGACCTATTGTTCGACCTCGCCATTGTGATTAACGACTGGGCGTCCAATGAAGACGGCACGCTGAACGCCGAGCGCTACAACGCGATATTAAGCACCTACCAAGCACGCCGCCCGCTGACCGAGCATGAGCGCGCGCTATGGCCTACCATGCTGCGCATGACCGCACTACGCTATTGGTTGTCGCGACTGTTAGTGGTCTACGTAGACCCACCGGCACACGACTTAACTCCCCACGACCCTGAGCGTTTCCGTGTGATTTTAAAAGCACGCATCGCGTTTGGCGCACTTCCGATTCCAGAGGCTTCTTAATGAGTGAAATGGCAACGACCAGCAGCCCCGCCGTGCGCGCTCGCCGCACATGGAACATGGACCAGTGGGGCAGCGGCTACTTTGACGTAGACGACCACGGCCAAGCCCTGGTGCGTCCGCTAGGCATTGATGCAGAAGGCCCGGCGCTACCCATCAGTGCGCTTGTTCGCCAACTGCAAACCGCCGGGCTGCGCCTGCCAGTGCTGGTGCGCTTTAGCGATATTCTTCATGACCGCGTAGAACAGCTGTGTGGCGCGTTTGATGCCGCCATGCAGGATGTCGACTACCAGGGCGGCTACACGGCGGTTTACCCCATTAAGGTGAACCAGCAGCGCCGCGTAGTAGAGGAGATTTTGGCCACCTCCGAGCGTGGCAATGGCCGCGTGGGCCTGGAAGCGGGCAGCAAGCCTGAACTCCTGGCGGTATTGGCACTCTCCGATGGCGGCTCTTCGCTGATTGTGTGTAACGGCTACAAAGACCGTGAATACGTTCGCTTGGCGCTTCTGGGTGAGAAGCTTGGCCACAAAGTCTATCTCGTCGTCGAGAAACTCTCCGAGTTGGAGCTGATTTTAGAAGAGGCCCGCGAGCTAGATGTGACCCCGCGCATTGGCCTGCGGGCACGGCTCGCCTCGGTAGGTAAGGGCAAGTGGCAGAACACTGGCGGCGAAAAGTCGAAATTCGGCTTAACCGCGAGCCAGATTCTGGAAGTGGTCGATACCCTGCGCGCCCAGGATGCCCTGGCCAGCCTGCAGCTGGTGCATTTCCACCTTGGTTCGCAAATCGCCAATATTCGCGATATTCAGCGCGGCCTGCGGGAGTGCGCACGCTTCTACCAAAACCTGATGCACCTCGGTGCTCCCATCGACACGGTCGATGTAGGCGGCGGCTTAGGGATTGACTACGAAGGCACCCGTTCGCGTAGCTACTGCTCGGCGAACTACTCTATGCAAGAGTACGCCCGTAACGTGGTTAGCGCGTTCTCCCAACTTTGCCAGGAAGCCGACCTGCCCCAGCCCCACCTGATCAGTGAATCAGGCCGCTCGCTCACCGCTCACCACGCGGTGCTGATTACCAATGTGATTGGTGAAGAGCGCGTGAACGATACCCCGCCTGAACGGGCTGCCCAAGAAGAAGACCCCCAGGTGGAGGAGCTGTGGCGCGTCTTTGACCAGCTGGCCGACACTCAAGAACCCCGCGTGTTGGTAGAAGCCTGGCACGACCTACTGCAGGCCGTGAGTGAGCTGCAAGACCGCTTTGTGCTGGGGTTAAGCAACATCAACGCTCGCGCCGAAGGTGAGCGTCTTTATATGGCGGCCTGCACGCGCCTGCGTGGCAAGCTGGATACCCGCAACCGCGCCCACCGGGAAATCATGGATGAGTTGGCTGAAAAGCTCGCTGACAAGCTGTTTGTGAACTTCTCGCTGTTCCAGTCAGTGCCAGACGTATGGGGGATTGAACAGATTTTCCCCGTACTGCCCCTCACTGGGTTAGATCAAGCGCCCACTCGCCGTGCGGTGATTCAAGACATTACCTGCGACTCCGATGGCCGCATCGATAGCTATGTGGATGGACAAGGGGTGGAAAGCACGCTGCCGCTACCCGAGTGGGCGAATGATGACGAACGTTGGCTGGGCTTCTTCTTGGTGGGCGCCTACCAAGAAATTCTGGGCGACCTGCACAACCTGTTCGGCGATACCGATTCTGTGGATGCGGCACTCGGTGCAGATGGCGAGTGGGTACTCTCTAACCCACAGGCCGGGGATTCAGTGGCCAACGTATTGGCTTACGTGAACTTTGATGCCCGTGTGTTAAAGCAAAAGCTCACCGAGCAGCTGGCCACTAGTGGGTTCTCCGCAGAGGAACAAGCTCATTTCGCGGCCAGTCTGAGCGAAGGCCTAGAGGGCTACACTTACCTGGAGTAATGCTTTCCAAGTGATGGCTGAATAGGCAGCACAAAAAAAGGCCACCGAGCGTATCGGTGGCCTTTGCTTTACGTGCTTGGGTAGCGTTTCGCTGACCGTTACTCAACAACGCTGGTGGTGATCTCCAGGCCGCCCGTCAGCGTCAAGCGTAGCTCCGCGCCGCGGGTCAGCTCGCCCACCCCAGCAGGGGTGCCGGTTAAAATCACATCACCTGGCTCTAGCGTGAAGTGGCGGCTCATCTCAGCAACCAAAGTAGGAATCGCAAAGATCATATCCGCGCCTTCACCGTGCTGACGCTCTTCACCGTCGATGTCCAGCGTAAACGCTAGCGCGTTCCAGTTAGGCACCCGGCTTAGCGGCAAAAACGGCGACAGAGGACAAGCACCATCAAAGGCCTTGGCAATTTCCCAAGGGTGGCCTTTCTCTTTCAGCTTGGTTTGCACGTCGCGCAGCGTTAAATCCATCGCTAGGCCAATGCCTACAATAGCGCGCTCCGCTTCATCTTGAGTCGCATGGGTGAGCGTTTCTCCAACGAGTAACGCCAGTTCGACCTCATAGTGCACATCGCCCCGTGAAAACGGCGGGTCGAGGGGCTTGGTTAAATCCACCACGCTGGTGGCAGGCTTGATGAACAGCAGTGGCTCACTGGGAACCGGGTTATCCAGCTCTTTGGCGTGGTCGGCATAGTTGCGGCCAACGCAGACGACTTTGCCCAGCGCGTGGGGAAACTCCTGGCCATCGGTAAACTGTGGAACAAAACGCATGGCGGGTCTTCTCCTTCTCATTATGCGTGCCGCATTCGCAACGACAGGCGCATTAGTCTACCCCAGCTATGCGTATGTTCCACAATCTCACCGCTGCTTTTCTATCTTGTCGCTACGTGGTGCGTTGTTAAATAACGGGATTCCAGCGCTCATCCGGCCCGTGAGCTAAGAATGCCGGACGCTGCTTAGGAGCAGCAAACGGCTCTACACAGCGGTTATCAGGCCGGTTAAACACGAAAAACACATTGCTACGCGGGTCTGGCGACAGGTTAGCGTTAGACGCATGCAGCGTATTGCAATCAAACAGCAGCAGTCCGCCTGCCTTGCCTTTGGGCGCATCAATTCCGTACTTGCCGACCAAATGAGTCAACGCTTCTGGGCTTGGCACACCCACCTCTTGAGCTTTCAGCGAGCGTTTGTGGTTATCCTCGGGTGTTTCACCAAGGCAGGGCACAAACTCCAAGTGCGAGCCGGGAATCAGCATCAAGGGACCGTTAAACTCGTGGTTATCGGTCAAGATCAGCGACGCGCTCACCGCGTGCATATTCGGCATGCCATCTTCCGCGTGCCAGGTTTCAAAATCCGAGTGCCAGTTAAACCCTTTGCCCGCAAAGCCCGGCTTGTAGTTAATACGCGACTGGTGCACGTAGGGGTCATCGCCAATAATTTGCCGAGCCGCACCGGCGACGCGCTCATCGCGGGCAAGCGCGCCCAACTGCTTGGAGAGTTTATGCACGGCAAACAGCGAACGGATCTCATGGCTTTCCGGCTCAGTTATGCTGAACGACTGGTCGCGGTAAGCATCATTGCTCATTAGCGCGTTCAGCTCATCGCGCAGCGCTATCAGCTCTTCGCCACTGATCAGGTTGGGGATAAACAGATACCCGTTGCGCTCAAACTCATCTAGCTGCGCTTGGGTTAGTGGCCCTGGCAGCGTGCGCCCTTTCACTACCCCATCGCATCGAGGCTGGGTTAGGGACTTAGGCGCTTGGGTTAGGCGCGTGGGGTAGTCATCCGCTACCTTCGCATTACCCGGCGTGGGCATATCAGCCATTTCGCTATACTGCTTGTGGGCCGTCACATTCTTAAGAGGGGTATTGCTGACTGTCATCTAATCCACTCCTTGTATGATTAAACGTCAGTTAAAACGTGCTTCGTATGATTTAGAAGCACAGCGCAATAGATAGGGTAGCTAATCAATTCACGCTTGCAAGCAAAGACATTCGCTTTCATAACGTGGGTTATGACATTTATCTAAAGATATCTACATCGCCAAAAACCATTATAAAAAATTCGTTTAAAACCATCGCTAGCTATTATCACTTCAATCGTTAATAGCGATAACTTATGCTAACCAAGGCATAAATGACCGTAGATAAAATCGCGGTCAAACCCGGTATTACGCGTCATCTCTTCTGGCTGAAGCAACTTGACACTACTGCGGGTTTTGCGAATTAATTTTTTCTGCTCAAGCGCTGTCATACAACGACTTACATGCACACTGGTCATGCCCAGCAATTCACCCACGACATCTTGTGTGACTGGAAAAGAAAAAACATTACTAGCTAACAGCCCCTTAAAATTAAAGCGGGCATAGACCTCTAACAGAAAATGCGCCACGCGCTCTTCAGAACGGTGATGCGTGCAACTTCTTAAGCGTTCAATAGTAATATTGTCATTCACCATCACATACGAAGTAACCGCTTTTCTTATTTCCTCATTGGTTTTAAATAATTCATGCAAACCATCCACGGATACTTTTTCAAGCTTGCAATTAGTTAAAGAAAGAATAACGATATCATGATTTTCAAAAAAGCTTTCTCGCATACCAACAATATCGCCAGGCATAAAGACGTTACAGATATCCTGCCCTCTTGTGCTAGTGGCATGAGAAAGGCTTGCCCACCCCTCTTTCACCACAAAAATATCGGCACGGCCCTCACATAGCGAAAATACCTTCTGGTTGCGTCGAAGCTCGACGGGTTTTTGTCGAATGTTCGCTAACGCTTCACGGGCCTCAGTGCTTAGCTCCCCGTAAAGGCCCAGCACGTCACCCAAACTTATACAAGAGCTATCACTGCTTAGGCCACCCCGTACATCTTTGCGATTTCTATCTTCCACTTGCTTATGCTCTTCTGCAGTCACTTTATCCATCTCTACACTCCTTGTAGTTAGACAAAAGCTATACCCACCAGGATTATTGATAATGCCCACATTTAGGAAGGAAGATAACGCGACAAAAATATAGACAAATATAAATAACTAAACAAGATGGTTTTATAATCCACGCTATCAAAAGTCAAAAAACCCTTGATTCTTAACATATGTTAAAATTTTATTTCATCATAAACTTCCCTTACCCAACACAGCCTATATCAATTACTCCTTCACAACAAAATAAAAAAACACACCAATTGAAACATCCGAAGCCGTATATAACCCGTTCAAAGCCCTGTGTAAAAGCATCATTCTCAATTAAAACATAGCGCAGAACGAACAATAAACGTAGATTTTAAAACATCAATATCTCAGCAATTGAAAAACAAGCCAAACCGAGCTATCACAAACGCTATTTTCTCATCACTTCAAAATAACTAAAAATTCCCATCAAAACATGGCAGCCTAATCAGAAGGCATGCAAGCAAACATCTCAATACATAAAACCTAATCACTAGGCACTCAATGCCATTCTTAAACAACCTAATTTAACCAGCTAATACGTAAACAAAGGATGACATCACAGCTATTAATACAACCAATGAGCATTAAAAGCCTCATGCGAACGTTACTATTATTACTCATTATCAGCACATCAGGATCTCTCACTTTCTCTTAGCCGCCACGTAACATTTGAGCGAGCATGCGCGCACCAACCTCCGTCGTTAATACAGTGTTTTCTTATACAGAAGGCATGAAAGTAACCGCTCGCTGCGATAACAGTGCTTACATGACCAAAACAATCATCCTTGGCATTGAACACGCATACCGTCATCTCTGCCTAGAGATCGCGCAGCCGTTTTATAAACATAAAAAACCCCGGCTAAGGCTACCGGGGAAAAGGACGTGGCTAGCAATAGGGCGCGACGTTACTTCTTGGCCTGCATGTCTTTATCATCGGCACGCGCCAGGAAAGTGCGCGTGGTGTCGTCCAAATGCTGCTCTAACCAGTCGGCCATCGCCTCCTCCTCTTCGAGGATTTCGCGGCATACGCGGGCCACGTTAGGCTGGTTAGCCAATTCTGCTGCGGCAATCAGCGCTTTGTAGTTGGCAATTTCAAAACACTCAAACGCATAACTGGCGATACCGCCCTTCACAACTTCATCACTGGCCATCATGCCGCCCAACGATTGCCCAAAGGCAGTGAGCTTACCGCCCATATCTTTCATAGTAGAGGTATCAATCCCCAGCTCGCTCATCACGCGTTCCAGCTTTTCCGATTGGCGCTCGGTTTCGTGCAGGTGCTGATCAATACGCGCACGCAAGGCAGGATAGTGCTCAATCCGCTTCGCCTGCGCTTTCAACATCTCTTCCGCCTGCTTTTCCATAGCATGGGCATCGCGTAACCAATTTTCGAGATACTTGGCTTCCATCATGCGCTCTCCTTGTTTATCAGCGGATGGGGCGCCCATCACACTTACTTTTGGGGGTCGATCTGCTCTTGCTGCGCTCCAGACATCTCTTTAGCCTTGCCTAGACTGGGCTCTTGGCCTTCCGGCTCAGGCTGATTACGCACGCTGTATTGGCTACGACCATCCAGCGAGGGGCCTTCCGACCAGCGGCCTTTGGGGGCCTCTTTATCCAATAGCGTGTTCAAATAGTAGTAGGAGTGCTGCATTGCCTCGTGATCTTCGGGCGTGGCGTTAGGAATCGGCAGCTGTTTCTCAAAACCGCCCAACTCCTCAATCACCGCCAGCCACTGCTGTTGGTGGTAGGTATCGCGGGCAATCAAGAAAGAGAGAAAATCCTTCATGCCGTGGTCATCGGTCCAGTTATAAAGCCGCGATGCCAGCACACGCCCGCCTGCTTCTGCCGCGACGTTGGCCAGCATGTCGGCGGCGATGTTGCCGGTGGCATACACATGACTCATATCAAAAGGCACGCCATTAGCATTCACCGGCATGGCCGAAAGGCCCGAAGAGAGCAGATGGCGCGGATTGGCACCGCCCAAAATGGCATTCATAATCGGGTCTTTGGCCGTGGCTTCTTGATAAGAGAGCGGTGCACCCTCCAGGTTTAGGGCAACCGCGTGGCCTAACATTTCAATATGGGACAGCTCTTCCGTCGCGGTAGACATCAACATATCGCGGATACGGTCGTCACCCCGCGCGCCCATGGCTTGAAAGAAGTACTGCATCGCGACCCGAATCTCTCCCTCAACGCCGCCTATCGCCTGCTGCAGCAGCATGGCAAATTGCGGGTTGGGTTTATCGACTTTGACGGGGTACTGCAACTTTCCAGAGTGGTGAAACATATCGCTATTCTCCTAAACGTAATTGCCAAAGAGAACGCTCCCTGGCAACGAACTTAAAGCAATTGCTTTGAAAGCTTCCGTACTTGTTAGCCATGTATTCCGCCTTTTAAAACGACTCCTTTTTAGCACTTTGATAAAATTGCGCGCTCACCCCATCATCATCTTGAATATTCACAGGATGAACTGCCCTTGATCCCCGGTGCCTTTAGCCTTAACGACTAACCTTAACGACTAAAGGCACTTTTAAACAATAAAAATGACACAAGGTTTATTTACTAGCGGTGATTACCATCGCCGCCGCGGCTATTTTCGCCACCTTTTTTACCGGCTTGCGAGGCGCGCCCAGGGTCGTTGGCAACATGACTACTACTTTGTTGACCACCTTTCTGGCCAATACCTTCGTAAAATTCTTTATCGTGATTTTTGGACGTTTTCTCACCACCCTTTTGTCCTGCCTCTTCGCGACTCATTCCATTGTCGTTGCGTTTATTCGTCATGATATATCTCCTTTTCATGAATGCGGCAAAACCCACTCATTTTCTTGTACTCGGCGTATCACTCGAGTTACTTGAGATTAGCCAACCTCACTCTCTTATCAAGCGAACATAAATTCAAACACGCAACTTTAATTTTTATAGCCAATTAAACAATATGCATCTAATAACTTTTCATCTTATCGTTAATAACGAAAGATAAAACCATTGACTAACACCCTATATAGCCAACACACTTATTCTGAATTAATTACTCAGAGCAGCAGGCTGCCACTATGCGTTTTCCTACCGTTCTTACTGTCGCCCTCTGCCTGTGGCTTAGCGGCTGCCAAAGCCTGCAGGCCAAAGACACCAATACGGCACCGGATGAATCGCTCACCAATACCTACTGGAAGCTCATTAGCATCAATGGCAACCCCATCACGGCGGCAGACAACGCCCGCGAGGCGCATATAGTGCTGCACACCGAGAGCGACCGCCTGGCAGGCGCTACCGGCTGCAACACGCTCAGCGGCCGCTACCAGCACACCGGCCAGCAGCTCACCTTCCACCCCATCGCCACCACGAAAATGGCCTGCCCCGCTGCACAAATGCGCAGCGAGCAGGCCATGTTGAGTGCACTTCAGCACACCAAGCGTTGGGGAATTAGCGGTAGCCGCCTTGAGTTAACTAACGCCCGCGGAGAACCGCTGGCGGTGTTAGAGGCAGTGCATCTTTATTAGCAGGTCATGAAGTAAGGCAAGGAAGCGTATTGAACGCTGCACTTAACACACCGATTAGCGGCTTAACCGAGGTTTATAAGCGCGATCACTCGCAGGCGCTCATTTCCACAACGGGGTACCCACACCTAATGATTCTTGGTAACATTCCGTTACCGATATTCGCTTAGGGTTCATGGACGATGAAAACACCCGCGCTGATGGCTCTGTTGGTACTGATGCCACTCTCTGCCCAGGCTGAAATTTATAAATGCGTCACCAACGGCCACACCACTTTTCAGGACTCCCCCTGCGCGGGCGGCAACTCTGAAACGGTGAATACCAACAACCTTACGATTATTTCAGCGCCGCCGGTGTCGTCTCGTCCTACGGCTTCCCTATCCGCAAACGCTCCTAACTTCCCACGCATTGCAGTTCCGTACAGAAATCAGCATCAAACGGCTCTGGAGCTTCGTAATAGCCGGGTTAAATTACGTGCTCGCTATCCTTTGAGAATCGGTAGGTAGTGAACCTATTAAGCAGGCCACTACGAATTGCAAACTATGCTGGCAACAGTGGGCTGTGTTTTATTTAGCATCGAGCTATTAATTATCTTATTGTGTAAGTTACTCATTCGACTCTTATCTATAGCATCCATTGAAAAATTAACCCTAGCTAGATAAATGGTTCCGCCGCCATGAGCCTGGAGCTGCGCTTAGAGATACTCTAACTGCAACACATCTCGTCCTACATGGATTAGATCTACTGGCAGGCGGAAGGATATGGGGTACCCTTTGGCATAGAGCAGTACGAGGAAATGGCAAGCATGCTGGCCAAGCTCAAAGGCAAGGCCATCATCAGCCTCAACGACCACCCAGACATTCGTCGGATCTTCGCGGACTACCACATCGAAACCACTGACATTCGCTACTCCGTCGGCGGCGGCAAAGGCTCAGACGCCAAAGAGGTGCTGTTCTTCAGCTAGGAGGTGGATGCCGAACCAGCGGATCTTTTTTTAACCAATTACTCAAAAGGCATGATAACTGATGTACCAACAAAAGGACTTCGAAAATGCGCGAGAGCTAATGGAGTACCTTTCGCCCTTAAATAAAGACCGATGGCCACGAAGTGAGTATATTTTTCGAGGACAGCCGTGCTCAAGCTATAGCTTAACTCCATCAGCTTATCGCCCCGAGGGTGTATTTACATCAAAGGCGATGTTCGGTCGCTTTGGAGCTGTACGAGGGTCCGACCAGGTTTTCTTTGAGTTGCAAGTGCTATCTGCGTTTCTTGAAGCTTGCGATGGAGCAGGTATTCAGGTCCCTGGTGACTCTATAGATTTACGAAAGCTTCTTGAGACTCCCAACCGTTACACAAAGGTTCCAAAGGAATGGCCTCCTAAAACTGTATTTCTAGCACTAGCCACAGCACAACATCATGGAGTGCCCACCTGTCTACTGGACTGGACTCGCCGTTCCTACGTTGCTGCCTACTTTGCTGCTTCTGGAATATTGAGGAGTACATCTAGAAATAGCCGACTTGCTATTTGGGCTCTCAGGGTATTTGGACATGAAGATTGGGAAAATATATCTTTCGTAGAAATGCCAGGGGGCACAAGTGCAAACCTTGCTGCTCAGGGAGGCGTCTTCACGGTTTCAAGTATCAAATCAGTAGGTAGCGAGCCTTTTGAATGTCTTCCTTTAGAGCGTGAGCAAGACGTTTATAAACGTCAAAATGATGGCTTCCAAGGCCTAATTAAGCTTACATTACCAATAGAAGAAGCCTCGAATTTACTGAATCTCTGCATCGATTTTGGAGTGAAAGGTTCAGTGTTGTTTCCAGGCTATGAGGGAGCCGCTCGCGAGGTTAACGACTACGCATACGCGAACCTAAGGAAGCACCAAGAGTAGAACTTCAACTTAATGCCAAATGCGCCGCGCGCTTACATCTGCCCGACGATGTGGCAAACCGATGGTAGATTAAGGAAAAGCAGCTTGAACGGCAGGAAACGCTTTCTGGAGCGTTTTGAAGGGCATCGCGAGGACATCAAACTCCAGCCAAAACAACGTGTTACTCGGCTGTACTTTTATCCCACGCATACGAAAAAGGCCACCCGTTTGGGTGGCCTTTCGTATTCTCTAATGCTTTGGTGCCGACACCAGGAGTCGAACCCGGGACCTACTGATTACAAGTCAGTTGCTCTACCAACTGAGCTATGTCGGCGCTTCGCATTTTCTTGAGAACTTGATTGGGTTGCCGTTAGACTAGCCAATCAACAAGAAATCTTGTTGGCAATGGCTGGGGTACCAGGATTCGAACCTGGGAATGCCGATACCAAAAACCGGTGCCTTACCACTTGGCGATACCCCAACGTTGTGGTGGCCAGAGACGGAATCGAACCGCCGACACGGGGATTTTCAATCCCCTGCTCTACCAACTGAGCTATCTGGCCCTTGCCAACGGTGCGTATTAAACCAAAAGCTCCTCTTTTCGTCAACACCTTTGTGAAACTTTCTTTCTAGTCACGTGCTTAGGGCACATCAGGCGTTTGACCAAAAGCGGCAAAGGCCACGCCATTCGTGGCTTTGCGCTGCGTTTCTAGGTTTATGCCTGGCTGGGCGGTACGTACCCTTCTGCTTGGTCGGTGGTTTCGTTATCTAAGAAGCGCTGCATCTGATCCATCAAATAGGCGCGTGCTTCTGGCTCTAACATGTTGAGGTGCTTCTCATTGATCAGGCGCGTTTGCAGCGCCTGCCACTCTTGCCACGCTTTTTGTGACACCGAGGCCTGAATCTCTTGGCCTTGCTTGCCCGGCAGTGGCGGGAACGGTAGCGCGGGCAGCTCTTGTTGGTACTTGCGGCAGAAAACGGTGTTGCTCATAGCATGCTCCTAATAAGTGTGTCGCTGGCTGGCAGCCCTGGGTATCAAAGACCGAGGTGTTAAAGACTGAGGTGTTAAAGACCAAGGGGTTAAGGCCCCGGCGTTGGGTGTAGGGCAAACGGTGCTAGCTGGCTAAGCAGCGATTTAACCGGTGCTGCCAAGCCTAACGCAGGCGGGTGGTCAACGTCATACCATACGCCGCTTTCGCGAACGCCGCTGATCCCTTTGCAGCTTACGGGCTGCGGCGTGATCAACAGCTTAAAGTGGCTGAAGGTGTGGGTGAAGCTGGGCAGCGCAGCGTGGCGCTCGGGGGCTTCGGTGTTGTCTTCCAGCCAGTCGTTGAGCTCGCTGTGGCGTTCAAACTGCGGCAGGCTCCATAACCCGCCCCATAGGCCACTGGGCGGTCGCTGCTCTAACCATACGCGGCCTTGCGGGTCGCGCAGCATGAGCATGATGGTTTCGCGGGTGGGGGTGGCTTTTTTGGGTTTGGATTCTGGGTAGCGCTGTGGCTCGCCTTGGGCGTAGGCGCGGCATACATCGTTAAACGGGCAGATCAGGCAGTCGGGCTTGCTGCGCTTACACAGCGTCGCGCCGAAATCCATCACGGCCTGGGTGTAGTCGGCCAGCCGGGTGGTGGGCGTAAAGTATTCGGCTAACGCCCACAGCGAGCGTTCTACCACTGGCTTGCCCGGCCAGCCCGCCACCGCGTGTAAGCGGGTGAGCGAGCGTTTCACGTTGCCATCTAAAATCGCTGCCTGCTGCCCGGCACTTTGGGCGATGATCGCGCCAGCGGTGGAACGGCCAATGCCAGGCAGTTCCATGAGTGCTTCTACGCTGTCGGTGGGCAGCTCGCCGCCGTGCTCTTCCATGGCAACCTGGGCAGCTTTATGCAGGTTGCGGGCACGGGCGTAATAGCCAAGGCCTGTCCAGTGGTGCAATACATCATCTTGCGGCGCGGTGGCCAGGGCTTCCAGCGTGGGGAAGCGGGCCATAAAGCGCTCGAAGTAGGGAATCACCGTGGCCACTTGGGTTTGCTGCAGCATGATTTCAGACACCCACACGCGGTAGGCG
The DNA here is from genome assembly GCF_014640815.1 of Vreelandella lutescens. Lineage (GTDB taxonomy): Bacteria > Pseudomonadota > Gammaproteobacteria > Pseudomonadales > Halomonadaceae > Vreelandella > Vreelandella lutescens. Next base: position 13,835 of record NZ_BMHM01000003.1, on the reverse strand, counting down.
CTGCGGGGTGACTGCCAGGGCAGGTCGTGGCGGCCATACTGGTCAAACCAGGTGAGCAATCGGTGTTGAAACTCTTGCGCCGGTAGGCACGGCGTGGGCATATCGGCCATCGTTATTCCTTAAAGCACTCGCCATGAAAAGCGCCGGCATTAAGGCCGGCGCGTTCAGGGTGTAGTGCATTAACGCGGGTTGAGCGTTAATGCAGATGGAGATTAGTTAAACAGGCGACGAATGCCGTCACGCAGTTCTTGGCCTGCGCCTTCGCCCAGACGCTCGTCAATGCGGTCGATGGATTCGCCTAGCCGCTCTTCCAGCTCTTCTTCTACCCGGCTTCCGGCTTCACTGCGCAGCAGGTCTACCACTGAGGCTTGAAACGCGGTGCGGTCAAAACGGCACCATTGGGCTTTGTCATCGCCCACATGGCCTTCGCAGCGTACCGGCAGCGGCAGTTGCTGTAGCCGCGGGTTCACCTGGCAAGCCGCATCGGCGGTGTCTACTAACCGTGCATTGGCTTGGGTAGTGAAGTTGAGGCTGTTGAGGTTGAAGTCGCCTTCGCCCTGTACATCAATGCCCGGCAGTGCAATCAGCAGGTCGTCGCTTTCCACAACACCGTTGCGCACTTGGAAGGTGGCGTCAAAACGCTCAAAGCGGGTATCCGGGTGCCATTCACGCTCTATCTGCTGTCCTTCTAACTGGGCGACAAGCTCACACATCTCGCGGGAGATGTTGGTACGCAGAATCGCGCCATCGTTAAGGCGTGCGGTTAACTCGCCGTTGAGGTTGCTGATGAGCACATCGCGGCGGTTGCCTTGGGTGGTCAGAGCGCCTTCCAGATTGAAACGGCCGCGCAGCGGGGCTTCTTCTTCGCTGAAGGTCTCAATTAACGGCGCTACCTGCACATTGCTAATGCTGGGCGAGAGCTGCCACTCCAGCACGCTGTCGGTGGCATCCAGTTGGCCGGTGGCACTGAGTTCACCGTCGTAGAAGCGTGACTCAAAGGCCGTGAGGCGGTGGTTGCCGTTTTCGCCGCGCAGCGCCAGCTGGGTATCATTAAAGGTCAGCCCAGCCAGCAGCAGCTGTTCAACGCTTAGATCGCCCTGCAGGGTGAGGGTGCTTAACCACGCCTGCGGCAGCAGCGCTTCGTCGGTTTGGGCAAAGGCTTTACGCAGCAGGCCACGGCTAGCCTGCTGGGCGGTTTGCGAGCCGGGCAGGTAGTGATCTAAATTGAGCGTATCGCCTTCTAGGTTAAAGGAGAGTTGGGTGCCATCCAGCGCTGCTGCAATGTCGCCTGTGAAGGTGCTGTCATCCACCACTAGCGAGAGACGCGGCAGCGCAATGCGCTCTAAGCTACCTTCGATGGGGCTGGTGAGCGCCACATCGCTCAGTGCGGCTTCACTGGCAGTGTTCAACGCCACCCCCGTGCGGGAAATCCAGGGCCGCAGTGTAAAGGGGGCGGCGGTAAGCTGGCCGCTGTATTGCGGTGCATCGAGCAGTTGCTCGACGTTTAAGTGGCCGCTCACGCGCAGGCCATCCGGCCCGGTCAGCTGCACATCTTTCAACTGGGCGGTTTGCGCGACGAAGTCGGTATCCAAACCAAACGCCAGCGCCAGCGCAAGGCTGCCCTGCCAGTTTTCTGGGTGGCGCAGCCCGGCTTCCAGTACGCCTTCCGTGACGCTGAGCTGCTGGTCGGCTAAGCGGGCAACAATTTCAGCGGCGCGCAGGCTCAACTGCTGCGGCTCACTGGCCGCGCCTTGGCGAGTGTGGGTGGTGAGCTGGGTGTTTTCAAAGATGATTTGCTCATCTTTCAGCCCCAGCCGCAGGCGCGTTTCAAGGTTCACTTCGCTGGAGAGGTCAGGGGCGCGCTCCAGTACTTCAGCATCCAGCCGGTTGTGCTTAGTCAACGTGAACATGGCTTTTAGCGGGAAAGAGCGCACCGGGTTGACGTTGGTGCCGGCAATGTTCAGCGGCTGCACCCGCCATAGCGCTTGGCTCTGCTCATCGCGGTAGCGAATATCGGCATTTTTCACTTCAACACTGGCAATATTCAATACGACTGAGAGATTGCCTGCATCGGCATTGGGGCCTGCGCTGGCCGGGGCCAGAACGGTTTCAGCGGTTTCGTTATTGTGCTCAGAAAGACGTTCCAACAGCGGCTGCCAGTTGGCTTCGCCTTCGGCACTTTTCTCTAGATTGAGGCGCATGCCATCAATCGTCAGGCCATCAACGGCAATCTCACCGCGCAGCAGCGGGGCAAAGGCGACACTGACTTCAGCACGGTTAATCGCGGCAAAGGCGGTGTCGTCTTGAGTTTGCTCAGGCAGCCAAGCACGGGCCTGTTCGACACTCACGCCAATGCGAGGGTAGAACGACCAGGTAATGGGGCCTTCCAGCGCAAGGTTCAGGCCAGTTTGCTCCTCGACCACCGCGGTTAAGCGCGGCTTAAAGTCTTCTGGGTCTAAAAAGGTGGTGACGTACACCACGGCGGCCACGGCCACAATGGCTAGAATACCGACGGCGGCCAGCAAAATACGTAATAGCTGTTTCATTTACCCTTTCCCTTGTGGGTCTAGCTCAACAAACTCACTGGTTGCGTGCTGGTCTGACTCAGACGATGGATCGGCCACGGGCCGATAACCCAATTTCGATAGCAGCATGCGGTCTGCCAATGGCAGTGTGGTGGTGGCAATCCGCAGTACGCGCCCTTCCTGTTTGGCTTGTTCGCCTATCAGCGCCATTAGCCGCGAGCCAACGCCGCGCCGGCGAGTGGTTTTGCGCACGCATAGCTCTGCCAACCACCAAGCGCGGTCGTCACCTTCATGAAGGGCCACCGCGCCCAGCAGGCGGTCGTTGAAATGAGCGCAGGCAAAGACGTGCTGCTTGCTTAAATGCTGCTCAATAAATGGCAAAACCGTGGGAGTAGGCATGCGCTCCTGAGGCGCGTCTTCGTAGATGCGCACTAGGTCGATGCGCACCTGCTCGTCTGCTTCCCAACGGGCCTGGTCGACATATTGCAGTGTCACCGGCATGGTGAAATCCTCGTTGCCAACGCAGCTAGGCTGCTATGTTAGCGCCGCAAACGGCGGCGACATTCCCCGCATTGTAGCGGATGGGGCCGCCGATTCTCTATAATGGTTGTTTTGGCCGCAGTTGCCGCCCGCCGATTATTCCTCAGAGTGCGCTCCGGCGCAGGAGATGCAACATGTCAGCGCGTATTGCCACGGTAAGCCGTGACACCAACGAAACGCAGATTACGGTCAGCGTCAACCTTGATGGTGAAGGCCGTCTTAACTGCGAAACTGGCGTTCCGTTTCTGGACCACATGCTAGATCAAGTGGCTCGGCATGGAATGATCGATCTTGATATTCACGCCAAAGGCGACCTGCATATCGATGATCACCACACCGTTGAAGATTTGGGCATCACCCTGGGCCAAGCGTTTAATGAGGCCATTGGCGATAAGCGCGGCATCTACCGCTACGGCCATGCTTATGTGCCGCTGGATGAGGCGCTCTCGCGGGTAGTGATTGATTTCTCTGGCCGCCCCGGCCTGTATATGAACGTTGAGTTCACCCGCGACACCATCGGTCGTATGGATACCCAGCTGTTTTGGGAGTTTTTCCAGGGCTTTGTGAATCACGCCCGCGTGACGCTGCATATCGACAACGTCAAAGGCTTTAATGCTCATCATCAGGCCGAAACCATTTTCAAAGCCTTTGGCCGCGCACTGCGTATGGCCGTTGCGGAAGACCCGCGCATGGCTGGGCAAATGCCCTCTACCAAAGGCAGCTTATAATGCCGATCGTTGCGATTAGCGGCGTAGCGGCACGCCTTTCGCCTACGAATCTATCGCCCACGACCTTAAGGAGCGCTTCATGACCATTGCGGTAATCGATTATGGAATGGGCAACCTACACTCTGTGGCCAAGGCGCTTGAGCACGTCACCCATGAGAATGTGATCATCACCCGCGACCCACGGCGTATTCTGGGCGCTACCCGTCTAGTGTTGCCCGGCCAGGGCGCGATTCGTGACTGCGTGGGCGAGCTTGAGCGTACCGAACTGCGCGGGCTGGTGGACGATATTTTGTCCCGCCAGGCCAAACCGCTACTGGGCATCTGTGTAGGCCAGCAGATGTTAATGGAGCGCAGCGAAGAGAATGGCGGCGTGGACTGCTTGGGCTTTTTCCAAGGCAGCGTGGACCGCTTCCCGGCCACTATGCGCGATGCTCAAGAGCAGCGCCTGAAAGTACCCCACATGGGTTGGAACTTGGTGAATCAACACCACGACCACCCGCTCTGGGCAGGCATCGATAATAACGAGCACTTCTATTTCGTGCACAGCTATTACGTGAATGCCGCCGAGGACGCCCAAGTGTTCGGCACTACCCAGTACGGCAGTGTGAGCGCTCACGTGGCGATTGGCCGCGACGCCACCTTTGCCGTGCAGTTTCACCCGGAAAAAAGCTCCCGTGCAGGCCTTCGCCTGCTGGAAAATTTTGTCACCTGGACGCCCTGAGAGGTTTCACTATGTTGGTAATTCCCGCGATTGATCTCAAAGACGGCCAGTGTGTGCGTTTGAAACAGGGCCGCATGGAAGATGCGACCTCCTACGGCGACGACCCGGTGGCCATGGCCGCACGCTGGGTGGAAGCAGGCGCTCGCCGCTTGCATCTAGTGGATTTGAACGGTGCCTTTGAAGGCAAGCCGGTGAACGGTGATGCGGTCACTGCCATCGCCCGCGCTTACCCCAACTTGCCCATTCAAATTGGCGGCGGCATTCGCTCGGCGGAGACCATCGAGCACTATTTAAGCGCCGGTGTTTCTTACGTGATTATCGGCACCAAAGCAGTGAAAGAGCCCGAATTTGTGGGTGAGATGTGCCGTGCCTTCCCCGGCCATATTATTGTGGGTCTGGACGCTAAAGATGGCTATGTCGCCACCGATGGCTGGGCAGAAGTCTCCACCGTCAAAGCCACTGAGCTTGCCAAGCGCTTCGCCAACGACGGCGTTTCCAGCATTGTGTACACCGATATTGCCCGCGACGGCATGATGCAGGGTGTCAACGTGGAAGCGACCGCTGCCCTTGCCCGCGAAGGCGGCCTGCCGGTGATTGCTTCTGGCGGCGTGACCAACTTGGACGATATCCGCGCCCTGTGTGATGTGGCCGATAGCGGCATTTTGGGTGCCATTACCGGCCGTGCCATCTATGAAGGCAGCCTGGATGTCGCGGAAGCCCAGCGCTTGAGCGACCAGCTAAGCGGAGGCCATCAATGAGCTTATCCAAGCGGATTATCCCCTGCCTGGACGTAGACGCCGGGCGCGTGGTGAAAGGCGTTAACTTTGTGGGTATTCGTGACGCGGGCGACCCGGTGGAGATCGCTCAGCGCTATAACCAGCAGGGTGCCGATGAAATCACTTTTCTTGATATCACCGCGAGCCACGAAGACCGCGCCACCACGGTGGATATGGTCGAGCGTATTGCGGGTGAGGTGTTTATTCCCTTAACCGTGGGAGGCGGCATTCGTACCTGCGACGATATCCGCACCATGCTGAACGCTGGGGCCGATAAGGTCTCAATCAATACCGCGGCGGTGACGAACCCCGAATTTGTGCGTGAAGCCGCCGAGCGTTTTGGCAGCCAGTGCATTGTGGTGGCGATTGACGCTAAAAAAGTGTCTAAGGAAGGCGAGCCTGACCGCTGGGAGATTTTCACCCACGGCGGCCGTCGCCCCACCGGCCTGGATGCGGTGGAGTGGGCCAAGAAAATGGTCGAGTTTGGCGCAGGCGAGCTGCTGCTGACCAGTATGGACCGCGACGGCACGAAGATTGGCTTTGACCTAGGCGTCACCCATGCCATTTCTGAAGCGGTGAGCGTGCCGGTAATTGCTTCCGGCGGCGTCGGCAATTTAGATCACTTGGTGGATGGCGTGCTTAAAGGCGGTGCCGATGCGGTGCTGGCCGCGAGTATCTTCCACTTTGGTGAGTACACCATTCCAGAAGCAAAACGCTATATGGCCGAGCGCGGCATTGAAATGCGCTTGTAACTCACACTTATCCCTTCACTGAGGGGCTTTTAATGCGTCGCTACGTTCCATGGATTGGAGGGATAGCAGGGATTTGGCTGAGCGCGTCTGCCTCAGCCTTCTCTTTGCCGGATTGGCCTCCTACCCTTGCGCTTGACCACACGCTGGTACAAACCAGCTTACTCACCCGCCATTTTGACCCAGACCCTGAGCATACTAATCAGCAGAACTTACTGAGTATTGAGCTGCATAACCCTGACCGCTGGTTGGCGGGGGCTGCTTGGTTCAAAAACTCCTTTGATCAGCCTACGTGGTATTTTTACGCTGGCCGGGAGTTTCCGCTATGGCAGTTCGCCGATGAGATAAACGTACGTGCCAAACTGACCGGCGGTCTGCTGCGCGGTTATCAAGATGAGTACCGGGATAAGATCCCCCTCAACCATTTAGAGGTGGCCCCCGCGCTGCTACCTAGCATTGGCGTGCAGTGGGGGCGTGTGGAGTCTGATCTGATTATCTTCGGTACGGCAGGCATGATGGTGACAGCAGGCGTGCGTTTTTAACGTCCTAGCCGTCGTTATCGTCCAAGGTAAGCCCTAAGTTACTAATGCCGTTATTACGCCCAAGCGTGCGGATCTCTTTTAAAGAGGCTTTGTTGATCGGTTCGCTGACCGCTTCTAGCACCGCGTCTTGGAAGTCGTTTTCGTCTTCCATCAGCGGGTGGTCGCGAATGATCAGCGCCAGCGCTTGGGCATCCACTTCCCCTTCGGTGAGTTCGATAAACGCACGCACGCCTGCGCGAGAGGTACGGCTCACGTCTAGCACGGCTTCAGGGGACTCCCCCTGGAGCGTATCCAAGAGTGCGGATATCGACACCACCGCATCCAGCGCGCGGCGCGCGCCAAAGCTTTCGTCCTCTTCCGGCGGCTCGCACTCAGCGAGTTTTTCGGCTTGGCGGGCAAAATCGATGCTGGCATTGGGGACACTAAGGCGCTCCCACACAAGGTTCAGCACGGTGCGCAGGGTGTGCCCATCGCCATGGCCGCTGGTTTGCTCGTACAGGGCGTAGTTGGGTAATAGGCGCTCGCATAGCGCTGCCATAAATGCTTGCTGGGCGGGCAGCGGTAGCAGTTGCAGCCGCTGATAGAATCCTTGGGGTTTAGCCACCATGCTGATTTCCTGGGTCACTGTGTTTGTGAAAGGACGTTTGTGAAACTGAGTTGGTGAAATGAACGCGATACGTTATCGTCGCACTCACGCGGCGGGTGATCCCCGCAGCGCTTGATGTACTCGGCCGGCGAGGAGATTACCATGCATATTCATCTGCTACAGCACGGCCCTGACCATGGACCCGCTCGTTTAACTGACTGGCTTGCGAGTATGGGCCATAGTTACACCGTTTTTCACCTCTATGCGGGCGAACTGACGCCACGTCTAGGCGAGTGCGATGCGCTGATTGTGTTAGATGGCCCAGAGGCCTTCTATAGCGAGCCACCTGCTTGGCATAAGCCAGAGCGTAAACTCCTCAACCGTTACTTAGATAGTCAGAAACCCCTACTCGGCATCGGCCTGGGCGCGCTGTGGATAGCGGATGCGCTGGATGCTGTGGTTGCCCCTGGCACTTACCCTGAAGCGGGCTGGCATCAGGTCACGCTGGCACCCGAGAGCAGCTTTGATCTACCGGAACAGTTTGAAGCGTTTATGTGGCACCGGCTGGTGTTTAGCCTGCCAGACAACGCGCTGCCCTTGGGCGGTAGTGCTGCCGCACCACTACAAGGGTTTAGTTGGGACTCCGGTCGCGTAGTGGGGCTACTTTGCCATTTAGAAACCACACAGGCGAGCGTTATGCCGCTCTTACTGGGCAGCGAGCGTCCTGCGGCGACACACGCGGCGGCCAGCCGCTTTGTGCAAACCAATGACCTCATTTTGGAAGATACCTCCCGCTTTCAGCGCTTAGCGCCGTTACTAGACCGCGTAATGACGCAGTGGCTGAAAACGGCGTAGCCATGTTACTCATCGCCGTTAAGCGCTCCACTGTTTAGCGGCGTCGAGGCAGCTTTCCCAATCCCCAATATGCAGTTCAGCAGGCCGGTTGCCCTGCTGTTTTTCCACGTGGTAGCGGTAGAGCGGGTCGTAATATTCGGTTAACAGCGGCGCAAGCCACGCTTCATGGGCTTGAATATCGCCTGCGGCATGGGCCCTGAACGCCATGGCCTGCATGCGCTGTAGCCGCTGCAAACGGGCATTACCTAGCCGCTTGGCCAGCCGCTCCAACGCGCTGGCTAGCTGTCTCTGCATGCGCTGCCACCCTTCTTGCGGCCCGTAGCGCTCGGTATAGCCTTGTTCAAGCGCTTCAATGTAGTCGCGGCGTAGTTGGTCTAACCGCCAATCTAGCGGCATCTCAATGCGAATACGCGGGGCGCGCTGTAGTGCATGCCAAAAGTCGAGGGGAATATTGGCATTACCAATCTGCCGAGACTCATCTTCCAGCACGAGCTTGCCATGTTGGCCAATCAAACGCTGGGCCAGCGCGTGTTCAAAATCGATCTGAGTAGTAGGCTCGTCGGGCTGCCGCCCAAACGCTGAGCCCTTATGATTGGCGCAAGCTTCTAAATCAATGCCGTTGGGGAGTTGGTTAATCAGCTGAGTTTTCGCGCAACCGGTGAGCCCTGACACCACTAGCAGCGGCTGGTGCGCGGCTTCATCAATACGCTGGCAAAGCCGCTGACGCACTGCTTTCCATCCACCCTCTATACGCGGCCGATTCAGCCCCGCATCCGCCAGCCACTGCTGGGCAATTTGTGAGCGCAGCCCACCGCGAAAGCAGTAGATAATTGCCTCTGGGTGCTGGGCTAAATACGCCTGCCAAGCGGCTACTCGCGCTTGCTTCACGTTTCCACTCACCAAACGCTGGCCCAACTCAATGGCGGCCTGCTGCCCCTGCTGCTTGTAGGCAATACCCACCTGATGGCGCTCTTCATCCACCATCAGCGGTAGGTTGACCGCCCCCGGCAGGCTGCCTTGGGCAAACTCTACCGGGGCGCGCACATCTATCATCGGCGTGTTTGCGGCGACTAACTCTAGCGCTGCGGGTACCGTGGGTAGCGTCATCCAATCATCTCTATCAGCGCTTCGCCTTGCGCCGCTTTCATTTCACCAAAGGGAGTCAGCGTTAGGCCATGGTCACGGCCAATGCGCTCCACATCGTCTTCCCAGGCGGGGTCAACGCTGATCAATAGCCCACCGGAGGTTTGTGGGTCGCACAGCCACTGCCAGTGCGCCTCGTCCATCGCGGGTAGCATGGCACCCAAGGCGTCGCGGTTACGTAGCGTGCCTCCAGGTACTGCCCCCTGACGGCGGTAACCTTCCGCCTCGGCAAGCCTTGGCAAGCGGCGAAAATCAACGTGGGCCATGACACCGCTGGCGCTGCACATCTCGGTTAAATGACCGGCTAAGCCAAAGCCCGTGACATCGGTCATCGCGTTGACGCCCTTCACTTTGGAGAGCGCCACACCAATGGTGTTGGGTTTCAGCATGGTTTCGCGGGCAAGGCCATGATGCCCTGCTTCCAGCAAGCCACGCTTCTCGGCGGTGGTGAGCATACCAACGCCTAGCGGTTTGGTGAGAAACAGCAGGTCGCCAGGTTTGGCTTGGCTGTTAAGCTTTAAGTGCTCAAGATCGACCAGCCCGTTGACCGCTAAGCCAAACATCGGCTCCGGGGCATCAATGGAGTGGCCACCTGCTAGAGCAATACCTAGTTCACGACAAACCGCTTGAGCGCCCGCCACCACGTCACCGGCGATTTCAGGGCCCAGCTTATCCAGCGGCCAGCCTAAAATACCCAGCGCCATCACTGGTGTGCCGCCCATGGCGTACACATCGCTAATGGCGTTGGTCGCGGCAATACGGCCAAAATCAAAGGGGTCATCGACAATGGGCATAAAGAAGTCGGTAGTGGCAATCATGCCGCGGCCATCACCAAGATCGTAGACGGCAGCGTCTTCACGTCCTTGGTTGCCGACGATCAGCCGCGGATGCCCGGCGGCGGGCCCTGCCTTTGCCAGAATGCCATCGAGTACGTCAGGGGCGATTTTGCAGCCGCAGCCCGCTCCGTGGCTGTATTGGGTTAACCGAATCGAACTCATCATCCCTCTCCTTTTTAAATAAGCATAGCTGACGTTACAGCGCTTCTAGGGCATCGCTCAATTTATCTACGGCAATGACCTCCATCCCTTTAGGTGACTGCTTGGGCGCGTTACCACGCGGCACGATGGCGCGTAAAAACCCATGCTTAGCGGCTTCGGCAATGCGCTCTTGGCCACTGGGCACAGGGCGGATCTCGCCGGATAGGCCCACCTCACCAAACACCACCAGCTCTTTCGGTAAGGCGCGGTTTTGCAGGCTTGAAACAACGGCTAGCATCACGGCAAGGTCGGCACTGGTTTCGAGCACTTTGACACCGCCCACCACGTTTAAAAACACATCCTGATCGCCGGTAAATAACCCGCCATGGCGGTTAAGGACGGCTAACAGCATCGCGAGACGGTTTTGATCGACCCCCACAGCCACACGGCGGGGATTGCCCAGCGCGGACTCATCCACCAAGGCCTGCACTTCTACCAGTATGGGCCGTGTTCCTTCCCACACCACCATGACGAGGCTACCCGGCGCTTGCTCTTCTTGGCGTGACAAGAAGATCGCACTAGGGTTTTTCACTTCTTTAAGCCCTTGCTCCAACATAGCAAACACGCCCAGCTCGTTCACCGCACCAAAGCGGTTTTTCTGCCCGCGTAGCGTACGGAATCGAGAGTCCGCACCGCCTTCTAGCAGCAGCGAGGCGTCAATCATGTGCTCTAGCACCTTGGGGCCTGCCAGGGTGCCGTCTTTCGTTACGTGCCCTACCAGCAGCAGGACGGTATTAGTCTTTTTAGCAAAGCGCGTCAGCGCGGCGGCGGATTCACGTACTTGCGCCACGCCCCCAGGGGCCGAGCTAATGTCTTCAAGGTGCATGGTTTGAATCGAGTCGATGACCAAGATCTCAGGCTTCTCTCGATCAGCGACCGCTAAGATCGTCTCTACGCTGGTTTCTGCCAGCATTTTCAAGCCATTAGTGGGCAGCTGTAACCGATGCGCCCGCATGGCCACCTGAGAGAGCGACTCCTCCCCCGTGACATAGAGAATACGCCGCTGCTGGGCAAGCTTGCAGGCGGTTTGCAGCAGCAGCGTCGATTTACCCGCTCCAGGGTTGCCGCCGAGCAGCACAGCCGAGCCGGGCACCAAACCACCGCCGAGCACCCGATCAAACTCTGCAAAGGTCGAGGTGAGCCTGGGTACTTCGCTTAAATCGACATTGCTTAGGTCAACCACATCTCGTGAAAGGTCGCCTGCGTACCCGGCTCGCCCAGTGGTTGCCCCACTGCCCGGGCGGGCACTTGCCAGCGTCACTTCGCTGAGCGTATTCCACTCTTGGCAGCTGGTACATTGGCCCTGCCACTTACGATAGTCTGCACCGCATTCGGTACACACAAAGGCACTTTTTGCTTTTGCCACTGCCTAGTTGCTCCTGTTGATCATGCTCCTGGCGACCGACCATGCGGTTAGTTCGCACGCTACTGCCTAGTGCGCCACTTTACTCTGCTATCAGAAACGCAAAAGGCGGCCAGTGGCCGCCTTTGAGCGTCGCGTATTCGTTTACTGACGCTGTAGTTGCAGCATCTCACCATTTTCAAAGCGACGACGCTCTGGGTCGATCAACTCCAGAGTACGCTCATCAATACGCTGGAAGTAGTAGATCTGCCCGTCGCCATCCGGCGTTAGCTCGTATACCGTGGCATCGGGATCTGACGGCGTACCGGTCAGCACTTCCCAGTTACCGGCATAGTTTTCGTCCGGTGGTGTTTGGGGGTGATTACGGTAGGTCGCATTTAGCGTGAACGTCCGCTCTTCTGGGGCGCTCATATCTTCCCCTTCCAACGTGACATCCAGGTCAATGCCGTCACAGTTACGGCAAGGCAGTGTGCCTTGGTAGTTAGCCTGTGATGCGGTCATACCTGCATCTTCGCGCTGATCCGTCGGGCCAGCTGCGCAGCCCGCCAACAGTGCCAACATAGCCGAACCGGCTAGCAAACTCCTGAATTGCATTGGGTGTCTCCTTATCGTGTTGGACATACATTTCTTTCGCGCGCTTATGACAGCATAACCGCTACAAGGTGCGACGCCCACCCCTTCCCTGACAGAAGTGAAAGCAACTTAACACCTTATTCGAATGCTTGCGCTCTGACAGCCATCAGGCGACCATGGTGTCATTACCGCTAGGATAATCAGGTTACCCTTATGAGCCAATATTGGAGTCCCGCCGTTAGGGAGCTTACCCCTTACGTGCCAGGGGAGCAGCCCCGCGAACGCGTCATTAAACTCAATACCAACGAGAACCCTTATCCGCCAGCGCCTGGGGTCGGCGAAGCCCTACGCCATTATGCCGTTGACCACCTGCGCCTCTACCCTGACCCAACATCTCTGGCGCTTCGCGAGACGCTCGCAGATACCTACGGTGTAAGCGTAGCAGAAACCTTTGTTGGCAATGGCTCTGACGAAGTGCTGGCGTTCGCGTTCCAGGCTTTCTTTTGCCAGGGCGCGCCGCTGGATGTGCCCTCTATTACTTATAGCTTCTACCCTGTGTATGCCAATCTGTATGGCGTTGAGCTGCGCAAACACCCGCTCAATGAGAAGTGGGAAGTCGACCTAGAGGCGCTGGCTAGCGCTTCTAAGCGTGGGGGCGTTATTTTTGCCAACCCTAATGCGCCTACTGGCCACGCGCACTCTCTTGACAGCATCGAAGCACTGCTGAAACGTGTGACAGATCGCGTAGTATTGGTCGACGAAGCTTATGTCGATTTTGGCGCGGAAAGCGCGGTGGCACTGGTGGGTCGTTACCCCAACCTGCTGGTCACGGGCACCTTTTCTAAATCCCGCAGCTTGGCTGGCCTGCGCTTAGGCTATGCCATTGGCTCGCCTGAGCTGATTGAAGGCTTGCAGCGGGTGAAGGATTCCTTCAACTCTTATCCGGTCGATAGCCTCGCCAGTGTGGTCGGCATTGAGGCCTTAAAAGATACCCAGCACTTCAACGCCTGCCGGGACAATGTCATCACCACCCGTGAGCGAACCCGCCAACGGCTGGAAGGGCTGGGCTTTGAGGTACTGCCCTCAAAAGCCAATTTCCTGCTGGCTCAGCACCCTGAATTTGCCGGTGCACAGCTGTTTGCTGGCCTTCGTGAGCGAGGCATTTTGGTACGCCATTTCAATACCAACTTACTCAACAACTTCCTGCGTATCTCCATCGGCACCGACGATGAAATGGATAGCTTCATTGAAGCCCTGGAGTCGCTCTGCGGTTAATGGTTGATGTAGCTCTCTGAACGCTTAAACGCAAAAACCCAGCCATTTGGCTGGGTTTTTATTTCACACTGTTTCTTTTAAGCAACTTATTGAGCGCGCAACAAAAAACCCAGCCTGTTGGCTGGGTTTTTTGCAGTATAAGTGCCTGACGATGACCTACTCTCGCATGGGGAGACCCCACACTACCATCGGCGCTAAGCGGTTTCACTTCTGAGTTCGGCAAGGGATCAGGTGGTTCACGCGTGCTATGGTCGTCAGGCGTAACTTGTCATGTACATCATGCTGAATCGTGTGACGTGTTGTGTGATCGTCTCTTTCGAGCAAGCCTCTTGGCTTGCGGCTGCGTATCCGGTTCTCTGAGTGCGTTCACACTCGTCGTTATTACTGCGACCAGACCCCTTGGGTGTTATAGGGTCAAGCCT